>CAWHXY010000008.1:0-203378 GCA_963833575.1 Candidatus Bathyarchaeota archaeon | reverse complement strand
CAAACCCAGCAGGCCCCATTTTGTATCATTTGGTATACTATTTTCGTTTTCTAAACAGCTTTACTCCTGATATGTCGCAAACATACTCAAAGCCAACTTCGATTAATTTTTGGGCTTCACGCAAATAACTGCAACGAAACCAGAGAACACGACATCACGAATGTACCCACGTTTGTCATAAATGATGAATACACAATTGTAGGTGCTCAAAATGAGCAAACGTTTATTGAACTATTTGAAAAGATAGAGAAAGAAACCATACACCGTTCTAATGATGAAACAGCTCCATATAACAAAAAAAACGCAAAAAAGTGTTAGTGTGAGTCCACAAATTAACAAATCCTTAAGTAGTGGTCAGCGCCTGGAGGTAGGCTATAATAAGAGATGAATTTTTATGGCAGATATAGTTGATACCGCAGTAGCGGCAGGCACATTCAAAACACTTGTAGCGGCTGTAACAGCAGCAAAATTAGTTGACACATTAAAAGGCAAAGGTCCATTCACGGTTTTTGCACCAAATGACGAAGCATTCGCTAAACTCCCCAAAGGCACAGTTGATGGCCTATTGAAAGACATTCCAAAGTTGACAGCTGTTCTAACATACCATGTCGTCGCTGGAAAAGTTCCGGCAAGCGATGTAGTACAACATCCAAAACTAACAACGCTACAAGGTCAAGACCTAAAAGTCGACGCTTCTAAATGGCACTTGCACAAGAACGTGAAGATAAACGACGCCCAAATAGTTAAAGCAGACATTGCTGCAGACAACGGCGTCATACACGTTATCGACAAAGTGCTGATGCCAAAGTAAAAAAACAGAGGCACCAAAAAACCTCATATTTTTTTTCTCAGTAAATCTGCTTAATCGGAACACGCAGAATTATTCATTAACCAATCCAAAGTTGCAATAATTCTTATTCTTTGATTTGAAGACAAATTTAAGGCGTAAAGTCCTTTCCTTGCTACGTAAAATAGCGCGCATGGCTGTTCCTAAATTAATTTGCAAAGTATCTGATGCTTCTGGATTTAGCGTTGTTATGAGTGTTCAATGCTTGCTTCAGCTGTTAATAGATTAATTAGTATGCAGAGTTGAGAGGGAAACGTGATTTTAGCCAATCCCCTTAAGGCTAATTGCGAATTTAGGACCGCAGGCGCGCTATGTTTGCGCTGTTATAATGCTTATATGCTACTTATAATTAACAGTCATAACATGGCAACAGTAACCCTAAAGTGTGGATGCCAAGTAAACGACAAAGGCGAATGGATCTTGGGGAAAGAATGTGCCGAAAAGAACTGCGGCGAGTGCAGAATGATATCTCAGCTACATCCTTTTACCAAGAAGAGGATTGCTGACCTATTATTCAAATTAGAATAAACCTGCAGCCCTTTTCACCAAATGAGACCATCCTGAGACCAACGCCGGTAGCTGTCTCCTTCAGCTATGAGACCTGTTAGACAAAGCCATAAAAGAGCTATCTAGAAATTTCTTGATTAAATCCAACTTTTTAGAGCGTGCATGGCTGTTCCGAGATTTAGTTTGCAAAGTATCTGATGCCTCTTGATTTACCATTTTTATGAGTGTTTGTTGCTGCTTCCGCTGTCAGAAGCATGATTAAGATGCAGAGTTGAGAATGAAACGTGATTTTTGCCAAGCCTCTCAGATTGTCCTGCGTGAGACTCGCCAAGTTTTTAAGTCTGCTGAAAACCCGCTCTATAGCCACTCGCTTCTTGTAGGCCGATTTGAACCTTTGAGGCCCATGACTGCGAAACTTTCTGTCAATTCTAAGAATCCACCTAACGCCTTTGCTTTGATTCTTCGGATAAGGAATCACGGGTAAAGCTCCACGCTGAGAAACCGCATCTCTTAGATTTGCAGCATTATACTGAGAGGCTGCCAAGAGCCTTCTAGGCTTAACATGTTCTGACGCTTTTTCAAAGAGGCTTAGCGAATGTTTCTTCTCGTTCTCGATAGCAGAAACCACAATCATTGCGACAGGCAATTCACTCTTAACGCCAACAGCTAAGTGAAGCCTATAGCCCAATCACTCAGCGCGTTGTTTTTGGAAGGCTAAAAACAAATTGTGCTCCTTTCCCTAGTTCGCCCTTTTCTTCTACGGTCCAACCATAAATTTCGCATGTTCGTTTGATCAAGTATAAGCCCAAACCGGTTCCCCTTCCAAAGCCTTTTGTGAACAGCTGCTTCTTTCTCGCTGCGTCAATTCCTAATCCATCATCTTCATAGACAATGTTTTCGATTTTGTTTTGATTTTGGCGAATGTATACTTTTATCTGCGTAAGTTTCTGACCATATTTCAACGAGTTGTCAATCAGGTTGTGGAAAATTGTGGAAAGCATGGAATCAGCCAATACGCTGTACCCCGTGCATTCGTTTACTATTTTGATGCCTTTCAAATCTGCAAAGAGCGATGTAGCATAATCAAATGCTTTTCCTACATCAAGCGTTACCCGTTCTTGGCTTCCCAACATTTCGTAGTCTTTTGCAAATTCAAGCAAACGATCGGTATTACTAACGGCTATTTTAATTTGATCCAAACATTTTTTCAGCGGTGGATTATCTCCAGCGTATTTCTCTGCAAGATATAAGTTCCCATTAATCGCGGACAGTTTGTTTCTCACGTCATGCCTAGTAAAGCCGCCTACCACGTTTAACTTTTCATTAAGCACCTCAGCCTTCGCTAATGCGCTGCTCAATTCTTCCTGGACTGTGACTATGTTAGAAATATCTTTGAAAACCACTATGCAGCCGATTGTTTTGCCATCAACTACAACTGGCCCCCCAGATAGGAACAATGGGAATTGAGAGCCATCTTTTCTTTTTCGAAAAACGACTGTTTCAACTGGTCCTGAAGTGATTTCATGGCGAAGGCTTCGTGACTCTTCCTTTGCTTCTTCAGGCACGATATGATCAGTGATAGATTTTCCCTTAATTTCATTAAAAGGATACCCAAAAAGTATGCTAAACCGAGAATTAGACTCAATCACGTGAAAATCGTTGTCCAGAAACACTGCAGCCTCAGGATTAGCAGAAAACAACGCTTTGAATTTCTGTTGACTTTCAACCAAAGCATCTTCAGTTTTCTTCCTTTCCGTGGTATCTCGCAGAACAGTATGAACGCCGATGACCTTGTTGCTTCGTATTACAGGGTTGCTTCTATACTCTGCACTTCTTTTTCCCACAGGTGTGTTTACTTCGATTTCACCTTCTACCTGCTTTCCTTGAGCTAACTGAGAAAGATTCGCAATTAGTTTTGGCCAATATTTCTTGGGAACAAAGTTTAACATGTTTTTTCCAATAATTTTGTCTTGTGCAAGGCCGTATTCTTCAACAACCTTATTTATAGAGAATATTTTTCCTTTCAGATTATGAACGTAAATAGCGTCCCTCGCGTTCTCAAAAATATCTCTATATTTTTCTTCCGATTCTCTTAGTTTTTCTTCTGCATCCTTGCGTTCAGTTGCATCTCTTAGAATAGTTTGGAACCCCACTACTCTATCGTCGATCTTTAATGGGTCGGTCTTAACTTCAAAAGTTCTTTTTCCAATTGCAACAGTTGCTTCAAGTTCCCCACAACGCGATTTCCCAGAACCTACATCTTGAAAAATCTCATCCTGTCTTTTGCCATCCTTAATTGTTAGAAACTCGCGCACATTTCTTCCAACAACTTGTTTCTTCAGGAGACCAAATTTTTCAATGGCTCCGTTTATCGATGTTATTTTTCCGGATAAATCGCCTGTCAGGATAACATCCGACGCATTTTCAAAGAGACTTCGGTATTTTTCTTCTGAAAGTCTAATTGTTTCTTCAGCTTTCTTTCGCTCGGTGATATCTATTATCAGACCTCTGACACCTGTAACTTTGTTTTGATAAGTAATGGACGTGGCCGTTATGAGGGCGGGAAAGGTGCCGCCGTTTTTTTTCATGAAGGTGAACTCCACAATAATACGGTCACCACCAGATAGTAATTTTTGGAATTCCTTTAACGCCATTTCTCTATGTTCAGGAGCAAGAAAATGGGCAAAATTCAACCCTTTTTCAAGCTCATCCTGAGAATATCCACCGATTTCCCAAGCGATTTTATTGGCAAATACAATTCGTCCATTTAGGTCAGTCTCAAAGACAATGTTGGGTAAAGAATCTGCCAGTTCTCTGTACCTCTTCTCACTTTCGAGCATAATCTCTCCCGTTTTCTTGCTCTCAGTAACATCCAAGAACATCGCCTGCACGGCTATTTGTCCATCATAATCCACTCGGTTCGAGAAGGCACTTAGCCAGATTATCGAACCGCCTTTGCCTACCACGCGAAACTCTAGACAAGACTCCGCTGGTTCACCTCGAAAACGGCTTTCTAAACGATTTAAGAAAACCGCCTTATCCTCAGCGTACACCAAACTCATTATTCCTTCATGCGAAAGTGACATTAACTTTTGAGGAGAATAGCCCAAGATTTTTTCCATAGAATCATTGGCGAAAACACACCTTAGCGGGGCTATTTTCATAACCATTATGCCCTGTAGTGAATTCTCCACCAACTTGCGATACTTTGACTCTGAAGCAATAAGCAACTGCTTTGATTTCTTTCTCTCCACAGTTTTGTTTATGGCATCTGCTAATTCACAATAAACCGTTTTATGAGAACCGTTTTTGTTGACATAGCGGTCTACGCCCAAATTCAAAGCTTCAATGGCAACATCTTCCCTGCCTTTTCCCGTAAACAAGATAAAAGGAATGTCACTTTGCCGGTCTCTTAGTTCTTTCAAAAAGTCTAAGCCATTTCTTAGGGGCATTTCATAATCAGAAACGATCGCATTGTAAGTCTGACTTTCCAATTTTTCAAAGGCTTCATTGACCGATGTAGCGTTATCAATTTTAAAATTGTTCTCCATTATGAGTATTTTTTTTGAAACTTCAAGAAAGCAAGGATCATCATCAACGTGTAAAATGCGCATAGGACCATTTTTGCCAAGACCTACAGTATCAATAAATAGGTTTGAATTTGCTTCAATTGCGTCGGGTTTTACTTCTTGGCAGCTATATCCTTTGTGCATGGCCTAAATTTGCAAGTGCAGGGACTATAAGTATTGTGAACCACTAAACTTATGTTATAATCATTACACAGACTCCTCAAAGAGTCATTCATTATTTTAAATTCGAAACAAACTGAAGTGCGAAAAAGAAGGGACTCGAGGTTGATCAAAGCAAAAGTTGAAGCTTTAATTCTCGCGGCCTTACCAAGTCTGATTCAAAATGAAGTAAAAACTGCGTGCTTCACCCTTAAGTCGAGCTCACCAAACGCTAAATGCTTGCTTTTTTACTAATTTCCTATCACAGATATTATGCATTTCTTTAAGGTTGGAAACACGATACTGGGATCGCCATATTTTTCAACAAATCCATTTGCACCTAGGCTCTGGGCTTTAATTGCCAGTTCCCTTTCTCCGCTCACCGCAAACATGATAAAAGGAATTTTGTCACCTTTGTTTCGGAGTTTATTCAGGAAATCGAAAGTGGTTGTTACGGGTGCCTCCAAGTCACAAACGACTACATCAAACTTTGTCTTCTGCATTTTTGTCATAGCTTCATCAATTGACAATGCTGTTTCCGTAATAAGGCCACCTTGAAGGTTTAGGCATTCGGCTGTAGTTTCTAGCAGAATTGGCTCATAAATTATCAAAAGAACCCTAATGAGTTTTTGTTCGTTCTTATCAACCATTTAAACCTTCAAGGGCATGCGAATCGAATCATAAAAGTATTAAGTAAACACTGCACTTGGACAAATACAAAGAGTTATATTGTAACACAAATTATAACTTTAATTGGAGCTTGTTTTGAATTGAGCAATGGGAAAATCCGAACAATCGGGCGCTCTTTCAGAATAGACGAACGATGGCTCAATATTTTGAATGAAGAAGCTAAAAGCGAAGGAATTAGCCCAAATGCCATTGTGAATAGAGCTCTTAGGGACTATTGTCTATTTTACAGACACATCAAACAATTTTCCACAATAACTATGACACAAAAAAGTTTTTCTGCAATAATTAATGCATGCTCAAAAGAAGACCTAATGGTTGGCGCGAAAAAAGCAGGGTCTGTAAACGCTCAAGACATTCTTAATACTTTAGGACTTAGTTTTGATCATGAAAGCGTAACTTACCTTATAAAAGAATTCTACGGGCACTATGGAAATTGGTTCAATTACAATCACCACATTAAGAACAACAAAGAGATTTTTCATTTACGTCACAACTTAGGGGAAAACTGGAGTGTATATGTTTCCGAAGTAATATCGACTTTATTTGAGTATGGCTTGAACAAAAAAGTGAAAACAGAATTTTTAGAGGACAGCGCAACAATAAACGTCCCCATAATGTAAAGATTGAAAAATTCGTAATGACTTGTGTATAATTGGAGCTAAGTGTATGCTTGTTTCTTCAATCAAAATGTGTAGGATATTCATTCAGAGAAAAAACATCAAACTTGGGCTAGTAATTGCATTATTCTGAAAAAAATTGAATCAGCGTTTAAAAAATTAGGAAAGAGAGTAGAAATTTATCTTCTTTTGGCCAGAAAACTCTAGAAGTATTTTGGGGTCTTCATTAGGGTAGCTTATTGAAGACTCTCGGCTAAGTCTCGATATTATATTTTGGTTTTGAGTTCTACCCTTATGTTGCATACTACAAAGGCGAATGAAGCTACGATTGTTGCTATTGAGGCTACATCAATTAATCCAAACATGTTTTCACCATTTTCTTTTATAGTTAGTTACCTGCCCAGCTGAATATAAATATGGTTGTGATTTGTTCATAATTATTCATAAATGTTAAACACATGTCTAAACAAAACTTATATGCAATAGAGTCATATTCTTCTTAATTCAAAGAAAAAAACCCGAAAAGAGGAACAAAAATGAAAGCCTACATACTCTTAAGCACAAAACTAGGAACATCATTAGAAGTAGTGAAGAGATTAAGAGACGTTAAAGAAACCGTAGTAGCCGATGCTATTTTCGGCAGGTACGACGCAATAGTAATTTTGGAAGCACCTTGCCTTGAAGACATAAACAAAGTGGTTTACAAAATAATCGAAAAAGACCCAAATGTTACCCGCACAGAAACATCCATCGTCTTATCCCCGATGTAGCCTAAACATTAAACTATTTTTTGTTTTTTTCTTCTTAAAAATATTAAAGTTCTAACTAAATTAGAAAGATTGAGGAACAAAAAATTATATCTTAAACTGATGTTTGTGACGGTGTGTTGTTTTCTTCGGTGCACTTTGGTCCTTTGTGAGCTTTAAGAACAATCGAGCTGACAGTGCTTTTGACGCCTTTTATCTTCATAATTTTGTTTTTTAGAATATCTCGAAATTCTTCTATGTCTGCGGCTGAAACTAAAGTTACAATGTCAAATTCGCCTGTAACTTCATATAACTCTTGGAGATTTTCTAATTGGATAAGTGAAGCTAAAACGTTATCCATTTCTTGAGATTCTACGAATATGTCTACAAATGCTAATAGTCTTTGCATATTGGTCTCTTTCCCATTGAACATGGGTTTCGCTTATTTATACTTTGCTTGTCATTTGAATAGTAAAAAGTGTCTTTGCTCAACAAACGCGTGAATTTTGGTTGAAAGTTTGTAAACTTACTCGCGCTAAACTTTCATTCAACACTATGACATGATAAGGAAAGTAATTGGATTAGCCAGAGAAATTGCCGTAGATTGAAGGATAATCTTTAATGAGCAAAAGGTTGATTCTTAAGACGTTGACGTAGGGGTTTCCGAAAATCCAAAATGTTCCTTCTTGACTCTGTTTAACAATATTTGTTAAAGAAGCTTTTGGAATATTTGTTGCATTGCTAATGCTAGGTATTTGGGAGTAAGCCTCTTGAAGCGTAATATCTGGATCAACTCCTGATGCTGATGGCGAGGTTGTTTCGTTTCTTGTGTGGAAGAAAATTGGCAAAGAGAAGCTTTGAGCTATTAGATTCGATCCGACTGGTTGCCCGTTTAATTGGTCAAGGTCACCGTTGGCTTGGTTGGGAAAGAAAACTTGGCCTATTCCCGTTATGAGAAAGGGGTAAAATAATCCACAAATCAGTAGCGAAACCAATGCTAAGCCTATGACAGGTTTGAAGTTCCATTTTTCTTTTTGTTCAGTCATGTTTTTCCATCCTAAATATGAAATACTCCTACTAGAAGCAAATCTATGAGTTTGATTCCGATGAAGGGCACGATGACTCCGCCAACACCGTAGATTAGCGTATTCTTGAGGAAAAGAGTCATTGTGCTGGTAGGTTTGAATGCGATGCCTCGCATGGCAAGAGGAATCAAAAGCGGAATTATTATAGCATTGAATATTAGAGCTGACAAGACTGCACTCTTCAAACCAAGCTGCAGAATGTTCAAAGCTTGCAATTGTGGAATGGCAACACCGAATAAAACCGGCATAATGGCAAAGTACTTTGCAATGTCGTTGGCGATGCTAAAGGCGGTTACTGCTCCTCGAGTCATAAGCAACTGCTTGCCCAGCATAACCACATCAATTATTTTAGCTGGGTTCGATTCCAAGTCAACCATGTTAGCTGCTTCTTTAGCTGCTTCAGTACCTGAGTTCATCGCTAACCCAACATCAGCAGCGGAAAGTGCAGGCGCATCGTTTGTTCCGTCGCCAATCATCGCAACAATTTTACTGTCTGCTTGTTCCTTCTTTGCGATGCTGAATTTGTCCTCTGGTTTAGCTTGAGCCACAAATTCGTCAATTCCAACCTCGGATGCAATGCTCTTTGCTGTAAGCGGTTGATCACCCGTAATCATTACCGGATGAATGCCCATTGTTTTTAATGCCTGTATTTTTTCTTTAATTCCTTCTTTGAGGACATCTTTCAGCCTAATTATGCCTATAGCTTTGCCATTTATTGAAACGGCTATTGGGGTTTCTCCAGCTGAAGAAATGCCTTCCACTATTAGGTCATAGTTTTGTGGCACCAAAGATGACAATTTTTTAATTGACTCTGGAGCACCTTTGAGGACATTAATCTCAGGTTCAAGAATTGAAGCCATCGATTCGCCGGAATATTCTGAGGTTTTTCGCCGCATTCTCTGCCTTTGAAGAATAACTTTGCCTCCTTTTGGAAGAGTCAAGTTTGATTGCGATATTACTTTGACTCCGCTTGTCCGAGTACTAGCAGAGAACGGAAAAACTTCTGAAGTTGCAAGAGAGTTTAGTTCACTTGGAACAAAACCTTTCTCATACGCCAATCTAAGAATGCTACGTCCTTCTGGAGTATCATCGTGCCATGATGAAAGGAAAGCAGCTTCCCCAACATCTTCTTCTGTATAGCCTTCAAATGGAACAAATTTTATTGCCTGTCGGTTTCCGACAGTGATTGTTCCAGTTTTGTCTAAGAGAACTACGTCGGTGTCTCCTGCAGTTTCAATGGCCTTTCCGGATTTTGCGATTATTTTACTTTTGTAAAGTCTGGACATACCGGAGAGACCGATTGCTGGCAGTAAAGCACCAATTGTTGTTGGAAGAAGGCAAACATAGAGCGCAATCAATACCGATAGATCCGCACCCAAGCCAAGAGTCACTGACATGCCTAGGAGAGCAAGTATGATTATGGTAAAGATGGCAGTTAGACCGATCAGGACAATTGTAATTGCTACTTCGTTAGGTGTCTTTGGTCTTTTCGAAGATTCAACCATCTTTATCATTTGGTCGATGAAGGTTTCTCCTGGATTAGTGGTGACTTTTGCCGTTAGAGTGTCGCTGACAACCCGTGAGCCTCCGATTAGCGAGTCCCCAGGTGCTTTCCTGACAGGAGCTGATTCGCCAGTGACCAGCGACTCATCAACCATCGCAATTCCTTCAAGGACATCTGCATCTAAGGGAACAATGTCATCTTTCTCGATTAAGATGAGGTCGTCTTTTCTTAGTTCAGTGGATTTTAGGTTAACTATGGTTCGTGTCCAGCCCTCGGTTACTATTTTCTTGCTTGCGACTTCAGTTTCCAGTTTTCTCAGACTGCCTGCGGTACTTTTTGCCTGTTGTTCAGCAAGTGCGTCAGAAAGTGTGCTGAACCAAACTGTGAGAAGTAAGATGGCTGCGACTTCGACGTAGAATATTTGCAAGTTGGGATTGGCAACTGGTACGAAAGCTTGTGGAACTATAGCCATCGCTGCAACAATAAAGAAGGTTATTTCTACGATAAGCATGACAGGGTTCTTGATTAGTGATTTTGGGCTTAATCGTTTTATCGAGTCAAGAAGGACTTTTCCTGAAAAAGCAGTTCTCAGCCCTCCGGGTGCTGATGTCTTGCTTTGCGGTGGCACCTGGATAGTCTTTTCTGGCTCAGAAGCCATTTGTTAACCCTCCGAAAAATGATGAAATTGGCCCCAGAGCAAGGAATGGGAAGAACGTCAATACTACGAGTATAATGATGGCGACAACTAAGACTATGGTGAATACTGGGCTGTCAGTTTTCAGTCCGGATGTGCCTCCGCGTTTTCTACCGATCATTGAACCTGAAAGAGCCAGGAGTATGGCTATGGGTGCGTAGCGGCCAATCAGCATTACGATGCCAGTTACTATGTTGAAGAAGGGAGTGTTTGCTGAGGCTCCAAGGAAATCTGAGCCGTTGTTGGCGGCTGCTGAGGTGAATTCCCAGAGTATTTGTGTAAAACCGTATCCAACGGAGTGACCGGCTACCGCGGCAGCTGCACCTGTGGCATAAGATAGTAGCGTTGGGATGAGTATGATCATTGGGTGGATAAGGAATGCGATCATTACAAGTTTGACGTCGCGCCCTGTGATTTTGATGCCCAAGTATTCAGGGGTTCTTCCAGACATTAAGCCGACGATAAAGACCGTTATGATAATGTACATGACCATGTACATCATGCCTATCCCTTTTCCGCCAGGAATTGACTGAATAAACATTCCTAAGAAGCCTGAAGTTAACGTAAGAGGGTGATTTCCGAGTAAGGCAGAGTTTACCGATCCTGTTGTCGCAGCAGTTGTTGTAACAGTGAAGAAGCTGGACATAAAGCCGCCAAAACGTGTTTCAATTCCCGGCGCCACTAACGGAAGAGTTGGAATGAATGCCAAAACCAGGTTTAGTCCAAAAAGGATATAAGCTCCCCACAAAAGCGGTCTAGATTCGCGTTTTTTACCTATCATTTCACCAAAAACAAAAATCAGCGCTGTTGGAAGCAGAAGCATCAACGAAATCATTAAAATGTTGGAAATGGGCGAGGGATTCATGAAGGGGTAAGCAGCGTTTGCTCCGTAGAAGCCGCCGCCGTTGGTTCCTATCTGCATTATAGAATCAAGAGAAGCAACGGGTCCAACTAGTATCGATTGAGTAGCTCCTTCGATAGTCTTCACAGTAGTTAACGCATTGAAGGTTTGCGGGACGCCCAAAGCCAGAAAAATAATCGAAGCTATTATGGCGAGTGGCAAGAAAATTCTTGTTATGGACCTTGTGAAATCAACATAAAAGTTACCCATATCTTTGGAGCCAACCATTAGTCCACGAATAAATGCAATACCCATGCATAGTCCTGTAATGGCTGATGTGAATTGAAGCCATTGGAGAACACTCATTTGGCTCAAAATTGAAAAGGTGGCTTCACCGTTATAATGTTGCAGATCCGTGTTTGTAACAAATGAGGCGACTTGCATAAAAGAAAGGTCGGGGCGTACACCACCAAAGCCCATTGGATTAAGCGGCAAATTGCCTTGAAAGACAAGAATAAGAAAGCCTATGACCATCATGACAACGTTTAGCAATAAACCTGCGAGGAAGAATTGCTTCCAACCCATCGTTTGTTCAGAGTTTACGCCTGTGATTTTGTAGATGAAGTTCTCTATCGGATTGAGTACTCTATCTAAGCGGCTTGGTTTTCGATTAAATACTCCAGTTATGTATGGCGCTATTAGCTTGGCTATGACTATGGTTACTCCAAGAATGAGAATGACTGATAACGCCTGAACTGCATCGATCAATTAATCCGAAACTCCAAAAAACATTTCTACTCACTATTGCTCCTATCCCCAACTAAGTGGCTGATGTTAAGCTGCTTTTTCCTAGGCGGGACTTACGCCCCTTATGTGGATGCAGTATTATAGTAGTTATGGTGCTTTTTACGCCTTTAATTTTCATGATATGTTTCTGTAAAATATCGCGAAATTCTTCTAGCGTGGAAGTGGAAACTAGGGTTACAATGTCATATTCGCCCGCTACCTCGTAGACTTCTTCGATATCTTTAAGTTTCGATAGCGCGGCTAAAACGCTATCCATTTGTGTTGATTCGACGAAAATGTTGACTGAAGCTAAGAATCTCTCCATTTTATTCCTTCTCCACTTTAAGTGCGTAGTTGCAATCACTTATTGGCAAATGGCTTACACAAGAACCTGCCAAGGCAATACAGTGCATACAAATACAATTTGATTTGAACATAATTATCTGCAAGTCCAAAAAGGTAAATTGTGGAATCCTCTGTTTTTTCCTAGCGAAAAGCTATTTTTTAGATATTTCACTAATTTACCTCCTTTCTCCCTTATAACTTAGTCCATATTTACAGTTTTATATAAGGTTAATTGTGATTGGTTGTGATTTGTTCACACTTTTTTATAATTTCTGGACCTTTTTTTAGGAAACTGTGGAAAAGATGGAAAAATGTGTGTTTTTGCTAATCTATCGTTTCTGGAAGCAAGGGATGGTTCAGTTCCGAAAGTTAGTGATTCTTGCTTTCGTTTAATGTTTGTTTATGTGCCTTAACGGATCTGCCTGATGGGTCAGCCATTTTGGCAAATTCTTTGCTCCATCTAAAGGCTGTAGGAGTAGAACAGGCAATTGTTGGGCCGACAGGAACAGTTAATGCAGCAGTCGAGCAGGTGAAGTATTTGTCAAATATTTGCCTATAGTAATACTCTTCTTTTGATGATGGTGTTTGAACAGGGAACTTATTTTTAGCATTCTTTAACATTTCATCAGTTACTGAACTTTCAACGTATTTTTTGAGATAGTCTATCCAGCCGTAACCTACACCGTCGGAAAACTGTTCTTTTTGTCTCCAAAGAATTTCAGCAGGAATATATCCTTCAAATGCCTTTCGCAGAACGTACTTTTCGATTTTGTCTCCAGAGCACATTTTCTCTATGGGGTCAAAGCTCATTGCAAAATCCAAAAACTCCTTATCCAAAAATGGCACTCGTGTTTCAACGCCCCAAGCAGCTGTCGCTTTGTTAGCCCGCAAGCAATCGTATTTGCTAAGCATGAAAAGCTTTCTAACGGTTTCTTCGTAGAATTCTTGTGCATTTGGTGCCTTGTGAAAATACAGATAGCCTCCAAAAACTTCGTCTGCACCTTCACCCGAAAGAACCATTTTGATGCCCATCGATTTTATTTTTCTCGCCATTAAATACATGGGCGTTGCAGCTCGAATAGTGGTGACATCAAAAGTCTCTAAATGGTAAATGACGTCTGGTATAGCGTCGAAGCCTTCTTGTATAGTAAATATTATCTCGTGATGGACTGTCCCGATGTAATCTGCGACTTTTTTGGCGTATTTCAGATCAGGCGAATCTGCCAGACCTACTGCGAATGAGTGTAAGCGTGGCCACCATGCTTCTTCTTTGTCGCCTGTTTCAACCCTTTTCTTCCTGTATTTAGATGCGATGGCCGCTATTAGCGAAGAATCTAACCCGCCTGAGATAAGAACTCCATAGGGAACGTCTGACATCATTTGTCCCTTGACGGATTTTTCCAGTGCCTTCTTTAATTCTGGAAGAGACAGCCTTTCGGTTGGGATTTTCTCTGCCCATGCAGGTTTGTACCACCTAACAAAATCTTTGTCATTACCGATTAGATAGTGTCCTGGCGGAAACTCTTTGATGTCTGTGCAGAAGTCATTTAGGGCTTTCATTTCACTGGCCACATAAAAAGTTCCTTTGCTATCCCAACCTACATACAATGGAATAATGCCAATGTGGTCCCTAGCGACAAAATAATTCCCTTTTTTCTTATCATATAAGATAAAGGCAAACATACCGTTTAGCATATTCAAGAACTCTGGACCATACTCGTCGTAAAGGTACAGTATTACTTCGCAATCCGACTTTGTTTGCCATAAATGTTCTTTTTTTAGTTTTTGGCGAAGAAGAATGTGGTTATAGATTTCTCCGTTTACGCCGAGAACGTTTCCGTTGAGTTTGTCAAACAATGGTTGTGCACCATGTTCAACGTCCACGATGGAGAGTCTTTCATGTGCAAGAATGGCCTTGTCGTCACTGTAAATGCCGCTCCAATCTGGGCCTCTGTGTCTAATTTTTGTAGCCATCCTGAGAGCCTTGTCCCGTGCTTGAGGCACTGGTTCAACGATGTTAAAGATTCCTACGATTCCACACATAATTTTCCCGACTAAAATATTCAAAGAATGTATTTTAAGATAGCCCAATAAAAAAGGTTTGGAGATTTAAAGCGAGCCACATTCTGTTGGTTTGCTTTTAGGATTTCATGTTAGATACGTCTATTTGCCACCTGGGAATGGTAGTATTCTTGATTCCTTGCTTCGTGAGTTTAGTGCGAAGTATCCGAATCCTGCCGCGAGCCATATTGCAGTTATTATTAATGCCATTAGAGCTGCAGTTTGAGTAGCGCCTCCACCTATGACTCCAAGCCAGACGACTGTGATTAGCATGACGACGTTTGCTGCAAAGCCTGCGATTGGAATTATGTATTTGGTTAGTATTGAGCGTTTTTCTCGAGCCAGTGCGTAGAGTGCTATAATGCAAGTTACACCGTAGAGTAGGAATGTTCCGAAGTTGGATAGTAGTGTCATAGCGGTTAGGTTTGTTAGGGACAGGACTGCGAATGCGCCTATTCCAGCTGTAACGATTGTCATTACCCATACGCCGATGGCAGGAGTACCGTATCTGGGGTTGAGTTTTCCGAGTGGTTCTGGAACTTCGGTGTCGCGGCTGATAGCATATGTTACTCTTACACCTGTGTTCATGCAGGATAAAGTTGTGCCCAATATCGCTGTTGCAACAATCGCAGCAACGACCAGCATTACAATGAAGCCGCCTCCACCAAATAATCCGTTAACCGATTGAATTATCATATCGCCTATTGGAGAGTTGGAAGCTGCGGCCGCTGCAAATGAATAGTGTGAGTTCATCCATGCTTGCACTCCATAGAATCCCAACAAATAGCAGAAGGCGCCCTGAATGACGAGCGAAAGCATAATTGCTTTTGGGACGTCTTTGGGGTTCTTCGCTTCACCAGTAAATGCGGTTACGGATTCGAAGCCGACTAAGACAAGTATCGCGATGGTTGCCTGAAAGAGCATGTGGCTTGCACTGCTTGGTATTAGTGGGCCAGCAGGGTTCGCGAAGGTGTACGTCAAATGATCCGGGTTTATGAAGCGATATGCAAGTGCGAGAGCTGTTACGCCGACTAGCATGCCGATCTGCGCGATGTTGATCATAAGGTTGGTTCGGGTGGAGCCGTTGATTCCTCGGAATGCTATTAAGCCTACGAGAACAGCGAACACAACTACAATTGCAACTTCAGTTAGCGGAGTTATGACTATGCCGACTGTTGACAGAATGTATGTTATGAAGAATCCCATCATTCCCACCATGACACCTGGGTACACCCAGTAGTAAAGGTGTGAGAGCCATCCAACATAGAACTTTGCGCTTCGGGCTGTTTTGTTGCTGCTGCCTCGGTCGAGCAAAGCGCGTTGAGCAAAGTAGTATGAGCTGCCTGCGCCAGCGTCTGGATAGCGGCGGGATAGATATGAGTAGGAAGCGGCAGTCAAGAAAGACAATACCAATGCTAGGGCCAGACCAGTCCATATGTCTGGAGCTGTAGAGACTCCTGAAGGGTCTACCTGTGCAGCTTGTAATTGGAAAGTAAGCCAGAGGAAAGCGCCTGGAGCGATTAATGCCATGGCGTTTATCGTTAGCCCTGAGAGGCTTAGAGTTTTTTTCATCTGGGGTCCGGTTGCGTTTTGCTGGTTAGTTGCCATTTAATTTGCCCCCGGAATTCTTTTTTGGAAGATGCTGTGTGGCTGTCCTCGAGCGTCCAAAATGATCAGTTCTTCAATGTTTCTTCTGATTTTGGAATCTTTTTTCAATAGTAACACCAACTTAATTTTACCAATTGATATGTCCAGACAAATATAAAGATAGTTAATAAATGTTCATAACTTTTATGATAAATTGGACTATTTTACAGTAAAACCCTGATATGTTGAACATTTAAAATGGGCGATTTAGCAAAACACAATCAAAACAATTTAGTGACTAAATGGAACCTATAAACAACCCAATTGCAAAACTTAGCAAAGGCGCAACTATCCAGCTCAAAACTATCACTATGAATGGTTTAAGTGAAACAAACTTGGATCTGTAAGAGATTCCTGTTCCTAAAACCGCTGCAGACAGAGCTTGAGTGTTTGAAAGTGGAATATTAAAAATTGTAGCTGCCTCAACAAGAACCGTTGAAGTCAAAAGCGTAGTCATAGCGTTTGGGTACCTCATTAGAAAGAGCTCTTGCGAAACTCTGCGAATTTCTCCAGCACTCAAATAAAATGCCCCGATAAATATTGCAATAATTGCCAGTAGAACAGTTGTTAAATCAAAACCTCCTGTAGCAACAATTAACCCAAGAGTATTTGCCCCTAGAACATATGACGTAGAAAACGCTAAAATAATAAGCAAAATCTTGTAAGTCTGTAACCTTTGCCAAACATTTTTTGGCGTAGTCCTATTAATTGTCCTGATAAGATAAAATGCAAAAACTATAGCGATTAAGGGCGCCGCAACCCACATGGCAACCACTTCAGTCACATAAATGCCGTTTGTGAAAACACCAGTTGCAATGGATAGACCGGCAAATAACCCGACTAGTGACATACTAAGAGAAATCGGCGCTCTAATTAAGTCGGCAATAACAAAAATTATTATTGCCACCAGCAAAGCTTCTGCTCGAAACTGTAGAAGCCCATTTGGCAGTAGTGTATTTACAGTTTTAGTCATTCCTGCACCTTGGACAATGAGTCCAAACGAAAAACCTAATGCGCCAAGAAGTATGCCGAATCGTTTACTTATGATTCTTGAGCCTATGGCGGGACCGACACAGGCTGACAGGTTGTTTCCTGAAACTAACATGACAGCAATAAAGGTTAATATAAAAACTGCAATTGAGAGCCACAGCATTCTGATGTCACTTGAGGATTGAAGTAACGACTGATACAATAAGGTCGGAGAAGTCTTCGCATGAATCAAGAATATCGTCACATTTATGCAAAAGCTCCTGGTAGTGGTAAAATTCTAGAAAGTTCAACTTCGGCGCGAAACTGTAAAGCCTATCAAATCCCTGATCCTTTATGTCGTCACCTTGTTCTTCAATGTCTTCAATTTCTTTTCTCGTCCGCAAAATTTCTGACATATCGGATGTGGAAAGTGCCTGTTTGAGTTTTAGGAGGGATTTTTCTGCGAGGGCAAGAATATTTGCATAAACAGAGTCCCAATCAGTATGGTGTTCTTGGAAGCCCGCTGAATATGCTCTTGCCATTCGGTTTAGTTCTCTGCTAAGGTAATAGTATGTGTCAACTATGTCGTCAGCCGTTTGCACACTTTCGAGAAGGTTGTCTATTATGTTGGGGCTAATAGCGCCACTTGTGATATCTTCACTTATTTTGAAGGCTATTTCATCAGATTTTTTTTCAAGCAACTGCATTGCATGCATGGATTCGGTTAATCCTTTTTCTTCATAGCCCATTTTAAACATGTTTGATAAAATTGTGTTAGCTTCCATGGCGATGCCAAAGATTTGTGTGAGGTCGGAGAAAATGTTTCTTTCTCCTACTACCAAGATACCTTTGAACCTTTTCAACCCAAACACCCTTCCCTTGATTTCAAGATAGAGTACTTGTTGAAGGCTATTAAAATTTGCAGTTCTGTTTTTTTATTTTAGCAACTTCGACAGGTAATACTATAGATGTTGGATGCGAAAAATCTTGGATTAAATTATTTTGCTAAATTCCTTTATGGCGTTAAGGGCAACCAAAGTAGTAGTTCTTTTGATGTAGCGTTCAGTAAGTAATTTCTTTAAAAAAGCATTTAGACTAGCGTTATCTCGGAATTTTGCGAAGACGATCGCGTCATATTCTCCAGTTATGTCGTAGACTGAGAGAACGTTGTTTTCTTTGGCTATTTCATTTTCGACTTCAACCATGTGATCTCCTTCAACTTGAATCATTATAATAGCGGTTAGCATATAGCCCATTTTCGTGGCATCTACGATTGGTGTGTAACCTCTAATAACGCCTCCTTGTTCCAAACTTTTGATTCGATTATTCAAAATATTGGGGGTCAAACCAAGCTTTTGAGCTAGTTTACGCAAACTTACTCGCGAATCTTCTTCCAGTGTTCGAATAATTTTGAGATCAATGTCGTCTACTTTCTTTATTGGGCTTTCCTTAGATTTTACGCCCAAACAAGTCTCACATCCTGATTTATTTAACGTTTGTTTAGGCAAACAAGCTATATATAAACATAGCTGCATTCAAACGCCTGTTAATGTAAACAACAGTCGGAGTATGAGCTGTTTGTGTGGACAATCGAAGATTGCTTTAAGACCCATTCCTTTTCGAGCAATATGTTGAGCAAATGTAAATTTGAGGACTGCATCAAGTAAATTGTCGAAACATATTCTATATATGCGTGTGTAAAGCAAAAGCAAGCTTATTACTATCTTCTCAATTCAGTAAAAGTGGGTAAAGATTTTGTCAGGAAGTTTAGGCGCTAAAGAAGACTGCAAAATAAAAGTAACAAAAAACGGTCCATACATATGTTTAGGCGGAATTCCTTTGATGGTTGCCACAATAGAATGTAACAATCAGGGAATACCAGCCAGATGGGTTGTCGGAGAAGAGCTGAAAACCTCTGAAAACTATGCCTTGTGCAGGTGTGGCGAATCCAATAATAAACCATTTTGTGATGGCACACATGCAAAAATTAGTTTTGACGGGACAGAAATGAGTGATAATGAACCTTTTGATAAAATGGCGAAAGAGATTGATAGTCCAGAATTGCTCTTGAAGGATGCTGAGATTCTTTGTGCGTCTGCACGTTTTTGTCATCGGGGTGGAGACGTTTGGGATGTAGTGCAGAGATCAAACGAACCTGAAGCTAAGAAAAACGTAATTGAGAATAGTTGCGATTGCCCCTCAGGCAGGCTTGTGGTTACAGATAAAAAAACCGACGTAACGATTGAACCTGTTTTAAAGAAATCTATCTGTGCAATTGAGGACCCGGCCATAGGAACCGGTGGACCATTTTGGATTCGCGGAGGAATACCAATCTATTCAGCGGACGGAAATCTTTACGAGGTACGAAATCGCGTGACCCTTTGCCGTTGTGGAAAGTCGACAAATAAACCGTTTTGTGATAGTAGCCATTACCCGGAAGAGGACAGAGAAGTAAAGAAAGGATCGTAATCGAAAGACAAAATGATAAAATATGGAAAACGAGTGAAATCTCTTAAGTTATCTTGGATGGGTATAGAGTTATTTCCACTTTGTCAGTATTTCTTCTCTTTGGAAGGTTTTTTTACTCAAATAAAACAGCGCGACGTCTGCAACAGCTAGGGCAACTGAGACCGCAATAGCAAGCCATATGGAGAGTTGAGCGCTGGTTGAAGCAAAAATCACAATGAAAACTAACGGTAGCACAACCAACCCGCCTAACTGTTGAGCCGCTCGGATGTCGTTCACTTTTGAAGACACAATTATGTTGGCTTCAACGCTCATTATGCATGAAAGGGGTGCTATTACACCTATTACCAAAATCCAGTAGAGGTTGGGGATTAAGATAAGACCTAGTCTTGTGTAGGACCAGTAATCTATGATTGGGGCAGAGATTGCTGCGCCAAGATAAGTTACGGCTATACATGGAATGAAAGCGGCTAGACTTTTGCCAAGTAATAATTCGCCGTCAGTTGTGGGAGTTGCTAATAAGGGCTCAAGACTTTTCTCGATTTTTTCTCCGACAAAACTGTAAGAAGCGATAATGGAGGGGAGAATTGAGGCGATAAGTACTAGGTACATTGTGGCAATGTTCACAATTTGGTTAGCCGCAGCCAAGGCCATAGTAGCCGTTACGAGGGGGGACGAAATTTGTGCGTTCAAGGCAAAAATAAAAATCACGGGTAGCACGACACCCATTATCACGGGCATGGCAACTAGGGAATAAAGCACATACTTGTTTTTCTTGAAAACGCTAAGGTCTTTTTGCGTTACAATCCATGACTTCCATAATCTCATTTTTGTGATGCCTCCCGAATCAATTTTAAATAAACATCCTCAAGCGTGGAACGCAACTCCGTAACGTATTGGATGTTCCCGCCTGCTTGCACGATTGATTTGACAACATCAGGGTTTTCCTGTTCAGGATTATCAATGTCAAGAATCAACTTGTTATCGCTCACTCTAAAGTTTTTAACTGCAGCCAACTGCTTGACAGCAGCAACAACGTCATCTGTAACGCTTTCTAAATGGACAATAGTCTTCCTGTTATAGAGGCTGTGCTCCAAGTTCTTGGGAGAATCAACCGCGATAAGTTTGCCCTTTAAAATTGCGATGCGGTCACAAAGGCGTTCTGCCTCATCTAAATTATGGGTGTTAAGAAAGATGGTTGTTCTTTCTTTTTTAAGGTCTAAAATGAAGTCTCTTACGGTTTTTGCGGCTTCTGGGTCAAGGTTCGCTGTTGGCTCGTCTAAAAACAGTACTTGTGGTTCATGAATTAGGGCTCTTGCAATAGCAATTTTCTGTTTGGTTCCCTTGCTGAATGTGCCGACTGCATCTTCTCGGCGCTCCCAAATTCCCAGCAGTTTAAGAAGTCGTCCAATGTTTTCTTGGCGCTTTTGGTCTGGCACCTCATAGAGTTTTCCGTAAAAGTCCAGGTTTCTGTAAGCGCTTAAACTATCATATAATCCCACGTTTTCAGGTAAAAAACCTACAATTTTTCTGATTTTGAGGCAATCAGATTCATTGTCCACTGAGTATTCGCCGATTCTTGCTTGTCCGCTGGTTTTTCCAATTAGGCAACAAAGCATGCGGACAGTGGTAGTTTTGCCGGCTCCGTTGGGTCCTAGAAAACCGAAAACCTCGCCTTCTTCAACGTGTAGTGTGACATTATCTACAGCTGTTAGGTTGCCGAATTTTCGGGTTAGGTTTTCAGTATCAATCATGCAATCATCTCCGGCGTTTAATCGGATTTAGGATCTTTCGTATTTGGATTCTTCTATACGCTTCTTCTCCAGTTCGTCCTCAGACAGCGAGGGCTGGGCAGTCTGCACTGGCTGTTTTTCTTCAGGAGGCCAAGTTACTGGATCTTTAACCGATGAATAGACGTTTAGCCAACTTCTTTTTTCACAGGAAGGACATTTAACATAGTGTAGCGGACCTACATGTGGCATTAAAGCTGCTCCGCTCAAACCTTGTTCAAATACTGCGGAGCATTTCTTGCACTTTACTCTAGTCATTATGAATCAGCTTTAAGCTTCATTGTTGGTATCGGATTAAAAGTTTGCTTAACCGAAACTGTTTTTAAATGTTACTGTAAATAGCTGACCAAGTAAGGGTCAAGTTAAAATGTTTGAACATCACCACGAAAAGCTTTTGCCAAGAAGAGCATTTCTCAGGCGTTTAGCCAAGTATGCATTGATTTCTCTCAGCCTCATCATCGTTTCGCTATTGATCGGAATGATTGGTTACTATGTCTTTGCAGGCTACTCATGGGTTGATTCTTTCTTAAACGCTGCCATGTTAATGGGTGGAATGGGTCCAGTAGGCGTTTTGCAAACGGATGCAAGTAAAATATTCGCAGGCATATACGCTCTTTACTGTGGATTAGTTGTTTTGGTTGCTGTAGCGATTTTTGCTGCTCCAATCTTCCACAGATTTCTGCATCATTTCCATTTGGAAAGAGAACAAAACTAGCGGAGAATGATCTTTTTTACATTTTCTTGTTTCTTGATTTAATAGATCTAGGTTTTTGCTCTTTTCATCAAAAAACATAACTCTCAAATCTTATATTTGTTAAAACATCTTCTTAAGAACTTTTAATTAGAAGAGTAGCTGCGAAACAATCGTCCTACGGTTTTTGGCGTCAACGTTTTTTAGAAGCGCCTGTTTGATTTGAGATATGACTACTGCCATGTTTTGGCGCAGAAACATACTTTCAAATGGTTTAAGAGTGCTACTTTTTCCACGGGAATCTGCAAATACTACACAGTTATCTGTCGCTGTTAAATATGGATCAAATCACGAGCCAGAGGAAATTGCTGGATCCGCCCATTTTCTTGAGCACATGGTTGCTGGAGGTTCAGCCAGACGTATTCACCTCTCTAGGAATATTGAGAACTCTGGTGGAATCTTAGATTTTTACACAGAACGCGAGTACATGATGACAACAATTAATACACTACCTGAGGCAGTGGCTGAAGGGTCTCATATCATTTCAGATCTACTTTTTGACAAATGTTTTGAAGAAGAAAAATTTAATCGAGAGCGCAAAATAATTCTCAATGAACTTTGCGAAGCCTCAGATGACCCAACAGAAAAAGTTGAAGAATTGCTGCTTAAGAGTTTGTTTAAAGTGCATCCAATAAAGCACCCGGTTGGGGGTTTCCCGAAAACCATAAAGCGACTAACCTTGAACCATTTGAGCAATGCGCACGAAATGAACTACGTTCCTCAAAATATGATATTGATATTAACCGGAAATTTCTCTGAAAAAGCCGCCAAAGAAGTTCTGAAGATGTTTGAGTGCAAAACAGTTGATAAAACGCCTTCAGGAAATATGAATCCTGTAGAATCTGGAAAGCCTAAACCTCTAGTTGTAGAGAAGAAAGCTGGAATATCTCAAACCTACCTAAGTAAAGGTGCACGAACAGTTTGCACAAGTCATAAAGATGGACCCACGCTAGATTTGATCAGCGCAATATTAAGTGGAGGCGCTGGTTCACGGTTATTTATAGAACTAAGGGAGAAGAATGCGTTAACCTACGATGTTAATTCGGACCATAATATGGGTTTAGATTGGGGTTATTTCAACGTTAACTGCGCTGTAAAAAACAAAAATTTGGTCAAAGCCAAGGATTTAATCACTAAGGAATTATCCAAGTTGAGATTAGAAAAGGTACCCGTCGAGGAAATCGAAAGAAGCAAAAACCTGATCATAGCCGATATTCTTAGAGGAATGGACAATCCTCAACAATCCTCGGACATTCTTGCTTATATGGAAATACAATTTAAGAGCGAAAAATCACTGGTGAATTACATAGCTAAACTCAAAGCCGTCTCAAGTGAAAACATAATTGAGGCTGCAAATACCTACCTTGACGAAGATTGTTTTTCAACAGTTCTGCTCAAACCAAAAAACTAGCTTTCCCAATTAATTAATATGAAAAAGCTATTCAAAATTTGGGTTAATGCGAGGTGCCGTCTGGCAGGCATTCAAGCTACCTAAGAGGATGCCCAGAAATACACATTTGGGAGCCTAAGCCCCATAGTGCAAATTAGGAACGGAGCCATATCATGGCAGCAGGTTTGCCTACCAAACGACTCATAATGTTTGTTGACAGTATGTTAGGAGATTAATTGAGAAATAAAAATTTGTGGTTGTGATAATGTAATCACATAGCTTGCGGGTTCTAAGTATGACGTGTCAGTGAGTTATGAAAAACTAAGAGCTAAATATCTATGGAGCCATATTTTGAAGCCTGAGAGGTAAATAATATTGCAATTGGAAGAGATGAAAAAGGAAATTGAAGTTCTTGTACTAGCCAAAGGTTTCTACAACAAACCTGAAGACATTCCTAAGAAATTGCTTTTTGCCTTCATAGAACTTGGCGAAGCCAGTGATGCTTGGAAAAAAGGTTTACCGCAAGAGAAAATAGCAGAAGAGCTTATTGATGTGATATTTTACATTTTGGATGCAAGCCGTTTAGCCTGCCCAAACATGAACATGGACGAAGTGTTCAAAAAGAAACTTGAGAAAAACCTTAATCGCCCATTTCAGTATGGGGAGGGACACCGCGTTAAACAGCCTGAAGAAATCAAAAAGTGATAGCGAAGTTTTTTCTATGCCTCTTGCTTCAACATTAGTCGTTGAGTAAAAGTGGAATTCATATACCCAGTTAACATGCGATTCGAATGCAACCGATGCGGCTTATGTTGCGGAGACACGAATCAAAAGTCAAGACATATTCTTCTCTTAGATT
The DNA here is from genome assembly GCA_963833575.1 of Candidatus Bathyarchaeota archaeon. Classification (GTDB taxonomy): domain Archaea; phylum Thermoproteota; class Bathyarchaeia; order Bathyarchaeales; family Bathycorpusculaceae; genus Bathycorpusculum. The sequence goes on along the minus strand of CAWHXY010000008.1, from coordinate 179,055 downwards.
CGGAAGCAAAACGAATAGCTTCACAAACTTCGAGCATAGTAACTGATTTCTCTATGAAAATAAACGATAAACTTCCGTATTGTTATGAAATGAAAAAAACAATCGAAGGCAAATGTGTTTTCCTAAAAGAAAATCTATGTATAATCTACCAGCTAAGACCGTTAATTTGTATGTTTTATCCTTTTGAACTAAAATTTGACGACGACAAAGTTTTGCACGTTTTCAGTTTTACAACTGAATGCCCAACAATAGGTACAGGAAAAAGCTTCGATGAAATAGATTTTAAAAGATTGTTTGAGTTGGCTCAGGAAAGATTGCTCAGAGTTGGCGGAGAACATCAAGTTGTTCCAAAGTGAAGCCGCAATAATGACATTTGAGCAAAAGAGGTTCTTCGTTTTTAACATAAAACTTTGAGAGAATGGGTTCGTCGCTGTTGCTTATGCAACAAGGATTTACACATTTAATAATGCCCTCAATTGCATTTGGAAGCTTTACCTCAACCTTTTTGACTACCTTGTAATTATGAACGATGTTAATTGATGCGTGAGGTGCGACCAAAGCAATTCTGTTAACCTCCTGAGGGTTAAGAGCTCGATCCTCAATCTTCACTATGTCTTTTACTAAGGCGCGTTTGCTTGGAACATTAACGGCTATAGTCATGACCCGTTCTTCTTTACCTGTTATTCCTAAAATCTTAATGACATCCAATGCGTATCCGCCTCTAATATGGTCAATGACCGTGCCATCTTTGATTTTTGAGACCCTAAGATCTGTTTCGCTCATATGAAGTGCTACCATAAAAGAATAATGCCTATGGGGCAAATAAGATTTTACACTTTGAAAATCTAGGAAACATGAAAACGCAGATCAATGACTGTAGTGCCAGCGAACTTGTCAAAGTATCTCATGAATGCAGAGTTTTTTATTCGCCAACCATAAATTAAGTCAAACGGCAGCAAAGGTAAGACTTTTCCAAAGTTTCTCACCGCGGCGTGGTCATAAGACATTTTTTTTCCATCAATTCTAACAACTTTCAAACCGTTAATGCGTTTGCCTAAGCTCTGGCCATTAAATCCTTCCAGCAGAGTAGAATAAAGCCAAAGCAACCCTATTGTAGTGAAAAGTATCACACTGATTCCCCCATTCAGAATTTTATCTAGAGATAAAGAGAGGACTTGAGGCAGGAAAAAGATTGACACTGTTATAGCCAAAATCAAAGCAAAATCAATTAAGAAAGCAGCAGACCTCTTCTTAAAAGAAGCAAGCGGAAGATGACTCTCCTTTCTTTGAACATCAGCAACTTCTGCCCAACCTTCAATATCATGTACTACCCTTACTGCACTTTCTCCCGCCCTGCTTAGCTTATACTTGCCACTAGGTGTTTGTTCTATGAATACTTCCAGCGAGCGAAGGTGGAAGCTAAGTTTACCTGTGTCAACCTTTAGCAAATTTAGCAAATCAGTAAAAGATGATTCGCCTTTTTCGCTAAGATTAATTAGTATTTCTCTTCGCAAAGGATGCGAAAGGATTGAAAGTATCTTTGAAATGTTTTCTTGATCTACCGACATGTTTCAGAACCGTACATGTTCAATTAACTATTACGAGTTTTGTACAACTTCATAATCACACAGTACTCCAATATAAGTCGAGCCCAAAATCACCCCATATTATCAGCCTATAGGCTTTATAGATAAAAGCAACTATGTTATTGCTGTGTCAAGTGCTGAAGTAGCAGTCAAAGTATTTAGGGAATTGGAAAGCGAAGATTTCAGAATTCTCAACATTATTGAATCTGCGATGAGCAAACGTGAATTTGTACCAACCGAACAAATACAAAAATACGCTAAGCTGCCCATGGACCGCATCCAATTCACTCTGAGCAAAATACACAAGCTAGGCTTAATCTATCAAACAAAAGGAGCCTACGTTGGACATACTCTAAATTATGTAGGCTACGATTGCCTAGCAATAAATACTCTAGTTAAAGCAGGAGTTATCAGTTCTTTCGGGCAAATCTTAGGTGTAGGCAAAGAAGCCGATGTCTACGATGCATTAAACTCGGAGGGGAAACGGATAGCAGTAAAATTTCACAGGCTTGGCAGAATTAGTTTTAGGCAAACAAGAAGAAAAAGGGGTTATGCACGGGAACACTCATCTTGGCTTTTTCTATCGCATATAGCTGCTGAAAAAGAATTTCAGGCGATGCAGCTTGTTTACAAAAAGGGTGTTTCAGTTCCTGAACCCATCAGCCATAACAGGCATGTAATCGCCATGGGAATGATTGAAGGAGCTGAACTATCAAAATATTCGGAAATTGGAAAGCCCGAGAAAGTATTCAAAGAAATATTACGCAACGTACGAAGGGCTTATCTGAAAGCGCACGTTATACATGCAGACCTTAGCGAATATAACATCATTCTAAGACCGGATGGGCATATCCTCATTATTGATTGGCCACAATATGTTATGGCTGATCATGCTAATGCCCAGGAACTTCTTGAGCGAGATCTAAAAAACCTAATTACTTTTTTCAGCCGAAAATTCAATTTAAAAATAGTGGCTGAAAAAGCCTACGATTATGTAACTGGAAAGGTTAGAAGTTTAATTTTTTAATGTTTGTTGGCGTCGAGCACTATATAGAGAATGTTGTTTCCGCGTAGAAGAACGTTGCCGTAGTTTGTCATTAGTTGATCGTCTTTTAATTCGTTGGCGCCTTCAAGAAGAATGTTCATGTGCCCGTCGCACTTTATCATTTTTCCTTTATATTCGTAACCGTTTTTGAGAACAACTTCGATATTTCCGTGCAACTGTTTTATGAGAACATTCAACGGTTTTTTACTTGGTTCCATCATCATATCTTATTACCGTATCCTAGTATATTGCTGTATTATCCATGAACCCCTCACCAAATATAAAAGCATTATGAAAGACGGTTCTGTTACTTCTCCGTCAGTTGACTATCCATGTTACTTTTCGTCTGTTTTTTCTATTGAGGTTGATTTAGGTTGAGTTATCGTGGAAGAAGTGGTTCGGGTTATGGTAGTCAGATTAGGCATGCAAGAAGGGTTCAGGCTAACAGAAGTGGTCATGCTAAAGCGATTGATCGAAGTTTGAAAGCGCCACAAGCCAGAAACGTTGACCAATGGCTAAGCGCACCAAACCGTTTTGACTTGCCAACTGTTGACACCAACAAAAAGAAGTAAAATTTTTCTCTTTTCTTTGGAAAATCTTATTTTGTTACAAAGAGGTTTAGGCTATGGGTGTAGAAATGCCAAAAATAAAGAAAAAGAAGAAAGATTATAGCCATTACCTCTATTATATCGCTGGAATTTTAATCATAATTCTATTCTTGAAAGGCTTTGGAATATTGAAAGCAGTTTTCAACATTGACCCCGAAGGAATAACATTCAGCTTTGATTTAGGATTCATAGCTTCTGCATCATTGTTCGCCATAGTTCTTGAAAGGCTACATAAATTAAATGATACAATATCAAAACAAGGCGAAAGAATAGCACATATCGAAGGAATGATAGAAGGGCAATCTAAAAAACCCTAATTTTTCTTACTGGCGTTCTGAATTAAAGTTATCCACTTATTTTTGCCTTCAATCGTTATTCCACACGCTTCGCTAGGTGTTTTGCCGTCTAATGCTTGATGTGGTCTAATGTAGTTATGGAATAGTTGATAGCCTTTGAGAATTGGTGTCTCTTTGATTTTTAATCCCCTCATAGTCTTTTCCCTGTCTCGAATTTCACCGTTTAACCGTTCCATTTTGTTATTGTTTTTATCGCCTCTGATAGTTATGTGTCGAATGTGTTGAGTTCTCGGATTCTGCTTAGTGAAAAATTCACGTTTATACGCTTCATTATAAGACTTTAAACCATCAGTTATGAAAGTCAAAGGCTTCTTATCCATCAGTTCTTTGGACATTCTCAACAGGATTCTTGCATCATGTTGATATTTTGTTTCTGCTACTTCTTGAGCTATCCAAAACCTTGTTTCATCATCCATCATAGCAAACAAATATTTTTGATTCCCACTTATCTTTATGAAAATTTCATCGGCTCTCCATGTGTCGCTCACATTTGGCTTGAGAGTTTCAACGTACTCTTGCATTAAATTACAGTATTTTTTTATCCACATGAAAACAGTCTTATGCGAAACCTCAACACCTAACAGTTTAAGCGATTTCTGAGTATTTCTTAAGCTTTCACCTGAAAAGTACAGTTGCATAGCGCTTGTGACTGCTTGAGGACTATGTTTCATACGCTCGAAGCCTATGTTAACTGTGAAGTAGTGTTTGCAGTCTCGGCAAAAGAATTTTTGAATTGTGCCACATTTGTTTTTTCTTACTCCGTCTTTCTTTAGGTTGCTTGAACCGCAAAAACGGCAGTTTGAAATATTAACCTCTTGAATGACTTGACCATGCGCTAAAACCTCTTTTCTTAGCTGAATAGAGAAGTCAACAGCGTAGATGTGCTTGCAAATAGTGTGTCGCCAATGATTATCTGGGCATTCGCATAACCATTCTTCACCTACTCTACTAACCCAATATTCGCCATGCTGAGATTGCGATTTTACAGCATAGTGATCTTGGTCTATGCGTCTTACTTGCCCGTTGCCTTGTGCGATTGCTTGACCCCTTTCTTCTCTTTCATTTGTTAGCATACTACATCACTACTTTGTAGTATTAGTCACACACTCATATAAACATATATACAAACCTACAAAAACATAAATACTACAATACTATGTAGTTATTGATGGTGAAATGAATGGATGATAAAAAAGAAATAGTAACCTCTCTCCGAGTTAATTCTAACTTATGGAAAGAGGCAAGAAAAGCCGCTATAGATTGCGAAATCTCGCTTGGCGAACTTATAGATCAAGCTGTAAGAGATTGGATAGCAAAACAGGAAAAGTGCAAGAAATGACTGATGATAAACAATATGAGGAAAAAGAACGAGAAATCGAGCGTGTATTTGGGGAAAGAAAAGCGATCAATAAAAGATTTTTAACAACATGCGAACGGAGAATACATTCAACTACATCCGAAAATCCGACAAAATGGGTAATAGGAAAGATAGCATTCCAAGAGTTTGAAGATGTATGGGATAACTTTGAAAGATTAGCCTTACAACTGAATTATTCGGTTCAAAATCTTGACCATCGAATGCAATGGCTTGAAGAAGTCGCCATAGACCTAGGTGCAAAAGTCAATTCGAAAGAAATTGCTTCAGCCGTTGAATTTGCTAAGCAGTTTAAGAAACAAATTGAAGAAACGAGAAAAAGTATGGAAGCATATAAACGGAAAATGGCGGAAAACGACCTTGCAACATGATTCTATGTCAGAAATTATTGATTCTTTGACGGAGCTCAAACGAATGTCTCAGTTAAATATGGAATTATTAGAGCAACTTGCTGTCACTTGTGATTGGTTACGGAATAGCGGTATTCAATTGCCAAACCAAAGTCTTTTTGATTCTCTTCTTACAAAAACTATGGCTCTACTAGATGAAATTCAAGCAGACGACACTAAAATATTAACCTATAACGTAAGCAGACGAAAAGTAACACCCTTCGATGAAAAAGGCAGAACAGACGAAGAGGGAACAGAACCTGAAAGACTTGCTTTCAAAGATGTATCAAGTCACCCATTGGTTTAGCTTCGAACAAGCAGGCGGTAACGATATTCAACAAAACCTCTTCCACTACAAACTCAAATAATAAGAAAAAATGGTTTTGGGTTTTGGATCTTCAGTGTTTGGAGCTATATTTTGGCTACTATCGATATGAGTGCAACTACAAGGAAAGCAATGCCAGTCCACAGCAGGTCGCCAGTGAGGAAGTACACGATAGCAGCAACAATTATTGCGGGAATCAGAACCAAAAACAGCTTTATCAGAATTATTATTATCAGACCGACAATGACTAGAGCGATAAGTAAAGGTATATTCAACCAACTAAGATTCAAGCTGCTTAGAATTGAGTAAATTATAGCCATTAACATCGCAAAATTCATGAGTTAACCTCAACAAAAAAGTGTAGCACGCAAGTAAATATATTTTTCTTAGGCTCTTTCTTGTGGAGAAAATTAGGGTTTCATTTTGGATTTTATTTTAGGAATAATTTCCTTTTGAGTTTGAACAACACCCATAATGGCTATTCTAAACTTATCATCAACGGTCTTCTGCACCAGTCCGTTTTTCGATAGCTCTCCTAAACGGGTGCTGGTTATCTTTCCGCTTTTTCCAAGCTTCATCTGCAATTCATCTTTCGATAAAGCATCATTGTTAACCATTCCAAGTTTGTGTCCAAGATAATGCGCTGTAAGCCAAATCGACAATGTGTCATTGTCAGTTAACTTGTTTTTAGGGATCAGCAAGCTTGCACCGTCACTTGAAAACGCCGCTATGCCGTCTAGGTCTTTAGCAAGCTGTTGCAGGTCGATGTTAAGCCAGATTTTTTGAGCAATTTCAAAAGAAGGAATAAAATTTTTGAAAAACTGGTTAATCAATAACCAAGCTTCTTGAGGTTCAGCGGCAAACTGCTCTTCAAGCTCTTTATATTTAAGATGAACTTGCACTTTTTCTGTTTTTCCACTCAACTCATTTTGCCTCTAATTTTGGTAAGCACTTCGTCTTCAACCCATTTCTCGCCTTGGATGGTAAGTTTAAACTCTGGCTTGTTAGGATCGGGCTTGAAGACTTGACCCCGTTTAGTCATTTCGTTTAATCGTGCGGGAACCATGCTTTTTATTCCGCTGCTTTCCAACTGTTTCTGGATTTGTGAGGCTGTGTTTTTTCTTTCGTCAGAAGCATATAGAATCAATCCTACTGCTTCGTAATGGGTGAGGTTTTCACGTGTAACTATTACTGGTCCTTCAGTTGTTGATTCAACGATTCCTTTTAATTGTGCCCCTGACGGTGTTAGCTTATCTGAAACAAAATCGGATAATTTCTCAACGAAGTTTTCTGGAATATTTCCCAACATGTCAAGTATATCTTGGGGATTTTCGCCTTCAATTATGACTTCTCCGAATGGAGTTTTTATACGCGCTTCAATGTGCTTCAATAGAATGAGCCTCTTTATTCTATAAGCTATGCTAAACCTTTTAGGATTTGCGGCTCAGTGCTGGTTTTAATGAAAAAACAGCCTATTTGAGGCGTTCTTTCAAAAGTTTAGTGACTAATTCAGGGTTAGCTTTGCCTCGAACTTCTTTCATGATAGCGCCCATTATCATGCCGTTGGCGTTTTTGCCAAGTTTTTCAATCTGTTGCTTGTTTATGGATATTACTCGGTCGATGATCGGCATGAGATCCGCTTCAGTGAACATTTTTAGACCCAACGCTTGCACTGCATCCTGTACGGTTTTATCTTCATTCTTCGAAAGCCAACCGAAAACATCTGCTATGGCTTCTTTTGCAAGTTCTCCTGAACCGATCGCGTCAAAGATGTTTTTAATTTGGTCTTCATTGACAAGGTCGACTTGGATGCCGTCTCGTCTAAGAGCTTTCAAAGTCTCAGTTAAGAATGCAGCCACGGTTGAGGCCTGAACACCTGTTTCCTTAACGATTTGCTCAAAAAGAAGGTTATATTCTGAGTCAGGAAGCTGTTTGGCTAACTTTTCATTTAAACCATACTGCTTGATGAGGCGAGCAACTTTCTTTTCTGCAGGCTCAGGCAGATTATTGCGAATCGTTGTTACTAGTTCTTCTGTTATTGATGTTGGGGGAATGTCGGTTTCAGGGTACATTCTGGCTGCTCCAGGTCTTGGCCGCATATATCTTGTTGTCCCATCATCTTTTGCTGTTCGTGTTTCGGCAGGAATTCCCGTTAATGCTTCTTGTGCTCGTTCAACAACTGCTTTTAATGCATCCAGAACGTTTTCTGCTGTGTCAGCAACAAAAACAACTGCATCTGATCCGGCTGCGTTAGTTGCTTTGCGGAGAGCGTCTACTTCTTCGGGGGTTATGCCGTAATTGGGCATTTCGTCTGTGTGGAATATTCCGCCGACTCTGCCCCAGAACTTTGCCCTGTCTGAAAGTTCGGTTCCAACTCGAAAATCAGGCATAAGTTCACGTTTCAGCAATCCACCATATTTTGGTAATTTAACAGCCATTACCTTCTGATTTCTATCCACTGCCTTGCGGATAACTTTGCTTTTTGTTTGTTTGAAAATTTCGGTAACGTCAACGAATTCTTGCTTGAGATCCTCTGCTTTGATCCCTCGCTTAGCCAGTTCCTCTTTTACACTAATAAGCCCAAGTTGCCGTTCAACCTCGTACTCAACAACTTTAGAGATTAACTCAAGTTCCTGGACACCTTTTATTTCTATTAGAGCGCCATTTGGCAAAGACACGTTAAGATCTTGGCGTATAGTGCCCAGACCTCGCATCACTTTACCAGTATCACGCAGAATCCGGCCAATTGCGAACGCAACTTCCTGAGCTTCCATGGGTGAGTAAATCACAGGAGCTGTTGCCACCTCAATTAACGGTATTCCTAAACGGTCAATGCGATAACGGATAGTTTTGCCTTCATCTTGGGTGCCTGTTTTGCGCGCTGCATCCTCTTCAAGGCTTGCTGCTTGCATCGGAATAGTTTTTTCTCCAACCTTAATCCAGCCATCCAAAGCTATGATGCAAGTACGCTGAAAGCCAGTAGTGTTTGACCCATCAATGACTGTTTTGCGCATAACATGAACTTCATCAACGGGCTGCATATTCATCATTAAAGAAGCAGTTAAAACCACTTCCACAGCATCCAAATTTATGGGGTGCGGCGGTTCCTCATCCATTTCGACAAGGCAGGAGCTGCTTTTGCTGGCTTCATAGAGGATTTTTACGCCTTTTTGGAATTCAAAATAAGCGGCGGGATCAATTTGTCCAAGTTCACTTTGTGTTGGCCGCAATCGCCGCAGAAAAGTTGTTTCTGGGTCCTCTTTGAAGAGTTCAGGCGGGCAACTGCAAAAGAGTTTTGAATTGACGTTTAGCTGCTGGTGGATTTCTAAGCCAACTTTTAATCCTATTGCTTTATAATCGATTGCCACTTTTTTCTCCTCCTTCAACTATGCGCTCTTGCGGAAGCGTTCTTGGGGAGAATTCCCCTGCAATGTTAGTTCTGAAAAGTTTTATGGCTTCTTGAGCGTCGTCGGTTTGTCCAAGGACCCACATTAGTTTGACAAGGGCTGTTTCAGGGAACATATCGTCTGTTGGGATTACACCAAAAGAGAGCAAATCTCTGCCAGTATCATACACATTCATGTTTACTCTTCCCCAAATGCACTGAGAAGCCAACGCAACCACAACGCCTTTTGCAACAGCATTTTTGATACTATCAAAGCAAAATTTGCTAACATGCCCCAAGCCCGAGCCCTCAAGCAAAATGCCCTTTATGCCTTTGTTGACATAATAGTCGATTACTCCTGAATCTAGACCTGGATAAAATTTGACTAACGCAACATTTTCGCTGAAGTTTGATTTGAGTATCAGCTTCTTTGAGGAATCGCGACGCTGGTATTGATTTGTTAGCATGGTAACTTTTTGATCTTTTACTTGGGCGATTGGGAACCCGTTGATTGATTTGAAGGTGTCTCTTCGGCTGGTGTGGCATTTTCGTACCTTAGTACCTCTGTGAACGACTGTTGCAATATCTGAAACTGTTTCATGCATAGCTAAACCTACCTCAGCGAAGGGTCCTTCTCCGGCGGCTTTCACTGCACCAATGAGGTTTGTTGCTGCGTCACTGCTTGGACGGTCAGATGAACGTTGTGCGCCAACAACCACAACCGGAACAGGCAGATTCTGCAGCGCAAAGCTCAAAGCAGCTGAAGTGTAAGCCATTGTATCGGTGCCATGGGCAATTACCACGCCGTTAACGCCTGACTCTATTCGTTTAGCAACGGTTTCAGCAAGTTCTTTCCAATGCTTTTGAGTAATGTTTTCACTGTATAGGCTGAAAACGATTTCTGTGTCAACTTTTGCTATGTCGGAGAGTTCAGGGACCACGCCGTAAAGGTCACTTGCAGAAATAGCTGAGCGAACTGCTCCCGTTCGGTAGTCCACTCGACTAGCGATTGTTCCCCCCGTACTCATTATGACAACATGCGGCAAAGCAGGATTCTGTTTTGGCAAGGGAGGTGATGCAAAGGCGGGTTTTGAGCCTTTTCCAACTTTTTCGATTTTGACTTCTGACGTTACCCGGATACCAATGTTGTATCCGCTTTTCATCTTAACAATTACAACAGTGCCCTCGCCTAGTTCTGAGCGGGGTATTAGGATGCCTTCGTAGGTTTTTTCTTTGCTGGTAACTTTTATTATGTCGCCGATGTCACAGTCTGCTTTTCTTAGGGCGTCAATTGCTGCGCCAGTGTAATTTGAATTTTCAAGTTGACTCATGCTTAATTCTCCAGTTTTTTGGAAACGTAAACTCCGTCGCGTTCGTACCCGAAACGCCTGTAATATCTTCTTGTTCCTAATGCACTTATGACTAAAAGCTTTTTCAAACCAAAATCTTCTCGTGCCATGCGTTCAGCTTCCTTTAGCAATTCTGCGCCAAACCCTTTATGTTGCCAAGCGCCTGCCGCATGCTTTCCAACTGGAACAAGTGGACCATAAACGTGAAGCTCCCGAACAATCGCTGAGGGGGTCTCAGTGATTTCTGGTCTGTGAGCCTTTGGGGATGGAACGCGCATGCGTAAGTAGCCTAAGAGAATTTTGTTTTCAAAATCTTCCACGGAAATGAAGACTTCTTTGCCTTCTGAAGCCTCGTAGATGAGGGATTGGATTTTGACTTTTTCCAAGTCCGGTTTCATATGGTCAACTGCCAGTCTATGTCCAACCTCTCTACACCGGATGCATTGACATTTGCCTCCTTGCTGATGAAGTTCGTCATTAGCAAGTTGACGAAGATTGCTTTTCTTAACTCCAGCCAAAATAAGGCGTGACGGAATATCGCGTTGAACACGCATTACTCTTATCCATGGCGGGATGAATTTTTTGATTTCAGCTATTACTTCTGAAGCTTGTTCTGTTGTGTAGGGCTCGTAGCTACCTTGTTGATACCATTCGTTTGCTTTCGTACCGGCTATGCAAAGGCACGGGTAAATTTTTATCATGTCAGGTTTGAAAGTTGAATCAGTAAAGACTTTTTTAAATGCTATAATGTCTTTTTTGGGGTTAGACCCGGGCATTCCAGGCATTAAGTGATAACCAATTTTCAGTCCAGCGTCCTTGGCTATACGCGTTGCATCGATCACATCGGCTACAGTGTGTGTCCTTCCGACTAAACGGTAAATTTCATCATCTGGGTTTTGGACGCCAAGCTCAATTCGCGTAACTCCCATGTCAAGCATCGCGTCAACGTGGGGTTGCTTTGCCCAGTCAGGACGCGTCTCCACAGTTATGCCGACATTGCGGGTTTTGCTCACTTCAGCGTTTGCCTTCGCCTCCTCCAAACTTGCTGACGTTTTGCATGTTATCGCGTCAAGGCAGCGCTGGATAAACCAAGTTTGATATTCCGTGGGTGTAGCTGGGAATGTTCCACCCATGATGATTAATTCTATTTTGTCTACTTTGTGCCCGATGGCTGTGAGTTGTTCAATTCGGCTCATGACTTGCTGGTAGGGGTCAAAGTTGTTTTGGCTTCCACGCATGGCTGCTGGTTCATGTCCTGTGTAGCTTTGCGGAGAGCCTTGGGTTGGTCCGCCTGGGCAATAAGCGCATGGTTCAGGCTGTGGGCACGGATAAGGTTTAGTCATGGTAGCGATAACTGTTACGCCCGAAATGCCTCGGGTAGTTTTTCTTCTCAAAATAGGCAAGAGCCGTTTTGTTTCTTTTGCGGTTAGAAGACAAATTAAATCGGCGTTTGAAGGAATCTCTTCAAGTTGGTATTTGCCTGTAGTTTTTATTTTTAGCCGATTAGCATCCTCACGCGTGGGATTAGGCATTTCCATAAGCGTGGTTATGATTTCTCTAAGCGCTTTTTTATCTGTCAATGTCGAATATACCAAAATAAGATCTAGTTAAGTGATAAATAAACAACACGAACGTCGAAGAGAAGTGAGGGATTGAAAAAACAAGTTTTGCTTCTTCGCTTACATCCAGTTTTGGCCGGCTTTCCTTTGCAGAATCGTCCGTTTCTCATAATTGCGTCTGTTTCGGGTTTTTGGGCTTGGCGCTGTTTTTGGCGTCCCTTGGATTTTAGGCGTTTGAGACCTTACTTTTCCAGCTTTAGATAAACTTCCGTGAGTTGGCATTTAAATTACCTTGCACATAAATCATAATTGTCCCACTTAAATCTTTACCCGTGGATGGACGTTTGAACCTCATAAAACGGGATGGGTACTTCTTTTACGGAAAGAAAGCAAATTCGATTTTCCTTGATTGGTCTTCAGTTTGGGTAAGACTGCTTCATAATTCATAAGTTATTTATTCGCACCAGCAAACATCTGAAAAACATTATTAGGGCTATAGCTGGAATTACATGCAAAAAAATAGAATTTCTAAATCATTCTTTAATTCTACTAAAATAGCGACCCTATCAATTTGTGCTTTATTATTATTTTCGATTGAGGTAACTCCCCTGTTTGCTCAGCTCACGCCCGCTAGAGATCTAAGTGGAACATGGAGTAGCTCAGTCTCTGGTACTTATTATGACATGGATCCTTCCGATTCAAGCGCTCGAATGAATGATGTAACTGCCACGTTTGCAATGGACATAACTCAACAAGGCAGTCAAATTACAATTATTCTTTATTTTAATCCCTCAAAATGGGTTACTGACAACACATACTGGCAAACGTACGGCATATCTGGCGTTCCGCCTGCGGGTGGTGACTCTATTGAGTTTACAGGAACTGTTTCAAGCTAAAGCTTCTCGGTTGATGAGCAAGCAAGCCAGATTCAGGAACACTTAGTTGGAACCTTCACAACTGACATCATAACGGCAACCCTAACTGGAACCTCTGAAACAACAGATCAAAACGGCATAGTCGTTACCCGAACTAGCTCAACAACTTCAGCGCCAACCCTGACTCCTACTTCTTCTCCAACAACGACAGGTCAGCCATTGGCCAGCCGCTTTTACGGTAACATTGGATCAATTAAAGAGTCAGCATACTCCAAAACAGCAAATGGAAATACGACTTTGTCTTCAGGTCAAATACCCACTGGAACTGAAATTCTGACAGGCGACAATGGAATTATCGGTTTTAACTCGCCTAATCAAGGAGGAACCGTGTACTTAGGAGCAAACAGCGATGCAGGGTGGGTATCTCTTACTTCCGAACCTGCCCCAGATAATCAGATCGCATATTTAGTTTATCCGCCAGTGTCGACAGGCACTATTTTCCCAAACGGTTACAGCGAGTTTAAAGATATGCTAATTTCGATGCCAATAGACGCGACAATAGCAGTTGCGGTTTTTAGCGAAGCAATTTTGCCAGCGGCAGCAGTTGCTCTTGTTGTCGAGGGAGGCGCTTTCCTAATACCAAATGGAATCGCATACGTAAAAGAAACAGTGTCGCACCTTGTAGTCGTACCGCAGGGAGAACTTGCGGGAGAAAACACAGAGTATACGGTGAATGTTTCGAGTTCAGAGACGGCGGTTCAGGTTATCGATGGACCGGTGGTTTTCATCGATCCAATCACAAATAACACCATAACTGTACAAACAAATCAGGTTCTTACGCTTCCAGCTGGGCAGCAGGGTGGTTTTACCAAGATAGACCTGCAAAATGATGTATCACCTCTCAATTCATCTTCAGTGAACCAGTGGTGGACACAAACAACAAGTGCTTCGGTCTTAGTCGGCATTTCAAACGAACACATGATTCTAGCCGTTATTATCGTTGTAATAGTCATAGCAATAGTTGCCGCCATTTCAACTGTTGCAAAACGCAAGAAAAAAGAGCCAATCCAGCCCAAAATGTCAAAAACCAATTCTGGCCCTTCAACTTAACCTTGCAAGAAAGAAAGTAAATAAATTCACCCCTTCACCTTCTCTTATTGTCTCACCGATATTGAGCACCCATAACGACGGACTCAACAGAGGGAACGTAAGAAACACAAATCTTGCGCCTATGACGATTTGGGTTCTACCCAATTATGGAACAGGTGAGACGCGGGCGCTAAAAAATCCCATGCCGAGAGAACTTAGCCAAGCTAAAAGCAACGCTCAGCAATGAGGTTAAGTGTTAGGTTACATGGGAGACAAACAGCCCGTAAAAAATGGAAGTGTTAAATCTTGGCTGAATCAGTGACTTTTGAACCCAAAAGGTTGACAGCGCTTAGAGAGTTTCTTGAAGAAAACAAAAATAGATATCACGAAATCTGGATAATTATAACAAACAAAAAAACAGAAAATCCTCAGCCCGTTTCATTTGACCAAGTTATAGAAGAAGCAAAAAAACAAGGACTAATTGACAGCCGCATAAAAAATGTCGATAAGAAAAGATACATGATTCGTTTGACAAAAAGGATTAAGCCTAAAATATGGTAAATTTGAAAAAAAAATGTACTAAATTTCCAAATTCAGGCAAAAATCAAACAAAAATTGAAATGCGGGTGATGTCTTCACTTCGATGTTGGTTCAATGCGTTCCCCTACTTGCTATGCCTATGGATTCTCAGATGCCCATTTAAGCCACAAATAGTTCTATCATCTCAATCGCTGAAGGCGAAAAATGGAATTGAAGCAGGGCAGACTTCGCACTATTAGTTTAATGGCTGTTGCTACAGGGTTTTTCTCGTTTATCGTTGGCTCCTCGGTTATTGCTCTTTTTGGCTATACGTACACACAGCCCAATAACTCGATGTTTAATTCAATGTTTGGTCCCATGAGAAACGGAATCACACCAGCATATTGGGCTGGTACTTCCATCATAATTTTTGGCATTTTCTCTTTTATAGGCGGAATAATTGGAACTATTCTATTTTTATGGAAATATTATCATTAACTTCCTGTAGGGAGCACTCCAAGCGTAAATAAGCTAAGTCAAGAAACTTTGACTAATTTCAGTCAAGAGAGTTTTATGAGCAGCCTTTTATCGCCTATAGTTTCCTAATATAAGCATGGAAACCATGGAAATGAAGGTTAGAAATAAATGGGGTTACGTGTCTTCAGTTACAGGCTTTTTACTGGTTTTTTTTGCAATAGCTACGTTCTTGCTTGAATTGCAAATCAACAATAGTAATTATCTCAATTATACTGCTTTTTACGAATTTGCCGTTCCGATTATTTCTTTCTGTCTTATAGCTGGAGCATTTTTTGTAGTTATAGGAACAGTTTATTTAAGAAATATCAGAAACAAATGGAGTTACGCATCAATAACTGTTGGGTTCACCTTAATCAATATTGAAGCGTACAAATTGGCTGTAGCACTAATAGGCACACGTGAATTCGGAATAGGTTGGAGCGATTTTCAAACATATTGGGCACTTAGTTTCTTCTCTTTTTTGATGGCTGGTGTGTTTTTTATTATCTCTGGAATAATTGCCGGATCAAAAGTTAGAAGTAAAGTTGGTTATATCATAATAATTGGAGGAGCAACTATAATGCTACTTGGGCTATCCATATTGGCTATAAATTTAGCAACAAGCCTCAATTATTATCCTCCAGATTACTATTTCAGTTTACGAGCAGCTTGGAACACAACTATCACATATTTACTGATAATCGGCGCGTTAATAGTAGCTTTTGGAACAGGATACTTGATAACAGTTAGAAAAAGAAATCAGAATAGTAAGGAACTAATTTCAGTCAAGAAAGTTTGATTAGTTTTAGTCAAGAAACTATTGCGAGAAGTCTTTATTTTTATCCATTTCTCCCATTTACTATGGGATTGGGTACCCTGCAATCGCAATGAGGAATATTGAATAGCTATCTATGGTATGGTCTGACGTTGCCATATCAATTTGGATTACGTCAGTTTGACCGCTTTCTAAGCTATTCTGAGGTACTCCTAATGGTGAAGAACCGACACTAGTTATATCTTCTGAAGAGATTACCTTGTGTCCTTCGTACATTATAGCGGTTAAGCCGAAATAAGCTGTTCCTGTACTGTTAATGCCCGAATTATCCATCGGTGGTGGTTCTTGGGAAGTGTAGTCATTTCTCACAGTGGCATCAACTACAAAACATCCTTTTCCATTAATTGTTTCATAACTGGCGTTTGCTGAAATGACGTATAGTTTAGACCCCGGCAAATAACCTGCATTGTTCAGGACTAATCCATTGTTCGAATCATTAATTCTGTTGTTAAGAAGTACTATTTGATTGTATTCATATATTGCAACTGCTGTACTTGCAATTAATAGAGTCATGAGTATAATGGCAACTGGTTTTAAGCTTAATCTTTTGCCAAAATATCGTCTATTCACCTTCTCTTTTGTTTCGTCTTTTTGCGATGCATTCTCTACTGCTTGAACGGTAAGCAACGCATCTTTTCCTTCATCGGATAAACAGTATTTGCCATATTCATCGGTCTTTATCAATCCATTGAGTTTGGTTAAGTGGTGCTGTAGGTGTCCACTACTTTCAATGGCTGTTTTCTTCTTCAATTCTGCAAAACCAACTGCTCCTTCTCTTAGAACTTTTAGTATTTGTATACGTGTTGGATGTCCTAATGCATCAAATATTTCAGCCTGTTGCTTGTCACGTTCAACCTGACTTTGGTCTTCCACGTTTGCCATGCCTCAAAGTTGTCATGTATCCAAGTTATTTAATCCCTCTTTTGTAGACCAAAAAATAACTCTAAGAAAGTTTAGTCCAGTTTTCTGGACAACCAATTGCTTCCAAAGCATGCATTTCTCACGCTTGGATGTACAGTCTCCTATACGCTTGATTTAAAAAATCTTTTAAGCAAGGTCAAAACAATTGCCTATGTTGAGTGCATACGTCAAAACAGCTAAAGTTAATGCTTTTGGCTAATCTCTTGTTGAGTTTACTTTATGTTGTTTTTAGTTATGGCGTTTGGAACACTATAAATCAATGGGGCAACAATAATGTTGTAAGTATTTGGTCTCCTATTGTTATTTCTCCTCATTACTCGCCTAACATGTTTTTCTATCCAGTCGCTTATTCAAATGTGCTGAATGCGCCATTTCTGTTCTTTTGGGTTGTTCTTGCAGTAAATCTCTACTTTATCTTTAGGCTTCAAAGAAGCAAAGAAACAAAACAGAACCCTTCTTAGAACTAAGAAAGTGGAAATGCGGGTGAAGTTCTCACTGTTTGGAGGGTATATCTACACCTAAGACAACGCAATAGTGAAGAAAAGCGTTTCATAGTCCCCAACTTTGTGTAATGTTTTGATGGGGCATGCCTTTCTCGTGTTTTTCTTTTTTCTTAGTGGTGCCCTTGAACTTATTGATTTTGACCGTGTTATTTTCCACTGTAACCCAATGTGTGCTGTTTAGATTCTTGTGATAAACAAACTTGTTAACCATTCTTGCCAATGAGTAAGCCGAAACATCGTCCATATTTAGTTCTAAGCCTTTAGGAATTATTGATGAATTTAATTTGAAGTGGCTACGCAAGAAATTGGCGAGATTCTCTTTTTCGCCATCTAAATCCGCCAAGTCGACTTTAACAACGCTCTTGTGTTTAAACAGCAAGTCTTCCACTCTATGTATGATAGGGCATTATTCTGTCTATTAAAAGCTACTCAGATTCGAGACAGGACTAATACACCAGCTCCAAATAGTAACTAAATGCCAGAAAAAAAATGGAGTTTGCCGGTGACATCTCTACCTGACTGGGTCAATCGGATTCCCACCAAAGTTGAAAATACTTGATAACTCAAAACACAATATTATTAATCTATTTTAATGACTATATCAAGGAGACTAACTTTGTCTAACGACAAGAAAAAAACCGAGAAAGATACCGAAACATCAAAAAATCAGTTAAAGATGCTTAAGGCTCCAAAAACAGAAGTTTCTAAGCTTGAAATGCCAACTGAAAAACCAAAGCTTGAAACGCCTATAGAAATGAAAAAGCTTGAAAAACCAATGGAAACGCCGAAGCTTGAAATAATAATAGCAGGGGTTGCGTTAACAAAAAACAAAAAAGGACTTGGAGATGTCGTTATGACTGAATTAGAAATAGCTGTGGCGCCCATGCACAGGCTGTGTAAGAAAGCTGGTGCTGACAGAGTAAGTGAAGCAGCAGCAAAAGAACTTGCAAAAGCACTTGAAGAAATCGGAGTCAAGATTGCTAAAGAAGCACTCGATTATGCTATGCAGACTGGAAGAAAAACCATTAAAGCGGAAGATATTAAAACTGCGACTAGAAAAATCACAGGAAAATTGTTCTTCGACTATTATTAAAGGAAGGTTAATCTCTACTTGTCCTTAGGAGTTCAAATCAAACCTAAGCTTACCGATTTATTTTTCATTGAATTCATAGAAGAATTTAAGCTAAAAATTCATCGAATACATTGTCAAACCCTATCGTATGAATCGGACGGTAGTTTTCTTAATTCTTATAGTTAATACAACGGGAGTATACGAAATGTCTAAAGCCAGTTAGCGCTTTGCATAGTTTGCTGAAAGTTGACAGAAAAGAGCAAGGTTCTAACAAGCGTTTTTTGTTAAGGTTTAGTGAAGCGCGCTGGGTTAGCCGGCAGCTATTTAACTCTATGACAAACAGGTAATCGAATTGGTGAAAAGAAGTGAGCAAGGTTGAGAACGAGTTAAAAGGAAAGATTGATGAAATAATCAGGCAGAAGGCAGAATCATCTGTGACAGATGAGCTTTCAGACTCAGAACACGGGTATGTAGATGCTTTGATATGGCTTAAAGAAGGCTCAATCCAGTTAACTAATGAAGGCATTGGAAAAGAAATTGTGGAGCGAACCTATGCGGATAAAGACCCGAGCAAAGAATATTGCGATGGCTACGACTCTGCACTTAAACTGGTGTTAAAAATGCTAATTGAATTGAAAAAATAGTAGGTTGTAAACAAATCACATGAAAGTTACTAACTAAATCGCATTCATGCCCTTACTTAAAAACTGGAGCGCCAAACTGTTTAAACAAAAAAGGGGAAATGCAAGTGACATCTCCACTCTTAGGGGTTCAAATCAACCCCTGTTTTTCTCTTGTTTGGTCCCTGAAATGATTTAAACTTGAATCTAAACGAACTATCATTAGTTCAGTTTTGAACAAGATTTAAACTCAACTTGTCCATTTCATCATCAAGAATAATTTGGGAAAAGTCTAGCTATGAGATTTAACATTCAATATGCTACTCTAGATGATACTGAGATTCTGGTTAAGCACAGATTGAGTCTGTGGTGTGATATTCATCCGGAACGGGTAATGTCCGCGACCGGAACAGAAGAGCGTACGCTGGAGTGGATTAGGGAAAAGTTGTCATCGGACAAACTTGTGGGTTTCATCGCAAAAACAGAGGAAGGGGAGGTAGCAGGTAGTGGTTGCATTTGGATTAGAGAACAGCCGCCTTTGCCCATCAGCAGATTCTTGGAAGTGCCTTATTTGATGTCTTTGTATACGGAGAAGGAGTTTAGGAGAAGAGGTGTAGCTCGACTGATTGTCGAAACTGGCATAGCTTGGTGTAGGGCTCATGGCTACGACAGAGTAAATCTTGATGCTTCAGAGGCAGGAAAATCGCTGTATGAAACCTTTGGTTTCAAACCCGGACACAGCATGAGACTGCAACTTTGACATAATCTTGGAACAAAGGTCCTGAAAAATGGGAAATGCGGAGTGATGTCTCCACTGACTGGAGGGTTCAAGCCAGTCCCCAATTAAAATCGCTGGAGGGTTTGAGTTCAACCCTGAATTACCTGTCGGCGTTCCAAGAAAGGAACAGTATGTTCCATGAGTAGAACTAAAAGCACTTATGATATTGATTTATTCGGTAAGAATGAATAAGAAAATAATAGCCTCATTTTTGTTAGTTGTTATACTTTTTGTAAGTGCAATTGCTGGAACGATAGTTTACTATAATAACAAAATATCAACTCTAAATAGTCAAATTTCAGACCTTACAGGTCAAGTGAGCAATCTAAGTAATATGACACAAGCAAATGAAAGCATAATCTTTGAGCCAGAAGTGGGAACATCCAACTTTACGAGCCTTCTAACTATGAATACTCCAGCTTCTACTCCCACAGGCAACTACTCTGTCATTGTGACAGCGGCAGGGCGAGGATTGATGCAGAACGCTTTGTGTTGTTTCGGTTTTAAGTGCTAAAGTTATTGTTTCTGGCAGGGCATTCGTAAATAAAATGGGAAACATTGTTCGCCAAATAAAATTTGCAGATGAAAAGACCAATGCCACAAGCACTTTTACTTTTTCAACAAATCCATCAGCCTATAACAATAACGTCTATTCTGTTAATCTGGAAAATGAACACACATACTATGTAACAATAGATTACTTTTGGGGTAACGACGGAATCGAATTTCCCGCAACATATTACGCTGGCGACTTCCACGTTTACACACCAGCAGGCAACAGAACCATCAATCTTAATATTGGAAGCTAACTTTCCAATTCTACTCTCAGACCCTTTTCCCACGATTGGATGTACCTCCCATATATAGCAAAATTATTAAGTAATACAAAATCTATTTAGAATGATGAAATTTCATGTCTGCTTATGTTGAAATTTCGGACGTATTACTAGATATTGCTTTTCTTTCTGTAAGTAGACATTGGGGTGCCATTCGTACAGGATTTAATTTCGCTTTTGATTTCTATTTGGAAGGCAAGTTCTCAACGTCTAATATTTTTGTTACGTCACAAAAAATTCTGAAATTGAGCAATTTTGACGTTAAAATAAATTACATGGGAAATGACAACGGAGAATTATATCTTGGCAAACTAATTCCTAAGAAAACAACCATCAGCCTTAAAAGTAATGTGAAAACCCAAATTGTTTTCAAACTTGACCTAACGTTTGCAGAGCTAAAACAATTAGAGGCACTGAAGGAATCCACGAACATACGTTTTCTGACAGACTTCATTTTCTCATCGGAAACAGAAACAGATAGTGAAAGCAAAGCAATACACAAAGCCCAACTAGCGTTTAACGTAAGTAAGAGTGATTGGGTAGAAGCATTGCATTCGCGGTTACGCTATGTTAACCGTCCAGTTTTCACTTCAACGTGATATCGGCGGCTGGAAAAATGAAGAAAATCAGCAACTCCATAGACTAACCTTTTCTCACGGTTGAGCGTATAGTCTCCTACCATCTTGACGGAAAAAATCCTTAAGCAATGTCAGCTCGGCGCCCTTCAATAAAGGGAAAAGTTCAAAAATTCCAAAAAGCGAAAAGCAGAGATTTTTAAAATCTTTTAAGCAAGGTGTAAAGAAGTAAGTATTAGAGATTGTTTCGATGGAAAATCCCGTAACATCCCGTTCTAAAATGCTGAGTACTCTAAAGTATGTTTCAGTTGCAGTTTTGGGTTCTATTTTGTTTGACATATTCTTGGGGTTCCTATTGTCTAGTTCCATAATCACATTTGGTGTGTTTAGATTTGGAATCAGTTCTGTTTGGATTGTTTTGGTTATCTCTTTATTTGGAAAGTTCTATATGAAACTGCTAAGAAGCAAAAAAACAAAACAGAACTCTTCTTAGAACAAAAAAAGGGGAAATGCATGTGATGTCTCCATAGGAGTGTGGGTTCAATCTGATTCCCCATCTAAATCGCCGGAGGGTTTGAGTTCAACTCCAATCGTAAACACTCCAAGTCAAGAAAATTTGACTAATTTCAGTCAAGAGAGTTTTACGAGCAGCCTTTTATCGTCTACAGTTTCCTAATACTAAACATGGGCAGTATCAGCAAGAGTTTCTCATTAATTCTTATTGTTCTCTTAGCTGTCTCAAGTCTTATAATCGTTAAACCCGCATTTGCTCAGTCGATACCCACACCATCGGCTCCAGAGTTTAGTGTAACATACATTTAATCATCTTACAGTGTGAACACAACAAATACAGATACTGGAGCGACCGTAACGCACACGTATGCCAACGACACGGTGCAGATTGTGATTCTAAACCAAGCTTTTAATGCGAACGCTCTTGAGAACGGCACCACACTTAGCTTGACGTACAACGTTCAGGAAGAAGGACATTTCAGCAACGGCAACGAATGGAATACAATTTCCACATGGGTTCCTGCGAGTAATTCTGAATACACGGTCATCAGCTATGAGGTGACCCTGTATAATGGTTCATACGCTCCAATTTGGACCCAAGTTACTGCTGGTGGTGAAGTGGACTTTCAAGTAGAAGCAACAATAGGGTATTGGATAACGGTTCCTTCCCCTTATTCCCTTTATGGTGCTGAAGACTTTACAGGTCAATCAAGCGGTTGGAGCAACACACAAACCATAACCATAGCCAACGGGTCAACTTCTACTTCAATCACTGCATCTCCTCATCCAACCCCAACAATATCATCAACACCTGTCTTAACTCCAACAGCTACCTTAACTCCAACGCCTACCGTTCCAGAGATTCCCTTGTTAGCAATTTTGCCATTGTTTCTTTCAGTTTTGTTTATTGTTGTGGTGCTTAGGGATCGAAAGACCACTAACTAAGTCAATGACCTTTTCCCACGGGTTAATGAATACACATAAAATTTCACGTGAATTAATTTAAACTAAAAAACAAATGAATACATTGTCAAACCCTAAATCAAAAAAGCAATCGAAAACAAACTGTTCAAAAATGGCAATTCCATCTGTTGTTGTTCTTCTTGTCATATCCCACAACCATCATTTCTTATTTATCTAGTGGAAACAATGCAAACTTGAACCAAAGATAAGCTAAATACATAAAGATGTACTAAATTTTTAAGTTCCACACTTACATTAGAAATAGGAAACACAGGGAAGATGCGTGCAATTTGGACATAGAAAAGAAAGTTGAATTAATCTGCAGACCGCCTACGGAAGAAGTTGTTACACCAGAAGATTTGCGTAGCCTTTTTGAAAAAGAAGAGCATCCCGTAGCCTATAATGGTTGGGAACCTTCTGGTTTGGCGCATTTGGGAACTGGCGTTATTTGTGCGTATAAAATGAAAGACTTCGCTGAGGCAGGCATCCATTTCAAAGCTTTTTTGGCAACATGGCACGCATGGCTAAATAACAAACTTGGTGGCGACCTGCCTCTTATCCGCAAAGCAGCCGACCTTTTTAGACACTCGTGGTTGGCTCTTGGGGTCCCTGGCGACAAAGTTGAATTTATCTATTCAGATGAACTCTACAAAGACATTGACTACTGGGCTAAAACCGTCATCATTGCAAAAAACCTAACCATAGCCCGGACTACCCGAACATTAGAAATTGCGGGAAGACAAGAAACCGAGGCCCATTACGTTTCAGACTACCTCTACACTCCAATGCAGGTAGCAGACATTTTTCATATGAAGGTAAAAATTTGCCAGTTAGGCATGGACCAGCGAAAAGCAAACATGGTTGCAAGAGAGATAGGTGAAAAAATAGGATGCTGGAAACCCACATGTGTTCACCACCATTTGCTTCAGGGTTTAGAGAAACCTAAAATTTGGCCAATCCCAGAAGGGCAAGAAAAAGAAGCAGTAGCTTCAGCCAAAATGTCAAAGAGCAAACCTCAAACTTGCATTTTCATCTATGATTCTCCTGAAGAAATAAAGCAGAAAATGGCAAAAGCTTTCTGTCCGGAAAAAACCATCAAATTTAATCCAATACTTGACATTTGTAAATACATTATCTTCCGAGAAAAACCAGTCTTCACAATTGAGCGTCCAGCAAAATTTGGAGGAACCATACAGCTTCAAAGCTTCCAAGAGCTCGAATCAGTCTACGCAGAAGGTAAACTTCATCCGATGGACTTGAAGAATGGCGTTGCAACCGAACTTGCAGATATATTGGAGCCTGTTAGGCGATATTTTGCAAATAATAGTGAAGCTAAAGATTGTTTAGAAACGGTGCGGCAGGCTAAAATTACAAGGTAAAACCTTTGTCCGATAGGCTCAAAGAGAAAGAGGAGAAAATTCAGCATATTATAGCCAAATTAACTGAAGAATCAACCGAAGGCAAACCAATTGTTGTTGAAGGCAAAAAAGATGCTGAAACACTGAAGGAATTAGGAATAAACGGCAGAATCGTGACGATCAAGACTGGAGGAAAATCCTTTCTTCAAGCAACCGAAGAAATAGAGCAACTCGGCGCACATGAAGTTATTCTTCTCTTAGATTTCGACCGAAGAGGCAAAGAAGGCACTCTGAGACTGAAACATAACTTAGAGAGAGTAAAAGTTAAAGTAAACACGCGATATTGGAAGGAGTTACATGCTTTTGTTGGTCGAGAAATCCAATGTATAGAAAGTTTGACATCTTATTTGAGTACAATCAAACAAAAAGCTGGGTAACACCAATTATTAGCCCCATTCGTTGAATCCCAAATCTTATAAAACGCAGAGTCCATAATAATCACAGGGTATTTTAATGGACAAAGAAGATGAAATTTTAGCAGAGTTAAAGAAAATCACCGCTGCCTTAGAAAAGGCTCCAGCGGCAGTCCCGCCAAAAGGCTTATGGAACGAATTCAAAGACTTTCTATCGTCGTACAAAGTTCTTGGCTTAGCTGTTGCTTTCGTTTTAGGTTTGTATCTTGGTGCTGTGGTTAAGGCGGTTGTCGCAGACTTCATTATTCCGCTCTTAGGCTTAGCTATTCCAGGCATGTCAAACTTGGCTACATATGCAGTTTCAGTTACGAAGCAGTCGTTTGGCATCGGCGACTTTTTAGTGGCGCTAATTACCTTCATCTTTGTGGCACTTATCGTGTTCCTCATAGTGAAGGTAGCCAAAAAGTGGAAAATAGATTAAACCTTCCACTCTTTTTCTTTTTTTGAACTGCGATATTGAAATGTTCTGTTAAGTTAAGACCATTAAGTCTATGCTGCCTACTCTTTAGTTACTCTAAGGAACTTTTTTTGAAGGCACCCCAAAAAGAATCCCATTCAGATTCTCAAATGGATAAAAATGACCTGATTATTACTTTTGCGCCAAATACTTTTCTCTAACATTATTCCTGAGCAAGTAAAACATGACGATAATGCTGTACACTATTTCGGTTGGCGCTGCGAATTTTGGTATTCCTGGAATGCTTGGTAAATTCAGGAGCGTTAAAGCATCAGCAACACTGACGAATATGGAAACCGCTATGGTGCCAATCCATCCTGATTTTTTGCCTTGCCAAATAAATACTGCAAATACTAAAGTCAACAAGCCGAAAAACACTGTGTAAACATCATAAGCTAGCGTAGCTTGCAAAATAGAGACCTCGAACGCGAAAAGTAGCAACCCAAAGAAGATATGTATGGCTCCTATAAGCAGTTGAGCAGCAGTTAAAATTACGATGCCAATGCTTCTTCCTTTGTAAATGATTTGTGGAGGCTTTTTGGTCATGCTTTACACCGCTAAATTTTATTAGTTACTGTAATCGAAGAACTCAAATATCTTTCCACAGTTAATAGAAACTAGTGAACTGTTTTTAGTTGCTAAAATGGGTGGTGAGCGATAACGATGAAAGTCAAAGCTTATATCAAAATCCCATTAAAGTATTAAGCGGAAGCGTTTGTCTTGGACTACGCGATAGAAACAACCGACTTAACAAAATGCTTCGGTTCCTTAACTGCAGTGAACAAATTAAGCCTCAAAGTTCAGAAGAACACAATCCACGGCTTTTTGGGTCCAAACGGAGCAGGAAAAACAACTACAATCAAAATTCTGGTAGGCCTACTTAGACCCACCAGTGGCTTCGTTAAGGTGTTAGGGGATGAAGTCCATGTTGACGACGCGGATTCACGTTTACACATTGGTTACATGTCGGAGTTGCCCAAGTTCCCAAAGCACCTCAAAGGTGCCGAGTTGCTTGATATTTATGGCAGAATGTATGGAATGACTGCGCAGCAACGCATAGAACAAATCCCTAAATTAATAAATATGGTTGGTTTGAAAGGCAGAGAAAATGATCTTATAGGAAAATACAGCAAAGGCATGCAACAACGAATCGGCATCGCCCAAGCACTGCTTAATGATCCAGAACTTGTAGTTTTGGATGAACCAAGCATTGGTTTAGACCCAGTTGGGATGGTTGAAGTTCGAGAACTTGTTAAAACAATCTCAAAAGAAGGCATAACTGTTTTTCTCTCTTCACACCTGCTTTTTGAAGTTGAGCAAATCTGCGATCATGTCACCATCATTAATAAGGGCTCAGTATTGGCATCAGATACGCTTCAAAACGTTTCAAGCATGATTTCAGAATCTCCGATTATTCATATAGAATTAGTCAACTTGTCAGATGAGGCTATTGCTGCAGTAAAGAAGTTGCCTTTTGTGTCGGGCACGTGGAAAAGTGGTGAAACCTTGCTTATTCAAGTAAATACTCGCGATGATATGCGAGCACAAGTTTCCAAAACAGTAACCGCTGCTGGAGGAGTAATTGTCGGCATGAGTCAAAAAGCCTCCAATTTAGAAGATGTATTCCTTCAACTCATTACCAAAGACCAAGGAGGAAAAATCCAATGACAACAACGTCAAAAGCTATTAGAGCTCATCCAAGCTGGTTTACTCGTTTCTGGGCAATTGTAAGATATGAAATGCTTTGGAACATACGCAAGAAAAAATTCATTGCAGCACTTGTAATAGCTTTTGTCTTAGCCACAGTAGATTTAGCATTGCCTGCTTTCCTGAACGTTGGGCACAATCCCTACTTCGCAGCCACGTTTAGTGGTGGAAGTTTCACTTTCTTTCTATTTGGAATTGTAACTGCTATGAACAGTATTTCAGGAGAGTACGAAAGCGGCACAATCGTTTCCTTATTGACAAAGCCTGTATCTCGAACAATGGTTTTCTTAGGAAAACTGTTCGCAACGTTTATAGTCATATTGGCATCTTATGTTGTGA
Organism: Candidatus Bathyarchaeota archaeon; assembly: GCA_963833575.1. Taxonomy (GTDB): domain Archaea; phylum Thermoproteota; class Bathyarchaeia; order Bathyarchaeales; family Bathycorpusculaceae; genus Bathycorpusculum. The sequence goes on along the minus strand of CAWHXY010000008.1, from coordinate 152,129 downwards.
TTTTTAGTTACTCAACTATTGGGGGCATCTTGGTTTATGGACCACAAAACAGCCTCTATCTTGTGCCTCTTGCTTTGGTAGGCGATATAGTTAGCACTTTTATTTGGGTAGCCATAGTTTTGGCTGCTGGCTGTATTTCAAAGAGTTCGTTACTTGCACTTTTGACTGCTTTGGGCTTGTTTATTGCGTTATTTTTAGGTGTAAGCGTAGTTGCAAGTTTCTCTAGCAACGCTGGAGTTGTAGGCGGGTTAAACTATCTTCCTGGCGCTGGACCATCGGGAACTTTGAATGTTACTGCTGGTCAAAGTACTACCATAGCAAATCGTACAATAAACACCGTGACGTCAACTTCGAGTGGAACAGACAGCATCGGCTCAAATATGGTTAAATCAATTCTTTTCCCGAACGCTCCAGTCCTATTTACTTATACAAACGTTTTAAGTAACCCAATACAGCCACCAACACTTCTCTATAGTGAATCTATCGGTTTGATTGCTTTACGCTCAATAGGAGTGGCATTTGCGTACATCGTTGTTTTCCTAGTAATTGCATGGTATGCCTTCAAGCGGTCCCAAATACTCGAGTAAAAAAAGGTTTAACTGCCTGTTAGCTTTGCAAGGGTTGTAATAAACTGGTCGATGCGTTCTCTGGTCCTGCCATAATCTGCCACGGAAGTAATTGTGGTCACAGGAGTCTCAGCCACAACTGACATTTTAGTTGTTTTCTCATCTATTATCGACAAGTCAATTTTGAGGGTTGACGGGTAGGATATGAACGCACCTTTAGTTTTAACTTTAAGATGATGTAAAGATTCGTCTTTTTCCATTATTTTCCAATCAAGCTTCTCAATAACTTTCGGTATAGCTTCCCAAATCACATTAAGCGGATACAAAACTTCGATGTTTTCTTTTTCTTCTTTTAAGTAAGCCATTTTTCCTTACATCCTTTTTGAGGGACATTAAATTTATTATTTTTTTATTATGTCCATGAGTTTTGGCATCAATTCGCAACCGCGATCTATTGTGCCTAGACTTCCTCTTGCACATTCTTTCTCACAGAACTTTACTGCTTTATTGCCGCCTTCTATCTTGTCACCTGAAATCAGCACTGGAACTGGAGTATCACTGTGTACTTTTAGTGCGCATGGCGTGGCGTGGTCAGTGGTTATGCAGATAAGGTTTTCTTTTAGCGAAATTTGATTTAGCAATGGCCCAAAAAAGTACTTATCGATCGCCGAAATAATTTGTGTTTTCAAGACACAGTTGCCGTCATGACCAGGTTCATCTGGACCTTTAAGATGAATATAAAAACAATCGTGTTTGGGCAGAATGTCTAGTAAGGCTTTGACTCTTATTTCGCAGTCTTTTTGTAGGTTGCCTGAAGGCGGAGGCAAAAGCATGGCGTCCATTCCCGCTAGCTGAGCTATGCCTCGTTCGGCATGCATATCCGCCAAACAGGCAAAATTAACATGATACCTTTCGTTTATATTGAAGAATTTTGGAAGAAGATGCCCTGCATCTCTGGTTAGAACGACGTTGGCTTTCAGCTTGCCTTCAGTAGCCCGCTTCAAGTTTATCGGGTGAGCATCCCATAGCTTATGGGTTTTATCGATGAATTCGTTTACCAAGGCAGCGGAGACTTTGGCCGCTTCCGTGTTATCAGTGGGTTCACAGGTTTTCAGCACCATATCAACCTTCGAGAGAGCCACGCCTAAACCATTAACCACTATGTAGGCAGGGTCGCTGTTTGTGATATTACTTGAAAGAGGTTTCCCTTTGCTCCTTATTAGCAGAACTGCCCGATGCCCTAATGTGGGTCGAAACTCAAACGTAGCCGGGTAAGATTCAAGCTTAACTTCTTCGTTAGCAGCTTTGCTTAGTTCGATTGCTTCTTCAGTGGTTAAACTTCTTGCCACTCGACGGTCAATAATATTTTTTCCTTGACCTAAAGTTGCAAAATTGCATCGTAACGCTAAATCGCCATCTTTCATTTTCAACCCTGCGCCAGCTGCCTCAATGACGCCTCTGCCAGTGCTATATTTGAAGGGATCATAGCCTAAAAGAGAAATGACTGCAACATCGCTCTCAGGCGCAACACCTTTTTTGACTGAGTACATCAGTCCAATTTTACCGTTTTTTGCAAGAGCGTCCATGTTAGGAGTTTCGGCTGCTTCAAGGGGTGTTTTATTGCTTAAAGATTTGATCGGCAGGTCTCCCATGCCGTCAATTGCAACATAAATTAGCTTCAAACGAGTTGTTCCTCCTTCAAACATTTGGTAACTCGACAGTTGAGCTTTATTATTCTTTGCATAAAAATAGCTTATTTTTTCAAAGAAAGTAACTTTCTAATCTCTTTTTGGGTATCCTGCGGGGTTCCTGTTGTGTTTACTAGGTAAACATCAGTTTGTCCAAAGAGTTTTTGGAAGAAAGTTTTTCTTAACTCAACTTTGCGTTCATCTTTTACTAATTGGTGGGGATTGCAAAAATTATGGTCAAGCATGAACTTTAACGCTTCCGCGGAATTTAGGCGAGTCACTATGTTTTTGTCTTTGGGGTCTCTTTTCAAAAGAATTATTTTGTGAAGGGTTTCCATTGGAATCACGCCGCCCCCTCCTACAATCCATCGGACATTTACGATTGCCCTGCCTCTTTTGTCAAACTTTGCTTTGTCAACCAAACTCTCATACTTATTCCAAATCTTGCCTAAGTCAGCATCTATGTAACAGTTTTTTTCTGAGCCAAAAGCTAAAGGCAAATGACTTGAGAGCCTAACAAAGTACCAATCGTCAGAGATTAATCGGGCATTTTGAAGAAGCAACAAACCCCAAGAATGTGTTGTTTTACCTGTGCCTGAAGGAGCAATTATTGAAACACCAAGGCAGCCTACATCTATTGCGGCGCCATGAACTGAATAAATTCTGTGCTCATCTTCTAGTACATCTCCGGCTATGGCAAGCGCAATGCTTTTTATCCAGCCATAATAGTCAACGTTAACTAAAAAAGCGGTTTTTGTATAGGGATCATATTTTACGCTTAAAGGCTGACCTGGCTCGTTAACTTCAATTAATCGTCCATGGGATCGGGTGTTTTCGTTTGCAGTGTAGAAATTGTCTTCCCATTCATTTCTAGTTTCTTCAGACTCGGTTAACAATTTAATGCAGCAACCGTAGACATCAGCTTTGCTCGTGTATAGTAAACGTTGCTCATAGACTTGGAAGAGTTTGTCTTTTTCCTGTGGGCTAATTAACTGCACCGAATAACTCATTGGCAAGACGCTCCAAAAACCAAATTAAAGTAAATCTTACAAACGGATAAGCGTTTCGAGAAAACCCATGTGAAAAAGCTAAGTTAATTCGAGCTAAGCCTCCTTGAACATGCATTACTTTCGTACGAAAAGCACAAATCCACACAGAACAGCACAATCTAGCACATATTGGCACAAACTAGCACACAACCTGCAGACCCTTCAAAGCCTAATTTAAGAAAGCAGTGTAAAGCAAGTTGATCAAATTTGCACCGACTTCCAAATACAGTCTAAAGGTCATGTCCAGCAATCGACAATAAGCTCGATTATCTGCGGACAATTAGGGACAATTCTAGACGCAACCTGCAACTATTTTACGCCCTAAAACAAAAAACAACCCAAACCAAGCTGATAAAAAGGTGCGAAAAACTGTTTCATTCGCAATCAATCAAACGAATGAAATTTTAGCTTCGTAATGTTGCAAGGAATCCCTTTGTAACGTCTCTTATTGATCGAAGTAGTGGATGCTTAATTTCCTCAGAGGACAGATTCTCTAACCGGTTCACTCTAAAGTAAATAGGTGGGTGAGGATCTAACCCTAACCATTCTTGAAAACGATAGGATGGCGTCCGCTCATACAATAACCGTTGGAAACCAATTTTTTCAAGTGAGCCAGCTAAAACTTGCGGCGTCCCAACCATAATGGCGGAGACTAAATCAGCTCGGGCTTCAAAGAATTTTGCTATAAAGAATATGACAACCATGACAGCCCAGAAGTAAACAAAGAACAGCAATGTTGTGAAAACTATTGGGAAAAACTGAAGCAACACATAGAAGCGAAACAGAAATTCCGCGGAAACTAACCCATAGAGAATTAATGGGTCTCTACCTTTTAAGTGACCAAATTCATGACCTAGAACGCTGAGAATCTCGTTTTCTTCAAGTTGAACAAGAAGCCCAGTTGTTATCAAAACCAATCCACGGCTTGGGCTTGGTCCCGAAGCTGCAGCGTTAGGAACCATAGTGTTTGAAACAACAATCTTAGGCATCGGAAAACGGAAACGATCAGCAATATTTTTTACCATTTCGTAAACATTAACTTTTTTAGCTTTCAAATTCTCCAGCTGACATGGCACACCATGCTTTAAGAAAACCTGCTGAGCTTCAACAGGATCTATCTCACCTCGCTTAGCGAGTATTTCATCATAAATCTCTTTCTTGATAGCTAAAAGCTGCTCTCGGGAATATTTCTTGTTAAAATCTGCCTCTTCACTAACCGGCAAATAATATTCCAAGAAATGAATAATCGGATTTTCTCTAGTGATTTTCCAATCAGCTGTTCTTGCAATAAAATTGTTGGAGAAAAAAACAAAAACTGCTTGTATGCCAATAAGAATTATCGGTGCAACCCAGAACCACGCAGGATAAAACGTTGTTATAGCTATGAAAATTCCTATTCCAAAAACAATGAATACCATAAAAAACAAAACTTGTGTTTCAAGGAAAAGACGATTGAAAGATTTTTCAGGCTTCGTATATGCCTCTGGGACTACCTCTTCTCCTTCTCTCCAAGCAAAATAAACGGTTGCTTTCTTAGTGTTTTCCCTAAATATTTGAGTTGAAATAATGATGTCTTGTTTTGCTTCCTCAATAACTTGTGGAGAAACTGTTGGATCAATAGGCGTTAATTTTAGTTCTATGGGGTTTCCGCTTTTAGCTTCCACTCTCAGAAGCTGCTTTCCTTCTGCATCAACAATAGTGTATGAGAGAAAGTCACCTTTGTTCGAGGTTTCGCGGGAAATATCATTAAATCTCTTTTTTTGCGGAACTAAATACTGGCTGTATATGTAGTCGAATAGTTTTTGCATGTAGCTAGGCGGTATTTCTGAAGTGATTTTGTAAGAAACAGATTGGGTCATCAAAAATTTTCAGATCTAACTGTTATGAAGTTTTTCTTTTTAATAACCTTATTGATTTTTTATTAAGAAAAGTTATGCTAAATTGACAAAGGGGATAGCGTTTATTAATCTCGAAAAACATCTTTAAATTATTCCCAAAAAAAGGGTAGAAATCTTGTTGCCTTAAATCAAGCAGTGTTTGGTTTGAAGGTTGCAAAGACTTCGACAGCTTATCATTCAACTTATTGAAGTTGAAGAAAAACACATGTTCAAATAATGAAGGTTTGACTAAAGTGGACACATCTAAGAAAACCATACTTGTTGTTGATGACGATAAGTCAATACTTCGAACATTCACACGTATTCTTCAAAAAAGCGGCTACGAAATTGATGTCGCAGAAACCGGAAAAGAAGCCCAAGAAAAAGCTGAAAATCACCATTATGATTTAGCATTAGTTGACATAAGACTTCCAGATATGGATGGCACGGACTTACTTGCTAAACTCAAAAAACAACTCCAACACACAGTTAAAATAATGATTACTGGTTTTCCATCATTGGAAACCGGCGTTAAAGCGCTTGATGAAGGTGCTGATGCTTACTTGGTTAAACCTGTGAAGCCTCAAGAACTACTAATGCTTCTTGAAGAAAAACTTAAAAACCGAGAAGCCCCTCAAGAAGCAAGCAGCTAAAAAACTAATAAAAAGACTTTTCTCCAAACTGACGTTGTTTTTTAAAATCAAGCCAGCCTAAGCTTTATGCTCAGTCTTTTAGACAGGTTTTCAAGGTCTTGAACTATATAGAAGAAAGCCATCCAAGACCACTTACCCCACCTCAAGATGCCTTCCTTCTTTACTTCATCGACAGCTTGCCTGTTGTTCTCTGGCTCCTTACCAAAGAAAAGCTTGCCAAAAACCTCAGCAGACCAGACGTCTATCGGGAATCCCCCATGTGGATTTATTATATCAGCAGAATAATCGCCTATGCCTGGCAATTCCAGAAGTTTCTTTTTTGCTTCCTCGGCACTCAGCATTTCTAGTTCCTGAAGTTTAGGAAAATCTTCTTTTGTCAGCTTTTCGGAGAGTTTTACGATGCGCTTTGCTCTGTAGCCAATCTTGCAGGATTTGGAAAATATTTCAGGATTTAGATTAACTAGATTTGCTGGCGTGGGCCAAATATAGATTGATTTGCCGTCAAATTCGGCTTGCTCCCCAAATTTTGTAATCACACAATTCATCATTTCGTTACTTCTTTTAAGCGGAGCCATCTGGAGAAGTATTGCTAGAAGTGCATCTGGAAAAACAGTGTCTCCGGAAGAAGTACTATGCATGCCGAACAAATCAGCGACTACATACTTTAGGATCGGATCCTTCTTTGCCAGCGCATAAAATTCATAAAGGTCTTCGTCCGCGCCAATACTATGCACCAACGTCTTCTTTATTTTATCGAGTTTCTCCTTCGATGTCTTGCTTTTTAAGAATATCTTTGCTTCTATGCGCGGATTCTTAACGGTGCCTCTTGAAGTGAGAATTAATCCAATTAGCGTATCATTCAGATGCACAGCGGTCCAGAGATTGCCCTTATCGTAAATTTCCAATGGTGTGAACAAAGGCCATCCTGCCGGCTTCCGAACGGTGAGATCAAAGTTGAAGGGAGAAACTGGTTTTATCTCGTAAGTTAATGAGTGATCAAGTTTAACCATTAAGTCACTTTCCTCTTGCTATCAAATGATTGCTTGTTGTGCATTGGATTTACTGTTTGGCTGCTCTAAATTGCTTTTCATCCACATTGAATTCAAATCTAACAATGAAGAAAAAAGTAAATTTACGATTACTCAACGTATATTGCTGGTTGATAAGGCATAGTCATTAATGCTCGACATTTAGGGTCATAGCGCGTCTGGTCATCTTCGCTGTAAACCGATACTTCAGCTTTGAATCGTTCTTTCAAAAAGCAAACCGAGTTTTCCAAGAGTTCTTTCTCATTCACCTTTTTAATTTTTAAAATGCTAGTTTTTCTCTCGCTTGGAAGTTTAGCTAAAGCTTTCATTGCTCTTGGAACCAACCCGGCAATATCCTTCATACGTGGCTTTAAATCTTTATCTGTGGCAAATTCTTTCATTAACTCGTTAATTTTCGCTTCCCCAGATAAAGACTTCTCCAAAATCTTTAGGTACACTTGCCATTTCCATGATGCAGCGGTGTAGTAACACACACGTTTAGGTGTAATCTTCATCGCTTTTAGTATGTTTGATGTGTCTGACATTAAATCAGTTACGAAGTTTTCCTGTTCTTCAGCCGCCACATCCACTTTTGCTTCATCGCAAACCGGCCACGATGTGACACTGATAAAGCCCGCTTCGCCTGTTTGACTCCAAAGTTCCTCTGTAATGAAAGGTGCAAAAGGTGCAAGCAATTTGAGCCAAACAATCACAGCTTCACGCAACGCTTTAGCGTCACTTCTGCCTTTCCGTTGGATGTACCAGCGCAGGTCATTCCAAGTTTCAAACAATGCAGTCTGCAATGCGGTTCGTGTTTTGAGCTCATTCAAGCTTGCTGTAACTTCTTCTATTCGGTGCTGAAGTTTACCTATAAGCCAACGTTCAAGCGTCGTGTTCTCATCCTTTTTGGCAGAAATCATTATTCCGCTTGCAAAAGTAATCAGCGCCTCAAACTTACCCTGTAAATCGCTAACGTTTTCTGTGCGCCAATCTGGGTCATCCATGCCTTCCGCTCCCAATAACAATGCACATCGAGTGGCGTCGGCTCCATACTTTTCAACAGCAGCTTTCATTGTTATGAAGTTGCCTTTGCTTTTGTGCATTCCTTGTCCTTCGACCATAAGCATGCCATTTACTCCGATGGCTTTTGGCCAATGCTCAGGTGGAAACAGGGCAGCGTGATGGAAGATGCAGAAGGACAAATGGTTTGGGACTAGTTCTTTAGCTGAGTTTCTAAGGTCGAATGGATACCAGTATAAAAATTCATTTCGCATCGCGTCTAGTAAAGAAGTGTTTATTCCAATTGCTTCTTGAAGTTCGATTGGATTTCCTTTTCCATAGAAAATGTAGTCGAAGACCTCAGGCGTTAAAGTTTCGGGTTTGATGTTGTTTTGTTTTATGTGATTGTTAATTGTGTAAAATGCCATATAAACTGTAGAATCGCTTAGTGTTTCGATTATCCAGCCTTTCCCCCATGGCAGTGGTGTTCCAAACCCTGTTGTTCTTGCGCATGCCCATTCTCTAAGCCAATCTATGACAGTGTAGAAGGATTGTTTTGCAGAGTCTGGGTAAATTGTCATCTTTGCTACGGCTTCTTTTGCTTTTGATTTCCATTCGGGGTCCGAGTAGTTTAGGAACCATTGATCTGAGAGAATCTTTACTATGCATTGGGTCATGCATCTGCAAACCACTTGTTCTGGCAAGTCGTACATGCAGTCGGCGACGCCGAGCTTACGAAAGTCTTCAATAAGGGTGTCTTTGACTTCCCGGACGGTTTTTCCAGCGTAAGGTCCACAATTCTCTTTTAAAACTCCGCTATGAAACTCTTTTTTGTAGATTGCTTTTGTTGCCTCATCAGCTTTAGGGTCATGCTGATCTTTTATGCCCATTTGCTTGACTATTTCAACTGCCGGGTACTCGCTCAAACCTTCAACTTTGATTATCGAAATAGGCTTTATCTGCATGACCATTTCTGGGTCAATGCCAAACTCCGCAAGCACTTCAGCCTTATCCTGCAAATCCTTAAGCGCAAGCCAATCGTATGGTGCATGTGCCGGCACACTGTAAACAATGCCTGTAGCAGTTTTAGGGTCCACAAACCACCCCGGCAAAATTGGAAACTTACATTTAGTAACTGGATTTTCAAAGATTTTGCCAATAAGTTCTTTCCCTTTAAATGAGCGTTTGACTTGAACTTTCTTTTGTTGCTCTTTCAGTTTCTCAGAGGCTTCTTGGCTAACAATCCAGTTTTCACCATTAACGTCTGCTTCAACATATTCGGCATCTGGATTTATCCAGATATTTGTGATTCCATAGATGGTTTCTGGCCGGAAAGTTGCAGCTGGCAAAAACGTGTTGTCACCCAGCTTATATTTTATTAAAGTATATTGCTCTGGGGTGACGCCTTCGCCTATTTGGCGGTCATGATCACCTGTTGGGCTTTGATCTTTGGGACACCACACTACTGGGTGAGTTCCCCGGGTAACATAGCCTTTTTCTTTAAGGTTTTTGTATTGCCACTCGATAAATTTTTGGAATGTAGGCATTACAGTTGTGAATTCTCGTCGCCAATCAATCGAGAACCCAATGCCTTTGGCGGCTAATCGTCCTTCATTAGTGTAATATTGAGCCATGTACAAGGGGTCAACGAATTTTTTTAGTTCTGATTCTGGTACGCCGTCAACTTCACGGAGCACTTTAACATAGGCTTCGTCGCCCCTGGCTACTCGTTGGCTGGCTCCTAAAAGCGGTTGACCTGTCCAATGCCAAGCCCAAGGCCAGAGCACATTGTAACCTTGCATACGCTTAAACCGCGCGTAAGCATCAACCCTTGAAGCCGTGAAGGTATGCCCAACATGCAATGGACCGTTCATGTATGGGAATGGAAAAGTTACCATTATTTTCTTTCTTTCTGGATCAGGATCAGCCTCAAAAACATGTGCGTTTTCCCATTTGGTGTGCCATTTCTGCTCGATTTGCTTGGTTTGGCTCATGAAACTTGTTGATTAAGTCATTGGCTATTAAGAGTTTTGCTTTCGATTTTAACTGGATCTTAACATTTCTGTATCATGACTCAAAAAAATTCGTGAAACGAAAAAAAGTCTTATCTACTTGATTTTCACATACAACAAAGCGATGAAGCATGCAAGACAATACCGAAGCTAAAATTAAGCAAGATCTTATTGAGGAAATTCAGAATTTAGAAAAAAATTACTCAGTAATTAAGAGTTTTCTATCTGGGAAAGATTACGATAGCATAACTATTGGTCAATCTGTACAGTCCTTTAAAGATAGCTTAAGCAGGGCTAGCGCCTTTGTCCTTGCGTTATACAACTTGAAAGGTAAACGAGTTAACATTCCTTGGGACCCCCTTTTTACAAGCCTTGATTATGCTTTAGCCACTATAGCGGTTTCTTCATCAGCAAAGCAGAAAACAGCCGTTAAAACTATTCTATCGATGTCTGAAGAGCAAATTGGCCAGGTGTTAGCTTACTTTTCTGCTTTGAAAGAGTCGCTCAAATAAGAGAAGAAATTGATTTTTTTCTGGCCCGATTCTTTTCTTTACTCTTTTGCTTGTTTTCTTAATCAAGGATTAATTTATCTGTAACTAGGTTCGTTATTCGACAATTTTAGTCAAAAATAGAAAGTATTAGACATTTTTATAAAATGAGAGGTAATGACAAATTAGTTCAAATCAAAATGAATAGTCAATCTGCCCGACGGGCTGTTTGGCAGACTTATGAAACTTAAATTATTCAAGGAAGAACAACGACAGTTTGTGGTAGCACCGGGGTGTTGTTCTTCTCTTGATAGAAGAAGAAGGACACGGTGCTCCCTGCGATTGTCCTACTTCTTCTAAGCGTTAGAAAGAAGAAGAAAACGTGTGGGTGCACACTTCTTCTTCTACTACTATTGAAAGTTGTAGAATTCTGAAAAAGCTTGCTTTATATTGCTTTTCTTACTTCTGTGTTCAAATCGCTCGAAGATTGAATCTAACAAAGGGTCTAAAAAATTTTAAGAAAGCTGAAAATCGGCAAGTGCAAAAAGGGAAAGCCGAAAAGGATCTGTACTTACATCGATTTCTTTATCAATGTTTCATGTAATTTAGTTTCTTTAACGTCAAGGTGAAAGCGAGGACAAATAATTATGCGTTTACTGCTATATAGTGACGGCGGCGCAAGAGGAAATCCGGGGCCATCCGCAATAGCATACCTTGCAGTTACGGATACAGGCGCGGTTATTCACGAGGATTCCCTTTTCATAGGAAACCACACCAACAACCAAGCGGAGTACAACGCGTTGATTGTTGCCTTAGAATTCGCTATTACCATCAAAGTTGAAGAAGTGATTTGTCATCTTGACAGCGAATTGGTTGCCAAACAGCTCAGGGGCGAATACACCGTGAAAAATCTCGAATTACAAAAGTTGTGGCGCAGAGTACAAGAATTGAAACGCAGCTTCAAAAAAACAAGTTTTGTCAATGTTCCAAGAAGCAATTCACAAATTCAAAAGGCAGATGCACTTGTAAACAAAACCTTAGATAAACAATCAAAAAGGTGTCAATAAGTAAAAGATTATAAAAAACCCCCATTCATTTCTTAACTTTAATATTAGGTGAAAAGAAATGTTTGTTCATGCAAGCATTCGCACAAGTAATATGGATCGATCCATCGATTTTTACTCCCGGTTTTTAGGTTTAAAACTCCTGAGCAGACGTGAGATCAAACAGACCAACGCGGAAATAGCTTTCCTTCAAGATCCAAGAGGCGAAGGCTGCAAATTAGAATTAACCCTGTACCGTAATCAACTGAAGTTCAGTCAGCCAGAATATGAAGAACGCTTGTTTGACCATTTAGGCTTTGAAGTTGCAGACATCAACAAAACTATTGCTGGAATGCGAAAAGAAAAAATAACGGTTACCGATGAACCATTTAAGTTCAATCCAAATACAATAATTGCTTTTATTGAAGACCCAGATGGAACACTTATTGAATTAATTGAGAGAAAAAAGATTTGACTATTCGCAAAATTTTGGTCTAACCACTTAAGATCAGAAGCTGGATATTCGATGTACTTGACATTGAAGAAATGTCAGTCTGGATAATAAATGAAAACAGCCAAAGAAACAGGATATCAGATAAACTCAAACAACCAGTTAAGTTTCAGACAAGAAGACCGCGAAAAACTAATTTGCACCGTCTGTTCAAACCAAGATATGAGTCTTGGGGACTTTGCATACAAATTTGCAAATCCAACAGATAACGAAAAATCAAGTTTCAGCTATCAATCTAAAGGATTACAGAAAAGTAATCATCCTTAACAAAACAAAGTAGAATCAGTGGATTTCTTGACTTACGGAGTTCGCGAACTCCAGTTATTTTAACGCTGAACAATCATTATCCAAAAAAGTATACTATTTTGGTTAAGCCAATGAACCTTCAAAAATATTCTGTTCTGCTATGTCCAACTTTCCAGATAGCCATATTTTAAGAATTAATGGAAAGCTTGGAAGGGCACCAGCGTATGTGATCATCTGGTTTCCTTTAAGCGCATTAGCCGTGAAAACCTTCTCATTTTCATCATAGTTAAAAGTCAATGTTTGTGGATGAATTGCAAGGATCTGAAAATCTTCCCATGCTGAGCAATTTAAAATCGCAGAAATTCCTACTTGAAACACAGCTGGCGATACTACAGGTGCTACCTGCGTCTGAAGCCCTTGTTCTTTCATGGCAGTTGGTACAGCTTTGTTAGGTATGCTTGTCAGTAAGCCAACTAAACTCGTTACTTCTTTTAGAAGTTTGTCTAATTTTTCTTCGGCCTTTTCCAATGTAGCGTTTAACGTCTCTGTGTTACCTATTTGTTCGGTAACCGTCGCCAACTGATCTATCGACTTGTCCAAGTTTTGTTCATGTTCTCTCAGTACATTGATTATGAAATCTAAAGCTTCCATTGACTTATCTTTCGATCCATGGTTCTCTGCCATATCTGTCTATTTCCCAGTGAAACTTTTATCATTTTTCAGCTTTTAAGGCGTATTTCGATAATCAGAATATTATATGGTTGTTCATAATGCCTCGTTAGTCTCGTTACATAGCACTTGCTTGATAGTATTGCAGGCCGCACTTTAAAATATCACTTCAACTGCTCACACAAAAAACGACAGATCTAAGGAAAAAATTTTAGAGTAAAAAATCGAGAAGATTCTTGTCTAGCAATTTTACACTGTCATTGGCATGATTTCAAGGACTTCAATACTTGCCTTTGGCATCATTAAATGTGGATGATTAGTGACCATGGCTTTCGCAGCAACAATATCCTTTGCCTGAACAATAGTATACCCTGTTACCTGTATCAGGTTCTTGGCGCTTCCCTTCTTGTCTAAACATTCGCTCTTTCCCAGTGGAGCTCCCTGATCAACGATTGCTTTTCCACATTTCTTGTACCAAGCCATCCAAGGTTCCATTCCTTTTTTCATCTCTTCTGGACTCACGTTCATCTGCACTTCCGCGGATACTGATGCCATGTATAAAATCATAAATTTTTTCAAAAAATCACCTCTATTCCAGCCTTTAGAAACAAAAAATTACGCTTATTAAGTTAATTGTAGATTTGGGTTTTTATTCTTATCGGAATACTTAAGAAAAGAGAGTTTTTGTTCATCCAAGAAGTGTCTTTATTTCACTGTAATTTTGATGTCGAATTGATTAAATTTGAAACATATAACATCGCTTTTCTAAGTTTATTCTTTTGTCAGTAGATTCTAACAAGTTTTAAAAATGAAACAGCTCAAATAGAACTTATCATGCAAATTGCAATATTGGCCGCTTCAATCTATACATTGCTATGGGTTTTCAATTTGTTATGGGGAAACATAATCTCAGTTTCCCTTCAATCGTTAATAGGCGCCGGATTGTTTGTAGGTTTGTCATTGTATGTATGTACGCTTGATGAAGAAAGCGTTGAGGAACGAGCTAAAATGCAGATGCAGATAGATGAACTTAAAGAGGAAATAACAAAACTCCAAAAATTTTGAGATCTTTTAATATTTCGTGAACGTGTTATCAAGTTCTCAAAGGAGTTTTGACAAGCTAAAATCGTATTCAAAAAATTTTTTGACCAAAAGTCAAATGTTGGATGAGAAAGCAACAATCTCATTTCTTGTTTCTTTTGTCTCATTTTTGAGCAAAAGTTCTTTCATAAGATAAATCATTGCTTCGATTTTCTCGACAATTTCAGGAAGATTTCGATTGATATCTTCACTAATTATCTCTCCGGTTTCTTTCAGCTCAGCACATTTCCGAAATTCCTGAAATCATAGAACCTGCTACCTTATTTTGACTATTTGTCATGTAGTTTGCCTAAGTCAGACTTGAGCATAAAGAGCTTTTATTATTTCTGTTAAAATTTCGTCAGGTCCATATACCCGTCTATGCTCTATTAAGTGACGGTTTATGATTTTGCTCATCAAATACATATTTGAAACAATTGAAATTTTGGTTCCACAAGTACAATGAAAAAAGGGATTCTCTTTATTTGTTTCTTCGGACAACTCTTGAGTTTGTATTTTGTTTTTTTGTTCTTTTATTTTTATCACCTGAATAGTTCTAAGAGCATGCTTCTATGATAAATAACGGTTTTTAAGAAGCACAGTTCTCTGTTTTGTTCGTTAGGCTTCACCAAGCTAGGTGAATTCAAATTAACAATTTTGTTATTACCGCTTCTCTGGATAATTCTCAATGGACAAGGAGCAAAAAGATAGATATGACTTTACAATCTCGGGAACCCATTGCATTGAAAATAATCACTTTTACCAAAAATCATTTTTGACAATTTTAGGAAAAACCTCACGCGCTGCAAGATATATGAGGATGAAGCTGTTTAAACGTAATCTTAGAATCAGGGCTCATCTATTCTTGCTTTTAGTAAGGGTTGAATCTTAAAAAATCTTAGAGTTTGAGTACCACGTTTAGTGGTCACGTAAGTCACAATCGAGTTGTTGTTTTTTTCCTTAATCATCGCTTGATCGGTAAAGAAGCTAATAGGGGCCTTCAACGTTGTGGGCTTGACTTTTAAAAATGATGCCAATTCATGAATACTCAATGGACCGCGCTCGGTTAACGTCTTAATTATGTCAATGTACAGCTTCAGTGTACTGTATGGCATATTCTGAAACCTTTGAATAAACTTCCGACATTTTTATATATAAAGGTTTGCGATTTGAGTCTTGAAGTTGCAGACTGATTTTGTAAGAACAGCTTCAATCTCCGGATCTGTTATCAACTGATAATTAAATGATTTCAAAATTTGCTTGACATAGCTATCTATCTTACAAAATGGCCTAAGGAGAAACCATGCAATGTTTTTATTAATGCTGATTTGGATTTTTTTTGGTAATTGCTATAATGACTCTTTGGGTTAACAGTTCTTCTATTCGACAATGCTCCGCTACCGCCTTTTCCCGTTCAGTCTCGTCTTTCTCATGTGTTGCAGCATGATTTTCAATACTGCGTACCATTTCATCCAAATCTGGAACTATAAGTATTTTGAAGCCGCATTCGCAAACAACCAACGGCAACCTTTGATCTGAATTCTTCTTATTCATTCTATTAGGTGGACCTTTTCCGCACTTAGAATAAGGAAAATTAATAAATGTATCTCCATTACTTGCTCGCTTCAATATATTAGATTATAGTCTTTGCATTTCTTAATCCCTACCAATGATTTCGCCACAAGCGCTGCACGATCTTTATAGTTCAACCTTCATCAAAAAATCAAAAACTGTGATCAAGATAACGCTAAAATTTCTGTAGATCCATTGAGTTAGCCATAAGCAAAACCAAAGATAATGCGTTGATCAAATAATATTGATTATAGCTTCATAAATCTTTAGTTCTCAAAATTATACAACTTTGTTTCAGGAATGCAAAACGAGGACACAAAAAATTTCTGAAGCTAACAGTTTTCAAAAAGAACTCTGGAGTCCATTAGACAGAAAAGATTTAGTTTTTGAGGTAGTTGAAGAAGCCTTTGTTAAAGACTCTTTTAAAATTAATGCGAAGAAAAGATAAAACAAAATTTTCGATAATACTTCAAAGATTATAGAGACTCGGATTATCACCTAAAGGGCTGAAAAGCCAACTCAAGAAGCCGTGTTTTTTGCGACTGATCTTAAAGAAAAAATTTTCCCAATACTGCCGCTACGACGAAAAAGGCTTTGATGTTTTCATCGATGAGCTCAAAGTAAACTGTATGAGCGCCAAACTGAAGATTCATTTTCCACTTATGAAACTTTGACTTTAGCATGAATACGGTTTATGTTACAGTTACTTACATGAGACCAAAAGGCCCCGAGAATATCATCTTTAAAATAACAAACTTTACAGGTCTGGCTCAGCTTCATACAAACTAATTTGTAAGTTACTTTCAAATGTTTTTCCTTTTTTGCTCTTCACTGTTAATGCTATCGTACTCATTTTTTCAAATTACGTATATTTGCCCATTACGACGTAACCTGTTAAGATGAACATCAAAAGAACTGCTATGGCTAATAGAAGGAATATCATTTCAGGTATTCCAAGAATATAATGCTCTACATCATAGTTTAGGGAAACAAGTGAGGATTCTGATGAATTAGTGTTGCAAAAGTGCAGTTCGCATGTTCCTGTTGTGTCTGAAGTAAAACTGGTGGAGTATTGATCAGTCTCTCCGAGGTTCAAAACCGTTGAGTTTGGAAACACTATTGAAAAACATGATGTTTGGCCTATAGTTACGAAAGTCAAGTGAATTTTGTCTTCGGATACGAGGCCTATTTTGCAAACATAATCTTTTCCAGCCTCGATATTGAGACTTTCTGTGGTCGCATTAACAGTCCCAACAAAAACTACTGAAAGGCACAGAATGAGCAAGAAACAACAAAGTTTTTTCTTAGGCTTCATTCCTGTTTTCTTTCTTTACTCTGCGTTGATAATCCTTTTGGAAATGTTGTATGACGAAGCTTGTGTCTAACAATACTACAGAATATGTTTTTGTGTGAGTTATAGTAAGTATTAAATATTAATATTGCATATTAATGCTGAATATTAAGGAAGTCTTTCGGGGGTCAAATTAAACGGAAGAGGAAACGACAATAACTTGCCCTAACAAGGCGTGCAATAAAGTTTTTGATAAACCACTAAAGACATTAAATCTGCAAAAAGATTCAAAAATACCTCATAACACATGCCCTTATTGTTTAGAAGAAATACCTGTTACTGAAACTAAGAGTAAAAAACAACTGGAAAATACAGCTACTCCTGAAACTGAAGCCGAAGAGGAAAAGCCTGTTCAAACCCAAGAAAAGTCATCCAACTGTAAATACCATTTTGGCTACCTAAGAGAGAAAGAACGAAAACAGCAAATCCCTGACGAATGTATGTTATGCCCAGAAATAATTGATTGTATGATCAAAAAATAACTGCTTTGTCTGTATCATTTCCAGTTTTTGCAGAATTCTTGCAGGAGCTTCATTAATCTTAGCGATAGCGTGAATCCAAAGTTTTAGTGTTTCAAAAACAGACTCTTTAACAGTTAAGTTAACCGAATATGGTGAGGCTGATATTTTGAAAATACAAATTATTGTCGGAACAGGAAGAATAGAAAGTGGTCTTGCTTTAAGCTTGACAAAAAAGCCTAAAATGAGTTGAGAAAAGGTGGTTCTCACTTATCAAAATTGCATTTCCATTTTTTAGGCATGTATTCAACAATATCTTTGCAAACGCAACATTCATCAGGAATTTGATCTGCCTCCCTTGCCTCTAAATAACCAAGGGGGTAGTTGCAGGCAATCGATTCTCCAGTATCTTTATTTGGGTTTTCATTAGGAACACCTAATCCCTGGGGGCTTTTCAGGTTCTTTGTTAACTTCTGTCATTCTTCAACAATTTTTGTTAAACATCAGGGGCATGCATATGACTCTGCAGAATCTTGTTGTAAGGTTAAGGTTTTCAGCAGTGAAGCAAAGTTTTTTCCACTTGAAGGAGCCGGGTTACGTGAACGTTCTTTTTCCTTAATTCTTTGATCAACAGTGCACCCAAAAGAGTGTATCGCATATATTAACAAATGTTACAGGCTTCTTTTTGACCCCATCTGTTTCAGCACTTGCACAAATTCAAAAGCCAGGGGGTAAAGGCAATGTTTTTATAATTCATATCAATAGTATGTATTAATACTTGCTAAACGCTACACGTCACAGGCGCTCAAAGTGGAAAATGGGAGAATCTAAATAAATGGATGAAAACACGAACGATTTCGCGTTAACCAAGGCATTACAAGAAACAAGAAACTCCAACAAAGACGTATCAAAAGCTTTCTTTTTCAAAAAAGGCAAAATTCTTGTCTCAGATGAGTACGAAAAAGATGAAAAGGGAAACAAAATAATCGAAGCTTTTGAAGAGATAAACAAAAAAGCCAAAATTGTAGGTGGAATACAGGCAATGACCATCCAAAGCACAAACGGAAGAGTAGACATTACCCGCATTAACGATTACTTCTTAACTACAGTTGCGTCCAAAGAAGCCACAAACGAAACGATCAATAAATTAACGCAGGTTTTGGCTCCCTTCATACTTAACCCACCTAAAGAAACCGCAGAACTAAATGAACATCAATCCATAGAATTAATTCCTCAGATGAATCTTAAACAAAAGCCAACGGTTGAAATCAAGTCAAAACTGAGTTCCGAACAAAGCGAAACTTTAGAGTCGAAGCTTACAAGTTCAGAATTCGCTGAATTTGCAGTGGACAATACTGGCAGATTAGATATGATAACATCTTCTCATAACATTGTGCGCTTAGACCTGATAATAATTGGTCATTGGACCGAACTTTACGGAGTAAACAAAATTCATAAAATAATGCTAAAAGTAGCGAACACGGGAAAAACCATCGAGTGCAAATTTGAAGAAATAAAGGAGTCAAACAGCGAACTACGAAATGTAGTCTTAATTCCCGAAATGATGCAACGAACTTTACAAATAAAAAAAGGAGCAAAGGTTCTCATAAAACCCCTAACGGACAATGAATCAGCAGAAGAGGCCCCAAAAAGCACTACGAAAGAGCAAGTTGAAAGAAAGAATTACAAAATAGAATTTTCACATGATTCACCCGCCTGTCAATTAATAGTTGAGGATCTCTCCAGTTTTAGTAGTCTAATGGCAAGTGACATGGTACGTTTCGATTATAGCTTGATCGAAAGATGGAAAGAGTTTTACGACGATAGAGAAGTTGAAGAGGTAATAATAAACGATATACTTTTGGGTAAATCTGTTCATTGTAAGTTCAAATTCATAAAGGATTCAAAATTTGAAGGAAAAGGACGAATTCAAATTCCTAAGTCGATTCGCCAAGAATTGGCGGTTAAAGAGGGATCATTAGTAATAATAAAACCCGTAGTCAAATTAAGTGCTAAATAGTTTTTAGAAAGTCACTTCTTTGTTAACGAAAATCTGATACTCTCACCACCTATAACAAAATAAATGCTATAAACCAATAATATTCGAGATTCTTTTTTAGAAATCAACAAAAAGAAAAAAATTTTGGAGGCTACTCTATTGCCAGAATACCTTTTTTTATGCTCTCGGCCGCTACTACCCCAAGCGCTGTCTGAGCACCGTTGAAGCATAATTTTGCAAGTTCAGGAAGATCATCTTTCTGAAGTTCAGATGCTTCTTTTCTTAAATGATGCCGACATTGACGGTCTAAAAAAACTTTGGCGGCTGGACCCATTTGTTTCGTAAGTACTGTTATACAATCATGTTCTAAAGTCATTTTGCGCCAGTACCTTCATCTTCTTTGAGTAATGCATCTTGCATTCTGAAGGCATTTATCATTTTCTTGAAGGAGTCAGCAAGGTCATCTATTTCGTCTCTGTTTTTGGCGTCCGTATTTTGTTTAAGGTAATATCTTTGGTCCAGATCTCCTTGGGTTACTTTGTCAGCGATGTTTGCGAGTTTTTTGAGTGGGTTAGTGATACGGTTACCCATTACTATTGACAACGCCACTGAAGTTACACTTATGATAAGAATGAATACAACTGCGATGATGATGCTCAAGTTAGAGTAGTTTTGGGAGGTAGCAACAGCGTTTTGCACGTTCGCTTGGGTGTCTGTTCTAATTGCAGCGAGTTTAAGGTCAGCTACATTTGTCGCATTCATAACACCAGTCATTTGGTCCCAAATTTGAGGGTATTTTGCAGTAGAGTTAAGATCGCTATTGTATATTTGCACTATTTGTCTGATTGCTGGGTTAATTGTGTTATTGTCTATCGCGATTACATCATTAAACTGGGTGATAAGGTCAGTGTTTGCGCTTAAGGCTTTTGATAGATAAGTTTGTGATGTTGCTTGCTGGTCTGCGCTAGCTACAACAATTCGTTCGCCTTCTTGTAGTTGGTCTGTGCTGAACATCAGGGTGCCAAACTGTTTTTCGTCAAGTCCTTGTTGATAGTTATACGCGTTGTCGTTTATCTCTTGTTGCTGCTTCACGTTTTTTTGCAGTTCATTCATTTGCATTGCATTATATGTAATTGTTGCACCTGCTGCAACAAAAAGGGCTATTATAATTAGGTATGAAAGGAGGAGTTTTTGTTTGATTTTCATTTTTTTGTTCACTCTAAAGTTCTTTTGATAATTTTTTATATCTTATATATTGCGATATTATATAGCACTAATAAGTATTTCTGATAAGTGATCTACGTGTCCTTGTGTGCTACACAAATGCAGAAAGCCAATTTGTTTTAGAAAGTGTAGTTGTGTCCTTCACTTATACGGTTAGTTTACCAAACAGCAATGCTTAATATAGTAGTAACTATCACGATTCGATATACACTAGGGGTGGTAAAATGTCAAAAATGATAAAAATACTAAGAAGCAATGACAGGGAATCAAAACAAAGACAGCTAACAAGGTTGAAAAAAGAAGAAGTTCAAATCACTGAAGAAATTCAACTAATAGAAATGACACTTGACAACACAAATTAGCCGAATTAAATTGCCTTACTCTCAACATGAGCTAAAAGGTTCATACCTATCTACGCTTTGAAATTCAATAAACTCTTGTTACACTATGAATACAAATAATATCACGTTACTTGTCGCTGTAATTTTTTCTGATAATAGATGCAAGCCATATGCATTTGTGGTGAACATCCATAATAAAAACTCCGAAGATCCAAAGCTAATCTGATAAATTTCAAATTCAAATGAATAATTCAATGATTTTTTGTTGCTCTCTTTAGGTGAAATGTGGTTGCTTGCAGTTCTTTTAGGAGAACGTTGATGTTTTTTTGATGTGTTTGGACTATGTTGATAAATGCGGTTCCAACAATTACTCCGTCCGCCCCTGCCAAAATGATCTGCTTAACATGGTTGGCCTTTGAGACCCCAAATCCAACCGCTAAAGGAATTTTTCCAGAGGTGAGGGGCAAAACACGTTTGATTAGCTGAATAGTTGAATCCTCTATTTCCGCTTTTGTTCCTGTAACTCCGAAATGGGAAACGAGATACAGAAAACCTGAAGAACAAGCTATGATGCTCGCTATTCTCTCGTTGGAGGTCGAAGGCGCCGCCAAAAAAATTGTGTCTATGCCAAATTTGTTTGATACTTTTTTGTAGTCACCTGCTTCCTCAACTGGCAAATCAGGAACTATAACGCCATCAATCTTGCATTCCTTAGCCAAACTGAAGAACGCCTCAAGCCCCATTCTGAAAACTGGGTTATAGTATGTCATTATTACAATTGGCACATCATGGCTTTGACGTATTTCCTTAGCAAGCTGTAACACTTTAGATGGTGTTGTTCCTGCGGCTAGGGCGCGTACGCCTGCAGCTTGAATTGCTGGTCCGTCAGCAATTGGGTCAGAGAAGGGAAGACCAAGCTCTAAAATGTCTACGCCTCCCTTGATTAGGGCATCTGCAATTTTGGGTGTAAATTCTGGGTTTGGGTCACCAGCCATGATATAACCTATGAGTGCTCCGTTTCCATGAGCCTTGGCTCTTGCGAATGCTTCCTTTATAGCGTTCATATTTTCGCTCCAATGTAATCGGCTATGGTTTCAACATCTTTGTCCCCCCGCCCAGATAAGGTGACCACGATTGATTGAGTTCTCTTCATTTGCCCAGCTAACTTCATAGCATAAGCTACTGCATGCGAGGATTCCAACGCGGGCAAGATTCCTTCCGCTTTAGACAAGATTAGGAAGGCGTCTACTGCTTCCTTGTCTGTGGCTGAAACGTATTGTGCTCTTTTGATTGTTTTAAGCAAGGAGTGTTCTGGTCCAACGCCAGGGTAGTCTAAACCCGCTGATACGCTGCTTGTGTTTTGAATTTGTCCGTTACTGTCTTGGAGGATATAGGTTAGCATCCCGTGGAAGACGCCTTCTGTTCCCGCTCCGAGAGATGCTGCATGTTTACCTGTCGATATGCCTTCGCCAGCTGCTTCCACACCATAAAGGTTAACCGATTCATCATCTTCAAAAGGATAGAACGTACCTATTGCATTGCTTCCGCCACCAACGCATGCAACCAGTGCATCAGGTAGTTTGCCTTCTTTTTTGTAGAATTGTTCTTTGAGTTCTTTGCCGATTACACTTTGGAAATCCCTAACAATCATTGGGTATGGATGAGGACCAACCACTGAACCGATTAAGTAATATGTGTTCTCTAAGTTTGTAACCCAGTCCCTAAAAGCCTCGTTTATTGAGTCCTTGAGTGTTTTTGAGCCAGTTTCCACAGGGTGCACTTGGGCATTTAGAAGTTTCATGCGAAACACATTGAGACGTTGGCGCTGGCAGTCTTCTGTGCCCATATATACTTCAGCTTTTAATCCTAAGACTGCGCATGCTATGGCTGTAGCTACGCCGTGTTGGCCGGCTCCTGTCTCAGCGATAATGCGGGTTTTGCCCATTCGCTTCGCTAATAATGCTTGACCGATTGTATTGTTAATTTTATGAGCGCCGCCATGGGCCAAGTCTTCGCGTTTAAGGTAGATTTTCGCGCCACCAAGTTTAGAAGTCAAGTTTTCTGCATAGTAGAGTGGTGTGGGTCTTCCGACAAATTCTGATAGGTAACATTCAAGTTCCTTTTGGAAATTGGGGTCTTTGCAGGCTTTTTTGTAGGCTTCTTCCAACTCTTTAATTGCAGTCATCAAAACTTCTGGAACAAAGCGACCACCATACTTCCCATATTTTCCGTCAACTGGATAATTGGTTATTTTCATTATGCATTCACAAACTCCCTAACTTTCGCTTCAACGTTGTCTGATGACATTATCGTTGATCCGATAAGGAAAGCACCTGCACCGCTTTCACGGAGAAAACGTATGTCGCTTGGCGTTTTCATTCCGCTTTCGCTAACAATAACTTTATCTTCAGGTTTTATTGACGAAAGGATTGTTTTCGTTTGGTTCAAATCAACTTTTAATGTTGCCAGGTTACGGTTATTTATTCCAATTAAATCAGCATCAGTTTTCAAGACAGAGCAAAACTCAGACAGGGTGTGGGTTTCAAGCAAAACTTCAAGTCCAAGTAGATGAGCCCCATTTATCATTTCATCTAGACTTTTCTCGCTGTACCCTCGATCAAAAAGGGCTTTAATTAGCAAGACGGCGTTGGCTCCGAGTTTTGATGCCGCTTGAATTTGTAGAGGGCTTAGGATTATGTCCTTCATAAGGATGGGCAGCTTCACTGCTTTTCTTGTTTGAACCAAAGCGTCTAAGGATCCGCTGAACTGTTTTGGTTCAGTTAATACCGATAAGGCTGTTGCTCCGCCTTTTTGCATATCTTTTGCAATAACACTTGGGTTAATGTCTTTTCGGATTAGTCCAGCAGAGGGCGAAGCAGATTTAATTTCAGCGATAACCGCGTTAACTTTGGAATCTAAAATTGCTTTCTTTAAACTGACCCGCACGATTTCCGCTGGCTTTAGATTTTCATAATATTCACTATTAATGGTAATTTGGGCAACGCGAGCCAGTACGTCAAGATAATCAGTCATATTTTGCTTCCAACTCCTCAAGTTTCTGCAGATTTCCGCCTGAACCCTTAATCAAAGTCTTAAACTTTCTGTAGGCAGCGCCGCTGTCAATTGATTCTCGAGCTATCTCCATGCCGCTTTCAAAGTCATCCGCTTTTCCACCAACCATTAATCCTGCGACACTATTAACAAGAACAAACTCCATTTTAGGGTGACCGTGAGTTAGGTTGCCGCTGAGAATTTTGAAAAGAGTTTCAGCGCTTTCTTCAAGCGTCGCTACTTTTAGATCGGTGGCACAGGCTCTTTTGACTCCAAAATCAGCAGGAGAGACTTCAAGTTCTGTGACTTCTCCGGATCTTAAATGTGCAATAGCTGTGTTGCCGACAGTTGATACTTCGTCTAAGCCGTCTATTCCGTGGACAACCATGGCTTCTTCACATCCCAGCTGCTGTAGTGCATAAGCCATCGGTGTTACCAGTTTAGCGTCGTAGACACCGAGTAATTGGGCATTAGCGCATGCCGGATTAGTTAACGGCCCAAGAAGATTGAATACGGTACGAATGCCGATTTCACTTCTCGGCTCAACTGCATACTTCATGGCTGGATTGAAAGCAGGAGCAAACATAAAACCCACCCCAACTTTTTCTATAATACGCTCCACTGCTTTTGGCTCCAAGTTAAGGTTAAGACCGAGCCTTTCAAGTACGTCGGCGCTTCCGCATTTACTCGTGACCGCTCTATTTCCATGTTTAGCAACTGCAACTCCAGCTCCTGCAATAACAAAGGCAGCCGTTGTGCTCACGTTGAAAGTTTTTATTTTATCTCCCCCTGTTCCACATGTATCGACTAAACGGTTTTCTACATGGGGATGTATTTGGCTACCGTGTTCTCGCATTACGGACGCGAACGCGATGAGTTCCTCAACAGCTTCGCCCTTCATTCGCAATGCAGTTAGAAAGGCCGCTGTCTGCGAGTTAGTTGCTTTGCCCGACATGACCTCACGCATTATTTCTCCTGATTCCCCACTAGTTAGGCTGTAACCTTCAATGAGTTTCTGTATGCCTTCCCTAATCACGGCGATCGCTTCCTATCTAAGAAGTTTTTAATTATTAGTTTGCCATCTTCGCAGAGAATAGATTCAGGATGAAATTGCACCCCGTCAATCGGGAATTTGATGTGTCTAACCCCCATAATTTCGCCGTCATCGATGCATTCTGCAGAAATTTCCAAGCATGAAGGAATAGAACATCGTTCACCAGCAAGGGAATGATATCTTGTCGCTGTAAAAGGATTTCTAACACCATCAAATATTCCTTTTTGGTCATGTTTTATCGTGCAGGTTTTGCCGTGCAAAAGCCGCTTTGCATGCACAATTTTTCCGCCGTAGGCATTGATTATGCCTTGGTGACCTAAGCAGACTCCTAAAGTTGGAATAGTCTGGCTCATATTCTGCAGAATGTTTGTGCAAACGCCAAAATACCGGTCATCCTCAGGTCTGCCGGGGCCTGGAGAAATTACAATTCGATCTGGTTTAAGCTCATTTAGCTGTTTTAGTGTTACCTCGTTATTGCGGTAAACTATGACTTCTGCGTCGAGTTCACCTATGTACTGTACAAGATTGTAAACGAATGAATCATAGTTATCGATCACAAGTACCTTCATGCTTTAGCGCCTCGTGACCTTTCAAGAGCCTCCATCAACGCTTTGGCTTTGTGATCGGTTTCAAACCACTCACGTTCCGGAATTGAATCAGCTACGATTCCGGCGCCAGCTTGAATGTACGCTTGGTTTTTGTCAGCGAACAGAGTGCGGATAGTTATGGCGAAGTCGGCATTACCGTTGTATGAGAAATAGCCTACAGCTCCTGCATAAGGTCCACGCTTCGCTGGCTCAAGTTCATCGATTATTTCCATTGCACGTACTTTTGGTGCTCCAGAAACCGTTCCAGCCGGAAAAACAGCCCTCAAAGCATCATAACTTTGAAGATTTTCTTTCAATTCGCCTACTACTTGTGATACAATATGTTGTACATGACTGTACTTGTGGACTTTCATGAATTCAGCTACGTGAACGCTTCCATACTTGGAAATTTTGCCAACATCGTTACGTGCTAAATCAACAAGCATAACGTGCTCAGCGCATTCCTTGGGATCAGTCAGCAGTTCACAAGCTAATTTGTTGTTTTCTATTGGGTCATCGGCAATGGGTTTTGTGCCGGCAATGGGGAAAGTCTCAACAATTCTGTTTTCAACTCGAACAAGCATCTCGGGGCTAGAACCTACAATTTGACGGTCGCCTGACTTGTAGAAATACATGTAGGGTGAAGGGTTAATTCTTCGTAATGCTTGATAAAATGGAATTAGGCTGCCGTCAATTTCTAGTTGGTAGCGTTTAGAGAGCACAACTTGGAAGATGTCTCCTGCGATGATGTATTCTTTTGCTTTTTCAACTGCTCGTTCATAGCTTTCTTTTTTTGTATTTACTTTAGGTTGAGTGAAAGCTAATTCTTCCGTTTCAACGGTTTGCTTTAGCAAGCTTTCGACTTCAGGTAGGCGGTCTTCGCCTCGGTAATAGTAGAAAGCCTGTTTTTGCAGGTGATTGAAGATAAATCCATCGTCAAATATGCCCATTTCCAAGTCAGGGAACCCCAGATCGTCAGGTGATTTTTCTGGGAGCTTTTCCCAGTAACGCACTGCATCATAAGAGATGTAACCGACTGCACCTCCAACAAACCGGAGTTCGCTATCTGTTAAGGTATCGTCTTTTAGGAGGTTTTCAATAAGTTGCAGTGGATCCTTTGTTGTTTGGGTAAAACAACCACCAGTTTTTGTGTTTCTAATTTCCACTTTTCCATGCGTGCATTGAATGGTTGTTCTTGGGTCAAAGCCGATGAATGAATATTGGGCTAGTTTTTCTGGTCCTTCGATGGATTCTAGAAGGTAGGTTGTTTGGTATTGTTTTTGGAGTTTTGAGAATATTTCGAGGGGTTGTTGGGATAATTTGATTTTTTTGATTTTTAGGGGATCAGCTGGTTTGGTTGTTGCTGTTTGTGTGCCAAAGGCGATTCCCCATTTGTCATGCTTCCAACAGTTCACAAGCATACGTTGATGCATTATTTAAGGCTTATCAGTACAAAAACGTACATTCAAAACTTGCTTCGGTCTATTAAATGGAAATTGAGTAATTGAGGCGAAAGATCTTTTTTAAAGAAGCAGGTACCGCCAGATTATTTTTGAGATCCAATTTTTCTTTTGGTTACAATGAACGTTTTGCTTGACGCTTGACTTCAATGGGTTTAAGCACGTCGTTCATCCAATCTATGTAAATTTTCGATCCTTCAACAATTGGAAGAGCCAGAATCTCCGGAACATCATAACTATGCAAGCTCTTTACTTGTTCAGCAATTTGCTCAAAAAGATCCAGACGTGATTTCATAACAATCAGGCATTCTTCGGCTATGTCAATTCTGCCGTGCCAGTGAAAAAATGAAGTGACAGGACTAACGATGTTTCCACACGCAATCAAACGTTGCTCCAAAAGTGACTGGGTTATTTTTTCTGCTTCCAACTTATCCTTGCAGGTCACTAAAATAATTATGTAATTGTTCTTCAAGTGTGCTCACTGGATTGTTGTTTATTTTTTTATCAATTATAAATATTTTAGTCATTTTCCAGTAACATTAGGGGTCTAATCTATGAATTGACCTGAAATCTTGGATTGGAAATTTGTCCTTGCATCATTATAGTTCGGGTGAAATTGTAAAAGATGTGAAGTTGGAATGTTCCGACGTTAATGTTTAAAGGATCTTGTTAAGAGATTTAAATTTCCGTTTGTCAGTATTAGGTGTGAATGAAATAGTGAAGGTAGGGATGTCCGTTTGAATGAAGAAGAATTTAAAGTTTTAAAAACGATGAGTGAAGCCAAAAACCGCATGGACATTAACATGTTCGCTAAGAAGATAAATTTGAGCCCTGCCCAAACAATTCAGCAAATTCAAGAATTAGCAAAAGAGGGGTTTCTGCAAAAAATTGGAAACGGTTTTGGCATAACTGACAAAGGAAAAGCAGCACTTAAAGCGTTCACGAAGGTGTCGGATGAAATGGGTTTTCGCTTTTATTACGGCATTGATCAACCTGCTGGTTTAACTGCGAATTCACTTGGAGATTTTTACAAAATTATCAAACAGATCAGCGTAGATTCTCTTGAATTTCATCTTCTCCGAGGCGATTTTGAAGCTTGGCTGAAAGGCGTTTGCAAAGAGACAGAGCTTGCTGAAGAATTTGAGAGCGTTAAGGCTTCTGGCGTCAAAGGTGAGGAGCTTAAAACAGAACTTTTAAACGTGCTCGACACCGAATATCGATTCAAAGAGTTAATGTGAATTCGTCACTCTTTCTAATTTAGCTTAAGCCACCAGCCAGGAACTCTTGTTTTCTCAACTGTATCCCATGAGTCATAGGGTTTAATGTCCAAGATAGCTGTGCCGTTGAAGGCGTCGAGACCACGAACAGTCAAAGTATTGTTTTCCACTTTTAACAATTCCACCAAAGTCAAACCTATTGGGTTCGGGCGCATGTTGGTTCTCGTGGCAAAAACTCCTAACAAAGGCATATCCATCCTGCCCCTTGGATGAACCTTGAGAATTATTCGCTTATCTTCTGGGACATGGCTCATAAAAAATATCACGAAAAGATGCGAAAACTCACTTATGCCCTCTAGGGCTTGAACTAATTCTTTGTTAATGACAATCTGGGATATTCTAGATTTATCTTTGATTTCATCGCCAATAGCTTCGGTCTTTACATAACCTATTGGGTTTAGAGAGATTTTTTCGTTAGAAGACATCAGTGGCACACTCGACTTTTGAGTGAGGTACGAACAATATATAAGCATTTGATCACGAAGAGTTTTACAAAACATATTATTGGCTCTTTGAATACCTGTTATTATGTTACGTATTGGTCACCGAGGCGCTAGAGCTCATGCGCCCGAGAATACGCTTTCAAGTTTTAAGAAAGCGTTAGAAATCGGTGTAGACGCAGTCGAGCTAGAGGTTAGAAAAACTAAGGACAATCATCTTGTTGTCATCCATGATGCTGATGTTAAGCGGACCACTAACTGCGAGGGCTTGGTAAGTGCTTTTACTCTTGAGGAAATCAAAGGTTTTGATGCTGGCAGTGGCGAGAAGATTCCAACTTTAGAGGAAGTGCTGGATTTTCTAGATAAGAAAGTAAAGGTGTTTGTTGAGTTGAAGGAAACTGGCTTTGAAGATCAAGTGCTCTCTATAGTCAAAGAGAAAGGTTTAGAGAAAAATGTTGTAATAACTTCTTTTCTTGAGGAAGCACTCAAAAAAATCAGAGAACTAAACGCAAATGTTGAGACGGGATTAATTTATGCCACTCACAAAAACCCAGTTAGAGCTGCTTTAGAGTTGAAAGCTAACTATCTTTTGCCTCTCTACAGGTTCACGCATACAGGTAATGTTGAGAAAGCACATGAAAACGGCTTAAAAGTGGTGGTTTGGACAATAAACAAGCCTGAAGGTGTCAAAGAATATGCTAAGAAAGGTGTAGACGGTATAGCAAGCGATAAACCGGACATACTTAATGTTTAGAATCCTCTGCTTTGAGAACCCGCTCGATTTGCTCTGTTTCAACTCGGTTTTCATCATTTAAAGATATCAATTTTATTTCATCGGCGGATTTTACTCCGAACCCCAGCTCAGCCGCCCTTTTGAGTTGATCTTGCTCAAAAACGTCTGCTTCGCCGATTTTTCCTTTGGCTCCATGCATTTTAAGAATTGCTACTCCAACCGCGTCTATGGCTACTCGGTCACGGCTTGCTAGCAAAAGGTTAGGCTCAACTAATGTGCCCTTGTCTGGTCCCCCAGTTACGAAGGCTTTTATGCCGTCCATCAAAACAAAATCCACATTGTAATTGTTGTTTATTTCCGCAATCATTCGACGCTGATTAGGAGAACTATGCAGTTCCCACATGTAATCGTACAGTCCATTTGGAACCTTCTTTGCCACTAAGCCAACAGAGTTTTTAAGTGAAAGGGTGAAGTGCCCGCCGAACCTGTGTGTCTTTAAGCAGCAAGTTTGAACAACTTTGTCAGCATCGTGAAATACTTTGGCCATGTAGAATCCTTTAATCCAATGAGTACCTTTCCGCTCAACTTTAAGCCAATCTTCTTGGCCAACGTCATCTAGGACAACTGCATTAAATCTCAATTCCTTTGACAGCGCAAAAACGCCCATTTCATTCAAAACTTGTTCAGTCTCCCCCATGCCGCTTCGTTCAGCTAAAGTTATTTCGCCTGCCCCAGCTTTTTTCAGGGTTCCAACAAGGGCTCTTAATGTATCTATATGAGTTGAGGCGGGAAAGGGGTCTGCACTGTTAAAATTAGCCTTCAAAGCAACCGTCTTCCGAGAATAATCATCTAAGCCCAACTTACTAACTATCGAAGGAACGCCAGCAGCTCGGTCAGTAGTTTTTAAAACAAAAACTTCGCCCAAAGAATTTGCCACAAAAATCTCCATTAAAGATTAAAGCGCTACACCGTTATTAGTTTTTCATTGCATCAAGCTGCAACAGCAAACCGTAAGCTCTATATTATTCAATGAAACCTTTTTCAAAAGCGAAGCCATGCGGGCCCGTGGCTCAGTCAGGCTAGAGCGGCGGACTCTTAATCCGTAGGTCGCGGGTTCAATTCCCGTCGGGCCCGCCAATTATCTGCACAAAGGTATTTTTTCAGGTTTTTTTCTTCAGATTGAGCATTAAATTTAATTTTTTGCTTTGTTATACATTACGCATGCCATTACCGAAGACAATCTGCATGAGGATTTCAGATTTTCAAAACGGCAAATTGCATTTGGGGAACTGTAATATTGCATTTGGATAAACATAAATTGATGGAATCGGGGCTACCAAGCCGGACGGCTCTAGCGGCGGCCGCCCACCGTGCCGCTCATCAAATCTTGGAGAACGGATGCATATTTGCCGATCCACTCGCTCTTCGCATTCTCGGTAAAGACGCCAAATGTTTGGTTCACGAGGCTGAACTAAATCGGTCTAGAAAACGGATGCGCCTCTTCATTGCAATGAGGACAAGGTTCGCCGAGGATGCTCTGGCCGTCGCCGTGAAACACGGTGTTCGTCAACTTGTGGTACTCGGCGCGGGACTAGATACCTATGCCTACCGCAATCCGTTTGGCGACCGCTTACGCATCTTTGAAGTGGATCATTCGGCAACGCAGGTCTGGAAACGCCAGCTTCTCACAGAAGCGGCAATCAAGTTACCTGATTCACTGTTTTTTGTTCCAGTTGATTTCGAACGCGAGACCATAGCAGAGAAGCTGAAAGCCTCGGAATTTGATCTTGAGCAACAGACGTTCTTCACTTGGCTTGGAGTCGTACCATACCTAACGGAGCCGGCTATATGGTCGACCCTCGATTTCATTGCTAGTTTACCCAACGGAGCACATGTAGTGTTCGACTACAGCAATCCGCCAACTTCGTTCTCGCCTAAAATGCGTGTCGCTCATGAGAGACGAGCCGCACATGTATCCAAAGTGGGCGAAGCTTTCGTTACCTACTTTGAAACAGACAAACTTGTTGCCCAATTAATGACAATGGGTTTTGATGAAATCGAAGATGAGGGACCAATGCAGATGTTTGCACGTTTCATTCCAGATTTTGCCGCCTCCGTTCCAGAGAAAGGCGGGCATGTCTTGCATGCTGCAAATAGAAATCAAAATAACATCAGCAAAAAAATTGCTTAGTTTGACAGCTTTAAAGTGGATTCGTAATTCATAAAATCTAATAGATAGAGTTTTCAAAATGGAAAGCATGTGCACTTTACCAAATTGTGTAGCAACCGATCTCGTTGAAAGCAAAAAACGACAAGAGAAAGAAAAAGTTGAGATCTTTGTCCCTGAGCGAGCATTAAT
The DNA here is from genome assembly GCA_963833575.1 of Candidatus Bathyarchaeota archaeon. Classification (GTDB taxonomy): domain Archaea; phylum Thermoproteota; class Bathyarchaeia; order Bathyarchaeales; family Bathycorpusculaceae; genus Bathycorpusculum. The sequence continues at coordinate 120,314 of CAWHXY010000008.1, read as the reverse complement.
TAAGAACTCAGTTCAACTCACGCTTTGATATGACGAGTTTCTTGTCTGAAAACTCGATTATGTGTAACTTGACCCTTTTTTTTCAGCTTAGTAACTTACTTTTTTGTTTGAGTTAAGGTTCGGAATGGTTATTTGGAATCTTACCCCTTTACCCAATTCACCATTTTCTTCAATAGTCCAGCCATAAACTTCCATCATCTTCTTAATTAAGAACAAACCAAATCCGGTACTTCCGCCCGTGCTAAAGCCTTCTTTGAAAAGACGCATTTTATTTTCATTAGAAATGCCAACACCGTCATCTTCATAAATCAATTTCATGACGCCTTCATCAACGCTTTCACAGTGTACTCTTACCGTTGTGGCTTTTTCGCCATATTTCCTTGTATTATCCAGTAGGTTGTAGAACATTTGTCTTAAGAACGAATCCGCAAACAACTTCAAACCACTGCATTCATTGATCACTTTGAACTTAAGAGGCTCAGAAAAAAGCTCCTCCGCTTGATCTACAGCTTTTTTGACATCAATTAAACTCAGTTTCTCTACCCCGAGTTGCTCGTACATTTTCGCAAAATCAAAAATCTTGACCGAAGAGTTAACAGCTTGCACCATTTTGTCAAGATAGTCCACCATGTCAGCTTGATCCGCGTGTCTTTTCTTAAGAATGTAAGAATAGCCAGTTATAGCGCCGAGTTTGTTTCGAACATCATGCCTAGTCAAGCTACCTACAACGCGTAACTTTTCATTCATCATTTCTATTCTGCGGCTGTTTTCTCTGAGTTTTTCTTCATCTTTTTTGCGTTCAGTAATGTCGACAAAGAATGATACGGTAGAAATAAATTTTCCATCCTTTAGAATTGGGCAGGCATTTCCGCTTACAGTAATCTCGCGTCCATCTTTAGCAACAAAAACGGTCTCAACATCATGAATACAGGCTCCATTCCGTATTTGCTTAAAAACGTCCATACAATATTGAAGGTGATCTTTTCTGACTACATTCGCCATAGTAATATCTTTTAGGTCCGTTTCAGAGTAGCCTAATGCTTTTTTCCATTCTTCGTTAACAAAAATATACTTACTATCTGCATTGACAGATTGAACAATAACATTAGCTGTATTAAGCAAAGTTCTGTATTTTTCTTCTGCCAGCTTAAGTTGTTCCTCTGCCTCTCTTTGCTGCGTTACATCCCGCACAGTAGCCTGCACTATGTTCCTGTGTTTCAAAAAGACTCGCGAAAGGAGCACATCAGCTTGAAAAAGAGTACCATCCTTCCGCTTATGAACCCAAAAATAACTGTCTTTGCCATCTTGAAGCGCTTTGTTAATATGAGAAATTGCAGATTCACGAGAGGATGTACCATCAGGCTGAAAGTCAGGGGACAAATCGGCGGGGTGATTTTTTGTAAACTCGTCCACTAAAGAGAAGCCAAAAAGACTAAGAGCCATAGAGTTGCAGTCTAAAAAAGAGTTTTCATCAAGTAGCATCAATGCATCCATTGATGACTCGAACGTAGTTTTATATTTTGCATGATTTTCAAATAGTTCTTCTTCAATTGCTTTCCTTTCTGAAATGTCTCTAGCTACGCTTAGAATCAGTTTTCGGTTGTCTGAATCAAATACTCGCGCATGGATCTCAACCGGGATGACTTTCTTATCTTTCCGAAGGTTTACAGCTTCAAAGGTGACATCACCTTTCTCAAAAAGATTTTTCATTCTGTCTCCAAAAAATCTAGGATTATCAGGCACTTCTAAGTCTTGGATAGATAACGTTTGAAATTCATTTTTTGTGAAACCTCTTGTCTTGTAAGCCGCTTCATTGAAATAAACTATTTTTCCATCCAAATCATGAACTAGTATTGAGTCGGATACAGCGTCAAATAGGATCGCGGCAATATGCAGATCTGTTTCCGCTAGTTTAATTGAAGAAATATCTTTAGCAATATGAATAACCTGGGAGACGTTGCCTTGTTCATTCAGGATTGGAGAGGTTGTAACCAATAATGGAATTCCTAAATTTGGATCATTTACTTCTTCGGTGATTATTTGTTTGGTTTCAAAAGTTTTCGTTGCTGGACAATTAGGCCAAGGACAATTAGCTTGGTGAACTACCTCGTAACAATGCTTACCAATCAATTCTTCGGGTTTTTTCTTGAATAAATCACAAGCGCTTTTATTGACATCTATGATTATCCGGTTTTTATCCATGATAAATAAGATATCGCCGAGGCTGTCAATTATCTCGTGAAGCTTGCCACCCTTGTTTTCTTCTTTCCGATTTTCATTCATGGTGTCTTTGTTCATTCATTTTTCCCTTGGTACGTTGTCAACAATTTAAGGATGACAGACTTCAACTATTTTTTTGGTATTTCGCGCTCCTTTTCTTCGTTGTCAATAATGGGTTCAAAGCTGAAATCAACTAAAGACAAAAGCAAAATAAAGCAATTATGAATCCAAAATATTGAGCAACAAATTCTCAGGTCTTAACATCCACTTTATTAGTTTTTGAGCCTTTTTTCCCATAAACGTCTAATAGTTGGGGTGAAAAGCGTGATTAGCCAAAGTATGATTCTTAAAGGAATAGTCAAAGTGTCGTTTATCGTTATAGCCCAGGACCAGAAAAATGGTAACGCTGAAATAAAGAAAAGCGCAGCACCCAGCAAAAGTGTATTTCTCCGAATTGTATAACTTTGAAGTATTCTGTCGGATCTAATGGTGTTTTTATCTGTGAGGACAGAGTTGGCAAGCAAAGCCTGAATAATGAATAATCCGCCCAAGTCGAAAGCATAAACAATAGAAACATTCTCTTCAAAGGTAGAATGCAATTCGTTGAAAAGAAAAGGTTCAACAGAAACGAAAAACAACAACAAAATATTTAGGTTAACCATCATTGGCGTTTCAATGCGCAGTTGAGACATAGTGCGTGTGTATGAGTACCAAACGCTGATTAGAATCAAAAAGCTGAAAGCAAAATATAATATGTCTAAAATGAGTTGCGGAAAATCGCTTGGTGGCTGCCCTATTAAGGTCAAGGCACCTATGGAAAGCACTAAGCCAAAAATTAAGTCTGAAAGCGATTCAATGCGAGACTTCGGAGTAGCACGCTCTTTTTCTTCAGCCATAATGCTTCAACTTTCAATTATTGTTGAAGGGTAATATAGAGTTAAGCGTCTATTGATTTGTGTTTCAGCACAGATCATACAATAATTCAAATTAACTAATGTAATGCCAAACTCAATGTCAGGACCATAATTACGAAGAGTGTTATCAAGAAGTATTTGTAGTGTTTTTCCGATGCAAAAAAGATGGCTGAAGTTAATGCTCGGATATAAGGTGTCAAAATCAAGATAATAAGTCCCAGCGTTATGAAGAGAAGAGCGTTTTGTACTCCGAACAAGTGTTGCGTTTGGTCAATTATAAAAGCGAAAAAGTTTTGTCCGCTAATAAAAACGCTTTTGTCTTGTGAAATCCTCAGGTTTCCAAAGGAGCCGTAGTAAAGCGTTATGCCAATGACCTCGAATAATACGCTGACGACAACACCTATTGCGAGTATGTAGCTTATGATGGTTTCCAGTTTTGACTCGCCACTACCTAAGCCGGGAGAATTCATAGAGCTGTCACTCCTTTGTAGAGCATCTGAATAATCAGCAACGTGACGATTACAAGGAAAAGTATCTTGAGGTTCCGATCACGAATTTTATTCAGAACTCTTCCGCCGACCACAGCGCCAACTGTTACACCAACAGCCATCGGCGCCATTAAAGTCACATTGAGAAGACCCGAAAAAAGGTAAACACTCACGCCAGCCAGTGCAGTCATGCCTATAATGAAGCTGCTCGTGGCGCTTGATACTTTGGCAGGCATTTTTAGAACTTTCTCATGCACAATTACTTTGAATGCTCCAGCGCCTATTCCAAGCATCCCCGCAGCAAGCCCAGCAACAAACATGCCTAAGCCCCCCAGAATCGAGTTCGTGCATCTATACTTGATTACTTGTTTTGTGGATTCATCATAGTAACTTCCTTCAAGACCAAGCCATTTTGAAACTCTGTCTTGTTTTTCAGGAATAGTATAAGCTTTAAACGAACTTCTTACTTTAACGAAAGAGGTAAGCAGGAAGGCTGCAAATAAGAAATAAAGGAAAACTGGCGCTATTATTAGGGTGATTGTTGCGCCGGCAATTGCACCGATAATGGTAAACATTTCAAGGTACATCGCCAGTTTGATGTTTGTAATTCTTTCTCTGACAAATGATGCGGCTGATCCGCTTGATGTAGCAATGATTGCAACCATTCCGCATGCGACAGCCTCCTTGATGGGGATGCCAAGCAAAACCAAAATGGGGGTTAGGATACTTGCGCCTCCGAGACCAGTAAGGGAGCCAAGTAATCCAACTGCTATAGAAATTAGAAGAAGGGTTATCATGTCTAGCAAGGCTTGTACCTCGTCATTTTGTTTGTTTTCGAGTTATTAAGATGCATGGTATTGATTAGGGGGTTTTGATTTGTTTTGTTAATTCTAAAAGGGCTATTTGGGACTCATACGTCGGTTAACCATACATCATTAAAGGCATTCTGGGAGACAGTAAAAAAATTCTAAAAAACAAATTTTGTCGACGTGTATGGCTAATCTTCATCTAAAATATGTATCTTAAATCTTTATATATAAGACACAAGTATTTTCTATCTACCACAATAGTAAGCATAACAACTCAAGCGCTTAGAAAAAAGAGATCAAGGTAAATTAAGGGAAGAGAGTATGCCGAAACTAACAGTGTATGGAAAAAACGAAAATCAGGGTCAAACCCAAAATGATTTTTCAAATTCAAAAAGCATTAATTGTTCGTTAGAAACAAGCTCACTCTCCATTGATGAATCGGATTTGTTAGATTTAGGATTGTTTGACTCCGAGAAAACTGAAAAAACGAATAATGTCGATAGCAAAACATGCGCTCAAATTAGCAATACGGCACGAACAAAGTTTGATGAACTCTTAAGTGAGGCAGTTGACGAAACATTATCATTATTGGGAGAACCAGTAAAAAATACAGTATACTTCCAATTAGAAAACAGCTTTAACATTCCAAAAAAGGAAATTCCTAAACAAATCGATGAATTTTCAGACATAATACACAAGATTTTTGGTTTTGGAGCAAGCCGCTTTGAAATTAATCTCATGAAAAATCTTCATACAAAAATAAGCACCAATATCGAATTGCCAGAATATGAGTGGCCCCTATCAAAATGGGTAATGACGGATATGTCATTTTGCGACTATGTCTATGCCGCACGCAAAAGTTATCTTGAAAAAAGGCAAGGCACAAAATAATGCCTTGGGCAAAAAAACGGTTGTTGAATTAAGATTACTTTTGCTCAGAAGAGTTACGTAAAGAAACTTATGCAGTGAACCGTGAATTTACCCTATGTATCTAAAATCCGTAAACCTTTATTTTGTTTCCGCTAACTTGAATTCAAATCAGTTCAGAGAGTGGTAGCAAACAATCATGAATTATCATAATTCACGTGACAGAATGAGTACTTCTACAAACACGAACATTTCAGAGATTCATGACAAGGTTTCAGTCCACGCTCTAAACGACCCATCATCCTATTTCAAAACATGCAGAAAAAAAGCGTTGAAGCTTGACATTAAGGATAGTACGAAATCATGGAATTAGAGGAAGAGTAGATGCAAGAGAACAAAAATCGTAGAAAAAATGATTCTTTGTCAACTCTAATAGATCTAATTCCTGACCCCGCCTTGGTCGTTGATTCTAAAGGCACAATAGTGTCTGCAAATGACGCAATAGGAAAATACACAGGTTACACTAAGGAGCAGTTACTATCAAAGGGTATTACAGAATTGGATTTTGTAAGTGAAGAATTCAAATCGTTGTTATCAAAAAATACCGAAAAAAGGTTTGCTGGCTCAGTTATTACTCCTTACGAGATTAAAATATATGACAAGAATGGACAAAGTAGATATTTAGAAGTTAAAGGAAATCGAATTAGATACAGTGGACAAACATTAGACATGGCTATTTTTCACGATATTACTGAAGGAAAAAACGTTCAAAAACGACTTAAAGAGGATTCGCGGGAAAACGTAGAAAAATTTTACGCCATTACAAATTCAATTAAGGATCCTATGATTTTAGTGGATGAAGAAACCAAAATTACTTATTGGAACCCAGGCGCTGAAAAAACATTTGGGTATTCATCATCTGAGGCTATTGGCAAGAAGGTGCATGAACTGATAGTTCCTAAAACCATGTGCAAAGAAGCAATTGAACGTATTAAGACAAGCGTAGAAATCTTTACTGAAACTGGCACAGGCTATTTCACAATAGGAAACGTACAATTAATCGCAAGTCGCAAAGACGGCAGCGAGTTTCCAGCTGAGTTATCACTTTCACCAATTAAAATAGGTGGAAAATGGAACGCTGTTGGAGTAGTAAAAGACATCACCTCAAGAAAAGAAGCTGAGGAAATGTTAAGAGATGCGGAACAGCGTTACCACGCTTTGTTTGATCAAGCTCCAATAGGTGTGCTGATTGTTGATCCGAAAACCGCTGAATTAATTGAATTTAACGATTTTGCTCATCAGCAACTGGGGTATTCAAGAGAAGAGTTTGGAAATCTCACAATTCCAGATATTGAAGCTAAGGAATCCAAAAATGAATTTACGCGGCATTTGGTTGAAGTGTCAAGAATAGGGGGAGGAGAATTTGAAACTCTTCAACGATCCAAAGATGGGTCAATCAAGAATGTTTTGGTTAACACCAAAGTCATAAAATTTGGTGGAAAAACGTTCCTACACTGTATTTTCCGCGATATTACAGAAATTAGAAAAGTTGAAAATACTTTGAAAGATAGTGAGGCACAATATCGTCAACTAGTTGAGCTTGCAGAAGAAGGCGTGTGGGCATTTGACAGAAATTATGTTACAAGGTTCGTAAATCCTCGAATGGCCGATATGTTAGGATACGCTCAAAGTGAGATGGTGGGTAAGAGTGCCTTGGAGTTTATTGACGTAAGCAAAGTGACCTCCGCAAAAGAATACTTAGATAATTATGCTAATGGAATTAGTGGAAAATTTGAGTCTGATTTTATCCGGAAAGATGGATCTCACATTTACGCCAGTATTGCAGTCTCTCAAATTCCTGATGATCAAGGAAAAAACTTGGGAACTCTTGCACTTTTGAATGACATCACTCAAAGAAAAGAGATGGAGGACAAATTAGAGAAGTACTCTAAGGATCTCGAAGATTTGGTTTTGCAAAAAACAAAGCAGCTTGAAGAGGCGCACGCTCAAATAATTAAGTCTGAGAGGTTAGCTGCAATCGGCGAATTGGCTGGCATGATTGGACACGATTTACGTAACCCTCTAGCTGGCATTAAAAACTCAGCATATTACCTAAAAAAGAAGGGCGCAGATATTCCAGAAAATCAAGCCAAAGAAATGATTGAAACCATAAACAAGTGTGTAGAGCATTCAAACAAAATAATTAATGACCTTCTAGATTATTCAAGAGAAATTCGTTTAGACCGGAAAGACATTCCACTTGGAGAATTACTATCTGAAGCCCTAGCAATGGTTCGAGTTCCAGAAAAAGTAAAAATTGCAAATAATCTGGCGAGCGCCGAGATAAACGTCGACGAAGATAGAATAAAACGCGTTTTTATTAATCTCATTAAAAATGCCATCGATGCGATGCCTAACGGGGGCACATTATCAGTTGCCAGTAAACAAGTAGCTGACCGTCTGGAAATCTCTTTTGCTGACACGGGAATGGGAATCTCTGATGAAGTTTTGCCCAAACTTTTCTCACCATTATTTACTACAAAAGCTCAAGGAATGGGTTTCGGATTAGCAATTTGCAAACGTATCGTCGAAGCGCATGAAGGAACAATAACCGTTCAAACATGTAAAGATGCAGGGACAACATTCACCGTTACTCTACCAATTTTACAAAAAGAAATGGAGGTGAAGAATTTTGGATAAATGTGCCAGGATTTTAATTGTGGACGATGACGAAAGCATAAGGAATACAGTGAAAATAATACTTGAGGACGAAGGATACAATGTAGATGTAGCGTCTACTGGATATGAAGCTATCAAAATGACAGAGAAAACAGCCTACAACATTGCCCTTTTGGACATTAGATTGCCAGACATGGAAGGCGTAGAACTGCTAAAACTAATGAAAGATAATGTTCCAAGGACCAGAAAAATAATGGTGACAGGTTACCCTTCAATGCAAAATGCAATTACAGCCTTAAACAAAAACGCAGACGCATACCTAATTAAGCCCGTTGATGTTGAAAAACTACTGAGTACAGTAAAAGATCAGTTGCGACTACAAGAAGAAGAAAAGAACTTTAGTGAAATGAAAGTAGTAGAATTCATTGAAACGCGCGTAAAAGAAATTTCAGTAGATGAATTAAACCTTTAAAAAATAGTTTTTTCTATTTTTTTCTTATATTAATTCTACAAGAAAATTTATCGAATTTTATCATAGCGACTTAAGAGACTTAAGCAGAAGAAAACTACGCGGATCAAAAATTGACAAACAATTGGCTGGAGTCAAAAAGAGTAATTCGCTAATTATGCAAATTCTCAGCTAACGGCCTCATTATTTAATGTCAAAAAATTCTTTCGAATATTATTTACATATTCATTAAATGATATTTCCATTTCGATCCATTTTGATAATGAACAAACAAATTCAGGTAATTGACTATTCGGTTGAATTTTTGAATAAAGATTCTTTAAAGATTTAACTTCAAGTCGACTTGCGCCAAGCCCAAAGATCTTATGAATTACCCCTGAAAATTCATCAATATGCCCAGCAATAGTTTCTTTTGTAATCTTAAAATCATTATCCAAATGAAAATACAATGTGTTCTTAACAGGTTCACCCAAAGATGTTATAGCTTCGTCAATGGCTTCAACTAAGAGTGTGTCAAACTTTTCTTCTAGCGAATTCTTACCATCAATTAATATGCCCATTGTAACTACCTCATTTTTTTCGTTGGCATTTTGCTCGAAGGTCGTTAATTTTGACATTTGATTTCTTCCTTGATTTATGGTTAACGTTTGGGTGTTTTTTGGTCATCGCTTTTTTCCCATTAGCTTGCCAAAGAAAGATTTTGTTTCAGGTTTGTTTTCTGGCGGATCATCTAGCGGATCGTTGCTGTTTGTTCCTTTTTGATTCATGCGCTCTATTCTGTTCTCAATCTCGAGCTTAATTTTCTCGATTTCTTCTTTACCCTCGGTTGAACCCTCAATTAAAAGAATGTCGTGACCTTGAGCTATCTTTTTTGCAGTTTCACTTAATGCTGGCATCGCAATAAAGATTGGTATGTCAACTTTCAATTCTGAAGTTTTGTAAATATACAGAATTAATGGTGATGCTTGAACTTCAGATTCGCTGACTGCATGATCAAGAGCAACAATGATTTCTTTTCCATTGATCGTTTTTTTAGCCAATAAGCTAAAGTGATGTTGCATTCCACTTTTTTGTCCAATTGCAAATCCAGGAATGTCGACTGTAAAATCTAAGTCACTTAAGATTGCTCTGATGCTTTCTAGGCTTGCAACGTTCTGGCGTATTTCCTTCTTTCTGTTCGCGTTTAATGAGAACTTGGGTATTACTGTTACTTGTGCTTGTTTAATTGAGAAGTTTTTGTTGCAGTTACGGCAAACTAGGTCAAATTCTGGATTTTCAAATTTTTCATTGCATTCTTGGCATATGTACCAACGGCCCATATTTCTATACTGACCTTCGATAAGCAGTTCGCCACACTTTGGACATTTATTTTGTATGTACTTGTCTTTCTGATCTATGTATCCGCATGGAATATGTTCTGTTAGGCTAGTTTTTTCAACATTGTGACTTTTGCATTTTGGACATCTATTGTGCAGAGTCATGACTGTTGATTCGCAGTTTGGGCAAATATTTATTGAATCGAAGAAACTTTTGTGAAGTATATCAAGACGATCCAGGTCTTCTAGACAATCTTTTGAGAATTCATCTGTCTCGTTTGAACCGTTATTGGTTACTTTGTACATGTATCCTGAGCCTGGAGTGTAAGTAGGAATTATTTCCTCTTTGTCTCCACCTTGCAGCAGATGTCTTAGGAGATTTCGCGTTTTGTGTTCTATGTATGCTTCTCTTCGCTCAAGTTCGATTTTGTCTTCTGCTGACACATCGGCAAATGCGTCTTTTTTAATTGAACTGCTATTTAGCGGCTCTGCTGGTTTGGTATCTGTTTTTTGTTCTTGAGTTTTTTTCATTGGTTCTTCGACTCCTATTCTTGGACATTATTCACATTCAATAATTTGCGCCATTTTGTTTAATGGAGAAACAGGTAAAATGCTACGCCTGAGGCAATAGCTAAAACAGTTACGTGTTTTAATCCATCAACAAATGAATCTTCATTGATTTTTCCTGCAATTAAGCCTCCGAACAGAGATTCTATTAAAGAGGCATGTAGGAATAATCGTTTTGACTGCGCCTGTGATATTATTGGCTTAATGAAAGACGACGCACCCGCGGCCGATTGGCTCAGGGGAGCAAACATCATATTTGAAATAATTATGATGATAAACAAGAACATGAAGACTGAGAAGTAAAATATTAGAACATATGGCATTGTCTGTTGTCTTCTCTTTAGACTCCAAGCATTAATGTTTTCGAGGTATTTTGCGGTGGAATCAAAGATGTCTGAAAGATCTCCGCCATGTCGTCCAGCTTCGTTAATAAGGACGGCGGCTTTTTTGATTAGAGGCAAATCTATTCTATCGCTAAATTCTATCAGGGCTTCATCAAAGTTCATGCCCCAGCTCATATGTGCAACCAATATCTTTAGTTCGTGTGTAAGCGGACCATACATTCTTTTTGAAGCGTGCTCCAAAGCTACCTGTAAGGGTATCCCAGTTCTTGAGGCAGTGGCTAAATCTCTTAAGAATTCGGGGGTTGCTTTTTCAATCTTGAGTTTCCATCTGTTGTGTAAGATTCCTACGATGCTTGGAGGCGCAACACCTATTGTTAAAGCAATTACCATCATATAATCCAAAGTTGGGGAAAGAAGGTAGAAATACAGTGCAACTATGAAGAAAGCTATCGCTGCAGCTGCTGAAATAATAGATATTCTTTTTGTCGCTTGTTTAGTCATTCTCATTAAGTTATCACTTTTCGAATGTTGACATTATCACCATCATTATTGCACCCATTATTGGGATTCCAACATAGGTGAGTAAGTAAAGAATTAGTGACATGCTTATACCTGCAATTGAACCGCTGCCTATCATGCCTAAAGTAACAAAAAGAACTACGAAAAGCAATGGAGCCGCAACTAACATCATTATGTAAATTTCAGCTGAAGCTGCAAGAGATTCTAGCATCATATCTAATTTGCCCATACGATTCTTTGTAACTGCTTCAGTTGTGATTTTTAGGTATTCAGTTGGGTTACCGCCTGTTCTTACTGTTGCGACATAGCCTTCAAGAATTTCGCCGAGTGTATCATTCGGTGTTAATTTGGCGTTTTCGACTATTGAACTCATGAGGTCACTGCCGAAGACTTCTATGTCACGTATAATGTTGCTAAATTCTAAACGTACTTCTTTGAGACTATCAATCTTAGCCATCGATTCGAATATGAGGCTTGGTGGAACATTTGAGCTTGAAAGCAAAGTTAAGAAGTTTGTTATGTAGGGTAGGTTCCTGTCTATTGGTCCGCTTCTATTGCTAGCTTTCATTCCAGGATAGATGTACATTATTAACAGTGTTATCATTGATGCCGAGACTGCTACAACTAAAGTAAATAACAAATTCAACGTTGAGAGAAATGGAATACCTGTTATAAGAGGTATAAGAATAAAAGATGTTGGGATTGATACTGCAAAAGCAATTATCGAGGTCAAAATCATAAAAGCAACGTAGGCTTTGAATGCTATCAGCGTGCCGCCTTGTTTAAGTTGAACGTGGAGCTCTTGAAATTGAGGGTATACCCTTTCTAATCTCTTGTTAAGCAAGTCATATGCAGTTGACCAGGGTTCAAATTTCATTGTTAGCTCACTTTTGCTTTTCGATATACTTGTTGTGGGTCGGCGAAGTAGTCTAAGACTAATTTGGAGACATCTTCGTAAGAGCGCAAGTGTTTTCTGACCATGTATTCGAGAATTGTTTGCCGCATAAGCAGTTCTTGATCAATTTCATCTTCTGAGTATCCCCACTGCGCTGCGATTCTATCAAGCAATGGGCTTCTCCCCATTTTTACATAAATGTCTTTTTCCGTGTCCCATTTGAATATGTCTTGAACTTTGAAATCGTTTTTCTCTCGATCCCAACCGATCATTTCTGAAACACTTATAGTTCTTCTTAACGAAACGTTGTTTACAACCAAACGTCGCACTATTGAGATTGCGTTCAGGTTTTCCACTTGGGTTTGTGGAATGTTCATTGGTTTTGTTGTTAACCTGTGCAAGACGCCTTGAACATGTTCTGCGTGAATAGTTGTTAAGCCTAAGTGCCCCGTAGCCATAGCTTGGAAGAGAGCATACGCTTCTTCGCCTCTGATTTCTCCAACAATAATAAAGTCAGGTCTTTGTCTCAACGCAGCGCGTAGTAGATCGAACATGCTGATGCTGCCGATTCCTGCTTCACCAACTGCTCCAGCGCCCGTACCAAGACCTTGCCTTGTAACCATCATTTCCCAGTTCTTATGAGGTAACCTGATTTCCTGAGTGTCTTCAATGCTTACAATTTTTAGAGTTGGCCTAATGAAAAGGCTGATCGCGTTGAGCATTGAGGTTTTTCCTCCACCAATGTCTCCGCCGATCATGACTGAATGCCTGTTTTCTATTAAGAACCAGTAGTAAGCGGCGATTTCAGGTGATAGCGCCTTGTAAATTATTAAGTCCGTAATTGTTAGAGGGGTCTTTTTGAATTTTCTGATGGTGAAGGTGCTGCCTTTAGGTGTAACTTCAGTTCCGTAAGTTACCTGGGCTCTGCTCCCATCCGATAGTGTTCCGTCAAGGATTGGTTGAGCAATAGAAATGTGCCTTCCGCAAAGATAGGCCAATTTGAACACGAAGTTTTCTAGTTCTTGGTGAGTTTCAAATTTAACGTTTGACGGTATAGATTCGTATTTTCTGTGCCAAACGAAAACAGGTGAGTTAGTGCCGTCACAGGAAACGTCTTCAATGTTATCATCCCTCATGATGCCATCGATTTTTCCAAAACCCAAAAAATCTCGGCTAATATAATATTGATATTTACCCAGTGTGTTAGCATCAACGTTAATGCGATATTTTATCGCTGTTTCTAAAATTTTATATTTTAAAAATTCTTCGGCTTCCTCTCCCGTTTTGAAGCCTTTTGTGTTAATTGCAAGTTCATCCCAAAGAATATTCTTTAGCTCAGTTAACATCTGGTTATCTAATTCTGTTAAAGTTGGCTCGAGAAGCGAATATTTTACTTCACTTTTTTCGTCTTCAACAATCGCCGCATACGAAAAAGGAAGCAAAAGAGGATAATGCTCTTTGAAAGTTTCAGGAACCTCTGAACCACCAGCCGCATCTACATGATCTTCTACAGCTGGACCAGGCATAGTTTCATCTATAACTGAAGCATTCTCTGCTGGTACTAGTGATTGCTCAGACTTCTTTTCACGTTTCCATATCTTCAATTTAGCGACCACATCATTAATTCCTAAAGAGTCAATATAAACCATGTAAATTTGGTTTAGCTATCAAGCGCTTGTTTAGTTTGCTATCCTTAATCGTTGGTGAGACTTGCGGGAGATGTGCGAAAGCTAATATTGAGAATCGAGAAGGGTGAGCGTCTGCTTGGGGGTTGCGATACTTACCCAAAGGTTAACATCCGAGCCAACGCGGTGACAAATGAATTTGACAAGGGCTTTTGATCTGCTGTAAGAGATTTAGAATGTGTAATGTCGGCTCAGGTCCTATCGTCGGATTGGTCTGACGGCTGAAATAGTATATATGCTATAGTTGTGTACTCATCCCACCCCTATACGAAGTGCAGAAATATTCGGTGTTTTAGAAAGGACGCCGCGTTGGTAACTTTTTTCTTGGGAACTCGGTTGCGCAATAGCGTGTTGTTTTAGCAGAGCTGAGGATGGGCACTTAGATTGGAGGGGGAATTGATTTGATAATAAAGGCTAAAGTGCTCTTGAGAGATCGCTATTTCTCCTAGTACTTGTGCGCGTTTAAGGGATTGAATATGTGCCGTAGATGCAGTATTGATAAGTGTCAGCAGTGAATGTTACGCTTGGCCATGTATTGAATGTAACTGTGCCAGTATGATAGCCAACACCTGACGCTCCTGTTCCGCTATAGTAAAGATAGACATCTGACCCTCCTGAGTTAGCTGACAAGACTAGTTCATATGTTGTTCCAGCAGTCAGACTTGGCTTGGTATTGAAGGAAAACGTGACAGATTGCGCCCCGCCACTAATTCCAGTAACAACATTTGAAGTACCTAAGAGAGCACCTGAAGTTGTGTATAATGCTGCTTGAATGTTTCTGCTCGTGCTAGTAACATAAATGTATGCAGTTATGCTCTGTAAAGTGCCAGTTGCGGGGGCAACGTAAGGTGAACCTCTGATTAGGTTGCTTACATCTTGATAGTTCGTTCCAGTATTTGTGTTGCCGAATGTTCCTAATACTGTGAACGAGTTACTTGTACCAGTAACACCGTCAGTAGCAGTAATTGTGGTTGAACCAGCTACAGTTGACGTAACCGAACCAGTCCTAGTTCCGCTGGTAAATGCACCCAAATTCTTAGTACCAACCCAAGAAGACGAAATCAAACCTGGGTTCCCAACATAACTCGTAACAGTATTCCCGTTAGCATCCTGAGCAGTAACAGTAATGCTGTAAGCCGTACCCGTAGTCTGAGTGCTTATCGTGGCAAACGCAAACTTTGCTAAAGCACCAGGATTCACCGTGAAGGAGTTACTCGTACCAGTCTTGCTTGGAGAACCACCAGTAGCAGTGATAGTAACGCCGGAGCCTGACTTGGTCACAGTCAACGAGCCAGACCATATACCGCCAGCAAACGTAACCGGCGACTGCGTAACACTTCCGCCAACCCCACCAGCAGTCTCAGTCAAAGTCGTCGAACTCACATAACTCGTAACCGTATTACCGTTAGCGTCCACAGCTGTGATCGTAACACCCGTAATAGCAGTACCAGCAGTCTGAGGCGTCGAGATAGCGCTGAAAGTGAAATGATCAAGAGCACCAGGAGTAACAATTATACCTATCTGGGACCCAGTAATTGAACCGGTCACCGTGTCAGTAGCCGTAACCGACTGAGTGCCAACCGTCTTCAAAGTAACCCCATTGGTGAAAGTATGAACACCATTATCACCAGATACAAACACATAGTTAGCAGGCAAAACAGCCTGACCATCACTTGAAGTGAAATGAACCGTACCACGATAACCTGTTGCAATATTGCCATATGTATCCCTTGCAGTTACTGTCACACTTGCTGCGGTTCCAGCTGTTACTGGTGACGGAAAACCTGTTACTGATAGAGTAATGGCAACGTCTGGATTGACTGTGAATGTTGCCGGGGCTGTATGGGTACCATCTGAAGCTTGGATTATGTAGGCGCCGGATACGAATGACGGATTATTGAAGGAGCAAGCGAATGAGCCGGATGTGTCAGTTTGCACTGGAGTTGGCGTAGTGGTAATACTGTATCCTGGGAAAGTTATCGTTACGAGTGAAGAGGCTGCAAAGCCCTGACCTGTCGCTGTAATGCTGGTGCCAATGAGCCCACTTACTGGGTTTAAGGCCAAAGAGGCAGCATTTACAGTGTAGGTAGCTGTAGCTGAATTTCCGAATCCGTCTGTAACTACAACTGAATGAGGACCGAAAGTGGATGCGGGAACGGGGAAAGATACGCCATTCGGAATTGTGCCGGTACTTGAGGAAGTTGGATTGGGCGTGACAACCGTAACCCCATTGTAAGTTACCGTTAAAGGCGAATTAGGCAAGAAGTTAGAGCCAGTCACAGTAACTCTTGTGCCAATAGGACCATTATTCGGGTTAAGGGTTAGTGAGGAAGCTACGTCTCCGAAGGTTGCAGAGACCGCATTAGGCACAGTGTCACCTGCATTCACCGTGTGGCTGCCGACAGAAGTGTTCGGGACATTAAATGTGCAAGAGAACGCTCCAGTGCCGCTACTAATAACTGTAGTTGGAAATGTTGTAAGTGATGAGGCGTCGAAACTCAAGGATATTACTTGGATGGGTTCGAAGTTTGATCCTGTGACTGTTATTGTAGCGCCGTTAGGCCCGCTTGTTGGATTTAATGTAATGGCTCGGGTAATAACAGTGAAAGTGTTTGAATACGAGTTTGTACCGTCTGAAGAAAGAACAGGTTGTGCGCCTGCTGATGAAGAAGGCACGATAAATGAGCCGGAGAATGAGCCTGTATTATCAGTTTGCAGTGATAATGGGGAAGTTGCGATGTTGGCTCCATTGAAACTCAAGGTGATAGGTGAAGAAGCGGCGAAACCTTGTCCTGTTATGGAGACAGAGGTTCCGTAGGGACCACTTGTTGGAGCTATAATGGTATTTGGTGTAACTGTCAATGTAGCTGTTGCAATGTTGTTGGTCGAATCTGTAGCGGTGATAGTATGAGCTCCAGCTGGAGTAGCTGGCACGGTAAATGTTACTCCTCCCGGAATAGCACCAGTAGCGATGGCCGTAGTTGTTGCTACTTGAACTCCATCTAGTGCTATAGTTATAGGTGAATTAGATATGAAGTTGGATCCACTTACTGTAACCGTTGCACCTACTTTTGCATTTGGTGGAGCCAGACTAATCGACGCAATAGTTACTCCGAAATTAGAAGAAGCCGTGTTGCCGCTGGCATCAGTTGCGGCGACAGGGGTAGCACCAGCGACTGAGGCTGGAACTAAAAATGTTGCCGTGAATGAACCAAAACCGTCTGTTGTAACTACTACGGGAGTGGTTGCTACTGCATTTCCACCAAACGTAATTCCGACATTTGAGTTGGCCGCAAAGCCAGTTCCTGTTACGGTGACAGGTGTGTTTTTTGGACCTTGAGTTTGACTTAAGGTTATTGTTGGAATAACTGTGAAAGGTGCAATGGCTGTGTTATGACTTGGGCTTGAATCGACGGCAGTTATTGTGTGAGTACCAGCTACCGAGGGCGGTATGATAAATGTTACTGGACCGAAGTTTCCTGCGGTATTTGTTGTGGTTGTCGGAATCGTTATAGGAGTTGAATCATAAAACAGTGAAATGGTCGTACGAGCCTGGAAGGATGTTCCATCCACCGATTCAGTAGTCCCGACGGGTCCGTAGGGCGGAGTTGCGTCTATACCTAAAGTACGGGATTGAGCTGCATACAGTAGAAAAGACTGCGCGTATGTGCTTGGAGACATCCCATAAATTGTGGCAGTCATTATTACCGTTGGTTCAATATCTTCAAGTTCGTAGCCGCTGGGAGTTTGTGGATTTATTGGAAGCCCATTATCGTCCGCTGTTTGGAGAGTAGCGAAATATAATGTAATGTTAGTTCCGATCGGTGATGGTGTAACTGTCATTTCATGACCCGTATATATACTAAAAATCTGCGTGCTTGCTGTGTAGTTAGAGATGTAGAGGAGAGGGAGTTCATCTTCTTGATAACCTACATCATACACTGACCCCGGAAAATTTTCAAGCCATATATTAGTATCATTATCAATTCTCAGGGTATTTTGACCCCAATAGGTTAAGTTAATTCGGAATGCAACGTAACTACCTGAGTTCGGATTTATGATCCAACCATCGTGCCAAGGTCCTGCTACATAGTTACTTCCTTGCTTCGTAACAATGGACCATTGGATTGAGTGATAATATGGAAGAAAATCTCCAAAGACATTTGAAAGACTTTGGTAAACGCTAAATGGAGAAACACCATTTAATTGTTGAAGTGTAAATTGGTTCCCTCTTGTAGTTTCAACCCAAAATATGAGGGTATCATTAGAATTAGCAAGCGTAATTTGGACGCTGCCACTGTAAAGCTGAGACTCTCCTGGTGTTAACGAGTAGATTTTGTCTGTGGGTAAAATGGGCAAATATCCCGTTGCTGAGTTGTTTAAGTCTTCAATCCATAGGCGGATGACTTGAACGGGGAGTGTTCCAGAATTGGTGATATTAAAATTGACAGTTACGCTGGTTGAGCCAATGTTTGTGTAAAGGTTTGAGTTTGGTTGTTGAGATATTGTTAGCTGTTCACTTGCTTTATTCTGGTCCAGTTGATTTGTCTGCATTACAGTTTGTTGTAGACCAGTGTTTTGGTTGAGAATAATCATTAAGCTGGCGAAAACAATCATAACTATTAGTAAGAAAAATACCATTCCAAATATTGTGCCGATTCCTTTATTGTTTCGATGCAGTTTAAGGTGTAAATTCATAGTCAAAAGCACTCCCACGCTGAGTAATTACATGAATAGTATATTCTGTTCCAGATTGTAACACTCTAGGTAATGGAACAGTAAAGTATCCTTCGCTCCCTACGTTCAGACTATTACTTTGAATTGATGTTCTATTGTCAATAAAAAATAATGGGAAAATATGACTACCTCCAGAAAGTCTAACACTACCTTGAATTGGTTGCCCAAAAAGGGTATTGTTGGAACTAAAATACAGAAAAACAGAAGCAATTTGAACATTATTCGCGCTTCCAGAATCGATTATACAAATCCTTAATGTTACAGGATTAGTAGAATTAATTTCAACTACGTTTTCAAAGCCTATTCGCTCAGAAATAGATTGCTGACTGTCAGACAAAGAACTTACATAACTGTTAGTGGCTGTTCTGGTAAGATTACTCGAATAGTAATATGCAACAGAGCCGAAAATAATTATGATTGAAGCTAACAATACGGTAGCAAATATTGGACTAAGCGCATGCTTATTTCGTAACCAAACATTTAGTTTTCTCAAATACCGCACCTAACAGTTTACCTTAATACTTTCCTCTTCTTGTCTCACTACTAATTGGCCGAAACTTCATTTTTCATCTTGCCGCCATTTCATTACTAGAGAGTGTTAATAAACTACGATTTTTCACAGGCAAATAAGATTAAAACGGGGCAATACCGCTTTGATAAATACTATTTCAAATTTAATAATATCAGGCAAAATTATAGAATTTTATGGTACAAAAATATCATAACGCAGCATTTGTAGCCAAATAAATGAGGCTATTTCATTTGGAAATTGAAAAAATGACGATTTACCACTATCCTTCAAACCCGAACCGAAACGTGCAAGATACAGAAATAAAACAGGGAAAACTCATAGCTTTCTAGAAATAGATTTTATTAATTCTATTTTTTAGATCCGTCTATTTTTTGATTTAGACTATGGTTTATTACTCATGTTTGACAATTCAAAAAACTTATGGTATTTCTTTTTTTTTCCTTCATTATGTGAAAGAGAAAAAACATAATCAAAAAATTGTTGCTCATAATCTTGAGACAAATTCACCCATAATCATCAATTCAAAGTAGAGAAATCAATTCTTGATTGCGAAGGACTATTCAACTGCTCAGAGCCTGGCAAATGCGAAAACTACGAAGAATGCCTAAAAAAATATTTGATTGCTGAAGCAAGAAATGAAACGCCAAAGTTTTATTTTTGAAAATTGCTGATTTAGTTTCAATTGATAAATAATAGCTGAGCGCCTTTTTGGAGAATTTTGCTAATGGGTTTGATATTATTGGAACAAACAAGCTTTTCGTCGAACACTATAAAAATTTATTTAACATCTTTCAGAGTTGTTCTAATTAATTTTACTTTATGTTAGACGTATTTTCAGATAGTGGGATATCTGTAATTTACCATCTATAAGTCACGTGTTCTAATCGGTTGAATTCTTCAGAAAAATAATTTGAAGTATTTGGTTTCAGATTTTAAAATTAACTCTTAATTGACTATAGAAAAGTGTCCGAGTTAGAGATAAAAAAAAAGTTCAACGGAAAAGAAAATGCCGTTCAAACTAAGTTGCAACTACTCCTGTTGATACGAAACTGCCGCCTGCTTTAGTTGTTAGCGTAAGAGTATATTGTGTACCCGCTGTGAGGGTAGTAGCACCAGAATAGGCTCCACCAGTAATAGTGTACATCGTTCCACTTGCTAAGCCTGTATCTGCAGCTGGACTTACTGAAACTGTAACGACGCCGAGCGTAGTTCCGGATGAGTCTTTAATTATTATGCTGTTTGGTGTTGCAGCCGGACCACTGGTCTGCTCAACATACAACGTAGCCACACCACTACTTGCGACAATACTCGATCCTTGAACTGAAATTTTTTCTTGTGCTGCTGTTCCACCGCTTGTCATGGTTGCTAGTGTTCCGCTTGTAAACATGTAAACTACTACTCCAGCAATAACTGCGATTGCGATTAGTATGAGAGTTGCGAATATTGGTGATATGCCTTTCATATTTCGTCTAAAACTTTTCATTTTTTCTTTTGCACCTCCGTTAAATTTCCCATTTGACATTTTATTGAAAGAGTGACATTATATACCATGTTTTTATCTGACGAATATTCCAAAATTCGATATATAATTTAAGAAACTAACGGAAATCCTTCGTATGTGTCTCATATTTTCGAATTTAGCCGTAATCTTATTGGCTAAAATTGAAGAATAAAGCATTATCAAATAATTTCACTAGTAATATTTTTGTTTTTTAATAAATAGTATTAATCAAAGTATCGAATTAATATATTCTGAGTTCTTAAGTTTTATAAATGCTTCTGTCAACCTAAGGATATCAAATTTCCAGGTGCTTATAAGAAAATTAAAAAAGAGCGAGAAACTTGAAGTCCCACACGTGCGAAAATATTATTGTTCTTTATCCTGAAGGCGTCGAAGGAGAAAAAATCTGCAGCAAATGCGGGTTGGTTATAGATGAGACTCCGTCTTTTAAGGGTTACACTCAGTGGACTCCTGAATGGTATTCAAACTGGAACGAAGAAGACTCAGAAACGCTCAAAGAATGGTTAACGCTTTTAAGATCTATCTCTTGTCAACTTAACATTCCTAATTACCCGTACAGGGAAGAAGCTGCTCGAACGATTAGAACACAAAATCATTCACTTTTTAAATCACAAAAACTCTCAAAAAACAAAAGAGCAACAATCGCGGCCCTAATGCACCTCATACTCAAAGAATACGATAAAATGCGTCCCATCAAAGAAATAAGCAAAGACCTAAGCCTTGATCAAAGAACAGTAATGAAACAAGCATGGCTACTCAACAAAACCCTTAAAACCAAAAAAGAACGAACAAGAATTCCACGAAAAACAGCCATAGACTACTTACACGAATACGCGGGAAAAATAACACCGGACAAAGAACTTATCCTCAATGCAGAAAATGCACTTCAGAAAATAAGAAGGTCTGGCGGAAACCCAGTTGGACTAGCGGCAGGCGCCTTCTATTACGCATGCAAAAAACAAAAGATTTCCAAAGAAAAAATTGGAGAAATATTCGGCATCTCCCCAAGAACTGTCTACTCCAACGAAGCAAAAATCAGAACATTAATGAAAGCCATAAAAAATGAAAATCTAACCATATTAATTGCATGTGAACCTAACCAAAAGATACAATATGCGCAGTCTATTCACAAGAAATAAATTCTTATTCGGTAGCCACCTTAGAAATCTTGTTATTTTCTTAGTATATAAGAGAACTTCTTCAATTTACCATTGGATGTAAGATTCCGAATGGTCACGGACATAGACGAGCTAAATAAACGTGTCGACATAATCGAAAGACAGAAAAAACAAGAAGTCTTAACCTTAATAGAAATATTATCTAACGCTACATTTTTCGGAGAAATGAGAAAATCAAGTTGTGAACACGCGAAAAATGGGCAATGCAGTTTTTATCTTTTAGAAGAGGAAGTAAAAAATAAAATTCCAATTGTTGCTGAGTGCCGAATAAAAGATTGTGAAGAGCCGTCGCTTCATTATCATATAGAAATATCTAATATTTCATGTACACTCTGCCAAAAAATAAAAAATGGCTCAGAAAAACAGTCTTCTCAAAATAGTTCAAAAAAACCAAAAAACATTTCTCAAAATATTAAGAAAAACAAGGTTTCGAAAAAAGAAGATAAAAACAGAGGAAAAGAAAAATGAAAAAGAAAATAATTACCATTTCAATAGCTATCTTAATTTTAACTTCAGCATTTTTAGTTTTTAATCAGAATACTTCTTTAGCATCAGCAGCAGGACCTTCCAAACTCAGCATTTACGTTGGTCCAACTAGTGTACTTGCTGATGGGAGTGTATACAACTGTATTTTCTTGCAATTGCAGGATTCTAATGGGCAACCCGCTCGAGCACTACAAGATACAGCAGTAAGCCTGACATCTCAAAACACTTTCATTGGAACTGTAGATTCGTCAGTCACCATACCTAAAAATGCTACATTTGTTTCAGCTAACTTCTACGCGACTTTAGCTCCTGGAAGTACAATAATAACAGCTTCCGCAACAGATTACGCAACTGTGCAAGCAACTGTAATCACAGTTACGCCCGTACCCTCATCAATAGCGATATATGGATTTCCATCAACCCTACCGGCTGACGGAGGAACTTATCCAGCCATAATGGTTCAGCTGCAAGATTCAAGTGGTTTGCCACAAAGGGCACCACCAAACGGCGTAAATGTAACCCTTTCATGCTCAGAAAATGACGTAGGAACAGTTACTAATGTCACAATCCCCTATGGGCAAACTTATGCAATTGCCAATTTCACTACAACTACAACACCTAGCGTAAGAGCGGCAATTATTTCCACAATGGCAAACGGATACGCATCGAAACAATTATCAATTACAACAAAAAGTGTTACAACCGATCCAGTTAATCCTAAATATCTAAAAATCTTTGTAGGACCCAATCACATTCTCGCAGATAATAACTCATATCCACAAATTGCAGTTGAATTACAAGACAGTGCAGGGAATATAGCAAATACAACCTCAAATGTCGCAATCACTTTGGTGTCAACTGATACTAACATAGGGCAAACAAATTCCACCCTAACAATTGGGGCAACTTCACAATTCTCAACCTATGAAGTAGCAACGTTCAACTCCACTTACAAGGCAGGAGTGACAAATATCGTTGCTGCCGCGACAGACTGGAACCCCGATTCACAACAAATAAGTACGGTGGAGTTTATTCCGCCAAAGTTAGCTGTCTATGCAGTTCCACCAGTCCTGCCATCTGATAACAAAACATACTCCGCGATCATAGTGCAGCTTCAAGATTCACAGGGACGCCCTGCAAAAAACCCTGAAGTAGATGTAAGCGTAAATCTATTCTCACAAAATCCTGGCGTTGCATCAGTTAGCCAAACCCTTGTAATTCCCTCAGGAGATACGCAAGCCACTGGAAGCCTAACAGTTACAAATGCTCCAGGCCAAATTGCAATCACAGCACAATCATCAGGATACAGTACTGGGCAAGGTCAAATAACGACTTACCTAATTGATTATTCACCTCTTCAGATATCAGTAACGGCTAATCCCACAAGCGTCAATAATGCATTATCTTCGGAAATAACTGCTTATGTAACGGCTAACGGAGGCCCAGTAGCAGGCGCTACTATAAACTTCGCATCAAACAATGGCGGATCGTTCACCGCAGTTACAGATCAAGGAAACGGATACTATAACGCAAGCTTTGCAGCTCCAAGTTTCACTACGACAACAAGCTGCACAATTACAGTAAGTGGCTCAAAAACAGGATACTTAAACGCCCAAGGAACTACACAAGTAACAGTGACACCTGCTCCAGCGCCCACCCCAACACCAACCCCAACTCCATCGCCCACACCTACACCCACACCGGCACCAGCTACAGGAACAATAACCTTACTCATTGAAGATAGCCAAGGAACCCCATTAACTAACGTACTTGTCTCGTCAACCACTCAACCAACAGGAATGGCAACACTGACCAATGTAACAGATGCATCAGGCTCAGTTACTTTCCAAAACGCAACAGCAGGATCATATGTATTCAAAATAATTAAGGATGGATACACGCAGCTAAATGAAACTATCCCCAGTTATAATGCTCAGCCTTTGACACTTCATGTGCCACTAGTCAGCAGCAACGGTAGCAATAACAATTCAAGCACCAACAACTTAGTTGTAATATCTGTTGTAATAGCTGCAGTGGTTATTGCAATTGTCAGCAGCATGCTTCTAATAAAACGCAAAACAACGCCTAACGTTAAGAAACTGAAAGAACTCAAAAAACAAATAGACTTCAAAAAAGAACCATAAAAACCAACCCTTTTTATTTTTCAACTTTTATTTTTTCAATAATTAAAGCAAAGAACTTTTTTGCTGCAATTGCAAGCTTAGCTAAACATAGAATCTCATTCTAGAAGATCGTTCAAATTGTATTCCCAATATTGATATACTCTTTGCTTTGAAATAACTGTCTTATATCTTCTTGATTAATACTTAAAATAGGCGAGAACAAATGGAGTCCAATTACGAATCAGAAGAAAATATTTCCATTGAACTGGAAAAAATATGCGGCGAATGGGGCATATATGCAAAGCAGGTTGAACGCTCAAGACCACAACAATCAACATCCGACTCAAAAGGAACCATAAGGCTCCTTAAACCATAAACACAATCAACAAAGAACTGATTATTTGGGAACAAACAAAGACAAAATCTCGACAATGATAGATAAATAGAGACAATTCTAGAACTGCTTGTAAACAATTTAAAACCCTAAAACAAAAAAGCAGCCCAAAATACAAAGAACAGAAAAATGCGATTTGATAGCTTTGTTCCTAAAACAGATGTAATATGCGAAATTGTTTGCAGTTACCTAATTTACCTAATCATGCGTTTCGATATTGTTTGATAAAAGTGCTTGTACGGTTTCTACAAGTTTCTGCAAATGTTTCTCAATTGGAACAGTCGTTGCGTCGAGCCATTGTGAAATAGAAATCAAATATTCCATACTTTCTATTGGCAAGACGTTTTCTATTCGAAAGGGTATGATTGTAATTCCTCTATGGACTGCTAATTCTGTTTCTCTGATAACATGGTTCGAGTGGTTTGCATTGTTGCTGAATACTAGTACAAAGATCTGGCTATTGTTTAGGGCGTGAATAATCTCGCTTAGAAAGGGTTTACTAATATTCACGTTACGAGGGGCTATCCAACATCGAATCTCCTGGCTCTCCAAAGTGGAGCATATTGCATCGGCTACTTTTTTATCATTTTGGGAATAACTGATAAATACGTCATAGGCTGATTCAACATCATAGCTTGCTTGTAGCCCCGTTTCATCAACGCAAACAATTCTAGGCTTAATTTCAACTGGACTTTTTTCAGACGATTTCAAAGTAATCCTTATTATTTCAGTTTTAAGAGGACCTAGTTTCTTTCCCATCATAACAAGGGCACTGCCCTCAATAGAACAGTAGTCTGGTTTAGTTATTACTTGAAATCCAGCTGGCACGACTTTTTCAATTTTCGTCATTCGAACAGATTCTTTGCCTACGTTTACAATCTTTAATTCAAGACTTATGGCACTTTCCAAGTTAGTTTCAATTTCTTTTTGATCTAACTTTGCTTGTATGTCTCCATGCTCGAACCTTTCTAAACCAACCGCCTCTTCCTCGTTTGGTCCTATAGTCGCGAAACTCGCTGTTGACGACGCAATACTTGAAGCATTAAAGATTTCATTCAAGGAAAGTACTATTTCCTTCTCATCTCTGACTTTCCTAAGTAGACGTTGGACTTGATCATTTTTTTCAATGTGCCCTGCTTTAGTAAAACATTCAGCAGATATTTGCAACACTTTTTCCGCCATCAAATAGTACTTTGCTTCTCTCTGCGGGTCTTTTTCACGTTTAGCCGTGTCCATGAATACGTATGCGTCGAATAAGCGTTGAGTGGCTTTTGTGAAATCCGAGGCCGATTCAAAACCAGCGCGTAGATAATAGTTAGCTGCTGAACTCATATGTTTAGTTGTTTGTTCGTACATGGTTGTGCTTCTTGTCATTTCAAATTCTGCTCCGGCTTCCATTGCTTTGCAAAAGTTGCTGTGTCCCAACGCTAATAGGCTAGTTGATTCTTTGGTCGAGAATTTGTTTGCAAGCTTGAATAGGTCTGCTGCTTCCTCGTACAATATGGGAGAGCTCCTGGCCTCCGCCAAAGTCATTTTTTGCCATGCTTGGCAGAGATAGAAGAGTGGTTCAGCTTCTTTTCCCGTTTGCTGCGGATCGATCTGGACAATTTTTCTAAAGATTTCTGCTGCAGATTCATATTTTCGGGAGCTATTGTCGTGGTCGCCTTGCTTGTCAGAAATTATCGCTTCTTCAATTGCGATTCTTCCATTACTATATTCGACCCTATTGTTTGATGCGTGTATTAGTCTCTTGACTAGATTTTGTTCATCAACCTTGTTGATTCTGCCCAATTCATTATGCAAGATTCGCGCGGATTCTCGAAAGGTTTCTACAGATTTCTTGAATGCTATTATAGATTCTCGGCAATTGTCTTTTCTGCTTAGGTCTTCCGCTTGCTCCAGAAGTGACCAAGCAAGAAAGTTTGAAGACAAGTAGTTCCAGGATTTCGATTGTTTGAGAAGATTGGAAGTTTCTTGATAATGGCTCGCAGCGATTGAGTATTTATCATTGTTATGTGCATATTTGGCATTTTCGATTTCGCTCCATGCTTTCATATAGGACGCATAATCGATATAGAAGTCGTTGAACTGGTCGATTTTTCGAGCCGCTGTTTTGTACCAGGAAAAGGCTTTCTCAAAGTTCTCCGCAGCTTGAGCGTTCTCGCTTAATAGATCGAGGTTTATAGCAATTTTCCAATAGGATTCTGCTACTCGACTGGGTAAATCAACTTCTTTGAACTTTGTTGCGGCTTCGCTGTAGGTTTTGTTTGCGTTGACCAGATCCTCTTTTTGGCAAGTTTGTTGGTATTGTTCAGCAAGCATTCCCCCGAACCTATCTTCATAGTTTGCTGCGACTGTTACAAGTGAGGGTACGGAGCAGGTTTTGAGCCATTTGTTACTGTAAGATACGCCGCTTTCCATATCTCTAACTGCTTCTTTTAAGTAGGTGGCTTTGGTGATTTGATTTTCTTCAAGTTTGGCCAAGTCCACTTTTATTAATGCTTCATAGATCATGGCAACGCCTAAAATCCAGAAGTTGGACGAAAAAGCTTGTTCTCCAATCCTTAGGCTTTCTTCTCTGTAGCCTAAAGCGTTTTTCAACAGTTCAAGTTTCTTATCGATTCCGGGTTCGAGTTTAGAACGATAATGATAAGCTTTGCTAAGGGCGTGAACGGTAGAAAGCATTGCATCAACTGACCCGGAACTAACGGCAAACTTCAACCCTTCCTCTCCAATCCTAACAGATTTTTCGGAAAAATCTTTTTTATCTTTTATGGAGATGGCGATTTCGTTTGCCAACGATAAGTAGCTTTCTGCATAAAACAAATAGGCTTCTGCGATATCCGAATCCTGACAGACCAATTGGTAGTATTGTATTGCTGCTTCTGAAGAGGTAATAATTTCGTTGTAAGCTTTCTTTTTCTTATCAATGTCTTCTTCTTCCTCGACGCTCCAATTTTTAATGTAAGCCTCCAGATAGCACGCGACACCCTTGAAGTAATTGTCTTCAATGATTGAGCTTAGCTTGAACATTTTTTGCGTATATTTTGAGGAATCCTGGGTTTTTTCTCCGAAATAGAAAGAAGACAACGCTTTTGCCCATAAAGACATGATGCAAGAATAAGGGTTAACTGTCTGGTTCGCAAGAGTTGCAGCATCAGTTGCATAACTCAAACATTTCTTCGTTAAATCTTTTCTCTCCTCTTCCTGATCGCTAAGGTTTGCAATGTGCCAACTGAGAAGACTAGCCAAGGAGAAGGAAGTGATCAACTCACCTTTTTCGTCAAAATTAGACAAAACTGAGACTGCATCCATTACGTAAAGTAATCCTTTTTTGGCAACTTCGAGTTTTTCTTCTGTTTGAGAAGTAATAGAAACTAAGTCAAACATGCACTGGGCTAGAAGGTTGCATGTTCTGGCGTAGTTCAAATTCTCGGTTATCTTTTTGAACGCTTCTAAAGCATTTTGCCCATTGGAGATACATTTGTGAATTATTTCGCATTTCTGAACAGAGTTAGGAGCGAGCCACGATCTCGTGTAGTCGGCCATTACTAGACAATCTGCGCTTCTTCCTTCTTTTTCTGTAGCTGTACTCTCACGAAAAAGTTTGGCGGCCGTTTCGTAAGCTTCGATTGATAGTTTCCTAAGTTTCTTGAATTCCTCTGGGCTGTGAGCTTGCCTTGAGGCTAAACTGTACCAGAATCCTATTTTTTTAAAAGATTCTGCGGCGACATTTTTGTTTGTTTCTGTTTTTGCCTTTTGTTCATGAGCTTTCGCTGCTTCCAGCCACTTGTATTCCTTTTCTGCGCGAATAGTGCCCATAAACAATCCTTTTCCTGATACAGTGTGACTTAACGAATCCAATTATATGAGACTGTTAATAAAATGTTTCAGAAGTTGCTCCAAAAAACAGGAATGGGGAGCAAAGATAGCTCCAATATGCTATTTGATTCGATATGTGAATCCTGGACCTGTTGCGACGATTGAGTCTCCACCTTGGAGGTTTGCTGTCACCAAAGTCTTGAGCGCCACGCCTGTTGGAAGACTGCTTGGGCAGAAAACGAGGTAGATGTCATTCTTATCTATTAGGATTACAAGCGGATGGACAACAACGGTAGTGTCAATCAGTCCGTCATTGTTTGTGTCGACGAAAACAGTAGCCACAACGGAGCTTCTTATCAATAGGTAACTGTTAAAATCGGGCTTGCCATCTAGGTTAATATCAGTAGGTATGGTCCAGATTACTCCTTTTAGTTGAATCTGCAAGTCGGGGTAGTAGACGTTTGACGCCGCTGCCAGGGCTATGGAAGCCAGCATTGATATCAATATGAGGGTTGTTCCAATTATGATCATATTTCTTTTCATTTCTATTTTCACCTCCAAATTCATGTTTGAAAAATTGAACGCCTGTTACTTTGCTATTACTCCTTTTTCGCAGTTCAGTATCGTGTTATTCCCTGTACCGTGCAAACAGATGTCGTAATCAGCGCCTCCATCGACGTAGTTGTTGCCTTTGCCAACGGTGATGGTATCATCTCCGGCTCCAGTTTGAATGTTGTTGTTTCCGTTTCCAACTGTCACTTCGTCGCCACCTGTTCCAGTTGTGACCAGGTTATTGCCTTTTCCTAGTGTCACTTTGTTGTTGCCATCACCAGCTTTGATAATGTTGTTTCCATCACCTGCAACAATGACATCACTTCCAGACCCAGCTGTAATTTGGTTGTTGCCATAGCCTTTAACCGTGACTTGATTGTCGCCGTCACCTGCTTTAATGATGTTGTTTCCGTTTCCGGTTATTTGGATGACGTCGTTTCCGCTACCTGTTGTGATTTGGTTGTTGCCGTTTCCCAGAATAGATAGGACATTGTCGCCGTTGCCCGTTGAAATTATGTCATTGCCATCTGCAGTTTCTATCACCTTATTATTGCCGTTGCCTAAGTTGATGATGTTGTTTCCTGCTCCGGTTTTGACAATAGTTGTAGCTGAGGCTTGTACCGCGTTAATCTGGTTACTTCCGCCGGTTATAATTACCGCATTATTGCTTCCGGTAAGGGTGATCTGCTTGTTACCTCCGACGAGTAGGGCAAAGTTGGCGGTGACAGTGCCGGGTCCGGTTATGGTTGCGGTTGTGGTTGCTGCTGAGCTGTTGGTGAATGTTATTGAAGGTGTGTTTGAAGACCATATGTAGAGTGTGAAGCCTGGTTTTGGGGTTGCGGAAATTGAGATTTTGGAACCAGAATCAAAGAAGGTGACTGTTGCTGGGTTGATTACGCCTGACCCCACTGTGTTCATTGTGAAAGATACTTGGTATTGAGTAGTGTATGTAATGCTAGTTGATGTTTGTCCCGCCACGTTTAACGTTCCTGACGTGATTGAAGCTGCATATCTTGTTCCTGTACTTCCAGAAATTATAGATGGCGTGCTCCAACTGTAGCTTCCCGAAGCCAGATTAGTGAACACGATCGCGCCAGTTGTGGAAGACAACGTCTGACCTCCTAAAGTAACATTCCAAGGTTTTCCAGAGGGCAACCCTGTTTCGGCAAAAGCCACGCTGTTGCCGATGGTGGAAGCAAATGCGCAGGTAACTGTGCCAGGGCCGTTGATAGTTGCTGAAGTTGATGGCGAAGCGACATTCGCTAAAACTATGGATGGGCTATTTGAGCTCCAATCTAAAAACTGATATTGATCATTGGCTGCTGCTGAAATTGGAATCTGAGTACCTACATTATAGTAGTTGGCGCTGGCTGGATTAGCACTTCCTGCACCTGAAGGGTCAACTGCTAAGGATACTTGATATTGGGTAATGTAAGCAATGGTCGAGGAAACATTGCCTTCCACGTCAATTGTTCCCGACGCAACTGAAGCGTCATATCTAATTCCAGCGCCACCAGAAATTTCAGTCGATGAATTCCAATCATAATTACCATAAGCAAGACCTGTGAATGCGATAGTAGAATTCGTTGAGGAAAGAGTTTTACTACCAAGAGTCACGCTCCAAGAGGTGCCCAAGGGTAATCCGGTTTCAGCGAACGTGACGCTGTTGTTTAGCTTTACGATATCTTCTGCTTGAACCGTTGCAAGAGTTTTTGGTGGAGCGGCCTGATTAGCCGTATTTAGAACATTAACGTAGCTTGTGCCTTTTGGATAAACAGTTGCAAAACAGAAAGGTGCACCGTCATAATTCAAAGGACTTTGAGCGTCAAAGGTGATTGAACCCAGAACTGTCCCATTGGCAGCTAAAAATTGAAGTGAATAGTTGCCAGGTGCTATAATGTCTGGGATGCCTTGGGATACTTCGAGCCAACTAGTGGAAAGGTCAACGGTACCGTTCTTGTAAATTATGCCGCTAGCTATGAGAATGTCTGGGTCAGTGAAGTTTCCTCGGGTCCAATTAAACAATTGATTGTATGTGCCAGTGCTTGCCCAATTGTTTCCAGATTGACTAGATCTATCCATGATGTCCAGACCTGTTCTCCACTGATCAATGTCAGGGTAAACCCCGCTGACATTTGTTCCAGCAAGACCTGGTATTAGGTAGTACTCTGGAACAGCTCCGATGTATAATCCGAACGAGTGCCCTACTTCATGAGCTGCTTCAGTATAGCCGCCATCCAGTACCAAACTAGCCTTGGTATTTTGATTAGGAGTCCATCCAGCACCGCCCGTTAATCCATTGTAGGTGAAGTAGCTAGCAGGTTCAATTGCGATGCCAATGGCGTTAGTGTATTGGCCCATATGGGATTTGGCGTATGGACCCAAGACTAGCGATAGATCCTTTGTTGCACCAGAATAACCACCGCCACTGTTTGAGTTGCCTGCTAAACCGATATAACTCTCATTGACGGGAACGTTCGTAACCGGGTATGTTGCTTTTATGAAAACAGTTGAAGTGTTTGCCATTTGTGAATATTCTGTTTGCGATACTGTTCCGTAGTTGCTTCTTGTAAAGTAGCCATAGACCAAAGGTAAATCGGTAGTTTGTCTTACCTTAACGGTCAAGGATGGAAAATTAATTGGAGAAGCACTGTTGATTTGATATGTGCCGTTGAGGGCTTTGTTCCCAAGATTTTTTGGCGTTATTGGGCAAAAAGGAATAATTGAATCTGCCTGTAAAATTGCTCCGTAAACTGTTTTTGTGAATACTTGTTGATCAAACTTAACGGAGAGATTGACTATATCAGTTGGGTTAACTGGTACCGTGAAGTTGATGATTATCGCCATTGTTTTGTTGACTACGAGATCGAGCGTACCGTCGTTGTTTGCGTCTGGGTTCCATGCGGCTTGGATCGGAATTAGAGTTAAAGGAGGTATAGAAAAGTTCATACTACTTGGCGGAGGCAATTCTAACGATCCAGGAGCCAAGGCAGTATTATTAAAGAGGACTTGTAGACTGTCACCTGCGTTTACATTGACGGTGAATTGAAAACTATCAACCTGTGAGGCATTAATTTGCATACTTGTATGGTAACCGAGTTGTGGTTCTTCAAAAACGATGTAACTTCCGCCATTGCTTAACTGGACAGTGTTTGTGTAGCTACCGCTTGTTCCTGCAGCTGGAAGAGTGAATTCGCTTATTACATTTCCTGTAGCGTTGTCAGTTACTTTGCAGTTCCAAGTCGAATTTGCAGGATTTCCTACAACCAGATTCCCTATTTGTAAAACTTGTGTAGTAGAAGTGTTTTGTTCTGGATCTGTCTTCATTAAGAAAGGACTAGAGTTGCCAGAATTATCCACAACTGAACCTGCAAAAGCATAACATCCATCATTTGTCAGTATCATTGCGTTAATCTGGGCGTTTGAGAGGTATTGAGAATATGATTGATCCCATAACATTTTGCCAGAAGAGTCTGTTCTGACAAGAAGATTAAGGGCTGTACCGTTTCCTGGACTACCCATAAGTGCAAATCCTCCATCTTTGGTTTGACAAAGAGAAAATACTCCATAGTAGTTTGCTCCAACATATGTTTGGTTCCATTGTTGATTTCCATTCGCATCTGTCTTCCAAAGAGTACCAAAGTAGTTAGGGCCTGTGGTTCCCCCAAAAGCATAACCACCATCACTTGTCAAGATGAGCCTGTTTGAAGATGCATCCAAACCCATTCCGTACGTTTTGCTCCATAAAATATTTCCGTTCAAATCAGTTCTGAAAAGCCAAGCTTCATTATTTCCAGATGGACTTGAAGCCCCTGTTATCGTGTAACCGCCATCAATGTTTTGCACAAAAGAATCTGCTTCATTGGAATACAAACCTCCGTATGTTTTATTCCAAAGCATGTTGCCCTGGGAATCGGTTTTGATAAGCATAGCGTATGAATTTGAATTTCCAAGTTGACTCATTGTTCCTATAAAGGCATATCCTCCGTCAGTCGTCTGGATGACAGAACCCAACGCATCGAACTGATTTACTGCATAGGTTTTATTCCAAAGCATATTGCCATTTGAATCAGTTTTAATCAACCTGTAACAAGGGTTGCCAACATTAGTATTTGTACCACAAAGTATCATATATCCGCCATCTGAAGTTTTAGCTAGTGAATATGGTTCAATGTAATCAAGCCCTTCGGTGTAGGTTTGGTTCCAAAGCATCATGCCGTTAGAGTCCGTCTTAATAAGCCACGGTTTCCAGATTGTAGTACTAATATTGTTTGCAACGTCTGCTGAGCCGGTTAAAGCATAACCACCATCATTAGTTTGAACCACCGAATTTGCACCATTTAGACTGATTCCGTTGTAAGTTTGGCTCCAAGCTACAGCCGGAGCAGGATTCGGGTTACCTTGCATAGAGAACTTTTGTACACAAATATTGCTATAGTCTGTTACGTAGACGTTTCCTGAACTGTCAACAGCAACACCCCAACCAGAGCCTGCAATGCTCCATTGAGTAATGAAAACGCCACTACTAGTAAACTTTTGTACTCGATGGTTGTAGGTATCAGTTACGTAGACGTTATCTTGACTATCCGTAGCAATTCCAGTCGGATTGCTGAATTGACCATTACCTGAACCACCGCCTCCCCATGATGTAATGAACACACCCGTGCTAGTGAACTTTTCAACAAGATTAATGTAAGGCTCAACTACGTAGACGTTTCCTGAACTGTCAACAGCATCGCACCAACCTGCACTAGAGGTCCCCCATGATGTAATTAACACACCGTTGCCAGTAAACTTTACCACCCGATCATTATATGAGTCAAGAACATAGACGTTTCCTGAACTGTCAACAGCGATTCCGATAGGATTAAAGAAACCTCCCAACGATGAAACGAATGCGCCATTGCTAGTGAATTTCTGAACACGATTATTAGCAGCATCAGCTACGTAGACGTTTCCTGAACTGTCAACAGCAATCTGACCAGGATTGTTGAATTGGCCATTACCTGACCCAGTGCCTCCCCACGATAGAATGAACCCCCCGTTACTAGTAAACTTCTGAACACGATTATTAGATCCCCAATCTGCCACGTAGACGTTTCCTGAACTGTCTACAGCAACACCAAGAGGTTCATTGAATTGGCCGGGTCCAGACCCATAACTGCCCCATTGTGTTACGTATTGGTAATTCTCTGCTGCATGTACAGTTACGGAAGAATTTAGCATTGGAAAAATAAACAACGCAATAAAAAGTAATACCATAGCTTTAGCTATTAATCTCCTAATTTTACTCATCCAGCACTCCCTCTCCTCATCTACCAGTAGCTCGCGACGCTGCAATAAATATCTTCATTAATTTTTCTGCAACAAACTTTATAATAGTGAAAGCCAATGCAACCGATTGCTTAGTTATATGTAATTTTACGATCTAAATCTTTCTTGATTAAGGATTCGACCAGCAGGTTCTTTTGAATTTAGAAAGAAGCAACTACTCTTTCAACCATCGTTTGTCTCATCTAGACATAGCGTGCGCTATTGCAGTTTTAGTTCCTTTAATAAATTAGTCAAGGTTGCTTCAGAAGAGCCTCGGCAATCACGGAGAGCTTGAAAGAGATTTGAGGAAAAACTTGCATCTTGACGATTAACATAAACAACTTTTCCTTTTGGCGCTCTAAATGATATTCCAAAATTATTGTCACTAATACATATGCGACCTGGAAATTCTTGGATTGATCCGAGTTCAAATCGTCCGTTTGTTTCTTCTTCAATTTTCTTGTATTTTTCTACGTTAACTTTTACAAACTGTTCAAGCTGGTTTTCTTTCATTTCATTATAGGTATCTTCAACAGAATATAGATAGAGCATTTTTTTGTTTTCATCTTTTTTCATATTCTCTATCCAAGCAATTAAGGCGTCATAGAACTTGTTTTTCGCAAAGTTTTTGTGCGGTGAATTATACGGTCGCGGCCCAAAAAGAAGTATTGGTGTTTTAGCAACTACAAGAAGTCTTCTTCTAGCGTTTTGGACCATATTTAGATTAGTCTCCAAGATTAGATCGACGTTAGTTGTTGTTAAAACTGGTTCTGTGAATCTGTCAGAAACAAGTTTCATTACTCCTTCTTTTAACACGTTCTCAAGTTGACTAAGCGTTCGAAAGTTCTTGCGAAATGGAACAATGTGATTATTACTCTGTAGATTCTGGTTTGCCGCGATATTTATTAGATTTTCAAGTCGTTGAGTTCTTGCTTCCCTGAAAGTTGGAATTTTAACTATCATTAGAATTGGGATCCCATATTCATTAGCTACATTATATTCTCTTTCAACCGCTTCTGTCAGGTCCTTCCAAAGAATTAAAACAAAGATATGAGCTTCCTTTATTGCATCTACATATGCGTTTTCCAATGTTTTGTCCATTGCAGGAAGACTTTCAAACATTACAGGCTCTAAGTTTAGTTGAGCAATAGTCTCTTGAGCGATTTCCCTTTCGCTTTCAAGTTCAGTTAAAGAAGAACTAATGAATACCCGAATTTTTCCCATCTAGGAAATACCTCTGTTATTTACCTCACTGTAACATACCTAAGTACTTTATCGATTTAAAGAATTTAAGGTAACTAAAGATTCGAAAAATCCTTTATTCTCAATCAACTGTAAATGTATGAACGACGCTAAGCTAAAAAAAACTTAGTTTTTGCGTGAAAATTAAGCTTAAACGGGTCATCTAATCCAGTTCACGAGCGCATTATTTTGTGCGCCTTACTTCCAAGTTCATGTTTGCTAGAACTTCAGGAATTTTTTTGACAGCATCTCTATCATAGTCTTTAATATCCTCCGGTAGTTCTGACCAGGAAACTAGATAGGGGCTGATTTTCCTGCTTACATCTTTTGGCCCTTTTCGCCATCCATCAAGAAAGCGTTCAACATTCCATCGGGCGTGCTCCATTTGCGCCATTGTTTCTACTTCACTATTTGAGAACTGCATAAGTGAAATATCACGGTCGGTTACTAAACGTGTGGAACAATTAATGCGATTGAGCTTTTCTATTATGTGATCAGCTTGCTGGCAATTTGATTCCTTCAAATCATCTTTTAAATTGTGCCAATTCTGCAGTGAGGGGTCAAGACTTTTCTTTTGTGAAGATGCATCTAGATAGTTCTTGTGGATAATTTGGCCTAGTTGTTCTCGGCTGGCTGGGTCCAGTTTTTTTGCGCCCGACTGAACAAAAGCCCAAGCTGTCAAAGAATCATTAAGCATAGGAACAAAATTCTTCAGAGTATTCCAATTTTTATCTGAGAACAGCGTTTCTTTTTCCATTTTGCCATCCTCAATAATAGCTGTGCTCGCTCCAAGTGCCAACGCTATTTTGTATTCTATGGAAGATATGATTCCTCCATTTATTCCCAAAAGCTTAACATCATTACAGTTAATGCCTGAGTCAACAAGGTCTATCCAATACTGAAGAGGCTCTGTTGGGCTAAAGTTTTCACCCTCAGTGAAGCGAATTTGACAGTAGCGTTTATCTATCAATGCTGCTTTGGTTGGTTTCGGAATGTAACCAACTGTCTTAATTGTGCTCGCATATTTTTCTTGCACTTGCCCTATTAATCCGCTAATGCCTGAGATTGTACCTCCAGAAATTATTGTACCTTTAAAGTCCCAAAAAGCCTCCAACATAAGGCCCTGGTACGTTAACATTTGAAGTTCAACTTCGGAGCTGACTCCGCCGGCCACAATAACTATTGCGCCACTAAGCCGTTCATGTCTAGTTGAGGCTAATTTTTTAGCCTTGTTTAATGCAGTTTTTCCTGCAACACTCTCAGGAAACTTGCATGATAATCCAATTAGAAGCAGCCGTTTTACCCATTCATATCCAGTCAATTGACTTTTTACAACTGCAAGTCGATCAATAGATCTAAGCGCAGCTTCGATGACCCAATCATTTAAGCTCACCTGTATCGCTTTTGCATAGGCGCTGAGACTTTCGTAGGGTTTTCCTAAAAATAGGTAGAACCGGCCAATATCATAAAATACCCATTGCAGATTTACGCCAACTTCAGCTTGACTTTGGCTTCTCTTAATTGCCAGCTCAATTAAGGGATTAACCAAGGATAACGCAGGAACATCGAGTCCACAGATTAGTTCAGATTCTAAATAATTGCCGAGCACATAAGGATTAGTGGAATCGAGAGCAAAAGCTTGCTGGTAAAGTTCGCGTGCTTTATCTTCGTCAACCCCCCTGTAGGTACCTGCTAAAAATGTTAGTGCATCGATGTCTTCATTTGGAGGAGCACAAGCAATTTCTAAAAACTTTCTACCTTGAGAGAATTCTGTGCTGTCTTTATTGTCTTTATTGAATGTACAAAGCGCAACGCCAAGGTCTCTAATCAAAGGATGATAATCGGATTTGACGAACTTGGAGAGAACATTTATGGCTTTTTGCCAATCACCCATTACTATAGCTATTTTTCCTATTCGGTGAGCGACTTCAAAGTTATTGGGATCGTTTTCTAAAACTAACTCTTGAAGGCTAATTTCATTTTGCATTTGCTCTGTAGACATGTAAGCTCCAAAGTTGGAAGCATAAACTTGGAGGCCATTATGAACTCGGGAGTAGGTTTTATCTGCAGATTCAAGTGAGGCAGCTAATCCGGCAAGTTCACGTTCCCATTTTTGAGGAATCTTAAAAGAGCCTTTATAGCTCAAATCATGACTGAAATCAGCCCAGGAATGCTCCAAGATTGTTCTTACTTGAATTTCTGCCTTTAAACCAAATAGTTCTTCGGGAATCTTTACGGGAACATCTTTATTGGGAAAAATGTCCTCTTTGAATTGCACAACGTAATGAACGGATCGATAGCCAAATTCTGTGGGCTTTAATCTCTGGTTTACATCAACACTGTTATTGAAATCGACATTAAAATTATTTTCAATATATTTGCCTATTTCCTCGACTTCTTCAGGAATATGTGTGATGACTCTGGCACCGCATAAATCAGTTATTTGATTAAGAGGGTCAGTGTACTTATTTTTCCGTAAAATTTTTTCGGCAAAACTTGAAATTGATTTCGGGCGAGCTTGTACTATTGCTAAAGGCGCATATTTTGTTGAAGCTTTCTCAAATATTTGAACTAAGATATCAGCAAATAATTTGTAATTTGAAAATAACTTTGTGTACTGGTTAACCTGCTCGTTTAGCAGTTGAGCTTGATCTTCTTTCGTTGAATTCACTTAATCTTCCCTTGTCAGTAGGAACAATTATTTGAAGTCTAACTTAGGTTTTTCTGGTTAAGCTTGACGCTTTCTTTTCAATGTATTCAACTGCGAAAGGAATAAACCAATCTGCTATGTCAAAGTTGTTGAGTTCCTCAGGTTTGATCCATTCAAATTCTATGTGTTCTTCGCTAATATGTACTTGTCCTGATTCTAATTTTCCTTCTAAAATCAGGTGAACTATCTTTACTTTAGATAATTCGGATTCAGATGTTCCGGCAACATGCTGAATTGAAGCGGTCAAGCCAGTCTCTTCTTCAATCTCGCGCATAAGGGCTGTTTCAAAGGTTTCACCTTGATCAATTTTTCCTCCCGGTGGCTCCCATTTACCAGGATTTCCCTTTGAGTTTAGTGACCGTCTTAACAACAAAAATTTTCCATTGTTATCAAAGATCAGGATTTTAACGGATAGCTTCCAAGGTTTACGTAACATAGTTGTAACACTTCAAACAGTGAATTACTAATCTGAATACTTTTTTTACGTTTCCCTTAAAACAATAAGAGGGGATGTTCTGATTGATATATTAATGTGTCAAAATAGTTCTTTCTGACATTGGCCTCTCTTATGACACGGAAAATTATGAGAAGCAGAAAGTTATTATCAAAATGAATTCGAGAAGTTTGGTTTTGTACTTTGAGTTTCTGGGAAATGTTAAATATAACATTGATGCATTTTGAATTTTGTGAGCACTATCGATAAAGACGATTTGCAACAAAAATACAAAATCGTCGCGGAAATGTTTGAACATATAACCGAACTTAATGAGCATGAGGATACGAAAGCTGGCAGAATATTGGAGGCGATGGCGTTTCTGTCTATTACTGCAGCCACTGCATTCGCAGTTTTCGCAAACTTAAAGTTATCAGTTCAAATTAATCTTTTGAATTCTCACTTTAACTTGATTTCAATCTCTTTTGCTGGATTCGCAATCTTTGTTGCTCTTGGAATATTTATTTTTTTGGAAGCATCTCTTGGTGGAATCGGCAGACAAGGCAAAAGGTTTCGGAATGAAGACAAAACTGAGATTAAAGACGGCAAGAAAACCTTTGAGCCTCAGTCTCTTTTTTATTTCAAGGAAATTTCAGATGAGAAGCTCGATCTATGGACCAGTTATTTCAATAGCAGTCCCAATGATTTATTGAGCAAGGCGTATAGAGATCATGTTCGTGAGACTTTTTCAATTTCAAGGAAAACTAGAACAAAATTGCGATACTACAAACTTGGCAAACTAAGTTTCTACTTCGCTATACTCTTTTTTGTAATCTTAGTTGGAGCAGGTTGCTTCGCATAAGCTTTGTTTGTTTCACGAGGGTAGGAATGGTGAAGGTTCACTCTTCTGGGATATCAGAAATCCTCTAAGAAAGAAAGGTTTGAGAGTTACTGGACTTGCTTTTCTGCCATCTGATTTTCTGATAGCATAAGCTTTGAACAAAAACACTAAAAAGACATGAATTCGAGAAGGGTCCAAATTAACTCAAAAAGCTTTAATTTAGTTGCAAAATACGCTTGATCTTGTGGACCTTCAGTATTTTCCCAGTCTATAACCTTTTTAGACCTTCCGAACCTTTTCAAACCGCAACCTGCAAACGATTAAAACCCTAATTTAACAAAAAAATAGGAAATGCAGTAATGTATCCAAAAGAGGAATCGTTTAATGCGTTCTCCCGCCTGATTTGCTGGAGGGTGGAAGTTCAATGCTGAATAAGCTTTCAGTGTTCCAAAAGAAGAACAGCCTATTCTTTAGCTGTTCCAAGATTAGAACTAAATGTCAGTGTTAGATAATTGTTATTTAAAAGTGGTATTGATGAGATTTCCAATCATTCTTCTTGCATTTATTGCCTTAATATTTTTAATTTCCAGCTTAGTTTTGATTCCATTTGCAAACGCTGATTGGACCATGTTCCATGCTGATTTGTCTCACAGCGGTGTAGTCTCAGGCAGTTCAGTGCTCAATTCTACGAGACTTTGGAGCTACACCACCGGTGGCTTGGTAGAATCATCTCCTGCTGTCGTCGACGGCATAGTCTACGTCGGCTCTTTTGACCATAATGTTTATGCTTTAAACACTACAAACGGCAACCAATTGTGGAATTACACCACAGGAAACTGGGTTTTGTCATCACCTGCTGTTGTCGGGGGCATAGTCTATATTGGCTCAGAAGACCATAACGTTTATGCTTTAAATGCAACCAACGGGGTTAAGCTTTGGAATTACACCGCCGGAGGCAAAATTGATTCGTCTCCAGCTGTGTTTAACGGCGTAGTCTACGTAGGTTCGAGTGACAGTACCTTTTATGCTTTGAATGCAGCTAACGGCGTGCAAGTCTGGAACTACAGTGCCGGCGGCAGTTTTGAGTCGTCTCCAGCAATTGTCGACGGGGTAGTCTACGTCGTTTCGAATGATGGGGGAGTTTATGCTTTGAATGCAGTCAATGGGGCAAGGCTCTGGAAGTACGCTCCTGTTAACGAAGGGGTGGATTCGCCTCCTGCTGTTATTGGTGGAATAGTCTATGTAGGCTCAAGTTATGGCGTTTATGCTTTGGATGCTTCCAGTGGGACCCAACTCTGGAATTATACCATCGGTGGAGAGGTTGATTCGTGTCCTGCTGTTGCTGGGGGCATTGTCTATGTTGGCTCAGAGGATGGCTATACTGTTTATGCTTTGAATGCAGATAACGGCGCCCAACTTTGGAATTTCACTGCAGGCAGTTATGTTGATTCTTCCCCTGCTGTCGTCGACGGAGTTGTCTATGTTGGTTCGTGGGATTGCAACGTCTACGCCCTCAATGCAACAAGTGGAAGCAAGCTCTGGAGTTATAGTACAGGAAGCTACGTCTATTCATCTCCAGCTGTTGTGGGGGGCGTAGTTTACGTTGGCTCGAATGACCATAAAGTCTATGCTTTAGGTGTTTTACCTACTTCGCCTTCTACACTTATTCAAACTCCAACTTCCACTCCTTCACCTACCGTTCCAGAGTTACCCGAACTGGCGGTTATGCTCTTACTAATAGTCATACTAACTCTTGCGATTGTAATTAGACACCCAAAAATCAGCAATATACGGAAGCAGACTTTTTCCGACAACCATGTATACACTGTTTATCTGTAATAACAAAAAAAGAAATGCGGTGAAGCCTCAATTTGAGTATGGTTTCAAATCAAGCCTGTATCTGTCTGAGACCGGAGCTCAAATTAAAACAACCAGCATTTGAATTCACCGCCATGACAAAAACTAAGGAGCTATTGCTCAAAATTTAATTTTTTTGAAACTCTCAAAACTAGCGACGAAAAAACAGGTCTAACGAATTTTCGTAGTTTGTGGACAAATCTCGATTCTTACTTTTCCTTGGGTAAACTTTAAAACCACGCTTCAATCCATGTGGGAACAATCTTTCGAGATGCCTAAACTTTGAAGTATAAGTGGCTAGTCCTCACCGTAACAACCATCGGCGTTCTAATGGCAGGAATCGACGCACGAATAGTCATAATCGGCCTCCCCCAAGTAATCCACGCCATAGGAGCCGACGCAGAACAAGGCATCTGGATAAGCCAAGCCTACATA
This sequence comes from Candidatus Bathyarchaeota archaeon, assembly GCA_963833575.1. Classification (GTDB taxonomy): domain Archaea; phylum Thermoproteota; class Bathyarchaeia; order Bathyarchaeales; family Bathycorpusculaceae; genus Bathycorpusculum. The sequence goes on along the minus strand of CAWHXY010000008.1, from coordinate 78,365 downwards.
ATGGGCACAATAGGCATTCTCCTTCTTACAGGTCGCTTCGCTGACCTCTATGGCAGAAAACGAGTATATACCAGTGGTTTCCTAATTTTCACCATAGGCTCCGCTCTCACCAGTTTTTCCATTACTCCAATGCAGCTCATAATCTTCCGCATCATCCAAGGCATGGGAGCAGGAATCATACTTACAAGCAGCATAGCCATAATTACCGACGCTACTCCACCTAACGAACTTGGTTACTCCTTAGGCATAAACAACCTAGGATTCAGATTCGGCGCCATGGCAGGCCTAACGCTGAGCGGCATAATAATCACATTTCTAGGCGATTGGCGAGCATTATTCTACATAAACATCCCAGTGGGTATAATCGGCACAATATGGGCCCATAGAACCATAAAGGAAACAGGCACAAAAAACCGCCATGGCAAAAACAAATTTCTCAGCGTTGACTGGGCGGGCTTTGCATTATTTTCAACTTCGATATCCACACTTCTCCTTGCGCTGACTTTTGCAGCATATGGCATTGGAAGTCAAATTCTAACAGCATCGTTTGTGCTCATAAGCATAGTAACATTTGCAAGTTTTCTTTTTCAAGAACGTAGAAGTCTAAATCCTCTGGTCAACTTTAAACTTCTAAAAATTCGTGAATACACTGGAGGTCTCATTGCGCTGTTAATCAATGGGCTTGCTTGGGGTGCTGTATTGGTGCTTCTAAGTTTTTACTTTCAACTCGTCTTAGGTCTCAGCCCATTAGAGGCAGGAGTACGTATTATCCCCTTCGACGTCGCCTTTCTCATCGCTGGACCAATAAGCGGAAAACTAAGTGACCAATACAGCCACTTACCCTTCACAACCTCTGGCATCGCACTCTCCAGCCTCTCACTCTACTTGTTCTCAACAGTAAACATGACAACATCTTATCTGACCGTTCTAACTTACATGGTTCTTTTTGGCGTATCGATGGGTCTTTTCAGCAGTCACAACATGAGCGCAGTCATGACCGCGTGCCCCGCAGACGAACGAGGCGTAGGCTCAGCAATACGATCAACTTTCCTAAACGTAGGCTTCGCGGTCAGTCTAAACCTTGCAATACTAATTATGAGTCTAACCATCCCATACACCCTAGTTACTCAAGTAGCAGCAGGATACACCACAACACTTACCATTGGCAAAGAAATGTTTCTCCAAAGCATAAAAACGACTTATCTATGGCTAGCATTCGTAAATGCCTTAGCTGTCATCCCTTCAGTTCTAAGAACTAAAACAAAATTGATTTCTCAGCACAAAGAAAGAGAATTGTGACAGGTGATATCTCCATTGAAAGGAGAGCTCAAGTACCACCTTGGCAAAACTCAATCAAAAAGGCGATTCTCAGAAGTTACAGTGTGATATTAAACCAAAAAAAAAGAACCCCTTGTCAAACTGTAAATTAAAATCTTTGAAAAACACAAGAAATCAGGTCATTTGAGTTCTGGCAAGTCTTTTTGCGGCAAAACCGATATTTTAAAGTTGTTGGGGTCGTTATCTGGATGATTTTTGGTTTTGTTTACTATTTCTTTGTAGGAGATAAAGTAGTTTAGCAGTCGGACTGCGTCTTCATTTTCGAAGACTGTTTTTGGTTTTGTCATTAATTATTTCTCCTTTTGCGTTTGAATCAGCTTCATGATAATAAAAGACTTGTTAACATGTGCATATATCGGTGAACGACAAGGACAAAAGAAATGGCTGAAGCATTAAAAGGATGCCTGACGAAACTTTCCTGTTTGCCAAGCAATTAAATGTGGAATTAAAAAGCTTTGTTTGTTTGAGGTCTTTTTAGCATAACGCTCGCGTATTTCGCATCGACCAACCATAGTCCAGGATCAGTTTACTCCAGCTTACCACCCGAAATAATCTCGAATCCCTAACTGTAGTCCAACCTCTCACTCAATCATTAAAGATAACCATATGCCTCGAAAAATGACAATTGCTGACGAAAAACAACACAACCTGCAAAAATAAGCCCTACAAAAAGAAACACACTGGCACAAGCTGACCAAAAAAAGAACAATCCAAAGACCAATCTAAAATAGCTTAAACTAGATCAAACTAGATTAAAAAAAGATTAAACTAGACTAAAAGACACTCAACCTGCAACAAATCAAGACCTAAATCAAGAAACCAAGTTAAAGCAACTAGAAAAATACTGCGTCGAAATCCTCTTTCAAAGTTTAGTCAAAAAATGATATTGAGCCTATTTTCGCCTTGTACCTTGATTGTCTAAAAATGTCAAATCACGTCAATTTGTGTCAAATTGTGTCAAAAAATGTATCAACCTGCAACCAATTCAAACCCTAAACCAAAAAAGCAACCTAAAACACAAACAAAAAATTTTGGCAAAGAAAAATGAAAGATTCTATATTACTGGAAAGAATTTTGTCATCTGATTTTGAATTCATAAAGAACTAATATAGCCACTGCAATACTTCAAACCTCTAAGAAACAATTAGGGGATGTAAAAAAATAAATCATTTAACGGGCAAAAATAGGAAGCAACTGAAGAATAATTTAGCTGACGCTTTAGATGGCAGTTTGGGTATGCTTTCAACTGAAATGCGAACGATTTTGTTGGATGATCTTGTTACGGCTTTTGAAAATAGACTTAAAGTGTTAAAGCAGATTCAGCTGGACGTATGTTGTTTATCAAGCATTGATGTCAGCGTTGATAATGAGACGCTGCAAGCTTGAAATGTAAACAAACATTCTTTGAATATTAGATTTGAAAAGGCATCTGAAACTTAATAATCGACAAAAACAAAAATGCCCATACAAGAAAACGACAGACTCAGTTTCTCCGCTAAACTTACTCATTAATATCAATTTCATAGGGAAGAAGTTGTGATTTAGAAAACAAAATTGTCAGTGTTCTTTGAACCTGGCGCAATATTAAATTGCAGATGGTCTTCATGAGCTTGAACGTTACTTGTTCCCATTGTTCTGCAGATCGTCTTAAGTGAACCGGTAGTGTAATCAAGCATTGATTTCCCATCGTTTGTTAACGCATAAACCTTTCTCGGCCGCTCGCCATTCATGTTCCATTCACATTTTATATAGCTCTTTTTTTCCATTGTGCTTAGCAATGGGTAAATTGTGCTTGCGCCAAACGTTACGCCGTAGCTTTTGCGGATTGTTGATATTAACTCATAGCCGTGCATTGGGTGAGTGTCAAGCAATTGGAGAATTATTAGGTCTAATAGGCCTTTGGTAAGTTTTGTTTGAACGTTTTTGTGTGTTAGGTTCATTTTTTTTCCTCGTGTATTTTTGTTGAGCATGTGTACAATATGTACTTTATCAGACCTATTGTTGCACGTATCTCAATATACAATAAAGCACGATATAAAGCTTAAGACATACCACTAGCATATCAAAGCATAACAAACAGTCACCCCAAAAACAAAAACAACCAAAAAACTAGCCAAAAACCATAAGAAACCCCATGCAAACTCAGACTAGACCAAAAAAATAGAACCGTAGAACAAAAATACACAAAAAAGAGCCAAAAATAAAGAAAATATTTAGGTGTTTTCAATATACTGCTTTAATGAGAATAAATAACGCTCAAAGCTTATCTCAGGACTCTCAGCTACGTAGGTGAAAGAAGGAACATTTTGCCTTAAAGTTTTCATTACATCCATTTCGAGGAGCGACGCACTTGCCCCAAAAATACTTTCGAGAGCACAAACAAAATCACCTATTTGATCAGGTATGTTTTCTTTGCTTATTTTGAAGTTTACGTCTAAGAAGAAATAGAACTTTTGTTTAACCTCCTCACCTAACTTTGAAAATGTCTGATCTAACGCTTCAAGTATAGTTTTATCAAAGCTCGTAGAGTTAAAGTTCAGCCGTATTTTTGGAAAGTTCTCAATTTGCATGTAGTCCATTTTATTGCCCTTTTCTCCTTATGTCGTTTTGTAATACTTACCTACAGTTAAAAGTGTATTGAGACTTAATATAGCGGTTACTTCGAACATTGACATATTACGAAAATTGATGTATACAAAAAAGACACATCAATCAAAAATGCTAATACCCCATCCAAAATTCAAGTTGTTCGCAATCCACAGACTCTAGTCCAGTACAAGTGAAAACAGGCCAACACAAACGATTAAAGAACGCACTTTAAGGGCAACTTACTCTTTATTGCAGTTGAAAAGCAAAATTGAAGTCTTCTATCGGGAGGAAAATTATACAAACTTAAATCAAATGAAAAAGTTTTTTACAAATCTTTTCTCTTCGTTCTTCATTGACCAAGATTTCAAATGAGCTCAAGATTAGCCTCAAAAAATCCATAAAAAGTTACAATCCATGAAAACTTGCTGAGACTCAACATCGAAAAAAATAGAAACGCACTATTAAAGAAATATTAGGATTTTCTTTATAGAAAAAAGTAGTTTTGTTTGAGACTTCATTATTAGTATTGTGTTCCTAGTATCGAGATTGAGACGCTAAAATTCGTAATATCAACCACGGTCGGTGAAATTACCAAGGTCAACATTGCGGCAGTTGATTGGCCAGGTAAGAGTCTTGTGCCTTCTTGGTCCCATGTAAGGGTTATTGGTCCGTTTGCGTTTGTTGGAATCCAACCGATAGGCACCATACTTAATGCGAGAGATACTCCGCTACTAGTGTTTTTGATGTATATTGTCCTGGTGACATTTGTTCCAGGCGTTGGTGAACCCCAATTTATTGATGTTAAGTTATTTTGAAAAGCGTTGTCTGAGTAAACTCCTAGGTTTGCTGTGACAGTTACTCCTCCTGCTGAAAGGACGGTTTTGTTTGTTGTTAAAGCTGCGTAAGTTGTTAGGGTGAGTGATATCGCCAGAATCATTAGTATGATGACACCTGTTATTCTAAGATTAATTTTCTTTAAGTTGAACTGCTTTACATTAATTTTCTTCAGGTTAGTCTTGATGGCGCTGATTTTTTTGAGGATTTTTAAGTGTGTCGATTTTTTTGAGGATGATTGCGAGGCTTTTTTTAAAGTTTTAAAATCCATCCTTTTAGCACATCTTAAGTCTTAAATCACAATACATACCTTAAAAGTGTTGTGACAACACCCATAGAAAAGAATACCTGTACAACAAAACTACAAAACGAATGTAAACGGTTCCCTAAAAATTGAGTTTTGAAGTTCAAGTTTATTCGTTGCCAGGCTTTCGTCTTAAGCGACGGACGGCTATTGCCGTGTAGATTAAAACGATTTCTGTGACGATTACACCGACGATAACCACAGGCGAAATTGGCAGTTGCAATGAGGAAGATGCTGCAAATTGTATCTTCACTTGATGTGTGCTAAACTGCGTTTCGTACCAGACGTAAAAGTTATTGGCATCTTGCGCGTACCCCTGGTTTGAAGCGTACTGATCGTCCACTAATACAACTGGGATTGTTCCATATGAGATTGCATTCTTCGGAATAGTCACATTGTTAAAGATTGATAGACCATCTGGTCCTGTTATTGTGAAAGACACTATGGTTGTTTTGATGGTTTGATTTGTTATGATTGTGGCGCTGGATATTTGTGAACTGTTTGTGTTGGATCTGATTTCAAGATTAATTGTTGTTCCGTTATCTGTGATAGCTGGCACGGTTGTAACAAACGGAGCTATAATTGATGAAGATGCAGGCGTGGTTGTGGGTTTAGTTGTGGGAGAAAGTGTTGGCGTTGACGTTTGAGTGGGAGATGATGTTGGTGTGGGAGTTGGGTTAAGTGTTATTGTAAATGGGTTACTTCCGCCGGTATGAGTGCCATCAGTAGCTGTAATAGTAAGGCTTGATCCGGCATTATTGATCGTAATCGAAGTGGACCCTACTCCGCTAACGAAAGCAGGCATAGTTTGTGGATTAATGGATCCTGCTGAAACGGTCAAAGAAGGCGTGCCAACATAATCTGTAACCGCGTTGTTAAACGCGTCTTCAGCGGTGACGGTTATTGTAAAAGCAGAACCAACAGTTTGATCACTAACAGTGCTGAACGTGAAATGGTCAAGAACACTAGGGTTAACGGTGAAACTGCTACTCGTTCCAGACATGCCAGAAACAGATGTGAAAAGCCAGATTCCTGAACCAGCTTTTGTGACTGTGACTGAACCACTCCAAACACCATTCGAGAAGGCGCCGGTGCTAGATGGACTAATAGTTCCAGTTGAAACATTCAAATTGTTGGTTCCGCTGTAATTCGTAAGTGTATTGTTTAGAGCGTCCATAGCTGTAATTGTTATGCTAAATGATGTACCTGCAATCTGGTTACCTACGGAGCTAAATACAAAGTGATCTAGCGGAGCAGAATTCACTGTAACCAACACAGAGTTCGAAGTAACCACTGCCAAAGCCGCATCAGTAACATTAAGCTTAAAACTCCAAACACCCGGAATCGTAGAATCCGCAGTAACAAAAGAATAACTGGTTGAAGTCGCACCACTAATCGGCGAATAAGAACTTGCGCCAGGAACCTTCTCAAGCCACTGATACGTATACGGACCAGTACCGGTAGACACAGCAACAGAAGACAAACTGCAAGTCTCACCCTGCTTAACGGAACTCACCGAAGCAGACACAGTAGGAGGAGCCAACGCAGAATTCACAGTAATCGAAACAACGTTAGACTTAACCATGTACGGTGCACTCGCGTTATCAGTTACATTAACATAAACTTGATGAGAACCGGCAACAGCAGTATAAGAATAAGTTGCAATGTTGCCAACCGCGATGCCGTCTAAATACCACTGATAAGACAAAGTACCTGAACCACCACTAGGAGTAGCCGTAAATGACTGAACTTGAGCAAAACCTAAGGTGAGAGGACCAATGGGAGCAATACTTACGGTCGGCGAAGCATTAACAGTTACTGTCGCAGCAGAAGATATAGCCGAAGTCCCGCCTTGACTATCAGTAACTGTCACAGTAATCAAGAAAGCCCCTGCAGATGTGGGAGAATAACTAAATGTTGACGCGGTCTGGCCGCTCTGAACAACGCCACCCACATACCACTTATAACCCGTAGATGGGTAACTGCCTGACCCGCCGCTTGGAGTAGCCGTGAACGTTAGAGACTGACCAACGTCCATAGTCCATGAGATAGGCGTTACATTCACAATTGGAACTGCATTAACTATTACTGACACAGAGGTTGAGATAACAACTTCCGAAGCGGAGTCAGTAACTTGAAGCTCAAAACCCCAAGATCCAGTAGTCGTAGAACTAGAAGTAATGAAAGAGTAGGTTGATGAAATTGCACCGCTAATCAATGAGTATGAACTTGCGCCAGGAACCTTCTCAAGCCACTGATACGTATACGGACCAGTACCGGTAGACACAGCAACAGAAGACAAACTGCAATTTTGACCCTGATTAATCGTACTCGCAGAAGCAGACACAGTAGGAGCAACCAACGCAGAATTCACAGTAACCGAGGCAGCAGGAGAAGACTGAGCTGAAGTTTTTCCTAAACTGTCAGTAACGGTCACGAGTATCGAATAGGAACCTGCAGATGTAGGAGAATAATTGAACGTTGATGCAGTCGCACCAGATTGAATAGAACTACCAACATACCATTGATAACTCGAGTAGGTACCAGAGCCACCACTTGCAGAAGCAACAAACGTCTTAGATTGATTAACGTCCATACTCCACGATGTAGGAGATACAGCAACAACAGGAGGAGCATAAACCGTAAACGTTATTGAACCTGTGTTGCTGTTGGAGTCTGTTGCAGTAACAGTGTGCGTGCCTGGAGTTGCAGTCGGAACAGTGAAGATAGCAGTAAATCCGCCCAGGCCATTAGTAGTTACTGGACTCGGAGAAGTGTTCAGAGCGACGTCATCAAACTTTATGGTTATAGTAACCCCTGAACCAGGACCAAAACCGCTGTTTGCGGAAACCGTAACACTGTCACCAACATAACCTGAATTTACACTTAGACTAATGGGTGCATTTGCAGCTTTGGCTTGCATGCTCACGAATGCAAAGATCGATAACGAAAGTAGAAACGCAATTATTAGGATTTGTAGTTTCTTCATACTTTTTTTCTTCTGATGTTTATGTTTGATTTAAATTGAGTAAATGCCTATTGAAGACACCCGTTCTCAATGTTTTTTAACCTTTCCACACTTTTATATCTTTTAGAGCGTAGCTTTCGTGTTCAGCCAAAGATCATTTTTTTATAAAATACCGTCTGTCATGATTGCACGTAAAACTTGTAAATTTTCAAACTGCAAGCTTCGTTATTATTGTCAGATTGGATAAGTAATTTCTTAATTTGTTTAATTTTCTTTTGATTCAATAGAATAGTCATATCCAATTTCTTTAAGGAAATAGGATAATATTATGCAATTGAATCTATGTTTGCAGAGTTTTCGAAAGTCTTTGCAATTAAAAGTTTAGTGGCAGATATTCTAGGATAATCGTTGCCAAGAACAACATGCCGAGTACCAAAGCCAAGTTGCGAAGTTTCTTGATATCTGAAGTTAACGTCTGCCCCCCTGAAGCATATGGGGCAATTTCTGCAGTAATAAGGAGAAGGATAGCACTGACAGCAAGGAGTACACTTATATCCTGTAGAGTTAATGGAGGAAGAAACATTTTACACTCCACCTATACTATACTGAATAATCAGGGTTTTGGTATCATTGTTTAACGTATCTTTTTGGATTGTTATCGGCTCATCTGAAGCTTTAGCAAATGCACATGCGAAAGCACTTGCTAAAATGCATCCGACTTGCGTGTGAGTTCGAGGTTGATTATTTCTGGTTTCGTCGCAAAGCATATTAAAAATGCTGCCAGTCACTTCTAAGATTATTAATTTATCTTTAATCTGAATTTGGGCATTTTCCGCAAATTTCAGATTGCGAATCAATCTCAAAATAGCCTTCTGCATTTGAGGAAGAGTGATTTTTCTGAAAGACAAGCCGAGTTCATGTTCAAACATTGTAGCAAGGGCAAGTCCCGGGGGAGTAATAAACAGCCCAGTTTTTTTTTCAGTAAATAACTTATCGCTCTTTTCAGCTGATATTGGTAAAGGCGTCTGGATTGTTTCAGGTACGAATACGAGACTAGATTCGAAGTCTCGAAGGTTTTGAGGGGGTAAGTACACGCCCTTTTCAGCCGAATTGAACTCCATGAGGCAGCGTTCAATGTTGCTTCCACCTGCGTTCGCAGAGGCCTTCAACAAGGCGAGAAATGCATGTTTTGTGGGAGTAAAGAAGAGAAGCAGCACACTCCAAAATGATACGGAAACGCCCAGAATAGCTAGAAATGATGAACCATTCAGTACCGAGAGCAGCATCATGACTATGCCTGTTATAAGTACTGCGCCTATCATAATCACTGTATTTATATCTTGGTTGACTTTCTTTTTTTGGAGTTGAGGCATTTATTAACCTTTGTTCTCACTTCAATTAATATCTTTATCTGAAGCATGAATCTTTTTTGGAATCTTAGTATTCTTAAATCTAATGCTTGTTTAGGTGAAGATAAGCTTTCTTCATCCATTTGGGCTAAGAACTAGAGTTCGGTTAAGTAATTCAGAGAAATGATTGGTAATTTTTTGAGGGGGCATTTTATGTTTGTTCTTTTTTTGGATTTACTCTTGGAACTATTTCGCGTTTCGTGCCTAAATTTTAGTCAATTTTGTTCCCTTTATTTTGAGCTTGAAGCGCCTTAATGCTATTGCCGCGGAGTTCTGAAGATTTCCGTCTTTGCAATCGGCCTTTTCAATAGATGAGGGCTGAAAAGAAACTCTTTCTTTATCAGAATATTCAGCTCAAATATGCTAAAAAGGATAACACATCGTCAACAAGCAATCAATTGATAAATTGTGGATAATTCTAATGCATTAAAACCAAAAGCGATAAACATCACTCATCAACAAATTAAGAGCTATTGGGATTGGAAAATGACTAAGGCTACAGAGATGGCAAGGGTTTCAGCTAAAGGTAGCTTTCACCTTCTTTGGGGCTTAGTTGCTTCCACTGTCATCTCAGCCGTAGGTATAATAATTATCGCTCGGCTTCTAGGTCCAGATAATTATGGTCTGTATGCAATTGCTCTTACTGCCCCGAACCTAATTTCTACATTCAGGGATTGGGGCATCAACACGGCTATGGTAAAATACTCTGCACAATACAACCGTGAAAACAATGTGGCTAAAATAAGAAGCGTTTTTGTTTCGGGTACACTATTCGAGATTGTTTTGGGTCTAGCACTCTCCATCCTTTCTTTTTTCCTCGCTCATTATTTAGCTATAAGCTTTAACCGACCAGCTATATCTCCATTGATCCAGATCGCTTCCTTTTTCATCTTGGCTGGTGCGCTGGTAAACGCGGCAACTGCAGCTTTCACAGGTTTAGAGAAAATGCACCTCTGCAGCTACATGTTGATAATTCAATCAGTAGTCAAAACTATTCTGGTAGTTGCACTTGTACTCTTAGGTTTGGGCACTCTTGGAGCAGTTGAAGGTTTCATAGCTGGCAGCGTATTTGCAGGTTTAACAGGTGTGCTTCTGATGTGGACTATGTACAAATCCTTGCCTAAACCCACTAATGGAAAACTGGAAATCATATTAAATATTAAAATCATGCTAAGGTATGGTTTACCTTTGTCGATAGGCACTATTCTCACAGGATTTTTGACTATGTTCTATAGTTACATATTGGCATACTATGTTATCAATAACGCTATTATCGGCAATTATAATGTAGCCTTAAATTTCGTGGTTTTGATTGGTTTCTTTGCTACTCCCGTAACAACTATGCTGTTTCCCGCTTTTTCAAAATTGGATCATCTGAAAGATAAAGAGGTTCTGAAGAATGTTTTCCAGTATTCGGTTAAGTACGCAGCGCTGATTGTTGTGCCAGTTACCGCTTTGCTTATTGCTCTTGCACAACCTGCTATTGGCACCATATATGGAGAAAAGTATACTCAAGCGCCATTGTTTTTGGCCTTGTTGTCTATGAGTTATCTTTTGGCTGCTTTTGGCAGTTTGAGTGCAGGCAACCTGATAAACGGTCAAGGTGAAACAACATTCAACCTGAAATTGGCTATTCTTTCAATTGTGATCGGTTTTCCTTTGAGTTTTGTGTTGATTTCTCAGTTTGGCGTTATAGGTTTAATTGTTACCGCGTTAATTGATGGGCTTCCAAGTTTACTCATAAGTCTACTTTTCATTAAAAAGCGATTTGGCGTATCGGTGGATTGGGTTTCTTCTGCAAAGATTCTGTTTTCGTCAATAATAGCTGCCGTCTTAACCTACGTGCTTATTTCTCAATTGTCTTTCTCCAATCTGATACAATTAGTCATCGGTGTAATTGTTTTCTTTTTTGTTTTTATTTTTGCTGCTGTAATTACTCGAACTCTTAACTGGGCTGACTTAAAAAATCTTCGGGAAATTGTTGATGCTCTTGGTCCTCTTAGTAAACCGCTACGTTTTTTGCTTAACCTAATTGAGAAATTGATGAAAATCCTACAAGCACAAATTAATAGCGAGACAGCAACTTAGGCAAATTGTGAATCAGTTTAGTTGAATCGACACCGAAAGACCTAATTAAAGATTAAGAATCTTTCTGCAACCTACATTTTGAATTTGCAACTAAGTCCCCTAAAAGGACAAGATAGTGCTTAGGCGAAGCCTATTAATTATTCTTTCTCTTTTGCATTCTCACCCTATTACTTTTCCCTTCTTTCCAAGTTTATCGATAAAGGGCAAGACTTAGTGCCTATTCGCAAACAGAGTGACAGAATTATCAACGTTGGAAAATCTCGAATTGTTGGAGATAGAGAAAACAGTTGTCACCTGGATTATAGTCGTGTGTGTATAACCGAGACTTAACCACTGCCTAGTCTACTATCGATTTTCTTAATTTTTTGTACAAAACGCAATCCACCCCATAGGAAAAACATGAAGAATGCCAACTTTATTAAGTAACTTGTATATTATTCTAAAAGTCAAAGGGACATTATCCTCAGTATAATTGCACTCCAAAACGTACGTATGATTAAAGTTAGAGTTGCAGAGCTCAGTAACTTCATGCTTGTTCAGATTTTTTACTTGATATTCACCACTCTTCAGAAGATATCTGCAATATAAAATCCAAAATTTATTAGGAATGATTGCGGGAAAAGGAAAGCCGGTATGCAGTTCTACAAAAAAACTGCGGTTGGGGACTTGCATGATGAAAATTCCGTTTTCCCGAAGAAGTCTATTTGCTTCATGCAAAAGCTCATTCTGATTATTCAAATGCTCGATAAGCGAAAACGATGTTATAACGTCAAAGCTTGAATCCACAAAAGGTAATTTTAACGCATCGGAAGCTATAAAATTAGCATTAATACAATTATTTTTGCAATTCTGCTTGCCACTTCGAATCGCCCATTTTTCAATATCAGTATTTACTGTTTCTGAAAAATGTTTTGACAGAACCATGGAAGCAATGCCTTCGCTACAACCAATATCTAAATAGGATCCTTGTATTTTTTCACTGGGCACTATTTTTTCGATAACTTCTTTAAGAAAAAGAAATCTGGAAAGAGGTTGAGCATAAGCAGCATCACATATCATGTGTTGAAACTTTTTAAAGAACTCATTTCCTTTTTGAACTACTTTTTGCCCCCCCGGTCAGTACTATTTGCAATTCTTAATTATTAAGTCTTTAAGCCCATACAGAAATTAAGATGTAACAAAATACTTTTGAATGAGGAAATAAGACAGTCGCATACGTTTAACTGAACGGATCAAACGAAAACAACCTTTGTTTTATTTGCACTGTTGGCATTCTTGGATTCCAGTTGTTTTTTTTGCGAGAATGAGGGGATTGACGGTGTTTTGTGTAAACCCTCTTACTATTTTGTTTTGGTAGTAACTATTATCATTTACCAAACACCTGTTCTTTATGATAAATTATTCCATTGGTGATAAGAACTCAATTTGACCCAAATTGGTTTCCATTGTATATCTCCTTACTGGATCATTGTTTACTAAGTTAATCATAATTATAGTTGAGTTAGATATGTGAACCTTCTCAACGATTAACACTTTGAATATGCCTGTCAATCCCTTGAGTGATCTCCCAAACCTATCTTCTTTATGATAAGCCCCTAACAACTTCGCAATTTCATGTGAGTGAGCACAATTTAACAGAATGGTGCTGAGAATTCAGGATTTCCTTATTCTTCATCCCGAATATTCAAGTTCAAACAATTTTAATCAGAAACGTGTCAACTATTAATGATCTTGCCACAAGCTGAAGCATTAAGGGGTCAAGTTAAATCAAATTTCGCAAACTTTGTCAAGTTGACTTCGCAAAAGATTCGTTAAAGTTGACAATTTCTGGTAATGGATTTTTCAAGAATCTATAAAACAGATGCAACCGATAAGGTTTCAAAAATTCGGGAAGAGAGAGAGAGAAAGAAATGAAAAAACACAACTTAGCGAAAACACTTCATCATGTAAACCTCAAAAAACTCACAAAACTTGCAGTTCCAGTAATCTGCACGCTCTTAATCCTAAGCATGATATCAGCGTTTCCGTCAAGCATAGTTCAAGCTAGAACATTTACGTGGAACCCCATCCACTGGTGGCCAACCCCTACTCCAACAGCCACACCAACACCCACACCAAAACCAATAGCCACACCAACACCCACACCAAAACCAATAGCCACACCAACACCAACACCCACACCAACACCAACCGCCACACCAACACCCACACCAACACCAACCGCCACACCAACACCAACACCAACCCCAACTCTGGCCCCAAAAACAACATCAGTACCAACACCCACACCAACACCAACCGCCACACCAACAGGAACATACTCCTACACCATGGACACCTCAGGCTCAAACTACCAAATACTAAACTCCGCCAACACCCCAATCTACACAAGCACAAGCTCCAGCACAGCATTCAACTACCTACTAGGAACAACAGGAAAAGCCACCAGCGACAACACCATCTGCATCAAAAGCGGCGCATACACAGTAGACGCAACATGGAACATCAACATCAACAGCGTCACAGTAACATTCCAACCAGGCGCAGTCCTAACAGCCATCAACAACCTAAACACCAAAATCATGTGGATATACGGCAACTTCGTAACCGTAACAGGAGCAACAATAAACGGAAACGGACTAAACCAATTGCCCTCTGCCAAAACTATGCTCACCGGATCAAACTTCAATGATGGAATAACATACAGCGGCAACAACGACATAATCTACAATTGCACTGTTTACAATGTCCGCTGCTTCGGAATAATTGCAGCATACGAAGAAGCCGGAAACAACAACGGAGTCATAGACTGCACCGTCTACAACTGCGGCGCCAACGGCATATCAGACGACCCGACATCAACCAATGATTACTTCATAAATAACGTAGTCTACGGCTGCAGCGACGTCGCAGTAGATGCCCAAGGCGAAAACACAACCATGACTGGAAATTACGTTCACGACTGCAGCAGCACATCATGCCCAATGTATGGCTACGGAAACTCTTACTGGGGCATCGCAGTCGAAGCCGGCGCAAACGACTTAATCGCAAATAATACAATAATCAACGTTGGAAACGGAATTGAATTAGCTGAATGCAGCACAAGTAATGGCGCAACCAATTGCATAATCTCCGGAAACATACTCACAAATTGTCAACTTAATGATTATGACGGCGTAATAACTCTCCACAATGACCCTGCATCATCATATAATACTATTGAATTTAACTCTATTACAACAGCGTCAATTGGAATATTTATCATGGATTCAACATGTTCTGGTAATAATATTTGGGGCAACGCATTTTCTGTTTGCACAATCAACATTATCAATAGTGGAACAGGCACAACTCAAACTCAACCTTCAGTGGTGGTCGTCACAGTCACATCATCACCAATAGGGTCGAGTTTCATATCAGTAAATGGTGCCGCAGAATTATATCCCGCTTACACGTTTCAAGCCAAAGTTGGGAGCAAATACACACTAACAGCAAACAACGTTTCAGGATACACCTTCACTAGCTGGTCAGACAACGGAACACAAACACACACAATAACAGTCCCATCATCGAATGCGATTTACACCGCAAACTATTGATCAGATGGTAGTCCAACACCTACCACAATACCCTTTATTTTCTTGAAGTTGCAGCTTCTTAAGATCACTGTAAACGACTAATAACGAAGCAAAAACAAGCTTCATTTTATGCCTAATGGCTTACTTTCTTGGCGGATCACTGGCAGGTTTCGTTTTCTAGAAGTCTTCTATTGAGCTGTTGTACATGTTCTTTGTGTTGTTTAACGGGGATGCTGATCTGCCGGTTTGTTTATTACTTTCTTTTCCGCCCATACCTCTTTCCTGAAGACGATGTAGAAGCGCATAAACGTTTCTTCTCTTCAGGTTTGCTACGTCTGCAACTTCATCGATGCTTCTGCTCTTTTTGCGATGGATTGCACGGGCAATCGTTCTTTTGCTCCATTTTCAGCTGCACACAAGCATTCTAGTTCGTCCAATGACCCTGACGTGAAATATAGAAAGCACATTCCTTCAGCTTGGACAGACAACTACAAAATCTTTCCCCGCCGGTACCCCAAACATAGCTTGCATTATAAGATTCAGCATACGAATAAAAGGCAGGTTCAAATTAGCTGAGAATGATTTTTAAAAATCATCTAATACTTTGAAATGTGAATTTGTGTTGTTCAAGTTATTTGTGTTGTTCAGTTGATCCACTATATTTATTAAATCGTAAGTCTTCCTACATATCACACTCCCAGAATAATGCTTAAGAGTGAACGCATAAATGAAAAAGCAAGCCTTAGTCGCCTTTGCAATCATCATTGTTTTTGCAGCGTTCTATGTGAACGCAGGCAACGCATCTATACAAACTTCTTTCACCCTCCAATCAACCGGAGTTGTCCAACTTACTTCTTCGCAGACACCAACCGCCACACCAACACCAACACCAACCGCCACACCAACACCAACACCAACCGCCACACCAACACCAACACCAACCGCCACACCAACACCAACACCAACCGCCACACCAACACCAACACCAACCGCCACACCAACACCAACACCAACCGCCACACCAACACCAACACCAACCGCCACACCAACACCAACACCAACCGCCACACCAACAGGAACATACTCCTACACCATGGACACCTCAGGCTCAAACTACCAAATACTAAACTCCGCCAACACCCCAATCTACACAAGCACAAGCTCCAGCACAGCATTCAACTACCTACTAGGAACAACAGGAAAAGCCACCAGCGACAACACCATCTGCATCAAAAGCGGCGCATACACAGTAGACGCAACATGGAACATCAACATCAACAGCGTCACAGTAACATTCCAACCAGGCGCAGTCCTAACAGCAGTTCCCTTCAGCGGTACTGGAAACGAAGTCATGTGGATATACAGCAACAACGTCACCGTAACAGGAGCAACAATAAACGGAAACGGACTAAAACAAACTCCTGCTGCTGATGTCCTGTTAGTTAACTATAATGATGGAGCTAACTTTAATGACGGCATAACGTTTAGTGGAGATAATGTTGTAATTTATAATTGCACTGTTTATAATGTCCGCTGCTTCGGAATAATTGCGGCATACGAAGAAGGCGGAAACAACAACGGAGTCATAGACTGCACCGTCTACAACTGCGGCGCCAACGGCATATCAGACGACCCGACATCAACCAACAGCTACTTCATAAATAACGTAGTCTACGGCTGCAGCGACGTTGGAGTAGATGCCCAAGGCGAAAACACAACCATGACTGGAAATTACGTTCACGACTGCAGCAGCACATCATGCCCAATGTATGGCTACGGAAACTCTTACTGGGCTATTTCAGTTGAAGTTGGCGGAGGCACAAGCAATCAATACGAACTTGTAGCTGGAAACACAGCACTTAATTGTGGTGTAGGAATATACGTAACCGATGGGTGCAGTTATGTTTTAATTTCTGGAAACACTTTCACAAACTGTCATCCAGCGAGTGAAGGCTATGCTGCCGCTATTTATACTAATGCCGCACATGACATTATAGAGTTTAACACTATTACGACAGCAATATTAGGTATTGGCATAAGTTCAACCGGTGCGAGCAATACAGTTTACGGAAACACATATTTCGGTTGCACAACAAATTATTCTAATTCAGGAACAGGAACCATTACAACCACAGCGCCATCCATAGTAGCTATAACAGTTACATCTTCACCTAATGCATCTGGATCCATATCCGTAAACAATGTAGCACAAAAATGGATACCCTACACATTCCAAGCCAAAGTTGGAACCACATACACACTAACAGCAAACAACATTCAAGGACAAAACTTCACCAGCTGGTCAGACAACGGAACACAAACACACACAATAACAGTCCCATCATCGAATGCGATTTACACCGCAAACTATTGATCAGATGGTAGTCCAACACCTACCACAACAATGACACCTGATTTTTTGACGTCAGCTTCGACAACCAAAGTCAGAGCAGTAAACATACGAAAATCTATGGAAAACACCTAGTTCTTACATTTTCTTCGGGTCTTTTATAGAAATAGTATAAATAGAAAAAGCATGTGTTTTCCATTGGTCTGCTTTGTCAAGATGATTTGTCTGTCTTGTTTCCTAAAACTTTACGTCCCAGCAATACCAGCACCGCCGCAGTGGCAAGGAATACCGCATATGCAATGATGTTATAATCTGAGTCTAGGTTTTTCCAATAACCATAACTGTAAAACGCATTTAGGATGGCGTTTAAGAACCACCCTGCACCCCAAAGAACCAGAAAATACCCAAGCAGTTTCTGTTTCGCCGAAGATATTGAATTGCTTCTTAAAACGTTCCGTCCCAGAAACACCAGTACCACCGCAGTTACAAGGTATATCAGACTCAAAATGATCGATGACCCTGTGTATGCGATGCCTAAATTATGACTATACAATGACTGTTCGACTGGAGTGACAAAGAATATTATACCCCAAAGAACCAGAAAATACCCAAGCAGTTTCTGTTTCGCCGAAGATATTGAATTGCTTCTTAAAACGTTCCGTCCCAGAAACACCAGTACCACCGCAGTTACAAGGTATATCAGACTCAAAATGATGAACACCCCTGTGCTTGCGGTTTTCCAATAACCATAATTAGGCAACACATTCAAAATGGCGTTTAAGAACCACCCTGCACCCCAAAGAACCAGAAAATACCCAAGCAGTTTCTGTTTCGCCGAAGATATTGAATTGCTTCTTAAAACGTTCCGTCCCAGAAACACCAGTACCACCGCAGTTACAAGGATTATCAGACTAAAAATTATGTTTACAACTGCATAGGCGGTTTCCAAATAGCCAAAACTAGGCGCCGAATCCACGAATGGGTCTTGGACTACCGCGGCAATGAAATATGCACCCCAAAGGATCAAAAAATACCCAAATAGTTTCTGGTGTGCAAGGACTTCAAGAAAATCAGCGCGATAATGTTCAAGAAATTGTTCCGTTTTAGGTCACCAAAGCTCCGAGCCTTAACCAATCGCTAACATAAAAACCTTGTTTAAGAGTAATGAATGTTTTTTTTGGGATATGTGACATAAAGAGTTATAGCTATGTGTGGGAAGCAGAAGGTTGGACGGCAGGCAGAACTTTCGTTTTAGGCACAAAACTTCGTTTGCCAATTAACTCTGAAAGGCGCTTACACTATCATTTCTTTTTGCATCCGCTAACCAGAACGAGAAGAAACACTCGTTAAGCGGTAAATAGCTACTTAAAAGTTCAATACGGCAATGAACAAGACTACAGACTCGTAACACATTGCACCTATTGCACTATTCGGCATATTATGCTTGTTTCTGAACAGGAAAAAGCTGAAAAAATTAGAAGACAAGAAAAAGCAGTTTCACCCAGCTAATTCAACGCTTGGGACAAGGCAGTGTAGCAGGAGTTGTAGGAGAATCAAAAGTTAAGAACCGATGTATTTTTTTAACCTATTGTGGAACGGGAACTATAGCTATCATTGGCATTGAGTTGCATGTTATCGTTATAGTTGTTCCTACGGGTGCAGGTATTGAGAGCGTGGTTATTTGGGCTGTACTAACAATTGTGATGCCGTTTATTGAAACTGTATCATTTGAGCCCCCGCCTACTAAGTAGACATTGACATCAAAGCCTGTGACTGTGTATGTTTGACCCGTAATCCATGTTGAGGTTGCGTTCCCGACTCCATAGAAAAGATCTTTTCCATAAGCTTGAATGTAGCCTACGCCATTTATCCAAAATAGTTTAGGTGATGCACTAAGAAGGTTTAAGCCACTGTTATCTCTGATTGTTGTTGGTGCATAACATCTGTCTAGGTATATTGCGTTATTGTTAAAGCTGAAATCAGTGCCTACATTTTTCTCAAAGATGTTGTTTGTAACCATATTGCCTGTTTGCGATGGTACGCCTATAATTTCTAAGCCTCCCCCGCTTATACCGCTACCATCGAAGACGTTTCCGGAAACTGTGCAGTTTGCTCCATTTAGAAGTGCTTGAATGATTGATAAATTGCCGTTTCCGTCAAGAACATTGTTTTCGATAGTGCAGCTAGAAGCATTGATAGTTAATCCTTGCCCTAAACCGCCATTGATAGAGTTAGAAGCTATTGTTGTGTCTGTTCCTGTAGCCACAATTTGTGAGCCGCCATTTTGGTATAGTGTATTTCCTACTATTTCACCAGCGTAACCAGTGAGGAATATTCCCCCGCCAGGATTGGAGTCAATTTCGTTGTTAGAAATTGTGTCATAAGATGAAGCGACATATATTCCACCGAGCGTATTGCTGTAAACTTGGTTTGAATCAAAAGTTATAAAACCGTTATTCAAGTAAGCTCCGTAGCCAATGTTTCCTCCTATTTGGTTTTCAGTGATTATCATGGTGGCAGATTTACTATAGATGCCACCGCCATAATTCGTCAAGATTTTGCTGTATCCTAAATCAGCTTGGTTACTTCCAAGGCTTGCAAAATAAATTGCATAGTCAGATGTGGCATTTACACAGTTATATTCAAAGATGCTGTTTGAA
Source organism: Candidatus Bathyarchaeota archaeon (assembly GCA_963833575.1). Classification (GTDB taxonomy): domain Archaea; phylum Thermoproteota; class Bathyarchaeia; order Bathyarchaeales; family Bathycorpusculaceae; genus Bathycorpusculum. The sequence continues at coordinate 58,247 of CAWHXY010000008.1, read as the reverse complement.
ATCATCCAGCCCCAAGTAGTTGTAGTATAAATGGCATATGCAGGAAAATATAGCATGAATACTCTTTGCAGAAAAACATCATTTAATGCTCCAGAGCCTTTTGGTGTAATATATAATCCGCTTCCTGTTGAATAAGTATGATAGTCGCCTTGTAGAGTTATATCTTTCATAGTGAATGCGAAGTCAGTGGTTGCTTGATTGAAATTCATCAGGTTATTGGGTCCATCTTGGAGAATGGTTGCAGATGTTGTTGTCGCGCTGGATACTGCGCCTGCACCAGAAAAGGTTACTCCACCAGTTATATTCAGGTTGTCAGCGGGATAAAAGCCTCCTTGAGCAAAATCTATGATGCCTGTATGCCCAGACGAGTTTATTGCTGAAACGCAGTCTTGGATTACTGATGAGGCGTCCACTGTTGAGGACCAGCTGTTTATAATTGCCCCATTGGTTCCATTTTGCACCATATATTCACGGTTAGTAGAATTATAGTAGATCAGGTAAGAATAAGGTTGGATTACGACTGCGATAGCTCCTGCAACTCCCTGTACGCCTTGAATGCCTTGTATTCCTTGAGACCCTGTTAGATTTGTTTGGTAGGTCCAAGTCCCTGAGATTTTTGCGTAAACGTAGCCGTTTGCTGTGTTGATGTATAAGTCGCCATCGTTTCCAGTTTCACTAGAAGGTATTATTGAGCCGTACCACCATGTCGCGCCGATTGTTCCGTTGGTTCCAGCTGCTCCTTGTATTCCTTGCGGTCCTGTCGCGCCGGTTGCTCCCGTCGCCCCTTGTGGTCCAGTGGCACCCGTCGGTCCTCTTGGTCCTGCAGCACCCACAAGGGATATTTCGCCGGTGCTGTCCCAAAGTGTTGGTAGTTTTCCTCCGTAATTCGCCCAAACCAAAACGCCTATTGGGATTTCTATGGCTGGTTCCCATTGGAGTTGATTTAGTATTATGGTGCTGTTTCCGGTTTTCGCTTTAACCGCGTCCTGTTCTGTCTGCGTTAGGTTTGTTGATGCCCAAGATGTGACCCATGAACCGTCTGTTCCATTAATGGCAAAATACCCGCCGTTATTGTTGGTCACTATCATGTATTGATAGGGCGCGGTTGATTGGTGCAAATAATAGTTTAGAAGAGTGGAGGCGCTACTTGTGGCGAAAAGGAATTTTCCCGTAAGGATCCCTCCACTGAAAACAAGAATACAAACTAAGAATAAGGTAATAGCGATTTTTTGAATTTCACTTAATTTACTGAAGTTAACTTTCACGTTTTTCCCTAGTCACTTGCTTTTTTCCTTAAAATTAATTGGTGAAGCAAGGTTAAATACTCTGACAATTAGTTGGAGCTAAGATTAACCGTCCTCAAGTACATTAACACACAAGTTACTTCTTAAATGAATATCAAAAGCAGCAAAAATCGTACTTTCAAAGTTCTGACAAACCAGGAGATTACGACAATATCAAAGTAAAAAGATTGAAAAAAAGTCTTTTGAGCGAGTTCTTGATTACATCGACTGTGACAGGAAACTATCTAGAAAAAATTACCTGTAAATACAAAAAGGCAGATTTGGAAAAAAGAAATTAAAAGAAGAAAAAAGAACAACTGATTTTACTAGGCATTTAAGATCCGATAGTTCTTACAGATTCATAAATTTTTTCGATTTTTGGCAAGACAACTTTCATGCCGTAATTTTGGACTACGAACTTTCGGCCGTTCTCGCGCATTTTCCTTTTTTTTCTCTCATCGGTCAGTAATTGATGAATAGCATCTTTTACAGCGCTAGCGCTTCTATCCTCTAATAAAATGCCCGCATCAGGAGGAACGATTTCGGCAACACCTTCACTTTTGAAGGCTATCACAGGTATCCCGGCACTCATAGCTTCAAGCAAAACTCTGCCCTGTGGTTCATGAGTGGACATTAAAACAAAAATATCAGCCATTGAATAGTATAACGCCGTTTTTCCAATAGGCACGTTTCCTGTAAAAACAACATTCTTATCAATACCTAATTGTTTTGCTAAGTGAATAAAATAGGGTAAATCAGGTCCATCGCCCACCAAAAGTGCTTTTACTTTTACTCCTTCTTTCAAGAGATCACTTAGCGCTACAATTAACACATCTACTCCTTTTTCTTTAACCATTCTTCCAACGTAAAGAACACAGTTAACGTCGTCTTGAGAAGATTGTTTTTGCACCGGCTTAAAGAGGTCAGTATCCACCCAATTTGAAAGAAGATACAGCTTGTTTTCTTCGATATTGCATTTAAGTGCATCCATCAGGCACTCCTTGCTGATGCAGATTATACCATCAATTTTGTTAAGAACCGATCTCATAAAGACCCGCTTATAAAAGAAAGGATCATTAGCAGGGTAAAATTGTCCATGAAGAGTTAAAATGTTATTAGTTTGGGAACCAGAACCCATAAGAAGATTTATCGCGCCTTTCTGAAAGCTGTGCCAATGTATAATATCAAAATGATTCTTGGCTTTGAACCGTCTGAAAGCCTCAGAATACTCAAACAAAAACTGTAAAGTAGCTGGTGTTCCACGCGGTAAATAAATTTCAGGATTAAATCGTCGTATAACAATACTGTTATCATGCTCAGTTTCTGGCTGTCTCAAAGACTCATTGAACTTCAATGCATAATTAGTTTTGAACAAATCCTTTTTCAACATAGAAGTAAAAATACAGACCTCATGACCTTGCCCAGCCAAATATGAGGCTAATTCACTCATATGCAGTTCTATGCCTCCAATGTATGGAAGATAAAAAGGATACGTAAGGCAAATCTTCAAATCATCACATCTTCAGCGTACTTTTTTTAGTATAGGTTTAATTCTTTTATGGTTTTCTGTCCTCATTTTGTATCAGCGTTTACCACTTGTACTCGCCTTCAACATTTATCTGCAGCCTTAACCCGAGTCTGACCATTTAAGACTTGAGAACTTTTTCAGGACAGCATGTTAGTGTTATGTTTAATAAAGAAAGTTAATTGATTACTTGAATGATAGTACTTATATAGTGTGAACTATGCTAATTCTAAAGCTTAAGTTATGAGGTAATAGCAAGGAATCAATAAAAGTGGATTTTCCTGCCTATATTTGGTTGGTAAAAATGGATAAGAAGAAAGTAATTGCATTAGCCGTATCATTGATTGTAGCTTTTGCAGTCGTTGCAACAGCAACGACATTTTATCATAGAAATATGCAGGTTCCGCTAACACCAACCCTAACTCCAACACCTAATCCAACATCCACACTAACTCCAACAGGAACATACTCCTACACCATGGACACCTCAGGCTCAAACTACCAAATACTAAACTCCGCCAACACCCCAATCTACACAAGCACAAGCTCCAGCACAGCATTCAACTACCTACTAGGAACAACAGGAAAAGCCACCAGCGACAACACCATCTGCATCAAAAGCGGCGCATACACAGTAGACGCAACATGGAACATCAACATCAACAGCGTCACAGTAACATTCCAACCAGGCGCAGTCCTAACAGCCATCAACAACCTAAACACCAAAATCATGTGGATATACGGCAACTTCGTAACCGTAACAGGAGCAACAATAAACGGAAACGGACTAAACCAATTGCCCTCTGCCAAAACTATGCTCACCGGATCAAACTTCAATGATGGAATAACATACAGCGGCAACAACGACATAATCTACAATTGCACTGTTTACAATGTCCGCTGCTTCGGAATAATTGCAGCATACGAAGAAGCCGGAAACAACAACGGAGTCATAGACTGCACCGTCTACAACTGCGGCGCCAACGGCATATCAGACGACCCGACATCAACCAATGATTACTTCATAAATAACGTAGTCTACGGCTGCAGCGACGTCGCAGTAGATGCCCAAGGCGAAAACACAACCATGACTGGAAATTACGTTCACGACTGCAGCAGCACATCATGCCCAATGTATGGCTACGGAAACTCTTACTGGGGCATCGCAGTCGAAGCCGGCGCAAACGACTTAATCGCAAATAATACAATAATCAACGTTGGAAGAGGAATTGAATTAGCTGAATGCAGCACAAGTAATGGCGCAACCAATTGCATAATCTCCGGAAATACTCTTACAAATTGCGATAATGCGCGTTATAGTGGTGGTGCTATAGATTTAGCTAATAATCCGTCTTCTTCTTACAATATCGTGGAATTCAATACTATTACGAAAGCTCCAACAGGGATAATGATTCATGGAAAGTGTTCAAATAATACTGTTTATGGCAATATTTTCAGCGGATGCACAACTAAAATTTCTGATAGCGGAACGGACACTACCTATGAAGTGCCATCTATAGTAACCATAACAGTAACAGCTTCAACCATCGAACCTGGATCCATATCGGTAAATAATGTAGCACAAAAATGGATACCCTACACATTCCAAGCCAAAGTTGGAACCACATACACACTAACAGCAAACAACATTCAAGGACAAAACTTCACCAGCTGGTCAGACAACGGAACACAAACACACACAATAACAGTCCCATCATCGAATGCGATTTACACCGCAAACTATTGATCACGGAATCGGGTGATTAAAAGCGGTCTATTTTTATAAATTGCATTGAATCTTGATCTTAACTGGTATTATCATGACCATACCCGTCGTGATGAGCATGAATAAACCCAACATAATCGGCTGTCATGCTAAAAGAATGGAGAAATGGGAAAAAAAATACCTTTTTCATGTTAGTCAAGCGATAAATTGAACATGACATCATGAATCCCCCTAATAGTGCAAAAGGTGGAAAGTAGTAAATCAGCTCCCGTCGATCTTTATACTTGTGGAAGCGGAAGTGTCTCGCATAACCATACCAACGATTTTTTTTCCACAAAGCTTTCAATGTTGCCGGCTTATCCTTTTTGTCGAGTATTGCTGAAGTATTAACTGACAACGCCCATCCTGACTCTGTTATTCTTCGCGAAACATCTATGTCTTCCCCTGCACCTTTGATTCGAACATCAAACCCACCTACACTTTCTAAAGCTTTAAGTCGAAAAATAGCGCCTCCAGTACCGATTTTTTTCGGGTTTTGTGAGTGAGCGTCAAGTATATTGCCATACGACGCTATGGCAATTATTGTCGCCGGATTGGATACAGGAGCACCAGCACCTTTTGCTGCACCTACATTTGGGTTTTTTTCCATAAACTCCACCTGATTTTTCACGAAATTTTTCGAGAGCACAAGATCGTCGTCTACCCAAACTATATAATCGCCTTCGGCATTATCTACGGCGATCTGCCTAATGACTCCAAGCCCGCCCTTGTTGGATGTAACAAAAGTCTTAATATCTGTTTTTTGAGCAAACTCCATCGCGAGTGATAAAGTGTTATCAGTACTACCATTATCAACTATTACCAACTTCATCAATTCATGAGGATAATCTTGAATAGAAATACTATTAAAAGCTGTTTTCACAATTTTCGCGCCGTTCTTAACGCATAATCCTATGGTCACTTTTGTGTTCATTTTAATCACTCTCAGCCTATTTCGTTTGATAGTAAATTTGGGACAGCAGTGTTTTGCTCTCTTTTGGCTTCACTTAGCCGAGTCCGACTATGTAATCTCATGTATATTAATCTCGATATTTGTGAAATAACATCTTTTAATGTCATCTATTTTCCTCAAAAAAATTATGAGCCAAATTTAGCATTGATGACTATATCAATTGCCTATTTGGATAACTTGAAGACATGTCTCCCGCAAGGGTCGGTGTATATTAGACTGGCTTTGTTCAGAGATGTATGATGCAACATGAAGTCAACGAATTCGGTTTCATTAAAATTTATGTATGTGTTTTTCATTTGATTTTCGCTTTGCAGATGTGGCTCAAAAAACATTTCAGTTGTTTTTAGATCTTTCAGTAAGTCTTGGAGTTGAAAAAACGATGTTTTTGTCTGCAAGAACCAATGGAAAATATTCAGCGCTAGTACGACGTCAAATTCCGTGGTTCTTACAAATTCGGCATCTATTATTGACTTATTGATTATCGTGAATTTTTTGTCTTCAGCGATTCTAATTTTCTCCGCGATCTGAGATGTCACGAGTTCTTGTTCAATAGCGTAGCAACGATAGCCAATATCCTCGAATTTGTGACAAAAGAAACCGAGATTTGCACCTATATCAAGCATCAGTCCATTCTTTTTTGACAGGTGTTTTTCAATTGTTTCCATGAGGCGCAGCCATTCATGTTTCTGATTTTCAAATGGTATGTCAGCGAGATCAGGGTGAATCGGTGGTTGATACAGTTTTCCCTCGGGTTCCAATCGAGCATATTCAATCAAGCGTTCCCTGAAATCCTGCCATTGCTTGTGTCTTACATAAACCATCACAGGTACTGATTTTATCTCGAGGGTTTTCGCTATTGAAAGCCTATGAACTCCATTTTGAAAAAGATATTCTCCATTTCGTCCAATGTTTACATCAATCTCATTTGAGGCAATCTTCGTTCTTTTGTCAATATTGAGATGGTATCCTTCGTTTTTTATTTTTTCGTAAAGTTCATCGTGATGTCTGCAGTGTTGGTCAAGATCACTCTTGTTCTTCATGTTCCAAACAGTTCTGCCAGATTCAATTTCTTTAAGAAATCTCTTGTAAAATCTAGTATCTTCCCACTCGGCGCCATCTTTTATCCTCTGTTTGAAAGCATCCATGTGATCGACGTCGGCAAATTTGAAATCAGCGATGTCCCAATTTCCGTCAATTACCTTTCCACGCATGTTATTAGGAAAGACACTTTCTTGTGGAGACGTCGGATCTGAAATGTCAACCTTTTTGTAATTCGTTAAGTAAATAATTCTATTAGGAGAAATCCAGTAAATCGTCGCTGGATTTGGCACGTTTTTCTTACTAGTAATCATCAACCATAATTTTGCACTGAAAAATTTCAATGCATCCATAATTTTCCACACGAGTCCTTGTAATTTCAGGGGAAGTCTATCTCTAGCCTTCTTAAAAACACCTGAATTCATAGAGTCGAAGATATTCCAGATATCCATAGAGTCTCACTCAAGTTCTTACTGCGAACGTATGAATAAATTTAATATAAAGTTTCTTATTATCTTTGTCAAAAACTTGTTTGCAGCCAATTGTTCTCAGTTGAGACTACAATACTTTAATAATGAAAATGAGAAATTTGTTTAGAACTCCCCAAGATAATTCTGAATGCTAAGTCAAAGACAGTGATGAAACTATTTTTAACCTCAAACTGAAAACCTATTAATAACCAAAGAAGATCTTTTCAATAGATTTAGGAATTTTAGGTTTCATAAAACCTAGATCTAACTCGCCAACTACATAGGGTCTGTCCAATGCAGAACTTTTTCCTAATAAACTTTTAGGAAGACATTATTCCTTAACAAAATTTTCCTCTTCAATTGTTACGCACGTATTTTCCAAGCATCTTTGCTTTGTTTAGGGTAGGCAAGCAAGCGTAAACCGTCGCGAACACCTTTAAGATATGCAACAAACAACTTTGGCTTCAAGAAGAGCTTCCTGTACATTTGAAGTATTAGATCGGTCGTTAGAAAAAAAATGTTGAAAATGATTAGTTGAAAGCTGCTAGAGTTTCTTTTCACAAACAAGAATCGATTTCGAGTCATAAGATACATGGCCAATTCACTTGTCCTCGTTTGTGCTTTGTGCCAAATTTTTGCCTTCGGCACATAAACTACTTTAAATCCTGCTTTCTTTGCCTTTGTGCACCATTCTGTTTCTTCATAATAAGCAAAATACATTTCATTTAAGAGACCAATCCGCCGAATCGTTTCTTCTTTTATTAACAAGGCACAACCAGAAACAAAATCAACCTCTTCAATGTTATCGAATTGCCCATCATCAGTTGCACTTTTTCTAAAAAGAGGGGTATTGCCGGTCCAAAAATTCACCTTGCCACCAGCGGTGGCATCTCTTGTGGGTTGACCATAATAGTAAACCTTTGGACCAACTATTCCAATTTGCACATCATTTTGAGCAACATCGACCAATTCAGATAAAAAGCAAGGATCCACAACGGTGTCGTTATTCAACAGAAGAATGTATTTAGCACCAAAGTGGAGCCCCCAACGGATCCCAACGTTGCAACCACCTACAAAACCAAGGTTTTTTTCTTCTTCCACGACGGAAACGAAAGCTCCAAATTTTTCTTTTATAACTTCAGCATCATTGCCCTTTGAGCCGTTGTCAATAACTACAAGCTCATAGTTTGGATATACAACCGTCTTAAGAGACTCTAAGCATTCTAAAGTGTCAGATAACCCATTCCAATTAAGTATTACAATCGCTACCTTAGGACAAACAGCCTGCATAGATACTTGCCTCTAAACAATTTACTCTGAGAAATGACCTATCTGACATATTAAGTGCCCGCTCAACAGCCAAGAAAATAAACACCGAGTTTGAAAAGCCTGGTGAGAGTAAATAGATATTCCAAGACTCATTGCTCTCTTTCTGAGCAAAGAATGTTTTGAGCGCGTTGCGAGCTAAGTTTCAACACTCGGTAAAATAATTCTGGTTAAGAATTCTAAGGGCCAATAATACAGTTACAAAAGGCGATAAATAACTAAAAACAAAGGTTTACTAATGAAGAAATTGATGAAAAGTTGAGTTTGTCGTATCAAAATTGTGATTGTGTCGCGCAAGGTTAGCTTGAGATGGATATTTGTTAAAACGCGCACTTTTAGCTCACATCAAGCTATTTGACTCGTCTAATCCAAAAGCTGCCTGGGCGCCTTTCGTTTCTCTTGTATGAACGAAAAGCTTCCTCTAATTTATCGGGGTTTTTTAGATGCATGTAGCTCCCAGCCCATAGTACTTCAAAGCCATTATTGAAACTAAGAAAAGCTTGAAGCATATATTGCTCATTCCAGAATATGGCCTTCTTCCGAACCCACTCCTTGGGATATTCTGCAGGAAGAAAAATGTCGTGTGCATGAACTATTACGCCATTTTTTAGTCGGGGTAATATCTCCAAATATTCGTATCTAACATCACTTCCAACTTGCAAAACATGTGTAGAGTCAATAAATAGAATGTCATTTTCATTCAGTTTCATAAAATCTGTCAGAGGAAGGGTCTGGATGCGCCTTGGAATCAGTTCTGACAATCCGGGAAATCCTTTCTTGAGAACAGGGTTAGGATATGGTTCAATTGCAGTTAACTTGCAGTCGTAGTTCGGATTTTCCTCTTTGTTCTTTAGAATTGCTTCCGCAAAGAGATATGTAGAATTTCCTGAGCCTATTTCAATTACTCTCTTTGGTTTGAAGTGGCGAACCATACAATAGAGTATTTCGCCATCCACACTTCCAATTGCTCCATTGTTAATGTAGTATCTGTACGGTGTCGTCGTTTTTTGTAGTGGAAAGCCGTCATATTCATTCTTGAATTGAGATAAGAACAACTCTAGAAGCCTGAGTTGACCGCCTTCATTTAAATCAACACCCACCATATCAGAGTGTTGCGTCCATAGTTCATCTCCCAATTCTCTGGTGTCAGGAATAGGAAAATAGTAATCTATGGGTGTAACGTGGAAACCTCTCTTCTCCCAGAGATAGAAGTAACGACTATCCTTCATCACTTTCCTCGGCAAAGTCAATGAGAGGCTGTACGCGACTAAGTCTCCCACTTTTCTTTTTAAGAGATTTATCGCCATGATTATCCACATACTGGCTAGATTAGTTTTTGCAACAGAAATAGCTGGCGCGCTTATTACCTTTTCTTATTTTGTCCTTTCATGTTCAAAATAATTGGATATTCTTGCAATGAATCAATGGGCAGGAGTATATACAGTATGTCACTATTACCACTTGAATATACACTCAAACTAACCTCCAAAATTTTTCTTTTATAACTTCAGCATCATTGCCCTTTGAGCCGTTGTCAATAACTACAAGCGCGCACTAATAGGTCTAATGAACGACCAAACGCTCAGCGGTGTCACCACTCTGAGAACCAGCATACTGCGCATCCCCAGAATAAACAGCCCTAAAGTAATAAGTGCCAGAACTAAACGGAGTATATGAAGCAGAAGTAGCAGAACCACCCGACAAAGTCTCACCATCATATTGAACCCAAGAAGAACCACCATTACTTGAAACCCAAAAAGTAACCGAGCCAGTACCACCAGGCGCAACAGTCGCCGTATCCGTAACAGAACCACCAAACGCAATAGAAGACGAAGAAAGCACAGTCGTCGTAGTCGAAGGCAAATTAGCCTTATTCACCGTCAAAAGCTCAGCGGTGTCACCACTCTGAGAACCAGCATACTGCGCATCCCCAGAATAAACAGCCCTAAAGTAATAAGTGCCAGAACTAAACGGAGTATATGAAGCAGAAGTAGCAGAACCACCCGACAAAGTCTCACCATCATATTGAACCCAAGAAGAACCACCATTACTTGAAACCCAAAAAGTAACCGAGCCAGTACCACCAGGCGCAACAGTCGCCGTATCCGTAACAGAACCACCAAACGCAATAGAAGACGAAGAAAGCACAGTCGTCGTAGTCGAAGGCAAATTAGCCTTATTCACCGTCAAAAGCTCAGCGGTGTCACCACTCTGAGAACCAGCATACTGCGCATCCCCAGAATAAACAGCCCTAAAGTAATAAGTGCCAGAACTAAACGGAGTATATGAAGCAGAAGTAGCAGAACCACCCGACAAAGTCTCACCATCATATTGAACCCAAGAAGAACCACCATTACTTGAAACCCAAAAAGTAACCGAGCCAGTACCACCAGGCGCAACAGTCGCCGTATCCGTAACAGAACCACCAAACGCAATAGAAGACGAAGAAAGCACAGTCGTCGTAGTCGAAGGCAAATTAGCCTTATTCACCGTCAAAAGCTCAGCGGTGTCACCACTCTGAGAACCAGCATACTGCGCATCCCCAGAATAAACAGCCCTAAAGTAATAAGTGCCAGAACTAAACGGAGTATATGAAGCAGAAGTAGCAGAACCACCCGACAAAGTCTCACCATCATATTGAACCCAAGAAGAACCACCATTACTTGAAACCCAAAAAGTAACCGAGCCAGTACCACCAGGCGCAACAGTCGCCGTATCCGTAACAGAACCACCAAACGCAATAGAAGACGAAGAAAGCACAGTCGTCGTAGTCGAAGGCAAATTAGCCTTATTCACCGTTGAAGGCTCAGATGTGTTACCAATCTGAGAACCAGCACGAGCGTTAGCAACATACCATATCTTACTATTGCCATTTGAATACACTAGATTGTTTTGATCGAGAAGAAACGAAATTTTAGATGTGTTGAATGATCCACTGTGGGTAGTCATTACACCATTCAGTACATTTAAACTTCCTAAGTAAATGAAGCTATCTTGCGTTGGATTCGTTGTATTATCTAATTTAAGTAATAGTTCGTTTGGAATTAAACCGTAGCTCCAAAGTACATGAGATTCAGAAAGAGAATCAGCGAAGACCTTTGTTGTTTCAACTTTATGGTTTGATAACCAAGTTGCACTAAATACATCTTGCACTGGAATGTAACTTTCGTAAAGATTAATTTTGACTTGGACATCGTTCGATGTGAGCATTCTATTAAAATCAAGTGAATAAGAGTGGATGGCACCATTGGTAACGCTATTGATAAAACCAACTTGCGATAGGAAATAGGCACTTAGCAAAATTGCAATTAACAAGAGCACTATGTCCATCTTCTTACTTTTTGAGACAACCTGAGGTTTTAGACGTCGCTCAGTTTTTGTCCATGCTTTTCCAATTGTTGTCAGAATAGTTTGGCCCCCTAGGACAAAGCAAGGCGACAAGACTAGCAAAGTTATTCCGTAGAATCTGGTGAAATTGAGAATTTGGGCAATGCTTGGGGCAATAAGCGAAGCGACAAGGATGATTGCAGCTACAAGTGTCATTATTTTGTACTGTTCTAAAATGCCTTTTTCTTTTGGTCTCAATACTATTGAGAGAACTCCTATTATTAAGAAGAAATTTGCAATACCCGACAGAAATAGATTAATCCAGCTGGCTGCAGTAAAAACTTGAGGAACTGCGAGCACACTACTAGATGCTGTACTTCCAAGCGCATTAGCAGACTGTACACCTGAAGTTAGCTCCGCGAAAGTTAATTTAAAGACGTTAGTCAATGATATCAGTGGCGAGTTAGGCCCTAAAGAGTACCATGTGAAAGTAATCACAAAAAGAAACAATACAGTCACAGTGTTAAGTGTATCATCAAATTTGAGCTTGGCTTTTGAGATGATGAAAACAACGGCTACAATTGCTAGAAAAATATAAGCAAGGGAGTAATGTGATAGTACTAAAGCGGCTCCAAAAATTATCAAGAGCAACCTTCGTTTTGTTACTGGGATGGTTTTGTTTATCAATAAGAAAACAGAGAGCATGAGAAAAAGCTCGCCGACAATTTGTCTGTCAACACTTAATGGCACAACTCCGTAAAAAGCTGTAACAGTGAAAACAAAGAAGAGCGCGGAGAAAAGACCAATTAGTTTTCCGAACTGTTTTTCGCAAATTCTGTACATAGTTAATGGTATGAAACAAAAAATGAAAGAGTAAAAGAGTTTGAATACTATTTCGCCCTGAGCATGCATTAGAGCGGAATAGACTGCTGGCAACAAGGTAATTGATAGCATGGAGTCATAGGTTAGCGCTGCCAACGAGTTAACCTGTGCATTAAGAAAACCCCAGTTTCCATTTATCTGGGTTAACCTGAAAACGTAATATTCAAGGTTAGTGTCGGAGCCTATAATATATTTTGAAGTTAACGGAACTTGACAAACAAGAGCTATAGAAATTGAAAAAATTAAAAAAGGGAATAAGTTTTCTGGAACCACTCTTCTGGACAACGCGCACATAACACATAAAGCCGCGATTATTGCGTATGAAATGAGAATAAGGGGAACATTAAGATACAAAACACCTAGTGCACTGATAAGAGGTAGAAGAATCAGGATTATGGACAAAGGAAAAACATTTCTTAGTTTGCCTTCAGAACTTGTTTTCTGCTTCAAAGTCTCTGACAAATCGCGCCTATATTCGATTAAAAAAGCAGCCAATGTAAAAACAGAAATTCCAACCGTCAATGGAATAGTCGACAAAGGTTGGGAAAAGCCAAGATACAGATAAAGCTCATTAATTAACAAACCCAAAAGCATTACAAAAGTAATGCTCAGAGCTACCGAGAACAAAACAGTGTCTAGAAGACTGATCTCTTTCAGTTTGAACAGTCTGAGAAGTGCAAATCCAGGTATAAATGATAAAAAGATAAAGACAATGATTTCTCTAAGAACTGGGATGTCAAACAAAATTGCAATATCCGCAAGTATAGTCAAAACTGGTATAATCATCATGACTTTTCTCATGTTCAGCATCAACTCAATATCAATTAGCTTCGAACCATAAGAGTCGGTTCTTTAAATCGATACTTTATCGGATGGGGCAACTCTTTTATTAACTAAAGAAAAACAGCGGATTTCGAATAATGTCACACAATTTTCCTGCCTATAACTAGTTGTGTGCCCTTAAGAAAATGCAACATTGCCAATCAATGTTTGAAAAAGTTATTTGTAGTAGTATCAGAAAGGATTAACTTTCTGTGCGTTCGTTCATAGCTCTTGCAGCTACATCTAGACCACAGAAAAATGTCCCGCCGGGGAACTTGTGCTTATGAGCATCAGTGACGCCGTATCTATGATTGGAATAATGTCCCTATAACCCGTCAATGATTGCTCGATCCATAAGTAGCCAAGGTTTTCTCTATGCGTAATACCGCTTTTGCAAAATATTACAAGGATTGACTCGACGAAGATTGTTCAACAAGCGAAGCGGGACGTGCAAAATGTGTGTGCAACTTAATTGCCGCGTACTTGAGCAGCCCAAAATAGAAACCCAGTATTCTTGCTATTGTAAACAAAATCGCCAAAGGAAAATAAAAAATCTTACGATCATATGTCTTTGTTCTTACTGCAGTAAAAATTACATACCCCACCAAAAATGAAAAGAATATCAAAACAAAGAGATAAGGAGAAATAAAAAGAATAATAAGAAGCAAAATAAAAACCAAATTTGTACCATAGAATGAAGCAAGAAGAGAGTCGTACCTCGAAAGTTTGAGAGTTTTCCAAGACAAGAAAAAGGGTGCGCTTTTCGAACTGCCTTGAAAAGCATGCTTTAGCCCCTGTCTATGGTGCAAGACCCAAATTTCTGAATCAAAGCGCAAACTATATCCGTTTTCCAATAATCGTCTATTGAACTCCCAATCTTCGCACGTTTTTAAATTCTCATTTAAATAACCTATTTCCTGAAAGACAGATCTTTTGTACGTCACGTTACAACCTGCAATCTTTCCAACAGCTGATTTGTCAAAGTAAGTTTTTTGTAAATGAGCCTCCCCAAATGAACCCTCGACAAATCTTAGCGGGTTCTTTTCTGATTCTTCTTGAGGAGTAAAATGTGGTCCACCCAAACAACACAATGAAGGAAAACGGGAAAAAGTCATAGATATTTTATCAAGCCAATCCACCGATGCTTCAGCATCATCATCGATGAAAGAAACCAATTTTCCTTTGGCGTTCCTAACACCCAAGTTTCTGGCTGCACCTAAGGTCGATCCTTTTTCTTCGAGAAATCTAATATGTTCGCTTTCAAAAAAATCTTTAAGTTGTTCAGGGAACCTTTTAGAAACAACAATAATTTCGAAGGATCTAAACTTCTGTTTTTTCAATGACTCTAAGCAATTTTTCAAAAAGCCCAACTTGTCGCCTTTTGTTGCCAAAATGACGCTTACTTCGGGGGATTCAACAGTATTAACTTCATTTTCCGTCATAACTTGTAACCTACTGGGTTAAACTCAATAGCGCGGTGGGCATGAAAAGTCAACATATCAACTGAATCTTCTAAATTGCTCAAATAGTACAAACAGCGATGGTAAAATGACCTTTAAGTATAATTCTTTTGAAATAAAATATCTTGGGTAAATCATAGTTAAATGTGAAAGCATTAACTCTTGAGGAGAACCGGTTGTATACAGGTTCTTCAGGAGCATTAACGAAGTTTGGTGTGAAGATGGTTTTTAGCGAAAATACTCTCTTTGAAATACGAATGAACTGTAAGCTTATAGTTTGTAAAGTACTTCAAAAAGATCTTAAAAAATGGAAAAGGGGATATGCTTTCCCCGTTTGAATTCTGTCAGCTTATTTTTTTGGGGTTTGTTGAGGCTTCGGCTTGCGGAATCTTCTGAACCATACGAGGATTATGAGTATCAACACTATGATGATAACGATGACTGTTATGAGCCAATCAATTGCACTGAAAACAAATGCCGCTGCAGTTGCTGTAGGCGTTAATGTTGGAGTTGCAGTTGGTTTTGCTGTTGGGGTTGGGGTAGGGGTTGGAGTTGCAGTTGGTTTTGCTGTTGGTACTGGTGTTGAAGTTGGAGTTGTACTCACAAGAACTGAAGCCATAACCGTCGCCGCACTTGACTGAACTGAAGTTGCGCCTAAACTGTCAGTAACAGTAACTGTGATCGAGTAATAACCCGAAGAAGCAGGAGAGTAGCTCAATGTTGATGCATTCTGACCAGCCTGTGCTAATCCGCCTATAAACCACTGATAACTTGTGTAAGTGCCAGAACCGCCAATAGGAGTTGCTGTGAACGTCTGAGACTGACCAACATTCATAGTCCAAGAAGCAGGTGAAACAGTAACAGTCGGAGCAGTATTCACAGTAATCGAGACAGAGTTTGAAGTGATCACTGCCAAAGCTGCATCAGTGACCTGAAGCTTAAAACTGTAAACACCTGTAGCGTTAGAACTCGTAGGAACAAAAGAATAACTGGTTGATGTCGCACCGCTAATTGCCGAATAAAAATTCGCACTTGGAATCTCCTCAAACCATTGATACGTGTATGGACTAGCGCCGTTCGTAACTGACGTCGAAGTTAAAGCTGAAGTTTGACCCTGATCAACCGTACTTGCGGAAGTAGACACGGTTGGAGCACCTAGCGTAGAGTTAACAATTAGTTGAGCTGTGCCTTGCAGTCCGTTATACTGTGCAGTTACCGTCCAGGAGCCGACAGTTGCAGAAGTGTAAACATTGTTATTCCATGAACCTCCAGCACCGGAGCTTATGCTCCAAGTTGTTGTAGAAGTTATATCCCAAGTGTTACCATAAGCGTCAGAAGCCGTTGCCGTGTAAGTTTCTGTGTTTCCAGCGTTAATAGTCGCCGAGCTAGGAGATACAGCTACGCTCACAGCAACACCCGGATTAACAGTAAAGGTGTTACTCGTTCCAGTATGGGAACTACCATCATTCACACCAAGAGTAACGCTTGAACCCGCAGCAGTCACGCTAACCATTCCTGTCCAAACACCGTTAGAGAAACCTCCAGTTGCAGAAGATGGCGAAATGGATCCAGCAGAGTAACTCAAAGTGGGAGCGCCGCTGTAACTTGCGACTGAGTTTCCTGAAGCGTCCACAGCTGTAATTGTTATGCTAAACGGCGTACCCGCAACCTGTAAACCAACAGTGTTAAAAACAAAGCGACTGATAGCAGCCGGATTAACCGTCAAAGTAGTTGTGTAGGGCGTAGAAGCATAGGTGCCGGTAATAGTCCAAGTTCCAGCATTCGCTGAAGTGTAAACGTTACTGTTCCACGAACCTAATGCGGCTGGACTTATACTCCAAGTTGTAGATGAAGTTACGTCCCAACCATCATTGTACTGATCGTAAGCAGTGGCCGTATAAGTCTGAGAACTGCCAGCGTTTATCGTCGCTGCAGCAGGAGTAATCGCTACACTAGCGACGGTCGTTGTGTGAACCACCAATGGCTCGGCTGTGTCACCACTCTGAGAAACAGCATACTGTCCACTCCCAGTGTAACTAGCCATAAAGTAGTAAGTGCCGTGAGAAGCAGGAGTATATGGGGCAGAAGTAGCAGAACTTCCAGATAAAGTCTGAACGTCATATTGGAACCAAGTAGAACCACCGTTAGACGAGACCAAAAAATCAACCACACCGGTAGCGCCAGACGTAACAGTCGCCGTATCCGTAACAGAACCACCAAACGCAATAGAAGACGAAGAAAGCACAGTCGTCGTAGTCGAAGCAGCCTTATTCACCGTCAAAAGCTCAGCGGTGTCACCACTCTGAGAAACAGCATACTGTCCACTCCCAGTGTAACTAGCCACAAAATAGTAAGTGCCAGAATTAGGCGGATAATATGGGGCAGAAGTAGCAGAACTTCCAGATAAAGTCTGAACGTCATATTGGAACCAAGTAGAACCACCGTTAGACGAGACCAAAAAATCAACCACACCGGTAGCGCCAGACGTAACAGTCGCCGTATCCGTAACAGAACCACCAAACGCAATAGAAGACGAAGAAAGCACAGTCGTCGTAGTCGAAGCAGCCTTATTCACCGTCAAAAGCTCAGCGGTGTCACCACTCTGAGAACCAGCATATAGTGTATCGCCAACATAAATAGCTCTAAAGTAATAGGTGCCAGAATTAGTCGGATAATACGGTGTAGAAGTAGCAGAACTTCCAGATAAAGTCTGAACGTCATATTGATAAAAAGTGGAACCACCGTTAGACGAGACCAAAAAATCAACCAAACCGGTAGCGCCAGACGTAACAGTCGCCGTATCCGTAACAGAACCACCAAACGTAATAGAAGACGAAGAAAGCACAGTCGTCGTAGTCGAAGGTGAACCAGCCGCTTTGGCGTATCCTATTATTGCAACAAGTGCAAGTGTAACAAATAAGATTGTAAATATTATTTTCAGTTTATTCATTGTTTTCAAACCTCTTTTTTTATTTTAGTGTATCTTAAGTGTCTTGTTATGCTCATAAAGATTTCTTCTTGAACGCAGGAAGAGAACTGCAGGATTTGATTATTGCTGTAGCAGTAAACTGAATACATTCACTATTGCCTAGCAATCTTGTTTGCAAAAATGACTAGAAATTATAGGAAAAAAATCAATTTAGATATGCATTGGCGCGCTCACAAATGCGAGTTCTTTCGTAATCATAAGACTATTTCAATTGCAAATTAGTTGCCTTTTTTGAGCAAAATCCTAAAGATAGTCGACGACAACCGGTTTTATTATGAGCTTGTTTTTATAACACTAATTCATTCGGCAGCAAATAGGTCTCTACTTTTGAAGGAGACCTTCGTACAGGTGAACGAAATCATTGGTTATTTTCTCCCAGGTATACTTTTTAAGTATGGTTTCCCTAGCACTGTTCCCAAGTTTTTTTCTCAAAGGCTCATCAGTCCATAGCATTTCTATCATTTTTGCCATTTTCACAGGAGAGCCTGGAGGGACTAGTAAACCGTTTACATTAGAAGAGATTATGTCTCGGATACCTCCTATATTTGTGGCTACAACGGGTAAACCACATGCCATAGCTTCTAAGAGAACTGTTGGAAGACCCTCATAAATAGAAGGAACAACTTGTATAGTAGCACTTTGACATATTTGAATAAATTTTCTTCGATCTACTCGCCCTAAGAAAATTACTTGCTCTTTAAGCCCAACGTTTCGAACTTGTTCTGTTAACTGTTGAAGTAAAGGACCAGTACCGCAGATAACAAACTTAATGTCAGGAATTGTTTTCTTAACAAGAATTGCACATTTTATAAGGTCAAATAAGCCTTTTCGTGCTCGTAAGACTCCAGTGAACAAAACGTATTTTTCCAGTTTTTCTTTGTTCTTGGTAGGGGAAAAGATTTTTTCGTCAACGCCGTTCCACATTACTTTGACTTTACTAGAATCCATTCCGTATCCATTCAGTTCATTTGCAACAGTAGGAGAGACAGCCGTAATGATATCTGAAAGCTTTAACAGCTGTGATTCTACGAGTGGAGAGAAATACATTGATTGTATTTTTTCGGCTAATGAATAGGGATCAACTACCTCGTGATATCTTGAGTCAATCCTCATTGCAGTATGAATTGTGGTAATTATTGGCAAGGCAGTCTTAATTGATGGAGTTACAGGTGAGTGTAAATGAATTAAGTTAAACTGAGGTTCTAACGATTTAACCAGTGAATTAACAAATAGCCCATGTAGGGGCATTTGAAAGGGATACAGCGGAAAGAAAGTCGCCTTAAATACATCTATACCATCAATTGTCTCCTTTTCTAGTCGGTGAGTAGATCCACGAGTAATAACGGTGACTCTATGTCCTTTTTTGATTAACCCCTTTGAGAGGTTATATACATAATAGCCTATTCCGCCCGACGCAGGAGGAAATTCTCTAGTGATCATGCAAACGTGCACTTCAGGTTACCTCTCCATATAACTGCATTTGTGATATGTCAATAAGCTAGAAAATAATTAAATTTAACAAACTATGCAAAATAGATTTAAACCAAAGACGACAAACTTAAATCCTTCACTGTTCACCATTAAGAAACTCCTGATAGATGCGTTATGTCTCTTCTTTGCATTTCTTCTAACTATCGGATAACAAGTTAGTCTAATCTAATTTAGCTGTTTGGTTGCTGCTTCCGAATAGCACTTTAGATATTTTGGAATGTTGACGTGCCAAGAAAATTTATTTGCAATTTTAAGTTTAGCCTGTTGACCCAGAACGTTCTTCAGAGACTTGTCGGACAAAAGCCTTGTAATTGCCTTTGCTAACATATCTGAATTGCCAGGCTCTACAAGCAACCCATCAACTCCATCAGTTATTATTTCTGGAATTCCACCGACACTTGAGGCAACTACAGGCTTTCCATAAGACATGGGCTCCAAGACTGCATAGGGGCAATTTTCATTATAGCTTGGAACCACCACAATTTCAGATTTTGTTATAAATGACATTATCGTTTCTCGAGATACTGGACCAGTGAAAACGTAATTTGATTTGACATTCATGTTATCTAGCTTTGTTTTGAACTTACTATAATTTCCTGGTCCAGCGAAAACAAACAGGAGTTCACCTTTCCCGGCGATTCTGGAAATTTTTGGAATTGCATTGACTAAAACATCAATGCCTTTCATAGCCAAAAGTCGACCTGAATAAAGAATTATTCTCTTGTTTAGAAGGTTTTTCGGAATTTTGTTTTTAATTAGTGAGCCAGTTTCAAAAGATTGAGAGTTATCGGGTGAAGATACGCAGTTTGGAATTACAGTAACACTTTCGGAATTAGAAAAATTGTCTTTTAACCATTTTGCCATATAAAAGGAAGG
This sequence comes from Candidatus Bathyarchaeota archaeon, assembly GCA_963833575.1. Taxonomy (GTDB): domain Archaea; phylum Thermoproteota; class Bathyarchaeia; order Bathyarchaeales; family Bathycorpusculaceae; genus Bathycorpusculum. The sequence goes on along the minus strand of CAWHXY010000008.1, from coordinate 38,020 downwards.
TGTTATACACGTTTTGTTTCTTTTAGCGTATAATTCTTCCGCGATCCTGAGAAAAGGATACAAGAAAAACGTCCCTCTTTCCGAATTTTCAAGCTCACTGATATTTTGGTGAGATGCAATAGTGGCTGCTCTTTGAAATTTTATCGTAGTATGGACGGTAACAACAGTTTTGGCGGGCAGTTTTCGAAACATTAGCAACAAGTCGGGCATGTGAGCCTGATGTGAATGAATAACATCAATTCTTTCCGCCTTTACAATCTTAGGAACCTGCTTAAGGCATGCGTATTGAAATTCCGCATTATACATAAAAGAATCATGAGCTGCAGAAACGTAATGAATATGCACATTGTTCCCAAGAGACTCTATCGGATTGATACCGGTCGGTGACACCTTCTGCCTACCAAAACTTTCCCGTCGGGGAGTTAAAACATGAATCTCAACACTTTTAGGTAAATGTTTCGTCAACTCAAAGGAATAGGTGCCTACTCCTCCCCAAACGGGAGGAAATTCAGGAGCTAACAAACAAATCTTCACTTAAGAATCTCCCAAAGGCAAAGAATGGAACCTATCTTTCAATTCTCAACAAGAAATTGAAAAATTACTACAACAAATAAAATTTGTTCGAAAAAATATCTAACCAGAATATGCATTAGTTGTCAGATTAAGTTGAAGAGCTACGTAACGATTGTTATATTCGATTTGGTTAGATTGAGTACTATAAATCCATAATTCGAACAAAAGTCGATATGTGAAGGAAGTATTATTTGAATCCCACAGAGCGGGTTTATCGACATAAAATGTAACACCATTTAACAGTAAACTGTTGAGCTGTGAATTATTTCCTGATATTGAAGCGTTAGAAAATGAAAAAGTCAAGAGATTTTTCCAATACATGCTATTTTGAATTGAAAACCTGTATGAATACAGAGGCTGAAGAGAACTCGGCGTCGCAAGGGTATCATTCGGCATTTGATCGGTCTCATTGCCAAGCTTTACGTTCAAAACATAGTAAGCTGAATACCCCAACTGGTTTCCTACGCCTACATAAACTGAGTAGTTTTGGTCTATAGCAATGTTATAAGGATAATTTTCAGCTGTCTGGTTTGAACCTAAAAGAAAAAGCTCAGAAAATTTCGCTCCGCCTGGAACACTGGGAATGTGAATAGCGTCGGCAAGTGCAGGCGTTGCAATGAGCAAAACACCAACTAAAGCCACAGTGACAAAAATAAGTTTGTAGCCTTCAAGCTTCATCGATTATTCACCACAGGTTTTGATCCAGAAAAACTCTTAATGTAACCCTGCTTAAACCGGCGCCAAATCGAAAACAAAACCAAAAGGAACACGGAAGCACCGATTGCCGTAAATGCCATCATCTGCCAGAAGGCATTTTGGCTGGAAACCAAAGCTTTTTGTTTGGCGTTTTGAGCAACGCTTGTGACTTCTTGTGCAATTGGGAGTACACTGTCTGCTTGGGCCGCTGTTGCGTTATAATCTCCAGTTCGGTACGAGTTTTCTGCTTGAGCCAAGATGCCTGCAGCAGTATTTAACTGAGCTATTAGGTTTGTAACGTTTGCGCCTGCTTTTTCAGCGGCCAAAACAGCATTAAAAGCTAGCGCGACAGCCGTGTTGGCCGCCTGCAGTTTCGAGCTCGATTGGTCAGTTTGGGCAAAAACATAATTCGTGCTGTAAAAGCAAGAGCCAAGCGTCAAGAAAATGAACAGAGTGGCAGCGATAAATTTGCAGTAGTTATTTATGTGTAGTTGCCTCCAAGCTAAATAATTTTTGTTCTTGTGTTATAACGTTGGTTCACGTTTTAGACAGAGTGATTTAAGGGGTTTGCACTTTGATTATTTCTTGTAAAACCATCAAATTTTCGAGAATTTGTTAGAAAAGTTTGCAATTTACCAAAAAGTTCTTAGCCTGTTTTGGTTACTTCGTAATTGGAGTTTTTGAGGGAGATGAAATCACCGTCGAGTACTAACACTAGTTATTTGCTCAAAATTATTTAATTTAGGTTCGCCAGGAAAATTATTGTTGTTTGCAGGCACAGGCACTTGCAGCTTATCACTATGTTCGTTATAGAGTCATTTGTCTACGTATCGTATTACTTCATAAGCCTCAGCTGCGCGGAGACCTACTTGGCTTCCTCTGAAAGAGGACAGGTTAACCATTGATTCATAATTAAGGTACCTTTTTGTTTTCTGCGTTAGATGACATTGCAGTGCTTCCCACTTAAATTGAATACAATCTGATATGTCTACAAAATAGTTTGGAGAGAATTGACCCAGAACTCTAGGAGTCTCATAAGAAAGCAATTTGGATGCATTTCTAAATGCAGATAAAGATAGCCAAGCTATTTGGCGATGGTCTTGGTGGGTATCATGGGTTGTATGAGTCAAAACTGTGTCTGGTTGGTATTTATCATAAAAGTCCTCTAAGAATTTGACTGCCTCATGCGAACTAGGGATCTCGGTATCTTTGAAATCCCCAAAAAACACGTCTTTTACGCCCAGAATCGATAGTGCTTTTTTGCTTTCACTCATTCTTACATCAGGATTTCCGCTTTCTTCTCCTTTCGTCAGGTAGATTGCAATTACTTTTTTTCCAGCTGCAGTAGCTGCCTTTATTGTTCCTCCGCAGCCTAATTCGATATCGTCAGGGTGTGCTCCCACCGCAATCAAAACATCAGATCTTAATACCACTGCTTAACACCTCGTGATACTCTTAACAAACAACTAATATATGATATTCTGGATTCCGTAATATCGTCCTTCATCAATAGTCACTTCGCCGATTTCTACTGAGGTTAGAGTATAACTTTCTGGGGAGCCCAGTCTTCTCCTCCATGGCAAAAAAGATAATCAATCACAGAAAGGTTAGGGACAAATGGCCCGTGCAATTGGTTGTAGACGGGATAATGAAAGTCTTGGAAGACCACTTTGATCCCAGCTTTCTCAAATAGCGACATGTCTAAGTAGACGCGCCCGCCAATTCCTGAAAGATAAACGTCGGCCCCAACTGATTTACATTGGGCAAGAATCATGTTCGAAGATTTTCCTGAAGCATTTAATGACGAAGCCATGACTAAATTAGTCTTTATTCTAAGGAATTTCATTATTCCCTTTATTAAATAAAGGTTAAGATCCATTAGAGATTCCCATTTTTGACTGTATGCCTGCTCAAAAAAATCGTAATATTGCTTCCAATAAGGCGCCCGCTCGTAGTTTAACTCAATAACTCGCCAGTGATGTAGCCCCCACTCCGACTCCAAACGTTTAGCAATCCTAATTTCCTTGAATGGCAAAGTCTCACCCACATGTTCAATAGGGACCGACAACCACGTTGCGCCTTTAACCGTTTTTATTTGATTTCTATTTTGAAAATCATGTCTCTCGTACTGAACGTCATCTTGAATTACGAAGATATCGCATTGGGCCATTTTGTCAAAAAAGCCGAGATACGGCAGATAATTTGGTTGATGCCCAGATGTAATCATTGTCATTACTTCCTTCTTAAGATAACCAGAGTCAAAAGTGAGTTTAATTTGTTCTTGATGCTTGAATGCAAGTATTAAGAGCTTTGGTTATGTAGGGCACGCTTTCGTTGGCTATCGCCACATGTAATGGTAAGCACAATGTTCTTCGCAAAACATCCTCTGCAATTGGACACATACCTTCGATAGTTCCAAAGTTTTCTTTGTAATAGGGGTGAAGGTGAACTGGTGGATAGTAAAGATGCCCCGTTTCGATGTTGTATTCTGCTTTCAACATCTTGCCCACTTTTTCGACATTGATGTTTTTATCAAGTTTTACATTGTATTTGTAATAACCATGCCTTATACCAGATGGCTTTGGGATTGGAGAAACTCCGTCGACATTAAGCAAGCATTCATTGTAAATTTGAGCCAGTTCGTTCCTTCGATTAACGAAAAACTCCAAGTTCGCCAATTGATGTGAACCAAGAATAGCATTAATTTCACCCATGCGCCAATTATAACCAGGAGTAACCATTAGTGACTGAGAGTTCTGGCCATGATTTCGCATCATGCGAGCAGCTTCAACCAAACCAGAATTATCTGTAGTAATCATTCCACCTTCACCCGTAGTCATTAGTTTAGTGGCATAAAATGAGAAGCACCCCGCATCTGCCAAAGCACCAGCTTTTACACCATCAATCATAGCGCCATGGGCATGAGCACAATCTTCGATAAGAAACAAACCACGATCCTTACATAATTTTAAAAGTTCATGCATTTGTGGACAAACTAATCCAGCAATATGAACTACGATAACCCCAACCGTTTTTGATGTAATTTGACGTTCAACATCGATTGGATCAATACATAATGTGTCTTCTCGCATATCAGCAAAAACCGGTTTTCCACCCGCGAACATAACTGCATTGGCGGTAGCTACGAAAGTATTTGTAGGAACTATGACTTCAGAGTTTTTTACGCCAAAATACCGGAGGGCAATTTCAAGATTTGAAGTCCCTGAATTAACAGCAACCGCATGCTTGGTTTGGATGTATTCAGCAAATTTTCTCTCAAACTCTTTGACGTGCAATCCGTTTGTTAATAAACCCGTTCTAAGGGTAGACTCCACATCTGACAGGATTTTTTGGATGCTTTCTTCATCAAAAACAGGGAAAGCTGTTCGATATGGTTCATTTTCTTTCATAATCGGGTCAACCATTATTTGTATCTTTATTTTTAGGCGGTACTTAACCTCGCAAAGTGACAAACCCTACATATTGCATAGAACAAATAGTTTTGTTCTAAAGTAGGGAGACTTGTATCTTTAGCAGGCTACATAATTTATAAGACAACAATCTCAGGTAAATATAACTCTTATTATAAGATTCAAAAAATACCGATCTGAACAACAAAAAAAACTGATTTCTAAGAGTCAGTTCAGTTTTCATAAACATAATTCTCACTAGCAAAATCCCTCTCTGATGAGAGTAGATAAGCAACATTACCTCTTAATAAGAAAAGTTTTGTTTTACACACCCTTAATGTCAAATACATTCGAAAGATTCATTAATAAATGCATAGGTGAGAATATTTAAGAAATAAACTGTTCTATTCGTCTGCTGATCTATGTACGTCTTTGGTTTTTAATACGTTGTTTCCAACATAATACGTTTCAATATTTCGGCACCATGTCTAATTCCTAGTTTCTTTTCACCCAATCTTTGCCTATAGGTTATGTCTAATTCTTTGATAGTGAAACCTTTTCTCTCGACATGATGATTAAGTTCTACCTCAATATCAAAACCTTTTGATTTGACTTGCCAATCCCTCAGAATCTCAGCTCTCACTATGCGCAAACCTGTTAGCGGATCCTTTAAGGGGACTCCATTTAGAAGATTATGAGTAAAAGCTATGAGACGGTTACCAAAGTAAAAGGCATCGTGCATAGCTTTTTTATCAACATGACCATTAAATCGGTTGCCACAAACCATCCCCACATCAGGGTTTTCGTCGAGAATTCGTATCATTTCAGGCAAATACACAGCAGGATAAGTGAAATCAGCATCAGTTATGACTACGTAATCAACGGTTGGATCTAAATACTCAAGGGCTTTGGCGAAAGCATCACCCTTGCCTAAACCATCCTGAAAGGCTATAGTAGCCCCATTATCCTTGGCAACTTCAACAGTTCTGTCAGTGCTTCTACCATCAACCACTAGTATATGTAAGTTGGTAAGATTATCGTTAATCTCATTAATTGTTAGACCGATTCCTTCTTCTTCATTCAAAGCAGCAATGATTACCTGCGTCGAAGGCAACTTTTCCACTTTCTCCAATTTACAACACCTTTCTTCCCAAGCGGCTACTTCCTAACTTATTAACTGTTATAAGCGATATTGAAAAAATCGACATATATCTCAGCACTCCAAATGATGCTTGTATCTGATTTTCACCGGCGAAATTCGTTAGAATTTTGTGTCTATCTTAAGTAAGTAAGAGCTATTTGGCTCTTTCTATTTTCAGTCCATATGTTACTTATCTTAGAATTATGTTTTAGAAGCTCCTTCATTGATTTGAAAACACTTCTATTGTCTTGCAGTTGTCATCTAAATTGATGGCTTAATACTCGATTAAATACGTAGTAGCTTCGCCAACTACATACTTTTTTTGTGGATTCACGCTTGTGCAATGCCAATATTTCGTCGTTCGCGCTTCGTCATGTGTTGATTCCATTTGATTGCTTTGATGGTGCATCAAAATTAAGAAAAAGCAAGGGTTGATTTGTCGGTTGTGGTAGTAAGACACCTACCGCATTGTTTTATATCCTCAATCGTCTCTATTAAGATATAAGCTAAAAATTAATGTCGTAATGTTTTGGAGAAAAAGTCTTGAGCAAAAAAATTTTGCGAGGCGCAATTCTCGAAGGCACCCTACTAAACCTCATACATAACGCCACCGGCAATGGTTTATATGGCTACTCCATACTCAAAACAGTAAAGCGGAAATTCGGCGTCCGTTTAGGTCCATCAACTCTGTACTCTGAACTCCGTCAATTGGAGAAACATGGATTAATAGTTTCAAGTTGGGAATTTGTTCTTGGAAAAGCGCGCAGACAATATCGAATTACTCGAAAAGGAGAGAATCAAATGAGAGAATATTTCGCGGAGATAAAAACTGTCTTTCCAGCCTTCGTTATTGCTAATACTAAAATGATTACTTCATTTGACGATTAGTACTGCGCATTTTGCTTGGTGAGCAACTCTTTCGCTTGTGCTGCCGAGAAAAAGTTCATTAAATTTGCTTTCTCCTTTGTGACCTAAGACTATTAAGTCAAATTGGCCATTTACAGCAGTTTCAACTATCTGAGATGACGCGTCACCTTCTTTTAGCTCTGCAGTGATCTTAAGTTTTGGTTTTGTTTTAGTTGCTCTATCAGTGGCTTCGGATAAAATTGTCTCATGCATCTTTCTAAGGTCTTTCAGGAAAGAAACTAAGTCTGAAGAGTAACCTGTTTGACCTTGAGGATACCCAGATACTGCAGATTGGAACGTGTTGGGTTGATTTCCGAACTCTGGAGGAGGCTGAAAAACGTTAAGTATATGAATGGATGCGGAAAATTTTCCGGCGATCTCAAGAGCGTAGTCTAAAATTTTTTTTGATTTCTCAGAACTATCTATGCCTACAAGAATTTTGGTTATCAAACTTGTTTACCTAGTCTTAATTATCTATTTGGAATTGATAGACTTTTCGAATTCTGAAGGTTGATATTTGTAATCAAATGCGTTTTGCTTCGAGAGACAACAGAAAGTGTTTATTTATCTTTATCCACTCAGCTTAGCACAAATCTTTTCACGGTAAAGCTCTTGATACAGATTAGAAATCGGGAAAAATTAATCGAAAATGGCGAAACGCCTCGCATGCGCGAATCTCGGGCGGTAGCTCTTCAGTGCCTTGAACGAGCTATTAACGCTGCTGAGCCTAAGCAGTTAGTAAAGGATAGAGTTAAAGTGGAAAACAATCAGCTTCAGGTTGATGGTTACTCTTTTGACTTGGAGAAGTTTAAGCATGTTTATGTCGTTGGTGGCGGCAAAGCAGGCGGTAAAATGGCTCAGGCCTTAGAAGAGATACTTGGGGAACGCATAACTGCTGGGATAGTGAACATTCCTTACGGTACAAGACAAAAAACTGATGTTATAGAACTTAATGAGGCTAGTCACCCCGTTCCTGATGAAGCTGGAGTAAAGGGCACTTCCCGCATTATGGCATTAGCTGAGCAAGCCAAAGAAAATGATTTAGTGATTTGCTCAATTTCAGGTGGTGGATCAAGCCTCATGCCCCTTCCTCGAGAAGGCATATCCCTTAAGGATAAACAAGCAGTAACAAATGCGCTGCTCAAAAGCGGAGCCACAATAACCGAAATCAATGCTGTCCGAAAACACCTTTCAGCATTCAAAGGCGGATGGCTAGCAAAGAAAGCCTATCCAGCAACAGTTCTAAATATTGTTCTCTCAGATGTAATGGGCGACTCACTTGATTCCATCGCCTCGGGTCCAACAGTTTCTGACCCGACAACTTTCGATGATGCAGAAAGAATTCTTAGAAAATATGATTTATGGTTGAAAGCACCAGTTTCTATTCGCAAAATTGTTTCGGAAGGCGCAAGTGGTCAACTTCATGAAACACCCAAAGAAGACGATGTTGTTTTTGAAAAAGTTCACAATGTATTAGTCGGTAATAATCGAACTGCCAGTCAGGCTGCCGTGGATTGTTTACGTTCTAAAGGACTTAACACGTTGCTTTTAGCTAAAATGCTATTGGGCGAAGCTAGCGAAGTGGGGAAAATGTTGGCAAATCTTGCAGATGGAGTATGCAACGCGCCTATTTCTAAATCTCTGTGTGTTGTTGCGGGTGGAGAGACAATAGTAACAGTTATTGGAGAAGGGTTAGGCGGTAGAAATCAGGAGTTAGCGTTGTCAGCTGCTTTGAACCTCGTGGAATCTGAGGAATGCGTCATTGCTTCTTTGAGCACGGACGGTGTAGATGGACCGACAGATGCAGCGGGAGCAATAGTGGACGGTTCAACTGTGAAGCGAGCAAGGCAATTAGGTTTGGATCCTGAAAAATATCTCAAGAATAATGATTCTTACAGTTTTTTCTTAAAGCTCGGGGACCTTATCTGTACAAATGCAACGGGGACTAATGTTAATGATATATCGGTGGTTGTGGTGTTGAAGGATTGATGAAATCTGGCATACAATTTGGTTCTGGAAAAGTCAAGGTTTTAGGAAATCATGTTTGCTTTGAGAATGAATTTTTCTGATTTAATATTGTGGTTTTTCTTTTCAATTTCTTCAGAAATGGTGTTTTGTTGTGGAAATATTGTGTAGTAATATAGTGGTTATGGATCGAATGATTTTTTAGAATGAACAGATAACTTTGGAAGAAGAACCATGAATAAAGATGATTCGGCTTTATCGTTGGATGCCCGGGTGTATCTGCATAATATAGAGAAAGCAGATGTCTTGGTGGGTATTCCCTCTTTCAATAATGTGCTTACTGCAAGTTATGTTATTTCTCAAGTGACTAAGGGTTTAGACACTTATTTTCCTAATTTGAGGTCGGTAGTTTTTGTTTCAGATGGGTGTTCAAAGGATGAAACGTTGACTTCTGTTAAGCAGGTTTATTTGCCTTCTGAGGTGAAGTTGATTCCTGCCATTTACATGGGGATATCTGGTAAGGGAAGGGCTGTTAGGGCTATTTTTGAGGCTGCAAGCTATTTGAAAGTGCGAAGTGTGGCGTTGGTGGATTCAGATTTGCGTAGCATAACTCCAGAGTGGATTCGGCTTTTGATTTCGCCGACTTTGGCGGGTACAGGTTTTGTGGCGCCTTGTTATCATCGCCGAAAATATGATGGAACGATTACTAATTTCTTGTGTTATCCTGTTACGGCGAGTCTATTTGGAAAAGATATTCGGCAGCCTATAGGTGGGGACTTCGGGTTGTCGATTGAGCTGGTTGAGGAGCTGTTGGATTCTTCTATGTGGGAGCTTCCGGATGTTTGCCGCTTCGGCATTGACATTTTTGAGACTTATACGGCGTTGGCGAGGGGATATAAAGTGAAGCAGGCTCTTTTAGGAGTAAAAAATCATGATGCTAAAGATCCTTCCAGTCAACTTGCCTCTATGTTTCGGCAGGTCATAAACATCATGTTTACCTCGATCGAACGTTACGAGTCCGTTTGGAAAGCAATAAGCGGCATCACAGCAACCGAGTCATATGGAGACATACAAGGAAACGGAGCGCCCGAACAAATCCAAGTCTCCCTACCTGCCACAATTGAAGCCTACAAAAACAACTACAACACATACAGCGACATCTACAAATCGTTTTTGGAGCCTGAAATTCTAAGTAAATTTGATGAACTTAAGCAGATAGAAACATCCTGCATCACTTTTCCCTCTGAAATCTGGGCAAAAACAGTCTACTCATTTATTGCTGAATTTCACAAAAACCCCGCGTATGGCAGAGACAAATTGATAGATGCCTTAAGAGTGCTTTGGATTGGTAGAATTGCTGCTTATCTAAAAGAAACCTGGACAGAATCAGAAGAAGAATCAGAAGCACGAGTAGTAGAAGAAGCAAAAACCTTCACAAAACTCAAACCCTACCTAATCGACAAATACTAGCGCTGCGAAAAATTGCGCACAATTTTTTTTCTTTGTTTTGGGTTGCTTTTTTGATTTAGGTCTTGATTTGTTTGCAGGTTGAGTGTTTTTTAATCTAGTTTAATCTTTTTTAATCTAGTTTAAGCCCTTTTAAGCTATTTCAAGCTCTTTTAAGCTAGTTTAGTCGTTCAATGGCATTTTATTATGGTACATCGCATTAAGAAAAGGCAGGAGATCCAAAATGTTTGGTTGTTTTGAAAGCTGCTCAATATTTGAAAGCAGACTCCAATATATTTTTTGATTGGGGTTTGTCTAGGTATTCGTTTGGTTTTAGTTTAAATTATCGCATTTATAATTTTTTGAAAATTGATAAAAGTGTTGATGGTGGGGTTTGAAGGGTTCCTCCATTAGAGATATCTCCTGCAAAACCCTGTTTTTTGAAAGACGCGTAGTTTCAAGTATTGACAAGATTTTTATGTTCAAATACAGTATAATCAATTTTGGAAGCGGCTAAATGAGACGCAAGTTCGTGCTTGGTATCATTTGCATTGCAATCCTTGTTGCTTTGGGAGTTACGGTATTTCTTAATCCAAGCTGGAAAGCTCAGGAAACACTCTATGATGGTCATTATGTCCTCCAAGCTAACGGTTCATCCAATGGGACGGTGGGTTCTTGGCATTTGACTAAGGGAGATTCACTTAATATTACAACAACCGTTAGGACTGGTCAAGCAGTATTGCTACTTGACATTCAAACCGTGAACCCCTCTTTGGCTGCCACTTGGGAAAGATTAGTTCTTAATGGAACAGGTATTTGGCAGGCAAATCTTACTGTGCCAGTGTCTGACAAGTACTTAATCAATTTCTTAATTTATGGAAACGTCACGTCAGCAAGCATTGACGGGAAATGCACCAGAGAATATACTCAACATGTTATTCCATGAGTAATATCCAGACTAAACTAATATTCAGGGTTGAACTCAAACCCTCTGGCGTTTTTAGGTGGGGAATCGGATTGAACCCACACTCCAGTGGAGGACTTCACCCGCATCTCTCCTTTTCTTATTGGGCTGTTCTGATTTTAGCAAATTTCAAGTGGTTAAAGCTATTACCTCGTTTGAGAAAAGACTATTCTTCGTTTTCTCATAAAGAGTAGCAGAAAAATAATGATCCAAAGCAAGAACCCCCATTAAAAGCTCACCATTCGTTTTTTTTGATAGATGTTCCCTGTGTGAAGAAATCGTTACATTAGGAGCAACAGTTGTAGCTATAGTGATTATCATGGTGAAAACTCTCGAAGTTTATGTTAAGTTAAAGCACTAAGCAACCACTTACTAGGCAAAACAGACTTAAGCAACTTTACAGCTTATAAAAATAGCTAAACTAAACATATCTATAATTGTCTAGGTTTGCGCTACTTTTACCATCTAGATTTGGGTAGGTGATGAAACACTGAAAATGTTTGATGCAATGGTTTTAAAAAGAGAAATAAGGAAAAACTTCAATATAGACGTAAAAATTCTTGAGACTTTGAAAGACGGGCTTGTCTTAAGAATTACGGAACACATCGTCAACAATAATTCACTTTCGCTCATTACAGATTTTGTTAAGAAACATGAGCTAAATATGTTATTAGATAATGGCGTTTATTTCATTTCCGAGCAAATTCTCGCCCCGTTAGAACCAACTTACTTGTCGGAGTAGAAACCGAAGATGACCAAGAAAAACTATTTCTTTTTCAAAAATCCAAACCGTGAATTCTTTGGTCTTTTGCAGAAGGGTAGTTTGCCTTTTTCCGCATGATGTTGTGAGCACTCTTCACATTTGCCATGTCTAATACACTTGTTTTTAGGACAGGGACAGTTTTCAGCGATTACCATCTATCTCACCCAATTTAGTTCTTTTACGCTTTTACTTATAAAAGTGGGGGTTAGATTCAAACCCTCTAGTCAATGGAGATGTTGATAAACCTCTGCAATTTTGGATTAATGTTGTTTTGAACTCCAAATTATCTGATACGGTTGCCAAATGTTAAATTTCAAAAAGCTACTAACATAAAAGCGTAAGATAACAGAGCTGAATAGGAAAATGATGAATGACCAGCAGAAAGAAAAAATCGTTCTACGTATAATTACCCCAAAGACTGTCAGGACAATATGTGATTTAAATGTGGGCGAAAATCAGCGCATGCTGGTCACAGCAAACGCCATTTCACTCGCAGAAGCCTCTTTTTACAAGAACGCTTGGTTCCGAGCAATATACACAGGCGAAACACCTGTAGGCTTCATAATGCTTTATCAAATTCCAACCAGGGGATATTATTACCTCTGGCGATTCATGATAGACGCAAAATATCAGGGCAAAGGCTACGGCGCCAAGGCGCTAGAAAAAGTAATAACAATAATAAAGAAAAACCCCAAAGCCAAAGCCGTCAAATTGTCTCTCGTCAAAATGGACGGCTGCGCAGAGCCATTCTATCGCAAGTTCGGTTTTGAATTTACAGGAGAAATAAGGCACGAGCAACACATAATGAAGCTCTTTTTGAGGTAATACAACGGCTTAGGGTGCTGAAGGAAACTTGAATCTCCATCCAATGAAGACATCACCAACATTTCCCCTTTTTTGTGAGGTTAACGCTTGGTTAATTAGTCTTATTCATAAGCCTAAATCAATAAAGTTTTTATTTTAACGCTAAATTATTTCTCATTAGGCATGAAGAACCAAAAAGAAGAACCGCAAAGAGAGACGCAAAGAAATCTTGGCCGAAATTCTATATCAACAAAGTCCATAGCGGTTACTAAAATATTGAATCTTTAAAAGAAGAACATTCGCCTTAGGTTCGTGCAAAGGCGGCAGTTAGTTGATTTGCCAAATCTTATAACTCCACACCATAACCCGGTATTGTTTAAATCTCGATTCAATGGTAAAATCACCTGCATTTCCCATTTTTCCGTAAGTTTGAGTTTACAATGAGGATTAATTTGATTAATAATAAGCTTGAAATTAATGTTAGGGCGTATTTGTCCATACTGGAGTTACAGTCCAATTAGTAACAGTGCCTTCGTGATAAATATCTAAATCCACATTCGTAGATTGCCCACCAACTAAACTTCCAAGCTGCAATGAACCAGTCACACCATCAAAAGTTGAAACATAAGATTCAGTTGCACTGTCTGCCGCATACTCTCCCCAAGTTAGAGGAACAGTCATGTTTATTTCTAATGTACCATCCTGAGAATAAGCCACAACATGTAATCCTGCGCCATAAGCTGTTTCTGCTCCCTGATTTGTTACTGAACCATCAATGTAGAGTCGATTATATGATCTAGATATGCTTGAAGTATTTCTTATTTCAGTTATGCCTAATGCAGTTACAAGATTTGCCGACGTTAAACGTGTTTGGTTAGTAAGATTTGAAATTTGGCTGGTTAAATTTGCTATTTCCATATTGAGATTATCGATTTGATTGTTCAGGGAAGATATGGCGGAATTTTTTTGATTGACTAAGCTTTCATAATAAAGTATTGCTCCAGCAATTGCACTTACAAAAAGTATAGTTACTAACAAAAATGAGGCTATTATTTTCTTATTCATTCTTATCGAATTAGTCAATATCATAAGTGCTTTTAGTTCTATTCATGGAACATGGTGTTCCTCTCGCAGAACACTTACAATTATTCATGGTTGAACTCAAAATCTCCGGCAAATTAGGCAGTGGAACATAAGAGTTCCAAATTAGCCGGTGGATAAAACATCATTTCTTTTGTGTGCGTTAATTATTCTCATTGGTATTTTTCCAAATTATCAACTAGCTTTTTTGCCCATTCGCCAGCGGCTTTGATTTCTTCAGCTTTAGGATGACCTCTCTTCATCAGAATACCTTTCCATCCGCCATAACACGCAAAATGGTCTTCTAGCACTTTCTGCCCCTTGCTTTCCAGAAGCCTCCTAAGTCTGGTCAAGGCCAACTTATCAGTTCTTGGTGCTCCACCCCAAGTTATAAACAGAGCAAACATTTTAGTGGTTTTCAAATTTAGGTTCCTAAGATATCGCATGAGGTCTTCGTTGGGGGTTCCAGCGAAGAGACCTGTTCCAACAAGAACCAAATCGTACCCATCCAAATCCATGGTTGAAGGAGTACTTTCTGAGGTTATTCTTATTGCGTCACTGCCTATTTGGGAAGCCATCGAATCGGCGATTTTTTTTGTGTTGCCGCTCTTAGAAGAGTACAGAATAATTGTCTTCATTTGAATCCGCAATTAGTACGGCTTTAGTTTGTGTATTTAAGGGTTTGAAGACTTGCATTGGAGGGTCGAACTAAAATCCTCTGACAAATCAGACAGGGGGGGTATTAATGAACCTTGGCTAAAACAATAAAGCTTCTAATTCCTTGATTTCAGTATTGTAGCTTAACCCTTTAGTTATTGGGAAGAGGTTCTTTGGTGGAGTTGCTTGGTATTTGTTCACTGATTGCCAAAGCTCCTCCAACCACTCCGAGAATCAAACCTGCCAAATAGCCTCCACCACTCATAATCGATAATGCAGAAAAAGCTATCACGAGTGTTCCCCCATCTTTTGTTCTTCCATTCCTCATGAGAAGTGCGCCAAAAAGAACAATTATTCCTAATAATATGGTAACGATGCTTATTATTCTGAAGCCGCTTCCGTGAACCATTGCCCTGCGAAATTCGCCGATTCCCAATTCAAGACCCCACTGGTTACGTATGAACCTTAAAGCTCCCTGAGAAACTATTAATATACCAGAGACTGCGGACAAAATGAAAGCTATGCTAAAAGGTTTACCCTTACCTTGTATTTGCATGTTTCATGTCCCCCGAGATATGAACCTCAATCATAGATTTTACAGTTTCGAATGATTCTACCATATTGGCTATTTCTTCGAAGTATTCAAATTCAAGAGGTCTATCCTTTTCTTTTTCTATAGCATCCAAAAACTCATGCTTTAAACGCATTGCAATAGCAACTCTTAATCTGGCAACTTCCATTCTTTTTGTGTTCATCGTACCTGTGACCGCATTTTGAACATCTGTCAAAAGGTCGTCCCTCGTCACTACTGTTCAAAATAAGATAATCCAGCATAGAGTTAGTCAATCTAAGTCCCCTATCTTTCCAAATTCCTAAATCTAAATAGTGTCTAAGACTTGTTTTTCAAGTTAAGTCTTTTGATAATTACCCGATACTGTGCTATCTGTTAGCAAGTGATTACATACGCAGGAAGAGGAGGCACATGCTTGCTTGGAAAAAGGTCAGCTGTCAATTAGAAGTCCATCAATACGGCACATATTTTGGGTTCAACTCAAACCCTCTGGCAAAGCAACCATGGGAACGCGTTGAACCCCTAAAGCAGTGAAGATCAAAGTTTATCAAGCCTTTCTTTTAGACTTAGATTTATTTCTATTCAGTTAAGCATTCTCGTTAAAACATAGGGCAGGTAATTAGTGTTCTTATAGAAGAGCAAGAATTAAGAGAATGAAGCGGAGGTGGAAAGTTTGACTCTTGTTAAAGTTGCTGAAACCCAAGAAATATCTCTGGGGCAAACGAAGGTTGTAAAGCTTGCAGAAAAAGAAGTTATGATAGCCAACGTGAACAATGTCTATTATGCCATCGAAAATAGTTGCACGCACATGCACGGGGACCTTTCAAAAGGAACACTTGACGGAAATACAGTGACTTGTCCCAAACATAAGGCAAAGTTTGACGTTACAAATGGCAAAGTTGTTTCCGGTCCAAAGATTCCTTTGATGCACCCTAAAATCAAAGATGCACAAGTTTATGCTGTGAAGGTTGAAGGAAAGGATATTTTGCTTGAATCTCAGTAGAGCATAAGGGCACATAACGCAAAAACCGTGTTCATTTGTCTTTTAATTGGGGTTGAACTCAAATCCTCCGGTTAAGTAAACATTGGAATGCATTGAACGTTTCCTCCAATGGAGACGCCGCCCAATATTATTTTTTTATATGAATCTATCTAATTTGGGTTGTCAACTTACAAGAAATCAATATAAGGTGTCCAGGGTGCAACAACTAAAAAACGTTCAAAACTGCCTAAGATGTATCAACAATAACCATACAGCGTTTATTTTTTGCCGTCCACATAGTAGATGATTAGAGTGTTTTATCTGCAGATGATGACATCATAGCAGCTATTGCTCTTGACCAAACCCGATGTATTTCAACACTATCGTCACCCATAATTACTTTCATAGCCATACCAACATACACCGCAATATACAGTTGTGCTAACGTATTCGCTTCTATTTTCAATGCTAGTTTTCCATTTTCCTTTTCTTTTTTAAAGTATTCTTCGATGAGTTTGATGTCCTTTTCATACTCGTTTTTTAATGATTTCTTAATTTCTTCGTCATGACTTGCAATTGCGATGATTTCAAAGAACATCTCATGGTGTAAGCGGTATTTTTTAAGTAACGCCTCTGATCCCCCTTCTGCAATTGCAGAGTTATCCTGTTTTTCAAACGAGGTTCTTAGAACCTCGCGAAACATTGCGTGGTAGGAAAGGACGATTTCGTTGAGCAGTTCTCTTTTGTTTTTGAAGTATTGATAGAGGGCTCCTTTGCTTACGCCTATTTCTTTGGCTATATCATCCATCGTTGATTCATGGTAGCCTTTTTTTGTGAAGATTTCAAAGGCAGCTTTTATAATTCTTTCTTTAGCTGCTTCTCTATATTCTGGAATTACTTTGGGCATTGTTTCTCTTGTTTGGATTTATTGTAAGTTTTATTTAAGGCATTAGGTTTGCTGATTAATGGCATAATAACTGACTAAACGTATATTAACTGACTAAACGCATAAATAACTAAAGGTACTATAACTGACTAACAGTCAACATTATAATAAAAGGTGGTGATTTGATGGAAGCAAACATATTAGTGATTTCAGCAATCGCAATAACCCTGGCTCTTGTTTTCTACTCCATAGGCGTTTGGAGCGAAAGGCTTGCCAAAATTCTCAAACAAAAACACCTTGCATTTTTCTGGGCAGGTTTTGTCTTTGATACTACAGGAACAACGTTGATGACAACCTTAGTGACAACCACGAATAGTGGAAATTTCCTAAACATCCATGCATTAACAGGAGTCTTAGCAATCGTATTGATGCTCTTCCATGCAATCTGGGCAACAGTTTCACTGATAAGTGGCAATGAACAAAGGTTAAGAAACTTTCATAGGCTCAGTCTTATTGTTTGGATAATTTGGCTAATTCCATATTGCATTGGCTTCATCGCAAACATACCTGGAATTTAACCAATTTCACAAACTTAATCAGTTTTTTCCTTCAAAACCTTTTTTGAAAAGTATATTTTTACTCCAATTTATGAAGACATAACCTGTATAATACTTTTTTGACTAAATTGTAATTACGACCAACGTCTTCACAAAAAAGTGATGACGCTGAGACTTTGTCCAAAACTCTTACGGAAGAATGTCGTATAATGCAAAATAAGAAGTGTAATAAATTCCCACAAGCATCGCCACAATTCCAACTATTATCAATACAAGCCCACGGTTTCTATTTTCATCTCGTTCCATCCGCCAAGTGTAAGCTCCCAAGATGATAGCAGCTGAACCAAAAATTTCTGGAACCACTAACAAACTAATGAAGGCACATAAGATACCGAGGTTGAAGTATAATGATGTATTTCGCTTTTGACGCAACGAGTATGACGATTGATTTATTGGTGATTGTGGCGATTCGGGAAAAGAACTGTCCTGAGACATAAACGTTTTCTCCAATCCCTTTGTGACGCGTTCCCTGTTAATTACTCTTCTCGGAAGAACTATGGGAATTTTGAAGAAATTGTTGCTCAGTTGTAAAACTTCGGGTTGGTTGAATTAGATCTTAATCAAGAAGTATTATGAATAAGCCTACAGGTGGAAAGCTTGTTCTATGGTCTAAAGGTATTTAGTATTAAACTATGCAAGATCGAGCTCAAATCTTTCGGCAAACAGATAGTGAGCACAAAACTTACACCTTAGCCGCGCGCTAGCCACTCCAAAAATCCAAATATTGCTTTTCAATGGCAGATTCTTCCGAATTGCCATTAGTTCAACTTTGTTGAAAACACCTGTTGGTCCGGTTTATGGATTTAAGATTTTGTATTTTATGACTTGTCGATTTGGTTTTGTGAAGTTATTGTGCGAAAGGTTGCGTCTATTCTGCTGTGTGATCGCATCCATAGCACTTGAACAATTGATTCGATTTCTTTCCAAACTTTTTTTTGTCGTTTGCTTTCTCCATGAGCGGGTTGCCTTGTCCCAAAATTCGTTAATGTAAGAAAAGAAGGGAAAGATTTCAGGTTTTGTATTATGCAGTTTCATCTATTTTATTTTAGGAGGCTTTTCTTCTTCTCTGTCAATGCAAGTGTGCATAAGGTTACAGCTACTATGGCTGCGGCTACTGAAATGAGTGCTGCGCTGCTGAACTCTGGCACTTTTGGAGTGGAGGTAGCAGATGCGGTTGAGGAGGTCGACGGGCTGGAGGAATCCGAAAACACACCCATCCCGAGGATAAGTCCACTCGCAAACATTTCACCCTTGCCTGAGTCATAAGCAACATCTCCGAAATTTTGTGCGACTTTTCCCTGGTTGTCTGGGTATGAGTAAGCCGGAATTCCTGCGACCACTGTGTTTGTGCTGTCTGATATAGTTACGTTGCTTGCGAATATCTCACCGTTGGCTGGGTCGTACGCTATTGAAATTGGTGTAACGCTTTGTGCCGCTATCCCTGTGATTGTTGCCACAACCGAGTTTGAACTATCTGATATGACCGAAACAGAGCCAGTGTCTTCGTTGAACACAAACACTTCTCCCTTAGCTGAATCGTAAGCCATGCCGTAGGGGTAGTTCCCCACTGTAACGGTTGCGAGAACGGCGTTCGTGCTGTCCGATATGACTGAGACGTTTCCGGAGCTAGAGGCCACGAAGATTTCACCTTTGCTCGAGTCATAAACCGCTTCTTCAGCGTCTGGAATATATATTTTTGTGATAGCGGTGTTGTTGGTGTCCGATACGACTAAGACTCCTCCGTTATAGGCATAGCCCGTAGTCGCGTCATATCCCGAATCGCAGATGAAGATTTCTCCTTTGCTGGAATCGTAAGCCATCCCAAGAGGAAGCGTGAGACCATATAGAGAGGTTTCTAAATTTGCATTTCCAAGAACGGAGTTGTTGCTGTCCGAAATGATTGTAACGATTGGAGGCACTGTATCATATTGGCCGCCTGAAGATTCAAAGATCTCGCCCATGCCGGAGTCATACACTAATTCGTGACCATAACCGTTTTCCGCTCCAGGGTTTATTGTGGTGACAATACTGTTGTCGCTGTCCGAAACTACAGCTATTCCACCGGATTGCTGCGCGAATATCTCGCCTTTGCCGGAATCATAAACTGCGTACCCACCGCCAACTCCAGAGATAGTTGAAGACGGTTGTAGTGTTCCAGTTGCATATACTGCTTTGATTGTTGTCAACGCAAATACCGCAATCAATAATAGAGTTAGGATCTTCCAAACTTTGACTTTCATATGTATTCCTTAACCTTTCATTTTTATATTGGTGCAGCTCAAGTTTGATTTAAGACTTTCGTTCTCTTGCTTGTTAACATTTTACTAATTTGAGATTCTGCTGAATCAGTAAAAATATTAGAGGAGTTCCATGAGGTATTCCTTGAGAGTCTGATCAAACGCGCGCTAGTCAAGGTGTTTAGTATTAAACTATGCAGGGTCGAACTCAAATCCTTCGGCAAAACGAACAGTGGAACGCATTAAACGCTCCTCTAGTGGCGAAAGCCCTCACACACCATTTCTTTATTAGAACAGACGCCGCTTGAATCCAGAACACACATTTTTTTCTTGCTTTTCACGAAGAACAAATGAAACCATGTTTTGAAAACTGTTTTTCTCTGGAAGTAGGCGGTGATACCAATGAATTACTCTAAGTCTATATGCTATGCCAAGCAAATCAAGAAACATGTGCCATATGGCCTTTGGCTTGAACGAAGCGTCTAACCTTAAGTTTACAGGCATCTCTACAACTTTCAAGCCATAGAGGTTAGCTACGGCCAGCAGCTCAACATCAAAAGCATATCGTTTAACCGCTAATCTGGGAAAAATATCGACGAACGCACTCTTTCTCATAGCTTTAAGCCCAGACTGAGTATCCTTAAGAGGAACGCCGGTTAGAAGTCGAACTAAGGCATTAAAACTTAGACTGAGAATCTTACGAGATAAAGGTGTTTCAACTTGTGAAGCTGAATGCCTCTTAGAAGCAATAACAATGTCCCCTTCTTCCAAAGCCTCGAGATATTTTGAGATAGTACCTAAATCAATCTCCATGTCACTATCTGCAAAAACAACTATATCCCCGCTAGCTTGTACGAACCCAGTCTTTACGGCATATCCCTTTCCGATGTTATTAGCATAACTGATCACTTTGATATGCTCGTCATTTTTTGCATATCTAACCACTTTAGCCAAAGTACCATCAAGGCTTCCATCATTAACCACAACAATTTCATAAGGCAAATTCTTGCCTTTTATAACTGTTTCAAGTGTACCCAGAGTATCCTCGATAAAGTCTTCTTCATTATAAGCTGGGACTACAAAGGATAACAGAACTTGACTCATTAGAAAGTCACTTTGTCGCCGATTTTCATGCAATATTTCAAAACAACCAAGAGTCTTTAAAATCGTTTATGAATTTCAAATCCATATAGCACCAAAAAAACCAACATTAGAAAATGACGTTAAGTGAAGAAATGACCTACATTTCCTTCTTTAGTAATCAACCTTTGCAAGCTGTTGTCTTGTTTTAGTTTAAATTTTGCTTGGAGCAAGTGATCTTCAGAATGTTTGCGATTAAAATTTGGAAAATAACAAGATAGGGGTTATGGGCAGCAGTCACAGCTGTCGCTGTTGAGCCATTTCTTGTGCCATTTGAAATTCTCGCAGCCTCCTTTGGATTCGCAGGCCATACATGGGTCTTCACTAGTAGCTTTGTTTAGCACATCAATTAGTTCTTTCTCGGCTTTAGGATCAAGGCATAGTTTTTTGACTTGTTTTTCAAATTCTCCTGTCAAACCTTCAAACTCCTTTTCCTAATTCTGGTACATAAGTAGGCTAAAACGCCGATATTTTTTAACATAGTGGTACAGAGAGGCCTTGAATCCTCTAAAGCTTGGAGAGGGTTTCACGATGGGATAAGTGTACGGTTAGCGCTAATTTCTATGGTGCCACCCTAAAACCTAACAAAAATATATAGTTTATTTTTTTGGTCTATATTCTTTGTTCAGAAGGCTTATTTCCGTTCGACCAGCAAAAAATCAGAGGAAGCCCTTACGTATTCCTTGGGAGATTGGTTAAAATGGATAGAATCACTAAGCGTGGATGCGAAAATTGTTCACAACATAACGCGTATGGTATCTGCAATGATAGAGATGTAGGCGGTCAAAAAAACCCACTGTTAAATCATGCGGATTGCATTAAATGGTCCGATTGCTCCAGATGGTATAACAAATTAAGCCATAAAACCCCAAAAAATACACCTGCCCTTGACATATGCAACTAAAAGTTTTTGGCTCCTAATTTTTTCCATGCCTCTTTCTATTGGGATTTGGCAATTAATTCGATTTCTTTCCAAATAGTTTTTTTGGCAGCTGGTTTCTCCACAAAAAAGGGTTTATCGACAATTCTTAGCATATCCAAGTCGTTAGCGCTATCTCCAACGCCAAAGCTAAAGATTCTGTTAAACTGTTGTAAATACAGGTTTTTTAAAATTGATGTTGCTTTTCCCTTGTCGCAATTTCCGAGGGCGTGCAAGTACCTGCCACCCTGAGTATAACAAAGTCCCATCTTACAGATTGTATCCAAAGCCTCTTTCTCATTTCCACCCAGTATTTTGAATGGTTCACTGTATTCCCTTTTCTTAGCAAGCCTTGCCAGAGTCATAGGCAGCCCGCTGTCTTTTGCAATCTCTTCGACAGTCATGTCTCCAAACCCAACAATATTAGCGGCTGTTTGATTTTTGGCAGCAACTATTTTTTCTCGGATAACTTTGTAAGGGGTGCCGAGTTCAATTGTGTTGTAGCCAAGCTCCTGTTTTGTAAATTCGTATTTTATCGTAAAATAATTCTGTGGTATCAAAATGGCGGATCCATTTTCAGTTATGAATGGATCGTTGATTTGCATTTTTTTTCTGTAAAACTCAATTTCTTCTCTTGTTTTGCTGCTTGCAAAAACTATGGAGACATTTAAGGAAAGAAGTTTATGAATAATTGGTTCTGTTTGGCCATATTCATATTTGTCATTTAGGAGGCTGCCATCAAGGTCTGCGAAAACGATGATCTTTGATTGGTTAGGCTTCAATGGCTTGTTCTCTTAGTCTTTCTCTGATATTTGACATGGCTGCCATGGTTCTTAGCCAATCTGGCAGTTGAGCTCTGATAGGATTTGCCAAGTATTTGCTTCCGCCTGTGATAATAACTGAAGACAGTAAATCTACATTAGCTTCTTCTTCATGCCTATCAAAAGCTAGATTATTGCATACAGCATCCGCGTGATATTGCCTTATTTTATCCTGCGCCAATCGCCTATAAGCAACTTGCAGGCTAGTGAGGAAAGGGTAAGAAACATCTACGTTTTCGGTTTCAGTTAAAGTCCTCAACAAAGTTACGAAACTATCTTCAGCCGTTTTCATTAATTCATTGGCCTCAATCTTTTTGTGTCTATGATCGTAAAATCCAAGATCAATTTGACAGATACGCCCGAAAGAGGAATTCCTGTAAACTTCGGAGAGCAATCCTAGTTCAAGCCCCCAATCGCTGGGCACTCTAAGATGTGTAGCTAAGTCGCTGTAAAGAGCCATTTCGCCCGCAAGCGGATAACTGAAGGATTGCAAATATGTAAGGAACCTTGAGTAGC
Organism: Candidatus Bathyarchaeota archaeon; assembly: GCA_963833575.1. Taxonomy (GTDB): domain Archaea; phylum Thermoproteota; class Bathyarchaeia; order Bathyarchaeales; family Bathycorpusculaceae; genus Bathycorpusculum. The sequence continues at coordinate 14,926 of CAWHXY010000008.1, read as the reverse complement.
GTAGTCTTTCCTGCAGAACTTCTAGCAGGGGATTTATGAATAATCTGTGTATCCGCCCATACAACTTTTTGGAATCAAAATTAATTCGTGCATAATAACCTTTAGAAAAAAAGAAATCCAGTTTAGGTTCAATAATAGGGTAGAGCATCTGGGTGGGTAACATCTTTGTATAAGAGACAATGTCAGCATCATGCACGGCAAAGGCGAAAAGATCAAGGGACGCTATACCCATTGCGATCCAAACGTCTTTTCCTTTTCCCGACAATTGTGTGACGTCGAGACCTTTTCTTCTAAGCTCTTCTAAAACGCTAACTACTTCTGGTTTGTTGCACCAAATTACTTCGCATGGAACCTTAAAAGATCGACTTAAATTCATTGCCTTCTCATAATCTTCTGGTTCTTTTGCTGAAAGAGCAATGAAAACCTTGCTCAGATAATCACACTGATTAATTTCTTCCACAATTTTGTTTAATCCTGGACTTTTAATGTCGTTGCCAAGAATAGGTATAATTAATCCTGAGGGAAACTTTGCTTTGAGACTCCACAATTGACTGGACATGAAATCGAAGTCTAAATTAAAGTCGTGAATGGTTGCAATCTTTTTCTGATCGATATTCATTCTTACCCTCCGCTATGATATTTTCCAAAATAACGTAAAATCGTTATTATAGGTCTAATATGTGTCGCCTATTTAATTTAGATACCCAAAAATTTTCTTTTAAATGGCTTTATGCTGCTTGTCAAAGCTTATTGTTATTTTTCTGTTTTTTTTGTGGCATAAGAAATTTTGAAGCTACTGTTTTGTAGATGAGTTTTTGATTGTTGAATTATTAAGTTTTATGGCACATTCTTGTTTTCGATCTATTCGAGTCTTGGAAATAAGTCCTTTATATATTCATTGGCTTTATTGAGATTCAAGATAACAGATTACAAAAAGAATGGAGATATGAAAAAAATGAAAAAAATATTAGTAATATTCGCGGTATTATTACTCTCTCTACCCTTGGTAGCAATAGTTAGTGCTTGCGAAGTACCAACTAATCCAACCATAGTTTTGTCGCCTCCGCAAGGATTCGCGATGACTATGATAACAGGTTCAGGATTCCACGCATCCAGAACAATAACGATCACCTACGACGGCGCAGCTCAATCAACAATCCCAACCCCAGTTAAAAGTGACAGCACAGGCGCATTCACCGCAATAATCGCCATTCCTGACGAACTTGCAGTTGGGACCCACACAATAACAGCTAACGACGGATTAGGTTCCACTGCCTCAGCAACTTTCACAGTTGTTGACATGAAAGGACCACAAGGAGTACAAGGCGTTGCAGGCGCAAACGGCATTAACGGTCTAAACGGTCAAGACTTCAACGCCACAGGAAACATAATCGTTAACAATGGCACAGATGGCTTAAACGGTCTAAACGGTCTACCCGGCGTAAATGGCTTAAACGGTCAGGACTTTAACGCAACAGGCAACGTATTAGTCTTCAATGGCACAGACGGAACAAACGGCACAAACGGCCTCAATGGAACAAACGGAATCAACGGAGTCAACGGAGCAAACGGAACCAACGGCAAAGACGGAGCTACCGGCGCTCAAGGAATAGCTGGAACAGAGGGTTCACAAGGCACTCTAGAAAAAATAGTATATATGAGCCCTCCACAAACAAGCGGGATGGACGCACTGTTCATAGCAATACTAGTGGCGGCCCTAATTGCGCTAACCGCGACGATAACTATAGTTTATCGCAAAACCAAATGATAAAAAACTGAAAAATCAACTTCAGTTTTTTTTCTCTCTAATTTTTTGTCTATCCTAATTCTATTTTGTAACTATTTTGGGTATTTTTGAAAATTAATTTAGGGTAGTCTCTTTCTGAAAAAAAAATTGACAATAGCATCATTTATGCAAAAGTTGTAAAGTTATCAAGGTTGGAGACTCTGGAAATTGCAAATTTTATTGCAGAGTATCTGTGGATCAAATTTTCTTGTCGAGAGTTAGTGTCGAATCGCGAGTCAAATTATCAGTTTTCAGAATAGTGTTTTTGTCAAAGCCCTTGTATCTATAGTAAGCCATAGCAACCAGCCAAGACGATAGAAATATTCCCACGATGCCAAATCCTAAATATTCAAAATCGAGATTTCGAAGCAAGGACCAAAAGCCTCCGGTCAAACCTAACTCGACGGAGAGTACCTGAGTCAATTCTATGCCGCCAACTAGAAAAGCTACCAAAACTGAAATTATCGTCAGAGTAAGATTGTAGAATATTTTTCTCATCGGTTTCAAGAAAGCCCAGCCATAAGCTAACCTCATGGATATTCCGTCTGAGGTATCAACCAAAACCATTCCCGCTGTAAACATGAGAGGCACGATTAGAATCATCCAAATAGGAACATCAGAACTGACTCCAAGACCAACGCCTAAAGCTATCAAAGCTGCTTGAGAAGCGGTTTCAAATCCTAAGCCAAAAAGTAATCCAACAGCATACATCTGCCATGGAGCCTGAACAATCTTGAAAAGTTTCCCTAATCTCTTGTTCATGAATCCTTTTTTGTTCAACTCATCATCAAGTTCTGCTTGGGTAAGTTTACCTTGTCTTAATCCGCTAAATATTCTGTAAACGTCCCGAACTATGATTACGTTGGTTAATCCAATAATGAAAAGAAAAGTTCCTGAAACTAACGAGCTAACTACGGCTCCTGTTGATTGAAAGAGAGGCATTGCCCCTGCAACTTCTTTTGTTGCAACTACGAATGCCGCTATTAGTGCTACTACGAGAGTTGAGTGACCGAGCGAGAACCACATTCCAACTGTTAACGGTCGCTTGCCTTCTTGGAGGAGTTTTCGGGTGGTGTTGTCGATCGCGGCGATGTGGTCTGCGTCAACTCCGTGTTGTAGCCCGAGTACGAAAGCTAGAAGTCCTAACCCTGCAAGTACAACATATGAGCGCCCAACCAGGGTTGATGCAATGAGTCCGAAGGCTATTACGACTGTAATAACTGTATAGAAGGCAATTATGGTTACTTTTTCTTTAGGCAGTAACCCTATTCTTGATTCTGTTAATTGCGTCAACTCCTTCAGGTAACACTTTTTTAAAGATTAGTAACACCAGATTTATAAAAACATTGCCTAAAGGAACGTTTTTATTGCAGATTTGTATTAACACTTAATACACAATAATCAAGAGGCGATAATATGTTAAGCAGAGACTGCGACGGTTGTTCCCAACAACTCAGAGAATGCAAGCAACGCTACGTCTTAGTAACAATAGGCGAGAAAGTATTTTGTCCCGACGGAACAGCACACCTAGTAGACAGTTAGATTCAGCCAATCACAAAAAGTTGCAAAGTGCAATTGCCTTTTTTCTTCCACAAGTTTTTAATTGATAACCATGAACATATGTCTCATGTACGAAAATAGATTAGCTCAGATAATGCATCGGGCTAGTGAAGGGAGAAAATTTGAGAGATCTAACTAAAATCGAAATATTTTATGTCTTATCATTGATAGTTTCATTTGTTCTGTTCTTCCTTTCCGTTGGCGTGTTAGTAGCCAATGGAACAAACGTTGTAGTTCCCTACATCTCACTCTCAATCGCAATCGCACTAAGCTTAGCAACACTAATAGTAGGAGTTGTCAGAACCCAAAAACCTGTTTTTCAACAACCCCAGAGCCAACCAGTCACACCTACCCTTCAGGTACCTTACCTCCAGAAGCCTGTTGAAAAACCAGTTGCCGTTGTCAGTTCGCCTAAAAACGAGCAGATAGACGATAGCCCAGCTAAGAACGAAGAGACAGCCCAGAAAGTTGCAAACAACTATGGAGAAACAAAGATTGAACCGATCGATCAGCTAATCACTCCTCCAGCAGACATTCAAAAAATACAGGAAAATAGCATAGCACAACCTACAATTGAGACAAAAACAGAGGACCAAAAAACCATCAAGCCACCCGAGAAGGCCCGAACAAAAAGAAATACAGTCAAATCGACACCTACCAAAAAAACAGCGGCTAAACGAGCAAAAGCTAAAGCAAGAAAAACCAAGTAGACTAACGCTTACACATTATCGTTAGCCAAATTTCCTGAAGTCCATTCTCAATGGACAAAATGCTTACACAAAGGGTTGTAGCCGAAAACTTGTTTCCTTTTTAGCTATCTGTTTTCTTGTCTGAGCTGAAATAGGCAGAGTTCTAAAATTGCTTTTAAACTTGGACAGTTTTCTGTTTATTTTTAATACATGTTTCTAATCCATAAATCTTTAATTAAAGACCATCCACAACTGCTATCACCAAGATATGGAAACAAAACCAGCTTGGTAAAGTTTCAAGCTTACGCAGGGGATAATTTGAGAGAACTAAATAAAACGAAAATGCTATTCGTTGCGCCACTAGTGGTTTCGTTCGTTTTCTTTTTCCTTTCCATTGGCGTTTTAGCTGGCAACGGAACAAGCATTGTTATTCCCTACATCTCACTATCTATTGCAATCGCACTAAGCATATCAACACTAGTAGTAGGCGTTGTTAAGACTCGAAAACCCAACTTTCAACAAACAAAAAGCCAACCATACGTACCTACCATTCAAATCCATAGTGAAAAACCAGTCATGCCTGTTACGAAGGTATCCAGTAAGGAACCAGTTGTCGCTGCTCATTCGGCGAAATATGAGCAAAAAGAACACAAAGTTGAAAACAACTATCTAAAACCAAAGATAGAACCGACAGAGCAACCTATCACACAGCCTTTCTCTTATCAAAAAATGCAGGAAAACACAGCAAAACCCAAAGCCGAAGAAAAAGAACAACCCAAAGAGCCACCTAAACCAGTCGAGAAGCCCTCAGCGAAGAAAAACACTGTCAAATTAACAAGTGATGAAAAAACAATCACTGACCAACAAACAACTGAAGGTAACAAAGGCATGTTTAACTGCCCTAGCTGCAAAAAAGGATTCAGCCAACCAATCTTTATGGCAAATTACAGCGATCCCAATCAGCCAAAACTAATTGCGCATTGTCCATACTGCGATCAAACGTTAGACATAAAACAGAAAAAACCTGAAGAAGAAGAATTGTTGAAAAAATACTGCTAAATACCGTGTACTTGAGACGGTACTGTACATTGCTATCATTACAATTGTAAATGATTTGCTTCTTTAAAAAAGATTGAACTTCTAGATAAGCAGTGACAAAGAAATTTGTGCTGAACTGTGTTTGCCAGAAGCCATTAAGGATACTTAAAGCAGCAGCTGCAAAAACCACAAAAACCTAGGCAGACTCAACAGGCTTCAGAGGATTTTTTAATGTACCGTTGAAACCTCAAGCGACAAAGGCATGCCGTAGAAAATGAGAGGAAAGAACATACAGGACACTGGTTCTCGTATATCGTAAATAGAAAAAAAGAAAACGCGCAGCGCGCGTCAATCAAAATCGGAGTGATCTATCGTCAATTTATTTCGATTTTTTCTTGCCAATAACAACCGCGGAAAAGGTCACAACCATTATTGCTGCTGTCACTGAAACGAGCGCTGTACTGCTGAATTCCGGTACAGTTGGGCTTGCGGTTGCTGACGAACTAGAAGTTAGCGAAAAAATAGAGAGCCCTGCACCATTAGCCACATACATGTCTCCTGTGCCAGCATCGTAAACTATGCCCGCTGCACCTAAGGTTGTTGGAAAAGGTGCCATGAGGACATAAGCGACCACGGCATTATTGTTATCCGATATGACTTGGGCACATGCTAAACATGTTACAAATACTTCGCCTTTGGCAGGATCGTAAGCTACACTGTTAGGGTTACCAGCGTAACTGTCCGCTGCAGCCATTGATACGGTTGTAACTATGGCATTATTTTTGTCTGATATTACGGTGAAAGAGGCTGCAGGATAATCGGCTACGAATATTTCTCCTTTGGCGGAGTCGTAGGCTAAGCCTTCTGGACCGCTAATTGTGCCCGTTACTGTTGCGACAACGGCGTTTGTGTTGTCCGATATGACTGAGACACTGCTGCTCTCTTCATTGGATACGAAGATTTCGCCTTTTCCGGAATCATAGGTTACTCCAAGTGGTCCGCCTTGAACGTTTATGGTGGCAATTATGGCATTAGTGCTATCCGATATAACGGAGATAGTGTCGATGCTACTAGAAATGGAATTAGCGTAATTAGTATTTGCTACAAATATCTCGCCCTTGGAAGAATCATAGGCTATCCCTTCAGGTCCTGTTCCCACAGTTATGTTTGCAATTACGGTATTTGTGCTATCTGAAATGACTGAAACGGTGCCGTCTACAGCGTTGGTTACGAAGATTTCTCCTTTGTTAGAATCATAGGTTATGGCGTCAGGCTCGTTTCCTACTGGTATGGTTGCAACTGTGGCGTTTGTGCTATCCGAAACGACTGTGACCTCGTTGGTGCCACCACCATTGGTTACGAATATCTCACCCTTCCCAGAATCATAAGCTAAGTATGAGGAAATTCCCCCCGCAGAAATGGCGGATGGGTATGGAAGTTGTGTAACGGTAGCGTGAACCATGCTAACGGACGACAACGCAAAGATCGTAATAATTATTAAACTTAAAAGTTTCCAAATTTTTACTTTCATAAATATTCTCCAACTTTTCCTTTCATTGTCCAACGGGGACATCTTAAAAAAGATTTAAAGCTTTCGTTCTCTCGCTTCTTAACCAACCGATCTGGAAAAGAAGTGACGGTTGGTCTTAAAAGTTACTTGCCTAGACATAATTTGTGGATTTGTTGTTTAGTGATAATTTTATTTCTTAAACAGGGTTTGCTAGATTTAGTGTTGTTCGAAGAGTTTTTTTGCGGCTATTCCAGATTTTGGAAGTATCCTTAAATGTGGTGAAAATATCCTATTCAGATAGGAGAAGAGAATGCAGACGATGGTAACAGCTTTGATTTTGAAACTGAGAACGCTGACTCAGGAAAAGACTTTTTTGCAGATTCCAAATTCAATAAAAACTAGTCTCGCAAGCGGCAAGTTGCTGATTATGTGGTAAAAAAATGAAAATCAAAAGAACTGCTGTAGCTTTATTCGTGGTTTTGGCCGCTGTGACTTTAGCGATGCCTTTTCAGGCTTTTTCCGTTAAAGCTGCCGGCTCAGTAGTTTATACGTTCTCGATCGATCCGACACTTCATAACACTTATGGGTTAACTTACCCTGTAACATACGAATTTACTATTCCCAGCAGCGCGTCTAATCTGGATACTTATCGAAGGTTCACAACAAGCGAGAACTGGGTTCAAATGGCAGAGAAAACAAGCAGCGACTTCTTCAACGGCATCGAAGCCGTAAGATTTGATTACACCAATCACGTGGCGTACGTGTCCATAGCTTTTTCGTCATACAGCGATAACATCTACATTTATTTCACAGATTCTTCTGGGAACAGCATAACCACCCATTACCAGGGTACTGCACAGTATTATGATAATCGCAGAATCACAGTTTGTGTAACTGTAGACGATTTAGGAGCCCCAGCGCCATGGGGTACAGGTAACAATTTTACAAGTATTGCTAAGGCTTTTGCGGATGCAAAGATTTGGTGGACCGGCGGAGTCATAACGGGTCAGATAAGTAACTGGGTAAACTTGCAAAATGCCGTAAACCAAGGGTATTTTGAGGTTGCATCTCATTCACGTACTCATCCAGCTGTTCCCTACTCAAATTATAATTCGGAAATCGGCGGTTCAAAATCTGACATACTTGGAAACTTGACATTGAACCCTCTTTATGTTAAGGGAAATCAACAGTACCTTTGGTGTTGGATTGAGCCTTCAGGACAATCCAATGACATGGTTCAGCAAACCCTCGCTAAATATGATTATCTTATCAGTCGTACATCAAGTGGGCCTTGGGGCGTGCCAATCCCAATTGAACAGTGGAATACCACATATGGGATATTTAACAGGCAACCTGATCCTTTTGACTTGGATGGTAATAATAGTACTAGTTATCCATTAGCTACAATGAACAAGTGGTTTGACTCGGTATATAATGGCCCTGCCGGCGGTTTCTATCTAGAATATTGCCACATAGGTAAGATTGATTGGTCAGTGGGCGGAGTAGGCTACGAGCATCTGCAGTATATGTCTGGCAAAACCGATGTTTGGTATGTTGGGTTAGGCGCTCTCTACGCGTACCAATACACTCGCCTGTTTGAGACCGAAACGTCAAGCAGCCAAATGTCAGTTACCGTTAGTCCAACGAGTGCAAGCGTGGATGTTGGTCAACCGCAAACGTTTACTTCAGCTGTTGCAGGCGGCGAATCGCCTTACTCTTATCAATGGTATCTTAACGGCGGCCAAGTTCAAGACGCGACTGGTTCAACTTGGACGTTTACTCCGACTCAGGCTGGAAGTTATAATGTTTATGCGAGTGTGACCGACGAAGACGGCAGAGTAGTTCAATCCAACATAGTGACGGACATCACAGTTAACACTGTGCCTTCTGTTTCTGTAACGCCTAGTTCTTGGACTATGAACTCTGATCAATTGAAACTTTTTACTGCGACTGCTTCTGGCGGTTCAGGCAGTTACTCATCTTATCAATGGTATGTAGATGGTGTGGCTCAGAACAGTGTAATTGGGGCAACTTTTAATTATGCTCCTGGGTCAGCTGGGTCTTACTCGCTTACTGTGGCAGTTACGGATAGTTTAGGTACTGTTTCTCCTCAGTCTTCTGCAGCTCTGGTAACAGTGAATTCTAAGCTTCTTGCTGCTTCTGCTACAGCATCGTCTAATACGGTTAGTCAAGACCAGACCTTGAGTCTGTCTGTTTCTGCAGTAACGACAGGCACTGCGCCTTTCACGTATCAGTGGTTCGCTAAAGTTGGCGCTAACTCTTATTCCTCTGTGGTCGGGGCTACTTCATCTACTTATGACTTCGTAACTTCAAGTTCTACTGCTATTGGTAACTGGACTTTCTTACTTCAGATTAGTGATAGCGCAGGAGAGTCTGTGAATTCTTCTGCGGTATCGGTAACAGTAAACACGGCAGCAACTCCAACTCCAACACCCACTCCCACACCAACGCCCATTCCAACGCCAACAGTGATTCCATCAACGGTAACTGCAACGCCAAAAGCAACAGCGACGCCGGTGCATACTCCTACGCCGTTAGCTTCGCCAGATCCATCTCCAACGGCTAGTCCAACACCCATATCAACTCTAAAACCCACAACCTCACCAAACCCACTTCAAACCCAGTCACAAATTCTACATCAAGAAGTAACATATGGAATAGTCGCCGCCGCGATTGCAATAATAATGATTCCAGTTTCGCTTTTTGCAAGAAAACACAATAACAAGAATTGAGAGATTTCGCGGATCTCTTTGAGGGGCGTCTAATGGTAAAATTATGAGATATGAGGATTCAGTCAACCGTTTTTTAGTGCAAATTACAGAGGCCCCAAACAACCAAACTAATAGCTAATTGCCCATACTACAATCAAACCTAGACATGAAACAAACAACTCCGAAGAAGAATTTGTTGTCTCGTTTGGTCGCCAACAAATATTCATAATGACTTTTCACATTTTCCTACAGAAGATGGAAGTCAACACTTTTGGTTAAACATCCTAACTGTGGAAAAAATGTTTCAAAACCTGATAAATCAATCGTAAATAGTGCTTTTCGAATTGAATCATACACATGCAGAGCATGCAAAACATGTTTCAAAGAAACACATTAGGATTTTTATGGCGAATGAAAAAGCGTGCGTCCATTTGCTTTAGTTGCTTCTATATTGTATTCGAGAAGAATTTTGTTTAAACATTCGTCTTCTTCAGGCAGAGGAAACCAAAAAACGCTAAGGCCCCAACTTTTCGTTTTCTTATCCTGAATTAAAGAAACGCCTTGAGCATTAACAAATGAACCACAAGAAGCCATAATTTTTTTCAACAACGCTACAGCGTCTTCTCTATTCATGATTTTTCGCTCAATATGTACGTCCTCTCTCAAAGAACTATAACTTAAGTTTATGCTAAGTCCATTTTTCTATTAAAAACAAAGTGATTTGAGCTATAGTAGTCAAAGCTATGGTAACTTAATGTAACAGTATTGTTTAGCGATAACTTTATTTCTTAAACAGGGCTTGTTAAATTTAGCGGTTGCTCGAAGAATTCTTCTACAAATATTCCAAATTTTGGAAGTACCCTTAAATATCCAGGAAATAATGCCAACTTAAATTGGAGATGCGAAAGCAGATGAGGATAATAGCTTTGATTATGAAGCTGAGGAAGCTAACTCAGGAAAAGGCGTGTTCGCAGATTCCAAATTCAATAAAAAAGTAATCTCGCTATTGGCGAGTTGTGGATTGCTGGTGAAAATATGAAAAATAAAAGAGTTGCTGTGACTCTGTTTGTGGTTTTTGCAGTTGTGACTTTAGCGATGCCTTTTCAGGTTTTTTCTGTTAAAGCTGCTGGCTCAGTGGTTTATACGTTCTCGATCGATCCGACACTTCATAACACTTATGGGTTAACTTACCCTGTAACATACGAATTTACTATTCCCAGCAGCGCGTCTAATCTGGATACTTATCGAAGGTTCACAACAAGCGAGAACTGGGTTCAAATGGCAGAGAAAACAAGCAGCGATTTCTTCAACGGAATTGAAGCCGTAAGATTTGATTACACTAATCACGTGGCGTATGTGTCGATAGCTTTTGCGTCATATAGTGATAATATCTATATTTGTTTCTCGGACTCTTCTGGGAACAGCATAACCACCTCTTATCAAGGTACTGCGCAGTATTATGATAATCGTAGAATAACGGTTTGTGAAACCGTTGATGATTTGGGAGCTCCTGCGCCTTGGGGTTCAGGTGATGATTTTTCAACTTGTGCTCAGGCTTTTGCTGATGCGAAGATTTGGTGGAGCGGCGGAGTCATAACAGGTGCGATAAGTAATTGGGCAGCGTTGCAAGATGCTGTTAATCTGGGTTATTTTGAGGTTGCATCTCACTCACGCACTCACCCAACTGTTCCCTATGCGGATTATGATTCGGAAATCGGCGGTTCAAAATCTGACATACTCAATAATTTGCAGTTAAACCCCCTCTACGTTAAAGGAAATCAACAGTACGTTTGGTGTTGGATCGAGCCTTCAGGACAATCTGATGATATGGTTCAGCAGACCCTAGCTGAGTATAATTATCTTATCAGTCGTGAAGCAACTGGGCCCTGGGGCGTGCCTATCCCAATTGAACAATGGAATTCGACATATGGGATCTTTAACAGAACGCCTGCGCCTTTTGATTTGGATGGTGATAACAGTGAAAGTTATCCGTTAGCTACAATGAACGAATGGTTTGATTCGGTATATAATGGCCCTGCTGGCGGTTTATATCTAGAATTTTGCCATATTGGTAAGATTGATTGGTCAGTGGGGGGAGCTGGTTATGAGCATCTGCAGTATATGTCTGGCAAAACCGATGTCTGGTACGTTGGGCTTGGAGCGCTCTACGCCTATCAGTTTACGACACTGTTTGAGAGCGAAACATCAGGCAGTCAAATGTCAGTCACTGTTAACCCGACAAGTGTAAGCATGGATATTGGTCAACAGCAAACGTTTACCTCTACTATTTCAGGCGGCAATTCGCCTTACTCTTATCAATGGTATCTTAACGGCAATCCAGTGTCAAGCGCTACCGGTTCAACTTGGACTTTCTCTCCGTCTACGACTGGAAGTTTTAATGTTTATGTGAGCGTGACCGATGATGACGGCTTAGTGGCGCAATCTAACACTGTGACTGACATTACAGTTTATGCTAAGCCTTCTGTCTCAATCAGCCCTACCCCTGTGAATATGGCTATCAATTCTACGCAGCAGTTCACCTCAAGTGTGACAGGTGGCTCTACTCCCTACAGTTTCAGGTGGTACTACGCGAACGGCACCGCCATAACAGGAGCCACAGCCTCAACCCTAACATTCAAAGCAAACTCAACCGGAACCTACAACATCTACCTAAACGCAACCGACAGCCTAAACTACAGAGCCCAATCAAACACAGCCACAATCAACGTCTACTCACAACCATCAGTACTAATCAGCCCAACCTCAGTGAACATGACCTTTGGAACCAGTCAATTATTCAACTCCAGCGTAACGGGTGGATTTACCCCTTACACTTATCAATGGTGCCTGAATGATACTGCAGTCTCAGGAGCCATATCCAGCTCTTGGAATTTTACACCAGCCTCAACTGGAAACTACAAAGTCTATCTAAATGTAACAGATTCTCTCAACTCTAAAGTTCAATCTAACATCGTGACAAGCATCACAGTGTATGCCAAGCCTGGTGTTACAATCAGTCCTGCCAGTGTAAACATGACAATAGGAGGGTCACAAACCTTCAGCTCCGCCGTATCAGGTGGAACCGCACCTTATTCTTATCAATGGTACCAGAATGGCACTTCAGTGGCTGGAGCTAATAGCGCAAACTGGACATTCACGCCACCGTCAGTTGGAACCTACATTATCTACCTAAACGTCACTGACAACAACAACGTAACTGTGAAATCAAACAATGCAACCTTGACAGTTGAGACAGCCACAACCGTCACCATCACCCCCACCCAAGTTGCAATGTACCTTGGTCAATCACAGACATTTAATTCGTCTGTTTCTGGAGGCACAGCACCATACACTTACCAGTGGTATCTAAATGACACAGCAGCATCAGGAGCTACCAGCTCAAATTGGACGTTCACTCCCTCGCAAGCTGGAAACTATAAGGTTTATCTCAACGTAACCGACACGCTTAACCTCAACGCCCAATCTAACATAGCAACAAACATCACAGTATATCCCCCGCTAACTGTTTCAATCACTCCAACCATCATTAACATGGCTGTTGGTGAGCCACAAACTTTTACCTCAATTGTTTCAGGCGGCGACGCACCCTATACTTATCAATGGTATCTAAACGGAACTCAGATTCCAAGTGCAACTGGAAACACTTGGATGTTTAACTCATCGGTTTCTGGAACATACATAATAAACCTAGGAATTACAGACAATTATAACGCAACTACACTGTCCAATAATGCAGTTGCAACTGAATGGGATTGGTCAGCAGGTCTTGGAATCCATGTATATTCTGCTGCAAGCACGTCTCCATCTGGTCTTTCTCCAGCTCAGATTCGAAAAGCATACAATTTACCCTCAACAGGTGGATCAGGAACCATTGCCATAATTGATGCTTACAACGACTCGACGGTGCAAAGCGATTTTGTTGCATTCAGCAACCAATACGGTTTGTCCACGACGAATTTAGAAGTGCACACTATGTCGTCAAGTATTGCAAATGACAGCGGTTGGGCACTTGAAACTTCGCTAGATGTTCAGTGGGCTCACGCCATAGCGCCAAACGCACATATATTACTAGTTGAAGCTCAAAGCAGCAGTTTATCTGATCTTCTAGCAGCAGTAAGTTATGCAACAGGTCGTTCGGATGTTGTCGCAGTGTCGATGAGTTGGGGGTCAACAGAGTTTTCCGGTGAAAGCTTATTCGATTCCTATTTCACTAGTTCGCATGGAATTGTTTTCTTTGCATCTGCAGGAGACCACGCCGGAGTAATTTGGCCATCCAGTTCACCAAACGTAATCGGTGTCGGCGGAACAAGCCTTACCTTTAACGCGGATGGATCAGTTGCCTCAGAAACAGTTTGGAATAACGCTTTTGGAACAACAGGCGGCGGCGCAAGCGCCTATGAAACTGAACCATCCTACCAAACAACCTATGGCGTATCAGGCGCCGGCGGAATGCGTGCAGTACCAGACGTTTCTTATAATGCAGATCCAGCTTCAGGCGTATCAGTTTATGATTCAACCGCATACAATAACCAGACAGGCTGGTTCCAAGTAGGAGGAACAAGCGCAGGAGCACCACAATGGGCAGCCATCCACTCCCTCAGCCTAACATGCTCAAACACTAATTTCTATCAAGACGCAAAATCTTCAGCTTCATCATACTTCCGAGATATAACAAGCGGATCAAACGGAGTACACGCTGCAGCTGCAGGTTACGATTATGTAACTGGTTTAGGAAGCCCAATCACAACCAACTTCGCACCTGTCAACAACTATGTTGTTGTTCGAGGAGGCAACAACCGCATCTACTATAGCATTTACAATTTTTCCACAGCTTCATGGCAAGGGTGGAATAGTTTGCCCACAGGATCAACCATCGACAGCCCCGCAGCTGTTTTGCTTAATGATACACTTCACATAGTCGTACGTGGACAAAACAACGACCAAATATGGTACAGCAACGTAAACGTAACTGACAACACATTCTCAGGATGGACACTACTAAGCGGAGCCACACCATCTGCACCAACACTAACCGCCAATAGCACGACTCTATGCCTAGTTGTGCGCGGCGAAACCAACGGTATCTTCTACCGCTTCTACGACATCGCCTCCCAAACATGGACAAACTGGATAGCCATACCCACAGGAGCAACAATTGACAGCCCAGCAGCAACCCTGATCAATAATACATTACAGGTGGTCGTACGTGGGGTAAACAATGATCAAATCTGGTTCAGCAACGTAAACGTAACTGACAACACATTCTCAGGATGGACACTACTAAGCGGAGCCACACCATCAGCACCAACATTAACCGCCAATAGCACAACTTTATGTCTAGTTGTGCGCGGCGAAACCAACGGTATCTTCTACCGCTTCTACGACATCGCCTCCCAAACATGGACAGACTGGACAGCCGTACCCACAGGAGCAACAATTGACAGCCCAGCAGCAACCCTCACGATGAATACACTACACATAGTCGTACGCGGCATAAACAACGATCAAATATGGTACAGCAACGTAAACTTAACAACAACACATTCTCAGGATGGACACTACTAAGCGGAGCCACACCATCAGCACCAAC
>CAWHXY010000007.1:0-695272 GCA_963833575.1 Candidatus Bathyarchaeota archaeon | reverse complement strand
TTTCAGCATTATTGATGGCATCAAGAGCAGTTCTGCAAAACAAAGAATTCCAGGATTCGGCGCGAGCAATATTTGACGGTGCCAAAGAACTAATCAGAGCAACAGCTGGTTATGTCGCACTCTTAAGCAAAGATGGAAAAGAAAACGAAGTCTTGTTCCTGATTCTGGGGGGCGACCTTGCCACCGTTGATCCTTCCCTCCCTATGCCCATTCGAGGACTTCGCGCTAAAGCCTACAACTCGGGGAAAGCTGCAGTTGAAAACGATTTTAACCAAAGTGAATGGAAGAAATTCATGCCAGAAGGTCATGTGCAACTCGATAACGTATTGTTTGCACCATTGACGATTGAAAAGAAAGTGGTTGGGGTAATCGGGTTGGCTAATAAAGCGGGTGGATTCACCAAACGTGACGATGAAATGGCAACGGCCTTTGGAGAACTTGCCTCGGTTGCTCTATTCAATAGCCAAATGCTGGAAATGCTGGAAAAAAACGAAAAAGAGTTGAAGAAGCATTCTGAACATTTGGAGGTACTGGTTGAAGAAAGAACTAAAGACTTAAAGAATTCCGAACGTTTAGCGGCAATCGGTGCGGTTGCTGGCATGGTTGGCCATGACATACGAAACCCGCTGCAGGCTATCACTAGCGAATTTACTTGGCCAAGACAGATCTGGCTTCAACAATTGATAGCGAAGAGAAGAAGACCGCTTTAGAAAGCCTTAATGAAATTGAAAAGAATTTAGTTTACATTAACAAGATTGTTGCTGACCTGCAAGATTTCGCTAGACCTCTATCTCCTAGAATCGAGGATACCGACCTTGAACAAATTATCCAGTCCGTTTTGGCAATCCTGGTAATTCCCCAAGACATCACAGTCACATATTCTATCACGAAGGATTTCCCAAAACTGAAAACTGACCAATCATATCTGCAGAGGATATTAACAAATCTATCCAACAATGCCATTCAAGCTATGCCAAAAGGAGGCAAACTCACAATCGCGGTTTTTAGCAAAAACGGAAAAGCCGCAATCGTCGTCGAGGATTCGGGTGAAGGAATACCTGAAAGCGTAAAAAGCAAGATATTTACGCCTTTAGTGACGACAAAAGCAAAAGGGCAAGGTTTTGGCTTATCAGTGGTTAAGAGGTTCGTGGAAGCATTAGGAGGAACCGTAACCTTTGAAAGCGATGCGGGGAAAGGAACCAAATTCATAGTAGAACTCCCACTGTAAACGTAAACCTTTAGCTCGCGGCATAGGGACTCTTACCATTTTGAGCGTAAGTTCGGTCTGACCCACTTTTAGCTTCTTTTTACTGGTAAAGTTCAAGACGCCAACGTCGATAGAAGTGGCATGAAAATCTATTAGGGTATTCCAACGATTTTCATGGCAAATTGGTGTAGTATCCCCCACTAGCACGAAAGACGATGCTACACGGGATTCAGGCTAGTTTGGTGACAAGTCCGGTAGATACTTAAACTTATTCAGGCTCGAATCCAATTATAAAATTCTCATCTTATTTGCCTTGATTCCTTGAGATGAATAAACATAAAGAAACTTCACTTGGCATCGTCTGAAAAGAGCTGCTTTCCCTTTTCTGTGACTTCGATAGCGCCTACTTGCATGAAAATATTAACGTTGTCAGTAACGTTCCAGTACTCTGCAAGTTTGCCATTCACTATACGATAAATGTCAACAGCCTTAGATTTTATCTTCTTTTCGGTAGGACTAGTCCCATAAATTCGCCTTTGTGGGTCCCAGCATAGGAAAGGCGAACCCACACCTTGTCTCCTTCAGCGATAATGTCTTCAATAGATTCATGCCAATCAGGAAATGCATTAAGACCCATAATAAATAATTGTTTGAGACCTTCTCGACCGACATTCTTGGAGTGATCGATATAATCTGGTGCCACAAAATCGTCTATTAATTTCAAGTAATCCACGTTTCGATTATTATAATCTTCAATAAATCTGCGAACAATCGCTTTATTCTCTTCTAAAGACAAAAAACCACCAGTAAAGTCTATTCTTTTTTTGAGATTTAAGCGTGTTGTAAAGTCAAGTTTTAGACCTTAGAACTTATCCACTTCTTTGCAGTCTATCAAGGGCATAATGACGGGAAAGACAATAGTTGCTGATTGTTTAGCAATACTTTGTTTTGGGAATTGTTCTGACGAATTTTACTCCTTTTCCTTCTTCACCTGTTCTTCTATCTTCCAACCGTAAACATCCATCATCTTCTTAATCAAGAACAACCCGAAGCCCGTGCTGCCTCCAGTGCTAAAGCCCTCCTTGAAGAGCTTGGATTTGTTCTCCGCCAAGATGCCGACGCCATCATCTTCATAAATTAGGCGCAAACCATCCTGCTCTTCCTGGTCACAATAAACCTTTGCAGTGGTTGCTTTCTCACCATATTTTCTTGTATTATCAATGAAATTGTAGAACATCTGCCTAAGGAATGAATCCGCCAGCACCCTTACACCTTGGCAGTCATTGACTACCTTACGTTTCCCCGGGAAAAGGCCACAGCCTCATCCACAGCCTTCCCAACATCAATGTAAGTTAACTCTTCAACACCCAGTTGCTCATACATTTTGGCGAACTCAAAAATCTTTGCCGAATCCTTGACCTGCTGCTCAATCTTCTCCAATCCCTCAACAACGTCCGTCTGATCCGCATGTTTCTTTTTTAGCAAATACGTATAACCATTCACCGCTGAAAGTTTGTTACGAACATCATGTCTAGACAAGCTTCCCACCACACGCAACTTCTCGTTCATCAATTCGAGTTTATCACGGCTTTCTTTCAAATCCATTTCAGCTTTCTTACGTTCCGTGATATCTATAACCAGCCCTCTAACCCCTATTGCCCTGTTTTTACAAATAATGGGAGTAGTCCTAACAAGCGCGGGATAAGTAGTACCATTTTTTCTGACGAGCGTATACTCGTTTGCATCGGGGTCTTGTCCAACCATAGACTTCTTCATATTTTCTATTGCCCTTTCTCGCTCTTGGGGCAAGACGAATGATATAATGTTTGAGCCTTTTTCAATGTCTTCTGGTGTGACGCCTGTTAACTCGAAAGCTCGTGTACTGAAGAAGGTAATTTTTCCAGTTAGGTCAGTCTCAAAAACAATTACTGGCAAAAAATTTGCAAGTTCCCGATACATCTCCTCACTTTTTCTGACAATTTCCTCAGCTTTCTTGCGTTCTGAAATGTCTATTACCACCCTCTGAGCCCTGTTGCTTTGTTTTCGGAGATTATTGGACTCGTGCTGACAAATGCAGGAAAAGTAGTTCCGTCTTTTCTGGAAAGCGTATATTCGTTAGAACCAATGTTTTCACCAGCCATTGACTTCTTCATGTTCATAGCTGCCCTTTCGCGTTCGCCGGGAATAACGAACGACAGCATGTTCAAGCCTTTTTCGAGTTCCTCCCCTGTAAATCCTGTTACCTCCAAAGCTTGTTTGCTAAAGAATGTAATCTTTCCAGTTAGATCGGTCTCAAAAACAATCTCCGGTAAAGAGTTTGCAAGTTCTCGATATCTTTCCTCGCTTTTTCTCACGATTTCTTCTGCTTTTTTTCGTTCAGTAATATCTAAGACCAAGCCCCTAAGTCCAGTCACCTTGTTTTGGCAAATAATAAGCGCTGTCGTGATAAGCGCAGGGAAAGTTGTCCCGTCTTTTCGCACGAATGTGTACTCGATAGGGAAAGATTCTCTTCCGGCTAGCAGCAGCTGAATGTTTTTCAATGCTCTTTCTTTGTCTTCAGAAGAGATGAACTGCATAATATTCAGCTCTTTTTCAAGGTCACCTTGAGAATAGCCGGAAGTTTCATAGCCCATTTTATTGGTAAATACCACTTGCCCGTTCATGTTAGTCTCAAAAATAATGTTAGGCAAAGAATTTGCCAGTTCTCGGTACCTCTCCTCGCTTTCTCGCAGAATCTCCCGTGATTTTTCTTGTTCGACAATCTTGTTTATCGTATGTGCTAATTCGCAATAAACGGTTTCTGTTGAACCGTTTTTGTTTAGGTAGCGGTCAGCGCCTAAATTCAAAGCTTTAACAGCAACGTCTTCCCTGCCTCTCCCCGTAAATAAGATAAAAGGAATTTGATTATTTTGTTCTCTGAGTTCTTTAAGAAAGTCTATTCCATTTTTTGAAGGCATTTCGTAATCGGAAACTATTGCATCATAATTTTGTTTATCCATTTTTTCGAGGGCTTCATCAACAGATGTGGCTACATCAATGTCAAAATTGCTTTGCATCAATAGTATCTGCTTCGAAACTTCCAAAAAACCAACGTCGTCATCAACATGCAAAATATGCACGTACCTTTTCGAGTTGCCATTTAGGGAATCGTTCGAGACTTGAGAATTAATCTCGACTCTTGGCGCTTGTTGGGTTTGTTCGACGTCGACCATGGCATATCTAATGTTGAAATGTTGATATAATAACGGTTATGAATTTTTGTTCTGAATTGAAAATACTTTCTCTTAAAAACCTGCAAAATGAAATCTTCTCAACATAAAATGTTTTCTAAAAGCTCCATTGTTAAGGAAGATTTGAAACAACGAAAATTGCGTTTATCCTATTCTGTATTGTCATTCATGCTTTTGGTCTGGCGGTTTGAACAATATTATCTCAAAACCGAGTTTCTACACACTCGCCCTTGGCCGTTCTGCCATGTGGCTGCTTGGCACATTTTTTGCGGATGGTTTGCGAGAACATGCTTACTAGGTGTTCTTCGGGGACAGCCTCTGTGAATTCAAGTTAAGACTTATTAATTTGGGATATCGTCAGTTTGCTTCTTAAGCAAATAAACGTAGGATCGTATAGCCATAAGCTTGTTACGCACATCGTGCCTAGTCAAATCGCCAACAACATAGAGCTTCTCGTTGTCGATTTACATTTTTGCATGGTGTTTCTTTAACTCTTGCTCAATCCTTTTGCGTTCGGATAAATCTTGCAATATGAACAAACTGGATTAACTCGCCTTTCTCATTAGGAACTGGCGAGACTGAGACCAGCAGGGGCGTCCCGATATGGGCATCTTCTACTTCACTTGAAACAGGCTCTCCAATTTCCAGCGCTTTCTTATGGGGACAATTGACCCAAGGCCTGTCTGTCCCATGCATAACTTCGTAACAATGTTTTCCTATCAAATCTTGAGGCTTCTTATTGAGGAAATCGCAGATCTTTTTGTTAACGTTAACAAGCCTATTTTCTTTATCAATAATGAACATAAAATCGGTCGTCGCGTTAAAGACTCTACTCCATTCTTCGGCAACTTTCTTACTTAGTGATTCAGCTTTCTTGCGTTCAGTGATGTCGCGGCTTGCCCCAAGGATGGATTTGGGTTTTCCATCTTTGTCGCGGAGAATTGTAAAACTGATTTCGGTCCAAACGGTTGAGCCGTCTTTACAAGGCTGTTCAAATTCAAAATAGTTTGATGGATAAGTTCCAGTATCCAGAAAACGTTGAATGCTATCAAGTGCTAATCGGGCTGAGTCTGGAGTTAAAGCTTCCACTATTGATTGTTGCATTGCTTCTTCTATGGTATAGCCCCTAAGCTGCAAAACTGATGGGCTAACATAGGTAAAATGGCCCTCTAAATCCCATACCCAAATCACATCACGCGCATTTTCTGCTAGGTAGACGATACCGTGACTCGCTCTCTCTCAAAGCAGCTTCAGCCTGCTTGTAGCTGGAGATATCTCTAACCGCACTCAACAATAATTGTTGATTGTTTGCTTGAAGTACGGACATTGAGAGCTGTATGGGGAAGGTTTCTCCGTTTTTTCTTCTGCCGAGTATTTCCACGTTTCTTATGATCCCTTCGGACCTGACTTGGGGAAGAAATATTTTTTCTCTATCTGTTGGGTTTCCCCAAATGCCAAGTTCCAAAGTAGTTTTGCCGATGAGTTCCTGTCTTGTATATCCATAAATTTCCGAAAAGCGATCATTAACCTCCATTATGCTACCTTTATTTAGAGTGGTGATGCAAAAAGCGTTAGGTCCTGTTGTGAACGCTTTCCTAAATCTTTCCTCGCTTTCGAGCAGTTCCTCTTGAGCCTTCTTGCGCTCAGTAATATCTTTGCCAAACACAGCAATCCCAAACACGTCTTCTCCACGTTTTAGGAGGTTAAAAGTCAATTCCAAAACTCTTGGTTCCTTCGACGTCGTATATTCAATTGTGAATGAGCCTTCCCTCAATGCTCTTTTATTAAACTCAAGCCATCTAATAGCGAGTTGCTCGGTTGGCATGATTTCTTGTGTGGTCATACCTGCTTTAAGTTTCAGCTTCTGAGTCCGGAAAAAGTAGTCGCTCATCGTTTTGTTAAATGTGAGAAGACGAAAGTCGTCAGCACTAACCGACCAAATCATATCTTTTGTGCTGTTAATTATGGAATTTGTCAGGGTCTGCGCCTTAAATAACGCTGCTTCTGTAGCTTTGCGTTTAACTGCCATTTTTATTCCGTGACATAGTTCGCCGTAGACTGTTTCAGGAGAACCTTGTTTGTTATAATATCCGTCTGCGCCTAAATTAAGAGCATTGATGGCTACTTCTTCTCTGCCTTTTCCGGTAAATAGTAAGAAGGGGATTTCGTTCTTTTGTTCACGTAACTCTTTCAAAAATTGGAGTCCATCTTTTTGTGGCATTTCATAATCAGAAATTACAACATCATATTGTTCAGTTGCCAGTTTCTTGAAGGCTTCATCCGCACAACCCACCTGATCAATTTCAAAGTTGCTGTTTATATCCATCAGCATCAACTTTGAGATTTCAAGAATGGATGGGTCATCATCAACATGCAACACTCTTATTACCCTAGTCTCTTCGAAAGACTTTAAACCAGTTATACGGCAACACCCACCGAAATGGAAAATTATGTAACACTATGATAAATGACTTGTGAATCCACGATACAGAAACAAAATACCTCAAGTCAACAACTAAAGCCTAGTTCAGAACACAAAAATAACCCAAAATATTAGAAGACTCGACAAAGCAAGATCGCCAACTTACTTTAACACCCAATAAAGGGACAAGCCAACACTTAGCAATAACAACTGTCAAATACCCAATTCAAACACTCAGGCAACGGAACAAACCAGTTTGAGCAAAGCTTAAGTAGACACTTCCAAAGATGGCTTAGCACCAGGCACATTGTTCGAAAACGCCTAGCCTTCTCTTCTTCAAGGTATTCATCTGTTCAAAAAGTAACAGGGTAATTTTGGTGAGGCCGCTGGGATTTGAACCCAGGATCGCATACGCCCCAGGCATGTATCCTGAACCATGCTAGACGACGGCCCCTCTTTCATGTTTTGGCGGATTTAAGACCCAATGGAGATAACCGATTACAGTAATTAAACTTAAAGCTTCTGGCTAACACAATGTAACAATAACACATTGTTAGAAACATTCGATTTAACTAAAAACAATGATTTTAATTTCTATCTTCTCATCGACTAAATAATTAGATTCTCGAACTTGAAATAAACATTTCTTGTCTCAAGTAAAATACTCGATTATACTATCTCGTAATGAATTGATGGTAAGAATTAAGACTTCATAACGCTTTACTTTCTTTCCGTTGTTTTAGAAGCATTGCAAAAAGAACTTATGGCGTTAAGGGCATTTTGAGGAAAAGGCAGTTGAACAAAAACATCGGAAACAACATCAATCGCAAGAAATTCGAAAGCGTTTTGCTAGAGTCAATTGATGAAGCATTTTCAACTTTAGGAGAAAATGTAAAGAGGGTAATTTATTTTCACTTAACAGAGAAATTTATGATTACAAAACAGGAAATTCCGAGTAAAATCGAGGATTTCTCAGATGCTCTTGAAAAAATTTTTGGATCCGGTGCCAGAAAGTTAGAAATTTTAGTCATTGCCAAACTCCACGATAAAATCAGTTGTGACTACAAATGGAAGGGTCCGAATTGGCTTGTTCCAGATTTAACTTTTAAACAGTACGTTGAACTGTCGAAGTCATACTATGAAGATACGACACAAATTGTTCAAATAGAGGTATTAGTAGATGCAGAAGAACAAAAACAAGAACAACGAACATAACGATAGTCTACGGGTGTTGATTGACCTTATTCCTGACCCAGCAATTGTCATAGATAGTACTAGGACCATTGTAGCTGCAAATAGCGTTTTGGAAAAATATTCTGGCTATTCAAAGAAAGAACTAGTAGGAAAAAGCTTAGCTGAACTAAGTTTTATCGACGAGCATTATAAACAGTTAATAATGGAAAAAATGAAAAAAAGGTTTGAAAAGTCAAACATCCCGGCTTATGAAATTACACTAAGGGCCAAGAATGGTGAGGTCAGACGCCTAGAAGTAAAAGGCACTCGAATTAGAAACGAAGGAAAATCATTAGATCTTGTGGTTTTTGATGATGTCACTGAAAGATCAAAACATCAACAACAGCTTCAGCAAGATTTGCTTGAAAGCGAAGAAAAATTTCAAGGTATAACCAATTTTGTCAGAGATGCTATAATCGTGGTAAATGAGGAAGCACAAATTACTTATTGGAATTCTGCCGCAGAAAAAATCTTTGGGTATTCCAGTGAAGCTGCAGTCGGCAAAGATTTGCACCAGCTTGTTGTTCCAAACACAATGTGCAAAGAAGGAAAAGCGCGTATTGAGGCATCTGTAAAAACATTCGCCGAAACAGGCACTGGTTACTTTACAGTTGGAGATGTTGAATTAGTCGGGCGACGCAAAGACGGCAGCGAATTCCCAGCGAAATTGGCAATATCACCGATAAAGTTTGGTGGAAAATGGAGCGCCGTTGGGTTAGTAAAAGATTTGACAAACAAGAAACAAACCGACCAAAAAATGAGAGAAGCGGAACAACGCTACTACGCTTTGTTTGATCAAGCTCGATTAGGCGTCTTAGTTGTTGACCCAAAAACTGCTCTCTTCGTCGAATTTAATGACAAGGCTCATTTGCAACTTGATTATTCCCGAGAAGAATTCAAAAAACTTACCATTTTTGACATAGAAGCTAAGGAATCAACCGACGAGACAAAATTGCATATCATGGAAATGATAACTCAAGGCGGAGGAGAATTTGAGACATTACATTTAACAAAAAATGGCGATATTAAAAATGTTTTAGTTACTACAAGAGCCATTGAATTTGCAGGCAAAAAGTTGCTGCATTGCATTTTTCATGACATAACGAAGCAAAAACAGATGGAAACATCTGTTGACCAAGAGCGGGCCATGCTTGAGAACATCACGGAAAACATTGGTGCTGGCTTAGTTATCGTCAATAGGGATTACCGGATACTTTGGACTAACAACTTTTTGAAAACTTTGAATGGAGACGTTTGCAATAAAATGTGCTATTCAACTTTCAATACTCTAAAAACCGTATGCCCGGACTGTGGACCTAAGAAAATTTTTGAAGGCGCTCAATTAGATACACGGGAGTATTTGAACAAAGAATTACAGGATAAGGGTCAGCCTTGTTGGTTTGAACTCATCGCCACATCAATTAGAGATAAAGATGGAAAAGTCATTGCGGCTTTAGAACTGACAGTTGACATTACTGAGAAGAAAAAACTCGAAGAGAAAATCCGGGAGGAACGCAACAAGCTTGAAGCCATTACAGAAAACATCAGTGCTTCTCTCATGTTACTCGACAAGGACTACCGAATTACTTGGATGAACAAGTTTGGTAAACAACTCCATGGCGAAGTAGTGAATCAAACTTGTTATTCAGCTATTCATGGCAGGGATCACATCTGTTTAGACTGCGGTGCGGAGAAAATTTTTGGCAGAAAGATAATTGATATTCACGAATTGACGGTCAACAAAAATGGCAAAAATATAATATTGGAAGTTACTGCTACGCCGATGAAAGATAAAGAGGGTAACGTTGTTGGCGTGCTTGAACTTGGACTGGATATAACTGAAATTAAGAAATTGCAATGTGAATTATCAAAATATTCTCAAAGACTTGAAGACCTCGTTAAGCAGAGAACTGAGCAACTAAAGCAGACGCAGACTAAACTTGTTAAGTCCGAAAGGCTGGCTGCTATCGGTGAGTTAGCTGGGATGGTTGGGCATGATTTACGTAATCCTTTATCAGGCATTAAAAACGCTACATATTTCCTAAAAAAGAAAGGTAAAACAATTCCTGAATCTCAAGCCGACGAAATGCTTGAAACAATCGACAGTTGCGTTAATTATTCAAATAAGATTGTTAGCGATCTTTTGGATTACTCAAGAGAAATACATTTAGACTTGCAAGATTACTCGCCAAGAAACTTGATAATAGAATCTATGGCCATAATGGATGTGCCTGAAAAAGTGGAAATACTAAATAATGTTTCAGAAAAGCCACTCATAAAAGTTGACCCTGACAAAATTAAAAGAGTTTTCATTAACTTGATTAAAAACGGTATTGAAGCGATGCCAAACGTAGGTAAGCTAACAATTGATAGTAAAGAGGCAAACGGGGAACTGGAAATTTCTTTTGCAGACACGGGAGTTGGTATTCCTGATGAAATCTTGCCAAAACTGTTTGCCCCATTATTTACTACGAAAGCTCAGGGTATGGGTTTTGGTTTAGCTATATGCAAACGTATCGTCGAAGCACATGGAGGAACAATAGCAGTAAGGACAGCCAATGGAGCTGGAACAACATTCAAAGTTACTCTACCAACTGAAACTGAAAATGAAATTGGAGGTGAAAAAGTTTGGATAGAAACGCCAAAATTCTCGTTATCGACGATGACGAAAACATAAGGAACACAATGAAAACAATACTTGAGGATGAAGGATACATTGTGGATTTAGCTGCTACTGGAAGCGAAGCTATTGAAAAGACACAGAAAACCGCCTACAATCTAGCGTTGTTGGATATTCGACTACCTGATATGGAAGGTGTAGAACTATTGAAACTAATCAAAGACCCCTTTCCAAGAACACGAAAAATAATGGTGACTGGTTACCCATCAATGCAGAACGCGATTACAGCTTTAAACAAGAATGCAGACGCATACCTAATTAAGCCTGTAAATGTTGAAAAGCTTCTTGCAACAGTTAAGGAGCAATTACAATTGCAGGAAGACGAAAGACAGTTCAGTGAGCAAAAAGTAGCAGAATTCATTGAAACCCGAGTCAAAGAGTTGTCAACTACTTTTTAGTCGGGCAAATTTTCACATTCTTCATTTACCTAGATTACTGTATGAAGATTCTTGTTTGTTATTGTTACTGTACAGTCACGCATCTTAATACGTCGAATTTCCACTATTCTTCATGGGGAAAAATAAGTAAAAAACTTTTCTTGCAGTGTTAATGAGGTGATAGAGTTTGGAAAAGAAAAAGAAAGGCGAATTTACAATTCAGCAAAAAAGGAAGAAAAATGAAGTAATTGAAGAAAGCGGTCATCAAGTTACTGTCCCTCCAGACGTTAGTGAGGAAGAAAAGAAAACGTTGAAACAAACTGGTGACGACTCAACTTCAGGCTGGTAGAGAGTATAAGCGATTTCTATATTTTCCATTGCTGGAGAGGAAAACAAAAGTGATACTTTTCTCAAGTGAAACTCTGTTTCTTAATTTACAATAAAAAGAGTTAGCTAGAATGTTTCAACCTAAAATTATGGACATCAACAACGTATAAAGGCAAAACTTTTTATTAAGTTTCAATACAACAAACTAAGCAAGGGTAAAACGTCTTGATTAAAGAAGACATAATCGAAATAGGGTATATTGCACATTTTTTCGCCAAAATCAACGTTGCAGTTGTAAACTTAACATCGCCTCTCACAATTGGAGAACATATACTTATCAAAGGTCCATCAACTGATCTTGAACAGATCGTAGAATCAATGCAAATAGACCGTAAAGATATCCAACGAGCTGAATGTGGACAAAGCATCGGACTAAAAGTGGAGCAACCAATAAAAGTTAAAGATGTAGTTTACAAAAAACTATAACAAAAGTTCCTCTGCAAAACTTCGTAAATTCTCCTCACATAATTATGTCAGCGATTTTCTTCCCGAATTCCTTGCATTTAGAAAGTTCTCCGTCCGCTAAGGGTCCTGTCACCCCATTTACTCTTATCGACAGTCCAGGTGAAATTAGGTTTAAAGCAGAGAATTTCTTTCTTAACATTTGCTCGAGTTTTTTCACTGATCTATCATCTCTTGCCCTTCCAGAATAAGTTCCAAAAACGACAATTTGCGTTGCGTTTATATCATGATAAGCTAACTCATTAACAAATTTCTTCATAGCATGAGACGGTCTGCCCATGTGGTTTGGCGCGCCAATCACTAAAGTATCGTAATCCTTTAGTTTTTGATAGTCAATTTCTTTTACATAAGTAGTTAGTGTTTCCATTCTTTCGATTTCTTTTATACCTTCAGCAATTTGTTCGGCGGCAATTTTTGTGTTGCCATACTTTGTATCGTAAATAACCAAAACTTTTGGCGTTAGTATTCCTTCAAGCGATTCTCAAGTTGTTAGCTCCTATTTTGCCTTGCCACTTACATGTTCGGGATTTTTTTGTGGAATTGATTAGTTGATAATTTGTCGCCTGTGAAGTCTATCATATACGTTTCGCAAGTAATATTGAAACCAAAGGAATGATCCCATTTTGCCGTAGTATTTTAGTACATTACCGGCAGCATTGTAAAGTTCGTCGCCATACTCTTGTCGCCATGATTTCTCAAAGAGGTGGATGTTTCCTTGTAGAAACGCCTGGGCACAAAGCATTCCGCCTTTCATTGCATAATAGATTCCTGCACCGCCTATTGAATCTACATGTCCTGCCGCGTCGCCTATCAATGCCCAGTTATTACCGGTACAGGGTCTGTCGAAGAAATCTTTTTGCCATATATGCGGAACCAAGCCAGCATATAAATGCCCCTTGAGAGTCCTCAGTCGCTTTCCAGCAGGGTGGGAAAAGAGAAATTTATCCAACGATAGTCTGAGTTCTCTTCCTGGTTCCATCGCTCCTATGCCGAAATTTATGCTGTTTTTCTTTGGGAAAATCCATATGAAACCTCTTTTTCGAACGTATGTTTGTGAGTAGTAGACCTCCCCAGTATTCGGCTCGAAGTTTTCCTGCAAGTATTTACTTGAACATTGAAAAATGTAGCCCACAGTTGGCGCAACGAGTTTCGCATCAATAGGATTTGAGACGTATCGTCTTACAAGCGATGGGCACCCGTCTGCTCCTATAAGAAATTTGACTTTTACAGACCTATCCTTGTTTGTTATAAGGGTCCAGTCGTTTTGCCCCCCAGATAGGTGGTTTACCTTTTCTTCGTAAAATACCACACTGTTGTTCCTTAATGCTCTTTCGAGCAAGTAGTGGTCAAAATCCTTTCTTGAAACAATAAACATCGAAGGCTCAATAAATAATCTTTTCTGGAATGCGTATCTTTCAGCTAAGATCCACTTTATCTCGTTCTCTAGAACCTGTTTCGGAATGCTGAACTCGTCAACAATTCTGTTATCAAGTAGTCCACCACACGGTTTTTCCCTAGGATGCGAATTATCAAAGAGCGCTACACTAATTCCTGCCTCTCCTAGCACCTGAGCACATGTAGAACCTGCAACACCAGCCCCAACAATTCCTACATCAAAAACATCATCCAATTTCCTTGTCCACCTTTTTGCGCCACTCCAGTTATTGAGTTCCCCCCTACTGCTCATTATCACTGTAAAGAGGGATTATTTATAGTTAACAACTTAATTGGATGTAGCACCGTGTTTTATTAAATACAAAAATTGAAGACCCGGATGTGTTTAGAAGGTTATGTTAAAAAAGGTGCAGATTACAGCTACGGCTATGCAACATGCAACAAATACACTAAACAGACTTCAGCGCAATAGGCTTTGAATATCATTGAATTAGAAGGAAATAAACTTGTTCTAAAAGAGGAAATAATCAAATGGATTATTCCAGGATTTATTTATGAACTAAATTATGGGATTATTTCGCAGCCGTTGTATTTCATAAAATCGAAATCTTTCAAGCTTATTTTATTGTTCTTGATTAATTTCTGAATTTTTGGAACTTCAAGCTCTACCGCCTGTACAAGCTCAGCAACAGTGTGACAAACTTTGCAGTAAGCTTCATCATTCCAACGCTTAGTTATATTTGCGTACAAGCATCTCCCCCCACAAACATTGAGAATTGAACAGTTCACACATGGAGGCTGATCAACAAAGATTTTCTTTAATTTAAGCGGATCAGAATCGCATATGTTGCCTATATAGTGCTCTTTCATTCCCCACATTGTTGGACAAGGAATAATGTTACCGTCAGTTTGGATGGCGTAGTTTATCCAGCCTCCACCACATCGCATAAGGCAATTTTTCTCTTGGTGCAAAAGCGAATCGGCGATGCCCAGCAGGGGGTAAAGTTTCAAAATGACATCTTCTTGCTCCATCTTGTCAACCCAGAACCCTGTCAGTTGTTTTACGCCAGGAACGTAGCTTGTTCTTGCCCACTCTTCAAAATTCCGCCTTGCATAATCGTTCCCCCAAAATCCGGCGTTCAATTGCCAATGCACGGAGGCAAAAGGAAATTCGTCGTTGTCAAGAAGAAATCGGACTTGTTTGTATATGTCCGTTTGCTCCATAACGGTCATTCTTGCAATCAATTCCCCAGTAAAGCCGTTCCGTTTGAGTTGTTTGAGGTTATCTATTACTTTGCGGTACGTGCCTTTTCCCCTGTAAAAATCGGTTAAGGTTTCTTCGCCATCTATTGATACTAAGATTGTGTGGAAACAGTTGAGATATTTTGGCTCCAACTTGTCCAGCAGCAAGCCATTTGTTTGAATCATAAAATGTTTAGGCTTCACGGTATCCATTATCTGCTTGATTTTGTCGGTGCAAAGCAAGGGTTCGCCCCCGTAAAAAGTTAAGACGCAATCAGGATCCTTTCTGCAAAAACTCTCCAGCAACTCAATGTCATACTTGATTTTGCGGGGAAGCGCATAGTCCACTTCTATGTCGTCACCGAACTCTTCATCAAAATCATCCAAAGACTCTCCGAAACAATAACGGCACTGCAAATTGCACTCGGAAGTGAGGATCACATGGAAGAACATAACTTAAGTGTGTACAGTGCCTGGCTTAATAGTATTTTTCCGCTAACTTCCGAGCTTCTTCATCTTCGGGGCTTTCCTGATCTTTTTCGTCTGCTTCTTTGTTTTCCTCTTCAGTTTCTTGCCCTTCTTGCTTTTTGTTTTTTTCGTTTTCCTTTTGCGCGAGTTTCTGTGCCTTGTTCAGATAGCTCTTGAGGTCACGGTCCTTGAGGGTTTTTTCGGATAAAGTTTCAGGAGCATAGAGCAGGGGCAAAATTGCTACGAACAGGAAGAAGCTGGCGATAGAGAACGAAGCACCTATTTGAGCATGTTCTGCAAAGGGCTCAACCAAAACTGAGATTAAATTTGACAATAGAAAGGGTATACCGCCTAAGAGGTAATACTTTTCACGGGCTCTCCCTTCGGAAATATCTCCCCAGACTACGAAGATGAAGGTAACATATAGAAATCCCCAAGCAACTCCGTCAAACAACACCCATAAAATTTGGAAGACCTGTGTTCCAATAGACGGTGTTGCAGGTAACTGTGATCCAGAAGATAAAAGGCTTAGAAAGGCGTAGCCTACGCCTAACAAGATAAAGCCTATAATACCTGAAACTTTTCTTCCTTTGAAGTCGCAAATTACTCCTCCGACAAAAGCTGAAGCGCTGGTGATTAGAATTTCAGCCATCTGGTAGGTGTTGTATAGGTTTGTTCCAAAGTAATTCTGGACTAGAGGTTGTTCCACGAAGTTTACGATGGTGAGTAGAAACCATGGAATGAATAAGAGAAAAACAGTTCTTTCTCGGATGACGGTTAAGAGCTTGTTTTCACTCTCCTCAGAAATTTTCTTACGAGGAACCCAGAAAAATATGCTTAGAACGCCTACTAGTCTCCATGCCGCGAGAACTAGGAACTGGTTATCGACATTTGCGCTGCTAGTAGGAATGTAGATCAGGACCGTCATAGCTTGAATTAGAAAGAACGCTACTGCTCCACTGCGCCCCCGATTATTTGACTTTATGACTTCTGAAAATAATGCGAGGCAAGTTGGGATACCTAATCCTGCCAATGCTCCGAGAAGAATTGAAAAAAAAACCAGACTTATCGAACTTGCTCCATGAACTAAGACTGCCGAAAGCAGGCATGTGACTGCTCCAAACGAAACCCAGGACAACAACGCGATTTTTCCTGCTAATTTCTTGCGCAGCAAGGTAGCCCCAACTACGGCTGATAATAGAAGAGCCCCGAAATAGGAAGAAGATACAAGCAAGATGTTGTCAAAAGAAGTGTTGCTAATATAATTTTGAATAACAAACCACGAGAGAGAAAACCAGACAATGCTATTGATTAGCAGAAATAGTGAAGGAAATGACTCTCTAATTGTGGTTTTACGCATTTTCTCTCTACTATGCACTGCAGGCCGATGAATACTAATTTTGTGGATGGTTAATATTAATTTTAGCTATGTTTTTTGATAGCGTATCTTGTGTAATGACAAAGCTTATATGAGTAGATATGTACAACAAATATACAGGTGAGGAGAAATGGAGAAGCGCCGAGCAATTAGGAGAAAACCAAAGGTTCTGGTTTGGTAAGTATCTATAAGTCTTCCAGCATGGAAGCGGCCAACCGCTGAAGCTGTTCCTTAGTTTTTTCATTGGAAATTATTTCTGCTGTGTTTTCCGCTTCCTTTTCTTTAGGTAAATTTTTTTACCCCATCAGGTCTGCAGTGGTCAAATTTGATTTTGATGATGGTTAATATTAATTTTAGCTATGTTTTTTGATAGCGTATCTTGTGTAATGACAAAGCTTATATGAGTAGATATGTACAACAAATATACAGGTGAGGAGAAATGGAGAAGCGCCGAGCAATTAGGAGAAAACCAAAGGTTCTGGTTTGGTAAGTATCTATAAGTCTTCCAGCATGGAAGCGGCCAACCGCTGAAGCTGTTCCTTAGTTTTTTCATTGGAAATTATTTCTGCTGTGTTTTCCGCTTCCTTTTCTAAATCTTTCAAATGCATTCTTAAGAATTCAAACTCTTTTGTCTCATAAACAACATCCACCATCTCGCCACAGTCCTCACTACTGAGACAATCTCTTTTTAAGATTTCTTGGATCTGTTTCCCATGTTTTCGGCTTCTAAGTGCGTAGAGAATCGGAAGCGGCAAGACTTCGTATTTTATCCTGTGCATAAGCTCGCTTGGCTCAAAAATGTCTACAAAATCTGATCTCACCGCCAAAAGAACGCCAATGTTTCTTCCATATTTACTCAAAGCCTCGATTTGTTTCGCAGAGCCGCCACCGTAGATAGCGCCTACTTTCATACGCCCCTCGATGTCGGCGGCTTTTTTTTGCAAGATCTGAAAATATGTTTCTGGTCTAACTTTCAATCTTTTTGTTTTTAAAGGAACTTCAGATAAATGTGCTTCGACCACTTCAGAGAGAAAATCTTGTATTCCATTCATAATCATTGATCTCTGGTCTGCAGGAAGGTTTTCTATTGCCTTGTGGAGATAGTGGAAACCTTTAACCATGAACGCATCACCAATGAGTAATGTTGCTTCCTTACCTAGCTTACCATAAACCGTTTTCCTGTTCTTCTTGGCGACAGATTCATCGATAATGTCGTCATGAATATCCATTGTAGCATCGATATGTAATAAGGCAAATTGAAGGGGCAATGCTTTATCCTGTTCACCGCCTACTGCTTCAAAGGCCAAAGCCAACATTCCAGGTCTTGTAGTGTCTCTCCATCTTGAAAGGTATTGTTCAATGACCTTGGTTAATCTTTCATTGCCTTTTGCTTCCTGTAAATTCATTTGCTTAAATAACTCAATTGATTTGTCACTCTTTTCGCTCAGAATCCTTAAGGAATGATCGATTGCATTTTCAGTTTTCATGAACTAACAGTTGTTTCTTGAGCTAATATAACATTTGGCGAGATGCGCTAACCGTGTTTATTTCGGGCTTTTCCGCCATCTAGCTCGATCTAACGAATCCTTGTATGAAATTATCAGAGCGAAAATAAAGTACGCGATTGTTTGTGTTCCGTCGCTTTCCGGCAAAAGCTGTCAGGAAACTGCTTTGTGTGGCTAAACATGGAATTGCAAAAGTCAATTGCAAGCATGCCAGTTCAATTTATGACTTGCTCAATGTCTAAGATAATGTTTTACACAAGTAATGGTGCACGCGCCCAGTCCAAATATTATGTCGTCTAGTTAAGGCTTATTTTGTGATATTAAGGCGTTATAAATTGTTGTTGCAATTGCGTGTGAGCCTTCTGCGTCAGGATGAACTCCATCAGCGAAATAGTTAGAATGGTCAGTTAAAGAAGAATAAACATCAATTAGTTGAGCATTAGTTGTTTTTGCTACTTGTTCAATGTTTGGAATCACATTTTGAGGAATAAACTGACTGCTTAGGTTTGCGTCATTTTCAAAAATCGGGGGTGGGGTCACAATCCAAATTTTAGGTTTGCTTGCCAACCCTTGAAATTCATTTACAAGCTTGACGTAACTATTAACAAAATCTGTGTTAGTTTCATT
Organism: Candidatus Bathyarchaeota archaeon; assembly: GCA_963833575.1. GTDB lineage: Archaea > Thermoproteota > Bathyarchaeia > Bathyarchaeales > Bathycorpusculaceae > Bathycorpusculum. Next base: position 676,659 of record CAWHXY010000007.1, on the reverse strand, counting down.
AAGAGTTGTATGAGCATCATTGGTTCCAAGCATTATAATTACAATTTTAGGTTCAAATTGCAAAGCGAGTTGAAATGCAGATTGATTCATATACGGTTTATCCGAAAGAGACGAAACTCCGGCTCCTGGATCACCAAAGTTTCCTACAACGTAATTTCTGCCAAGCAAAGTCCAAAGGTCAATAGTATATTCTGTTCCCGCGGTTATGCTGTCGCCAACACATGCAACATGAATTCGGTTAGGCAGACTGTTTTCGTATCCAAGTGTTTGCAAGATGGTTGGTGTTATTGCTAACGAAATGATTACTATGGCAACTCCAAGCGCTAATAATTTTGTTTTAATTTTCATGCTTTGCCGCTTCAATCGTTTAAGCTTGTAGCTTTAAGTGTTTAGCTCTTAATTTTGTTAGTGGTAAAGAGATTTAGATCATGAACTTTTAGAAATTTGCAGTAGTTTGTTGCAAATAACCAATTTAGCGGTTTTTCAAATTGTTTGTCGCCAAACTTATTTAAACCTGAACCAGTAAAGCGGTTTCTATGCAAAATATCGACCTTTTGTATGCTCTTCAACCGATAATAGTTATCATCGTCTGTTCAGCGCTCATGGTTTTCTGGTATCTTAAACGGCGCTTTCACGCGAGCGTTTGGGCCTATTCTGCTATAGCATATTTCGTTGCAATCGCACTAAAATACGCGGTACAACTTCCAACTATAAACATAGTAATTGCCTGTTTTGGAGCACATAGCGTAGCGCTAGGCATCTATTATGGGCTTCAAACGGTGGCCTTCGAGGTGGGCTTAGCATATTTGGTTGCTTGGTACGCGATTTCACATGGAAAGCTGGGGCGAAAAGACGCTGAAGCTTTCGGTTCAGGATTAGCCTTTTATGAAAACGCCATATATTTAGGCACGCTTTCTCTCGTCAGCATCATCGGAATTTATGCCGTTCTGTCGACAAACACGCCAGTTGCACAAACAGTCTATAACCAGTTAATGATGAATCAGCCAGGTCTTTTTGCTTTTGCTTCCCAAGCATTAGGGTCGGTTGCAGTAGGTACTGTTGAACGAATTTCTTCCATCTTATTTCATTTTGCTTGGGGGTACCTTTGTGTTATGTCGGTAGTTTACAGTAAGAAACGCTTGTTTTTGATTGCTTTGCCCATGGGGTTTGTGGATTTTCTTGTTCCTTTCATATTACCGAATAATGTCAATCTTCTTGAAGGTGTAGTGTTTGCTTTTGCTGTTCTTTCTATAATTGTGGCTTGGTACGTTGTTAGGCTGATAAAGAAGAACTTTGAAAAACCAAACGGTGACGACTAAAGACTAGCGTTGTTGGTTTTCGTTTGCAAAAAGCTTATCCCTAAAACGTTACCTATACAAGATTATTTAATATGTCGTTAGAATCAAGCAGAAAATTAGGATTTACCGCTAGTTTGATAGCGGTTATTATGCCGGTTATTATTGGCTTAGCATATGCCTTTCTGATTTTTTCGAGTATTACCAGTAGTGTTTCTGGATCAAATAGTATCTCTTCGTTTCCATTAACCACGATAATTCTACTTTTTGTTGTCGGCGTAATAGCATTCGCAGGATTAGTCCTATTCGTTATAGCTATGCATCGTTTATCACAATATTACAACGAGCCAAGCATTTTCAAAAACACATTATATGCTTTCATCATCAACATCGTGACAGGAATAACTTTTGTTGCAATAGAAATAGCTCTCATAGGAAACTTGACACGAAATATTACTCAAACAACCACTCAGACAACTGCGTATACACCAATTCAAACTGCTCCGCCAACAGTGAATTTTCTTGTGCAGTACATCATCGCACTTATAGTTTTGGCGGTGGTGGCCCTTGTTTTGGGAATAATTAGTTCTGTGCTTTACCTGCGTGCCTTCAATAAACTTGGCGAAAAGTCAAAAGTTGACAATTTTAAGACTGCAGGGCGCCTATATTTGATCGGAACTGTACTAACAATTGTGGGCGTGGGAATTTTACTAATTTGGATAGCTTGGATTTTTGCAGCTTTAGGATTCAACTCACTTAAACCATCGCCAGTCCCAACCATATCGACTTACTCCACTACTCAACCCCCTTTGGCCGTTGCAACGCAAAAGAGGTATTGTACTTACTGTGGAACAGAAAACAACAGTGACGCCATCTACTGTCGAGCATGCGGTAAACAATTACAATAAAGCTCTCAAATTGAAACACAGCAAATCAATTTTGGGCCTAAACGTTTTTTTTGCTCTTCGCAGTAAATTGCTTTCTCAGTTAGAGGAGTGCCAACAACTACGCTTAAGCTTTTAGAACGCAAAACAACGCATTTCAACGCAGAAAAACGCAATAACCCCCAACCTGCAAACACAACAACCCTAATTTAACAAGCTTTTCGTTGATACTTTAGTCAGAAAAGTAAGAAAGAGGATATTAGCCTGTTTTCATTGAAAGCCAATCAAAAAAACCTGATACTTAACTTTAACTTTGAACTTAGGAATTGAGCGCTCAGAGAATACATGATGTCCAAGGCTATTTGTAATTAGTTCATGAATTTAAATGTGAAATCAAACTAAACTATTGACAGTTCTTAAACTCAGTTAGGGAGTTTGATACCAACCAATAAGTGGTCCAACGGGAAAAACTCCAACAATTATCTCTTGTAAAGCTTATATATTAAAAGGAATGAAGAAGACTAAAGAGGAATTTGAATGGGGGAACAAGTAAAAACTAATGGAAACCGCAACATGCATGCCATCATTTTGGGTGTGCTTGGAATAATCTTCGTGATCATTGGAGAATATATAATAAATGTTCATGGTGCTCCGCTGCGAGGTTCAGGTGCAGGTACTCTCTTATTTATTTTTGGTGTCCTATTGCTGATCATTGCTGTCCTACGGTTTATTTATAAGCGGCATTAATGAGTCTCCTTTTACAGACTCATCAATTCTTTTTTCTGCCAAGCTCTCTTAGCGCTTTTTAATCTCCAGAGACAATTACATGACTGGCTTTTTTCAGCAGAACTACTGATGTAGAATAAGTTGACATAATTGAGGAACTGGATTACTATTTTCTGACTTAGGCTAGAAATTAATCCAGTCGACCACTTCCAATTCAGCTCACCTGAGAAAGGTCTTTTAGTTAATATCTAAAGATTATTGAATAGTAGATATATGCAGTCGGGAGTGCTGCCTGATGATATCTGACAAAAAAGTGCCAATAATTTTAGCCATATCGTGTTCTTTGAGAACCCCTTCTTTCACTGATAAAGTATTAGATACTTTGCTTCAAGGAATGGGTGAAGTGGAAATTTACAAGTTTTATCCACACAAGATGACGATTGGACCCTGCACAAGTTGTTGGGGCTGTTGGCAAGGAAAAATAAAGGTTAATGTGTTCAGAGAGATGATTTTCAATCAATATACGATGTTTACAAGAAGTGTGATTACTTTATCATCGCTGCACCAGTCTACGTTTTTGGTTTTCCAGCTACAGTAAAAAACGTGATAGATAGAATCTTTGTAAACTTGGACTCTTCCCAGATTTTGATGGATAATGGACTAACAAATCACCCCCAGCAATATGCTCCTAAGGCAAAAGGTGTCTTAGTTTCAACTTGTGGTTTTCCAGACATGGAGAATTTTGCCTTAATGAGTGAACATTTTAAGAAAATTATAATGCACATGGGCTTGACTTGGGCTGGCGAAATTCTAATGCCCTCAGCTGGAGCAGCAAATGTACCTCATTTAATCGATAACAATATTGACGCGGTTAAGCAAGCTGGACACGAGCTAGTTAAAGGAACAATATCTTCTGAAACAATGCGAACTATCAGTGATGTCCCAATATCTAAAAAAGACTATAGAGAAATGACTAATGCCAGCTTCAAAGGAGGACTAACTGGAAAAGTCAAAACTGCTGCTATTGGTATTAAAGCAATGAGAAACAAATCCAAGAAAAAACAGGTTCGTTAGGCCTTCAAACCCCATATTTCTTAATATGAGCAAGATATGTTATCTTCTCTCTGTGAGTTTTTAATTTAAACTGAAAATTCAACGAATACCTTGTCAAACCCCAAAACAAGAAAGCATTCTCGTTTTTTCTTATTCAGCCATTTCATCCAAGTAATTGGCTGGTTTGGCTGTTTCTTAGTTAGCATAAATTTTAGTATAAAGGATTTTATAGCAAGAAAATAAATAGAAAACAGGTTCGGAAATCAATCTTTAATTGACTGCAAACTTAGCTTGATCTTGTGGACCTCGGTATTTTCATAGCCTTTTTTAACCTTTTATACCCTTTTTCCACCTTTCCTAGCCTTTTTTAACCTTTTTAGACCGCAACCTGCAGACAAACCAAACCCCAAACCAAAAAAGCAACTTAAAGCACAAAGGACAAAATTTACTTCAAAGAATATTGCATGAATCAGCCTACTCTTAACTTACGAGAGATTCCAAAGCAAAACATCCCTACATCAGTAAGTTACTCAGCAATGACTTGTTTTTTGCCCTTTTCGCATAAATTTTGCCTGAATTTGTTCAGCACAAAAATCTTATATCCTAGATATTGCTCCTCATTGATTAAGTTGTGATTTTAATGGCAGTCAAAACAACCCCAGATTACGTAGATTTACTCAACAAAGCAGTTGAACGTGAATTTCAAGTTTCACTCCAATATATGCTTCAACACGCAAAAATGGAAAAACTTGTACGAAGAACTCTTCCCGAAAATATTCTCCTAGATAAAACCACTTATGATGCTGTTGGAAAATTCCTACGCGAAATTGCAATTCAAGAAATGAAGCATGCAGCAACTATTATGGAACGCATTTACTATCTTGGTGGAAAAGCAACAACCAAATCTAGCAAAATTAATGTTGGCGATAGCTTAAGCGAATTTGCCAAGCTAGGCGTAAAGGCTGAAGAAGAAGCCCTTACACTTTACCGGCAAATCATCGAGACAGCTGGAAAAATGGGTGATTGGGAAACACGCGAAGTATTCGAAAAAATCTACGGTGAAGAAGAAGGTCACTTATTCAAGTTTCAAGAATATACAAAGTTCCAAGACGAGAAAGACGTGCCAAGCAAAGTGCCGTTGGCAGAGTGGCGTAAAATATACACGGACGATTACTTTACGCTTTTAAACAAGGCTGTCTCAGGAGAAATAACTGCAATTATCCAATACACAAATCAGCATGAAAAAATGGCTTTCCTTGAACTCCGAATGAAAAATACTCCATTGGAAACTGTCAGCGAAACCAACAAAGCTGCAGTTGTAAGCAAAATATTGAAAGACGTCTTTATGGCAGAAATGGACCATCTGGAAAAAATCAGCGAACGTATTTTTCTACTTGAAGGTGAAGCAACATACAAACCAGATCCACTTCCAGCAGTCGGTGACACAGCTCAGGACTTCTTAACACTGGATCATGCATTAGAAAGCACCACAATATCTCTATACCGACAAATTATCGCAGAAGCACTCAAACGCGGCGACACAACAACAAGACGCATGTTCGAAGACATAATACTCCAAGAAGAAGATCATTATTGGACATTCGATGACTTTGTAAAATAAAAAACATTCTTCCCCTCTTTTATCAAACATAGGAAAACCCAATTCCGAAAACTTAATTCCGAAGATTATGCAACCATAAATATGGCAGAGGCGAAGTGATAATGTGCGAAAAAGATTTGCCTCGTTGCTTAAACTGCGGAAAATTTATCGATGATTGTAACTGTGTTTGTCCATATTGTAGAGAAACCGCAAAATGCACTTGTTGCATAGGAATCGATAAGGCATCTGGCAGCGGATAGCAGTCAGAAAATTGAAAATAATTATTGGAAGTGAAACAAACGGTAGTTGAAAGTGTGAACTGGATGGCGGGTGGTCCCCAAGGAAGTGGGGTTGACTCAGCAGCCACCATATTCGGTAGAGCCTGTGGCTATGGCAGGTTATGGGTTTTTGGCAGAAGAGAATACCATTCAAACATAAAAACAATGCATAGCTATTTCCACCAACGGGTGTCCAAACAGCCAACCTTAGCAAATATAAGCGATGTTGATTTATTGGCTTCTTTTGATGCTGAAACTATTGTACGGCATATCGGTGAAGTGGTGAATGAAGGCGGTATAATAGTCGATTCACGGGATTTAGAAGTCAACGTCTTGACCGGAATATCTACATTCTCTGAAGATTACAAAAATCAAATTCGCGATTTTCTAAAGGAAAACAACGTTGGAGAAACAATCAATGACTTCTTAGATTACGCAAAAAAGAAAAACATTCAGGTCTATTCTGTCCCTTACTTAGACTTGCTTAAACAAATCGGCGAAACCCTAAAAATAGAAAAAGTAAGCTCACTCACAAAAATGATAAACGTCCTCACAATCGGAATATCATTTGCCCTTTTGAAATACGACAAAAAACTCGTAGAAAACGCTATAAAAGCCACCTTCCACAAAAAAATCGCAGATATGAACATAACCGCAGTAGACCAAGCTTACGATTACGCTGAAAGAAACTTTAACGTCAACAGTTTAAAATACAAACTTGAAAAACAAGATATCAGCGAGCCAAGGATTTCTCTAACTGGAAACCAAGCCGTTGCAATGGGCAAAGTTCTAGGTGGCTGCAGAATACAAACATATTACCCAATAACTCCAGCGGCAGACGAAAGTGAATATTTAGAATCCCATGAAATTCTGAAAACCAGAAAAGAAGAAAATGCCATAGTTGTCTTGCAAACAGAAGATGAAATTGCAGCCGTAAATTCTGCTTCAGGCGCTTGCTTAACAGGCACACGGGCAGCAACAAGCACATCAGGACCAGGATTTTCTCTTATGGCTGAAGGCTTAGGCTGGGCTGGAAACAATGAAGTCCCTCTAGTCATAACCTATTATCAACGTGGTGGCCCAGCAACTGGCCAGCCGACACGGAATAGTCAACAAGACTTACGCTTTGCAATGCACGCTGCTCATGGAGAATTTGCAAGAATAATTCTTGCTTCAGGCGACATCAAAGAATGTTTCTATGACGCTACTGAAGTATTCAATTTAGCAGAAAAATATCAGATGCCTGTCATTCATTTACTTGACAAAGGCATGGCTAATTGCTCACAAACTTACCCAGTTTTCGATTACGCTAACATCAAGATAGATCGAGGTGAAATTGTCACCGAGAAAGAGCTTGAAGGCAAAGAGTACAAACGTTTTAGGTTCACGGAAACAGGTGTTTCTCCCCGTGCATTTTTAGGCACAAAAAACGCAGTGCATTGGTATAGCGGCGACGAGCATAATGAAAGTGGCAACATAAATGAAGAACCGATTATTAGACAAAAAATGATGGAAAAACGGATGAAAAAACTTGAGTTAGTAGACAAAGAGGTGCCGTTGGACATGAAAGTCAAATTTTTCGGAGATAAAGATTCAGAAAACATAGTGGTCAGCTGGGGTTCACCTAAAGGCGCGATAATCGAATCAATCAATCAATTAAAAGACGAAGGGTTCAGTATAGGATATGTCCAAATTCGAATGATACACCCATTTCCCTCTGCCTATCTAAAAGAGATGCTCCAAGGAAAAAAACGCATAATAGACATAGAAGAAAACATCACAGCTCAACTCGGCGGAGTAATAACTCAGTACACAACAATCAAACCCAACTATTTTATCCTCAAGTACACTGGTAGACCCATGATGACAACCGAAGTGTACCAAACAATTAAAACTGTGTTAACTGATAAAGCGCTGGGAAGGCAGGTGTTGATGCTTGGCGCATAAAGCATCCGATTTTAAGACCAACGTCTACATGGACTGGTGTCCAGGGTGCGGAGATTTTGGAATTACAAGCGCGCTCCAGATGGCGCTGGCGGAGCTTGGACTTGAACCTCATCAAGTTGTTGTGGTTTCAGGCGTAGGTAATGCAGCTAAAACCCCACATTTCGTAAATGCTAACGGGGTCCATACTCTCCATGGAAGGCTCCTGCCATTTGCAATGGGAATAAAGATTGCAAACCCTAACTTGGAGGTAATCGGTATAGGCGGAGATGGTGACGGTCTCGGAATCGGTGCAGGTCATTTTGTTAATGCAGGACGAAGAAACATTGACATGACCTACCTGCTCTACAACAATGGTGTTTACGGGTTAACTAAAGGGCAGGCTTCGCCAACTCTTGCTCTCGGAATGAAAACAAAATCGCTTCCTAAACCCAACATTAATCAAGCCATTAATCCAGTTGCACTCGCCATCACCGTAGGCTACACATTTGTCGCTAGAGCGTATGCTTTTGATGTAGTGCACCTCAAAAACATGATTAAACAGGGAATTCAGCACAAAGGGCTAGCATTAGTTGAATGTTTACAGCCATGCCCAACATACAACGACATTAACACCAAAGAATGGTATGCTGGAGAAGACAGAACAGATCCACAGACGGGCAAACCGCAACCTCGTCTCTACAAACTTGAAGACATCGGCTTTGACCCAGTAGTTCATCAATGTAGCGAGGAATTCAAAAAGAAAGTAGCCGGAATGGAGAAAGCACAGGAATTCAAAGACAAAATCCCAGTTGGAATCTTCTACCAAAACGGATTGGAACCAGCTTTCCAGGACCGCTTGACTGAACGAATACCTTTTTACATGCAGAATCCGCCAGCTAAGCAGCAGCTAAAAGACGAAAACAACGTATCCACTGCTGACTTAAGTGACTTTATGGATGATTTGAAAACAAGTTAAGAAGGAATGCCTCATAAAGAGGCGTAAGAAGCCTTCCCTTTCTCCTCTTTTTCTCCTTTCTTCTCATTTCCCTAATTGGTGTCTAAAACATATAAAGCGGTATTATCAAAATGGATATATGTCGGTTTTTATGGCGACTTTTTTCTGTCTCCTATTCAGTAAAGTAACAGTCTGCAGTGAATCTTGGTGTGCAGACGCAATGGAATATTAAATCGGTCTTTCCGATGTTAGTTATTTTTTGAGAAACGCCAGCTGGAATAACTACTACGTCGCCAGCAAATACTTCAGTTGGTTGGAGATCTCCAACTTTCACTTTGCCTCGTCCACGGGAAATAATGCATATTTCTGTTGCCCCTTTGAGATGGTGTGCAGCGGTTGTAACTCCGGGTTTAACTCGCGCTCTTGCAATTGAAACGTTATCATCGCTATAATTTTCATATAAAAAACACCGTTCTGGAGTTGCGTATTCTTTTAAGGAGCTAGCTTTTACAATTTTTGGCTTCATATCTGAACCTTAGTCATATTCTCGTATTTTATCAAGATAAAGGTAAGTAAGCCTGTATATACCATTTTAATTATATTTCTTGCGCAAGCTTTAACCTAACTATTATTTGCGTGAAAAAGGGGCTTTTTGCTGAAAAAGGTCTGTTTTTCAATTTTTTATTTTGTGTTTTTTGTTTATTTTTTATGGAGTGGTTTTTGTCTTAATACATGATATTTGCGTTTTAATGTAAAAAGACCTTATATATACGCTAACTATAGTGGTTACAGTCAGATTGTTACACTACATATATAGCAAAGCATGAGTATGTTGAATATATGAGATGCCCCTACTGTAATTCGGAAAACTCCAAAACATTGGAAACACGCGACTCTCCAGAGAACACTACGCGTAGACGCAGAGAATGTATTAACTGCTCAAAACGCTACACTACCTACGAGTATCTGGAAACAGTAGAGCTTATGGTTAGGAAAAAAGACGGTGAGCTTCAACGTTTCGACGTAAACAAGATTATACGTGGCTTACAGAAAGCATGTGAGAAAAGACCTGTAACTATGAGCCAAATCAACGAGTTGGCAGGCAAAGTAAGGCAGGATCTTATGCTAAAAGATGCGGAAGAAGTTGCATCCCAAGAAATCGGGGATTTAATCATGAAGCATCTAAAAAACTTAGACCGCATCGCATACATTCGATTTGCTTCAGTTTATAAACAGTTTGAAGAGCCTGAAGATTTCAGGCGGTTACTCCTTGAGGTGAAAAAATGAGGTTTGTATTAAAACGTGATAGTAAGTTAGAACCCTTTGATCAGGAACGAATAACAACCGCCATTTGGAAAGCGGTAAAAGCAGTAGGCGGAACAAACAAAGATCAAGCAAAACGCTTGAGCGATGAAGTAGTGGCTGAACTGCAAAAGACTTACGGCGACGATGGAGTGCCGACCGTTGAGGAAGTTCAAGATATCGTTGAAAAACGTTTAATTGAAAATGGACATGCCCAGACAGCTAAAGCCTACATTCTCTACAGGAAACAGCATACCGACATGCGTGAATTAGCTGCGCTGTTAAGCTCCTCAGACATGGTGGACCAGTACCTTGAGGTTGAGGATTGGCGAGTAAAAGAAAACAGCAACATGAGCTATTCCCTGCAAGGATTAAACAATTATTTATCATCAACTGTGATCGCTAAATACTGGATTTCCAGAATTTACCCAACAAACATCGCTGACGCCCACTTTTCAGGCGACATACACATTCACGACTTAGGCGTCTTAGGACCTTACTGCGTCGGCTGGGACATAAGTGACTTACTGCTCTCCGGATTCGGCGGAGTACATGGAAAAATCGAAAGCAAACCTGCAAAACATTTTCGCACAGCATTAGGTCAAGTCGTAAACTTTTTCTACACCTTACAAGGCGAAGCGGCAGGAGCACAGGCATTTAGCAACTTTGACACTTACCTTGCACCATTCATAAAATACGACAACCTTCAACAGAAAGATGTTGAACAAGCGCTACAAGAATTCTTCTTCAACATGAACGTGCCGACACGCGTAGGTTTCCAAACACCATTTACCAATTTAACTTTAGATTTAACTGTGCCCGATTTCATGAAGGACGAAGCAGTTCTCTTCAATGGAAAATTAACCCAAGACACATACGGAAGCATGACCAAGGAAATGGAAATGTTCAATTTAGCTTTCGCTCAGGTCATGCAACAAGGCGACTCAAAGGGCAGAGTTTTCACCTTCCCCATTCCTACATACAATATAACCAAAGATTTCGATTGGGATTCAAAGGTGTCACAAGCTATCTTTGAAGTAACCGCCAAATATGGTGTACCATACTTCTCAAACTTTGTTAACACTGACATGAAACCTGAAGATGTTCGAAGTATGTGCTGCCGCCTGAGAATAGATAATCGTGAGTTACGCAAACGGGGCGGTGGATTCTTTGGCGCTAATCCATTAACTGGTAGCATAGGCGTTGTAACTCTCAATCTTCCAAGAGTCGGTTATCTGTCGAAAGATGAAGACGAGTTCTTTGAGCGCTTAGAAGCCTTAATGGAAACTGCAAAAGCAAGCTTAGAGATAAAACGCAAAGTACTTGAGGCATTCACCGATAACGGTTTGTACCCCTATTCACGACGGTACCTACGTCATGTAAAGGATGGCTACGACAAATTCTGGAAGAATCATTTTTCCACGATAGGAATCGTGGGCGTCAACGAAGCAATCTTGAACCTGCTAGGACAAAATATTGCATCACCTGACGGACAAGCATTCGCTCTGAAACTGTTGACTTTCATGCGCAACCGTTTAGCCGATTATCAAGAAGAAACAGACTGCATATACAACCTTGAAGCTACCCCCGCCGAAGGAACATCTTATAGACTTGCTCGCATAGACAAAAAACGCTATAAAGACATAATATTCGCCAACCAAAAACAGATTAACGCAAATCATGCTGAACCATTCTATACTAACTCTTCTCAGCTTCCCGTTGATTTTGCCGGTGACCTCTTCGAAGCCCTAGAACATCAGGAAACATTGCAGTCACTTTATACAGGAGGTACAGTGTTTCACATTTTCATGGGCGAACGGTTACACTCATGGAAGGCAGCTGCTGAACTGATCAAGAAAGTATCGATGAACTCAAAACTACCCTACTTCACATTAACGCCGACCTTTAGTATTTGCCCAACCCACGGTTACACAAGCGGTGAACACAAACAATGCCCCGTTTGCGGAGCAAACTGCGAAATCTACTCACGAGTAGTTGGGTACCTAAGACCAGTTGACCAATGGAACGATGGAAAACAAGCAGAATTTGCCATACGTAAAACTTTTGATCGATCAACAGTTATGCCTACGGCGCCCTTAACAACCTGAGAGGAAAATTACTTCATGAAGTTTAGTGGAATACAAAAAACAAGTTTACTTGATTACCCCGACAAAGTAGCCAGTGTGCTGTTTACTCCAGGCTGTAATCTACGTTGTCCCTTCTGCCACAATTGGCGAATAACCACAAACCCGCAGCCGCCGTTTCTGCAAGAAGCTGCGGCACTGGAAATCCTTGAAAGTCGCAAAAAATACGTTGATGCAGTTGTCATTACCGGTGGGGAACCATGCATGCATAAGGAACTGCCCAAATTCCTCGCTAAGCTCAAGCAACGAGGCTTTTCAGTGAAGTTGGATACAAACGGATTTTTTCCAGACGTGCTTGAGGAATGCTTGGCAAGCGTGGACTACGTGGCTATGGATGTTAAAACCTGTAAGGAAAAATACAAACTGCTCGGTGCACAAGATACCAATGGATTATTGCGGACCATGGAAATCCTGAAAATGGGCAAAGTACCTTATGAATTCAGGACAACAGTTGTTCCAGAACTCGTTACAGCTCAAGACGCAACATGCATTGGTGAAATGGTAAAAGGCTCAAAAACCCATGCACTCCAACAATTCATCCCAGAGGACACATTGGATAAGCAATTTCAAGCGCTCAAACCTTATGCACCAGAAACAATCAAGGAATTTGCAGAAATAATACGTCAATACACCGAAAACGTTCAACTTAGGATCTAATTTCTTCTTTTCTACAATTCACGTTTGAAGTAGTGCTCAAGCAGTCTTCTTGTTCCTCTACGAACAATCTCTGAAAGCGTAGCTGCGCTGATTCCCAGTTTAGCCGCGAGCTCCGCCATGCCTATTTGTCTTGGATAATCAAAAAACCCACTTTTTAATGCAAGCCAAAAGATTCTCTCTTGGTTTTCCGTTAAAACGCCGATTTGCTGCTCAAACTTGCCTAGTTTGCGCACGTTAACATTGTAGCCTGCTTTTTCCAAGTCGCTTAATATTCCTCTGTAGGCCTCGAAGGTTGGCACCATGAAACTGTAAGTCAACATGTTGCCTTGGATGCTTTTACCTGATACTAAAAAAGCGTCATGCGACAAAATGGTGTTGCAGACTTGGCAACCTTCACTTTCAAGCCAAACTGACGATTTACCTTCAACATGACCTTTAGTTGTAAGTTCTCGTGGAACCTTATGCGCTTGATCTTCACCCACATCCATGAGGTGCCTAACTGATCCGCTGCTTGAACTGCGTACATCAACAACTTTCAAATGGCTAAATCCCAAAGAAGCGAGTTTCTTTACCATTTTACAATCCTTGTTTTCTAATTCTATTACGACATGATAGGGTTCGCGCCAAGCGTCTGTCAACCAATCGGCCTTCTATGCATAGGTAGAGAAAAACTTGAAGTTAAAGGTACTTGCAGAAGAACAATCAAAATTTGGTGTTACCTCCTTTAGCCGCACTTTTATAATGGCTTAATTGCTAAAGGAATTAGCCTGTGTCAGTGATTGAAATCCTTCGTTGAAAAGACAAGTTAATATTGCTGAGAAAACGTAAATGTTTGCACCCAAGCGTGAAAAGAGGCTGAAGTCAGCGAAAAGTGGCCGGGGTGAGGTAGCTTGGTAGCCTAGAGGCCTGTGGAGCCTTTTGCCAGGGTTCAAATCCCTGCCCCGGCCCTCCTTAAATTTGAAAAGAAGGCAAAATTGTGTCTGAAGAAACATATGAGGGCGTTCCTAGAAGTAAAATACCTTGGAGCCCGAAAATCAATTACGAAAAATGTATCAGATGCGTAAAATGCGTAGATTTCTGTCACATGAAGACTTTTGGATTCGAAGTAAAAGATGATGAAAAGAAAACGGTTGTAAAAAATCAAAATGCATGCGTAGTTATGTGCAGAGGTTGCGAAGACATCTGCCCTGTAGGCGCCATCACACATCCCTCCGAAGAAGAAACTCAAAAAATAATTGAAAAACTCAAAGTCCAAGCTTAAGAATTCAAAAACCACGGCAGCTTTGCTAGTGGTAACATATTTATCATTAAGAACTAATTTTGATACACCACTAAACGCAGAGGTCGCCGAGCATGGTCAAAGGCGTAGGCTTCAGGAGCCTATCCTGTAGAGGTTCGTGGGTTCAAATCCCACCCTCTGCACTACATGCAAACCCCAGTTATCGGGAGTTTCTTTTAAAAAAACCACTACTGCAAACTCTTTATGCTTAACTTTCTTTTTTTTAGTGTGATTTATAAAAAGGTGAATCGTCAAGAAACCTTGACTAAGGGCAGTCAAGAAACTTAGACTGAAACCTTTATAGTCAAAATAATCAACTAATCGGTGCTTATGAAGAGAAGAAAATTAGTAATAACCGTTATAGCAGCAATCCTTATCACGTCAATAATAAGTGGGCTCTTATGGTTTGAAATCGCAGAGAGCAAATTATACACTTATCCTATTTCAGTTGGAGAGAAGACATACATTATAACTGTTAGTACCAATTGGAATTCTGCACCAAAGGTTTACTTATCTAACTCATCTTTGACTGATTTGAAGTATGTTTCAGTTGATTTCGTTGGGTCATATAGAAAAACTGTTTTCTTCGACATAACAGTTCCAACTGACTTAATTTCGGAAAACATCTCGCTGGTCTGGAAGTACTACATACAAAGTCCTAACCGTTACACATTATCTAATGATGGCACACACAACTCTTTACAGATGACGTTCAACCATATCGCTACAGATGAGCATTTTGAAATACATGGAACAGAAGGAGCTTGGTAAGTGCGAGCTTTTTCTTCGCTCTTCGCAAACTCCAAGACAAAACGGTCGAGCTCAAGTCATCTGAAGGTTTCAAAACTATGGGGAACAGGTACCATAGCAACACAAAACGATTTGTTTCCATGCGCGTAAAATTTAAACCTGGTTCAAATCTAACCCGCTGCGCCATCAAAGAAATCCTCTAATCAAATGTTATTCGTAATTACTTGTTGAAGCAATGACTTGGCTCTTACCAACATGGATAAATCAATGGATGACATAAGGGCTTGTTTCAATCGAGTAGATAGCATGAAAAAGCAAACAAAGTTAATGGCAATTGCTCTTGCTATCGTCATTCTTATGTTACCTCTGGCAATTTTCAAGATTTTTGATCCACATAACTCAGAACTCTCCACTTCTTCTCCGAGTGAGCCTATTCGGGTTGCATGCGTTGGTGACAGTATTACTGCAGTTAGTGGATACCCGTCTGATCTTCAAGGGATGCTTGGCGACAACTATACAGTAGGCAACTTTGGATCAAGTGGTTCAACGGTTTCGCTTAATTCTTGGAAGCCATACATGAATCAAACCGAATTCCAAACTGCCCAAGACTTCGAACCCAACATCGTTATCATCATGCTTGGAACCAATGATGACCTCATGTCTCTTCACCAGTATAATGAAAGTTTTGAGGCTGATTATGCCAAACTAATTACTTCATTTGAGGGTCTCCAAAGCACTCCACAAATTTACCTCGCAGATTCACCGCCGATTTTTAATGATAGTTCAGATTTAAGCCCTGCCTACTTGTCAAATACCATAATTCCACACACAGATGATCTGGCAAACCAAATGAACTTGCCAATAATCGACATTTATGATGCATTTGGGAACAACAGTAGTTACTTTGTAGATGGAATACATCCTAACAGTGAAGGAGCAACGCTCATTGCAAACCAAGTATATGACACGATAGATTCTACTGATAACGCCAACCAAACACCTTAACACACAAGAAACTAATTCTTATAATTCCTTGCATAACTGTTTATGGGCAAGAGATATGGCTAACCAGAAGAATCAACCGGCGGATTACGGTAATTGGGTTTCAAAACGACTAATCTATTCATTTGGAATATTTGGCGTTGTGTTCTTAGCATTAATTTTCTTGTTGCACGAATTCGTTGTTGTTAACTTTCTGTTTTGGTTGCTGGCAATTCCTTCTCTACTGTTCTTTGCTGTAAGTTTGTATTTTGCTTATGCGCGGTACCTTTTCTCGCCAAAGGGTCGAAACGTCCAAAATCAAATTTGGGAGACCGTAGTTACAAATTTAGACTGGAACGGCGAAGGGCAAGCTTTGGACATAGGTTGTGGAAACGGTGTCTTATCTATAAAGCTGGCAAAAAAGTTCATAACGGCACAGGTAACTGGGATTGATTATTGGGGAGAACGTTGGGAATACTCAAAAGAAACCTGCGAAGCTAATGCTAAAGTTGAAAGCGTAGCTCAACGAGTCGTGTTTCAGAAAGCAAGCGCTTCAAAGCTGCCCTTTGAGGATGAATATTTTGATGCGGCAGTAAGCAACCTTTGTTTCCACGAAGTCAGCGATAAAAAAGACAAACATGAGGTAATTCGTGAAGCTTTGCGCGTAGTCAAGAAAGGCGGAAAATTCGCTTTCCAAGATCTTTTCCTTCTCAAACAAATCTATGGTGACCCTGAAACGTTGGTTGCAACGATAAAAAGCTGGGGAATAACCAAAGTAGAATTCGTTGAAACACATAATTCATCGTTTATCCCAGCGGCCCTGAAGTTGCCATTCATGGTAGGGCGCATAGGGATTATTAAAGGCGAAAAATAACTAATTTATGACCCCTTTGCATGTCTTGATTCGTCGAGAGTACAATTTATTTTGTCCACTTGCCTTGTTGCCATTTATTGAAAGACGTAGGAAGTACTTTGATTATTGGCACATCGCCTTCCTTCCATCCCCCCGATTCAGTTTGGTATTCAGGAAACTTCTCTTTAAGAAGCGAATGCGCATAAACGTATTCTTTTCCGCTCCACATTATGGTTGCTTCTCCTTGAACACGGACACCTCTGATTTTTGACCAGTTTTCTCGGTCGTAATCATCAAAAACTATGGATACTTCGGGGTTATTTTCTATCTGTTCTAATTTTGGAGTATCAGGATCAGATGCAAAATAAATAAAAACGCCATCAAAAACGGACCAAACAGGCCTCACTATTGGTTCGCATTCTTCAGTTGCTGTAGCTAATCGACACACAGGCAATTGCTGCATGAATGCAATATCTTTTTTGGATAGTTTTTGTACCATTCCCAGAACCTGCCAGAAATATCTATCTCTATTGTTGACACTAGAAGTATTTCACTATTTCTTTTTCTATGTGATCTACTTTCATGAATATAGGTATTTTAGCGAAGAACAGCCATTTGATTCCCCTTCCGCAAGGCAACCCCAGCTCAAAAAAACTATCATCTTGTTAACGCTTAATAGTTTGAGTCCTTCGCGAGATTTGTGCGCTTTTGGTTTTTCTCCAATTTTTTTTGGTTGTGTTTTGAGTTGTTTTCTTGTTTTGGGGCTTGAAATATCTGCAGGATGAGTCGAGAAAAGTCAAAATCAGTCAACAAAAGTTAAAATAAGTCAAAAAAAGTCAAAATTAGTTAAATCGTCTAAATAGCTATCTTCCAGCTGGCAACCTATAGAGTAGGAATGATTTCACTTGCAAGACTCAGAGCGAGACCATTCGTGTTGTTCAGTTTAATTTACAGTTTTCAAAATACAGAAAGCAAAAATATGCGACCCGTTACAATCTAAACAGTAATCCAGACTTGGCATAATTTCAAGAATTTCTTCCGTGCGGGATTGCCCTAGCCTGGTAGGGGGCAGGCCTGCTAAGTCTGTGGTCGAAAGGCCGCGTGGGTTCAAATCCCACATCCCGCGCCATTTCCAAATTCAGCTCACCACTAACGTTAATTTTAGAAATTGAGCCTAAATTCTTCTCAGAAAAAATGCATTACCCCATGCGGTCCACTGTTTGAAGCCACGCCAACTCGAATCTGACCACAGTTTTTTGGGGTAAGCCAAGTATACACTCAGACTCCTGAAGGATCAAACTTGCTCAAAATTACTTCATTTAGGTTTCTTTTTGCTTTGTTCATATGTCAATTTAGAAACCGCTCTCACAACGTTTGGGTGAAGGGGGCGAAAACTGAATCAAGGTGGAGCTAGCGCTCGCCCAAATAACTCGCAGTAGATATAGCCTCAAACTTAAAAAATATCTATTTTAACACGTTTCAAAGAAGAGGGAATAAGCTATGATTTTAAAATTGCTCACGTTTATTAACAATAACGCCAAACAACTAGTAGGCGAATTTTATGGGAGTTAAAGAAAATCTTGAGTTGATGAAAACCCTTGATGATGCTTGGAATGCGGGGCCAAACAGCCCACTCTGGGAAACTTTCAAAAAGCGACACCGAGAAGACGTGAGAGTGTACTGGCCAGCTCAACCATTACCTACCATGGGACGTCATGCCCACGACGTTGAAGCGGTAGAGTTCTTCAAGACATTTGACAACAAACTCGTCAACAGCCCATACAAAATAATGTTCGGCGCTGGAGACTACACGTGCACTGTAGCCGATTGGACTGTAACTATGAAGGGATCGATGAAAGGTCCCGACGGAAAAATGATCCCGTCAACCGGAAAAACGGCAAAGCTCGAATTTTGCACTGTCGCCACATGGAAAAACGGAGAAATCGTCGAAGAGCGACTATTCTACGATGTCGTAGGTTTTATGCAGCAACTTGGGCTGTCAAAGTAAACAGAATCCATTTTTTTCTTTTCGTGAGGTGGTGGGTATGGAGAGAAAGGTTGACAAGATTCTAAATCGTCGTACAACTTTAGAAGGCGCTGGTGTTAAGTTAAAACGAGTTTTGGGAAACGATGATAACTCTACGCTTGATCCTTTCTTGCTTTTGGACCACTTTGGATCCGATGATCCTGAAGATTACATTCTAGGTTTTCCGTGGCATCCTCATAGAGGAATGGAAACAGTCACTTACATGTGGACAGGCGAAGTTGAACACGGCGACAGCATGGGCAATAAGGGCGTTATCAAATCTGGAGATGTGCAGTGGATGACTGCTGGTTCAGGTATAATCCATCAAGAAATGCCCCAAAAATACGATGGGTTAATGCAGGGCTTCCAACTATGGGTAAATCTGCCCGCAAAAAAGAAAATGATCGACCCTAAATATCGCGGCATAGAAAAACAACAGATCCCAGTGCTAGAAAAAGATGGCTCAAAAATAAAAGTCATAGCAGGCAAGGTCGATGGAATGGAAGGACCGGTTCGCGACTTAGCAATACACATAGAATACTTCGATGTAGAGCTCGATGCCGGAAAAATATTCAATCACGCCACACCAAAGAACGATACGGTTTTTGCCTACCTCGTTGAAGGATCAATAGAGATTGGGACCAAGAAGATATTGCAGGGTCAGTGTGCAGTTTTTAGTGAAGGTGATTTAGTCAAAATAGTCTCGAAAGGCGGCGCTCGGTTTCTGTTTGTGTCTGGAGAGCCGTTAAACGAGCCTGTTGCGTGGAGAGGACCAATCGTTATGAACACCGAAGAAGAGCTCGATAAAGCCTTTGAAGAACTAGATTCAGATACTTTTATCAAAATTAAAAATCCAGTTAAGCCTAAAAAAATCAGTGTGATGTAATTATGAGCGCACGTAAAAAAATTACAACTGAGAACAAAAAGAAAAGTATTTTTCACGAGAAGTTAGACAGTAAAGACAAAGCGGTTGTGCTGTTCTATGCGACCTGGTGCCCGTTTTCCCGGGAGTTTTTGCCAATATTTGAAGAGTATTCAAAGAGCAATCCGGAAGAGTGCCTTAGCGTCATTGTTGATGAAGAGCCTGATGTTTGCGAAGAATACGGAATAGAATACTATCCGACAGTGATAATGTTCAAGAAAGGAAAAGTGCACAAGCGCGTAGACGCAGAGCCACATGTTGGCTTAAACAAAAAACAGCTTAAGGAACTTACTACAAAAGAGTAAATCCTTAAGCCCTCTCTTTTTCTTTGGGCGCTATTTCTCGTCTATTTTATTTTAGAGATTCGTCGCCGTCATTGAAGCCTTCGTCAATGTGAGAGCCGTCGCAGAAAGGTTTATTCTGGGATTTGCCGCATCTGCAAAGGGTTTGGCGGTTCCGAACTTCATAGGTAGTTCCATCTGAAGATTCCACCGGTATGCCACCTCTGAGCCCGATTGGACCGCTTACCTTGTTCTGTGGGTCCTCTATGAGGCTTATTGACTTTACAAATTCTTTTTCGAAAACTTTCCCGGTTTTTTTGTCAGATTCAACGAGTCGTCCTGATGGACATTGGCATGCTTCTTCGATAGCTAACTCGCGGGCTTTTAGATCGTCAGAGTGATGTGTTAGTTCCCAGGTTCCTCCTCCTCTGTGGCAGAATCTAGCAGCTGCGCACAACGCGGGAACATCCTCCAGCTTCAAAGTTGGTCCATCCATGACTTTAGCCTGTTTGTCACGTGTTTTTTTGCTTGCAGTTTCCGTGCCATTGAACTTAATTTTGCCATGGGTGCCATCGCAGAATGGTTTGCTTTTTGACTCACCGCAGCGACATAATGCGCAGGTTTCGCCAGCAGGCACTTTCTTGCCTTGGATCCATTTTTCAGGCTCGCCTTCTTTTCCTATTCCAATTATCTGTTTATCAATTGGTAAACTACCACTTACGAGATAAGGGCCGTCCTTGGTCACCATGATTTTTGCTTTCGTTTCTTTTGCCATAAGTTAGAATAGGCTAACTATATATTTAATACCTGTGAGTAATGACTTTTGATTTTAGAAAAGTCGGTAAATAGAAAAACAAACCGAAAGGGCGATGTTAATTCGTATGAATAAGATAAGAGATAATTCGCGCGTGTATTTTGGGAACCCGTTGCCTCCAGCAGGTGAGTATGTCGTTGACCCTGTACATAGTTTCGCGGAATTTTCTGTGCAGCATCTAATAGTGGGTCAAGTTAGGGATCGTTTTAACTCGATTTTTGGTGAGATCGGGATAGCCGATGAACCGTTATTGTCAAGTTTTGAGTTTAGCGTAGAAACAGCCAGTATCGATACGCATCATGTAGGACGCGACGCGGACCTTCGGAGCCCAAAATTTTTTGATGTACAGAAATATCCGAAAATGACTTTTTCCAGTACCGGAATGAAAGTCGAGCCGGGAGGCAGCTTCACAGTCGAGGGCGATTTTACAATACGTGGAATAACTCAAAAGATTATCGCTGCACTAAAATTTAGTGGCGTTGTCCAAGACCCATGGGGAAACACAAGAGTGGCGTTTCAAACAAGAGCGAAAGTCAACCGAAAAGACTTCGGATTGTTGACTGATCTTGAGAATGAAACGGGCGGCTTCCCCATAGGAAAAGACGTTAGCATCAAGACGGCAATAGAAGCTACGCTCAAAAAATAGTGCTTATCTTGTGAAAATGTCTTGTTTTATTAGTCAATAAGAGTGAAGTTGAAAAATGGTGATAGATGAAGCTATTGGAGTCACAGAGATTATTAGCAGAGAGATAAGGGTTGGTAGGGAAGCCGATTATGATGAGTGGCATAGACGTTTTTTGGAAATTAAGAAGAAGGCTCCAGGCTATCTAAATACAACCGTTATTGCTCCAGGTGGCAGCAAATCTGGCAGGCGATACATTATTACCAGATTCAAAGACAAGTCTTCATTGGAGAACTGGCAAAAATCGGAGAATAGAACAAAAATGCTCGAAGAAGTAAACAGCTATTCCACTCCGAATTACGCGAGTGCCACTGGGCTTGAAACATGGTTTGCCTTACCTAAACTCGAGGTGATCAAGCCTCCTCCACGCTGGAAGATGGCTCTTGTAACTTTCGCGGCCGCTTACATGATAAGCTTAGTCGCAAATTTCTTTCTTAACCCCATCATCGGCTCTTGGTCTTTGCTCGCAAGCAACCTCGTGATTACGATTATTCTGGTGCTTGGGCTGACTTATTTCGCAATGCCTCAGCTAACGAAACTACTCCGCCGCTGGCTCTATCCGCCCGAATATCCATCGCCTTGAAGTCTTTTACTACGTCGATTTGCGCTATGCTCTCTCGTGTGGAATTTAAACGTGGGTGTAAATCAAACATCCAGCGCCACGCTCCTTTTGCCAATTAGAACTATATTCTTGGTTAGTTACGCAAATAAGGCTTCAATAAACGCTAAAGAATTAATTAATACTTCTCAGTTTATCGTATAAAATGGCTTTTCGTTTAAGTTGCACATGCCTCAGCACTTTTAAAATATTTTAGTCGGAGATGGAATCTTTTACAAGCGTTTTACCTTTCCCGATATTAAGTGATGTGGAGCTGATATTATAGTGTGGTGCACTAGTCAAAAAAGTGAACTACTCGCCCCTTCCGGGGCGAGCATCCACGTTTAGGCTCTGTTGATATATTCCTCTATTTTCCAGCCAGGCACCGAACCAGCAGTCCTAACAGCATAGCCCTCAGACCACAAATGTCCACCCCAAAGCCACAACTTAAACTGCGCAAACTCCTCAAACAGCAATTTAGCAGAAACACATTTGAAAACACTCACCATAGCAGGAATCGACATCTTTGGCGGAGCAGAAACAAACAAATGCACATGATCGCCATCATGAACCTTAGCAGCCAGCAACTGATAGCCATGGTTTTCAACAATCATTTTAAGTACTTCCAAAAGCCTAACCTCAACTGGGCGACTAGTACCTTACGCCGGTATTTAACTGCCCAGATGAGGTGATAATTGGCTTGGAAAGCACACGCCCTTGCCTTTTCCAGGTCTCTCACCTCCTCTTCCAATAATGACAGACCTATCAGAGTAGGGCAAAGAAAGAATTTGTGGGACGCATTCATCCTGCCGCTACCGCGGCAGGTATTCTGCTAGGTTTTTTATAAAAAAAGGATGGTTGAACAGCAATAGTAGTTTGCATTTGCTAAGATTTTTCCTAAGCGAGGGCTTTGGCTAATTTCTCGCCTAGTTGTTTTGCTTGCTGTTTATCGGTTTCTGAGATTGCGTTACCGATTGCTAGTCCTGGGAGAATCAGCTTTGGATTGAAGGCTTTGAGCACGCTTTCGATGTTTGCGGTGGTCTTCGTTTGGCTGCCGCCTCCGGTCGCAAATGCAACCATAGTTTTACCAGCTAATTTATCGCGTACAAAGTAAAGTTCTGTAAGCAAAGTCAGCAATGGACCTGACATCATGCTAAAATAAGCTGGCGATCCAAATGCGAATCCGTCAGCTTCAACTGCTTCTTTTGCACTGATATCTTGAACATTTTTTATTTCAACATTGACGCCTTTGACACTTTTTGCGCCTTCGGCTATGGCTTCAGCAACTTGTTTGGTGTTTCCAGTTTTAGAATAATACGCTACTAATACTTTTGGCATTTTAATACCTCTATTTTATGATAAAAAAACGGAATAGTTTTATATAGTTTTAGGTAATAATAATGTACCAAATGCAGTGTGTATAATGAACAAAAAAGCCGAACAAACGGATCAAGAGGCTGTAAATAATTCTCTCTGTGAACTAATACATGAAGTTATTAGCCTAAAAGCCGAATTAGGCAGGATAGAAAGCGTAATCCTAAAAGATCGGTTAAGTGCCGTGGAAGAGGTGCTCTCTCAAAACCGCTTAATGCAATACGCCGATCTCCTAAATGAAGAAGCTAGTGAAGACATTGATAGACTACTGAGTGCTGATTGTGAAAAAAGGGCAAAATGCCATGAATTCTTTAGAGAACAGTTAGCTGAAAATCTTTTGATTATTAAGTCAGGCGAATCAAAAGAGGCTTTGGCTGATCTGGAAGCAAGAATAAAGCAAGCAGGCATCCGGCTGGAAAAAGCTAAGGACACTCAATGCGAGAGCTGTCAAACTAATTTTCAGAAGAAACTAAAAAGAGAAAAGAGGGCCTTCCAAACAATAGTTCTTGTCGAAAAAACCAATGGCAACAAACCTAGTCAAGAGACAGTAAATATTCCTTTTATCGTTGAAAACTTTCTTGAGCCACTATCTAATCCTGTAAGACTTAAGATTCTCATCGGTTTGTATGAGGGGAAAAAGAACTTTTCTAAATTATCCCAAATTATGACCTTGAAAGGAGGTCACCTTATTTTTCATCTCAAAAAGCTTCTTAATTCAAAGCTGATAGCCCAAGAGGACAACAAAGGCGATTATATCATAACCACTAAAGGTATAGAAGCAATAAGAAAAATTCTATTTCTGCAAACCACAGAAAAATAGACCATTTTCGCATAAGTAGGCTTGTGGTTTTGCTTGACTTTCAGGGAATCGGCATCGGCAAGAGGCTTCTTGACTTTATTGCTGAATTTTATAGAGAGAGAAAGTATAAATTCAATATTACACACCGATTTTTCTCTACATGGTTTCCGTGTGGAATTTAAACGTGGGTGTAAATCTAACATCCCGCGCCATTTCCAAATTCAGCCTATTTCTGAACTTATTTTTAATAATTATTTCCAAATTATCATCTGAAATTATGGCTTACCGCCTCAGGTCTATTGTTTAAATTACCCGCGAGATAGTTAAGAAAATATGAAACAAGAAAGCTATTATA
The DNA here is from genome assembly GCA_963833575.1 of Candidatus Bathyarchaeota archaeon. Classification (GTDB taxonomy): domain Archaea; phylum Thermoproteota; class Bathyarchaeia; order Bathyarchaeales; family Bathycorpusculaceae; genus Bathycorpusculum. The sequence continues at coordinate 652,125 of CAWHXY010000007.1, read as the reverse complement.
TTATAATTGTTTAATTGGATTTTGGGAGAATACTATTTGTCGATTATTGCTGTTTCGGACTTACATCTAGGATTCGATTCCTCTGACAAAGCTGCATTTATCCGCTTTATCGAAAAACTTCAATCCGACCCTAGTGTTACAGATCTGGTGCTTCTCGGCGACATCGTTGACATGTGGAGACGAGATTCATCAGGCATTTTCCTCGAGAACCATGACGTTCTCGATCTGATTATCAGTTTACAAAAAAAGATGCGTGTCTATTACGTCGCAGGAAACCATGATTTCCACGTCCGCAAGCTACAAAGCCGAGGATACCCCATCGACTTCCTTAAGGATCTTACGCTTCAGCAAAACGGTATAAGTTGCAGATTTGTTCACGGCTGGGAGTTCGACGAAATGCAGAGGGAGCACTTTATGGAATCGCTCTGCCACTCAATGTCTGATCAGAAGGGCGACCGCGATACTAACATTTGGGCTGCTCTTGGTCGTTACGATAGTGACCTATCTCGCTTTTTCAACGTTATTGATCGGGCAAGAAAACACCGATTAGCTGAGATGCTGCAGCTAGGTCCTGAGCAGAGGCTTATAGAAAACCTGAAGGGTGTAGAAAAGAAGGCGTGTTCCACAGTTCAGCCAAAGGAAATTCTTATCTTTGGGCATACTCACAGACCTTTCGTGAACAAGGACGAGAACCTCGCAAATACCGGCTCATGGGTTACAACCTCACCTATCCATAATACCTTCGTGCAGATAGAAGGGGGCAAACCCAAGCTTTTTGTGTTCGAAGGCGCCGAGATCACGGAAAGAGCCGATATATAGCGTTTCGCGCAATCCATGTAAAACGGATCTAAATAACTCCAAAGAACCTATAGATAAGAGTTTAAGTCCAACTATTTTCTTTTACAGGCAATTTACACTCGCGAGACGTCGAGCTATTTCATAGAATAGTTATTATCACTGAAAAATGGTGGCGATCCAATTCAGGTTAAGGGGACTCCTAACTTTTTCGAGTGAAATTTAAACGTGAATGTAAACCTAACATCCCGCGCTTTTCTCCTTTTGACAAATCAGGCTTGTTTTATCAGCTATTTTAGCAAATAAGCTACAAAAACATCGACTTAGAATTCAGCTCGCGCAATAATTAAGATGACGCCGCCATAACCTCCAAACATTCCAGACAGCGCGCGCTGTATAGGGACTATCTCTATATTTTGTTTATTCTTAAAAAAAGAAAAGTATCGTTGCTAGTTAAGATGAGGGCTTAGTTGTAATGTTTTATCCGAATTTCGCTAGCACTTGCCTTCCGAAGTCGGTTATTTCGACGGTGTTGAAATCGTAGGGGCCATGTTTTTTTGCCAGCTCAGGTACGTCGATGAGTTTGGATTTTGTCAGGTGTCGCACTGCGTCGTTTAGGGCTTCAGGCATTAAACCTGTTTTTTTGTGTAAGAGGTCCACCGTCACCAAGAGACCTTTCTCAAATTGGGAAAGTGCTACAAGAACTTTTTTGGCTGATGGGTCAATCATGTCGAAATCGTCTTGTTCAAAATCTTCAACCATTACAAAACACCACTCGTATTTAGGACAGTCTCACATAAAAACCATTTGAAAAAGCCCAATGGAAAATAGTCGACAAAAAATGAAAAAAGGTTTACTGCGCCACGTCCGCGGCATTTAGATCATCTGGAATTTTCATTTAATAAGAATAAAATAGGTCTCTTATCAAAGGAGAAAGCTGAAAGACAAACTGCCCAAGGTTTTTGTTGCGGAGTTTGCAAAGAGAATTACGTTAGTTTTTTTAATTTATAATTGTGATATTTTATTCATGCCAAATTATTCCAAAAAACCAATACTAACTGCTTGCGATGAAGAATACACAATGCTAATTGAGGTTAGCGAAGAATTTCAGAAACAAAAAAACGATAAAACAGCTCGCGAGAAATCTGGAAATTCAACGGAAATAGTCATCCGAAATCACTTAATGAAAAGAAATCTTAATCTTTCAACGATTCCAAACGTCACAATCCAAGGATCTAAAATCAAAAATGATCTGCTTCTCTTAAAGAATGGTGTAGACCCAAACCAAAAAACCTACCCGTCTAACAATGTGAAGATGGTCATAGAGATTAAGAACAATGCTGTCAGCGGAAGGACTTTGGAAAACGGAAAGCGAGAAGACCAAAATAAGGTGTTGCGAGCTAAATTTAATGAGCTTGAAGCAACTGCAAATGTGAGGAATTTTGCAGTTATCGTTCTTTCTGAAACGTTACTCCCACCAAAAACGCCCTATAAATGGCGATTTAAAGAAGAAGTCATAGGAAAAGAAAACTGTAAAGTCTTTACCATAGTCGCCCGTCAGCTGTATCCTCCTGGCGGACTCTACATCAAATTTAACATAATAGAAATGCTTCAAAAAGAGCAGATGAAAAAAACCGGAGACTTGCAACGGCTAATCAAATACCTTCAAAACTTGTAACGGTAGATTTCTTGAGGTTAAAAATAATAAAATCACAAAGCATAGCAAGAAAGAAAGATAGGTTCAAGAATGAGACTAGCTCATTTCTTTTGTAAGAAGGAGAACTTAAATGTCAAAAAGAGGAGAAACTGGAGAACAAGATCGAGGAAAACCTCAGCCTCAGAAGAAGAAAGATAGAGATGCTAAACGCAAGGATAAGAAGTCCGCCAGACTGGAAAGACAAAAATCCAGATAGAATTTCATCGATATTATTTCGTTTCTAATTTTCTAATTACTAGCGGATAAGCAAATGGAGCAGAGAATAGTATTCCTTTAGAAAATTTTTTGTGGAGCTTAGGCTTGTCGTTCAATGCATAAATGTTTTAAACAGTGGGTTGGTTACAAGAACTTGTGCTTAGGAGGGTTTAGATGAGTATTGAGCTTCCGGAAGCAAAGATTCTTGCGGATCAGATGAACAAAGAGTTGAAGGGCAAACGCATCAAGGGTTATCGATTGCGTGATTGCGAAAAATTGCAGAAAATTGGGTTCATTAACAGAGATAACAAATCTTTTGATCAGATTGTGAATAGAGAAGTTGAATCTGTCATTTCAAGGGGCAACTCTATACTTGTGAAGCTTGATGAGAGGATGAATATGATTCTTAACCCGGAATACGGCGGCGAGATTTTTTATCACTTGTCTGAAGTGACTGTTCCAGAGAAGTTTCACTTAAAGATAGATTTTTCTGACGAAACCGCGTTGACGGTTAGATTTACCAATATGGGCGGTATGAGGGTGCTGAAGGATGCTGAACTAATGGATTCTTACGTTTTCAAACGAGATTTTAACAATGCTGTTTTCTCACCTATTGACGAGAACTTCACTTTCGAGCGTTTTTCAAGGCTTCTATCAGAAAATAACCGGGCGCTCAAACCTGAGCTCGTTGGGAAAGACGCCGTCTTGGTAGGGCTGAGCAACAGCGCTTTTCAAGATATAATATACAGGGCGAAACTTCACCCAAATAGGAAGGCATCTGATTTGAATTTGAATGAGAGGAAAGCCCTTTTCGACTCGGTCAATCTTGTAATTCGAGAAAGACTTAGGTTGAACGGGAAAACTCAGTTCTTAGACTTATATCAGAATAAAGGCCAATATGTAACAAAAATGGGTCCGAACCTGAGAAAGAAGAACTGTCCAGTTTGCGACTCGCCTATACAAGAGTTGAGTCTTGGAGAAGGCAAAGTATTCGTTTGCCCTAAATGTCAAACTTAATGGCCGTAATTTTATAATCGAAGAAAATACTTTTAAAAAACTAAATTAAAAAAACAGCGACTTTTCAAAGACAATAAATTAGATCAATATTGAATTTTGTAATTTACTTCGCCGTTGTTTTTCATCTTTGGAATGGTTATTACGAATTTAACACCTTTGCCTGGTTCGCCACTTTCTTCAATTTCCCACCCATAAACTTCAATCATTTTCTTTGATAAGAACAAGCCAAATCCTGTGCTGCCTCCGGTGCTAAAGCCCTCCTTGAAGAGCTTTGTTTTATTATTAACGGATATTCCAGGGCCGTCATCTTCGTAGAACAATTTCAGTTGGTTATCAATCTCTTGAAAATGCACTTTTATTGTTGTTGCGTTTTTTCCATGTTTAAGCGTGTTGTCAATGAAATTGTAGAACATTTGTCGCAGAAAAGAATCTGCAGCAACGTTAAGAGAATAACAATCGTTAACAATTATTGGAAGCGAACCGGAAAAAAGAGCTTTAGCGTCATCCAGTATGCTTCCCACGTTTACAAATTCTAGTTTTTCGACACCTAAATGTTCGTAGACCTTGGCAAAGTCAAAGATTCGCTCAATCTGCTTAATTGATTGACCCATCTTGTCAAGGTCAATGGCTATATCTGCTTGGTCTGCATGTTTTTTCCTTATTATATATGAGTATGCGGTTATTGCGCTGAGTTTATTTCGAACATCATGTCTAGTTAACTCGCCGACAAACCTGAGTTTTTCATTCATCATTTCTAGGCGTTTCTGATTTTGTTTTAAGTTCTCTTCAATTTTCTTTAAAGTTGATATGTCAACAAAGTTTTCTACAAGCAAAGTTTTTCCATTGTGTTTTGTTTTTACAACGCTTTTAATTACTGGGCGTCGGCCATCCACGGTAATTATTACTCTTTCTGCTTTGTCAATAGTTTGTCCTAAGTCCGTTATTGGGCACTTACCAATTTCAGCCGGGCAAATGAATTTGTGGCAAACCTTACCGACAACTTCTTCTTTGACTGCACCGATTAACCTTAATGCTGCGGGGTTTGCATCTATTATTTCGTGGCTTTCACTGTCCACAACAATAATTCCTGAAAGAACTGAATTTAGCTGTGTTTCAAAGTATATCTTGTTGTTTTCGAGTTCTTTTCCAGCTTCTTTTCTATCCGTTATATCGCGGATTGCGCTTACTCTCGCCGAATGCCCTTTGTAGTTAATGACCGTGGCTCTTACTTCAACTGGAAAGATTGAACCATCCTGCCTCTTCGCTAAATGCTCGTAAGGGCCTTCAAACGCTTTCTTGATATTTGCTACCACAAGATCTAGCGATTCTGGAGCAACAATGTCGGAGACGTTTGCGCCTATAATTTCATTCGCCTCATATCCGAGCATCTTCGCAAATTGATTATTGGCATCTAAGATTTTGCCTTCTCTACTAATTCCGATTCCTTCAAACGTTGCTGAAGATAAGCTATGATAACGTTCCTCACTTTCCTTCAAGTCTTCTTCAGCCCTTTTTCGGTCAGTGATATCTATTACTGATCCTTCCAAAATTTCCTGTTCCGGACAAACCTTAATCGATCCGATGCAAGTTCTAACCTCACCCTGCTTGTTTAACAACTTACACTCAAAACCGCTTACAAAACCATTATTTTGAAGCAAACGAAGCATTTCTTGCCGCTGAAAAGGGTCTGCCCAATGCATTATTGAGGGGTTACCTTGCACTTCATCTCGAGTACGATTAAAAATCTTGAGAAACTTCTCGTTGCAATCAAGAATCGCCGATCCATCTAACTTCGTCCTAAACATTCCTGCTTCGGCGTTATCAAAGATGCTGCGATATTTTGCTTCGCTGTCAATCAGTTTCATTTCGGCGTTTTTGCGCTGAGTAATATCTAGAAAGACGCCTTGTACAACTCGCTGACCATTGTATTCAATGAGGCTACTGCAAACTTCCTGCCAAGTCATTGAGCCATCTTTTCTTATTCCTTTAAATTCATAGGCTGATTCTTGTTTTTCTCCTGCTAATCGCTGGTCCAACCGATTTACGAAATCCGCTCTATCATCAGGATGGATTAATCCTGCAATTTCTGTTGGTGAAAAAAAGAATAGTTCTTGACTAGAAAACCCTGTCATTCTTTCCATTGCAGAGTTTGCAAATACGATACGGGGCTTAGGTCCTTCAACAATAATTACTCCTTGAGACATATCTTCTATAAGCCTGCGGTATTTTTGTTCAGAATCAGCTAGTAATTTCTTTGATCGCTTGCGTTCTATAGTTCTATGAAGAGCATGTGACAACTCGCAGTAAACCGTTTCCGGGTCACCTGCTTTGTTTATATAAGCATCTGAACCAAGGTTTAGAGCTTTTATTGCTACTTCTTCTCTTCCTTTTCCAGTAAATAAGATAAAAGGAATTTCATTCTTTGCATCCCTTAGCTCTTTCAAGAATTCCAGCCCGTTTTTTTGGGGCATATCATAATCAGAAACAATAACATCATAGTTGTGAGCTTTTAGTTTCTTTTGTGCGTCATCAACACAACATGAATGGTCAATTTCGAAATTACCTATGTCAATTAAAATCTGTTTTGTAATCTCCAGAATAGAAACGTCATCGTCAACGTGTAAAATATGAATAAGAGAAGCTTTACCAGAAGGAGTTACATCTGTTAAACCAATAGTAATTTGCTGAGTTTGATTTCTGCTTTGCATTAGTATTTTCTCAGATCGACAAGCTTTTAATGAATTTGTTATAAAGATATTATGAATTCAAAATAAAGAGCAATAGATTCTTTATTCAGTTCCAAGATTATGTTAATACATGAATTTTCAATCAATAGACTTCAACATAAAAACTGTATTTGATTTTGGAAGAATTCCACATCTGAAAAATATCAATGGAAACAACTGAAGAGGACAAAGGTAACAATCTTAAATAACAAAACTGTTAACTCTCAAAGAAACTCGTTATTTGTTCTTATCATAGTTCAAGAATTTTGGGGCAAGAAGAACCCAAGTCTAGCTGGGCTAAATTTTTCTCTCAATGTTTTGTACAAAGTTTTTAATAACAAAGAGAATCATAGAGAACGGTGGTAGTTAGCCCTTGAAGTTTCAGGTGCGCTTCAGTTTGAAGAACCAGCCAAAAATTGTTTGTCCGTTAATAAGAAAACTATAGGTCGTAAAAAAAATTGAAGAAAATCAAAGCTGTAATTTTTTTGTTAATTTCGGTCATTGTTCTTTTAACCTTAAACTGCGCATCAACAAATATGCAAAGTCCATGGGAGATTAACGCTAGTCAGAGATCCAGCACATTTAATCAATTTCTTGCTTCCGCGCAAATAGCGCCTTCTGTAACTCTTGTAAGCGTCCAAACCGGTGGAACTAATACTACAATCGTTACTGGAACTTTTAAAAACAACGAGTATGAGGACATTTATGGCATTGCCACAGCAACAGTAACTACCAACGATACCTTCACTGAAAAACTCTCATCTAGCAGAACCACTATCCCTGCTCAAGGAACAACCACAATAACAATCACCTTTGATGATATACCTTTTCAGCCTTACTACAGCTGTTTAATGTCGTTTGCTCCGGAATTCATAACGGGCCCGACAGAAAGTGGAACACAAACTACAAATCCAAATGGAACCGCACCAGGAAGTAGCAACTCAACCGGAGGAGCCAATAATTCAACCATCATAATTGCAATAATAAGCATCGCACTAATTGCAGTACTTTCAGTTACTGGATTCATGATGTTTAAGAAGATGAGATTTTCAGAGCAAAAAGTAAGACGTTTCACATCCACTGAATACCAAAATTGGATATTGAAAAGGCTTGGAGGACATGCAAGTTCGGCTTTAGATTCTAGAAAAGGTATTGACGGATTTACAGGCTCTAACGAGCCCATCATGATTAAGCAGTCAGACAACATAAGCAAGTTACAAGTGCAAAATTTCATGAATGCCATTATTCAAATAAGAGCTCGAAACGGCATTGTCGTAGCTTTTGGTTTTGATACTGAAGCACAGACTGCCGCTAGTAGAGCAAGAATGAACAAAATTGAAATCAAGCTAGTTACAGTAAAGCAGCTAATTGAAAGCAAAGAAACTGTTTTGCTGTAGTATTCAGGATTTTAGTTTAATCTAAGCGCATCTGACATAATTGGTGCAGTCTCTGATTAGGAAGTTCTTTTAAGAACTAAAAACAACGGCACAGTTGCAACCGAGATAGCTACTGCAACAATAAACACCAATCCATCAAAACCCGATGCAACGCCAAAAGAAAAGAAGCTCGCTGCAAAAACAGGTGAAATCGTTTGAGCAAGCCCAGCAATTGCCCAAGCAACCCCTAAACTTCCGCCTTGAGCCTCTTAGGCGTATTGAGTGAAATCAATGTATTGAGTGTAACAATCTGCACTCCAAAACCAAAAGAAATCAAAGAAGCGACTAAGAAAAGAAATTCCAAGTTTTGAACCAAAGCCAAAGCCACAAGCCCAAAAGACAAAACTCCAATGCTAAGCAATGTCAGAGTTAGACGACTTACTTTTTTGTTTAGAATCGGCAATAAAACAGCTTGCGTAAACACACTGACGCCCCCTACAAAAAAGAAAACCAATCCCGTTTGGAATGCGCCAAAACCAAAAACCACCTTCAGCCAAGGCGAAAGAGCCGCTTGAAGAAAAACAAAGGCTGCAAAAAACAGAAAGTAAATACCTAAAAGTAACACTATTTTTCGTTTCCGAAGAACAGCCAGTAATGCCTTCAAAGGCAGCACGGTTCTTTTTATGTTAAAACTTGACGGTTCAGGCAACCTGAAATAGGCTAAAACTAAATTTGTAAAAGCCAACGCTGAAGCCAGAAAAGATGGTACACCGTAGCCAAACAGGTTACTGAGTGTTCCCCCAATAGCGGGACCTAAAATGAATGCAATGCCTGCAGCGGCGCCTAGCAAACCCAGATACCTAAGTCTCTGGTCAGGTGTGGTAACATCTGCCACGTAAGCCTGAGCAACTGGAACAGTAGCAGCTGTAGTTCCCGAGATCATCCTGCCTGAGAATAGAAGCCAAATCGCCTGTGCTGAGCCGAAGAGGAAATAACTAAAACTTGACACAGCCAGCGCAATGAGGAGAATTTTTCTTCTTCCGAAACGGTCACTGAACCTTGCAACAATCGGTGTGAAAACAAAAGACATAACACTGTACGAAGCCAGAAGCACCCCATACAAGAAAGCTGAACCTCCTAAAGAAACCACGTAAAAGTACAAGTAGGGTACTACAATGGCAAAGCCCAAGTTATCGAGAAAAACAACCATGAACAATACGGTCAAAGCAGACTTACTGACAGAAACACTGCTGGTCTTTTGATTTTCGTTTTCCAAAAAATTCACTAAGAAACTAGGTTAAGTTAGACACATAAATATTGCGCACCAAATCCAGCTCAGGTTTAGACGAGAAAAAGTGTAATTCATAAGGTGACTAATTAGCATTAACTAATTTAGCCTTTGGACATAGTAATTTTTGTGGTTTCTTTCCTCATTTTAATCCATTGTGCAGAAAGCGTGCCAAGGAACGTGTGAAGGTCAAACAAGCGATTTATCAAGTTTGCCAAAAGCTAAAGTCAACATCTGTATCCACAATTTTGGCCGGTTGAGAATAACCCCATTGAACAATATTAGCGTAAACAAGATAATAGGTTGCACCTGGAGCAAGCGTTACATTAATGTATCCAGCACTTTGCTGTTCGCTGTCGTAATTGGTAGGCAATCCAAATCCGCTTACAAAATCGGTTGAATTGACAACAATAACTCTAATTGTGCCTTCACCGATAACCGAGAAATTACCTGATACGTTTACGTCAAAAGCACCCGAGGGAACAGTAAATTGGATAAAATATTCATAGCTAACGGTAATATTTCCATTTATCAGCGTATACCCACCTGGCGCTGGAGTAGCTACAGGATGAGGTAGAATGTTCGCGGATCCCCAAATGTAAATGCTTGTTGCAATCGTTAAGGCCAAAATGACTAAAATAACTGCAGTGATAATTTTTTTCATCGAATAATCACTCTACTTCTTGGCATCTAACCACAATTGACTACTTTGAGATTTAAATGAGTTAGGTTACACATCTTTTTTACTTAGCGTATCACCGACATACTTCAAAACATAATATCGGGACAAGGCAGCGCGCTGTAGTAAGCTTCGATTCGATGCTTAAGCCAATAGTTCATAAGTTTCTTATGAATTTGAAATATTGAGTCGTATGCTAAAATTTCTATATGTTTTGTATAGGTTATCGTAAGTAATACCATAACGGAGATAATTTGACATCAATTAAGACTGGGTTAGAGCTTAGGGTTAGCGCTCCTATTAGAATTTAGTTGCGAGAATTTTTAATCGCACGCTGTTAGTTCGTGGATTTGTACTGCAAAAACAGGGTCATTAGGTGTGAAAGGTGGTGCTCTACACGAAAGTTGTTCGCTGACTTTCAGGAACCTTCTGTTTATTGTGGCATTGATTTGGGCTGGTGTGTTGACAATAACCCGCCTACTGGCAAGCCTAAATTATGACTGATGTTGTTTGATGAATTTTGCAAGGTTTACGATTTCAAGGTCGCCTTTACATCTAACGCAAGTGTCTTGAATTTCAGGTGCCTTTGACCCAATTTTTATAGGTGCTCCGCAGTGGCAACAATAGTATGTTAACGTTTGTCCTTTCTCCGAAAGTTTTTTGACCAGAGCAGCTGTCTCTTTTTGCGTTTGGCTTAATTCTTTTTCTTTCTGTTTATGGCTTCCTTTTTTCTCTGTTGTAAAGTCTCTACAGTTTTCTGCTTCAACAAAATATGAGTTGAATCCAATTTTTGCTGGTTTCAAAGTTTTTTTGTTCTTCTCGCAGGATTCTTCATCAAAGTAGCCGCAGTCTTCACATGTTTTTTTCTTATTATATTCTGCTTGAAGTTTCCAATAACAATCTGCACAATACATCTGTTCATTACCGTTTATGTTTACGGTTAAGCCTGAACCAGAGAAAGTTTTTTTGCAACCGCGGCATTCGGACTTCATAGCGTTCACGTTTTGAAATTACTATTCGGTAGGGTTTTATTTATTGTTTATTTGAAATTGTGTTTCTTTTATGGTAAGGTTGCGCTATTTGGATAACCTCTGCTTTCCCAATAACCCAGATAGTTTGTATTGTTTGAAGCCTCAATTTCCGTTACCCATTTAATCCATTTGTACCCATACTTGCTTTCGGCTACAAGCATGAAAGGCCACCCTATCTGCGGCGTCAAAGTTACTCCGTTCATTTTGTAAGCAATCATTATGTTATTTTGAATTATGTAGTCCATTGGAAGCGCAGTCGTGTATCCGTCTGAAGCATGAAAAATAACTACTGATGCATTTTGGCTGACTCCTGCTTCTTGCAACAAATCTTTCACGAGAATGCCTTCCCAAAGAATTTTTGCGTTCCATCCTTCAACACAATAAATTGTAACAACCTTCTGGTACGATTGGTGATTGTTTACCACTTCGTCGTAACTACTCTGAATTGTTTTGTTCACAAGCCCTGTTACCGTTAACTCATATGTTGTTTGGTTAATGTGTTGTGTTCCTTTAATTGCATTTTCGTAAACGCTGTTTATTGAGGAGAGGTTTTGGCCTTGATATTGGCGGATTTCTGTTGGATACAACGTTTTGGGTGTGTTTTGCACGTATAGAGCCACAATTGCAACAAGTAAAATTGCGACTACTATAATGGCTGCAAAAATTATTATTTTATTATTTTTTCTTTTTTCCATTTTCTCACTTTTGAACATAATAGCAAAAAACTAGAGTTCTGAATTTTAGAAAACGAGTTGAACTGTATTTCCCAATGATTAAACTTGCTTAAATTGGTTATGCGGAAAACAAAGAAAAAATTTGGAGGAGCAAAAAAAGCTGGCCTCTTTTTAATTAAACCAGACCCTTGGACAACGAAAAACTACTGATCAGTTTTTCGATTTCTGCTCAAATCTTCCAAAATGATTTGAAAAAAAGCCGCTTGCTTAACCTAAAATACCGACTAGTTTCATCTTTTCTAAAACTTCTTCACCATGTGGGGCAATGTCCATCGCCATGGTCAAATCTTCACCAGCTACATGGCCCAAGTGGTCACCATCCAACCACATATTGGATTCTGTCACATCATACACCTTACCCCTAAAGGCTACATATGCAGGCTTTCCGCCTTTACCATTATAACTGCTTAACTCATTCATCGTAAATTTTCTCGTTTCGTCCATTTTTCTACTCTCCTAATAGATAATTATGATATTCCGCCCACAACGCTATAACTTTCTGTGATTGTTGATTTGCAGTCACATCAAACCTTCAAGTGGATAAAGGTTTCTTTTTACAAAATTATTAAGTGGGCTACCCCCGTCAAGTTACCAAAGTGGGTTACCCCCGTCAAGATATATTGAACTGCAATCGCAGCAATAAGTAGTGCCATGACTCTAGCTATAACCAGAGAACCAGTTTTCCCCAATAATTTGTAAAATTGATTGATATGCCTTAGAATAATCCATGTTAAAGCTAAGACCAATATAACTGCTAAAACAGTTATTGTTATGTCGTAAATTTGAAGATCCAATATTGTTGTTGTGATTGCGCCAGGTCCTACCAAAAGCGGTATGGCTATGGGAACTGCACCTAAACTCTCCACAGAATCAAAATTCTCGTGCATGCTACCTGTTATTAAAATTCTAATGGAAACAATTAATAACAAAATTCCCCCTGCGATATAAAAACTGGGAAACGAGACCCCGAAAAGAGTTAAAATTCCTTGACCAGTGAAAGCGAAAACAAGCAATAGAATCACCCCGACTATTACGGCGGTGTTGTATATTTTTTTTCTTTGTGCTTCAGGAACATTCTCGGTCAAGCCTACAAAGATGGGAATGTTTCCAAATGGATCAACAATTATGAATAAAGCAATCACTGCTTTACCTAATTGTAAAATGAAATTTAAAAGAAACGTATAATCCAAATTAACATTCTCCAGAGCTTGAATTAATCGTGTTGACGATTTAATAAAAACATAACGGATCTTTAAATAAGATACCGACTTGTCGAAACTGAAATTCCGTTAAGAAAAAGATTAGATTGTTTTTTCCCAACTTGAGACAAAATCGAGAAATTCCTGTACCGGCTTGCCACCATAATTTCTTAGTCTCTGTCTTAGTTCAACTTGTTCGAGAGCTGTTTTTTGGAAATCTCGTAGCTGGCTTTCCCCATCGGTGAGGAAAAGGAAACCGTCAGCGCCAACTCTTGCACACCGCACAGTGACAGTTAACAGTTCTGAGGCAGTTGGTACATCCTTTGGAATGTCGCCTGGACCAAAAACGTAGAGGCTAATGTAGAATGGCTTTTTAAGCAGTTTCTTAAATCCGCGGGTAAGCATTTCCCAGTACCAGGGAGTGGCGTAGTTTTTGCTGAACATTACAACGTTGAAAGCGTCGGCGTACTTTGCCAAATCGTCAAAATCTACGCCATACCGTTCATATGAGCTTATGGGATCAGGTTGAATACTTAAGACAAGTTCTTTTTTAACTACCTCTCTCACTTCAGCCATGTAATTGGTGACTTCTTTTCTTCGCCATTCAAACCAGCTTAAACCGCTTTTTTTCCATAGCTCAGTGCATCTAGTACAAGTGCAGTGTCCATGGTCTGCAAAATACTGACTGTTTAGCCATATGCCGGGCGATTGTCGGTCAACATCAGATATGTAATTCAATTGTTCAGCTCGGTGCTGGGGCTGCGTGGCACATACAACGTCCCAGTAAATGTTATAGTTGGCGTTTCCCATTTTTGCAGGACCCAAAGGTGACTGAGATATCCAATCAGGATGGTTCTGCACAGCGACATTGTCAGCAAAAATAGCAATGTTACTGTTCATGTCTTGAACTGGAGTTAGTCTTATTCCGGTTTCAGGCTTTACGCGTAAAACACTAAAATCAAAACCTTTAGGTTTTTGGGGTTGAAAAGTAAATGTGCCAAACTTCATATCTTGTGCGCCTTACCCAAAGAAACGGGGGTTACATTATAAGTTTTCTTGTAAAACTTGAAATTATTAGTTTTGTTTTTGGAGCAGAAAATTTGATTTTACAGATGCTATTTCTCATTTCAATGATTGTTTTTATTTAAATCTGTAAATTTGTGAAACAGGTTAAATTTCATGCTTTTTGTAATCCTTAAGATATTCCAGTTTTCGACTTAGTTTTGAACGTTTTTTTAATGTGAGGCTTTGTTTACTTGAAAAATTGAATGGATAAAATGCTAACGCATGTTGAAGTAAACGATTGCACACCAATAAGCAAACATGTGTTTCATATGAGCATATTTTAAATATAAGTCCGTGTAGTTGTATAGACAAAAATTACTGAACTAAACGAATGTCAAAAGGAAGATGAAAAATGGCATCAGGAGACATAGCATGGGTATTAACGGCAACAGCATTAGTTATGCTAATGACACCAGCACTAGGATTCTTCTACGGAGGCCTAGTACGAAGGAAAAACCTGGTATCAACAATCGTACAATGCTTCATAATATTCGCAGTCGTAAGCATTATCTGGGCACTCTGGGGATACGCCCTAGTTTTTGGAAACAGCATCAACGGCTTAATCGGCTTTAGCCCAAGCTTAGTAGGCATGAGCGGCCTAGACATACATGCGGTTAACACATCACTCGCGCCGCAAATCCCTGAACTGCTATACTTCGCATTTCAACTAAAGTTCGCAGCAATCACACCCGCCTTAATCATTGGCGCTTGCGCAGAACGAATTCGCTTCAAATCGCTCCTCATATTCATGGTTCTCTGGTCTACGCTTATCTACGTCCCAATAGCGCACTGGGTATGGAACCCTAACGGATGGCTACACAACTTGGGAGCCATCGACTTTGCAGGCGGCATCGTAGTCCACATTTCAGCAGGCCTTTCGGCATTAGCCGCAGCACTAGTAGTGGGCAGAAGAAAAGGATGTGCGGTCCCATGGAAAAACGCCATGAAAGCATTAGACAAAAAAGACAACGCGACCGAGTTCAAACCGACAAACATTCCTTACGTTTTGCTCGGCGCTGCACTTCTGTGGTTCGGCTGGTTTGGTTTCAACGCGGGCAGTGCGTTAGCCGCAAATGACTTAGCGGTCTCAGCACTTGTAACCACAAATCTTGCGGCGGCGGCAGCTGCGGTAAGTTGGATGCTTTCAGACTGGGTAATCAAAGGGAAACCTTCAGCAACAGGTATCGCTGTTGGAGCTGTGGTGGGATTGGTCGCAATTACACCTGCAGCAGGGTACGTCAGCGTTTCATCAGCATTAATCATTGGCTTAGCAGCAGGAGTTATCTCGAACTTAGTTGCAAATTGGAGAGCAGGCCGATCGCGTGTGGATGATTCGCTAGATGTGTTTGCTTGCCATGGTGTCGGCGGAATATGGGGTTCAATTGCAACAGGACTCTTCGCCTCAGCAGCTATCAGTGCAACAGTAGGCGTTCCCGGCGTTAACGGTGCTCTCTTCGGAAATCCACATCAGTTGCTTGTTCAGTTAGCAGCAGTCGGCGTAGTAGTTCCATTTGCGTTCTTTGGTTCCTACTTATTGCTTAGATTGGTGAACATATTCTCACCACTACGAGTAAGTGAACAGGCAGAAGACGCTGGCTTAGACCTAAGCGAACATGGCGAAGAAGCATATCAGCTCGATTGAGAGATCGAGCCAATCCTCACAAATATTCTTTTTTAGTTTAATTCTAACTTACTTTTTTCTTGGAACATTCTGAAGTTTTGAACCCATTTTTTTGGACATGTTTCCATAAAATCCTTTCATTCAAAATAAATATTGAAAGAATGGCGGTAAAGCAAGCGCTTTTCTGCGCATTTATCAATAATAACAACAAATATCGAATCGAATGCTTAGTTTAAATATTAGTTTTCCCAAGATGCATGAACAAGCAATCAGTAGTAACGCTAAAGAGGGGAGAGATAATGGCGGCAGCTGACATCGCATGGGTACTAACATCCACAGCTCTAGTAATGCTAATGACTCCAGCCTTGGCTTTCTTTTACGGTGGTTTAGTTCGAAGAAAAAACCTGGTTTCTACTCTTGTTCAATGCATCATTATTTTTGCAGTAGTTAGCCTCGTCTGGTTCTTCTGGGGTTACAGCTTCGTTTATGGAAAAACTGTAGGTGGCATCATAGGTTTCAGCCCGAGCTTATTTGGATTAAACGGCATAACAATAAACACAGTTAACACATCCTACGCGCCACTTATTCCCGAAATTCTATTCTTTGCATTCCAACTCAAGTTTGCAGCTATCACACCAGCCCTAATTATAGGGGCATGTGCAGAAAGAATCAAATTCAAATCATTATTGATCTTTGTTGTTTTGTGGTCCACTCTCGTTTACTCCCCGATTGCCCACTGGATATGGAATGTCGGCGGTTGGCTTCATGTGTTGGGTGCTGTTGATTTTGCAGGCGGCATAGTTGTTCACGTAGCTGCAGGATTATCAGCGTTGGCGGCTGCTCTTGTTGTTGGCCGAAGAAAAGGCGTCGTTTATTGGAAAGATCAGCTTAAAGCCTTAGACCAGAAAGGCGCAAGTAAACCGGCAAATGCGGGAACGGAGTTTAAACCAACAAACATTCCCTATGTAATTTTGGGCGCTGGTCTACTGTGGTTCGGCTGGTTCGGCTTCAACGGCGGTAGCGCGTTAGCAGCCGACAATCTTGCTGTTTCAGCTGTAGTTGTTACCAATTTGGCAGCTGCCGCTGCAGCCGTAAGTTGGATGATAATGGATTGGCTAATAAAGGGCAAGCCTTCAGCGATAGGTATTGCAGTAGGTGCAGTATGCGGTTTAGCAGCAATTACTGCAGCTTCAGGATATGTCAGCTTCATGGCAGCAGTGATTATTGGTTTAGTAGCAGGCATAGTTTCTAACTTGGTAGCTAACTGGCGAGCAGGGAGATCAAGAATAGATGATACATTGGACGTTTTTGCGTGCCATGGAATCGGCGGGATAATCGGCGCTATTGCTGTGGGCTTGTTCGCAACCGCTTTGGTGAATCCTCTCGTCCACGGATTAGTTGATGGAAACCTTGTTCTGCTTGGTGTACAAGTACTTGCAGTACTAGTTGTTTCTGCCTTCGCTTTTGGCGGCTCTTACTTGCTCCTGCGGTTAGTAGACGTATTTTCGCCACTGCGAGTTAGTCCAAAAGAAGAAGAAGACGGATTAGATATCAGTCAACATGGAGAAGAAGCGTATCACCTTGAATAGGCCTTTCTCCTCAAAGGTGCATATCTAGTAACCGATCAGTAATTTGCAAAAACATATGAGCAAATAAAGGTCTAGAAGGAACCTCAGTTGGTGAGGTTGCATTAAAAGACGAACTGTTCTCTGTTTAACTGTTGCAATCATAATCACCACTTACCTTGTCAGCGTAGATTATGTTCAACTAGCCAACTCTTGCTACGGCCCATGCGTAACAGCCAACATAAACGTGACCCAAATTAACGTTAACCAGACCGTCACCGTAACAGGGCAAATTTGTCCGCCAGGTGAAAATAAGTACGTAAGAGTAGTTTATACACGACCCGACTTCTCATACCTAGAGCAAGATGTCTTATCTGACCCTACCACTGGCAATTTTAGTGTTACTGAAAAACTCGATACAGCTGGATACTGGAACATTTTTGCTATAAACGGCGTTATTGCCGATAGATTATTCGCTCAGGTAACTGATCCAGCCAACCCTAACCCAACTGCTCCTCCTCCTGCCATACCGCTAGTGTATCATCCGAATTATTCGGTATTTGGGGCAACTGCGGCTTTGATTAGCTTAGGTGTTGCTACAGCAGTTTTGGGAGTTAGAAATAAAACCATAAAGATCAGTTCGTTTAGGCTCCTGTTTCAGATAGGCGTTTTATTTCTGATTTTCTTCGGCGTCTTCATTGACCACCAATACCTGTCTTTGCCCATCGAGGAACTGTCTCCGCATAGTTCACTGGTTGCAACTAGCGCCTTTGGAGTATCACTGCCTGATGGGCTGCCGGTGCCCTTCTTCGGATGCTATTATCCTTGCGGTAGAACCGTTACTTGTGCTCTTTGGCAAATTCAAACGTATCTTTACCCGTTCTTTAATGTTGGAGAAGGTTGGGGTGTACATTATGACTCCACTGGCTTGGCTAGATTAGCTATAGTTTTTGGTGTTGTGATTGTGTCGGCTGTTATTCTTGGAAGAATCTTCTGTGGGTGGGTCTGCCCGTTTGGCTTGTATTTGGATTTGATGACTCGTTTAAGAAGAGTATTAAGGATTAAGCGGAGAAGCTTTTCAGACAAGTTTAACGAACGATTTCACCAGTTAAGCTATCTTATCCTAGCGCTTATTATCATACTCAGCATTATTTTCGGCTCACAAGCCATTGCTGGAACTCAATTGGTGCCTGGAACTCAAAAAGGAGGCTTTGTCTACAATTACTTTTCAGCGCCGTTTTGCCAAGTTTGCCCTATGAAACCATTTTGCATGTTAGCAGACGTTGGATTGAGCTTGCAAAGGCCAGATTGGATCACGCAAACAACTGGAGGCGCATTTTACCAGCTTGGTTTCTATTTAACCTCTGAGAATCTAATTATTTTAGCCGTTGTCACTATTGCTGCGTTCTTCTTTAGGCGGTCATGGTGTAGAATTTGCCCTTTAGGCGGTTTGATAGCGCTGTTTAACAGGTTTCCGCCGTTCAAATGGATTTCCGGCGTGCGCTTGAATAAGCAATCTGAGAAATGCAAGAAATGTGGTATTTGCAAGAGAGTTTGCCCGACCCAAGACAAAGAAGTGTATGAGCAAAAAAGTGGAGATGTGGCTTCATCCCAGTGTATCTGGTGTTTGCGCTGCATTGAGATGTGTCCATATGAGGATTGTTTGCAGTTTAAGTTTGCTGGAAAAACGGTTTGTAGGTCTAGGAACTGGTTAATAAATTCGAACGATGGTAAGGTAGATAGTGAATGAGGAAATTGAGAGCTCAGAAAACTAAAGTTTCAATAATGATCTTCTTAGCACTCGTTTCACCAATATTTGTATTTAAATCCGCCAACGCGCAACCGGTTCTACCAACAATTTTCATTCAACCTGACGGGAGTATTTACCCTGACACCGCGCCAATTCAGAGAAGTGGAAACATCTATACTTTTATTGATAACGTTTACGCAGCGATAAAAATCTTGAAAAGTAATACAGTTCTTGACGGCGCTGGCTACACGCTCAGGGGTCCGTTTAACGGCAACTCAACAGACATATGGGTTATAGGAACTGGACCAGACCCAAACACCCTGGACAAATACACTATAGGCATTGACTTAGGAAATAAGAGCGTAAATGGAATTACAATTGAGAACTTAAACGTCGAGAACTTCAGTATTGGCATGTACATCTGGACCCAAAACAATACTGTAACCAGAAATACTGTCTCCGATAATATTGTTGGATTATTGATTTCAGGCTCAAATGCCACATTATCACAAAATTACATTTCCGACAATATGCGAGGCGTATTTATGGGCTTCAATACGGGGGTAGTCCCAAACGACATAATGGTATTTCAAAACGATTTTGAAAACAATAAAGTCCAACTTAGCGGTTGCCAATGTAAAACGTACAATATGTCAGAGCCGCCGCACAATTGGGATAATGGAAAACAGGGAAATTACTGGAGCGATTATAATGGCACCGACACAAATCATGATGGAATAGGCGATACTCCCTATGCAATTGATGTTTTAGATCGGGATCGGTTTCCGTTGATGCAAAGTCCGATTAAATCATCTACTCAAATATCAATGATAACAGTTGAAGCAATAGTTTTTGGAATATCGTTATCTGCGGTGTTGCTTGCGGCGGTGTTTACCATTAAGCGGATGAGAAAGAGAAAAATTTCTTGACGCTACTTTTTTATCCTAAATCTCTAAGCTACATTTAGAGGTTTGTAAAATGAAGGTTGTTGCTTTTAATGGAAGCGCACGGAAAGATGGAAACACTGCTATTTTGATTCGCCGGGTCTTGCAGGTTCTTGAAAGTGAAGGAATAGAAACCGAACTAATTCAGTTAGCAGGCGAGCAAATTCACGGTTGCACAGCTTGCGGTGTATGCTTCAAAATCAAAAATAAGCAATGCAAAATTGTAAACGATAATGTTAACCTATATATCGAAAAGATGGTTGCGGCAGATGGAATTATCCTTGGTTCTCCAACTTATTTTTCAATGATGTCTTCTGAATTGAAAGCTCTTATTGATCGTTCAGGATTTGTCAGTCGAGCTAATTCTGATTTATTTAGGAGAAAAGTTGGTGCCGCAGTTGTTGCAGTTCGAAGGGCAGGTGCAATTCCGACATTTGATGCTATAAATCATTTCTTTCTCATTAGCGAGATGATAATTCCTGGCTCATCCTATTGGAATATAGGAATAGGCTTAAACAAAGGCGATGTTGAAAAAGATAACGAAGCCATGCAAACAATGGATGACTTAGGCCAAAATATAGCTTGGCTGCTAAAAAAACTCAAATCTTAACAATCAAATATGTTTGCCACTAGCCCGCAACAAATTTCAAACCCTAATTTCAGTAAAAGAGATTCAAGGAAAGTTTCCACTGCTACGTGGGTTCAATTTGATTCCCCACCTGAATTGCCGGAGAGTTTTAGTTCAACGCTAAACGGTGGCTCGAAAACAGTCAAGTCAAGAAACCTTGACTAAACTCGGTCAAGGAACTTTTACGAATAGGCTTTTATCGAATACGATTCTTTTGTGTAATTATGCGTAGTTTAAGCAAAAGTTTCGATTCATTCCTCGTTGCTGTTTTCATAATATCTTTAATAATTCTTCAATTTACTTTAGTTTCAGCCCAAACCTCAAGCACCACTTCCTTTCCTGCCACCCAATGGCAAAAATTATATGGGTCAGGAAATACTCAATTAGTTTCTAATTTGATTCAAACAAGTGATGGTGGATACGCCTTTTTAGATTGCGCCAAGTTCTACCAGACCTTTTTTACTCCTGCAATTCTCTACAAGCTTGATTCTTTAGGCAATATGCAATGGAATAAAACTATCAAATCATTTACAGCGTCAAACCTCATTCAAACCAGCGATGGCGGATATGAAATATCAGGACAATGGTCAACATACGGAACCACCTACGTTGACACACCAGCTGTCATTAAAACCGATTCTAAGGGAAATATGCAATGGTATGAAAACACAATTACGGTTTTAGACTTAGCCATTGCCTCATCAAATATTCAAACCAGCGACGGTGGGTTCGCTTACTTTGAACCAGCAAACTCAAACGTTTTTCCTACAGTAACGTCTTTTCCTACCCTTGTGAAAACTAATCCAAATAACAATACACAATGGATTGAAAATTTCCCTTATCCAATTCCTTCAAATTATTATAATGGCACCATCACTTTTCCTTTTAAAATATTTTCCATCATCGAAACATCAGATGGAGCACTTGCATGTCTTGGCATTGCAGACCCTTATTTGCAACCTCAAGGTTTATGGGGTCCTATTTATTTAATGAAAACTGCTGCATTTTTGCCTTTGCCGTCACAAAGTCCTTTATCGACACCTTTACCAAGTCCCACACCAGCTCCCAACATAATAACCGTTAATGAACAAATTCTAATAATTGCACTTTTAGCGGTAGTTGTTGCCTCAAGTATTGTTCTGTTAATTTATAGGAGACATCGAAAAACCGCTAGATCAGGAAGTCAAGAAACTTTGACTAATTTCAGTTAAGGAACCTTTACGAATATCTTTTTATCATCAATAGCTCCCTCACAGGTTAAGGAAGATTGATGGGATAGAATGAACAAGTGTTTGGCTTTAATGAGTGTTCTTGTCTTACTTCTAACACCTTTAGTAACCGTTCAACCAACCATTGTCAAGGCACAGTCAAGTAATCAAGCACCTGCTATAGCTTGGCAACAAACATATGGTGCTTTTTTCAACGGCACAGGTGTTCAAGCTGTAACCAATATGGTTCAAGGTGTCGCAGCTGTTTCCAATCTGATTCAGACAAGTGATGGTGGGTATGTCTTCATGGATGAAGGTTGGGGTTCTTACGGTAATTTTGCACCCTCAATAGTTTTCAAGGTTGACTCTTCGGGAAATATCAACTGGACAAAAGCCATCAATAACATTCTTGGATTAGCAATTAAGCAGACAAGCGATAGAGGACTGGAAGTTTCAGGATATTGGGATAATTCTGCTTTTGAATATAATCTTATCAAAATGGACCCTCAAGGAAACATTGAATCTGTTAGAAACTATTCAAGCGTTCCGAATTTAGAAGTAACTCCTTCATTGACTTCTTCATTAGTCGATTTAGACCCTTCATCAGTCGGAAAGATTAGAACAAGCGATGATGGGTTTGCTTATTGGACAGGTGGAAGCATAATCAAAACCGATTCCAATAATAACACTCAATGGGTGTTAAATTTGAACTATACGAACCCATATGGATATGCTACTCCTCTTAAGGTAGCTTCAGTAATTGAAACTTCCGATGGCGCACTTGCTATAATGGGAGTCGGATATGAGGCGGTTGATATCCCAATGTCGGGCACAATTTACCTTATAAAGACTGAGGGTTTTTTGCCTATGCCGACTAACTTGCCAACGTTAAGTATTGTCATTGTCTCAAGTGGAGCAGTCGTCATAGTAGTTTTAAGCGTAGTATTTTATAGAAGGCATCGAAAAACCGCTAACTCAGGAAGTCAAGAAACTTTGACTTAAATCAGTCAAGATATTTTTACGAGAAGTCTTTTATCCAAAATCATTTCTAGCTATAACTATGGGAAGAACAATCAAGAGTTTCGCAGTTATTCTGATTCTAATCATCGCTATCTCAAGTTTAAGTCTAATGATAGTTAAACCCGTATTTGCTCAGTCGATACCCACACCATCGGCTCCAGAGTTTAGTGTAACATACACTGAATCATCTTACAGTGTGAACACAACAAATACGGATACAGGAGCAACCGTAACGCACACGTATGCCAACGACACGGTGCAGATTGTGATTCTAAACCAAGCTTTTAATGCGAACGCTCTTGAGAACGGCACCACACTTAGCTTGACGTACAACGTTCAGGAAGAAGGACATTTCAGCAACGGCAACGAATGGAATACAATTTCCACATGGGTTCCTGCGAGTAATTCTGAATACACGGTCATCAGCTATGAGGTGACCCTGTATAATGGTTCATACACTCCAATCTGGAACACCGGTCAAGCCGAAGTTATCGCTGGCGGTCAAGTAGACTTTCAAGTAGAAGCAACAATAGGGTATTGGATAACGGTTCCTTCCCCTTATTCCCTTTATGGTGCTGAAGACTTTACAGGTCAATCAAGCGGTTGGAGCAACACACAAACCATAACCATATCTAACGGGTCAACTTCTACTTCAATCACTGCATCTCCCTCGTCAAACCCAACGCCTACCCCGTTATCCTTAAACTCAACGTTAACTCCAACGCCAACTTCAACATCATCGCCGACTCCAACTCCTGCCGTTCCGGAGTTTCCTTTGTGGGCGATTCTGCCTTTGTTTCTCATGACGCTCTCTGTTGCAATAATACTAAGGTATCAAAAAACATTAAGTTCTAAAATCTTTTAAGCGTTGTAGCTTATGAAAGGTGACCAGAATGACGATAATTATCAAGATTGGTAGACCCACTATACAGATTTTTTGGGCAATAATTGCTTTATTAGGTGTTGTTTTAATAAGTTCTGGATTTTTCAATGCCATTAATGGGTTAACTAATTTTGGCAGCATAACTTTAGCTAACACGGGGGCTCTTTCACATGTAAGCGGTGGCATTGTCATATTTATTCTTGGGTTGGTAGTCGTAGCGGCAGGTTATCTTGGAATTCGAGGAAGAATAATAATAACTACGAGCGAAGACACAAAACAGAACCCTTCTTAGAACAAAAAAAGGAGATGCAGAGAAGTCTCCAAGGAGTGTGGGTTCAATTCGATTCCCCATCTAAAGTGCCCGAGGGTTTGAGTTCAACCCTGACTCTGTTATCTCATTTCATGTTTGCGGTTTTTCGATTCCTAACTATCACAGCAACAAAGAACATTGAAAGGAGCAACGGCAAAAGCGGTACTCTTCAAAAACTGGTCACAAAATAGGCTCTCTCATCTTATAAAACTCAATATAACCGCAATTATCACAGACGTAAGCATCTACTAAGAAAAAATTCATTCCATGTTTTGTTTCCATCCTATAGGTTCCATCTTTTGTTATCCTTTTAAAACCACATTTTGGGCAAACTGCATAACTGCCAGTCACATTTTGGTTAGAAGATGTCATGCTTTTTCTTTTTGAGGTTGGCTGTATTGAATTATCGTGATTTAAAAGGTAGTCAGGACGAATAGCTCGAACAAAATTTGATTAAAAAAAGAAATGAGGATGGGTTTCCACAGAAGTGTGGGTACAAGTCCAACCCCCTGCTTTCTTTCGTTTGGTTTCCAGAATTTAAACTGAACTCTAAACGATTACCTTGATAAAAGGAAGGTTCACGTAAAAAAAAGGGGAAATGCGGGTGAAATCTCTACTGGAGTGTGGGTTCAATTCGATTCCCCGCCTAAAATGCCGGAGGGTTTGAGTTTAAAACACTTGAAAAGAAGACTTGAAGACAGCAAGTCAAGAAAGTTTAACTAATAGCAGTCAAGGAAGTTTTACTGCAATACTTTTATTGAACCATCAGCCCATGACAAGATTAAGGAAGAGGGATGGGGTAGTATGAACAAGTGTTTAGCCTTAGTGATTGTTTTCTTTTTTGGAATGTCGTTAGTTTTAGTTTCAAACTCTGTTGTTAAGGCTGATTCCCCAAAAACGCTTGTTGTTCCCGACCAATACCCAACCATTCAAGAAGCAATAGGCAATGCAAGTGCAGGAGACACCGTGTATGTAAAAGATGGAATATACAATATTACAGGATTCACGGGAATAACTATTAACAAATCTGTTTCATTAATCGGACAGGATAACCAAGCAACAACTATTGAAGGAACAGCAAGTTATTACGCAAATGCCTTAATTGATATTACAGTCGATAATGTTGTCCTTTCAGGTTTTACAATTATCAGTAGTTTTTATCCAACGGCAATACACTTGCCAAACAGCAATTGCAAAATAACCAACAACAAAATTGAAAACTCCGAATTTGCAGGAATTGACTCAGAAGTTAGCGATAATAACGTTATCTCTTCAAACAGCATAACAAATAATGATGGCTACGGTATTTACTTCGCTTCGTCAAATAGCATAAATCTCAAACAATACCATAACTGATAACAAAGGTACAGCGATAATTATTGATTCAAGCCAAAATGTAACTGTGAATCACAACGATATATCACATAATGCAAATGGTGTGCTTATTCGCTTTTACGGTCCTTTCTACATTAACAGTAATAACATAGCATACAATACTGGATACGGTATCCAATTTGGCGAAAATTGTAGTGATTCTATCGTACAGGATAATAATTTAGCCTACAATCAAATAGGCATTGACCTGATGAATTTTGCAACAGCTTCATCTCTCGCTCCACTTAGAGTTGATGGCTACCCATTAGGTATAGGAAACGTTGTCTATAACAATCATTTTATCTACAATAAAATAAACGCAAAAGTCGAACATGCGTTTCCATATGACGTTGGCTATGTTAATAATGGAACAGATATGGTTTTATGGGATAAAGGGTCAACTGGCAATTATTGGAGTGATTACAATAACCCGTTTGCTTATGTTATTGACGCTAATAACGTTGACCATCATCCGCTTCCATATCTGAGTGCTCTTATGATTATTTTAATTACATCTCTCGTAATCATCTTAGTTGTCGTTGTCCTATTGCTGATTTATCGAAGGAGTCGAAAAACCGCTAACTTGAGTGAGTAGTTATGGCAACTTTGGAAAAGACAAAGAAAAAAGACAAACGAGGATACATTCCAGTTGCTATCGGATTAGCCTTAATTATTATTGCAGTAGTCATATTAGCATATTATCTTGAAATCAACGAGTTTTCAGCCGAGGGCTATCTGAATCGATTTTATTTCTGGTATGTTCAAGCACCACTCATTAGCGTTTGCTTAATTGCAGGGGCATTTTCTGCCGTTATCGGGATTGCAATAATTCGACAAATCAAAAGCAAAGTGTTCTACTGCTTAATAGCAGTTGGATTTACGCTCATAGCAATTGTAACGTACATTTTATTGGTTTATTGGGTACATTGGTATATCAATATTATTGATTTTTGGAATTTGTCCGTCCCAGTACAAGATATTGTGCCGCCTGATGTTTCGCCACAATTTTTAATCTCGTTAGTGGTGTTCAATATGCAGGTAACTCTTTTGGGGTACCTCTTAATTGGTTCTTTCTTGATTGTTCTCGGAATAATATGGGGTATTGGCATTGGAAGAAGACTTGCATCTGTTTCTCTTGCTGGTGGTACAAGCATTCTCTTTTTTGGTTTATCCAACTTATGGGTCAACTTTGAAAGCAACAACTATTTGTTACCAGATTGGTATTCAGACCTAAAGATGTCATGGAACAGTCTCATTTCCTCTTCACTGATTATTGGAGCACTATTTGCAATCCTCGGAGCGATACCTCTTCTGTTAATGCTTAGGCATCGAAAAACCAGCCAAGTCAAGAAAGTTTGACTAAACTCAGTCAAGGAACTTTTACGAGTAGCCTTTTATCTGTTATGATTGCTTTATGTTTTTATGGTAAGCAATATCCGACCTAAGATGAAGCGTAAATACTTCAGACAAACTACTTTGATTCCCAAAACTCCAAACAAATATCTGTCCAAATACAAACGACTTATCGTGCCAGTTTTAGCTGTTGTAATTACGATTGCAATTATTCTTGTTGTAACAGAACCTATAATTCCCATAAAGATCGCTATACAAGAGCAAAGAACGAAAACTCTGCAAAGTAATTACCAATTCATGGAACAATAGATTCTAAGAACTCGTTTTCCCAAAACTTGTATTTTCCAAGTTATGTTAGCGTAATGAATCTTGATAATCAGAGCGGAACTTTCTCAGTTGTCATGATACAAACCATTGAGGGTTACAATGTCATTGGACAACCAATTGGACCAACTTCCACAACGGAAAACTCAACCACGCAATCAATGTACATTGACGCTGGAAGTTCTCAGAATTTCAGTGTTCCAGAAAGTTGGGGACCATTAGTTTCAGCAACCGATTATTCACCAGTACAAAAAATAGGTCAGGTATTAACTTTTTACATTATCAACCCAAGTGTGCAAGAGAACTATACTGTTGCAAAAATAGAGTACAAATCAATAGTCAATTTGATTTGAAATATTTGAACAGAACTCACAGCTTGAAGGCATCGAAAGCTCACCTCAGTTCTAACTTGTTTTTTTCTGTATTATCCTAAGAAATTAAGAGTAGACTTTAGTATTAGGATGAGAATAAAGTAAAATTCAAACGAAAGCTTTGATAAACATAACTTTATTTCAACTGCTCGAATAAAAGAACTTTAAATGTTGAAGTGTTTTTTGTCAAAGAACAAAACTCATTGGTCCAAGACTGAATAATTATTCGGTAAGCTTGGGCAGAATTGCATTGCGTGGCTAATTAAGAAACTAAACGTCTAAACGCTCCGTTTACTGCATTAGCAGTTCTACGCCAGGAATCTTCTTTTTCTCGTAAATGTAATCCATTAATTTCGTGAACCCGGTAATCCACGCTAGATAAATTAATCCAATGACTAACCAGACTGGGAGAACAATATAGAATTGTCCAATTACTTCTCTGCCTGCGCCCACTACGTCATATAATCCCACATAAGATACAACAGAGGAACTCTTTGTTAGAGAGCAGAACTCGTTTGTCCACGAAGGAATAACAATACGCAAAGCTTGAGGAATAATGACGTACCTTAAGGTTTGCCATTTGGACATACCTGTTGACAGCCCAGCTTGCATTTGATCTTCGTATATGGTTTCCATTGCCCCTTTGAGGTAGCCTTTCTGGTATGCGGCACTGTTTATTCCAAAAACTACGAAAGCTGTAATATACGGGTCAATTGGAATATGCGTTATTGCTGGTATGGTGTATTCAGCTATTAATAATTGAACAAGCAATGGACTGCCTCTAAAAGCTTCTACATAAACTGCGATAATTCCCTTAAGTACCTTGTTTCCGTAAATATCGCCAATTGCCAGCACGATTGCCAAAGCTAGCCCTAAAAAGACCCCGAAAAGCGTAATTTCAATTGTCAACTGTAGTCCTTGAAGGATCCAATTCCAATGAAGCAAGACAGGCCCAAATTGTCCAAACATTGTTTATTCTCGGGTTGTTTTGTTAATTATTCTCGTCATGAATTTTTTTGCTCGATCACTATCAGGTGCATTGAAAAAGTGATCTGGCGTTCCTGTTTCTAAGATGCTTCCCTCGTCATAGAAAATCATCTCTTCGGCAACTTCACGTGCAAACGGCATCTCGTGACTAACGATAAGCATGGTTGTTCCTTCATGTGCAAGATCTCTTAACGTGTCGATGACTTCTCCTGTAAGTTCAGGGTCTAAAGCTGATGTGGGTTCATCGAGTAATATGATGTCGGGGTTGCGGGCGATGGCACGTGCGATTCCTACTCTTTGCGCTTGCCCGCCAGACATTTGGGAGGGATAGCGGTCTTTGCACTCAAGCACTTTCACTTCTTTTAACGCGGCTAACGCGCGCTCACGCGCCTGATCTTTCGGCAATTTAAGCACGTGTTTAAGAGCCAACTCTACGTTTCCCAAAGCCGTAAGATTCCTAAACAGGTAAATGTGTTGAAAAACGTAGCCTATTCTTGCTCGCGCTTTATTCAAATCTACGCCTGGTTTTGTGATGCATTCTTCTTTGAGGTAAATTTCGCCCGACTCAGGCATATCTAGCATTGCCATGCAGCGAAGAAACGTGCTTTTTCCGGAACCACTGGGGCCAAAGATCAGTTTTATGTCACCTTTTCTGATTTGCAGTGACACGTCTTTTACAGCTTCAAGTTTGCCATAGTTTTTGCAGACGTTTTTGGCTTCCATTATAATGTCGCTCATTTTTCTACAATCCTATTTTTTTCTTTCTTTTATTTCCTAACCGATCAAGATACAAAGCAATTGGAAAGGTAAGTGCAACGTATAATACAGCTGCGAAGATGAAAGGGACGATAGGGTCATAATCCGCGACTTTTAGATAAAGCGCTTTTTGCATGATATCTAATATGCCTATAACCCACACATACGATGAATTCTTGATTAAAAGCGCGTACTCGCTTCCTAAGCTTGAGGTTGAAAAAGTTAAAACTTGAGGAACCATAATATGCCAAATTCCCTTCCATTTAGAGCAGCCAACGGATTGGGCAGCAATCATCTGCTCGTCTCCGACGCCTCGAATTGCGCCTCTGAAAATTTGAGACTGATCAGCACCGCTGGACAAGCCCAGAACCAGGGCTGCTACAAAGAAAGGATTACCGAAGGGAAAATTGAAGATTGGGCCTAAACCGAAGAAAAGAAATAGCATTAGAACAATTTCTGGTATGCCCCTGAAGACTTTCTCATATACATCAACGATGAAACCAACTTCAGCGTCATATACACGTAGGAAAGCCAACGGTAGCCCTATACCCAAACCAACGAAAAAGGCGATGATGGAAACGGAAAAAGTGAGGGGGACTCCCTCTATCAGGAAAATTAGTTCTTGCCCAACATCCAAGCCAAATCACGTTTGTTTAAGCATTCCATTTAGCTTTCAATTGATCTAGTTGACCTGTACTGATTATGTTTGAAATTGCACCGTCAAATTTCGCAAGGAAAGTTTGAGCGTTTTTGTTTACTACGAATGCACATGGATAGTATGGATGCTGGTATACAATGCCGATAGGTACGCCTTGAGCTGCGTATTGAGCAATCCAAGCGGTCGTTATTGGAGTTTCAGCATAAACTGCCTGTACACTTGGATTTGCGCTTGCCATGTCCTGAATGGAATCCGCAAAGCTTCCCCATGATCGCACAGAAACTCCAGCTGCTTGGAGCTCTGATTGTTCAGTTGTGCCATCTTGAGTTCCAACAGTCAAGCCTAGATTCTTGACGTCTGCTAGCGATGTTATGGTGCCATTGGTTATGTGTAACTTGTTGATTTCGCTTTGAGTCATGATGAGTTGAGCCGCTGTTGTGGTGTGTGGGATGGTAAATGATACACTGTTAAGTCTATCTGCTGTTATTGAGAAACCGCTAACACCCATGTCGAGTTGACCATTTTGGACCTCAGTTATAATGTCGTCAAAGCTTACATCATGCCAATGAATAGTCAGCCCCAATTGTTGTGCGCAGGCGTTTGCCAAATCAACTTCGAATCCAACGATTGCACCTGTCGCGTTATCAAGCTGTTCATAGGGTGGCCAACTTGGGTCTGTCCCAACGTTAATGTATCCTCTTTTCTCAATATTTGTCCATACTGTGTCTGTCGATGAATTATTCGATGCCACTATAAACGGACTAGCGATTATTCCGATACCAAAGCCTACAATGAGCATTATTACAACTAGAACCATTGTCAGGTTTTTTGCCATTTTTTTTATTTTCTCCCCAGCCATTTATCGCAACTTTATGTATTTAAGCTTAAGCGTTATCCAAAGTGTCAATCAACGAGGTTTTACCGCTGTTTGCTTTTTTATTTTGCACGGAAACAAGTGCTATTGCTATGACAATTAAGAATGCGCCAATACTTGAAAATACAGTAACTGGTTCTTTTAGCACAACGATGGATAAGATAACTGCCATCACAATTTCCGACAACAACAAAACAGTTGAAGTTGAGGCGGAAAGATGTTTGAGCCCTTTAAGCCACAAATAGTAAGGTATGACCCAGCAAACAATTGCAGTCCAAAAAATCCCTAACCACGCAAAACTTGACAAATCAAACAAGTTAGGTCCAGCCAACAGTGCAAACGGTGCTATGGAGAAGAAGGTGAACAAAAGGATCCAAGTCATCGATTGAAAAGTTGCTGAAGTAGTGGAATTTGAAACCAGCTTCTTATTGTAGATCATAAATATTGCCCAAGTGAACCCTGAAATAACAAGCGTTATGTCTGCTAAGGATTGCCCACCGCTTAACGATGCAAAATCTAAGTTTGTGCTAACAAAAACGATGCCGAATAGTCCAATGATTATGCCGACGATTTTTTTTCTGGAGAAGGTTTCACCGAGCAGTTTGGGACTTAGAAGGGCAACCCATATGGCGCTCAAATTTATGAAAAGCGCAGCTTTCGCCGCTGTGGTGGACCCCATAGCAACATATTGGAGCAGATAGCCACTGGCGTTTGTGATTCCAAGAAAAACCAGAAGTTTAACGTCTGGAATTTTTCTGAAATCCATTTTCTTTAGAAGTATCATGATTATTAAAAGAGTTGAGGCTGAAACTAGAAACCGCCAGAACACAAATGCAAACGGGTCAGTGTCTGTTAACCCAATTTTTGTTATTGGAAAAGAAGTGCCCCATAATGCTCCAGCCAGCAGGGTAATAAAGATAGCTTTACCTTTTTGACTTAGCAGCGGATTGGGCAAACTTGGTTTCCCTCATAGGCTTTGCTGTTATGCGCCTTACTTTATAAAGCATTAACTCGGCCTATAGCAAAACTTAATTTCGAAAGATAAAAATCCAAATTAAAAGTCCAACGAAGAAAAACAAATGTGCCGTCATAAAGATACTTACTTTTTAGCAGAATGTTTTCCTTGAATGTGCCTAAAGCTGAACCGTGTTTTCGGGTTCATTACGCGACGGTTTTTTCGGCGTATTAGGATCCTATAGATGTTCCTAGTAGTATCTTCCGGTAAACCCTAAGAGAAGGGGTAGTGAGAGAGAAAAAGACCGAAGAAAAAAAGAACAAAGAAAAAGAAAGCGGTTTATTTCATGATAGCTTTGAGGTCTTCGTCTACTGTTTTAATGGGCATGATGTTGAATTTTTCCACTAGCACCTTTAGTATGTTTGGTGTTATGAATGCTGGCAGGCTTGGTCCGATGCGCATATCTTTTATACCCAAGTAAAGCAGTGATAGCAAGATTGCTACGGCTTTTTGTTCGTACCATGATAGCACTATAGATAGTGGCAAATCGTTGACTTGTACGCCAAAGGCGTCAGCTAATGCTTGAGCGATTTTGACTGCGGAGTATGCGTCATTGCATTGTCCAATGTCGAGCAACCTTGGGATGTCATCGATTGTTCCCAATTCTTTGTCGAAGAAACGGAATTTGCCGCATGCCAATGTTAAGATGATTGTGTTGCTGGGTGCTTTTTCTACGAATTCTGTGTAGTAGCTTCTTCCTGGTTTGGCTCCATCGCAACCGCCTACTAATATGAAACGTTTAATGTGTCCACTCTTGACAGATTCGATAACTTTGCTTGCTACGCTTAGGACGGCGTTTCTGCCGAAGCCCACCAGAACGCTTTTTCCTTCTGTGTCTTCTTGGAAACCCGGCATCGCTAACGCTTTGTTTATCACTGCAGAAAAGTCCATGTTAGTTATATGTTGCACGCCTGGGTAAGCTACTGGCCCTGCAGTGAAAATGTTGTCTTTGTAGCTTTCGACGGGTCTTTGGATGCAGTTTGTAGTCATTAGTATGGCTCCGGGGAATTGGGCGAATTCTTTTTGTTGGTTTTGCCATGCTGTTCCGTAGTGAGCGTAGAAGTTTGGGTATTTGTTGAGTTTTGGGTAGCCGTGTGTGGGAAGCATTTCTCCATGTGTGTAGACAGTGATGTTTTTGTCTTGGCTTTGTTTTAGAATTTGTTCCAAATCGATGAGGTCGTGTCCTGAGACAAGTATTGCTTTTCCTTTTTTGTGCCCCAAAGGTACCTTTGTTGGGACTGGATGACCATATTTTTCGGTGTTTCCTGCATCAAGAAGTTCCATTGCACGTACATTAGTTTCGCCGCATTTGAAAACTAATCCTACAAACTCATTAACGCCAAGTGATTTGTCGAATGGAGCTACGAGCCCTTCAGAGATAAAATCGAAAACTTTTTCATCGCTCTTACCAAGAAGGTAAGCATGATATGTGTAAGCGGCTACTCCCTTTAACCCATAAGTTAGAAGCCACTGAAGCGAATGCAAATCTGGATCCATTGCTGGATCAGAGTTTATTCCATAATGCTTTCCTTGCGCAATTAAGTCTGCCGTTGTTTCTTTTAGCGTTAAATTGAATGTGGAGTTAACTTTACCTTTTATTGCAACTATTCTGCTGCGTAATTCTTCTTGTAACTGTGCAGTTTTCTTTATGTACGTTGCTATTGACTCTGGATCAAAATTTACGTTTGTTAGAGTTGCAAATAATGCTTCGCATGTAAAAACACCGATTTTCTCGTCTTTTGCGCCAGCTTTCGCAGCTTCAACTGAGAGTTGGCTAAGTCCTCTTAGCATATAGACAAGCAAATCTTGAAGCGCAGCAACATCTGCTGTTTTTCCGCAAACGCCCGCTACTGTACAGCCCTGACCTTTGGCTGTCTGTTCACATTGATAACAGAACATTTGATTTTGGCTCATATTCTATACCTAATAATACATATGCGTGATCGTAGATAGGTGTTATCCCGAATATCTTAGGGATTTTCTTAACTTGTTAAAATAGACGCAAAATGTTGCGACAAGGCTAACGGATTAGCAAGTTGAAAGAAGAGGTGTGCACCCCGCAAGTTTCTTCTTCTTTTAGAAGCTTAGAAGAAGTAAAAGGATGACACTATGTTAATTCCGTTGCCTTTCTTTTTTCAAGAGAAGAACAATACCCAAGTGTGACAACCAACGGTTGTTGTTCTTTTAGATTTGCTTAGTTCGAACATCTACAGATTGTAGAAGTGAATGTGAACATAAGAGAGGGTATATTCAAATAATTTGGACAAAATTATAGTACGATAAAGTTGAGGGTATGATAACGGCGAAGAAAAGAAACATTTTCATAGCCATCTTCTTAGTAGTGGTTATTATCGTGTCCTTTTTTGTAGCTCTAACAGTTTTACCTGCGCCGTCAAAGCAGACTGCAGGTTTACCCTCTCCTCTTGTAGGAATTGAAACGGGTTGGGATAGTAATTTCAGCGACTGCAAAATACTGATTGATAACGTTAAAGATTACACTAACTTGTTTATTATTGCGTCGTCTCTAATTCTTGCAAATGAGGCATTGCTTAATGAAACGTGTGATTACGCTTACAAGGCGGGTATGTACCTCATTGTCTACTATCAGAACATGACTGTATCAGGTGACTATCCGGGCGTAACGAATCATTATTCACCTTCAACATGGTTCGCAGCAGCTAAACAGCGCTATGGTAACCATATGCTTGGCATATACTTTTATGACGAAGCCGGAGGGATCCAACTTGACCAAAGTGGCCCATTTAGCGCAAAACCGCCTATTGATTCGCCAATAAGTTATGAGGAGTATTATGTAAACTTTTATTGGCTTTGGACTCATGGTGGTGGTGTGCCTGCGGTCGCTAATTTTACTCACAGTCTAAATTCTTCAGTTTTTGCCTCAGACTATGCGTTGTATTGGTTTGACTATTTAGTTGGATACGACACACTTTTTGCTCAGTTTGGATGGAATAATAGCAGACCTTTACAAATCTCACTGGTTAGAGGAGCGGCTCAGGCACAAGACAAGGATTGGGGAGCGATAATAACATGGACATATAGGCAAACGCCCTATTTGGAGTCTGGGCCTCAACTATACGATGACATGGTTTTGGCTTATAATTCAGGTGCAAACTACATAGTGATCTACGACTCAACACAAAACTACACAGGCACTACACTAACGCAAGACCACTACAACGCACTAAAAAATTTCTGGAGCTACATGCAGCATAACCCCGACAAACACGGGGTTCTCACAGCAGATACTGCACTTGTTCTTCCGCAATACTACGCTTTTGGCTTTCGCAGCCCTGACGATTCAGTATGGCGCTATCATTTGCCCGATAATTGGACAGTCAAAATGTACAAGGACGTTACAAACCTGGTTAACCAATACAATTCAAGCCTGAACATCATCTACAGTGACCCACAATTCCAAAATACCGTGCAGAACAAATATGGCAAAATCGTTTATTGGCCTAAAGACTTTGAATCAAACGTCACCTACCCAGTAATAGACCAAAACAATGGTTTAGGATACAATAGTATCCAAGAAGCACTATCATCGTATGCAACTAACCAAAACGACACCATTCTAGTTAAGCTTGGAACATACCACGAAATTTTCGAAGCAACCAAACCATTTGTATTAACTACTCTAAATAACGAAACTCGCACAATTCCAAATTCAGGCTACACAGTTGATTTAACTATAGATAGCGGTCACTTAACGCTCGTAACTTAATTTAGAAGTATCAAACCATCTGAAGAAACTAATCAGAACGAAATATAGAGCAAGTCAAGTTTTCCCGAAGGAGAGGGTGATTTTAGGTTGGGCCTTTCTTATTATGTAAGTATTTAGCGTCTTGCTGTGACTTTGTTGTTGTCTCGCTACAGCCACATAGGCTTAAGAAAGCTTGAACCAGATTTACTTGAATATACAGTGCTCTCGGTATGGGAGGTGGAAAATTGTCTGAAAAACATATGGATATTGCTGAAAGGATCTCGAAGATTGGCGAAACGGTTAACCAATACAGGGAATCAATTATGACCCACTTCAAGGATATGGACGTTGAAGTCAAGGAATGGAATGTTTCAGTTGGAAAAATGGAAAAAGAATATGATGTCAACGTTACTTTGAAGCTAGCCATAAAACCAAAGAAAGCTTAATGCCAGTATTCTCCAACTTAGAAAACTTTGTTTATGCTATTGGGTTTAATGCCTTCTCTCAAATTGTTTCTTTTCTTTCTTTCATCAGTTTTGCATAAATGCTTGATCTTTTCAAACAATGATTCTGGCTTCAATTTCATTTTGGATAAGTAAATCTTTCTGAGAACGAAACGGTTTGAACAGTTTCTAAAATAAATTATCAAATCAAGCAACTCGCAAACAAAAAAGATTTGTAAAATAAATGCTATTTCAATCAAAGCCTTGGGTTAACCCCTTTGTTTCCCATAGAAGAGTTAGTTGTAGGCATTATGCAATCACAATTTCTAATGAACTCAAACTAACCTCATTATTTTCAGATGAATCTCTGTGAAAATTGCTATCATAGGAAAAGGCAATGTTGGCACCGCATTATGCAATGGTCTAAGCGTCAAGCATGAAACAAAATTTGGTCATCGGGATCCTGCTGAGCCTGTTTCTGAAGCAACAAAATGGGGTGAAGTCATTATTCTTGCTGTTCCGCACGGCAGTGCCAATGATGCCGTTGAAGAAATAAGATCTTATGTCGACGGAAAAATAGTTGTTGACGTAATTAATGCAGTAGGATCCAATGGTGGGTTAACAATAAGTTGCACTACTTCCTCTGCCGAAGAGATACAGAAAAAACTGCCTAAAGCCCACGTAGTTAAAGCATTCAACACGGTATTTGCTCAAAACCAAAGCAGCGGCAAAATCGGCAAAGAACAACTAACAGCGTTTATTGCAGGCGACGATTTACAAGCGAAACAAACGGTAGCCCAGTTAACAAGAGACATCGGTTTTGACCCCGTGGATTGCGGACCATTGAAAGCAGCGCGATATCTGGAAGCCATGGGAATAATGATAATCAACTTAGCCTACCAGTATGGAATGGGGCCAAAAATAGGCTACAAACTGATAAAAGCATAGATAGTTAAGCACAACCCTTTTTTAAGGGGAAAAGTTTAAGGGCAATAGTTTCTTATGGTTTCGCGTATTCCTAATCTTTGAGGTTTATAGTTTGAGCGCTAAAATGGAAACAATTGAAGAACGCAAGGCAGAAGTCCTGATTAAACTTCGAAAATACAAGTTACTTGAGAAAGAAAAATCTGAAGGTGCCGTCGGATACATAATTGATATTCCGCAGGATAAAGAAAAAGCGCTCATCTGGTGTATCCTGGGAGAAGCAACTGTCGGTATTGCAGCCATGAACACTCTCTACAAAGTGATGAAAGAAAAAGAGATTGACCGTGCAATCGTAGTTACTGAAGGACGCTACACACACGCAGTGAAGCTTGGCGCAAAAAAGAAACAAGTAGAATTACTACCAAAATCTTTCCCAGTCTTCGACATTTTTGAACATGCACTAGTTCCCTTCCACGAAATCCTAAGCGAAAAAGAAAAAAACCAACTTCTCACTCAATTCAAAGTTAAACCCTACCAAATGCCACAAATAAAATCAGGTGACCCCGCAGTCAAAGTCATCGGAGCAAAACCAGGCGACGTGCTAAAAATCACCAGAAAAAGCGCAACCGCAGGCGAACATATCACTTACAGATACGTAGTAGAATAGTCCCTAAAATTTTTATTTTCATGATTTTCATTGTCTAATATTGAACCTACTTGCAGATGACTTAAGCTTAATTTTAAAAAAGCAATTCAAACTCGTTTGCTCAAAAATTGCAATTCCAACTGCTGTTGTTCTTTTTGAGAAAAACAAAATAAAATATGGGTTATTTAGCAATCATTACTTCTGTTGACTTAACTATTGCTTCCACTTCATCGCCGACTTTAATATCTAAATCTTC
The DNA here is from genome assembly GCA_963833575.1 of Candidatus Bathyarchaeota archaeon. GTDB lineage: Archaea > Thermoproteota > Bathyarchaeia > Bathyarchaeales > Bathycorpusculaceae > Bathycorpusculum. Next base: position 614,669 of record CAWHXY010000007.1, on the reverse strand, counting down.
AACCGCGTCCTTTGTTATAACTGCCGTAACCGTGACAGGCATCTTTACCTCAACTTTTACTTTTGCGGTAATAACCCCTTTTTCAACAGCAATAACTTTTCCTTTAAACCGATTTCTTGCACTCAACTTCAAACTTTTCACCTCCAAACTCTCTGAACTTGTCAAAACCTTGCCCATATAGCTCTCAACTTGCTTATACTCTGCAAGTAAACTTTTGCCTAAATCAGTCAGCAGCGCTCCACCACCGCCAGATTTTCCGCCTTTATGCGTTTCAACTATAGATTGATCTAAAGTCTTCTGAATGCCCTGAACATAATTCCAAACGTAGCGATATGACATTCCTAAGGTCTCCGCAGCTGATGTAAGCGAGTTTTCTTTCTCAATGGCTTCTAGAATTTCAGCTCCGCCCTTACCAATTACAGGCTTATCTTTGTATTCCAGCCATACCTTGCATGAGAATTTGTGTTTTTTATCAGTGAGCATTCTAAATACGGTTATGTCAAAAAGACCATATAAAGCTAATCAAAAAGAAAAAATCGGGTTTGCGCAAACTAAGTTACTTCGGATAGAAGAAATTAGAATTCTAATTCTCCGTTAACAAATTTGCGCGAAATTTCACTTTTAGGGTTTTCAAAGAAATTCTTTGGGTCTGCAGCCTCTACTATCTTACCGTTGTAGATATGGACTATTTCATCAGCTATTCTTCTTGCCTGAGTTAGATTATGAGTTGCCATTACAATAATTCGATCGTTCCTTTTCCGGCTAACTATCGCTTTTTCAATAATGGATGCACTGTTGGGATCCAAATTAGCCGTTGGCTCGTCTAGGAGAAAAACATTCGATTCAAGCAAAAAAGCTCTGGCTAACGCAATTCTCTGCTGCTCGCCGCCCGAAGTCTTTTTTGCCCTGCGCTTTTCAAACCCTGAAAGCCTAACTGCTTGCAAGGCATCGGTTATCTTCTTTTCAATTTCCTCTTTTGGAATCTTTCTTATTTTTAGTCCATATGCTAAGTTATCATAAACATTGCTGCTGAACATGGCACTTTTCTGAAAAACCAGCGTTGATACTTGGCGTAAAGCTGTACAATCTATGTTTTGGTTATTGAAAAGTAATTGTCCACTGTCAGCGTTTTCTAAGCCAGCCATGATGCGCATGAGTGTTGTTTTTCCCGCCCCGTTAACCCCTAATAATACAATGATTTTGCCTCCCTGCATTTCAAGAGACACTGAATCTAAAGCTGCAACATTACGGTAGCTTTTCTTAATATCTACAAGCTGCAGTTGAAGGCTCAATTAGCTTCCTCCCAAACCTCTCCAGAATGAGAGTTTTACGTGTAATCCATCTTCCTGTCGCAGTCGTTCTATTAAGCTAAGAGTTAATGCCAACGCAATTACAATTGCCATAAGGATAATGGCATATGCCATCGCAATGTCGAAGCGTCCGAAGTTTGTTTCCAACGCAATAGCTGTAGTTAAGACTCGGGTCCCTCCAAATACTGTCCCATTTCCCAGTAAACTTGCGCCAACCAGTGTGGCTATGCCGAGTTCTCCAAAGCCTCTGTTAAAAGCTGCTGTAATCGAGAGTATCATAGACCACATTGTTTCTCGGATCAGCTTGAGGTTCGTTCTTAAACCTGACGCACCAAGAGTTCGTGCCAAATCTCGGAGTTGTACATCCGCTGTTCCTAATGCATTGGCTGTGAAGCTAATAATTAACGGAGAGACAAGAATCGCATCACCTAAAGCTATGCCATTAAGTGTGTATAGGAGATGCAAAAAACCAAATTCACCCTGCCTTGACAAAAGCAAATACATAAGCAAGCCGAGCGCAACAGTTGGGATGCCGATAAGGGCGTTAAAGAAGCCTTTGACTGCCCATTTTCCTTTAAAATTATACAAGCCTAACAGCACAGCGATTGGAACACTCCAAACACATGCTAAAAGTGCGCCTACCCCTGCAACATAGATTGTCCGGTAAACAGTCGCATAGATTTCAGGATTGCCGCTGGTAAGTAAGTTTATTGCTTGTTGAAAGGATTGGACGATAATATCCGCCATGCATATCATAAAAGAAAATAAAGGGAATTTTATTTGAGGTTTTCCCTATTATGCTTTGTAGAATTTTCCACTGCTTAGAGTGGGTGTTGGTTGCGTAAGCAAAAGCTGTTGTCCATCGGTAGAATAATAGTTTGGAGAGGTTATTGAAGCGTTGAGATTCATGTTTGCCACAGTGTCATAAGATGGCGAGTACATGTCTCCTGCGTAAGATCGGAATTGAGTTGGACATTCAGTTCCGCTTGCACTGATAATTGCTGAATTAGTTGCAGTATTGTAGCTCATGTAAGCGTAGCTTTGAATCCAACCTAGTAACGTCGCGTTGGGTGCAGCACCACTAGCTAAAGGTACGAATGGAACGAAAAGTTGTTGACCGTAGGTTGATGTTCCAAAATTCGCAATTAGCTGTTGACCTTCGGTAGAGACTAAATAGTTTATGAATGTTTGTGCGGCGTAAAAGTGAGTATTTGACAAAGCGGTATTTTGGAAATTATCAATTATGGCGCTATACACGTTTAGTAACGCTTTTTGGTTTTGAATTTCGATGGTTAGTTGGGGAATGTTGCCGGCTTTAGAGTATGCCAAATACGTACCCATGTCGCTGAGAATGTATGCAGGTGAGCCTCCGCCGATGCCGTTGTTAGCTACCAGCAAGCTTGCGCCCATCCCTTGTCCAGTTGCATGGAACCATGAAGTTTGTGCCAGCAGAGTATTAAAGTTCGCATAGCCTGCGGCTTTCCATAGGTTCTGTTCTGCTGTTGCTGTACCTGAGGCATCGTTTCTTGTGACCCACTGCACCTGCGAATTTGTTTGTGCTGCGGTGTAGAGCTGGATTAGAGCTTGTGTAACGTTGGTCATGCCTTTGATGCCTGCGGGGTCGTTTGCCGGTCCAACGATAGTGAAGAAGTTGTAAGCTATGATTTTTCGGTCTATTCCATATCCTCCGTTTAGGAATGCGAGTTCTTGTGAGGGAGAATGAACCAATACCATGTCTGCGTCACCTGCCTCTGCCCTAGCTATTGCTGCCCCAGTTCCAAGTGGGATGAAGTTTACAGTTATCCAAGGATACTTAGCTTCAAAAGCTGCTTTCATTGTGCCTGTTGTGTCGCCATTTATTCCTGTGTCTTCCAGCCCTGTGTCATGAAGACTTGTGGTTGTTGCAATATTCAACGTTGTCGCACTAGGAGTTGGAGTTGAAGTCGGAGATGTTGCAGGAGTCGGCGTTGAAGATGGTGTTGTAAAGGGAGTTGGTGTGGGCGATGCTGATGTATTTGGTGTCGGTGAAGCGGTAGGAGACGAAGTTGCTGTAGGGGTTGGAGTAGGGGTTGAATTAGGTGTCGAGGCAGGAGTTGATAGGGATATGTAAGCGAATACTCCGCCAATGATAATAACGATTATAACAATTGCTGCTATGATAATATGCGTACTTTTCATTTTTTTCACTGTTTTTAGGGAAACGATGTGAATATTTAAACATAACGGCAGTCAACCGCTTCAAATAACGTACTTATTAAACTAGATGTACAAAATCTACAAAAAACAAGCATACAATCAGACGCTAACTATATTGTACAAGCTCGCTCAAAATCACAAGTGCTTCGCCAAGAGGCATTCCAAGTCGTTCTGCAAGCTCGGTTGCTGAAATGTCTGTATTCAGCGGCAAAATACTGTCTCGAGTGTATGATTTATGAGTTGGGTACATAACTGAAGCATGAACTGTTTCCACAAGAAGTTGCCAAATCCTCTCTTTAGTTAACTCTTCCAGATTCATGTGCGCTCAAACCTTGCATATGCCATTATAGTTATTAAACTAGCCCAAAAACGAAAATTCTCAAAATGCAAAAAGTTAATACACAAATACTGATGCTTGAATTATCAGAGGTTGATGAGTTTTGAAGGCAGTTGTTTATCGAGGAGCACATAATATCAAAATTGAAGAAGTCCCTGAGCCTGAAGTTTCAGATAGAAAAGTGCTTGTAAAGTTTAAGGGTGGAAGTATCTGCGGTACCGATATGCATTTTTACCGAGGCGATTGGAAATGGATGAAGAAAGGCATGATTTTTGGGCATGATGCTTGGGGAAATCAAGAAGACACGGGTAAACGCGTGGTTATGATTCCTATTGTAAATTGCGGTCACTGCTTCTATTGTCTTCGGGGGCTGCCAACTTATTGTGTCAGAGGCAAGTTTTATGGGCTTACAAGGGACGGTTTCTTCGCTGAATCCAAAGCTATGTTACCCAGAAGCTTAATCCCTGTCCCCGATAGCGTGAGTGACGAGGAAGCGGCAATTATTGAGCCTGTGGCTTTGGCTCTGCGCGTGTTAGATTGCATGAAGCCGAACTTAGGTGATTGGGTAACCGTTGTTGGACAAGGTCCAATTGGTTTGCTTATGACCCAAGTTGCACTGCTGAAAGGATGCCGAGTTATTGCAATAGATCTTGAAGACTACAGGCTTGAATGCAGCCAGAGGTACGGTGCGGATGTTGTGATAAACGCTAGAACCGAAGATGTCGTCGAAACTGTCAGGAAATTAACCAAAAGGGGTTCTGATTTGGTAATTGAAGCTGCTGGAACCTCACGTACTGTGGAGCAGACTCCATATTTGGTCAGGAAAGCTGGTAAAGTCGCTTTGGTAGGAGAATCTAAGGGTAACTTGAACTTGGAGGATGCTGACGAAGCTATGTTTTTCACTATTTACATTTCGCCTATTGAATACCCTTCAGCCATTGAATTAATTGAAAGAAAACTTGTAGATGTAAAAGGGCTCATTAGTCATAGATTTAAGCTTGATGAGTTTGAAAAAGCATTGGAAACGGTTGATACTCCATCGGAGAAGCCTCTGAAAGTCATCATAACAAGATAACACTGATAACGATATCTAACCACAAAGTATATTTCTAATTGAGCAAGTGTTAACCCAGTTTCACTTTCGAAAACGGAGCATAAAATTGTGCCAGTTCAATCTGTAATCTTTGACTTAGACGGAACACTCGCCCACTTCAACTTAGATTTCAAATCTCTCCGTGGTGAAGTCCGGAGTTACCTGATAAGAATGAGCGTTCCAACTTCAGTTGTAGATGTTAATGAAAGCATTTTTGAAATGCTGAAAAAAACAGAAATTTTCTTAAAGAACAGCGGTAAACCCGCTGAAACATTTGATGAAGTCCGTGCTCAAGCTTTAGCTATTGCCGAGAAATATGAAATGGAAGCCGCCCAAACAACTAGCTTGCAAATTGGAGCCAACGAAATGCTAAAAGAACTCAAACGCATGAAAACAAAGATGGGTTTATGTACTACAAATAGTGAAAAGGCAACCAACTATATTCTTAAACGTTTTAAGATTCAAGATTTCTTCCAAGCTGTAGTTTCCAGAAACAAAGTAAAAGATGTTAAACCAAATACAGAACCGTTTGAGCTTGCACTTAAGACATTAAACATACGTCCAAAAGAAACTGTAATAGTTGGAGATAGCATCGTGGACATGCAAAGTGCCAAGGAACTAAAAGCGATCGCAATTGGTTTTCCATCAGGAATTTCAACAATTGAACAGCTAAAAAATAGCGGAGCAAACTATATTATAACTGCATTAGCTGATTTGCCTGTTCTAATAAAGGAAATAAATAAAGATTAAGCGAAGGTAATGATGTTGCCTTTGGCGACCAGTTTTCTGTCTCTTAACAACTGCTTAAGTATTTCAGAGAAAACTTGTTTGGCGTCTCCTCCTGAATGGTTCAAGCCGAAAACTTTCGCTGTCTCTGAAATTAAAGCGTCTTCACTGATTCCTAAGGCATATTGAGCAACAAGCATCATAGCTGACTCAACTTCTTCAGGCGCAATATATTCTGGTTTCCGTTTGGTTTCAGGAATGCCTTGAACAGGAATTCGTATTGGAGTTCCTGCAAGTTCAGGCGGCCAAAGAAAACTGCCTTTGATAGTCACTTTTTGTTCTTTTAGTAAGTTGTTGAGTGCCTCTTTAACTGCGTGTGTTATTTGAGGTGTTACCTGTTTTGCTCCCCATGCAGATGCTAAACGTTCAACTGCATAATCGAAATGAACCGGGCCTTCTTTTTGAACGAGCTCATAGAGTAGTTTTGTTTGGTTTTCTCTGTTTTCAGGGAAATGGAACTCGTTTTTTTGTCTTGAATCATATGTCGAGTTCGCTGTGGCGATTTTAATGTAAGGATTATGCACTGCTTTGAGCGGTTGAATCTTATAAGGCACACCAATTTTTTCGATTCCTGCAAACTGGATTTTTTGAACATCTGTCTTCGGAGTATTATCTCCTTTATCATCAACAACTAGATTCTGAGCCTCCTTTTCAAGCTGCAACTGTTGCGCTTGTTCCAAATTATCTTTTAAACGTCTGATTTCAGAATCTCGTCTTGCAACCCAAGCAGGTGACCAAATACGGTGAATTCGCCAGCCCAAATTCGTTAGTACTTGCTCTCTTAGGCGATCTCTGTCCCGGGCACTGTTGCTTGATCTGTAAGTTGATCCATCGCATTCTACTCCAAGAAGATAACATCCGGGACTAACTGGATCAATTACGCCGATATCTATTCTGTAGCCGCTGCAACCAACTTGAGGAATGATTTCATAACCCATCTTTTTTATTTCCGCAGCAACGTCTTCGTCTAATGCTGATTCAAACTCGCTTTCTTTAACTTTGACCGATCCCAATGTTTCAGGACCATGCTCAGCATAGTCAAGGTAAGCCCTCAGCGTCTGCACGCCTATTGCTTTAGTTTCAGCGTCAATGTCAGAAGCTTTAATTGACGTTATCAACAAGACTTTTTCTCGGGCACGGGTGACTGCCACATTTAAACGTCTTTCGCCTCCAGGTTTGTTGAGTGGACCAAAATTCAGAGCCATTTGTTTTTGCTCGTCATATCCGTATCCCACGCTGAAGAATATGACATCGCGCTCGTCGCCTTGAACGTTCTCCAAGTTCTTAACAAAAAAACCTTCCAATCGATCTTCCTTGAAAAACTGCTCAAAATCGGGCTGCTCTTTGAGACGACGATCTATGGCTTCTTCAACGGCTTCCATTTGAGCTATGCTGAAGGTTACAACACCTAAGGTTTTCTTTGGATAGTTACGAAAGTGTTCAAAGACGAGATCTGCAACTTTTTCTGCTTCGTTAAGGTTGTTTCTTTTGCCGCCGCGGTCATAGATGCCGTCGGAAACGTAGACTAGTTTTACGCCTAAGCTGTCGGTTTGGGCTTTTGCCGCTGGAAAAGTTATCAGTTTATCATCGTAGAAGCGGTGATTTGAAAAAGCAATTAGATCTTCGTGTCTACTACGATAGTGCCACTTCAAAGTTTTGACCGGCAACCCGATGCCTAAGCACTCGTCTAGTATGCTGTCGAAGACTTCAACGTTCTCTTCATTCAGCTCGTCCCAATCTATATCGTCAATTAGGTTTTTCTGGAAGAACGATGTAGGCGGCAATTGCTTGTTATCTCCTGCAACAACTAAGGTTTTTCCACGGTAAATTGAACCAATTGCATCTTCAGGAACAATCTGTGATGCCTCGTCAAACAGGACTAAGTCAAACTTGTTGTTTTCTGGAGGAAGGAATTGGCTAACTGTTATTGGACTCATCAGTAGGCAAGGTTTTAGTTTCACAAGCAAGTGAGGAATCTTTTGCATAAGCGTTCGAATTGGCATTAGCTGCCTCTTCTTTGCAGCTTCTTTAAGAAGAATATTAGCCTCTGAATCGCCTGCTTGAATAAGTATGTCTTGGGGTTTTCGGCTGTTTGCCTGCTCTATAACCATGCTGGGGGTAAGATGAATAAGGTCTTGATCTAATTGTTTGAAGTCAGCGATTAATTGTTCATGATTTTCCCTTCTGAATCTACCCAGTTTCTGGTCTTCACTGTAGAGGTTGTTTATCCATTCTTGGTAAACTCCTTTTCTAAAAACGTCAACCAAGTCCGCAGCTGGGAGGCGCTGCTCCGCCATACGGTTGAAGAACTGCTCTAAGCCTCGTAGAGCAAATCGATTTTTGATATCTTTAAAGTCAATCCAAACCTGAAGATCATCCACTCGGTCCCTGAGCGCTTGGATTCTTTCAACGATCACTTCAATTTCTAAGTCCCTAAGTTTCAGGTTTTGATATTTCATTTCTGTTTCAAATCTTGCTTCAAAATCGGTTAGAACTTTTAGAGCTGCTTCGTATTTTTGGCTTAATTCTGTGTTTGACGGCGCGGCAACGGGCCCTTGAGCTGCAAGACTTGCATAAGCTTCTGGAACGGGACTGTCTTGGAAGGCCGCTTGAACTTTCCTTGTCCATTCCAGAACAGTAACTATATCTTCCCAGTTTGCTTCAAGTTCACGAAAACGGACGCCAAATTTTGCTTGAAGTTGAGCCTTTTCACCTATGATCGCTGCTTCTTTCTTTCGTACATCTTCAGCGTTGCTGAGGTCTTCAAGCAGTTTTTTGTAGCTTTGAGGTTCTTGCCTACAGGTTGCCAACGTTTCTTTTGTCAATGTACATAGTGGGTTTAGCTGTTTTTCTGTTTCGTTTGCCCATTCTTCAAGCAGAGAGAGTGAGGTTTGAGTGATAGATACATCGGATTTTGGCAAGCTTACGGGTAAAGATTGTTCTATGTCTTTGGCAAGTTGCTGCCATCTATCAACTGATTCTTGTAGATCTAAACCTAAATTCTTAATCATCGGCGAAGGACTTGAAGTGTTAGTTATCAGTTTGAGAAGATTTTCAGGAATTTGTATTGCCCACGAAAACTTTTTTATTTCAACTGTTAATTGTATCGCTTTTTCGGCACCTTGAAAATCAGGTTTGGATTTATCATAAAAATGCCCAAGCAGAGTGCGAACTGTTTCAGCTGATTCTTCTATTTGCGAATGCAGTTTTTTGACTTTGCGTGCATCAATAAGGTCATTCAGTACGTTTTTTGGAACTTTTCCGTCATTGGCTAAGCTGGCAATTAGTTTTTGGTCGCTGCGATAGGTTGAATTGAAGATTTTTAGACCGCTTTGGTATGGTCCGCTGTATCTAGCTATGAGCTCGTCTAGTTTCAAGTCGTAGATTCGATCGCTGTAAGTCTCATCTAATCTGCTTTTTAGCAAGTTGTAGTCTTGGTATTGGAGTTTTGCTTTTGATACTGTTTCTTCAACCTGCTCAAGATATTTTGCGTCGAACCATTGAAGTTCCGGCTTGTCTTCAGCGAAGCAAAGTAGAGCAAGTCGTGATAATTCATTTAGTCGGTTAATTGTCCAGTCATCGCTGTCTAATCCGAACATTTGAGCGAGCGCTTTTGAGTTTTCACGCCACTTCCTGACTGATAGCTGGGTGTTTTTTATGAATGATAGGAATTTTTCTCTTTCTTGTAAAAATTTGCTATCTTGCAGTTCTACTGCGGGAAGCATCTTACTAAGGGATTCAAGCTGCATTTTGATTTCAGCCGATCTGTTAAGAACTAAGGTGAACAACGATACGTTGTACCTTTCATTGAGGTTGGTTCGGGTGTTCTTTATCCAGGCTGCGGTTTCACCATAGGTCTTAGCCTCGCTCACGAGCTTTTCAATGTCAGGGCTTGTTAACCAGTAAGCTTCTGGTTTTGGGCTTTCAAACAATAACTGGCTTACTTCAAGCAACCAGTTTGTTTTAGAAAATGTTTTTGGCGGAGAAACTCCCAGTTTAGATGAGAAATCTTCAGTTTCCAGTTGCATTTCATGTAATGTTTCTTTAATGTTTTCAAGTGCTGTTAGCACTTCAGAGCGAATTTCCAAGTTATAGGTGTTGGCGCGGTATCCTAGCCAGGGGAAGTCTGGTTCTTCGATAACTTGCCAAACCTTGCTAAGGTGAGAGACGAGTTCTTCGAGTTCCTGCATTTTTTGGGGAGTTAGCGTTCCAATTTCAGTTAAGCCTACGGGAACGAATGGAAGGCGCTCCAAACTTGAAATTAGGCTCAAAATTTCGTAAGCACTTTTCTGCAAGTATGGGCGTTTTTCATGTAATGCTGTAACGTAACCGTTTAGTGTTTCACGGTACTGCGTCATCCGTTCAAATTCATGAGCCGAGGGTAACTTGCGTGGGACGAGGTTTTCATCTAAGCTACGTTTGAGTTCAGCTACAACTTGTTGCTTGTTGGCTTTGCTGCTGTGAAGCTCAAGGCAGAAATGGGCTAAACCTACTTCGCTCAAACGTTTGTAAACTACTTCTAGAGCAGCCATTTTGTCACTGACGAAGAGAACGGATTTTCCATTAGCGATGCATTCGGCGATTATGTTGGCGATGGTTTGGCTTTTTCCCGTGCCAGGTGGCCCTTTCATAACGAAGCTTTGTCCGTGTAATGCATATTCGATTGAGACTCGCTGACTGCTGTCGGCATCAAGAACCTGGTATGTTTGTGCTGGCAACTCAATTTTGTCGACGTCTTTCTCGTCTGGCAACCCCTCTACTATGAGGTTTTCTTCTTTTACTCCGGCAATTGCCCTGATAAGTGGATGCTGCGTAACTAAGTTGGCGTTTGCTTCAAGATCCTTGTAAATGACCAGTTTTTGGAATGAAAAAAGACTTAGATCAACCGATGTCTCGGATTTCCAACCCATTTGTTCAACTGCTTTATTGACTAAGGTGAAGTAGTCTGCCAGGTTTTGGGTTTCCCATCCTTCAGGTAAAGGTGGCAAATCGATTTTGTAATCATTTTTGAGCTTGACTTGTAATGCGGGGTTTAAGACGGCTTCTTCTTCAACTGGGGGTACGGCGATTGTGTAGGGTTGGCGTATTGAGTCTTTAGTTAATTCTAAAGGTACAAGAATTAGTGGTGACTGGACGTTTTCTTTTGTTTCTTGATCCACCCAGTTTAGGGTGCCAAAGGCAGCGTGTAAAATGCGGACCCCTCGTTCCCGATAATCAAGAAGTGAACGCCATTGCAAACCTTTAAGTGTCCTTTCGAGGTCTTGGCGAGATAAGCTTCCGCTGACCAATTGATTTGCTGTTGGGCGTTGTTTTACTTCTTCTGTTGCTGTTTCTTTAATAGCGGCTTTTGCTGTCGCTTTAGCCGTTTTAGCTTTGGCTTTTCCTTTGCCTTTTACTTTTTCAGGCATTTCCGTCGTTTTTACCTCTTCAGGTGGCGCCCAAAATTCTAAACGACGCTTTTTTATCACTAGTGCATTGAAGATTGTTTGTGCTTCAGGCTGCGAGATAGGCAGGTTTCCACGTCGGTTCTTTCTGAAGTAAAGAAGATTGTTTCTCCTTGAAAGATCGATTAATCGGGATTTCCAATCTTCAACTCGTTTCATAGGCTGAGAAGTAACTGTTGATGCCATCTAAGACGCACATCCAAGTAATAGCTTCCATATGTGCTGATGCTTCTTTAATATTTGCGGTAACACCATCGGTCTTGGAGAAATCAATTACTTAACTTTTAAGCTGCAAAAGAGTTACTTGGCTCTACTTACCCGGTCAATTGCATCAAAAACCACTTGCTTAACGCCTTCGATACCGATTTTTCTTATTTCCAGAATTGGAAGTTCGATGCCTGACTTTCTAATCTCTGACACAAGTTTTTCTTCGTTCCCGCAAGTGTCTAAGATTACGAAACCTTTAATCCCTCTGAACATGTTTGCAAATGCTTCTTCATCAACTCCTTCTTTGAGTATTGTTTCCTTCGCATGCGTAAAGAAACCAATCATTCCGGGACCCATAAACATAAGCTTATGCTCAGGATCAACATCAAAGAATTTTCCTTTTCCCCCAAGTTGGCAATCAATACAGTTTACAGCGTCAACTTTAACTACACCATATTCCTCAGCTAGCTTTTTCATTTCGTCGTTTTGTCCAAGGCAGAGATCGCCGTAAACCAACAAAACTTTTCGGTTAGAGATTCTAAGTGTGTGTTCTAGAACTTTACGCAGGTTTTTCTCTACGGCTTCGTAGTCCACATGGAAGTATTTGCTGACAAAAACTAGATCTGCATCAAGGTCGCCTTGTTTAACTAATTGCTCAAGCTCCTCTCTTAAGACACTGCAAGAAACAAGGCACAACTTTGATTTTTCATTCACTTTATTCAGCTTCTAAAGTAAAGCCTATTTATCTAATCGTGAATAAAGGTTTTTTTGACATAAAGATGGCGGTTAAGGGTGAAAAAACAAAACAAGTTAGACAACAGTTATTTTGTTTAACTGTTAGGGTTTGAAGCAGTATCTTTGCCACTGGGGCCATTGCTGTGTTGTGTTGCATGATCCAAAATCCAATGTAAGCTCCATGCCTATTTTTAGTTGCTCCTGTGTCAGACCCGGTAACATTCCTGGTATTCTTAAGCCGTTTTCCAGTTCCACTATTCCCACGGCATAGGGAGTTAGAGATTGGAATTGATGTGGTGCAACGCAGATAATGGTGTATGTAAGTAGTTTTCCTTTTCCAGATATGTTGATCCATTTGAAGTCTTGAGAGAAACAGTTATCACATAGGGGTCTTGGGGGCAGATGGATTTTTCCGCATTTTATGCATTGTCCAGCCATAAGTTTCTGCTGCTTTAAGAATTTGTAGAATTGCTCGATTGTGAATGGTTCTGGCTGACTCATTTCAGATCTCTCCGGTATATGTGAACAGCCGAGGTAGCGCCTGACCCACCAACATTGTGCGTTAAACCAATTTTTGCGTTTTTTACTTGGCGTTTTCCTGCCTGCTCAGTGAGTTGGAGGTATATTTCGTAGGCTTGTGCTGTTCCGGTTGCGCCGACAGGGTGACCTTTGGCTTTTAATCCTCCGCTCGTGTTCACCGGAATGCGCCCACCGAGGCATGTTTCTCCACTTTCAATTAGTTTCCCGCTTTCTCCGACTGGGCAGAAGTCTAAGTCTTCATAAGCCATGAGTTCTGCAAATGTGAAACAGTCGTGAACTTCCGCTAAGTCTATGTCTTGCGGTTTGGTTTTTGCCATTTCATAAGCTGTTTTTGCCGCAAGCTTGGTGGCGTTGAGCGATGTTAGGCTTTTGCGTTGGTATAATCCGATGCTGTCGCTGGCTTGCCCGCTTCCAATTATGTGAACTGGCATGTCAGTATATTTACTAGCTAATTCGGGTTTGGCTAGAATTATGCAGCTTGCGCCGTCAGTTATCAAAGAGCAATCGTAGAGTTTTAGCGGCCAAGCCACACATTTTGACGATAAGGCGGCTTCTAGGGTAATTTCTTTTTGCATATGAGCTTTCGGATTGAGGCTTCCGTGAAAATGGTTTTTAACTGCTACCGAAGCCATCTGTTTCTCGGTCGTGCCATACTTGTACATGTGCGCAGTCGCCATCATCGCAAACAGGGCTGGAAAAGTGATGCCGTGCCACTGCTCAAACGGGAAATCTGATGCCATAGCCAGATACTCAGTAACCTCAACTGTTGTGCGATGAGTCATCTTCTCAACACCGCCAACCATAACTACGTCAGCTAAGCCAGACATTGTAGCGTAAATGCCTGCTCTCAAAGCCGCTCCCGAAGACGCGCAAGCCGATTCAGTACGAGTAGCTGGAATGCCTGTTAAACCCGCCCAGTCAGCAGCAGCCGCTCCCATATGCCCCTGATGCTCATACGCTTCACCCATATGACCAATAAACAAAGCTTTGATATCGCCCTTAGGATCCAGTTTGGGACAGCGACAAAACGCTTCATGAGCTGCTTCAGAAAAGATTTCTCTAGCAAGCAAACCCTCATGCCTACCAAACCTAGACATTCCAGCACTAACAATGCTGACAAGCGGTTTCCCATTCAACTATGCAGTTCCCTCTCAATTAAATATACAATGGTGCTAAACATGTTTAAAAACCATATAACAAAAACTCGAAGAACAAGACGCTTTAAACGTAAAAATCACTAATTTTTACAGCGTCCGCTAGTTCCGAATAAAATGTCGAAAAAAGAATTTGAAGGTATAATTTATTTTGCTTTGCCTAATTGAGAAAGCGCCTTTGCAAGAAAGTTGCGGTTTTAGGGGGTTGATCGAGTTGAAAGTCGGTTGTTTTTGTTCCATTTTGTTAAATATTGGCGCATTGGGCTTATTTTGGTTTTACATTTTGCAACGTTAAAGCAGGAAAATGAATAATCCAGTTGTGCAGGTTGTTATCGAGAGCCTGAAGATAACCGATAGCTTTTTAGGCGAGAAGCTATATCTACTGCGCAAAAATATTTGTCCAATCTATAACGAGCTATTGCTCCAATGCTCCTGCCTGCCTTGCCCCCTTCATCCAAAAGTTGCGGAGTGCGGGAATCAACATATTTCATGAACAATAAATGAAACCTCAGAAGACAGTCTAAATTTCGCGTGTGCGCGCGCTAGTATAAGCTTTTTGAACTCGCATTAAAGTTGGCGGGTCTAAAGATAAAGACCGCTTAATCAATATTAGGGCACTCAGCAGACAACTCTAAGAACTGCAATGCTTCAGCATTATCCATGTACGCCATCAATAGTTATTAAGCAACTAAGCAGATCCGTGAACTTGATAGTAAACATTAAAGTGAACATCTTTTCTTGTGTGTTTTTTGGGATGCCGACACCAGAATCTGTAGCTGTTAACCGCGCTATGAATGATTTCATAGCCTATTGTGTAAAAAATGTTTCAATTAAGACTAATGCATTTTTGTTAATTGTTTGGCGCTGATTAATTAATTAAGAAGCTACGCTGTTACGTTTTTGCAAAATCTTATAAAGAAATATCGTTAACATGTAATACATAGAAAAAGGAGAAAAAATGCATGAAATTTGCTAAAAATAGAGTTATAACTAGTTTTATTGTGATATTCTTAATGCTGTCGATTTCAGCTTCAACATTGCTAGTTTCAACTGCTAGTGCACATACCCCTCCATGGCAGATTCCAACCTTCGCCTATGTTCAGGCTGTCCCTAATCCTATCGGTGTCGGCCAGCAGGCAATAATATACATGTGGGTTGACAAAATACCGGATCTCGCAGAACCAACTAATCCCATCCGATTTCAAAACTACCAGCTGCTCATCACTGCACCTGACGGCACAACACAAACACAGACTTTTCCAATTGTCCAAGATCCCACGTCAAATCAGCACTATATTTTCACTCCCACCCAAACAGGTACCTACACGCTTAACTTTACTTTCCCTGGATACAAATACACATATACTGGACTTGTTTCGTTCTTTGGTCCACCTGCACCAAGTGAGTATATAAACGACACTTACCTACCTAGCTCAGCATCAACAACGCTTACTGTTCAGTCGTCAGCTATAGCTGCAATTCCTGGTAATCCGCTTCCATCTGCTTATTGGACGCGTCCAATATATGGAGAGAACCCTAACTGGTACACGATTTCGTCAAACTGGTTAGGGTATAATGGACCAGGCGGTGTCACTGGATATCCAGGCGATGCAGTAGGTCCTCTGACGGGCCATATTATGTGGACTAAGCCAATTCAGAGTGGTGGAGTAGTCGGAGGAAACGCCTTCCAGCAAACAGGAGCCACTTACTTTGAGGGTTCTGCTTATGCTCAAAGATTCGAAGATCCGATAATAATGGACGGAATGCTCTACTTCACTACGCCACTATCTTTCGGAGGTACAGCAGGAGCATTTAATCCGAATCCTTATGGTCCAACTGAATGCGTCAATTTGCAAACAGGACAACTCATTTGGTCTCGCAGTGACGTACCATGGCCAACTTTCGGTTACATATATGATGTTCAAGAACCCAATCAACATGGAACTTATCCACCAATGCTAATTACTGTTTCAGGCACATCATGGCGAGCGTTTGATGGCTACACGGGAGATCCAATGTTTAACGTTACTAACGTACCTACAGGAACATCAGCTTTGGGTCCAAATGGAGAAGTTCTAATTTATTCTCTTGTAAACTTAGGACCGACCGACTTCTTTGGCAATCCTACTGGCCCCATGAAATACTATCTGCAAGAATGGAATTCATCAAGACTATGGGACAATACATACTCTGGTCCATCAACAACACCAGCAGTGGTTCCACCAATAACTGACGGAAGCGATCCGAGCCTATTAGACTGGAATATTTCGATGCCCGCACTCAACACTATGACTCAAGCATCTTCCATAGTGGATATCGTCAAAGATGATATGTTGCTTGGCATGAGCGGCATTTATCCAGCTGGTCCTGGTCTACTAACCGTTACAAGCTGGTCTCCCTACACTTACTTTGCAGTTAACCTCAATGCAACTAACGGTTCAATCGGTACAATGCTATGGACAAATACAGTTCAACCACCCGCAGGCAACATCAGTGTTTCATACATCGGAGCTGACCCAACTGTCGGCGTCTTTGCTGAAACGTATAAAGAAACAATGCAACGAGTAGGATACAGCATGGCAACAGGTCAGAAAATTTGGGGTCCAGTCGGCGACCAAGTTGCATTCCAATACTATAGCACTCTTGGATACTACAGTGGTGGAAGAGGAGGATGCATAATGGCATACGGTAAAATCTACAGTGCTGGATACGGAGGAATAATCTACTGCTACGATTCAAAAACTGGCAATCTACTGTGGACCTACGGTAATGGCGGCGATGGAAACAGTACAAGCTTTGGGTACGGACAACGCGGCAATTTTCCCACCACAATATACGCTATCGGCAACGGAGTACTGTACACTATTACAACCGAACACACGGTCACTACACCAATTTACAAGGGCGCATTGACACGCGGTATCAACGCTACTGACGGAACAGAAATCTGGACTCTTTCATGTTACACAAGCGCATTTAACACTGCAACAGCCGCTATTGCAGACGGTTATGCAACAATGTTCAATGGGTATGACTGCCAAGTCTACGGCATCGGCAGAGGACCAAGCGTTACTACAGTTTCAGTACCTCATAGTGGTCTATCATTCGGGCAACCAGTTGTAATCTCTGGAACAGTCTTGGATGTTTCTGCTGGTACAAAGCAATCTCAGCAAGCAGCTGATTTCCCCAACGGAGTTCCAGTTGCATCTGACGCAAGTATGAAAGACTGGATGGGATACGTCTACCAGCAAAAAGCGCTTCCAACAACCTTCACAGGCGTTGACGTAACAGTGGACGTTTTAGACTCTAACGGCAACTATCGAAACATAGGCACAACCACAACTGACGCAACCGGCAACTACAGAATGACATGGACACCCAACATTTCAGGCAACTACAGCGTCATCGCAACATTCCACGGAACCAACGGGTATTGGCCATCATACGCTGAAGACGGCTTCACGGTTATGCAGGCAGCAGCCAGTCCAGCACCAACTACAGCACCAGTAGCATCAAACACCGACACATACATCTTAGCTTCGGCAATAGCGATAATAATCGTAGTAATCATTGTCGGCGCAGTGCTTATGCTATTAATGACCCGCAAACGACCATAAGAATATCAAACAAAAAAACCATCTTTCCTTTTTTTTAGTTTTAGAAAATAAATAGCAGCCTTCAAGCAAATCAAAGCATAAATCAAGTAGAATCTAAAGCTACTGTATCAATCTGGGTAAAATCATAATTATTTTATTGATCGGTTGCACCCTGGGCAGAAGACTGTGCTTTTTTCTATTGGGGAGTGACAGTATCTGCATGAGGATTTTGTAAAGTAGGTTTGGGCTACTGGTGTTGCTCCATAGGTTCCTGCTTCTTTTCTTCTTTTGCGTGAGCTGTCAATTCTTCTCGCGAAGAACGTTGCAGTTTCAAAAACGAAAACAAAGGGAGCCAACATGATTAAGCCTGTAACGGGAGTTGGGTCGGGACCAAAAATCCAAAACACCATCAAAATTGCTACGTAGGCGATGATTTTGTTTTTTCCTTTCAAAAATCTTACAGGTAAAACTCCAACATGCACAAGCATAACAAGAAACACCGGAATCGTGTAGAAAACACCGCACAAAACGAACAGGGTAAAAATCCAACTGTAGAAGTCTTTGATGAAAATGAAAGGCACTGATCCGCCCTGCATTGTAAAATAAATTAGAATTCTAAACGATATTGGAATAATCAAAAAATATGCCATGGCTGCGCCTAAGGCCAAAAGTCCGATTAAAGATCCCAGATAATATCCTAGAACTTTCTTTTCATTCTCATATAATGCTGGTTTGATGAAAGCGACTACTTCATAAAAAATTACGGGGGAAGCAAGTAACAACCCGATGATTATGGACAGGTACGCCATTAGGTAAACAGTGTCGCCCAGTCCTCCGGCGATCAGAGTTGCTTGACCGGGAAGAAAAGCCGCCTTTATCCTGAGCATCACAAGTGAGAGAAGCGGCTGGTAACCGCCAATAGGATTGGTTAATCCAGCTATGCTCGTGGGTAACCATCCCACTATAGTAGCAATAATAATTGCAACTAACACCACTTTGAATCGGCGAACCAACTCATCGATATGATCCCAAAAGCTTAAAGCCCAGCTTTTAAAAGGCGACGAAGATTCAGAACTCATAATTTTTTCAATCCATATTCATCAAGACACTTGTTCAAAGTTGAACACTCAGTATCCAACCCTCGTTGGTGCTGTTTTGCAGAAAGAAACGTAGACAAAGAATCTATCAGCAATGCCTTCTTTGACTAGTGTTGCCCTATTTTACGAGACGGCTTCTGGTTTCCACGATTTGTTAGTTATTGATTTAGCCTCTTACCTGTATTTTCGTTGCGAAAAGACACGGCAAAAAAAAGCCAGTTTAAGACGCACTTAGCAATTTTACTTTTATGGATATTTCTTCGGATATCTGGTCTCTGGTTTTGCCATCTGTTGGAATGCCGAGTCTTTGAGCTGTCTCAAGCAACATTTCGTCTTTTGATTTTATTGTGGTTACAGGTGCTGGTCTAGAGTCAACAAAGCTTGAGGTAGAAGTAGTCGTAGAAGTGGTATTCATCGCTGCGTCAGTAAATTCTTTCTGCGCTTTGTTAAACTCGCCTTTGGCTCGTCCTAACGCTTTAGCAAACTCTGGAATCTTCGCGGGACCCCACATAATAATGACAATGGCAACAACACCGATAATTATCCATTCCCATCCTTCAAGCATTTAAAAAGTCTCCTTTTCATTTTTTATTTCTGACTTATCTTCTAGCCTTTAAATTCATAAATACATTTGTTGTAGTGCGTTAACAATCACAACCGCTTGCTTACTACACGGCAAAAGTGATTTTGTCAATAAAGCAGATAAATATGCGGTCGTGATATTTGTGAAGCAAAGAGGATGCCAAGGTCGTTAATGAACAACAAGTTCTCTGGAGATAACTAAGATGAAGTATGTGATGGTTATTGGCGACGGAATGTCTGATTACCCTATTCCTGAATTAGGAAACAAGACGCCACTTCAAGTAGCAAATAAGCCAAATATGGATTTAATAGCAGCTAAAGGTAGAAGTGGACTTATCAAAACCGTTCCTGAAGAGTGCAATCCAGGCTCCGAAACGGCAATTTGCTCACTGCTAGGTTACGATCCACG
This sequence comes from Candidatus Bathyarchaeota archaeon, assembly GCA_963833575.1. Classification (GTDB taxonomy): domain Archaea; phylum Thermoproteota; class Bathyarchaeia; order Bathyarchaeales; family Bathycorpusculaceae; genus Bathycorpusculum. Next base: position 595,183 of record CAWHXY010000007.1, on the reverse strand, counting down.
GAAATATTGTACGGGCAGAGGACCACTTGAAGCACCAGCCAGAGGCATAAAACTAGGAGACAACGATACAGCATATAGATGCAATTTGATAACTGAGAAAGATGGAGTTATCATTGATTACTCTGCTAGCCACATAACCACAGAAGAATCAAGCAAACTAATCGCATCAATAAATAAAGCGTTTGGAAAATTAGGCAAAATCGAATTCTTTGCAGGACTCGACTACAGACATTTTCTGATACTGCGTAACTTTCCAAAACCAGAACTCATCCACTGCACTCCACCCCATGACGCTATAGGAGCAAAAGTTTTAGATGTTCTGCCAGAAGCCACATCAACCGAAGCAGAAAAAACAACCCGATTACTAAGAGAACTAATCTGCCGATCCAGTGGCATCCTTGGAACTCACCCCGTAAACATTGCCCGTGAAAAAGCAGGCAAAAACCCAGGAAACCTAATTTGGCTCTGGGGAGGCGGCAAAAAACCAGCGATGCCCACATTGAAAGAAAAGTATGGAATCAAAAGCGCAGTTATCTCTGCAGTAGATTTGGTAAAAGGAATTGGCACTTACGCGGGTATGGAAATCATTAATGTTCCCGGCGCAACAGGGCTAGATAACACTAATTATGAGGGCAAAGCAGATGCAGCCCTAAAAGCTCTTGAGACGAACGATTTAGTTGTTGTTCATGTAGAAGCACCTGACGAAGCAGGTCACTGCAAAGACTACGCTTTGAAAGTGAAAACAATAGAGAACTTGGATAAGAGACTGCTCGGCAGAATTTTAGACGGCTTAAAAGAGCCCTACGCCATCGCCATATCGCCAGACCATCCAACACCCGTCAAAATCGGAACACACACAAGAGATCCAGTACCTTTCGCCATTAAAGCACCATCACTGAAAGCTGACAACCTCAAAAAATTTGATGAGGAATCGGCAAAAAACGGAAAATACGGTCTGATCCAAAATAACTACCTAATTTCGCTTCTCCTCGCAAATCATTAACGCCGATTAGAAACTTCCTAACAACTTGCGCTCTAAACAAGTTTAACCTAATTAGAAGCTAGTCTGAACAAAAAAATTAAGTATAAACACATTGCAATAAAATAGTGCAGGCGAGTTATCTTGGAAATCGCAGAGGAAATTAAGAGTTGGAAAGGCAAACCGAAAGAGCTTGTGATTTTTTTAACAGAAAAAATCGCTCGAGATAACTCTCTTTTTCCTAAGGTCATAAACCTGTTAAAGACAGGTTCCAAAGTAGAGAAAGGAACATCTGCCGACATTATAGAGCAGTTATCGATTGATAATCCCGAATTAGTAGCACCCTACATTAACGATTTAATTGACTACATAAATTATGATTTGCCTAGAGTGAAGTGGGGTATCCCGCAAGCCATTGGTAACTTATCCAAAAAGTATCCTATCGAAGCGGAGAAGGCAATTCCTAAATTACTAATCAATACGAAAGACGAAAGCACAGTAGTCAAATGGTGTGCCGCTTTTGCCACAAGCGAAATCGCAAAAAACAACACGTCAGCTCAGAGTATGCTTCTTCCCAAGATGCAGGAGATAGCCGAGGCAGAGAAAAATAACGGTGTCAAGAACGTTTATCTTAAAGCTATCAAAAAAATAACATCTAAAAAAGATTGATTATTTTTCTGCCCTTTTAGTCCTGTTTCTAATTAATACTCTATCGGATAAAAAACAAAAAAAAGAAATGAGGGTTTGAATGTTTTTTATGGTCGTTTCCTTAGCATTAGTACGACTATTGCGCCTACTATAGCGATTGCAATTATTATTGCAATTCCTGTTCCCATGACGTACATTTCAGTCGGTGGCAAACTAATAACAGGATATGGAGAGGCTGTTGGCCCCGCTGGATCGACTGCAAAACTTGTTTCTGAGTGTGATGGCCAGTAACCGTTGGAGCCTTGGAAAGTGGCTACAACTGTGAAATTACCAGTAATGTCGGGCTTCCATGATATAGTATACATGCCGGTTGCATCTGTAGTTGTGGTGCCAATATTTCTATAGTTGCCATTGGAATCGAGTACGGCTATTGTCACTGGAACGCCGGTGAAGTTGGTTGGGAGCGGTTTTTGCTGATAGACATATCCCATCCAATCCTTCATGCTTGCATCTGATGCAACTGGAACGCCATTTGGAAAATCAGCTGCCTGTGTGTTTTGTTTTGTGCCTGCAGAAATGTCCATTACTGTACCACGTATTACTACTGATGATCCAAAGGATAAGCCAGTATTTGGCGCTGTAACTGTGGTAGCGCTTGGTCCTCTGCCTATACTGTAAATGTTGTTGTCAAGACCGTTCATGCATGCAATAAAGCCATCTGCTGTTGCCCATTCACTGCCAGGGGTGGACCATTCGCTGGGGTATCCTGATAGCTGCCATATTTCTGTTCCGTCAGTGGCGTTAATAGCGCGATATGTGCAACCTTTGTAAAACGGGTTAGGCATTGTGTGTTCAGAAGTAGCTGTGTATAATACTCCATTGGCGACTGACTCCATCATTGTGGGGTAATCACCGTAAAAGACGTTTAGGCCAGCGTTAGTACTGTTACCGGATCCGCCGTTTCCGTAGGTCCATTTTAGATTTCCTGTCAAATCATTAAAGCAGTAACATATTCCTGCATAGCCCATGCTGTAGAGATTGCCGTAAGCTATCAAACATCGGTAGCTTGTCGTATAGTAGTCAAAGGGTGCTTGAGATATGGTTGGACCCCATAATTTGTTGCCTGTATCCAGACTGTATCCTACCCATTGCATAGTTTCCCCGTAATTGACGATGAAGACACGGTTTTGCCAGTCAACTCCTTGTATAGCGAGCGTGAGGTTGCCTGCTGGGGGATCATAATTCTGCATCCATAATATCGTACCGATTGCACCTCTAGAAGCGTTTAGGTTAACTGCAAATAATGTATAGGGAAGTTGTGGGACGCCGCTGTAAGTTCTCATGAAACCAATGGGCAAAGAGCCGTTTCTGCAAAGCATCACATCGCCGGTGTTAGCTGCGACTACCGTTACAGGATTTGATCCCGCAGGTGCCGGTGAAACTGTTGATCCGCTGGGCCCCACAGTTACCAGTAAACCTAAAGGCATGGTATTGAGCCAAGGTAACGAAACGTTCCAGTCATAAGTGTTGATGCCAGGACCAGCAATTTTGGCTGTTGTTCCTAGAATCTCTCCTCCGAGCGTTGTGGAGTTGATAGGAATGTTTGCATTGACTGTGAATGAAGAACCATAAGGAACCGGAACGGTGGTTCCACCAGTTGAAGTCGGAATGGTGCCTGTAGTGCCTGTATTTGGATTAATTGGAGTAGTCGAAACGAGGACCAGGTTGCTTGCGTTGATAATGGATGGATTCAGACTTCCACCGCCAGTATATGGATTTACATCGTATTGCCAAAGTCTGGATGAGTTCCACTGGGCCAAATACCACTGTGGATTAGTTGCGGAGCCTGCGTTCGTAAACACATATCTTAATTGTTCGCCACTTGGACCTGCTACTGCTGTCCCCGAAGGAACATTTGTTACGTTGAACAATGGGTCTCCTGTGTATGCATCGAAAGCTTGCGCAAAGTTGGCTGTGAATAGAATTGGTGGGAAAGTTCCGTGTTGTTCGCCATTCCAAAGGTTGTATATGTAGCCAAATGAGAGCGGTGGCACATCGGATCTAGACCAAATAACCTGTCCTGTGCGAAGATCTACGCAGTCTGTTGGTCCGCTGCTTGGTCCTGTGAATGATACTGGTTCTGTGTAGTAGAGGTATCCGCTGATTATTATGGGATTGACGAATCTTGGCTCGTAAGAAGTGCCTTCGAAGTATTGGGCTCCTTGAACCCCACCGTTACCAGGAGTTGAGCCTCCGGAGACAAATGGATTTCCTGCGACAACTCCTCCAAATTGAAGTGGCTTTGTCCACATCACATGCGGAGTTTGAGGTCCTATTGCATCGCCATGATAGATAGCGGATGTAGTGTAGCCTGCTGGAACTGGTGAACCTGAACCAAGCCAGTCTGATGAAATTGCCCACCAATCAGTGCCCTCGCCATATATTGGGTGTGCCCAGTATTCAGATGGAAGAGGGGTACTGCCTTCGGCTGCGGGTATTGGGTTTTGTTGCACATTAAGTGTTGTTGATGCTGAACTTGGCAGATAAGTGTCGCCAAAAATCGGTGATTTTTCATAACCATTACCACCAGCGCCATAGACTTGCCCTGGGAAAGTAAAGTTGAAATTGTAAGTGCCAACCTGAGACGGTGTAAAGGAAAATAGCTGCGATGATGTTGGGTCTGAGATAAAAGCGAAATTCTTTGTTTGTTTTGTACCATCAGGAGCTGTTATGACGACTTGGAAGTTTTGGAATCTGTAGTTGTTTGCGGTCAGCGCTGCGCTGGCGGTTGAAGCATTCGTGCCTATGGTGGCAGTTGTTCCCCCGGCTGCTCCGTAAACGGCGTCAAGCCAAAGATAAACGAAAAGTGACTGACCTACACCTATAGGGTTAGGTTCTGCGACAATGTATGCGAAAGTTGGAATCTGCCATGCTGGTGTATGTGCGCTAGCCTTCGGTATTAGCATCGTTGAAAATGAAATTGAAGACATTAACAAAATAACGATTGCGATAGCTAAAATTCTGTTTTTATTAATTTGCATTTTTCTTTTCTCCTACAAATTGATACGACTACTTTGTTAACTATTAATATATAACATTATGCTAAACCTGTGGCTTACCTTAATTTTCAAATAATGGAACTTTCTTACCCCAAAAATCATGCATTCAAAGCATAAAAAAAAGTCGCTTCATTAATTGAAATTATTTTTTATCATAGATTTGATTTCTTTGCCCAAGTTTAGATATTAACTCTTAAGGCCAAAATCGGTAGAACTATGACTATACCGAAAAGAACGGCGGTTAACGTCATCATCCGCAAAGCTCTTGAAATGTGTTCTGATGAAATGCCATGGTCGTCACCTAAAGTGTAGTGACCTTGCTTTTCCAGTTGGGTGTCTAAGGCTCCAGCCATAGCTGAGATGGTCCAGCCTGCGTTTACGCTCATAGTTTTTCCTTTATCTCTATGAAGAATGCGCCATGACTCACGCCAGTTTTCTCTTAACAGAAATGCAGCCGCAACCATCAGATAGCCTGTTAGTCTGGTGGGTATGTAGTTAGTGATGGTGTCAAGTTTTGCGGAGAACCAGCCGATGTTTTTGTTTTCAACATCTTTATAGCCGACCATTGAATCCAATGTATTAATTACACGATATGCGAAGGCACCAGGAACACCGAAAATCGCAAAGAAGAAGAAGGGTGCCGTTATTCCGTCTGTCGTGCTTTCTGCAATGGATTCTACTGCAGCGGAAATGATTTGTTTTTCTCCAAGCGTGTTTGGATCTCGTCTAACGATAAAGGGCAGCCATTTGCGGGCTTCAACTAAATCATTCTTTTTGAGTGCCGAAGCAATAGGTTTGGTATATTGGCCCATGCCTTTGACTGCAAAAGTTGCTTTAAACAAAATCGCACCAACAATAATGTAGGGTATGGAGCCGAATGAAGTTCGTAGCCAAAAAAGCAAGGCAAATACGGGAAGCGAAACAACCAGCATAATGGTTATGGCTAAGAGTACGCCGTTTGCTTTTTCAATTCGGGGATTAACATTTTTAGCTTTCGGCTTAAGATATGCTATTATTTTGCCAATTCCGATTGTGGGGTGAATTCTGTCAGGGTACTCGCCTAGGACTGCATCAATTAGAAAGGCTAAGACGAAAATCAACACGGAATCAACAAATAAAGAGAGATCAAAAGCAAACATGGGTCAATATCAAACCGTGTTAGGTCTTTACTATGCGCTTAAAAATCTCAATCAACCGTTCATTCTCCGCCTGAGTTTTGACGGCTATACGAACAAAGTATGTGTCGAGTCCTCTAAAAGAGGTACAGTCTCGAATTAAAATGCCCTCGCTCAAAAGTTTGCTTGCCAATTGAGCAGCTGTCAGGCCAGATTTGCGTATATCTATAAAGAAAAAGTTGGCGTCTGAAGGAAAAATCTTGAATGACCTGATTTCTTCAAGTTTGCTTAATAGTTTTGCTTTCTCTTTTTTGATAAGTTCCCGTGTTATCTTCAGATGATCCTCATCTTTTAATGCAGCAACAGCAGCCGCTTGCGCTAAACAGTTAACGTTCCAAGGAATCTTGGCACATGATAACAAATTAATTATTTCATCGTTGGCGATTCCGTAGCCAATGCGCAAGCCGGTTAAACCAAAAATTTTGGTGAAAGACCTCAGGATAAACAAGTTTGGATACTTGTTGATTTTGCCAATCATTGAAAGTGCTTTTTCGTTTTCTACAAACTCCAAAAAATCTTCATCAAGAAAAATGAGGCTATTTTGCTCTAAAGCATTCTCAATTATTTCTGTTAGGGTTTCTGATGGAATGAGCATACTTGTTGGATTATTTGGGTTGCATAAGAAGACAATTTTGGCTCCGGCTATTTCATTTGCAAATGTTGATTTTTCAATGTTAAAACTTTTGTTTAGCTTTATAAATTTGGGTGTTTCTCCTGCTTTCTTGACCGCGCCTTCATATTCTCCAAATGTGGGTGTCGGAATAAGGGCTTTGTCGCCTTTGTTCAGGAAAGTTTCAGCGAACAAATACATGAGTTCCGTAGAGCCATTTCCCATAATAACGTTGTCTTTGGTTAATGATGTGAAGTGACTTGCAATAGCCTCCCGTAACTCATTTGAATTTGAATCAGGGTAGGCTGAAATTTGGCTGAAAGCTTTTTTGGCTGCCTCAAGCGCTTTTTTTGATGGACCTAAAGGATTGACGCTTGAACTAAAATCCAAAATTTCATCCCGTTTAAGCCCGCTTTTGTCTGCAGCATCCAAAACCTCTCCGCCATGAATGCACGGCTTAAGGTTCCTTATGGTGTCTCTAGCCAAGTTTTCTATGGGCTTCATCTTTGGTATTCAATCCTCAACCATGGAGCTGAAATGCGTAGGTTTCTTTTAAACGTAAATGATATAAATGTTTGGTTGGATGCTCCATCCAAAACCTAAAAGCTCAATATTTATGATTTTAGAAAAATTATTTAAAAAACATTAAACTGAAATTACATTGGGTATCTACACGGTTTATTTTGAACAATTGAACCGTTTTGATCATTATCGTTCTTGACTTTTCTTTTTATTTTAAATCTAACAATAATTATTGTCAAAGCTGCTATAAGTGCAATTTCTAGTGCCAATGCTAAGTTCTTAAGCGAAAACAGTTGAGAGACAATGGATCCGTTTTGTTGGTAGTCAAGTTTTGCCAGCCATACAGAATGATTTTTTGAACCTACCATGATGTACCCGCCGTCTTTGGCGTTGATAATTGAATTAAAGTTTGCCTCTAATCCCACAGGCAAGGTAACTCCTGGCAACGTCGTGTTCCAAAGTTCGTTGCCTAATTTGTCAGTCATAATTAACCCAGCATTGGTTAGATTTGAAATATCTAACAGAAGGAATCCTCCGCTTTGGGTTTCAAGCACGGAGGTTACCGAGCTGCCGTCGGTGCCGTAGGTTTGGTTCCAACGCATGCTGCCTTGGGCATCAGTTTTGAGTATCCATGCGCTCTTTTGCCAAAGATAACCTGCCATTAAGTATCCACCGTCTTTTGTGGTTATAGCAATGTTACATTCAGGTTGAAAGTAATAGCCCGAGCCGCCATAAGTTGTTTTTCCAAGTACTTTTCCGTTAGCGTTCATTTTGATTAGCGCGAAGAAGGCCTGATTCGGAACAAAGGAATAACTAACATCGGACAATAGATATCCACCGTCAGAAGTTTGAAAGACAGTCGATGGACAATCCGCTGTTGGCCCAGAAATCGTCTCATTCCAATCCATGTTTCCAGATGAATCAGTTTTTGCAAACCAGATCCAGCCCTCGCTCTCCTCAACTTTCTCGCCGAAACCCGCAATAGCATAACCTCCGTCGCGGGTTTGAATAATCGACATGAAGTAGTTTACAGGCGCTCCTGAACTGAACATTTTAGTCCATTGAATGTTGCCCTGCGAATCGGTTTTGACTAACGCATAAAAGTTATCGACGATTCCCGCCAAAAGATATCCTCCATCACTTGTAGGCAGAAGGCGGGAAAGAACCGTACTTTTTTGCTCGATCTGAATTGTTTTTGTCCACAACACGTGGTTCGAAGAGTCAATTTTTATAAGATAAGTGAAGTTTTGGTTAGCGGTGTTTAGAACTAAGCTTCCATCTGCAAGCTGAAAAACTGAGTACCCAGCTTCGCCGGTTAGATTGTATTGTAGCTCAACTGGTGAAGACAACGCGACGGAAATCTTTGCTCCTGAAACAACTAACGGCATTTCAAAGGCAAACGAGAATAAAACTAAACTTGAAGCTAGAATTACTAAAACAACTGTAACTAAGCGAATGATTGCCTTTCTCATGGTCATCTCAGGCAATCAATGACTCCTATGTGACTTTTAATTCTATTCAAGGAACACTGTGTTCCAGATCTGGAACACTTAGAGCAGATTATTCAAGTGTTTGACCAAAAAACTGATGAGTCAACTTTTTTGACAAGCTTTAATATCGATTGTCTTCTAAAAGCTGTCATGGTAAAAAGAAACATAGGCTACAGTTTTCTTTGTGGAGCCTTAACTTTTTTTGTCGTGTTATTATTATTAATTCAAGCTTTTGGTGTTCCATTCTGGTGGGTTTTTGGAGTTGGAAATACTCAAGAGGGCTGGTGGATAATTTCAGTATCGCCTGAAAACCCAAGGGTTGGAGAAAATGTAACGGTTGGAGTAGCAGCAGGAAACTTCAACATTTTTTTGGTGGATAATGCAACTGTTACGATAACTCGGAATGGTATGCATCCGTTAACGGTGTTTACAGATGAGAGTGGTGAAGCAACTTTTCCTTATCCTGGTGATGGAACCATTATTAGAGCGAGTAATTGGTGGGGTAATTCATTTCACAACGCAACTGGTCAGGCTAATCATTCTTATTATGTTGCAATTCCCAAAACACCAATAACCTGGGTCAGATATTGCTTGATTGCAGTTTCCGGAGCTATCGCTTTAGGTTTCTTGGTTGGAATTTCAACGTTTAGATTTCAACGAAACAGAAGTATAGGTTCGGTTCTTAAGACAACAAACAGAGTTCCCAATATCAACTGACTTCAGACTTTAATAATATCAAATCGCCAAGTCTATCTGTTTGTTTTTTGGTTTGAACTTTTTAACTTTTATAAAACAGCATGAGAATAATCAAGCAGAGAACGCACGAAATACCTTAAGGAATGGAGGAGATGTAGATGAGCGAGAAATTTGATAAGCAACACAAAATTCAAGAATTAAAGGACATGATCAAGAATAGAAAGCCAGATGAACCAGTTGAAGAAGTTCTTACCATTTACTGCCAAAGGCATGGAATCTCCATAGATACATGCCGCGTTTACTATGATCAACTGGTCAAAAAAGGCGAAATCAAAGAGAAATAACTTTAAAATTTCAACTTCCCAATTACTTACAAGGGCTTCAACTTGAATGAACTTGTCTTCGTAGGCTTAGGATTAAACGATGAAAAAGGCATAAGCGTTAAAGGTTTAGAAGAAGTCAAAAACGCAGACAGCGTTTTTATTGAACTCTACACGAGCCTCATGTCCGACTTTAGCCTACAACGTTTTGAAGGCTTATGCGGGAAAAAAATAAAATTAGTTTCAAGAAATGATCTTGAAGAAGAAAACGGCAGTATGATTCTTGAAGCCGCAAAAAAAGGGAAGACATTGTTTCTAGTTCCGGGAGATCCGTTTATTGCAACAACCCATGTGACATTGCGTATTGATGCTGAAAATCAGGGAATAAAAACTCGAATTATTCATGGCACATCAATAATTTCAGCAATTGTTAGCCTCTCAGGACTGCATAATTACAAATTTGGAAAAACAGTTACCGTCCCATTTCCAGAAAACTTTTCGGAAACACCCTACAACGTTATCGCACAAAACAAAACGCTGGGATTGCATACTCTTTGCCTTTTAGATTTGAAAGCAACCGAGAAACACTTCCTAAGCATCGACCAAGCCATCGTAATGCTGCTTGAGGTCGAGAAAAAGAAAAATCAAGGCGTCATAACGTCGAGTACTCCTGCAGTTGGAATTGCACGAGCAGGTAGCGACAATCCAACAATCAAAGCAGACTTTCTAAAAGACTTAGCTGCATTTAACTTCGGGGAGCCACCCTACAGCTTAATTTTTCCAGGCGATCTGCATTTTATGGAAATTGATTCGTTAATCGCTTTTGGGGGTGCACCAGCAGAGTTTAGGAGGCTTGCTAAGTGAACCTTGAAACTCTTGCGGCAAAATATATCGATTCTGCAGAAAAAGTGATAAAAGAACTTGAGCGAACAAAAACACCCATTAGCCTAACTGACGACGCGATAGGCAATATTTTGCGTTGGGCTGCTGACTATTTGGAGGACGCAAAGTATTATAAGGCTAAAGGCAAGCTTGAAACAAGCCTAACCTCAGTTGCTTACTGTGAAGGGCTCTTAGATGCTTTAAGATTATTGGGCGCTGTGAAATTTGAATGGCCAACAAATCAGGAAAGAAAACCATTGTCTTAGCTTCAGGCGTTTTTGACCTGCTTCATTTGGGGCACGTTAAGTTTTTGGAAGACGCCAAGAAAGCAGGGGGCGCAAATGCCGAGTTGGTTGTTGTCATTGCAAGAGATAGCACGGTAGAGAAAATGAAAGGTAAAAAACCCATAATGTCTGAGGAACAGAGATGTGCACTGGTTGAATCTCTGAAAGTTGTTGACGAAGTAGTGCTTGGCCATGAGAGTCTCGACATAGGCGAAGTCATTGAGAACATTAAGCCAGACGTTATTGCGTTAGGATACGATCAAGAGGACATGGAACAACAAGTACGCAAATATGTTGATTCACATAAAGCCCACATTAAGATTGTTAGAATAAGCAAGTTTGGAGAGAATACTTTAGATAGTTCATCAAAGATAAAACAGAAAATTATCGACAAACTCGCCAAAAACTAACGGTCATACAAAATGCCAAATTCAATAAAGTACAAGCCCACCATTATTCTGATCGCACTCAACATCGCAGTATACATTTACACATCTATAGTTGGCGGCAACTGGGTAAGCACAAACTTCAATGGTATACCCCCGCTGTACCAACTCAATGGCGATGTGTTCTATAATGGTGCGTATTATCAGCTTTTCACATCCATGTTTGTCCACGCGTCAATAGCACACATCGGCGGCAACATGCTGTTTCTGTTTATTTTCGGTTTAAGAGCAGAAGAAATGTTCTCTCTGCCAGAATACCTTGGAATCTACTTAATTGGAGGCTTAGCAGGAAACGTTCTTTCTTTGGCTTTGGGACCAGACTTACTTTCAGTTGGGGCTTCAGGCGCAATTTTCGCATTGTTTGGCGCAGTTGTAATTTATGCTAGGCGTTCTGTTCGACAATCTATAGTAGGAGCATTGGTTTTCGCGTTCTTTCTATTTATTATCAATACGGGTGAGGGCGTTAACATTTTGGCGCATCTGGGCGGATTAGGTTTCGGTTTGATTATAGGTTACTGGATAGCTACAAGGCGCAAGCCAAGTGATCAGCAGTCAGTTAAATACTCGTATTCGACAACTTTGCCGTTCTAGGTTATGGCTGAATATAAATTTCCACTTTGACCTTGTTACCATCTTTAAGGTTCAACTGTCTTCTAAGGCAGACAGGAGCAATAATTTCCAGAACTGAAACATCATAATGGCTACGTAACGCAGTTATTAAAGCGCCTTTAACCTTGTTATCAATGGTCGCCGGGTAGCATTTGACTAAGCCAAAAGTTCGGTCTTCATTCTTGAAGCCGGGAACTTCAACGGCTGGGTAGGCTTCGATTTCCATCCTTGTTTTAATGTCATAATCACTGGATAGTCTTAAGTTAAGAGTGCCTGGGTAGGGTTCAAAACCTAACTTTTCAGCAAACTGTTTACGATATGCTTCTTTTGCAATGTAGTATGCGCCCTCGCCAAGGCCAGTGAAGACTGTTCCTTCAAGGGTCACTGAAGGAGGATAAGATTTTTCAACCAAAAATTTTAGGTTTGAGTAGAGTTTCTGGAGTTCTTTGGTTCCAGCTTCTTCAATTTTAATTAAGCTGCCTTCTGGAGTGATGTTCCTTTGTATCCATCCTTTCCGTTCAAGTTCTATGAGATAACGTGAAGCTGTCTGCTGTGAAATCCCAAGTTTGCCCGCTAAGTATTCTGTTGAGATTTTAGCGGTTCGTTTGTAAGCACCCATCTCTGCGAGTTTTAGGAGCATGTAGAGGTGTTGCCAATCGTGTTTTTCACTCAAAGCTTGATACTCCAGTGGGCTAGAGGATAAGTTGTATCTGTATTTAAGCGACTCGAAAAAATTTAAGCGATAGCCAAACAAGTGAGCAAGAATAGCTAAATCTTTGTTAGTTTCATTTATTATAGCGGATTTCTAAGAAATCAGGATTGAAACTTGTAATGTATGTTTTTGATAAAATGGGTAAGTACTGGACAGAGATAGCCGACAAAGGTCAAATAGAAAATCAAGTACAATTCGCAAAAAAAACTTTCCAGACAACAGGGTTGATTTTGGACCTAGCCTGCGGTACTGGAAGACACTTGATTCGTCTAAGCAAAGAGGGCTTCGATGTTGTCGGTTTAGACATATCTTCGAATCTTCTCAAGATAGCTAAAAGCCGATGGAGTGAAGCTCAACTGGTTAGAGGTGATATGCGGTTTTTACCATTCAAGCCTGCATCGTTTTCGGCTGCAATTAGCATGGATACGAGTTTTGGATACCTGCCCTCAGAAGTAGATGACAGCCAAAGCCTAAACGAATTAAGGGAAACGCTCAACCATGGCGGCGTATTTAATATTGATGTCTTTAACCGCGAACGCCTAATCCTAAAGTACAAAACAAATCGGCTTACGAATTTAAAATGGATTCTTTTGCCGACTTTATTGAAACCAAATCGCTTTGCCAAGAGGATACTCTTTCAATTCTTTAAGTGGAAAGAATACCCAAGCTTTCTCTTGCTACAAAAGCGAACTGTTGACGCCGATGGTAAACAACTTCATGATTTGTGGGTAATCCGCGACAAGGAAGATGGACAAATCAGAGTTTTCAGCCACAGTGTACGTTTATATGAAATGAAGCATTTGCAAGAGCTGTTGAGAAACGTTGGCTTTGCAGTTAACCAAGTTTTTGGTGATTACGACGAACGCAGCTTTAGCCCTAAAGCTAGTAGACTTATTTTGGTTGCCGTTGCGACATGATTAATATTTGGTCCTTAAATAAGTCTTTCAACGCTTATCTTTTCTGAAGAAAAAGAGAAAAGTAAGGACAACCCCAACTGCAAACGCCGCTAAAGCAGCTAGAACTGTTGTGATCGGAAAAGGTTGTGTCGGCTGAACTACTGCTGATATCATGTGAGCTACGTTAAAGTTGGCTGTTTGGCTGGCTCCAGTGTTTCCAGAAGCAATATCCCAAGCGTAAACTGTTACGTTGTGGTCTCCGACTGATAATCCGGTCAGCGTTGTATTTCCTGGGATGGTGACGTTGGCTTGTTCATCTAAACTGTAAGTGATTTGAGCGGTGTTCCCATTAATAGTAAAGTTCAACGGAACATTATCTGAGGGGTAGGTTTTGTTTGCCACTGAAAGATTCGTTATTTTTAGAGGCCAAGTGTCTAATAGTGCGGACGCAGGCGGCGGAGTCATTCTGACGTTATTTGATGTTATGATGAAGTAGACAGTATCAACCCATACGGCAAAGTAGTCGCCGCTCCCGGGGCTAGTCTCTTTGAAAGGTGCCCCAGGATGGTTTGCGCCACCGTAGCCGTTCAGATTGGCTTCTTGGGTAATGGTTAAACTATGCGTACCCACGGATAACTGAGGCAATTGCGCTGTTCCACTCATGTTGGCGATGAAAATAGTCTCTTCGGAGCCCACATAGACAAACGGTATTACGCCTTCGTTGATTCCGTCTATACTGTAATTTAATGTACAGTGTAATCCCCCGTCGGCGAAATCAAGGCTTAAAATTGGAATATAGTCGTATGTTGTGTTTACTGGACTGTTTAGGATAACTCCGCCAGAAAATCCCATGGAACCAGTTGAACCTGCCTTAACAAAATGAACGCTCTCCAAAGAGGCAACAAACAACACAGAGAGGGCTAACACTACAAAAACCACTTTCATGTTCATGTTTTTCAAATCCATTACCACCCGCTCATCATTATTTTAATGTCTAACATGTAAGCGGAATATTACTCTCCCCACGGAACGCACTGTTCCACAAGAAGAACAGCCTTTAAGATCAGTCGCTTCTTCCAGTTTTTGCAACTAGACACGCTGAGTACTTTCAAGATGTGAAAGTGGTTTCTACTACCTTATATCAAGCGATTGCATTGAAAAATTTGAGTTACAAATTAGAGAGAGACGAGGAATACTAAGTGGGACCTGAAATTATAACAGATAAAGAAGTGACTTGGAAACTTTCTGATATTGATATTTATGGAACCGTTACGGCGCCAGCAGACAAAGAAGTCCATTCAGCGGTTGTCTTTGTAGCAGGTAGCGGTCCGACGGATCGAAACTGGTGCTCGCCTCTTTTGCCGGGAACAAATGGCAGCGCAAAATTGTTGGCTGAAGCTCTCGCAGCTCAAGGCTTTGTTACATTGCGCTACGATAAAGTTGCCTCTGGACCACATGTTAGAGAAAACATTCCCAAACTTATTGGCAAAATTAGCATGCAAAGCCACATAGAAGAACTAAGTGGCGCAGTTGAAACAATTATCGCAGAAAAAAACGTCAACAAAGAAAATCTTTTTGCGCTAACCAACAGTGAAGGCGCAATACACGCAGTAAACTATCAGCTAAAAGCGTCGAGTAACCGCCTCAAAGGCTTGGTGCTGACTGGAGTACCTGGCAGAGCGGTTGGTGAATTAGCTCGCAGCCAAATCTTCGACCAAATCAAGCACCTATCCAATGCCGAAGTAATTATGAAACCTTACGATGACGCCATCGCTGATTTTTTAGCCAATAAACCCGTGACAATGGATGCGTCTCTTCCCGAAGGCATAAAAATGCTGCTTCGCAGCTTAGAGACCCCAGCCAACTTGCCATTTTCTAGAGAATTATGGACATACAGACTCTCAGAATACATTGCCAAAGTAAATGAGCCCATTCTACTTGCAATCGGCAAAAAAGACATCCAAGTTGACTGGAAAATAGACGGAAAAATATTGGAAAACGCAACCGCGCAAAAAACTGTGGTGTCATTTGTTTATCCAGAAAATGCTAATCACGTTCTAAAACATGAAGTGACACCTCGGGAAGCACTCAATGCTCAATATGTATCTTTACATTATAACGCGGCTGATGCAGAACTTGATGAGGAAGCTGCCGGCGCAATTTATGATTGGCTGAAGAAGCAAACGCAAAGGTAACCAGCCAGCAATAAAAAGTCTGTTCCTAAGAATCAGCTGTGCAGTTTACTCAACCACAATGGAAAAAGAGACTATTGATTTGGGAAACAGCTATTGTGAACTTAAGGCAATTAGTTTATTACTAGCGCATAAAAGTTATAAGCGCCCATGAAAGTCATTGAGGATTAAAAGTGACCGATGCATGAACGCTTGGAAACTTCGTATTTCTATGGCTGGAACATTAGCCATCATATTTGGTTTATCTACACTAGTATTCGCAGTCATCTTAACTGTGGCTGGAATAGGTTTCACTTTAATAGACATAGGCATTCTCGTGGTAGTTCTCAACGTAGGTCAGTGGTTACTGGCACCATATCTTATTGGCTGGATTTACAAAGTTAAAGAACTTAAGCAGGATGAGAAGCCAGAACTGCACCAAATGGTCAATGACATAAGCAGGAAAAGTGGCATATCCATACCAAAACTCATGTTAGCGAACATTCCGCTTCCAAACGCCTTCGCTTACGGCTCACCCTTATCGGGTACCCGCGTCGCTGTCACCCAGGGGCTTTTGGATTCTCTTGACGGCGGCGAAGTTGAAGCTGTGTTGGGACATGAACTTGGTCATATAAAGCACCATGACGTTCAAGTAATGATGGTAGCCTCTTTCTTACCCGCCCTGTTCTACTATATTGGCTATTCAATGATGTTGTCAGGAATGTTCGGCGGCGGTGGCAGCAAGAAAAACAGCGGAGGCAACAACGCTTTGATAGGTATAGCATTCATGGCTTTCTCTTGGGTACTAACTCTATTTACACTATACTTGAGCCGATTGCGAGAGTATTATGCGGATAGGCATAGCGTTTCAGTGGTTGAAAACGGAGCAGAAAAACTCTCCACTGGCTTAGTAACAATTGTAGCAGAAAGCAAACGTGGCGGCCAACAAAAGAAACAAGACCAGAAAAACCAAAGCTCCTTCAGAGCACTATTCATAACAGACACCAACAGAGCAAGCGCCGACGCCGCAGACCTTCATAACGCAAACATCAGAAGCAAACAAGACCTACTCCGAGATACCCTTGCAAAGCAACCAACACAAGGCGAAAAATTCGTTGAAATCTTCTCAACACATCCAAACATAATCAAACGTTTACGTGCTCTACAAGAACTAAGCAGCAACCAAGCAATCAACACCTAAATCAAAAGCTGCCGCCATCAACTAAGAAGGGATTACTCCTTTTTTCTTCACCAATAATAGACGAAGAGCCATGACCAGGGTAAATTAAGAAATAATCAGGCAAACGTACCAGTTTTTCTAGAGAATGACGCATTTCACTCATTGAGCCTCCCGGGAAATCTGTTCTTCCGATCCCCCTAGCGAACAATGTGTCGCCTGTGAAGGCGAGCTTTTCTCCGATAAGGCATATACTTCCGAGTGTATGTCCAGGCGTGTGCATAACTGTGAGGGCTTCATCTCCGAATTTAATTTGGCTACCTTCTTCCAGCAGTACAGGTGCAGGGAATTTGTCGTTTTCCAATTTCTCAATGGATGGGGCGTCATATTTGTGAATGTATATGGGGACGTCATATTTTTTCTGAAAAATGATGTCACCGCTTATGTGGTCATCGTGACCGTGAGTGTTAAGAATCAACTCTACTTTTAAATTGCCTTCAGCTATGTAATTGAAAATTTGTTGGGCTTCGGGAGCAAACTCCAAGCCTGGATCGATAATAATGGCTTCTTTGGTCTGCTCTGAGTTGACAACATAACAGTTTGTTGATAACATACCAACGGTGAAAGATTCAATTATCATTCAAATCAATTTGAGTAAAGATGAAAAGATCAAATAAAAGTATTTAGCTAAAAACAAAAAATCGTGTAGAGTAAGCTAGTTTTGCCGCAAACTCTGAACCTTAACGTTAAAGATTTTGGGCGAAACCAGTAAGTTTTAAGGTGCTTCCGCATTTGCCACAACTGATGACTAGTTCAGCTAGTTCATCATTGACAACTTTGGTATCTACGATTTTGTAGTTTGTTTCGGATTCGTCTTCGGGTGAGATTGACATTCCGCATTTTGGGCAGGGGAAGGAGCCGTCACCTTCAATGGCGATAAGATCTACTGTGTATTCGGAATCGTTGTTGTCGAGTTTTTTCATCATCATTTTCCTTCACTTCATTATTTTTGTTTTCTTGATTTTTTTATTATTTCTTTTTGTTAATTAACGGTTATGAATTACAAGTCAGTATATTTGATCCATTTAAAAGTTTGACGCAAGAAAGGTGTGAAAATAGATGTTTTGGAAACATGGGGGTTGCTCATTCTCTTTTTTCAAAGCTTTCTGGTGAGATGTATTCGCCGTATTTTTCTTTAGCTTCCATTAATCGTTGACGTTGTAGAAATAGAAGACCGAATAGCTCTAATGGTGTATCAGTAACGTTTTCTTGGTAGAACCGTGAAACTCGTTCAATCTTTGCAAGGTTTTCTGGGACGCGGATGGTGAATTGCTTAACGTAATCTTCCTTAGCATAGTTCTTGCCTAGTACCTGTTTGAATAGCTTGCGTAAATCCTCATATTTCGGAATGTAACCTGTTGGTGTTGTTAAAGCATCAACTTCGTTGTGAACTCTTAGCTCCATCCATTTAATCCAGACATGCTTATCCTGAACTCCGTTTAGATATTTTCCGTTTCCTAGCTCTTTTAAGAAATAGTTCACTCCAAAGATTACTGGTCGCTTTTTGAGTTTTCGACCGAATTCTAGGTTATTATTGACGTTTTTGCCCATTGGAATCGAAATGAAGTCTTGAATGCTCATCATGTTAATTTCGGGGACACCTTCTTTGCCGACAGTGGCGAAAGTAGTTTCAGTTTCAAGTGACGCACCGTAAGCTATGATACCGTGTTCCCAACTGAAGCTTTGCTGAACGGGAACGTAAGCTTTGGCGTCTCGTCCACCGTACATTATGCCGCCTACTTCGACTCCTAAGGGATTATGAAGCTCAGGGTCGCAGTTCTCTAATGCTTTAAGCGCTAAAGTGTATCGTGCGTTCTTGTTCGCAGGTGAAACATCGTTGCCATTTTCATCTTTTTTGCCTTCATACCATGCGCCGGTGTAGTTGCATCCGTCTTTGGGAAGTTCTTCGCCCATACCAAGCCAGTACGGCTTGCCATCTTTAACCAACACGTTTGAGAATATTATCTCCCCTGGGCTTGTAAGCAATTTGTAAATTAACGCGTCATCTTTGGCGTTTACATCTTGTATGATGCCAAATATACCTGATTCAACGTTAACGGCACGTGCCGCAGAATCTACATCTCTCAAGTAAGCAATGTCGTCTCCAAGTATTTTTTCGCCTGGAAGCATTGCGGTTGAGGTTTTTCCGCAAGCGCTTGGAAATGCTCCTGCAAAATATGTTTTGCGCCCGTTTGGCCCGAAGACCCCCATTAAGAGCATGTGTTCGGCTAGCCATCCTTCGCTGCTTGCTTTTCTGATGGCCAAGCGGAAGGCTAATTTTTTGAAACCGACAGAATTTCCAGCATATTGAGTATTTACGCTGTAAATTGTGTTGTCCATTTGGTCAATGTAAATGCATTTTTTGTCGTAGTCTGCGCTTACCATGTCGCCATTTACCTTTCCAGCTGAGTGTAAAACGCGCAGAAAGTCGCTTTTTGTGCCTGCTTTTATGAATTGTTCGTACCCTGGTCGGTAAAGGAGGCTTTCCGAATGCGCTACGTACCACGAATCTGTGCATTGTAATCCTAAAATGGTGAAAATTGAATCTTGCGGACCCAGAGAGACGAAGCGGACAATCATTGTTTTTCCTTGCATGGAATTTCGAAGTACACCTGTGACTTCAGCTAAACCTTCTTGCCGATCTATTTGGTTGAGGGCTTTGCTTAAAGTAACTCCTTTTGGTACAAGGTACTTAGTGGCTTGACGGTCTCGTCCTTGGTCATGTTCACCATCGAAATGTACGGTGTGTCCTTGCAGGGTTAAGATTGCTTGTTCTTCACCTGAGGCAATTGCTTGCTTTCGGACGTAAGTAATGTCTTCAGCTGAGTCACTGCAAATAAAAATATCCTTTGGATGACAAAGATCATTTTCTTTAGCTATGAACTCATGAACAATAGGATTATTTATAGCACTTAGTCTCTTAAAATCTGAAGTGCTCAGTTTTGGTTGAAGTGCCTCAAGATAAGGATTCATAATCAGGGTTGTTGTCATTTCTTTCACCGTAAACTTCGATATTTTTCAGCAGTTTATGCTTTCCCCTCATTGTTTTGCATAAGTAAATTAAAAACTTTGTGCAAGACAAAGAAAAGTTACGGATTGTATTAATCACAATCCCGTTTCTTTACACATTCTCAGAGTTCATTTACAATGCCAGGGACTCTTGGAAAAGGTTGGCACTCGCCAATATGTTCAACACCCGTAATCCAACCTACTAAACGTTCCATACCAATTCCTCCGCCAGCAGTAGATTTCAATCGTCCTTCCTTAGCCATCTTAAGTATCAGAGTATAGTTTTCTTTTTTGACTTGGTCGCGCTCAATTTTCTTTGAAATTTTACTGTATTCCCATTCACGTTTGGCGCCTGAAAGTACTTCACCGAACTGTGGCAGGAATAAGTCATAGTTGTCCCATTTGCCCGTTTTGAAGTCTTCATAATCGTAGAATTCTCGAGGAATGTTCATAACCCAAACAGGTTCCGTTATGTCTTTGGCTATACCTGCTTCCCACCCATCAGCACCATACTTGGCTTCAAGTTCAACGCGATCATAAACTTTGAACGGTGCTTTAGGCGCTTTAAGTATGTCAAAGTGGCAAAGTGTAGTTAATTCACTTTTCATTTCACGTTTCAAATCATTAACAAGAATACAGAGGGCATATTCGACCAAGGTCATAACGTCTTTTGAAGTAGCATCTCGTGCTTCGAAATCAAGTTGAGTAAATTCGTAAATATGTTTGCCTGTTTTGGCGCGCTCTGCTTTTTCAATGCGTATGTTGGGTGAAAGTATGAAAAGTTTCGGGTATGCTGTAGAGGAAGCAACGAGTTTGTGTATTATCATGCTTGCAGTGGTGCGTACTGGTTTGCCGTAAATGTCTACTTCGATTCTTTTCTCTATGGATGCGCCTGGATCGGGCCAAAGAGGATCAGTGCTTTGGCTTAATGCAACTGGAAGTAGCCATTGAAAACCCTGATTAACAAACGTGTTCGTGAGACTTTTTAAAGTGTAAGTCATAATTTTGCCTATACAGGCTTTCCTTTCTAACTCGCTGGGTGTGAGTTGATCTAATGGTTTTGGAGTTTCAATTAATTCTTGTTTCAATTTGGTTCACTTTACCCTAATTGTTAGAACTACACTGTGCAAAGAAGATAATAAATTTTTTATAATAAAACATGGATAAACTACAAAAAACAGAAGGTTTTATAGTTAAAACTTGTAATATTTACATATGAGCATTAAACTAGATGAAAAAGATCTAGCCATTCTCCAACTAATACAGGAAAACAGCAAACTCACAGCCAAACAAATCGCCAAAAAAATCAATTCTCCAATTACCACAGTTTTCGCAAAAACAAAACGGATGGAAGAAATAGGAATAATAAAACAGTACAGAGCAATTTTAGCTCCCGAAAAACTAAATTTAGGTACAGCCGCCTTCATCTTAACATCAGTCTCATATCGATCAAAAACCGATGATGCGCCAGTTTCTCAAAGAGTTATTGCTGAAGAAATAGCACGATTCCCCGAAGTGCAGGAGGTGCACATAATTACTGGGGATTGGGACTTACTTGTGAAGCTTCGCGCCGAAAACGTTGATGCTGTCGGCAAGTTTGTGGTGGATAAGCTGCGGTTAATTAAGGGAATAGAGAAGACGCTGACATGTATGATTTTTGAAACCGTTAAAGAAACAACAAGCTTCCAGCAATCTCTAAAAAGAAATGAGAACAAGTTGATTAAGCCATAACTTCAGGTGAACTGGAATAATACAAAAGCGGCAAAGCTAGGAGTACAGTGTTTTTCCCTTTTGGAGTAAGGCCATATTCCACTCGCAGGGGCGGTCCAGACGTTACTTCCCTTGTTATGTAATCGTGTTTTTGTAGCATTTTTAGTTTGTCTGAGAGAGTGCGAGAGTTGACGGTTAAGATTTTTTTTATTTGGCCAAAGCCGATGGCGTCTTTAAGCAGTAAAGTGTAGAGGATTTCTAGGCTCCATTTTTGGAACAGGAGGTTGAAGGTTTCTTGCAGGCTATCGAGTTCTTTTTTGAGTTCGGTGGGCGTTATCTTTTGGGTTTCTATGATTTGGTTGAATGTTTGCTCTACGCCTTTTAGAACTTGGTTCATTCTGCCCTCTACGATTTTGCGGAACTCGGCACTCAAGGTTAATGGGGCGCTCATTTGGTATACACTCGGTGTAGTTTGGCTCACTTCATAATTTATAAGGGTTTACTTATACAACAAGGTATACAAATTACATCATACTGGAGGATTGAATTTGGAAAAATACGACGTAATAGTTGTTGGCGCGGGAACAGCAGGTTGCTTAGCGGCAAAAACCATGTCTGAAAAAGGATTAAAAGTTTGTATCGTCGAAAAGAAAAGAAGTGACGAAATCGGCGAAAAAATCTGTGGTGACGCCTTAGGCGAACACCACCTCAAATTTTTAGGGTTGGAGAAACCGACAGGCGGCGAGTTAGAAGCAAAAATTGATGGCATAAAAATCTACTCTCCAGATGAAAACACTATCTTCACCATAGCAGACAAAGACTTTGTCGGTTTTCTGTTAAACAGGCGATTATTTGGGCAGTGGCTGCTAAAGAAAGCAACCGACACAGGTGCATTTCTGCAAGATAACATGAATTTTCGTTCACCCATCATTGAGAAAGGTTCTGTAGTTGGCATAACTGCGAAGAACATGAAAACTGGCAAGGTTGCAGAGATGCGAAGTAAGGTCGTGGTGGACGCTACTGGCTACTTTGGCATGGTACGCAAACAACTGCCTGCTGAGATGGGCATAGATCGCGACATAGCAAATGAAGATGTTGAAGCTTGCTACCGAGAAATTCGCCAACTTAAACAAGAAACCGAAAACACCCGCTTCTGCGAAATTTATCTTAACCAAAAAGCCTCACCGGGCGGCTATATCTGGATTTTTCCCAAAGGAGGTGCCCGTGTCAACGTGGGCATAGGCACTTGCATGCGCACCAACTATCCGAACCCCAAGCTGCAACTCTATGAGACAGCCTTTAAGAAACCAATCTTTGAAGGATCCGTCGTTTTAACTGGTGGCTCATGGTTTGATCCAGTACGAAGACCATTAGACAACATGGTATCAAATGGAGTCGTATTGACTGGTGACGCCGCATCATTAGTTAATCCAATTCATGGCGGCGGCATTGGGCCTTCAATGCTCAGTGGCCATCTTGCAGGGCAACAAATCATTGAAGCCCTAAGCAAAGGTGAACCGACAAAAGAGGCGCTTTGGGGCTACAACAAAAAATACATCGACACTTACGGAAAGAAACAAGGAACCCTTGACATTTTCAAGATGTTCCTCTTATCCTGTAGCGACGCAGACCTCAACTATGGCATGAACGAAAAACTCATGACAGAAGATGACGTTCTCAAAGCAGGCATGGGCGACGACTTCCACCTAAACATCACAGAAACCGCAAAGCGCGTGTTCCGCGGCATACGACGCGTAGGATTCCTCAACAAACTCCGCCTAACCGTTACAATGATGCGAGGACTCAGCGCACACTACAACACATACCCAACCTCACCGCAAAACTTTGAGTCATGGCGACTGCAGACCGTAAAACTCATTGAAGATGCCAAGCACAAACTCGTAGAATAAACAGCCAATTCCTACTTTTTCTTTTTATTCTTTTCTTTTTAGTTCAGTAAAGGCTTAAATTATCAAAATAACATGCATCTTTACGGTGAAAGAATTGGTTTACTGCTCAAATTGTGGGGAAAAAATTGCTGATGACGCTTATTTCTGTCAGAAATGCGGGACAAAAACTGATAAAGGAAAGGCTGCAAAAGCTGCTTATCCAGTCGATGAGTTACGGGATGCTTTTTACCAAGTGGGTGTAGAGCTTGAAAGAGCATTCAATATGGCAGCGCGAGAAACACATGCAGCTATCCATAGAGCAAGGGAGAATTGGCAACAAAAACCGCCTCAAGAACAGACTTTAACATGTTCCCAATGTTCCACAAAGAACCCAACAGGCTCAATATTTTGCCACAACTGCGGCACTAGGCTTGCACCTGCTGAAGAGTCGCATGGTAGCGCTTAAAGATGAATGTGAACAAAACTCTTATCGCCTATCAAACCAAAGGCGGTGTTACGGAAGAGTCGGCACGGAAAATAGCTGATATCTTGCGTTCGAAGTATCAGTTAGAAGTTGACCTTGTTGACCTTAAAGAGCAAAAAATACCTGATCTAACGATGTATAAAAACATAATAGTGGGTGCCGGCGTAAGGAGCGGTAGAGTCTACGGCAAAGCGCTAAAGTTTCTCGAAAACGACCTTAGTGGCAAAAACATTGCCTTTTACGTTTCATCCACTTGGGCTGGTACGCCAGGAAGTTATGATAATGCAAAAGCCAAATTCGTGGAAAATACTTTGGCTAAATACCCCAAGATTAATCCTGTAAGTACGGAAGCTTTCGGCGGGCGGATAAGATATTTTCGAAAAACTATGGTAGACAATACAGATTTATCTAAGGTTGAGGTTTGGGCAGAGCAACTTGGAAGACAATTCACCCAATAAGCCAAAAAGCACTAAAGCAGGTGCATTACTATGCCCCATATGCTGCATTGAGTATCTCGAAGTCGAGTTTGATTTTGAAGTTGAAGGCGTTATCTTGCGTAATGTTAAAGCTTTAAGATGTCCCGCATGTGACAAAGAAGTATTCACACCTGAACAATACGAGACAATCAAGAAAAGAATCAACATATAGCTTATTTGTAATCAAAAAATGGCAGGTTGTTGCGGTCAGATCTATCCGATTTAGGTTTGCCCAAATGGTTTAGAATACGACGTAAGGACCAATCTGTTTAGAACTCTGAGATTAAGATACACGCGTTCTGTATGCTTCCGTCCACTAAGATAGTTGGCAGAAGTTTGAATGGTTTTTTATATTCTATGGGAGGCGATTTTTGCCCTTAATTTTCCTTTTTTCCTTCTTTTCAACTTGAATTTGTGTACCATTTTAAGATCTCATCAGCAGCTTTTTTGGAACGCCCGGCATCGACTACTAATCGCTCAAACCCGCGCTCTGCTTTTTCGCTCGGCTGCTTTGGAATATTTTTTCTGCCTGAAGATTTGGCAACAACTATACGTTTGGTTTTCATCTCGATTTTTCTCCGTGGTTGTGTTGTACTCATGTACAATGTGTCTTTTTAAGACACATTTCTCCATTCTTCAATGTGAGTAAACCGCCACATAAACCCTCGCACATAACCCAAGCATATCAAGAACCTCATTTGTCGAACACAAGAACACAATAATACGTAAAATGCTACGTAGGAAGTGATATTCCAAGCCTACATTTTGTTTGATAGAACCTGTACATCAGATCTGCACAAAAACATGAAATTGCACTGTTTGATGAAGATAAAATGGTCAATGCTGTCTTCTCCTATTTTTGGACCAGAAATTAAAATCATTTCTTGGTCTTACCAAACGTTAGACGACAAAGAAAAAAATGTCGACGATAGGTTTTTATGTTCCTCTGAAGTTTCTAAGGTGTCGCCAAGATATATTATGGCAAAATAATGGATTGATGGACCAAAATGGTGAGAAAAGCAAGAATACGCCTTACAAGCACAGATTACGCAAAATTGGAAGAGGTATGTGGAGAACTCAGAAGCATTGCCCAAAAAACAGGTGTAAAAATCAATGGTCCAGTGCCATTACCGACAAAACGGCTGCGTGTCCCAGTTCTCAAAGCACCTTCAGGCGAAGGAACAGCAACATGGGACAGATGGGAAATGCGCATTCACAAACGCCTAATCGACATTGACTCTGAAGAACGAGTCATGAGACGAATCATGCGCATACGTGTACCAGAAGAAGTCCACGTAACAATCGAACTTATCTAACATCTTTTAATTTTTAATTTTTAGTTCTCTGTTATGTTAGCTTAGGCTTTTTTGGTGGCACGTGTATGGGCGGCGTATGGAACTATACAAATTGAACATTATCTGTTCTGTGTAAAAGACAAATAGAACTCTGCTTCAGCCAATAAAAATTATCCAACCGCAAATTATTGTAAGGACGACGCTGGGAATAAACGCTAAAATCCACGCAGTCTTGTTCAGGATAAATAGTTTGTAGCCGTCCAAGACTCCGAATGGAATCAAGTTGAAGAGTGCCATGAACGAGTTGATGTAGGCTGCGAAGAACAGCATCCCGGAATATGCACTAATGGGTAAACCAAATGCTAAAGCCAGAAATGTGGCGGCGAAAATCATGTTTGTGATAACTCCTGCAATGGAGATTTTAACCATTTCTTTGGCAGAGGGCGCCTGTCCACCAATCATCATGGCTCCCGGAGCAATCATTTTGAAAGGTAAGAACACTGAAAAAAGCGTTAACACAGCTCCCCAGGTTGTAAGGCGGAATTCAGCCCACATCCCCGCTCGCTGAGCCATCACTTTATGAGCAATTTCATGAACCAGAAAAGACATTGTCATCACTAAAGCGAAAACAGCCATAACAGTCCAGCCCCAACTGAAACCATATAATCCTATGGAAAAGCCAATGCCGATGACAAGCGCTGCTGCAACCCCTATATGTTTTAGCTCTTTTGGGCTAGTCGTTATATGTCTCTGTCGTTTTGGCTGGCCTAAATTGTACGTATACTGATAGCTGTTAAATGATTGTGACGTCATTACCTGTTCTTGTCTTTGAACACGCGCAGAAGATATTTGTGGACATGAGTGGTTTTCCGGTATACGGTGTGCACTGCAAAATTGTCCGCCACAGAATGGACAGCGGAATGGAAGAAGCGTTTCTTGATCGCATGCTTGGCATTTCATCTAATTAGGGCGCCTTTAACAGGTAACGCGCATATGATGCTTTATATTTTTCCCCTTTAATAACAAAAATTGCCTTAACATTTTAGTTGCAATAACGCTTTAAAATAAGCAAACCCTAATCAGAAATACAAAGGGAAAGAAAGGGGAGTTGGGGTAACTTGAAGCCGTTTAGCTTTGTCCACGCTGCAGATTTACATTTAGGCTACTCCCAGTATGGACTGGAAGCTAGAAGGCAAGATTTCGACAACTCTTTCAAAGAGATTGTTGACAAAACCATCGAGTTAAAACCTGACTTTATGATTATCGCCGGCGACTTGTTTCATCAACCCAGACCGTCAAACGTTACTTTGGAGAATACCATTCGAAGTTTTAAGCGGCTTAAAGATGCTGACATTCCAGTTTTGACTGTTGACGGTTCACATGATTCTGCACCAAACACCATAACGGGCACGATTCTCTACCCTTTAGATAGTGCAGGATTAATTCATCATCTTCCCAGGCATAGCGGCGCATGCTGGTTTAAACCAGACAGCTGCTACGTGTATGGCATCCCAAACTTCCACAACAAACATAAAGCTCAAGAGGCACTGCCAAAATTCATTGCAGAAAACCCTCCAGCACCAGTCGAAAGGCTTTTCAACATTTTTGTTTTCCATGGAGCTTTGGACTTGCCAAATATTGCACCCCCGTACATTGAGGCAGAACTTTCACCGGGGCAAATACCTGACGGCTTCAACTATTACGCAGCTGGCCACGTACATGAACGGTTCTTAGGCACATTCAAAACTGGTACTTTAGCCTACAGTGGTTGCGTAGAAACAACCGATTACCGAGAAGCCAAGGATCCCAAAGGCTTCCTTTACGTTAAAGTCGATGAGAAAGGCCAATCCAACACTGAATGCATAGATTTAGCGACAACACGCCGATTCATCATTTTAGAGCAAGATTTCCCCTGCATGACATCTGAAAAAATCACGGAGATAGCTGCTCAACAAGTAAAAGACAATGATGAGGAAGGCACAATCATAATTCCCATCCTAAGAGGCACCCTTCCAGTTGAAGCCAGCCGAGCCGAGGTAGACATTGGAAAAATCAGGAATGCCGGCGAGAAAGCCTTGCTTGTTCACCCCATCGTACAGTTAAAAGAAACTGCGGTTTCAGACGAAGTAGTACGCTCCATATTTGAAGGCGAATTTAAAGATTTGAAAACCAAAGCGTTTGAATATTTCGTAGAGATTTTTGCTCAGCGCTACAGTCGGGAGGAAGCAGATAAAATCGCTCATTCAGCGTTAAGTCTAATTGAGCCTTTAACAAAAAAACAAGACGAAAAAATTAAGCAAAGCATTGAGGAGCTGGCAAAATGAAAATTGAAATTGTCCAGCTTGAAAACATCCGAAGCCACGTTAAATCGACTGTGCCGTTTACTCATGGCTTTAACTGTCTTGTAGGTGGAGTGGGTTGCGGAAAATCCAGTGTATTGTACGCGGTTGACTTTGCCTTATTTGGCGAATCAAGAACCTACGACTATTTATTGCGAGAAGGCGCAGACTGGGGAAAAGTCACTGTTCAGTTCAGCCAAAATGGAAACACCTACAAGCTTACACGCGGCTTAAAACGCAAAGGCAAAAGCATCACCCAAAACATTGAAGAACTCAAACTCTGGGAAAATGAGAAGCTAATTGCCAGCATGAAAACCGACGCAATAGCTGAACAATTTAAAGCGATCACAGGCTTAGACAGCGACCTATATCGTGAAATTGTATGGTTTAAGCAAGAACACCTCAAAGAGTTGCTCGACGCTAAACCGCGAGATAGGCAAACACGTTTGGATGAACTCTTCGGTTTATCTGACTACGAAGTCGCCTGGAGCAATATTGCCCAGTACCAGAGAGATTACGAAACAGAAAAGCGGGTTTACGAGAAAGACCCCGATGTTACAGGAATGGAAAAATTAAGCAATGAATATAACAGATCAAGCGAAGAATACACGCTTCTAGAAATGGATCTTGAAAACGCAACGCAAAAGCTATCAGTTGCCAAGAAAGCGTTGGACGAAGCAGATTCAAAACTTAAGAAGCTTGAAGAAAAAAGGCAAGCTATTGAAGAATTTAAGCGAAAAGAAGCAAGGCTGCACGCTGATATCGTTAACATGAGCAGAACTTTGGCTTCTTTAACTGAGCGCATCGAAGGTAAAAAAACAATAATTAGCAATTTGGGTCAACGCCAAAACTCAATTGATGCTCAAATAAAGGCATGCATGAGTAAACTTGAACAAGCAGGTTTGCCTATCAGTCAGTCTGTTGAATCACTGGATTCTTGTTTAGCATCCTTTGATGATAAAATCAGCAGTTTACGAGCAGATCAAGAAGCAACTTCAAGGAACCTTCAAACTGACAGGAAACGGGCATCTGAGTTGTCTAAAGAGAGTAAGTGCCCACTTTGTATACAACCTTTAGACGGCGAATACAAAAGTAATTTGCTGTCAAGGATTCAAACTGAGAATATTGATCGGGAAAAAAGCATTAGCCAACTGCGAATTGAAATTGATGTTTTGCAGAAAACAAAAGTCGTGGCTTCTGAAGCTTCTTCGAATCTGCAGATGTGCATGACAAGAAGTGAAGAATTGAAAAACCGGCTTAACGAAGAAGAAACTAACCTCAAAGCGCTGTCAAGCGAGTTTTTGGAAAAGCAGCAACTTGAAACGGATTTGCATTTGCAGATTGAACAGGTTCAGTTTGAGATTGGAAAATTTGATTTGTCTGAACTTGATGCGGCCCGACTTCTGCGTGAGCAAACTTTCAGGCAATATTATCAGTTTGATTCGGAGTTACGAACTAAGGAGAACCGCAAAACAGATCTCTTCAAACGCTTAGACGAAATTAAAGAAAGAATTGATCTTGCCCAAGAAAAAATTGAACGCATTGAAAAAATCCGCAAAACTGTGGAACTTTTAGCCGCCATCCGTGATGCATATAGAAGTATTCAGCCTAAGCTTCGAAGTGAGTTTGTGAAGGTTTTGCGAAATTTTGTTCAACAAGTGCTCGATAGCCTAGTGGGTGGAGAAGCACCATTGCTAAATATTGCCATTGACGAAACTTATACTCCTTACGTGAAAAGCGAAGCGAGTGTTGATCGTGAAGTCTCAAACCTCTCTGGAGGAGAACGCACACTTTTGGCTTTTGCTTACCGCTTAGGTTTAGGACAGTTAATTATGCAGTCACGAACTGGCCATGGATTAAGCATGCTTGTGCTTGATGAACCCACGGAAAACTTGGGAAGCGAAGACGGCAGCATAGAACGGTTAGCTGAAGCTATAAGCCGATTCAAAGCCATAGAACAAATCATTGCGGTAACTCACAGTGAAGCGTTTGCCGGTAAAGCTGATCACGTGGTTGTTTTGGAAAAAGAAGCTGGAAACAGCAAAATCTCAATTGAACGATAAATAAGTGTCTTTCTCAGTTTCACTGATACATCCCTTTTGAAAACATGTTGTTGCAGACTTATTATTTTTGTGTCCGCTTAATTCTAAGTTTGAGATTCGGGCAAAAGCTTATAAGCACTTTTGAGCTGTGACAATAGCCTAACTAATTGGTGATTTAATGAAATCGCAAACAAGAAACATGAAAGTCTTATCTTTGATTCTTCTAACTTCAATACTCTTAATAACGAGCATTGGCGCCGCATCTGTAAAAGCAGCTACTCAGCCCAGCGTTTACGTTTACAATTCGCAAGGCGGAAATATTGATGCTAACGGAACACAGCTTACTCCTTCAACCAACTACAATTATACCAGCGGAGATACAGTAAACTATACCCCGGTTGCGGGTGATGGATTTGCTTTCTTATGCTGGGATTGGATTGGCACAGCAACTCCGGTAACTTCTACAAGCAACACTCTTACAGAGACACTCTCAGCATCAGATTCATGTGCAATTCAGGCATTATTTGTCCCAGTCAGTAACTCAACCCAAACCACAACAGGAACAGGTGCAGCCACCGTTATTGCCCTACTTTCAGCAGGCGGAACAACATCTCCATCTGCAGGAAGCGGAACAGCCTCATACACAAACTACACCATCGGCTCATCTGCAAGCTTCACAGCAACAGCAAGTTCCGGCTTCAACTTCCTATACTGGTTAGTCGTCAGCGCACAAGGCAGAAGCTACTACACCTCTAGCACTATGAATCTGACAATTCCAACAAGTGATGTCGCAGTACAAGCATTTTTCGTTCCAACCTCCAGCACAGTAACAATACCCGAATTCTCTGCTGTAATAGTAGCAGTTTTAGCTGTTGCTTTAGCTGTAAGTGCAATCGGCACAGTCGCATACAAAAGATCTAAAAAGTAAGACGAAAATTCTTTTCTTTTTTTTATTTTTTTAGAAAATTTTTCGATACAAATCTTCTGCAGCTTCATCATCGTCGAGTGCTTTTAATTTTGCGCATGGATCAACTTAATCGGGTTTAATGCCCATGAAGCTTTCTTTCGTGACTGACCTGTTGATCTTTGAAATCTAATAAATTAAAGTGTACAAAATAATAAGTATTCCCACAATTATGCTAACTGATCCTGTTATGGCTTTAATTATTTTGTGAACTCTTTCTAAGTTTGATGCTGTATATGCTATGATTGAGCCTACAACGCAGGAAATGCCTATCATACCTAATATCACACCAACTCCAAAAACCAAAATAAAGGCTAAACCAGTCACAACTGAATTAACAGTCGTTAATACAACTAACATTAAGGCCGCACTACCGCCCAATCCCTGAAGAAGCCCCGCTAATGCCGATTTGTGAATATGCGTGTGCCCTTCTTTCAAATCAGACACATTATGATTATGGTCGTGGGAGAGTTTTTCTATTTGAACTCCTGGTTGAGAAGTTTTAATTCGATCTAAGATAAGTGGTCTAATCACAAGAATGCCCAAGATTATCAGCATAACTCCGGCTGCACACTCGAACAGGGTGACTACGTTTTCTGGAATTGAAACTCTTAGAATCAGCACACAAAATCCCGCTACAAAGAAACTGAAGAATGCCCTACTCCCCAAACCGTTGCAGAGGCGATTGATTTTCTTAGACTCCGACTATTGCACAGAAGAGCGGAAACTGCAACAATATGATCAGGATCCAAAGAATGCCCTAATCCCAATGCTAATCCAGTTAGAAGAATAAGGATTACAGACAGATCCATAGTTACTCAAACCAGCTAAGCTTTTTTTATAAGTTGCATTAAACCGACTTCCTCTTTAATTAACTGATGTTTGAGCAAGCTTTTTTTAGGATAGCCATTAAGAAGCATTTTGTGGTTGGGCCTAAACGACGGTTCTTGTTGACCTGGTTTTTTCCCACATAGTCATATAGATTTTTTTCGTCGTATAGGGCGCACTTTAGAGTTGACAATATAATTTCTTCAAATGTAACATTGTCTATGTTGTTCACGTGGTCTTTAGGGATCAAGCCTTTTTCTATATCATCATCTAGCCTGAGGGCAGCCATGAGAAGTGGCGCTATTTTCGTGTCCGACAGAATTAAGTCAATCTGTTTTTGAAGTTTCTCAGAGTCATCAAGTTTCTCGTTTGGCTCGGATGCGAGTGATATGATAAATTCAGATGATATCCCTCTCTCGCCCAATCTTTCTTTTACAGTTCTATTTGATGTGAGGTTTTCTTGTTTATACATGGCTTCTTTTACCGCTTTCCGCACACATTTGGCAATTAGCTCGCCTAGCAATGTGAAAGTCCCGGCGTATTGTATGGGCTCTCCTTTTTTGGTACAGCCAACTACAATACTGTCTGTTAAAGTTCCAGTAGCAATATCTCCAGAAAACTGGCTTCTAATGTCAAGCTCTCGCAAGGCAACCGTCTTAGCTTCTGTCAATGTTTTGATGGCTTCGACCATACAGCCTTCTGTTAAGTTTCCATCAACTAACAAAATAATGTTTATTGTACCGACACGTTCTATTTTATCACCGTTTTTTGATGCTGCAGGTTCACCTGCCGTAACTGCCACGGTTGAGCCAGCCGTAACTAAAGCAGTCAGCACTGTTTTGTCGTATGTCTCACTGTATACTGCTATATTCTGCATTTTGGCAGCGGTCATCAGCCCGACCACTTTATTCTCTGGAAACTGTAGCCGTTGCGCTTCCTCGTTCAAGAATTTTTCAGGGCTCCAGTGTACATCGGACTTGTCGCTTCCGCACCCTTCAGGAACTTGAACGTTAATTATTCCATTTGCCTCTTGCAGACCCCCATTCAGAATAGCCGAACTTAGGGTCTTCAAAGAGTTTTTAGACCAAATAGTAAGGATGTTATCGTTAACTTCAGCTGTGATGCCGCTTATTTTCACGTTAAGTTTCAATTTATTCCCAGCGGCTAATTTTTTGAATTTGAAATAATATAAGCATTAGCTAAGTTCAGAGTGTTTCAAACTATGGCGAAATCGAATTTAGAACTTTGCGTTTTGGGCATAGCTTGCAGTGTTGCTTAATAAAATTTAATGAAAAAATCGCCTAAAGACAAACTCCAAGAAAAAGTTCTTTTTCAAATGGTTAGATTACGTTGCCTGCGAGCTTAGAAAGTTTATTATACTAGGTTGGATAATCCATCCCTCTATAAAGTGATTCAAAATGGCAAATAAAACCCTCATCTATGTTGTTACCGTAATAATAATACTGGCAATTGCTTCAGGAGCTTTTATTTACGCATACCATAACGGGCAATCAAACCAAACATCCACTTCAAAAACCATCACCGTAGTAGATGACGAAGGCTACGCAACCAACATAACATCAACTCCCCAGAGAATAATTTCACTTGCGCCAAGCAACACACAAATCCTATTCGCTGTAGGCGTTGGCGACAAAGTCGTCGGCGTAACAGACTACGACCACTACCCCTACAACTTCACCGCATGGATAGCCGCCGGCAACATGACTAGTGTCGGAGGCTTCTCAACCCCAAACAAAGAAACCATAGCCTCACTCAACCCAGACTTAATCCTAGCCACACCAATAAATGACCCAGACGTCGTCACCATGCGAAGCCTAGGCGAAAAAGTGCTCGTCTTAAATCCCAATGACGTTAACGGCGTACTCAAAGACATCACCATGGTAGGCCAAGCTACAGGCGCAAACCAAAACGCAACCACACTTATCAACTCCATAAACACCCAAATCAGTACCATAACTGCCAAGATAGCAGCCGCCAACCTAACCAAACCACTAGTCTACTATGAAGTATGGACTCCTCCATTAATGTCAGCGGGCTCAACATCATTCATAAACGATGTAATTGAGAAAGCTGGAGGACAAAACATTTTCGAAAACGAAACCCAACAATACCCCACCGTAAGTTCAGAAACCATTGTCGCAAAGAACCCTGACGTTATTTTGCTACCTACAGACATGGCAAACCCAGGAGACACACCATTCTACGGAAGCGTCGAGCAAGTAAAAGATAGGCCAGGCTGGAGCTCAATTAGCGCAGTGCAAAACAATCGAATAATCGTAGTCGACGGAGACCTCTTTGCTGAAGCAGGACCAAGAATCGGCGACCAAATCGCAGCAGCCGCAAAAGCATTCTATCCAACACTCTTTAATTCAACCTCTTAACCTTTCTTGTGTTAAGATATGACTGCGGATAATGCAGAATTCAAATATTCAAAACGTTCCTCAAGATGGAAACTAATCTTATTATTGCTAATTCTTGCATTCTTCGGTGTCGCTTTTTTTTGCCTCAACATAGGGTACGCCCCCATCAATTTTTCTGATATATTAACCATACTTGGTAAGCAGATTCCTTTTCTTGGGGGGTCCATAAAATACTCAGCAGTCGTTCTTAAGCATAATTACGATACCATAATTCTTCAAATTCGGCTTCCTCGAATAATAGCAGGTGCCTTGGTTGGTGCTGGATTAGCTGCTGCCGGAGTCATGTATCAAGGCGTCTTCAGAAATCCAATGGCTGACTCTTATCTTTTAGGGGCTTCAGCCGGGGCTTCTTTGGGATATACTTTGGCTGTTATATATTCTGGTTCTCTTGCTCTCTCTGTTTGGGGGCTGGGGCTGTTTCAGGCTGTCGCTTTTGTTGGAGCCGTCTTGACGGTCTTTCTGGTTTATTTTATGTCGCGAGTTGGAAACAAAGTGCCGGTAACTACCTTGCTTCTTTCTGGTATTGTTGTAAATATATTTATTTTAGCTGTTCAGACAGTTTTTGAACTGCGATCTGGAAAAGCGCTAATAGGCATTGTAGCGTGGATAGCTGGTGGATTTACAAACATCACTTGGATAGATATTTACGCGGTTTTTCCATTTGTTTTTGTAGGAATTTTCATAGCGTATTTCTTCACTAAAGATCTTAACATGCTTGCGATGGGAGATGACACAGCCCAACATTTAGGCGTAAACACGGAGAGAGTGCGCCAAATACTTCTGCTTGTAAGTTCTTTAATAACTGCGGCGGCAGTTTCGATAAGCGGAGTCATAGGATTCGTTGGACTAATCATTCCGCATATGACACGGCTCGTAATCGGACCTGACCATCGAATTCTACTGCCTACTTCAGCAATTGTGGGAGCCATATTCCTGATTCTCTGTGATTCTTTAGCCCGAGTTGCAACAGGAGCTTCAGAGTTGCCAGTTGGCGTCATAACTGCTTTAGCTGGAACCCCATTCTTTATCTACTTGCTAAGGAAAAGAAAGACAAGCTATTCACTGTAAGGAGGGTTGGGTGGACTTTGGTGTTACTTAGCGTGGATGGAATTGAGTGCCGCTATGGTTCAGTAACTATTTTGGATAGCGTCAGCCTACAAGTTAAAGAGGGCGACTTCGTTGGCATCCTTGGCCCTAACGGTTCAGGAAAAACGACTTTGCTTAAAAGCATTAGTCGAACGTTAAAACCCTACAAAGGAACTATACTTTTAGATAAGAAGGATATTTACAACATAAAAAGTGTCGACCTCGCTAAACACATGGCTGTTGTTCCTCAGGAAAGCACAATAGGCTTCAGTTTTACAGCTTTAGATATTGTTTTAATGGGTCGCAATCCGCATATGAATCGGTTCCAGATGGAATCCGAAAAGGATCTGGCTATCGTTAAGAAAGCAATGGAACGGACTAACACTTGGCAGCTCGCAAACAGGCCTATAAATGAATTAAGCGGTGGAGAAAAACAACGGGTGGTCATTGCTCGTGCCTTAGCTCAAGAACCTCAAGTGCTCTTGCTCGATGAGCCATTGACACATTTGGACATGGTCAATCAGTTAGAAATCATGGACTTAGTCAAGGAACTGTGCCTGAAAGAACACATGATCGTTTTAGCGGTTATCCATGACTTGAATTTGGCTGCACGCTACTGTAGCTCAGCTCTATTGCTTAAGGGAAAAACGGTCTTTGCAGCAGGAACTTTAGATGAAGTGTTGACAAGCCAGAACATAAAAAGCGTATTCCAAGTTGATGCCTTAGTCAAAAAAAGCTTGGTCACGAATTCACTCTATATTATTCCGTTGTCACCTGACAAACCTTCAAAACCGCGTAACTGTTCGATCCACGTCATCTGTGGAGCAGGAACGGGAACTGTCGTAATGAAGGCATTGGTCGACGAAGGCTATGAAGTGACAGCTGGTGTACTTAACATGTTAGACACCGACTATGAGACCGCCGAGCTTCTCAAGATTCCTAACGTGAATGAGGCACCTTTTTCGCCGATAACTGAGGAGACAAAACATGCGAATCTAAAAATGATAAGTAAAGCTGCTATTGTTGTTGTCTCTTCTGTTCCGTTTGGGTACGGCAATCTCTCAAATTTGGAATCGGCACTTGAGGCCGTAAAAATGGGGATCCGAACTTACGTCATCGATGAAGTGCCCCTAGAAAGTCGAGATTTTACCGCTGGCAAAGCAACAGCTCTGATGGAGGAGATGAGAAAACAAGGTGCTATATTCATCAAATCTCCGTCTGAACTTCCTACACTAGTTAACGCAACTCACGATTTGATGAAACCTAACAAAAGCGGAAAAATGGAGATTCCAGGTCACACCAAAAACATCACAAAAGAAATCACTCAACATTCTCTTGGAAAGGGAGCAAACTAAATGTCTTCGCAGTCAGAATCTAAATTAATTTTTGGCGCCGAAAAACATGGCAGAAAATTAGACCATTTTATTTGGTCATGCACCAGAGCCTATCCAGTTAAACACGCATTTTGTCTTTCAGATGGAAAACCTCTTCCAAATGAACTAACCACCGCTGAAGCAAAGTCGATGCTTAAGAAAGCCGCAGATTTCGGAGTAGACAACCTATTCATTACCGGTGCAGGCTGGACTGGCGAGCCATTAATGCGAAAAGACTTCATAGAGCTCATTCGTTATGCTGCCGAATTAGGTCTGTCTCCTTACGTGAAAGTTACTGGTTGGCACTTTGATCGAAAGGTCGCAAAAGAACTTGCCGCCGCCAATTGCAAAGCTATTGTCTGCCTCTCAGGGCTCAAAGAAACCGATGCTAAACTGCGAGGTGAAGCTGCCTTTGAGGACAGCATAAATGCCGCAAAGCTATGCAAAAAATTCGGTATTCAATTTGCCATCAGCGTAATCAACACAAAATACGTTATTGACGAAGTTCCCGCTTTAATCGAACTCGCAATTGAGTTAGGAGCACGCGGTTTCCATTTAGCTTCCCTAATTCCCCAACCCATAGACGTTGAAAACCAACTCAAACTACTAGGTCCACTAGAACCAACGCCACAGCAAAAAGAAAAACAACTTAAAGAAGTCTACGAAATGAACAAAAAAGTAAAAGACAAAATTCTAATTGTTCCCTATGAAATGTTCAATAACCGAATTTTAAAAACAAAAGAGCCTGAACGGCTACTGCGAAGCACCTGCAGCATGTGTGACAACCTTGTAAAAAATGAGTGGCTCGAGATTCTGGAAGATGGCAAAGCCTACGCCTGCGCCCCCCTCAACCTGGAGTTCGGTGACATTAAAACAGACAGTATTGAACAAATCACAGATCGAATGCGCACATCTGAAAAAATCAAGATACTTGCAGACCGTACCAAATTAAAAGGAAAATGCGGCGTCTGCGAATTCAAACCTATCTGTGGCGGCTGCCGAGCTCGAGCATTCATCTATTCAAAAGACCCATTAAATCAAGACCCAGCATGCGTCTACCAACCAAAAAAATCAAAAACAAAAACCACTTGAAGCCTGAATTTTATGACACAAAATAATGAGTTGAGTTCTTTTGATTTTCTTCGAAAACACGCTTTAGAATTGGGAGCAGCAGATGCAAAGATAATTCCTGTGGAAAAAATTGTTATCGAAGAGCGTGTTGTTTTCAAATGTCAACTAGGCTGCGAAAAATATGGAAAAACATTAGCTTGCCCACCTTACGCACCTACACCTGAGAAATTTAGAAAAATCGTCAGCGAATACCATTACGCTCTCTTCATGAAATTTGAATCTCAAGCCCAAGCAGAACCAGAACTTATAAAATACCTCGCAAAAACTGAAGACCCAACTATTCCTAAAGAGATAAAATCCAAAGTTGACAATTTTTGGTCAGCCTGGAAAATTGACGCTCAAAAACTCCGTGAAACCGTGATTCAGCTCGAAAAAATAGCAGCTGCAAAAGGCTACCTTCTCGCAACGGGTCTGGTCTCAGGATCATGCACATTATGCGAAAAATGTAATGTGGAAAAAGGACTCTGCATTCATCCAATGGCAAAGCGTTATTCTGAAGAAGGTGTCGGCGTAAACGTTAAAGCTACAGCAGAAAAAGCCGGAATAAAATTCACTTTACCTTTCATTAAAAACCCTGAAACTTTCGCTCTACTCCTAATTGACTAATTGTTTTTTGGTAATTCAAATGCTAAAAAATTCTTCGATAAATTTCAGGCAGATTTGTAAAATTTGATCATTGCCAATTTTCCAATCTACTGAAAAACCGTCATTTTTCATAAAACCTTTTGTTGTTGTATCGACACAGCCACTTAACTTTAAAACATTCAATCGTTAACCAATTAAATAACTGAAGCCAGTTTTCAACTTTGATTTTGAGGAGGTGGATTTATGGAAGCAGAAAAGAACGGTAAAGTAAAATTAACTTTTGAGCTTGAAATCAACCAGGCAGCAATGGAGTTAATCAAAATGGACACGGAAATGATGAGCAATGTAATACCAGGACTTATTCAGAATTGGCGAGAAGGCATGATGGCAAAACGCAAAGAAGGAGGCGGTATGGGCATGGGTATGATGCACCATGGCCAATAATAAAAAAAACAGTTTTCTTTTTTTTATTGACTTTTATTCACCAAACCATTTAATAAACCAATTTTCTCTCGCCATATTTCTTTTGTCCATAGCTTCACAGGTTGCTTTCCAATCAGACTCGTTTTCTTTATTGACCCATTTTTCGACGAAAGGCGACATTTCTTTTTTAACTTAATCTAAAATTTGTTTTATTTTAGCATTTACAAGTTCAGGAGTAATATACCCTTTATAGGATAATTGTTCAATTGGAATTAATTCTTCATAAAGCCTGCCTTTACTCAATTTTTTTGCTTTAAGTTTTAATTAAAAAACAAGTTGAACAATTATCCTGGTAGTCCAAGCTCTAAGATAACGTAACCGTTTATGATCTGGTTAAGAACAAGTTGCTGGTCAGGTGTCAATTGTGTTGGAAAATCCAAAGTAATTACGAAGTAGTTGCCAGGGATCGTTATACCCTCAGCAATAGAAATGACTTTGCCTATTTGATTTGTTATTTGGGTGGATAGAAGCGTATTATTTGTGGAGGTTGCTCCATTAATATTGCCGTCGTTATATTCAATGACGTTTCGGAATCTATCATAGAGTAGTTGCGTATTTAAAACGTGCCAACTGGGCACAACCTTTCCGTCAACTGTTGCTACACCAGAAGCCGTCTGATTAGCCGACTGAAAATCCTCCCCTGAAACCGCGAAATTGGCGAAGTAACTCGCTTGGCTTATGCTTGTATCATTAAGGTAGTAACTGTAAAAGAAAGCAGCATACGCATCTCCATTATTATCATACAAAGTCGAATTGTAATTTTGAGCAAAATACGTAGGAGAGGTGCCAATGGGAATTGACACTTTAACATCTGGAAGCGGTGTGGGTGAAGGTGTTGATGTGGGCGTTGGAGTCGGTTGTGTGCTTATTGTTATGTTTTGACCGTTGACATTTAGGTTTAATGTTGAGTTACTAAGTGTTACATTCTGAGTTATTGTGCTATTTGAAGCGTTAACGTCTACTTGTCCTGGACTGTTAAATATGTTAATTGTAATGAAGCCTGCTTGATCAGCTGAGACAACTCCAATGCTTACCACTAAGATTATAATTGCAATTAGAGAAATGCTTTTTTTCCTACCCGTACGTATTACCTATTATATCGTAATACTCAATACTAAAATATAAGGTTTACTTAGCGAAACTGACCTATTGCATTCATTTTTCTTTTTTGTTCTCTTGAGCCTCGCGTACACTCGATTAATACTATACTATCACTGTATTACAATTGCATCAGTTTGTTTTCTTAGTGCGTAGATTTTTGTTATGGCTATGCAAATATTTTTTCAACTGTTCGTATTCAGTTTCAGCTATCACTTTCCCTTTCCTATTCGCTATTTTCGTGCAAGTCAGAGTGAATATCCTGTCTTCAGTGTGTAACTCAATCTCTGGAATTAATGACCCACAATTTGGACATTTGCGATAAACTCTCTTTGTAAGATCTTGCAAATGTAACAAAATTTGCTTTCCCATTTCATTTTCATAATCAAAGCAATCTCCGTTAACTTCTTTATAGAAAGCCTCGTCGTAGACAAGGCGATTTTGGTGAGGGCAGTCTTTTCCGTCTTGCACTTCACAATGGATTATTTGCTTTCCACGTTTCTTTACATCACTCAAGCAGTTCGCCTAGTTCTATTGACGAATTGATTTAACGCTATTTCTGCTTTAGGAATTAG
The DNA here is from genome assembly GCA_963833575.1 of Candidatus Bathyarchaeota archaeon. Lineage (GTDB taxonomy): Archaea > Thermoproteota > Bathyarchaeia > Bathyarchaeales > Bathycorpusculaceae > Bathycorpusculum. The sequence goes on along the minus strand of CAWHXY010000007.1, from coordinate 554,639 downwards.
TAATCAGTAATTGAGCCACGATGAGGTGGTGGATTAAAACTTCTTCATCCTTTCGTAGATTTTCCAATGTTGTATGCATGGTCTAATAGTGTGTACCCATTAATTATTTGAGTAAGAATTAACCCCGAATATCTTCCATCCATATGGTCATAAGAGAAATTTAATGTGAGTTCGCACGAGGAATCAGTTGTTTTAAGAAATGAAATCTCAGTAATAACATATCGCCCTTGATTGTCTCTGCATTCAAAAACCAACAGAGCATTTGGAATTTCCTTGCTAAAACCTAGTGACCAAAAACTAACTAAATCGCTTACGTACCGAGAAGGGTCAGTTGTCCTTATTATGTCATAACAGGATTCTACAGGCACGTTCATGAATAAAGACTTCGAAAGCTTTTTCATATTTCATATGTTTGGAAGATTCTCAAATAAGGATTATGAATTAAGAATCAATTCAGGATTAGCAAAAAATGGCGTATACTCGATTCCGACTATACCCTATATGGTTAATCTGCTGAGTATTTACTGAACCGTGTCTCCCGCTTATGCCTTAAACCGCTGAGGTAAAAGTAGTTGGTTGGGTTGGTGGGATCAAAATTTAATTCAACATTTCTGGGGTATTATTTTTAGACGTATTTGCATTATGCTTTTTGAAGAGTTTTGATGAGCTTGTTTACTTCGAAGCCTTTTGACTTTGCGTATTCTATTAATTGTGAGTATAGCTTGTCATTCATTTGTGGGGTTCTGTTCAATATCCAAAGATATTTGCGGTTTGGTGTACCTACAACAGAGTAATCGTAATCATTCCCCAATTTAATGATCCAATAATCACCATAAAACGGCCAGAAGAACGTTACTTTGAGTTTTGCATTAGAGTTCTTATCAACTACTTTTGCCTTGCCTTTTGCCTGTTTTATCTTGCCGTTTTTTATAGATTGGTTGAGCACGGATATGCTGCCATCTTTTAATAATGTGTAGGTGGCAGTGGTTTCATTACAGCCTTCTTCAAATTTTGCGGGAAGGTGTGCTATCTCATACCATTTGCCTAAATATTTTTCCAGCTCAACATGCGGTACAACTTCAAGAGACAAATGAATCACGCTATAACTCCAAAGCGTGGCATTAGCTTAAGGCTTTTGGGGTAGCTGGGGCTAAACAGAACTTGTTCTTTGTTCTTAGTGCGTATTCTTGGAACGTCTACTTTTGTTAGAGTCGTATATTCGATTCCGAATATGCCCATGTGATGATTTTTATTTTCCTCTTTTCTACACTGATAAATGGTTTCTATGTATCTGGTGAGTCGGTCTACTGCTGAATAAGCCATTTTTCGTGGTACTGAGTGGAGTAAAGTTGGTTGGTTTAAGTTTTAATGTACACCCCACAATTGTTCTCAATAGTTTTCCTGAAATTGCACATTAAGTATGCTGAGCCTTGAATGAAAAGGACGCGTAGTTTTGATCATAATAAGGTAATAAAAGGAAACTTAAAAAGTGGAAATAAGTTGACTTACTTGGAAGTCACGAACAATGTCTGTCAAAAAGATCCCAACAGTTTTGGCTATATCGGGTTCTCTCAGAAGCCCCTCTTTCACTGAAAAAATGTTAGACCGCTTGCTTGAAGGAATGGGTGAAGTGGAAATTCACAAGTTTTATCCGCATAAAATGAAAATTGGACCCTGTACAAGCTGTTGGAGCTGCTGGCAAAGAAAAAACAAAGGTCAATGTGTCCAGAAAGACGATTTTCAATTAATATACGACGTTTACAAAAAATGTGACTACTTTATCATCGCAGCTCCCGTGTACGTTTTTGGTTTTCCTGCCACCGTAAAAAACATAATTGATAGGTTCTTTGTAAACTTGGAATCCTCTCAGATTCTAATGGATAATGGGATAACTAATCACCCTCAGCGGTATGCACCTAAGGCAAAAGGGGTCTTAGTTTCGACTTGCGGTTTTCCAGACATGGAGAATTTCGCCTTAATGAGTCAACATTTTGAGAAGATTATGATGCATATGGGATTAACCTGGGCTGGCGAAGTTCTAATCCCGTCTGCCGGGGCAGCAAACGTTCCGCATTTGCTTGATGACAATATTGACGCGATTAGAAAAGCTGGTGCTGAGTTGGTTAATGGAACTATATCTCCTGAAACAATGCAAACTATCAGTGACGTACCAATATCTAAAAACGACTATAGGGAAATGGTTAACGCCAGCTTTAGAGGAGGGCTGACTGGAAAAGCCAAGACTATTGTCATTGGTATCAGAGCAATGAGAAACAAAGGTAAGAAAAAACCGGTTTGAAAGGTATTCAAACACTATATTTTCTTCATGCAAACTCAAACCTCAACCCTTGTTTGCAAATCTGGTTGGTTGGATTAAAATAGAATTTCTGAATTACTACTATCTTTCTTGATTGTTAGGACGCACCTACTAATCTAATGATGAGATTTTCTATTAAATATTTGTGACAACAAAAGTGTGGCTACAATTTGTCGCAAATAATGCTGTCAATACAGTGATTTGATAAATCCACACAAGTTATCCTTAAGTTTTGACCTGAAACTTAGAAATTTTCTACGCCGTGCAATGTTTTGTCAAAGACTAAATGCTGGTTCACATTTTATTGAAGCAATAATTTCGGCGGCAAATTCCTCTTGTTCTTCATTTCCAGTTACAGCTATCCAGCAGGAGCCTTCGCCGCCACAAACTCCACCAGCAGCAATCAATTCAACTTCAGCACCAGTTAAAGCAATTAACGCATCCAACTCAGTAAATACTTCTCCGACAACAGGCAACAAACGGTACCCGCCTACACCAGGAACATTGAGCTTTTCTGCTAAGGCGGACAAATCGCTGTTTACACGTTTCTCAATGCCAACGGGTATTATGAGTTTCACTCGTCGCCCCAGTACGGCAGGCAAGGCTAAACCTATAGTTCCAGCTTTCGGATGACCAATCAAAATAGCCGCCTGCTTACGGGTCAGATCCAAAGCGTTTGCGCCCTTCAAGATAACATCGCCCTCTTTAAGCGAATCAACGACATCAGCAATTGTTTTGCCTTTCTGCCACACACCCTCAGTTATAACAACGTCGCCAGGAAACTTGCTCTCGTCAGCAAGCCTCCCCTCAACGGTTACTGACTTGGTCGGCGGCAAAGTTATCCCCCTAAAGAACCTTCCCCTAGAGAAATCATTTGAGATATTGTTAGTTCTGAAAATTTCTTCAGCCACATAGCCATTGGTTGTTCCAGCAACAATCACGAGCGTTCCGTTTTTGAGGGCTTTTTTAATTGCTGGGTGGTTTGCTAGGGTTTTGGCTATTAAGCGTTTTCCTGCCGCTGGAGTAATTAGGAATTGTTTCATCGTTGACACCTTGGTGACTGTTAATTGAAGCATGGATTATAATAATTTTGTTAATAGACTCTCTTTGCCTATTGGTATTTCAAGAGGCAACAAAGTGTCTAAATGGTATGTCAACGTGAAATTGCCTGCCAAGTTTGCTGACGATCGACAAGATTTTAGAAAAATAAATAAGAACTTTGGTAGAGACGCTTTCCGACTTAGCGCTAAGATTTTCAAAAGTAATGTTGGTAGGGCAGTTGAAAGCTAGGCGTTGTTAAGATGTTACGGTGCGCGCGGTTTTGGAACGATTTACAAAACCCGATATGCTTTGAAATAGAAACTACGTCAAAGTCAAATACATAACAAAAGAAGCTAATCTTACCTCTCGATTTTAGACTGGCTTATTGCATAATTGGCTTAGGAATGATTTCTTAGTTGGAATATTTCGCGATTTGAAATATCAAAGATATTACCGGAAACTAGTGAAAGCATAGTAAGGAGATGACTTGATTGTGACAACTTACTTTAGTCCAACCGACAAAGAAATTGAGATTATTAATGAAACAATGGAGTATATCAAAGAGAAATTCGGCAAAGAAACTGTTAAGCTTGAGGAGTTCGAGGTTTTTGAACCATTAAGTTCTGAGTGGAAATGTAACTTCAAGAATTATGCTTGGGGAAGTAATGGGGTGAGAATCCACTTTAACGAGGATCCTATTCGTTTTGGAGGGTTAATTTGGTTAACAAGATGCGAAGATACACGAGCATTTCATGAACTTGTTTTTCATGAGGTTTATGAATTGTTAATTGGCGGTGGGCACGAGAAGATAATTCAAAAGGAGAGAACTTATGTTGAAGAAAAATTCGGAGAAAAACTTGGTGAATGGTTGCTGGTTCAAGATGAAATAATTAGAACGCTATATCCCGTTGATAAGAAGAATTTAGCGTATGCTTTCAAGAATTGCGGTGAACAATCAAAGAGTTGGCCCCAAATAAAGGAAAGAGTCAAAGAACTTGGGCTGCAAAAGTCAAAACGAAACATCCAAAGAGCCTGTTACACTCTAATCAACAAATGCTTCTAAGTCTGGTCAACAGCAACAAAACAACAAAAAACCAAATATTCATCATAATTATCCAAAGCAATTTGTTACTGTATAATTTTCTAAGTCCTTCAATATTTTTTGGCATATAAAGCTAGTTGTTCTTCAGTTTATTCTTAAACTTTAACGGTAGTCAAAGGATAGGTGAGAAAGGTGGTTCTCTGCACCAAAGTTGTTTGCTACCCGAGTCGGCATAGTGCTTGACAGTCACCCAGGTTCAAACCTACCTCTCACTCAACATTAAAATGGTTGGCAGATTTCAAAAACAAAACATAATCTCCAACCAGTTTTTGCAAATTCGAACTCAAACTAACCTCATTTCACTAAAAAGATAAGAAAAACTTGAACCAACAGGGATCAATTAAAACCTTAAATTTGTAGGTCTATTTTTTCAATATATGTTTCTTAGAACTTGATGAGTGGTTTTATGACGCCGTCGAGTTTCTTGTCCATTATTTCAAATGCTTTGTCCGCTTCGTCAAAGATGAATGTATGGGTAGTCATGCGTGTTGGATCAATTTTATGGTTCTTTAGTAGTAACAGCAACCTTTGCAGTCTTAAACGTCCTCCTGGACATAGTGAAGTTTTGATGGTTTTTTCCGCCATGCCTACACCCCAGTCCAATCTGGGAATGCAAACGCATTCGCCTACTCCATGGTAGCCAACGTTTGATATTGTTCCGCCTGCTTTTGTCACTTTTAAAGCATTCTCGAAGGTTAAATCTGCGCCAAGCGCTTCAATTGAGCTGTCTACGCCCAACCCCGCTGTAAGATCCATTATTCTAGATATGACATCTTCCTTAGTTGGATCAACCGTCAAATCTGCACCATAAAACTTGGCAAGCTCTTGTCGTTTAGGTACTGAATCAACGCCTATTATCATTCCTGCTCCTTTGAATTTGGCTCCAGCAACAGCCATAAGACCCACTGGTCCTAAAGCAAATACCCCTGCAGAACCCCCTATCGGTATGTCAGCGGCTTCTGCGCCAGCAAACCCGGTTGACATCATATCTGAAACGTAAACGGCAGCTTCATCAGGCACCTCGTCAGGAATCTTGGCCATGTTCGCGTCGGCTTCGTTTACGTGAAAATACTCTGCAAATACGCCGTCTTTGGTGTTGGAAAATTTCCATCCGTCCAATGGTTGGCCAGATTGGGATGAGTGACCTGCTTGAGAAGCGATATCTCCCCAGTCAGGAGTTATAGCGCCGACCGCAACTCTGTCACCGGGCTTAAAGAGTTTCACTTCTCTTCCAACTTTATAGACTATGCCCTTTGCTTCGTGTCCCAGAGTTATGTTTGTACGTTGTCCAATTGCACCACGTACGGTATGTGAATCTGATGTACAAACTAACGCTGCCTTTGTCTTGACAATCGCGTCGTTTGGTCCAACCTCAGGGACAGGCTTCTCCATGAATCCAACACTGCCTATTTCCTTCATAACAAAAGCTTTCATAAACATCTTAGTGCTCTCTATTCTTTAGATTATTTCAACGTTTGTGACTGTCGATAAACAGTTACAGCAGTTACCGTGGTTAACCCCGAAAAAAAAGATGATTTCATTACCGGACCTGCCAAAAAAGACGAAGAAAAATCTTTAAATTCTGATAACGTCGAAATATTTAGACCACATGAATAAATGGAAAAGGCCGTATGAGCAAAAATAGTAGGACAAAAAAAGAGTCAACAAAAATTTATGTCGAAGAGGTCAAAAAAAATCTTGAAGATTTGGAGTGGCAAAAAAAGCAATTCCAATCAAACAGAAAAGCTGTAATAGATAACGTTCAGGAAATACGGCTGAAAATTGAACTTATCAAATACTTGAATGCTGAATTGGCAAACTATCAAAAAGAAGCAGACATCTTAAGACAATCGCTAAATGGAAATGACACCAAGACTAAAACGCCTTAAATCAGCATGGAGTGAGTTGAAATAATGCTTGAAGAACGCATTTTATTTGAAGGTACATTTATTGCTCTAATGCCACTTAGTTATGCCCGTGATCTTCACGCAATAGAGGGAGTTAAATTGAATTATTATAAAGATGATGGAAAGGAGCTTATTAATGAAACCAAGCCAAAAGAAATCTCTTTGGAAAATGCTCTTGAGGAGATTGGGGGTTTCCCAACAACTGAAGGTAATTTTATAGGCTTCATTAACGAGGAAGGTGAAACTATTCAATTTCACAAAAACGAAGAAGATGCTTGGGTGTTAGATGTGCCAGTGGTTGAAAATGGGTATTTTATTTATTCTCTCAAAGATGATGACCTTACGACTGAAAAAGTAAAGATTATTGTTAAGAAATTCTTCTTAGGAGAAAACTGGCAGTATTTATGTAGATTAACTAAGTAGAATTTTCCTATAAGTTGAATATTCAGTTAATGTATAAGCTTTAAATCAAACTCCAATCCATAATTCAATTTCTAAGCCTCAATGTTGGATAATGACTATTAATGAATACAATAAACAGCATTCTATTAATGTAAATACAGGTTCTTAGACAGCAAAAAATAGTCTCAATCGCAGTTCTATTAGTTCTGTGTTAATTCAATCTAGTTGTAAGTTTTACAGGTTTGCAATTTCATGAAAGATGTTTGATAGAAGCCGGTAGTGTCCTTAAAGAAATTGGTTATGGAGCCAAATCTGTTGTGGACTGTGTGTACCCTTATATATGTCTCTGGAAAACTTTAAAGTTATATCGTGAAATAGGGGTTATTATGTCTGCGTTTGCAAAACCAGGAGCATATGACTATAATGCAACTGTTTTCTCGCCTGATGGCCGGCTTTATCAAGTCGAGTACGCGAGAGAATTGGTGAATCGTGGAGGCACCATTTTAGGTATCCGATGTGGGGAAGGCGTTGTTTTAGCTTCTGAAGAAAACATAGAAGTTCTTGAAGAAGTGGGACGCTCATGGAAAATTTTTCCGGTAGACGAACATATCGGAGCAGCTATCATCGGCTTAGGTTCCGACGCAAGAGTCTTAATCGACCAAGCACGCATCGATGCGCAAAGTAATAAGCTGACATTCGATGAACCTATTGATGTAGAAGTTGCAACCGAAAAAATATGCGATATCCAACAAAACTATACACAGCATGGCGGTGGACGACCCTTCGGTGTTGCCATGATCCTTGGAGGAGTCGACAAAACCGGTCCACATGTCTTCGGGACTCACCCAAGCGGAAACTACAAGGGATACAAAGCCACAGCGGTAGGTGCAGGAACAGAAACAGTTCAAACAATGCTGAAAGAAGAGTACCGTAAAGATTTAACTCTTGAAGAAGGCATACAGCTTGCAGTAAAATGTTTAGTAAAAACGTTAAAAGCAAGGGAGTTACCGATCAGAATAAAGATTGCTGTAATACCTGTAGCAACAAAGAAAATGGATATGCTGACTGACAAAGCAGTAGAACGCTATATAAAAGAAACTTCTTAACCACTAAAATTTCCTTATTTATTGGCTTGTTTTGCAAAAGAGAGTCCTCAGGTGCCAAAGGTTTTGCTCAGGACAAGTTATCTGCTACTGACGTTTTCCCAAATGGTGGTTTTGTGAGATGGTGTGCAGGCTATAACCTGGTTAAACTTAGGTAGCCCTCTAAGCGATTGTGTTGCAAAAACTTGGAGCGTAAAAACTTGAAACAAAGGCGATAAAAGATTTAACTTTATATTATTTACAGTCAACAAGATAGCTTAATGGATTAGTTTACCTACAAGGAAGATCAGTTGTAACCTTAAAACAGTGGCCGCAGCTGTCGCATGTGTAGGCGTCTATTTGGAAAACACAGTTTTTGAGTTTTCTCTGGTTTGCTAATTTCTTTTCCGCAATTTGGGCAATTAATCAAGCAAGCTACTCCAATAAGTAATCATATCGATGGGCGGAAATCTATATGAAGATTTGTGGGTAGATGCCTGATACAACAGTCCAAGCTGAGCTCTAAGTTGAATGGAGCCAGCCGCGTCCACCTTTCTTGGGCTGCTGGTCAACACTTTTAGCTGGAACGTAAGAATCAGCTCGCTTGCTTTTTCTTGGACAATTAGTTATGTTTGTTTTTATGAATTTGTTCCAGCCGCCTTCGTTAACATTTGGCTGAACAAATCGATCAGTGTCTTCAGCTAGGTGCTCTTTGACAATATCGCTGAAATTAAGCGCTTTAAAATTTCTAGTAGCATGGATTACTGTGCCCCGATTAATCCGCAAAGAAGAATAGTCATTTACTGAGATTCCTTCAGCCTTAACCTTGTCGTCAAAGCGTTCAGACCACAACAGTTTCCACTGAACCTTTAATTCTTCAACCAGCTTTTTTTGAGCTTCACGTTTATTCTCAGAAGACGTATTAGCTGAAGTATCATCAACTTGCATACTTTTCTTTCCTAACAATCTGACTCAGGTATCGAAGCCCTGCTAAACATGTTACCTATTCTGGAAAAACACTTAAGGTTTTCTGTGAAAGTATGAAAAAAGACGAACGTTGATTCTCTGGATTTTTTCGAGAATTTGATTTTACAAAAAGAGAAAGGGATGGTTGTTTAGTTATTATCTCGTGACGGTTAGTCTGATGGTTGTTTGGTGTGTTAGCGCTGCAGAAGCGTCTGTTCCAGTTATTGTGACTGTGTAGGTTCCTCTGCTAGTCGACGATGGCACATTGATGGTTAGTGTTGATGTAGTTCCGGCGGTTACGGGGTTTGTAGTGAAGCTGAATGTTATTGAGGAGGTTGTTGTTTTGGCTGTTAATGTTACTGAACCTGCGTAGAGGTTGAGGGAATTGACAGTTATTTGCGAGGTGCCGTGTGCTCCTTGTCGGATGCTGAGGCTGGTGGGGTTTGCGGTGAGAGAGAAGTCTGGCTTTGTGATTTGGACATTTATGGTTGTTGTATGAGTTAATGTGTTGCTGGTTCCGGTGACGGTTACTGGATATGTTCCTGTTGGTGTTCCTGTAGGCGCAGTTATGCTTAGTGGGTATGAGCTTGATCCTGTTATTGAGTTGGTGGCTGGGGTTGCGCTCCAACCGGTTGGTAATGCAGTGGATAGACTGACTTGTCCTGTGAAGCCGTTTAGTGCAATTACGTTTATGGTTGTTTGGACTGGTGTTCCGGCGTTTGTTGTAAATGTGTTTGGTGTAGCTGAGATGCTAAAGTCTGGTGTGGGGGGAGCTGCGAAGCTGGTTGTTAGTGGGCTGCCTATTCCCGTCACTAAATCATACCCTGAACCCGCGCTTAATCCGTTCGAACCGGTTGTTATGTCTCTAAAGAAAGTGTTGTAGTTTGTGGTTTGAGCGTAGTCATTGTAGAAATTCTGATTATTTGCTGAGAGGCCTAAGGCTTGGATTGCTGCCCATTGGGGCGCGCCTGCGCTGGTGCCGCCTACAACGATCCATCCGTAACCATAGCTGTCATATACTGCGTATCCAGAGTTTGGGTCGGCGTTGTATGATACGTCTGGGATTGCGCGATTAGAGTAGGTGAGGCTTGATTGGTAGGTTGGCTTTGGTTCATATGTGCTTATTCCGCCGCCGCTTCCGCTCCATGCAGTCTCAGAATATGTTCCGCCGGAAAGGGCGAGTGATGTGCCGCCTACTGAAACTACGTTGGTTGAAGCTGCTGGCCAGCTTGTTCCTGCGCCGTTGTCTCCTGAGGATGCAAAGAATACGATGCCGGAAGTGCTTGTGAAGTAGCTGTCGTAGGCTGTTTCAGTTGAGAATTCCGCTCCGCCCCAACTCATTGAAACTGCCACCACGTTTGGTTGGCTTTTTGCATAGCTGACAGCTGAGAGCAAATCGCTAAGAGAAGAGGATTTGGCTTCGACGAGCAAAATGTTTGCATTTGGTGCAATTGCGTGAGCCCACTGTACATCAAGGGATATTTCTACGCCCCAGTTAACATTAGGCGATATGAAGCTAGACATTTTATGAACTGCTAAATTTGCGGCTGGTAACTGAAATTGTGTTGAAAATTGGATTAGGTCTGAGGCTACGTTTGGGTTGTCGTAAGCGTCTATTATGGCGATGGTTTCGCCTTGTCCTCCAGAATACGGTAGATTATAGGCTGCTCTGATATTTACGGGACTGTTGCCACTAACTGCATATGGCGTAGCATTTGAGTCTCTTATGTTATGGAAGGGCTGCGCATGCCACTCAGTTGAACTTGCATTAACAACAATTGGACACACAAAAATCATAATCATTAAAGCTAACAGACTTGCTGCTATACCTCTTCTTTGTAATCTAGACAAACTTTCAACTCCTAAAACGCTAAACTCTACTTTGGTGCTATCGATATTTAAGCCTAACGACCGCACAGAAAAGACGGGGATAGCTGAGGTTTTAAAAAGGTAAGTTGAATGGGAAACTGAAATTTTGTTTAGAGAAAGAAGCTGACAAACTTATTTATCGTTGTTTTCTAAGAGGTTCTGAGGGTTGTTTTGCTTTTTGTTTTTTCGCCTAAGTTTGTTTATTTGTGTTCATTGAAGACTGCGCATTCTATGCATTGTTTTGTCGTGCATAGATCCTCTGTAAAGGGGCAACTGTGAAATATTTTGGGAAGATAATCATTTAGCGCCTTATTCTCTACTAGCTCAAAATCTATTTCAGCATTACTTAGAAGAGTTCGAATTTCATCTGTAGTTTTCCGAATCATTTTAAATCAACGTTCCCCAAGTCGGATTTGCTCCTTTCCTCTTTTTCCTCAAAAAAGTGTCGAAGCCTTCTCCTTCTCCGGTGCTCCTTTCTTTCCTTAAACAAGACAATCGTAAGAAAGCATATAAGCCATATTTCCAAAACCGTAACATATCAAAAGCAAGCAAAGAGAGATAGTCCTGGAGAAAAGAGTTGCCTGATAATTTTTGCTGCTAAGGCGCTGGCGTCTGTGTTGTGAAGCTTGTTGAAACGAAACTGCCGCCTGCAGATGTGGTAACTGTCACTGTGTAAGCAGTGCCAGCGTTAAGAGTGATAGTTCCAGTTATAGTCTCCAATGTTCCTTGTCGTAGAACCAGAGTACCACCGAGACCCATTGCGCTTCCTACGGTGTTTCCTGAGCTGTCTTTAACTATCAAACCGTTGACTGTAGCTTGAGGGCCGCTTGTTTGCTCAACATAAACTGTTACTCCGCTAGTGGTTCCGCTTGCGCTTTGAACTGTAACTTTTTCTTGTGCTGCTGTTCCGCCAGTTGTCATGGTTGCTAATGTTCCGCTGGTAAACATGTAAACTACTACTCCTGCGATAACTGCAATTGCAATAAGAATAAGAGTTGCAAAAAGTGTTATTACGTTCGTTTTTATGTTAATTTCACCGCTATGTCTGAGTTAGAAATAAAAAAAAGTTTTACGGAAAAGAAATTGCCGTTCAAACTAAGTTGCAACTACTGCTGTTGATACGAAACTGCCGCCTGCTTTAGTTGTTAGCGTAAGTGTGTATTGACTACCTGCAGTGAGAGCAGTACCAGAATAAGCTCCGCCAGTAATAGTATACATTGTTCCACTTACTAAGCCTGATGTTATCGCTGGGGCTACTGTAACTGTAACGACGCCGAGTGTAGTTCCGGATGAGTCTTTAATTATTATGCTGTTTGGTGTTGCAGCTGGACCACTGGTCTGCTCAACATACATCGTTGCCACACCACTACTTGCGACAATACTCGATCCTTGAACTGAAATTTTTTCTTGTGCTGCTGTTCCGCCGCTTGTCATGGTTGCTAGTGTTCCGTTTGTAAACATGTAAACTACTACTCCTGCGATAACTGCAATTGCAATAAGAATAAGAGTTGCGAAAATTGGTGAAATGGCTTTACTGTTCTTGATAAATTTTTTGAAATTCATTTTTTTCTTCCACCTCCGCCTAAATTTCCATTTGACATTCTATTCTGGAGGAGCGCTTATATACCGTGTTTCCAATCTCGAAATATATCTGAAAGTTTAAAGTCAAAAAATGCGGTTACGGGGAAGTAACTATTGATGAATAGACTTTTTCTTAGAGTAAGCCTGGGCTTTTTTTCTCAAAATCTCTTCACGATGTAACTTATAATAAATTGCACTTTTTGCTTTTATTTCATCTTTTTTCAATTGATATCTAAGTTGAGCATCTGTTTTAGAGTAAGAATTGGTTTTATTTTCCAATATCTTTTCCCGATTTAACTCATAGTAAATGGCAGCTTTTTCTTTTTCTTCGTCTTTGTTAAGTTCATATCTGCTTTGATTATGCGCGTGGAAATAGTCTAAGCGTCTTTTACTTCGTTCCTGCGCTTCTGGACCCCACGTACCCGATTTATAAGGCATAGTTTGCTTTTTGTTGGAGTTGCATTTAAGTTTTACGAACCTGCAATTCTTCTGAGCCGAGCAAATCAAGTTTAAACCAATGAAAACTTTAGTTATTTTAGAAAACGAAAAGAGAAAAAGCGTTTTTACATAGTTGCCAGTTTGAAGATTTTTATTCTTTTTTCCTACTATAGAGATCTGTATCTGACGGGGTTTTTGAATTGGTTTTTTTATAAGCTACGTTACTTCAAATGAAGTTTTCTTGTTTTTTGGTCCAGTTTGGTCTTATGGGAAATTTTGAGTTTTATGGCGTGTGCTATGTTGCAAGTCAAATGGCGAAAAAGGCTCTGGATAGACTATTTGTTTTGTGGTTGAATTCAAACGATGGTTTGCAAGATAGTTGCGGTTTTGGGGGGTTGGTCGAGTTTAAAGTCGGTTTTTCTTGCTTAGTTTTGTTAAATAAGTAAGAATTGGGCTTATTTTTAGTTGGCGTTTTGCAACTTTAAAGAGAAAATAGAATGGGTTTTGTGCAGTGTGGTGTCGAGAGCCTGAAGATAACCGATAGCTTTTTAGGCGAGAAGCTATATCTACTGCGCAAAAATATTTGCCCGATCTAAAACGAGCCATTGCTCCAATGATCCTACGGTCTTCGCCCCCTTCACCCAAAAGTCGCGGAGTGCGGGAAACAGCATACTTCATAAAAAACAAGATCACTCAGCAGACAGTCTGAATTTCGCGAGTGTAAAACCATGGAAGTAGTCAAAAGACGCTTAGAATTACTAAAACTTGAAGGCTTGGGTTTAACTCAAGCTGAAATAGTTAAACAACTATGTGAAAAAAACGGCTGCGCTGAGCGAACGCTCTACAACGATTTTGAAACACGTCAAAATTGGCAACCCATCTTGCAGAGCATAACTAAACCTGACGATGTGCTATTCAAAATAACCAATCGGTACGAACAGATCTACCGCCAGGCAAGCCTAAGATTGCTCTCTTCCAGCAACCCGTTGGTTCAGTTGGGTGCTTTGAATACGATGCTTAAGGTGAATTCTATGATGTATGAAACATTGGTTTTGCCGGATCTGATGGGCAGAGTTAGAGCTTTGGAAAAGAAGGCGGCTAGAGGAGTTTTTGTTCCGTGAGGTGTCGAGCAGAATTTTGGAGCAATGTCTGTGGAAATTTCAGGAAATTTATTCAAGTAGAGAACTGCGTCGGAGGTGGTAGTTTTTGGATAATTTGAAGTTAGTTAAACGGATTGATGGTTTGAACGAGAAAATCAAAGACAACAATGGGGAATTGATAAAAATTGATTATTATTCATTTTCTGGAGAAGAGCAGGCTCTTTTTGCTAAAGTTGATGAAATCGAAGAGGAATACCGCCAAAGTGGTTCAAACGAAATTCTATTTAAGAATGCAGAGTTAATTGACAAGCAAATTGAGGTCATTCTAAGACATGTAAGAGAGCTATATTGCTATATTGCCCCTCTCGCGCTAGGATGTGACGGAACCTACGAAATTGTAAAATGGTTCTTTGACTTGCATTTCTACAATTTTGAAACTGACCTAGCAGAATGTTTGGAAAACGTGCGTACCTGGACAGATAAAGACAAGGAAGAATTTCTGCTGGACCTAAAAAAGAATGGAACACAATTATTTCGAATTCCAAGAGGATTCGACAAGGAATATTGTCAAAAACTCCGAGCTGATTAATTCTAAGGAATTGGATGAAAAGACTGATCAAACCCCCGAAAATGATGTAAATTCAAAGAAACCCAGCGACATAACAGAGCCCAACCAACAGCAAGAAAGGAATGATGGAGGGTAGGTAGCTTTTTTATTTTTTTTTTCAGGTAGCTAGCTAGTTAAGTCTACTATTTTCCTATTTGTTACTACGTTAACATTGTCTAAACGTCTTTCCTTCTTGGAAATCGGGACAAAAAAGAGGAAATCATGAATGGCTAAAGAATTCACACAAGAACACGTAATGAAACTTTGTTTACCGCCCGAACTTTATTTTGCAGTAATCAAGTTTCAGGCGGCACACGAACTAGGCAAATCCTACGCTGGGCTTCTCCTAATCTCAAAAGCGGCTTACCAGGAACATTTAATCACAAAAGAAGTGTACGAGAAATACCAGTACCGATATTCACGCAAGCTCATTCCAGAAGAGCAACCGCAAAAACTTACCAGTGAAGAGCAAAAAGAGAAGCAGAAACTAGACGAAAAAGCTAGATCATTTGGATTAGCTTTTAGCCAATGGAATGATCCTCATCCTAACCGAGATTGGCGACAGCATTGGATCAATGAAGCTGAAAAATGGCAAGATAAAATTCCACAGGCGAAAGATTTTCTGCAAAAAGTTTGCCAGTAAAGCCTCGTTACAGTTAGGTGCTCGTTATCTCCGCTTTGATGGGAGAATGATAACGGCACATAAACCTAAATGTCATTCAAAACTTTGTTGCGGGCATATTCGTGACTAACCAGAATGAAAATGGCAAAAAATAGGAAGTGAGGTGGCACAATGGATTCAAATGTTTTTTCTAGAACTAGTTATTCTTTTGTTAGCAGTTTTGATTTTGTGAGTTTATCTGTTTTAGAGCAGAGTTTTTTGTTTAGGCTGTTCGTGTTGCCCTTCTTTTCCATTTATCAGGGTTTTTTTTGGGATTAATCCGTGCTTCATAATTGAGTTTTGGTTTCGCTGCCGTGTCACATGATAAAGCTTCATTTTATCGCCAATAGAGGGTTAAGGGATGATTTAAGCGTAGATTGAGCGTGTTTGAGCAACAATCTCTTTTAAATCAACGTCGGCTTGTACATGAGGCTAAACTCAAAATTACACATTTCGGGCACTCAATGTAAGACAAATTAAGAACAAAGTACTATATAATTTTGGTTGAATGTTTTGCGTAAACAACAAAGACCAGAAGGAAATACGACCTCTCCAAACAGGAGCAGTATAGCCAGAAAAGCAAATGCCGCCAATAGTTCGAGACAGAAGCAAGCCAACGCCAACCGTTCGAGACAGACCCAAGCTGACAATTCAAAGAAGAAAAACAGTGCTTAAACAAAATACTAAAAATCAATGGGCAGCATAATTATCGCAGGAAATCCTAACATAATTCTTAATTATTTGTTAGTTTATGAGGGACAAGTTTTCTATTATTTTTTACCCCTGATAACATTATTTTATGATTGACAGGGAAGTTTTATTATGTTTCTTACTGCTCATACCAATACCTAACTATGTTGTTATTATTATTTTTTTCAACACGAGTAGCCTCTACCATTACACCTGAACGTTAGGTAGGTCGGTGTGTGTGGGATTAAAAGTTAAGGAGATCCAAACCTAAAACCTTTTGAGGCTAAAGTTGTTTATTTAATAAGGATAAATCTTGATGGATAAAGCTGAAATTAAAGATGGAATGTGCACGTGTGGGCATCTTAAAAGTGAACATTCATATTTTTTAGATAGAGTATGTACTAAACCTAACTGTGAATGTTACAAGTTCGTTTTGAAGGACGAAAAACGAAAGTCTAATTTTTTAAATGTTGCGTGCTAAAGCATGAAGATAAATAAACTAATAATCGCTTTGAAATACTGCTTTTAGAGGTTCAATAAATGGTAAAAATAAAACTATTGACCTATCTAACTTTCAATTTGAACATGCTCGTTGACAAAGGAAAAGGTATGCCATTGAAAGAGACCAGAAAACTGTGCGAAGAAAGAACAATACTTCGAGAATTGCAAGAGAGATTTCCCTTTGCAGAAACGCACCTTGACTTATCGTTACTAAAGTTGCAACCAGATGCTGAAGAAGAAATCGAGAATATCTTTTACGATAAGGCAATTTCGCTAAAAGATAGCGAAATGTGTGTGGAAAATAACGGCTTATGTCTGTTAATTGCATTCGCTCAAGAACAGATTCAAAGAGAAGCGAGGAAACTCGAAGAGAAACTCAGCGACTAAACCGGTCAATACAATAATGCATGTAAATCCTTAATTTTCCTATATGAGCGTGAGTAATTCTATTTCTTTGTCACTTTGTACTTTGGGCATCTTTTGTAGCCAACTTCTCGATTGTTCGATTTATGCTTGAGAATTAGCTCGACTTCTTTTTTTATTTTCTTCGCTCTTGGTCGCTTCATTAGAATAGGAAGACTTAAAGAAAACAAGCTAACAATACGCGTACAGAGCGGAAGAACTTGGAAAAACTCAGCAACGACTTATTTACTTTTACCTTTTTCGGTTTTGGTGAAAATATATGAAAGATTTTAAGTGTCCAATATGTGGTGGACCAACTGAAAAGGTTTGGGAAAATGAAACTAAAACAAGATACGGAATGAGATGTAGGGACGGTCATAGAAGCACAAGTAACAAATCAAGTGGTTTGCAACAATACCCTGTGTTTCTTGTTTCAAGCGAAGAACTAGAATAGTTAGCACTAAATCTACCTCAATAGTACGCGTGGTTGTTCCTAAATTGGTGAAATATGGTTATAATTCGTCTTTTGGCTGTCTGACCCAGCTCTCTGTTTCCATTCAGAATCCAGGCCTTGAAACACAACTTGAACACAAAAGCAGACTTTTAACCACTTATAAGCATTTTAGGAACACGCATGCTCGCTAAAATAAACTCTTCTTGAACCTTTTTCCAGCAATTTGTAAAACTTGCAAGAATGAAGCGTTCATGAAGCAAGAGGTCACACGCACTATTTAGTTAGGGTTCATAATGTTAATATGCCAAACAATCTGCGTATGCGGTATTCGGCGACAAATCAAATGCAAAAACTGAAAGTTACCCGTTTATCTTTTAGATCTAGAAAAACCTCTAACATTTTTAAAATTATCACTCCGGTATTGTTAGCGATATTGTTGTTTTCAGCTTTAACCCCGTCTTTGCGTGCTGCACTTACTCCAGCCAGAGATTTAACTGGAACATGGACCAACGCCATACCTGAAAAATACTATGACTTGGATCCTTCTGACCCAACTACAAGGATGAACGATGCAAACGTAACATATAGCATGCAGATAACTCAAAGCGGTAGCTCAATAAGCATAATCTTGAACATCAATGTGATAAGCTTCTCTACAGACCCTGCATATTGGAATGAATATGGTATGGCTGGCGTTCCTATGGTAGGCTTTAACCAAATTGCTTTTAGCGGAACAGTTTCAGGCGCCAGTTTCTCCGCTGATGAGCAATACACAAGCACAGGAAACCAAGAAAACATAGCTGGAACCTTCACTACCGACATCATAACCGCAACGCTAACTGGACCCAACGAAAACACAGACACCAATGGCATAATTGTTTTGCGCTCGGGTTCATCTGCCACGTTGCCTCCTGTTGTCACTTCATCTCCAACGCCCTCTCCAACACCTGTACCTGCCCCACCTACAGCAACCAATCTTGCAGGAATTTCGGTCGCCCAAGGAACAACAAATCTTGTAGCAACTGGTGCTCCGGTCACTGCGGAAAGTCAAATAGGTTCAGGTTCAGAAGTTCAAACGGGCAGTAACGGGATTATCGGTTTTACTTATCCTGACAACGGCGGAGAAGTGTATTTAGGCGCAAACTCAGATGCTGGCTGGGTATATCTTGAGCCTACAACTGATCCAGTGAATGGAAACATTTCTTATGTTGCAGTGCCGCCACCGGCAACTGGTGCGTTTCAGTTTTCTGAAGGCATAGAGCCTGACGAGTTAGGTCAAGCTGGAGTGGGTCTTGCCGCTGAAGTCGGCGTCGGCTTAGCTATTATGGCAGTGACTGGGGCGCCAATAACTTTAGGTGGGGCATTAGTTGTTGAAGGAACAATATTGCTGGGCACAGGCATAGCATATATCAATGAACAGATGTCTCCCCAAGAAGGAACCTACGACGTGAGACCAGTACAGGTGCCTCAGGGAATATTAATGGGTGACGGAACGCAATACATCGTCACGGTTATCAACGGAGCAACAACCATACAGGTAATGGATGGTTCAGTCTTATTTGTTGATCAATACACAAACGCCTCAATAACCATACCAGCAGGTCAGATGTTATCACTTGCATCTGGAGTCACAAATGGGTTCAGCCAACTGGATCTAAACTCGAAAATATCTGCCTTCGATTCTTCTTCAATCAATCAATGGTGGACACAAATAGAGCCAGTGTCTTCACCAACACAAACTGCAACAGTTATTGCTACACCTATAGTTGCTGGACCAACAAAAGGAGCTGCGGCTTTTCTTTCTGATTCAATGATTTTAGCTTTAATTCTTTTGATAGTGATCATAGCAATAGTGGCAGTGCTCGCTGGTATCCTGAGCAGAAGAAAAATCTCAAAGAAGTCTCGCCTATCCAGTCAAAATATTAGAAATCAAAATTTGCCCCCGTCCCCGCTGGTTATGTCTGAAATGCCAAAAACAACAGCGCTAGCCACAGAAACAGCTACAACAGTGACCGTTCAATCGACTGTTATGCAACCAAAACCTGCTTTCTGTCCCAACTGCGGAAAACAGCTAACTAATGCTGGAGGATTCTGTCCTTTCTGCGGTTTTGACCTTAGCAAATTGAATCAAGACAATAAACGATAGTCGCAGTCACAGGCGACTGGCTTACTCTTTTTAACTCTAAAAGTGCAAGCTGAACAGCCTTTCAAACTCAGGCAAGTTATTACCCCAAAACGGCTGATTGAATAGTGTAAAGTCAGCTTTCTAACGTTACTCTTATTTCTTTAGAGGTTGCATACTTGTTTGCGCGCGCCTAAAACATCATAGATTCTTTCAGGCTAATGCTTATTTTTTCTTCTAAATGTTGGATAACGCGCTCGTTTTTCTTGTTTTCCTTTATTTTTTCTTATTTTTTGTAGTTTGATGTGTTTACTCGATTTCGACACTACATATACTATACCTTACCCTTGTATGATATGTGTTACCTGAACCGAGTGAACACTTTGTTATTTTTTAGAAACGTAACATGGTAAACGGTAGTCGTGGTCGTCGTTGGTTGGATTAATTTTTTTTAATCCCTCCTCCCTATGAAATATACGAAACTCAAAATTGCTTATATACTACCGCATCAGATGAGGGATTATTGGAAACAATGTTTTCATGTCCGTTCTAACCACTCATTTAGCGTTATGCGAAGATATGTCACATCTTTTTCAGTTATTTTTTCCAATGCCTTTGTTTTGAATTTGTTGGAGTAGAGAGGACTCTCAACAACTATGGTGTGGAATTCACCGTTCTCTCCGAGAGGGTCTATTTGTTTCGTTCTTGACAAGAAATCTTCAGCTGTTTCACTGCTTATTGTGAACCCTAACCACTCATCTGTCAGATATTTTGTGTTTACGCCTATGATTGTTGCTTTGAACCTAGGATCGCTGAACATTTCCTGAAACAAGATTGATGTTTTTTTCCCGAAAAGCGGTTCAAGCAGTACTATGCCCGCTTGACTGCATATGTTTTGGAGCCACGTTATGTGTTGAGGAACGTTGATGTCTCCTGCAACGAGTGCATCAATCTTGAGGTTCTTAAGCGAGTCAACAAGTTCTTGTTCACCTTTGTGAAGGTCTACGATTACGAAATGTTTGTTCATGGATTTTGCAAGGGTTTTTAGGGCTTCATTGTTGTGTGCATGAGGCGATGTGAAACTTGGGATTTCGTGAATCAAATGCTTAACCTCTACACCTTGGTTTTCAACATTAGATATGGCATGAACTGATTCTTTGCCCCCAGAGAAAAGACTCGCTGCTCTCACTTTCTTAACCTTCCATGGTTGCTATTCTTTTTTCTGATATTTAACCTCAAGTAACCTATCAGGCTTCTCAATTTCCCACAATCAGGATACTTAACCAAAGCGCGCTAAAAATAAATTGTTTATCCCCATGTTTTCAACTAAAGCCTAAGGGTCAAGGCTTCGGATTAGCAGTAATTAAACGTATGACCGAATCGTTAGGAGGCACCGTAACTTTTGAGAGCCAAGAGGGTAAAGGAACAACTTTTATTGTTCGTTTGCCCCCCCAAAGTGAACTAAACGGTAAATTAGCCTACAAGTAAGAAAGAAGTCTGGTAATGTTAAATTGATCGGCACAGAGAACCTGACAAAAAAACTCGGCAACCTTGCAGCTGTTGGAAGCCTTACGCTGCATGTTAACGACGGCGAAGTCTTCGGTTTCCTCGGCTCGAACGGCGCAGGCAAAACAACAACTGTCAGTGGGATAAGGCAAAACCGGTTGGCTAAATAAGTTTAAAGTAGTCAATAGCGCGCCCATATTTTCCAAAGCATAACAAACAAGTAATAAGTGATTAATGAGTATTATACTTGACCAAATTGAGAGAACTAAAAGAAATAGCGAAAAACTTGGACGATTTTCAGGATGAAATGAAGAATTGGATCCTCAATTTAGAAACAGAATGTACAAGAGCAGATTGGGATAAACTGGTGAAGAAAGAGATCGAGTTAGAAAAGGAATTTTATAAGACTCTAGAAGAAAAATATACGATGAAATGGAATGAATAAACTTCAATCCAACCGACCCTAATTTGTTATAAGTTTTGCTGGTGCTTACTCTGGTCTCTAACAACTCTTGCCGACCTGAAAGCAAACATTGACTTAATTTAAGGACAAGCCAGCGTGTTAGGAAAATTCGTCTTTTATTTTTTGGCTCTAATGACACCGTCGATCTTGTTCAGTTCATCTATCACTTCCTGCTCGATTTTTTGATGCACTAAGTAAACAGCGATTGCATAGCCCTCTCCTATTTGCCTTGATGGATTCTCCCTTATGTTAACCCCGTAATCTGCAAGCACCTTGTCGATTTTGGCAAACATGCCTGGTTTGTCCATGTGATAAATAAACAGAGGGTAAAACGTTCTCTCTTCTGACTCGATGTTTTCTCCAACGTTAACAGCGTTAGAGAAATTCCCATACAACAGATAATCAATGACGACTCGCGCAATCTCTGTTGAAGTTTTCTGCTGCGCTTCCACGGTTGATGCCCCCAAATGTGGGGTTAGAACAACATTATCCAATTCCCTCAATTTACTTCTGAACTCGGCCCCTTCCTCTGTGGGCTCATCCTCGTAAACGTCAAGACCCGCCCCAGCTAAGCTCCCTGCTTTTAACGCTGCATGCAGTGCCTTCTCATCCACGTTGTGGCCGCGAGCAGTATTAATCAAGTAAGCAGTAGGTTTCATTAAAAACAACTCATTTCTTCCAATCACAGTCTCTTTTCCACTTGTATTTACGCTTACGTAATCAGCATTGGAAAGGACCTCCTCTTTCGGCACATACTGTATCTTGGAATTCGAAACCACAACAGGATCATACCCTATCACGTGCATGTTAAACCCTACAGCAAGCTCGCTTAGTCTCTGACCGATTCGTCCACACCCCAAAATTCCCAGTGTTTTTCCCGAAAGTTCACATCCCTCAAACCCCTTCTTACGCCAAACGCCGTGCCTCAGAGAATTGTCCCCAGATACTACATTCCTAGAAACGGCCAGCATCAGAGTCAAAGACAACTCCGCCGCTGCATTAGTATTACCATACGGAGCAGATTTAACTACAACGCCATTCTTAGTGGCCGCAGCTACATCGATATTGTCAATACCAACGCCAGCCCTGCCAACAATCTTCAGCTTGCCCCGGCTGCCTGACTCGATAACTTCTCGGGTGACGACGGTTGCGCTTCGCACAACCAGAGCGTCAAACTCCCTTACCTGTGTGACTAGTGCATTTCCGTCCCTCCTATTACAGTCCGCCTCGATTCCAGCAGCCTCAAATAATTTCATGCCTTCTTTATCCAAACCATCATTCACCAATACTTTCAATTTCATCCCATCCATTTACTCGATTATTATCGTAAACGAGAGCCTTCACTTGTACCAAATGAGCATACAATCGATTTTAATTTTTGCCACAAGCGGGCTGATCTGAGCTTGCTACCGCAAAATTTAAACCGCACAACAAGCTTCCTGAAAAGTGAAGTGAGAGAAGCCGCTGGCAGAGGCTTAACTGTCCAAGGCTATTAAACTCACATGAATCGCAGGCAAACACCAAATCCTCAAAAACAAGTTGCATGCGACCAACGAATCGCTGCTTTTCTCCCCAAGAAAAGAAGGCATCTTATTCAAGATTTAGCCGCCATAAGCGGCTTAACTTCACTTCCAAAATTAACAGTGAAGACTAAAAGATAAGAAGGGAGGCGAATGTGGATTGACTGGTAAAGTACCGATTCTTTGGCTTTATGCGCCTGAGTCCTTTTTCGCTCAATCTTTCATAGCTGAACTTGCTGATGATCAAGCTATCTTAGAACGTGAAATTTGCCAAATCGCTCAAGTTGCTTCTAAGCGGAAACTTGAAATTGTCAGTAAACGTGAGGGTGAAGAGCCAACAGAGTACAAGATAATCAAGAAGGAAGCAAAAAACTCAGAGCCATTAGAAAATGTCAATTACTTAGGTTCTTTTCAGGCGCGACTTGAGGGACTAGGTTTTACGTTAATTCCAGCTTAATCCTATTTTTTTATTTAGGTATAACGCGTGCTAAAAAAGCTATTGAGAAAGATTGGGGTTGAGTAGGCTCTGGTTAAAATTCACGCGATAGCCATAGTGCGTGAGAGAGCATTTTCGTTTGCTCTTTTCTCCTATATTCTGTGCCAGAGCCTCAACAAACCCAAAATTCAAACCACATATTCAAACACGCGCACTATCTATGGGTACAATGGCAAGTCCATAGATTTCCATAGTTTTTCCATAGATTTTGAAGATGGGCACAAAATTGATTATTAACCAACACCAAGGCAACTTGAAAGTTAAAAAACGCCGTAAATCGTTCCATTTGAGGAACTAAAGTTCGTAGTAAGCTTATATTTGCAAAGAGCAAATTATACAAAACAGGGATTAAAAATGGGAGAAAGAAAAATAATAAATAGAAACAGCACGCGCGCTATAAGCACGTTAATTATCGTTGCAATAGTTATCATTGCAGTTATTGTGGTGGGAGTCGGCGTATATGTGGCCACACGTGGTAGCAGTAATGCCAGCTCCAGCGCTACACCTACACCTAAACCAACTGCGACGGCTACAAGTAGTTCAAGTGCAACAGCTACACCCAAACCAACTTCAACCTCAACTAGCGGTATTGCGACTGCAACCAGTTATGAGTTCAACGAGACAGGTAGAGCTAGCAATGGCACAGTAATTGATACGGTATATTATGCGGCAAAGAACATTGGGACGTCTAACGCAGAGCTACTGTGGGTTGTAACGACGCCTTCGAGCGGCACCACCGAGTTAATTATTAACGGCGCCCAGCAGAAAGTATGGGAAAATAGTGGCGGAACATGGACTGACCTTTCTGCCGAATACTCATCTTTTCAGTCCACCGTTCAATCGTCAGCAGGTGTATACGTAAACATGCTAACCTACTATGGTGGCTCTGGAAGCTATACTTACACCATACCCAGTGGACAAACAAATGCAGGAGACACGGCTACGTTCACCAATATCCAGATTAATCCTTCACTTTCAGACTCTATGTTCCAGCACAATAGTTAAGCAACGATTAATCAAATAGGAGCTTGACCCAAAGCTCCCATCTTCCTTCTTTTTGTTTTCTTTAACAAATGTATGCCCTGTTGAAATGTATGCCTTAACTTTTAGTTAGCACATACATTATTTTTACCTACATACCTACCTACCAATACCATACCCAAGAAAGGATTATTGTTTTTTAACCTACACCAGTAGGTTCTATACCACATAATCTTCTGAGAGGTCGTTTGTGTGTGTGGACTAAATCTTAATCCAACCAACCAAACTACGACGACCACGACGGCGGACTACTAAGGTTGGTTAAGGTAAATGTGGTTAATCATTCTCAAAAGAAGGCAACAAGTGTTTACTCGTTTTAGGCTATACATGCAACATATTGCGCGCGCTATGCTATATCACAAATAAAATGCCTAAAAAGTAGAGCCACTTGTTATAGCAGTTCAAGCAGCGCGTTTATTATCGAGTTTGGAAAAATTAGACTAACCTGCATGTCTGTATTTTCTAGTTATTCGAAGAGTGTTTTTCTTGAGGTTTTTCTGTTCTGTTTTTAGGCTATGTTTGATGTAAACCATGTTATTGTTCTTTTGAGCCCCTCTTCGAAGGTTATTTTTGGTTTCCAGTTTACGAGTGTTTCTATTTTGTGTGTGTCTGGGCAGCGTCTTTTTGGGTCATCTTTGGGTAGTGAGCGAAACTCTATTGGCGAGTTGGAGTTGATTATTTCTTTAATTCTTTTTGCAAGTTCTATGATGGTTACTTCTTGGGGGTTTCCGATGTTTGCGGTTTCGCCTTTAGCCTTCTTGCATGCTGCCAGCTCCAGCAAACCCGTTACGGTATCTGTTATATGACAAAATGATCGGGTTTGGTTTCCATCACCGTAAACTGTTATCGGTTCTCCAGTTAAAGCCTGCAGGATGAAACGTGACATTGTTCTGCCATACAACCCATCTTCTCTTAAGCGTGGGCCATAGGTGTTAAAAATCCTCGGCAGCTTTACATCCAAGCCATATTGTTTATGATACGCGACAAGCAACGCTTCCGCATACCGTTTTCCCTCATCATAGCATGATCGGGGACCAATCGGGTTAACTTTTCCCCAGTAACTCTCAGGCGTAGGAATAACCTCAGCATCACCATAAACCTCCGAGGTAGATGCAAACAGCAAAGTAGCATCATTCTTCCTTGCTAACTCCGCCATAATGGCACTGCCCACAGAACTGGTTTGAAGCGTTTCAATTGGATGTTCCAGGTACTCGTCAGGAGAAGCATGTCCCGCCATATGCAAAATTAGATCGAATTTTTCTTGGCTGCGGAACTTGCAAACGTCTTCTTTTATAAACCTAAATTTGGAGGTATTCGTTAAATGGTTTATGTTTTTCATTCGTCCAGTTGACAAATCATCAACAGCCGTTACATCAGCGCCAAAATCAACAAGCACATCGCAAAGCCAACTGCCGATAAACCCCACGCCACCCGTTACCAGGACTTTTTTTGATGCGAAAAATTCCTCTTTCACGTTGCTTTTTATTTTTTCAATGTCTTCGCGTATTATTTTGTCCATCTTGTTTTACTCACCAGCAAACTGGCTGTACGTAATTTAAGTCTGTTTGCAAGTCACAATTATTTGTTTACTAATATATTAAATGGCAAAAAAAGATCTGAAAGGACTATGTGGTTTTTGGTTGAATTCAAAAGATGGTTTGCAAGAAAGTTGCGGTTTTAGGGGGTTGGTCTAGTTTAAAGTCGGTTTTTCCTGCCCGAATTTGTTAAATGATTAAGAATTGAGCTTATTTTTGTTTGGCGTTTTGCAACTTTAAGTGGGGAAGGGGATGGTTTTGTGTTGTTTGGTGTCGAGAGCCTGAAGATAACCGATAGCTTTTTAGGCGAGAGACTATATCTTTTGCGCAAAAATATTTGCCGATCTAAAACGAACTATGCTCCAATGCTCCTGAGTCTCTGAGCCCCCTTCACCCAAAACTTGTGGAACGCAGGTTGTTAGCATGACACATAAACTATGAATCTAGTCCATGGGGTAGTTTTCAGGGGTTTTCATGGACAGAATTTAGCCTTCTATTGAGAGAGAGTTGGCCTTCAATGCCCGCTCACATTTTTGAAATTTCAATAATGCAGTGCACAATGTTTTTCTTGAAAAATGTTAACGATAAAGAGGGAAGATGCCGTCTGGAAAAAAAATTAATAATTAATGAATTAAACTCCAAAGCAATTGAAAAAATAGATTTCTCAGTTGAAATGAAAATTGAAACTCTTACAGAAGACCGCGACATAATCCCGGATAAATGCCCCAAGTGTAGTCACGTATTTGAGGAAATCTATTGCCGCTCTGAAAAAACTCATAAATATGGAGATTTTGACCTAATAGTTTTCAAATGCTCCTCCTGTCAAGCATATTTCACCTACTGGATAGATTGCTCAGGCGACTACCGCGCCAACGCGGAAATATCGGCACACATGCAGGCAAATCTGGAACCCACCGGAAATCAACCGCTAAGAATAAAAGGAAAACCCGCGCTCTCTGAAAAAAATGTTCTTTTCAAGAAATGCGCTCAAAGATATTCAAAAGCAATTTCAGACAAAGCCAAATCAGACAAAGAACTCAACAGTTTAATCCAAGCAAAACTGCCAGAGCTCTACAAAGCAGGATTAAGCCTTGAAACTATAAACTTCGCCAAAAACAAAGTGACCCATTATCAAATAAACAATAAGGCTTCGGCCAAAAAGATGCCTAAACTTTTTGCTGCAGCCATCTATAGAACAGCAAATATGGCGGTATGGAAACATCAGGGAGAAGGCATTTCAGAAAGACAGCTTGAAGAAATCTTTGGTGTGACCCGCAAAACAATACGCAGATTGTCCAAGCTTCTTTTTTAATTGTTAGGGGAGATCAAAGTTTTGAAAAGTTAGTTGGAATTGAGAATTTAATTTTGTCCGCGTTAGGTCATGTGGCTTCTTCTTTTTTTGGTTTCTTGACAAAGCATGGTGTCTGTTTGGAAAAGTTTTGATTAGAATTTGAATCAGAGAAAGGGGCCTCGCTCTACAGTTGGACATTGTCTGACGATATGTATCATGAATCAAATTTGTTAGAAGTACAGTCTACAAGGTGAATTCTCTTGGAAGTCGCTAAACGACGTTCAGAATTGTTAAAACTTGAAGGCTTGGGTTACTCCCAGGCAGAAATAATAAAACAATTAAGCGAAAAAAACGGCTGCGCAGAGCGAACGCTCTACAACGATTTCGAAACCCGAGCAAATTGGCAGCCCTACCTGCAGAGCATCACCAAACCCGAAGATGTACTATTCAAAATAACCAACAGATACGAACAAATCTACCGCCAAGCCAGCCTACGAATGCTCTCATCCGACAACCCCATAGTCCAACTAGGCGCCCTAAACACCATGCTCAAGGTAAATTCGATGATGTATGAAACACTCGTATTGCCTGACCTTGTTTACAGATTAAAGGCTCTCGAAAAGTTAGCAGCTAAGGGAGTTTTTGTGCCTTGAAAACTTCACAGCTTTGCTTTTCAACCAATTTTGAATAGATCGTTACTAAAATTTTGGTTATGCTATCGTTGTTGTGTTCCAAAAACTTGGCAGATGGCAAACAAGAAAAACGGAGAGGTAATTTTTGGTTAAAAATTTCGGATTAGTTAAGAGGATTGATAATTTGTCAAAGAAAATCAACGACCCTGACCCTAAAGAGATAATCCATATTGATTTCAAGTCTTTCTCAGACGCTGAAAGGATCCTTTTCCAAAAAGTCAATGACATAGAAGAAGAGTGGCTAAAAACCGGAGACGAAGAAATTCTAATCAAGAACGCAGAATTACTCCTCAAACCCTCTGAAGTAATCTTTAGGCGTGTAACAGATCTTTACTGCTATGTTGCAACGACTTTGTTAGCGGGTGGCCAAAACAAGGAAATTGTTGATTACTTCTTTAAGCTGCATTTTTACAATTTCGAAACAGATCTATCCGAATGCCTATCCCATATGCGTACCTGGACCGATAAAGACAGAGAAGAATTTCTTTCAGACCTAAAAGAAAATGGAGCACATCTGTTTCGCATTCCTAGAGGATTCTATGAAGATAATTGTAAAGAAATCAGCCAGTTGAAAGATTTAAACGATTCAGATGAAAAGAACTCTCAAAACCAAGAAAGCGAAGATGGAGGGTAGGTAGCTTTTTTATTTTTTTTTTCAGGTAGCTAGCTAGTTAAGTCTACTATTTTCCTATTTGTTACTACGTTAACATTGTCCAAACGTCTTTCCTTCTTGGAAAGCGGGATAAAGAGGAAGGAATCAAGATGGGTAAAGAATTCACTCAAGAACACATAATGAAACTTTGTTTACCGCCCGAACTTTATTTTGCAATAATTAAATTTCAGGCGGCACACGAACTTGGCAAATCCTACGCTGGGCTTCTCTTACTCACGAAAGCGGCTTACCAGGAACATTTAATCACAAAAGAAGTGTACGAGAAATATCAATACCGATACTCACGAAAACTCATTCCAGAAGAGCAACCGCAAAAACTTACCAGTGAAGAGCAAAAAGAGAAACAGAAACTAGACGAAAAAGCTAGATCATTTGGATTAGCTTTTAGCCAATGGAATGATCCTCATCCTAACCGAGATTGGCGACAGCATTGGATCAATGAAGCAGAGAAATGGCAAGACAAAATTCCACAGGCGAAAGATTTTCTGCAAAAAGTTTGCCAGTAAAGCCTCGTTACAGTTAGGTGCTCGTTATCTCCGCTTTGATGGGAGAATGATAACGGCATATTAGGCCTAAATTGTCTTTCAAAACATTATTACGGGGATAGTCACGACTAACCAGAACGAAATGGTAAAAAAAATAGCAAGTGAGGTGGTACAGTACAATGGATCCAAATGATTTTTTCAGAACTATTTATTCTTTTGTTAGCAGTTTTGATTTTATGTGTTTATCTGTTTTAGAGTAGAGTTTTTTGTCTGCTGTGTATAGAGTGGCGTTTATTTTTTGCGTGGCCGCTATGAACAATGCATCATATACAGTTATGTTTTGAGATATGGCAATTTGCATTGCTTCATCTTTTAACTCTCTTGTCGGGGTGACTGATAAGGCATCATACAGTTTTGTGAGGTCTTGCGCCGCCAAGCTTGCTTCTTTGGGCTCTAGATCTTTTAGTAAGTTTGAATGTTTCCAAATTACATTTAGACACTCAGCCAATGCTATGTCTACTGTGCAAAGAGTGTATCCTTTTTTTAAGAAGTCGCTGACCTCAGTTCTAGCCTCTTTAGAATCAGACTCATTCAACACCAGTTTTGAAAGAATACTGGAGTCAAGGATTAGTTTTATCGTTCTCGGTCCTCTCTGATAAGAATGGTTGAGTCTGTTTTTGTTTTCCTTTTTTCAGCTCTTGACTCTATCTGTTGAATTGTTTTCATAAGTTCAATTTGCTTGACCCTTTCTTCAAGGAAATTTCTGATTTCCACACTCCACTCTTCAGGGTTTTTTTCCATTTTCTCTTTCAGTTCACGCGGTATCCGTATGGTGTACGTTGAAGACATAGACTTTCTTCCACAATATAAGTATCTTATTTGTTCAGGAAAATAAAAACATTCTTGTCCTACAAATCGGTGTACAAGTATGACGTTATTTATGTATTAATTCTCAGGTTTTTTTGCCTTAAACGCCAATAACAAAAACAGTTTGTAATCGTTTAAATTTCATTGGCTGTTTACAGAAAGTTTTGAGTGCGTGCGAAAAGTGAGAAAATTAGTGAGTGCGCACAGCAATAATTCAGAACTTGTACTTTCGGATTTTGTAGTTATTGATCTATATATGTTGGTATAGTGGGGCTGTGATTTGTTCATGGTACGTGAAGAATAATTAACAGGTTGTTTGCTACGACTCCAGTCATTATGAAACAAGAGACCATTGAGGCTGAGGGCACAAAGTATTTTCCAATAATGTTGTCATTTGAGGTCTTGGCGATTTTTGCAGCGCCCAGAAAAAGAAAACTTATGGACAGCACGGCAAGCAGTTTTAGGCTTATGAAGGCTAAGATATTTGTTTGGGTGAGGGTTGCAAACACTGGGTTAACTTCAATGGCGCCTTTGCTTGATACGCCCACAACTGTGGTCAGCAAATCTGCTGCTCCTAGAAGAAGCAGGGTAGAACAGATGATAGTTTGAATTTTGACCACGCATTCCACTTCGAGTTGTCTAGTTACAATATGAAGTAATGCTTGCGGCCCTCATAGCAGTTTTGAATGTTGGTTCGTACTAACTGATGTGCGTGTAAACAGGAGAATTGATTAAAATAACGCAATAATTTGAAATGTGACCTTGAGGATTTGATGAATATTTGTTTATTGTTGGCGTCTTGGTGTTGTACTGGGAGTCATGAGGTGCGCGAGTTTTTGTTTGGTTTTGATTGTGATTTCTTCTGCGAGTTCTAGTTTGTGCTGTGGCCATTGTGTAGCCAGCTTATGCTCATGTTAACAAGATTGCAAAAACGCCCTCGGGCTTAGGTCTGCGTAAGCTAAACGGGAAGTTTTTGGTTGAGGAAGTGTATTTGTGTACTTCTCACAGACGGCACTTCTTTCAGATGATAATGTTTATTAATACTCAAGACTTGTGATACTAAACGTGTGTGGATACAACATGGAATTTAAAAAGCTATCCAAAGGAGCAATAATCGCAGTCGTAATAGCAGGACTACTTCTAACTGTAACAACAGCAGCAGTACTAACCTCAAATCAAGTCGTTCCCCTCAGCGGATCAATAACTGCAGTAAACGTAGGCGTGTACTCCGACAGTGGCTGCACACAAACCGCCACAGCCCTAAACGTTGGAGCAATTAACCCAGGAGGAACAGCCACACAAACAGTGTACATCAAAAACACCGGCAACGTACCCGAAACACTAACAATGGCAGCAAGCAATTGGAGCCCATCCAACGCCACACTTTCATTAACCTTAACATGGAACCAACAAAACACAATCCTGTCAGCCGGAAACTCGGTCCCAGCAGTATTAACCGTGACAGCAGCATCAAACTGCGGATCCATGACAACCTTCAGCTGCAGCGTAACAATCACAGGCACTCAATAAATAACATTCAATGGGAAAATTAGCGGCAAAAGTCAAAGGCCGCACCTAACTTTTTCAAAGCCGCCAGTTACTCTACCGTTTGTTTAAGTGTTAAGCATTGTTCAATTTTGGCAAATACCCTACAAACTATAATTCAAAGATTAATTGACATGAGAATTTGGCGCTGTCTAATTCCATAAGGTGGACTTGCTACATTTAGCGTTACGGCGTCTATTTGTATGGTGTTGATTTGCAAAGTAGTGGGGTTACTTTTTATGTCAAAAAACAAAAATGGAAACTATTTGTTGAGTATTCTTTTTCTGGTAAAAAGAATTGATAAAAATATCATCGTTGCAAAAAGAGGCAGAATCAAAGTTGGAAACTCTGGAACCGTAGATGTCGGAGAAAGCGTTGGTTGAGTTATTGGAGTCGAGGTGTGTGTAGGAGTAGGGTTTGTCGACGGAGAGGTAGTCGAGCCAGCAGAAGTAGTTGAGATAGGGGATGCGTAGAAAGTGGCAATACATCCAGCCCATAGTGTATTAGAAGAAGTTGTTCCAGCATCAGCGGTTTCTTCACCGCTTGCAACTTTATAAATATAAGCTAGAGATTCGTGCGAGAGCAAGCCAGAAGAAGGTCGTCCATCAAGCATTGTATAACCATTAGTGACACTTGCAGAACTCAAAGTTTGTGCATAACTGGCACCTGTGGCTATTACTCCGACAAATACCTCACGAGTTTGTCTTGTGGTGGCGGTAGTACCTGTGTCAGCAGTAAAAGCGCTACCATAGTTAGTTGCGTTTCTATCAACAGGAGATGTTGACAATATCCCTGACCATTCACATACGTCAGCAGAAACACCGTAAATCGTGTCACCTGTGAAAGTGATGTTTATTCGCGTTCCGGTCGTGCCGTTAATATATGCATAGCAGACGAAGGCTGCATAGTTTTCGCCATAAGTGTAATTGGCTGCAATATACCAAGTAGTTCCTGACTCTGAAATGCTCGAAAGATATTCAATATCGTTGATGTTTTGATTTATACCCATAATCAATGTGTCACCAATTTTTGGAGCGCGAAAAAGATTCACAATGCACGTATATCCACTTGTTGATTTACCCTGTGCATATCCATTTGTCCCTTGAGAAACTATCGCTGGTGTATTATAAATTACATAAAGCGCATGCGCACAAAGAAAAAGAGAGCTTGATGCCACTAACAAAACGGCAAGAAAGAGCGTGAGCATCCTTTTCAGTTTCATTTAAGCTCATTCTCCATTGGACGCCAATATTCTAAGTCTCTGCTAAAAACAGGTACATGAATATCATGCTCAGAACAAAAGCAATAATTCCAAGTATGGTGAACGTGAAAAATGGTACTTGATTTATGAATAAGGCGTCTAACGGAACTTGATCGATGACTATTCTTACAACAAGATACAACCAGAAAAGAAAAGAGTATAACCAGAGTGTAAAGAAAAAAGCTTTCTTTTTCCTAATAATCTAACCTCCAACATAGCAATCGCAGACAAGACATACTTTGCAATCATCCACATTTAAGAGTATTCACCCAGTTTTTATCCTGCTCGGAGCTGCGTTTGCGGTAGCGTTTTTTCTCGTTTATTTGCGTTGAAATGTGTTTTTCTATGTTTACACGTTCCGAATCAGCTATTGACGGTTAATTATTTCTGGCAAGAACGCACGTTTCTTATTATGTTTGAAGTCATTTTTAGGTGCTCGCCAATAACATATTAAGGGGAATGATAACGGCACAACTTTCGCAATTGTTGTAGCGCCTTGAAAATTGGCAGGTTGGTCAGTAGGTAAGGCAGATGCAAAATCAACTTTAGGTGCTTTTCACCACCAAAAGAAGAAAGAATTGCATTATTTTTTGGGATGGGGAGCTTTGTCTAAAGTTAGGATTTCTTGTTCAGGAACCAATACTGTTAAAGTTGTTTCTCTTTTTACGGATTTTTTCTGTATTGACTTTTTACGGTTGGAGTTAAAACGCATAAGGAACAACCCGATAAGCCAGATAAAAATTACTAAAGGCATCGCCAGAAACGCAGCACGTTTGTTTCGCCGAGGCATCAATTATCTTACGTTACAAGTTACTTATAATATTTTCTTGTTTCTGGAATTCTTTTTCAAAAATTTTTTTGGGCAGATCAGGTTTGTTGTGCCTAAATTTGCAAAATATCGTGTCTAAAAGCAAATTTTCTATTAAACAAAAGAAAATTAATGAAACACAAAGTCAACCAGCAAAAGTTCATTTGCAATGAATGCAAGATTATGTTTCTTTCCAGCTCCATTTTAGGACTTAGAATAAGAGGTTTATTTTATGATTGTATTTGAACAGTATTTTGAGTTAGATTTGTAAGTTGGTGGATCTTTTCTATTCGGTCATTATAATAAAGGAAGAAACAATTCTGAAGCTTAGCTAGTGGTTGCGTAAATGTTTGTGTTGAAACCGAAGTTTGCCGTTGCTGGGGTATTTGGAGATAATGTCAAATTAAGGGCAATCTTCAATATGGCTCCAGGGTTTAACGCTTGATTTGAGTAGTCCCAGTTGAGCGTTAAGTACGTGGAAAGATTTGATGGGTTAATGTTCGTCATACCTTTTGACAGAGTGACTGCAGTATTTCCTTGATTTTGAACGTACAGGACCAAAGTCGAACTAGCTCCAGGAGACAACGTTCCCCAATTAAAAGAAGACAAAGCCACAGTACAACCTTGATCACTATAAATCCCTATTGAAGCTTGAGGCGACGGAGTTGGAGATGCAGTAGGAGTTGAGGTTGGTGTAGGAGTTGGAGTAGCAGTGGGAGTTGGAGAAGGAGTTGGTGAAGAAGTTGGCTTAGGTGTAGGAGTAGGCGTGGGGGTTGGCGTTGGCGACGGTTTTGGAGTCGGAGTCGGGCTTGGAGATGGAGTAGGTGTTGGGGTTGAGGTTGGAGTAGGAGTCGGGTTAGGAGTATGTGAAGGAGTTGGAGTTGGCGATATTGTAGGCGAAGGGGTTGAAGATGGACTGGGCGAAGGTGTTGCATTGGGTGTTGGAGTTGGATTTGGCTGACCCTTGTAGGTCGCTATGACAATAGCACCATGAGCTTGTGGATTTGGGTCAGATATAGTAACAGTCGGTGCAGAAGTATATCCTGAACCTGCTCTTGTTAACAAGACTTGAGAGATAACACCCTGCGAAACTCTTGCTGTGGCCCTCGCACCTGTTCCGCCTCCACCTGAAAGAGTAAAATGGGGAGTAGTATATCCTGAGCCACCAGAAACAATAATAAATCCGATAACGGGTCGAGTGGGAACAGTTGCAGCTTGAAGCGGGACTGCCCAGAAAACTGACAGAATGCTCACAATGAGAAGAGCACTGATGCCTATAACTATTGGTTTTGTCAGCTTTCTGGAGTTTATGGAGTATACTGTTGATTTTATATTGTGTTTGTTCGTTGTTGTCTCTCTTCCGAGTTGCGAGACACCACTTAAGACTTAATCGATTTTAAGGCTTGTTGAAAAATCAAATTAACGTTAATTGTCAACCCAAACAAAAGTTTTGCAAAGTCCACTTAACAGTTTTTACGAAGTCAAATTAACAAGGGTGCAAGGTATGGCAATTGAATTCGCAAATAGTGGCAATTTTATTCTCAAAAACTGATAAATCCTAATACGTGATTCATGCGGAAAGGAAAATTAGGAGAGGGGAGTAAAAATAGTAAAAAGATCAGTATTTGAAAAAATATTTCGTGAAATGCAAGCCATTCATTTCCGATTAGATGACCTTGAAAAACACCTGTCGAATTGGAGACCGCAGCCTTTAGATATATCTGAGTCAAAACTAATTTCTTTGCCAGATAACCTTCGAAAAACATACATGTTCGCTGCCTCTAAAGGTGAATGCGAAGCCACACAGATTTCCAATCTAACGGGACGATGCCGCGTATCGGAAAGCAATTACCTAAATCAACTTTCCTGAATGGGCTGGCTGAACAAACGCAAAGCATCAAAAACTACAATCTACTACTTAGCCCGAGAAAAGTCGTTAGAAAAATTAGCAACAACAAAAGCTGCGAATGCAAGTCTTTACAGTGGTCAATTCGAAGATACTTTCAAAAAGTATTTTGCTGATCCACTTGATATAGGCACCCTCAAAAAAATTCAATGAGGAGATGGACCTGGTTCCCTCTTCGATAGTGAGCTGAAAAGAATCTGGCTTAAACAAGAGGGACACAAATTACCAAAAATCGCTCAAAACCATACCGACTTCTTCCATGACAACTTAAAAAAATAGTTTGTTTACCTTCTTATTAATAATCATCGTTTTTTCCAGGGTATAAAAATCGAAACTCGAAGCAAAACAAATTGGGTTTAAATTCTTATTATAACAGGATTTTTCAGTCAGTTCTTTTCAGGTCAAGGATAGTGTCACGTTTAGGTGTTCTCCAGACGCTGCATAATTTTGGCAGCAGAATAGCTGGAGGCACTGAAGAAAATAAAATATTCACTTATTAATTCAGATAATCAGTTGCAAATTAGTATTACTCTGGAAAAATGTAGAGGTTGAAGCTGAATGTCGTGACATTGTTATCAATAATGTAATTTGTAAAGTCAGCAGAAAGTGACGAAGTTAGTGTAAAAGTTAGCATTATTGTTTGGTTCGGGTTTATTGAAAATCCATTATAGTCCCAAGTTATTTGCAGGAAAGATCCAAGTTCAGGCGGTGACCAATCAGTTACCCAAAATGAGAGAGTAATAGGTTCATCGCTCGTGCTTTGCACACAGAAAGAAATGTTTCTTGATTCACCCTCGTTAAGAGTGTTCAATTGTATTGTGTTTCCTTGAAGATCTCCGCCGAAGACGTTAATTCCGATAACGTATACGTGACCTTCACTTGTTGGAATTGGTGTTTGCGTAGGCGAAGGCGTCGGGTTTAGTGTTTGCGTAGGCGAAGGCGTCGGGTTTAGTGTTTGCGTAGGCGAAGGCGTCGGGTTTAGTGTTTGCGTAGGCGAAGGCGTCGGTTCAGTATTATATTCAGAGTGAAAGATTTCATTAGAAACCGCAAAGCCGATAACTATAATCAATAGAATTGCCAGAAAAGAGAAGAGGAGCCACCTTAAGTCTTTAGAAATACTTTCTGCTTTTTTGAAGTAAAATCACTCCTTAGAGTAAGAGAGAGGATGAAAATGATCAAATTCATTTTTTGGGAGAGGAGAATTTCATCCAATTAGTGCGCTGTTTCAATATGCTAATACGTTGTCTGATAAATTAAGCTCTCTATGGTCAAGTGCCATTAAATTATACTTATTAGCTTTCAAAAATTTTAGGCATTGGATATGAAGTTCAGCACTGTGAGTTGACAGAAAAATCTTAGGATGGTAATCAATGATCGTATGTTTAGATCCTTCAAGAACGAGTATTTCTGCGCCTTCTACATCGATTTTCATAAAATCTGGAGGAGGAATAATATTTTTTTCAACAAGATCATCCAATTTGGTCATTTCCACCTTCAAGGTTCCATTGTTTCTAATCCTACCAGTTGTTGAGTCATCTTCAGTGGAAAAAGCTACTGTTTCAGTTTTGTCTCCTAGACAAGCCTTTATTATCTTGACATTGTGACAATAATTTAATTTCAGGTGTTTTTCTAAGAAAACTTGATTTCTTGGATTTGGTTCAAAAGCAACTACAAGCCCATTCTTTCCAACCAATTCGGAAGACAAAAGCGTATAATATCCAACGTGAGCACCAACGTCGTAAATTACATCGGCTTTCCTAACCAGATTTGAAAAAAGAAGAACTGTTTCTTTTTCAAATACTCCTGAAACCATTTTATAGGTACCGGAATCAAAATACCATTTCTTTCCTCGCAATTGACCCATTGGAATTCTTACAAGAAGATGAGCAGGCATTAGTTTGTGTAACATAACACCTATTCGGTAACTCAAATGTTGTTTCAAGAGATTAGACATAAATTTTCTCTTATCCTCCGTGTACTTATTTGTTCATTTGCAAAGCATTCAACACGACATGTATATCGTTTATTTTTAACTTTGTAAGATAATTTAAGATTATGTTCTATGTGCAAAATAACGATGTTTTTTTTGCTTTGTTGCGTATTTACTTAGTTTTTGCACCATGTTATTTAGAATGTGCAAAATATTTTTTCCATAGATTTTGATGTTAGCAAGTGCAATAGAAATCACAGATAAAATAACAACTATGGGTTTCTCGGATAGGCTCAATATAGTAAAATTACAGATTAATGCTACGATAATTACCACAATAATGCTTAGTGCAACACTAAAGGTAATTGTTTCTATGTTGTTGATATCCCTGTCAGAAAGAAGCGCTTTCACAAGACAGAAGCCTGGCACCCAAAAAAGGATAGCTAAGCCAGAAAGCCATCTTACGATTACTAATGGAAAATTGGTAGGCGATATAAAAAAAACGGAAACTATTGACAACACGCTTGATAAGATTACTCCACAGTACCAAACAGGTAAATGCTCAGAATATGGTTTCCCAGAAGCAACAGCCACTTGGTTAGATGATTTCAACCTAATTATCACCAATTTTGTTCAAGTTTAATATTTATTTATGTAACTAGTAAATTTTCTGCAACAAATAATTTTGAGCTTACATGTAAATCTTGTTTAAAATTAGACAAAGAGCTTCGATTTTAATTTGTCTTCTGCTTCTAAGATTGTTATTTACGCAGCGGAAATTGTTATCGAGCATTTTCAAAATTCTCCTTTATGCCTTCAATAAATTTTTCTTCAGAGAAAAGGAGACTTCGTTGTATTGAGTTTGCACTCATTTCGCTCAAGAGCTTTTTATCTTTGAGTTTGTTGGCTGCAAGAGCAATTTCTTTGGGATTTGGTTCTACTATAAAACCAGTTTGTTTATCAACTATTGTTTCGCACACGCCGCCGCCATCGTTACAGGCTATTACTGGTTTGCCTGAGGCCATAGCTTCTATGGGAACATATCCAAACTCTTCATTGAAAGAAGGATATATTACAGCAGAACATCTCGCATATAGATCCTTAAGAACTTTGTCGCTAACGTTTCCAAGAAATTTGACGTTCTCTGGTGAATGAGCCTCCAAGTACGATCTTTTTGAGCCATCGCCAACAACGCAGAGTTGCTGATTCTTTAAGAGTCGCATAGCGTTAATTGCAAGTTCAGGTCTCTTATTAGATTCGTCAGAACCTCTTGATAAACCTCCAACATAGAGAAGAAAATCTCCGAATTCTTCTTTCTTAAATAAATTGGTATCTATTCCAGGATAGATTACAACGGAATTTCTTTTGTAAAACTTTTGTATTCTTTTTTGGGTAACGTAGCTATTTGTCAATATTTTCGAAATTCTCTGCAATGCTACTCTATCAAGTATTTCAAGAACAGAATGATGTGACCAAAAAATCATTTTCGAGAGAGCTTTCAGGTTTCCGGAATAATAGGTTTTGAGGTCATAGATCGCTCTGAGTGGCGAGTGACAATACCATACAGTGCGGTCTCCAAATCGTAAAGAAGCCATGGTATTTGGGAAAAAATGAGGATTGACTATGTCAAATTCATCTAAATTGAGGAAAAAAGAATTAAGGGCTGCCTCATACATTCTAAGTTGTGTTTTAATTAAATGGTGCCCATAGGTTTTAACATTTATCTTTTGGAATTCAGGATAAGTCTTTGTAGGATTAAATACTCCTGTGTAGATTGTTGTGTTAAAGCTTTTTGCGATTGAAAGAAGCACTCTCTCTGCCCCCCCGAAATAAGTAAGTTGCCAATAAAGTACTGCTACCTTCATTTTAGTCTCCCCGATTTGTTATTTTTTTGAATTTTTTTCACTAGGAACACTTGCTTAAGGTATCCTCTGGACCAAAAGAAAGCTGAATAAGACAAATAATGAAAGAGAAAAATCGCATCCTTTTTGTCTGGAGAGAACTTGAGCATTCTTTCAAAGCCAGTCATGGTTCTACCTATAATAAATATAGGCGTAAAAAGAACTATGCCTAACAGTCTGGCAAAAGTCAAGTTAGTATTAGATGAATGCATATTGAAATGCGCTGTGCCACTCCTCTCTTCTTTAAGCGCTAACATTTTTAATGTTCTGTTGAAATCGTGTGTAATTTTATAGGAAGGATCAAAAAGTAATTGTTTACCCTTAGCAGTTAATTTCCAACCAAGAAGAATATCTTCTGAAGCAGTGCCTTCAGGAAACATACCAACTTCAATAAGAAAATCTTTTTTATAGCTACAATTACCACCCGGAAGCCACGTCACAAAACGTTTCGGAGCGTTTATTGAACAAGAGCCACATTGTCCATAGCATAGTGTTCTTGCTACTTTATTATTTGGGTAAGGATTAACTAAGGAACCACCGATGCCTGCAATGTGGGGATTTTTGGAGTGAAAATCTATTATTTTACGGATATGATCTTCATCTACGATGCAATCAGCGTCGACAAAAGCAACTATGCTTCCTCGGGATTCCTGGATGCCAATATTTCTTGCCCTTCCAAAATCGCCTGTAAGTTTTACTGATAAGAGTCTGACAGGATACTGCTGTATAATTTTAGTTGTGCGATCATTTGACGAGTCGATAACGATTATTTCATAGGTATCTTGAGATATGTTTTGATTTATTAATGACTGAAGAACGCTTCCAATAGAGTCAGGCATATTACGAACGATTATTACGACGGAAACTAAGGGAAATTTATTATTCTGTGACATATTGTCGCCAATGTTTTTTGTTGTGTTTACAGGCTTATGTTGTGGCATTGAGGAATGGGGACGATACCCATGTATTTGTGAATGTGTAGTTGTTGATTGAGTTATTAAAGACCCAGAGGTCGAATCTGAACTGGAAAAGTAGACTTTGATTGTATTGGTTTTCCGAAATGTTAGTTGTGTAATTGTCAAAGAATATTTCTTTAATTGTCGTGTTATTCTTTATGTTGTTATTTATTTGATATGTGAAAGTCTTTGTCCAAGTAGCCGTATTATTCAGAATTAAAGTGTTGTTTTCCAGCATTATAGAATTTAGTGAGCTGCCAGAGGAGTTCAAAATTATAAGTTCAGTGTCCAATCTACAAGTCTGGGTTTTTCCCATCGAATTCTGGACGGCTATTGTCAGAACATTGTTTTGATCTGAATTTACGTTTAGCTCTGGAGGCAAAATAGTTCCATTAGGGCTGGTTAGTGATATTTGGAAAAAACCAGTCTTCTGCGATGGAGAAATAGAAAAGTAAATGCCCGATGCTATCAATATGGTTGAGCAAACGACTATTACTAATACTAATCGTATTTCTTCTTTGCTGAACACTTCTTCATCTCTTCATTTCAAAGCGCGCCGCTGTTAGCGAGAACTAATGCATTAGATAAGCGTTCTGGATTCAGGTATAATTAAGGAGACCTTTTTAATTGCTTTTGTAAAAGTGGTCCTCGTCTGATCTCGTCTACAAAAGAGCAAAGTATTATGTTTTGCAGAACACAACAGTTATATCGTAAGATTTAATAATACCGTATTGCTTAAACATGATTAAATAACACTATATTGCTTAAACAGACTCGATTAGGAAATTGACTGGCATGATAAAACGCAGAATTATTTATGCTGTTATTGCCGCAGCATTTTGCTTGCTTATCATATCTGCTGCTGCGTTTTCAGCGTCAATTTCTTCTATAACTATTCAATTTTTTGGCAGCATAGGTCACGGCGGTTTAACTTTAGTTCAGGGTCCAGCTAGAGGAATTACTACTGGTTCATCCATCTCAGTAACATTAAATTCTATTCCAACTAGTGGCGACACATTGATTGCTGCCATCGGCATACTTGGGTATGAAACAGTCTCAAGCATCACTGAATCTGGGGTTCAATGGACAAGTCAAGTAAGTCACTTGTCAGGAACTAATAGCCAAGATGTCGAAATATGGCATGGAACAATTTACCCTTCTGGCGTTTCAAAAACCTTGACAATCACTCTTTCGGGAACTACTTATTTGGCTGGCGCGATTGCAGATGTCTATGAATATTCGGGAATTCTTATTGGCGGTTATCTTGACCAAACAAATTCTGCTGAAGGAAGCTCTACAACAACAACTACAGGAACAGTAACAACCACTTGCCCAAACGAAATAGCGATAGGGGCATCAATTGCATGGAATTTAGCGCAATCTTCCGCAAGCAACGGTTTCACACTTTCAGATGGCGCATTGACATCGTTTGGCGCTGGTGGTTCAGCGTCATTGGCTTATTTAAACGAAAAACTATTTTCCACAGGAACAGAAAGTTCAGGAGTAACATTAGGGCAAAGTGAAATGTATGTAGGTTGCATTGCTACTTTTATTGCAAGAGGTTCAGTAGCAGGTATAGGTTCATCAACTAATGTGCGCTGTGGAGTATTTACTAACGGAACTTACTTCAGCGATGACGGCTACTACGCTTTGGGCTCTTCAAGTTCAACTATAATAAATAATGCCATGACTGAGGTTAACTCTTTCGGCGGTGGCAGTGTAACACTAATCAACGGCACCATAATTCTTGACAATACTTTGATTCCTCAAAGTAACATCTATTTTAAGGCAACAGGAATAACAATAGAGCAGCTTACACCTGCAACACTCGGTGGAAGTATCTCACTTATGCTTAACACTAACGGCGGAGTAAACAACTTTGTTGTGGATGGTGGAATATGGAACAGTAACAAGGGTACATTATCTGACCATAGAACTACAGGCACTTGGACTCCTAACTATTTCCTATATTTTGGAATAAGCATTTACAGCGATATAACATCAAGCAACGTCACGATCAAGAATGCTGTGGTTGAAAACTGTATAGGCCAAGGCATTGATCTACTTGGTTGCAAAAACTCTTACATCTACAACTGCACGACAATCAACGACGGAGACAACCCAATAACACTTGATTCCGGCTGTTCCAACTGCACCATAAACAATTGTACCGATATTGGCGGTCAAGATGTCGGCATCAACACTTTTCACTCAACCAACTGCACGATAGAAAACTGCAACGTGACAAATGTCACTCAGTATACCGGAGCAAGCCACTGGGGCATAGCTGCCGAAAACAGCTTACATGTAGAAATTCTTAATAACAATGTTTCGAATAGCGGAGTTGGAATTGAAGATGCTCTATCTAATTATACTCTAATTGAAGGTAACACTGTCACATCAGCAGGGGCTTGGGGTATGGAAGAAAGCAACGAAGGTTCTGGAACAGATATTATAGCAAACAACTTCTACGCCAACAACACTTTTGGGGCAGGAGCTACAACTTTGAATTATTATACGCCAATTACCCAAGTTCAAAATATGACCTTACAAGGCAACACTGGATTAAGCGGATGGCAGACCCTAAATATTACTTTGGAAGGAACAGGCAGCGGCTCTATTTCAGAAAGCAACTCTTGGTGCAATCAAGGTTTATCTTCAATAAGTGGCAATTTATGGCAGTTTCCAACAAATTCAAATATAAAACTAACTGCAACAGCGACAACAGGTTCATTTGGAAACTACACCTTCTCAAATGGAACAGTCGCAACAACAAACCCATTCACCTTCAAAATGGACGCAGACAAAAGCATTACTGTTAACTTCAATAGTTAGAGCCGAACATACCTTATAGGAGGCACTTGTTATTTTGTAACGGAGATACATATTTCAGGTCTTTTTGGTTTTATTCATGGCTTTTGGTCTACAAAATAATAGTTAGATACCCCGCAAGCGAAGATATCTTTAAGAATTTGAGAAAGTTCTTTTAACTCTCGATGAAGCTTGCTGATTGAAAAAGCACTTGAAAGTTGGTTAGAGCGTACTAATACGAAAAAGGGAGAGCATAAACTTGGATAGGAAGCAAAATCTTGTCAATTCAGTCTAAACTGCCCCTTGTGTCGATTATAATCTTGAATTTTAATGGGAAAGATTATCTAAGCAAGTGCATTTTTTCAGTTTTACAAACAAGATACCCTATTTTTGAGATTATCCTAGTTGATAATGCATCAATGGACAACAGTCTAAATATGATTGAGAGTTTATTCGGAGACAACCAACGACTTAGAATCGTTAGGAACAAGAGTAATTTAGGCTTTAGCGGAGGAAATAATGTTGGCTTTAAACATTCTATCGGCAAGTACATCGTTTTTCTTAACAGCGATACAATAGTAGATCCTGAATGGCTAACTCATCTCGTTCAAACATTAGAAGATGATGAATCAATAGGTTTAGCTCAAGGTCTTGTGTTTTCAATCGATGGTCAAGTAATTCAAACAGCAGGTTTTCTTTTGAGCGATTATTATTATTTTAAACGTTCGCTCTTCAAAGATTACCAAAACACGACGTCATTACCACCTATTTTTGAGGTCTCTTATACCAGCGGAGCTGCAATGATTGGTAGAAGGGAAATAGTCAATCAATCGGGTCTATTTAATCCCGAGATTACTTTTTACTATGATGATAATCTTCTTTCAATTAAAACTTGGCTCGCAGGTAAACGAGTTGTAACTGTTTCAAAATCGAAGATTTTTCATATAGGCGAAGCCGCCACTGGAGACAACCTCTGCTTTAAAGAGTTTCATGGCGAAAGATCAAAAATACTGATTTTGTTCGATGTTAATTATTACTTAAACGATTTGGCTAAAGCTCTGCTAGTCCATGCTTTTTCAACTTTTTACGATCTGATCAACTATGCCTCGAAAAGAAATCGCGCTGTCTTTTCAGGGCGATTTCATGCCTTAACTTGGAGTTTTAGAAATTTTAAGTATATTTGGGTGAATCGGCTTAAACATTGGGAAAAAGCAAAAATATCTCCTCAGATTTTATACAATAAGTTCATCAGGCTC
Organism: Candidatus Bathyarchaeota archaeon; assembly: GCA_963833575.1. Classification (GTDB taxonomy): domain Archaea; phylum Thermoproteota; class Bathyarchaeia; order Bathyarchaeales; family Bathycorpusculaceae; genus Bathycorpusculum. The sequence continues at coordinate 510,454 of CAWHXY010000007.1, read as the reverse complement.
AAATTACCAATCGGACTATGTTTTTTGCCAGATTCGTTTGCCAAAAAATATTATATGCAAGTGTATCAGAACTATGAAAATAGATTAATTTCGATTGAGAAATACCACGTGCAATTCTAAAGACGATAAGCCGTTCGTAATTAGGCATCAATCATTCTTAAAAGCATGGAATAAGACAAGAGGTAAAGCTAAAATTAATTTGAAGCCTAAAGATTTAATAGACTTTTTCGCGCGGCGCGCTAAGAAAAAAATGATTCATAATTCGAGATGTTTAATCGTTTTTAATTTAGTTATAGCTTCCTGAATGTTCTTTAAATAGAAAAGTTCCATGTTTTCCTTAATGATTTTTTCGCTTAAGTTCCACCATTTCAACTCAACAAGTTCTTTTATTATTTGTTCTGAAAATCTGTATCTTAACAGCTTTGCCGGATTGCCACCATAAACGCCGTAATCTTCAAGATGCTGCTTTGAGGTAACTAAACTTTCAGCGCCAACAACAACACCATCGCCTATAGTGCAACCTCCGATTAAAGCGACATCTTGACCTATCCAAACATCGTTACCTATTGTTATATATCCATATTTTTGTGTTGCAATCTCTTCTTTACTCATTAATTCCTTGAAAGGATAAGTTGATAAAAGACTAGGGTTGTGCCCACCCGCCATTATTATTTTAACGCCACCCGATATTGAGACATATTTTCCTATGGTAAGTTTTTGTTCCTCTGAAGAGAAAATGGTAATCGGGATTAATCTTGAGGAATAAGAACCTTTCCCAACCTCAACTTTGCAAGCTGGCTTTAAACAAAATACTACACCCGGATTATCACCGAATTCATATATTTTTGGATGTTGTCTTAGCTTCAATTCTTCATCCTCTATTCTTAACTTGGAAATACGAGATTTAGGATATATCGATGATGTTCAAAGATTTTGAGGTTTTAACTCTCGAAAAAGATCTTGCACATCCCAGAAGTTTTCCTTAAGGCTAGGAAGCCTGAAAACTACGTGCCAGCAGATTTGTCAGACATAGCACCCTACTCAATGTTATTAGGGCAGGAGAACGAAAGGAATCCCAAACATTGAAGAAATGCCCTTTAACAGAAAATTAAGGGCTAAGCTACTCTCTGATTTAGGGGTAAACTGGCTATTAACTCCAGTTTTAATAGTAGATATTTTGCAATTATGACTTTGCCTTAACTCTTATATAACGATATTTCCAAGATGAGCCTTTTGAACTCACTCTTGATTCTGCTCATATCAATCACAATAAAGAGGATTGCATTAAATATACTCAACAGGAGAGCGAGCCTTAAAGTTTGAATACCTTTCTTCAACGCGCGCGCTCGAGTCGGCAGGGCAAAGTATCCCGCATAATCCTAGGTCGTGATTAAGAAATACAAGAATTCTCAATGTTATATTTTCTATGAATTTAACTAGATAAATAAACTTCTTCAGTTTCTTTAGCAATATTTTGCCAAGAATAGTTCTTCATTACATATTCATGTCGGATAATAGCTTTTTTGTTCGAATTGTCTACTTTTCTATTGTTATAACACTCTAGTATTGCATTCGCGATTTCAATGGAATCTCGTGACTCAATTATTTTAACATCGCAAACATTTTCTAATTCTGGGATCGCTTCTTTGGGTGTGCCACCAATGGTGCTTATAACTTGTTTCCCTGAACTAAGGGCTTCGAGGAGTGTTAAACTGAAAACCTCAAAAACGGAGGGAATAATAAACAAATCACAAGCAGCATAAAACTCAGGGACGTCTAAAGAAGATACATAACCCAAAAATCGCACACAATCCTCCAAGTGAAGCTCTTTCGTTAACTTTTTCAAATAGTCTTCTTTTTCACCAGTTCCACAAATTAAGATAGTAAAATCGAGATTTTTTTCTTTAAGTTGCGTTGCGGCCGCAATAAGGTATTCTAAACCTTTTTGATTCGCCAATCGTGAAATATTAAGTATAACAAATTTGTTTCTTAGTCCTAACCCGAGCCTGATCTTAGAGCCATCCACAGTTGGACTAAAACGATTAACATCAACACCGTTGTGTATTAAATAAGGTTCTTGACCGTAAGCATCCATCCACTTAATCTGCATCGATTTACTGACTGCGATAAAGGCGTTTACCGATGATGAAAGTCGCTTGATTATTTTACGATCAATATGGCGTCCTGTATCATTATGCAATGTGCATATTATTTTGCTTGAATTTGATTTGGCTAAATACGCTGCGATTAAACTGCAAGAACTGCCAAAGCCATGAATATGTAAAATGTCGTATTGGCCTTTGCGAATCTCTCTGTAAACAAAGGGTATAACGCAATAGCCGTATAACCATATCAGTCGAAAATAAACTGCACTTAAATATTCAGATTTTGGAGCTTGAATCCATGGTAAAGGCTTTAGTTCTTCATTTTTGCGAAGAGAGCGTTTCATTGGATAGCCAAACAGTTGAATGAAATCAATTTCATGTCCCAACTTTACTAATTGTTTAGAAATTTCATATGCGTGATTCTCACCTCCTCCAAAGAAAAGTGGTTTGTCAAGAATCATGGCAATTCGCATTTTAGACCACACATTAGAGTTTTTGCATTTATATTAGAAACCTAAAATAAAAAACTTGACTACCATCGCATACATAACAAATCCAACAAAAATTAAACCTAATAATGCAGTGAGAAATTGGGTTATTTCTGTACTAATGAGTCTTTTTAGGACTGAGGTAGATCGTGATAAAGTATTTATAAAAAAGCAGGTTAGGAATATTAAGAATAGGCATCCGATAATCAGGGATAGATTAAGCAACCCGCTCGCCTCCTAGCCGCTACCTAATTTAGCTATAAACGCTGAATCTCCGTTGTTATAAAAGACACTACTATTTCCTAGCAAGTCGTTAATTGGAAAATATAGGGTCGAACCTGAAACTACTCTCCACATACCAAATTGTAAATTATAATGATTAAGCAGGAAATAGGTGTCTGTACTATTAATTGGTCCTTTTTCATTCCCACTAATTGTTATATCCCAAGCTGCATAAAACCAATCGTTGCTCCAATCTGTCCAATAGGTTACATTTTCAGAACCATGTTGATCTAGCCAAATGGACGCCGTATATTCGTTTACTCCAATAATTCCTTGCTTTATGGCAACAGCTGGGTTAACACTGTCTCTCGGCTGATACAAAACGTATCGTGTATAGTCAGGAATAATCATATTCAGAGGAAGATTAATCATCAAAAACATAATCAGAAAGACAACCGCAAAAATACGCACCGCACGTTTTTTATTTAGAAGTAATTTTTTATTAAAAAGCAACATACTCACTGCTATAAAAGAACAAAAGAAAGGAAAGCCAAAAAGAATCACTCTATCAACAAAAACCGCAAGAACAGCTGTTCCAGCCAAAACCCACACCCCCACCATAACAACACTAATCAATCCGCCCCATATCCAAGGCATTTGCACCGGTCGCTTGGTAGATTTAAAAAACAAAAACAAAAAACCCAAAGGAATTAAAACAAGAGTAAAGTCAAGCCAAAAACCTACTACTGGTCCAGCAGGATTATTCAAAAACCAAGAAGGCGTAGGTGTAGTCGAAGCAACTTGACCAGGAGTAGTGATAATTAAATTACGAATATTATAAATTTGATTATGAATCACAGTAAGAAAAGGTATTAAATCCGTAAAATAAATCCAAAACAAACTTACACAAATAAGAAAAATCAAAAAAACCTTGTCAATAACTTGCTTTTCCGCGCTAATACTTGAAAATTTAAGAAAAGACAACAGCTTTTTAGGCAAATAACTAATTAGACCACACAAAACGAAAATGCCTACAAATATGATAATGCTAAAGTAATCTATCGTGTAATGGCTAACCACCAAACCTAGCACAGAAAAAACAGTCAAGATTGAATAAGCTAGTTGATTTTTAGCCTTGTACACTTTCACCAGCGAATAAATTGTCAGGACAAGGAATAATTCAGCTACCCCTTGACGAATCAGCCAATTAAGATCGTTAAAAGTAAAGTAAAATTGAGCGAAAATCAAAGCTGAGAGAGCAGAAAGCTTAACGTCATCAAAAACTTCTTGAACTGTCTGAAAGATAGCAAAGGGAAGAATAGCCAAAACCGCACGTAAAATCCATTGAAAAATAGGCATCAAATCTATGCCAGTTATCTTGGAAACTATAGCGGGAAACAAAGAAACAGAAGCAGCAGTAAAATACTGTTCCCCAACCGCTGATCTTGAAAGGGACCAAAAACCATTTTCCAATGTAACCTTAGCCGATACATACTCAAAATTAATGTCAGTACCCTGCAAGACACTGAATCTAAGGTCGTATATCGTAACTAAAAAGAATGTGGTAACAAAGAGGACAAAGAAGAAAGGCGCTTTGTGATAAGTGACCGTTAGAAAAGCTAAAACGTTACCTGCTGCAAGAGTAAGTGAACCCGCAAAAAGAAGAATTACTGGAGCCCCATTTTCAACATTTCTTAAGAAAAATACATCTACAATAACCCCTAGAGTAGCAAGAAGGATAGATAAAATCGAAAGAAAACTTGCATGTTTTTCAAATTCGTTTTCCAGATAACCTACCCCTAAATAACAAAATTATCATATTCTTAAACTAACGCGCTACTATTGTAGCGAATGCTCTACCTGAACGTTCAACGCTACTACAATAATTCAAACAAAAAGGCAACTCAAATCTCAAACAAAGCTACCTCTCTAAAACAGTTCACTATTATTTTGATTAACCAGCAATTTTCTCAAATGCGCCTATCTTGTCGCCAGCAAGAAAATTTGCATACCCTTGAATTATGCCCTTCACCCAAGCTCCGCCTCGTTTACCTTGAAGCAGCAAAAGCGGAGCAATAAATGGAAGGCCTAAATAAAAAGCACGAACCAAAGGAGAACCTTTAGTAAAGGAAAGAGCCTGATAAAGGCCAGTGACAGTTCTGGTTTTATATTGTGATTCTTCTTCCAAGGTCTGTGTTCTTTTCGTTTCTACCCAACAATCTTCACAAAAAGAAACGCGGTAACCAAGCTCTGCAACTTTCAATGAAACATAATTATCTTCAGTTTTGCAAGGAGGAATAGGTAAAATCCTATCGAACACTTCTTTTCGAATTAACATAAGTTCTCCGCTCGATGTAACTGGAAAGTATCGTCTTATTCCATCCATTAAAGAGTAAAAATGTACCTGAGGCCCAGAATCAACCTTTACTTTACAGAAAACTAAACCAGCCTTCCTATCGCGCATTACCTCAAGAGCTTTTTCAAAATTAAATAATTTAGTATCTACATCATTCAAACAGACAATTTTAACATTTTTGTCAATAAATTTGGCTGCAAAATTTATGGCGTCAAATTTACCTTTTTTCTGTCTATAAATCACTTCTGGATAACTCATTTTTTCGCCGCAAAAAACAATAAATGGCACGCCAAGCCTTCTTAATTCAAATGCCTTTTCTGCAACACCCTCTCGCGTTCTAGCTAATACCACAAAGAATATAGCAGATTTATCAAATGTTTCCATTTTTGATTACTCCTTAGTCGTAGCAACCCTATCGCGCGCTTGATTAGCATATTGCTGTTTAAGCTTGTTCGAGTTCGAATACTTAGGGTAAAGGATGGAAAAAAGTCGAGCGCGCGAATTTTCCGAGTTGCTGAACTGTGTATTCGCTGTAAGGACTTCGGCTTTTTTGTGTCAGTTTTTCATTTTCTTGATTTTTGGCGTGCGTTGCGACCAAGAATTATCCGCAGCCCAAACTATTGCGATTTTTTAATTGAAGTGTTTAATATTAAAATTTGCTGTGCCGCTTCCTAATTGGTTAATTTTTGTGGGCATTCTTGCTGCACATATTTTCGTAACATGGCCTTCCAAATCAAAAAGAATGCTTTGTCCTTTCTTTGTTGTTCCATTTGTTTATTTACCAATGAAGCTAAATATAAGGGAATAAATAAACGCGCCAAATCGACGTTAATGCTCATTCTACTACAATAATTTACAATACATTTATCAGCCAAATCCTTGAACCAATTCTGCTTGATAAACCGTTCATTAAACCGCTCTTCTTTTGTTCCTTTGTCGCGGAGCATACTAAAGGAACTCACAACTAACAGGTGATATAAGTCAAAGAAAGGCAAGGAATTCATTAATGAATCCTCCCAATCGATTATGCTCAGTTTATTGTCTCTAATTATCAGGATGTTGAATGGGTTAAAGTCCCCATGAATGCTGGCTATCGGAATTTCTTCACCTTTAAAACTATCAATTTCAACAAATAAGTTCCTAAAAAAATCGTTAAAGAACGTTAAGTCTGTTTTATCAAGTTGCGACAAGAAACAATCAGTTATTGCGATCAAATATTTCGTAAGTGAAGCGTCGCCAATCGTTGTTCGTAAGCTTTCAGTTTCTTTGTGAAAACTTATCAACCAATCAATGGCAATTTTGAAATTGTATGGCATTCTCTTCTCTTGTAGGTCTAAGGACATTGATTTGCCGGCCAAGGCACTTTCTATCAGAACAGGAAAATGTTCATCTCTTGATAACATTAAAGGAAGAGGCATAGTTTTTTTGAGTTCTGGGCTTCTGACAGTTTCATAAAAGTATGACAAATTACTAAATTCGTTGTATATTTTCTCGGTGTATGCAAATACTCGTGGGACTCTTACAAAAAGAATTGGGAAATCATCATCATTTATGAAAACTAGAAAAGGGGCGGAAGCATAAGTTGCGTTGCTCCCTCCTGCTTTCATTATAGATATTTTTGCATTCTTTTCTATTCCCAGAACAGCATATTGCTCTAATATCAATTCTTTCAACTTTTCTATCATTTTCTTGCTTCCGCCGTGATGCTGTAGTCAGTTGCAAGAAACTTGACTATTTGAGGAAATGAACGAGCCAATTGTCTTTTTGGCAGTGAACTAAAAGAGTGGTCTACATAATATCTAAGCATATTTTTTTGGACAGGGAATATAATGAAAGGATCTCGATAAGAAGGGAAAGGTAAAAGCAATTGAAAATTCTCAAAACCAGATTGCGAAAGTAACTTTTTGTAACCAAGACTTGAGTAGATATAGGTACGATACCCATCCTCTTTGCCCATCATTTTGCACCATAAATTGGCAAATCGCCTAGGTAAAATGTCGGCGAAAGGTACTTTGCTATGGCTAACATACCCCAGAAAGTTGCTCAAGCTGAATCGGTTCTCAATACCAATATATATCATACCCATAGGCTTTAGCACGCGCCTAATTTCGCTTAGTGCAACCTTTTGACAGACCTGGGGCTGTACATCTGTGCGCGCAGCACCGACCCATTCCAGTATGCCGTTCATTACTGCCAAATCAAACTGAGAATCTTGGAATGGTAAAGTTCCATAATCAATTGGATCTATATGAGCTAATTGAATATTTTCTATTTCTTCTTGTTGTGCTCTAATTCTTAAGAACTTCAAGGTTTCAATCGTAGTGTCTGCGCCGACTACAGTTTTGTAGTGACGGGCAAGCATCACCGTTACTGGTCCCCATCCGCAACCTAAATCAAGGATCTTAGCGTCTGCTTTTATGGGGAGCATTAAATGCCAATCAGCTCTGCTCTCATTAACGGCATAATTAAAAGTGTATTTATCTGTCAACGGACGTAGTATCTTTTCCAATGCCACTCGCCACCCATTCTCTGTGGCAACCTTGAGCAATCTAGCCATATTTTCTTTTGATATCTGATTCCAATAAAACTCACCACTGGCAAATGAAGGAATACCCTCCCGAACTCTCCCTTCAACATGACAAGTAGTGCATATGAAGCAGTTATCTTCTTTTATCAAAGGACCCTTACATTTTGGACAACAAAACTGGATTTCGGAATGCAATATAACCTACCAAGTGTTTAATCCTAATCCTTCAGCATTTCTAGAAAGCATATCGAGGAATTTATCATAATAGTCCATTATCTACTAATAGCTACTAACGTGCAGAAATTGTTGTTCCCTGTTTATGATGTTCAAGGCATTTCTTCAGAAACCCATCAATTTTTTCGAAGTTATTTTCCAGAGTATATATTTTCTTGTTTCTAATTGCATTATTGCGATAATACGCCATCAGGTCTATATTTGAAAGCTTCTCTTTCAAATCATCATAGTTTCTATAAGTAAACCCAGTTTGATTTTTGTCAACTATTTCTTCGCAACCCAGCAGATATCCGTATGGCATAATGATTGGGATTCCTCCTGTAAAAGCGAACGAAAACCTGTTCGGAACACTGTTATAAATTCTATTCAGGGTCGTCCCTTTACTAGAATTATACGTAACCAAACAGGCATCAAATTGTGTCATGAAAGTGGCAAAAGAGCCACAATATAATTCGGCTTCATCAAATTCTCTAAATGTGTGAAAGAAGCCATTATACTTGGACTTTCGTAACATTTTCGCATAATCACTTGTTTCACATACATGAACATGTATCCGCCTTCGCAAAATCTCTTCAAACTGTGAAGAAATTTCACTTCCATATGAGGATATGCCTAAGAAAATGATGTGTGGTTCACAATCGGAATCGGATAAGCGAGGCAATCTTTTTCGATAAAAGCATTGTTCGCTATACAATTCCGGAAAAACAATATTCTCACCATAGCGTATACTAAAAGTGCTTTTTAGATAATTCAACATTCTTTCCGTAGGGACTATTCTACCATCAAGCCTACATATTGTACGATTATTGAAAGCGTTCTCAACTTTTTCTAGAAAAAAGCGTTCGAAATATGGATATGCCAAAAATTCATATACAACTGGTAATCCAAGTTCCTGCACCATTCGCATTTCAGGAAGATCTGGACTGCCCCAGCTACCGTAAATAATGTCTATGTCTTTTTGTTTTATGATTTTCTGAACCCTATTACTGAAAAGCCTTGTCGAACCAAACAAAGTATATACTCCGGCTTTTGTAAACCAACCAACATTTCCACGAAAAAGCCTCCGAGCTAAACGTGAATTATACAAGTTTTCTACTTCGATTTCTGTCCCAGCTATTCTCTTGGGAGGAGTATAGACAGTGGAGGTTTCTACGACGGTTACGTCATATCCGTGATTGTTGAGAAACGGAAGAAAGTCGTTTTTATGTATGAATAGGTCGCCGATGAACAATAAATGGATTGTCACTGAATTTTGCGCCTTCAAGTTAAGTGCGTACTTAGTACGAAGGAGTCAGCATCTATTTTTCTTTGATGTCGCCTCTGAAGAGCCACTTGCGTTTTGGAGTTTTGGCAGGAAGTAAGTTTGAGGCGCAAAAATTGGAATTGTGGAAGTGCGCGCTACCAGATAATCCTTACCACGTAATGTGCTTTTTTGACTTTTTGAGTTGTTCTCTGGCAGTAAAGTAGAAAGGCCAAGTTTTTTCTGAGTGCTCAAGCTCGGAAACAAGCTTTTTGATCATACGCCTAACTTTCAGTGTACCAATGCCGCTTCGACCACCCAAATTAAACCTGACTCTTGGCAAAATTTTGGGACCCCAAGTGCTTACAATTGGCATGGATGACATAAAGTCGATCTTTTTAACTTCTCGTTTGTCAAATAAATCCTTAACTGCGATGTTGTTGATAAAAATCCCCGGACTCAGTTTCCGATACTTCTCGTCAAACGACGTTTTCATAATGAAGGCAGTCCCCTTGTATTCGAGAACTATTGAAAAAGCGATGGGCCGATCATTAAGTTGCAAAAACCAAATTTTTCGCTTCAAAATGGAATTATTGTCTATAATTAAATTAGATGACTCCATTAACCATTTGAGCGTTTCATCAACGGGTTTCCCTTTGTTTTGCCTGTAGACTTCTTTCCAGCTTGATTTTTCAATAGAAATTATCTTGTCATATATGTTCTCTTCGCTACAACCAATGTTATTTTCTATTAGTGTCACTTTCCATTTGCCCGCAGTATTCAACTTTCTTTCTATGGCTCTGAGGTCTTTTTGGAAATATCTCCCCCTAAATTTCAAAAATTCACTCCAAGAATGCTCTGTTGACACAACACCATGACTTATATACGGTTCAAAGTCAAGGACGGAGTGTAGTTTGTTAGATTTGCAAGTCCGCTGCAAATCTTGCAGATATGATGATTCAAGCGGCAAGTATAGCATTGCTAATTTACACTGCAATTTCTCTAAAATAGTTCGTAAAATGTGATCTGTCACAATTTGCCTGTAATCATCGTCCATTACAAGATCAGTGCCAGACCAAAAGTCAAGTAGAGATTCAGCATAACGAATTCCATAAAGTCGTCGTATCGCTAAGGATGTCAGACCAACAAGTTTCCCATCTACTTTTGTGAGTAGAATTGCGGGAAATTGATTTCCCTTAGAATTGCAGATGTTCATTCCTGCTTTGAGAAATGCTGGTAACCCAAAAGGAGTTTCGCCCCACTCTTGAACAAAAATATTCAATTCCTTTTCAATTCCAGCGAGTCTGCTTGAATCTGTAACGATAGTTGTTGTCAGACTCATTTCGGTTGAACGCTTCTCAAAAGTGATTGGTTTATGATAATCTGAACATTAACACAACAAAAACTGGGATTTTTTGGCTTTTGCTCGAGTTTGCAGGATATTTTTCCGCCGTCATTGTATTCGCCCGTGACCTAATCAAATTCAGCTTTAATTGGCTTGCGTACAGACTCGATAGCAGGAACAGCGGTGAGCTAAATTAGGAATCTATTCTTAGAATTCATAATATTTGTCGTGAAGAGAACAATAAAGCTCTCGGTCTATAATAGCTAGTGCGGACGTGCTGCGTGAGCAGACAAGAATGGCGAAACAGTTTTTCATCAAGATGAGACCTTCCCAAGGGCGCGCTTTATAATAACCACGGTGTAAACTGACTCTATTTTTAGTTTCTGCAGTACTCGGTGATGCAGTCAGATATCTTCCTGACCTCATCTTCGTTTAGCCAAGGATGAATAGGTAGTGACAGAATTCTTTCGCATGTTGTTTCCGTTATGGGAAGGTTTGCTTTTGTTGCGTATGCCTTCTGCTTGTGAACTGGAGTTGGGTAGTGTATCAACGTTTGAATTTCGTTTTTCATTAAATGGTTTTTGAGGCCGTCACGTTTATTGTGGGTTATTACGTACAAGTGATATACATGTTTGGCGTATTCTCTTTCGATAGGCGTTGTAATATTCTTGTCTTCTAGGAGATCATTGTAGAGTTTGGCGTTTTTTCTTCTTCTTTCATTCCATTCGTCTAATTTTTGCAGTTTTACCCGTAGTACTGCCGCTTGGATTTCATCCAATCGGCTGTTTATGCCCACAAAATCTTGACTGTACCTTGTGGATTGACCGTAGTTTCTCATTTTTGCCAGTTTTTCCGCCAGTTCTTTGTTGTTCGTGGTAATCATGCCTGCGTCGCCATAGGAGCCGAGGTTTTTTGTGGGGTAGAAACTGAAGCAACCAATATCTGCCAAGTTTCCTACTTGTTTGTTGCAGTATGTCGAGCCATGGGCTTGGCATGCGTCTTCGATTACTGGTATATCGTGCTCTTCTGCAATTCTGAGCAGTGGAGTCATGTCTACTGGTTGACCGTAAAGGTGAACAGGTATTATCGCTCGTGTCCTATCCGAAATATTAGTCTCAATTTTTGAGACGTCCATTGTGAACGTGTCGGGTTCGATGTCAACAAAAACAGGTTTGGCTCCGTTTCTGCTTATTGCATCAACAGTTGAACACATGGTGTGCGAAACAGTGATAACTTCGTCATTTTTGGAAATCCCTAGGGCTTTAACTGCTAGAAACAGTGCGTCAGAGCCGGAATTTACGCCTATTCCAAATCTGGCTCCAACATAACGGGAAAACTCTTTTTCAAACTGTTCTACATTCTCGCCTAGGACAAAACGGCCACTCTTTTGGGTCGTCAGCATGGCTTCTGCTGCTTTCTCACCTATTTCCGCAAATTCTCTCTCAAAATCTATAAATTTAATCACGCAACCTCAACCCCATCGTAGTTCTGTCCGAAAGCCAATTCAATTACGCGTTTGGATTTGTTTAACGAGTTTGCTCTGATGGCCAAAGCATCCCAATTTTCCAAAACACCTTTGATGTCTGCAACTAGCGCGCTAGCGATTCTTTTTGGTTCAATTCGCAAATTCAAATCTGATTTCTCTTAAGATTACTCCCAGCAAAACGGGTTTTCTTCTAAGCTAATTCCGTACTCCAAATCGGAGGTTAATTTAGAAAGTGCCAGCATTAAGGTAATGTCATGAGCAAGTAAGGTATTTTTATCATAAGGAATTTTCTTTTCCTTGCGTAGTATTGCGGAGAGATCGTTCTGACCTATTTTGCCTATCAGAAACCGATTGTCCTCCCTTGAAGGTTGACCAATTAGGTTCAAAGCATAGACCCTCCCGTGTGGCGTAACGGTAATCCTGAAGTGCCAGAGCTCTTTTACCAAATCTTTCTTGACGTATTTCATGCAATCAGTTCCAGGGCTAATGACTGAGTTAAAGGTGTCTGCAACAGTTACATTGAGCGCTCCATACTCATTTCGCATTTTCTTTTGTCTCACCTCGGCAATAACAGATCTTAACTCTGTCTTTTGTTGGGGGTCGATTTCTTCACGACTTAATTTTTCAACAAACCTCAGGTCTACGAAATCAAGTTCAAGTTTTTGTGCAAGTTCTAAAGCCTCAGGGATGAATGAATAGTTTTGTCTGAAAATTGCGAAGCCAACGCCGATCCTAACACTCGATTTACTTTTCCTCTTTGTTTCAACGAGATATCTCAAATTTTCTATAACCCGATCGAATTTGTCTACTCCCAGAATTTCCTTGTAGTTTTCTCTGTTAGACGCGTTAAGGCTGATTCTGACTTTTGGTAGCTTCATAAGTTGTTCCGTAATCTCACTATCTTCACCAAGTGCAATGCCATTTGTGTACAGCTGTACGTTCAGTTTGCGCTCTATTCCAGTTTTCAGAACATCTAGCAAGGAACAGCTGAGTAGAGGTTCAAGACCACCACTCACAACAAGATTTTGCCCGTTCAAGTCCGCATAATCGTTTATTAACTGCACAAATTCTGAAGTGGAGAGAACTTTATCTCGACGGTGATACACGTTATCGTTTCTGTAGCAGAATTTGCAATTCGCGTTGCAAGAGTTGCTGACAAAAAGTTCAAGAACATCCGATAAAGGAAGAGGTTCTTCACCTTTAACGACTGCCAACGTCCGCTTGGCATCCTTTGATAACTGTCCCATTGCGTTAACCAAATATGAGTAGGGAGAATCCGCAAAAAAGTCTCTGCTTTTCTTAGACGATCTGATAAAGTCGTGGGTTTTTTCAAGCTGAGCCTTGCTAATTTCGAACTCTCTGCAGATTTCAATAGCTGGAAGATACGGCTTTAGAAATAATTGCTTTATGACTTGAGTGTTTAGATTTTGAGACTTGGCACTTAAGAGAAACTCGTTAAAGCTCTGTTGTTGATCATCTGAAAACTTACCTTCTTCGAAGACATTAATCGGTTTCAACAGTTAATCACTCCCAATAAATTATTCGTTTTTCTGTTCTTTAATCTAAAACAATAGACTGAGATGATGTTTTCAGGGCGCGCGCTTTTCTAACCCACATGCCTTTTTGTTGTTTCCATATTTACATTGCTTTGAGGGCAGTTGACCATTTAGTTTACTGAATGATGGCTTAATTTTTTGACGAGCAAATATGAATAACGAATTGCCATGTTCGATGGGTAGGTATACAAAAACGTTCGGTGCAGTTTTCTTGCCCTCAGTTCGATAACATCTTTTGGTATTTGTCCAGCCAGTTTCGCTGCTGGGATGCCTGGTCTTGGTGAGAACTTGAAGATTACTATTTCCTGAAGGGTCAATGGGCGCCTAAGAAGATTCATTGTAGCTCTAAAATCTTCTTCAGTTTCTGTAGGAAAACCAACCATTAAGTGCGTTGAGAGATTGATGCTCGGGAATTTTCGATTAATGTATAACATTAGGTTTCTCCATTCTTCCGCTTTGTACTGCCTGCCCATTAATTTGAGAATCCTATCGCTGCCCGATTCCACTTGAACACCTAGCGTGCTTATTCTTCCAGAAGCGAAGATTTGTTCAAAGTCTGAAAACATATTTTTTAAGTGCAGAGGGCTTAATTCGTTAATAATTATTCTATAATTTGCTTCTTTCTTGACTTGTATTAACTGTTTGAGCAGATCACAAGCATTTAAGCCGATATCCAAGCCGTATGCCCCGAAGTCTTCTGAACAGAGGAAGAAGTCTCTATACCCTTTTTCCAAGCCATCTTCAAATTCAGAAATTACTTTTTCGATTGACTTGCTTCTTACTGTTCCCCAAACGAGGCGCTCGCTGCAATAAGTACAATGGGAAGTGCAGCCTTCGGAAACTCTTATGTAAAAAGGTGAAGAATTGGTTTTGAAGAATAGTCTGGTTAGATACTTATCGAGGTCGGTCAGATGATGGTAGAGAATACTTTGCTTGGCTGATGAGTTAGATTCAGGTGCCTCTCGCATATTGAGGAAATTGGCGTCTGGAATTTGCGTTAGAGTCGACCATTTAGATTCATCTATCATTTGTTTTAAAACGGCTTCAAAGGGGAATACATCCTTGGGACCAATGATGGGACCAATGTATGTGCCATTCAATGATTGGGGGTTTTGCTTTGAGAGGCAGCCCCAAACAACTAGTCTGGCCGAGGGTTTCATCATCGATTTAAGAACTTCAATTATGGAAAGCGATTTTTCCTCTTTAGTTTCAGTGAGTCCGCAAGCATAGAAGACTATCAAGTCGGCTTCTCGAGGACTTGTTACTAATATTATTCCTGGATCAAGGTTGAGAAAACACTTGTGTATGTACGTTGAATAAAGTTGGCTTACCTCGCACCCGTTGTTGGTAATGAATATCTTCATGATGAATCACATTCGTCGATTTGAAAACTCAATTCCCAAACTTCTAAAAATTAAGCGAGATAACGCTTTATACGAGAGAAGATAAGTGTATCCCAAACACTCCACATTTTCTTCATTCTTGAGTATAGAACACGATCTGCCCCCATAACTAATGTATTTCCAAAGGTGTTTTGAACGGCCCACTTATCTGCGGGTAAAGATTCGATATCAGAACTTATTCTTTCTGCAAATCGGCGTTGCTTTTCGCGATATTCGTTGACGTTGGCAGCTAATCTGTTTTGTAGCGTCTCGTAATTGTTAATGACCTCATGGAACATGAGCAGGATCTTTTCAGCTGTAGTTGCATTAGTAGGCATGGTTAAATCTGAAAACCCAACGCTGTCTGCGAAGTCAAAATGTTCAGGTGCATACGCGAGTCCTATAAAGGGTGTGTTTGCGGCAGCGCTAAAAACCAGAGAATGCAATTTCTCCCCTATAAACACCTTACAGGAAGAGAGCAAATTCATAGTCGCTCCGATATCTTGCCAGTTATCGAAGACTTTGATAGATGTCTGTTCGGAGAGGCTTTTGACGTTTTCCATATTCTCTTTCCAAAATGGAACTATAATAAGTTCATAGCCGTCAGCTTTCAAGACCTTGCAAACTTTGACCAACTCTTTGATTGTTTGGAATGTGCTTTTCAATGAGTAATTATCCTTGGCGTCGCCAATGTTTATGGCAATTCTGTTATTACGTCTGTCCAAGGCTCCCGTAGGTTTTTGGCTTAGGCACGGATCGCCTATTACTTCGGAATCTAATCCCCATTCTCGAAGTATAGCTTTTGAAATTCTGCCCCTTACGCCGACAAGCCTGAAATTTAGTGATGTGAATCTTTCGATTAGTCGTTGATTAACCGCACGTTCACCGGCACCCGCCCCAAAAACATAAACGTATTTTGTGGGTCGCATATACCAGGCAATCAGAGGTAGACATGTTCCACCACCTATTAGTGATGTTTGGCTATGCTTCTGCCTGAGTGGATCAGCTATTCGACATAGTCTAAGATTATATCTTGCAAAAATTTCTTGATCGATAGGGTATAGAGCTTCATCACCCAAATTATAATTGCGAGGTCTAAAACCCACATAGTTTAACGTATTTTCCATCAACTGCATCAACTCAAATTTTTTAGTTGCTGGAAAATGTCTAAACGCCTGCCTTAAGAGCCCCTATTATGATTTGAAATTCCTGTTCTGCCATGAACGGAAACATTGGAAGCGACAAAATTTTTTGGAACAATCCTTCTGCGCATGGGAAATTCCCCTTTTTGTATTTTGTAGTTCTTTTATAATAAGAAAAGTAGTGCAGGGGAATATAGTGCACTCCGGCAATTATGCCTCTTTCCCTTAAATAGTTATACAGTTCGTCTCTAGTTAATGGATACGGTTTTTCAACCTTGACTTCCAGCAAATGAAAGACGCCGCGACATATACTATCATCAGGGTCATGCAGCATCTTTATCCCTTCTATCTCTTTCAACGATTCTTTATACTTTTTAGCAAGTTCCCGCCTATTTTTTGTAATCAGGTCAAGCTTCTTTATTTGTTCAAGTCCAATTGCAGCTTCGATTTCACTCATTCGGAAATTGAAACCAAGATCAGTTACATCATAATGCCAGTCAGCAGCCTTTTCTGCCGGGGTTTTGGTTTGACAATGGTTTCTCACAAGTAAAGCCCTTTTTTGTACTTTCTTACTGCTTGTCACAAGCATCCCGCCTTCACCTGTTGATATGTTTTTTGTAGCATAGAAGCTAAAACACCCAACATTGCCAAAACTGCCAACTTTTTTGCCTCCGAATGTCGCGCCTTGAGCTTGAGCACAGTCCTCGATCATTCTCACCCGATGTTTCCTGACCAATCGACTGATGATCTTCATGTTGCAAGGATAACCGTAAACATGTACTGGTATTATGCATTTGACCTTTTCATTGGTTTCAAGAATATTCGCTAACTTTTCTGGGTCGATTTCTCCATCTTCACATACGTCACAAAAAACAGGTTCGGCTCCACGCAATCGAACAGCATTTGCAGTGGCAACAAAAGTGTTGACTGGAACCACAACAAAATCACCTTTTCCTATTCCCAAACCGTCCAGAGCCAAGTAAAGGGCAGTGGTGCACGAGCTCGTGGCAACGCCATATTTTACTCTCACATATTCTGCGAAGACTCTTTCAAACTCGACTGTTTTTGGCCCCAGAGTCAGCCATCCGGATTTAAAAACTTCTCTAACTGCATCTACTTCTTCATTACCTAATGAGTTTTGAGGCTTATACAAAGGAATTGTGTTCAAAATGTGATCACTCAAAGATAGTAATTCTTTGACTGAGACCTAATTTTAATTATGCTTCATTTGTATTCTCGACTGTTTATGAAAGACTATGCGCCTATCAATCAGAGCTGATAAACCAGCGCATAAAGTGAGTTTATTCTAATACTGTTCGTGTTTATGCTATTTCTTCTATAAGCTTTACGTAATCATTTGTCATTTTTTCTATGCCAAACTTAGCTTCTGCTACCTTTCTGGCGTTGTTTCCCATGCGTATGGCTGTCCTCTCGTCTAGCAGAAGTGATCGTACGTGCGCTGTTAGTTGCTTGATGTTTCCCCATTCCGCCAGCAGGCCAGTTTCGTTGTGGATTATTGCTTCTTTGTTTGCTCCAGTGTCGTAAGCTACTACGGGTTTTCCATGGGCCATTGCTTGTTGAACAGAGTAACTCATTGTTTCCGGCCACAAAGACGGCAAGAGGAGCAAATAGCTTGATCTATACGTTTCATGAAGATCCTGCTCATTCCAAATGTAACTTTTAGTTTCAAAGCTGTCTGCTTGAATCTGTTGCCGCCCAACCCACAGGAATCTTACGTCGGGAAACTCTGGCTTCAGGCTTTTCGCAAGTTGAACAAAATGGTGACAACCTTTTATCGCTTGTGAATGTTCAGTTTCTTGATAAGCTAGGAACAGAACGATTTTTTCTTTGCTCCTAATTGTCACGGGTGCCACGGGCTTGATTTTATTCAGATCGACACCATTATAAATCGCATGAATTTTTATAGGATCGTAACCCATCTGGACCAATTTGTTTTTCAGAAACAGATCACAGCTGACTATTGCCGAAGCAGAGTCTAGTTTAGACCTGATCCGCCTGATTTTGTTTAATTCAATTAGAGTAAGCGTTGCTAAGGATACATTAGCTAATGAAGACATCAAAAATGGTCTCATTTCTCGGAATCCAGATTTACTAGCCACACATTGTCCGCAAGTTAAATTTGGTCCTTCGCACCGTGTATGCCGAATTGAAACGAAAAGGTCACCTTTTGGGCATATAGGCCAAGGGGTCATAGCCTGTGCGATTGTGGGAATCCCCGAAAGTACACTTGCCCAGAAAGCTGAAAGATCAATGTCGTAATCCGTAATAATCACGTCAGGCCGGTTCTTTTGTATGCAGCACCGGTACATGTGAACAATTTCCGAGTTTAGTACTGACAAGGGCTTGGTCGACAACTGGCTGAAAAGCTGCATATCCATAAACGAGCGAGGAAACCAGGCAGCACTGACTTTCATACCTCGTTCCGAAAGCGAAGTGCGCAAAATCCTAGCAACGCCCGACCCTCCTCCTGTCCAAGAGGGACTGTGCGCGGCGCTCAAGAAGAGAACCTTCAACTAAACACCCTTTCAGTATTATCCTAGAGTTTCTAACGGTTTTGAAAATGTTAAAATTGTCTTGAAGACCTTATCCTGTATCTGCCTATCCAGTCGCAGAAAAGATTGAACCGAAGCAGGGCAAACCCAATTAAATACTTTCTGGGCGCAATTGAACTATTGAAACAATTCCAGCGCACGCTAGACAATCCGGGAAAAGATAAGAAGTAAGCTTTTTAATCCGTCTCGGCTTGTTATTTTCGAAATCCCTTCGTTTCTGTACGTATAGTCTATTGGGACTTCTTGAAAACGCCAACCGTTTTGAAGAATCTGATCGGTTAACTCTACTTCAACCAAAAAACCTTTTTCCCTTATATTTACTGATTCTAAGACTTTGTTGGAAAATGCTTTGTACCCTGTCATGATATCAGTTATTCTTGCTGTATATATTACGCTTGCAACAAAAGAGAGCATAATGTTTCCAAGAAAGTGTGACATACCCATTCCAGAGGGTTTTTTTCTAAATCTTGACCCAAAAACTACATCTGCTTTTCCAGTTAAGATTGGATGAATGATACGGGGGATCTCACGGGGATAATACTCCATATCGGCGTCTTGAATCACTATTACTTTGCCTTTGGCGGCTCGAAAACCTGTTTGGAGAGCGGCACCTTTGCCCATATTTTTACGGTGCTTGATTAGTTTTATTGAGGAAAACTTGGATGCAATTAAGGAGGTGTTGTCAGTTGAACCATCGTCAACAACTATTATCTCCATAGAAGGAATTAATTTTCTTAGGCGAAGCAACTCTGAAATGACCTCATAGATTGTTCCTTGCTCATCGTAAGCAGGCACTATAACGCTTACATTTGGAATAAGGTCAATCATGAAATCACACAAAAAACAATTTACGAAAAATTTATGGTCTAAATGTTTTGAGATTGCTCGCTTTTTTTCCTAAAGTACTCGTCAGCTTTTCGCCAATGTTCCAAATTTCCAACGTCGTACCAATGATTTAGTGTTTCAAAAGAATAGACTTTTTCTTTAGCATTCAACAATCGTGGTATTCCATGACTAGCAATGTCTTCACCTGGTTCAAAGTAATTCAAGAC
This sequence comes from Candidatus Bathyarchaeota archaeon, assembly GCA_963833575.1. GTDB lineage: Archaea > Thermoproteota > Bathyarchaeia > Bathyarchaeales > Bathycorpusculaceae > Bathycorpusculum. The sequence continues at coordinate 490,746 of CAWHXY010000007.1, read as the reverse complement.
TTTTGGTTCAAAAACCGCTACGCCTATCCATGAAGGCTTCTCTAACCTGGGTTTTTCAATGAACTCCTCAACGGCGCCTTCATCGTTTAATCTCAAGATACCAACTGGAAGTTTAAGTTCCTTTGTAAAGGGAAGCGTGGCAATTGCTTCTTTTTCCTTATGAAAATTAACCATATTTTTTAGAGAAATCTCAGTGAGATCATCGCCATATCTTAAAATGAAAGTATCAACAATTAACCCATGGCGCTTTGCACATAAGAGTTCATTCACAGTTCCAGTGGTTTCGCAATTAACACTAAATGTCACGTCAAGATCTCTGAATTCATGTCTAAAATTTGACTCATCTTTTTTATTTATACACAAAACAATGTCATTAAACCCTTGTTGGAGGGCATCTTCCACTATCCACCGCACACAAGGTTTTCCTGCCACCGGAATTAAACACTTGGGGATCACACTGGTAAAAGGAAACAATCGCTCTCCATTGCCACCGGCCAAAATAATTATTCTTGTAGTATTCTTCAAATTTTCAGCACCCCCCCAAAAAAAATAAAAGATTTAAACAACCCAAAACAACGTCATACATAGGAGTTTATTATGCGCAGGCAAGTCTACATTATCCCTTCTTGACAGAAGCGGACAAGAAACAAAGTGAGCTGTAACTAAACGTTTACAATACACATTAGTATCAAATTTCATAATCGTCTTGATGCGTCCGGATGACATGGTTAGGTTGGATGACAGCATAGATATTCTCAAAACATTGGTTAACATTTGTTTTGGCAAATCCGATTTTAGTTTCTTCGCGTAACTCAGCCAAGATAACTTGCGTCGGAACACTCTGCTTCGCTACCTTCTCCATCCACACACTCTCAAACATAACTTCTTCGTCACCCTATTATTTAAAGCAATAAGGAAAACAAGACATAATGTCCATTCTTGAACGTTTTAGCTATGTCAATACATTGTTTCGAGCATTATGCGCTTTAAAATTTCTGCACCATGCCTGACCCCAAGTTTCTTCTCGCCTAGTCTTTCTCGATATTGAATCGGAACCTCTTCGATGCTAAAACCTTCCCGCTCAACACGGTGATTAAGCTCTACCTCAACGTCAAACCCCTTCGATAGGATTTTCCAGTTTCGAAGAATTTTCGCCCGGACAACACGCAACCCCGTCAACGGGTCAGCCAATTGGATGCCATTTAGAAAGTTGTGCGTAAATGCGATTGCCCTGTTGCCAAAGTAAAAAAGGCTATTCAACCCTTTCAGATCTAAGTAGCCACTAAACCGGTTGCCACAAACCATGCCTACATTGGGTTTCTTTTCAAGTATCTGAACCATCTCTGGAACGTACGTAGCGGGATAGGTGTAGTCTGCATCTGTTATGACTACGTAATCACCCGATAAATCCGCGCATTTGATTGCTTTCGCCAAGGCATCACCTTTGCCTAATCCATCTTGCAAAACAACATCGGCACCTAACTCCCTGGCCACTTCAACAGTCCTGTCGGTACTTCTGCCGTCAACTACCAAAATCCGAGGATTCTTCAAAGTCTTGTTTAACTCGGATATGGTAAGACCAATGCCTTTTTCCTCATTCAAAGCAGCAATGATGACTTGCATCAAAGATGTACCCTACAACGACTGTTGCCCACTAAAATTCAACTAACTATCTCTTTTATTAATCATACCCAAGTCCACCCTAAATCGATATGTCAAACTAAACATATCAAGTCTTTGAGCCCTGACTTTGTTCACTTACAACCCGATTTTTGCTGGCAAAACACATACGCTCAAGCTGAAGCTTATCCTTCATGTTCATCTGAGTCTCGACTTTTAACTGAAAAGTTCGCTTCAGATACTCTTCGTAGCGTTGAAGAAACTCCAACCCCGCCCCAGTAATTATGTAACTGGAATTGCCATCTCGTTCCAAAAGACCATTGCCCAAAAGGGCATTCAAATATTTTTCCACCTGAAGAAAATTCAAGTTAGCCCCATACATAATCTTAGTCTTCCGAACCTTAACCGAAGCTACAGAAAGCACTTCACGCACAATATCCAAACTGCAACGATTCTTACTCACAACTTCCCGATCCTTCAAAGACAAACGCTTCAACTCCCAAAATTATCTGAGAAAACAAAATTTAATGAACCAAAATTCTTCCGAAAATAGCATAATCTATTTGTTTATTGGTGAAGCCAGCCTCTGCCACCCTTCTTAAGCTGCGCCCTCTTTCCAGAACGTACAGGCTCTACCTCAGCCTTAAATTTTTGAACTCGAGTCTGCTTATTCAGCACAGTCTTGGCAAACTTTGTCCATCCACCCTCCAACGGACGCGGACCAACAACTCGTTCCATGTTCTGGACATTATAAGAACTCAAAATCTCTTTCAAATTCAATGATTTAAAATCTCTCGAAGCAACAATTACAGTGCCTCGCTCGACGAACAACAACGGAAAACTCTGGTCCGCCATGCCTTCGGCCCGAACCTTATCTTCGATACGCCCCCGCCAAAGCAACTTCCACTCCGCCTTAACCTCTTCCACATCAACAATTGATGGATCAGAACTTTCGATAGTCACTACTCTTCCATCCCCCCGTGAACCGGAGCAGAATATACCAGAATTACTGTGCTCATTAATCAAGAACATAGCGCACCAGTGTTATAAAACATGTAGAACAACAAGTAGGGACCAAAGAACACTACCCACTAGATAGTTATCATAGATACAATCTAGTAAACGTTCGACAACTTATCTATAAAACCAGAAGCGAAAAATACAGATTACAATCAGGACAAACCCATATCACAGGTTCTACCACCGTTAAATACAATACCAAAGATATTGAACCCAGAAAACAGATGACTATAGAAAAATTCTTCACAATTCTCAAAGACGGAAAATGGCACGACTTAACCGACCTGTCTGTCCAAATCAAAGTGCCAACAGACAAGTTAACCGAATTCGCACATTTCCTATCCAAAAAAGGCTTAATCACATACGAAGAAAAAACATGCAGAATCAAAATCAAACCCGAATGGCAAGACATACTTTTAACGGAAAACTAAATGGACGCTTCTGAAAACTTCGCGGTTTCAACAATTTTTGTAAAGTTGTTTGTTAACAAAAAAAAAGGGTAGTAGTGGTTTTGCCAAAGTCGATATTAACTGTGGCTTTTTACCACTCGTTTTCTTAGCATTAGCATAGCTAAAGCGGCCACGACTAATGTGATGAGCAACGACAAGACTATGGATGAGGAAAACTCTGGAACTGCAGAAGTTGGTTTAGGCGTTGGAGTTGTGGCTGGTTTAGCTGTTGGAGCTGCCGTTGGTGCTGCTGTTGGAACAGCCGTTTGAGTTGAACTTGAATATGAAGTTGGTGCTGCTGTAGGAACCGCCGTTGGCACAGCCGTCGGAACTGCTGTAGGTACTGCTGTAGGTACTGCTGTAGGCACTGCTGTTGGAACTGCCGTTGGTACTGGAGTTGGAGAGGGGAAAGGTGATGTTTGTGCCGAGAGGATTTGGCCAGAAATGCTTCCTGAAGGTGCAGCAACTAATGCGAAATTAATGTTAGGTGTTATTTGATTAACCGTTACAAGAACGCCAGTTTGCTGCTGCGATAAGTATCCTGTTGCAGTAACATTTACGGTGTAAGATCCTGTTCCTAGACCGGAGGATATTATGTAGTTGCCGTTGCTGTCTGTATCGTTTGAGTTGGAGCCTCCTGTTCCTTGCGCAGAAACAGTTGCACCAACCACTGGAACACCGCCGCTCATAACTTGTCCACTTATCGTTCCAGATGCTGCAACAGTCAGCTGGAAATCAATGCCAGACGTCGTCGCGCCTGAGGTGACACTTACGCTTGGATTCGTGGAAAAACCTGTCCCATAAGAAGCCGATACAACGTAGCTTCCGGTTGTTAAATCAGTTGAGATTACATAGTTTCCTGACGAGTCAGTTGTTGCTGAGCCGATTCCACTGGCAGATATCGCAGTAACAGTTGCTCCTGAAATGGGCTGTCCGTTTGCGCCGTTTGTTACTCTTCCAGAAATAACCCCCGACGGATTAAGAGCGAGGTTAGCGATGGTAGACTGTCCAGCAGTTACAACTATGCCCGATACAGAATTTTCAAGATACCCCTTAGGGAAAAATGTGGTAACATTGTAAGTTCCAGTGGCTAGATTGCTGTTGATTGTGTATTGCCCTGAGGAATTTGTTGCTGCAAAGCCCACTGAGGCACCATCTGAACTTTCCGCTACAACGGATATCCCTTGCAATGGAGCATGAGTGTTTGCATCTGTCACAGTTCCGGTAATCATGCCTGAATGAGGTAAGGCAAAGTTCACATTGTTGGTCATTGAACCCGCAGTGACAGCAATCCCCGTTTGGGTCTGTGATACGTAACCTATTGCACCTAAGAGATAGTCAACTGTTGCATTGTAAATTCCAGTTTGAAGGTTTTGAATTATTTGATAATTGCCATTCGCATCAGTGACAGCTGCCCCAGTGCTTAAGCCATCTGCACTTTCAACACTCACTATCGCCAAATACACAGGCAAACCAGACACTGCATCAGTTACTTTTCCAGAAATGCCACCCGAAACGCTCATAACAATATTAACATTGGGGGTTAAGGCTCCAGCAGTCACAACTATATTGTCCACTTGCTGATCAATGAAACCCGGTGCAGACGCCGTCACCGTATAATTGCCTGAATCCAAAAAGGTCGATATGAGATACTGGCCTTGGGAGTCAGCTAAAGTAGACCCACTTCCAACCGTTCCCCCAGAAGCACTTACTGAAGCACCTGGAACAGGAAATAAAGTTGCAGCATTAACAACCTGGGAAGCTTCGTTGTTGAGGGATCGGAAAGAAGTGACTGAAACTCCAGCAATTACACCAATTAGAAGCAGGGTAATTATCAGATTTGCCGCTATTTTATTCGTCATGTCTACGTCACCATCCAGTTTAAAGAAAATATGATTGAATTTGTCTGCGTATCAGATGCAGGATTCACGCTTTTTGCTATAGCAAAGTATAGTTTTTTCATAAAATAAACCTCAAGATTTTATTAACTAACAATGCTTCCGAAATAACATTAATAAAGACTTGTGGTAACAGAAAGAAGCCTCAATAGTTTCTTAGCCAAAACCCAAAATGCGAGGAGCCTTACAGAGCACGCGCAAGAAGCAATCTCAAACGAAGACTAAACTTAAATTAAGTTTACCCCGGCAACGGTTATTACATTTTTTATCCATGCCGTTTCACTATTTTTCAACATTAAAAATGTCAATTATTACACAATATACATAGGATTAAGCGCACGCTTCATTCTTTTTAATAAAACTGTTTTTTCTTAAATTCTTAGACTATATTTCCATTTGCTGTTCGGTCGGATTAATCCATAGCTTGTCAAAAAAGTCTCTAGCAAGGGTTACAAGGCAAGAGCTTGTTGTATGCAAGCCTCTGAATTTTTGGCCCATTTCGCCATACGTTAACGAAACAAAGAGTTCACTATTATCAATTAGCATAAAATTTGTTGGAATAGGAGTGATAAATTTGCGCTTCCATAGGGGGTTGTTTATTACTTTTTTGTCGCCTAGGTTGTAAGACGTTATTTCCCCGGATTGAAGGATAGCAATGTGGCATTCAACTCCTCGCTGAACACAATGTTTGTAGTGGTCTCCATTTTGAAATAAGCCAGCTCGATAACTTTGGGGAAAGGTAACGCTATGAAAAGACTCTTTTGCATTTTTGACAGTTTGCCCGATTTCCAATACCCATGGTTTAAACCCAGTGATTAATATCGTTTCATCAAAGAGCGTTGAAATTTTGCTCATTGGAACTTCAACGACAAGAGTCTGCATTAGACTTTCCGTTTTCTTGTATAATTTTTCCCTTTCTTTTTTGTCCCTTGTTTTCAGGATCGCTATTCCATCCCTTATTGGCACTGCCCTATACTTTACAGGAGCTGTAAATACTCTTTTTACAAGGTTCATTTCCTCAAGCGACGGCATAATTCTGTAAATACTTTCTAAAGGGATGTTCGAGGCTTCGCAAATTGCTCTTACCGTATCCGCTTTTGAATGAGCTATAGCAAGGTAAATTTTGGCTTGATTTGTTGTTAAGCCAAAAGCATGCAAGACTTGTATTGCAGAGGATTCAATGGTATTTGAAGTCAAGTGTCATTCTCCTCTCGCTATTCTATATGAATTAATATATAAAATTATTCAATGTTTACCGTTTAATCAATAAAATTATTGCCTCAATTATTTTTATAGTAAACATTATCTGTTTAGTTTAGTATGAATAGAAAAACACAATAGTTCCTCCAAAATATGAACTTATCTACGAGGTTTAGTACAAAATTTTCCCTCTTTTAATTTTACATTGCTATCTTCTATTACAGCATTGACTGAGAGTCTCAGTAAACGGTTCTAAAATATTCGCGCGAGCTACTTGATGATGTAACTAAAATTGAAAGGAAGAAAAAGAAAAATGAAAATTATCAAAAATAAAATTGCAGCTATGACAATTATTATCCTCTTTGCATTTTCAATGACTGCTTCAATCACACTAATCCCAAGAGCAAACGCGCATACACCTGCATGGAATATTCCAACATATGCCTACATTAGCGTAGAACCCAGCATAATTGGCGTCGGTCAACCAATACAAGTTTACATGTGGCTAGACATGGTCTACGGAGCAGCAGGCGGAACCAGCGCCGTAATCGGAACAAACGGTTACACAGCCAGCGCAGCCCTGACTTCAAACAACTACAGATTCCAGAACTTCCAGCTTACAATCACAGCTCCTGACGGTACAGCGACCAAAACTACTTTTCCAACAATTGAAGACACTACATCTAACGAGGTAACATCTTTCACCCCAACACAAACTGGCACATACACGTTTAACTTTACTTTCCCAGGGCAAGTGTATGGGGCAAGTGGTGACGGCTATTCTGGTTCAATATTGATGAATGACACTTATCTGCCAAGCAGTGCTTCAACAACAATCACTGTTCAGCAGGCACCAATCCCCGCCGCTGTAACCTCAGAACCGATGCCGACAAACTACTGGACAAGGCCAATATACGGTGAAAATACTAATTGGTACACGATTTCTTCAAACTGGCTAGGTTCAGGTTCACCTCAGATAGCTGGTTACACTAGCTCCTCGACATATCATGGCGATGCAGTGGGACCACTGACTTCTCACATTATGTGGACACAGCCAATTCAGCAGGGCGGAGTTGTAGGAGGTAACGAATACCCCACAGCTCAAGGCGTAGGTTACTTTGAAGGCTCATGCTACATCGGAAGATTCTCCAATCCGATAATAGTCGACGGATACCTTTACTATAACGGACCAGAAGGATTCACAGGGGGCAGCAACGGACCATTAAATTGCGTCAACTTACAAACAGGACAACTTGTTTGGTCTTCGAATGCCATACATTCGCTATCATTCGCGTACATCTATAACCTTTGGAACGGCGAACAACACGGAGTATTTCCGCCAATACTAGTTTCAACAGCAGGAGGCGGAGTAACTGGTTTGCCTTCGATGTGGACGCTTTGGGATGGATTCACAGGACAACAATTATTCAACGTAACTAATGTTCCAGGTTTCGCACCACAAACAGGTCAGCTTGTAGGAGGTCAGCCAGCCGTAGCACTCACAACCGCAACAGTACCGGGTCCAAGCAGCGAACAAATCAAATATGTATTCATGAACTATGGCACATCCGCCAATCCCAATTGGTATTTAGCTCAGTGGAACTCATCCGACCTGTGGCAATCCGACGTTAATCCATACACGTTCGGTGGAAGTCTGTCACCATCAGTTGTAAATGCATCCAATGGAGTCCTCGTTTCGTCTTCAGGCATCCCCCTAACAACTTTGGGCACTACTGGTACCACGCCAACTGGAGCCTCAGTTTTTATTCCCTATGGGTCAACAATAACAGACAATGCTTTCATCCCGCTTAACTCTACAACAGTATACCCGCTTAATGTTGGTGCACGAACAACTTTCGACTGGAACATTTCCGTCCCTTGGCTCAACACCATGCCCTTGCAACCCACCTTTAACTCAGCAACAGGACAAACAGTAACCCCCACTGAACAAGGAACAGCTATTGGCGACTTTGCAGCAGGCGGAACATGTCCCTTAACGATCGTTGCAACCGACTTTAACGATATAATGCTTTGCAGAAACGGCTCTCTACCTAGCGGCTTCGCAACTACCTCAACAGGCTACCCACAACTTCCCTACACACTATTCGCACTCAACCTCAACGCATCTCGTGGAGCAATTGGCTCGATACTATGGATGCAAACGTATAACCCACCAGCAGGCAACCTCACTCTTAGCATTACCGGAGCCGACTGGCAAACCCGAACTTTCGCCGTATACTATGAGGAACCAGAGCAATTTGTAGGATACAGTCTAACAACAGGTCAACAGATATGGGGTCCAACATCACCTATGGTGGCCATGCAGTACTATGAACTCGGCTATGGCATAATCGGCGCGATTGCTTACGGCAATCTCTACATCGATAACATGGGCGGAATTTGCTACTGCTTTGACGATTCGACTGGTGCTTTGAAATGGACATATGGCAATGGTGACCCAGGCAACAGCACCATGAGCTTAAGCTCGGTTTACGGTGAATACCCAACCTACGTCGGGCCTATCGGCGGTAACGGTGTAGTATACCTGATGAGTAACGAGCACACAATCACTGACCCTATTTACAAAGGAGCAGAAGCGCGAGCAATTAACGCAACGACAGGACAAGAAATCTGGACGCTTTCATGTTACGGCAGTATGGCTACTCCCGCAATAGCTGACGGCTACGCATCATTCCTAAACGGTTATGACATGCAAATCTACACTGTCGGCCAAGGACCAAGCACTACCACAATCACAGCACCAGATGCCGGTTTAACCTTTGGGCAACCACTAGTAATTCGAGGCGCAGTCATAGATACTTCCGCTGGCACAAAACAAACTGCACAAGCAGCTGACTTTCCAAATGGAGTTCCAGTTGTATCTGACGCAAACATGACTGACTGGATGGGCTACGTTTACCAGCAACAAGCCGAACCAACCAACTTCATAGGAGTTCCAGTGACAATCAGCGTTGTAGACTCTAACGGCAATAGCAGGGTCATAGGAACCGCAACAACCGACGCAACTGGCTCGTACAGCCTCTCATGGACACCTGACATTTCAGGCAAATACACAGTCACGGCAACCTTCGCCGGCACCAATGGTTACTGGTCATCAAGCGCAGAAACCTCAATGGTTGTCAGCGCTCCAGGGTCGACGGCATCTCCACAACCAGTGACAGCGCAGCCTCCAACCGAAATGTACATCGCAGCAGCGGCGGTCGCAATGATAATTGCGATAGCCATAGTCGGTGCTCTAATACTGATATCAGTTAGGAAGCGACCATAAAAAAAGCAAATCTAAAACAACATTCCCTTTTTTTAGTCTTAAAAAATAATGGAGAAAAAAATAGGGCTGAGTAGGCTTTATCTAAAATTCACGATACGTGGCATAGTATCGCGATAACAAAAGCATTTTTTCTTTTTCTCCTAAAAGAAAATTTCTTTCTATATTTCTGAGCCAGAGCCTCAGCAAACCCAAATTAAAACCAAAAAGATTATTGCAGAATATTCTTCTCTGTGGAGACCACTGCACTTAAATTAGGTTTACCCCGGACAAGGTTATTACAATTTTTTCCACGTCGTTTTCAACCTCATTTTGGTTCATTTGTTCAAAGATTGAAAAGTTATTGAGTTTTCACTCTTAGAAGTTAGTGCTAAGACTGGTTACGCCTGCCAAATTCAGAGCAGTAGATTCGCATCTAAGAAACTATGCTTTCTTGAAGACCAATGTGCGTTCATTTTTTTTGCGGAGGTAAACGTATGATGAAGGTTGTTCCTTCACCTTCTTTGCTCTCGAAAGTTACCGTGCCGCCTAACGCTTCAGTCATACGTTTGATCACAGCTAACCCGAATCCTTGACCTTTAGATTTCGTCGTTATCATAGGAGTAAACAGTTTGGGCTTGACATCTTCGGGAATTCCAACCCCTGTATCTTTAACTGTTATCAAAACGTCGTCAGTCTGTTTGTCGAGAAAGGCTCTAATATTTAGTTTACCACCCTCAGGCATAGCTTGAACTGCATTCAAAGTTAAGTTTGCTGCTATACGCTTAAGGTATGCAGGATCAACAATAACCTTGTCTGATAAATCTTCTACTTCAACAGTTACCTTAATGTTTTTGGGAACCCCATTCTTAGCCAATATTTCATCAAACACCGATTTCACGCTTGTTTCTTGCAATTGCGGATTAAGAGGCCGAGCATAATCTTGAAGGTCAGCTACAATCTTGTTTATGTAGTCGACATTTTTTTCTATCTCCTCAATTGACTCCAAAGCCTTGTTTTTCCCTTCGCAGTCTGGCCCCTCAGCCAAATCTATTTTTGCCAAATATAAATCGCCAATGATCGCCTGTAGAGGATTTCGAATATCATGGCCAACCATACCTGCTGTGGCACCAATAGCTGCCAATCGTTCAGCATCTTTTAATTGACTTAGTCTTTGCTTAGCTAGTTCTTCCATTTGATTTGCGTACTCTTCGAGTGAGCAAGCATTTTCTTCAAGCTTCTTTTGCGTTTGCTCCAACTGCTCAGTTCGATCTTTCAGTGATTTTTCCGCCATTTTCTGCTTAGTTATGTCAAGATGGTGCCACAAACGGCTGACAGTTCTTCCTTGTTTATTTAAGGGTATAAAATCTCGCAGGTAAGTTCTTCCACCAGTCATCTCAACCTCCTCACCTATTACAGGTTTGCCGCCAACGACAATTTCCTTTATCCTTGCTTCCTCCCTACTAGGTGACACATAGCCATCCTTCATTTTCTCGATTATTTCTTCAGCAGTAAGCCCTTGGAGTTGCGATGGGGTCTCACTTAAATCAAAAATTTCAGTGAAAGCTTGGTTAGCAAACTCAACCCTATTTTCAGTAGAAACAAGCAGAATTGCACCATGCATTTTAGAAAGACTATCATAGAACCGATCACGAGTTATCTTTAATTCTTTTTCTGCTATCTTGCGGTCACTAATATCTTCGTTAGTTTCAAATATTTCCATCAGTTGCCTCTTTTCATTTCGTTTAGCAAGCCACCGACTGTTGACAACAATTTGTTTACCACTCTTTGTGGTATGTGTCTTTTCTCCCGTCCAGGTCCCCTTAGAATGCAACGCAGCCAATATTTCCACATAGGGTTCAGGGAACCTAGTCTTGAAAAGAACACGGCTTTTCTGCCCTATAGCCTCCTCTTTCGTCCAACCATAGAGTTCTTCAGCGCCTTTACTCCAAAAGATTATGGTATCATCCATATTCTTAATAAGTATAGCATCTGGGCTGAGGTCAATAAGAGAGGCTTGGTCTTCCAGTTTCTCCTGCCTTTCTTTACGCTCCGTAATATCTCTGGCAAAGCCATCACGATAAAGAGGTCGTCCTTTATCATCTTTAACGATAATAAGCTGCACAGACCACCATCTATATCGGCCTCCTTTATCCATCCAGCGATACTCAACCGTGCTCTTGCCATTCATGTTGGCGTCGTTTAGCCCTTTCAGAAACAAATTTACATCTTCTGGATGTATGCGGGAAAATACCTCTTTACTGCTTAAGGCAACCAATTCTTCGGGTTCAAACCCCATTTTTCTAACTGAGGGGCTTGTGTACTCATATTTCCCGGTCTGAAGGTTAAACCTATAAATAACGTCTTGGGCATTGTCCAACACGGAGCGAAAACGGCTCTCGCTTTCTTTCAACGCTAATTCAGAAAGTTTCGAACTAGTCAAGTCAACCGTTGCACTTGCAACTCCAATGACTTTGCCTTTATAATCATGAAGAGGTGTCCAAGTAACATCTAAAAAGATTCTTCCATCTGGTCTATTGTACCAAGACTGTTCTCTCACTTCGATGTTTTCTTTAATTACCCGACATTTGACTTTATCAAGATGCAGCGCTTCTTCAGCAGTAAATATTTCACTATCCAATTTACCAATTATTTGTTCAGGGAGCGCAGTTCTCTGGTTAAATGCCCAAACATATTTTAAGTTACAATCTTGAGCTGCAACTGAAACGGACGAGTTCTTGAGGGCAATTCGGAATCGTTCCTCACTTTCTTTAAGGGCTTGTTCTGCTTTTTTGCGTTCAGTTATGTTTTGCCACATGCCAAAAAGACGCTTTTTACCATTCACGTTGATTACTTGGACGAAATATATTGTATCTATCTTTCTGCCTGTTTGAAGCACGTATGATTGCTCATCTTCAACTTCTTTTCCCTCATTAAGTAGCTTTAACGTCTTTTCCCTTTTGGATATGTCACCGTACTTGACAAAACCAGACATATAATGCCCAACTAATTCCTGGCGGCCAACGTCAAATAGTTGCGCGAATTTATCATTAATTTCAATTATTTTGCCATCTAATTCAGAGATTGCCATCGCTTGTTGGTTTTTATGGAATGCTTTGGAAAAGCGCTCTTCACTTTCTTTAAGTACTTCTTCAGCATTTTTGCGTTCAGTTACATCGGTTACTATAGCAGCTACTTCTTGGTTTGTAACCTTCCAAGCGTAAACATCATAATACTTTTTAGTTGCCGCACCGTAACTTTGAAAATGAACAGGCTTGCCTGTTTGGATAACTTTAAAGAATTTTTCTGGAAATTCATCATTTACTTTTTCAATAAGTTCAGTCCTTGTTTTTCCTAAAATCTCCTTCTTACTTTTCCCTATCAACCGTTCTGTAGCTGGACTAACATCAACGTAAAGAACATCTATAGGCTTACCATTCTTGTCACATTTTACTTCAACGACAAAATAGTTCAGATTAACGGCATCAAAGGCTTCAAGCATTGAATTGTAAAGCTGGCGATAATCCGACTGCTTTTCCATTACTTATCATCAAAATCAGTTACATGACGGTACTAAAAAATTAGTAAGTAACCAGCATGGATTTTTCGGGAATTGACTACATCTAGCGCGCGCGAATGTGTGAAATAGTCGTTTGAAATCCACAAATTTAACGGTTATGTTCACTATTTTCTGCACTTTTGAAAAGTATTATAAAGAAATTGAAAATATTGTGGATTATGGAGAAAAGAAAAATGAAAACACGAAAAAATAAAATTGCAGCAATCACTATTGTAATATTCTTCATACTTTCGATGGCATCTCACGCAGCTCCTTTAGCTAAAGCCGGTAACATTTCTTTGCCGACCATAGCATACCTTAATGTTGCACCTAACCCTGCAGGCGTCGGACAAACAGTAACAATTGGCATGTGGCTAGCTCAACCCCCTCCGACAGCGAACGTGCAGTATGGTGACAGATGGCAAAACTTCAAAGTGGTAGTAACAAAACCGGACGGCACAACTGAAACACTCGGACCATTTACTTCCGACGATACTGGTGGAACGTACACCACGTATACGCCTTCTCAACTGGGAAATTACAGCTTCTTCTTTACTTTTCCAGGACAAATTCTAGCAGGCAGCAATCTCAGTCCAGCAACAACAGCCTTCACAAAAGCATTCATCGGAGACTATTTTGAACCTAGCAACATAAGTGCAACGCTAACTGTACAGCAGCAACCAATACCTTCGTTGCCTACTAATCCACTTCCAACCAACTACTGGCAAACACCCGTAAACTCCGAAAACGTATACCCATGGTCTATTCTTACAGGAAACTGGCTTGGTTTGGGACAAATATTTAGCGCGAATACAGGAAATTATAACTGTACATCAAACTACAATCCTTACACTACATCGCCCACAACCGCTCACATTATGTGGACCAGACCCGCAGCACCTGGAGGTGTACTTGGAGGAGAATTTGGAGCAACCGGAACAAGCAACTATTATGCAACCTCTCAGTACGAACCAAAATTTGCACCCATAATAATGAACGGCGTCATGTACTATACTCAATACCAAGGCACTATCGCTAACCCCACAGGGTGGGTCGCAGTTGACTTGTACACTGGTAAGACTCTGTGGACGACGGATTATCCGCTTACGCTACCATCCCCAATAGGCTCAACTTCCACGCTTCAACCAAACGTTGCATCAGCAGGACCCTGTACAGTGTTAAGATGCGGACAGACGCTTTATTACGTGAGTCCAAACCAATTCGGAGCGCTTACTTACCTTTGGAGTACTGGAACACCTGCCATGGTAGCAGCAGCCACAAACATTGCACCTACCGTTATGGTCGACCAATTTACCCACGCCGCCACTGCGTCCACAACCTACAACATGTTCGATGCATCAACAGGAAACTATATTCTAAGTATCGTCAACGGAACCGCAATGACTCTTACAGAAGATGATCAGGGGAATCTCATCGGTTACTACATTAACTCTACAACAGAAACATTAAACGAATGGAACTCAACATTATGCGTTCAAAACTATGACTTAGCAACAAACTTCAACACCAACATTTGGGAATGGCGACCGCCACAAGGCGCTATCATACCCTTTAGCTATGGACTAGAATGGTCAATGCCAATAGCCACAAACATTACGGGCGTTCCTCTGCCTCAAAGCTTGTCTTTTGGAGCAACAGGTTCAGACATCGGGGGCAGCGTAAATAGTGGTGTGGTACTTTTGACTTGCATAACTCCGGGTGAAAACTTTTTCAACACCGGTTTTCAGATTGAAGCAGCCTACAGTTCCAGAACAGGTCAACAGCTTTGGGCAGTTAATCGAACAGAAGCACCTGGCACCAGAGTTGACATAACCTCACCTTCTTCCGAAATCTACGTGGAAATCAACCAAGATAATTACCAAGCCATCGGTTACAGTGCCACAACAGGCTCTCAATTATGGACTCTGCAGTTAACCAATTGTAATCCATACGACTCAACAGGAGGCTTCAGAAACGTGCTTGCTAATGGCATAATGTATCTTTATGGCTTCGGAGGAGATATTTGGGCTATTAACATGGCAAACGGAACTATCATTTGGCAGACAAATACCAACACGCTACAAGGTGATGCAGGAACTAACACACCCTACGGCACTTGGCCCTTATGGACTTTCGATTGCGGTACAGTCGCCGACGGAATCCTATACGTACCGGAAGGTCACGAATACAGTCCACCGCTGTTTCACGGAGCTCAACAATTGGCTATAAACATTACAACTGGACAACTTGTGTGGAAAATATTGGGTTTCGATGTCACAAACCCCCCTGCAATCGCCTTCGGTATCGCCACAGTTATGAACGCCTACGACAACCAAATCTACGCATACGGCAAAGGACCCAGCGCAACAACGGTTTCAACTCCACAAAATGCCGTTACAACATCCACGCCAGTAACAATCACTGGCACAGCTATGGACATCTCAGCCGGCTCAAAGCAAGAAGCAATCGCAGCGAACTTCCCCAACGGTCTTCCATGTGTATCCGACGCTAGCATGACACAGTTCATGGAAGCAGTCTACGAGCAGCAGGTAATGCCATCAAACATAACCGGCGTTCCAGTTACGATAGCGGTCACTGATTCTAACGGCAACTGCTACCCAATCGGCACTGCAACGACAACTCCAAGCGGTTTCTACAGTCTTACGTGGACACCAACAATACCAGGCAACTTTACAGTTACAGCCACTTTCGCAGGCACCCAATCTTACTATGAATCATCTGCAACAACAGCTTTCTACGCAAGCCTCCCACAAGCAACACAAGTGCCCACAGCAACAGCGATTGGCAACGTAGCCACTCAAAGCACACTTGAATACATAGGGATAGCAATCATAATCGCGATAATCGTAATAGGCGCTGTTCTCGCAATTCTTGTCACAAGAAAACACCCATAAACCAAAAATGCATATCAAAAATCATTTCCCTTTTTTATTTTTTTGAAGTCAATGAGTATGGATGGGGCTGAGCAGGCTCTGGTTGAATTTCAAGAGATAGCTAAGTATTTGGAAGATAGAGCATTTGCATTTGCTTTATTTTCTCCTTGTTTTCCAGAGCCTCAGCAAACCCAAAATTCATACCATATTTTCAAATCAAAAAAACTATTGCAACATATTCAGCTCTGCGGGCGATGCTTCAGATAAATTGTGTTGCCCCCGAAAAGGTTAATTTGCCTTTTCATGGGTTATCTCCAGTCAACTCTATGAGTGAGAGCTTAAAATAATCTTTGATTGATAATCAAGAAAATTTTACTGCGCGTTTTTTTAAACGATTTGCTTTGTAATAATTCAAAATTTTTCTTATTATCTTAGCTCTGGACATTTTTTTAAGTTTTTTTCTAGGTTTAGAGATAAGCAAATCATTTAAGCTTTACTCTAACAAGATGATTGTTTAGTTGGAAGAACGCAGATACAAATGCTTCTTACAACCAAAAATGAAAGGAAGAAAAAAAATGTTAAATCTAAAAAACAGAATTGCAGCTATTACGATTGTTATTTTGATGACTATTTCGATGTCAGCTTCAACAATGTTAATACCAAGCGCTAACGCGCATACACCTCCATTTAATATTCCAACATGGGCGTACATTAGCGTCGAGCCTAACCCTGTAGGCGTAGGTCAAGCTGCTTACGTTAACTTCTGGATTGACAAGGCACCTCCAACAGCGGCTACAATTTATGGTGATAGATGGCAGAATTTCATAGTAAAAGTTACCAAACCTGATGGCACCACTGAAACGCTAGGACCGTTTACATCCGATGACACAGGAGGAGCACATACAACTTACACACCTGCCGTCTTGGGCAATTATACATTCCAGTTCAGCTTTTCTGGACAAACGTTAACAGGTAGCAATCCACCACCAGCTGGCTACTCTGCAGCAATACAGACATTGATTGGAGATTACTATCAACCTAGCACGAGTTCAGCAGTGACGCTCGCTGTACAAGAGGCACCCATACCCTCTCAGTCGACTGCTCCGCTTCCAACAGGTTACTGGCAACGACCAATCTACGGCGAGAACCTAAACTGGTACACAATTAGCGGAAATTGGCTTGGCCTTGCAGCAGTTGGTTTTACTATGGTTACTGGCGAATACAACTACACCGGAAACTACAATCCCTATACTACCGCTCCAACTAGTGCTCACATCTTATGGACACAACCACTAGCAGCTGGAGGCTTACTTGGCGGCGAATTTGGCGGCAGTGAATATGGCAGCAGCTACTATTCAACTTCACAATATGAACCGAAATTTGGCGGAATTGTCATAAACGGTATACTCTACTACCAAGAAACACCTGGAAGCTCGTCTAATCCCGCAGGTTGGATGGCTTTAAACCTTAGGACTGGAAAACAGTTATGGTTCATTAACACTACTCTGCCCTTATTATGCGGTCAACTATTAGACTACATCACACCAAACCAGTACGGCGGCATCCCATACCTCTGGAGCACATTGCCAACGGTTAGTCCAAACACTGGAACTACCTACGGCATGTTTGACGCAATGACTGGAGACTACGTACTAAGTATTGTTAATGCTACAACTTTTACTCTCACGGAAGATGACAGTGGCGATTTGATTGGCTACTATGTTAACACAAGCACAGCGAATGCGTATCATGCACCTACAATTAACATGTGGAACTCAACGCAATGTATACTAGTCGGAACCAATGGTCCAGCAGCTTGGCAATGGAGACCAACGCAGGGTGCACAAATAGACTTTCGTAAAGGAATAATGTGGTCAATGCCACTAGCTACCAACATATCTGGCGTGACATTCAGCCCAACTCTTGGAATTGGAGCAATCGGTTCAAACATGATCCTCATGACTTCAGTTGACAGCACTTTGAACGGAGGGCTTAGCTGGCTACCACCTTGGCGCATAATAGCAGGTTACAGTTCGATCACAGGACAACAAATATGGGGTCCGATAAACGAAACGGTAGGCGCATGGGCCAGAATTGACACGAATGGCATTTTAAATGGAATGTGGTTCGAATTCAATCACGAATCATTAACCTGGAGTGCCTACAACGCGCTTACTGGACAATCAGTCTGGACTTCAGATCCCTACAATAGCCCGCCTTGGGCATACTTTGTCAACTATAAACCGATCATTGCTTACGGTATGCTATACGCATCTGACTTCGGTGGACAAGTACATGCATATAATATTACCACAGGAAAACAGGTCTGGCAATTTTCAACAGGTAGCGCAGGATACGATACTCCATATGGTATATGGCCTTTGGTACATGTTGAGGCAGTCGGCGGCGGCGAAGTATTCGTTGCAGGAGGACATACATATAGTCCACCCATGTTTATAGGCGCACAAGTATACGCAATAAACGCCACTACAGGAGCCTTAGTTTGGAGCGATTCAAGCTTTGATGACTCTAACGGAGCTAGCGCACTCCTCGCAGATGGCATCTTCGTGAAACCGAACGCATACAACAACGTGTTATACGCTTATGGTCAAGGACAAACTGCCACAACAGTCTCTGCGCCTCAAGATGCTCAAACATTAGGAGCGACAGTTCTAGTTCAAGGTACTGTTACGGACCAGTCATCAGGTAGCACATGCTTAGGTATCCCTGCAGCAGGCACTCCCGCAATATCCGACGACAGCATGACCGCATGGATGGATTACCTCTACGACCAACAACCTGAACCTATGAATGCTACAGGTGTCCCGGTAACTCTAAGCGTTCTTGACTCAAACCACAACACCTACGTCATTGGCACAACCGTCAGCGACATGAATGGGAAATTTGCATTGGACTGGACACCTACAGTACCCGGAATCTACATGGTAACAGCTACCTTTGCAGGATCTAACTCTTACTTTGGCTCGTCAGCAGAAACTGCCGTAACCGTACAAGCGGCCTCAGCAACCTTAACTCCCGTACCAGCACCCCTAAACTACGCAACACCAACAGACCTAATGATGTACTTAGCAGTAGGCGTCATAGCCATAATCATCGCAATAGCTATAGTCGGATTACTTTTAATGAGAAAGAAGCCATAAAAACAACAACCAAAAAATCCATTTCCCCTTTTTTAGTCTTGAAAGTATCGGATAAAAATGTGGGGCTGAGAAGGCTCTGGTTAAAATTCACGATACCTGCCATAGTTTCGTGATAGAGCATTTTCATTTGCTTGTTTTTCTCCTTTAAAGTTTTCCAGAGCCTCAGCAAACCAATTAACAAAGTAAGTAGTGAGGAGTTTGGTGGTGAACAAAATCAAGAGCACAAGTGGAGTTGCCGCAATTACTGTTTTCTTATTACTTTGTGTCTTTCCCAATACGCAGGCGCAAACAAGTGTGACTTTTAGTCCTGCAGACAAATTTGATATTCCGGTACTCGATGGCGCGGTTAGTTTTGCAGTAAATGGCTCCTATTCTACGGCAGTCTTTGAAAATAACACTTGGGTTTTCACTGATTTACAACTCAACGGGTCACAGATGCTTAGAGATTTTAGGATTTCAACTCAAAACTCCAATGTTACAATTTTCTCTTTCCTAATTAATAATGGCACTACCTTTCAGAGCGAAAGGTTAAGATTTAAAGTTGATGGTCATGGTGAACAAATCTTGAACTTTGGTCTTTTCTCTGGACAAAGAGAATCGATTTCAACTGCTGAATGGACTGTTGTTTTTGGGAACCACACGGTTGTTAGTGAAGGTGACGGCTGGAACCTGCTGCCCGATGGAACGGTCGCCGTGACTGGCGCTACTGAGAATGTAAGCGTAATCCACTATAACTTTTTAAACTCTTATGGGAATAATTCAAAGTTGCCCTTCTACCAGCAGCATTCAGTTGCAATTGCGACAGCAATCTCAACTGGTGTGGTAATCATCTTTGCTTTCGTAATTAAGGCGAAAAACAAAGAGCATGCCCCTTTAGCGACCAAATAGCGACACATGCCCGATTTATAGCGCGTGCTAAGAAAAATAGCAAAGTTTTTTGGTATGTTTCCTAAAGTTATAATAGATGAGTTATGCCTACATTCCAATGCAAGACGTGCGGTAAGAAGATAAAGGCTGATTATGATACTTGCGACTGCACTGAATCTCAGAATTTCAATGAACAAAAGAATCCAACTTGTTGTGGTCAGCCCATGCTTGAAATAATTGATGACTAAACCCGCGCGCTTAAGAGGTTAGTTACAAGCAATTTTTCTATTTTTTCATATTGGCTAATTATTCAGTTTTTCCACCACACATGGGCAGTCTAAGGGCGATTTTTTTCTGAAACATCATGAGCATAAGAAGCAAAAATAAATCTCAATTCTTATTTTCCTTTGTTGTTGTAAGCAGCCACTCACAACCATTTATCTTTTGAAACACCCAACATATCTTGGCGGACTTTGTTAATCCTCACCTAAAAGAAAAAGCCTTCTCACTCCTATTCTATGCCATGATTTCTCTCCCAAGGATTAAAAAAAGTCCGCTCTTCTTTTTTGTCCTAGAATAAGAACTCAAAGGAGTTCAAACGAAGACGTCACCTATGATTTTTAGGATTTCCTGTGTCAGAAGTTCCTCAGTTAAGCACTGCCCTGTTACTTTTTTATGTTCCGTTAAGTGCTTCATTATAGCTTTTACCATGACATGTAAATCTGGAATAACCAAAATTTCGATTCCACATGAACACCTATAAACCGGCATTTTGCTAAAAATCTTATCAGTATTATTTTCTAAATCTTCAATTGCTATATTTTCTTGATTTCTGTTTATAAAAATCACCCCAACAGTTTCAAGTTTCTAGTACTTGCTTACCGTATAATGTTTTTTAAGAAGGGCATTTCGCTTTTTTGTATGGAAACCTTTGCATTCTTGAGAAGTCAACTTGACAGTTTTTGTTATCTGGGCTTCCTAAACCTTTTCTTTTTTTATTCTGTAAATACAAGTATTGTACCAAATGTAGGGGGCGAGATAGTTCATATTATCAGGGGGATTTTCATCGCCAAGCGCGCGCCTTACGCACCACTATTATAAGATAATTCTACTTGTGCAAAAACAGAGTCCATGTTGATTTCATAGCAAAAACTCTTAAACTGATAAAGCCCACTGTAACTGAGGGATAAGAATGTCCGCAAAATGGTTTAATTCACGAACTTACGGCTTAATGGCTCTTCCGTTCGGTATCTCAGGCATCTTGTCCCTAGCAATTTCCCGACTCTACTTTTCTGCTGATTCATTGTTTGCGTTGCCCCTTTTAGTATTAGGTTTATTTCTCGTTGTGGTTTCGATTGTTCTTTTGTTCTTTTTCTTTACTATGCAGTGGCGTTGGACGCATGGTCAACCGCAACCCCGTTCTTTAGGCTAATTTCATGTTTAGTTTTTCTGCATTTTCTTCTCTTTTAGGTTTAACCGCTGAAGAATCCTAAAGCCACAAACCGAAGAACAAGTGTGTGTGTGCACTAAAATTTAATCTTTCTCTCTATCAATAACCATGACTAACGACTACTGACTCACTCTTCTTATCACTCTCTCCCACGCATTCTTTCGTTAGCTCGTTAGTTAGATCGTTAGATCGTTCGCAAACAAGAGAAAAGAGGGTTACTTGTTAGTAATTTAATCTATAACTTTGCAGTGATTAGTGTAGAGCTTCAAAGGCTAAATAGAGAAACTAAAAAAGAGATAGAATTAAACATGCTTTTAGCGCTTTCTTAAGATTGCAAGGTACCGATGAAGTAGACGCCTGAACCGTATGCAACAACAAGGTATGGTGCGTTTAGGTGAACAATGACGGTTATTGGACTAAGATGGATGCCTGTGTAACCCCAATATCCAATTCCAGTCTTTATAGTTTCAACACCGCCATATATGATATAAGAACTAACACTCCAAAATGCTTCATTCGGCAGAAAACTAGGTATAGTTATCACGACCTGTGTCCCCAAAGTCGTTGTTACGCTTCGTATGGTCTCGCCTGAATAATAAATATGTCCAGGAATGTTAACATACCCCCATCCCCCTGCCGTAAAATCTGACGGCAAACTCAAGGCCAAAACTGGCACCGCAATTAAGCTTGAAGCCAAGAGTACCGAGATTGAGGCAAGCAAAGCCTTTTTGTTCACTTTTTTCACCTCCATTTGCGTTCTTTAATACATTTTGGAAGTGAAGTTCAGCCGCTTTGGCGACTGAAAGGGTGCTATTTTTGGAGTTAGGATTTAGCAAACAAAGAATTTTTAAGAGGAATTTAGTTTATGAGCAGTTTTAGAGGATTAGTCTTTAAGGACACGTTCTGTGCCTGCGGCTGCTCTCACTTCAATTCTCTATTTGGAACCCAAATAGCACGCGATATTTATGATTTGCCAAAACAGAACTCGTATGATATAATAATTAATGTTGAATTTAACTTATTGATACAAAGTTAATAAGAATTTTATTTATTGAACTGGAAGTTACACAAAAAATGAATTGATTGAGGGACGTATGTCAGCCCCGCATTGTCCTGATTAGAATCAAGTGAACAAAAGAGCGTTCAAACGAATGTTTGTGGAAAAAAACGATTGTCCTGCTGGGTAAAGTCTTTATGTCAAGAAATGTAATTCGTGGTAAGAAAGGTTTGAGAGTATCCAAACTCGTGAACAATTCTTTTAGAATGTTGATATATACTCGCGGGGAGTGGGAAAAACGGCATTAGTTCTACTTAAATGCATTTCACTCCTTGCGACGCCAGGCATGTTTGTGATGCTATCTTGGACCGATAATAATTGATCAAGATCTTTTATCATTGCTTCCACCAAGAGGTCAAAACTTCCACTGGTCTGAACAATCAAAACTACATCCGGGATTTTGCAAAGATTCTCTACCATTGAAATCAAGCTGCTTTGAGGTAGAAATGCAATATAGAAAGTAGCGTAACCATTGTACCCAATCTTTGATGTATCCACTTGAACTAAAACCTTAATTATGCCATTTCTTTTCAGTTTTTCATATCTTCTTGCAACTGTATCAGTGGATATCGCCAGTTCTTTCGCCAGTTTCCTAAAAGATATTCTACCATTAACCGCAAGCTTCTCAATTATGCGCTTATCAGTTTCGTCAATTTTGCTTTCCGTGCTTTTGGACTTATTCGTTACATGTTCGTTTGTTATGTCCATTTTGTTCGGCATTTGCAGAGGTGTTATCGCCAAGTTTTCTCTAATGTTTCTTATGCCTGTCCAAATATACGTTCTTAGTTCCGAAGCTGGCGGTATTTTTCTAATGCTTTCTTTGATTTTGTCTAACTTTTCAAGGTCTTCCATTACTGCTACAGCATTTATTTCGTTTGTTCTGGCTGTTCGCCAAGCGGCATGGATGTTTGGCATTTTGTTCACGTACTCTACGATCTGGTCCGCTTGCTGAGGCTCGACTTTGAACAAAATGTTTCCCACTACATTGAAGCCAAAACTTGGGTAATCCAGTTGAACCGTGGCGCCAACAATTATGCCTGCGCTTTTTAGTTCTCTGTACCGTTTCTGTATCATACTTTTTGATAGGTTGCATTCTTCTGCAATTTCAGTGAAGTTTCTTCGGCCGTCTTTTAGTAGTTCCTTTATGATTATTGCATCAATATGATCAATTTCTTTCGTTGAGAACAACCATTCGTGATTTTGTTAGTGAAGTGTCATTTAAGTGTTTTTCTGTTTTATATTTGTTGTCTTTTTTCGTACAATATTGACTATTCTGCTGCTTTTTGTTTTCTTTGTCAGACATTTTTGTTGTTCTATCGCAGGTCTTAAATTGACTTCGCCCGCATAAATTGTTAGCAGAAAGAAAAGGAGAAAAGAAAAATGACAATTATAAAAAATAAAATAGCAGCTATTATGATTGCTTTACTCTTAACAATTTCAATGGCAGCTTCAATGACATTAATGCCAACTACTAATGCACATACGCCAGCATGGCAGATTCCAACGCAAGCCTTCGTTAACGTTGCACCTAACCCTGCAGGTCTCGGTCAACAAGTCACAATAGGCATGTGGCTACAAATACCCCCGCCCTCAGCCAGCGCAGCAACGGGAGACAGATGGCACAACTTTATGGTGACAGTTACACATCCTGACGGAACCACAGAAACACTAGGACCATTCACATCGGACGATACAGGTGGAACATTCACGCTTTACACGCCAAGCCAACTAGGCAACTACTCTTTCGTGTTCAACTTTCCCAGTCAAATATTAACAGGCGAAAATGGAGGAGGAGCCAGTCCATATGTTAATGACTCTTTTCTGGCTTCCACTAGCGAAGTAGCATATCTTACAGTGCAACAGAACCCAGTTCCACTTCTTCCGTTAAATCCGCTTCCAACAAGCTACTGGACTCGTCCAGTGCAATCGGGAAACGTGCTGTGGTCTACTATTATGGGTAACTGGCTTGGGTTCGGCGCATCATCATTTGCAAACACTGGAAAATACAACATCACCGGAGACTATAATCCATACTCTCAAGCGCCAAAAGCCGCCCACATCTTGTGGACAAAGCCGGTAGCGTTTGGAGGTTTAGTTGGCGGAGAATTCGGCGGAACTGACACAAGCAACTATTATTCAACATCGCAGTATGAGCCAAAATGGGCGCCAATTATCATAAACGGCGTCATGTATTACGTAACATACCCAAATTCCTACACTACTCCAGGCGGCTGGGTTGCAGTAGACATACGCACGGGACAAACACTATGGACAAAGAATACAACCGACATTTTAAGATGCGGGCAACTTCTCCAAATGGTGAACCCCAACCAATACGGCTCTCTTGCATACTTATGGAGCAACCCCCTGCTGATAAACGCCTTTAACCTCGGCACTGGTCCCAGTGTGAATGGCGCTGTTTGGAATATGTATGATGCCCAAACGGGAAACTTCATCCTAAGCATTGTAAACGGTTCTGCAATGACACTTACAGAGGATGCCAGCGGGAATTTGATAGGTTACTATGTCAACTCAACTATTCCAACCGCCCCAACACTGAACATGTGGAACTCGACACAAGCAATTCTTTACCCCACCAGCCAATTCGTGCCAGGAATTACCGTGGCAAACTGGAATTGGAGACCTCTACAAAACCAAGTCATTGACTTCAAACGTGGAATAGTTTGGACAGTACCGTTACCTACCAGCCTTTCAAATGTTCCTCTGCCACAGACTCTCGCCATTAACAGTGTCAACAGCGGCGTAGTGCTAATGACAGCGGTTCCTGCTCCGGACGTGTCAGGAACCTTCAATACTGGCTTTGGAATCGAAGCAGGTTTCAATGCAAACACAGGTGCACAGCTATGGATAACTAATCGAACGCTAAATGCCTTCGCAAGAGACCAAATCACCAAAGTTGGATACGGCGTCTACGTTAGACTTGATGCAGACTTGGGAACAATCAGAGCTTACAGTTTGAATACTGGATCTTTGGTATGGGGTCCAGTAGCCCTCACTGGTGATAATGGGAATTACCCTGTGCCGGATCCTTACGACAGCATCGGCGGCTACCAGACTGAACTTGCTAATGGAACACTATACATCATAGGCTTCGGAGGCGACATATGGTCTGTGGACGTAAATACTGGAAAAGAAAACTGGTACACAAACACTAACACTCTCATTGGCGAAGCGGGATCTGATACTCCTTACGGTGTGTGGCCTCTCTGGGTCTTTAGCGGAGGATCCATTGCTGATGGAGTTTATTTCCTCAACGTAGGTCATGAGTACAGTCCACCATTATTCCGCGGCGCACAGCAACTGGCCATAAACATTACTGATGGATCGTTAATCTGGGAGATACTAGGATTTGACGTTACCAACGCGGCTCCCATTGTAGATGGCACAATGATAGCTCTTAATGCATATGACAACCAACTATACGCCTATGGCAAAGGACCCAGCGCTATGACCGTCGAAGCTCAACCGTTTGGTTCATCAATGGTGATACGAGGTACAGTAACCGACATCTCTGCCGGCACCCAACAACAAGCGCAAGCCGCAAACTTCCCCAGCGGTGTCCCAGCTGTTTCTGACGCAAGCCAAAGTGGCTGGATGGAATACGTATACATGCAACAGCAATGCCCAACAAACGTGACAGGTGTTCCAGTCAGCATCTACGTTCTTGACGCAAACGGCAACTACAGACAAATAGGCACCACCACAAGCGACGGCAGCGGCATGTTCACCTTCACATGGACTCCGAACATATCTGGCGACTACACCGTCTACGCTAAATTCGCAGGCTCCGAATCATATTATCCATCTGCCGCTGAAACATCATTCAACGTTGCAAATGCAGCACCAACAGCATCGCCAGCTCCAACCCCAGCACCATCCACAGCTGACCTATACTTCATTCCCTCAGTAGTAGCCATAATTGTCCTCATCATAATTGGATTCGCAATACTGGCATTACTGATGCTCAGAAAAAGACCATAGACACCAACAACAAAAACCACTTTCCCTTTTTTTAGTCCTCTAAAACAAAATGAAGAAAAAAATTGGGGCTGAACAGGCTCTGGAGAAAATTCACGATGTTCACGTTCGTGTTTTACATTCTTTGGTCCTATATTTCTGTGCCAGAGCCTCAGCAAACCCTTTCTAAATGTAAACTATTGAAATAAACTTCTATTTACAATGCAATCGAAGATCATTTAAACTCTTGATGTCATTGGGTTGAGTGGTGGCACCTGATGAAGTGTATTATTTCTATCGAGGGACGGACAAAAGATAAAATCAGCAAATCGCGTGACGACTAAGATATCATTCCATTTAATACTGACTTTAAAATCATAATAGGTTAATTCTAAGAGACGTTTTTAGTTTAGCGCTCTCTCTCTATTTGTCTTTCTCATCGCCCTCCTATCGAACGTAAAGGAGGATTTTATCCCTAGTTTACTGGCAAAAACATGCTAAGAGTGGGGTAGACCGAGCTTGCCCCCGAACTGGTTTGAGCTCATTGCTTAAAAAATTAAAGATTTCGTCTTTACTAAGTTCAATACTTTGTAAGTTCGACGGAAATTGCTGCACCAAACGAAACTTGGACGATTGTAACAAGATTATTTAGGAAGGAAAAAAATCCGAGTTAGTTTATCCATTCGGTTACATTGGCTAAGTTTGGTCTTTTTGGTGTTGGAGGCTTCATGTCGGGGTAGCCTATTAGGCAGCCGTCAATTACAAATTCGCCAATCGGAATTTTTATCAGGTCGCAGAATTCTCTATCCGTGTCTAATTGTTGGGTTATTGAAAGAAGCTGTAAGCCTAAGCCCAAAGCTGCCGCCTTTAACCACATGTTTTGAAGACAGTGTGCCAGCGAAAGATGCTCGACAGGAGGAATCCCTCGTTGTTCAGCCACCACGATATAGTAAGGCGCTTTTCCTATGTTTGGCACGCCGTGCTCACCCATCAATTTGAGACGCTCAAGAAAAGGTCCTGCATGTTGCTTAGTGAATTCGTCATGATGCATTTGAAGCTCCATTTGTTTGCTCCAAAATTCAGCTTTACGTTTTAAAATTGCGGCGACTTGAGCGGTTGCTTTGCTTTCTCGCGGGATAACTGTGAATCTTCTAAAGTCTTCTCTTGAGACGCTTGCCGAGGCGTATGGAGCTTGAAGGCCTGCTTGAAGAATTTGCTCTATTAGCTCTTTTGAAGGAGCTTCCGGCTTAAACTTTCTGATCGACCTTCGAGACTCGATAACTCGATCAATCATCAGATTACAATCAACATCTACGGGTAAATCCAAACTAAACAACTCCTTTCCGAAAACAAGAAAATCAATGTCTAAAGTTAACTATAGACTTTACGCTCTATCGTTTAAAGTGGCGCGAGAAAAGATGAGCGCACATTATTAAGTAAAAATGGCAATAGCATTTACTTGAGGGATTGTTTACCATGAAAAAATCCTTAGGAGCAAAGACTATCGTTCCCACGACACCTGTCTGGGTTGTAGGAACTTATGACCGAGAGGGAAAACCAAATGTTATGACTGCCGCTTGGGGAGGAATTTGTTGTTCCCAACCGCCGTGTATCTATGTATCTCTGAGAAAAGCAACATATACCTACGGTAATATTGTAGAACGTAAAGCGTTTACCGTGAGTATTCCATCCGAAACTTATGCCAAGGAAGCTGATTATTTTGGCATCACATCGGGGAGAACGGTGGATAAATTCTCAGCAACAGGACTTACTCCTGTGAAGAGTGATCTTGTTGATGCACCCTATGTGAAAGAATTTTCTCTGATTATAGAATGCAAAGTTCTTAAGATTGTTGAAATTGGGCTACACACAGAGTTCATAGGTGAAATAATAGATGTCAAAGCCGATTCGTCCGTGCTTAATGAAAAGAACCTTCCAGACATTGAAAAAACGAACCCGATCATCTGGAATGCTGCAGGGATGTCATATCATAAAGTTGGAAAAGGCGTAGGGCAAGCGTTCTCGATTGGAAAAGAGATATGAACGTGCGCCGCGCGCCCTTTCATTGCTTTGTCTTTTCGTGTCAAACTATTTAATTAACTTCACGCTTATTAGAAAATAGGTGTTTGATTATGCGAGCTTATATTTTGATTAATGTTGAGTCGGGTTCAGAAGATATTGTTCTAAAAGAGCTTAAGAAAATGTGTAACGTAGAAGAAGCTTTCGTGTCGTATGGTGTATACGATTTGATTGTACGCGTCAAGGCAGACACTATGGACGAGCTAAAGTCTTCAGTTTCACATAAAATTCGTAACATTGACAAAGTTCGATCAACCTTAACTCTAATATTGACAGAAGCGGAAGTCTCTAGAACACATTTCTAAATAGATTTTCTAACTTAGTAGAAGTTATGCCAAATATTTTGCTCTACGAGTTATTGACCAGTTAACTTCGTAGACATGTTTTTAAAGATAGCAAAACCGTCTAACCAATTTGATTCCAACACCATCTCATTCGAAAGGACAACAAATCACCTAACAACATTCTTAAAAAAATTCTCTAACACTCTGTGCCCGTCCGCGTGAACCTCATTATTTACTTTTACTCGTTCGGGATGAAACTGAACGCCATAAAAGGGCTTTATTCTGTGTTTGACTGCTTCAGTCTCACAAGAAGGGGAATCCGCAAGTAGAACAAAGCCTGCCTTGCCTAAACTTTCTTTTAAAACATAATCGTAGTGATTCTCAGCTAGGATGGGTTGAGTAATACCCTCAAATAACTCATTACCTGCAATTACACCAATTTTTTCGAACCTACCCTGAACGGGTTGATTAAGGGAGCCAACTGTTGCACCACATGCCCAACAAAGCAACTGGTGACCAAAACAAATGCCCAACATCGGTCGATTGAATTTTCTTATCAAATTGGCGGTTCCTTCAAACATGGCTCTATGCAAATCGTCAACAATCCTAGCTGCAGAGCCACTCAAAACTACAGCGTCTACTTGTTTGTCGACTTGGTAATCAGAATCTATTTCTCCAAAAGGAATAACTTTGCAGTCACTAAACTTACTGATTGCGTCAAACAATACCTTGTTTTCAATATCTTTCAATGAACAGTTAACAATTAAAGTTCTTGTCATGCACTCGCCCCTAATTGGGTAGTCTCTGAATATATTAGGATGTTTTCCCCTCGGCCGAGAGCGATCAACTCCCTCTTTTGCCTAATTCTAAAGAATTTCACTAAAAGAAACGCTCAGCCCAATCAGGTTCAATAACTTCCTACGGATTGAAATTGACTGTATCAATTCTATATTGTTCTACATCAGGTTGCTTTTCAAAAAAAGGCGTAACTTTGTTAATTGCTGTAGAAAATAGCTCTTGAGAACCTAAAAAAGATTCATTGTCTTCCCACATCGTTAGAATTGTGGCAACGTTATCTTGGTCACATGAAAACATCGAAACATAGCCTCGATAACCTTTTGCGCTTCGTACCTGTTTGTTTAATATAAGGTCTAACTCTGAAAATCCTTCCTCACGTTTGTCATCTTTGAAGTAGAACTTGGCAAATCTGGCAACAACCATCTAAAAACACCAAATGGTTAGTGATTATTCGCGCTCATATACGTTACACCCTGAATATCCCAACCATCGTAACTTCAATTGAGCTCATATGAAACTCATGAACTAATAACAGAGGCCTTGAAAAACGAGCATTCACTTACAGAAGATGACAAAAAGAGAAAGCGAGCTATTTTTTAGGCATCTTCCTTCTGACAATTATAGTTAATAGAAGTGTTGTAACTGCAAAAAGTAGCACAATCCATGTTTGTAACTCTATGACTGTAGGTGTTGGAGAGGTCATTGATTGAGTTATTGAAGTTGGCAGGTCGCAGATATTTGGGTTAGTTGTTGGAGATGTTGTGGACCTTAATGCTATTGGATGCGTCTTTCGCAATTTCTCTTTTTTATGGACAATTGACCCACAAAACATAAAACAAAAACAGAAAGTAATAGACATTTAGACTGATGGGAAGCGCTCGCTTATCAAGAAAGGTGAGAAAAATGAAATATAAAAAAATAACTATTATTATGATTTTAATGTTTTGTGGTTCAATTTTTGTTACAACAATTTATGCAGATAGTGCAAAGGGAAGTTTATCAAGTTCAGATATCGTGCCAACTTCCTATACAGTACTTAGTACGGACAACAGTGCCCATTTGAGTTATCCCAGCATATATGATGGGTACTTATGGATGGTCTCAAGTAGAAGTGACAATACATTGAGAAAAAGTGACTTATCTGGGTCGTTAATAAGTTCCACGCCTCTTTCAGATTTAACTCAAAGCACTGCTGAGGCTTTTGAAGCGTATGTTTATAATGGTTTGATTTATGTTCCAATGATTGGGTATCAAACATCTAATACTGTGCTTGCTGTTTACAATGAAACAACTTTAGCTGAAGTTACTCATGTTACAATGGCTTTCTCAACATGTAATGCCTTTACACAAACTATCTACGACAATTTACACAACTTGCTGTTATTTGGTTGTGATATGCAAAATCACTCTGTAGGTGTGTGGTCAGTAAACCCCAACCAAGCAAATAATCCATCAGCTTATCATTTTGTAAATATTGGAAAAGATACGAATAGCGGTTTAGAAATTACACCAGTCATTTTTAACGGCAAAGTATATGTTTCCTACATGAACAATGGGGGCGGAAGCAACGGATGGGTAACAACAAAAGTTTTCAGCTCAGCAGATTTAGCAAGTTGGTCAACTGAATATGTAACCTATGCTTATAATCTGGGGCCAGGAGCATACTTTCCGCATATATCTGCAAACAACAATTGGATAACAGTAGGATTACTTTCGAATGAAACTTCAGGAGTAAGTACATACCGCTTTATTTACAAAAGCACAACTGGAAATTGGCAAATGTATGACTCAGGATTTGCAGAAACCACAGCTGAAGACCATCCAGCAATAGAAGCTATTGATTCACAATCAATGTTTCTGTGGGAAATATGTGCAAGACAAGAATTATTCCAACCAACCATATATTTATGGAACATGACTTCTCAAACAATGATACCTCTATTTGCAATAAGCAATAGTTTAGGTTTCAATGACAGGTGGATGGCAATAGATGTTGTAAATGACAACGTATACTTTGCTGACAACGAGTTTGGTCCCATAACCTCTTCTCAAATAATAGACGTTCACTTTGGCTTCCAACTTTCCGATGGAACAACTCCGTCGCCTTCACCCACTCCTTCACCATCTCCTACACCTACTGCTTCTCCGTCTCCAACACCAACCGCTACTCCAAACCCCACATCAACTCCAAAACCAATTCCGACATTAACCGCCACAACAAATACAAACAAACAATCATACAACTTAGGTTCTTCTGTTTCAATAACAGTTAATGTGAAAGACGCAATAAGTGGAAAATCATTGCAAGGCGCATCCGTAACAGTTAGCATCATAAATCCAAGTGGTTCGACAGTTTGGACCCAGAACAAAAATACAGCCTTTAATGGTGTAGCCAATTTTAACTATCAATTATCACGTAGCGGAACTCCAACGGGAACTTGGACAATACTAACCAATGTCGTAATGAAAGGGTATCAAAGTTTTGCAGGAAAGACCAATTTCGCCGTGACATAATTAATTCCAGCTCCACCCACCAGCTTCTCGAAGTGTCAGGCAATAATTTGGGTGAGACTAAAACGCCCCTTCACTGGAGACACTACCTCCACTACACCGTTTTTATTTTAAAGAAGCGTTTTCAAAGATTTAACGAAGAAAATGCCCAGAGCCGCAGCAAACCCAAAATTCAAATCAAAAAGACTATTGTAGCATTTTCTTCTCTAGTTAAATTGAGAACTATGAAAAACACTTTTAATGTATATTCCCTCATGTTAAAAACGCTTAAAAGATAAAGTCACACGCTGCTTTAACGCAGATAAGAGTTTGGAGATTATGGTTCAATTAACTTGGTTCGTTGTACCTTGCAGCATTCTATTAATGATTGGTCTGATTTCATTTAATTACTTGTTATCTCTAATCGCAGGTTTTTTGGATGCCTTTTTGATTATTGCTTTATCCATAAAAATTGGCACGATTGACAAAGGGAAAATAGACGCAACTTGGACAACTAATAAAAGAGCAGAGATGGAACGTAAAATAAAAGAGTAAAAAGAAAAGACCGCGAAAAAAGAGACGAATAGTTTGTTTACCCGTCGCATATAATATTATAATGTTTCCAGCGTTGTGTCCAGTATAGTCGTTTTTCCGGAAACTGCACTCTTACAGTTCATTAGAAACCGTGAGTTCCTGTGCCTTCCTAAGAACTGCCAACAAAGTTTTGCCTCGTGGAGAAATGTGATAACACACTTTTCCATCAGGGTCTTCTTTCGCTTCTATGAAACCTTTCTTCAAGCAATCAGAAAAATATTTGTTGAAACGGGCATAATTCAAATTTGATCGGTACATTATTCTCATTTTCTTCTGAGGAGTCAAAGTCGCCTCTAAGATATCAATTGTTATAGTTCCCCAACCACGCTTCGGCAAACTAAGTTACAACCCCTCACACGCGTTAAATAAGGCAAACACAAAAAAACCATATAAGCAATATTCCAAAATCGTAACATAACAAACCAACAAAATGATTCAACAAGCCATTTTGCGGGTAAAAATGAACGTACCAATTTAATTAGTGATTTTTGATTTCACTAAAATGACGCAGCGACAAACCCTGATAGATCAATTGTTTGTAATTTTTAAGGAATACTACTTGCCCAGCAGCTTTTCGCAGATTTCAACCATTTTTCGGAGCTGCTAACTAAATTTTGGTATAATGATATTTTGTTCTCAATCAATTACTTTTCAAAACTAAAAAAAGGGAAATGGATTTTTTGGTTGTGTAGTCTTACGCTCGTTTTCTAAGGATTAGTATTGTGGCTACAGCGATTGCGATGATTATTGCGACTGCGACAACGATCATGGAAGTTGTCAGGTCTGTCATTGTTGCTAGGTTTGATTGA
Source organism: Candidatus Bathyarchaeota archaeon (assembly GCA_963833575.1). Lineage (GTDB taxonomy): Archaea > Thermoproteota > Bathyarchaeia > Bathyarchaeales > Bathycorpusculaceae > Bathycorpusculum. Next base: position 457,274 of record CAWHXY010000007.1, on the reverse strand, counting down.
GGCGTACTAGTTGGTGCTGCGGTTGAGGCTGGAGCACTCGCAAACAGATGTGTTTCTGCCGTTGATTGCCAGTAACCGTTTGTGCCGTCGAAAGATGCGTAAACTGTGTAGTTGCCCTGTGATAGTTGGCGCCCAAGTGAGGCTGTAGGTGCCGCTTTCATCTGTTGTTGCAGTGTCAATAGGATAATGGTTGCCATTAGAGTCCAAAACAGCGATTTGAACTGGAACACCGGTAAAGTTGGTTGGTTCAGCTTGTTGTTGGTAAACGTAGCCCATCCAGTCTTTCATGCGCGCGCTAAATAATGTCTAATATATTGTCTCGAGTAATATGCGTTTGAAAATTTCTGTGCTATGTCTGATTCCAAGTTTCTTTTCGCCTAATCTTGGCCGATACGCTATGTCGACTTCTTTGATGGTGAAACCTTTTCGCTCAACAAGATGATTTAGTTCTACTTCAATGTCAAAGCCTTTTGACTTAACCTGCCAATCTCTCAGAATCTCTGTTCTGACCACGCGCAAACCTGTCAACGGATCTCTCAAAGGCACTCCATTTAGCATATTATGAGCAAAAGCAATTAATCGATTACCAAAATAGAAAACATCAGGCAATGCCTCTACCGCTAGGTGATGATTGAATCGGTTGCCACACACCATACCGACATCATGGTTTTCTTGGAGAATTTGAATCATTTCAGGTAAGTACTCGGCTGGGTAAGTGTAATCAGCATCTGTGATGACAATATACTCGACTGTTGGATCCAAATACTTGAGGGCTTTTTTCAAGGCGTCCCCTTTTCCTAAACCATCTTGACAGACAACTTTAGCCCCCGTGTTCTTAGCTTCTTCAGCAGTTCTGTCGGTACTTCTCCCATCAACCACCAGGACGTGTGGATTGCCAAGATAATGCTTTAGCTCAGCGATTGTGAGGCCAATTCCTTCTTCTTCGTTTAAGGCAGCTATGACTACTTGAGTTGAATGCTGGACTTGTTTTTCTCCTTTCTCCAATGATAACACGGTCCTTGTCAATAATTTGTTTATGAAGAGATCATATTTAAGACGATATTGCAAAAACCGATATATACCAATGTGTTCAACGACAATTTTATTTGAGACATTGCACAAAGTCTGATATTTGCGGCAATTAGATTATTGCTTTCACAACAGATTTAGAAATGTCTTAGCGATGAACTCCACCTGCTCATTAGTAACGCTTGGGTGAATGGGCAATGATAGTACTTGTTTAGCCGCTTTGTCAGTTTCAGGCAAATTGAATCTTCCAAAGTTTTGTTCATAATATTGCATATGGTGAACTGGCGTGGGGTAGTAGGCTTCGGCGCCTATGCCTTTTTCATGCATTTGCTTAATTATGCTATTTCGTTTTTCTTCCGTGGCGTTTTTTATTCGGATGGTGTAAAGGTACCAGCTTGGATTTCGATTTTCAACTTTGGGCGGCAATAATATTTTCTCGTTTTTCTCTAAGAAGGTTGTTAGGTTGTTTGCGTTTCTTGTTCTTTTATCTAGAAAATTTGGTAGCTTTTTTAGTTGAACTATACCGATGGCTGCTTGTATCTCTGTCATACGGTAGTTAGTGCCTAAGATTGTTGATGAGTACTTGACTTTTTCTCCATGGGTTCTAATCATACGCACTGTTTCAGCCGTTTCATCATTGTCTGTTGTAACTACTCCGCCCTCTCCTGTACCGATGTTTTTAGCGGCATAAAGGCTCCAACAAGCAAGATCCGCTAGCGCGCCTGCTGGCTTGTCTTCGTAGGTTGCGCCGTGCGACTGGGCACAATCCTCAACTATGGATATACTATGCTTGGCGGCAATCGCTCTGATTGGTTTGATATCAGCGGGCAACCCATAAAGGTCCACAGGAACTATAGCCTTCGTTTTTTCTGTTATGGCTTTTTCAACTGCTTGTGAAGATAGTGTAAAGGTTTCAGGATCAATATCAACAAACACTGGTTTGCCACCAGCTAACACTACGGCCTCTGCAGTTGCGACAAAAGTAAAACTGGGCAATATTACTTCATCGCCAAATTTAACCTTGGAAGCCATGATTGCTGCATGCAACGCAGCCGTGCCCGTGTTGACAGCTATTGCATGTTTAACGCCGGCGAATTCAGCAAAATTCCTCTCGAACTCAACAACTTGAGGTCCCGCCCCCAAACCGCTAGTAAGTATGCCGCTTTTCATAACTCGAACTACAGCAGCAATTTCCTCATCGCCAATTTGTGGAAGATTGATAGGTATGTACACGATTCTCAACCAACCTACCCAAAATGTCAAAGGTGAAATAATAAACTATATCTTTGATATTAAAAAAAGACAAGCCAAATCGACAGCAACAAACAATCATGCATTACTAACAAAACTCGTCCCCTGCCGAACTAAACAAAACAGAAGTTCAAAGTGGTCTCACTAAACCCCAATTAGAAAAATCGACAAAAAACCAGAACTAAAATCCGCGAATGAACCTCTACTCATAATTAGCACCAATAATATCTACTAGCAATCTAATTGGGAACAGCTACTAACGGAATAATCTATACCCCTCGAACAAACAATAACTATCTAAGTATTGTTGATTCCAGCGATGGATATAAAGAAAATGCGACAAAAACGAAAATTTACAGACCAACAATTCTTAGAACTATATAACCAGGATCTTAACGACCGACAAATGGCAGAAAAACTAAAAGTATCAATCGTCTTCATCAAAAAAACACGATATAAACTTGGATTAATGCCGAAAAATCAATACATTAACTCAAATCCAAAATCAAGTTACAAAAAATTAAAAGAAGCCGAAAACCGAAGTTATAAACTACGAAATGAAAAACCAGACCGAAAAGCTGCAATACGAGCCTACAGCAAAGCCTACAATATGAGGCCAGAAGTTAAAGCAAAAAGAAAAGCTCGCGATCAGGCAATCAACCAAAAACCTGAAGTCAAAGCTAGAAGAAGAGCCCGATCTAAGATAAGAGAACAAAAACCAGAAAGGAAAGCGTGGAAAAAAGCCTATAACAAAGCCTATGATATGAGGCCAGAGGTCAAAGCTAGAAGAAAAGCTCACAACCAGGCAATAGCCAAACTCAGGAAAGAAAAACTAAAAGAAAAATCTAACCATGTGAAGACGAATGAAATTTGATGGTTTACCAAATGAAAAAGAGCTCTTATCTTGCAAACTTGCAAATGGCGTAGGTTGGGTAACTACTCATCGCCTCATCATTCAACATGAAAAGCATAACGCCCGCTTTGACATATTGGAGAGGCAGAATCCAGAAATGTATTTCTTAGGCGATTTTGAAAAAGCCGAAATAAAAGACGAAGTTCTGATTGCATATTTTAAAGGCAGAAAAAAAGCCAAGATTCGCTTGCAGTTGTATGCGCCTTCAACGCTTCGAGACATTAAAGACTACATAGAAGAAGTAGCAAAGTATTGCAAGGAATAAGGCTTTACTTTTTAGCGCACTCGCGAAGACTTTGCTGAACCGTTTTTGCTATGAAGTATTAAAAAATAAAAAGAAAATAAATGAGATTTGTTAAAGATGTTTAGCTGATTAGCTTAATATCTTCTTGGTGGTCTACGTTTTGAGTAGCATTCTCGGCAATAAACTGGCCTTGTACCGTCTGGCTTGAAAGGAACATCGCATTCTTTTCCGCAGTCAGCACAGGTTGCCTTGTGCATTTCTCGGTTGTTATACATTCGCTATTTTCAACTCCTACTATATTTGATGTGCAAAAAGCTGTTTTACACATTACCCTTTTATCTGGTCCTCCATCCTTATAAATTGAATGCTCACATTTTCATGTTTGCACGTCAAACCATCCTTTCTATTCAAAATAACGCCTTATCTAAGTCAATAAAGGAGAAAAACGGTACAAGAGGTTTTTAAAATAAGCATGTTCTATTTTCCGATAAAATAGTTTGGAAACATCTTTTTCTATAGTCAGACTAATATAGGTACCATTGACATATTGTAGGCATTCGATATTGAGAGAAAGTAGAAATAACTTTAAACTCGCTTTTTCTCGAAATTACTTATGGCAAGGAGAGGGAATTTGAGACAGAAAAAATCAACCTTAGGGGAGCACATAGCTCTTCTTTCAGTTAAACATAATATTTATCCCTCTGAAGTTTTCCAGGCGCTAATTAAAGCAAAGAATAATGAGAAAGCCGTTTGCGGTAACCTTGTTGTTGAGTATCGGGGTAAGGTTAAGGATGAGATAATTTTTCTGATTAAAAAAGAGGATCGTGCAGTTGCTCAGTTTAGGGTTGATGAGCAGTTTTTGTTGAGAAAAGATAATCCTTTTGAAAGTTGGATGAGCACGGATAAAATAACAAAGAAAATTGCCAAACAAAATACGGAGTCTGTTTTTACAGCGGTTAATGATTTGAGAGCTGGTATGAAACGTGTTAATGTTAAGGCGGAGGTTCTTGAGATTCCACAGCCTGTGCAAGTTCACACGCAGTTTGGCAACACAGTTATGGTTGTTAATGCCTTGGTCCAGGATGATACTGGAAAAATCAAACTTTGCCTTTGGGAAGGACAGATTAACTCTGTTACAGTTGGAGAAAACATTGAAATCAGAAATGCCCACGTATGCGTTTTTAGAGGCGAGAGACAGCTACGTCTTGGAAAGAAAGGAGTTCTTAGCCAACGACAAATTCCCGCTGAAACTATCAAGCAGCAAATAGCAACTGCACCATAAACTACAGCAGAATCCTTGAGTTGTCTTCCTATATGGGAGGACTATTTTTATAGCCGACTTAAACACTCCATTGGAGATTAAAGAGAGAAGGAACCGTATTAGTTGACAGTTATAGTTGATGACGCAGGTAGTGGCGACTTGCTTTACGGCGTTGTAGTGGGCGCTTATCGAGAAGAAACAGGCGAATTCAAATACGACATGATCGATGTAAAGTTTTATCAAGAGAATTTTCGAGAAAAAGAGTACCTGCAAGAGTCTTCACGCATCGTCTCTAAGCTTGTTGCTTGTTTTAACCCTAAACCAGACGAAGCAATCCACATTTGCCAAGGCTGCATCTTTGACGTGGCAGCAACAGAACTTGTGAAAGTCTACGGCGAAGACCGAGTTAAACGCGTAAGAGTAATCGGCGAAGCACAAAGGCTAGTAGAAATCGCTTATCTTGACGAGATCCGCAATTTAGGTTATGAACCCTTAGCTGAACGTGAAGAAAAAAGAGGCAAAAGCTTCTTCCATATGATGCGTTGGCTAAAAGACAAACCTGAAATGCTCCGTTACGCAAAAACCGGATGGCCACGCCTGAAGAATTACCATTTATTTGAACAATTCCATGAAGACCCCAAGTATACTGCTGTATGTAGTGATTGTGGCTGCGAATGTGAGGTGCCCTTTCAACCCCACGCAGATCGACCGGTATATTGCCGAAAATGTTGGCCTGCACATCGAACCCACAAGAAGCACCAGAAAAAATCAGCAGACTAATCAAATCATTTTTATACTCTATGTTGGTTTTGGCTGGACATGAATATCCTACTTGATTTTAACTCAAGCTGGTATGTGCTTTTCTTCGCATTTTTGCTAGGTTGGGGAGTTTTGCTGGTTTTCCGCCGCAAGTGGCAAGCTAAACACGAAGTTAAAGAGCAAATGCTTTTGGCTTTTGGCGGAATGATTTCTTTATCACTTATGGAGTTTTTCGCAGTATCGATGGGTCTTTGGAATTATACCCCTGGCAACTGGCCAATAATTTTGTGGCCGACCTATTTTGTGGCAATACTGTTTGGCTACCAAATGTTAAGGTCAATAGAACGCGTATTGTGGCGAAGGCCTATCATGTAAAATGGTCTGCCTTTTTTCACTTTTCATAAACATACGAAACCTTTGCACCTATTAACTGAAGAGTGATTTCAAGCTTGAATGCTTAAATAGTTTTTTTGCCTATTGCCTAATGGTTGTGTTTTAGTTGTCTGATAAACATGGCGTTCATGGCGAGGTTGTTTGGTTAGGAAAGCCCTGGATTGTACCAGCAGTCGTTATTAGATCAATTACTGTTTTTGTAGTTTTGGCGATTTTTGTGTGGCTTGAAATTTACGCAAAGGTTGCCTTTTCACATTTAGCGTTTTTGCAGATCTTTGCATGGACGATTCTGATTTTTATCATAGTTTGGCTATTCAGTTTGTTGGATTTACTGATTTTCAGGGCATCTCGCACCTATATATTGCGGCAGGATGGTTTAGAAATTAGAAATGGAATTCTCAGGCTGCATTCGTTTGTTGTTTCAGATTCTGCGTTTGGCGATTTGTTGGTTTACCAATCTATTGGAGGTAGAATCTTCGGTTACGGGGAAATAACGGTTAACTCTCAAGGTGAACGCGAAACCAAACTAATTCTTGTTCATGCCCCGTTCGCAACGGCTGATAAAATCCGCGAGGTAATGGGCAAACCGATAGTCCGTGTGCAAGACAAAACTTAGAAAGGGCAGTACATTGTCTTGGATTGCCAAACCAAAACAGCTATTCCCCGCTCGGAAGTTTGCATAGCCTACGAAACATGCGCTGCACACCAGAAAGGCTGCTAATAAGCTTGCTTGTGTATATACACACATGTTACATAATTTTATAAGTTAAATTCGCCGATGGTCAATGCTCTAATAGGAGGCGAAAAAAAAAATATGCTGAGTAGAGATTGCGACGGTTGCACGCTTTTACATATATGCAGTGAACGTTACAGGCGTGTAAATAAAGATGAAAAAGTATACTGTCCAGACGGAACAGCACATCTGGTAGATCAAAACTAAATTCAACTTTTTCTTAATTTTATTTTGTTTGTTTTAGGCAAAGGCAAAAATGTAAGCTATTTCTCAATTAAGCAGTATAGGGTGATTTGTGTGGATAAAGCTGCTTTCTTGATGTGGAGCCGCAAGTATGACAAGGCTTTTGGTTGGCAGTCGCAGAGGGAACGGGAGTTGGGTGCTAAATTCCGTAAGGCCAAAGCGTTGACGCAGGCTGATTTGGTACATGTTGTAGAGTGGAGATATAACGAAGAGGATGAGAAGAAAACGCGGGTTATACCTTTAGTGATGCGTAATGATGAGGCAACTATTAATCGTTTATCCTGTCAAGCTTTGAGTATTCCGTCCTGTGAAGATGCTTACCGAATGAATTGCCTCACTTTGCTGGAAGGCATCAACCCAGTTTTGGCCAGCGTGATCTTGGCGTTTTTTGATCCGAAACAATATTGTATTTTAGATGTGGCAGTGTGGAAGGCGTTGCTTGGTAATCCACCGGCCAATGTGTTGTCAACCCAGAATTACCTTAAACTACTTGAGGCAATAAGGAAAACTGCTGCTAAACAAAACTTAGATGTACGAGTGATCGATAAGGCTCTTTATAAGAAAAGTTTTGATGAAAAAAGGTGACTAGCGGCAAAATTAGTAGCGGTGGACCACTGCAGTTTGACACCCAGACTCCGCCTGGACCATCCAAACCCTACGCTCTTACCCGCATCCCCTTGAGCGCATAACGTCCAAACTTAGGTTGCTCTCTCCCGAGCCTAGCCAGGTTCGCCTGGTAGACAATGACGCAACTCCCCTACGGAAGCAGCTCATTGACCGCCAGCCCCAAAGGACGGATAGTCAATGTTTCGGAAATGAAGATCCAAACGGCCTTCGGCGCCTCATCCGCAGATGTCAGCCCGTCGTATAGAGGGTTTACGGTACAATGGACCCCTACCCCACCGCCTAAGATCCACCGCCAAAGCTAAAGTCACAGAACACACTTTAAGTCTTTCGCAGATAGGCATTGAGTTTTTGGTGATTTTGGTGCAACTTTTGTTCAGATTGTTTTGAGATGCTTTTTTGATTTGGGGTTTGGTTTGTTTGCAGGTTGAGTCAAAATAAGTCAAAATAAGTCAGCAAAAGTTAAAATTAGTCGTAAATAGTTAAAATAAGTCAGTGGAGTTGCAAGTAGCTATGCCATTAACGGGTAGAGTATCATTTGAGAGGCCTTTAGAAGGCTGCAATAAAGTTCAGGTTCCAAAGATTATTCGATGGCAGTTTAAATTAGAGCCCAATCAAGTTCTCCATGTTGGAATAACTGGGTTTGGGAAAGGGTGGGAATTTTTCTATGCGAAAATGGGCAAGGACGGACGCATATTTATTCCCAAAGCCACAATGTTCGAATGCAGTGGTAAAAACGAAAATTTAGCAGGTCAACTAATAGAAATATCCCTGGATCCCACATAAACTATTCAAACAGGATCAGATTCAACACTTATTCTCTTTGCAAACTTTTCAAATAGAATATAACGAAATATATGAGTAAAAGGGAATTTTGAATAATCGTCAAAGAAGCCTTCAAAATAGGTAAACCAAAAAACATTTCGAAGAAGCAACAGATATCCTCAAATTAGCCTTGACGTTTCCACCTATTCTAGGTTTGCTTCGCCTTGGTGGGGCCTCATAGATCACTTCGCCAATTTTGAAACCGTTCTTTTTAGCAATAACCAAAAGTTCACCGCCGAAAGTTTCTCCCCACTTCAAATCAAACTTTGCAGTCACTTCTTTTTTGAAAGCTCTAAAATTCGAGTAAAAATCCGACACCCCAACCATTTTACCCAGCGTTTTGGCTGCCCACCGCTCGGAAAATCGCGGAACAACCGAACGTGACGCATTCACTACACCGTATTTATCGAGTTTTTTAATGAGCTCAGGAATCAGTTCAGGGCTATTTTCTAAGTCAGAATCAATCGTAACTATGACTGGAAACTTAGCAAACCGCATTCCATATAGTAAGCCCTTAGTTTGGCCTTCTCTTACCTTGTTGACGGCGATGTCAGCGTATTGTTTTGCAATTTCTAGTGTACCATCAGTTGAGCTGTCATCGATAACAATCACTTCGTGCGGGGTATCTTTGAGTGTTGATCTGACTCTAAGAATTAGTTCTTTGATGTTTTCCCCTTCGTTCCAAGTGGTTGTTACCACCGATACGCCCTCAGCCATTCACGCAAGCACTCAAAAATAGCCACAGCATTTGAATTTATAAGTCATATTGCTTGATTCTCACTTTCTCTTGGATTTTTCAGTCATATTTCCAAACGTAAATGACACGGAAACTTAAAATAATTGGAAGAACTGATGTGTTAACGAATTCATAAATTAGGTAAGATTAATTGAGGATGAAAAAATGAGTAAATCAGACAAACCCCACTTAAACATTATCATTATGGGGCACGTTGACGCAGGAAAATCAACCACTACAGGGCACCTACTTTACTTAGCAGGCGCAATCGACGAAAGAACAATCAAGGCATATGAAGAAGAAGCCGAAAAAATGGGCAAAGGCACATTCAAATTTGCCTGGGTACTGGACAATCTTAAGGAAGAACGAGAAAGAGGAGTAACCATTGACCTTCGATTCTTACAATTCCAAACCAAAAAATACAACTATACTGTCATCGATGCACCAGGACACAGAGACTTCGTCAAAAACATGATTACAGGCGCAAGCCAAGCTGACGCCGCTATACTTTTTGCTTCAGCTAAAAAAGGTGAGTTTGAAGCAGGTATCGGTGCAGGCGGGCAAACACGAGAGCACGCCTTTCTAGCATTCACTTTAGGTGTTCGCCAACTTATCGTTGCCGTTAACAAAATGGATGATATTTCAGTTAATTACAGCAAAGAAAGATATGACGAAATAAAGAACGAAGTTTCAAGAATGCTTCGGATGGTAGGCTTTAAAGTAGATAAAATAAACTTCATACCAGTTTCAGGATGGACAGGCGAAAACCTACTTAAGAAAACTGAAAAATTACCTTGGTATACAGGTCCAACCTTAATGGAAGGCTTAGACTTACTAGAGGTACCAGTTAAACCTACTACCAAACCTCTACGCGTACCAATCCAAGACGTTTACAGCATCACAGGGATCGGCACAGTTCCAGTAGGCAGAGTTGAAACAGGCGTACTAAAACCAGGCCAAAACCTGATTTTCATGCCAAGTAACAAAACAGGCGAACTTAAATCATTAGAAATGCACCACACCGTAATCCCATTCGCTGAACCAGGCGACAACATTGGCATGAACGTAAGAGGCATCGCAAAATCCGACATACACCGAGGAGATGTAGCAGGAACAACCGACAATCCACCAACTGTAGCTAAAGAATTCATTGGTCAAATCATCGTAATTTACCACCCAACCGCAATCGCAGCAGGATACACACCAGTACTTCACTATCATACAGGGCAAATCGCATGCAGATTCACAGAGCTAATAAAGAAAATCGATCCACGAACAGGCCAAGTAACCGAAGAACATCCAAGCTTCCTCAAAACCGGAGACGCAGCTTGGGTAAGAATGGAGCCATTACATCCAATCGCTGTCGAAGCTTACACTGACTTTCCAGAACTCGGACGATTCGCCGTTAGAGACATGGGCACAACCGTAGCAGCAGGCGTCATCAAAGAAGTTACCAAAAAGGGACCATAAACCCTTCCATTTTATTTTTTGTTCAAGCAATTCAAATTAGCGTTTTTGTCAAAATTTGTTATTTACTATCCGTTGCGATGATAGATTATTTAATTTTTTGCCTGTTTTAATCTAAAAATATTACGATTTGTTGTTGCCGTCTTGCAGTCACAATTGCATATATCTTATGTTGTTTAGTCACCTTCTTAAGGTGCAGGTAAGTGGACTATCAAAATGAAAAATCCAGTTTAAAGAAAAAGAGTTTTGATAGGACTGAAAAAGAACAGGTGAATAGAAAACTTTCGACGGTGTCGTTGGAAAACATGCCGCTTGAGAATAGGCGCAAAGAAGCAGAAAAACCATTGTTCTTAATCCGTTACGAATAAATCACATTTTAACATGTAAACTGTAAGTCTTTCTTTATTTTTTTAGAATATTTTATCTAAAACCTTTGAGATTTCGCTGTAGTTTGAATCACTTTTTCCTTTGTCGACATCTTTTAGAGGCATCTTGATGTCATGAAGGAACTCGGAACGCTTGATTTGCAACAAGTATATTTGCACCTTTGGTCAGGCACGAATCATTTTTTATACTTGATTAGCCCAATGGGATTTTGGTGTTTTGCATGTTTAGAAAAAGCAAAGCTAACGAAATCAATAATTTCTATAATTTAGTACTGAAAAATAACGAGGTTGTAGTATTCTATTTGGGAGTTTCCGGCGTCTTGGCAAGAACAAGTAATCAGGCAGTCTTAATAGACCCTGCTGGGTTCCTCAAAAAGGAAGAGATTTTGGCCCTAAAAACACTCAATTTACTGTTATTCACACATGATCATCTTGATCATTTTAGTGGTGGCGCAACCCAAGCAATTTTCAAAGCAAGTGCCACTCCTATATTGGCTGAAGCTAAAGTAGCAAAAAAACTGAACGGAAAAATACCCGCTGAGAAGCTCGTAATTGCAGAAAACCAAAAAACCTACAATTTCGGCGACCTATCTGCTAAAGCTGTTGAAGGAATTCACCGCGGCCCAATAATGCTCTACCAAATAAAAATGAGAGAAATCACTTTGTTTCATGGAGGCGACTCAGGATACGTTCCTCTCAAAGATTATCCTTCTGACATTGCATTTGTTCCTACAGGAAGAATGTCGCCGACGGCCTCGCCAGAAAACGCCTACAAGATGGTGGCTGACATCAAACCAGAGGCAGCTGTAGCTATGCACGGATCGGATAAACAGAAACAACAGTTCGAACAAAAAGTCAAAGAGAGCTTGCCGAACACAGCAGTTTTGATATTAGAGTCTTATACCGCCAAAATTATTACTCTTATGAAAAAATAGCCCCTTGTTTCATCCTTAATTCGTGTTTTTTTGAGGCGCAAGTAAAAATAAATATGCAATAATGGTTTAGCTACTAAGAGTTGACTATGTTGTCTGGAACTGAAACGTTGATTCCCTTCATTGCTGATAAAAAGAAGAATGGCGAGGAACCAACCATAATAGTAGATAGCCGCGAAGCCAGCAGCGCTGAAAAAATTGTCAAAGGCTTAATTGAAAAAGGAGTCAACATAAAAACTCAATTGCTCGAAAAGGGCGACTACGTTCTCTCTGACCAATGCGCTGTTGAACGCAAAACAGTTAACGATTTTGTTTACACTTTAACAAGACGTTACCTTTTTGAGCAGATTTTCACCTTAAAAGATGTCTATCCAAAATCACTTCTTATACTTGAAGGTTACATGCCAATCATCTACAAGTACAGCAACATTCAACCTAGTGCCATTTGGGGAGCAATGTTTAACCTTGCAAAGAACGGAGTAGCAATAATAAACACATCCTCTTATAAGGAAACTATTGATTTTCTCTACACAGCTGCAAAACAGGAACAGATTGTTGAAAAAAGAAGCCCCGTGGTGCATGCCTTCAAGAGATGCGAGACCCTGGCTGATGCCCAAGTATATTTTGTTGCCAGTTTGCCCAACGTTGGACGAGAAAAAGCCACCGCCATACTGGATTCTTATCAAACGCCGATGAATGCGTTGATTAACGTGGATGATTGGTCGAAGGGCGTGCATGGGCTCGGTCCGGTGATAACTAACAAAGTCAAAGAAGTTCTAACTACTCCTTACAAAGAAAATTGCAAAGAAACTTAATTCCACTATTTTTCTGAAAAGCTTTCATTAGATTTTTGTTCTCATTTCTTTTCCGCGTTTATCATATAGTCTAACAGAAGATCTCAAAAGCCGCCTATAGATAAGTCTAACATATAAGAAAGCTATAGCTTCAGAAATTATGGTAGCTTACCACCGTTAAAGTTTAAAGCCTAAGCCAGCATTATTCTTTGAACCCGCAAAACTCCAAGCAAAATTTTTGGGGCCGTCGGCTAGCTTGGTCCAGGCTTGTAGCCTCGGGCGCTATAGACGCCGGTTCAAATCCGGCCGGCCCCACCAAGTTACTTTTGAAGTTAAATAAGCAAATATTTTTCTTTTTCATTAGTTTCTATATGTGCTGAGGGAATTAGCTTGGATAATATTAAGAATCAAAATGTTTCAGGTTACCCAGAGGTCATAACTAGTCTGCCTGAGGCAGAGACTGAAATTGAAGGTTCTAGAGCTTGGATACTGCAGTCTGAAATGAAACAGATGGTTTTCTGTGAGTTTGAAGCAAACTTGAAAGTGCCTGAGCACCGACATAATTATCCTCAATGGGGAATAGTTGTTGAGGGAAGTTTGGAACTTCGAATTGACAATAAATTAAGGCTTTGCGGAAAGGGTGATGAATATCTAATTCCTGCTGGCGCTTCGCACAGTGTAACATTTCTTAGTGAAACTAGAGTCTTGGATCTCTTCTTAGAGAAAAACAGGTTCAGTCCCAAGTCAATCACGCTGATTTAATTCATGAATCTTCCAATCTATGCAACTCATAAAAATGTCAAGTTAAACAAACCACTTAACTCGTCATTTTTCCGATTCTCAAGCGCTTCACAATTTTTGGGAAACTGCCTCTTTAAAAAAAACGCTTAGAAAATGCCTAACAATTTTACTACCAGAACAGCTGCAGGAATTGCGGCAATAATAAACATAATTCCCTTTGATTTAAGGAATGACTTTGATTCTCCTTCCCCTTCCTGGAGTTCATACTCTTTTATTTCTTTAGTTTTAGAGTTAATTTGAACTTTAGCATTTAACTTTTGAAACATCATTTCAACTACGTATAATTCTCCATCAAGGGAAACTTTCATGGGTAACCAATTGCCTTTGTACCCAAGCCTTTTCAGAAAGTCAGCTGTTAAAGATGTTGCATTTTCAGCGTCGAACCGCGAAATCTCTACAGGATCTGCCGACATTTCTCGTCTCAGACGAATTGTTGCTTCACCATTTTAGGATTTATGAAGGCGGAAACCAGATTTCAAATAAATAGAGCCGGAGCTTCGACAAAAACTGCTGCTTACTAATATACTTAAGAATTTTACGGCGACGGTTCACTTGGTAGTTGCGGCTGGGTTCCACTAAATGCGTCTGTTTGGTTCAAAAGGTTGCTTTCGATGCTTTTTACGCGATCAAGCTGCGGGATATTTGTAGTGTTAAGAGTGTTTTGAAGTAAGTTTACGGCGTAGTCGATAACTACGCAAGCGAACACCACTGATGTGGTGATTAAGAGTAATGTAACTACTGTCGTTTGCAAAGTTTATTTCTCCTTTCTTGAGACTCTATAGTTAAAAAGTATTTAATAACATGGTTCTGGTTTGTAGATCATTTTTGTTTCAAAAACATATCAAAAATGGGAATATTAAAAAAAGTTTTTTCAACCAAATAAGAAAGCACAAATTTTACGTGCTTGCCGCTTGTTTCTCTACTGTAGGTGCGGCAGTTGAAGCTACTGAAGCAGGATTTGGCGGTGCTGTTTCAGATTTTTCTGGCGAGGACTGATTTTGACCTACATTAGATAATATTTGTATTTTTTCCGCCATTGGATGAAGGAGGTCTGGAGGTGGGTATGGTGTGTTTAGGTTGGATGATAATATGTAGATTGAGTTGAAAACATGTTGGTAAATAGTGAAGAGTATTTGGGGAATTTTTGTTTTAGGGTTTACCTCTAATTTTTTCTTGATATCATCTGATTTACCGGTCAGGGTGACTAAGCCTGACGTGTTATATTTAACAACGCTTGGCTTTGTGGAAATCGCTAAACTAAAGGCAAGTGTCACTTCGTTGGTTCCTTTCTTTTGCTCCTCAAGTTTTGCGTTGACATCAAAAAATAATTCATCTTTTGAAAGATACTCGCCCGTTCTTTCAGCCTGTAAACTATTGAGGTTTATTGAAACGATGACACCTGAAACAGAATACTGTGGGTTTACGGCTGATACCTCGCTTACATCATTCTCGTTATTTTAATATTTAACTTTTGTATTTCTACTACTGTTTAGCCCCTATTGAATCACATGGTGGGCTTATTATGGTGTACTTGTATAGAATGCTGGCACGGAAAGCTCTGTCATAAACTTGAAAGCTTCATCTCCTTTAGCGTTGGCTTTCGGTTTCAAGACAATTTTTTTCGGAACGTCATCTTCAAGGTAAACTATGTAGTTAATACTTGTTCCCAATCCTAAACGGGCAAGCTGTTGAATCGTGACCTTAAATTTCTCATTTTCCTGAATTTTTGTGCTTAGTTTTTCGATGGCCTCAAAAAGAATCTCAGTTTGTCCTTGTTCAGTATAGGAAATAGCAATTTCCCCTGATTGAACCCAACATGAAGATTCTTCCTTTCCCTTGGAACCTTTTTTTCCCTTGTCGGATGTTTCAGCGGGTTTTTTGGATTGCGTCTTTAAGCCTTTTTGTAAAGCCGCTGATTTTTGATACCACTCTTCGTTTTTGTGAGCGCTTTCAAAATCACGCAGTAATGTACCTAGCCATTGGCTGTAATCCTCAAATAACGTCCGGTATTGCAAAGTTTGATTTGCTAGATATTCTGTTATATCCTTTAACGATGTAAATGTACGAATTTCGGTTCCCAAATTTTTCACTCCTTTTTTATTGGAAAGTTAATATTTTTTAAAGTTGCAAATTAGAATTAGTTATTTTTGGGATAATAGGATTTGTCTATGGCAGAAATTACGTACTTTTTGTGAATAGACAACTAGAACTTTTTTCTCTAACTGTTGATTGAAGAAGAGGCTCAATGTGTTCAAAGGCATTTCGCACGAAGCGGTCGTTGAGCTTACCCCCCACATGTCGCAAAATAGCTCAATTGCTTTGCGCCTGTCTTTTCCCACAAGAACCTCTTCCACGTTTGGGCTCTTTTGGTTGGAAAGTTACTACTTTAAGTTAGGTTGCTTGTTATAAAAGTATTGTGTAGTAATACATAAGATTACAGATAGTGTTAATTGAAGCCTGAAGCAGCGGGTATGTTGTTCTTGTTTAACGGTTTCTCGCTTTTTCATAGGCTGTAGCTACCGCTTCGCTAGTTAAAACTCCTATTAGTTTTGTCGGCGTTTCTTTATCTACGACTGGAAGCAAGTCTATTTTTTCTTTCGTCATGAGTTTGTATGCTTCTATGACCGCTTCGTCAGGGTAAGTTGAAACATTTTTGAGAGGCATTTGTCCAACTTTTATGCTGTTGCGTTGTTGTTGGGGAATTTTGAGTATTTCATTCCAGATTACAACGCCTTGAAAAAAACCCTCTTTTTCGACAAGTGCATCGTGATATCGAGCTTTGAACATAACTTCCATGGCTTCAGCAATAGTTTGGTCGGGGCTAACAGACCCCACGGCAGATTGCATAACATCTTTCACACGAACACTAGCCAAAGTGGTAGAAACAATAGTTTGCTCAGCCTCTTCACTGGCACCAATATAAATAAAGACACCAATCAAGATTAACACAAAATTAAAAAAGAACCCAACAACCACCAACAGAATCCCAAAAATCCTACCAATATAAGCTGCATATTTGGTGGCATCAGAAAACTTCATGCGTTCGGCCAATAAAGCTCTAAAAACCCTCCCCCCATCCATAGGAAAAGCTGGAATTAAGTTGAATGCGCCAAGCAAAAGATTTAGGTATCCAAGATCAAGCAACAAGTTTCCAGAAGAAATCACAAAAGAAGACGCCGGGAACAAAGGTATTCCAGGAAAGAGATAGTAAGTTCCCAGAAGGGCAGCTCCAAGAACTATACTTGTAAGAGGCCCAGCTACGGCCATCCGCCACTCAATCGATGGATTTTCAGGGATTTCCTCAATTTCAGAAACACCGCCTATAGGGTACAGAACGATTTTACGCACCTTGATGTTAAAACGTCTCGCAACAACCGAATGGGCAAGCTCATGAAAAAGAACGAAAACAAAGAGAAATACTATAAGGATGAAAGAATAAATTTGACTATAATAGATTGCTAGACCCAGAACTGCAATTATTAAAAGTATAAAAGTAAGGTGCAGCTCAATTGGAATTCCCCATGCAGAACCAATTTTAAAAGATAACTTCATAAATGAAATGAGAGAACGTTAGCTTTTTAAATTTTCGATAAAATTTTACGAATTAACTAAGAACCTCTGTATCCTTAACGTTCTCTATTTTTACAAAATAATATTTACTTGCATTGTAACAATTAATAATTTACTTTTTTCCCAAGTTTTCATCTGTTTTTACCAAACCCGTTTTGCATTGTTAGCGTAACTTAAGGAAGTGTCGCTAGTTGTAGGGTCGTTGGTTGGATTCAAATTAATCCTTTTTACTGCGCGCTGGTTTCCATAAGGCTTATTAACAAACTTGGTTAAGCAATAATTGGTATCTTTGGATAAGAAAATTTTTGCATTGATAATTTTCTTGATACTTTTGTGGACATTGATGTCTTTTGTTCAAGCGACAGAGACATTCACGATTTCACCTGGAAACAAACAATCTGTAAACGTGAATTTGAACAAAGGCGATTTTGTTAATGGCACCATTTCTGTTTCTGGCGGCTCAGGAATAGGAGTTGATTTCAATGTATCAGACCCAAATGGAAAAGAATTATTGAACCAAAGCTATGTCACCTATACAAATTTCTCGTTTTCAGCTTCTACTACTGGAACATACACATTAACTTTTGACAATACTTTTTGCTCCTGCACAACAGGCAAAAATGTGACGTTAGATTATTCTGTTAATAATTCGACTCAATCAAGCTCTGAAAGTTTGTTCGCAGCAGGATTCCCAATAGCAATAATGGTTATTTTGGCTGTTGCAATTCTAACGATTGCCGTTGTTGTTATTATGAAAATAAGCTTAAGAAAAGAGCCAAATAATCGACTAAGAGAGGGAGAAAATAAATGAATATGGACTCGGGCGTAAAAAGAAAATTTAACAAAAAAATGTTTGCGGTTGCTATTATCATTATTGTTATCGTGGCCGTCGTGGTTTCATGGCAAATTTATAAGCCATATTCAAACGCCACAAAAACAAAAGTAATTCTTCCAACTCTGAGCTTAACTCTCGTTGGGGCTAACGGGCGACAATTGATTTTAGATTCAAGCCAACTTGCCGCATTACAATCTTACTCGGCGACTGGCGGATACATCGACGATAAGAACACGACTTATGTTGGAAATTTTACAGGAGTGCCTATTCTAACTCTCTTAAACTTGGTTGGAGGTATTACAAGCACCGAGAACGTCACTGTTACGGGATCAGATGGCTACAAGGTTACATTTACCTATCAACAGGTACAAGGTCAAGGACTAAACACTTATGATCCAACGACAAGAGCCACTGTACAGCCTTCGCAACGATTAACGATGATTATTGCTTACCATTGCAATAGTACAAACTTGACCTCAGATAAAGGGCCATTATCTGCTGCATTTGTAGGACCCCAAGGTTTGCTAACACAAGGCAGGTACTGGGCATATTTTCTAGTGAAAATTGAGATTATCACGGCGTAATATCCTCTGATTTCGATAATTTGTCCGGATTTAGATTAAGCAGCTATTATTTTTGCTTCGTTCAAGTACGACAAATTTCCAAAACGTATAATAGCAATTCATAGTATGAACGCTAAATAGGTCAGAGCTTGTCGATTAGGCAAGAAATATATTAAAAAGCAAAAGAAAATGAGAGGGGCAAAAATGAATAAGAAATTGTTAAGCTTAATTGTTGGTGTTCTTGTTATTTGTGCTGTGATGACTGCTATTCTTCTGGAGTCCGCAACAGCTCCGACTCAACAACCTACTAAGGCGATGGATTTTACGGTCAACGGATCAAATGATTGTTTACGTTTTCTGAATAGCACAGTCTCAATTGGCTATGTACCGTTTACGGTAGCAGCAAATCAGCATTGGCAATTAACGATAAATTGCACTAAAATGCCAGGCGGCACCAACGGCTACACCGACATCTACATCTACAAAGGTTACTGGGATAATGGAACTGCCCATAAATGCATGTCAGCAGACGTCTACTCAATTCTAAACGGAATAAATAGCGCCGATTTTGAACTTAAAGGCACCACTTCATACAACGCAACATACGGTAGCTCAACTCAAGAAAGCTACACTGTATTCTTTGTATTGCCACCAGGCGGACCAGCAACATTTCACATAACATATAAACCAGTGTGATTAACCCAAAACACCAATTCTATTTTTCAGTTTCAACTTATTTGCTTACCATCAATTACAATGTAATTTGCACTACATAGCTTGTGATTTTGCAATATGGTTAAATAATTGCGTTAAGCTAGCTTATTGAGGCTATCGATTTGTCTCAACTTGTCTGGAAAAAACCCGTTTTATGCATTTTTAAGGAAAGAGATGTCAACCCAGAAATTGACCCGTTCGTAGTCGTTAAAGCAAAAGAGCTAACGCTCAAGCCTGAAGAAGGCTCAACCTACTCTGGGGGCATCAAAGATTTTTTTACACTAATGGGTGACGCTGACTACTTGTCTACATCCAAAGGCGCAGCCGATCATTATGTCATGTGCTGGTTTGATGATACTGAGCCCGATATGACTAAAGATTTGAGGCGATTAAGAGGGGTCACTTTAAAGGGAAAAGTTAACTTCTTCCTTAATGAGGGCGGCAAACGAACATACAATGCTACTTTCAAAGCTGAGCATGCTAAATTAAAATAAATACTTTAGCAAAATTTTTCAGCAGTAATTATCCTTCGCAGTAACTATGAAAGTTTTGCATCTACAATGGGTCAGTTAAAGGGGAGTTTTACATTTTTCTTAAACTTAATTTTAAATATGACTCTATAAACTCTATTGGGTAAGGTCTTAGACCATGGTAGAGCAAAAATTGCAAGCTACTCTAATTACTGGTAGAACAATTGATCAAGGCGTAGGAAAAGAGATGGGGAAAGGCTCCCAAGAATACTTTGACAGCGCTGCAGTCTGTTTTATAGACAAATCTGATATGCAAAAACTGGGTATAAAAAGTGGGACAAACGTTCAAGTGTCCTCCAAATATGGTTCTGTAATCGTTAAATCAGTAAAATTTCCAAGTGGAATTACACCCGGGATGGTTTTCATACCATGCGGTTTATGGGCAAATGCAATCTGCGGCGACGAAACTTACGGCATGGGTATGCCGATGTTTAAAGGTTTTCCAGTTGAAGTCCAACCTGCCCCAAATGAAGTTGTCTTGACCCTTGACGAGCTTTTAATGAAAGAGTATGGACGGTAAATTGCATGACAGAAATTAAATCCGTTGTTTGTCCAATATGTGGCTGCTTATGTGATGACTTAGAAGTTACAGTGGAAAATAACGAAATTGTAAAAATGAAGAATGGTTGTGCCCAATGCGAAGCCAAAATGGTTCACGGGTACAAAAGCGAAGAAAGAATTCTAAAACCCATGATAAGAAAAGATGGCAAGTTAGTTCCTGTAACCATGGATGAAGCAATCCATAAAGCAGCTCAAATTCTCACTGATGCAAAGTATCCGCTTTTATTCGGCTGGAGCAGTTCAACAAGCGAAGCGCAGCGAGTCGGCGTTGAATTAGCTGAAGAATTAGGCTCGGCATTGGATAACTGTTGCAGCGTTTGCCACGGACCATCAGTTATGGCTGAACAAGAAATCGGTATCCCTTCCTGTACCCTTGGGCAAATTAGACACCGTGCAGACCTTATAATTTACTGGGCATGCGATCCATGGGCTTCACACCCAAGGCATCTTGAAAGATATACCAGTTTCACTGAAGGTCGTTTTGAAGGTAGTGAATGGAAAAATTACATGGAAAGATTGAAGGGCGCTGCAAGCCAGAAAAAAGTAGCCGCCGCTTCAAAGCGAATATTGGGTAGCTATAATCCTCCAGTTCATCCACAAACATGCGCTGTAGGCGCGCCTCCTCAGGCAATTAACAAGAACGGGCGTAAACTAATTGTTGTCGACGTCAGAAAAACAATAACTGCCGAGGCAGCTGATTACTTCATTCAGGTTGAACCAAACAAAGATTATGAAATACTAGACGCCATGAGATGTTTAGTAGCCGATCAAGAACTTGATGTTGATAAGGTAGGCGGTGTTCCAGTTGAATACCTTAAAGAAGTAACAGATGCAATGGTAAACTGCGATTTCGGCTGCATCTTTTTTGGACTAGGCTTAACTCAAAGCGCAGGCAGATTCAGAAATATCGAAATAGCAATCGCATTGACACGTGACCTTAACAGAAGAACCAAATTCGTCATCTCACCTATGCGAGGACACTTCAATGTCACAGGCGCAAACGTAGTATTCGCTTGGCAAACAGGCTATCCATACGCACTTGACTTCTCACAGGGCTACCCACAATATAACCCTGGAGAATTCACAACCATCGACTTGCTAAGACGCGGCGACAACGATGCAACCTTAGTTATTTCGTCAGATCCAGGCGCGCACTTTCCCAAAGCAGCTATGCAAAATATGATGAAGCACCCGATAATCACCATTAACCCAGACATGAATGCTATCTCAAGGCTTGGCGACGTAGTGTTTCCCACGCAATGGTGCGGTATAGAATACGAAGGCACTGCTTACCGCATGGATCTAGTGCCAATACAACTCCGCAAAGTCGTTGAGCCGCCAAAAGGTATCCTAAACGACGAAGAACTCTTAACGAAAATACTTGAAGAGGTTCGAGTAATTAAAGCTAAAAATCCAGAAACTGAAACTAACGCAGAACTCAAAGCACGCAACAAACTAGCCCCAAGGATCGAAATTAAACAAAGAAAGAAAACAAAAAAAGCAGAGGTTGCTTAAATGACTGAGTTACTAATAAAAAACGGCTTCGTCTTTGACCCCATTAACAAGATTAACGGAGAAAAAATGGATATAGCCATCAAAGACGGAAAAATCGTCAAAAAAATCAGTAGCAAAGCCCAAGTAATTGACGCCTCAGGCTTAACTGTTATGCCCGGGGGCGTTGATATTCATACACACATCGCGGGTGGAGAAGTTAACACTGGCAGACTAATTCGCCCTGACGATCACGTTAAAGATGTGGAACGCAAAACAGTCATGACCCGTAGTGGTACTGGCTACTCTATTCCTTCCACTTTTACCACTGGTTACCGTTATTCTCGAATGGGTTACACAACCGTCATGAATCCATCAATGGCGCCACTGCAAGCTAAACATACCCATGAAGAATTAAATGACATACCCTTGCTTGATAAAGCCACTTATCCACTTTTGGGCGACTGGTGGTTTGTATTAGAAAACCTGGCTAAAGGCAACATTGAAGAATGCGCTAAACATGTCGCTTGGATGCTGGATATAACCAAGGGTTATGCGATAAAAATTGTTAACCCAGGCGGTTTAGAATCTTGGGGTTTCGGGCATAACGTTCACAGCATTGATGATCAAGTGGCTAATTTCTGTATTACTCCACGTGAAATTGTATGTGGCTTAGCCAAAGTTAACTCATTGCTTAACTTACCTCACTCTATACATCTTCACACTAACAACCTTGGATTACCTGGCAACTACACTACAACACTTGAAACTATGAAGGCGCTAGAAAGTGTGCCTTACAACGGCAAACCAGTTGGCCACATTACTCACTTGCAATTCGCAAGTTTCGCAGGCGACGGCTGGGCACACTTTAAATCAGCATCAGAAGAAATTTCAAATTACATTAACGCCCACAACCACCTGACCTTCGATATGGGCCAAGTCATATTTACAGACACCACAACCATGACTGCTGACGGCCCCTTCGAGTTTTCACTCTACGAATTAGGCGGCCACAACAAATGGGTTAACAGCGACATCGAAACCGAAACCAGCGGCGGAATAATACCTTTTCACTACAAGAAAAACAGTCCCGTAAACGCATTGCAATGGTCTATCGGGTTGGAATTAGCTTTGCTCATAAAAGATCCTTGGAAAATGTTTATGACAACAGATCACCCTAACGGTGGGCCTTTCTTTGCTTACCCACGTGTTCTCGCTTGGCTATACAGCAAGAAAGCCCGCGAAGCAACACTCAAACATTGCAACAAGAAAGCTCAGAATAAGAGCTTGCTCCCGACAATCGACCGTGAAATGACACTCTACGAAATAGCCATTATGACCCGTGCAGGACAAGCAAAGGCTTTGGGGCTTTCAAACAAAGGCCACCTTGGGATCGGTGCAGACGCGGACATAGCAATATACAACATTAACCCTGAAAAACTTGACATAGCCCAAAAATTCAAGATAGCACGTAAAGCCTTCAAACACGCAGCTTACACGATCAAAGACGGTAAAATCGTCGTAAAAGACGGCGAAGTCGTAAATAACACCACACCTGGCCGAACTATGTGGCTTGATGTCCAAACCAAAAACCCATGTGTGGTTGATGACGAAATGAGACGCAAATTCAAACAATACTGGACAATCGAATACGACAATTACCCAGTGTTCGACCATTACCTAAAGGTTCCGGAAAAATTAACCATAAAGGCAAGTGTCTAAAATGACCATCTTAATCCCCAAAAGAAAATTTGACGTACCTGTCCAAGCGGCATGCATAAGCCCCGACGTATTCAAAGGCAAAGACATAGCTGAAATAGCAAACCTGCCCGTTACCGAAGGAAACCGCAACCTAAAACTAGGCGACGTCTTCGAAATCAATGAAGACCATCTTGAAACACCTTACATCACTATAAACGGAGATGCAGGCAAAGTCAAACGAATCGGTCAAGCAATGAAAACAGGTGAAATCCTCATCAACGGCGACGCAGGAATGCATACAGGCGAAAAAATGGCCGGCGGCAAAATCACAATCAACGGTAACATAGGCGGATGGTCAGGCAACGACATGAAAGGCGGCTTAATTGAAGTCCATGGAGACGCAGGCGACTATTTAGCTTCCCCTTACCGCGGGACAGCTACAGGAATGAAAGGTGGCTTAATAGTTGTTGACGGCAAAGTCGGAAGTGACTCAGGCTGTTACTTGCACGGTGGAGTACTCAAAATCAAAGGCGGAGCAGGCAGATTCCTCGGTTATCACATGAGCGACGGCGCAATCTTGGTGGACAAAGAAGTTGACACAAGGGCAGGAGCATGTATGACAGGCGGCAAAATCGTCATAACAGGCACAATCCCAGAAATCATGCCCACATTCACCATAGACAGCGTCAAACCCAAAGTCAAAGTAGACGACACAACAAACGTCGCAGGACCCTTCTACGTATTCCTAGGCGACCTCGCAGAACACGGCACAGGCAAAATATTCGTCTCCAAAATGAACAACCCCCAACTAAAAACATATGAAAAATATCTTTAATTCTTACTTAGCAACGCTATTCGCATCAGCTTAATTTTTATTTTTCACTTTATTTTTTCATCTGCAGACTTTTTAGGTAGCCGAATAACTTATCAACGCCGCTGAGCTCAAACAAAACAATAAACAGAGGATCAGCGTTATGCGCCAAGTTGAAATTGTAAAGCTTGACTTAGCCACGGGAAAAGCGGAAAAAATGATTGATTGCGTTGCTGAAGAGGTTCCTCTTCAAATTTCATTAAATAATTCTTACACGTTTGTCATTTGGTGCTCTCCCTCACAGTTTAAGGAGCTTGCAGTCGGTTACTTGCTTGCGGAGAATATTTTGAGGACAGTTGACGAAATAAAATCATTATGCTCAGATGAGGAAAAGAACAAGTGCGAGATCTATCTAACGGAAAGCGTTGATTTGGATGAGCGAATGAAAAACTCACGGCGAAGCACCCGTATAATCCCGCTGATTAAGGCAAGTACATCGCCCTATCAGCATGATGAGAAAATACCCGTCGTAAAATCCAACTTGGCAGTTAAAGCAGAAGTTATAATGGAAGGGATTAATCAGATGAACAGCCTTGCAAGAGGTTTCAAAGAAACTGGAGGGCTTCATGACTCTGGAATTTTTACGGCAGACGGCAAGATGGTCGCTTTTTCCGAGGATGTTGGAAGGCACAACACTGTTGACAAAGTCATAGGGCAAGCGTCGCTGAACAGGGAGGATTTCAGCCAATGTTTCATGATCATTACGGGGCGCGTGCCGGGTGACATGATTTACAAGGCGGCAAAAGTTGGTTTGCCCATTGTCGCTTCGGTGGCGGCAGTTTTGAATTCGGGAATTTCTTCAGCTGAAAAAGCCAATATAGCATTGGTGGGTTTTGTGCGTGTACACCGCATGAACGTTTACACAGGGCTCGAAAGAATCATTCTATAGGTGAGCTGATGAATCGACCTGATATTATGCGATTGCCAAAACGCGCTGACCCAAAAGAAGCACAAGCTAAGCTTCTTGATGCTGTGAAGTCAAAAAAGTTGTCGACAGAAAAAGTCAATTTAGCTGAAGCACTTGGTAGAGTCTTAGCCAAAGATGCGACTTCAAAAATCAACATACCAGCTTATGATAAAACTTTCATCGACGGCTACGCAATCAACCCCAAAGACACTGCTGGCGCCTCACCCCCTAAGCCTGCAACCTTCAGAGTTGTTGGCAAGTTGTTTCCAGCTAACTACCCTACCACGGCTGAGGTGGCAGGCGGCGAAGCCATCTACGTTGCATGCGGAGCCCCCATCCCAAAAGGAGCGGCCTCAACCGTTAAAGCGGAAGAAACCCGCCTAAACGGGGACAAAATCGAGGTAGTTCGAGAAATCAAGTTAGGTGAAGGCGTCATACCTATGGGCGACGACGTAAGACAAGGCACACTGATCCTCAGATGTGGGCAGGTTCTGCGACCGCAAGACATCGGTTTGCTCGCCTCAATCGGCATGAACGAAGCTGAAGTTTACAAAAAGCCAACAATCGCTATCTTGTCAGGCGGAGACGAACTCATCAACCAATGCAGAAAAGACCCATCCAAAATCGCAAATAACTATGCTTTGGTGATTGCGGGATTGGCGTTTGAATTAGGAGCAACAGCCGAAGTGAAGGGTATAATGCCTGACAAACTGGAACAGGTGCAAGCCAAAATCGGCGAAGCACTAACCGACGCAGATATCGTTGTTACCATCGGCGGCACGTCGGTGGGTATGAAAGACTTTGTTCCAGACGCAATAAACCAGCTTGGAAAACCGGGAGTTGTTGTGCAGGGCATCTCGCTGAGACCTGGTGCTGTTTCAGGCTTCGGTATCATTAAGAATAAACCCGTTGTGATGCTGCCGGGTCACATTGGTTCTTGCATTGCGGGCTTCTATCTTTTTGTGGCCCCAATAATCCGACAATTCTGCGGTTTAGAGGGCGACGGTTTGCTCCCATTTTTGACTGCTGAGTTGTCAGAAGCGGTGGATTCTGGTCCGCAATTCAGGTTTCTGCTCCTTCATCTAAAACGGGTTGAGGGTAAGCTTTTGGCTGAGCAAGTTGAAGGCGGTTCGAGTGCCCTAAGAACCATTACAAAATCAAACGGATACTCAATCATTCCCCCTCACACAAAGTGTGCTAAAGACTCTAAGGTAGACGTTCATTTGTTCGGAAAACTAGAAATGACGCAGATTACCTGAACCAATTCTAACGTATTTTAGATGGATATCTGTGAGCATGGCTGTGTTTCCCCATAGCCCATGACTCGCACCATGCTTTGTCAGCCCAAGCTCGTTCAGCTAGCAATCGGCAGCGGTTTTCATCGTACATTTCTGCTTCTAATCGATAATTGTTTGCAGCCTCAACGAAAGTCTCTTTGCCATCAAAATCCAATTCGACAGCAGTTTTAGGGTCAGGTTGGAGCTGGGACATCTTCAGAAATGTTTCACCTTGGTTTTCCCGACTTAACGCTGCCCAAAAATGCGAGTTCGAAAACTCAAAGTTGCTGGCACACTGACCAAATGTCATCTGCGCGTCCGAAAGTTCGTTTTCCTGTATTAATTCGGCGCCTTTCCGAAGAAGTTGCAAATCAGAAATTGCTAAAGCATTCGCGTTCAGCTTGAGGTTTTCTGTGACGGGGCCATGCGAACGTCGGGTTTGTAGTTTGAACAGGTCTTCTTTGGAGTTTATGTTGATGAAGCTTTTAAGTTCTGGATCAAGGGTTTTAATATGGTTCATTGGAGAAGCCAGCAGCAGTTTTGAGGCGCCTCTTGGGATGTCGTCTGAACGTGGCCGCTTTAAGCCGCAAAGTGTTTCGGTGATTTCTAAAGCAACATAGCGTTTCAGAACCATCAGCAATGTTTCAAGCCTGCCGTTAGGCCACATGGGAACAGCGACTTCAAAACGCTCTGCCTCGTTGAATAGATAATCAGCTACCTTTGATTGGAGAAACGGCATGTCACAGGGTAACGTTAAACAATAAGTGGCTTTAATCGCTTTCAATCCAGACAAAATGGCAACGTTAGGACCACTAATATGGCTAAAATCCTCGTCAACAATCAATTCAACATTTTGTAAAGCATATTCTTTCAGAATTTCCGTGTACTTTTCTTTACGTACTTCATCATTTACGCTTACTGCGACCTCGTCCACAACGTCAGCCACATTTTCGATGGCATGTATCAGTAGGGGTTTTCCTGAGAGCTCTGCGAGGGCTTTGTCTTGCCAGGTTTTGTCTATTGATTGGAATCTGCGAGCTTTTCCTCCTGCCAAAATCAATGCAGCCCGCTTAGCCATCGCCAGTTTCCTCATTAAGCCGTTTCATTTTGTGTTAACTGTTTTTTGATAAGTTCTACAAGTTTTTGCCCATCTTCAGGCACCCTAATAATTGGAATGTTGTTGTATACTGCGCTGCTTGATTCTTCAGCTACTATTCCCGCTATCGCCAAAATCGGTTGAATAGTACCCTCCAAAGTCTGCTCAAGGCCTTTTTGGTCTTTTGCTGTGATTATTTTAGGTACATCTGCTCTCTTAGCGATTAAACTGTGGAAGCCTTCAATGAAAACAATATCTAGTTTTTCTTGTTTCAGCAACCCGATTATATTGTCTAAGTCGTTAAGTGCAAGCTCAGTTTTCCTAATGATATCTATTTCTTCAGGCGAAATGGCTACGATTACTTTAGCGCCTGCTTTAGCGTACCGCCAAGTGTTCGTGCCCTCTTTGTCCATCGTAAAACCCTTGTGGTGGACGTGTTTGATTGAGCCGATTTTGTAGCCTTCCGCTGAAAGCTTGGAAACTAAGTATTCTAAGGTTACTGTTTTTCCTGAACCGCTTACGCCTACAGCAGCAACAACTAAAACCGTACGGGTTCACACTCCTGCTTGAAGATTAATCGATTCGTTTTTATAAATTGCGCCTTGCTTTTCATGTTGCATATCGAAAAACTCTATTTTTGGGGCTTGATGCTTAATTTGGAATATGTTATTTCGGATGAGAACTCGAATTTGATTCCGCTTCTTAAGTCGTGTGTGCAGCCTAATTTTGGTATAGTTTTAAATCAAACCTTATTTATCCATGTTGCATCAAAAAACCTCAGTGGCTTCAATGGCTCAAAAATTATCTAAATTCCGCTTAAGCGGAAAAATAAAATTGTTTGTGGCTTTTGTCATCATAGCCACTTTGCTGTTTTCTTTTTTTGCTTTTGTACCAGGCCAAAGTTCAAACCTATCAAAATGGTTAGGCATAAAGCAGAATCCTACTAGAAACTCTGGATTAATCGAGACTGGACAACCCGTTAATTCTGCTATGTGGCTTGGAGTTGCTAATAATGCTTGGGCATATTTTCAACCTGGTATCGGTGTGGACGATAACACTGGGCTTCCTTATGCTGGGGGCATATACTTTAAAGCTCTTACCGATTGGGACTTAGGCGTTTATATTCAGGCGGTAATTGACGCGCAGGAAATAGGCTTGATAAGCACTAACGGAACGTGGGGTTCTTACGCACGGTTAGACAAGGTATTAAGTTACTTGGAAAATCGGCCTCTGAATGAAACTACGCATTATCCTTTCTGGTTCTACGATGCAACGACTGGAAAAGATTATCATTCACTGTCTGATACGGCAACAGGTACCGTTGATATAGTTGATACTGGACGATTATTTGTTGCCCTCAACAATCTAAAAACGTACAACCCAAGCTGGGCTCAAAGGATAAACAACTTTGTCTACGATAACTATGGTAATAGGTCAGATTACACTGCTTTAATACCTGGTCTTGAAAGTGATGCTAGTTCAAACAGTATTTACGGGTACTATTTTGATAGAGGATACGCGAGCTTTTGGCCTCAACAACTCGGTAGCGTCCCGGAAAGCATAATAAACAACATCGTTAGTTCTCCAACTGTGACAACATATGGTAACGTTTCATTGCCTAAAGTTCCCCTTGCTTGTGAACCAATGCTATGCTCCATTTTCGAAGTAAACAGTACCGACTCCAAATTATTGACCTTGGCAAACCAGGTTCTTCTCGCACATGAAGCCTACTATAATGCGACAGGTCAATACGTAGCTTTTAGCGAAGGAAACAGTTTCACAAGCCAGTATCTATGGGAATGGATAGTTGGACCAGATGGCACTCCATGGGAAATAACTACGTCTGGAGGCGCATTATATTCAGGTAATGCCATTGTTTACAGTAAAGTAGCATTTAGTTTCTTAGCCCTTTATAATTCAACTTACGCCCAGAATACCATCGTTTACCTTGAAAAAGATCTTCCTAACCCTACAACCGGCTACTCTGACGGAGCTGACACTACCGGTCGCGCAGTTCCGGGGCTAGGCAGTAACACCAACGGTATGATCTTGGACGCTGCACGCTACGCTCTTCAGCATCATTCGTAAAATCTTTCCATTTTGAGTTTTCTTTGAACAACGATGTGAATCAACCAAAGTTAAGATGGATGGATTTGGTCGAACGAAGAGCTATTTTGGATGTAAAATGTTATTAATTGTTGTCGTCGGCAAAGACATTTAGTGAGTCGGCACTGAAACGGGCGTACACTTTATCCCCTATTGCTAAAGCTAATTTTTTAACCTCGCTTAACGAAAGTCTGGTCTTTAACAGGAATCCTGCGTCGACGGTAATTTGCACTGTTGACCGCATTTGAGTCATCTCACTTATTGTGCACTCAACAGCATTGACTAGCGTCCCGTTAAAATCTGCATCTGCCGACCTTGAAATAATAATGTTATCTGGCTTAACCGTAGCCATTACTCTTTTTCCAATTAAATTATCGGTTGCATGCCCAAATAATTGTGCACCATTCACTTCAATTTCCAGTAAGCCAGCTTGGGTTCCAACACTTTTTCCTTTGAAAACATTGACTCCAAGAAACTTTGCAACGTAAGACGAACTGGGCTTGTCAAAAATTTCTGTTCTGTTTCCTATCTGCTCTATTCGCCCGTTGCCCATCACCGCTATTCTGTCAGACATAACGAAGGCCTCAGACAAATTATGTGTAACGTAAACTACGGTGATTTTAAGTGCCTGCAAATAGTTCTTGAGTTCAAGTCTGAAAGATTCCCTTAATTGAGGATCAACAGCGGAGACGGGTTCATCTAAAAGCAGCACTTGAGGTTCAGTCGCCAAAGATCTGGCTAAAGCAATGCGCTGCTTTTGTCCACCGCTGAGTTGGCTTGGATAAAACTTCGTGTATTCGTTGAGGCCAACAAAATCAAGCAGTTTCTCTGTTCTTTTTTTAACTTCATGCTTGGGCAAATGTAGTGCCTTTAATCCGTAAGCGACATTATCTTTAACTCGCATGTGCGGAAAAAGAGATATATTTTGAAATACATAACCAACTTTGCGGTCTGATGGCTTAATGTAAATTTTCTTAGTGCTCATTTTTCCGCTGACTAAGACATCCTTAATGTAAATATTGCCTTCATCTTGTCTGGTCAAACCCGAAAGTATGTTTAACAGCGTTGTTTTTCCACACCCGTTTGGCCCAAGCAGTGACAAGATTTCGTTTTCTTTGACTTCAAGACTGAGGTTTTCCAGAACTTTTTTTTCGCTAAAGGCTTTTGAAATTGAATTAATCTGTATCATTTTTTGGCTCCAAACTTTTTCTGTTCAAGAAGCTTAACTATAATCAGAATTGAGAATGAAATGATGATTAATATAACAGATAAAGTAATTCCAGCTAAGGGATCGTAATACAAGAAGTTGTAAATTGCTAAGGGCATCGTCTGAGTTATCCCTGCAATGTTTCCCGCAAACATAAGCGTTGCGCCAAACTCACCCATGGCTCTTGCCCACGTCATCATGGCTCCAGAAATTATCGCTCGTATTGAAAGCGGAAAGGTTACCGTGAAAAATACCCTGATGCGAGACCCACTTAACATTTTAGCGCTGTTAACGATATCTCTGTCCATATTTTCAAATCCAACTTTAGCCGATCTGAAAAGAAACGGGGATGCGACAAAAGTTTCCGCAATAATTACAGCTATTGTGCTTCCTGGGATAATGTATCCAAATCTATTGAATATTGGACCCAGTAACCCTTTGGGGGCAAAAGTGTACAGCAATGCCACACCCGCTACAGCAGGCGGCAACACTATGGGCAAATCCATAAGAGTATCGATGATTATTTTTCCCGGAAAATTCCTGGTCACTATAAAATAAGCCGATGGGACCGCTAAGACAAAAGCAATTACCGTTGCTATGGCTGATGTAATTAAGCTGAGTTTTATTGCTTCTATGATTCCGGCGTTACGAATTTGAGCGCTGACTTGGCTTGGTTCGATTTTCAAAAAAACTGCTAAAATGGGCACCGTTATAAAAAGAAAATATGTTAATACTATAAGACCAATAATTATAATTATTATTTTGTCTGATATAGAATTAGCAAAGCTATGCTTCAATAGTCACACCGGTTGATAACTGAAAAAAAGGGTACAGAAGTGCTTAATATCACTTTTATGACCCGAATCCGAATTCTGTTAGTAACGCTTGTCCTTGAGTTGAAAGCCAGTAATTATAGAAGTCTTGCGCTAGAGCTGATTGAGTTGTTTCGCTAGGTATGCAAATGCCGTAAGTGCCAATGGTGTTTACAGAGTTAGGTATAGAAATGAATTGTACTGTTTGTTGTGCCATGTTAGCATAAACTTCATCAGAATAGAATACGATACCAGCGTCAGCCACACCAACGTTGAGGTTGACGGCGCCAACGACTTGTTCGTCAGTTTGTAATGTATTAATGACGTTGTTTTGGAAATTCGTGTAATAGTTGACGTAAGAACCGTTTGTGACGTAGCTTGGCGAGCTCGAGTTGCCCCATGTGTTACTAATGTTTGTCAGGGTTTGGTTTGTGTATGAGCCTACAGGTACGGTTGTCTGCGCTATTACGATATGTATCTTGTTAGTACCTGTAGCATTAGACGCTAAATCGGCTAGTGATGTGATGTTTTTCGGGTTGCCCGGAGCTATGATAACACATAGTTTGTTTGTTGTGAAGTTGGTGATGAAGTTGCCGTATGTTCCGGCTGTAGCGTTTAGTGTGTTGGTCCATTTGATGTCAGCGGACAAGAAGACATCGCATGGTACGCCTTGAGCGATTTGTCCTTCAAGTGTGCTTGAAGATCCAGAGTTGACTACTATGTTGCAGTTATATTGCTTGTCGAATGCTTGGGTCATGTTTGCGATGACGTTGGACATGCTTGAGGCTACGAACACTGTGAGTGTTGTGGGTGGTGGAGAGGGCGTGGGTGTGGGCGTAGGGGTCGGTGAGGGTGTTGGTGTCGGTGATGCCGTGTGTGTTGGAGTGGGTGAAGGTGAAGCAGTTGGCGTCGTTGTTGGCGAAATTGTTGGGGTGGGCGTTAGGGTTGGGGTCGGTGATGGTTTAGTGTTGGCGTTTCCGGAGAATGTTCCCGAGTATGCTAAGTAACCTGCTACCGCAGCTATGATAATTATGACTGTTAATATTATGGCAATATATTTGTTGTTCATTCTAATTTTCCTCGATGTTATAATTGAGTCATATCGAAGTTTTGTTTTGGATATAAACATTTCTTGCCAAGCAAAAAAAGTGAAACATACAAATGATAACAATAACAGAACTGTTAACAAACAAGACTGAGAAAAACTCAGAATCTAATGCATTTGTTCTAAAATCTGTTGAAGTTCCGTTTGCGCGGTTCGATACCGTTTTACAAGTTCCCTGCCAAAATCCGTGACCTCTGATGAGCCGCCGCCTTTTGCTCCGCCGTGAACGCGTATGACTAATGGTTGCCCTAGTCTTTTTTCGGCCAAAGTTATTCTGTGTAAGGCGTATCTGTAAGACATTTTTAACTGTTCAGCTGCTCCTAAAATTGAGTGGTGTTTGCCTATTGTTTCGAGAAGTTCGGCTAAGCCGTCTCCGAAAACTGCTTCGTCTTTTTCGTTTACCATCCAGAGTTTGGTTTCAAAGCGTAGGGTGCACATGTTAGTCACTGTTTGTATGTTGGTGCGAGAGGGAGACTTAAGTTTAATGCTTGTTTGGGTTCTAGTTTTCTTACATGAGCTCGTCATGTTTGTGTAATCATAACGCTTTTATAGTATATATTGTATATACCGACTATACGAGTATTTATTGTATAGTGTAAAGGGAGAACGTGAAAATGCCTCAAACCCAAACAAAAAAAGAAGCAGACAACAACAAAATCATCCAAAAACAACAACTAAACCCACAAGTAAAACTCTTAAAAATCCATGCCCCAACTATAGCTCAAAAAGCCCAACCCGGACAATTCGTAATCCTTAAAGCACATGCAAACAGTGAACGAATCCCCCTAACCTTAGCAAATTGGGACAAACACGAAGGTACAATCACCATCATATTCCAAGAAGTCGGTTACTCAACAATTGAACTCGGCAAACTCGAAGCCGGTGAAAAAATCCAAAACCTTGCAGGCCCTTTGGGAAAACCTAGCGAAATCCAAAACTACGGCAAAGTCGCAGTGGTTTGTGGCGGCGTTGGGACTGCCGTAGCGTACCCTGTTGCTAAAGCTCTCAAAGAAGCAAAAAACTGCGTTTTAACCATTATGGGTGCACGAAACAAAGACCTTTTCATATTGACGCCGGAGATGATAACGGTTTCCGACGAAATTTATTTTTCAACTGGCGATGGTTCAAAAGGGCAGAAAGGTTTCGTCATCGACGTTCTAAAAGCCCTAATCAGTGAAGACTATAAATTCGATCTCGTCTTTGTTGTTGGTCCGCCGATGATGATGAACGCTGTAGCTGAAGTTACGCGTCCATTCGGCATAAAAACAATCGTCAGTCTAAATCCAATCATGGTTGATGGCATGGGCATGTGTGGGGCCTGCCGGGTTTCCGTAGGCGAAAAAACCCAGTTCGCTTGTGTGGACGGTCCAGAATTTGACGCTCACCAAGTTAACTTTAAAGAACTTGTCCAGAGGCTCAAAAGCTACACCAACGAGGAAAAGTTAACTACTCACAGTAATGCACCTTCAGGAGGCACCTGCACATGCCACAGCCACTAAACTTAAACAGTTCCCCGAACCGATGGCAATCAGTTAAAGCACCAAAACAAGACCCAGAAGAACGCATTGAAAACTTCAAAGAAGTAATGTTGGGTTACTCTAAAGAGCAAGCCTTGGCAGAAGCTTCAAGATGCTTAACCTGCCCAAACCCCCAATGCGTTAGCGGCTGCCCAGTGGGTGTTGACATTCCCGCATTCATAAAATACATTAAAGAAAAGAAATACCAAGAAGCCATCTCAAAAATTAGAGAAAAAAACAGCCTCCCCGCTATATGCGGACGGGTTTGCCCTCAAGAGGAACAATGCCAAAAATACTGTATAATGGGCAGAAAAGGCGAATCAGTGTCAATTGGGCGACTTGAGCGTTTTGTCCCTGACCTTGAACAAGAAATAGACACAACAGCTAAACATGTCAAAGCTTGGAATGGACGAAAAGTAGCGGTTGTCGGCGCTGGCCCTGCGGGGTTGACGGTGGCGGCTGATTTGGCTAAGCTAGGGTATAAAGTTGCGGTTTATGAAGCGCTTCATACTGCAGGCGGCGTATTGGTGTATGGGATTCCAGAGTTTCGATTACCTAAACATATCGTTCAAACAGAAGTTGAATACATCAAAAGTATAGGTGTAGAATTACACACTGACGCTTTGATAGGTAGACTCTTCACTGTCGAGGAATTGCTGGCAAATGGCTTTGACGCCGTTTTTATAGCTACAGGCGCAGGTCTTCCAAAATTCATGGGTATCGTAGGGGAAAATCTCTGTGGAATCTACTCGGCAAACGAGTTTTTGATTCGAGTCAACCTCATGAAGTCCTACAAGTTTCCAGAGTACAAAACACCAATACACATCGGCAAAAAAGTCGCTGTCATCGGCGGAGGCAACGTAGCTTTGGATTCAGCGCGATGCGCATTGCGGCTAGGTGCTGAACAGGTATCTATTGTTTATCGTCGGTCAAGAGACGATATGCCTGCTAGAGAAGAGGAAATATCCAACGCTGAAGAAGAAGGGATATACTTCAAATTCCTTGTTGCGCCAACACGGTTCATAGCTGATGATCATGGACAAGTTAAAGGCATGGAATATGTAACGATGAAACTTACTGAGCCTGACGCGACAGGAAGAAGTAAACCGGTTCCAATCAAAGGTTCAGAAGTCACCTTGGATGTTGACACAGTAATTGTTGCCATCGGACGCACACCTAACCCGATAATTCAAGCTACAACCAAAGGATTGAAAACCCTAAGCAGCGGTATAATAGCGATTGATAGAGAAACTGGCCAAACTAGTTTAGAAGCAGTTTACGCAGGCGGTGACATAGCAACCGGTGAAGCTACAGTGATTAGTGCGATGGGCTCAGGCAGAATTGCTGCACAAAGCATACACAGCTTTCTAAATTGCCGTAAAAAAGAAACGACTTTGACGCCCTCTGCCATGTTAACCTAATTTTTGTTTTTGCTCGTTTAATTCGCTAAAATCGCTCGACTCAGGGTTGGGCGCTTTAAAGGCACGGTTAACTGTTATTTCCGCCATACTGAAGGCGCAGTGGCAAATTCTTTTTATATCATCGCGGATTGAGCAGATGCCGCAGACAAGATCAGAACTTTTTGGGGGACCCGTGAAAGATTTTGTAGCTATTTCCATTTCAGCTTTGTCCATTTTTTGTCTGTACTTCATTATTTCAACTGCCGCAGCGACATCTTTTGAGAAGAAGGCTTCAATTCCTTTAATGTAAAGCTCCAAAACCTCTTTTCCAGTAGAAATCATAATCGACAAAACTTCATCTGGAATCTTTTGTTTTGCACCGTCAAGCATGATGATGTGGCGCGCGATGTCTGCAGCGTAGTCCCCTGCGTACTCCATGCGGTAGACAAGAATTTGGTGATCCATACAATCTAGCGGATCAACGTGTAACTCGTTGGCTAAGATGGGGTCTTGAGCAGCGTTACGGAGAATTCTGAGGATAAAGAAGCCAAAGTGGTCAACATCATCGTCCAAGGGCATCACGGATTTTGATAGCTCGATGTCGCTGCTTTTTAATGAGTTGATGGCGCCTTCAATCATTGAGCGTGAGATAAGGTGCATACGTTGAATAGCCTGCTCCAAAGAAGCTTTCGACTCATCCATGAGGCTTTGAATGTAAACGCATTTTGCATCAGCTTCCATAACTCTCATATAGAGTCTGCCCGCCATGCGGCGAATCGCTTTCGTTTGAGTTACTGAAAAAATTTTTTCAGACGTTAATATGATGCCTGAATAACCATTTAGGAAGGCTCCGAGGATTTTCTGTGATATGAGTAGTTCTTCTTCGTTTTGTCCAACGCTAAGTGTTATTTCTTTTGGTTCCGATTTTTTTAGAGCGCCGGGGTAAACGACTAAGGATCGGTCCCTTTGAATGTTGAATGACACTGAGTCGCCTTTTTTCAGGTCGTTTAATTGCATCCATTCTTTTGGGAGAGATATAACCAGTGATGACTTACCTAAGGACATTATTTTTCTTTCCATGAACCTTTCTCCAAATAATGTGCAAGTATTAACAGTACATACGTTATTTAATCAATATATATTATATGCTAAAATTACAACGGGTACGTTCTCTACTGAAGTGTTTGAAAAGAAAGGCTGATTATGCCTCAATGACCTTAGCGTCTTTAAGGACGTTAACGTTTCCATGGCCTTGCATTACATAGCCAACTTCGAAGTGCCTAACCTTACGTTTATCCAACTCGCTCAACAAGGTATCCACATTTTCTTTAGCTACGGCGATTAGCATTCCGCCAGCAGTCTCCTTTGCTTCACCCTGAAGTAATGGGTAACCGAAAATTTCCGTCAACACAGGCGTGCCGCGAATTACTGCCAACTGGTCAATGATGATGTCAACGTTGCCAAGAACCGCCATGTTTGATGCGTGACCTTTAAGACCGAAACCTGTTACGTCTGTTGCAGCATGCACTGGAACTTTCTGCATAGCTTCTGCGACAGGCTTGTTAGAAGTAATCATTCCACTGATAGCACCTTCGATAGCCGCATCAATTAAGTCCTCGGAAACGCCTTGGAGGAGTTCTTTGCCTTCGTCCTCTTTGCGTAAACGGTAAGCAGCCATCGCGGGCGCAATCCCAAGTGGCTTGGTCAAAAATAATCGGTCACCCACTTGTGCTCCACGAGTGTAGACAATTTTTTCTGGGTCACCAATGCCTGTTGCCGCACCGCCAATAATTGGCCAAGGGTTCCTTATCGTGTGACCACCAACCACAGGCGCACCCATCTCACGGCAAAAATCACCAAACCCTTTCAGCATCCCCACGGCCAACTCGTCAGGCATATTCTCGGGAAAAGCCATAATCGACAATACACTAACAATGTTTGTGACGGCCAAAGCGTAGATATCGCTGGTTACGTTGCTTCCTGCAATTCTGCCTTGAATTTCTGGTTCATCTACCATTGGAGTGAAAAAATCAAGCGTATTCAGGACAGCAAGGTTATCTGCGATTTTGACCACGCTGGAATTTTCCCATGGACCAGCCAACACTTCCTCACTAAACCCCTCTGACAAACCAGCCTTATCCAACAAACCGCCCAGCTGATATTGTGGAAGCTTGCAGCTGCAACCGTGAACAGGAACCGCTTTAGTTAATCTGTACCCCAACTTCCATCACATATTATCAATGTTTTTTTATTATTAAACGGAACTCGTTTTCCAATTTAGAACTTTCTAAAACTTGATGTCCATTATTCTTTACCCAACGCTGGATATTATCAAACTCAAGCTCTCCCTCACCAACAACCTCCAGCAGTTGCCCAGACAACATATTTTCCAGCCTACGCTTCGTAAACGCTACGGGCATAGGACACATTTTTCCTTTAACGTCTAACTTTTCAGTTTCCAATAATAGCCGCCTAAAACACGATTATTTTGTCACTTTTTACTGTCCAGTCAACAAGTTCATGAACCGTCGCAATTTTTACTCCATCAATCAAGTCTGCTTGAGTTAAACCGCGAGCATCCGCACAAACAATGCAGGCTTTCACTTCAGTGCCGCCTTTCATGAGGTCTTCTAGCAATTGGCCATAGTTGGTTAAGCCTTGTGCTGGTTTCTGGCCTTTCTTTGCCAGGTACACGCCGTCTTCGAACAGCCAAATTCTTACTGTATGCCCTTCTACGTCGCAGGTCCATGCAAATCTTAGTGCTGAAAGTGCGCGTTCTTTTGCATACGGTGCTTCGTAAATTATTATTGTGAAATTTGCCAAAGATTTTAACCTCAGTTTTACTGAATAACAATTATTAAAAAAACTAATATAATGCTTTCTATCAAAACATATAACATATAAACACTCTAAATAAACTAAATACAAGACAAAAGAGGGTTCTAACAAAGCACATGGAAACCATACGATTCGATTACCTCAACACATTCCTCGTTGTAGCTAGAACACGCAGCTTCTCGGTTGCAGCAAAAGAACTTAAAACCAGCCAAGGTACAGTAAGCCACCACATAGCAGCATTAGAAGCATATTTCGATGCAGACTTATTCAAACGCAAAACAAGCGGCGTAGAACTCACGGAAGCAGGAGCAACGCTCAAAGAAACCGCAGAAAAAATACTTAAAAACACTCAAAATGCAAAAGCCCAAATTTCCTCAGCTAAACTAGAACTATCTGGATCCATAAGTATTGCTGCAAGCACTATACCTGAGGAGCACATAATTCCCAGTTTAGCTGCTGGCTTCCAAAATCGTTATCCGCATGTGAAATTTAGAATTAAAGCAGAAGACAGCCTCAGCAGCCTAAACAGCTTACAAGCCAACAATGTTGATTTTGCCGCAGTAGGAACTATACACGGTTATGAAGAAAAATTCGATTACATCCAGGTTGGACAAGAAGACTTAGTACTCATTGTCCCATGCAATCATGTACTCGCCAAGCAGGAATCATCTATGCTAAGTGAAATCATCAAGTATCCTTTCATTGACCGAGAAGAAACTTCTGGAACAAGAAAAGAAATTGAGCACCTGCTTGAAAATAACAAGTTTTCCCTGGAACAGTTAAAGGTTACATTAGCTCTTGGAAGCACCGAATCAATAGTAACTGCTGTTTCAGAAGGAAGAGGCATAAGCATAATTTCTTCAATAGCTGCAAAAAAAGCCTACGCAGCAGGCTTAATAAAAATTGTTAAAATTAAGGAAGCCAAAACCCCAAGAAAACTCTATATAGTTAGACCAAAAAGAGCGCTCGTAAAAATATCAGAGACTTTCTGGGAATTTTGCAAAGATTATAAATACAAAAATGAAGTAATCTCAAGTTCCGCTAAATGAAAAATCCTCTCTCTTTACTCTTCTTCTTCTTCGATTTTCACCCATATCTTGCCTGATTCAATTTTCCATTCGTAAGTCACTAATTTCATTGATGGGTCTTGGTCATATTCGCCTGTTTTTAGGTCAAAGCGCCAGTCGTGGCAAGGACAAATAATTACTGGTCCATCCAAAGTTCCGCCAGCGAGGCTACAGGCCATATGTGGGCATCGATTATCGATGACGAAAATTTGGCCAGATTGCTTAATTAGTAAAACTGGTAGACCTTCAATCCTTATCAGTTTCATTGTTCCTTCTTGTAACTCTTTTTCTTCTAAAACTGCGACAAAATTATCCATTCTAATCATGTACCTTAGCTATATTATTTATTTTTGAACTTTAAAAAGTAAACTACTGAGCCTGCTGCTACAGCACCAATGAAACCGATTAGGATGAAAAGTGAGTATTTAACGTAAAATGGCGGTGGGGTTACTGTTATCATTAATTGTTCGCTATCGCACCTGTAAGACGTTTGTGTTTCAGGCAAAGTAGCTGTAACACCCCAAAGTCCAGAAGTGTCAGGTTTGAAAGTGGCAGTAAAATTGCCGACATCGTTAACAGTGCAATTTATTGTTTCGGTAGAATTTGTGCTGAAGAATTGCACTTTAACTGTGGCATTCTGAATGCTTGGGGTAAGACTTCCGTTGATTGTGACGTTTTCTCCTTGTTTTATCTTGTCTTCAACTGAAGTAATGTTTAGAGTCAAGGGCTCTTTGATTGTGAAGTTGCCTGACGTTTCCAGGACATTTTCAAGAACATCTGTAGCGTTAACTCTATACTGGACAATTGTTCCTGCTTTTTGACCAGGTATCGTTGCGTTGCAAGTTTGATTGTTGACTGCCATATCAATAGTGTTAGTGCTTGTCCAATTATCAGTTGTGTAGGCTATTTTAGCGGTCTGTAAAGAAGAAGTACCGTTTGCTGAGAAAGAGATTTCGGTGGAATTGTTTGGGTAAATTCTCGTTGGCATATTTATGGGTGTTAGAGTTCGATTATCAAAATTAGTTTTGAGCATGTATTCTATTTCGCCTGAACCTTTCTCGCCGATAAAGACGACATGATAAAGTTTTAGTCCAGTGTTAGCGGATGTGTAATTAAGAAACATAGATTTTCCCATGTATTCACAGCTAGCGTAAGCTACACCTCTGTAGGCATTGCTGTCAAAGTTGTATCCACCTACGGGAGAACTCAAGTTGCCGTACAGACCCGGTTCCCAAGGCAATGGATAGTCATTTAAGGTAGGCGACTGAGCGTTGTTCATCAAGTAAAGCCTAGCTTCGTACATGTCAAGCGTGTTAGCAACCTTGACATATAATGAAACATAGGACTCATTAGTTACGAACTCATAGGCCCAAGCTGTATTTGCTGTTCTCGAATTGTTATCATCCGTACCATCGATATTACTGGTGTACCATTGATCTGTTTGCAGAGTTTCAATAATCATGAAAGTGGCTTGTTGGGCGCCCATGCTGTCACTGGGATTATTTGTAATAAAAAACGTATAATTGCCCGATTGGTTAGGTGTAAAAAGTGCAACACTTACGTTTGTTCCTAAGTGTTCGGGAAGACCCGCAGCTTCTGTGTGTGTACTTTCCAAGTTTCCACTTGGGTCATAAACGTAAACGTCGTAGTCTGTTTTCGCTACGGATGACGTGTTTATATATGATCCATAAAAGTAGATGTGGTAGTTGTGACCTACCGTTAAGGGACAGATGATGGTCCAGTTTCCGCCGATCGCTATTTGCGAACTGTTAATTAGTACTGGGAACATTGGTTTTTCAATGTAGGTGCAGTTTCCTTCAGTGCTTACGTAGCTACGTACGTAGTTCGTGTATTCTGAAGTTGTGGTTAATTGGACGGTTGAGGCTTGGGTTTGGATGGTGGAAGCTTGAGCCATGAATAATGGACTGAACACTAATACGACGATTATAATTAGTGATAGGATTTTGGTTTGGTGGTTGATTTTCAGATACATAGCTGAATCAGCTTGCAAGCGTTATATGTTGCAACGTTATGTATTGCCGACGCTTGAATTATTGGTTATGACGGCTGAATCCTTATTTTTGATAAAGAATTTTTGACCTGAAACTATTTTCTGTTAAACAACCAATTGATGCAATGAATATTAAACATGATTAAAGTCTTCTTAAAGAACTGTTTTGAATTTAGTTCACATATTTGTTGGCAGTATTGTTTTTGTGTTCTTGAGTTTGTTTTTGTGTTTTTTAATAGTGATGTTGTATATTGAGTCTTGTTACGTAAGATATTAATAGGGAATGTCTGTTCTCTTTGCTACAGGTGAATTAAGTAAATGATCCGACTATTCAAAAACCGTCTGGCACTCGCTACGGTAATTACAACACTCATAATTCTGGTAGTCTCCATATTACTTGCGGGAGTCCTAACTTACTTTGCTACAAACGTCGTAAGCACAAGGGTTCAACAGGAAAGTCTTTTAATTTCAAACAATCACATTTGGGTACCTCCAACCGCCACAGTAGGTCCAGTAGAAGCCGCCCTAATGATAACTAACACTGGCGGACGAGATGTAGTAATCAACCAGATTCAAGTGCTTGGAAATCCATGCACAAGCATATTCTATCTTAACGTCGTCAAAGCTGATGACATTAATCAAGGTTTAGCATACACGCCTGCGAACACTGGCCCCACACTGAATACTGTAACCGTTGGAACTTTTACGAATTCGCTAGCAACTGCCCCAAACCTCATAGTACTACCGTCCGGCGACACTGTGGTTGTCTACATACTCTCACCGGGTAGTGTTAACGTCAACGACATCGGTTTATCAATTGGTATGACGGTCTTCACGGCACAAGCAATGTACTACAAAGAGTCAAACGTTCAAGCATACGCAGGTCCTTAGGATAAGATTAAGTAGCCTGAAACTATCTGCTCTCTCCTCTTCTTTCTTTTTTCAATAAATTCATTTTTGTTTTTTGATTTTGTTTTTTTGGATGTGTATTTTTTTTTACGCACAAGATTACTTATCCGTAAATTGTGTAATGGTTTTTTCAAAGGAGTTTAAAATAGAATGGCAAATATAATGAGAAAAATGATGAAGAATCGCTTGGCTCTAAGTACAGTCATTACTACGCTGATTATTCTTGTGGTTTCAGTGTTGCTCGCAGGTGTCGTTACTTACTTTGCTATCAACGTTGTTAGCACAAGGGTTCAACAGGAAAGCCTGAGTGTTTCATACGCTCACGTTTGGTGTGATGCATCCGGCAAGGCCGTAGGCGCATTTATGCTAACCAACACAGGCGGACGAGACGTAGTTATTAGCCAAATCGAAGTACGCGGACAAGTAGCACCACTCACCTCAATCTACACTTTCACAGCGACACCAGGTACAGACTTAGCCCCTAAAGCAAAAACAGCGGACTTAACAACTGCAATCACAGGACCCATAGTATTAGCTTCCGGCAGTTCAATCAACGTTTATATCGCTAGTCCTGGCAGTGTTTCTACAGCTGACATAGGCACAACCATATCTTTCGCGATCTTCACAGCACAAGCAACCTACTACCAAGAGACAAACGTTCAAGCATCAACTGGCTCTTTAGCTTAAAAAGTATAATTAAGATAATCTTCCCCCTCTTCTTTCTTTTTTCAATAAATTCATTTTTGTTTTTTGATTTTGTTTTTTTGGATGTGTATTTTTTTTTACGCACAAGATTACTTATCCGTAAATTGTGTAATGGTTTTTTCAAAGGAGTTTAAAATAGAATGGCAAATATAATGAGAAAAATGATGAAGAATCGCTTGGCTCTAAGTACAGTCATTACTACGCTGATTATTCTTGTGGTTTCAGTGTTGCTCGCAGGTGTCGTTACTTACTTTGCTATCAACGTTGTTAGCACAAGGGTTCAACAGGAAAGCCTGCAGATCTCATACGCCCACCTTTGGTGCGACAACGCTGGAAAAGCCATAGGCGCTCTTATGATAACTAACACTGGCGGACGAGACGTAGTCATCAACCAAATAGAAGTTCGTGGACAACCAGCGTTTCCAGCAGCCACAAACACTGCTTTCACATCAGCAGCCACAGCCGGCACAGACTTAACAGCTACGGGTGCAGCTGCCTTAACATCTGTTACAACAACATACACCGGAATCACAGGTCCCATAGTACTAGCTTCTGGTGCGCGCATTAGTGTTTGGCTCGTTGCTCCTGGTAGTGTTTCTACAGCTGACATAGGCACAACCATATCTTTCGCGGTCTTCACAGCACAAGCAACCTACTACCAAGAGACAAACGTTCAAGCATCAACTGGCTCTTTAGCTTAGAAGTATAGTCAAGATAATCTTCCCCCTCTTCTTTTTCTTTTATAAAAAAAACTAGTTTGAGAGTAGAAATCATTTCTGGC
Organism: Candidatus Bathyarchaeota archaeon; assembly: GCA_963833575.1. Lineage (GTDB taxonomy): Archaea > Thermoproteota > Bathyarchaeia > Bathyarchaeales > Bathycorpusculaceae > Bathycorpusculum. The sequence goes on along the minus strand of CAWHXY010000007.1, from coordinate 413,309 downwards.
GCATTCAATTTTTTGATGCTATCAAGAAATGATATGTGAATTGTTCATACACACAAATGGCTTAATCCATTTTCCCAGCTTTTCTATAGTAAATGCACATGTATGAGAGGATGTATTTGCAGTTTACCTTGCGTAGTCAACCATTCAGAAGGCTTATTCGGTCTGAACGTGCTTTGGCGCTGCCGGTTACATTCCTCATTCTGCTCGTGACAACTCTGAGCCTCATAACAGTTACCTATTACTTTTCAGTTCAAAACCTCCAAATCCAAAGCAAAGCGCTCAAAGTTTCCACAGCCCGGCAAAACTATCAATCTCTAAACAATCTTATTCTTTCAACGATAGGGCAGCCTGGTTCCTCAAGCACAATTGATCTCAGTGATTCAGGTGGAACCACAAACATTCAACCAACCAATAACATTCTAACCATGACTGTTAGCGACAACTTGACTATTGACCAAACTATCTTTGACTCTCCAGTAGGCCAAATTACTTATGAACTTCCAACTTCCAGCTCTATCGACATGGGATTTTATTTGGAAGGAGACAGCCAGGCAATAACGAATCAGAGTGGCTCGTCACTAAGTCAGCTTTACATAACAAGCGGTTCCCAAGGACCTGAGATCCAATTACAATACCGACCAACAGTTACGTATGCTTATGCAGGAATACAAAATGGTCAAGACGTCAATGATGTTCGCATTTACATCGTCAACTTGAACTCTTCAGAACCAATAGCGTTGCAAGGAGATCTTCCACTGCAGATCTCATGCATAAGTACCCAATTAACAACTCAAACCTACCAAGTTTCCTATCAACCTGGCAACTTGATTGTGAATGCACAACTGAACGGTGCTAAAGGAAATGTTTCCATTCCACTTTCAAGCACTGCTCAAGGCTCGATAATCAACGTTGAAACCGTTATTTCCAACGTATCAATCCAGAGGTGGATTAGGTAAGCAATGGTAACGATAATTCCAAGTTACGTGTATTCAATTGTTGCAGCCTTAATCGTTGGCACAATCATAGTTTCCAGCTGTGTATTGTCAATGGCGAACATAAAGACTGATGCTATAAACCAACAGTTAGCCAATGTTGATGAGTATGTGGCCACGCAGAGCCTAATTCTTATAAATCATGTAACTGAAAACGGCCAAAACTCCACTCAAATCCTCAATTTGCCTACCGAAATCGGAAATCAGGAGTATTGGATTTCCATAACTAATGACTCGTCCAATGCATGGGTTGAATCTGGGTTTGGAACAGTCCCCATCCAAAACCAACCACAAATATACATTCCAGCGGACACAGCCGCGTCCGGAACTTTTGTTAGCGGTTGGGGCAGAGCTATCATACAATGTTCCTACCAAAACCAAACTGTAACACTAACATTAACCAGAGAGTGATTGAATTGAACTTAGGCAAGAAGAAACAAGAATACAAAGAAAAAGAAAAAACTTCAGACGACGAATTGATAGCTTGCTTAGGTATCCATGGCTATCAAGTGCCTGAAGGTTACACAGAAATCGATGGTTACCCCCTCACTCCACCGTTTTCTTACGCTCGAATTTTCCAAGAAGACTCTGAAGGCAGCTACTTCTACGTCGTTGACGAACTAGGCATGACCAGAGAAGACCGAGAATCCTACAAACGTTTGAAAAACATCCTCGAATACGAGCTGAAAGCTCCTAGAATAGACGAAACCCTCGCAGATTCATTCCATAGACAACTTCCAGGGATCATGGAGGAACACAAAGAAGCACTTGAAGGCTCTAGCCAAGTTGGTCTTAAGAAAATCTTATATTATATTCAAAAAGACTTAATCGGATACGGAAAAATTGAAGGTCTAATCAATGATCCGATGATAGAAGACATTAGCTGTTTAGGAATAAACAAACCGGTCTATATTTATCATCGAAAATACGCTAATGCACGAACCAACATTGTTTTCACTGATGAAGAGGATTTAGACGATTTCACAACGCGTATAGTCCACAGACAAGGCAAACACGTAAGCATAGCACATCCAATAGTTGACCTCACTCTTCCAGGAAAACACCGCCTTGCAGTTTCCTTTGGGAAAGAAACTACCCCAGCCGGGACAAGCTTTACCATAAGAAAATTCAAGGAAGATCCGTTAACCATCGTCGACCTGATATTAAACGAAACAATCGACGAATCAATCGCAGCCTACCTTTGGATGCTGATGGAAAACAAAATGTCAGTCATGATTGTGGGACCAACAGGCGCTGGAAAAACAACTGCTCTAAATGCTATCGCGTGTCTAGTGCGACCTGACTATAAGATGATTTCTGTTGAAGAAGTTCAAGAAATTAATTTGCCGCAGGAAAACTGGGTATCAACCATTGCACGAACAGGCTTTGGAGGAGACAGCGAAGGCGAAGTCACGTTATACGATTTGATAAAATCAGCCGTCAGACACAGACCAGCTCTAATTCTTGTGGGCGAAATTAGGGGCGAAGAAGCATATGTTCTCTTTCAAGCGTTGGCTACAGGTCACGGTGGGCTTTGCACTATGCACGCTGACGATGTTAATACAGTCATTATGAGATTAACACAACCACCGATGAATATTCCTCAAAACATTTTGTCCTTAATGAACTGCGTAATAATAGTGAAACAAGTACAAACAACTTTCCTCGGGAGTCAAGGCCGAAAAACGGCGGGTCGAAAATTCGTTGAAGTTGCCGAAATCGATAACAGCGGTCTTCCTCATGAAGTTTTCTCATGGAACCCGACAACAGACACTTTCAAGCAAAACCTTAGCGAGAGTTACCTGCTCAACAAAATAGCCAGAAATCTTGATGCCCCCCTAAGCGTCGTCCAACAAGAGTTTGAACGAAGAAAACAAATTCTACTAGGTATTATTGCGAAGAACTTGCGGGACTTTAGAAGCGTACACAAAGCGCTAAACTCCTCTCTTGGAATTTCGGATTTGCCCGTGCAAGAAAATTCCGAGGAGAAATAGCAAGATGGCTCCTGGCGGATTCGTCGGCAAGATTTTCGGATTAGTATCTAAAGCTGCTAGTGAAGAGAAAGAAAAGACTGATCAGGAACTACCGTTCGCTGTAATGATTTTCACACTTATGGCTGCAAGCGGAATATCCCCCTATGACAGCTGGAAAAGAATGCGGAAGCTTCACTTTCTTCCCGCATTTAAGAAGGAAGCAGACGAAGTAATCCGCCAAGTGGAGGTTTTAGGCAAAGACCCTTTAACTGTCATGCAAACGCGCGCGGAAACCACAACATCCAAGCTTTATAGAAATTTTTTGGGAGGCTTTGTTTCTTCAGTTAGAAGCGGCGGAAAAATGGTTGATTACATGAAAAGTCAGTTGAAAGCAATCTTTGAACTTAGATACATTAATCTGAACCGTTCAATTGATCGAATCGCCAGCTTGGTTGAAGCCTACTCAGTTATGCTAATCGTTGTGCTATGCTCGTACATACTTTTTGTAGTTTTATCATCATCAAATGTGATGTCGCTGCTTGTAAACTCTTCTGCTCCAACTTCGCCTTTGCTGTCATACTTAGTAGCGTTTGTTATTATGCCTGTGATGTCCTGCGTTTTCATAATGATGGCACATAATATGCAAAGAAGCGCTTTTCCTGACCTGAAAGATCTCTACAAAAGAGCTCTATTCTTAATTCCACCTGTATTTGTCGTAATTGCACTTTTTGCTGTAGTTCCTTCGTTATCAAACGCAATAAGCTCAATAGGGTTGCCTGCAATCACCACCATAGGTTTAGTTGCTGCGTCACTGCCGATTGCCATCCAATACTGGCACATTTCAAAAATCAACTACAACGCTGAAGAATCACTTCCCAGCTTCATAAGAGACATAACAGAATCACAGAAAACCGGACTTTCACCAGAAAAAAGCATAATTCAAGCAACAAAACGAAAAGATTACGGATCATTCTCCAAATTTCTGAATTTAATGCGTAGCCAAATTGAATGGGGCATTCCTCTAAGAAAAACCTTCAATAATTTACAAAAGGAAATTCGAAGTTGGTTTGTCGTAGTCAACTTTGCCATGATGGTGGAAACTATTGAAATCGGCGGCAATTCAACCCAGTCGCTGGAGATACTTTCAGAATATAGCGAAAAAGAACGAGAATTACAGGTCAACAGACGCGAACTTTTGAAGCCCTACATATTTCTTGCCATCATGTGGAGTGCATTAATTGCGGTCACTACAACCATAGTAGCTTTAACTACTAACTTAACCACAAGCATGATGACAACCATCAACAACACTAGTCTCGGGTCAGCTGCTTCAGTATCCTCGCAAGGCCAGTTTGGCATGTTCTCAGTCGGAATAATCATTCAATGCTGGATTTCTGGGTTCTTTATTGGAAAAATTAGCGAAGGAAATTTTGGAGCAGGATTCAAGCACGGAGCAATATTGGCAACAGTCGCATATGTATCTTTGATTCTATCACAAATTATACTCGCGGGTCTTTTTGGAAAATTAACCCCTCTCAGCTAAGGAGAAACCAAAATTTGCCATCCACCTCCATTGACACTTTCTTTGCATGCACAATAATTGTAGCAATAGCTTTGATAGCAACTGCCTATACATCCTCAACTTTGCAAACAAGCATAAACACAACACAAGATATCAACAAAGAAAGCTACCTGCAGGCCATCGCCAACCACATAATAACCAACCTAGGATTCCCAACCAACTGGGGAACCAGTAACACTATTCCTTCCGACTTTGGGTTAGCGGCCAGCTCTTCTACTACCCCATACGAATTAGACATGGATAAACTCACTCGATTAAACAACCTAAACAAATACTCCATATCTTACTTTGACATGGAAAACGCAGCTAAATTGAACAACATAGCTTTGGGAATAACAGTTTCTCAAATAATATCAATCAACATTCAGCAATCAGGCAACAGCACAATAGGCAACAATGAAAATCTGGGCTTCACAGTATTAACAAGCATCGCTTGCAAACCCGTATCGGCTACTCTGCAATGCTACATAGTTGCAAATAACTATCTATGCTTTCAAAACAATGCCACCACTTCAGACGTTGGACTTGGCTTCATCAATACCCAAATTCCAATTGGATCATCTGCGAACTCAAACCTCATAGTTTTCGCAAGATCGTCTTTTGACAACAGAATAACTTCCTATGCTATTTATAATATATCAAATTCATCGCAAGAATCAACCCCGAATAACGACCTTTTAGATTTGAGTCCACTAAATTACGTGCTCAACTTATCAACGAACTCGTCTGATTTAACGGTCCAAGGCTGCTACATCTTTTCTTACAATTACGAAGACCAAAGCATTATAAACATTCAAAACGTACAAAATTCTTCGCAAATTCAGCTTCCAAACTTAATTGACAACAGTCCTTTTGTCATAATAATCTACGGATTGGAAAACGACTCATATTTTCAAGAATGGACGGCTTATCCCCAAATACCTTTAACGGCTGGCTCTAACTTTGCTGGATCAGAACAAAACATCTTCAGCTACATTGTAACAGTCAATGGTGTTCTCTGTAAGCTAGATATAAGTCTCGGAGATGTGCCTCCGTGAAGTTGGTAAGAGATAAAAAGGGAGTAGTGCGATTAATTGAAGCTTTTTTCGCGTCAATCCTTCTTATGTCCTGCCTAGCGCTTGTTCCAGCCCCGTCGAACCTGGAAAATCCACCAGGAAATCTTGTTTCAACCGCAAATAATATTCTGTTAAGCTTAGACAGCAATGGGCACTTAGCAGCCATAGTTGATAACCGAGATTGGACAACGCTTAAAGAATGTGTTGAATCCGCTCTTCCGCTTACTACATGGTTTAACTTGACAGTGTTCGATCAAGAAATGAACACTCTAACCCCATTTCCAATATCAAATGCAGGTGCCGTAAATGACAAAGTGACTTCAGTAGATTACATTTGTGTAAGCCAAAACAGCAGCTACACATTCTACGTGTTGCGCCTGCAATTATCGGAGATCGGATCAACATGAAAAAACGCAACCTGCGAAAAGACAACTCCGGTCAAGTGATTATAATCACAGCATTACTCGTAGCCTTGCTTCTGCTCTCCACCGCCATGTATGTCATTGAAACTGGAAAAGGCGTACCGATATCTGAAAATGGTGGTGAAACAGTTTTTTCAGCTTATGAACAAAACATAAAAAGCACACTGATTAGCGCTTTGGCAAATATTAGCGGTGGCGGCAACGAAGGAGTTTTAGCCGCTGACCTCAACGAGTTGAATTCAGCAATCACTTCTCACTCTTACCAAGCTCTGGTTCAAATGGATTACACACTACTAAATACTTCACCTTACCAAAATGGTGTATGGATTTCCCAAGGAACCAATGGTCAAGGAATCTCAAGCATTTATGTCAGCTTTGATTTTAGTTCTTCAGGTTTATCAACCACTTCAACTTCGCAGTATAATGGTAACATAACTTCAGAAGTTAATTTATCCGGACAATATTTGCAGTTGAACGACACTTCTAAGCAAGCAAACTTAACAATTAATGTACTCAATGAAGACAAACCAGCACTAGCACAAAACTTCACATTTTATTTCCAGAATGTAGCTTATTGGCTAAAAGTTGAGGCGCCAAGTATCAATAATTTGGGCAATGGAACCTATACTGTATCCTTTCAAGCCGAAACAAGCCAGCAAAGCGGACCCCTTCTTGTTTCCATGTATTGTCAGGATCAACGCGGCATAACAGTTGGAACAAACGCAACATGCTCTCCCAATCCGGTCCAATCACCTGCACCCACTGCTACTCCTTCTCCTAGCCTATCTCCTACTCCAACTCCAACAGAATCACCTACCCCTACTCCTTCACATAGTCCCTCTCCATCACCTATTCCAACTTCAAGTCCTACCCCTTCTCCTAGCCCAAGTCCCTCGCCTAGCCCTGCGCCCTCCCCCACTCCTACTCCTGCCCTCTTTAACGACAGCTTTGACAGCAAAGATTTCAGTTTATGGTCAGGAGTTTCAAACAGCCGGGGTGGAGCAGAAAGTGTTCAAACGACATCTCCCTATGGCGGAGACAACGTTGCTAAATTCACTTTGCCAGCCAGAGCTGGAGCATCCGCCATTATAGTAAAGGATTTAGGATCAAGTTATTCTACATTGTATTTGTCCGGTTATGTTTGTTTAGATGCTCTGCCTTCTTCTGGCAACTATTTGATGGCCGGAATAACGTTGGACAGCATTAACAGGTACAATTTGTCTTCTTCTTATATTCATAATAATGCTGGGCAATATCTTTGGTGTCTCAAATACTGGAATAGTAACACTCAAGCTTACAGTTACGTTGACAGCTCTTTAAGTTCAAGCATTTCTGTTGGTATTTGGTATCATTTGGAAATCATGTGCAAGATTGGCGCTGGCGACGGCGAAGTGGCCATGTGGGTTAACAATACGCAAGTTACCGACGTAACTGGCTTAACCAACAACGCTGACGGGGGTTCTCACATACTGGAAGTGGGCTCCTATTCTCCGTCTCCAGCCACAATAGCTTTAAACAATTACGTTGATGGTATTGCCACTTCTACAAGTTACATAGCTGAACAAACAGACAAACCAGCGGTTACATTCACGACTGACAACTACCTGATTGGAAGATAATCAGAATGAATCACCTAAGCATCGCGCTTTTCAAAATCATCGATTCAGGACAAGTTCTCTGGAGTGTCACTCAAGGGGATGCAGGTTACCAGGAAGCTTACAGCGTTATAGAAACTGGCAAAAACCAGTATGTCATGGCAACCTAACTTAATTGGCAAGGCGCAATACGACTTCTATATTGTTAAAATCGATTCTTCCCAAACCAGCTCCGGCTTTTCAAGTTTACAATTTATCGTTTATTCTGTTGTCGTGCTGGTTATTTTGCTTTTAGCTTTCTTTGTGGTATCTAAGCTACGCCATAAAGGAAATAGTAAATAATCGGCAAAATCAGGGTAACTGAACCTAACAAAAGAATAAATAAAAAACCAGAAGTCGGCTAATTAGCCGATCAAGTTCCAGCCATTTTGGAAAATAACATTCCCAGAACTTTAGTGAAGGCACTGTAGTTTGTCCATAGCGCGGCTGTCTTGAACTTCTTTTTTGCATCTTCGTCGTTTTCTGCATCTTTTTCGTGAAATGCTATTAGTACCTCTTTGTTGTCAGAGATCATGAAGCACGGTAAGTTTCGGTCGTCAATAATTTTGTGCTGTCCACTCAGCCATTGCAGTTGCCCAGTGAAGTATGCACTTTTAAGCGAATCATCAGTAACCAATGAAACTTTGACTTTATTAGCTTGTGCTTTGAGTTTGTCTGAGAAATCGCTGTAGTACAGCTGGGATAGGTAATCTGCAGACGCAAAGACTTGAAACTCTTTTTCTGTTCTTTCAAGTAATTCATTAGCTTTCATGAGTACCTGTTGTTCACCCTCAAGCATTTGAAACATTTCTTTTTTTGTGTCTGTTAATTTGGGTTGAGGCATAGATTGCCAAAGTTCAACTAGATTTGTTTTTTCCTGTTCCAGTAGCCTGATTTGTATTTTTTGTGCATCGACAAGCAAATCTATGGCTTTATCCAATGGAACAGCGGTGAACTTTAGCGGTTTCTCAAAAATAGAAAAAACTATTCCTTTTTTCTCAAGATCTCGTAAGATTCGATAGGTTTCAGTTCGATGAAGTGAAATTGCTTCCGCTATTTCTCCAGCTTTCTTTTCGCCCGCTCTTGCTAGATGCAGGTATACTTTAATCTCGTTTTTGAGGAGTCCAAAACGGGAAAGTGTTTCTTCAATGGTTGTTAATTGTTTGCTGTAGGTTTGATCTTTCTTCATTAGTTTCCATGAATCGTTTTGGTTGTTGTACACTTTCTTTATTTCTTGTTTTTCCATTAATAGTGCCATAGGGGGTCAACTTTTGTTCTCAATATTTGGGGTCTTGTCACCCAATTCTGACCGTCTATATATAATATAATTACGACTTGAGAATCTGAATTCAGACTCCACATTTAAGAAGAGCCAGACTTCTCTACTTTTCTTTGCTTCATTCTCAACAGTTCAGTGGTAAAGCATCAACTTGCTGTCAAATATTTGTGGCTATTTGGGCTTGTTTGGTTGCTTTAGGACCCGGAGTAGGTTATTGGAGAGACAAAGCTCGAGGAGGAAGCGAAAGGGAGAAAAATTAACCAACTAGAGATATCTGATATTTTTAAGCTAAATCAACTGCAAAGAGAGAAAAAAGGCAAGCTAAGTTTCAAGCGCTTTTGCTGAAGCGTTAGCGTAAACTGATCCAAACTTGTTGATGAGGTCTTTCTGCGTGTAAATTGAGCTATGTAAATGGAAGAAATTGCCCATTCTGTCTGTTTCAACTCCAATCCCGATGACTATAACACTTTTCTTTATCAAATCATCAACGCATTCCTTCAAGGCAATAGGCATGTTGGGGTAGCCATATGGCCACCCATCAGAAATAACAATTAAACAGCGCTGCTCTTCAAACCTTTTAGCCAGCATTTTTCCAGCCATCGTAACTGCGTCTGGGATGTAGGTGAGTCCTTCAAATTTTAACCCACCAATTCTTGCTCTAACTCGCTTTGAATACGACTCATTGCTGTCTTTTAAGATGTAGAATTTGTCGCTAAAAGCAAAGAATGTCCATGACGTCGGGTCAGTCATTAATTCTTTTGCCGCTTCAGATACAGCTATAGCTAACGCTCGACCATATTCCCCTTTCACCTGCATACTGCTGCTCACATCAAAAATTATGGACCAGGCAAAACTTGGCTTCAAAAACTCATCAAGCACAAACACGTCAGTTGCAGGTTTGTTGCTTGCAAGGGATTGAATTACAGCGGATAAATCAAGCTGACCCATTTCTTGCCTTGGATCCTCATCAAGATAATTAAACGCTGATCTAAGAATATCAAGAAGTCGCCGGCTTGCTCCTTGCACCAAACTTCTTGCCCGAAGATATTGGGTATAATCTTCGTCAGGAAAAGAAACTGACTTAAATCTGGTCCAACCGACATAAGGCATTATTTTTGAAATTGTTTTTTCTTCTCTTTGCTTTTGGTAATGATCAGAATTAAACGCTTGTAAGGACTCAGCTTCCTGTTCTGGTCTCCAGCATTGGTCGATGTTATCTACTTTTGGTACATTGCCGCCTAAACAAATGAGCGATTGCACAAAAGAGCCTTCAAAATCATCTTCTGGCTCTTCAACTTCCCTGTAAATGCTGCAGCGACCCATGCTCTCGGTGTGTCTAAATGAAGGTGCTTCTAAAAACGGGCCAAACGGCTCAAGCAAACTCTTGATAGACTTTACTTTTTCGTCGAATAGCTCATTAAGTTTGACGTCATCGCCAGCTATCGACATTAAGAAGGTTTCTTTAAGCGCAGTTAAATCGCTAAATAATTTATTCACTGTTTTTTCTTCTTCTTCGCCTGGAGAATTCTTTATTAAGCCAACGTTAAGCTGTGTCAATAAAGCAGCCATAAGTTTTGTTGAAGAAGTAAAGATTCTATCCGACGCCTTTATCTTTTGGTAAGCCAGCGCATTCGCATAAGCAATGTCCAAGAATCTATCGGGGTGCCATGCTTGAATGTAGGCATTGTTGTAAGTGTCGTTGATTAATGACTTGGCATAAGCCTCAACAATTGAATCCTTTTCGTTGGGAACAATTCTATCTTTAGTAAATGGCGCCAAAGTGTGCACTGTCAAATGCGTGACTGACGCCCTAAACAACCTGCCCATCCTAGCTTTTCCAATGCTGTTTCCCGTAAACTTGTGATCAAGAAAAGAAATAGCTCCGTCATCCAACACGTGAACGGTCGGAAGCTTAATCGTGAAGCCGACACTATCTGAAAGTAAGAGTGGTTGAGATAAGGCTTCATCTTGCAATATTTTTACTTTGGTGTTGTCCTTTTGAATAGAAACCACCCAAGCGTAATCAACAAATCCCAAGGATATGACTCCAAATTACTGTAATTTGTTGAAGACTGCCTCTATAATTCTGCGAACATCAGATTGGACTTCAACGTTGTCGCTGGTTAATCCAATAATTGTCTCTTCCGCTGCTCCTATTGGAGTGTTTCCATCTTTGACCAATGTGGCCCAGTTAATCAAGTCTCCCAGTGATGGACCATAAGGTAAGTCGCCAGCTTTGTATTGTCTTCTTAACTCAGCACCTGCTTGAATGATTTGGTATGCTGTATCTTGGTCAACTTTGGTTCTTTTGCGTAACATTTCTACTTCATGAGGTGAGATTGTTTCACCGACGCTTAAGAAGTCAAAGTTTATCCATACGGCCATGCGTCTCCTCATGGCAGCGTTTAGGGGTTTTGTGCCTGAGAATTCAGCGGTGGCAGGGTTCATGCTGATGATCATGTAACCGTATTTGTGACGTTCGATTACTTCGCTATCTTTCTCGTTTAGAACAAGATGTCCCCTTGTGTCCAGGACAGGGTTGAGTCTAGTGGCAACATCCTGCTTCATCATGTTGGCTTCGTCAAGGTACATTATGCCACCTTTTCTTAGCCACTGAGTTAGCAAGCCGTCTACCCAGTTTTCTTTGCCTAAACCTATGAATCGTCCGATAAGATCAAATGAAGAAGTTGATAAGCCGCAGTTTACTTCCCAAATTGGCAAGCCCGTCAATTCAGCGACTAGGTAGACGATGTGCGTTTTACCTGTTCCTGAAGGTCCAATTAAGCTACACTGCTTGAAATAATAGAGAGCACGTACAATCCGCTCTACATAATTAAGTCCGTGATCAAGGTACTCTGGTGTACCCTTCGGAATCATGTCATCCAAATGAGCAAAACTAAAATTTGGGTGGAGGTCATATCTTTGAATGTTGTATTTTTCGTACAACGGACATTTGGACATCGGTCGCTCTTTGTCAAGCGACACGGTTACCTTGAATTTATCTTCTTTAAGAGATGAAACCTCTTGAATCCTGCTTGCTTCAGCTTTTTCTTTTAACCCTTGATGCCCGTAACTCATTAAGTGCCGCCTCCAAGATATATTGAGGTTCGGTTTGTGATACATAAATCTTATGAATTACTACTTGAGATATGCCATCCATTCGTTCCATGTATTGGATTTAGGAAAGAAACTTTCAGGTCTAACTTGGATGCACCTTGTACGTTTCTATGTATAACTTACTGTTTTTCTTGTAGATTTGTTGTTTGTTGATATAGTGTTTTTTTTATGTTACAACGATACATAGGAGCATCGCATCAAGTACAAAATCTTCTTTCTCGGAGTTTTTGCTATCTCAATCAGTTGATATTTCTTTCTCGTCAGATACTCCTTCATTTGCTATCAACTACTATTCACCTTTTTTGCCCGTAAAACAATAGAGCAATACACGTATTTGACGTATTTGACGAATCTGACGAACTTGACGGCTGATGTTCCTTAAAACCTTTATTGTGCGGTGTATTAAATCTTGAGAAAATATGGGTTAGAAGAGGGAAAACGAACAACCGAGAAAATTACAACTGATCATTAAGAGCTAGCGCGCTACTTCTTCAGCTTTTTGTTTTTTAGGATATTTACGTAATTTAGTTTTTAGCTGAAACATCATAATTAGTAAACTCAAACTTCTGTGCATGAATTTTGAGACATACAAGCCCTTTTCTGTTTTGAGAACGCTATCTCCAATTGATCCACATGACTCAAGAAGTAGTAAAGTCGCCAACAGAAGTCTTAACTTCTACACAGCCAGCGTCAATTGAAAAGAAGAAGCAAGTGACCCTTCAAGAACTTGTCGACTCATTAAAAAGCACGGCAGACGACATTGGCCAAATAAGCGAACTAAGCTCCGAAGAAAAAATTCTAATTACTCAATTTTTCTCCTCACTCCTCAAACTCATGCAGCCCCTATCACCTTCAATAGCAGTAAATCAACTCGTATTGCCATCCAAACTGGGAGACGTAGCTCAAGCCTACGTTGATCCAACAGGACACCTAATATTACAGTTTGTCGACGGTCACCTAGAACTCAAAAACTTGAGCGAAGAAAAAAACCGTGATCTGTTAGCAGCTGTTGTTGAGGACATTATGCCAAAATTCAAAAACCTAACAAGCCAACAGAAACGAAAATTAGAGAATAGAATAAAAATGCTTTCAAGTGTGACAAAAGAAATACAGAAAAGCTCCGACGCTCTCTCCGCAGCACTTTCCGCTGGGCAATAACTTCCTTTTTTATTTGCTTGGCTGAAACTGTTACATCTTTAAAACGTGTCGATATTCAAATCCTTAAATTCTTAGAGTTTACTGTTTATTTTTTATGTTTCAAGTCAAAGCTATGAGCGCAGCTGATTTTCCTTTTGCAACAAAATTAGCGAATACGATGAATTGGAATATGGCTGCTGAAGACTTTGAGTATATGTTTGATCTTGAGCCTCAAGGATGTTTTGTTCTTTTTGACGGTTCTGAACGGATTGGTATAGCAACGTGTATCAGTTTTGGCAAGGTCGGCTGGTTCGGCAACTTAATTGTTAAAGAAAAATGCCGGAGTAAAGGAGCTGGAAGTCTACTTGTTAAGCGAGCTGTTGATTATTTGCAAAGCAGAGGAGTCAAAACCATTGGGCTCTACGCTTACCCCGACCTTCTTGACTTTTATGGACGCCTAGGCTTCAAAGTGGATGAAGACTTTTCTATATTGAGCGTAGAAACACTTCAATCAATGCCTGCCGAGACTCTGCCTCAACCTACCGCAACTGCAGTTCAATCAATAATTAAGTTTGACAGCACATGGTTTGGTGGCGACAGAAAAAAACTCTTAAGAGCAATCATTTATGAAGAAGGAAATTTATGCCACTATGTGTCGGAGAGCGAAAAAGTTGTTGGATACGTTGCCTCCACTGTTTATGAGAAAATGGCTTGGGTTGGACCATTGGTCTGCCAAGAAGGCAAAGTCGATGTTGCAAATTTGCTTTTGAAATCGGTTCTAGCAAAATTGAATGGCAAAAGCGTTTTCTTGGCGCTACCAAAAAAGGAACGCGCTCTCATTGATATGCTTCTTGAAGTTGGTTTTAAGGAAGATTTTTCTGTTGTTAGAATGTTTTTAGGTCCAAATACCGCAAAAAATTGTATATACTTGGCTGAATCTTTAGAAAGAGGTTAGAATTTATGAGTGAAGATTACTGCAAATTTCTGCTAGAGGATTTTTTGAAGACTTCTTTTTCAACAGTTAAGACTTTAGTTGAAGGAGCCGCTTCTTCGAAGGGCCAAAATAGCAACCGAAAAGTTACATTGTTCCGTTATGTTAACGGCAAAAAAGTTTCTTTTCCCTTTTGTGATGAACGGTTTTTTTTGCGAGGCTCAGTTGAATATACTAATCCACAGTTGACAGTTGAGGAAGTTCAAGGGATAGTCGGTACTCGGCTGCTTGAAACTTGCGCCAACTATTTTTATGAGCGTGGTTTGCATGAGCCAGACGCGGGAGACATAATTTCGCTTGCAGAATTGCTGAAAAAGCCCACGCAAGGCTACATAGTGCCTTTTCTTTTAAACACGGATGATGTAGAGCCGGACCGTTACTCGATGAATCCACTTAAACAATCAATCGTGGATAGTGGACAAAGTGCGTTTCCAGCAGCTAACGTCAAAACTGACCAGCTCAAAATCGACGAAGTATACCTCAAAAAATATGATGGCAGCTTAATATCACAAAAAGAAGGCACGCTCATCACAGAAAGCCTCAGAGACAGCAACGGTTCATACCTTGACCTCGTAGATTCCATCAAATACGGCCAGCTGAACGATTTGTCTGCATTCTTTGGAATGGACCTTTCGCTCTACACATTGCGGATGCCACTTTCAACCTTGAAAACAGAGAATAAAGACGGTTTGCTGCATTACATAATTCAAGAAAGTAACCGCGATTATGCATCAATCGAGGAGGCGTACACCTGCATGGGGCGCAGCATGAGTAAACGCACCACGCTTTTGACGATACCGCATTCAAGAAAGGGGTTTGGTTCTAAACGGGCTGCCCGCGGAAAACTACACTTTGAAAACGGGAAATTGCTTGATGCAACTGTCAAATACAAAACCACCAAACTTTACCCTAACGCCATGGATCCCGAAGACATAGCCGTTGCAATTTGTGATGACAACTTCACAGTGCCTGGCGAAAAACTATCTGATTACAGTTTTTCTGAAACACCCTCTTCCCCCCAATTCTTCTTATACTCGATAGGTTCCCCAGAGGACGCGACAGTTTGGCATGGTGTAGGCGCCTTTGCAGCTCCACAGCTTCTTCAGAGTTACAAATCTGGCCGCATAGCCTGCCGAGAGGGAAAATTAATTAAAAATCTGACTGAAAGATACGGCATAAAAGTAGATGTTCCCTTGCAGTTTAACCTTGCACCCGGAGGCATATGGAGCCACCCAATCCACCGCAATATCGACGCCAGCATAGGTAGCGTAGATGACCTCCCAGACTTAGCCCATCGTGGGATGAAACTTGAGTATCTATCATCTTTCAAGTAGGAGTTAGTGTAGGCTTTGACGGCAATGGAGTTCGCAATGTTTAGGATATTGCGCTTATTCAGGAAACTTCCAATTAACATACTTGGCTTTGGAAATCGGAAAGTAATTTTCTCCGAGTATTTCAAAAGCTTCGAGAAAGTTGAAGCAGTAAAAGGAATTTTCGGTGAGAAGACCCATGAAGTTCTTAGCCACTTAACAGTTGAGATCAGCTGGGTTTTTGGCTACATGTATGTGGACGGTTCAGATGGACACCTTGTCATTAGCAAAGGCTACCTCAACAATGGCGACAAAACAGACATTTATCTTGACTTGATTCATGAGCTTTGCCACGTTAAGCAGTTTATGGAGGGAAAAGAACTCTTTGACCCAAAGTATGATTATGTGGATCGCCCCACCGAAATTGAAGCTTACGGTTATTGCATTCAAGAAGCAAGACGTATTGGACTAAGTGAAGAGCGAATTTGTTGCTACCTGAGAACTGAATGGATGAGCGATTATGACTTTAAGCGCCTGGCAAAGTCAATAAACGTTTCATGCTGACAAAGCTTCATGGTAAACTCTCAGCATTTTTTGAGCACAAATATCCCACGTAAAGTTTTCCACCACAAACCTGCGTCCCACAGCTCCCATCTTTTGTTGTAGAACCTTATCTGAAATGAGTTTCAACAGTGCATCTGCAAACTCTTCAGTGTCGCCCAACTTAACAAGCAAACCAGTTTCTCCGTTTCGAACAGCTTCGTTAACTCCGCCAATGTTAAAAGCCACTACCGGTTTAGCGCAGGCTTGCGCTTCAAGTAGCACTATTCCTTGGCCTTCCTGAATTGATGGCAATGCAAAAACGTCAGCGCATCCATATAAGGCTGGTAGTTTCTCGTCATTGAGTTTGCCTAAAAACTTGAAGTTCCTAGAAAGATTTGCTGAGCCAATAGACTTTTCCCACTTGTTTCTTAGTGGTCCTTCGCCGGCAATTAGAAATTGTGTTTCGGGTTGTTCTTTGACTATTTTTTTTGCGGCTTCAACTAGGAAAGGTAATCCCTTTCTGCGGATTAAACTGCCGACAAAAAGCACGCAAGGCTCATTCCGTAGTCCGAATTGTCTTTTTGCCGCATCTCTATCTAACAGGGGTTTAAATTTTTCTGTGTCAACGCCGTTTGGAACAATCCGAACTTTCCATTCATCAACATTGTAGAAGTGCTTCATTTTCTCAAGCGAATACCTGCTTATTGTTACAATTAACGTTGCGTTTTTTGCTGTTTCAGCTTCTTGTTTGGCAAGCCTTGCCATAAAATAATTCGCAATCCTGCCTCTGAGTGAGTCATAACCGTTTTTCTTCGCCTGTTCGTATTCGTCAGCGAGCACGCCGTGAATTGTGTGGATGAATGGTTTTTTGTTGCCTTGTTCGTTCAGCGTTTTGATTAATCCATAGCCGCTTACTGCATGCGCCTCAAAAACATTAGCTTTGATAGCACCGCCTTTTTTTGACAGGGTTCTGTTGAAGAACCAGTTGTCTAAAGGGAAGATTCTGTCTGTTGAATAAAGCGGAACCAAACTTATGTCATTAATTATGGTGGGTTGTTTGAAGCCTGCTTTGGTGCCGCTATAAACTGTAATCTCTGCTTGGCTGCTGAGCCGTTTTGTAGTTTCGATTATACGTCTTTCTACACCTCCAAAGTACAGGTGAGGCGGCTGAGTGTTGAAGACGGCTAACCGAAACTTATCCATTTGCGCACTTCCTATTAGTTAGCTATTGTTAACTTATTTTTACATATAAGTTAGTTTGTTAGAGATTTTTAATTAATGCAAGTTTTTAAGAACAGAAAATAAGTTAATACCTTCAGGGCAATCGATTTTGTATCCTTAATACTTTTATATAGTCTTTTAGCCTATTTTGCGGTACGGGATGAAAAGTGACTGCCACCAAAGAAGCCGATTCAAACTCAAATTTACAAACAAATTATGCTCCGCTTGCGTTAGAAAAAGAAATGCGAGAGTTCTGGGTAAAAAACAAGATTAGAGAGAAACTTGAGCTTTTAGAGAAAAATGCAAAAGACATTTTAGGTTACGTAGAAGGGCCACCAACTTTGAACGGTATCCCGCATATTGGGCATGCCCGCGGTAGAATAATGAAGGATATTCGGTATCGATGGAAAACCATGGAAGGCTATTACATGCCTTTTTGGGCTGGATGGGATTGCCAAGGCTTACCAGTGGAGTTGGAGGTTGAGAAGCTTCTTGGAGTCAGAAACAAACGTGAATCCATTGAGAAGTATGGAATGGAACGTTTTATAGAGGAATGCAAGAAAGCCATCATGCGTTACCACGCCATGTGGCTTGAGGCCGATGGAAACCTCGGCGTTTTCATTAATCAAGACAAGGCTTATTGGACCTACAAAGACAGTTACATTGAGCGGGAATGGCAAATTCTCAAACGTGCATGGGATCAAAACCTCCTCGAAGAAGGACATTATGTGGTAGCGTATTGCCCCGGCTGCCAAACCTCTCTAAGCAGCGCAGAAGTTGGTTATGAAGGCAGCTACAAAGAAGTTGAAGATCCATCTGTCTATTTTAAATTCAAAGTTTCAGGAAGCAAAAACGAGTTTTTCCTCATTTGGACAACCATGCCCTTCACAATCATAACCGACACTATGCTTGCAGTTAAGCCAGATGCCGAATACGTGAAAGTGAAAGTCGGCGACGAAACATGGATAATGATGAAACAACGTGTTGACCCTGTCATGCAAGAACTTGAAATAATTAAGTATCAAGTCACCGAAACAATGCTGG
This sequence comes from Candidatus Bathyarchaeota archaeon, assembly GCA_963833575.1. Classification (GTDB taxonomy): domain Archaea; phylum Thermoproteota; class Bathyarchaeia; order Bathyarchaeales; family Bathycorpusculaceae; genus Bathycorpusculum. Next base: position 395,009 of record CAWHXY010000007.1, on the reverse strand, counting down.
GCAAGACCCTGGAAGGAACGGCCTACGATTACCCCCTAAAAGACTTAATTCCTAAACAAGCTGAACTTGAAACCAAGCATCCTCTAGTGCATAAAGTTGTGGCGGAAGACTTTGTTGATGTTGAAACAGCAACTGGTGTAGTGCATCTTTCGCCAGGAAACGGTGAAGATGATTTTTGGGTAGCACAAAGAAGAGGCGTTCCCATTTTTGCTCCCTACGATGACGAGGTAAAATTTACCAAAGACGCGGGAATATTTGTCGGTGTTTTCGCAAGAGAAGCTGATATGTTAGTTGTTGAGGAACTGCGCAACAAAAACAGTTTCGTCAAAGTGACAAAAATCAAACATGAATATCCAACATGCTGGCGTTCCCACCACAAACTTGTTTGGCTAGCACGAAAAGAGTACTTTTTGCGCACCGACAAGCTAAACAGTAAAGTGCTTGAGGCAGCTGGAAAAGTTGAGTATTTCTTTGAAGAGCCTAAAAATCGGTTTCTTGGGTTTTTGAAGGAAGGAAAACCATGGTGCATAAGTCGAGAACGTATCTGGGGTACACCCCTTCCCATATGGGCATGCGAAAAATGTGGCAACAAGCGTATAGTCGGTAGCAAGAAAGAACTGCTAGAGAATGCTCAAGAACCGATTCCAGAAGACTTTGAGTTGCATAAACCTTGGGTTGACAGAATCACTTTCAAATGTGAAAAATGCGGCGGATCCATGAAGCGAGAAGACTTTGTTCTGGACACTTGGCATAACAGTGGCGCTTCACCTTACGCGCGCTTCACTGATGAGGAAGTTGAAAGGTTTGTGCCAACAGCCTTTTTGACAGAAGGAATCGATCAAACCCGCGGATGGGCAAACTCGTTACTGCTTGAATATGTGGTGTTAACAGGAAAACCAATTGCGCCCTACAGAGCGTTTCTGTTTCAAGGTTTAACGCAGGATTCAAAAGGCAGAAAAATGAGCAAAAGCTTAGGAAACGTAGTTGAAACAAACAAGCTGCTTGAGAAGAACTCCGCTGACCTGTGCCGCTTTTACATGATGCGTAAATGCTCACCTATTGATTTTATGAATTTTGATATGCAAGAACTAAACCGTCGCTCATACCAAGTCTTGTCAACGCTTTATCATTTAAGCAGGTTCTTTATGGAGAACGCTACCTTCGACGAGTTCGACCCTAAAACATACACAATGCAAGGGGCTTTTGAGGCAAACAGGCTTCAACCAGCAGACCTTTGGCTTCTGTCTAAACTGCAAGAGAAAATTGAAGATTACACAAGTAAGCTTGAACGGTGTGAATTTAACGCTGCAGTAGCGGTGCTAGATGATTTCGTGATTGAAACATTAAGCAGGCTATATGTCCCCATGATACGCAAAGAACTTTGGACCGACGAACCTGAAACCTTTGAAAGACGCCAAACGATCTACGCGCTATTACATCACACGTTGAAAACGGTGACATTGCTCTTCAACCCCGTCACGCCATTCCTTTGTGAGGCACTTTATCAGAAAGTTTACAGGCAACTGGAACCTGAATTGCCAGAAACAGTTAACCTTGCTTCATGGCCTACACCTAACGAGAAAATCCGAAACAAACCCCTCGAAGAACAATTTGACATTCTGCTTCAGGCTGTTTCAATATCTTATGCAGCAAGACAAACAGGAAAACTCAAACGTCGCTGGCCACTGAGTAAAGCAATCGTTGTTGCCCCACAAAAAACTTTAGACGCCATCAAGTCTCTCGAAGGTTTATTCTTAGAACAGATAAACGTGAAAACAGCAGAATACGCAGAGCAAGTTCCCGAGTATGTAGGAGGGGAAAACTGGGTTTCCAGCCAAGAAGACGAAGTAACGGTATTCGTAAGTGGTCAAAGGGACGACACTCTTCTAGGCGAGGGCATCATGCGTGATTTAGCCCGTCGCGTTCAAGCACTCCGAAAAGAAATGGGGTTCACCCCAACAGATGTTTTAGAATCTGTTCACATTGCCGAGTTAGATGCTGAAAGCATCCCTCTCTTAGAACCATATTTGGAAGTTATGGCTGGATTGGTGAGAACAAGAAAAGTGTATTTGCACAACAGCCGAGACGAAGAACACGATTCAGAATGGCATGAATCCGAATTAGACGGCAAAAAAATATTCATTAACATACACTGAATAAGGCGGAAAAATTGGCGGAAGAAAAAAACAACAATAAATTCTACAAGTGTCGTCACTGCGCTTGCATATTCTTAACACCAGCGGATTTGCAAAAACACATGAACTGTTTTGGCAACATCAAAGGAGAACATGAGTCATCTTACCAGAGAACTCATGGCAGAATTGAACATGGGTATGGAGAAGAATAAGCTTAACCGAAAGCTCTAAATGTTCTCACAAAGGTACTTTTTCAGAAAGCTTTGATGGGCCGGTAGATCAGCTCGGTATGATCGCCGCGTTCGCAACGCGGAAGCCGCGGGTTCAAATCCCGCCCGGTCCACTGGCAATAAGGTTCGGGTCACGCAAATACTTGCTAATTACGTTTTTCGTTATATTTAGATTCAGATTATTTTTGTTCTTTATTTGTCGAGTTTTGAGTTTTTGGTTAACACTGATCTTATATTTTTTCTTTTTTTTATGAAAAAAAGCTATTCTGTAGGCTAGTATGAACATTTTTGAGAAGTTTTAAATATGAAACAGAGATCCGTTGATTACCCAAAAAGGAGAAAAAAGAATGTCAAATATTTTGAGCATTTCTAAAAATAAAACCACTACTATCGCATTAGTAATATTCTTAACTCTTTCAATGACAGCTTCCATATGTCTTATGCCAAAAGTTAGCGCACACAATCCTGGATACCAGATTCCAACGTATGCTTACATTTCCGTTCATCCTGATCCAATCGGTGTCGGCCAATCAGTTAACGTTTTCATGTGGCTCAACCAAATCTTCGGAGTAGGCATAGGTGACGCAAGCAGCTATGCACTATTATCCAACAACTACAGATTCCACAACTACAATTTCACCATCGTTGCTCCAGATGGCACTGTTAAAACAACAATTTTCGATACTATTTCAGACACTACATCCAACCAAATCACTAGTTTCACTCCCGACCAAACTGGCACATACACCTTAATATTTAACTTCCCAGGACAAACATACACAGCAAGCAACGGTAATCCCAACAGTGGACTAGTCAACGACACATATCTACCAAGCAGCGCAACAACAACACTTACAGTACAATCAGAACCAATTACAACATCCATAGGCAGCTCACCGCTTCCATCTGCATATTGGACACGTCCAATCTACGGCGAAAACACTGACTGGTGGACAATATCCTCAAACTGGCTAGGCGCAGGCTCAGCAGTCAACCCAGCAGTAGGTTCAGGTGCAGTCTCAGCTTTCTCTACGGGACCACCAATGGGCTCATGGGGAGCAATCATGAATCGCAATCCAGGCGACGCCATAGGATCACTGACTAGCCACGTAGTGTGGACAAAGCCAATTCAAAGCGGCGGAGTCGTCGGAGGCAACCAGTACTATTCTGGCGGAGCGTACCCAGGAAACGGCCAAGGAGTCGGCTACTACGAAGGAACAGCATACGAGCAGCGCTTCACTAACCCAATAATAATGGATGGAATACTCTACTACATGGCACCATTAGGATTCGATGCACCAAGCTATGGTCCATTGACAGCCCTTAATCTCGAAACAGGGCAAGTTGTATGGACAAGCAACACATTACCCGCGCCATCATTCGGCTACATAGAAAACCTCTGGAGTCCTGACGAACACGGAACGTTCCCACCGATACTCATCTGCCCAAGCGGATCTTTATGGATGATGGTCGATGGATTCACTGGAACCAACCTGTTTAATGTGACTGGTGTTCCAACAGGCTACGTCGCAGCAGGTCCATCAGGCGAACAACTACGATACGTACTACAGAACAAAGGCACAACCGCAAATCCAAACTGGTACTTAGCAGAATGGAATTCATCACGCATCTGGCAATACGACATTAACCCATTCACAGGCGCAGGAAGCGTTTCACCCGCAATCATCAACGCAAGCACCCCAACAGCCTTAACTACAATATTCCCAGCATCCAACCAAGCAGCCACTCCATATCCAGTGCTCACTGTTCAAGCAAACATAGGATTCAACCAAGTCATAATTGACCCGGTCACTCACGGTGTATTAAACTCTACTCAGTACCCATCAGAGTGCACTTATGACTGGAACGTTTCAATACCCCAGCTAAACAACCCCAACGGACCAACACCATCAGTGATCGCAGGAATGTACAACAATGTGCTCCTTACTCTTAACGGAACTCAGCCAGCATCACCAGGAAGCTTCACTGGAGCAGGTGCCTATACACCTTATACCTACATGTCATTCAACCTTAACCCATCTGCAGGCCAAATTGGCGCATTCCAATGGATAAACACACTACAACCACCAGCAAACAACGTCACTGTTTACTACGCCGGAGTCGACCCGACGACTAACGTCTTCATAGAAGAAAACTATGAAACCTTAAGTTGGATAGGATACAGCCTCACAACAGGACAAAAGATATGGGGTCCAACTCCAGCTATGGAAGCACTTGACTACTATGGCCAAACAGCACCAAACGAATTCTGTGGACAAATTGCCTTTGGCAACCTATACACAAGTGCATTCGGCGGAACAGTATACTGCTACAATGATTCAAATGGACAGCTAGAATGGACATACGGTAACAGCAACACACCCGGCAACAGCACTCTCGCAGGATTTAACACACCTTACGGCGACTATCCAACATTCATTCAAGCAGTTGGCAGCAACGGCGTGATTTACTTAGTTACAACTGAGCACACTGTAATCGACCCGATCTACAAAGGCGCATTAGCACGAGCAATTAATGCCACAACAGGTGCAGAAATCTGGACAATTTCAGATTACACAAGCGAATTCACAACAATGAGTTACGTTATCGCTGATGGATACACAACGTTCTTCAACGGGTATGATGGACAAATCTACACTTTAGGCAGAGGACCAAGTCAAACAACCGTTACAGCACCAAACGCAGGCTTAGACTCAGGACAGAGCGTAGTAATTCGCGGCATGGTCACAGATATTTCCACTGGCACAAAGCAAACTCAACAAACAGCTGACTTCCCCAACGGAATTCCAGTTGCATCAGATGCGATCATGAGTGACTGGATGGGATATATCTACCAGCAGCAACCATTGCCAACCAACTTCACAGGCGTTCCGGTCACAGTAGCTGTAACTGATTCCAATGGCAACAACTATAACATTGGCACTGCAACAACAGACGCAAGAGGCATGTTCAGCTTAGCATGGAAACCTACTATTTCAGGCAACTATACAGTTACTGCAACCTTTGCAGGCACAGCAGGTTACTGGCCATCATCCGCTGCAACAAGCTTTGTCGTCGATCCAGCCCAAACAGCAACTGCAGCACCTACATCAACGCCAACATCTGTCGCTGACGCATACTTTGTCCCTGCAATCGCTGGACTATTTGTCTTAATAATTATAGTCCTAGCTCTAGTAGTACTGTCAATGCTAAGAAAGCACCCATAATTATGCCAAACAAAAAACCCTATTTCCTTTTTTTTAATTTTTAGAAAAGCATTGGAGTCCCAATCCCACCGGTCCAAAAAGAGAACTGGACCAAACAGAATTGATTTTTCAGAGAATCTGTTAGCAAAGGAAAGTTAAGAGTAATCCAACCTATTTTGGTATCGCGTTGTTTCTTTAGCAGCTTTTTATCTCTGCTTCCACTCCTTTTTTCCTTTGTTTTTTGTCTGGTTTTCTTTTTTGGTTTCATTTTTTGCTTTGTTTTTTGCTTTGTTTTTTATTTTGATTGACTCTCCTACACTAATATGATGTCCTTCGCCCTTATCCGTTTTGCCATCCCGCCTCTACTAACCCTGAATAGTCTTTGACTCCATTTCAGTTCAAATCCGCCGGTCCACAAATTTCTTAAATTTTTCTTAAGGCATGTGTACAAAGCATAAACGATTAATTGTTCGAGTCGCATATTTCTAAGAAATCATGTTAACTAGGTAACATGCTTTTTGGATGTGGCTTTCACGGTTTCAAATAGAAAAAAGGGTTCGATACAAAAGGCTTCTTCTAAAATTAATATCCCTCTTGATTTCCCGATTGTTGGAGTTGGTGCCTCCGCGGGTGGCTTAGAAGCTTTTAGGGTATTGCTTGAGTTTTTGCCTGTCAATACGGGTTTAGCCTTTGTTATGATTCAGCATCTTGCCGCGGGTCAAGAGAGCATGTTGACTGACATTCTTTCAAGATTCACCGTTATGCCTGTTGTTCAAGTCAAAGATGGGTTGCAAGTGGAACCCAATCACGTTTACGTAATTCCCTCTGGGTCAACAATGACTTTATCAAATGGTGCTCTGAATCTTAATCCAAAAGGTAAATCTCTCAGACCGATCGACGATTTTTTAAGGTCTCTTGCCACAGAACGGAGAACTCAAGCCATTGGGATAGTGCTCTCGGGAACTGGCACTGACGGAACTGAAGGGCTCAAAGCAGTTAAGGCTGAAGGAGGAATAACTTTCGCGCAGAATCCAGACTCTGCCCAGTATGCAGGTATGCCTCAAAGTGCAATATCAGCTGAAGCCGTCGATTTCGTTCTTTCTCCAGAAAAGATTTCTAAAGAGCTTTCAAAAATTGCCAAAAACCCTCAGCTGGTTCGCGCTGAGATCGAAGCTCAAGAACCCAAAGCGAAAAAAGAAACAGGTTTACGAAAAATCTTCATATTACTGCGTTCTTCATATAACGTGGATTTCTCTCATTATAAAGAGACAGTTGTGCACAGGCGAGTTACACGCCGAATGGTAATTAACCATGTAGACAACATAACAAAATACGCTGAATATTTGGAAACACATCCTGTTGAGCTAAAAGCCCTCTTTGACGACATGCTAATTGGTGTAACAAGCTTCTTCAGGGAACCTAAAACCTTTGAGACTTTGAAGGAAAAACTGTTACCTGAACTCTTGAAAAACAGAGCATCCCAAGAACCCCTTAGAATGTGGATTCCAGGCTGTTCCACAGGCGAAGAAGCTTATTCTTTTGTTATGGCGCTTCAAGAATTCTTAGAAGAAAATGGAAACTCAGAGGTGCAGGTCCAGATTTTTGGGACCGATGTGCAAGAAAAAAATGTCGATAAAGCCCGTCAAGGAATATATGCCACGAGCATAGAAACTGATGTCTCTGAAAATCGCCTAAAACGTTTTTTCACCAGCTCCAATGGTAGCTATCAAATCGCCAAGTTCATTCGTGATAAATGCATATTTGCAAAACAAGACTTAACGGCTGATCCGCCCTTCTCAAACTTGGACCTAATTAGCTGCAGGAACATGCTCATCTACTTTGACTCGCAACTCCAAGAAAGAATAGTGCCCATCTTACATTACGCGTTGAAACCCCACGGTTTTTTGATTTTAGGCGAATCTGAAAGCATCGGCAAATTCACAACCCTTTTTGAACCTGTACAAAAGAAAAGTTTTGTTTACACAAAAAAGAACGCCCTGCCCCGCGTTAATTTCGGTTTTGAAGCTTCTATGCCCCAAGTTAGGAAAGCAGCTTTCAAGGAAACTGCCAAAAAAGACGCAAACGCTGTTCTTCGGGAGGAAGTGGACCGACTACTAATAACGGAATATGTCCCTGCTGCAATGTTAGTCAATGGTAATCTAGACATTCTAGTTTTCCGCGGAAACGTCACGCCTTATCTTTCGCCCGAATCGGGGCAAACAAGTTTGAATATAACCCGAATTCTTCGCAAGGAATTGCGCTCAGGGGTGCAAACAGCAGTTTATAGGGCAAAAAAGGAGAGCAAACAAGTTACAGAAGAGGCAATACGTTTTCAGTCTGGTGAACTGCAGAAGACGGTGAATATTCAGGTCATCCCACTGCAGCGTGAGGATCCTTTCTTTCTTGTTTTGTTTGAAGATGTGAGTTCAGCGGCGGCGCATCTGCGTAGGACTATTGAGCTTACAGCTTCGCCTGAAGGGCGCGAGAACGCAAAAGATAATCAAATTCGAGAATTAATGGATGAATTGGATTCTTCTAAGCGGGCTTTGCAGATGGTAGTCGAAAATCAGGAAGCAACCAATGAAGAGTTGCGTTCTGCAATGGAGGAGGTCCAATCGAGCAATGAAGAGCTACAGAGCACTAATGAGGAATTGGAGACTGCTAAAGAAGAGCTGCAGTCGAGCAATGAAGAATTAACAACTTTGAATGATGAATTGAAGAACCGAAATCAAGCTCTTGGAACATTAAGTGATAATCAAGTGAATTTAATTAGAAATGTTGATCCTGCCGTTGTTATGTTGGATGGAAGTATGAAGATTAGGCTTTTCACGCCTTCCGCCCAAAAAATTCTGAACTTGGTTCCTTCTGATACTGGATTGCCAATATCTAACGTTCGTATGGCTATTTCAGTTCCTGATTTAGAGAAAACCATCTTAGACGTTATCAAAACGCTTGGGGTGCAGAATATGGAGGTAAGTGATGAAAAAGGACGTTTTTATGAACTGCGGATTCGACCTTACGTAACCGAAGACAACAGAATAGACGGCGTTGTCCTATCCTTCATGGACGTCAATGAATTAAGAAAACACGAAAACCAATTGCACATAGAAGAAACAAAATATAGGACGCTTGCCGAAAACTCACCAGACATCATCGCGAGGTTTGACAGAAACCTACGTTACTTGTACGTCAACTCAGTTATAGGAAAAATAACGGGGACTTCGCCAAGGAAATTTATTGGCAAAACAGACACAGAAGTAGGCTTACCTCCGAAATTCGTTGAAACATGGTGCAAAATTCTTCAGAATGTTATCGAAATTGGGAAACCGGAAAATGGTGAAGTTGAATTTCCAACTTCTAAGGGAATGAGAATATATCAGTATGTTGTTGTTCCAGAATTTTCAGTTAATGGCGTCGTTGAGACGGTGTTGGCTCTTTTAAAGGACGTAACTGACCCTAAGAGAACGATGGAACTTGCAAGGAAAAACTTGGAGGTTTACCGTTCTTTTGTTGAAGTTTCAGGCGAATTGGGATGGATTGCAAACGCTGACGGAGAAGTAATGGAAGATATACCTTCTTGGAGGAAGTTTACTGGGCAGACATACGAAGAGGTCAGGGGTTGGGGTTGGTCTAAAGCCTTGCACCCTGATGACATTGAAAATGCAGTTAAGGTTTGGAAAGTGGCCGTCAAAACAAAAAAGGTGTATGAAGTCGAATACAGGGTTCGCAGATATGACGGGGTTTATCGTCTTTTCGAGGTGCGTGGCGTTCCAATGTTTAAGGACGACGATACCGTACTAGAATGGGTAGGTACATGCATTGATATTACTGAACGCAAAACAGTCGAAGAAGCTCTTAGAAAGCAAGCAGCAATTATTGATCTTAGCCCAGATGCCATGATAGTGAAAAACCCAGATGATACAATCACATTATGGAGTCAAGGCGCAGAAAAACTCTACGGCTGGACAAGAAACGAAGCCTTAGGACAAAAAACCCAAAAACTGTTAAAGCCTCAGTATCCAGATTCTTCGAAAAACATAATCGAGGAACTCAAGCAAACGGGAAGGTGGTTTGGAGAAGTCACCCACCGCGCCAAAGATGGGCAACTTGTGATACTCCAAAGCTGGTGGCTAGCTACGTATAACATGGCAGGCGAATTGGTGGAAATCCTTGAATCAAATGTAGATATTACTAAACGAAAGAAGATAGAGCAGGCGCTATCTAACTCTCTCGAAGAATCACAGCGGCGTGGGTTAGAGATTTCAGCCCTGTTGAGTGCATCAAGAGCAGTGCTTCAAAACAAAGAATTCCATGATTCAGCACGTGCAATATTTAAAGTCTGCAAAGAATTAATTGGAGCAACAGCCGGTTACGTTGCTCTCTTAAGTGATAACGGAAAAGAAAACGAGGTTTTGTTTTTGGATTCGGGCGGGCTACCTTGCACGGTTGATCCATCGCTTCCAATGCCCATTCGCGGGCTCCGCGCCGAAGCATACAACTCTGGCAAAGTGGCAGTTGAAAATGATTTTTCGCAAAGCAAATGGCAAAAATTCTCGCCTGAAGGACACGTCCAACTCAAGAATGTATTGTTTGCGCCGTTGACGATTAATCAATGCGTGGTCGGCGTAATGGGCTTAGCCAATAAAGAAGGAGGATTTAGTGAACGCGACGCCCATTTGGCTACAGCTTTTGGAGAAGTTGCATCGGTTGCTCTAGAAAACAGCCAAATGCTGGAGACGCTTGAAGAAAACAGAAAAGAATTGCAGACTTATTCTGAAAACTTGGAGGAGTTGGTCAAAGAGCGAACCCAAAAACTTAAGGAATCTGAACGGTTGGCAGCTATTGGTACAGTAGCTGGTATGGTGGGCCATGATATACGTAATCCCTTGCAGGCTATTACAGGCGATGTGTATTTGGCTAGGACAGATTTGGCTTCAACTCCCGAGAGTGAAGAGAAGAAAAACGTGCAAGAAAGCTTAATGGAAATTGAAAAGAACACCGAGTACATTAGCAAAATAGTTGCTGATCTCCAAGACTTCTCTAAGCCTTTGACGCCAAAAATTGAGGAGACAGATCTTGAAAAAATAGTGAACTCCGCCTTAGCAACCATTAGCATCCCCGAAAACATAACCGTCACGCATTTTTTCGAAAAAGATTTCCCCAAAATAAAAGCTGACTCAACTTACTTGCAAAGAATACTGATAAATTTGTCTAATAACGCTATCCAAGCGATGCCAAAAGGGGGAAAACTCACAATATCGGCAACCATCTGCAATGAGAAAGCAAAAATTATCGTCCAAGACACAGGCGAAGGCCTACCTGAAAACATTAAAAGCAAAATATTCACACCGCTACTGACAACAAAGGTGAAAGGACAAGGCTTGGGGTTAGCGGCTGTAAAAAGATTTACAGAAGCAATGGGGGGAACAGTAGCGTTTGAAAGTGAAGTTGGAAAAGGAACAAAATTCATAATCGAACTTCCCTTATGAAAAATACAAACAAATTTTGATTTGACTTATTTATGGCTCCCAGGTTTTTGCAGACCTTGAGGGTGAAGTTTCTATTAGTTGCAGTTCAGAAATTCGCTTCTGCACTATGTCAGTTAAATGTTGCTGCAAAGTTTCTTCTGGTAATCTTTTATCCAATTGGTCGATTTTATGGGCGAGTTCCTCATCTCCAATTGTGGTTCTTATCCACTTTTGAAAGTCAAGCGCTCGAAATGGAACTTGATCGATTCCACATCTATGCTTCCCAGGTCTCTTAGGAAAGTGCAAAGGGACATTTGCTGTTTCGCCTGTATAGTGGCCGTTTGGCATGAAGAAGTGGAACCTTTGGGCATACGGAATAGGACCAAAAATTTTTGTGCGGTTTTTGCGTTGCAGCCAAAAGCCAATGTGACATCCTCTGTTTAATATCAAAGATGAGATGGTTGAAACGGTTTTGGCTGCTCAACTTTTGTAGCATCTATTTATGAGTAAAGTACTTATTTTTTTAATCCGAGCTTTTCCTTTTTAGCCTGCAGCACTTGATGAACGCCAGCAAAAACCAAGAAAAAGACCTTTCAAAATGAATTTTAATGAAACAAAAATTGGAATTAATTCTCTTAGCGTAAATCGGAGTCTTCTAAATTCTGAAAGTTTTTAAATAAGTACAGTACTATTTTTCTAAAATAAAAGGACTGATTGTTTTTCTTGCCTAAAAATGCACAAGATAATTTAGGCTAAAAAAGATAGCGTCTTATCATCAAACAAAATCTAAATTAAACAAAAATAACCAGGACAACGAAATAGAGAGGGGCAAGTTTCTTCTTGATCTTTACCAGAAAGCATTACTTTTGTCCGAAAAGGAACTTGATGACTATTTCTTAGATCACGCAGTTAATCTTACAGGGAGCACAATTGGTTTTTTCCATTTTGTTTCGGATGACCAAAAGTCTATAATCTTGACTGCGTGGAATGGGGAAGCACTCAAAAATTGCGCAGCCAATTATGATACTCATTACACAATTGAGCTGGCTGGAAACTGGGTTGATTGTGTTCGACTTAAGCGTCCAGTCATTTATAATGAATTTGCGACGTCCCCTAATCAGAAGGGCTTTCCTTCTGGTCACGTTTTGATCACGCGATTTATGAGCATCCCAATATTTGAGAAAGAAAAGGTCAAGATTGTTTTTAGTGTTGGCAACAAAAATAATGAATACACTAAAGATGATGTTGTCCAACTTCAACTTATAGCTAATGAACTGTCCAAGATTTACCAGAAGCGTCAATCAGAAAATGCTTTGCGTGAATCTGAAAAAAAGTACCGTTCTTTATTTGAGAACATGTTGGATGGCTTTGCATATTGCAAAATGATCTTTGATGAAACAGGCAATGCAATAGATTTTGAGTATCTTGAAATTAATCAGGCATTCGAGCGCCTAACTGGCTTGAAAAGAGAAGCTGTTATTGGCAAAAAAGTCACCGAAGCGATAACTGGAATTAGAGAAGCCAATCCTGAGCTTTTCGAAATCTATGGTAGAGTTGCAGTTACCTGCAAAGAAGAAAAGTTTGAAATATATTTCAAGCCTTTAAGCAAGTGGTTTTCTATTTCTGTGTACTGCCCAATGAAAGGGTATTTTGTGGCTGTATTTGAGGACATTACTCAAAGCAAACAAGCAGGAGAAGCGTTACGAAAACTTAACCGTCATCTAAGAGCCATCAGCAACAGCAACCAAGCGCTCATGCATGCAAATGACGAAGCAAAATTCACGCAAGAAGTCTGCAACATAATCCTCAACGACTGCGGCTATGCACTTGTATGGGTTGGCTTTGCCGAGCACAACAAAGAAAAAACTGTCCATCCAGTAGCTTTCGTTGGCTTCGACAAAGAATACATTGATGCCTTAAGGATTACTTGGGACGAAAAATCTGAAAGAGGCAAAGGGCCCACGGGCACAGTCATCAGAACAGGAAAACCTTGCGTCTGCAAGAACATGCAAAAAGATCCCAACTTTAAGCCTTGGCGCTCAGAAGCTAATAAAAGAGGTTACACCGCATCACTGGTTCTTCCCTTAATTTCCTTCGACGGCGAAACGTTTGGAGCACTAAACATATACAGTAAAGAATCAAACCCCTTCACTGATGAAGAAGTGAAACTTCTAACTGAATTGGTTAACGACTTTGCATATGGTATCATGATGTTGAGGCTAAGTAAAGAAAAAGAACATTCCGAGGAAACATTACGAAAGCAAGCTGAACTTATCGATATTAGTCCCGTTTCCATAATTGTCAGAAAGGTCGATGGCACAATTACTTTTTGGAGCAAAGGCGCAGAGAAACTGTATGGTTGGACAAAGAATAAAGCGATTGGACAAAACATTAGCAGCTTATTGAAAATGGAATCCTCACAATCAATTGAAGAGATTGTAAAAAAGCTTGAGCTGGATGGTAAATGGTCAGGTGAAATTGTTCACACTTGCAAAGATAGAAGTAAGTTGGTTGTGCAGAGTTATTGGTCGGGTAGATTGGGAGCGGATGGCAAAATAGACGAAATGTTGGAGTCAAATGTGGACATTACCGACAGGATACAGATGCAAATTAAGCTTGAAGAGTCTGCTGTGCGTCTTGAAGAATACGCCAACCAAATGGAAGAGCTTGCTAACAACAGAGCGGAGCAGTTAAAGGATGCCGAACGCTTAGCCGCAATCGGCGCCACTGCAGGTATGGTCGGACATGACATCCGTAATCCGTTGCAGGCTATAATAGGTGACGTTTTCTTGGCCAAAACGGATTTAAATTCAATTCCAGAAAGTGAGGAGAAAAATAGCATCCAAGACAGCTTATCTGAAATTGAGAAGAACATTGATTACATTAACAAGATTGTAGCGGATCTGCAAGATTTTGCCAGACCACTTAAACCAAATCCAGAGGAAACTGACGTAAAACAGGTAATTGATGAATTATTGAAGAAGAACAGTTTCCCCGAAACAATTAAAGTAAGTGTTAAAGTGGAAAATGATGCAAGGAAAGTTGTTGCTGACTCTACTTTCATAAACCGTATTATGCACAATTTAGTGACGAATGCGGTACAAGCAATGCCTAAAGGTGGAAAACTAACCATACACACATACAAAGAGGCAAAAGATGTTCTTATAACGGTCAAGGATACGGGTGTAGGCATTCCTGAAGCAGTGAGGGATAAATTGTTTACACCTATGTTTACAACTAAGTCTAAAGGTCAAGGTTTCGGCTTAGCCGTTATCAAGCGAATGACTGAAGCGTTGGGTGGCACGGTCACTTTGGAGAGCCAAGAAGGCAAAGGAACGACCTTTATTGTGCGTTTGCCCTCAAAAGAGCTGAACAATAAATTGGTCTTCAAGTAAAAATTTTTTTTTAGATCAAGGTAAAAAATTTCTGATATTCTTAATTTTCCTAATGGGAGTTGTTACAACTGTCTTTTGTTTCGCGGTGGCTTGAACGTAGCCTTAGTTTATTTTTTTTCTTTTTTTATCGAGATTGTTATTAACCTCGGGTCTTACTTTTAAGCATCTGTTGGTCAGGCATATGAAAAAAACTCACTACGTTATTTGTGTAACTTTAGCTTTTTTTCTGTTAACGTCATTGTTTTTTTCTTCAGCGTTCGCCACTACAGTGCCAACATTTACTCTTTCCTCTGAGTCATCACAGTTACCTTATGTTTTGCCTCAAGGCACAACATTTAATGGCTCAATCTCAACCACTGGCGGCGTTCGCTTTTTCATAAGTGCCCCCAACGGAACCATAATCATTAACTTAGGTATAATCGACAAACCAACCACCTTTGGTTTCGTTTCACAACAAAAAGGCACCTACACCCTAAACTTTGAGAACGATCTGCCTAATCCAATTCAAGTAACATTCTCATATGTGACCAACCCAGAAATCCAAGACAGCAATAATTCGACTGGAATATCTCCAATTTATCTATTGATAGTTGTTATAGTTGCAGTGGTGGGTAGCTTTCTGATAATCTTTATTATGCGCAGAAAAGACAAAATTGAAAAGTTTGATGTTAATATGGCCCATTTATACTCATAATCAATAACAAAATCGATTGACTAAACGCCGATTTTTGTTTGAAGTAAGAATTTCCGTTTTTGTTTAAGTTTCTTTTTGTTTAGAGATTTATTTTCTTTTTTTGCTGCATTTCGTTATCTTTTTCCGTGAGTTCTATTTTTCTTTTTAGATCTTCAGGTTTGGCGGCAAGTAAATTTTTTGCTCCTACAATTTGCACGCAAACAAACCCTACAAGTAATGGGAACCAGAAGCCTGCACTTCTTAAAACTACAGCGGAGATGCCACTAATTCCTGGGTTTATTCCGTAAAGTAAGAAAATTGTGGCCAAAAGGATCTCTAATGAGCCAACGGAGAAGCTGGCCGCGGCATCTTGGACCGCTGTGGCTATGAAGAAAACAACAATATAAAATTCTGGATTTGATGACGGTATTCCTAATGCGTAGAAAATCATGATGTAGACTGCTAGTCCGAGGCTATATGAAATTGCGTGAAAGAAAAAAGGTTTTATCAACAATTTTGGTTTCTCACGAAAAGAGTGGAACCCGTCATAAAAATCTGAAAGTGATTTTTGTGTTCTTTCGATCTTGGATTGGTAGTAATGTTTTGGTCTAAACGTCTTTATTAGTTTGAGATAAATGGCAGTGAGGTTTTTGGCAGCTTTCTTAGAGAATGCTAAGTAGAGAAGAACTCCCATGTAAATCGTTACCCCGACTAAAAAAACGATGAAAACATTTCCTATGGCTGGCGAGACTGTAGGCCTTAAAAATATCAGCACTGCTCCACCATATAATCCGATGGTAACTATTGTATATGCTACAATTCGGTTTGTCACCGCTGCCGACGCAAGTGCGCCATAATTTTCCTGTGTCTCTTTTTGAACCAAATATAGCCTGGTTAATTCACCGCATACGGTTGCGCAGGGAACCACTAAATCTGTAAAATAGCTAACCCAATAATACAAGTAAGCTCGTCTATATGAGACGTGAACCGAAAGAGCTCTAAGAATGCTGTTCCAGGCTACTGACCACAAAAATACTGAAACTAGAACTGCACCAAGTGCGATTGAATAATAAAATGCAAATTGAGCAGAGTTTACATTTTTTAAGACAAATTCGATTTGGTTTATGCCAATGTAAAAGTAGAGATAAATAAGGAAGACTATCAATCCTGCAATCATAAAAAGAACGGACTTTCTAACTGACACATATCTTGCAAAAGACAAATTTATTTCACACTTTTTGTTAGTTAAATCTAACTCTATTGTTATATCCTTTTTCTACCAAAGCGCTATTCTGTCAAAACCCTGAGAGACTGCAGATACTATTTGCGGTTCATCGTGCAAAAAGTCGATAATCTCAACAAATAGTGACTACATATTCTGCCGTTTCAAACGCGCATGAAGATGCCAAAACTTCCAAATCCTTTTTCCCTTCCCTTTTTTCTGCCACTCAAGAAAAAAAGCTCTAATTGTTACTGTAGCTAAGCAGTCACATTTCTTTAAATAGAAAGCAAAAATTACCTAAATTGCGAGATCGGAGGTGAATTTTTTATGGCTGATATAGTTGATACTGCAGTTGCGGCAGGCTCCTTCAAAACTCTTGTCGCAGCTGTTACTGCAGCAGGATTAGTTGACACACTAAAAAGCAAGGGACCGTTTACAGTCTTCGCGCCTAATGATGAAGCTTTCGCCAAACTGCCAAAAGGCACAGTTGGCGGTCTTCTAAAAGACATCCCGAAATTGACGGCAGTTCTAACCTACCACGTCGTCGCTGGTAAAGTCATGGCTGCAGATGTTGTAAAGCTCAAGAGTGCAAAAACTGTTCAGGGACAAGAAGTCAAGATTGACGCTTCCAAATGGCATCTTCACAAGACCGTAAAGATAAACGATGCTGACGTAATTAAAGCAGACATTGTCACAGACAACGGCGTAATCCACGTGATCGACAAGGTCCTCATGCCAAAGTAAAAGTCTTAGAAAATCACTCTGTTTTTTCCCATTTTATTTCTAGCGTGCACTTAAATGAGAAGCAACCGTTAATTTAATTAACCAAAAATACCGAAAGAAAAATAGGAGAAAGGAAGAATAACTATGAACTACAAAGAAAGGCAGGAAATAATAGCTAAATCGCCAATATCTTTCAGCTATCTGAAGAAATTCAATATTGGTGCAGGTATTCTGCAACTAATAAACGGCATTGCTATTCTGTCGCTGACTTTTCTTTTAAAGTGGCCTGCTGGCACGAGCATTTACACTTTTTACCTTCAATTCTCGCACGTTAGCCCAACAAATCCCGCGATTACAGCATTCCCAAACCCTCAAGTGCTATTCACAATTAGTCATTTGGGGGTGCTTCTAGCTGCTTTTCCGCTAATCTCCGCAGTTGACCACTTCCTAGTTGCTTTTCCAAAAAACAAATCATACAATGAGAACCTGAAAAAAGGAATGAACCAATACAGATGGTACGAATATGCGCTTTCAAGTTCGATAATGATCTGGGTTATCTCGACTTTCGTAGGAATCTGGGATTTCTGGTCATTGGCAATGATATTTGTCTTGAATGCAATGATGATAATGTTCGGCTACCTCATGGAACTCATAAACCAAAAAACAGAAAAAACAAACTGGTCCGCCTTCATTTTAGGCAGCATCTCGGGAGGCTTTCCATGGGTTGTTCTTTTCGCATACTTCACAGGAGACATAATAGCAAGTGCAAATAGCGTGCCAAATTTTGTCTACGTGATATTCATAATATACTTGATTCTTTTCATGAGTTTCGCGGTAAACCAGGTTCTGCAGTATAAAGGCGTCGGAAAATGGAAAGACTACTTGTTCGGTGAAAGAGAATACATAATCCTTAGCTTCATCGCAAAAACGTTTCTGGTTTGGTTAGTGTTTGTAGGTTTATTCAAGCCATTCTAGACATTAAAACATTCTTTTCCCCCTTTTTTAGGAAGAAAATTGTGCACAGAGAAATAATAGAGCAATTTAAAAGAAAAGACTAAAAAAATTTGAAACTCGCGAAGAAAATTAGAAGAAAAGTGTGGAATCAATTGCTGCAACGTAACACAAAGTAAGGTAAGTGCACATGATTGAAAATAGAAAAGCAAAATAGATGTGGATTCAAGTATGAACGTAAGAATAGTTAACCGTTTTTCAAATGAGTTAGAGTTAAAAACTCAATTGGAACAATCGATACATCCAGAAATTAAGGCTAATGCGAGCAGTTCGGACGTTAACTCGCTCAATTTAGGATCTAAGTTTGCTACCCCAGATGCAGACGACATCGTTGTAGTTGAGGATCTCCGAAAGACCTATGGCAAGAATATTGTAGCCGTAGACGGAATCTCCTTCCGAGTGCATAAGGGTGAAATATTTGGTTTTCTTGGACCTAACGGTGCAGGAAAAAGTACAACAATAAAAATCCTTACGACTTTATTAGAAAAGAGTTCAGGCAAAGCTACAATTGATGGGCTGGATGTGGATGCCGATCAGGCGAAGGTGAGACGCATTATTGGCTACTCCTCCCAAGACGTAGGAGTTGATGATGACCTTACAGCACGTGAGAACTTGCTCTTGCAATGTGAGTTTCATCACATCCCCAAAGATAAAGCTAAGAAAAAAGTAGAGACGCTGCTTGAGACAGTTAGGCTTATTGAAGCGGCAGATCGCAGATTAAAAACATTTTCTGGAGGAATGCGAAAACGCTTAGACTTGGCATCTTCACTTGTTTCAGATCCGAAAATCCTCTTCTTAGACGAGCCAACGACAGGTTTGGATCCTCAAAGCCGCCAAGACGTCTGGGACTACGTTGTCGAACTAAACAGAAGAGGAATGACAATTTTTCTTACAACACAATATATGGAAGAGGCAGATCGTCTTGCCAGTCGACTGTGCATAGTTGACCAAGGAAAGATCGTGGCGGAGGGCACACCCAACGAATTGAAGGCAAAGGTAGGCGCTGACACAATTACCATTCGTTTTAAAGCTAGCGATCTCAGCGGCTGTGAGAAGGCTAAAGTTTTGTTGTCTAAGCTTCAGGGCATTGAGGCAGTAGGTCAATGTGGGATGGGCTTGGCGGTAGAGAATGGACTTACCTTAATGGCGAAAAATGGCGCTGCCATAATTACACTGGTGGTAAGAGTTTTGGATGGCGCAGACATCTCTGTGGAACAACTTAACCTCTCTGTGCCAACCCTGGACGAAGTATTTCTTAAACTCACAGGAAAAACGCTCAATGTAGTGGAACGAAAAGAAGCCATACGAACAGGCACAAGGAGGGGTAGATAAAATTGAAGATGGAGATGCTTTCAGAAGTTTACGCCATATTCAAACGCTGGAACACCAAGCTTACGCGTCAACCGATCTTAATCTTCTTCTCGCTCATTCAGCCATTAGTGTGGTTTCTGCTATTCACTCAAGCCTTTTCAGCCATAGGAGGAATTCCGACTTTTAAGTTGCTTACAGGCACAAGTAGTTACATTACTTTTTTCACCGCAGCAGTGATCATTCAAACTATAGCTTCTTCAGCATTGGGCGCGGGAATCGGTTTGGTTAATGATCTTGACAGCGGTTTCATGGATAAAATGCGGGTAGCACCCATAAACAAGACTTCAATTCTGTTTGGCAAACTCTTCAGCGATGCAATTACCACAGTATTGCAGGTCATTATAATTCTGCTCATAGGGCTGGCGTTGGGCGTACACATTGCTTCAGGCATCTTTGGTACCCTAATTCTGCTGTTAATATCAGCGGCCTTCGGTTTTGCATGGTCAGGAATATCTCTTTTCGTGGCTCTCACTACAAAAAGCTCACAGACCACCTTGTCGGTTGGTTTACTCACCACTTTTCCGCTGCTCTTCTTGTCTGCCGCAGTAATGCCCCTGGGCTTATTGCCGTCGTGGGTGCAGCAAGTAGCTAAAGCCAATCCTTTTACTTATATCGCTCAGGCATTTCAATCACTTATTATCAATGGTTTTGTTTGGCAAAAAATAGAATATGCGTTCATATCCATTATAATAATCGGCATAATAACACTTGGAGCAAGCATTATGGTCTTCCGAAAGAAGATAGCCTGATAAACGCTGTTCCACACACTTTGCTATGTAATCATCGGGACTTAAGTCACCGCAAAGTCGCGTTCATTAAGTTACATCGCGAAAATTAATTGAAGAAGAACTTGTCGAAATGAGTGTGAGAGTATGGTTGAAACAACAAAGTATGAAATTATACGTGAAATAGGCAAAGTCGAGATACGCAGCTATCCGAAAATAATTGTAGCCAGAGTAGATGATGAATCAGATGCGTTTAATTTTCTTTATAGGTTCATAACAGGAGAGAATAGGCAAAGAGCAAAAGTGAAAATGACTTCCCCAGTAGTTTCCCAAAGAATTGAAATGACTTCACCCGTTCTCTCAGAAACAGGCACAATGTCTTTTGTAATGCCTAAAGAATACACTCTTGAAACCACCCCTGAACCCTCGAACAACCATGTAAAAATTGTGGAAATTCCAGCAAGACTAATTGCAGCATTATGTTTTTCTGGCGGCTGGTCAGAAGCCCATTTTGAAAAGGAAACAATTGAACTATTGAAAACTCTGGCAGAAGGAAAAATCAAGACAAAAGGAAACGTATTTACTATGCTCTACAATCCGCCATTCATCCCAGGATTCCTGCGAAGAAACGAGGTTGCAGTTGAAATAGAACAAACTTTATGAAGCTTGGTCTACGAAATCAAGCCCGTGCCTGAAACTATTTTGGTTTTTAGCACCTTCTCTAAATATTTTTTCCGTTAAAACTAAGGTGACTTGAGCCCTGTTTTTTCAGATATTTCATCAAGCCTAATTATTAAGATCGGTTTGTTTGCGGTAAATTCACCCCAATCCGAGCCCTTGGAAAAGCCATGAGCCACCAGAAAGTTCGGTGAAAGTTTCTTTTTACCCACTTCTGCCATCTTTTCTATAGCCATTTTTCTTTCCTCGAGATCCTCTACCAATCTTAGTTTTCCAGTTAGCACTACAAACCCGTATTCGCTAAGATTTGGAGTGTATCTTTCAATCTCAACGCAAACTGGTGTTTCTTGCTGGAAAAAACTCATTTTTTTCCCGTAGTCGGTGAAATGAAAATAAAGAGTGCCATTAACTACCACGTATTGAAAAGGAGCTAGATATGGCTGCTGATCACCTAGGAAAGCTATTCGACAAAGGAATTGATTTCTAATTAGTTGTTCAATCTCGCTTTCTTTCATCTTAGGCAGCTTAACTTTTGTCATTTCTGGCACCATTAATTAGTTATTCCTGCTCCTTTTTTAGCCTAGTCATCGCGCGTAGCAGAACTCTCAGCAATTAATACAACCGGAGTGAGATTTAAGGACGAATATATCTAATTTGAGGTTGAGGATGAATAGTGAGAATAGGTTATCCTTGCATTAATAGAACTCTTAACTGCAACGCAAATGCGACTTTTCGTCTAAAATCCTACTCTGAAACCCGCATTATATATTCACTAAAGAATAACCTTGACTGCTTGCGACGAATTTTGAAGTTTAGTCTTGAGCATAAATTATTCTTTTTTAGAATTTCTTCAGATATAGTTCCTTTCGCTTCTCATCCGATAAATAAGTTCAATTGGCAAACGCATTTCGAAAAAGAGTTTGAAGAAATTGGAGAGTTCATTACAAAAAACAGAATGCGAATCTCAATGCATCCCGACCAGTTTACTCTGATTAATTCAATTAAAGAGGACATTTTTGCAAGAAGCAAAAAGGAACTCAAGTACCACGCCGAAATATTAGACTTATTACAACTTGATACTTCGGCCAAAATTCAAATACATGTTGGCGGGGTTTACGAGGATAAAGAGAAAAGCGCTGAACGATTTGTGACAAGATTCGGAATGCTTGATGATTCAGTACTTCGGCGTTTAGTAATCGAGAATGACGACAAATCGTACGATTTGAACGACTGCCTTAAAATAAATGCACAAGCCCAGGTTCCTATTCTTTTCGATATTTTCCATCACAGACTGAACAATTCGGGAAAACAGAAAATAGAAGAGTCTTTCAAGCTTGCCGCAAGAACGTGGGATGAAAAAAGAGACGGAATTCCAATGGTTGACTATAGCTCTCAAGAACCCACTGGAGCAGCAGGGCAACACGCTGAGACTATTAACATGAAAAATTTTAACGTATTTTTGAAACAGACTGAACGCTTCGACTTCGATGTAATGTTAGAGATCAAAGATAAAGAAAAAAGCGCCATCAAAGCAATTAACTTGGCAATTACAGACGAACGAGTGCAAAATTTTTTGAAAAATAACGTTGCTTCTTCAGTTGCATAATTTTGCTTCCTATCATTAAGACGTGTTTACGTTTTCTTTTTTCCAGTAGTTTTTTCTATTGACTTCTGAGAAAACAGTTCAAGCTCCATAAGCGGTTCGGGATAAGGTTCGAGCACAGTTTGAGTCGATAAGTATTCATGCTTGAACCTCACAATCCAAGCTTTCAAAACACTCAAGCATGCACTCAATGGTAGCCGTCCTGCTTTGTACTTATCGACAGAGTTAAGGAAGAAAGATTTCTCATCCTTTGAAAGCTGATGAGAGAAATAACCCATAATCTTCAGCATGACGTTAATGTTCGCACCAACACTTGGAGTACGCGCTAACGCATAACGCAGGTGAGTTTCATACTCTGTTATTGTTTGATCAAAAGTCTTGTTCTCTTGGTTAGCCGCCAACTTTCCCAAGATTCTAAGCTCTTTCTGATTGTAAGCCGTAAGCAAGTATTTGTTATCGGATTGAAATTTGACGAGCTCTCTAATTTTCCCTGACTTTTTGGCCTCTCTGAAACTGGCCAAAGTAAATAGTTTGATGAGAAAATGTTCTCTTATCCTTGGGTTAAGCAGGCGGCGCTCATCTTCGATTGCCAGATCAGGGAACTTTTGAAGAACTGCTTCTCCGAAGAATCCTGAGCTTTTGCCAATTGATGCGACTTTTTCGATGCTCGGATACACTTTTACGTTTTTGAAACCGCTGCTTGGAGATCCACTCTTGAGTATGAACCCGTCAACTGCATCCAAAGAATCTAAGAGAGATTCCGAAAATTTTTTCATTTTATCTGTAAAGTCTAAACCTGTCGATGGTTGCAAAAGTCTTTTTTCTCCATTAACTAAAACTATCCTAAGAGGGTCGCGGGGTACGCCAAGTCCTATTCCAACTTCTGGACAAACGGGAACAAAATTTACAAATGGCTTAAGTTTCTCCACGAATTCGCTGGCTATTATTTGGCTATTCCATCTAACAGGTTCAAAGGTGATGCATTTGGAAACTACAACAACAGGTTTTGAAAATTCCCTCATTTGAAACCCTCGTTTTACAGCGAGTGGACAATTGAAAAAAGTGGTTTGCCTATTTCATAAGTCTTTTTATCGCTGACAGTATGTGCCCGCCATGTAGGTGGAATTAGACTTTTTCAACGTAAAAACACAACAAGATAAACCACTCCCATCAGAAGCTGCGAAAACCCCCAAAACACAAACATCGAGACAACGTTAGATCCGCCAGCCCCCTGATACATCAATGCCTGCTATGCTCCCTGCGCCTCCATCAGGAGCAAAAATGTGAATGCAGCTCCTAACAATCATAAATATGGTGATCAAAAGAAAAAACTATACCGCGATTTTGTAGCCTTGAGATTGGTTATCTGCTTGTCTCGGTAGCATTCTTTCCCATCTGTCGTTTTCCAAGCACTTTAGCTCTTCAAGGGGGGATTAATTCTGTTTTAAGCTTTGACTATGAGCTTGTCTGCAGGTTCAACTTTCCAATATCTATTCTTGAGCTAGACCAAGCTTGCTCTCCGTCTTGTTCCATAACCCTCTCTGCAGTTTTTCATCATATGATGCTGGGCAAGTCATTACTTCCTTCTTCTTAGTGAAACATTTTCCAGTTTCATCCTTTACGTCGGCTGAGGAGGCTAAGTAAACAGATGTTTCCGCTCCCTTACTAGCGCTTACCTGCATCGTACGCACCATTTTAAACATTATAGAAGAACTTAGGCTGCCGCTGTTTTTTCCAAGATTAGTCGCGACAAAACCAGGCATGAGCACATTTGCAGTGACCCCGGTGTCTCTTAGTCGCCTTGCTAGCTCATACGTAAACATCATTAGCATCAGTTTAGTGTTAGCGTAAACAGGTGCCCTCACCCGAGCGTAAGCTTTCGTTCCCGCGTAGTTCTTTTCACTTTGGAGATCATCAACATCTACCTTGCCGTCTTTGGCTAATCCGGAACTCACGTTGATTATCCTGGAAGGCGCACTAGATTTAAGCAAATCAAGCAGCTCATGTGTAAGCAGAAACGGCCCTAAATAATTGACAGCGAGCGTTCGCTCAAAACCTTCTGGTGTAACCTCTCGTTTATTGAACATTGCTCCAGCATTATTAACCAGCACATCGAGTCTATCGTACTTCCCCTTAAATTTCTGCGCGAAACGCCTGATTGAATCCATCGAAGACAAGTCGCAGATCATCAAATCGACAGAGTTGTTTCCAGTTTGCTTTATTATTTCCAGCCGTGCTTTTTCGCCTCGCTCTTGGTTGCGAACAACCATAACAACGTGGGCACCCATCTTTACCAAGCTTAAGGCAGTTTCTTTCCCAATTCCAGAGTTACTGCCTGTTACAATACAGATTTTCCCCTTCATCTCACTCATACACAAACGTCCTTCTTAATCATGCAAGGGCAATTACAAACAAGTCGACAATTGTTTCTCAAATACTTTTGCATTCTTAGGCGTTTCACCGAACTCCGGTCAAGAAACACTTGACGAATAAAGGAGATAGGGAAGAAACCGTCAAGCAACTAAGGCCATAAATGATGTCTCTTAAAACACAGTTCAGAAGCGTTTTTAAGAGGATGAATTAAGAATCATAAGCAACGTTTAGGAAAATGTGAGATTTTATGTCCTTATCTTGATTTCTGCAGTTTTCCATTTGACTGTTGGGTTTTCCCTTTCTGCAACACAGACTAGCGCCTCAACAATAGATATCATATTTGGGGTGATTTACATCGTCATAAGTATTGGCTTTTTTGTTGGCAAAAACCTGTTCATTTATCTATGCTTGATTTTTTCTTTGATAGACGGAATCGGTGGAACAGTCATTCACATAACTAGTCACTCACTTAATCCGTTAATTGCCGCAGCAATCGATGTTGTCATCATTATATACTGTAGTTATCTCTTACTGAACAAGGATCCTCGCGAGACTTCTTGAAAGCGAGCCATATTTTGCCTGTGATAGCAAAGCGAGTGCTTTGTGATACATGGGTTTCTTCAAAATATAGCTGTAACAACTTTTTTAGTTTGGACTTAATGACGCAAAAAGCACTCACTTTCCTCCAGCTTGAATTTTTCCGCCTTCGGCTTACCTAAACTACTCTTTATTGTTCAATTCCTGCTTTCTTGAATGGATGGCTGCAACCGTTGCATTAATGTTTTTTTCTTCAACAACAAGAATTATCTGTGAAGTGTGAGGCGCAAAGATTCCTCTTTTTATGTTAATGCCTGAGATTGCGCTAATAGCTAATGAAGCGATTCCGGGTGAATCTTTCATTCTGTCTCCAATCAAGGTAACTACGCCTAAACCATATTCTATTTTCATATTTTCGTCAAAGCCTTTGAGTTTTTCCTCGTTTCTCTTTAAGAAGTCTGAATCTAAAAAGAGGAAATCACGAATCTGCTCTCCCGTCTCCATAGTTTCAGCGCCCAAATCCATAAAATCATTTCTTCTCTCCCATATTCTCAGGGAATCTTCCAATGAGCGGCTTTTTTCATCGTTCATTGACAAGATTGCACATCTGGATTTGCCTGTCAAACACTTGACTATTTCTCCGCCTCTTTCTTCAGCTTCAATTAAGGAGTACATTAGCGGTTCATCGATTGGCACTATTCTCAAAGGCTGATTGAAACGTCTTGCCATAGCGATTGCTGGGCTCTGCACTATTTTCATCCCCATCATTGAGGCCTTGTGTGCCTCATTATAAGTGAGTGATTTAACATGGTCAGTTTTTTGTCCACGCACCACTTTTGGATCGGCACTTTGAACTGGCACATCTTTGTACAACAGCGTTTCAGTGTGATACAGATCTTTTAGGAGGCAAGATGTGAAAACCGCCGTTAAATCTGAACCTCCTCGGCCCAAAATGGTTTCAAGCCCGTCTGGGGTAACACCTAGAAAACCTGCTAAAGAAACTATTTTTCCATCTTCAAGTGGCTCAATCAACGAATGAATTCTTTTTTTGCTCAGCTCGTAGTTCGGAATTGCATCCTCAAAATTATCATCCGTTACAATTGGCCAATCTTCTAGCGAAACACAACATGAGTCACAACCGCTGCTTTTTATAATATAATCTGCCAACGTTGACATGGCGAGTTCTCCGCCCAAAGTGAGGATTCTCGCTTTAATGTTGCCGCTGAAACGTTTGTTTACTGAGTCTAAAGTTGCTTGCGTTAACGTTTTGTAATTAGCCAAATCATTTACTGCTTGTTGAATCCATTTTCCCTTAACATACTTCTTTGTTAACCTTTCATAAACTTCGAAAACAGGGTCTAAAGGAAGCGAGCAGGCTTGGGCATAAGATTCTCCTATTTTTATGAGCGCATCAGTGCAGCCTGTTGGAGCAGAGAAAACAACTATCGGACCAAAGCCGTCTTTTTGATTGATTTCTCTTATTTGCTTTATGATTTTCGGGATTCCTTTGCCTTCTACATCAAGAAGGCTGCCACCGAACTTCGTTACTGAAAGAGCCTTTAAACTGCATTCCACCTGATTCGAGTTAGCAAAGATAATCTTGCTGTGTAATTTAAATTTTCTATAGTTCAGGTTTACGTAAAATCAAATTCGTCGAGAAGATTTCATAGAAAAACAAAATAAGCGCCAAGTTACTAAAAGTATAGAAGGTTTTGTTAAATTATGTATGACGGTTATGTACTTTTTTGTAATAATAGTTCCCAGCAACAATGCTTAAGCAGAAAACGCTATACTTGCTCGGACAAGGAGTCAAAGCTTGTGGATGAACTAAAATCGGGTACTGTGGTTTTTCTCTATAATACAGATAATAAGAGTTTGCTTGGGCCATTTACGACTTTAAGTGAAGGCGATGAATTAGATGCGGGCACTTGGGTTATGGATGTAGATGAAAACAACATGCCTTATGAAGACGTCAAAGTCACTTGGGAAGACTTGCATATTCTTGAAAATGCTCCTGATAAACTGCCGTTTTTAATTGACCCCGAAACATGCAAGCTATCAACTACTCAAACACAGAGAGCTTTGGACATGCTAAAAGAAGAACCGCTCTATCTTTATGAGAAAGAAAAGCCAAAATAATTTAAGTTTATGTTTTGATAACGACTACAATTACGCTCGCTAGTTTCAACTTTCTTCCAATCATTCATTTTCTCTTTCTCATAAGTCTTTTTTCATCCTGAATCTTCTTTTCCGAAAACCGAAGGAAAATGTGAAGCGTTAAATACCCAAATAATTGTTTTGGATTAATACATAAGCTCCTTGGAGAAAAAAGCTTGAAAAATAAAGGTCCCCTGTTCATTGTTCCTTGGCGATGTACGTTCGAATGTAAAAGCAATTGTGTGCACTGTACTTCAGCAGGTAAACCAGCTGCCACAGATGAAGTGAACACTGCTTCAGCAATGAAGATCGTTGATGAGGTTCACGATTTTGGCGCAAGCTTTTTTGGGATCACCGGTGGCCAACCGTTTCTCCGAAAGGATCTGTTTGAAGTTCTCGATTACGCCACAGAAAAGGGCTTGAACACAAGCATCATAACTGACGGGAGACTCCTCAACGAGGAAGCCTTCCAAAAAATCGTTAAGAACCAAACCAAAATCTCCATAAGCATTGACGGTGGAAGAAAAACAAACGACGCTATCCGAGGCAAAGGCGCTTATGCGGCTGCAGTTGCGGCGATAAAACGATTTTCGAAAGAAAAACTCCTAAACTGCCTCGTCTATACATTTGCTAATTCCGGTGAAGTCACCAACGTAAATGAAGTAGATATGCGCCACGTTTTAGATTTGGCTAAGAAATACGATGCGCGCTGGGTCGTTTTTCACGGAATGATACCTTACAGCAAAGACAAAAACAACCTCAAAGCTGAGCCTACACCCCAACAGTATGAGTGGGTATGTAACAAACTCTACGACTTAACCCAAGAATACAAAGGAATGCCTGGAATCAACATTTACATTCCATTCTATGCTCGAGTAGCCAAGCAACGAGGAATGATTGACTTTGACAACTGGTACAACAACTTTTTCTTAGGCAGATGCTTCTTTGGCAAATTCATGAGCGTGGCAGAAAACGGCGACGCCATCCCATGTAGCTACAACGACTTCTACAGGCTTGGCAACATCAAGGATAAGTCGATCAAGCAGATATGGGTTGAAATGCAAAGCTCCGAGTTCTTCAATAACGTTAAAGATAAGAGCAAGCTAAAAGGGAAATGTGGGGTCTGCGAATACAAGGAAATTTGCGGTGGGTGCCGTTCGTCAGCGCTGTTTTACACAGGAGATATTTTGGGGTCAGACCCAAGATGTATCTACGTTCCCGAAGCTTTGAGGACAAAAGAATAAGTTCCTTTGATGCATCTTTGATTTCTTCGATTTAAGCGCTAGCTTCTTTCGTTAACGCGCTCTTATCCGTTTTCAAAAAACTCTTGGTGAAGTTCTCGTTCTAATTAACGACCGTAATCACAATGTTGTTTGCTTGTTCTCTGCTCTCGCCGCACCTGCTGGTTCAGGGATTTTTTCCAAGTGTTATAGAACATCAACGACGGAGGTAAATGTTCCAACGGCTTTTTCCAGAATACATTTCGAGTCAGCAATCTTAAACTGTTATGATTTTCTATATTACTCTGCTAACAATGACACAATTATTAGACTGGAGCAAAACTAGAGTTCCGCAACGTCATGAATCTGGTTGTATTCCATCAGGTTATGAGTGGGTAATTCGTTATTTGAAGATTCAAGGGGTGAATCTTGATACCTTTCAGGAGGATTTTGACCTTAAGCAAGGTAATAGTTTTGACTCTGTTTCAGCAAAAATTAGAAGTGAGTATCCTACAATCAATATCGAGGTAGAGAGCTTCACCAAAGGAATAGATAAAGTGAATCGTATCAAATCACTTTTGGAAGAGCAAAAACCTTGCCTGATTTCGTTAGCTCTGGGTAACGGTCAGGGTTGGCACATAATGCCTGTTGTACGGATCGATGAGACTATACAACTAATACATCATGCGGATGCTGAAGGAAACTACACTTGGGTTTTTCCTGTTGCAGAAATAGTTTGGAGACATGATTACTTGCAAGGTGGGCATGATATGTCGTGGATTGAACAGTGAAATAAATGGTGGATATTGGATATTTCCAGTTGGTTGGGTCGTCACCAAATAAAGTATCTAATAGTTTGTTCCTGTCAATATCATTAATAAATCGTAATACTTAATAAACTATTTAAGCTCAAAATGTTTTAGAAATAATTGGTCATACATGAAAAAAAGAAAAGCGAGCTTAATCATGGAAAAGGAGTTCCTTGTGGACTTAACGTTTCATAACGTTCCTTCTTCTTTGTTTACTGAGTTTAACGAAAAAATCGTGAAACCATACTTTGAAGGCAATGTGAACTCTGCCATCCAAGACCTAATAACTGAAGCCCTTGCAGAACAAGAATTTGTTCATTCTCACATAACACACCTCAGAAATTGCGCGAATACCTAAGAACTGCCAAAGCAAGTTAAGAATTGAGAACCATTAAGAATCACTAAATCATTTCACGTCAAACTTCTAACTGGATTTTAAAGATGAAGAAAAGTAGTTCAAGAAGAAATTCCAAGATGTGTTCTATGGCGGGTATCCTATTACAGGGGGTTCAATACCCATCTGCCAGAACAATGCTATCAATTCACCTCGATGATGGACTTCTTCTTCGAAAACATGAACCAAAATGTCTTCAGCAGTCAATGTTTCAGGTTTCCCGCGTCCATTAGCCACATACTTTTTCTTTAGGTTTTCAGGAGACAACACTTCAAGGTAATCGTGCATACGCTTCTCCACATGTTTCATGTAAGCCTCTATTTCTTTCAAAGTAGTATATTCCTCGAATTTCTTCTTTGATCGTTGGCAATCATTTTGAAGAAAATCCAGCCAATAGTCTGTTGCGTTTAATGTGTGTATGAAGATGTTTCTAATCGAATTGAAACTGGCTTCTCTATTCTTGATGAATTCATCCCACGAAAGTTTTTCGAATGCCCTAAAGAATGCACATCTCTCAACATCGTTATATGCGAGAAGTTCTCTTACGTCAACCATCGCAAATAGCATTTGAATGAAAGTCTTCGTTTGGCTATAACTTTTCTGCAATTCAAATGGTGCTTGATAACGCATTGCATTCATGTTATTTTGGAGCAAAAGTTGGAAAGTCTTTTTCGGCTGTATTTACTTGTTCCAAGCTCTTGTTTCCATAGAATAGTCCGGGGTTTCAAAGTTTAATAAGTTTAGAGGGTGGGTGGATTTTTCTTGAGAGATTCACGCATTTTGCGTATAGTTTCTTTATTATTTTGGGTTTTTAGTTTTTCTTTCTCGTTTTCTTCGTTTACTTCTTTGTTGTGTCGGTCAACCCGATCATTGATTGTTTCCACCAACTGCATAACTAACTTGATGTCTTCTTGGAGTTTTTTTGGATTAGTAATAATTGAAATTGTGTCCTCTTTTAAACTGTCTGGATAGTTGACTTCAAATTTCGGGAAAAAATCCTGTGAGCTTTTAAGTATAGCTAACGGTTTACCTATTTTTTTCAATTCCGCTTGAAAAAGTTCTTGCCAATCCTCTTGCGGAACGCTATCTAAAGGCAATTCAACAAAAAACGTATCATCTTTTGTAGATAATTTTCTAATGGTTAACGCTTCAGGGTCAATTGCTTTTAGATTCGCCTTCTGAATCGGATCCACGATTGTTAGCCCTCAAACATATGAGCTTGAATCCACCTTTAAATTTTTGCGCAAACACAGCATGCGTTAGCTTACATTAATTGGACGTAATAACAAATGGTTATTTGAGGTAAAAATGAAATGCCAATAGTTCAAGTTTCTGTTTGGGGAGGAATGACCCATCCAGTTGCGTGATGATAAACCAATAACAACACAGAATTTCTTGAATCTTGTGAAGCAGGGCTTCTATGACGGAACCATTTTCAACAGAGTCATAGCTGGATTATGATTCAAGGGGGACAAACCAGACATTAACTGTCCCAACAATCCAAGATGAGATAGGTAATAACACCCACAATACAAAATACATAATAGCAATGGCAAAAACTGGCTAAACTATGAAACGGTAGCGTTGTCAGGGTAGCCTCTGCTTTCCCAATACCCAAGGTAACTGGTGTCATTTGATACTTCAATTCCCGTTACCCACATTATCCATTTGTATCCATATTGGTTTTGGGCTGCCAACATGAAAGGAAACCCTAACTGGGGGGTAAGCGTGACATTGTTCATTTTGTAAGCTAAGATTATGTTGTTTTGCACGATATAGGTTAATGGAAGCTCAGTGGTGTAACCGTCGGAGGCGGAGAAAATTATGGTTGTCGCATTTGGGCTGACACCTGCATCTTGGAGCAAAGAGTTCACAAGCACACCTTGCCATAACATTGTGACACTCCAGCCCTCTACGCACAAAAGTGTTGCTACTGTTTGATTTAATTGGAAGTTATTGATTACGTCCTCGTAGGTATACTCCATGGTTTTGTTAACTAGACCGTCAACAGTTAGGCGATAAGTTGACTGATCTATGTTCTGTGCGCCCTCGATTGAAACGTCAGGATGTTGAACTAAGTCTTGGATGTAAGCGCTAATTGGTGTTAGGGTTTGATTCTGATAGTGGGTAACTTCTCCGGGGTAAAGTGTGTACGTCGGCTGTCCACTTTCCATCTGCTGCTTAGTTTCCCCCGAAGTTGGACTGGGTGTTTGAGAGGGTGTGGTTGAGGTCGGAGAGATGGAAGGTGTTTTTGTCGGGTGAGTTGTTGGTGTTGACAGAATTGTGGGTGTCGGTGAGGGTGTGGCTACGGGGGAAGGCTTAGAGGTGTTCTGTATAATGAACAGTGAGACAATCAGTATGACAACTAACAAAATTGCGATTAAGACTATTTTTTTATGTTGCTTAAAAACTTGCATTTACATTAATAAATGCGGTCTAGTCTATTTATTTGTGTTGTACTAAGCGAATTCTTGAGATATTTTGAAATTAGGTTTATGAGTTTAAATGTGAGTCAAACTAACTACAGAAAGTTAGTTTTTATAGTTTAAAATTGAGAACAACCATCTAAGTGACATTTAAAACAACATTAGACTTTCAAGATAACACAGGAGGTCTGCAGATGAAATAGCAATTTTCTGAGAACCTAAGTATTCTAAGGTGACTTAGATTTTGGCAGATTCTGGACACCTTTTAATTGTTGCAAGAGCAACCGCAATTGAATCCTCAACTCCAGAAGCTCTTCTGGTTTTGATTCCCTCAAAATTCTTTGTTTCATACATTTTCCAAACCGCGCTAATTAAAGGGTGATAACTTTTCATATGGACAAAGAAATTAATTTTAGTGACTAGAACTTCACAGAGCCTTTTTTACTATAACAGCCTGTCTTCTGTTTCTCGGTCTAGATATTTCTGAGAAAATCAATCAAGTTTGTGTAAAGTAACGTTATTTCAAATATTGATTCGAGGTTCACAGGTCTTAAGTTGCTAACTAACACAGTACAAAATTGTAGGTGAATAGAAGTGGGATTAGAAATGGTAGCATTTAAAGTCGTTATCGCTGGAAACACCGTTGAAGTTGTTACATTAGGCGACGCCAAAGAAGCCCTACGAAAAAAAGAATTTGAGTTAAAAAGACAAGAGAGAAAATTACGATAAAGCAAACTATCTAAGTCTCTCTGTCTAAATATTTTATATGTGTTCCATGAATGTATTTAGTTAAAGTTTTAAGATTAACCAGAACCCTTGAAAGTTTACATGGAGAAGCTTCCCTCTGAGAGTTCACAGAATCCTTTTCTATACGAGTTGAGAAATTTTTTAAAACTCAAAGCATTTTTGCATGTGTTCATTGATTCTTATGTAATAGTGAATTAATATAAGAAACGCAATTCTGCAAAGAATTTCTTGAAACAATCCGTGTTATCTTGGAAATCAGCCATATAGTATTTAGTGACTTAAACTTCAACGCTAAAAATTTAACCATTGAACTTGAATTTTGGCTTCAGTTTAAGTAACTTAAATTTTCCCTCAAATCGAGAAACTCGACAACACGGGTCAAGAAATCATAATCCGATTATTGTGTAACAGTCAATTTTAGTTGTGACGTTTGAAATTGGTATGGCGTGTTTTCCCCAATTTCGCCTTCAATGTAATAGGTTCCAGCGGGGACTTGGTGACTCAAAGTTCCCATATTACTATCTTGAGACTAATCAAGAGTTTTCGAATAACTCTCTTGAGGACCAAGAGCTATAGTTTCATTAGTCAGAGAATAAGCTCCCAAAAACCATGAGTAAATTTTGCTATGAGAACAGTTATAGACTTGGAAGTTAAACTTTGAACTTACATAAGTGTTATAGAAATTTATTGATTGCTTGCTATTAGTGATTGTAAAGGTTATTGGCATCGCTTCCCCTAATTTATATTGGGCGTTAATTGCATGAAGAGTAATTGAGAGTTGCAGCCCATTGTTGACATCGCTTCTTGATGTGAGGCTTGGAGAAGAGTTATTACCACTTTGTAACCTATCGTAATTAATTACCATTATTATAGCAACTGCTAAAACGGCAAGAATTACCACCATAATAATCAATAGTTTATACATTCTATGCAATTGTTGCGTTCCCAATAATGTGTCTCTTGATGAAATAATAATTTTTTGGATATTTTGAAGATAAAACCATCTATCATTTCCTAAACAGCTCATTCAAGAAACTTTGACTGAAATCAGCGAAGACATTTTTTTCTGGGCTCTTTTATTCGCCTTGTAAGTTCAATTTTCTCAATTTTTTCTTTGGGTTGGTAAAGTGAAATTGCAAACATTACGAATGCTGTAATTAATAAACTAGCTCCTATCGGCTGATACGGTTGAACTTGTCTAGGTATGGGAACTACTATACTGAAATTCGTTTGACAAAACATTTCCACAGTGGTATATGTGCCTAAGCAAACCACGAGTTCAATTAATAATACCCAGCAGCAAATAACCAGGAGCTAAGTTTCTTGTTCTTAGCCAATAGAAGCATTTTTGCACCAAGGGTCTAATTTCAATGAAAGTCTGCTATTAAATCTTATGAGAAAAACATCATATTAGTTAACCTGCAGAATAGGCTAAAGAAATAAGCAAAGAAACAAAACATAACCTTTCTTAGAACTAAAAAAAGGGAATGCGGGTGACATCTCCACGCATTTGGAGGTTCGAAATAATACTAATCCAAAATTGCAGGGGTTGTTGCTTCTGTCTCCTTTAGAACCGGCAAAGCGTTCTTGGTTAGGAAGAAGTTAATAACAAATTCAAACAATGAGCTGGATAAGTTGAGTAACTCATGAAGTCTCTAATAATCTTGGTTTCATATCATCATAACAACACCCAAAAAGTAGCAGAAGTTATCGCAAAAGCCACTTGATGCAAAAATAAAGAAACCAGAAGAAACTAATCCCGATGAACTTCAACAATACGACCTTGTTGGTTTCGGTTCAGGAATTTACGCTGGAAGACACCACAAAACTCTTCGTAAATTCGTAAATGAACTCCCTAAAAGCACTAACAAAAAAGCGTTCATTTTCTCTACTTGTGCGAATACTAAGAACGCACCCAAATATCACTCACTTCTCAGAGAGGAGTTGCAATCTAAAGGATACTCGATTATTGGAGAATATAATTGTGCTGGACTAAACACTTGGGGGCCATTCAAGCTAATTCGCGGAACAAAAAAAGGTAGACCAAACTCAGACGACCTCAAACTTGCAGAAGAGTTCGCAAAGAACCTAAAATAAATCATCAATGAAGTGAAAAATAGCTCAAAACAAACAACTGTAACTGCTGCCCATAATCTAATTCTTGTGTTCTCAGATTTGAATTAAAAAGAGTATGTTTTAGCACTTATTATTGATAGAAATTTAAACTAAAATCTTAACGAATATCTTTTCAAACCCTAAATCAACAAAGCAACCCAAAACAAAGAGTTCAAAAAATGTATCCTCAGCTGTTGTTGTTCTTTCAAAACAATTCTTTTAATTTTAAATCTTGTTAGTGGGAGTGGCGTGCACCCAAAAACTTAAGGAAGAGAGAGGGGTAAAGGAAAACTTTGAGGATGCACGTCACATGTTTAGGGGGTTCTCCGCTGCTGTCGGAAGAGGGCTCCATAGATTCTTCTTGATCTGTTGTAGTTCTGCTGAGCTTTGGTTTTAGGATAAACTGTTTTTTGTGTGTCTTTGCTTGTTATGAAGACTGATCCACCGTTTCTGAGGTGCTCTTTAACCTTGAGAAAGTTTAGCTGTGTTGCTTCTTGAACTTCAACGTCTTCTCCAGCATTATTATCTAGCAATAGAACCTGAAAAACAGGAAACTTCAATTTTTTGTTTAAAACCAGATTTCGCAAAATATTGTCCTTTCCTACAGTTTGAGAATAAGATATTATTAATTGAAAAAATTCTTAAAGCTATGTGACTGTCAACACCCAATCACAAGATCAGATTACCGCAAAATAAACGACAGAATTCGACTATCACTCAACGTCTTAACAACTAAATCAGGCTTTTCCACTTCAAGTTCCTCTCGAGAGTAAACGCCTGTGGTGACAGCGACACAGCCCGTTTGAGCAGATTTGGCAGCTTTAACACCAAAAATCGAATCCTCAAAAACTACACATTTTTCAGGACTTGTCTTTAGGTTAGATGCGGTTTTCAGAAAAATTTCTGGATCGGGTTTTGAATGTAAAATTGATTCAGCAGTTAAGATAACTTCAAAATACTTTTCCAGGCCGATTGCATTTACCATATGAGCAATCACTGAACGGTTATTCATTGATGCTAATCCCATTTTGACTTTGCCACACAAAGATTCAAGTAATTCTCTTGCGCCTGGAAAAAGTTTCACTTGATTTGATAATTCGATTTCAAGCTGGCTCTTGCGTTTAACCAACTGCTGAATTAGTCCTTCCTCAAAAGGCACTTTAGCTGTTCGCAGCACATCTCGAAAAGTTTCTGATGCGCCAATTCCGATTCGCCGTTCAATATATTCGTCGCTTACTTCACAATTGATTTCGGTTAGGGTTTTTTGAAATGAGATAACAATTGCTTGTCGTGTGTCAGCTAATGTGCCATCCCAATAGAAAATAGCAGTGCTAAACATGGCCAATCTGCTATGTTAGGTTTAGTTTTTCTCTGATGGCTTGGCTTTTCTTTGTGGCTTCCTCGATTGCACGTATCATTGCCGGTCTGATTTGGCTTTGCTCAATCTGGTATATGGCTTCGATAGTTGTTCCGCCCGGAGTTGTGGTCATGTCCCTGATTTTCGCGGGGTCCTCAGGCAAGTCAAGAACGAGCTTTCCTGTGCCCATTACGGTTTGTGCTGCACACTTTAACGCTATGTTACGGGGTAACCCAACTTTCAAGCCTGCATACGTTAAAGCCTCTATAATTATTGACATGTAACCTGGCCCACTGCCGCTTACTGCGGTAATTGCATCCATGTATTTCTCGTCCATTTCCTCAGAGATGCCCATCATATTCAAAATTGCTTTAACTTTATCCTTATCCTCAGCGTTAACGTTTGTGTCGCAAACATAAGCAGTGTAAGCTGCTTGCACCAAAGCGCCAAGGTTAGGCATTATACGCACTATCTTTGCATCAGGCGCATTTTTCTTCAAAAAGCTCAACGGCACAGTCGCAGCAACAGAAACCAACAGTTTTTCCTTAATTTCCTTGCTGATTTCTTTGAGAACCTTTTCCACATCACCTGGCTTAACGATGATGAAAACGATGTCTGCGTCACTGGCAGCTTTTTTGTTGTCAGATGTCGTCTTTACCCCAATGTCTTCGAATTCCTTGAGCTTTTCAACTTCGATGTCAACTGCCGTTATTTTGCCTTTATATCCTCCTTTGATTAGGCTCTTGATTATGGCACCGCCCATCATGCCAGCGCCGATTACCGTTATTTTGTCGTTCATAACTGTTCACTAGCTTTAAGGACTGTTGTTTTTGCTCTTTAAACTTTTGTTGACAACTCCCGACTTCTTAAGTAGGAAGCAGTCCTCAAAATTACTCCAACAACCC
Organism: Candidatus Bathyarchaeota archaeon; assembly: GCA_963833575.1. Taxonomy (GTDB): domain Archaea; phylum Thermoproteota; class Bathyarchaeia; order Bathyarchaeales; family Bathycorpusculaceae; genus Bathycorpusculum. The sequence goes on along the minus strand of CAWHXY010000007.1, from coordinate 357,529 downwards.
TCATTAAGACTCCACTGAAGATGAAAATCCAAAAGATCTCTTTGGTACATTTTCCTCTGTTAAGCGATCGTTAAGTCCCTGAGAAGTTTCTGCATTTTTAAGGCTGACGCGTTTGTTTTGATTCCTCTGGGGTTAAAATGTGTTGGCACTGCTTGGAAACAGTTTTTGCGAATGGAGTCAATGAAGGCTTGCATCGAAGGCGAGGGTAAACCAAGTTTTCTGCTTATCTTGTCAACAACATAGTAAGTTAGGGGTGCTGAAGCTTCGTCTTTAGTTTGGCTGAGAAGTTTTGTGATTCTTGCGCTGTTTTTGAAAGCCACTGACTTATTTTCTATTATCATTAAGTCAATGAAGTCTGAATCGAGTAGGTTCCCAAGCCACAGGGGACCTGAGTAATCCATTTTAGTACCACACTCAGGACATTGCAGGTTACTGAAGGGTTGATGAGTGGTTTCCCGATGAAGGCAATTATAGCAATGAAGGATATAACCGAGGGTTTTGATGCTTTCATCTGCTTTTTTGGCGCCATATGCGATTTGTGTATATAGTCTGATGTAATGTTCGCTGCTGTGGCTAAAGAGTACTTTTATACCGATGTCATGTTTGGCGGCTAAAGTGGTCGTGCAGCCTGCTAAAAGCCTAACCGCAAGTTCATGGCAATATTCAGTTCGCATAGGTCTGCCGCCATATTTTCGAACGCACGCTTTAGCGTGGACTCCGCAAAGGGGAGCGAGGTCGGTTGCTGTTGACGCCACTAAGCCATTATTGCGAATAGCTCGAAAAGCTGAATCTAAAAATGGTGCGGGTGTGCCAAACGGATCAATATCAACAATGTCGAATCTTTTCTTGGGAGAAGCGTTGCAGCTCAAAACAGCGTTTGCATCCTTATGTTTAACTGCGATTTTGCCTTCTAACCTGTTAAGCAGCACATTATGTTTGGCAAGTTTGTATGCATGCTCGTTGATGTCACTTATTAAGACTTTTTTTACGCCTTCTATTTCTGCGGCGAAGCGAATGCCTCGTAGACCCTGGCTGGTTAAGGGGTCGCAGATCGAAATGTCGTGGTTAACTATGAGTTGATAGGCCTGGAACGCTAGAACCGTTAGGTCTCGATTAAATTCCATGACAGGATTATAGAAGACTGGAGCTCGAGAAGGCGCATAATCAGATGGGATAACCCCATAGGATTCAAGTTTAGGCACTAAGATTTGGACTTTGCCTTCCTTGATTATTTCGCTTGGAAAATCGGCTTTGTATCCGTCATCAACCATTCAGTGAGTGCTCCAAAGTTTGTTTATGAAAAGAATTTTATCGCCTATTAGACTTCTGGTTAAAACTGGTGCGAAGTGATTGAAGCGGGTTTTGATACTTACAGGTGCTCCGGGTATTGGGAAAACAACAGTGCTCATAAAGATGGTGGAGGCGCTTAAAACGAGGGGCGTCAGTGTAGGCGGCATGATAAGTCGAGAAGTCCGGGAAGGCAATGTGAGAGTCGGCTTTGAAATCATAGATTTAACCAACGGCAAGCACGGGTGGCTAGCGCATGTGAAAAAGAAAGAAGGTCCGCAAATCGGAAAGTACCATGTTAACCTTGAAGATCTCGAAAATATCGGTATAAATGCCATAACAGAGGCCGTTGAAAAATGTGCGGTTGTTGTCATTGATGAGATTGGTCCTATGGAGCTTTTCTCCCAGAAATTCAAGCAAGCCGTAAGAAAGGCATTAGAAAGCAGCAAACTCGTGCTAGCTGTCGTACACGCCAAAGCGAGAGATCCGCTGATATACGAGGTAAAACAAAGGGACGACGCAGAAGTATTTACAGTGACCTTAGATAACCGTGATACCTTGATTGAGGAACTGAAAAAGAAAACTTTGGCAATTATTTAACTCGCTGAAAAGGAAAATTCGCTTGAATTATTAGTTTTCTTATAAGTTTAGCTAGTCTTTTGTTTTTCCGAAGTTACTTATTTTGTACGTGAGCCAAACAAATCGGCGGATGTCGTCTCTCATGCTTCTTTCGTTTTCTTTTTCGGTTTTACCTTCTGAGATTTTGTGGGTTCGTCCCAATATTTGTCAAATTCTTCTGGCGTCATGACGTTTAGACTTCTTAGTTGCTGGCTAAAAGCATCAAGTGCACATGGGTTATTGAGGTGCGCATGGTAGATTTCGATTAGAAGGTTTATTGCCATGGATTGAGAAATTGGCTTTTTTGCCATCAACGTTAACTCTTCAGCAGTCTTAGCTAATTCGTCACTGATTTTTTCGGGTAAACTAACAGTTTTCATTTCATTCACCAAATGCTTTTACTAATTGACGCGTCTTCTTCTTGATCTTGGCTAAATCTTTTGCTGTAGGCTTTCCCCTAATGTCGCCAAGCTTGCCTCGGGTGCTTAAGTCTTCTCTTCCATGAAACTCGCTTGGGATATACCATTCAGCAACCACGTTAAAGCCAAAATGCTCAAAGTACTGCCGCATTGTTTTCCCGGCTGGAGTTGCTTCATCAATGCCTGTGTGTGGTCCTGAGTAAGTGCAGAAGATTAGCGCATTTTTTCCTTCCACTTTGGGTGCACAGGGCTTGATTTTTCCTTGACTTCGATGCAGATTCAGTTTAGCCTTTAGCAGGTCAGCTATTGGTTTTGCCGGTTGCCACTCGATTGACGGAGAACCGATACAAACTAAGTCATAGTCGAAAAAGTCCACTTCAGCGGCTTCGTGCGGGTTTTTCAAATCTACTTTTAACCCTGCCTCTTCTAAGCCTTCTTTAATTGCAAATGCGACTTTTTGGGTGTTTCCCGTGTTTGACCAGTAAATCATCATAGCTGACTTCAAACTCATCACTGCCAACTGAATATTTTAATGGATTATAAAACAGTTTAGAATTGGCTTCAAAATGTGCATATCTTAAGAATACATACAAACGATTATCCCCGAGATACACTCATTTCAATTGTGGCGGCGAATAGCCACACCGCTCAGAACCAGCTTAGACCCGCGCAATAACCTTCAAGGGGTTTTGCATTTCCCCCTTTTCTCCTATATCCGGGTCAAGCGGTTCTGGAACTTTAACTACAAGCTTTTTGACGCAATCTAAAGTATAAATAGCATTCAAGCCATAGTTAGAATCAAGTTTTAGGGTGATACTATTGAGAATAGGCTTCTTCGTTTACGAATATCCTCCTGAAATCGTTGGTGGCTTAGGTACCTACGCAGAATACATCGCCCATGAATACGTTGACATCGGACACGACGTTTCAGTTTTTACGCTTAATAACAATGGATCGAAAACAAGAGAAATCCTTCGAGGCGTAGAAGTGCATAGGCCCCAGATAGCTGATGCCAGCAATATCTGGCCTTTTTTCGTGGTTGATGACCTGAAAAAATGGGGAACCAACATTAAACTATTCAACGACATCTTCATCTACAACATCCTAAGCGCTACAAAATTTATTAATGGCTTAATTAAAAAAGAAAAATACAATTTTGACATTGTATGTGTCCACGATTGGCTGAGCAGCATAGCTGGCTTAGTTATCAAAAACGAAACTAAGATACCGGTAGTTTTCCACACGCACAGTACCGAGTGGGGAAGAAGCGGCGGGCCAGGCTCCGAAGTAGTGTCTCATTTAGAGTGGGCTATGAGTCAAAATTCAGATAAAATAATAACTGTGAGCTACGCTATGCAGGAAGATCTTGTAAAACATGGCTGGCCACCTGCAAAAATCAGTGTTGTCTGGAACGGTGTGGACCCTGAAGCTTATGATCCTGTTAGAGTTCAGAAAGAAGACGTAGTTGCCATCAGAGAAAAATATGGCATTGCGGACGGGTGGAACATGCTGCTTTTTGTGGGGAGACTTGCTTGGGTAAAAGGCGTAAACAATTTGTTGCAGGCAATGCCGTTGATTTTAAAAGAGAACCCTAATACCAAATTGGTTATTTTAGGCAAAGGTGAAGAACAAGGTCACATTCAAGAAACAGCTGAACGGTTAAACGTCAAAGACAAAATTGTTTATCGATTTGACTTTGTATCCGAACAAGAACGCATTCTCCATTACGCCGCTTCTGATGTTTGTGTTTTTCCATCAATTTACGAGCCTTTTGGAATTGTTAGTTTAGAAGCTATGGCTATGGAGAAACCTGTGGTAGTTGGCGCAAGAGGAGTGGTTGGCTTCAAAGAGCAAGTGATTAATGGCGGTCCAGATCAGAATGGCGTGCATATTAACGGCGAAGACCCAGCGGATATTGCATGGGGCATAAATGAAGTGTTACGTGACCCGATGCGTGCTAGAAACTGGGGCGAAAACGGCAGGCGAAGGGTGCTGGAATATTTTACTTGGAGAAAAGTCGCTGAAGAAACCAGCAAAATCTACGAATCCCTGCTCTAAATCAACATAAATTCCAATCACAAGCCTTACTTCAACTTTTACAAACTTTTCTAACCTTTTTCCTACTTTTCTCTACTTTTCTGTACGAAACTGTACGAATCTAGCCGAATCTGTACGCAACCTGCAGCTAAACTAAGCCTTAAATAGAAAAATCGACCCAAAACACAAAGAAAAAAAAGTGCAGTGAAAAACAAAATCTCAAGTAACGAAGCAAGCATGAAACTAGTTCCGTAAAATTCGGGCTAAAAAAATGCAAATTAAACGTTTTGCGGTGCCCCGTGGGTAAGAACAGTTTAAAAGGATTGGCATAACCTATCTTTGTAAGAATAAGTCCTGGTGGAATCTTGAGCTACAATAATTATGCGCCTTTAGTAGGAGACAATTATTCGCCTGAAAAGATCAGAGTAATAATTCCGGTAGGCGGAAAAGCAACACGTCTTTTGCCCTTGACGGCTGAAACAAGCAAAGCCTGCCTACGTATGTTAAACAGGCCGCTTGTGGAGTTCTCGCTTTTTTCGCTAGCCAGTCAAGGCATACGCAACTTTATTTTTGGAGTAAAAGGCTACACCAACTACCGAGACCTGTACGATTACTTTGAATCAGGCTACGGATTCTCAGCTCGCTACAACATCAAGCCACGCATACACATAAAATATCAACCCAATGTCGCGGATTTAGGAAGCGCTGATTCAGCAAGAATAAATATGGAGTACTACGAACTCAACAACCCAGTTTTCGCAGTTCAAGGCGACAACATATTTGACATAAAAGTAAAAAATCTTATCGATTTCCACAAAGAAAAATGTGCAGCTTTAACTATCGTGCTACGTGAAGTTGAAAACGTCGAAGGCTTGGGGATAGCTGACATCGGCAAAGACGGATGCATAAAACGATTTGTTGAGAAACCGTTGCCAAAAGATGCACCTAGCAAATTAGCAAATACTGGCTTATACGTGCTTTCACCTGAAATAAGAAAGATCTTCAAGGAAAAAGGCATCCAACAAATAATTAAAGAAAAAAACAGGCTAGATTTCGGTTACGACTTCATTCCATATGTAATCCAAACTGGACGCCCAGTTTACGGCTACAAATTAAAGGGTAGCTGGTTCGATGTTGGCACACCTAAAAACTACTTAGAAGCCATGAAAAACCTGTTGCATGGCAACTTCTGCATACCTAAAGATTTCGGCGAAAAACTATCAGAAGGAAATCAAATTTGGGTACAAGGCGAAAGTGGAGACTCTGAAAAACGCCGCCAAGAAATCATCCAAAAAATGAAACAAAAGAAAATCACCTTAGAAGGCGATGTCTTAATCGGCAGACACTGCCAAATAGAAGATGGCGCAAGAATAATAAATTCATGCATTGACAATTTTACGAGAATAGGCAAAAACGCCGTCGTAACAAACTCTGCAGTAATGGACAGAGTAATAATTGGAGACAACGCAGAAGTGTACGACAGCATAATCGGCAGACACGTCGCAGTCAACTCAAGCCAACGCAAACCAACAAAAATAACTGCCATCTCGGTAATCGCAGACGATGTTAAAATAGAAGAAGGCTGCTCACTTGCTGCATCAAAAATCTACCCACACCAGACAATTCAAGGAGAATTCCAAAATCAAACAATAATTGCAAACTAAGCTAGGCTTTAAACCACTTAAAAATCAAATATTTTACTTTTTCTGAGGCCAAATCGGGCACAGCAATAATAAAACGTTTCCGCACTGTTGTGGCTAAACGCCCAGCTTTAACAATTTCGGTAGCTGAAATGTCCGAGCCTGACTTCTTAACCGAAACCATGTAAGGGGCATGTTCAACGCCTGGACCGTACTTGTAAACTGCGAAGTCGCAACCAAACTTTATTCCTGGAGTAACAATTAAGGCGCTGTCTCTAAGGTCATGGTAAACAGCGTATTTTTCTTCAAATTCATCATACAACTGTTTAGCTTTCTGCGTAAGCTTTTTGAGGCTAACCCTGGTCTCGCCTGGATTTTCGTAAATTTCAATTTTCTTACTTTCAACTAAGTATAAACCTTCCATCAAATCTAAGATTAAGGGGGCATCGAACTCGGGGATTTTTGGTTTAGGAATACCGAGCGGTTTGCCATAATATCCTGCTTTGTAGAGTTGCGAGCCATCAGTTGAATTCCATACTACAAGGAAGTTTTCTATGAGCTCGACCTGTATTTTCGGCATCGTAGTCGCTCTTGTTACATAATGAAGGAAAGCATTCGGGCGGCATCTGCTGCGTCTTCAGCTTTGTCAGCGGAGTTTTCAAGCAATTGAAGGACGTCTCTTAGAAGCAGCAGTACTGAGACGTCGAGTTTGCCGTTAAGCACTTTTATGGTTAATGCTCGGTATTGGTCGTCCACTATGCGCTCAGCGATTTCCACATCTTTAGCTTTTTCCAAGGTTTTCTGCGATCCATAGTTAAGAACCATCATTGTTTCCCTAAGTTTAAGCACGGTATCTAAGACAGCAACAGAGAGTTTGAGCAGATCTTTTTTGACATCGGATGAAATACACCAGTTATGCTCCATTATTTCAACTATGTAATATGCTATGCCTTCTGAAAAATCAGCTATTTCGCTTGACAAATTTGTGAATCTTAAGAAGTCTTCTCGAGCAATTAGAATGGCACCTATTTCAGCTAGTTCTTGAGAAACCAAGCGTCTCGCCTTAATGACTTCTTCTTCACCTGTTCTTATGTCGCTCAAGAGTTTTCTTGCGTTTTCTTTGTCGCCACTCGCAAAATACTCTACGAGTTGAGGGATTTTTCTTGACACATCTACGACTTTCCGCAAATTGTCATTGCAAACGTTCAGAGCTCTCCTCTTAACGCGTTCTTCTGTTTCTGATGGAAGTACCATTTTGTTCCCCCGCTAATAACCATCCCTAATTTAACATTGTATCTAACAAGTGTTTATTAAAAAAGGTAGCTCTCAACTTTCAATTAATGTTCCTAAATCTTTGAAGTTGATTTTTCCTTGGAAATAACTCTGTAGCAGTTGCGGTAGATCTTTTATTGATGTCCGAACTTGAAGCCAACTGTCACGGTCTCGTAGAGTGACTGTTCCGTCTTCCAACGTAGTATAATCAATAGTTAGTCCAAGTTGAACGCCCGCCTCATCAGCTCTTGCATAGCGCCTGCCGATGGAACCTGCTTCGTCAAGTTCGACCATAAAACCCTCGCATGCCAATTGTCTGTGCACTTCAAATGCTTTAGTGTCTAAGCCGTCTTTGCTCATCAATGGGTAAACGCCAATTTGAATTGGCGATATGCTTCTGGGAAAACTCATAATAACACGATTGTCTTTGACACCGTAAGCGTATTCTAATACAACGTAAAAGAGACGGTCAGATCCAAAACTGGGCTCCACAACATGGGGAACAAATCTGGTGCCACGAACAACCATTTTTTGACGACTAATATCTACTTGCTCAGGCAGTATCTGATAGTTTTCAATCATAAATGAGCCTTGCTTCTGCATGGAATCAACAACTTCTTGTGCTGGAACTTTAGACAACAATGCAGCTACTTTTGCTGCTTCACCTTTGTACATTGGACCAAGTTTGGCCATAATAGGCTTAACAACTAACTCCTCTTTTTCAATTAGATTAGCATATTCCTTGTAAACCGTCATGTCAACACCGCTGGCTTTCATGTGACAAGATAAATCGTAATCCGTGCGGTAAGCATGTCCTGAGACCTCTACCCAACCCCATCGGTCGACCAGGACCTCTTGATCGAAGCTTTGGCTAGAATAATGCGCTTTTTCCCATGTGAGTTTTTCGATAAAACGCTGCTTTTCTGCGGGTACGCCAAGTTCGATAAGAAGTTGCTTTGCTATTGCCATGAAAAAAGCTTGCCATTCGGATCGGATTACTTTTCGATCAAGCGCTTCTCTGACTGTTAGGTTTGTTGTCTCCTCGCATTCTTTCAGACGAGTTTCACATAGCAAAATGGGCAACACTTCATTTTCTACTTCACAAAGAAAGCGGCAGCAAGGTTCTTCAGGATCGAAAAAGAACTCTAAATCGGAAATTGTAAACTCTCTAAGACGAATTAAGCCCTGCCTTGGCGAAATCTCATTTCGCAAAGCGTGACCTATCTGGATTGCCCCGAAAGGAAGCTTTTCGCGAGCAACAGTGTAAAGCCTGTTGAACTCGACAAAAATATTCTGCGCAGCCTCTGGTCTACCATAACCAACTGAGCCCGAGTAAGGACCAATTGTTGTTTCAAACATGGTTAAGTAGCGTTGAGGCTCTCCGAATTTGCCGCCGCAGTCAGAACAAACAAAACCATGACGGTCAATCTCGTCTTTAATCTCAGTTAAAGTCATCTTTTCAGCTTCAGCTGAACTGATGCCTTTTTCTTCAAGCAAATGATCAGCTCGGAAACGAGTATGACAATTTTGGCATTCAACCATAGGCTCCTTGAAATGATCGATGTGCCCTGACGCCTCGAAAACTTTGCTAGGCGCAATTACAGACGATTCCATTTCGTAAATACCAATTCTTTTTACGAAAATCTCTCTGAGTTTAGCCTCAATATTTTGTTTCAACCTTGCACCAAGTGGACCGTAAGTTACAAAGCCACCGCTGCCACCATAAATCTCGAAAGATGGCCAGAAGAATCCTCGCCTGCGGGCTAACTCGTTTATTGCTATGAATTTGTCGCATTCTGGTTTTGAGCATGTGCCTTCATCGTTCAATTTGCGTCAACCTTTTTTATGCTTAGTACTTTGAGTAAATTAAAAGGTTACTAACAAATTAACTTGGTTATTCAATAAGGAAATTACAAACATTCTTGTAACCAGAAAATAGTTGAGTAATTAGTTTTTATTCGTCATTGCGAGTTTGGATTTGGGTAAAGTATATAATTGCATAAATGTATCTCACCCTTCAAAATGGAGTAACAAGTCCAAATGCAACCTACTAGACCAAAACTAAGTTGGAAAACAGCCGTATTCCCGCTACTGGGTCTATTTGGGTTCTTCATCTACATTTACCTCTTTCACGTTGATATTATTGGCATTCTATCAACCGCAAAAAGCGCTGACCCTACCATCTACATAATAGCTATAATATTCGGCATGTTGGATGTTTTGTTTTTCACATTTTCTTGGCGAGTATTAACAAACCACTTGTCCATTAAAATACCCTTTTTCCGAGCCTACCTTTACGTTTGGTATGGAATCTATGTTGACACTATCGTCCCAGCGCAATCCATAAGTGGAGAAGTAACCCGCACGTACTTGTGCACTAGAGATAAGTGTGGTCCATTTGGAAAAGTTGTGGCCTCACTTTACACTCACAGAATTCTGGGGATGGCGCTAAACGTTGTTGCATTAGTCGCGGGAATAACTCTGCTTACTTTTGGTGGAAATGTTAACCCATTAGTCTTCAATGCAATTATACTAGTGGCCGTTGCAATAATTGCAATAATGAGCTTAATGATTATTTTAGGTTTCAAGCAGCAATGGACATTAAAAGTGATCAATTCCTTAGCAAATCTTGCGCATAAAATTACGTTTGGAAGATTTAAGACTGAAAAATTAAAAGAAGAAGCAGTGGAAATTTCAGAGCATTTCCACGAAGCAATGAAAGAGTTCAAGCATTCTCCTACGGCAATAGGAGGTTCAATATTCTATTTGGTTATTTCATGGTTTTTCAGCTTAAGTGTTCCATACCTTGTGTTTTTGTCTCTAGGGCACCCAGTTTCTTTGAGCATAATTATTGTCACTTCAGCCATATTTTTAGCAGTAAAAGCGATACCAATAGGCGTACCCTTTGAGGTTGGTCTTCCAGAAGCCGTAATGACCACACTCTACATTTCAATGGGTATTTACGGACCATTAGCTGCCACTGCCACCATCCTAACAAGAATTATAACTTTGTGGTTCCGTTTCTTCATCGGCTTTGTATCTCAACAATGGCTTGAACTGAAACCTGCAATCTCAGGCGAAACAAATACAGAAAAAACTAAAATTAATCCTCCGCTATAATTGCTATTAAGGAAAAAAATGGAAATAAGAATTGAGACAGCTTCCGTAAAATTACTCGATAAGTTATTCAAAATTGAAGAGCAGTGTTTTGACCAGGAAGCCTTTACCAAACGGCAAATAGCCTACTTATTATCAGATTACAATACAATCGCCCTAGCTGCCAAACTGGACAGCGAAATAGCAGGTTTCATATTAGCGCAGATAGAAATTGAAAATGACACACTGTTTGGACACATAATAACGATAAACGTTGTACCAGCTTTTCGAAAGAAAGGAATCGCAAGAAAGATGTTGCAAGAAATAGAAGCTATTCTTAAACAAAAAGGCTTAAGCGAATGCCACCTTGAAGTTCGCGAAGACAACTCAGCTGCATTAAAACTTTACGAAAACAGCGGATATCAAAAAATCGGCAGATTGGAAAAATATTATGGAAAAGCGCATGGCTTGTATTTGAAAAAAATTCTCTAGAAACAAATTAACAAGCGAGCTCAAATTGAGACGCGATTTTTGGAAAAGGAACAAACGTTTAAAAACCCTGTAGTAGGTTGATTATATTGGTGGGGAGAGATGGGAGAATCTCGTGGTAGAAAATCTAATGAGCAAACACTTGTTCGAACCATCGTTATTTTAATGCGGAACACAACTTGGCGATGCGGTAAGCTGGAAAAATCAATTGTCCGACACCTCTATAAGCGAAATGAAAACTTTGGGAAAGCGGAAGTTTCAGTCAAAGACATAATGCTAAACCTAAACATCACTGGTGAAAAGAAAGATGAATGCTTAGATGCGTTGCGAAGGCTCGAAAAGAGAAATATAGTCAGAATAACTCCTCTTTAATTCTTTTTTGTTTTCAAGTTGTTATGTATTTTTATCCCATTCTTAGTTACGGTTTTGGCTGAAATCTGCTACTGATTGAAAAATATTTTGGACGCGTAAAACCTATTTTAGGAGATCGCTTTCTGCTGGAGGCTTCTTAATTAAGCCATGCTTCATCAATAATTCTGTGGACTGCCGTGCATTTCGAATAATATCGGATGAACGCTCATATAACTCTGCCCGACTCGGTTTCACCCGCGCAACACCCTGCTCGATTGACTTTAATGCACATGCAACAGCTTCCCTTGGAAAAACTTCCCACTCATCCATTCGAGGCAAAATATCCTTTTCGGTAATGCCTCTTTCTTCAGCATAACTTGCAAGTTCCTGAGCGGCAGCAATGCACATGTCATCAGTAATAGTTTTTGCTTTAACGTCTAAGACTCCGCGGAAAATTCCTGGAAAGCCTAGGCTATTGTTCACTTGGTTGGGAAAATCACTTCTGCCGGTCGCTACAATTCGAGCTCCTGCTTCTTCAGCATCCCATGGCCAGATTTCAGGTATTGGGTTAGCACATGCAAAGACTATTGAGTTTTGCGCCATGGTTCGTATCCACTCTTTTTTGATGGTGTCAGGACCTGGTTTTGAAGCTGCGACAACTGCATCGACTCCTTTGAACGCGTCTGCAACGTCACCGGTTCTGCCTTCAGCATTAGTTTTTTGTGTGACATCGTATTTCCATGGGTCTTCTTCTTTTGTTATGTCTCTTCTGCCAGCATAGACTATGCCTTTGCTGTCCACCAGTATGATGTTGCCTGGTTTAACCCCCCATTTCATAAGCACATATGCTGTTCTAATGTTAGCTGCTCCTGAACCTACCAATGTTATCAGGCTTTCTTGGGGTTTTTTGCCTACGATTTTGAATGCGTTGATTAATCCAGCTAAGATTACAGTTGCTGTTCCTTGCTGGTCATCGTGCCAGACAGGAATATTCAGTTGCTCTCTGGCATTTTCAAGTACGCGAAAGCATTTAGGTTTCTCGATATCTTCAAGGTTAATTCCGCCGAAAGATGGCTCAAGAGCCTTGCAAATATTAACAATTTCATTAGGGTCTTTGGTTCTTAAACAAATAGGAAATGCGTCGACTCCTCCCAGATACTTGAATATGAGTGCTTTACCCTCCATCACAGGCAATGCCGCTTCAGGACCAATATCGCCTAACCCCAGCACCCGTGTTCCGTCAGAAACCACTGCCACATAATTCCACCGGTTAGTAAGTTCAAATGATTTGTCTGGGTCAGCTTGAATCATCTTGCATGGAGCAGCAACACCTGGAGTGTACCAAATAGCAAAGTCATCAACACTTCGAATGGCGCACTTTGGGATAACCTGCAGTTTTCCTTCATAAAACTTGTGCATTGGAGGCGATAATCGTGCTGGCTTTTTAGCTTTCGCAAGTAATTCATCAACAGTTTGTTTAGCTTCATTGTTTTTGGCAACCATTACAATTGGATCTCCTGTTAAGCGAAAACAGATACTAAAGATGATTTTAAAGGTTCCATTTAGCAAATCTCATTTACTAAAAAACAATGATGAGAAAATTCGAATTTTTTCTGTTAGTACCATTGATTGAATTTTTTGGGTGCAAAATTGAGCAGCTTGTTTTAGATTGCCTTCTTAATTTAGGGCTTGTGTTTCCTGCAAGTTGAGGCAACAAAAGTCCGTAAAAGGCAAATTAAGGCAATAAGAGGTTAGAAAAGTCAAAAATAATCAACAAAAGTTTTTAATTTATACACAAAAAACGCGGGTTAAACAATGAAATGGATTTTTTTTATTAGAAATGATAAAAAGCAAAAAAAGGAATTCTAATTTAAGGTTTGAGCGTTTAGTATCTTGGTCTGTAACCGCCGCCGCCACCGCGACGATCTCCACCTCGACCGCCACCGTAACCGCCGCCGCCACCGCCGTATCCTCCGCCGCCTCGTCTATCTCTGCCGCCGCCGTATCCTCCGCCGCCGAATCCTCGTCCGCCTCTAAATGGGCGTCTTTCTTGCTCGTATGTTTTGCTGGAAACATTGTTTTCTGTGTTAACTTCTACTGCAAGTGGTTCTTTTGCTGGTTCAAGTTTGCCGTATTTGCCGATGTTTAAGCGTATGTTGCCTTTGAACAGCGTTACATAACCGTTTTCTACGCGGACAGTATCGCCTTCGTTGACTTTTTCAATGTTGTCATCCCAAAGTGTCAGGTAAACTACTCCTGTTTCATCTCCGACGAGCGCATCACTCACTTTGTGTGCGGATCCGTCTCGACCCATTGGAATTTCACGAACTTCTGTTTTAGATACTACTTTGGCCGTAACGTTAACCGCTTTAGATTGTGGGGTTAAGTCGCCGACTTTTGCTTCTACTGGTGTCTTTTTGTTTTCGAAAAAACCTTCAACAGCCAATTGGTTCTACATCCTAGTTTTAATCTAAGACAAAACTACATATTCTCCACACTTAAGTGTTTCGCTTCAAAAATTTTGGGTAATTCCTGCATACATGAATATCAGAATTGAATGAAGAGTTTTCATTGACTATTTTAGAAGTATTTCGAATGTTGAATTAGTCGCTAAAGAATAGGGATTTGGATCAAAATTGTTTTTGTTCAGCTTTTTTGCTACAAGAGCCATTGCACTTGTTGTGATGGCGATTAGTACAATTAGTATGGTTATGTTTGGAAATTCTGGAGTCGCAGGGGTTGGTGTGCTCGATGATCCCGAAGTTGGGGTACTTGAAGAACCTGAAACAACTGCGGTTACTGTATCAGCTGTATCCTGATGATCAAGCAGATTAGAGGTTGATCCAGATGCAGGATGATCTGCCAGATCAGTCAGTAAACTTAGACCAGCGGACCCCGAGACAGCGACGCTAAAGGTAAGAGTTACTATTGTTCCACTTCCAGTGAACCCAGGGTTTGAGGCCCCAATCGCCTGTGCTACGAGATGGTAGCTGCCTGAAACTTTTGTTTCTTGAACATAAATGTCGCCTGAATTTAGATTATTGGAATCGGTATTTAGTTTGCTTCCATGAAGGACACCAATAGAATGAGAATCTCCTAAGTTAAGGACACTATTTGTGAGAGTAAGAACTGACGGATTCCAAGTAAGAGTAGTATCTATGCCAGCGAGGTTTTGGACATTTGATATTGTAAGAGTAACTGTTAAGGAGCTGCCAACGGTAGGTTGAGTGATAGATGCGTGCGCGTCCATTACGGTGCTTGATTGCGCTGAAACGGCACTAATAAAGCAAAACAAAAGTGCAGCAGAAAATAAAATAACGATAACTTTATTTGAATTTAATTTGATCGGGGCCATCATTTTATTCACTTTTTTCCCGTTCAGTAAGATTCACTATTTTGTCTCTCCCCCTCTTATACCTTGTTATAATACCCTTTTTTTCTAAAAGAGTCAAAAGCTGACTTGTTTTAGCTTTAGAAAACCTACATTGGTCCACAATTGCTGACTGGCGGACACTGCCCCCTGAAGTTTTGAGCAGTTTCAAGATTTTGCCTTCCTCGGTTTCTGCTTCCGCAAATTCAACAGGAATCACCGTAGTTGAAGGTGATTGCTTGCGTCGTTTTAATCTGTAGAGACCTACAAAAGATAAAGTGACACTAACAGCAGCTACAACAGCTATGATAATGATATATTGTTGCCACCCATTTTGATTGGAGTTATTCAAAAAAGTCTGTGTCAAAATAATGTTTGTTTGACTATTAACTAAGTCCTGGGTCCTAGCCCAGTCCAACATTTTAGCTGCATCATCACGTTGATAAGGTGCAGGAGTAACTGACTTAATGCTAAACGTTGATGGATAATTTATTTTTAGAGCAGCATCGCCATAAAGTTGGCTAAAGAAACCACTAACTTGGAAAACATCACCAAAAATTATCTGATTACCTTGAATCATACTGAAGTTTTGCCATAGAAAAGAGTATTCAGTCGTTTTAGATTCAGATGATATTGTTGTGTTTATTTGCAGTGAATCTTCATTTACTGACATATCTCGATTTGTTGCAGCTGACGCTGAATTGACAAGGTTTGAAACTTTGTTTTGAAAAGTGTTTAAGGTATCTATAGAGGCATTAACATCGGAGAAACTAGTTATTTTCCATAATGCTGAGCCATCGCTATTTATTTGAACCGAATATTCAACGTAGTTCTGGCAATTTACTTTGTAAATTGGAAGGAGCATTAACAGCATTAGGAATATGGCGCAACAAACGGCAATGCGTCGAATTTTCATCTTGGCTCTCATTAACAGGAAGTTTTGGCGTATTTAAGAATTATAGATTTAAGGTATATTTATCAAAATTCTTGCGCTCCTCACTTTTAGTAACTGTTCATTTCAACGCGAGCTATTTTTTTTCTTCTAATAGAATTCTCACAACTAAATTCTTAAAGTTAATATTACGATTTCGCTATGAAACTTTAATGGCTGAAAGAATGGCTGATGCAAAAGAGAACGTAGAGAAAACTTTAGGGCAAAAAACAGTAAGATTACCCTGCGGATGCGTCTACCAAGATAAAGGATGGATGCTAACAAGAATTAATGAATGCGAATACCATAACCGCAAAAGAACAACCAAACGCCAACCCAGACCAAAAGCCGAATGTGTAAGACCATAACGGGAATTTTCGCAACCATGGATTGTTGATTTGGTTTTGTTTTTCCGCAATACATTTAACATTCAAAATAGATGTTGAATGCACTTTGACAACTCCAGATTTAGCGAGCAAGAAGAAAAAATCGCCTCGTTCAAGGCAAATACTAAGGATTGGTCTTGAAGTTGTCTTCATGGTAGCGATTTTGGCCGGACTACTTTATTATATTGGGACAACTGTTCCATCATCCTTCAAACCCGGAGAACCGACAATTCTAAAAGGTGTTGACTATATCTACACCACAATTCTTACAATAAAGATTGAATATTTGCTCCTCGCTTTTCTGATGTACTTTGGAATAAACCTTCTTTTCACAGTGCGACTAAGACGGGTACTCAGTAAAAACGAAGTAAAAACATCTTTCGGAAAAACTTTGCTTGCACAGTATGCCGGCATGTTAACTAGCGATGTCACGCCGGGGCGTTCAGGCTACATTCTCACGCCAGTTTACCTCAGAGATCAGGATGTGCCGACATCAAAAAGTCTCTCAAGCGTTCTTGGCATTCAAACATTTGAATTTCTAATCAAAGTAGTCGGCGGGGTAGGCGCTATAATTTACTTAGTGGAGTTTGTGCCAACACAAACCTGGAACAACATATTTCCCACTCAAATCGTAGGAGTAAACGTAGGATTACTAATTGCAGTACTCGGAATTAGCTTAATGATGGCAGGAGCTATTATTCTTGCAGCCTTCACATGGTCCAAAAGAGCCATCTCAATATTTGACCGAATTGCAAATTCCCGTTACCTTAAAAGATTTACAGGCGGCTTAATGGGCAAACTTGAAGAATATAAAGTAAGCGCTAACAGCACAAGCAGAGCAATACCGGAAATAGTTATTTTAACCCTCGCATGTTGGATCCTAAAAGGTTTTGAATGGTGGTTTTTGGGCACTGCTTTAGGGATCACACAGATACCATGGATCGCATATTTCTTAATTCACCCATTGGTAACTGCCTTAGCTTTCGTACCGATAACTCCAGCTGGAATAGGCGTACAAGAATTTGGTATTGTTGGAATATTCGGGCTTCTTGGAGTCGCTGCTCCAATAGCAGGCGCATTCGCTTTGCTGGCCCGCGGTTTACTAATTTTTGAAGATCTGGCAGGCGTACCCCAAATTGTTAAGTCCACAAGCCTGATCTTTTCCCGAAACAAAAAATCTGAAGTCCCGATTGGAGCTCCACCACCCGTTCCCATATAACCAAGCGTTTTTTTCGCCTCAACCATTTAATAACGATCTATACAATTTCTTTAGAAAGGAGCCTCTTCTTTGGACGCCGACTTAACCATAAGACAAATGGCACAAAACGACGAAAGCCAAGTTAAGCAGATTATTGACCTCTCTTTTCCAAAGTTCTATCGCTTCTTCGCTGCTCACAGCCTAAATGAAGAAGGACATGTACTCGTTAGCGAAATAGATGGAACTGTTGTCGGTTTTGCTAAACTTATTGACTTTCAAATTGGCGACAAAAAGTATGGCTGCATATTGTGGATTGCAGTTCACCCAAGTTTCCGAGGAAAAGGCTTCGCAGCAAGACTGACGAGCAACGCAGTTCAACATCTCAAGCAAAAGGACGTGATCGCGGTTTTTGCTTCAACACAAAGAAGAAATGTTGCTGCTTTATCGGTTCTTAACTTGATGCGTTTTAGAAGGATGGGTTTCTTAGATTTGCGGCATTTTTTCGGTTGGCGTGTTATCCAATTTTATATGGCTATTTGGTTTGCTCCAGGAGAAATCGTGTTAATGCACGACTAGTCAATCAAACATTTTATTTTCCTGTTTTGATGCAGGATTTTTTTGTTGATAAGATTTATATCCATTGATTTGTTCAAAGAGAAAGGTGAAATTTTATGACATTAATGAAAGCAATACAAGTCAAAGCGCAAGGCGCTGATTTTGAGCTCGTTCAGAAAGAAATTCCAGAGCCAAAAGAACACGAAGTGCTTCTCAAGGTACATGCTTGCGGGGTCTGTCATGGAGATGCAATTGTTAAGCAAGGTTATTTTCCTGGCTTGCAATATCCCAGAACGGCTGGTCATGAAGTTGTCGGTACCATCGCCAAGTTGGGTTCTGAATCGCACTATTGGAAGGTTGGTCAGAGAGTCGGCGTAGGATGGCGCGGCGGGCACTGTTATCACTGCAATTCCTGTTTAAAAGGGGAGTTTTGGGCTTGTGAGAGTCCTTTGGCTACAGGCATCTCAACTGACGGGGGATACGCGGAGTATATGGTTGCTCGAATGGAAGTACTTACTGTTATCCCAGACGAGCTTAGCTCAGTGGAGGCTGCACCTCTTCTTTGTGCAGGCGCGACCACACTCGGCGCGTTGAAAAGCAGTTCAGTCAAAGGCGGTGACTTAATTGCAATTCAGGGTTTTGGAGGATTAGGCCACTTAGCCTTACAGTTTGCAGTTAAACTTGGCTTAAAAGCTGCAGTGATATCTCGTGGCAACGAAAAAGAAGCATTAGCGCGAAAGCTGGGGGCGCAAATATACATAGATGCCAATAAAGTAGATCCTTCTGAAGAATTAATGAAGCTTGGAGGCGCACGCGCCATCTTTTGTACAGCCCCCAATAGCAAAGCTATCTCAGATCTTGTGGAAGGACTTTCCCGAAACGGTCAAATGATAATTATTACATTTGTGAATGAGCCAATGCAGATATCGTCTGTCCAATTGATGCGCGCAGTTCGTTCAGTAAGTGGTTGGGTGGGAGGAAACACCGCCGACACTTTGAAATTTAGTGTCCTCACACATGTCGTCCCCATGGTAGAGTTGTTCCCGCTTGAGCAAGCCGCAGTTGCTTTCGATCGAATGATGACGGCGAAGGTTCATTTTAGATCAGTGTTAAAAATCAGTGAGGGTTAAAAATGAATGAACTATTAAGAATTATCCAGGAAAGACAATCAGCGCGGGTGCCTTTCGACCCTAATCGACCAATGTCAAAAGATGATTTGAAGCAGATTTTGGAAGCGGCAAGATGGACGCCCACAGCGCACAACATGCAAAACTTCGATGCGGTAATAATAGATGATAAAGCGGTTCTGGAGAAAATAGGAAACATCAAATCACGAATTTCAGAGGAGTTCTTAAGGGAGAATTACGATCAACTTTCCTTTTCCAAAGAGGAACTTTTGAAAAAGAAAACGGGAATTTTAGGCGCGATGTTCCCTCCTGATTGGGTTGACCCTGAGAAAATGGCGGAAGTAGTCCAAAAGACTGAACCGATGCCGCTCACCCAGTCCATCCGAGGGAGCCCAACACTTCTCATCGTTACCTATGATTCTAGAAAGAGAGCACCTGCCTCACGAGGAGATATTTTAGGTTTCATAAGTTTAGGCTGCCTAATGGAAAACATGTGGCTAATGGCACAATCTTTGGGTATTGGTCTTCAAATTCTGAGCTCGTTCTCTGCCCCGCCAGTCGAAACCGAGATAAAGAAACTTTTAGGCATCCCAAACTACATTAAAATTGCTTACACATGCCGCTTAGGATACCCTGCGGGCGCCAGCAAATACCTCAGAGTGCGTCGGGACATAGAAGACTTCACGCACCGTAACCGATATGGAAACAAAGGAATTTAATTCAAATATTTTACATACCAGTCCTTTCTTATGTTAATGCGTGGGTTCATATTTTTGACATTTAGAAGTAGAAACGGAAAATTAAGGGGATTTTTGTTTAGGAAATGATAAGTTAGATGGTCGGGAGAGCAGGATTTGAACCTGCGACGGCTCGGTATCTGTGGCCTGTGCAGGCTAGAATAAAGCCTACCATGGGTAGACCTCTACAGCGTCTCCACCGGCTAAGCGTGTTAGCCGGCTCGAGAGCTCTGCCAGGCTGAGCTACCTCCCGACAAAGTCCATATGGATAAGAGCAAAGAATTTATGTTTTTTGGCACCGCTACTGTTGTCTAGCCATTCTAAACATTTTGTTTGTTTGATTTGTGTTTAGATAGGTTTTTATGTTCAAGCCTACAAGGCATTGTGAGCTTAAATAGGGGTTTGTTTGATGACGAAAACTATTGGCATTGTTACTTCTGGTGGGGATGCCCCAGGCATGAATGCTGCCATCAGAGCGGTAACGCGAATTGGGCATGCGAAGGGGTTTCAAGTTGTGGGGTTTGAAAGAGGCTGGGATGGATTACTATCTAATTCCTTTAGAAAGTTAACTCCCCGTAGTGTTGGCGGAATTATTCAGTTAGGCGGTACCATACTTCATACGTTGCGGTGTCCGGGTTTTGAGGAGAAGGGTGCTGTTGAAAAAGCTGCTGAAACTTTGTCGGCAAATAACGTTGATGGGTTAGTTGTTATAGGCGGCGATGGCTCCTTTAGAGGTGCTTTAGACCTTAGCAAGAAATGTGATGCTTTGATGGTTGGAATACCTGCCACCATTGATAATGATGTTTACGGCACTGATGAAACAATCGGTTTTGACACCGCAGTGAACACTGCAGTAGGTACAATTGACAAAATTCGCGATACAGCAATTTCTCATGAAAGAATATTCATTGTTGAAGTCATGGGAAGGGAAAGAGGCTTTCTCGCTTTAGAAGTCGGGATATGTGTTGGTGCAGAAGTTATTTTGATTCCGGAGAAACCAGTGAGTCTTGCTGATATTGTGACGTTACTTGATGAAAGCGCGAAAAAAGGTAAGAGAACAGGAATAATTGTTGCGGCAGAAGGCTGCGGTAACACAAGCAAACTTGCTTTAGATATGCAGCAGCAGATGGAATCTGAGGTTAGGCTGTCCATTATTGGCTATGCTCAACGTGGAGGAAGTCCGACTACACGTAGCCGGTTACTTGCTAGTTTATTTGCGGAGAAAGCTGTTGATTTGATCTGTCAGGGAAAAGGCAACATGGCAGTTGGATTGCAAAACGGTGCTATCTCAAGTTATGATTTAGAGAAAGCTGCTAACGGTAAGAAACCGATTGACTTGAGGTTGCTTCAGGTTGCCGATATGCTTGCAACATAAGCCCTCACTCATTTTTTCCCTGTCCCTACTATAATTCGTCAATGATGCACCTGAGAGTGGGATTTCATTGCAAATTTTTTGCAATGTGTTTTGGGTCGATTTTTCTATTTAAGGCTTAGTTTAGCTGCAGGTTGCGTACAGATTCGGCTAGATTCGTAGTGAAAAGTAGGGAAAAGTAGAAAAAAGCACGGAAAAGGTTAAAAAAGTATGGAAAAGGTTGGAGATAGGTTGGTTTTCCGTTAACTCAGATTGTCCTTTTACGCATATTTAAGAAAGATAACATAGTGAAGGTCAACGCATATTAAATGATTTTGACCTTTTCTACTCTTGATCTAAATGATCGTGTTCAATCGCAAGCGTTTGCATTAAAAATTGGCGTCTTAGCACAAAGTCTTGAGCATTCTATGAAATTGTGGACTAAGAATGTCTTATCTTAAAGGTTAACTTCAATTTGGAAATCTGGTGTTCATCGAATTTCGGGTTAGATCAGCATTTCTTCTTCCGCGTCGATTCTTCCCTCATGCATACAAAAAAGATCAGATGCATTTTATCTTGGAACAGTACAAGCTTTATAGATAAGCAGATTAGAGCTATAACTCAAAAATGGTTAGAAGTAGAATGAATAAGCTTCGTGGCTTTATCCGGTTAATTCGACCAATCAACTGTGCAATGATGGGCTTCGCCGTTTTCGTTGGCGCACTTTTGGCAACAACCCAACTCCAAACACATTGGCTAAACATCGTATTTGGCTTTTTTACCGGTTTTCTGCTATGCGCTGCCGCCATGGCCATAAATGATTATTACGATAGGACAATTGATGCGGTAAATGAACCAACGCGTCCTATCCCAAGCGGCTCAGTAAACGTCAAAGAAGCCTTAACATTTGTAGCCGGACTCACAGCCGTTGGTTTAGTTTTTGCTTATTACTCAAATAGCTCAAACATCCTTTGTCTAGTCGTCGCGGCGGCAGCTTGGATTATAACAGTTTCCTACGTGACAGTTGGAAAACGCAGCGGCTTACCTGGCAACTTTTTAGTAAGCACCTGCGTAGCAATACCTTTCATTTATGGAAGCATCGCAGTAACCGGCGGGCTTCAAATCAACGTTCTGCTCTTTTCCATAATGGCTTTCCTCTCAAACACAGGCAGAGAAATCACCAAAGGCGTCGTTGATATCAAAGGAGATAGTGTAGAAGGCATCAAAACTTTAGCCGTACGATATGGCGAAAAAAAAGCTGCCATTTCAGCCGCATTATTCTATATTTCAGCAGTAGCTTTAACGCCGATTCCTCTAATTTTTAGTTTGGTTTCTCTTTGGTTTATCCCATTTGTGTTGGTGACTAACATTGGGCTTGTGGTTTCATCTGTGCTTTTGCTAAGGGATTATTCGCGTGAGAATTCGAGGAGAATCAAGAAATTTGTTCTATTATGGTTTATTTTTGGTCTGTTAGCATACATCTTTGGCAGTTTCAAATAGGAAAAAATAGGGTATATTTCTACGTATATATCTACATGTTAGCAACAATTAAAAGCACATTATGCTGACTGAACTACAAGAAGATGTTAACATGTCTGAACGATTTTCTAAAAAATGGGAAGCACAAAGAGGAGAAGATAACTCATTAGGAAAAGCAATACATGACGTGGTACAGCCGCCGCCAGCACTAAAAACATGCTTAGACCTAGCCGTTAGAAAACTTGACTTGCAAATTAACAAATTGGACCAAGCAAACGAACGCTTCACACAAAAAGACAAAACACTATTCGCCAAACTAGTACAAGCTTACACAAATCATGATTCAGCGCACGCCAACATTTACGCGACAGAGCTTGCTGAACTCAGAAAAATGTCAAAGCTAATAATGAATGCAAGACTAGCCCTAGACCAAGTATCACTACGCATAAGAACAGTATCTGAGCTAGGAGATGTCGTTTCCGCATTAGGACCATGCATTGGAGTACTTCGCAGTGTCAGCGGTGGATTAGGCGGAGTTTTACCTGAAGCCGAAGGCGAACTAGGCGACATTGGAAACATGCTAAGCGGTTTAATGTTTGATGCAGGATTAAGCAGCGGTAGTTCAATGAACTTTGATAATGTAAACGAAGACGCATCAAAAATCCTTGCAGAAGCAGCAACAGTGGCTGAACAACGAGTAAGCGCGAACTTTCCAGATTTACCTCCTGGAATGCCATCCGGAACAGCCAACAAAACACGCAGCTAAAAAAGTAGAGTTCTTCTCAAAACTCAACTTTTCTTTTTTTCAATAATACTATATTTTTGATTTTTACTAATTCAATTTACATCGGTTAAAATCTGTATACTTTTTACTTGAGTTCTGGGTTGTTTTTTTAATTTGGAGTTTGACAAGGTATTCGTTTAATTTTTGGTTTAAATTAGCGAACTTTGGAAAAGGTCTATTGATTTAAGTTATTAGTCTTTCGATACCTCATTATCAAAGCAACAGAGAGTATCGAGAGAAACAAAGGCATAACTATTAACAAGGGAAACTCTGAAAGGCCTGATGTTGATGAAGGGGTAATTGAACATATCAAGAAGGATTTTGTCACAGAAAAAACTGGGAGACTGAGAGATTATTGGGACAAAAGTAAGCTTTCATTTAGCGTTAGCTCGATTTTTTCAACAGTTACTATAAAACTTTTCAAGTCAAACTATTTAATTATCTTCATGATTATTAGAAAATGGGTGCTTGATTATGCGAGCGTATGTATTGGTTAATGTTGAATCGGGTTCTGAAGATAGTGTTCTAAAAGAGCTTAAGAAAATGAATACCGTAGAAGAAGCTTACGTTTCCTATGGTGTGTACGATTTAATTGCGCGTGTCAAGGCAGACACTATGGAGGAGCTGAAGGCTTCAATTTCACATAAAATTCGTACAATTGACCAAGTTCGGTCAACTTTAACCTTGATACTGATGGAAGCGTAAGTTAGTGTAGCATTTCTCTGATAGATCTTTCTAATTTAGCAATTCGGAAGAGTCGCTTGCACCTAAAAATTATGGAACTCGGAAAAGCAACAGGGGTTTTAGTTCTTGCCGACCTCGACTTTGGTGACTTCAATTATTGAGTCAGCAGGGAAGTCAATCTTCTGAAGCGCCGATTCCAGAGCCTCTTTGGATAAGGCTTCAAACTCGATGAGGGCTTTTTCCACGCCAGCGTTAGACTCAGGAGAACAACAATAACAGGTTTTCAAATAGACATCTTTAATACCTGTTCTCTCAAAGATGTTGGTTGTACCTATAATGCAGGTAAGCCTGTTAAGCTGGATTTGAGGTACCTTCGAGTTGACTATGAAGCGTTTCATGGTTCGTGTCTCCAGAACTTAAAACAAAACCAAAAGAATAATATAAGCTATATGCAAACGCGATGTCGTTAAGCTATACTCAAGCTCTTGCCTTAAGTTCCAGTCTGAACTTTTTATGATTGAGCTTTGTCAATTTTCAAAGAACTTGAGTAACTGAAATGTTTGCAATAGTATCTAGAATTTAAACCAAGTTTCTTCATTTTTTGATTTTAGTTAGAAGTTTCTCGTGAAACGGCTTAGTGATTCTTTAGAGGTTCTCGAATTTTCGCTTGTTTATACTATGAAACTACTAGTTAATTCTGGGAAACATCAAGTTGGAAATAAGTAAGTACAGCAAACAAAGCTTTCCAGCTCAAAACTAAAGAAAACAGCTACCCATTCTAAAGCAAAAAAAACAAAAAAATATTTGAAGATAGTTTAGCTGTCTCAAACGTATTTCTTGTCGTTGTAGCAGTACCATCTTTTGTATTGCGGGATCCAAGTAAGAGGTTGATTGCACGTTGGGCAAAGTGGTTTAGTTGATTTTTTCTTACCTACAGTTTGAACGGGTTCTTGCTGTTGCTGTTCAAAAGGGCCAAACACCTTTTCCTCCTCACTAAGCTCATGCGATGGAACTGCCTTTAGAAGTATGACGTCTGATGCAGCTTGAACATCTTCCCAGGAGACTTGTTGCGTTTCACCAAATTTATTCTCCACTGACAAGGCAATGCCAGTCTTTCCAACAGCGAAAGCGATATCTTTCACTTTTCCAACCAATCGTCCTTTTGCGTCTACGACTTGCATAGAAACTAACGCGCCTCTAGTCAGCAGTTTATCAGTTTTTACCATCTTAACGCCACTCAGTCTGAGTGGTGTTATCTTGTTTAAAGGATTTTCGTTTCTTAGCAAAGTAGATCGTCAACTCTGTCTATAAGCGCTAGGTGATAGCAATTTTTACTTAACATTCTAATGATGTGTATGACATTAGAGCCTACTTTTGCTATACTTCTGTAGAGAATCGATAACCTGAAAGATAAAATGGAGACAGTGAATAAGTAAATCTGAGGTGCGAAAGCCCTCTTTGTTTGAGCTTGACTCAATTCAAGTTTGAAACGGCAAAAATCAATTAAAGACAAAAATCACTTGGGTACGAATTCGTTTTGACTTTTTTTAGTAACGGTTATATCGATAATTACATAGGTACTAATTTGTTGAGCAAACCTTGCCTAAAGCGCCGTTATGTCCTTCATGTTACGTAGAAATGAAACCTAAATATAACAGTCAAAAACTCATAATTTATCATCAATGTCCAAAATGTGGGACAAAAATTTTGTTTACGCACTCAGGACATTAACTATTCCTGCGATAAAGTTATTGAACTGGATGTTCTAACAGGTGGATTATATTTTAATCTCTCTCTTACGAACTCACTAACTTACACCTAAAACTTCTCTTATCACCCATGCACGCTTGTACGTTCCTAATGTCTGTCTGTCACTATCACACGATAGCGTGCTGATTAGGATTTTTCTCCACTTTTTTTAGTACACATTAATCCTGAGCTTAATTCTGAAACATGTTCTTTTTTATTATTGAATCTTTAATCCAAAGGCTTTTGTATAACCGCGCAAGCCTTTCATTCAAGAGAAGGGCAGGAATTTTGCGTTTAAGCTCGCGCTTCATCTAATATTAGAAATAGTTATCGTAAATTCATAATTAATATACAGTGAAATAAACGAATGTAATCCGATGAACAAAGAGAATGAATAGAAAATACGTGACCATAATCATTTTGATTGTGTTTGCTATTGTTTTGACCAGTTTAGTCGTAGGCATCTTGGTCTTCCAACCCTCTCAAGATACAACCAAGGCTTCCTCAATTAAAGATCCCACAAACCCTTTGGCTATAACAAATGTTCAAGGTAAAGCGGGTTCAAGTTCATTCTTGATTTCAGTTTACAATAACGGTTCATCTGACATTACCATTACCGTTGCTTATGTAAACGGTTGTCAAATAAACATTGGAAAAGAGATACCGATACAAGCGAATTCTAACGTAACTTTAGTTTTGAATCTGACTAAACCAATAGTCTTTCGGAGCACCTATCAAATCACAATTTTGTCGTCAGATGGTTTTTCGTCCACCTTCTACAAAATGATTCTATAACGGTTTATAACGTGCGCTATTTAATTCGTCATAGATGAAGGGGGCGGAGGGATCGAATCTTCAGGTGGAGGTGGTAGAGGAGTATACGACGCGCTTGCCAGAATCAAAAACGTAATAAAACAAACGCCAGAAATCAAAGTAAGGAGAAAATTCCTTTCAGCTATCCCAACAACCCAGAATAGGAAACCAAAACCAGACAATGTGGAGTATAATACTCGACTAATTCGACTCATATTTCTTCAAGTTTCCTCTGGTTTTGTTTATCGGTTTTTGTTTAAAGTGAAGCTTATACCGTCATAACTTTTATGGTTTTAGCGTTTTTTGCATGTGATATTCATGATATAGGTGGTGATGGTGTGATGGAAAGAGAAAGTTCAAATTTTAATCCTACACAATGTGTTTAGGATTGGTTTTTTTAAAACCAATTTTTTGACCGTATTTCTCTGCAAACTTTGCAAACACTTAATACTGTTTCGCGTTTGTAGACAATTTCGGTCTCAGTTGAACTGCATGAAGGGCATTCATTATTAGCTTTCATTTTTACACACTTTCTAAAATTTGTTTTCGCCTAATCTTTTGGCGTTTCTTTTGGTTTTTCATTTAGTATTCTCTTGATGGAGCTTGTAAAACATGCTTTTGTGTTCCAGTTTTTGCGTGTCTTGGTTAATTCTTTGAGGTTTAAATAAAATAAGTCTTATGAATTAGGAATATGAATTGGGCGTTATCTATTGAAATGCATCTCAGTTTTAGTTAACACATACATTATTTTACCTACAAATGCAAATATAGAAAAATTAGTATTATTTCGAAAACCACCTCGTTAGGTTCTATGCAAAGCCTTTGGAAAAAGCATAACGTGTGTTGGATCTAAATTTTGACCCTTATCTCTCTACCGATGAACGGAGGCTGAAGATTACGTCTAAGAAATGAAAAAACTGTATGATTCTCGACTTTTTGTAAAATTCTTTTGATGCGTAAAACAGCTTGCTCCTTCCCTCATGGAACTCAAGAGACTCATATTGGGTTGCGAGTCATCTAATTTTTGGATTTTATGTAGCCTTAGAATCTGGCTCTCTCTTTCTTTTTGGAAATACCGCAATTATGACTAAGATTACTACGAATAAAATTACTAAGGGTAAAAAGTCAGGGTGTATTGCTATCTCAGCTGCCAAGATTAAGGTTTGAATAATTGGGTTATTTTCAAGTGTTTGTGGGCGGGCGTTTTGGGCTGATACTTGCAAAGCCTGATATTGACTTGACGGCAAAAACACTGGATTGCCCTGTAGCCAAGCATTAACTGGATAAAAACTAAACTGATAAGTTAGCCATGCAAAGGTTGTAGCGATTCCATAAAGGTCAAGAGTAGATAATAATTTAGCTGGACCTAGCAGGGTAAGCGCTAAATACATAACGTCGTTCGTGTCATTGCTATGCCCTAAGCCCAAAGAATGGCCTAATTCGTGGAGGGCAACATTTTGTTCGTCTCCGTCGGCTACTGCGTCTCCGTGGCTTGTATGTGTGGCTAGGTTTATGCTGCAGTTAGTTATTGTATTATCTTCACTGCTTAATGTTGTTAATCCGATGTCATCAACAGAATTGGCTATCGTTGACTGGGTCCAGTTAAGGTAGATGTTAAATCCAGGTTCTGACTCATTCGAAACAGTGGGCTCCAACTTTAGCGGCTCCAAGAATGCATATTGAGTGTTGTTAGACGCAAATTCCTGTATAGCGTCATTCCATTGACCTATAGCTCGAAGTGTAGAATTAATATACATTGGATTCCACCAAGATTCATTATTTGGAGTAACAAGGAGGATGTTCAATGTAGATCGGTTCCAAGCAAGCCCCTCAATCTGCAACTCGTCAACGTTTTGGCTTTGAGCTTGAACTCTGATTAAAGCAAAGCTACCTGACGATAGAAACACAGTTGATAGTAAGAGGAATAATAATAGGAGTTTTCTCATGTTTTTCTTATTTATAGACTAGTGTTTGTGCGTTTTAAGGTTCGTGATTGTCTCCTCACTATCACAACATTCAACTTCAGATGTATGCGAAAATAGATTAAGGCTCTTTCAATATGGTTATGCCTAGTATTGTGTTCTAATTATTAGGCTATAATTTCTAACAATTGGACCTTAAAAGTTGAATTGACAAATCTAAAACAAAAAATTTGATTGATCCTCTCAGATATAAAGACCAAACAACGATCCACAACAACAAACCACTATGTAAACAAAACTGCTCACATTGTGATTGCTACGAACTTAAAAGAAAAGCCTATTCTTAATTTTTTATTAGTCTTTTATAGACCGCAAAATTACATAGCCGCTTTGTTCTTTCATATACAGCTCATGCTTTCTTAATATATTGTTTATTGCATCCCTTGAAACGCTGTCTAATTCGCATTTCATCTTTATCTCGTATCCACCCGTTGAAATGTGAGATACCTGTGAACCGTCGAAGGAAACACAGCTAACGATAGCCGATTCCTTTAAGGACCCACGAATCTCATTCAACACATCTAAGGCTTCTGTTTTGTTCATAGGGGATCATATCTGATACAGGTACAGGTTGTACTAATAATTTATGCAGAGTTTTAAGTACACGCCCTAAAAACTTGAACCCAACTAGAGCTGTTCTACTTATTAGACGAAAACGTCTGATAGTTGGACTTATATGTCTCCCGCACCGTTGTTTGTTCCTTGAGGGTCAGCCGATTGAATGAGAGTGACGAGACACAGCTTGAGTATGCACTACGAGGCAAAGCTTGGAGAGTCTACTGGTTTCTTCTAAAAAACGGCAGCCCAGTAGGAGTGCGTGAAGTTCAACGCGCCCTCCATTTTAGTAGCCCCAGCATAGCTTTCCATCATCTTGAACAGCTACGCGAGTTAGGGTTGGTACAGAAACAGGAAATTGGCGGCCATTACTCACTTGTTGGAGAAGTTAAGATTGGTGTTCTCCGCCATTACGTTAAGCTTGGGAAGTTGCTCTTTCCACGATACTTTTTCTACGCAGTATTCTCAACAGTGTTTTACGTATTGTATTTGACGATTTTATTTAGCGGTTTTAGCCGTGATAACCTATTCATACTCTCGTTTGGAGCAATCGTTTGCGCAATATTCTGGTATGAGGCTTACCGAGTATGGACAATGAGGCCATTCTAACTGTTGGGACAGCTTGTTTGTGGGCTTAGCATAAAATAAAAATCTTAAGTTAACTATTCACGAAGAAGTATACGGTATAGAAAGAAGTTAAGAGAAAGACAAAGACTTACGGGACAGTCGCAGTACTGTTAGCCATAATTTTGGTAACTATTATTTACGCAATTGGTACAGCACCATTGATTCATCCACCGCATCAAAGTCCTTTTGTTTCAGATATGAAAACTTTCTTCGTTGGATGAGCTTAGAAATTGCATAAACAATACTTCGTAACAACGCAGGAAGCACCAACGAGTATTGGAAATGTGCATGTGTTCTTAAAACTAACCTAAATAATGGATTTGCCTTGCAGAGCACTGTTACACACCTAAACGAAACTCAACTAACTAGCCAAAGGATACCTAACTGATAGCTCAACTTACTATAGCCGCCAAAGCAACTATATAACTCGCTCAATCAACACTGTCAATGCACTATATACAATTTTAAACTTAGAAATCAAATTAAAAACAGCTTTAACAGGCTTAACGCAAATAGCAGAAGTCAATATAGCCTAAGTTTTTTCTTTTTTGCACTATATTCTAAAGAAATCCTTCAGATTAAGTAGTATCGTTTTTGGCATTTTGAATGATGGTTATTTTTGTGTTATAATTATAGAGGCAGTTGAAAACATAGCTTTGATTTTCCTGCAAACTCAAGTAAAGTGGTGTGTTGTTCAAAATGTGCAATGTTTTGCCACCTGAAAGTTCAATGGTGCTATCATTTGCGGTGATCACATTTTTTGAAATTATTGTGCCTCTCTCTACGGAGGGTATGATAGTTAAATTATTTTGAGTAATAATGATGATGACGCCGCCAGTAATTACTGAAATCACAATAGCGAATACAACTGTTAACGTGAACGCGTCAGTTTTCATTCTCTAAATCCTTGCCATTTCTTATTGGTTCTAGTTTTTAAGGTTAGCGGGTTGCGATGTGGCTTAACTAATATGGGTAAGTTACTGTTGGTTTTTAGTGTAAACTTCAACTTCAACTTTTTGAGAGTTTTTCCCTAAAAACTCAGATAGGCTGCCTTTCCATTTGGGCTCGGCGTTTGCGGTGAAACCTACGGTTTGGGCTATACCTCTCCACAACAGGGCTTTATCGTAGTCTTTAGCGTCTTGAGGCATAAATTCAAAAATTGATCGGCTAGCAATTATAACGAGTTTCTTTTTCATTCTAGATATAGCTACATTTATTCGATTTAGGTTTAACAGGAAGTCGCTTTCTGCCCGCACATAGTCGGGATCGCTTACGGTTGAAGAAATGATTATGAAGTCAGCTTCACCACCTTGATACCGCTCGACAGTATCAACCCTCACATTTTCGTGGCCATCAAGCAACAAATTCTTAACTACGCCTCTTTGAGCATTATGAGGCGTAACTATTCCAACTCCTTCTGGATTAACAGAACGAACCAAGGTGTCGATTATTTTTGCTTCGACTAAATTTGATTGAAAACTCTCCATTTCATCATGAACAATTAAGACGAAAATATTCTCAGGATCCAAAACAACTTTCAATCCTTCTGTAGAAGGAGTTTCAGTCGATAGAGTTTGCTTTTGGTCAGAATGAAAATCAATCCCGTCTTTGTGATATATCCATTCTTTTAGGAACTGTGCAACTACTTGGTGGCAGCGGTGCGTTTCGCTTAGGCGTTCCGTCGGAATATCCGCTTTATGCAGGGATTTAACATGTTCAATTCCTAGATCTTCTTGACGTAGTAAACGAAGGAAGTCCATTGCTGATAGGAATGAAGCCATTTCTTCAATGGTTCGTCTGTCCTCTTTTTCCCAATTATGTGCTTGAATAGGTGGCAGCTGTCGATGATCCCCTGCCACCAGAATTTGAGCGTTTTTGTCGACAAATGCGCCTGAAAGAATCAGCTCCGGAAGACGCATCATACTTGCTTCATCAACGACTAGTAAGTCAAAGAAGCCTTCGTTCCAAGCTGGCTCTTTACCACCAATCTTTTTCATGAGACCGTACAAGCCAGGCGGTGTAACACATAGAACCAATGGGAAAGCACCCGTTGAATCAGGAACTAACGTCGCTTGGCTTGATAATGCATCTTTCAGTTCAGTAACTATCTCTTCATCTTCGTTATAGTTGACATATTTAACGCCGTCAAGGGCTTTAGCTGAAGAAACATGATTATTTAGAACACGATAAATCCGAAGTTTTGCTAAATCTCTGTTTCCTTCTTTGCAGTACAATCGCCAAGACTTAGCTAGTTTACTAACAAATTCATGAATTGCCTTATGCGTAGGTGCAACCATCAGGACACGGCACTTGCTGACAGTTTGGTGTGAGGCGACATGAGCAAGTACAGCTAACTGCAATGTTTCAGTTTTTCCTGTTCCTGGAGGGCCTTGAAGCATAACTACTTGTTCTTTAGCAAAAACTCTATCAATGAAAAGGGCTTGTTCCTGTTTTGGTGGAAACTTTGTGTGTTCGATCCAATCTAAGAACGGCTTCGCAGTTTGTTTATTTAATGCTGTATGTTCCGATGGTTTACCCGAGCCTTCCAAAAACCCTGCAAGCAAACAATACAGTGCGTTGTCGGCAGCGTAATCAAGGCATTTAGCCGCTCTCTCCGAAATTATGTCATCTGCCAATTCATCAAGAATGTATTTCCGTCCTACTTCAAAAAGCTGCATATGTTTGCTATTTTGGGCTTTTTCCCTGTCGGTTGTAGGAAGGTCATGCCATGTACTGTAACGTCTGCTCTTGCCGCTGGGCCAACTTACGACTTTAATGGTTATCTCCAGTTTGCGTAAATCAACTTTTTCGACTATGACTCGAGCGGATTTTTCTACATGCGACGGTGACCTTTGGTTAGCTTCCTCAAACTGTCCTTGATCATTTAACTTAATTTCGGTCGCAACCATCCAATCGCCAGAGCCAGAATCGTCAGACCCTTTGACCCTACAAGCATTAACTAGACAATCAGCCTTCGGTAAACCAAGGCCCTCGTAAATCAACTTTCCACTTACAACAAAATCCCGATCAAACTCTTCAGCACTCGTGCATTCAAAAATCACCGATCTGCCATTGGCTACCCGCTGACATGGAAGCAAAGCATAATGCTGATACATTTCTTGGCGCTTCGCAAAATACTCAAGATCTAAAAATTCTCGGCAACTTCTCTCAAGAGTTGAAACTCCTAATGTAAACTCAGGTATGTTTGGAATATTAATTGGTTTTTTGCCCAAGCGACGGTTGCGAATGGAAAGCGACCGTTCAATTTGTTCAAGAGCCAAACAAAGGTTTGAGCATAACAATGTTAAATCTTCGTCACTGATCCTTCTTGTTTTATGTGGGTAATCACACCATAAACGTTTCTCAACCATTATCTTGTCGTGGCCGTTTACTTGGTTGCGGTCAAGTTTGCCTTTGGCTCCCCAAACGTATTCAATTGGAATTTGATTTCCAAAACGGGCGCGAGCTGGGTAATACCCTTCTTTTGGCCTTGAGTCCTCAGAATTAAGGATAAATGACATGGAACCAATATCAGTGCGGGTATAGGGCAATTCAAAGTTGAAGAAACCGTCTCGAAAAGCTAAACGCATGTCTAAACGTGAGCCATCTTGGCGGTTTACCGTCCATTGGTTTGCGTCGAAGTAGCAGCATTGTTTTAGAACAGGAAGAAGCCCCGTACTGTGGTACCCAACGGCTTTTCTGAGACTTATTTCGTCTTGAAGGATAGAAAACATGGGCTGGTCAATTGCTTGCCTAAGTCCCAAAAGGTCTTGTACTGCCTTGGCAGTTTTTAGAGAAGAGTGATGGCGTACCGCCTCCATTAAGTGGTCGCGCTCTTGTCTTGTGTAAAAGTAAAGGTGAATTGGAGCCTCGTCTGGACTTCCAACATCAACCGCTATTTTATTGATAGCTTGGGTGATTTCTGCAAAAAATGTTTCAAGTAGCTTTTTTTCTTCATCCCGAGCTTCTTTTTGTTCTTTGGGTAATGTGTTGACAATTTTGGATATGGTTATAGGTTTACCATGGTACCTTGTGCAGCTTACTCTGCCGCTAATTATTGATATGATGTTTAGCAAGTAATCCCATTGAATGTGAAAGTATACTCGAACCATGCCTTCGGGTCTAAAGGAAAGCGCCGTATCTGTACCCTCTTGAGGGCTGTCTTCAGGCAAAGTCCCGTACCCTGTACCTGTCAGCCAAGGCATCCACCTCACCCTATTGGCAAACGGGCTGTTCGAACGTATTGTCGACAGCATAAATTGAGCTCTTTGTATTAACTTGTCAAGCTTGCTTCCGATTACGGGGTCAGACGATAACAGTTGAACTTTTTTTGTGTCTAACGCTGGGATTTCTTTAAAATTATGGGGGCGTAATTCATCTTGTTTAGGGACAACTTTTAGTCTGGCGAGGTCTTCCAGATGCAAAATCCCTTGTTGATTTAGCGACTTCTGTTCTCCTCTTGTCAAATTTAACAATGCAATGCTTTCATTTTCAATAGCGCAAACAACGCAGCACTCGTTATAACCGCAATTGTCACACCCCCATGAGAGCTGAAACTCCACATTATCAAGAGCTTTTTTGTGGATTCGGTAAAATTCACCTTTTAGGCTAAGAAGCCTTTGAATATCCTGGATTAAAGGTTCAAGCCTAAATGAAGGGAGATTTTCAGGTTCAAGTTTATCTAAATCCGATTGTTTATTGATCACGCCCCCTTCAAATTCAATTTTAGTGGCAGTTTTCCCTAAGGCTTCGATAAGTAATAGTATATAGATAGCGACTTGTATGCGGTGAGCAGTCTGCTCTCTCCAAGAAGATTTTATTTCAAAAATCCGAACCTTGACTTTGCCATCCTTGATTGGCCATACTCCGATTAAATCCGCTATACCTCTTATATCCCATAAACCGATATGTCCCAGCATCGGTGCTTGGTAAATCAAAACTGGCTTATAATCGGCCTGCGCCTTAGCAGAAAGTGCATTTTCAACAATCTGCGTTAACGCTTGACGTGATTTTGGCCATGCACTGCTCCATTCACCTACTTCTTTTTTAGGGTCATAACAACTAAAATCTTGAAAGTCAGCGACTTTAGATTTTAATTCTTGAACAGTTTTTTCTTCAAGCTGTTTACCTGCTGTAAAAAGGAGGGGACTCAGCGGTTTATGGAATGCTTCTGGCCACTTCTTCTTTTTCTCCACTTTATCTTCAAACCGGAGTTTGAAATATCGTGGGCAACAGTCGAAGCGGATATATTCTGCGATTCCTGATGCGTCAAGTGAAGGTAATTTGTCGGTGGATTCTTCAAAGCTGGCTTTACTTTTTTGCCCAAGTAATTTAATGCCTTTTGAATAGGTTGGCCCGATTCCTCCTCCATCTAAATTGGCTGATTTCCTTTCCAATGCGAAGTTCCATCCAATGATCGAATATGTTGCTTTAATGGGTACTTATGTTTAAAGGCATATCTCAACTATGGCTAATCTGCTTACCAACAGCGCATTGGACAAAAATATCTGGAATCAAGTTACCGTTTCGTTCCAGTAAAACACTTTCTGATAATTATTTAGTGTTGAATCAATTACTTGGGGGTCGTCATAAATTACATTTAAACTGCTGTTGTACTTTGCAAGCAGGAAATGAATGTCGGCAGAGATTTTTTGAGTCAAATTATCTGCTGGGAACAAACCCCAGATATTGTCATTGGAGCTTCGAAAACCAAATCCATAGTTTTGGGGCAAAACATAGGCAACTGTTGCTTTGTTTTGAGCAATCGAATTTGGATTGTTGTTCAGGACGTTCCAGAATTTTTGCAAAGCTTGGAAGTGTTCTTCGAGTAAGGTGCCATATGGGTTGTTATCGGGATAAAATGGGTAACTGAAAACGATCGCGTATGTTGCCCCCGTGCTATATGCGAGAATTAAGTCTGAGTATAATTGATCTCCAGATTCAAGATAGGGTGCCTGATCATATTGCCAGGTTACAATAACGCCCCAATCTTTGTGAAATGATTGGGCAGCCCCTCTGTCAAGTGAAACTATTAATGGTCTACCCGGACTTCCGTGCCTAGTCTCATTTCCTAAAAACTCAGCAAAAACAGTGTTATATGAGGATTTGTAATCAAACCAATATAGACCGTAATCAGAGGTGACTATGTTAGATAGGTTACCCGCATTGTAATAGTACTGTAAAATGCTTGATAGGTTGCCCACGTAATTTTGAGCTACTTCCGAGTAGCTTACACCGTCTTGAATTAATCTGGAAGTGCCATTATCAAGCTGGTTTCCCCCAGGTTCGTCGTACCTGTAAATCCCCAAGAGTTTATTTCCATACTTTTCCTGAGCATCCATCATCCAATTAAAAGTTGTATAATTATCCGACCAGCCGCCAGTGCTATTATAATAAGGTGAAGTAAAACTCGTGAAAAAAACGATGAAGTTCAGCCCTGAAGCACTTATGTAATCGCATGATTGATCTAAAGCCGATCGATTAAAAGAAATGCCAATTGAACCAATGACAAAAAGATTAGTGTAATCTTTCACCTTATCCACCAAAGCTTTCAGATCTCCAAATTGATTGGAGGAAGCAAACTCTACACCTACATAAAATTGTCTAGCTGCAATTGTAGCAGGTTTGCTAATCGTGTTAAAACTTATAAAAATTGAAGCAATAATCAGAACGATAAGCAATGTTGCTGCTAGTATGATGTGCTTGCGGTTCAAATATGGTCAACCAATCGCTAGGGTAAGCAATAAAGTAAGGCTATTTAACGTTTGATCGATAATTTCGGTCTACAATCAAGGTAGTTGAGTAAGTTTACCTACTATGCAATCCTATCAATTCGCCTTTAGCTAGAATGTGGCTTTGCATGGCTTTTTCAACATCCTTCTTTCTAGAGTTAATTCCTAAATTAAGTACCGTGTCTAAAGCATAAACTTTGAAAAAGTATCTGTGAGTTCCGCTTGGTGGACAAGGTCCCATGTAACTTGGTTGCCCTGCACCGTTAATTCCTTCTTTTCCAGGAACGGTGTTCTCTCCTATCTTATTTGTTGAGGCTGGTATATTCCAGACAACCCAGTGGTCAAATGTGCCCCTTGGCGCATCGGGATCATCAATAATTAAGACAAGAGTTTTTGCATCTTTTGGTGTACCTTCAATTGTTAGGGGCGGATTTATGTCATTCCCATCACAAGTATATTTCTTAGGAATCGGCTTGCTTGGTTCAAAAACCGAGCTTCTTACGATTAATTCCTGCATAAAATGTCACTGAAAAAACAATGTTTGATGTGTTAGATAAAAGTTGCCGAATAAGATTTTTCAGGAATTTTGTTCTTTCAAGCTGCACGCTTAAGTTTCAGCTTTTCTCAGTAGGTCATTTGCTAAGCCAATGTTTATCTTATAAAATATTGCGCTGATCACTACAGAAATGATTGCGCTGACGACAACCCCAAAAATAAGACTGTAAAAAGCTGAGCCGCCTAAGAAGGAAATTATTATGAATGGCAACAGAGGTGCCAGCACAGCTAAGCCTACAAGTCCACCGACTACTAGTCCGATCAGAGACCATCCTTGACGAATCATCCTTGCCCTACGGGTTTGCGAAAAGTCAGGTCCCTTGAAACCGACTGCGAGTGAAACTGCGCCTATCGCCAATACAACGAAGAATGTTTCAAGATAACCTATAATTGCATCTTCTATTGTTGGGCGGTAAAATAAGGTTCCAATTGTTCCACTTATCAAAAGGAGAATTGTTGAAAAAAGCACTGTAAAGAAGTATTTGCTTCTAACCAAGTTCTTTGGAGAAATTGGTGAAGCATAAATTCGCCAGACTGATTGTCCTTCTTCACCGATTAGAACTTCCCCGAGTAACATAGCCATAAATGAAGCGGGTAAAAGATATATTATGATTGAAAAAATTAGAGTTGCTTGGCCGCCTGGTGCTCCATTTGCACCGTTGTTTATTATTCCCAGTGAATTCATGAGTGGTATTATAATCATTATTATAGGTGCAATGTAAACGCTAATTAATTCTCGTCTTCTAGTGAAAGCACGAAGATCTTTTCTAATTATTGCTGCTTCAACATTGGAGAAACCAATTCTACCTAGCAGCCCTGTTTTCGGCGCGTAAAATCCGCTTTTTTGAATCGTGATCGCTGGTGGTTCATAAAATCCATATCGTTTGTTTAAGGCAACTGCCAGAAAGTATAAAATTGCTATGAACAGAGAGGATAATATCGAGAACAAAACCCCTTGCAAAAATAGTCCTTTGACGGCGTAGGAAAGGATCAGAGCAAGCCAAATTAAGGGTACATACCACGCAGCGTTCTGAGCTGCGGATAAATTTGTTATGAACGAACCAAAGCTATTGACCACGTAGAAATAAAATATGTAGAATATAATGAAGAAAAGAAGCGTACCGATCAATCTTACCCATATCGCTCCTCTCCCACTTGACTTGTAAACGGCGCCTGTAAAACGGACTTGGATAATTCTCAAAATTTCTGTTATGGAGCTAGCCATGAAAGCTGCCGCAGCCATTATGACTACGGTAAGTAATGCTTGAAGAATTAACCCGTTAAAAGCTGAAAAAACAATTATTCCAGCTGATAAGCCCGTTACTAACGCAATTGGCCAACCTAAGAGGTTAGATAAGATGGATGCTAAAGTGTGCTCTTCCCAAGTTACAGGTAGAGCATATATCACTTGCCCTGAAGGTTTCAGACCCGCAAGTTGAATTTGTTGAAGCAATGTAAATACTAAACTAGCAATTATTGTAAGGGTTGGTAACACAGCGAAAAAGCTCAGTGCTGCTTGTCCCAGTGACGGCAAACCCGCAGGAGTTCCTTGCGAGTAAGCCGCAGATGCAATCAAAACCCCCAATATCCCGCCGACTACTCCGATTATGGCAGCTGCCCAATAAGGCCAATAAGCCAGAAAACTATTTTCTTTGTACCTTGTGGCTTTTATGCCTCTAATAAGCCTGCCAGATTTGCGATCAACCCGTAGCAGGTAGAGGACGTTCTTCCAATTCATCGAGTAAGTTCCTCAACAACTGCTCTAAGGTCTTCTGTTCCAGTTAACTTCAAGAATATATCTTCTAAGCCTGAATTAGGCAAACTAGCTTTTTGCCGAAGTTCCTCCATGTTTCCAAGAGCCAAAATGTTGCCCTGATACATTATGCCTATTCTATCGCAAATGGCTTCTGCAATTTCAAGCACATGCGTAGACATAATGGTGGTTACACCTTGCCCTTTAAGCGAATGAAGAAAATCCTTAACTATTCTTGCTGAGCGGGGATCGAGTGCATTAAGCGGCTCATCAAGCAACAACAACTTAGGTTTATGCAGAAAAGCTGAGATTAAGCTAATTTTTTTTCTCATGCCGTCTGAGTAACTGTTAATCATATCACCTTCTCGTCCTTCAAGTTGGAGCGCCTTAAGATACTCGGTTATTCTCTGCTTTTTCTCAGCTGTTGGCACTCCATATATGTCTGCTATAAAGTCAAGATATTCAATTCCCGTTAAGAACTCGTAAATGTTTGCTGCTTCCGGAACATACCCAACAAGCCGCTTAACCTCAACAGAATTTTTTTGAACATCTAATCCTAAAACGGTGATGCTTCCAAAATCTGACGGCACCAAACCTAGCAGCATTTTGAGAGTGGTTGATTTTCCTGAACCGTTTGGTCCCAAAAGACCGAATATTTCACCTGTACTAATGGAAAGATTAAGGTTGTTTACTGCAACTATTTCATTATACCGTTTAGTTACGTCTTTTAGTTCAACTGCGTATGGAGTGGACATAGAGCTTCCCCGCTTACAGCAAAATAGAAAAGCTTCGGTATTTAAGGCTAATGCGTATAACGTAGAGTCTCTTATTTGTGTTTGTGAATGTGTTGTTTTGTTCTATTTTTGAAAAGCATAGTTTGGTTATTTTCTTAATTTTAGGTTTCATTTTCCGATTTACCAAAACTATAGTGTTTCGTGTTAGATACAATGGTTGTATTAGAGGATAAAATATCTTGTCAGCACCATTTTGTGAATTCAAAGCAAATCCTAATCAACAAATCGTATGCATCAGAATCTGACTAATCTTACAAGAATATTGAACACTTTCTCAATCCTAGTTGTGCAATTGATAAATATCTTCCATAAAACTTAAAAATAGACTTAGGAAGAATTCTACAGCATGTTCACAAAACTGCAGCTTGAATTGCCTGGTAATCAAGGGGTCAGCTGCAGAGAATTCTATGTTCACAAAGACATAATACAAGTTAGATTGGCAATACTGTTATTTGTAGTACCAATAATTTTGTTTGCCTTTAACGATTTCGAACTGTTTGGATTATCAACAGAATTCTATGGGCTAATAGGACTCAGGTTTGGAATTTTATTTTACACTATTTTTGAGCTTGTCCAAATAACCAAAGTAAAAAATTACAAGAAATACGACCAATCCATCACTGCTTATTCGTTAGTTATATTGTTTTTTAGCGGAATAATAAACGCGACACGACCACAAAACTTCACTGTGCATGTTCTAATCACAATAATTGCAATATTTGTGATATATCTAATAACACCCAATCGGTTTACTAACCAAATATTAATAGCGTCAAGTGCGACGATAGGCGAAGTTGCAATCATCTTGTGGTTTCAGCAGCCTTCTTCACTCCCCTATGTATTCACTATATTTTTCGGGCTACTTCTAGCAAATGTCATTGCCTTGTTAGGCTCATGGCAATTACAGATCTACCGTCGAAAAAGCTTCCAAGACTTAACCAAAAATTTTGAGCTTCAACGCGAACTTGAGAAGCACTCAAAAAATCTAGAGGAGATAGTCGAGGAAAAAACCGTGGAACTGAGAAAAGCAGAGAGAATGGCAAATATTGGGCAATTAGCGGCAATGGTTGGGCATGATTTGCGCAATCCACTTTCAAGTATAGTTAACGCTTCCTATTATCTAAAAAAGAAGGCAGGTTCAAAACTAGACGAAAAAGAAAATGAAATGATTGCTACGATCGAGAAGTCGGTAGATCAATCTAATAAAATAATAAACGACCTTCTCGACTATTCTAAAGAAATAAAGTTGAATCTAAGCGAAACAGATCCAAAGTCCCTCTTGGAAGATTCATTAGTTCTCCTCAAAGTGCCCGAAAAAATCAACATCGTGAAAAATCCAAAGGACGAACCTAAGTTTGCTGTTGATAAAGACAAAATGATAAGAGTTTTTGTTAATTTAATAAGAAATGCCTTCGACGCAATGCCCAACGGCGGAACACTCGCGATCACAAGCGGGAGAGTTGATGACATTTTGTCTTTCAGTTTTGAAGATACCGGTGTTGGAATGATCGAAGAAACCCTACAGAAACTTTGGACTCCACTTTTCACAACCAAGCCACAAGGAATGGGTCTAGGACTACCTATATGCAAACGTTTCGTGGAAGCCCGTAACGGCACTATTTCAGCTAGTAGTGCGCCCGGCAAAGGGACTAAATTCGTAGTGAAATTGCCGATCATGAGCGAATCGGCAAAATAACAAGACCTCTTTTTAGAACCGTCAAAGAAAGTTCTTGTAAATGTTGTAATCTGACAGAATTAAAGCGGGGCAAGTTGATAAAGTTAAGGTTGTCCTTATCTAAAAAACCTACTTTTTTGATTCCTAGATTGTTGAAGCTAAAATCAATTT
Source organism: Candidatus Bathyarchaeota archaeon (assembly GCA_963833575.1). Classification (GTDB taxonomy): domain Archaea; phylum Thermoproteota; class Bathyarchaeia; order Bathyarchaeales; family Bathycorpusculaceae; genus Bathycorpusculum. The sequence goes on along the minus strand of CAWHXY010000007.1, from coordinate 316,313 downwards.
ATTATGACCGATTGAATGCTACTTCTTGAAGGTTTGACTCTTTCATTTCCAAAAAACTCAGCATAGATTCTTCCTGTGTTTTTTCTCCATGTTAAGTGTTTAGCTTTCCAAGCAATATTGAAAGAACCATCTTCTCCAGTTACTCCACGGGCTAAGTAAGCGTAACCTAAAACGGATGTATCGTGTTCGTAAATTATGATTTTGGCGTTAGATATGCCTTTTCCCGAGTCGCCCTCAGAAAGTTTTCCCTTCAAAATCACAAATTCGCCTACATTCATTTTTTCGGGTGAGGGGTACAATTCTAGCGTAGTTTCTGTTGGAAGCTTGCTTTTTGGCGTACTTTTTGTCATTGTTATTGGTACTGTTTGAATCCATTCTTCCATCTCCTCAGGTTCAAGCAAAATGATATCGGCAGTTGAGGGTGCCCTTGGCGTTTCGATTTTTGTGGGAGCCACTTCCTCATCTTTTACTGTTTGGGCGCCTGACGCTGCTTCAGGTTTTGTTTTTGGAGTTAAAGTTGGTTCTTCAATTTTAGGAGGAACAACGTCTTCCTGAATTGTTTTATTCTTGACCGGTAAATCTTCAATTTCTGCATCACAACTGCTTCTAACTACTGCGATACCATTGAGGCATCCTTCCTTAGACTCGTATTCTTCCCCTTCAGCGATAATTTCGCCGTTTGGAGCTTTCAGTCGGAACCTAAATTTTTCTGTTTTGTCTTTATAGATTTGGTATTTCGGATTAAGCATTTTGCGATCTTTTATAGTTAGGTCTTCGATTTCTGCGCTGCAATTATTTTGAATGCTTCTTATTCCATTGATGCAGCTTGCATGTTGCTCGTAGGCTTCTCCCATGGCTGCAATTTGGTTGTTTTCAGCTATTAAACGAAAACGAAATTTGCCTGAATAATCATTGTAGATTTGAAATTTCGACATAAAAAATCCGTTGTCTATTGAAAGATAGTCGAGTTGCATGCTGATCGTTGTGGTCTATGGCGGTCAATCTGTTTTGGGTATATGCTCCATTCACCACATATTTTTTCCAATTCAATGGACCTGTTGTCTTTTGATTTGTGATCGGACTCCATTTTTACTACCCTTTATTTTAAGAATTAATCCTGAATATATAAGACAGTTATTTCAACACAAAGAGTATATCAATTTTAGGAATAGAATTTGAAGGATTTTAGCATTCAATAATTTAGAAGTTTCAGATTGGTCTAACCAGGGTGTAAGCTTTAATTTTTGAAGAAAATTACACAACAGCTTTGTCCAAAGTTGTTCTTCTGGAAGACTAACGAATAAAACTAGAGTTTTGCGAAAATTTGGTTTCATGAAAAAAGAAAAAGTGGATTTGACTTTTATCTTAGTTAAAGTTCAGCTCAAAGGTTATTGGAACGGCTTCGCCCCATGACTGTCTTATTGGACAAATTTTCTGCGCCATGCCATATACTGTTGTAGCTTTTTTGCGTTCTCGTTCATTGTCGGTTTCTAAAGCTACGTTCATATTGAAATGCACGTTTGTAAAGATTAGTTTCTCCATACCTTCTATGTTCATGGTTACGTTTGCTTTGGTTTCAAGATTTTTGAGTCCAAGCTGACTGTTATTGGCAATCAACATAAATAGCGTGTTTATGCATGAAGCTAAGGCAGCAGCAAAAATGTCTTCAGGAACACAATAGCCTTCTTTTCCGCCAAACATCGGCGGTGGACTAACTGTAACAAGTTCTTTTCCTTTCACTGAAAGTGAGCATTCGGTTCCACCTTTCCAAGTTGCTATTCCTTCAAAATTCATTTCTGGCAAAAAAATCACTATAAATGATAATGTGATCATTCAAATTTTAACGTTATGGAAAATTTTTAGTTATTATTCCTATGTGCTTAAATGGTGCAAATAAAAATTAAATCCCTTTATGCTCCAATAGCAGAAAGAGAAAACTGAAAAATGTCTCATATCATTGAAACCCACCAATTAACAAAAACTTACGGTTTGATAAAAGCAGTTGATAAGTTAGACATAACAGTGGAATAAGGCGAAGTCTTTGGATTGCTTGGTCCTAATGGTGCAGGCAAAACTACGACTGTGTCTATGCTATGCACGATTCTCAGACCAACTTCCGGCTCTGCTACAGTAAACGGCTTTGACATAGTGAAAGAAGCAAACAAAGTACGCAGGTCTATCGGTATTGTCTTTCAAGAACCTAGTATAGACGACAGGTTAACTGGAAAAGAAAACCTTTACATGCACGCCAACCTCTATGGGGTTCCAGCATCTGAGCAAAAAGAAAGAATAAACCGAATTTTAAAACTTGTTGAGTTAGAAGATAGAGCAGATGATTTACTTCGTACCTATTCGGGTGGCATGAGGCGAAGACTAGAGATTGGGCGCGGTTTGATCCATTATCCTAAAGTTTTGTTCTTAGATGAACCTACAGTTGGTTTGGATCCACAAACAAGAGACCACATCTGGAAATACATTAAAGAACTAAAAAAAGCCGAAGATATTACAGTGGTTCTAACAACCCATTATATGGATGAGGCAGATCGGCTTTCAGATCGCATTGCAATTATGGATCACGGCAAAATTGTGATTTTGGATTCCCCTGCTAGACTCAAAGAGACGCTTGAAGGAGACGTTGTGGCGGTTAAAGCAAACAATATAGATGTATTATCAGATTTGGCGACAAGAATGTTAGGGCTTGAGAAAAAACAAATTGTTGGCGGTTCCTTGGAAATCACCGTTCGCAATGGAAAAGCAGTAATGCCCAGAATTATGGAATTGGCTACTCAAAATAATATTTACGTTGAATCGATAGTTTTACGCGAGCCTAACCTTGAAGATGTATTCTTGCACTATACCGGGAAATCAATTCGTGAAGATTCAGGCAAAGAACTTCATGGCATGGCAGCTATCCAAAGGAGAGCAATAAAATGACCGAAATTCGCGGTTTCTACACCCTTTGGCTACGGGAAATCAAGCGGTTTCTACGAGATAGAACAAGACTTGTCAGCATGTTTATTCAACCATTGCTTTGGCTTGTAATTTTCGGTGCAGGCTTTGGGGTTAGGTTTGCAATACCTGGCTTCAGTTATCAGCAGGTTATTTTCCCAGGAATTGTTGGTCAAACATTGCTTTTCACTTCAATGTTTATGGGAATTAGCGTTCTTTGGGACAAAGAATTTGGGTTTATGAAAGAAATTTTGGTCTCGCCAGTTTCACGTTTTACCATTTTTCTGGGTAAGATGGTCGGTGACAGTACATCATCGTTCCTTCAGGGCATAATGGTGTTTGTGATAGGTATAGCAATTGGCATATCGATTGATCCAGTGACTGTCATTTACGCCTTGCCAATCATGGTGCTCATAACTTTCGGTTTAGTAAGCATCGGCTTAACAATAGCAAGTTTAATAGGTACTCTAGAGTCCTTTGGTGCTATTCAGACATTCATTAATCTGCCCTTGTTCTTTTTGAGCGGTGCATTGTTCCCCCTTAAAGGACCCGGAATCTCCCTTCCAAGTTGGTTAACGACCGTTTCTGCCTGGAACCCACTGACTTATGGTGTTGACGCTTTAAGAAGCGTAATTTTAGGCTCAAAGTGGTCTCCGCTGCAGATTCAGCCTTTATGGACAGATATTGGAATCGTAGCCTTGTTTGATTTAATAATGATTGCAATTGGAACGTGGGCATTCAGCAGGATGAAATAAGAATTGGTTGCCCAAAAACTTAATTTTTTGTAAAGGCTAATCCCAACTCATTTTCTAATTTCTATCTTGATTAGCGTCTGAATCGCTTTTTAGGGCAAATTTCACAGTGAAACGCCTTTAAGCAACTTCCGCTCATGCAGTATTGGCGGCAAATATGAAAAAACTGAGAAGCATCTTTTACTTTACACTGCTTGCAACCGTCGGTTCGCTGGCAGCATTAGTCAATCCACTCGTTGCGTTGTTTGCTTCAATTAGTATAGTAGCGTTCTTAGTGAGTGCTAGACAAATGAATCTGTACAAGTTAGTGATGATGCTGAAGAGTTACGCAAAAAATGTTTCTAAGCTACGCTTTGAGATTAGAGCGAAGCTCCATACTGGATTCAGAGACTACACTGGCTCAATTGAGCGAGAAGAATCACACCACAGCAAATCCAGATACCTGAAATAACATGAACTTTATTTTTTTTGAAAATTGAAAAAAGAAACAAAGAAAAATTGCTTTATTGCTTGTTTGTCATTTCGTTGATTTGTTGTTCCATTGCGTGTCCGCGGCAGAAAACTAATGCTTTTTGGACTCCTGGAACAGTTTTTGCTGCGGCTTTGATGTCAGCGGCAAGTTTGAAAGCTATAGGACAGAATGGGCTTGTAGGTACGAATTCTACGGTCACTTCGCCGGGCGCTGTTTCTTTCACACTTTGAATCATTTGCATTTCAGCGAATGATTGTCCAGTTTCTGGATCTTCTACTTTGCCCACTTCCACACGTACCTTATCCTCTAAAGTGCTCATTTCTTAAACCTCAAATCTAACTGAAAGAAATATGAAGTGCCATTCATATAAACTGATTGCAAAAGGCAAAGAACTAATGGTGGCTCGCTTTGGCGTTTGATAGGTCATGTATATTCTGCAAAATAGTAGGTAAGCAAGCTCCAGCAAGCATCATTTACGAAGATGAATCGGTGATGGCTTTTCTTGATATAAGGCCATTAAACTTGGGCCACGCGCTCGTTATTCCAAAGGCTCATTATTTTGACATTTTTGATATTCCTGCAAATGAGTTAACCAATGTTCATAATGTTGTGAAGATGGTTTCATGTCCTATCAAGAAAGCAACTGGCTCCGATGGGATCAGCATTATCCAGCAAAACGGCAGAGCAGCAGGACAAGACATATTCCACCTACATGTACACGTTGTTCCACGGTTTGAGGGGCAGAAAATGCCACGTTTTAGCGACCTCAAAGAGGTTGAGCGAAATAAACTTGATGATATGGCACAGAAAATAAGGAAACTGCTCTAAAACGCAAGTTAGTTATTTGCTGATTTTGATTAAGAATCAAAACCAGCAGTTAATAAATCCTAAATATCAAATTCCATATAAGACAATGAATTACCGGTGCAACAAATTGCGAGCAATCATTGATAATTCCAATGAAGAAACCCAACTTAAGTATAAGCGCGTTAGGTGCAAAGTTTGTAGCGGAACAGGTTGGAATAAGATTGACACCTTATTGGGTCAAAGATGTGAAAAATGTTGTGGAACCGGATGGCGCCTTTTTCCAGACGGTCTAGCAGAATGTTGTCCTTCTTGTTTAGGCAGAGGAAGAGAATCCAGATTTGTCTGCCAAGAATGTGATGGCTTTGGCGAAATTAAACTTCTAATTTAAGAAATTACGATCTTGTAAGTCGATTTCAAATTATTTTAGCCGTCTAAGGTTGGGTGTAGTTTCTCGGTTTTAGCCTACTAACTATTTACTAAAGTTTATCATTTCACAATCGAATCTGTCGTAGAATGGGAAGTTAACATCTCATAAACAAATTTTGCTAAGAAATCTGCGAAGAGGTTTTTTGAGGTTTAGCGAGTAAGCTTTAAATTGCTTTGTGTACGCACAGAGAGCGGGGAGAGAGTGGCTATGGATAGGCTAGGTGCAGTTTCGTTGTTGAAGGAAATAATGGCTGATTGCGAGTCGTTCCGTAGTGCCAAAGCTGTGTCTATTGCACATAACCGAGCTAGTGATAGTTGGGAACTTAACATTAGTTGGGCGCCTCACCCGTCAGAAACTGCATGTTTAGAAAAAATTGTTATGAAACATGATTTAGAAATGCTAACGTCAAACGAACGAACAGTTTTCCGTTCAAAATTAAAATCCTAACTTAATGAGCCCAAGAAATTAACAAAGTGTGCAAATCATTAAGTAATCTTTGCATTGGTTTATTCTTAATTTATGGCTCTTAACATAATCGTCCAATTCATCAGAGCATGTTTTCTTGGCTAAATCCGAATCAGCCAGAACTACGTATCCCTCGGTTTCAGTATCATAAATACCCCATTCCATAAATCCTTTGAACACTTTTGGACGACAAGTAGGAAATTTCTTTGAGAACTCAATAGTTTCAACAAAATCCATGCAGATTAAACCAATTTATTTAATACTTGTTTCATAACATACTTAAAGAATTGTGACTGCAATAAGGAGCAACAACACATTTTGTTTTGCTTTACCAATAAAAAACTAAAATGGGCTTCGTCTCAGGAAAAGCCGAAACCTAAAGCAAGCCCAAAACCGACCGCTAAAAAAAACTAAATAAGCCCCCAAATTACTTTACCTTTTTTTGTTTTACATCATGGAAGTGCTTTTTGGCTTAATTCTACCTTCGCACTTGAAAAATTTAAACGCAACTCTCAGTCATTTTTCGAGTAAAAATCTGCCAAATTTATTATTCCCTGAAGGGTTGGCTAAGCCACCATTTTTTCCATGTCACCGATCAAAGGACGGTTCGAGATTTTTGAATTAACAATAGGGACAAGGCTAAAAAAATTAAGTGTATTTAAAGTTGGTTTTTAAAAAACAGAGGTCCTGCAAATAGCAGGCTTCTTTGCTTACATTTTTTCTTCTATACCCGCCATCTTCGGCATTAAGACTTTGTCAATGGCATGGCAAACTCCATTATCTACTATTAAGTCTGGTTTGATGATGTTTGCATCGTTAACTTTCATGTTTCTATGTAGGTGCCAACGTTTAGCGTCTATCTTTAATTCTCCTCCTGAAACTGTTTGTAAATATTCGTGCTGCATCAAATCCGCGGCTAGCATTTTTCCTTCAACTACGTGGTAAGTTAAGACTTCTTTGAGCTTTATTGGATCTTTCATGAGCATGTCCCATTGATCTTTGGGTATTTTATTGAATGCTTCATCTGTGGGTGCAAAAACCGTAAATGGTCCAGGACCTTTAAGTGTGTCAACGAGTCCTGCTGCTTTTACTGCTTCGGCAAGTTTTGACATACCTGATGACATTGCGGCGTCAACAATATCCGGCAAAATTTCACCTCCACTTACAATTAATTCTTTAGAAATTCACTGAAATATAATAAGCAAAATATGTTTTAAACTTTACTAATTTAGGGATGCTGGTGGTTGTAGCGCCAAAAACCCATGTAGGGCGCTTCCAAACCTATTTGCCACAAGGCAGCGGATAATTCTCCATAGTGAATCATGTCTTCCATTACCATATGAGTTAGCGCTGTTTCAATGGTGATTTTTGTGTTTGGCTTGTTGCCCCACGGGATAATGATTTGTTTATTTAATTTTTCTGTAGAAAGCTCTCGCAAGTACGCCTCGGTATTGTCTTTCACAAGTTGCATGTATTTCTTCAATGAATCCATATCCACAAAAGATGTAACCTCAGGGTCAACCCAATCTTTGAACCGACCTGGAATAGTATAGCTAATCCACCTATCCTCAACAAGGGTTAAATGCAAAAACACGTTACGCAAAGAATCAAAACTTAAACCCCTATCTGCTACAACTTCACTCCACTGCAATTTCGTCATAGCGTCAAAATACAAACCGCGGACAATATGATTGTAGCGAACTAAATCGGTGACTTGCATGAAACTTCGTTAGGTCATTTGCTATTTAAAACTTTCAACAGTGCCTTTGGTCTCATGTTGGTGGTCTTTTCTGTGCGTATTGGTATCGGCGTGGTTTGCCTATGCGTGTAAGTATGTTGTCTTTAACTAGGTCGACTAGTGCGTGTGCTACTGCTGTGCGGTCATAGTGGAATCCTTTGCGTGCGAGTTCGGTGTGGACGTCGTCTAGGCCTCTTGGTTCTGTAAACCAGTTGTCTTCCCAGAGTTTTTGGATGACGCCTTTGCATGTTTCTGCTCTGGGTGGTGGGGTTTGGCGTTCGGCGACTTGGGCGAGGTTTGTGTTTTTTAGTCGGTCGGTGACTGTAGCGAGTATTCTGTCTACGGCGGTTTGGATTTGGTCAGCTTGGGCTTCGATTTCGAATTCTATATCGCCGACTTTCATCTTTACTTTGATTGGTGGGTTTTGCGAGTTTTGTGTCAATTCTTTCACTATTGTATATTGAATTGTACAAGATGCACATGCACAATATTTAAGTATTTCACCAATAAAGATATTGAATATTGGTGAATCATGGTGATTGAACAATATACAATTACTAACAAATATAATTTTCCACAACCAACCATCGACACAATCCTCCCCCAACGCTTCCTAGAACAAAGCCTCTACTCACTCAAACACGTACAACATCAACACATAGACCTAAACACGGACAACTTTCAACAATTCCGCGTAACCGAGCAATACCCATCCAACCTACAGGTTAAACCAGAACCAATTCCAATAAAACCAGACCACCAAGAAACCCTAGTAGCCGCAGTAGACACCTCAACCATCAAAATCGGAGAAACAAGCACAGGCATTATAATTGCCATCCGCGGAGCAACTGCTTGGAAACAAAATCGATCCTACAAATACACCCGCCTCGGCCCTTTCATATTCCACATAACTGAAGAAAACAAAAACCAACTCTTCAACACACTTGAACACGCCTATTTCAGCACAACGTACAACAGCAATCACCAAGTTGCACCAAATATTATGCAAATGCCCACCCGACTCGCCAGCCTCCTTGAAAGGTGGATGCAAACAATGCTTGCCAAAACCATAAACCATGGCGTATTGCTTTTCGACGGTTCCCTGACATCTGGCACCATCGATACCCCCGTTCAACGGCTTAAAGAAATTTTATCTTGCGCAAGAAGAAACAATAGCACCGTGCTTGCTTTTTCAAAAGCAACCACGCTCAGGGCAAACGGGATCTTGATAACTGAGCAACTTCCAAACCGTGATCCGCCCTATTTACTCGAAACTACTGGTTTGCATTCTAAAGCTCCAATAATATTGTTAGGCGATGTTTACGTGGCGCGCTTAAGCAGAGCCAACTTTGCTTTTCGCTTAGATATTGACAGAGAAACGCCCATAGAGCAAAGAATGGATGCTATACAGAAACTGTTGGGCAATGACCTTTATACGCAAAGCTACCCTGAGACTTTGCGGCTTTCTCATATCCTCTGTACTTTTACGGCTAACGAAGTCTTAGCTATGAAGCATTTCATAACTCGCAAACATGGTATACAAATGATCAATCGACCTGATATGCACAAGCTGCTTTTTGGTCCATTTGGTAAAGGAGAAATCTACTCATGAAACTGTACAAAAAGGAAGGAAACATCCTTCAAGTCATTAGTTTCCCAACTGAGAACGCCGAAAAGGGTGACTACTTGCTCATAGAGGACCAAGATGCTGGAAAAGCGTTGATCGCCCAAGTTATTGATGTTCAGTTTGCCGCTGTTCCAGGCGTACTCGAAGAGCTTTTGCGAACTTTGCCAGATGGAGGAGAACCCTTGCAAGGCGAAGATATTGATCCCATGGAGATTGCTCCACATATCACCTACATTCAAGATGCCAGCCTTTTGATCTGCAAAATAAGGGCGACGTGGGAAAATGAAATGTTGAGCCCGAGTAGCAGTTGGCTTCCCAGCCGTTCACAATCCACAATCAAAAAATTGTCAATTCCCATGCTAATGAGGCTGGCAAAAACCGAAGGAAAACTACCTATTATGTTGGGAGGCACAAAAGACTCTTCTCTATTAACCATCGATGCAACAGCCTTAGACGGCACACTAAACATCATTACTGGTAAGAAGGGCTGTGGCAAATCCCATCTTTCCAAACTGTTAATGGTTAACCTTGTCGGGTACAAAGCAACCGTAGTCATCTTTGACTTAAACGGCGAATACAGCAGCTTAGGTATGACAAATGATGGCAAAAGAAACATGTACTACGACAAAATCCACACTTTAGCTCCGTCTCAGAACTTCAAGGTAGCCCTTGAACAACTTCCTTTAAACACGGTAATGGGTATTCTCGTAAATGCGTTGCATTTGCCAGGCACTTCCGCCCGCGAGTTTAGACGTTTGTGGAAAATGCTAAAAGAGCAGGGTAAACTCACCATGCAAGCTTTAGGCGAAGCAATTCGAGATTTAAACTGCAACCAGCACGTGCGGGACGCGTTAGCTTCAAGGTTTCACTCGTTTGCTAACTCCGGATTCTTCACTGATTGCCCAGGCGAAGCCACACTGCTCGATGAGAGCATTTTGAAATCCAAAGACCAAGGTGGTGCCATTGTCATAAACCTAAAGAATACATCAAACATAGATCGTCAAATCGTGGTTGAATACGTTCTTGGAAAACTGGTCGATTCTCTCTCAAACTGGAAACTAAAAGCAGTTTTCCTCTTCGCAGAAGAAGCACACCTCTACCTAAGAGAAACTTACTGGGACGACATTGTAACCAGAATGCGCCACTATGGCATATTCACGACATTCATTACAAACCAGCCTGACACCATCCAAGAAACCATTTATCGCCAAGCCGACAACATTTTCCTCTTCAACTTTACGAACGAACATGATCTAGATGTTGTTTCAAGAGCTGCACGTGTAGATGCAGAAACGGTAAGGTCTATCGCTCGTGATCTGCCGCCACATCATTGTCTAACACTTGGCAAAGTAGTGGGTGATTTTCCAATTGTTGCAAGAGTCCGAGCCTTAGACATCAAAACGATGGGTGAAACTCGGCTATTCTTTAATAGGAATTAGATTTTTCGAGTTTTTCTCTGTTGTTTCTGAAGAAAAGTCGAAATGATGACGTTAAATTGTAGTTTTCCACTTCTTGAAATGGTACCCAATGCAAATCTGCCGCGTCACTTGAAGCCTTCGCTATTCCGCTTCTAACATGCACTAAATAGTCAATTATGACATAATGATACTTGACTTTGCCTAGCTCATCTAAATCAACGTTGCTTACAACATCAAGTAAGATTGGGTTATCAGAGTCCAAGCCAGTTTCTTCTTTAGCTTCTCGAAGAACAGCTGACTCTGGGCTTTCAGCAAGTTCAACTATTCCACCAGGAATTGTCCACTTGCCTTTGCTTGGCTCATTTCCCCGCTTGATAAGAGCAATTTTGCCTTCATTGACTATTACTACACCGACACCTACGACCGGCTGATCAGGGTACATCCCCTTCATTGCAAACGCCTATTATGATTCAATGCTATTCGTATCTTAAAGCTTCTACTGGCTTGAGCTTAGATGCACGCCAGGCAGGGTATAATGCAAAGATTACGCTAACTCCAACTCCAAAGCCTAGGGCACCCACAAAAACCTCTGGCGTAAGTAACGGCGTCACTTGAAATCCGCTTCCCCCAAAAAGCCCTGAAGCTAAAATTCCAGTTGTAACATTTGCAACAACCCAGCCTAAAATGATTCCACCTATTGCGCCGATTACCCCAACTATCACTGATTCACCTAGGAAAATCATTAAGACTGTTCGACTTTTCATGCCTAAAGCTTTTAGAATTCCGATTTCTCGTGTCCGCTCAATTAAAGAAACTATCATTATGTTCATTATGCCGACACCTGCTACGATTAAAGAAATTGCTGCTATTCCGCCGAGGAAAAATTGTATGGTGCCAAAGATAGTTGATAGCAAACTTAGTACCGCTGTTGAAGAGATGACAGTAACTTGACCGCTGAAATGATCAGTAATCGCTTTAGTAACATTGTTGATGGTTGCATTGTTGCTGTTCTTTAACTGGACAATTATGTAGTCGCATTGGTCGGTTCCAAAGAAGTTCTCTGCCTTACTCAGTGGCATGTATATACCTGAGTCCGAGGGTCCGGTAGCGCCAAAACCGCCAACTTTTTGGAGCACCCCTGCAACATTTGCTATGTAAGTCTCGTTTACTATTTGTAGAGTTGACGCGTTGGTCCAATCTATTTCTACGTTGTTGCCCGCACTAAAGAGAGTTGTACCATTTTCTCTAGGGTCAACTATTCTTGTTCCCACAACTATTTGGTTATCACTTGGACTTGTTGGAATAGTTCCTGAACCTGCCACAAACGTTGTGGGATATTGATTTGAATACTCACCATAATTAACGCCGTAAATGCTTACGGCTTCACTTACGGTTCCCGTGTTTATGTACCCAGTTCTTTGTATAACAGCCGTTGAAGAATTAATGTCAGGTGATAAAGCGTCAATTTGACTAGTGTAATTAATATATAATGCGAAACCAGAGCTGCTGGCGCTTGAACCACCCAAAGATATGCCTCCTCCAGGTCCTCCACTTCCACGCCCGCCGAAACCACTTGTGCCGCCACTTGTGGTTGAACCACTAGAGCCAATTCCGCCCAGTGCATTGCTGCCAGGCACAACAATTAATGTAGTAGCTGACAATCCTCGATTAAGCGAACCCGTTATGGTGGTCTGCAAGCCCTGAGTAATCGATAACAAAGCCACAATGGCTGCGATGCCAATAACAACGCCTAAAGTTGTCAAAGCCGCTCTTAATTTGCGGAGTCTAATTGCGCTAAATGAGTAACCAAAAATATCATAGGTTTTCATCTTTCATTCACCACTTCAGATATAATTTGACCATCAAACATTTGCGCAGTTCTTTTGGCTTCTCTAGCTAAATGTTGGTCATGAGTAACCATAATTATACTAACATTTTGTTCTGTGTTCAACTTGTTGATTAAAGCGATAACTTCACTTGCGGTTTTGGAATCAATGTTGCCTGTCGGCTCATCAAGCAAAAGAAATTTAGGACTGTTTGCTAAAGCGCGAGCAATGGCCACACGTTGTTGCTGTCCACCGCTGAGTTCAGCGGGCTTATGATTAATTCGATCTTTCAAACCTACGGTTTCAAGAAGCTCTATCGCTTTTTTCCTCCGTTCAGCTTTACCCATATCCGCAATAGACATAGACAATTCAACATTATCTTTCGCGGTTAATCTAGGTATCAAATTGAAAAATTGGAAAACAAAACCAATTCGCTTTCGCAAATCAGCTAATTGGTTGTCGTTGAGTTTAGATATGTCAACGCCGTCTATCAGCATAGTTCCGGAAGTCGGTTTGTCTAATGCGCCTATCATGTTTAGCATTGTGGATTTGCCGCTTCCGGACGGTCCAAGGATGGAAACGAAGTCTCCAGTTTCAACTTTGAGGTTTACCCCTCGAAGCGCTTCAACAGGGACTTTTCCAAGCATGTAAGTTTTTTTCAGGTCTATTGCTTCGACAATTGTTGTCATAGCTTTTTTTGCTCCTTTGTTTATTGTATTGAAAATGGAAATGGTTCATTCTTATAAGGACTAGTTACATTAAAAAAGGGAAATTGTGTTTTTGTTTTAATTTTTTTGCATTACTTGTTCAGGTATCTCCATGAGAGTACTACGCATATGACTGTTACAATGACTGCAAAGACTCCGACGTATGCAAAGTCAAGTGGTAGCTGTTTGAATCCGTCGCTGAACACCATTAGTCTTCTTACTGCGTCGATTGTGTATGATATTGGGTTAACGTTTGCTATTGCTTGGAGCCAACTTGGCATTTGGGCAATTGGGAAGTAGGCGCTGCTTGCAAACATTAATGGTAGAGTTACGAGTTGGAAGATTGCTTGAGGCATCTCCATTCTTGTTGCTCTTAACGTTAGGGCGGTGAAGAATGATGATAAGCCAACACTGATTAGGAATACTATAGCGAATATTCCAAGTATGCTGTACCATGCGAAGTTGCTTCCAGTGCTGAGTCCTAATGCGAATGCTACAGCTGCTACGATGGCTGCTTGAAAGATTGCTCGGACGCTTGCCGCAAATACTTTTGATAGGATTATAGCCGATCGTGATACTGGAGTGCTTAAGACTTTATTCATGAAACCCAATCGTTTATCCCAAACTACAGACATGCCCACAAACGCCGTTGTAAATACTACGGTGAAGGCTACCATGCTCATCGACATGAACGAGAAATAATCTTTTGTTCCAAATGTCGCCATCATAACCTTTGTAGGATCTATGCCTGGAATACCTGTTACGATATTGCCTATGTTCATCGCTTTTCCAAGCAGAGCTAACCAAAGGATCGGCTGAATTATTCCCATGGCTAAAACGAACGGTTGCTGATACCATTTTTTAAGTTCTCTGTTGGTTAAGGCCCACAGACCGTGCATTCGGCTTTTTGAAACTTGGTTTTCATCTGTTTCGCTCATGCTCGTGATCTCCTCATAGCCATTCTCTGTTGCATTACTGTTTCCCGAGATTCCTCTGCATCACGCATAGATTTTCCAGTATATTGTAGGTAAACCTCGTTCAATGTTGGTTTTGTTAATGCAAGCTTCGTTACAACCTGTCCGCTTTTTCTTAATGCTTCGATGATTAAGGGTGCCGTTAGCTCTCCGTTTGATGATTTGATCATGTATGAGCCGTTTTCTTTTTTAACTTCTTTTACATGCTCAATTTTGCTGATTAATCCGGTGATGTCTTCTTCTTTTTGAATGCTAAGCGTTATGATGTCTCCGCCTAAACTGTCTTTAAGCTCTGTTGGACTGCCGACGACAACGATTTTTCCATGGTCAATTATGGCTATGCGGTCGCAGAGGGCATCTGCTTCTTCAAGGTAGTGTGTTGTTAAGAAAAGGGTCATGCCGAATTCTTTTTTGAGCATCTTAACGTAATTCCAAGTAGCTGCTCGAGTTTGCACATCTAATCCTAATGTAGGTTCATCTAGGAATAGGACTTTGGGACGATTAATTAAGCCGCATGCCAACTCTAGCCTTCTACGCATGCCGCCTGAAAAAGTTTGAACTCGTTTATCTTTGAATGCTGTTAACTCAACTAAATTCAAAAGGTCTGCAGCCCGTTTTTTCGACACTGAACGTGGAATGCCATAGAGGTCAGCGCACAACAGAATGTTTTCAATTCCGGTTAAGTCCTCGTCTGCAGTATATTCTTGTGGGACTACGCCAATTGCTGCTCGTACTTCCATGCTTTGTTTTGCAATGTCGCCGCTCAGTATAGTTGCTGTTCCTTCTGTGGGTCTTATGACTGTTATGAGCATTTTGATGGTAGTTGTTTTTCCTGCGCCGTTGGGTCCAAGAAAACCAAAGATTTCTCCCCTTTTAACGCTGAAGTCTATGTGATCAACCGCGGTTAGACTGTGGTTGTAAACTTTGGTTAATCCTTCAACTTTTATAACGTCTTCATTTTGACTCATTTTCAGTTCCAGCTGTCATTTTACTTCTTATATCTTCAAGTTTTGTCGAGGCTTCATCAAGCACCTTTAACGCTTCATCTAAATCTTTTTCAGAATAGCTTTCTCTCATAGCCTTAGCCAGTTTTATCGATGAAACAAACAACCTCTTCATCGACAAACGAATTTGATTTGACTTTTCTTCAGGTATTTTGCCAAAGAATCTGTCAAAAAATGGGCTTGCCAGGAATCCTGAGTCCTGCGTGAATTTATCTCTGATTTTGGTTTGCTCCTCAAGAAAATCTTTGCCAGTTTTTGTTAATTCATAGCGTTTAAATCCGTTCTCTGTAGGGAGTTCAGTTATGTACGTGTTGTCTTGTAACCATGCAAGTAGGGGGTAGATTGAGCCTGGGCTGGGTTTCCAAGTTCCGCCTGTGTGTTTTTGGATTTCATCCATTAATTCTGAACCGGACATTGCTTTTTCGTTGAGTGCTTCTAGTACGTGGTAGCGTAGGAATCCTTTTGGAACCATGGCGTTGTGGCGTAGCCAGTTTCGCCTGTGGAACATCATGTGTTTTTCTTCGCGCATTTCATGTTTGATTTGTTTTTTTTCTTCTCTTTCTTCTTTATCCATTATATTATCGCCTTCGATATCGTTATCGATATCGTATTTGACATCACATGCGATATCGCAAGTGATATTTAAACATGTAGGAAAAAATAACAACAAAAAATCGTAAAAGATGAAAAATTAGCTAATAATAGTGCCCACTTCATCACCATTAACAGCTGCCAGAATATTCTCGGGCTTAAAGCCGTTAACAACAATCAATTTAAAACGATGACGCTTCAAAACTTTAATAGCTTCAGGATCAATAATCTGATGAATCCCTGCTTTATGCACGCTCCCTTCAAAAACCTTTGACAAATCATCAAAACTCAGGTGATCAAGCTTAACTGCGTCCGCGTGCTTTCTGGGGTCTTTGTCATAAACGCCTTCTTGGTCGGTGCCCTTAACCAGTAAATCCGCGTTTACCCGCTCAGCAACCAACGCTGCAACGGTATCCGTGGTGATTCCAGGTTTCAAACCCCCCATAACAACAACCTTTCCCTCGTTAAGGCACTGCGCTGCATCATCAAGCGTTATAGCCACTTTGCTGCAGCCAACTTCGCCGAGTCTTTTGAGGAAAAGCTGAGCAAACAAACGCGAACAAGAAATGGCAATTTCATCCTGCCCCTGCATATCTAAACCTAAATCTTTTGCAATTTTGATGAATTCCCGTGCCAAAGCGCCGCCTCCAACAACCACCGCAACCTCATGGCCTTGACTTTTCACAGTTTTTATTAGGTCAGCGTATTCGCTCATTAACTTGGTGTTTACCGGTGATGCTACTACTGAACCGCCTATTCGCACGACTAGACGCATGATTAACCATCCGTTACTCGCTTACAACGCGCTTTGTAGTTAAAAATCTTTAATATTTTCGCTGAAGCTGTAAAGTCAGCATTTGAGATGAGGCAAGATGACCTTCACCGAAATCATAACGATTAAGCCGCAAGCGCCCCTTGACTTTGATTTGACTGCTCTTATATTTAGCAGCGGCGACAAACAGATTCGATCGTTTGAAAATGGTCAATTCTGTCAAGTCTTAAAAATCAATGGTGATCTTCTCCTGGTTAAATTATCCTCAGCAGGAACGGTTGAGCAACCAAGAATAACTCTTGAAGTAAAATCAAACCAACCTATTGCATCCGAGATTAAGCGAAAAGCTGAGGAAATGTTAACATTCATTTTCAACCTTGACTTTGATCTTTGCTCTTTTTACAGCGATATAAAAAACGAGCCTATAATGCATAAATTAACTGAACGGCTGTATGGATTAAAGAATCCGACAACCCCAACTGTTTTTGAATCGTTGGTTGACTCCATAATTGAACAGCAAATCTCGATTAAAGTTGCAGTCGCATTAGAGGAACGTTTAACAAAAAAACTCGGCGACCATATAGATATAGATGGAGTGACTTACTTTGCGTTCCCAACACCCCAAACAATAGCCAGAACAAGCATCGATGAGATACAACAAGTTGGCTTAAGTAGACGTAAAGCCGAGTACATTCAAGGAGCAGCCCAATTAATTTTTGAAGGCAACCTGGATCTTGAGAACCTAAAAACTCAACAAAATCCCGAAGAAATCATTTCAGAGCTTGACGCAATCAGAGGCATTGGGATTTGGACAGCTGAGTTAACTATGCTTAGAGGAATGCAAAAGTTAGATGCCTTTCCAGCTGACGATTTAGGTGTTAGACGAGTGATTTCAGAATATTACTGCAAAGGTAAACCGATAAAGGCTGAGGAGGCACGTGAAATTGCTAACTCATGGGGCAAATGGAAGGGACTAGCGACTTTCTATCTTGTCATCGCAGAAATTAAAGAGATAAAGCTGTAATTAATTTTCTTCCACTGAGTGGCGACTATAGGTTAAGATAGTTTAGCTTGTTAACCGTTTTTTCATCAGATTAATGCTAAGTATAAAGAAGAAAATTGTAACTGCTATTATCCATGTTAAACTTACAAGTATTAACGTTGCAGGGCTCAAACCGAGGATTGGTTCCAGTTTCCCCGAAATTAGGCCTCTGGTAATATTTACAACATGAGTTAAGGGCAAAACTGTCAAGGCGGTTCCTTGTGCCGCAACAGGCAAAGATGTCAATGGGAAGAATGTGCCACATAAAAAGAACATTGGCGTCAAAAACAGAAATGAGGGAAAATTAAAGAAGTCAATATTTGGCGCAACCGAGGTAAAGCACATTGCCATAGAAGCAAACATCAAACCGCCAAAAAAAGCGAACGGGATAACCAATAAAAATAGTGGGCTTGAAATTAACCCGAAAGCGGCAACCACCGCCAATACAATGGTTGTGTTAATTGTTGCTCGGGTTGCTCCCCAAAGAAGTTCTCCTGCAACCACTTCTTCAACACTAACGGGCGTGGCAACGATGGCGTCAAAGGTTTTTTGGAAGTACATGCGAACGAAAGAAGCAAAAGTGCATTCAAAGAAAGAGCCGTTCATGACGGAAATTGCCACTAGTGCGGGCGCAATAAAACTGATGTATGATTGGCCTCGAATGCTTGGTATGAAGCCGCCAAGTCCAAAGCCGAAAGCCAGTAGGTACAGTATGGGTTCAAGAAGTGAAGGCAAGAAATTAACGGCTATAGTTTTTGTGAAGACATCAAAGTTGCGGCGCCAAACCATCCAAACCCTATAGGACAATCTTGGAAGGGCGAAACGGGCTGGAGACTTGCGCAGGTTGGGGCTGGTCATTCTTCTCTCAAGCCCCTTCCTGTTAGTTTAAGGAAAACATCCTCAAGATTAGCTGTACGTATGGTTACATTTTGCATGGGGTGCTCTTTTAGGAAGCCTTCAAAAACCCCATGAGGTTTGTCGGTGAAGATTTGCAGTCGGTCACCTAAATGCTCAAAACGTGCATCTGAAAACGCCTCTTTTAAACTGGGCAGCAATTTCTCGTCATAATCAACTTCCAAAACCTCTTCGCCAACATGCTTCTTCACCAGTTCAGCGGGGCTGCCTTCCTCAATGATTTTGCCTTTATCAACTATGAGTATGCGGTCGCATAGGACTGCAGCTTCATCCATGTAGTGTGTGGTTAAAATTATCGTAACTTGCTTTTTCTTCAAGTTCCGCACTTCATCCCAAGCCAAATGGCGAGCCTGCGGATCTAAACCTGTTGTTGGCTCATCTAAAAGAAGAATTTGAGGCTGATTTATTAGAGCCCTTGCAAAAATCAAACGACGCTTCAAGCCTCCCGACAAGGCAGCTATAGACACATCTCTTTTTTCCTCAAGTTGAAAAAACTTCAGCTGCTCATTCGCCCGTTTAAGAGCTTCATCTTTTGGGATACCAAAATAACGGCAATAAACAGTGAGGTTTTTTATAACAGTGAAATCTGGATCTAAATTGTCCTCTTGAGGCGCTACACCAACAAGATTCTTTATTTCTCTGCAATCCTTGTTAACACTCAAGCCTGCAAGCTTTAATTCTCCAGAGGTTGGCGGCAAAAAACAATACATCATCCGAACCGTTGTAGTTTTGCCTGCACCGTTAGGTCCCAAGAAACCTACACATTCACCCTTGTAAACTTTAAAGTCTATATGATCTACTGCAGTGAAATCATCAAATTTCTTTGTTAAACCCTGCGCTTCAATCAGAACTTCTTGAGACGTCATAAAATAACCAAAATGAAGTTTACGCCGTGAAACTTAAAACTAACTACTCTCGATATTGGCCCTTTAAAATTTACATTTATCGCAATGATACGCTGTAGCTCATAAGATACTCCTAACAGGTAGAAGAAGTGCGCCCATACGAAGTTTATCTTCTTAGGTTACGCTCGGGTAGAAGAAGGACGCGGTGCACCCTGCGATTGTCCTCCTTCTTCTTTCAAGAGAAGAACAACACCCGGTGCACCCACCAACTGTTGTTGTTCTCATTTAAGCAAACGATTCACGCTTCTTTCGGTAATTTTTAATCTCTCAATTTATATTTCTATTATGTTGGCGGATTTGTTGAAACTAACTTTTTGGCTCTTAGACATTAACCCAAAAATTGATAATGACGCTATTGAGTTGTGGCTTTGGGGAATTGACCAGAATGGGTGTCGAGTGCTCGTTATTGATAGAGAAGTTATTGGTTATTTTTATGCTGTGGTGAAGGAAGGATTTGATGTTTCGAAGATTGCATCAGAAATAGTGAGCTCTTATGAATCTTCAATTGTGAAAGTGCAAATTGTTGAGCGCCGCTTCTTCGGCAGGTCTGTGCATGCAATAAAAGTTTATTGTAAGGTTGCAACGGAAACGATGAAGCTTGCAAAGCAACTTCGAAGCTTCGAAGGGATAAAAGAATGCCTCGAAGATGATATTCGCGTTGCCATGCGGTACTTAATTGATAATGATATTGCGCCTTGTGCTTGGCATGAAGTGGAGGCTGAGGAAGAAGGAGCGAAATTAGGCGTAAGAGTTGACAAGGTTTACGTCGCAAAATCTATTCCTAAGCTACTAGATTGTGTCGACAAGCCACGGCTTAAAACGCTTAGTTTCTCAATGATTAATTATAGTCAGGAAGGTTCGCCTAAACCAGACAGAAACCCGATAATAATGATCTCCGTCGTTGCCAGCAACGGAGACGAAAAGCAGTTTCTAGCAGAAGAAGACAAAAACGATAAGCCACTCCTTCAGGAGTTTATCGATTATGTTTGCCAGTTTGACCCAGACATAATCGTTAGTTTTGGCGCTAACGCTCAAGACTGGGATTACCTGATAAAGAGAAGCCACAGACTAAAACGAACCTTCGACATAGATCGCGGCAAAAAAGAGCCCCACACCAGCATTTATGGTCACGTCTCATTTACAGGTATTGCCAACGTAGATCTCGCCGACTTCATGGATGTTTTCCCAGAAGTGAAAGTCAAAACACTATCTAACCTTGCCTATTACTTGGGTGTAATGAAAAACCAGTCAGACAAGGAAATCGAGGATGTTGAATTTTCCGAGTACTGGGACCAACCACAAAAACGAGAAGCGCTCAAAGAATTCAACTTAAATCAAGTTCGAAAAATCCAAAGCTGTGCAATGTTGCTACTTGATTTTTCTATGGAACTATCAAGCTTGGTTAGTTTGCCACTGGACCACGTTATGACCGCAGCAGTTGGTTTTAGGGTGGAGTGGTTTTTGATTAAGCAAACCTCTAAAATGGGCGAACTTATTCCCAGAAGGATAGAGCAGCCATATCGTCCATACGCTGGCGGGTTAGTGCTTAACCCAAAACCTGGCTTGCACGACAACATTGCGGTTTTAGATTTTAAATCAATGTACCCAAACATAATGATAAGATACAACCTTTCCCCTGATACCTACATTGCACCAAATGAGACTGAACCACCCGCTGGGGTTTACGAAGCACCAGAAGTGGGGCACCGTTTCCGCAAAGCACCACCAGGATTCTACAAAGAAGCATTAACCTATTTGATAGATGTGAGAAACAAAATACGTATTCAAATGAAGAAACTAGATCCCAGTACAGTTGAATACAGTATTTTAGATGCAAGGCAAAAGGCAGTAAAAATCATTACCAATGCTACTTATGGATACGCCGGCTGGATTGGAGCAAGATGGTACATTAAACCCGTAGCGGAAGCAGCCTCAGCTTGGGGCAGACACTCAATTTTAAACGCTACCCATTTAGCAGAAGCGAAGGGTTTAAAGATTATTTACGGTGACACAGATAGTCTATTTTTGACCAACGATGGGAAAAAGCTCCAAGAGCTCAAAGTTGAAATTTGGGAAGAGTTAGGTTTGGAAGTGGAAGTTAGTGAAGTTTACAAACGCGTTTTCTTTACAGAAGCAAAAAAACGGTATGCGGGCCTCCGAGGCGACGGTACTCTAGACATTGTCGGGTTAGAAGTTATTCGTGGCGACTGGGCACAAGTAGCTAAGAAAGTGCAGGAACATGTTCTTGAGGTAATTTTAAAGGAGCAATCGCCTAAGAACGCAATTGATTATGTGCATGAGGTAATATCCGAGCTAAGAAAGAGGAAAGTTCCTTTGCGAAACCTAATAATTTGGAAAACATTAACCAAATCACCCGAACAATATGCTATTCGGGCTCCACATGTCGAAGCGGCGAAAATGCTAAAAGAGAAAGGCTGGCGACTAACGGCTGGCGACAAAGTCGGTTTTGTCGTATTATCCGGCAAAGGTCGATTTTATAGTCGCGTGAAACCTTTCCAATTCGCCAAGATCGAGGAAGTAGATGTTGAATACTACATAACCAACCAGATAGTGCCAGCAGCAGCCAGAATACTTGGGTTCTTCAACGTATCCGAAAGAGATCTAATTACTAAAGGTCTCAAAGAAAGTGAAGAAAGCAGAAGCTTAACGGACTACTTTTAAGCTTGAGCGACTGCGTCTTGGAAAGTTACCAGTTCAACGTTTAATGCTGGTTTTACTGCCTCTGAAATGCGTGAAGCAACAATACGCCTAATGTTTTTCTCGCCTGCGATGTCAACGATTCTCTGTGTAATGATGCCGTCAAAAACTACTGTGTCTACACCTGTTACTTGCTGGAGTTTCTCTGCTAACTGGCTTACTGGGAGACGCTCGATAAATTCAAATTTCTCGTTGAGTAGAACCGCTTCTAGTGTACCCTGCAATGCTTTTGCCGCTTGACTTACGGGTTCTGGAACTTCAATTTTGATTCGGTGCGGAGCTGGCGGTTCAGGTTTCTTAGCGGGTTTAGGGGGAGCTACGGCTTCTGCTATCGGAAGTTTATTTTCTATGGCTTCAGCAATTTCTTTGCAGTTGCATTCCTCAATTTCTTTGCCTCTTGGAGCGCGACCGACAAATTTGACGTTCGTAACTTGCATTAGCTCTTTAAGTATCAAATCGCCGCCTCGGTCACCATCTAGTAATGCCGTTGCTGGCTTTTCTTTAGTTAGCTTCTTTATTGATTCAGGAACTTTAGCGCCTTCAAGAGCAACAGTGTTGAAAATTCCGCAACGCATTAAATTAATTATGTCAGCGCGTCCTTCAACAACAAAAATTTCTTTAGCAGTATCTAATCCTGGACCGGCAGGCAAATCTTCTGGACCGTACTTTTCAACTTTGCCAACTTTCATGGTTTCAGAAATTTCCTTGTAAACGTCATCGACGCTTGGCATTGATTCTATAGTCCATTTATGGAGGATTTCTTTTGCTCGGTCAATAATTATTTTTCTTCGTGCTTCGCGGATGTCTTCGATTCTGTCTATGCTTACTTTTGCTGAGCATGGACCAACACGATTAATGCTTTCTATGCTTGCTGCTATCAGCGCGGTTGAAACCCTATCTAAACTTGTTGGAATAGTTATTGAGCCATTGGTTTTGTCATTTTTTGAGTGTAAGTCAATTTCGATTCTGCCGATGCGTCCTGTTTTCTGAAGTTCTCGCAGGTCAAGTTCAGGTCCAAAAAGCCCTTCGGTTTGACCAAAAACTGCGCCTATAACATCGGGTTTTTCAACTACACCTTCAATATCAAATCTCGCGTGTATAACGTACTTTATCGTAAATGTTTGGGATGTTCCCGTAAGTGTGCACTTCCTATTTGTGAGTTATTTAATTATGTAAATCACATAAAGCGAGCTTACTCGCTTTGATGAGATTTTTAATATTTATTAGTTTAATAATTTTAGGTGCATGCAGTTTAATAATACTTGTGGTTTTCAAATCCTTAATCAAATTCATTTAGTTTCCACAAGTAAGAGCAGTTTGGCCAAGACATCCTGAAACATGATTATGTGAGCTTTTGCATTTATCTGTTTTTCATCGACGATGGTTTGTGCTCTACCAATTCCAAGGAAATATATCAGGATAGTAAATCTGAAGTACTACGAAAATGAGTCCCACTACCAGAATACCCGTAACTATACCTTTTTTTACATTATTTGATACTCTTTTTCTCGGAGAAGACGTTTGAGGATGTGCATTTATCTGAGGTATCGATTGAGTCACAGGCGGAAGAGAACTTTTCTGCGGCAACGCTTTCCCACAAAATATGCAAAATAAAAAATTGTCTTTAACTTGTCTGCCACAAAATGGACAAAACATTCAATCCTCTCCATATCTAAATAGCAATTCGGCGCAATAAAGTTTCTTTTCGCTAATTCTTCTTCATTGATACCTTAAAGAGTTGCCTTTTTGTCAGATCATAATCATTCTAAGATCAATATTTCTAATTCATAACGGATTAATTATATTATTAATTTACTATTCCAGCCGAGGAATTGCCGATACAAACGCCCAATAAGGAATGCCAAACCATTGATGTGGCGGCAACGCTTACTCTGTCGGACAAAAAAAATGCAATTCGAGTTTTACATGTTGATGATGACTTATGTCTACTAGAAACTTCAAGGATGATATTATCTGATGAGAACAACTTTGAGATAGATTATGCAACATCCGTTTCTGAAGCTCTCAAGAAAATGGAACAACAAAACTATGATGCTGTAATTTCCGACTATGAAATGCCTATGAAGAATGGATTAGACTTTTTGAAAGAACTCAGAGAACAGCGAAATGATATTCCCTTTATCTTGTTTACTGGAAAAGGAAGGGAGGAAGTTGTTGTTAAGGCGTTGAATCTAGGTGATGACCGCTACATCAACAAGAATGGCTCGCCTCAAACAGTTTACTGCGAATTGGCAGATGCCATAAACAAAACAGTAGAACGTAAGAAGTCTAAGCAGCTGCTTATTGAGTCAGAAATTAAGTATCGCACACTAGTGGAGAAGTCACTTCAGGGCATACTAATTACTCAAACCTCTCCATTAAGGATAGTTTTTGCCAACTCAGCTATGGGAAACATATTAGGTTTTTCAGTTGAAGAGTTGAGGTCACTCTCACCGCTCGAAGTTGCAGGATTGGTACACGACGACGACAAAGTAGTTTTCTTTAGTCGCTTAGACGGACGATTGCATGGAGTGCAAGCTAAATCAAGTCTCGAGTTTAGGGCAATGCGAAAGGGTAGGTCAATTGTTTGGCTGGAAGTATTTTCAAACCGCATTGAATACATGGGAGAACCAGCTATTCAAGGCATGTTCTTAGATATAACAGAACGCAGGAAGACCCAGGAGAATCTCCTGGAAAGCGAAGAAAGGTATAGAGAACTAGCGAATTCTTTGCCAGACATTGTTTTTGAAGCAGAAGCAAGTGGAAAGGTTGTGTATGTTAATGATAAGGGTTTTGAGATTACTGGCATTTCTCATGTAGATCTTGAAAAGGGATTGAATGCTCTTGAGTTCCTCGTTCCAGAAGATAGGGAAAAAGCAACTAAGAATATTCAAAAGTTATTGGCCACTGGTTGTAACATTTACAGCGAGTACACACTTCTAAAAAAAGATGGATCTACTATTCCAATAATTGTGACTGCTACACCCCGAAAATCAAAAAACACGATAAATGGATTTAGAGCACTGGCAATAGATATTTCCGAACGAAAAAAGACTGAAGAGACACTAAAAGAGAGTTAAGAAAAATTCAAGAATCTAGCAGAAGAATCGCCTAACATGATTTTCATCAACTGCAGAAGCAAAATTGTTTATGCAAATAAGAAATGCGAAGATAACATGGGAATAAGTCGAGCGGAGTTTTATTCTCCTAACTTTAATTTCCTTTCCATAATTGCACCAGAAGATGTTGAATTGCTTGAATCTTCTTTCACCAAACATATGAGGGGCGAAGCTGTTCCTCCTTATGAGTATGCTCTCGTGACTCGATCAGACACAAGAATTAATGCAATAATAACAATAAAACTGATAGATTACAACGGCGAAAAAGCGGTCATGGGCATAATAACCGACATTACCGAACGCAAAAAAACTGAGGAATTGCTCAAGAAAAATGAAGAACAACTAGAAGCAATTATTTCGAATGCCCCCATTGGAATAGCGACCTCTGATAAAAAACAGTTTTTCCTAAGTGCCAACGAATCTTTCTGCAAAATTCTAGGTTACTCAGAGAATGAACTAAAAAAACTGAGTTTCAGAGACATTACACATCCTGACGAAATTAGTGAAAGTACTTCAAAAGTGGAAAATCTAAAACTAGGGCGTCTCACTTCTTTCAGCCAAGAGAAACGTTACATAAGAAAAGACGGAACAACAATTAATGGAAAAGTTACAGTTAGCGCAGTTAGAGAAACAGAAGGGAAACCTGACCTTTTCATAGTTGAATTAGAGGACATCAGCGAACGGAAAAAAATAGAATTAGAACAAAAGCAGAAATATGACGTTCTTGAAAGGGTGGGTGAAAGCATCGGCGCTGGTCTAGCAATTATTGGCAAAGACTATCGCATCTTTTGGGCTAACTCGCTTCTTAGAAATATTATTGATAATTCAAACAAAAAGTGTTTTCAGACTTTTAATGAATTAGATACGATTTGTCTCAATTGCGGTGTAAAAAAAGTCTTTGAAAAAAACGTATCTTTCGACACCCATGAATACGAAACTATAAATTCAGTCGGCGAAAAAATTTGGATCGAACTTAAGTAACCCCGCTCAAAGACAAAAATGGCGTTACTATGGCGGCTCTTGAACTTGCAATTCCAATCACAGAACGCAAAAAAGCTGAGGCAGATCGCCAAATGGCTGCGAATATATTTGAATTAGCTACTGATTCAATTTTGGTTCATGATTTGGAAGGAAATATAGTTTTCTTTAATGATGCAGCTTGTAATTCCACGGGGTATACCAAAGACGAAATGTCTAGACTGAATGTTTACAAGTTGGACGCACTTGGAACTGAAAAATTAATTGCGCCTAGAATTGAGAGTCTGCTGAAAAAAGGCGATTCAGTTTTTAACTCTACACAAATACGGAAAGATGGAACTCTGTTGCAATCGGAAATTCACGCACGGTTATTTAGTCAAGACGGAAAAAAACTTGTTCTCAGCATTACAAGGGATATTTCTGAGCGGAAAAAGGCTGAAAATGCAATGGAGGATGCAGTGGGCAAACTGTTCTTCCTTAATGAGAAGCTCAATGTTGTAGGTAGCTTAACTCGGCACGATGTTAGGAACAAACTTTTTACGATAATTGCAAACACTTATCTGCTAAGAAAGAGATGCACGAATCAGGCGGACATTCTTAATGGAATAAACAAGATTGAACAGGCAGTTAAGGATTCAGTACGGATTTTCGAGTTTGCAAAAATGTATGAGCAACTAGGTGTCGAAGAACTAAAATACGTTAATGTTGAGAATATGCTTAATGATGCGACGGCGCTTTTTTCAGACTTAAACATCAAAGTTATCAACAATTGCCACGGCTTAAGCTTACTGGCAGATTCATTTCTTAGACAACTCTTTTACAACTTTATTGACAACACAACAAAATACGGCAAAAAAACTACTTCCGCCAGAGTGTACTATGAAAAAGGCAACCAGAGTGAGCTACAATTGGTTTATGAGGATGACGGCGTAGGCATTTCAGCAGAAGACAAGTCGCAGCTTTTCAAAGAAGGCTTCAGCACCGGAGGCAGCACTGGCTACGGTTTGTTCCTATCAAGGAAAATGATTGAGGTTTACGGTTGGCAAATTAAAGAAACAGTTGAACCAGGGAAAGGGGCAAAATTTGTAATTTCAATTCCATCCGTTAATTCAAACGGAAAAGAAACTTATTGAATTTCTAGTTAAATGATTTCTGATTAAGTCTATGATTAGCATTATTCAAAATAGCGGTTTATCAAAATAGTTAAAAGTGGGGATGGCGAACCAATCATATTAACTGTGCGACTAAAAAAATTCTGGAAGAGCGAGGAGAGAGAGATAGTCGCATTTTTGTTAATTTGATTCGCCAAACAATATTCACAGATTGTCACTTACACTAAATACATGAGCCTCAAGAAAAGACTATGTTGGTGTATCATGGAGCTAAGATTTTAAGTGTTTAGCTTTAACCGGAATCCTTCCCAAGCCATTTGTACCCTTAACTTAAATAATAACCTGTAAAGATAAACAAACGGCGACTGCCATGAGCTTACGCTTAAACCCAGATTACGAAAAATTGCTTCCTCAGATGTCTGATGAAGAATTCGCCGAGCTTAGAGCATCAATACAATCTGAAGGACAACATTACCCCATAATAGTGAACGAAGACTTAGAAGTTTTAGATGGGCATCACCGTTACCGTGCATGCACCGAACTTGGCGTTGAGCCAGATTTTGAAGTGCGCAAATTTGACGACAAACTGCTGGAAAAGAAATTTGTTATTGAAGCAAACCTCAGACGTCGTCATCTGAACAATTTTCAGCTTGTGGAGTTAGCCGTGCCATTACTTGAGATAGAAAAAGCATTGGCAAAGAAACGGCAATCTAAAGGTGGCCAAAACGGGCGAAATTTGCAGTTAGGATTAGCGTCGGAAGACGCGGAGCCTGAGCTTAAGGCTAAAGCAACCGAAATTGTAGCTAAGAAAGCGGGTGTTTCGACACGTACATTTGAACGAGGCAAGAAAATACTAGAAGAAGCAAGCGAAGATGACAAGCAGAAGCTACGCGAAGGCAAAGCGAGCATAACCAAAATTTACACCGAAATTGTATCAAGCGGAAATGAACAAACGCAAAAAGACTCTGTTGAGCTTCAGATGAAGCAGGATACTCCGCGCGCTTTGCAGAATAAAGCGGATCTTATGGAGATATTAGATCGTTTGCATAAACATGAGTTGTTCTGTCCTGCCTGTGGCAATGCAATGTTGCAGTGCAGCAAGTGCCATAAAACATTAGATTCGCTTTTAGAGTTGAAGGGCCCAAGCGCCAAAAAAATACAAAAAGGTTCATCGGAAAGTAATATTTAGCTATTTTCAAATATCCAAAGCCTTCAAGCAATCTTTAAAATCCGTGTATCCCTTAGGCGATAATAAAAAAAACCTGCTTCAACGGACCCGGAAATGTAAAGGATAAGTCAGAAGCCAAGGTTACTTCTTCAAAGTAGCATAGAACTCTTTCACTTTCTGCGATGCATTGCCTATCAATGGCTTGCCATGACCGCCCAGCATTAGATCAAAATCGAACGTTGAAATTTTTCCTATTGACTCTTTTGCTTTTTCCGTATTCAAATTGAATTGCCCAGGTGACTCCGTAATTTTACCATCTACAAACCTTAAGGCGTCCCCAACAAACAACACTTTTCTTTGTTCATCAATTAGTGAAATGCTTCCAGCTGAATGGCCGGGAACATGAATAACTGTTAAAGGTCCAATTTTATCGTTCTCTTTAAGAATCAAATCAGGTTCGACGGGAGCAGGTTTAACGATTGAGCTAAACGCTCTGAACATTAAGTTCTTTGGCTTAGGCGGTGCCTTTTTTCCAGCAACAATTTCTGCATCAAATTCGCCAACTGCAACCTTTGCATTAGTTATTTCTTTCATTTTCTTGAGACTTCCAGTGTGGTCAATATGAAAATGAGTGATCACAATAGTTGAGACATCAGTTGGCTTGCGACGAATAGACTCAATATACTTCACAATTTTTTTATCACTTCGAGGCAACCCTGTGTCAATTAGAATCAGTTTATCCTGGTCTTCAATGAAGTAAACATTGCAGTTGGTTCCTTCTACTTGGTCGATTCCTTCGGCAATTTTCATATTCTATCTCTTCAAACAAAACTTGAACCAACTGAACTTAAAAACGTATCAGAATTTCAAAATTCAATCATTAATAAGCCAAGTCTACGATTGCCATTTCATTGCTGTTTTCTTTTGTAGGTAACTGAGAGTACAAGAGTTGCCAAAATAGTAAGGATGAGTAACATTGGGATGCTTAATTCGGGAACTATTGCCCCAGGTGAAGGTTGGGTTGTTGGCGAAGTGGTGGGAGAAGGCGTTGGAGTAAGTGATGGTGTCTGGGTCGGGGTTGGAGTTGATATTGAGGGCGATGATGTTTGTGTTGCTTGCGGAGTACTTAATGTAATTGAGCTGCTAATGGTTGTTATTAAACCAGCGTTATCTTTTATTTGGCAATAAACTGTTTTGGAGCCGTCTCCGTTTGTTAACTGCCATTCTTGACTATTTGCGTATGGTCCCCATTGGCTTTGGTCCCATGTGGCATTGTTGTTAGCAAATCGCATTTGGCTGACTCCTGATAGAGTATCCGTTGCGGTAACGGTTAACGCCACAGAGCTTGAGGAAGTGGTTATTTCACCATTATTAATTGAAATTGACCCTTGAGGTGGTATTGTGTCTAGTTGAATTCCTGTTAAGGTCACGTGTGTAAGATTCATGTTTCCTGTTCCATAAACATTCCATGCGCTCCAATATTCAAGAGTGTTATTGCTGCCGTCAGTGGTTATGGACGGTTGACCATTAGTGCTAACACTGAAAACTTGGCCACTGCTTATAGAATAATATGTTTCATCAACGTTGTAGTCTGGAGTTAAAGTGATGTTGAACGGTGAAGTGTGCCATTTTCCGTCGTAATCGTTGGTTACTGCAGGCAAACGAGTTATGTTTACGCAGAAACTGGAGGCGCTGTCTTCTATGTTTAACCTGTGTTGTCCTGCGATAATGTTTGGCACTTGAAGGGTTGTATTAAAAAATCCAGTTGAATCAGTTGCTACAATGCCTAAATTTGTTGTTCCATCTATTATCAAACTTACATTGCCTGGGTTAAACCAATTACCTGCCACACTAATTGATTGGTTGTTTTGAACAAAAGCTGTTGTCGACAGATCTGTATTGTTTCCATATACTCCAGTTGCGACTGCTTCAGCTACTTGTGTTAAGCCCTTTCGCCATTCAGTATAGGGAATGGTTGTATTATAGGAATTTCCGTTGCTGTTATCTTGTGCCCGAAAAATGAGGTTGTCAAATAGGGGTTGGCTATCGTTTGCAGGATTATTTTGTAATAAGTCTGGAGCATTGAAGTTGTAACTAAAATTTTGAGCTGTTATTGGCGAATTACTTACTATTGAAACCCAAGAAGAACTCAAAGGACTTAAATACGAAATGTTAACGGAACTCCCGGGTGTAAAACCTATTCCGTTAATTGTAATTAGGCCTCCTGCTGGACCTGAGGTTGGAGAAACTGAAAGGTGTGAACTAAAATCAAATGTTAGGGGGCTTCCCAATCCTGTCACACAATCGTACCCTGTTGTTGCATTGAAGCCTCCGTTTGTACCACTAGTGATATCTCTAAAGTAAGAAGAATAAGCTGATTTTGCTTTACCATACAAATTGGCGTTTGTTGCCGATACTCCAAGAGCTTGAATTGCAGCCCACTGAGGTGCACCCGCACTTGTACCCCCTACAGATAACCAACCGCCGCTAGCGTTGCAATATATAGCAACTCCCGATCCGGCATCATAAGAAATGTCAGGTACTGAGCGGTGAGGAAACGTCAACCCAAAAATGGTTTGATACTTTGGTGATGATTCATAAGCGCTCATTCCGCCGCCGCTTCCGCTCCATGCAATCTCGGAACTCACTGTACCATTGTCAGTGATGTTAAGTGTCGTTCCTCCAACACCAACAACATTTGATGAACTAGCAGGCCAGCTAACTCCTGTACCTGCACCCTCGTCACCCGAAGATGCAAAGAAAACTGCGCCATAAGCGCTTGTAAAATGTGAGTCAAAGTTATTTTCTCCAAAAAACTCCTGGCCACCCCAGCTCATAGAAACTGCCACCACATTTGGCTGATTCCTTGCATAGTCCATAGCTGAAAGTAGATCATGAGTACTAGCAGACTGGGCCTCAACCAACAATATTTTAGCATCTGGCGCAATGGCATGTGCCCATTCAACATCGAGACAAGTTTCCGTCATCCAATCATTGCTTGCTGTGCCAACTCCTGGCATTTCTACGATTTCGAAGCTGTAATTTGTCGGGCTTGTTAAACCGAATGTGGTTGAAAAAATTGATAAATCAGTCCTTATTGTCGGCGTGTCATTAACGTCAACTATTGCAATTGTGCTTCCGTTGCCACCAGTTGAAGGAAGGTTATATGCAGTTTTCATTTGGCTTGGCGAAATGCCGTGAGGGTAACTTGAGGGTTCAGCAGATTGCAGTATGTGCATGGGATGCGCTACCCAATTATCATCTGCCACAGCTAAGGTTGTTTTAATTTGTGGAGGGTAACTCGCAACAAACAAAGCAATAACAATGATTATGAACAGTTCGTTTACGGATGTATGTTTCACTTTGTTTCAATCGCTTCGTGATATATGGATATTGATAGGTATCCATCGGTTGTTTATTATTATGTCGGATAATTGGGTATGTCAGTCTTTTGTAGAACACAACCCGCAAGCAACTAACTTGACTTTGGAAGCGTAAGTAATATAGCATTATGAATAGCAACTATACTATGTGACTTGACAAATGCAACGGTCTTATTCGCGTTTACTTGGTGTAGTTGGAAAGCCTAACACTGGCAAATCCACATTCTTTAGCGCAGCTACTCTAGTAGCTGCTGAAATAGCCAATTATCCTTTCACTACGATTAAACCAAACAGGGGCGTCGGCTTCGTACGGACAAAATGTGTTCATGAAGAATTCAAAGTAAAAGACAGCCCAAAAAACTCACTTTGTCTTGATGGCGTGAGGCTTGTTCCAGTCGAATTAATCGATATCGCAGGGATTGTTCCCGGTGCATGGGAAGGACGCGGGTTAGGCAACCAATTCTTAGACGAAATCCGTAGAGCAGATGCACTTGTCCACGTAGTTGACGCTTCAGGGGGAACCGACTGCGAAGGACGCTCATGCAAACCAGGTGAACATGATCCGCTAGAAGATGTTAAGTTTCTTGAACATGAAATAACCATGTGGATGGTTACCATCCTCAAAAAAGATTGGTCAAAAATCGCTAGAACAGCTGAAGCAGATAAAAAAGGCATTGCCCTGCCCCTTGAAGACCGATTAACAGGGTTAGGCATAAGACGTCAACTTGTAGCTGAAGCAATCCGAACCGCCAACCTAAACATAGACAAACCAACCACATGGTCTGATGAAGACTTTTACAGATTTGTTGACACTTTAAGAAAAATGTCAAAACCGATGCTCATAGTTGCAAACAAGATTGATTTGCCAACCGCCGAAGCGAATCTAAAACGGATGAAAGACCTTAATTACATGGTAATTCCATGTTCGGCTGAAGCTGAACTAGGGCTTAGACGCGCAGCTGAGAAACAATTAGTCGATTACAAACCAGGTGACTCTGACTTTAAGATAACACAGTCAGAAAAATTGTCCGCAGGTCAAATTAAGGCTTTGGAAGCTATTCGAGAAAAAGTGCTAGTTAAAAACGGGTCTACAGGCGTCCAAAACGCTATGAATTTGGCTTACTTCAAACTGCTCAACATGATAACAGTCTATCCTGTTGAAGATTTAGAACATCTCTCAGATCATAACGGCCGAGTCCTGCCAGACACTTACCTGATTCCAAAGGGAACAACGGCAAGACAATTCGCCTACATAATTCACAGTGAGCTTGGCGAAAGCTTCATCTACGCCGTTGATGCGCGTGACAAAAGAAGAATTGGAGAAGATGCTATCTTGAAAGACAGGGATGTTATCTCAATAGTTAGCGCCAAAAAGCGCACTTAGTTTTGAAGTTATTGTTTAAGAGCCGAAACGACGTTTCCTGTTCTGAAAAGTCCTGATGGCTCTTAATAGGTCGATCAGGCGGAATTCAGGCCAATATACGTCTAAAAACAAAAGTTCGCTGTAGGCGGCTTGCCAAAGCAAGAAACCGCTTAATCGTTCCTCTCCTGAAGTGCGAATTATCATGTCAGGGTCCTGCTTGTCCATATGCGATGTGTAGAGGTACTTTTCGAAAGTACTTTCAGTAACATCATCCACGTCTAATTCGCCGTCTTTTACTTTCATCGCAATCTGTTTAGTCGCATCAACAATTTCAGCTCTGCCCCCATATGCGAAAGCGAAATTCCAGAAATAAGAATCATAATCTGCAGTCGCCTTTTCAAGTAGTGCGATGGTTTCCTGTAAACTTTTAGGCAACAAATTAACTCTACCCATAACTTTAATATGAATCTTATCCCGATGTAAACGCTCGTCTTTTAGGAGCTTGCGGAATCTCTCATCAGCAAGCTGCATTATTTTTTCAACTTCATCCGAGTGTCTCGCAAAATTCTCAGTGGAAAACGTATAGAGTGTAACATATTTTACGTTAATAAGGTGGCACCAATCTAAAAGCAATTCAACAGTGTCGGCACCTTCAGCATGACCCCATTTATCCTGTAACAACAAAGGCTTAGCTTCCTGCTCGTTTGCCCAACGCCTATTGCCATCTAGAATTATAGCAATATGTTCGGGCTTTACTCCGCTTTTGACTTGTTGCCAAAGCCATTTCTCATAAACTTTGTAAGCGCCAATAACAGAAAGCATTTTTTTTAGCACTAAGCGTGACCTCGCATTTTAGACGTTCAACGCATTTTCTAGATGCATTATAGTCTAAACATTGATAGTTTCAATTAAATCTTGCCCCAAAATTCAAAATAAACTCTGGACAAAACTATTTTGAAGCTTGATTTTTTTCGGGTTGCTTTTCAGTCTGTTGGAAGAAGTTTTTAGTGGATCTGCTAGCTATGTAAATTAAAAGCACAGAAGCAATGCCGATTAGAATGCCAACTATTATTGTAAAAATAAACATCGAAAAATTCTGGTTATTGAAATCTATTATTGACTGTCCGTTTGAGGAGTATATGCTGTAAATCACGTTTGCCGTTGCTGCAAGAATCCAACGAAACCATGCAACAAAAACAATCAAAGCAACATTGCGAAGTAATCTTGAATCTCTTTCGATGTATAGACGCACGCTTCGCCCAAAAAGAACAATGATCAAACCCGAGATTAACAGGTCTTGGAAACCTTTTATAAAGAAAGTTGCTATTTTAGGCGTAGTAGAAATCCAGCCGGTTAAATTATTTGGAAATGGTCCCGCATTAAGAGAAACGTATGCTATTCCAAGGTAAACACTAACTGCAACGCATAAAATTCCAGCGAAAATTGTGTAATTTGAAAATTGAATCGGTATTGATGGTGGTGAATATTCTCTTACCCACTTATAGGCGTCTTTAGCTGATCTGTCAATGCCAAAGCCTTTGATGAGTAAGTAACCGCCAATGACAATTACGATTGCTATGCCGTAATAATAAATAGCGCCGGGATAAACGTAGTTATTGATAGCCCAAAGGATACCGAAAATAAAAACCAATAAGCCCGGCAAACCCAATGCTAGGCGGGCATATCTTGGATTATCGACTAGCAACTTCATATATTTTGTAAAAAGTGCCGCTGTCTCTTCAATTGATTCACTATGTTTGATTACGATTCGACGGACTGAAGAAACCGGTACTCTGGATTCAACAAGAGGCAATATTGCTTCATCAGAATAACCATCACTAACCAAAATTACTTCCTTGGCACTAAAAGTCTCAAGTAAATTATTTAGTTCAGAGACTAATTTTCGGTCCGCGCTAACTCCGCCTAAATCAGAACCAGATATTGTGGCGACTTCAAAAATTTCTTCAGGTTGCTTTTCGTTTTGCAATCTGTCATATAGTCGGACCGCCTCAAACATGGCGTTCGCATCTGGTTCTTCTGGGTCTCTTAAAGCTAAGGAAACTGCCCCGTCTAAGTTTGCGGTTCTTCCAAGAAGCGGTGTTTTTACTCCTGCCTTAACTTCTAAATCGCCATCTCTATCAACACATAAAATTAGGATACGTTTTTGCGTTGCTTCTTGCGTTTCCTTTTTAGCCATCCTCACTCTATTCCCATCATACTGTGTAAGGTAACTTTAATTTTTGGTCTCAGAGTCTTCTTCAGGATCGTCGCCTAAAGCAAGCTGAAACTCATTCCAACTTAATTTTTCGCCTTTTTTCAATTTTTCTTTAGCCTCAGCCCCAAGTTTCTCTTTAATAGCCTGTTGCTTTTCTTTGACAACCTGTTGTTGTTCTTCCGCAGCTTTTTCTCTTTCTTTATATGCATTCTGTCTTTCCCTATAAGCTTGCTGAGACGCCAATCTTCGGATTTTTTCTTCCTCATACAATGCAGTTTTCAAACCGCGTAACTGTCCAGTTAGCTCTGCAATTTTCACCTGCATGCCTAAAATTTCTTCTTTTGTCTTAACATACGCTTGATGAAGACCGTCAGCTTGGGCCCTGCTTATTTTGACAGCGTTGACTTTTTCGATCATTTTTGTATGTAAATCTTGACTCTTTTTTGCTAGATCAGTTAATTCATTGTGAAATACGTCCGCTTCATCTTCAATGGCTTTCTTTTGAATTATTAAGTCCTTAATTTTCGAATTTTGTTTATCGATTTTTTTGTATGCACTGAGAAGAGTTTCCAGCTCTTTAACATTCTCAATCATCCGTTTTTCTTCTTGTAAATCAAGAGATGTTGTCTGAATCTTCCATTCTATTGCTTCAAGTTCTTGCTGTAAGTCCTGTTGTCTTTCGCGTGGTACTTTCTTTTTGTATTCTGCAATTTTTTCTTTTCTAACATTGATTTGTTCTATGATAGGTGTGGCCTTTGCTCTGATTTCGTCTCTTTGCATCTTTAGCAGCTTAACTTTTTCATTTATGCTATCCCGCTCAGTTTTTAAGTCATTGATTTCTTGATGGCTTTTCTTTACTAAGTCGTTCAACTGATTTCGTTGCTCAATGTGTTTCGTGATTTGGACCGCAGCTGTTTCAGCTTGCTTCCTAAGTTTTTCGATTTGCTGATTAATGTCCTCTATCCTGATGGTTTTTTGTTCATTGCTCATTAGATAGCCCCATATGTAAGCTCAAGCTTATGATGATTGTTACCTTCGAATTTATATTAGTTGTCAATAGAAAATATGAGATCCCATATCAATTAATGCTCTTCGCATTAGAATTTTTAAATAGATCATAGCATAATGATTTGGTGAGATGCGAAATATGTCCTTCAATTACGACGAACTGCTAAAGAAAGCGTGCGCACAAATGCCCGAAGTCTCTGCGAAACGTGAACGTTTAGAATTACCAAGATTATATGTTAACACAGTTGGAATGCGAACGATTATTTCCAATTTTAAGGATGTTGCTGAAGCTTTAGATCGTGATCCTCAGCACATATTAAAGTTCTTAACAAGAGAAATGGCTACCGCAGCGACTTTTCAAGATTCAAGAGCAATTTTCCAAGGAAAATTTCGCGGCGATAGTTTTGAACGTTTACTGCAACGGTATTTGGAGAGTTATGTAATTTGTCCCGTTTGCAAGCGGCCAGATACTCGAATTGTTAAGGAAAAACGGCTTTCGTTTTTGGTATGTAATGCTTGCGGCGCAAAATCATCAATTAAACAGCTTTGAGAGAGCTAAAAAATGGAAGTCTACGTAAACCTAAAACAAGTCGGCAGAAACGTGTTGTTAGCTGTTTGCGACAGCGACCTACTTGGCAAGACACTTCGAGAAGGCAAAATTGTTTTCCATATTAAAGATGAGTTTTATAATGGTCGAAAAGCAACAGTTGAAGAAGCCATGAGCATGATTGATAACTCTACTATAGTAAACCTTGTAGGGCAAGCATGCGTTGAAAAAGCAATATCAAAAGGTTACGTGCATCCTGAAGCAGTGATAAAAATCGAGGGCATACCTCATGCGCAAATAGTGAAACTCTAATCTGCTTATTGCTCGCTTAAGATTGACTTAACATGTTTTTAAAAGAAGTTTTTTTATCAAAACGCCAAGTTGAATTAATATTTTTTTCTCGAAAAAATTATTTCCACCGATTGTCAACTATCCTATACCTTATCTTCGCATGCGTGATTCCATAAAATTTTATTAACGATGGTTCATACAGTATTCCAAATTGTCCGAGCCTTTAAGATGAAAGCTAACTCTAACATAACTCTCTCTAAACGCCTTATCATTATTTTTCTCGTAGCTTTACTTGCCTTCTCCGCATTCAACACTTTCCTGATTTTTGAACGAACCAGCGGACCCGTTGGAGCTGTTCCATATAATTTTGTTATTTCAAAAGCGAGTACTGATTATCAATTAAAAAATATGTTAACTGGCTCCATAACAAATAGCGGAAGCGTTTCTTTAATTCTTGACAGCGCACTTGACACGGGAAACAGCGTTTATCTCAACGCTGGAACGTACACCTTAACCTCGGACGTTAATGTCTCAAACAAAATAAATGCAAAAATCATCGGCGATCAAGCAATCATAATTGGAAACGGCCACAAAATTACCATCAGAGGAGATAACTACACCTATTCACAATATGCAACAATCTCAGGCTTAACTATCATAAATGGAACCGTAAGAATTGAAAACTCATTTGGAACAACAATTTCCAATGTGATTTTCGAGAATACCTCAATTGGCATTGAAATTGCCAACACAAACACTTGGAGTGAAAACACCAAAATTGAAGATTGCAACTTCTTCAACGCAACCGAAGGCATAACTTTTCGAACTCCACCCGACAATGCAACGGGTTCCGCAACTGGCTCGTATGCAAGTTCCCAAATTGATCGTTGCTTTTTTAACCTTAGAGACAACAGTGTAGCCATTAATGTGGAGCCATTGGCTGAGTTTTCGGACAGTCAATTGCAAGATGTTAGAGTGTGGATGGGTGAAGATGGGGTAACAAATCAAACTGGACTTTTGCTTGACGGAACAATGACTCAATCCCTCCTAGTCGGAGTGGTTTTCGAATCCTTCACTGACCAACCCAACGACATCTACGCAATTGACATTGGACAAACCGCTAAATATCCGCCTATACTAGATAGCGGCGTGAGTTTTTTGGGTAATTTAACTGCAATGATTCATAACCCCTATGGAATATGGATTTCAGGAGCTTCGACTGCTTTTGAAAGACAAAACGTGAATGTACCCATAGGCTTAAGCGGTCAGTATGGGACAAACGCAACTATTCAGATGCTTCCTCTTAAAATCTTTAGTTTCACACCTAAAATTCAGGTTACTGGCAATTTCCAAACAAATGAAGTTGTTACTGTTAGGATTCGGTTGGAGTTTGTTGATAATGTTATGTCCGCCGGCGTAGCTAAGACATTTACTAATAGTAGTTCCGTATGGTTGAGTAATGACGATTTAATGCAGTTGTATCCTTCGCAGGATATAATTTGGGCTATCGTTGTTGATGCACAATCAAGCTCTAGCTCATCAAATGTTGGAGTCACAGTAAGCGGCTTCGGCACGTCAGGTTAACTTTCAACATGATCAAAGAACTTTTTGTTCAAAGTCTTTGACAACTAAGATAGTCATATCTTAATTGCGGTCTTTTGGCTAAAGAATTTAGTTATTAGTCACTTAGTCTTTAATTTTATTTGATTGTTCGTTTAGCAGATTTTTATGGTTAAATATTTTTTCGATATCTTCTGATTTAAGAAGTTTCTTTTCTAACGCTATTTCTTTGATTGAGCGGTTTTCTGCTTGAGCTTGTTTGGCGATCTTTGCTGCTTCCAAATAGCCGATGTAGGGTGATAGAAGTGTGGCTAAGGATGGGTTCTTTTCCAAGAATTGACTGCATTGTTTCTCGTTTACGGTTATGCCTCTGACGCATTTTGCTGTAAAAACTGGAATGTAGTTGGTTAGGATTTGAATTGAGAACAGTATGTTATACATGATCGTTGGGGTCATAACGTTGAGTTCCAATTGCCCAGCTTGAACCGCTAAGGATGTCGCCAAATCATTTCCAACTACTTGATACGCCACCATGTCTAAGCATTCGGCCATTACTGGGTTCACTTTTCCCGGCATAATAGATGATCCAGGTTGGACAGGCGGAAGCACAATCTCGTTCAAGCCAGTTGTAGGGCCGGAAGCGAGAAGGCGCAGGTCATTTGCAATTCTGGTAAGCTCAAGAGCCAATTCTTTAAGACTACTTGAAACCGTCTGTGCTGGCCTTTGACTTTGGAGGGCTTCAAAATTGTTTGATGCCGCCTTAAGTGGGAAACCAGTCATTCTACCTAATTCTGCTATTGCGAGGAGTTTGTAGTTAGGGTGTGAATTAGCTCCAGTTCCAACTGCTGTGCCGCCTAAAGCTACAGAATACAAGTTTTCTTGTCTTTTCCTCAGCTCTGCACAAGCATTAGCAATTGCCGAACCGTAGGCACTGAATTCTTGACCTATCGTCACTGGCACAGCATCTTGGAGATGTGTCCTTCCCGATTTTAACAAATGAGCATATTTTTTACCTAAAACGTAAAACGCATCAGCTAACTCATTGAGCGTAGAAAGCAACGGTTGCAAAGACATGAGAACTGAAACGTGAAGTGCTGTAGGAAACGTGTCATTAGTAGACTGCCCTAAATTTACATGGTCGTTCGGGCTCACAGTTTTGTATTCGCCTTTGGCTCTGCCCAAAATTTCCAGCGCTCGGTTCGCCAAAACCTCATTGACATTCATGTTAAAAGATGTGCCAGCACCTGCTTGAAAAATGTCAACGACAAATTGGTCGACAAGTTTGCCTGCCAACAATTCGTTACATGCTTGAATGATTGCTTTTGCCTTCTTCTCTTCCAAGCAACCCAATTGAGCGTTTGCAATGGCCGCTGACTTTTTCACAAGGACATATGCTTTAATGAACGGCAGAGGTGCTTTGATTCCGCTTACAGGAAAATTTTCGGTTGCCCGAAGCGTTTGAATCCCATAATAAGCGTCTTTAGGAATTGCTTTCTCACCTAAAGGATCAATCTCTTTTCTTGTATCCATTTACTTCAGATCTCTTTACTCGCTTTTAGGATGAAGTTCCTGAATTATTTTCTTCTTAGTCTTTAGTATCTGTTCTGTTACTTTAATTTTCTTCGGACATACAATTGTGCACATGAAGTAGCTTTTGCAGCCCCAAATTCCATAGGGCTTCTCCATAACCTGCATCCGCTCAATTACACCGGTTGATCGAGAGTCAAAAATGTATTTTTGCGATCTTAAGATGGCGGCGGGACCGATGAATCTTTGCTCTTGCTCCAGGATAACTGGGCAAGCAGCCACGCAACAGCCACACAGTATACACTTGATGGCGCCGTCGATTTTGCCGCGTTCCTCAATACTTTGAAGACGTTCTTTTTCTTGTGGCGCATCAAGGGTTTGTGACGGATGGTTTGGGTGTATGGATTTTATCCTTTCAAAGAAAGGCGCCATGTCTACAATTAGGTCTTTAGTTACTGGGAAAAATTTTAGCGGTTCAATCACAAGCTCCTGCGTATAATCATAGTCTCTGATTAGTTTTTGGCAGGCTAAAGCAGGTATGCCATTGATACTTACTGCATCTGAACCGCAAATTCCATGAGCGCAAGACAGCCTATAAGCTAAACTGCTGTCCTGTTCCCACCTGATTTTGTTTAGACAATCAAGGATTCGATCTTTGAGGTTGGCTTCAACTTTGAAAATGTCGTAGTGTGGTTCCAAGTCGGTTTCAGGGTTAAAACGATAAACCTTCAATGTAACTTTCATGTTAGTATCTCCGTTTTTCAGGCGTAAACCGCGTGATAGATGCGGGTTTATAAGTGACTTTAAGCCCGTCTGGCGTCATGTTAACTAAAGTATGTCTTGGTCTATCTTGGTCGTTTCTTTCTGGGTAATCGTTGCGGTAATGGGAACCACGGCTTTCTTTTCGCTGAAGAGCGGAAAAAACTATTGCTCTCGCGGTTTTCAGCATATTACCTAGCTCTAGCGCCTCTTGAAGCTCATAGTTGAATACCTTGCCTTTATTGTCTAAGCCAATGTTGAGCATCCTCTTTTCTAGTTGACAGACTTGATCTAGCGCTTGTTCAAGTTTATCACCATTTCTGAAAACACTACATTTCTCAGTCATTATACACTGTAATGCCGCACGCAAAACGGGTACACGCTCATTCCCATCAGAAGATAATAAAAGATTAACTTTGTCAAGCACAATGTTCTCAGCTTGCTGGGGAAGGGACGGCAAATCTTTTTCTTCTGCGTGCTTAGCGACGCTCATGCCGGTTCTGCTTCCAAAAACGACTAAGTCAATTAGCGAGTTACATCCTAAACGGTTTGCTCCGTGAACGCTAACACATGCGCATTCACCAACAGCGAAAAGACCAGGCAGGACAGTTTCCGCTTTGCCATTTAAAACGTGTCCTTCATAATCAGTGGGGATTCCACCCATCATGTAGTGGCAAGTTGGAGCAACAGGAATATGCGTTTCCCCTGGATCAATTCCTAAATAAGTCTCAACGAAAGATGAGATTTCAGGCAGCTTTTCCATTAATTTTTCTTTGCCAATTTGTGTCAGGTCGAGATGTACAAAGTCTTTACCTTCCACGCCTCTGCCTTCCATTATCTCAGTTAAGATTGCTCTTGAAATAATGTCTCTCGGAGCCAAATCCTTCAAGGTCGGCGCATAACGCTCCATAAAACGCTCGCCATTGCCGTTCCGTAGCACTCCCCCTTCAGCACGAGCCGCCTCGCTTATGAGGATTCCAAGACCGTAAATGCCTGTGGGGTGAAACTGAACAAACTCCATGTCTTCGATTGGAATAAGAGAATCCATTGCCAATGCGAAACCATCGGCTGTCGACGCAAACCCGTTCGATGTGGTTTTGAAGATTTTGCCGCTTCCACCAGTAGCTAACACGACTGCTTTTGCATGAAAAACCTCGGGTTTGCCTGTGGCTATATCGTAGCCCGCAACGCCGCAACAATGCTCGCCTGAAAACAATAGCTTCAAAATAAATACTTCATTGAAAAAGTCTACGCCTACGGTTTGGCAACGATCATAGAGCGTATCCATTATTGCTCTGCCCGTGCGATCAGAAACGTAACATGCCCGTTTAACAGGTGCCTGCCCGTAATTTCTTGTGTGTCCTCCAAATGTGCGTTGCTCAATTTTGCCCTGTAGGTTACGGGTAAATGGCA
Source organism: Candidatus Bathyarchaeota archaeon (assembly GCA_963833575.1). Lineage (GTDB taxonomy): Archaea > Thermoproteota > Bathyarchaeia > Bathyarchaeales > Bathycorpusculaceae > Bathycorpusculum. The sequence continues at coordinate 273,761 of CAWHXY010000007.1, read as the reverse complement.
CGCCCATGTTTTCAAGGGAGATTATGGCTTTTGGTGCTTCTTCAGCCAAAATTTCAACTGCGTCTTGATCTGCCAGATAATCGCTGCCTTTAACCGTGTCGTACATGTGCCATTCCCAATGGTCCTCTTCTTCGTTTCCAAGGCTAGCTGCTATTCCTCCTTGCGCAGCAACTGAATGGGAACGTGTAACATGCACTTTACTAACCACGGCAACTCGACAATTTTCAGCTGCAGTTAATGCAGTATATAATCCTGCGATTCCGCCGCCAACAACCACAACGTCATATTCATGGATCAAGTGTTGGTTTCCTCAAAAATGTCTTAAATCTCGAATTTTTCAATAATCCTGTTTTCTTTTTCGCCTGTGATTTCAGCGATTACATGGAAGAATTGTTCAAGCCCTGAGTTGACGATTCTTGGTTTCAGTAGCTCATCAATTTGGAATACACCTGCGGAGTTAGACATTTTAATTTTGATGTTGATTGGTTTTTCTCCATTTTTAGTGTTTTCAGCACATTCCACTTCAACTTTTTCAATGGAGAGCGCTGATACTGCGTGTATGTCTATTTTGCCTGCTTGGAATGGTATTCGTGCTCTTCCAGCTTCCATGTCCAAGGCATCGGCGATTCCCACTATGCCTGCTTCTTTTGTTAATATTTTATGGGTTGGCTCATTTCTGGGAGTTTCTTCGTGGGACACAATAGCATGCAAGACCTCTGAAGTTATTATTGCCTGTTGCTCCTCATTGTAGGTTGGTGTCAAACATTTTTCAAGAAATTCCAATGCTAGGATTACACTATATTGTTCATGCCTGTGCCTTTGCACAATCATGCCTAAATCATGAAAGATTGAGCTTAAGACGACAACTACCTCAGCATCATCGTTTTGCATTTTGTAATTTTCCACTATGCTGGGTGTTATGAGTTTTTTTTCGATGAGAATGCGCAGAAGTCTTAGAGCAATGTTGGATACTATTTTTACGTGCGTTGGTCCATGGTCGGTGTAGCCCATACGCTCTATTGCCATGACGTTGGCGCATTTCCAGTATGTTTGCAATTTTTTGTCTTCCTTGATTCGTTCCATTACTTGTTTGAGTTTAGCGTTATTTCGGTATGGTATGTTGAAGACGTAGGACACTTGGCAAATACACCATTTATCATATTCAAGCGTTGAGAAATTTAAACTTACATCGTCCCAGAGAAGACTAAAAGGTCATTTCTTTAAATCCCCTCAGTGTCCAAAGCAATTTAGTCGACAAAATCTTAAGCCCGCCTCAACTCTCGAAAGCTCACCAGGAACTCCTAACCAATGAAAGAAGGAGAAACTTGCTAGGTGCGCACTTCTTCTTTTACAAGTTAGAAGAAGTAGGACAATCGCAGGGTGCACCGTGTCCTACTTCTTCTTTCAAGGTGTGTTCTTCTTTGAATAATTCAACTTTATCGGTTCTTACCAATAAGGGTTAAGAATCTAACAAGTCAGTTCCATATTACCCGAAACATGACTCATCTTTAGCTTCGATGTTATGTTATATGTTTGATTTGATTTCGTGTATTCTAAATTGGAAGCATTGTCATCCAACTGCATGAACATCGATTTTTCAATGGGTTCATGATTCCTTTCAGAAAATCGCATAGTCTTATTTACCTGCTCTTTTGAAAAGGGACCGATTCTAAACAAAATCTCTGGTTCATGGCCGTCATTTTCAAAATCATCCCCGTTAAAAAGCATGTTTTCTTCACATTTCGTTTTCAGTAACTGCGCTAACCCACGAAAACTTTTTTTCGATGCCTCATTTGAAGGGTTAATTGTTCCTTCAAAATACTTAACTCGTTTACCTGCAATTTGATGGAGTAACATTAGTTTTTGCAGATTATTTCCTCTAAAATCCTCGTGAACAACTGCTTCCCAACTGAAAAAAGTGTCTTTCTTATTGGGTGAGATGTATCCTGAAGAAAACGCTACAATTTTGCCTTCGTGTTCGGCGACAACGCAGGTATCTGCGAAGTCTTTAGCTAAAATAAAATATGTGTATCGGGAATTTAATCCTACATAGGGTCTATTTGCAGTAAGCAACTTGTATACTTCTTTAATGTCTTGTAGTTCCAAGTTTCGGATCTTAAACGGGAGATTTTCTTTGGTTTCAGTCATTCGCATACCTCTTATGATTCGCTTTTTTCCCTTCTTTTCAGGCGGAGGTTCCCATCTGGTACAAGTGAGATTGTTCTGTCCTCATCGGATAGTAATTTTTCAACTCCAGTCGGAGGATCGGTATTCATGAAATTTGATTTGGGCGTACATTTATCACAGTTGTTGTTACATGAAGTGGCTTTGTAATTTTCAGGTTCCTCATACGTAGTGATAACGCCCTCATAGTTTCGCAAAATCACCTTATTTGTTGACCAAGAGATAATGTAATTTGGCATAACAGGAATTTTTCCTCCCCCTCCAGGTGCATCTACAACATATCTTGGCACTGCGAAACCGCTAGTATGCCCTACAAGGCTTTCCATAATTTCAACGCCCTTTCCAATCGAAGTTCGAAAATGAGAAAGCCCTTCAGAGAGGTCGCATTGGAACAGGTAATAAGGGCGGACCCTGTTCTTAACGAGTTTTTGATTCAGTTTCTTCATGATTTGCGGACAATCGTTTACACCTGCCAACAAGACCGTTTGATTTCCCAGTGGTATCCCTGCATCGGCTAACCGTTTTAGAGCTTCTTGTGAATCTGGAGTCAATTCTCTTGGATGGTTAAACTGTGTATTTAGCCAAAGTGGATGATGCTTTTTTAGTAAGTTAGTAAGTTCTTTGGTTATCCTGAATGGGAGAACGACTGGTATTCTTGAACCAATACGTATGACCTCGACATGTTTAATTCTATTTAGTTCTGTAAGAATCCAATCTAGATATTCATCAGGCAGCATAAGGGGGTCGCCGCCGGAAAGCAAGACATCACGGATTTGCGGATTTTTTCTTATATAGCAAATCCCAGCTAATATTTGCTCTCTTGATGGAATGTAGTCTGGGTCGCCTACCTTTCTTTTTCTTGTACAATGCCTGCAATACATTGCACAACAGTTGCTTACTAAAAAGAGTACTCGATCGGGATATCTGTGGGTAATGCCTTTTGTTGGCCTGTCTTTGTCTTCATGCAGTGGATCTCTCATGTCGCATTTTGAAATTATTAACTCAGCCGGGTCAGGAAATGCTTGCTTGAAGATAGGATCGTTACGATAATTCTCTTTTTCTATTAAAGATGCATAGTAAGGAGTAATACTGAGAGGGAATTTTTGAATTGTTTTTTCAAGCTTCCCATATTCTTCATCAGAAAATCTAATTTCTGTAGCTTCTTCAAATGCTTCAATGGTTTTTATTGAATTTTTCAGTTGCCATCGGTAATCTTTCCAGTCATCAAGAATTGTTTTTGTGCCAACTCTCATTTTAAGAAAAGCCTTAGACCTAATGCGATTCACATTTTCTTCCACAATCATTTGAGTAAGCTCTCCCCGAAGTTTCTTGATTTCAGAGTAGACCCCTGAAGGTTTTATTGGTTTTTGAAAAGTTCAATTCGCCAAAAAGCCTACTTACCCACGCTATTTAAACAATTTACGTACGAAGTTAGCTTCCTAAATCAGCTAATTCAGCTTCGCTAGCTAATTGAACGACTGAAAACTTAGTGAACTATGCTTCTCAAAATTTTTGTTTAAAAGCACCAAACGAGTAAGCAAAATTGCCAACATTTGCTCTTTAGCGTCAAAACTAGTGAGCAACTCACAGTTTTCAAAAATGAGCCTTCATTCAAAACCTATCGCTTATTTTGAGAACATGCTTTTAAGCAAGCTAAACATTAATTTTTCAAGTCAAACGAGGTTTAGCGTTTGGGAAAGAAAAAAGTATTAAGCGAAGGCGCAATCGGCGAATTAGTTTATCCTGGACAAGGCGAGGTATTAGGTGTGGTTATAAAACTGCTTGGTTTTGACCGTATCCTAGTTAAATGTCAAGATGGTGCCGAACGCTTGTGTCGTATCCGCGGAAAAATGAAGAGGCGTGTCTGGATTCGCGAGGGAGATATAGTTATTGTTTCGCCATGGGATTTCCAGACTGACAAACGTGGCGATGTTGTTTGGCGCTATACACATGGGCAAGCCGATACTCTAAGACGCAAGGGGATTTTAACCCTTTAATTTTCAAAATTTTAATGTTTCCGTTTATTTCGCGTGCAACTGGTTTTTCATGTTTGATTGTTTTTAAATACCCAATCACGATTAAGATGTTTGGATATTATGTCTAGAAAAGCACAAGAACGTATAGCTCATACCGAAAGAAGAATAGAACGCAGAGATAAAATGTTAACACATGATAAGTCCAAGGAACGCGCCACTGTAGAGGAAGTTTTTGACCAAACCACCCGCATGGTTGTCTTTGACATGCTCAATAGCGGCGTGTTCTATGAGCTTAACGGTGTTGTCAGTTCAGGTAAAGAAGCGCGCGTTTATTGGGGCACAACCAAAGAAGGCGTAGATTTAGCAGTAAAAATTTACTTAACTTCTTCAGCCGAATTCAAAAGAGGCATGCACAAATACATTGAAGGTGATCCCCGCTTCAAAGACGTTAAACATGATACTCGGTCGCTGATGGCTGTTTGGGCACAAAAGGAGTTTCGGAATTTACAAGAAGCGACAGATGCAAAGGTGCGTGTTCCAAAGCCAATAGCTGTCAAAAGCAATGTTGTGGTTATGGAGTTTATTGGGAAGGAAGGGGTTAGTGCGCCCTCACTGAAGGAGCGGGCACCAGTTAACCCGGAAAAAGTATACAAAATCCTTGTTACTTATATCAAACGTCTCTACCAAAAAGCCAAAATTGTCCACGGTGACCTGAGCGAATACAACATTATGATGTGGAAAGGCAGACCCATTGTTTTTGATGTTTCGCAGTCGGTTTCAATTCAGCATCCCATGGCCGATTTTATGCTGCGTAGAGATTTGGAGAATGTGAATAGGTTCTTTAGTCGGTTAAATGTTAAAGTAATTCCAGTTGAAGAGTTTCATAAAATGGTTGTTGGTACGTAATGTCCCGTCCAGACATGTTTGTTAAAATTCCTAAAGAGCGCGTTGGCATACTGATTGGTCCTGAAGGCAAAGTTAAGAAGTTTATCGAAGAGAAACTTGAAGTTAAACTTGAAATTGACACTGAAGGAAGCGTAACCCTCATACTTTCAGAAAACGCAAAGGACCCCTCTTTACTATTAAAAGCCAAAGATGTTGTAACAGCAATCGGCAGAGGCTTTCCACCAGAAACAGCTTTCCGACTAATACGCAACGAAGATGACATTTTCGACCTGATAGATTTACGCATTATTTTTGGGCGATCAGAATCAGATATTAAACGCATCAAAGGCAGAGTAATAGGCGCAGAAGGCAAAACAAGAAAATTGATCGAAGAGTTAACTGAGGCTGATGTGGTAGTTTACGGTCATACTGTAGGCATAATTGGCAGTTTTGAAGAGTCCGATGCTGCACGAAATGCAGTACAAATGATAATTGATGGTTGCGAGCACCATACAATGTACAATTACTTGCAGAAGAAACGAACTGAACTTAAGAAACAGAAACTTCAATTATGGGAAAAGCCACCGGGCGAAAAATAAATTATCGACTACAGTTTCCGTTGACCTTGTTCTCACTTAAGTCTCATGTTTTCTTTAAATTTGTCTCGTCCAAGCGCAGGCAAGATTAGATTTTCCGATTTGACTTTTTAGAAGAAACATGGTAAAAAGCATTTCAAAAAAGTCTATTCAACGTTTATTTTTTAAGACATTTTTTCATTATTCACAACAAGACTGGATTTACAAAATAGGAAATTATGTGTTGGCGGAAGAAAATAATAACAAGCGCTTGCCAAAGCAAAATAGTTTTTAATTGAGCCACAAGATAAAATGACAATCGAGAGTGCTAATACCTGAGCGTGTTAAATCAACTAAAATCGAAAAAACTCCTTCTCGCTTTAACTATCATTATCATTATAGGATTAAACTTTTACACACTCTCTACAGCTTATCCAACCATGAATCATCCGCTTAACTTAGGCGGAGCAAACTTGCCGCGGGATTTTTCAGTATATTATATAGCAGCTTGGCGAATGCTACATAACCCATCCCAAATATTCACCGCAGAATCCCTGCCTGACGGCGAACCAACAATCTACCCTTCCCTAACTCCCTACAAGTACCTCCCCTCTTTTCTCGTCTTAATTTTGCCACTAACCAACCTGAGCTATTATCAAGCATTCTGGGTTTTCGATGCAGTCCAGTTTGCCCTGCTTCCGCTGATGGCATTGCTACTCTACAAGCTATTGGAAAAGAAAAACCCAGTCGCCGTTTTTGTGATTTTAATTCTTGTCTTACTGTTGCCTTACCCAATGCCCGGTAGGGGATTATCCGTTAGTTACTTTATGAGTTGGGCAGAAGGTCAAGCAAAAATCTTACTCTCGTTTCTTTTGCTTGTATCGTTTTATCTAGGCTATAAAAGTAAACCTGTCCTCTCAGGTCTCGTCTTTGCATTGGGAGCGTTTGATCCTAGATTTGCTCTCTTGGCATTGCCGCTTTTTCTTTTCTACAATAAGAACAAGCTAAGATTATCTGTAATTTCTTTGACATTGACGTTGTTTGTGACCAATCTGGTGGTTTTCTACCCTGGAGTAGGGCAGGGGTTTGTTAACATGGTTTTAGGCTCAGGCACAGCAACGCCTCTTTATACGCCGGCCTGGATTCCGACGATAATGCTGGTTTCGTTAATTTTGATAAACGGTAGGAAAATGGTTGAAGCGTTCAAAAATGGTCTCATCCATTTCCGGAGACAGACAGCAGAAGGTTCTCTTAGACCCTCAGAAGCTAAAACTTAGTCAACGAGAAAGTAACTCTTTAACGTTGCGTTTGAAATTTTGCAGAACGTAAGATTAATTTCAACGAGGCTTTCGGAAGCGATCTGAGTTTAACGAAACCAATAATTAGAAGCAAACGTAAACCACTTAATGTGACTCACGATTGTCAACTCTTAAGAACGGCATCGTGCAGGTGCAAAGTGAACATTCTTTTGGGGAAACATTTGAACGGTTAAAATCAACTGTCCTATCTCGAGGGCTCACAATTTTCGCTAACATAAGTTTTAGTGCAGAAGCCGAAAAGGCAGGACTAAAAATGAATCCTGCACAATTAGTTATCTTCGGTAACCCAAAAGCTGGTACGCCTTTGATGATTGCTGCACCAACTCTTGCCATCGATTTTCCGCTGAAAGTACTTGTTTCTGACGATACAAATGGAAAAGTCTGGGTATCCTACAACTCGCCATTGTATCAAAAAGAACGCCACAATATTCCAGACATGTTGCTCAAAAACATCTCAGGCATAGTGGAGATTGCAGAATCCGCAGTTAAATAGTTTTGCATGAAACGTTAGGTGGGCTCTTATGCGTGCATTCGAAAATCAAATGCAAGATACGCACTCAAGATCCTCATCATCCATGATAGTCTTCGGGGCCAGAGTCGTCATCGCCCACCCAGCAAGAACAAACTTATGCTTTCATTAAAACATTGGTGTAAAACTTAGATTAATTTAGAATATTAATGAGTCGAATAGACTTTGTGGTTTCTTTGAATTTGTCATCACCGAATGTCACCGAAATTCAAAAAAGGGCACTAATGAGACAAACCATAATTGCATTGTCCATTCTCACAGTCGCAGCGACTCTTTCTTGAGGAGTAACACCAATATTACTTACTTTGATAACGGTTCCCGTTGCAGTCTCGTTTGACTAACTGCATTCTTTAGTTATGAAGGCTAATTTCATTTGTCAAAAACTTGCCTTTTGTTTGGCGCGATAATTGGCAGGAAATCTTTTTCCTACGCCCCTTCAATCTCCTTTAAAACGTCATTGACGTTGGTCGAAATAGGTTTTTTGTGTTATCACAAAGGTACCTTGATTTTGTCAAAAAACCTTTGTTGTAATTTAGCAATTTTAGGTGCAATTACAACCTGGCAATATGGCTCTTTTGGATGTTTTTTGTAGTAGTCTTTGTGGTAGGTTTCAGCATCATAAAACACTTTCAATGGCTCAATGCGGGTAACGATCGGTTTGTCAAAAATGGCTTCTTTGGTAATTTCTTCAATCAAAGCTTCAGCGGTAGTTTTCTGCTCTTGATTATTATAGAAAATCGCCGATCGATACTGAGTTCCAACGTCTGCTCCTTGCCGATTCAATGAAGTCGGATCATGCATCGTAAAGTAAATTTCCAAAATTTCTTTGTAACTTATCAGTTTGGGGTCAAAAAATATCTGTGCTGCTTCAGCATGTCCCGTTTTGCCCGTTGAAACCTGTTCGTAAGAGGGATTAGGTACATTGCCGCCCGTGTAACCAGGCTCAATTCTTTCAACTCCTTTGATTATGCTAAACGCGGCTTCCGTGCACCAGAAGCAGCCTGCGGCAAGCGTTGCAACTTCCAAGTTTTTGGTATCACTAGGTTTTTGGCTCATTTCTTATCTTTCCTAAAAATAGGTTAATCCTTGTTCTAGTGCTGGGAAGCTTTGAACTTAACAGTTTGTGATTGTGATGGCACAGCAACTTTAGCCAAAGATCTTTTTACGAAAATGCTCCAGCTCCATTAGGCGCGTTCTCAGATACCATTTGGCTGATATCCCAATACTCAACTATCTTGTCTCCCATAAAACGGAAAAGATGAACTTGCCTTAGTCCTCCTTCGCTAGGTTTTGAACTGGAGATTTGTGTATGCACTGCAACTAGGTTACCTTCGGCAAGAACCTGCTTAATACTGAGTTTAAAGTCAGCCGTAGACCCTTTTAAGATTCCTTGTGAGCCTTGTTTCTGTACTGCTATCATTGCATCAACTAATTCGTTCATACCTCCAAGAACATATGGATTGTGAGTCTTGCAGTCCGGCGCAAAGAAACGCAAGCCATCTTTTGGTTTTCCCGAACCAATTAAACTGAGAAACTCAACTGCTATTTTCTTATGAGTCTTATTTACATCATTATCAGGTATCATAAAAAGAGTTATGCTCTCCATTTTTTCACCTAAAAAAATTGAGCAAGTAAACATATTAAAATGTGTTGGTAAGCGATTTTTACTCTCCTAAGTTACTAATCTCTTTGTTGAATGTTGAAGTCTAAATGAGAACTAACAGGATCTATTTGGGTCATCTTAATTACGACTGAACCTAGAGAAAAAAGGGAGTATCTATTGGCGGAATCCATTTTACACTCAATCAAGTTAGGAATTAGAAAGGATTACTTAACGTGAATGCTAAATATGGAGAAAGAAAAAATCAATAACCCATTAAGCAAAATCAAGGTTACGCCATTGGCGGCAGAAAGCTTTGGTGTTCGCTCTATGTGCACTTTAGTGGAAACACCTGATGTTTCGGTGCTTCTGGATGCTGGAATATCGCTCTGTCCGTATCGTTTCAGTTTGCCGCCTCACCCCATTGAGTTTCAAACCATCAGTAAGCTGCGCAAAAAAATAGCGGAAGCTGCGGACAAGGCATCGATTGTAACGATTAGCCATTACCACTTTGATCATCATACCCCGTCATATGAGGATTGGGTGGTGAACTGGACCGAGGCAAACGAAACTGCTCGGCAAATCTATCAGGATAAAACAGTTTTAATGAAAAATCCTAAAGAAAAAATAAATGCTAGTCAAAGACAACGTGCTTGGCTTTTCCAAAAAACAGGCGGCAAACATGCTAAAAGTTTGGAAGCTGCAGACGGAAAAACATTCATTCTCGGTGGAACTACTTTGCGCTTTTCTGAAGCTGTCGCACACGGCTCGGATGATTCGATGTTTGGATGGGTGATAATCGCAAACGTAATTTGTAACGATGAACATTTCATGTTTGCGCCTGATGTTCAAGGGCCAATTTCAAATCATACGCTCGAATTAATTTTGAAGGAAGCGCCGACCACAATTATGTTAGGAGGACCGCCATTTTACCTTGGTGGATTCAGAGTTGAAATGGCTCAGTTGGATCAGGGTTTGAGAAACTTGGAGCGCATTGTCGAGGCAGTGCCCTTGGTCATTTTAGAACATCACGCATTGCGTGACGAATCTTGGAAGCAAAAAATGAATTCAGTCTTTGAGAGAGCATCAAAAGTTAGTCACAGTTTACTGACATCTGCAGAATACATAGGCAATGAGAACTTGTTTCTTGAATCCAAACGAAAACAGCTCTATCATGACTTTCCGCCATCCCCTGAGTTTAAACTATGGATAAAAACGTTAAACGATAAGAAAACCTCTAAACCTCCACTTTAAATTGCTGATTAGTTGCATCATTCTGATAAACAAGTAGAAGAAGAAATTGGAAAAATACACACTTCTTCCTTCAGCCAATTATTCTTATTATTATAGAATTTGAAAGAAGAAATGAACTTATTTTCTGTTACGATATTTGATTGTGTCACGTTAGTCACGTGTTGCGTTTCTGCTGCAAATCTCAATGGAGGAATTTAAAAAACTGATGTTTTCAAAAATTTTAATTGGCAAATTCGTATTTAACTTGACGCAAACTAAAAGTTTTTCGGAAGAGAGGGGGAACCTGATTTATGTGTTTGCGTTTCAGTTAACCGTTGATTTGCCAAACGCTTTTGGATTTCTTAGGATCCTATGCGCTTTATGCAACTTACTGAGTGTTTAACCATAAATAATGATGTGATTGCATTAATACTACAACAGGTTCTAACTAATGTTTTTTAGATCTTCGAATGGGCATCTGGGCAGCTTTCGCAGCACCTTTTTTTGACTTTGATGTTCTAGGCTTTAACATAATAACCGCTTTCTTTAGGTCCAACGGAGTAATTATCCTGAAGAACGTTTTGAAATCGGGGTCCAGCTGCTCAATAACCATTGTTGACATATATCGTACTCCACGCAATCTTTCCGCCATTGCTTCCAAGTCAAACTCACCGCATGCTAACGTTTCTTTGGTGGCTTCCAGAGCCACCTTAGTATTGTAAACAGCATGTAAAGTTTCAACCTCACAATCAGGCGACCTAACAACAACCGCTGACTTACCTACAGCACAGTCAAGAAGCAGTGTCAAAACATCAGGGGAAACAAACGGAGAATCAAACGGCAAAATCAACGAATATTTCCCTTCAGCCGCCTCAAAACCAGCTAAAGCTGCGCCTAAGAACCCTTTGGATTCATCCGCATCCGTGACAAACCTGACGTTAGGCGAGACCAATTTGGCATATAGCTTTGCCTGTTCCTTTGAGTTTGTGACAATGATCACTTCTTGAACGACATCTTTGACCGCCTTTAGGACATAGTCTATTAAGGGTTTGTTAACCAGTTTCAATAAACCTTTGTCTTCCCCGAACTTGTTTGAGGACTCATTAGCTAAAATAATAGCTGACCTTTCCATTGTTTTGCAACTCCAACTTTGCCAGACTCTACACTTAAAGTCTTCTTTAATGTTTGCATTCATTATAAAAAACGAATTTGCCTTATCATATTGATTCAAAGTTTAACACGATTATTTGGGCTTAATTTTGAAAAAAGTTTAATAACTCTTCACTGAAGAAGTAGTTCTTCTATAGGACTGCAGGTGGGGAATAATTTGAAAAAGGCATTAATTGCGATAGTTCTTTTCACTTTAATATTAGCTTCATGTACGTTGTTGTCAACGCCACAAGTGAAAGCGGATACATCAGAAGCTAAAGTTCTTACTTACAGCTGGTATGTTGCTCCTGCAACTACTACTACAGCTACTTACATTGGCGACTTGATTGCCGTCGGTGAAGTAACAGATGTAGGTTCTAATGCACTGAGTGAGGTAATTGTTACAGGCGTTGCTTATAATGCTACAGGGGGTGCTTTGGCTTCGGCAGAAGCTCCTGCATACGCAACTATTCTCCTTCCTGGCCAGAAAGCTCCTTTCTACTTGGACTTCACTCCTCAAAATAGCGTGACCCAAGACAATAGCTGGGAACCCTTAGTTACCAACGTTAGCGTTGCAGTTGCCTTCGTTGCGGATTCAAATCAAACTCAGTATACAGGTTTGCAAATACCCGCTGGATCAATCTCTGCCGCATTGGATAATACCACAGGTACTTACGCAGTGACGGGCTCAGTTCAGAACACTGGCACTCAGACTACCGGGCAAGTTTGGGTTGTTTCGACATTTTATAACGCTTCTGATACAGTTGTAGGATTAAATTACACAGATTATTTATCAAGTTCACTCTCACCAGGCAATGTTGCTAGGTTTACTGCAACACCTATAGATAACACAGCGCAATTGTCTAGCTCAATAACAAATTATTCTTTGTTGATTCAGTATCTGCCGCTAACTGTTCAAGTAACTCCTACTCCTACAGTAACACCTACGCCAACTTATACCCAAACAGCATCAACGCAACCTACAGGATCTACTGGTTCACTGTCTTTAGGGACGATATACGCTATTGTAATTGTAGTTGTAATCATTTTAGTAGTACTTGTTGCGCTAGTTCTATTTAGGATGCGACGCAAAACTTCTCAGTTTGAACCTCCGCCACCTCCCCCGCCTCCTCCTCCACCACCATAATTTTTTGGTAGAAATAAATTATTAGTTTTTTAATAATTGAAATATTAATTCAAATTTTCTATACCTCTTTTTTTAACGATCGCAAAATAATTTGCTATTTCGATTATTTTCTATTTCCTTAATATTATTATCAAATTATTGATAACTTTGGATTGGGGTCAGATTTGGGTGAGATTTTGAAAAATTGTTTAATAACTCTTCGCAGATATTCAGGGAAAGGCAATCAAGAAGAGGATTCGAATTAGAAAACAAGTCCAAAGCCCTATAACTGCCCAAATAAAAAACCCCGTCGATTCTCTTTTTGGTTGCCTTTTTCAAAATAATGAGTGAGAAGAGAAAATATGGGAATAATAAACAGAGCAATAAGAAATATTTCACGTCGTAAAATTCGAGCTTTACTCGTAATCATAGCGTTAGGTTTTTCCATGGCAATTATGGTTTCAATTCCAGCAGGTGTTTTGGCTAATCAGAAGACAGCCAGCACCGCAGCGACAAACCTAGGCAATGTTATTAATCAAACTAGCGCTACAATTAACCAAACTGCAACTCAAATAGACTGCAGCCTTGCGCCAAGTTTTTCAGGTTTCGGTTTTCGAAACTTTGGCGGCTCCACTACATCAGGTGGTAGCGGTTATATTGCCGGTCAGTTTGGCGGCGGCGCATCTGGCAATACCGGTGGCTTCCAACCAGGTCAGTTTGGCGGCGGCACGGTAGGTGGTCAGTTTGGCGGCGGCGCATTTAGTGGTGGCCAATCTAATCCTATGAATGAAAGTCTATATTCTGACATCAACAGTACGATCTCTGGAGTTGCAGCTGTTGAGCCTATACTCCAAGCCTCTGAAGGACAAAATGTAACAACAACAGTATCTTTCAACGGATATTCTCGAGACATCACGCGACTAGCTGTTAATTACACTATTGAGGGCATTCCATTGACTTCTGACCTTATAGATAATTATCCCGTCTTGCCGACAAACATTACTTCTGGAACCAATTTACAGGCAGGCGCTAGTGGGGAAGTATTACTTAGCGAAAATAACTCAGCATACTTCAATGCGGGAGTAGGTGACACTATTACTATTTTGAATCAACCCTTTACTGTTGTAGGCATCTATAGTCCATCATCGGTTTCGCAGACCCAAACACTATTCATGAACCTATCCGACGCCCAGGCAATCACCAACAATACTGGGTATATAACTAGTCTTGCAGTCTTTGCCCAAAACAGCGGTGACGTTTCCCAAGTTGCTACAACTCTAAGTACAATGCATCCTGAACTTACTGTCACCACAGATCAAACACGTTTAACTCAGCTTCAAACACTGCAAACCACCTATAATACTGAACTTGCTACTGCTCAAACAACTAATAGTCAAACGTATTCAACGGCTGTAGAAGAAATTATTGTGGTTGTCGCAGCAACAAGTTTGATAGTGTTGTTTGTAATGCTTTACACGGTTAAGGAACGAACTAAAGAAATTGGCACGCTCAAAGCTATCGGTTTTAGTAACTCTACGGTAATGGGGCAATTTATGCTTGAAGGCATTTTATTAAGTATAATTGCCGGTGTAGTTGGTATTGCAATTGGCAGTGTGGCAGCTCCTACTCTTTCATCATTGTTACTTCCAAGCGTGGGCATAGGAAGCAGAACGGCTGGGTTTATTTCAGGCACTACGAGAGTAAGCGGCTTATCAGTAGCGACATTGAATCCTGAACTTGTTCTGATATTGTTCGGTGCAGCCGTTTTACTTGGAACATTAGGCAGTCTATATCCTGCATGGAGAGCAGCAAAAATAAGACCCGCAGAGGCGATGAAATATGAGTAAACCAGTCCTACAGATTGAAAAACTAAGCAAATCCTACAGTCTTGGCAAAAGCGCCGTCCCAGCTTTGTCAAATCTGAATCTTACAATTAATGCTGGCGAGTTTGTGGCAATTATGGGTCCTTCAGGCTCAGGCAAAACCACGCTGCTAAATGTAATTGGGTGCATTGACAAGCCAACAAGTGGTCAAGTTCTACTAGACGGCGTTGACGTTACTAACTTACCTGAAAATCAGCTCTATAAAATTAGACGAGACAAGATGGGTTTCGTATTCCAAACCTTCAACCTATTACCCTACCTAAATGCTAGAGAAAATATCGAGTTACCCATGGAAGGGCGAGTAAAATCTAAAAGTGAACGAAAGAAAAAAGCAAGTGAACTCTTAGCTATGGTTGGTCTTTCTGGACGAGAAAATCACAGGCCACAACGCCTCAGCGCCGGAGAACAACAAAGAGTGGCAATAGCTCGCGCTTTGGCGAACAATCCTGCTTTTATTCTCGCTGATGAACCTACGGGAAACTTGGATAGTCAAAATAAGCAAGGGATCATTAAGTTGCTTGCAAACCTAAACCTCACCCAAGGCACAACCATAATCATGGTCACACATGATAGTCAAGCCGCACGAAATACTGAGCGCATGTTGCTTCTTAAAGATGGAAAAATAGTTAAAGAAATGCCAGGTCTCCATTTAAGTAAGAAGAGCCAGACCTGCCCACATTGCGGAAGTAGAATTCAAGCAAATGACGAAAAGTGTCCCAGTTGCAAAAAAGCTATTTATGCGACTGATGAACTTTTCTAATAATAATTGAGGCCATTTTTATGGAAACTCCACCCACACCAGCCCCGCCAATTTTTCCTTCTCTTCCCCCACCACAAAAAACTAAACGTTTTTCAGCAACTGTATTAATCGTTCTTGTTTTCGTGGGTTTGATTGCCGGAAGTTTAGTGGGGTTCGCGGCGACTTACTCAAATTTAGATGGAAAAATCAATAATTTACAAAACCAACTACAAAGTTACACTCAAAATCCAACCAACTTCTCAAACTCGAGCGCAACTTTTCTGGTGGGCTCTAATGTTTCGCTTTCTGAATTGTATCAAGGCGTAAAATCTTCTGTGGTCATTATCCAAGACCTTGTGCCTGCTTACAGTTTCTTTGGGCAAATCGCGGGTTACTCTCTACAACAAGGGTCAGGTTTCATTACAACCGTAAATGGCCAGCAAGTAATTGTCACCAATAACCACGTGATACAGGGCGCAACAAATGAAACAGTTACTTTTGCTGACGGCAACGCATATCCGGCAAACGTGCTAGGTTCAGACCCTCTTGCAGATCTTGCGGTCTTATCCATAACTCCAATGCCTAGCGGCATAGCTTCTTTGACACTTGTTAGCTCTGACACTCTGCAAGTAGGTGATCCCGTGGTTGCCGTAGGTTCACCGTACGGCTTATCTGGAACATTAACAACTGGAGTAATAAGCTCACTAGGGCGAACAATAACTGAACAATCAAGTTCAAGCAATGCTGGCCAAACAATTCCGGATATTATTCAAACAAGCACAGCCATCAATCCTGGAAACTCAGGAGGTCCTCTTCTAGATTACTCGGGCGAAGTTGTCGGTATTACCACAGCCGATATTAGCAACTCTCAAGGTTTAGGTTTTGCAATTCCTTCTGACACAATAACGCGTGAACTCAACTCATTAGCTACATCGGGCTCGTATACTCAACATCCAACAATTAATGCGCAGGGAAGAGATATGAATTATCAGATTGCTCAAGCTATGGGGACCAGTGTTACTTATGGTTGGCTTGTCGAAAGCGTATCGGCACAGAATGGGCTTAAAGGTGGTACAACACAAGCCACGATTCTGGGATCAAACGTTATGATCGGAGGCGATATTGTGATTGCAATCAATGGAGTTAGAATAACAAATACTGATGACTTGCTGTCTTATCTGGAGCAACATACGTTGCCTGGGCAAGCTGCTAGTTTCACGGTTGTAAGAAGTGGACAAACGCAAACCGTTTCGGTGGCCATTGAAAAAATATCGTAGCATTGAGTGCCCAGAAGTTTCGAAACGTTAAAGAGCTACTATAGGTGATAGTAGTGCGGTTGTCAAGCGATGGCAGAAGACAAAAAGAAACCAGATGTTTCACAATACAATATAGAAGGCAAAGCATTGGAAGCCTTCCTAGGTCCACTAGAATCAAACATCATGGAAGCAATCTGGGCTTCAAAAAAAACACCTACCACCGTAAGAGAAATCTATGAAGCTCTCAAAAAAACAAAAAGTATAGCTTATACAACCGTCATGTCCACTATGGACAGACTTTTTGAGAAGCACCTGCTGGATCGCAAAATAGAGAAGGGAAGAGGCGGACTCTACTACGTTTATTGGCCAGCCCTCGAAAAACACAGTTTCCAGAAATCAGCGGTTCGAGAAGTTCTTTCCAGTCTTATTGACAATTTTGGCGAAGTAGTTGCTAACTGCCTCGTAGATGAAACTTGCTTAAACGAGGAAGAACGCAAAGCCATAAAACTTCAGCTAAACGAGAGCATGGCAAAAAAGAAAAAACCAGTGATTCTGGGAAAGTGCCTGAATGAGTTTTGAAACAATACTCAACCAGATTTTTCAGCCTTATTTCTACTATTCAGTACTATCTCTGGTTATTTCTTTTGTCTGCATCAAAATCCTTTTACGGTTCACCAATTTTCTGGGGCAGAGAACAAGAAGTCTGATGTACCTTGTCCCATTGGCTGTTTCCTTCATAGTTATGCTTGTTTTTGTCCCTTCAGCATCCATTCAAACAGACGGTTCGCTTTTGAGGACCGCAACAGGATCAATTACTTCGGGAGCGATTAGTGGGTTTTTTATTAATTCCCCAATGCCTCCCATACCACCGCCAAGTTTTTTTGTTTCAGTCGCGACCGTCCCGACAGTTTCTGTCATTTCAGTGACAGGAATATTGTGCTTAATCGGGTTAGTAGCGGGTGGCTTCTTTGCCTTGTGTATGCTTGCGGCAGATGATCGTGTAGCAAGAAAGATCCTGCATGTAATTTCTCTTTCTCCAGATGAGCATCAATGGCTTCAAGCCAAAGTTGTGGAATTATCTAGTAAATTATCTATTGTAACCCCAAAAATTGGGGTTGTCGAGGACCTACGACCAAATGCTTTTACCATTGGGTATGGCGAAAATTCAACTGTTGTTTTTTCAATTGGGCTACTGAACATACTTGACAATGATGAAATAGCGGCAGTGGCAGCCCACGAATTAGGGCATGTCAAACACTACGATTTCTTCTACAAAACCTTGACCTCTGCTCTAACGGTTGTTTCGTTTTTCAACCCACTTGCCTACGTAGTTTCTTCAATGGGTCAAAGGGAAAGGGAAATGTATGCTGATGAATGCGCCATCGGGCTTTCCGAAAAACCTGCAGCCTTGGCTAATGCTCTATCTAAAATCTGCAAATCAATTGAGAGTTTACCAAGAGAAAGCGTGTTAGTCAGTTTTTCTTCCAATCTCTTGGTTACTTCCTCGGTGCTGCACAGACTTGGGATTCTCTCTACCCACCCAAGATTGGATACAAGGTTAAGAAATATCTCTGAGCAAAAACCAAGTGTTCAGTTAAATCATCGGAATTTCTTTTTGGTATTTGCTTTAACTTTGATTCTGGTTTGTTCAGCAATTGCGGTAGGCTTCGCTACGGTTAACCTTCAAACCAGCTACACGGCTTCACAGCAGGTCAAGTCGCCTTCTACTGATTTCAAAACGACAGGTTACAGCGTTGCTAGTTCAGGTTATTTTGCTTTTTCAGGTGTGGCGTCGGAGAATTTGACTGGTCCACTGATGATAATGAATGCACCTATTCATCAGGCCTTGATAAATACGAATAACAATGCAGTGTTTGTGATTGTTGATACTGGGATGGGAGTTAGTTATCCGGTAAGTCCCTCTGACGATGTTTTCGTGGTGCATCCTCAAAACATTAGTTTTGGTTCTTGAAGCGTCAATGATTGAGTCATGTTCTTTCATTTTTTTTGTTTTTCCTTTACAGAAAACAAACTGTTGTCTACTTTCTGCCCATATGTCTCTCAATTAAGCAATCAGCTGACCATTGCCGAGACAAATATCTGAAAATGCCTTGATTTCCAACGTATGAGGTATAGTAAGTTGTGAGAGTAGACAAGCGAGGGATGAAGCCCTAAATCTGGTATTACCAATTGTTCCCAATTGTTCGTCGCTATTTTTATAAGGTGTGCGCTTGAAGTAGTTGGCATGCAAGCAGAATTTGGAGTAATCGGTGGAACAGGTCTTTATGACCCTAAACTGTTAAAGAACGTTCAAGAAGTCGCGATGGAAACCCCGTATGGTAAGCCCTCCGACACCATAACCGTCGGTGAGCTTGGCGGCAAATGCGTTGCTTTCTTGCCGAGACACGGAAAAAAGCACACTATTAGGCCAACTGACATTAATGTTAGGGCAAATATTTTTGCGTTAAAGCGACTTGGAGTGAAACGTATTCTTGCGCCTTCAACTGTGGGATCGCTTAAGGAGGAGTTCCATCCAGGCGAAATCGTTTTTGTTGATCAATTCATCGACCGAACTACACGGAGAGAACAATCATTTTACACAGAAAATAAGGTATGCCACATCTCGGTGGCAGAACCAATGTGCCCTGAGCTTAGAAAAACTATCATATCTGTGGCAAAAGACATGGGTATTAAAACGCATGAGACAGGAACATATGTTTGTATCGAAGGACCACGCTTTTCCAGCAAAGCGGAATCCAAAATGTATCGTCAATGGGGCGCTGATGTGGTTGGTATGACACTTGTTCCCGAATGCGTCTTAGCAAGAGAAGCAGAAATCTGTTACGCTTCAATTTCAACTGTAACAGACTACGACGTTTGGAAAGATCACGTGGTATCTGTAGATGATATTTTGGCAACCATGAAGGCAAATATTGAAAACGTTAAACGTATAATCGCTCAAACCATCGCTAATCTGCCCTGTGAATGCAGTTGCGAATGTAATCAAGCTCTAAAAGGCGCATTTGTGTAAAGGAGAAAAAAAATATGAAAAAAACGGACAAACAGGTTGATCTCAAATCCAAGGTTCGAAGAATTCCCGAGTTTAAAGGCGTGGTATTTTGGGATATTACTCCGCTTTTGAAAGACAAGATTTTCTTCCATGAATCAATCAAACAGTTAGCTGATCATTATAGAGGCAAAACAATTGATGCTATTGTTTCAAACGAAGCCCGAGGATTCATTATCGGTGCAGCTTTGGCTTACGAGTTAGGAATCGGTTTTGTTCCAGTGAGGAAAAAAGGCAAGTTGCCCTTTAAGTGCGTGAACCTTACATACAAAAAAGAATATGAATGTGATACCATCGAGATGCATGAAGACGCCATAAAAAAGGGTGAGAATGTTTTGATTGTTGATGATTTGCTTGCAACCGGTGGAACCGTAAAAGCAAACATCGAACTAGTCGAGAAATTAGGTGGCAGAGTCGTTGGCTTAGGCTTTCTAATTGAGCTTGGCTATTTGGAAGGAAGAAAAGCAATTGGTAACAAATATGATGTGTATTCCCTGATTCAATTAAGCACAACAAACGGCTAGAATTGCGTAAATGATCTTTAGCATTAAAGAGACCAAGTTTAGCCTTCAGTAATGAAATCAAGAAAGAGACAAAAAATAAATGCGTGCCATTTGCTCTCTCTGGGTTCTGTGAAAAAGCCCGTCATACAAGGCGTCAGCTTCGTCCAGTTGGCACATGTTTGACATGGACGCGCTTGTCAGGCTAACTTGTTGTTGTGATTAGACTGTAACACAGATTTAATAGCGATGTTTCGGCAATTGTATATGTAACGAGGGTTGAGATTTTGGAAAATGTCTTCGCAAACATAGGTGCCGGAATCGACATTAATTCTTTAATGGAAACGACCCAGACTTCTAAAAGGTTTGCTTTTGTTTTCATAACCGCCAAACCTGATTCAACCAAAGGCGCACTTGAAGATTTGAAAAATGTTGAAGGTGTTGTTGAGCTTTATAATTCTCGTGGAGCTTACGATATTATTGCCAAAGTAAGTGGTGAATCTTTGGAGCAACTTCGTGAAGTAGTGTTTAAAAATATAAAAAATCTTGATAGCATTAAGTCGACTTTGACTTTAACGGTTGTTTAAGTCTCCAAATACTGCTGAAGATTATTAATAAATTCTATGAAATCTATGTCTTCATGCATCGGACTATAAGAGAAATTCCCGAATTTAGAATGAAGCCGCTCAATTATTTTTATTTCAAGGAGCTTAGCAACTGAGCCAAATGTTTCTTCAAAAGCATGCGTGAACTCTCCAATACGCCGAGGAATATCCTCTTTCTTTAAGCCATACCTGTTTTCCAAATGGTGATAAACCCTTTCTTTACTTATATTTCCCAAAAGCGAAAGCGCGGCCTCAATTGATTCTTCGATTGCCTGATCAAAGGCAATTTTACCTGGCGAGTCATCGGTTGAAAAAAGAATTTCAAAACCCAACTCAGTTAATCCTTGTTTCATTTTCTAACTCTCTTTGTCCGTATTGTTGATTTGTTGTTCGTGAATACATTTGTATCTCAAATATTAATATATGGCTTGTTTTAATATTTGATATATTCTGAAAATTGATGCGTCTAAAAAAGACATAGTTAGTTTAACCAATAAAAACAATGTCGATAAACTTAGCATTTGGTAATGATTTCTTTTGAGGCTAAGGCTTCAAAAGGGCTTTCGCAGTTTTCAAATAGACTTCAAATGCATTACCAGAAAACAATACAAAAACAACTTTTACAATTTTATCTTCCTTTTCCAGAAAATCCTTTATCGTTTTGACTGCTATCAGGCTGGCTTCTTCAATAGGATAGCCATAAGCTCCAGTGCTAATTGATGGAAACGCAATTGTCTTAAGTCCTTTAGCAACTGCTAGTTTCAGCGAGTTCCTGTATGCCTGTTTCAAAAGTTCAGATTCGACGTGGAATCCTCCCATCCAGACAGGCCCAACTGTATGAATAACATATTTAGCTTTCAGGTTGCCGCCTGAAGTAATCACTGATTTTCCAGTTGGCAAACCATCAGGCCACTCAGTGTCTCTTATACGTTTACATTCTTCAAGAATTTTAGGTCCCCCTTTACTATGTATCGCTCCATCCACTCCCCCTCCACCCTTCAGCGACGAATTTGCCGCGTTAACAATAGCATAAGTTTCAATCTCGGTGATGTCGCCTTTGATTAACTCGAAAACTGTGTTTCCTACGTGAAATTTCATGACAGTATTCTCTCCGCTTTCTATATAACTGTACTAATAGAAACCCATAATGTTGAACCCATAAAGTAAGCTCCAAAACCGATGAAGACTGCAACACAAAAAATTGTAATTCCCATTCTTATGCGCTCGTTCCAAAATCGCTGCGACTTAAAAATCACCAATGCCGTTATAGTGTACCATGAGAAATCAATTAACCAATGAACACCAGCAAATATTGAAAATCCAACAAACCCAAACAGTCGAGCATTTAGTATGAGTGTTGTGCCAATGGTTAACCACCACAAAATGAAGCCTGCATTAACTGCTGTTGTATAAACTCCCGCAAATACGGAATCCAGCTTAAGACTTACCTTTGATTCCTCCCTTTTGCTTCTGTTTCTGAATGTTTGTATGCCCATAAGAATCATCAAGAGTCCTCCAACCACTCCAACTACTACTTGCACAATGCTTGGAATGTTAAATTGGCTGAGCAAGAAGAAAATTAGAAACATCAGCGGAAACTCCACTAATCCGTGTCCCAGGGCAATTAATGCTCCTGCAACCTTGCTTTTTGTTGCTTTCTTTAATGTAACGGCGAATAATGGTCCTGGCATTAGGACGCCTGAGAGTGAAATCAGCATGACTGAAGCTAAGAATAAATAGAAATCAGTTATGTATTGCAAGCTTCACCATAACCCATGGCGCCTTTTAATGAGTTTTGCAATGGTTTGCTATAAGTCTTTCATGATTCTGTATACAAAAGCATCAACAAAACCCCAGTGTTATTCACATTTCTTGCCCTTCAAAAGCCTATTTTGCATTTCCACGATTTCAGTACTATCTTTGGCTGCAACATAATTGCCAAGCAGCATGGCGTTTAAATCGAAAAACGTGTGTCCCCAAGTGAAAATTGATAAAAGCTCATGTGATTCCTTTTGGAATCCAGCAATATATAATGCAGCGGCTATGGCTTCGGCAGTAGTTAACTTGGTAAGTTTCCCAAAATTGACAGCGTTTCCCGCAATTAGAATGGGCAAGCAACGACTTGTTCCTTTAACGTGATCACCCATGACTTTTTCTGCATGTTCCCAACTGCAATCCAGCGCAGCCAACCCAAACTGCTCAATTCGCTCTCTGTCTGCAGGTGAAAAAGCAATTTCACCGAACGGATTTAGCACTATAGCTCGTTTTGGTAGAAACCGTGTCTTAGTAACTATCCGTGCAAATCCACGACGTTTTAATCTTAAGGCAGTGTTTTTTTTAGGATCATCTTGAGCGGCATGATAGATGGTAATTCGCAAAGGAAACTTTGGAGCCGAAGTTTCGGCGTTATCTTCCACTTGGTTTGCGCACCTTCAAATGACTCATCGGGTCATCTAAAACTTGTGGAATCCAATCAATAATGTCTGTAGCTACCATGTGAAAACCAATTTCTTCTGCGACAAAATCGCCTGCAGCTCCATTAACAAACGCGCCGGCAACTGCTGCTTCAAACGGGTCGATATGTTGAGCCATCAAACCGCCAACAATACCACTTAGAACATCACCTGTTCCGCCCACAGTCATACCCACGTTTCCCGTGAAATTGAATTTAAATCGGAAGGCATCACATATTACGTCAACTTTGCCCTTCACTAAGACAACAGCATTGAGTTTTCCTGCGGTCTTCTGCACTGCCAAAGCACGTTCGTCTAGATTTTCAGGCAAAGTTCTACCTGAAAGTGTGGCGTATTCACCTGCATGAGGCGTCAAAACCAATGGTACCTTTAGAGGTCTTTTAAACTTTGCAAACGCTTTAATCCCATCCGCGTCCAGAAGCAAGGATTTACCCGCCTTCTCCACTTCTTTAATACATAATTTAACGAATTCTAATGTTTCAGGGCTCAAGCCTAAACCAGGACCTAAGGCAACAGTGTCAACCAAGCTCAAATAAGGAATGAGCGTCTCTATGTTACCTGGATTCAAATTGGCGCCATCAAGCTTCACAGTTATTAGGTCAGGAGACATGGACGAAATAGCGCAAGCAGCCTTAGCAGGAGCCGCAAGATAAACAAGGTCCACACCTGTCCGCATGGCTCCAAGCGAAACCAGCGTAGGCGCTCCATAATAAACTTCGCTTCCGCCGATGACAAGAAGTCGCCCGAAATCGCCTTTATGAGATGTTGGGTTACGTGGCTTTTTTGCAAGATAAACGTCACCTGGACCAGTGTAATGCTCTATTTCCTTTGGCAAACCTATCTTTGCCAAAGTCAATTCGCCGACATATTTTTTTGCTTTTTTTAGTCCCGTTTTCTCTTTATGGAAAGTTACTGTGAGATTGGCTTTTAGTGCTGTACCTAAAACTTCTCCTGTGTCCGAGTCGATGCCTGTTGGGACATCGATTGCTATTTTAAAAGCATTTAAGGAATTAATGTATTCAACTGTTTGGGATATTGGCGGCTTAAGTTTCCCCTTGGTTCCAGTTCCCAACAAAGCATCTACCACAATATCAGCCGATGTTTGAGGTATAGTGGAACTATCTATTATTTCAATTAATGAAACTTTATCTTGCAAAGACTCAAGAATCACCCAGTTTTTCAATGCAGCTTCATGATTGATGTCTCGAGCCTTACCCACAAGAATAACTGTCACGTGGTATCCAGCGTCTAAAAGATGCCTTGCAGCTACAAAGCCATCGCCTCCGTTTCCGCCTAAACCGCAGAAAATAGCAATTTTCTTTTCTTTGGGGAAACGTGAAATTGTTTCGTGAGCAATTTTACAGCCAGCGTTTTCCATTAGTTGAAGCAAGCTTATGCCATAATATTCAGCGTTGACTTCTAAGGCTTGCATTTCTTTGCTTGAGATAGAGTCGTCATTGGTTTTTGTTTGCATGTTTGATGCCTTCGTATTTTATTGCTCAGGTTAAAAAGATAAGGCTATCCATGTTGGTATACAAAAGCATCAACCGAACAACTAAAAGAGTGCTTATTTTTTTGGTCGATGGGTTTTTCCCTTGTATTCTCTTGAAATTATCATAGTTGATGTCACAAGAACGTTCGGGACAGTTCTCACTTTATCTGAAACAAAATCCTGTAACTTTTCCAGATCAACTGTTGCCATTCTTGCAATGACATCGTACTCGCCGAAAACTACATCTGCTTCCATAACCTCTTCGAATTCAGTCATTTTTTGAGCAACTTCCCTTTCTGTGCCTGAAGCAACTTTAAAAAGAACATAAGATAAAACAGACATAACTTCACCATTTCATTAAAGTAACAAATCCTTAATTACTTTTCCGTCGACCAAATGGTTTCAAAAAGTTTATTCGATAGTACCTGCTTATTCTAACTTGAATTTCTAAGTATTCATTAAAGAAAAATGGAAATAAGGTGTGTTATTTGAAGAAGAAAACGTATAATCTATCAAGTTTTGATGCCCTTTTGATTACGGATATGCAAAAAGATTTCTTGCCAGGCGGAGCGCTTCCCGTTGAAGGTGTGGACGAAATAATTCCTGTTCTTAATGCGTACGCAAAACGTTTTGCAGATGCAAAAGTGCATATTTTTGAATCTAGAGATTGGCATCCATCCAATCATATCTCGTTTAAAGCGCAGGGCGGTCCATGGCCGCCTCATTGCATACAAGATACAGACGGCGCCAAGTTTAGCCCTGACCTCAAACTACCGTCTGTAGCCGCGGTTATTTCCAAGGCAACCAATCCTGAACATGAAAGCTACTCGGTTTTTGATGGAACAAGCTTCGCCCATGAACTGAAAATGTGCGAAGCTAGACGGCTTTTTGTTGGTGGGTTGGCAACGGATTATTGCGTTGTGAACACAGTTCTTGATGCACGCAAACTTGGTTTTGAGACAGTGGTGCTTATGGATGCAACACGAGGCATTAACGCGGAATCAGGCGACGTGGACCGGGCCGTCGAAGCGATGGTTAATGCTGGAGCGCAACAGGCCACAAACGATGATTTTCCTGATGCAGTTGACAGCTTACCTTTAGAGGAAACGGAACCTGACTCTTTGGCGGAAAAGTCTTCAGAGCGGGCCGATGTAAAGAAAAAAGCTCGAATGCGTTCTCGAGGGCCAGCGAGACAGGTTCGTACAGAGAAGAAAAGCTGATTTTTCTCGAAGTACACCGAACCTTATATAATCATGAATTCTTTTTTTAGAAATTTTGTTTTTAGAAAACCAAACTGTAACCCTACTACTTCACTGAGTGCCAGATTTGGTCTCTATCTGATTGTATTTGCAGAGAATTGATTGCGCTTTACTTTTTTCGTAACAATACCCGACAATTCGTTTGCTTTGAGCTAAAATTTTGAATTTTTTCTTAGTCATTTCGGTATTTTCGTTCAGTTAATCAAGACGTGATGCGTTTTTGGTTGAAAGTAGTCTTTACGAGGGGTCCGGGTTTGTCTGAATGTGTTTACCCAAGTCTTATTAGCAATTGATTTCAGGATTTTCAGCGGTCACAAATCTATTTACTAATGAGGCGAAATACAATCAGATTGGTTTGTTATCGAAATCCCTGCGAATGATCACTTTTAACAATAAATAGTTAAAAAATAACATGCAAGTTTGTTTGATTATCATTAAACAGTTAAAACTATATGTTAACCAACATATTCGTCATGACAAAAAATCGAAAAAAAGAAACTTTGAAAAAAATAGAACGCTTGTAAAAAGTGAGCTGCCATTTGACTCTTTTGGATTTTTATTGCTCACCTATAACTTGGATTATCATTGTTCGTTTTCTTGGGTAAACATCGGTTTCTACAAATAGCAATGACTGCCAGGTGCCAAAAGTTACCTTGCCGTCAATTACGGGCAGGGTTTTATCTGGCGGCAGAAGCATAGACCGCAGGTGGGAGTGGGCGTTAGAAGGGTGAAGGTATCTTTTTTGTTTTGGCGCAAGCTCTTCAAACAGAATCTTGATGTCTTCAAGAAGAGCCTCATCGTTTTCTGTTAGAATTAGGATGCCTGTTGCATGAGGGGCAAAGACGTGTGCAATCCCGTTTTTGATGCCTGAAAGTGAAACCTCATCTTGGACTTTGTCGCTCAAATCAACAAAATCTATTTCGCCTTTAGTGGTGAAGCTAAAGCTCTTGTTCACGACTTTAAAGCTTGACATGTGCGCTTCCTTAGCTGATTGATAGATGCAGATAATTGAAAAATGTTTCTAAATCTATTTTTTGATGTATAGCTGGTCGTTTGTCTCTCTGGTTTTGTATGTTTTTGTAACTTATCTCTTCGGCAACCGAAGTGCTAAAAACATGCAAGCCATGAATAATTAGCAAGCAACGTGTTATTGTCAACTATGACTTAGAAGTCATTTTAACTTTTAGGTGTATAAAATTCCCAATCCAGATAACTTTCGAATAGCAAAAACCATTGAATCACAGGATTTTCAGAACTTGTCTGCCCAAAAGGTAAAAAGATACATTTTCATAGCCCAAAAAATATTAGAAATCAATCAAAAATTGCTTTTTTTAGACCAAGCCAACTTTGCTTTACGTGTTAAGCAGCCATTTTAATCAAAAGAACTCTTACGCCCGCTATTAACGACTTGTTTTATGATTTATTTGCTGTATTTTTCTTCATGATCATCTTTTGGGCGCACGTATATTTAACCTTCGTCAATGTTCGATTCTTCTCGGGCGTTAATTAGGTAAATACAAAGCCAGCAGGGTGTAAAAGTGCGTTCTGTTAATCTGTTTGTATTCCAACCCAAAAGGATAAACAATAAATTCCTTGAATAGTCCCTTAACTTTTGGTCTAGCTTTGAGACATCACTATTTTGAATTAGCACTTATTGCGATTGTGATTGGCGGGTTTGCTTTCACGGGTTCAGTACATTTCGGGTTGGCGCAAATTGGTACGAACGAAAAAGGCGTAATCAACGCCAATACAACTTGGACTATAGCTGGGAGCTCATACAATTTGATTGGAAATGTTTCAGTAAGCCAGAGGGTTACGTTAACATTAGAAGCAGGAGCAACGGTGAACCTCAACAACTATTACATAACTGTTAATGGTGCTTTGGTTGCAAAAGGCACAAGCACTGACAAGATACAAATAAATGGCGTAAGCGGTACAGGCCCCTTTATGCCTCCACCAGCGCCTAACCCTCCTTTTACTTATGGAATCAACTTTACAAAACTAAGCGTTGGATATGACGCTCAAACTAGGTCTGGAAGCATAATTGAAAACGCAATCATCAACTCAACTACATTAGCTCTTGAAAGTTCGCCAAAAATAGATAACAATGAAATCACGGGCTACATTACTTCCAACGGAACTTCAGTAATTTCAAATAATATTGTTGCGGGCGAAATCGATCTAACTGGACCTTCCACAGTTTTAAACAACCAAATTAACGGTTCAGTTCAGGTACAAACCAATGTTATCGGCGGCAACATAGAAGATAGCAGCGATCTGCAAGGAACACCAGTGATTTCAAATAACAAAATTACAGGTGGCGGCATAAACGGAGTAGGAATCAGTTTTTTGACACTTCCTGCAAATAATATTACCATTTCTGGAAATACAATAAGTGGTTGCGGCGTGCAAGGCATTGCAGCAGAAGGTTTCGGAGTCATCGAAAATAATTTGATTACGAACAATCATGATGGCATCAATATTGAAGGACCTAATAGAGTGATAAATAACACGATAGAAAACAACTACATAGGGATTCAACAAGTCAACAATTTTGATTTTCCAACTGTCATCTATAATAATTTCCAAAATAATTCTTACAACCTCTTCCTATCTCATTTAGTTACAAGCAACGTAAATGCAACTTACAATTATTGGGGAACAACCAACCAAACAGCAATCAGCAAAACAATCTATGACAATAAACATGATTCCAGTTTGGGTACGGTAAACTTTGTGCCATTTCTAACTGCACCTAACATATCAGCATCTCCATCACCGTCAGTCCCAGAGTTTCCAGCAATCGCGAGTGCTATAGTACTAATGGCAATCGTCATAGCGGTCTTAGTTTATAAAAGAAAACGGTCAACTTAACTCCCTGCCGACTGGGTTTGGGTGATGCTTTTGTATACAAGAAACTATTTTCTTAAAGATCAGGTGGAAGTTGCTGTTGATTGCATTTAAGCGGTGCCGTTATTATGGACTGTTTAATTCTTAGAACTAATAGTTGATTACCCTGTCAAGAAATAGAAATGTTTTGGCGGAATGCCTTTTGCCTAATTGACATGTTGAAATGGCCTTATCTTTTTGTTAGTTGTTGTCTGTGATGATCAAGAATTTGGTAATACCCGTAGCACGATAGTCACTCAGCACTTTTTTTAGATCAAGTGGCGACTCAAACTTAGCACCTTTTAGGCAGGCTTGGAACCTTCAATAGTATACTTGCTCTTACAATAAGAGTAAAAAAGATTTTCAAAATTTCTCCAAACCGTTGGCTTAACGACAGGTTAAGATCAATTAGACAACAGGTAATAACTATTGAACCGCATTCGCTACTATTTTTTGTAGTAACATAGTTCAAGACTTGACCTCGTCTCACAGAGGGACATGCTGTTTATTTTTTTGTATGATTTCAGAAAAGAATTTAGCAAGTAACGAGACAATTGTTTTGTGAAGTTAGCATAATTAACTTTTTGAG
This sequence comes from Candidatus Bathyarchaeota archaeon, assembly GCA_963833575.1. Taxonomy (GTDB): domain Archaea; phylum Thermoproteota; class Bathyarchaeia; order Bathyarchaeales; family Bathycorpusculaceae; genus Bathycorpusculum. The sequence goes on along the minus strand of CAWHXY010000007.1, from coordinate 244,432 downwards.
ATATTTGTGGAGTTTATAAAATTTTAGGAGGATAGCCTTTGTTTTGATAAGTTGGCTGACTTTGATCTGATAACTCTATTGCGGACTGGTTACAGAAAAGAATGCATTCAGTACAATTCAGTTTTTTCACAATTCAGAAGTTCGCCAGACAACCCAAACAAATAATGATGCTTTTTCAAGTTTTTTCTTTCTCTCGCAGACCCAGACAAGAAGTAGGATACGGTGCTGTGCGCAGTTGTTGTTGTTCTCGCAAGTTTACAAATTTTTTTCTTAAATTGGAATAATAAAAATTACGGAACACCGTTAGCTTTATTTTAATAAAATAAGGTGAAATAGAGCTCACATTGGCATAAATTTTAATTTTGATGTTTGTTTTTTCACGAATTCCAAGAGACAAAAAAGTTCGTCGTTTTTTTCTATGGAAACGATAATTTAAACTGTCAATTTAAGCTTGAAACCTCAAAATAGGGTTAATTCAGCCCTTTAGCTAGGTGCCTTGGGAGAGTGGCATGGAGAATATCGGGGCCTCATATAAGTACCCTCGAAAATCTCCATGCGAAGCAAAAGCCAATTTTTTCGTATCACCTTCGACCACTTTTACAGTTTTTTCCTTAATTCCGAAAACTTTGCGGATTTAGCGCACAAACTCAAAAAAGGAAAATTTTGTAATCGAGCCTAAAGTCTAAATAAATTCTGCTTAGACAAATATTTTTTATTTCAGATAAATCAACAATCAGCTCGTTTGCCGGCTTTTGTAACAAGTTTAAAAAGACCTACCTGCTTATTGTAAGCTATCTAACTTAGAATTCTGTACAATTTGTTTAGTGAGTTGCCATTAACCAACTTCCTCGCAGAAACTTTGAGGTCGCTTACTTTTGAGCCCACGTTGCATTATGTGTTTTGATGATAATTCTTTGATAACTTTTTAAGGGTTTTTTGCTCTTGCACCACTGTTTGTTGGTGGAATTTTGTTTCTAATAGGCTTTATTTTGAGGTTTGTTGGGTTCAGCGTTAACTTTTCTAATGTTTAATGTAGCCTAATATGGCAATATTTTTAATGCGTTAATGGTGGGGTTTACGATTTCAGTTGATTTGGTGATGTAAGTATTATTTAGAATATTTTCCATCACTATGCCTTCCCAGGCACACCAGTCTGCAGCAGCGTATACAGAAGCATCAACAAAACACAGTTTTTATAGCGCTCCAGAGCAACAATTTTTATCTCTAACGCATAGAATAAAACAGTAAATACTCAGGGAAAAACCGTGACTACAGAAATTGATAGGATAAGGCTTCGGCGTTGGCGAAAAAGGGGCTTTTATAGTGAAACAGTACTTGTCAAGTTACTGCAGAAAAAAGGTTACAATGCCGTCCGGGTCCCTGTAAGCAATCCAAGCCTCAATCCCCTACCTGACATTATGGCGCGGAAAGGCCTACACAGTTACGCTTTTGAAGTAAAAAATGCCTCATACTACGCCTACTTTCCCAGGCAACAAATCGACAAATTATTCAAGTTTCTTGACTTATTCATCCCCAGCGAACATGCTTACAAACATGCGGTAGTGGCTGCGCATTTGGGTAAACGATGGCTTTTTAAAGAAATTAGCTGGGCTGATTGGGAAAAAAACAAGCTTCCCGACAAAGTCCGCATTCTTAAACGGGACAGAGGAAACTTGAACATCGACACCACCTATGCTTAGCTTCGTAAGGGAATGTACCTCAACCTATATTATTCGGGCACGATTAACCTTTTTTCTTAAAAGTGAGGGAGGCAATTGTCAAACCACCCCGATTTTATGGTGTACACAGAAGCGTTAGGAAAAGTTTACCAATTAGGCGACGAAAAAATTGAAGTATTAAAAAATGTTTCTTTGTCTATCCCGAAAGCAAAATTCATAGCATTAACCGGCGCGTCTGGCTCAGGAAAAACCACCCTGCTAAATATTATCGGCGGCATCGACAGACCCTCAATCGGCAAAATTTTTGTTGCAGACCAAAATTTAACCTCTCAAAACGAGGATACTCTGTCAGATTTTCGATGCAATAACTTGGGTTTTGTTTTTCAATCTTACAATTTAGTTTCAACATTGACAGTGGCGGAAAACATTGCTTTTCCCATGGAGTGGACGCGAAAGCCTTTTGAAGAGATAGCCAAAAGAGTAGACGAACTGTTAGAAACTGTGGGCTTACAGCATAGAGCTAATCATTTTGCGTCTCAACTAAGCGGTGGCGAACAGCAGCGGGTAGCTTTTGCTAGGGCATTAGCGAATGATCCGCAGCTAATCTTGGCAGATGAACCAACAGGTAACTTAGATGCAAAAAACGGCAACAAAATCATCCAAGTCCTCCAACTGCTCAAGAACCAAGGAAAAACAGTTATTGTTTCAACCCATGACGAGCAAATAAAAGCGTTGGCTGACCAAATTTTACTGCTTGAAGACGGCAAATTGGCGAGTGAAAATGAGTAATTTTCCAACCAATGATTTGCTCCGACGCAAGCTTCAAACAAGCCTAACAATCGCCACTTTAACGTTAAGCGTTTCTTCAACACTGTTTCTTTTGCTTTTTAGCAGCCGTTTAGGCTTCTATACAACATCCACCGCGGGAACATTAACCATGGGTATAAACGGTGCTTTATCGACGGTCACTTTTTTTGTGGGCGTTTTAGTTTTTGCGGTTGGAGCAGTTTTGTCAAGCTTTATCGCTTTTTTGATGATGGCTCAGAGAACTCGGGATTTCGGTTTAATTAAGGCTGCAGGCTGTCCAAATAGTCTTGTTGCCGGATATTTTATAACTGAACTCTTAACAGTAACCCTTACAGGATGTGGTTTAGGCGTTGTTTTTGGTTTTTTAACGGATTTTGGCGTTAGTAACTGGGTCTTTTCTGCTTACAAGCTGCCAAACTTGTGGTTTGGACCTGGAGTTTTTGCCGCTTTTTTTGTTTTTTCGTTGCTTTTTGGGCTCTGGCCTATGCTTAAAGCATCCAAAATGACCCCTGTAAAAGCGCTCTCACCTATAGAATACAACGGTTTAACCATAGGCAGTAAACTTAAACCCGTGTCAAAATGGGGTTTAACTTGGCAGATTGCGTCAAGAAGCATGTACCGCCGCCAAAAAGCAAGCATCCGCCTCGTATTTTTGCTTTCACTCGTTTTCGTGTTGCTCACTGTCTCAATTGCAGGAGGAATAATCGCCCGGGATACAACAACTTCATGGGTACAAAACACTGTTAACCCAAAAACAATTGCAATAGCCACAAACAGCATGGGCAACCAATATGAACAGTTGATCGCCAAGTTTTCGGGCGGCTCAGCAAACGGTGATTTTAACTATTCTGACCCAAATCTTGCCATTCCGCAACCGGTAATTGTCCAGTTAGGTACGTTATCAAGTGTGATTTTGGTTGATTCCCGGTTGGTTTTAGATGAGCATGTTTCAGAAATTGACAACTTTACTGTTGATCCTAACAATCTTTCTACTTCAGGGACTTCTTCTGTGGGCGACCATAGGCAGGGTGATTCGATAGTAATAGGTGTTAATGTTGACAAACTTGATGGCACATGGAGTGTTGCAGGGCACTTTTTGACGATCAATGGCAGTTTGAATGCCGTTGTTGGCGATTCAATTGCTCAATCAATGTATTCACCCGATAAAAGTTTGAATATAAACCAGTCAAATCCACTTGTCCAAGGTATAGAGTTTGGGAACAATACTTTTAACATTGTTGGAGTCTGCGTTGACCCTCTCAATAACGGCTTAGTTACTTACGTATCAATTGATACGTTAATGAATGTAACTGGCATTTCCAGCCCCAACCTGTTGTTAGTGCAGCTGAAAGATTCCAGTTCAACCACGATTGCACAAATCAAAACAATGGTTCAATCAATTGATCCAAACCTAACCGTGGTCTCCTTAGATAAAATCATTCAAAAGAACACAAATTTCTTATCCTCAACATGGCAAACCATCATGCTTCTGCCAATCTTCACCTTGGCATCTGCCGCCTTTTGCCTGGTTGGTTACATGATGCTTACGGTGGATGAGCAGCACCAAGAATACGCTATTCTAAGAGCTGTAGGGGCTAAACCCAGATTTGTTGTGCTTTCTTTCGCAATTCAAAGCTTAATTCTGCTTCTCTCAAGCTTCGGAATAGGAATATTGTTCGGCACTATCATTACAGTTCTCATCCTAATGCAGCAACCCATCATAACCGGCTTCACCATGTTACAAATTACCCTCTGGCTCGCGTCAGCTCTATCCGTAATGTTCATCTTGAGCCTCTACCCCGCTTATAGGCTCGCAAAAACAGCCCTTCTAAAAATTATGACTTAACGAATTGAAAGATCTGGAAAAAAACTTTATAGAGCCCATGTAAACGGGCATTTGGTTGATGAAGTCTTGTAATTTTAGGATAGGCACAATAGGAACGTCGTCGACAAATTTGTAAGCACTGGGTATGAGAGATAGTATGACTGGAGTAAACTTTGCGTTTTCCCATTTTGTGCATTCTAATGTAAGTGAAAGGTTGGGCAAGGATTCGGCTAAAGCTTTTGTCCGCTGTACCTGTGCATCAACGATTTTTCGCAAGGCTGAGGGCGTAATTGCATGTTGCCAATGTTTACAATCAATGCAAACAACTAGAGGTTTCTTACATGCAACAACATCTATTTCCCATCTGTGACCTGCATGTTTAAAGCGCATGTTATTGGTCACAGTGTAACCGAAATTTTTTAATGCGAAAGCGGCGATTTCCTCAAATTCCTGCCAACAAAGAAAGTTGCTGATGTGCTCAACATCGGCCCCTAATGACGCTGCCTTAATCATCAGTTTAAGTCTCATACTGGTGCTGGCTTCAACACTGTCTGATTTCAAATAAACGAGCCCTTCATTTTGCAGATTTGATAACAACTTTTTCGTCATTGCTAATGGTGTTCTGGCGTCTTCTTTGACATTTTCAATTAAAATTGCCCCTTTCTTAGTTAATTTTAATAATGAAATTATCAGATTACGTTCAACACTCATGGATTAAACCCTTGGTAATTGACAAAAAAACTTGAAAAAATGGAAATGCTGAAATAAACTGCACGTTAACTTTAGAACCCGTATACAAAAGCATCAACCAAACACACTTTCAAAATCCCATAAGCAAATCCAGCAATTCCAAGGCCTGCAGCTTCTCGTTCGCACACGTTTTTTCAACCCAATGCAACGTTTATGCTCTGGCTTGCTGAAAAACCCTTTCTTTCCTGCAAAACAATTTTCTTCGTATATCGTAGCCACCGGTACAAGAAAATGGCATGGACGCATTATCAAAATAGCGCTTTTTTTGCCTTTGTATTAATAGCTATTTTAACTTTTACATGTAAAAAATGACCGTTCGGCTATTTTTCGTGCAGTTAAATAAGCCTAAGGGAAAACTTGGCGATTTAATAGCTGTTTGACTGGCTTAAAGTGCCTGTCAACAAGGTTACAGGGGATTATTTGTTCCCTAAATTAGCTGTCGTAGCGAGTGAGTTTGGGTTTGCTACCCTGTTATTCTTAAAATTCGGACTTTTTTATTCTTCAGATGCCTATTGTTTGACCCCTTTAGAGCTTTTTGCCTAATTTTTTGTTTTTGATTGTGCATGTATATTTATAGTTCGTTGACTTTCGAGAACTTTGAGTATCTTTTGAATTCTTCGGATTGCAGATAGAGGTAGGTTTACTATGTTTTGTTGATGCTTTCGTATACAAACGGGAAATTTAACGTTAAGAATTAAAATTAAGCTTTAAATGGGGTGGATAAAAACAGAAAGGAAGACAATTAAGAAAGGTTATTTTTTTTCTTTCTCTTGAATTTCGCACTGCAACTTCTTTATTACTTCATCTGCTCGTATGGGCTCAATTTTCAAGGTGAAAAGTTGACCTGGAGTGCGAAGTTTCAATTTAACTGTGTCTTTGAGCCGTTTTACAGAGCAATATTTTGCTTTGGCGCTCATAGCCACGAACTTATCAACATCGGTAATTTCAGACGGCATTTGTATTTCCTCTTGTAAGTAGCTTTCATGGATGCAAAACCGAGTTTTTATCTGTTTTGGTGACAAAACTGTGAACTCGTTTTTTTTACAAACCGATTAAATTAAACTTAAAGAAAAGGGGTTCAAATCTGCTATGAAAGCTTCTGCTTAAGCTTTTTTGGGGTGGATGCTGAGCTTAAGATTTACTTCCACATTATATTCATTGTCAGCTTTTCCTACAGAGAAGTTCCAATCTTTTACGTCTACTTCCATATCCTTGAATTGATTAACGATTGCATCTTTGTATTCTTGAGCAGTTTGACCGATTTTCTGCAATTTCTCAGTTATATTAATCGATGTTTCAGGCATAAATTACACCTCCTAAAGCAAGCAACACTATGCTAAAAACATCTGGAGTTAACCACTTTTAACAATTTGTGATTGTGTAACTACAACAGCAAGATACAATCGGTAGCTTGTACAGTAACTTAGAGCTAACATGATAATTTTTTTAGGTTAGATTGTCTGGCTTGCTTTTTCAGTGTGGATGAGGATGGTTTATGTCGTAAAATAGAGCCACTACAAATAAGATTACAAAAACTAATGCGATTATCGCTGCATAAATAATATTTGCGTTGTGATTCTCGGTTGTTTCATCAGTTATTGTAGCGTTGCTGCTTGTTGCAAGCCCCGGATTATCTCTAATAACAATCATGTTATCCAAGTCGTGATCCGCCTAAAGAATAAAAATAGGCGGAGGCACAATCAAAGCTACAGCCAAAAAAATTCCTGCAAGAGCAAAAACAGCTTTTCTATGCATAATTACCAAAATAAAGTTATTTTTCAAAGTTATAAGCATTAAGATTAAGCTAATTAGACTTAAAAAAAGCTTATGAAGGATTGATGCTGGTGGGCCGTACCGGATTTGAACCGGTGATCTTCGCCGCGTGAGGGCGACGTCCTAGCCAGCTAGACTAACGGCCCAAACTGCTTGCTGAATTCAAAATACGTATTCTCCCTTCATAAAACCTTTCCCCTCCAAAAAGCAAACAGTACAGCGGTGACAAAAAAATTGAAAATAAAACTAAATGATTTCATAGACGAACATGAAGGGGCATTAATTTTTGCCTGTTTCTTATCAAGTGGTCTTGTAGGGTACATTATAATGCATTTCGTAAATTTTATTCCTTAAACATTTTTCTAATTTTTTGTGCCATTTACTTTAAAACCTATTTTTAGCGCCATATTGATTACGATATTCTAAAAGCTGGATTTTCTATTCCTGTGGCATTAAGGTGCAACAAAAACGTAAATAAATATGGGGCGCATTGACTTAATAGCGCTCTCAAAAAATGTCAAATCATTTCAAAAGTGTGCCGAGGTAGCTCAGCCTGGGAGAGCGCTCGGCTGAAGACCGAGTCGTCGCATGTTCAAACCCTGCCCTCGGCACCAATAATTCCTAAATGCCCATTACAATTTGTACAAAAGTTCAACATTGATTTTGTAATAGTTATTCTACAATCACATACACTTAAGAAACAACAGTACTTTACTCGTTATTATCAAATTATAAAGGAGTTGGTTTGAATTGCTTTTTATGATAGTTGCAAGGCACACAGTTGACTTTTGTCCAGGCGGCGTTGTAAGGCCAGATAAAGAATTCATTAAGAAAACTGAAGAGAGCATGATGAAGTCTGGAGCAAAACTAATAGAGGGATACATGGATGCACCCGGTCATGTTTTCTATTTTGTCCTTGAAACAAATGATAACACTACTCTCAACATTGCTGTTGAACCGTTAAGAACAATAGGAGAAGTCACGATAACTCCAGTAATGAAGTTTTTCAAAGAAGGCAGTGATTGGGCCAAAAAAATGGGCATACAGGAATAACCTAAATCCGCGAGATAAGCAGTTGGGAAGTGGAATCCATATGTCGAAAAAGTTACAAACATCTGAGGAACATCACGAAGAGATTGTTAAAGGCCTTTATGAACAGATGAAACCGATTTTAGAAGGATCAGAGCAACCAATATTCATCTACTTAGATGATAATCATAAAGCTTGCAACAACAAGCTTGCCTCTATGTTGGGTTTTAACTCGCCGCAAGAATGGGCTGAGAAGCAAGGATTTCTAGAAGCTTACGTTGCTGAGAAGAGTCGGGAAACACTCTCTAATGCGTATTGGGCTTCCATAAAGAAGATGGCTGCTTCAACTATTCAGGTGACTTGGCTGAAAAAAGACGGAGGCGAAATAGACTCAACAATGGTTTTGGTTCCGATGTTTTTCCAAGGCCATATGTTCGCGGTTCACTTTGTAACAAGCACTGCAAACAAATAACAGATTCAGAGAGCCTGTTCAGAAAACAAGTAACTCTTTGGTCCGACATCTCCCAATCATCAGTTTTGAGGTTCTCTTCATTTTCTAATGACCTATATTTTATTACTTGATTATACAATGAAATAGTGAGGAATTTACATGGAACTTGATGTTTGTATTAAAGGTAGAAGAAGCGTAAGATGTTACACAAAAGAACCTGTTTCGAAAGAACATATAGAAACAATTCTTGAAGCTGGAGTTTGGGCTCCAACAGCGATGGCAAGGGAACCATGGAGATTCATAATTGTTGAGGATGAGAAATTAATTAATTATGTCTCTGAGGAAACCAAGGTTGTAGTTCAACAGTTGAGGCCGCCGTTAGCTGAGCGATACAAGACAAAAGAGGACATAATTTGCTATAATGCCCCAGTTCTAATATTGGTCTGTGCAGAAAAAGATCCACAATGGAACACCCAAAACCTGGTAGATAGCGCTCTTGCAGTTCAAAACATGTTTTTAAAAGCATATGAACTTGGGCTTGGAACATGCTACATGGGATTCGTAAGTTTACTAAACAGCAAACCCGACGTATTGAAGAAAATCGGAGTCCCTGAAAACTACGAGTTAATGGTGCCATTCATCCTTGGCCACCCTGAAACAAAACCAGGCACATCGAAAAGAAAGAAACCGAATATCCTGAAATGGATTAAGTAATCCGTCAAACAACTGCAATCGACATAAATGCAAGTTCGACTCGCTCTTGTCCATCATTTTTTATTTTAATCTTTCCAAGTCTATGATATGGTCAACAAGTCACGTGAATAATTGCGATAAATTTTCTCGTTTCTTGCTCAATTTGTTTAATCACTTCTGGGGTGGATAGAATTACTGCGTTGTGTTCACGCAATATTTTGTTAGCCTCAGGCGTTATTGGCAAAGCAGCTTCATGGCCTGTTCCAACAAAAATAACTTCAAACTTTTCTTTTGATAGAAATTCAAGTTCACGTTCAGAAAGGGGTGTGTGTACATAAATTGATCTTAAGTCTTTTGATTTCTTTTTTTCCCTTTTTGTTATTTTCCTATTTGAATGAATTATAACATCTTTTTTGTAAAGAACTCCATCAATCTTTACCCAACCAAACTCAGCATTAATAGACAAAATTGTCATAAAACAACACTAAGTAAGTATAACATTCATGTAATTTTATTTTTGCCCTAAATAATCAAAGGGATATACTTAGGGATTGTAAGTCATTTGTTGATCTATGGCATTATTCTGGGAAATCCTTAAGAAAGGCGAAGCAAAACGCATTTGCATTGACTGGTAAAATCCAAGAAGGTTGTTTAATAGAGATTTGATTTAAATGTCGAAATCATTTTTTGATTCATTGAACAATTTTATTCGCAAGCGACACAGATTGATTATCATTGCTTGGGTAGTGGTCGTTCTGCTTTCGCTTGTTCTTATTCCAAGCTTCTTCTCATCTGTTTCGTATGACTTGACAGGTGGATTTGGAGGTCCCTCGAACACTGAGTCGGATAAAGCTGCAAACATTGTACATGCTCAATTTCCGACTTCAAATACTAGTAGTGGAGGCAGTATCTTAGTTGTAGTCCAAAATGCTCAAGTGTATTCTGATTTGTTGAAACAGAAGGTGTTGGTGTTAAATGCTACCCTTTACAAAGACAGAAATGTGGGAAATTATACTGGTGAATCAAGTCTTTATTCGTTAGAGGATAGTTTGCTTAACTCGTCAGTACCGGCTATACTTAATCAAACAGCTAGTCTTCAATCAAATATAGCCACGATTAATTCGGGACTATTTGCTCTGCAGGATAATCTGTCTGTTTTGAGTACGAATCTGTTTCAGCTTCAAACAGGGATTAACCAGACAGCGCAGCTCATCTACGGAATACCAACGGCATTCGAGGGTGCTTGGCAAGGACTTATTGCCCAAGGCGTAACAGATCTCTCTTTAGCTAATACGCAAGCAAACATCACCGTTTACTTATTAACATCTAATTTTGGAGGTAATGCTCAATCCATCGGATACTACACCGCTTTCTATGGTGCTTGGACAGCAAGTTTCCAAGCTCTCTCTAACGACACGTCGGTGGCTACCCGTGAAGCCTTCGCAATAAATCAAGCTGTCGCAGCGATGTTAAACAGCGGACAAATAGATAGTCAGACAAGCTCAATGGTGAGTTCAGTAGCATCCAACTTGACAGTCACAAATTGGAACCAGCCTCAGGCAATAGCAAACTTGACAATTTCAACTTTGGCATCAAGCATTCCTGCGGATTTATCATCATCGTTGGGCGCTTCACCTTCCAACTTAGTTACCAATCTGTACAACTTCGGATCTTCACCTTCAAATGCAACAATTGGCAACTACGCTATCACACTTTTAGAAAATAGTTACACTAATCTAACCACTGCTGACGCAGGTTTTTCAGTTTCAGATCTGATGCAGTCCACCTACCAACTTGGTGTATTACCTAATAACACTCAAACGTGGAATTTGGCATGTGATTTTATTTCAAACGCTACCCAAAACACCTTTTCAAATTCCCCATTATTTACAATAAACGCCCCATCCCTTAGCAATCTTCTCACAGCGCTTTCACCAAACGCAACAGCAGACGACGTAAACGTTGAGATCAACAACATAATCACAACTCAACCCTATTCGGGTTACCCATATATTCCTTCAACCGCTTTATCAGGCAACTTTGTTAATTCACAAAATGATACAATGCTCATAATTTTCGGTTTCTCATCCAATCCGGATACTAACACAATCACTCAAGTCGAGTCAGACGTACATAACTCTGGGCTATCAAACTTTGGAATGGTTTTCGTGACCGGCGGGTCAGTCTTGAGTAAGGATGTTGAAAAAGCATTTGTGCCGGCATTAGCCCTAACTGTGGGGCCAGGCATTGGAATTTCGCTTTTGATCGTTGGGCTCTTGTTTTTGGCGCCCTTAGCGGCTTTGATTCCAGTTCTGCTTGGGGGAATTTCAGTTTCTGTTGCACTTGCCGCAATTTACGCTGCAATCGTAAAGGTTGGTCATGGAAACTTGACGTTCCTCACGCCAACATTAACGATACTATTGATGTTGGGATTGGCCGTAGATTACTCGGTACTTCAGCTTAGACGCACAAGAGAGGAACGACTAAAAGGCAAATCAATCGAAGAAAGCGTAGGCATTTCGCTTAAGTGGGCAGGACAAGCAGTTTTAACCGCTGGCATCACCGTTATCGTTGCTTACATAGTTATGGCAGTTGCTAACGTACCAATTTTTAGCGACGTCGGAACCGCTATCGCTCTAGGTGTTTCAATTTTGCTTGCGGCATCGCTTACATTATTGCCAGCTCTTGAAATTGCGTTAGGGGACAAAATATTTTGGCCAGGACTCCGTAGGTTGAGCAAGGTCAAATCTGCTCCAAAAAAGAACATATTAACTCGCGTTGCACATAGCACATTAAGACGAAAAATCCCCATCATAATCATCATCAGTATCATAGCTTTAAGTGCTTTTGCAGTAGTATACACGACGCCTACGGGCGAAGAATTTCTGAAGCTAATTCCAAATTTTCAAAGCAATCAGGGTCTCACAGCGATATCTGACAGCTTTGGCAGCGGAACAACACAGCCAAGTTCCATTATAATTACAACTTCTACACAGATAACGTACGGAAATAATCACTTTAATCAGACCTTACTTAACCAGATCGAGCAAATCACTGCAACTGCAGCAAGCTCTAAAGGCGTTCTAGCAGTCGAAAGTGCTACCAGACCCTTCAAAAATACATTTAACTACTCATCAGTAGAAAACATGTCTGAGCCCCTCCGCACTCAATACGAGAGCCAAATATTTTCAACTATAGGACAAGATAACAAAACAGCCATAATTACGGTAAGCCTCTCAGATTCAGCAATGAGTGCAAACGCAATGAAGTCATTGAACGGAATGGAAAAGAACATCAGCAAACAATCGATCATAAAAGGAGTTACCATCTATTATGGCGGGGCAACTCAATCAACCATAGACAGCCAAACATTCATGGCAAACCTAATTCCCGAAGTTGTGGCAATCTTGGCAGCAGCGGTCTACGTGATTTTGTTTATCCAGTTACGGTCAGCCTTTACACCAATCCGCCTAATATTCACAATCCTTTGCAGTGTTGTGTTCGCTTTAGCCATCATTTCACTCATTTTCTACGATGCTTTTAACCTACCTATTCTTAGTTTTGCGCCTCTTTTCGTTGTAGTAACTATGCTTGGGGTCGGAATCGACTATGACATTTTCTTCCTTACTCGTATTCGGGAAGAAGTTCTCAACGGCAAAACCGACAATGAAGCGATAGTAACTGCCATCGAAAAAGTTTGGGTAACTATACTCGGTTTGGGGCTCGTTCTTGCTACAGTGTTTGCCTCATTACTTATTACAAACATAGCTATACTTCAAGAAATCGCCCTTGCAGTCGCCGCGGCCATCATAATAGATGTCAGCGTTGTCATTCTTTTCTTCGTACCTTCATTAATGGGTTTAGCACAAAGAGCCAACTGGTGGCCCTACAAGATCTCTCGAAATAACAAAACCGAAAAAAGCGAAGAAAGAAGCGACTAGATACCTTTATTTTTTCTCGCCTTTTGGCATAATGATTCCATCTTCAGGGCTTCCATAAACAAGAGCATTTCCCTCCAAGAATAGCTTTCCCTCGTATGCGCATGTGACAGCATCAAGTTCATGATCACTCATCAAGTTGCTCAACTGCTTCAAGCCCAAATTATCAAGCCCAGCCTTCAGTTTTTCCAGCCCTTTCTGTTTTCTAGGAATATCGAGCACATCTTGGGCGCCTCCAGGATAAGCCTCTATCGTGACGAAATTTTCAGCTTCAAGGATTTTTTTCAAATGTATGCCTCGTTCCGTTAATTTTCTCATGGGCCCCAATGTAAGAGGAAAAAATTTTATGTGCCTTTTCAAAAGTTCTCTGTCGCATTCTCTTAAATGAGCCTTATTGCGTTCCTCCAGCGATGCTCTTCCGGGAGGTAAGGTTAAGGGTGCATCAATAGCTACAACTTTTGGAAGGGCTTTTCGGATCTCGGATAGTATTTCTGTATCTGTATAAACGAGAGATGTCTCCGCTTCCATCCCTACAAGTACACAGTAACCAGTAGGTCGGGTTTCTACACCAGCCAAATCTAAACCAACAATTGACATAATACTCATGTATCATACTCTTCCGCGATAATAATTATTCCACAAAAGAATGAAAATAGGCAGGTCCTCCCCCGCAATTAAGGTTTTTATGGCGCATATGTAACTAAAAAAAGGCGTTTTTATATGTATATCCTCCAAAAAGAACCTTAATTTAGCCATTTCAAAGACCATGGATAGAGGATGGATAGAAAGTGTTTTATGTACATCAATATGATAACATGCACCATAGGGATTAATCATGGCAAAATGCCCAACTTGTGGAAAAGAAGTTAAAAACGCTACAAAGACTTGGAAGATGGCTGGCAAACCAGACAAGAAAGGAAAAAGAACACAACTCACCATAGCGCTCTATAAGTGCTGTGACAAGAGTTTCCGCGAAGTCTTAGATAAGAAAAAAATCTAAAACTTAAAAACTTCCATTTTCCTTTTTCTATTTTTTCTTTTAAGAAGATTGTAAGTGTGCTAAATTAACACCTGACGCTTAATTGTTTGATTAACTGCCAATCAATTTACGAAAGAAAAGATTGTTTTAGATTTCATTCGTTAAAATAAGTTATTTTGCTAATTGATTAATGTGCAAATAGTTTTCTTTCCTTCTAGAATAGCTTCAATTCGCGCGGGATAACATCCGTTCACGACAATGCATTGAATCTCTGATTGGGAAAGCAGTGAAAGCAAAAACTTGTCGACACATGTTCGTTCATGCATTGTTTCAAGCTGTTTAATGGATATCTGTTCTATCAATTTTGCATCCAAATACTTTTTTGGATCACATAAGTAAACTCCGTCGACGTCAGTCACTAAAATAACTTTTCTGATGCATAGTTGGCTTGCGATGTAGGCAGCGATAGAATCTGAAGTGACATCCCAAGAATTCTCCAAAGGATCATTGTTAATCATATGATTTGATGGCAAAAAAATAGGCAACTTGTTCATATTTAAAATTTTCTGCACATTTGCAAGCTGACTCACAATGCAAGCATCCTTTGTTAAATCTGAAAGTAAAAAACCATATTGATCCATACCTAAAACGGCCATCCGGTGAGAAGCTTCAGCTGACAACTTAAATCGCTTGTCAACTTTCCTCACGACATCAGCAAATTCCCCTCCTCCCGGCACCAATATCAGCTTATGTTCCTTAGACGCTTCGCTTAACTTTGTACACAAACGCTTAAGCTTCATAGGGCACAATGCCAAAGAACCTCCTACCTTAACTACTGTAGCGTCCAATCGACAATTTCTCCTTCAAGATCGGTGGCAACCATCAATGCCAGTCCAAAAGCTGGAGTAGCCATAACCGCGCATTTTTGTATTAGCGTTCCCAAATCAATAATTGATTTAACACCGATTTTTTCGGCTGCTTTTCTTGCAATAAAATCTTTGCCCTGACCTGTAATTACTATTGGAACTATATTGGTAGTTAGCTTTTGTGCGTACGAGTAGACTTTGCTCATGCCTTCGGAGACCTGAAGAACTTGTTTATCATAAACGTACTTTGCCATGTCGATGATTTCCTTCTGAGTTAACATTTGGGTGTCTGCACAGACTACCCTTGCTAACCGAGCAAAAGCTTCAGGTACCGTTTTTCCTCGACCGTCAGCAGTTTCACAAGTATATTCTTTCTCAGTTATGTTGCCTAAGGCCAAATGAACATCTGCAGATAATGCAAAAAGTTCAGAAGCGACGCCTGAAACTCCATTCTTTATGGGAACAGAGTGCACAATCGAAGCCACATTAGTCCGCAGACTCCCTGAATAAACAAGTTCTCCACAAATTAGTTTATCCAAATCCGTTTTACCATTGGCAACTACCAAAGAATTAACTATAGGAATAATGCTCGCACTTGTACTTCCAACATCAACAATAACACAATCCTTCAATCGCTTGGCAACTAACCAGCCTGTTGCAGCCCAATTTGCCGCAGCCACCCTAAGCGGCGTTTCTTCAGCAACACTAATGGAATCTAGTTTCGTATCACTGTTTAGAACGTAAATAGGCAAATTAGGAAAAACACTCTTTATGCATGAGAAAATCTCGTGAACGCCTTCACTCTTGGTAGCGTAAACATCTGATAATTCTGCAGTCATGGTTACGCCTAGAGCATCAAGTCTGCTTGCGCCTAATCGTTTTTTAAGTTCAAGGAGGACATTGGCAAGTTTTTCTGGTTCCTTCCATATTGGGAAATACTCGACAGCCACTTTGGCGTCCTGTAACTTCCCGTTTTTTGTAGTTAGGAAGGCAGCTTTAGTGTTCGCGCCTCCAACATCATAGCTTAACACTTTCGCCAAGCTAGTTTCCTCCTTTAATAATGCGAAGAATGTGCTTTTTAGCTTCTTCTAACTCCACTTTTGCATTTTCCAAGGAATCCCCCTGACCAGAAATCAACGCACAAGCTTTTTGCCTGTCACTTAAAGGAAAAGGCGGTGAAACAACTTCGCTTAATTGAGCAATTTTTTTGAATGAATTATTTGTTGGCTTGGTGGTTTCGTATTTTGAAAAGTAAACATAGCCGTCACATTCAGGTGCTGCGGGAAGTGTACCTTCTAAAACAGCTTTAACGATTTTTTCTGCCACGTTAAACTTTGCGGTTTGTGATAGACCTACAAATGACGTTGTCAACCGTGGATTCACGTCTATTACAAAAGGCTTGTACCTGGATAAAATCAAATCAACCCCTACGTATCCCTTTAAACCTGGAAAGCACTCCGCAACTTTCTCTGCTGCCCTAAATGCTTCCGTCTTAAGCTGATGGTCAAACGGTACAACGCCGCCTTTGTAACTAGAAATCCCATCTGGTGTGCAGAGCTCAACAATTTGCTGGTTCAAACTGATTGATCTTGCTTTATCTTTTGTGCAAAGTAAACTGACGCTTGCCGCTTCACCTCCAATGAACTCTTGAACAATAAAATGCTGGTCTGCCGATTCTGCTTTCAACTTGGAAATTGCATCCTTCACTTGGCCCTCTTCTTTAACGATACTTAAATTGCAGCAGCTTGTGCCGTCCACTGGCTTGAAAATTAAAGGATAAGTTAATTGGCGTTTGATAGAAGACTTAACTTCTTCTAGATTATCGCTAAAATCAAAAACCATTGTTTTAGGTGTTGGCAAATCATTTTTTTCCAGAACTTCGCAGAGAAGGGTTTTGTCTGCAACTTTTTTGATAGTGCTGGATTCACAATTGAGTGAAATCTTGTTCGTTTGCTCAACAATTTCCACTAATGATTGGAGAGTTTTTCCTGTTTCAGGAGCAATAACGTAAATGGCATCGTTAATTTTAGCAAGGCTTACCAAGAATTTTTTTGGTTCTTCAGAATTAAAAACAGGTACTATGCAGTTAGCATTTAGTGGCTGGTTCAGGTTTGAAAGTCTGTTATCAAGTAAAACGGTTACTTCGTGCCCTTCAAGTTTGAAGTCGGAAACAACCTTACGCAGCATTCCAAACCCCTCGGATAAAATGCTTGGTGAAATTTGTTTGTCTGCATATCCGCCCCCTGAAACATGCTCGTAAACTATAATCTTCAAAATTAAACCCCTTAACACAGGAAAGAGTCTTTGTCGGGAAGTTTCTCTATTTCTCTTAGATCTTTCAAAAAAGCCAAGGTATGTCGCTTCTTGACGTGGGGCATTATGACAAGTCTAATACAATCGTAGCGGGGAACATAAGAGACAAACCAACCTTTTTTCCAAAGTTTTTCTGCCAAATGCTTGGTGTTCTGTTGACTGCGGAAAGCTACAATATTCAGCGTTGGCTCAACAACAAGTTCAAAACCGGTATCTTTGAGTCCATCGCGAAACAGCTGCGTCATTTTCAGGCACTTATTTACTATTTTCTTGAATCCTTCCATTCCTAGAAGTTTAAAAACTGCCCAGGCTGAGGCAGCGGAAGCTCCTGATCTTGTTCCAGCAAATGTATACTGAAAATTATCTGTTAAGTATGGTGTTTCGGTTTTGATAAGATTCAAGGATTTATCGTCTCTGAACAAGATCCCGCCAGCTGGAATTGTAGCCATACCCATTTTGTGTGGGTCTACTGTCATGGATTTTACTGCTTCCAGATTGAAATCAAACTTGTGTTTTTCTTTTAGAAAGGGAATAACTAAACCGCCTAATGCTGCATCAATATGCAACCAAACATTATGCACAGAGGCAATTTGGGCTAGTTGCTCAATAGGGTCTATAGTTCCCAGCTCAGCAGTTCCCGCAGTCCCTATTATTGCAATTGTATTCTCGCTTATGCATTTTTCAACAGAGGATAAATTAACCATGAAAGAGCGATCCAAATCTGCATAAACTGGTTTAAGATTCAACAGATTACAAATTTTTGTAAAAGAGAAATGAGCAGATTGCGGCAAAACAACTTCAGGTTGTCTTACACCCACCATATTCCTTGCAGCTAAAAGCCCCATCAAATTTGCTTCGGTTCCGCCTGAAACAAGAAACCCAACAGAATTTTTACCATGTAGAAGCGTGGCTAGTTCATTTATGACTTCTTTTTCAAGTTGAGCGCTTCCTGGAAAAAGGCCCGGATCACCAAGATTGGAGCTTAAGCAAAGTCGATGGGCTTTCTCTGCAATAGGATGGACTTTGGTGCACATAGAACATAAGATTTTTCCATCATCATATACTTTGTCTTGTTGATGAATTTTTTTGAGATCAAATAGCACTTTTTTTCGGGTTGACCCTTTAGGCTGCAAAGGCTAAGCCCTCTTATCAGCTTGCATTTCCGCTTTTTCTAAAGCTTCAACTAATTCGCGCACTCGTTTTTCTGTTATTTGACCTTTCACTCTATCATTATTTGTACATGCTGCCCCTCGAGATCCTGCAATATCGGCACCTAAATGATAGACAACTTGCAAATCCTCTTTTCTTAACGATCCTGCCAAAGCTGCTTCCAACCCAAATTTATGAGATGAATCAATGAATTTCTGCAATTTCTTAGCTGTTAAGAAGCTAAAGAGGTTTTGACCATCCTTAATTGCTGTGTCAAGCATGGCAACGTCAACTTGAGCCTTACTGGCAATTTCAGGAATAAGCAACGGTTCAATTGAGCTGACTCTTTCTGCGTCTGCGTAGCCAGCTGCAACTATTTTGATCTTAGGATTGCATTCTTTAGCTGCCTTGCTAACGTTTTGCAACAGGCAAATTGCTTCTTGAGAGGTTTTAAACCCATAAAGCCCCACTTTAATGTAATCGACACCTAATGATGCTGCTCCCAATGCTGCTAAAGATATAGATCCTGGAAGATTAGGAACTTCCCCTAATGTGCAGCTTACTTGGATGTTTTTCGGCGTCATTTCCCTTATTCGCTTGATAACCCATGGAAAATTGGCGCCTAATGCTCCCTCCTTCGGATTCTTAACATCAATTATGTCAGCGCCCCCTGCAATAGCTGCTGAGGCTTCTTGCTCATTCATGGGACTTATGAGTAGCTTCAATGTAGCATCATAAACATGCGCATTGACGACGCCTTTAAAACTTTTGCTATGTCGATGGTTAGGTTTTTCTATTCGTTGAGAGTCAATTCACGGGTAAGGTATAGAGTTTGAAAGTTATTCCTGTAATCGATATTTTGGATGGAATAGTTGTTCACGCTGTAAAAGGAAAAAGACGCGAATATCAACCACTCCAAAGCATCCTAAGCCGATCAGTTAACCCTTTAGAAGTTGCCCAGGTCTTCAAAATACTAGGTTTTCAGGAACTTTACATTGCAGATTTAGATGCAATCACAAAAAGCCAGATTAATTATCAAGTACTGAAAGGCATCAGTGATGAAACTGGACTCAAATTGATGGTTGACGCTGGAGTTACTGACCTCGAAACAGCAAAGAAACTAATTGAAATTGGTGTTTCGAAAGTTGTTATAGGAACAGAAACACTGCGAACAAAAAACCTCGTAAGCGAAGTAGTTAAAGTCTTAGGAAGCGATCTTGCTATCGTGAGTTTGGATTTGAAGGGTGATAAAGTGCTTGTTAAATTAGGGTTTGCTGGTTGTGTTAATCCTTTGTGTCTCCTGCATGAATTCAAGGATATGGGAGTTTCAAGCGTAATTATTTTAGATTTGGACCGTGTGGGTAGCGGAGAAGGAGTTAATGTTGATTTGGTAACAAAGACGTTTGAGGAGGGGCTAGATGTTTATGTTGGTGGTGGAGTTCGAGATATTAACGATTTAGTTCAGTTAAAGGATTTGGGCATAAGCGGCGTATTAGTGGCTACCGCGTTGCATTCGGGCAAAATTTCTATAGAAGAATTAAAGCAAAATGAGTTGATTTAGATTTTCTATTTTACCGTTTTCATATTTCGTTGAATAATAAAAATTACGATTAAAGCGATTGTGAATATAGTTGAGCCAGCTGAGGCTAGGATAACTATAATATTATTGGTTTCAGCTATGAAAGCGGCTGAAACTGCTACTGTTTGCTATTAAAGATCTGGTCTTTCGAAAGCAACCTCTTGTCCTACTAATAACTTCCTTTAGGGAAGGTTACTTATTTTTTCGCCAAACATACAAGTCCTCCTAGTTGAGTGACGCGTTTGCCCGCGGTTGAATCAGCACTTATAACGCGTGTTTTAACGCCTTTGTTGGCTGCAATTTGCATGAGTCTTTGAACTCTGTATTTTTGTCGGCTTGTTGAAAGATACTCATCTGAAAGCATTAGATATTCCGGCTTAGGTTTCCCCTCAGCTTGCGTGTCAAAAATAAAATGTTCTGCCTCTTGCAAAGAAAAAAGCACGAGATTGTCAGTTGCATTTAGCCTTTTTTCGAGAGCTTCAAGTAGGTTCTCGCTTTCTTCAGCCGTAGTATCACTGATTAATTGCTTAAACATTGATGTTTGCGTTAAAGCCGCCACTTGCGATGGCGTGCTTGCTGAACCCGTAATTGGCGAAAAAACTGCTTTACTGGATCCTTGATTTAACCAATTATGATGGCCTTTGATGTGATTTAGGAACTGTTGTGAATAATCGGTTTTTGGTGGAGAAGCAACTATTATACTCCTTATTCCTTCTTTCAGTATTGGCCTTAATGCGTTTATGATGGATTCATGAAAGTTATAGAGCACTTTGGAGTCGCTTCTGTCACGGTTTAAAGAAATATTTTGTTGATGTTTAGCAACATGGCTGAAAACTTGCCATAGCGCTGCATGATTTTGCTCTATTCCGACGAGAACCGCAACAGGATACCCGCGTTTGTAAGATTTCCGCGACATGTTACCTTCATTTACTGAATTAGTGATTTACAGTATTTATGCTTCGCATCAATTTCCATAAAAATTGTTTAAGAACGGCATGTTTATGAAAGCGAAAAACAGAATTAACCTGATAATACATGATAGAAGTTGAAAATAGCCAAGATCTAAATGCCATATTATACAAAACCGAAAAGGTTCTAGTCCTATTTTACGCTTCATGGTGCCCATACTGTATGCGTTTTGTTCCAGTTTTCGACGAAAAAATACGCGATTTCAACAATGGAAACGTCATTCACGTGCTCCTCGACGACTACGATAACCCACTATGGGATGACTACGAAATTGATGCTGTGCCAACTGTTTTATTTTTTGAAAATGGTATTGTTAGTAAGCGGCTTGATGGAAGATTTGGAGCAGGCTTAAAAGAAGAACAACTTAATGTTTGGTTGAAAGAGTTTAAAGTTCCATAAGCTGAGCGCTATCAGAGTTAAATATTTTATTTTCTTTTTTATCGTTCATAAAAAAACGCTTCATAAAAAAAGAAAAAAGGATTTTGTTTTTTAGGTTGCTGTCGGAGGCGGTGTTGAAGCTGGAGGCGGTGACGAAGGTGCCGGTTCATTAAAGGTGATTGGTGATTTTCCTGCTTGAGCAACTGTAGTTCCTGCCCAGCGATCGGTTAATTTTTGACGTTTGTCAGGTCCTGCTGTCACAATTGCTATCAACCAGTCAAGAAACACTAAAAGCGGGTTAATCTTGCTGATGTTGCGGATAATTGATTTTACAAAATCTATTCTGGCGCCTTGTACTGTTTGAACTTGTAAACCCATGACTCTTTTGCCTATTGTAGCACCCCAAACAACGTCTAATACGATAAAGTATAGTATTGAAAGCAAGCCAAAAAGTCCAAAAGTAATCCAAAGTCCACCGAAGAGAAACAGGGAACCCGTTGTGACCAATGCTATTGCCGCTATAATACCTAGTATGACTGTTACTACAAAGATTATGATGCCGTCAATGATGTAAGCAATTAACCGTATTAGCCAAAGAGATAAGTCAAGTTGTCCACTAGTTTGTCCACTACTACTGCTATTTGTCATTTTTTTAAAAACCCTCAGTAACTTCTTGTTTTAGTGCTTATTATCGTTTTCTATTCAAGCAATTAAGCGTTAAGACAAAAGAGAGATTTTAGGGTTTAAAGCCGGCAATTAGCGCTATTTCTAGCCATTTCCAGTAGCAGTCTACGTCTGTAAATCCTATTTCTCTTAGCCACTGTAGTTGTGTTTCAACATCTAAAAGCTTGTTTGACGGGTCTTCTGTCTTTAGAGTAAAGCCAGTTGCAGATAGAAACTTGAGATGCACATTCCATGTTGGAGACGAAACATGTTCTAGATTGCAGAATATGCCTTTTGGATTTAACAGGTCGAATATTTCTTTGTATAGTTGTTTTTTTCTTGGATGATTCAAATGATGAATAGCTAAACTTGAGATAACAGCGTCAAAACGACCAAGTTGATTGGACAGCAATGGAGAAGCAAAATCATGTTTGACAATGGTTACATGTTTGTCTTTTCCGAAGCGTTTTTTAGCTTGTTCAATCATAGGCTCCGAAAAATCGAGTGCAACCCCTTCAACATTTGGCCTGTTTACTTTAACGAGTGCTAGTAGTCTTCCGTCTCCTGTTCCTAAATCAAGAACGCGTTTTATGTTTTGCGGGATTTGGTCGAGCAACGCCTTTTCACCTTCTGTTCTGTGTGGAAGTTTATCTGCTCTTGCGAGGTACGCAAGTGCGTGGTCAATTGTTTGCCATTCGCTTAGGGGTTGGTTTTCAGCACCCATTTTTCATCCCCTTGCTCAAAGAAAGGCTACCGTATTTAGTTTGCCCTTTTATTTAGGCAGAAGTTCGTTTCTTGCCCGAATTTTCATTGATATTAAAAGAATGCTTATATCTATAATCTGATTAATTTGACAGACATTATCAGAGGAGTTTTCTAGACTTATGGAGTTTTGCCCGGATTGCGGTTGTCGGCTTGAACCTAAAAAAGCTCAAGACGGAGTAGTACTTGCTTGCACGAAATGCAGTTATATTAAACAGCCTAAAAACAGTCGGGCACAGGCAACGATAGTCAAGGTCATTCAGCCTAACGCTCAACCGTTCATGACGGTTATTAGCGAGGAAGAACAAAAAATCAAGACAATGCCTACAATCCGCATGAAATGCGAGAAATGTGAAAACAACATGGTTTATGTATGGCAAGTGCAGACTCGAGGCGGCGATGAAGCATCGACTCAGTTTATGCGCTGCACAAAATGTGGCCACACCTTTAGAGAATACACATAACTTGATTGTTTTTTTCGAAAGTTATTAAAGCATAGATAGCTATAAAGTTACACTCGGAGTAAATCCCGAATGCCGAAAAAAGAAAAACCATTAACTAAGAAAGAAAGAGACGCAAAAAGAAAAGCAAAAAAGGAAAAGCAGAGTAAAACACAAACGTCTTAGGAACATAAAACCTAAGGTTCTTTGCTCCTCCCTCATAGTTTTTATTTTATTAAATAATCTATTTCTTAACGATAAGAAATTATTGTTGTGCCAATGAAGAGAATTGCACGAAAATATTGGAGCTTCAGTTACTCTGTTCCTCCAAGTTGACTGGAAAAAAAATAAATCGGTATCTGAGGCACAATTCCGAACTAAGCACGACAATGTTAATTAACGATCAATTAACCCTATTGCCCGATTGTAATGCCCAAGATATCTCCATTCTGGTTCATTCGAGACGGCGAAAAACTAGTTCAATGCAGCAAAGGCGATTTTGACAAAGCCATTTTATCAGGAAAAAGCGTAAAGTACCATGGATACGCCAACAAAAAGTGTGAACGTATCGCGGAAGAGTTGGAAACGTCAAGAGTGGAGTTTTTGAGCAAGCCTGATTTATCTCCTAAATTTCGAGTAGTAATAACTGATCCGCGAAATGTTGTTGAAGTACAGATTATTAGGGTCGATGATCCGCAATTTTGGATAAGAGAATCCAAACGAGCAAAGTACCAAACGAAATAGCTTAGATTTTCAGCAAAAATTTTCTAATTCGGGTGACCATTTGAAAAAAATGTGCTTCGGTTATTAAATGATATCTTAATAATACAAAGGACTTGACTTTATTTTACTATAGAATAATTACAGAGATAATATTTCTGGTTCAAAACAGAATAAATAAAAAAGAAAAAGAATATTGTTAAACAAGTAAAGATGTTAGCTTAAAAGCTTAATATCTTCTTGGTGGTCTGCGTTTGCTGTAGCATTCTCGGCAATAAACTGGCCTTGTACCGTCTGGCTTGAAAGGAACATCGCATTCTTTTCCGCAGTCAGCACAGGTTGCCTTATGCATCTCTTTGTTTCCATATGACATTTCTATTTTCACTTCCTGTTTAATTACTTTGCAACTTCGTTGCAGCTTGATTGATGTGGAACTTGTTATAAAGCTTATCTGTTGAGGATAGCGCCCTTTGGCGTATGACTTTATTCGCCTCTTGTATCGTTTCTGCAGCATTCTGATTTTGGCCGATATTCAACTTTTTTAGTTCGCTCTTTATGGTGCTTTTCGGATTCTTTTATACGGACAAGCATCCATTCGTTCTCTTCGTAGACACATCCGCAAAGCAAATTTTTAGTCGTCAAATAGTTTCCCTCAAATAACGGTGCAAAGCAAACTAAAATTATGCATCGCGCTTCATAACAATTACTATTGTTATTCCATATGATTCTCTTTTAAATTTCATGAAACCTATTGAAAAACGTATTAAGCAGATTTTTCGATCGAATTAAGAGACTAATGCATTGATCAATTTAGCTTGAAATAAATACGTCTATTATTCTTGCCCTTGTTTTCAGTTTTAATAAGTTCCACTTTTCCAATTTCTTTAAGGTTTCTTACGTGAGTACCTCCGTCTGCCTGCTTGTCTAAACCTTCTATTTCAACAATTCTAAGCATCGGGAGATTTGGTGGAAAAGCTTCAGCCATCTTGATGATTCCGGGAATCTCTAGGGCTTCCTTCCGAGGCAATTCATACCATTTCACAAGAACGTCTGTACCGAATAAATTGTTCGCTTTTGCAAGATATTCTTCCAGAAGTGCCTTGTCAAATTTCTCAATGCTAAAGTCAAAACGTACATAGTCTTCTTCAAGCTGGTTGCCCGTGATAAGTGCTCCCGTACCTTTGTTAAGCAGCGATGCGAGAACGTGGGCAGCGGTATGACTGCGCATGAATTTATACCGCCTTTCCCAGTTCAGAACGCATTGAACCTTGTCGCCTGGCTGAAGACCAACATGATCAATTTCATGAGAGATTTCACCTGAAAACTTACCAACATAAACGACATTAAATGTGTCTTTTCCTCTAAATATCACACCAGTATCATGTGGCTGGCCTCCGCCCTTGGCATAGAAAATGGTTTGGTCCAAAACTACGTATTTTCCATCTTTAACAGAAACTACGGTACCGTCAGATTCCTTGAGGTAACTATCAATTAAGAACAGTGCTCTTGTCATAGCGGCTTTTCACCTGTAGACTCTTTCTTTTGTCAAAATCTAATATCAGCTTTGCGTAACCATTAAAGCATTTAAGAGCGACTAATCTGAATTATCGCTTTTCTCAAAGTACTGTATGATTTGAAAATATTTAGATAGTCTGTTCCAATAAGTAGTCTTGTGGTTTTTGTTTTTCTTGTTGTATCGTCTTTCTTGAAGTTTTGTTTATTTTGCCGAGGTTTGGTCTTGTTGTTTGTTGCGTTATTTTTGTGAGTTTAGAATTAGAATGCACATATTGTTTTTCACGTAAGGTAATGTCTCTTTCAATAGAAATGATCATTTTTCCATCTTGTGCAATACCAAGTCTTTCTAACGCTTCACAATGTTTCAGAATCTCTTTCAGCTCAGGAACACTGAAGTTATTCCAATGAGGAATTGGTTCTTGAATTTTCATCTTATTCCCCAGCTATCTTTCTTTCAGCTATTCTTCCCTAATATGTAATGTAAGAAGCTACTTAAAAAAATACCTATTTGTTAAAATAAATGCTGATAAAGGAGTAAAATTTCCAAAAAATAAGTTATACAACCCAAATAACTGTACATTTGTTCAGAAACTGCAAAACGTCAAGAGAAATGTGAATGTTAACTGCTGATTGCATATTTGTAGATTCTGTTTAAAATTGAGTTTGTTCTATCGAGTGTGTCTTAAATACCTGAAGCTTCCTTAGTTATTTTGGGGATAAATGTTGGAAATGCAGCGAGCTTGCTTCAATGAGTTCCCCGACCAATGTACCGACTGTCCGGAATACCAAGAATCACGGCAAGACCAGTTGGACCAGCTGATTTGGCTATCTGGAATGGGTTTCGGCTATCCGGAACAACTCATGAGAGTTATTAAAGAATGCAAAGCTTTTCACAAACGCGTAATTGAATATCGGCGGTAAGATGTTTAGCCTCCGAAAAACCAGTCTCCAGCATTGGCATTTGAGGAAACTCGATAGTTTTTGGTTTCTTACGTTATTTCTTAAATAAATCACCGCATATAAACGAGTAAGAAGAGCACTATCAACACATAGAGCTAACGCTATTTAATTACTAAATTAAGTTTGAAGCACATTACATTCGGTTGAAGTATTCCAAGGGAGCATACCAGTAAACCGTGACTGTTTTTTTGCAAGCTTGGTTTTGGCACCTTACTTTCTTTCTAATAATTTTACCATGAAAACTACTAGGTATTGGCTTAGCTGAAGAGAATGCTGAATGGAGTTTATCTGGCGGATCAGCTTCAAGGATTTCATTGCAGGAAGGGCATTCAAGAACGGCCATAATTTAGCCTCTCTATGCTACTGATACCTGAACTATATTATGAAGTCTGTTTCATTAAAATATTTTCATTACAATACGAATCGGGTCCTTATTTTGAAAATAGAAAAATGCTATTAACTACTAAATTAACTATTTTTTGTGGTACACAACGACGCATTTGTCTAAGAATCAGCAATTAATATTGAAATTTCTTGAATTGAAACCAGAAATGACAACCAAAGAGATTGCTGAGATTGTTTTTGGCAGAATTGTAGAATATCGATCAAAAGAATATTCCTCCATCAGTCGCAGTTTACGTTCTTTAGAGCAAGAAGGATTAATTCAAAGAGTTCAAGTTAAACTAAAATGGTGTCTTAAATTGAAGGATTCAAAACATAAAGAATGATGTCATTTGTAAAGAACTCATGGTTGTCTGTTATTGAATTACGTTTGATGTCTGTGTGTGCTTGTAATCTTTTATTTGAAGGCTATCTGTTCTTATAATACGTTAAAAAGTTAAGATTCATATTTTAATGACTTCGTAATCGTTAAGTTAAAAGTGGTTGACATGCCCGCCGACACATTAACTTCTTACGGAGTTCGCAGAAGAAAGAGAGTAGTTGGAGTAGTTGCAGTAGTTCTTTTGTTGATTTTTACTGTCTTAGCGATATTGCAGTATATTCCGTTATTAGTTTGGATTATTGCGGATTTGGCTGTGGCTTTAGTAGCAAATTTTCTATTTAGAAAAATTGGAAGAGTAAGCCTCTAACTATTTTTGAGTTTACAGAAGCATATAGAATGCATTTATTCCATCTTAGACGCCATTATTTTTATCTTTGGGCATCGTTTCTGGAAGTCGCCGTTTTGGCTCTTCTTCTTTTTCGATTTTTTTATCTATCGTCCGTTTAGCACCAACAGCCAATAAGGTAAGCAAGTGATAAAAGAAAAGGTAAAAACAGCACTAACGTAGCTATCCCAAGATAATAGATTTGGATACTGAAAATGAAATTCAGCGTCAAAAATAGAATTAGTGTTGAAAAAAAAGCTACTGAAATAGTGATCCAGATAATTTTGAAAATTTTTCCAGCTTGCATTTTCTTGTACATTTCAAGCCCCCAAAACTAGTCTAAGGCATTAACTATAATAATTTTGGCTAAATGTTAATTTTGTAGTACAATTTCCTGCGTGAATGAATAATTTGTGTGATTATTCTTTCCACAAATATTAAATCGTTAGCTAGCAATTAACTAGAGAAGAGAGAGGGAGTGTCCGTGTCTGTATCTGATGACCAAGT
The DNA here is from genome assembly GCA_963833575.1 of Candidatus Bathyarchaeota archaeon. Taxonomy (GTDB): domain Archaea; phylum Thermoproteota; class Bathyarchaeia; order Bathyarchaeales; family Bathycorpusculaceae; genus Bathycorpusculum. The sequence continues at coordinate 216,578 of CAWHXY010000007.1, read as the reverse complement.
GCGTCTTGATATTTTAGAATTGCTCTATAAGCATCGAGTGGATAATGCTACGCGTTCTGGAGTGGATAGAGCCATAATACAGGGCACTCTGAAATTGTCTGAGAAACAAATGGACATCAACATTTCATATTTAGAAGAAAAATCTCTTGTTACTCTCAGTATGACCTTTGGGACTCAATGGACTTTTGCCAAGATTACGTCTGACGGCATCGATGTCATTGAGAATAAAGAGCGCTATGCAGACAAGTTCTCTTTTACCCAAGTTGCAACAAGTCAAATTCACGATGAAGATCATGAAAATGTTGTTAAGACAGTAGAGCCGGAAGCTAGTTTTTCCCTACAAGTAACAGACGCTTTCAGGCAAGCCCGCGACCAAGTTCGCGCTGCAAAGCTAACTCGTTCTGAGGAAGAAAAAATAGAAAAACAATTAAAGGCTTTGGAAAAAGAACTCCAAAAAACCAAAAAAGCTGATTTAGGAACAATTCAAAAAGATTGGGCAGATCTAAAGAAAAAAGCAAGTTGGTTAAGTCCCACAATTGTACAAAGTGTTTTGGAAGGAATGAAGAAAGCTCTCGATTTAGAGTAGCAGTTGACCCGAGAAGAATAAAGAGAAACAACAACTCAAAGTGAGAGTTTTACCCTTATATGCAACTTGTAGCATTTTATAATTAAGATGCAGGTGTTCTTATGGCACAGTTTGAAGTGTACAAAGATAATGCTCGATTGTTTAGATGGCGATTAAGGGCAAGCGACAACCGCATTATTGCTGAATGCAACGAAGGTTACTTCAACAGATCTGACTGCGAAAACGAGGTTAATCTAGTTAGAAATGAGGCATCCAAAGCAAAATTAGTCTTAAACAACACATAGCTAACCCTCAAATGTTTTCTAAATGAATATGGTTAATGGGCTTAAGGCTTTGTCCATCAATGACTCAGCCGATTGCTAGCCAGTTATGATTTCTTGTGTTGGGTCTCCCTTAATGGAAATTTTGCTTTGTAATACTGGAGTGCTCGCAACATTAATGTAAAGTGCTTATGTTTTTTTTACAAAAAGTTTCTGTTATTTTGTAGGCTGGTTTGTTGGCAGTAAACCGCCTTAGGGCTAGCAGTTTTTTGCTACTTGCTTCATTCATTTCCAATCCCTTTGTTCTTATTTTTGCTGTCTAGTTATAAGCTTTTAGAAGCTTATTTTCTCGGATCTGTGCGCATTTATTTTTAAACAGAATTATGAAAAGCTTAAAGATCTTTCATATAATAAAGCAATAGGGACGACGTGTGTCAATTACTATTTTAGTCGCTTACTTAATTTTTGTGTTAGCTGACTGTGTAATTTACATCGCTATGTCTTGGTGGTTAATAAAATCTTTTAAGTATCATCGGTTCGGAGTTGTTGCTTTTCTAATTCTAATAGGTCCATTCTTTTATCCCCTTGTTTCTGCTGGTAGCTTGATTAATTTGTTATGGATTCTAATGCTCACTCCATTTTACGGGTTGGTCGTCATGATAATAATCTTTCCATTATTGATGCTGCTGTATTATGCAATTTCTTTTGGAAGTTTGCTTACCATGTTCTTCTTAAGGGAAAAGTTAGGGCGATTGATAAGACGTAGTTGACGTTTTATATTTGGCTCGTAGAAGCAAGTTTAAACAATTAGGAATTTGGGATCATATAAGAATGATTAAGCAGAATATGACAGCATTTTTTGTTTTCAGGTTTTGTTGTACAAAACAGAGTCCTCAGTGCGAAAGGTAGTGCTTTGTAAAAAGTTGTTCGCGACCTGAATTGTTTTCGGATATAGCATTGTAAGGTGGGCATAATTGTTGGTTTTTTTGGTTCTTGGGGTTGCCAAAAACTGATTTCTGGTTTTCTTCTGCTTATATAGAATGTAGAAAAGTCAGATAGTTTTTCGTTATAAGCTTATATATTAAAAGAAATGATGGAGGATGAGGAGATTTGAATGGGAGAACAAGGAAAAACTACTAGCAACCGTAACATGCATGCTATCATTCTGAGTGTGCTAGGAATAATATTGGCGATCGTTGGGCTATCAATAATCACTATTCACGGTGCTCCACTGCGAGGCTCAGGTTTCGGTACCATCTTTACCGTATTAGGTTTCTTGTTGCTGGTTATTGCGTTCCTAAGGTTCTATTATAAGCGTGCATAATGGGTCTTTAAGGACTCACCCATTTTTTATTTCATTAATGCGCCGCGCTGTTTTTGTTTTACCATTTTAATTATTTTATTTTGTTCCTGCATTATAGCACGCATTGTTTTTCATAATGAATTATTGTTTCGTTTTTGCTTTTCGATTTTTTTTGGTGCGCTTTTCTAGAGGTCAATCAAATATTAATCCCATTTTGATAGCATCATGATACTTTCCGTCTCGACCATAGAAATTATCTTTGCTTAAACCTTCAATTTGGAAACCGCATTTCTCATAAAGATGTAGCGCAATCTCGTTTTCCGCGACAACACCTAATTCTATTCTATGCATCTTTTCTTTTTTTGCGAGTTCGAGAATCTTTTTGGTTAGTGCAGTTCCCAACCCAATATTTTGGAAATCGTCATGTACGTAAATGGAAAGCTCTCCAATTCCCTTCTTGTTTTGATGAGGATACTTATGGATGACCGCTTGACCAACAATTTTTTCCTGGTATTCAGACACAATGGGAATTAGGTTTGGAGTGTCTTGTATCCATCGCTCTATAACATCTATTGTGTATGGAGCCATACTCCATTCAAGCGACTTCTCGGACATTGAGGAAAACATCTGAAAGAGCTTATTTGTATCGTCAATTCTGCGAAATCTAAGCAAGACCTCTTTTCCGTCTTTCAGTTTCGCCTTCCACATTAGTTATCTCTTCTTCTTTTTTCTTATTCAATCACAGGATTTTTGTCTATCGGAAAAGTAGCTGAGACAGACTTTCATTATTAAGTTGTTTAGACTATTTCTGGGTGCGCTTTAATAGCTCAAAATCTATAGAGAATTTGAATGGTTCATTCATCTTTTGCAACTTTCTAACTCATAGTCGCTACAGTTGTTGCTTTCCATTGGACAAGGAAATTCTAAATTCTAGTGGGGTACAGTTGATTTGGGCTGGTGTGCTGGCTGTAACCCGCCTTCTGTTATTGTGGCATTCGGCTAATCGGGCTACCCGCGCCTTCAGGTAGAGACTTCATCAGCGACTGTTTGCCCTTTCCACTTGCAGGACGGCCGTTTCATCGTTTCTAAACTGGCGCACTCGACATCACAAATGTCTCATTGCCGGTCCAGTTTGACGTTTCGTTTCTGCTCCGTTGCCAACGCTCTCGCGCTGCTCCATCATAGAGCTGCAATTCTACACGTGGGCGGAGTTTCCTCAGACCCAGCAATTTGGGTCCGAAAGCCACACACCAACTCGCCAGCCCAACATGCACATGCACGTCGGAAGCAATAAGAATTTCGAGCAAGAATGAAGACTAGGCGAGTTTGCCTTCACCGACCAAGATAACTGTTCCGCCGACTTCAACCTGAATGATCCCAGCTTCTTTTTTTGCTTTAAGCAAAAGCAATGAAGGTCGCCTTACTTCATACCCTTGTTCAACCCTAACATCAACTCTTTCTGTGCCAAAATAGCGGTAATGAGATAGGTATCCTGCAAGGCAGCCGTTTCCTGATCCAGTTGCTGGATCCTCGGGGATGCCGCCCAAATCGACGAACACTCTCACGTGCAGGTTATTTTCCGTGCGTATGGTTTGTGGGCAAAATACCAAGATGCCTCCGCGCACTTCACTTGACATTTCAAGCAGGTTGCTCATATTGATCTGAGCGCGTCTTACGTCATCCAATGTCTTCAGCGGCACAATAATGAAAGGCATACCGGTGGACACTTCCTGTATAGGGAACCCAACGTCAAAGGCCTCCGGATTTAACTGCAAAACATTCGCAAGCCGTTCCATCTCAAAAATTTTTCCGAAAACTGGGGGAACCTGTCTCATCCACAGAATTTCTTGATCCGCATTTTTTTCAAATCTTACTGTTATTTGACCAACCCTTAAGTTAAGAACCACTTCTACGGCATCACGGTCTATAAAATGTTTAATTATATATGCCGTGCCAAGAGTCGGGTGCCCAGCAAAAGGTACCTCTATAAACGGAGTAAAAATGCGCACAGCGTAGCCGTCGTTGTGTTTTTCGTTTGATAGTATGAATGTGGTTTCGGAAAAATGCATTTCATTAGCTATTGATTGCATTTCTTCCGTTGACAGCTTAGAGGCGTTGGTTATTACGGCAAGCTGGTTCCCAGCGTACTTTTTTTGGGCAAACACATCAACCAAGTAAAACGTCAAATCGCTCAAGCTAATCAGTCTCTTCCTCTTCAAATGACTCATCAACCGAATTTATTAAATTAACCACACAACCAAGCGTTATTCTTACGGAATGGATAAAACCTTCTCCACCTCAACATTGTGCCATGAAGAAACGCGTCATTCTCATCACTGGCACACCTTGCACCGGCAAAACGACAACCGCCAAAACCTTAACTGCGAGACTTAACGCAGAATACATCAACCTCACGGACTACGCCAAAACCTATTGCTTAACTTCAGGTGAAGACAAGGAAAGAAAAACCATAATAATAAACGAAGAAAAAATGCGCACCAAACTCGCAGAAACCATAAATGCAGCAAACAAAACCAACATAATTATTGATGGACATTACGCTAGCTCCGTAACTCTAACCGAGCTTGTCACAAAAGTTTTTGTTTTACGCCGAAACCCCAAAGAACTTAAAAAGTTCATGGAGAAATGCGGTTATATTGGCACTAAAATGTGGGAAAACTTGTCAGCTGAAATCCTCGACGTTTGCCTCATCGAAGCTATGCAAGTGCAACAGGGAAAAGTCTGCGAATTAGACATTACAGGCAAACCCGTTGAAGAAGTTGCAGACGAAATCATGGATGTTTTAGAAAAAGGTAAAAAATGCTACAGCGGCATCGTGGATTGGCTGGGCATGCTAGAACGGGAAGGAATTACTGATCAGTATCTTAAAGCATGAAGTCTAAACTGAAGAATTCTAATTATATACGAACTTAAAGGCTTGAGTTAATTACCTGAAGCTGCCTAATTTCTGCCTTGTTAGCAGCGTTAACTTGCGTCTATTGCTGTAGGATTTGGCGTGGTCGCTGAATTTTTCAGCAATCATAATTGGACTGCCTAAGTCAACATCTTCGGATGAAGTATCCAATGCAATAATCAAGTTTACGCCGATAGTTCTATTCCAATCTCTAACCCAAACACCTTGCTCATAACGCCCTTTCTGGACGATGAGATCAAATTTTCTTGTTACACCACTGTGGCCTTCCAGCGCCGCGTTTTCACAATTTACTTTGTAACCTTCCTTCTTAAAGTACTGAACTGCCAAATCCAACAAATGGGATCTTGGCTTAGCTTGTTCTTCAACCATATTCATAACACGCTCTTCTCTAACTAAACAGTTATGAACCTGTGTATGGAAAAGGCTTTCGGAAGCAAAAGCAGATGACTGCGACATTGATTATGAAATGCAGTAAATGCGGAGGTTTAATGTTAACGGCGAAGGGACAAAAAACCAAAATCTGCCCTTACTGCGGAGCGCACGTCGATCTTTTGAGTGCACAAAAAGTGGTTTCAGCAGCTAATGCGATTGAAGCCTCAGAAATGCTTCGGAAACTGAAAAGAGAACAAGGGTTTAGCTGCAAAACCTAACGTACATGCCGAAGCATCTCGCAAGTTTTACATAGATCCAATGCTGAGGGCTCGCCACATTCTGTGCATGTTCGAAACTTTTCTTTCTTAGCTGTTTCCTCTAAAGCAGGTCTTAGACGTTCCATGGCTTTGAAGACAGTAAATTTTGTTCCAGCATGCTTCTGCTCCATCATGTTAATCATGCCGCGGATGTCATTTCGGAGGGCTTCAGAAGCATAGGGACATGGGGTATCTTGGAACTGAATTTTTTTTACATAAGCGTATAAGGCGCTTTCTTTCTCGGGAATCTCGCAGAAAGGCTTTATCTTCTGCACTAATAGCGGATGCGCTTCGCTGGTGATTGGTTTTTCTTTAGACAACCGTGCGATGTCTCCACGGAAAATATTCATGACAGCTGTTTGAACTTCGTCATCTAATGTGTGGGCTGTTGCAACCTTGTTTGCGTGGACTTGCCTTGCTCCAGCATTGATAGCTTTTCTCCTAAGAACACCGCAGTAAGCGCAAGCAGTTAACTCTGTCTCGCCTCGGCTTCGTGCCCTTTGGATTATTTCATCCAGCGTGTAACCATAGAGGTCTTTGAATGAGACTATGTGATGAGGGATTTCAAGTTGCTTGCAGTTAGTCGCTGCAATTTCTAAAGCCTCATTTCTGTAGCCTTCAATGCCCTCATCTACTGTAACTGCAATGAGCATGGTTTTGGGTCGAACCCGCTTGGTCTTCGCTAAAATGTGCAGTAGGCTTAGGCTGTCTTTGCCACCTGAAACTGCCACGGCTAATCGGTCATCATAATTGAGCATGTGGTATCGGGTTATGGTTGCTCTTACTTTGGCTTCGATAGATTGGGTGAAACATTTTTTGCAAAGCGTTTCACCTGAATATTGTCTATGAAAGAAGGCTTCTTTGGTTTTGCAAGAGCTGCAAACGGGAGCAGTCATTATTGTTTCACAGTTAAAGATTTGATTAATTGTTAAACTAAATAAACAATGCTTACTAACTCATTAAAATGGCTGGAGAAAAGATGGCTGTCAAGCCTACAAAACCCTCAGACTACAAAGAAGTAACATACACCAAGGCTCACTGGCAACTGCTTACTGATTTAAGAAGCAAAGCAATGGATGTTATGGCTGCCTTAGAGGGATTTCATCTCCAATCAGTTGTACATGGAAGCATCGCGAGAGGCGACGTGAAGAAGACAAGTGACATCGATGTTTTCATTGCTGAGGTTCAGAACAGTTTCCTCGTAGAAACCGCACTTGAAAAAGCACACATACCCATCAGTAACCGCTTAGTTATTCAAGCCACCCCAAACTATGCCATGAAAGCACACATCGAAGTTAACGAACAAGTCACGGTTTCATATCCTCTGATGCAGATGCGTAGAGTTGAGAGAGAATTTTACTGCTTCGGCGGAGAAACAAACATCAGCCAACTTAAGGCGGGGATCCGCGTTTCAGGTGTGGATAAACGGCTCATGCTTATCGAACCCACCGAAAAAGGTCATTTGGAAAATAGCATAATAGGCAAAGAAGAATATACGGCTAAAATCTTGGGCATTTCTGCAGAAACTGTCTTAGACAGAGTTCATACTCTTATGAAGAGGGACTTAGTCGGGAGAACGGGAGTTTTCATAAAAAAGGAATTATTGCCGGAAGAGACTTTTGAATTAACTCTAAAAAAAATCTCAGAAAACAATCCTGCGGTTCGCAGAAGAAATGAAAAAAAGGCTTAAGGAGCGGGGTAGTAGATGAGTTCTTTTTCTTCAAGTAGTGCCTGTATTTTGTCGACTGCTTCGTAAACTTGTTCTTCTTTTTTAGCGCCTACGCAGACGAGTTTTCCAGCCGAGAAGATTAGAAAGACTACTTTAGGTTCAGCCATTCGGAATACTGCTCCAGGGAACTGCTCTGGTTCGTACATGACGCGCTCAAGTTTGTAGACTAGGCTTTCAAGGTCAATTTCTCCGCCGAGTTCTGCTGATGCAACAATGTTTTGGATCATTACGACAGGTTTTTCTGTAATTTGGATTCCTTCACTTCGAAGCTCTTTAACAACTTTCTCTACTGCGCTTCGAGATTCCTTTTCTGATTTAGCGCCTGTGCAAACCATTTTGCCTGTGCCGAAAATTAATGTAGCTGTTTTTGGTTTTTTTAATCTGAAAACTAAGCCTGGAAATACGCTTGGGTTGTATTCAGTTTGAGGAAATTTTTCTACGATTTTTTGTAAGTCGATCTTTTGATTAAGTGAGACTGAAGCTACAATGTTTTGGATATTAATAATTGGTTTTCGTTTACTCATGTCAACTCACGCGTTGAGCATTTAAATACTAATAGGGGGTATATAAAGCATCTTTATAAAGACTTCTCAACCGCTCGTCAGGTTAAAAAATGTTTACCAAGAAGATGATTAAGTTAAGAATCCGATTTTGAGAGAGAGTGAAAACCTGAGAAGAATTGGTTAACTTGTTGCCTCTCGGTAAAGTGGAAACCTAAGTAAAGCCACGATACCGCCTAAGCTCAACAGTTTTGCGCCCGCTTCGTGCTCGGTGCTAACCACGGTTACGCTTGCACGCCGCTTCTCAACTTCTCGCATTAGTCCCTCGAGTTTCAATCGTTGCGTTTCATCGGCGTCTCGAAGCATTGTATCAGCAACAACCAGTTTTTCAATAGCGCCCATATTGGCGGCATTCTCAACTGCGTCCAAACCATAGGTGACTGTTCCTTCGCCCTTTCCGAGTCGTTTCATAACTTCCTCCATGGTTTCCGTTTCATCTACTACTCGAAGTCGATGAGAGGCTTTCAGTAAAATGCCAGCTCGTAAGGCTTCGTCGATTCCTGCTGTGCCACCGTTGTTAACACTTTTTACATCAGCAACAGATTTAGCCATCTGGGGCGCTTCTTCATTCAAATATTTTACAAAGTCATTTTTGACAAAGCCAGCGCCGATAATAACAATTGGATTATGGTTTTGGCTCCATAATTTTTCCAGACTATTGACTGCGAGACGAAAGTATCCTTTTGTGGCTTCTTCTCGTTTATCAGCATCTTGTTTTCCCGGCAATCTAGTTCGTTGTTCAACTCGGGTTTCTACGCCGTATTGTTTGGTTTCCGCAATCGCGAATCCTTCGTCGTCTATAGAAACGATAATCATTGGTTTTTCAGTTTCGCTTGCCCGCTCAAGCCTGTCTAAGATGTGTTTGGGCCATTGTTTCTTTACAATTGTTACTTGCTGATTCAACGCTATGCTAAGAGTGTGATGAGCTCCTGTTGGAATTATGTCGGGCGCATGACAAATTAAACCATGAACCCGCAGTTTCCCAAGAAATTTGTCCCAACTAACTGAAATCACTTTTACCCCCATGAACGCCGAAACCCGCTCGCCACTTTTGGGACGCGAGGCTTCAGTATCACTTTTTATCGCTCTTGAACTGTAAGCGTAAACCTCATCGCCAGCATAGATAACGTTGTAGAGATGCCAAAGGTCATCTGGTGAATCAGGAACCACTTTAACGAAATCTTGCTCTATATTTTTCTGAACAATTTTCACGATTTACACTTCTTTAACTAATTGCGGCACTAAGAAATAAAAACATACTACACCAAAAAGGAAGTTTAAGAACAGACCAAATTTGAAATCCTCCTTTTCAACCCTTCCGAAACTCAAGTTAATTCAAAAGTGAAAGAAGAAGAAGTGCGCACCCTGCAAGTTTCTTCTTCTTCTTTGGTTACGCCTGGTAGAAGGAGGACACAACGTCCCCTGCGTTTGTCCTCCTTCTTCTCTCAAGAGAAGAACAACACCCAGTGCTACCACCAACTGTTGTTGTTCTCCTTAGAAAGAATATTTTTCAGAAATTTACTCATTAGACAATAGTTTCAAAATTAATTTCTACAAAACGAAAAAATAAAACAAAAAAATCTCAAAAAATGGAAGAGGAAGAAAAAAAGTCCTCTTATATGAGGTGCAGCAGGTTTAGAAACAGCGGGATGAAGACGATTGATAGTGTGCTTAGCAGTTTTATGAGTACGTGTAGGCTTGGTCCTGCTGTGTCTTTTAATGGGTCTCCAACTGTGTCGCCAACTACTGCTGCTGCGTGCGCTGGTGAGCCTTTGCCACCGTATTTGCCTGTTTCAATGAATTTCTTTGCGTTGTCCCATGCGCCTCCACCAGTATTCATGAACAGTGCTAGTGGAACAGCTGATAGTGTTGCGCCGATCACGAATGCTCCTACTGCTTCAGGTCCTAAGAGGACACCGACAATTATTGGAACAATCACAAGGATTAGGCCAGGAAGCACCATGCCTTTTAGCGCTGCTTTTGTACTAATGTCTACGGCTTTACCGTAGTCAGGTTTACCGGTTCCTTCCATGATACCAGGGATTTCTCTGAATTGCCGTCTCACTTCATCAACCATTTCTGCAGCTGCTTTTCCTACTGCGCTGATAGCTTGCGAAGAGAAGAAGAAGGGCAACATTGCACCGATGAAACCAGCTATTAGAACTGCAGGGTTTGAGATGTCTACGGCAAATGTCGCAGTGCTTAAATAGCCAGCGTGAGTCGTTGCGTATGTTGTGACTTCTGAAGAGTATGTTTGGAATAGCAGTTGAGCCGCGAGCAGAGCTGAGCCAAGTGCAAATCCTTTGGTTAAAGCTTTCGTTGTGTTTCCAACTGCGTCTAAGGCTTCCATGGTTGCTTCTGCGCCGCCTTCTCCGGACATTTCAGCTATGCCTGCTGCGTTGTCAGCGATTGGGCCAAAGCCGTCAAGTGCCAGTACCATGCCCATGACTGCAAGCATGCCCATGGTTGCAAGTGTGGTTCCGTAAATTCCACCTATGAAGGGCGTAATTTGTGCCGCGTGTGTAGCGTTCCATGAAATTGCGAATTGTGTGCCAAAGTAGTAAGATGTCACAAGCGCAATAACTAGCGAGACTACAGGTAACGCCGTTGTTTCGAGTCCTACTGCGAACCCCGTGATTATGTTGGTTGCTGCTCCTGTTTGGCTAGCTTTAGCGATTCTTCCAACTGGACCTCGGTCACTTCCTGTATAGTAGTCAGTAATGTAGTCGATCGCTACGCTTGCAGCTAAGCCTGAGAGTAAACAGAAGTATAGGTAGAAGAAGGTCATTGAGAAATCGCCGTTGCCTAAGAGGAAAATTGTTGCAAAGAGGAACAGAATGCCTGAAATTATTGTGGTTACCATGAGGCCTTTTCTTAATGCTTTCATTGGATGCTTCGCTTCTGCTTCATTAAGCTTAACGAAAGGCATGCCAATTAAAGTTGCAAAAATTCCAAGAGCCCTAGCAATAAGCGGGAAAACCAAGAACAACAGGTTTCCAGTAGCGATGCTAATTAAGCCACCGATAATCATTCCCCCGATGTTTTCCCCAGTGGCAGATTCAAACAAGTCTGCGCCACGTCCAGCCGAGTCACCAACGTTATCTCCAACGTTATCAGCGATCACTGCGGGATTGCGTGGATCATCTTCAGGAATACCTGCTTCAACTTTACCCACCAAGTCTGCTCCAACGTCTGCGGCTTTTGTGTAAATTCCGCCTCCAAGCTGGGCGAACAAAGCGATTAATGAGGCACCAAAACCCATACCGACGATGCCGCTTGCAGCTTGCCTGCCCAAAGTTGCAGCATCAGAAACACTTAATGTGCCAAACATGGCGTTGTAGCCACCGTAAAGCAAGAATAGAAAACTTACACCCAAAAGAGATAAACCAACAACAGCCATACCCATCGTGGCGCCGCCGTAAAATGCGGTTTTAAGAGCTTTTTCAGCGCCATCTTTTGCCGCTGCAACCGTGCGAACGTTTGCTTTGGTTGCGTTGTCCATGGCTATGTAGCCAGCAGCCAACGACGCGACTGCTCCTACTAAAAAGGCCGCAGCCGTTCCTACGCCAAGATATCCACTTGGTAGGGCAACCCACAGCAACACGAAAACGACTACTGTGATTATTGCGATTGTTTTATACTGCCTTTTCAAAAAGGCATATGCGCCTTCACGAATGGCATTTCCTACTTCCTGTGCTTTTGGACCACCGGGGCTCATTTTGCCTATATGGCGCATAAGCAAAAGTGAAGCCAGAACGGCGATAACACCAGCGATTGGTGCAATCCAAAATACTAGTGGGGATGGTGAATTAACAGATGTTGCTAATGCTTGAATGGGTATGTACATGTTTAACAAGCCACAACCATTTTCTATATATGTTTTTCTAAAAGATTTAGGCGCTGTAATGTACAAAGCTGGATTTTAAACCAATAAAATGAATTTTTAGTTTTGTAAATTTGGTTGCATTTTTAAGGAAGTTGCAAACATATCTCAATAAGTCTATGCCTAAAGTGATTAAGTGATGACTTCAAGATTAATTGTTGTAAAGGTTGGAACAAGCGGCATAACAAAGAGTGAAGGAACTCTTGATGAAGAAGAAATGCGAAAACTGACTGGTCAAATAGCCGCTGTAACCAAACAGGGCGACAAAGTCGTACTTGTAACATCGGGAGCAGTAGCCGCAGGCATAGCTGAACTTGGTATACCCCCAAAACCTAATGATGTAGTCTTTCAACAAGCCGCAGCCGCAACAGGCCAAAGCGTTTTGATGGCTAAGTATCGGGAGCTTTTCAAAGAACACGAACTAAAAGTTGCACAAATCCTGCTTACTGCCGAGGACCTTTCCAATCGTGCGTCATACATGCACATCTGCAACGTGTTAATGATGTTAATAAAATCAGGCGTCATCCCCATTATAAACGAAAACGACGTAACCTCGGTAACAGAACTCAAACGAACCGAAGGCTACAAACTAAACTTCAGCGACAACGATATTCTGTCTGTTTTAGTCGCTGGAGCAATAGGCGCCGATATGGCCATAATTCTCTCTGACGTTGATGGCTTATTCACCGCTGACCCCCAAGAAGCGGACGCAAAACTAATCAAAACAGTAGACACCATAACACCCCAATTGAAAGCCTCTCTAAACGGAAAAAGTAAATTGGGACGAGGCGGAATCCAGAGCAAGATTAAGGCTGCTGAAATAGCAACTTCCTGTGGCATCACTGTTGTGATTGCCAACAGCAGAAGAGAAAACGTGCTGCTTGACATTCTATCGGGAAAAAGTGTGGGCACTTATTTTAAGCCACAGAAAACAATGCCTTTTGTGAAGCGTTGGATAGCTTATGGAGCTGCTGTTAAGGGGCAAATCCACGTGAATAATGGTGCAAAGAAAGCAATTCTTGAAGGCTCAAGCTTGTTGCCTGTTGGAGTAACGCGAGTTGTTGGAAATTTCAATGTTGGCGACGTCGTAAATCTAGTTGACGAAAACAAGGTTGAGTTTGCAAAAGCCAACCCCAACTTCACAAGCGGCGAATTAAATCTAATAAAAGGCTTACAAGCATCAGAAGTTCAAAAAGAACTTGGTAGCGACAAACCTAAAGAAGTTGTTGACCATAGAAATATCCACTTAATCGGGGAAGAAAGATGATAACCGAAATATGCCAAAGAGCCAAAGCGGCTTCAGTTGAAATCGCAAAAATCTCAGCCGAAGCAAAAAACACGGCACTCTGCAGAATGGCAAATGCCCTTGAAGCGAACGCTGAAAAAATTTTGGCTGCAAACAATGCAGATGTAGAAGCTGCTAAAGCTAAAGGGCTCAAGGCCGCATTGCTTGACCGTTTATCGCTTGACCAAAAGAAAATTCAGAGTATGGCAAAGGATATGCGGGAAGTTTCTACCTTAGCAGATCCAATCGGCACGATCTTAAACACTTGGACAAGACCAAACGGCTTGATCATCAGCCAGGTTCGCGTACCATTAGGCGTTGTAGGCGTAATTTATGAGTCACGACCTAACGTAACCTCTGATTCTGCAAGCATCTGCATCAAATCAGGCAACGCAGTAATCCTTAGGGGCGGCTCAGACGCATTAAATTCAAACGTAGCCATAGGTGAAGTTCTCCGAGATGCTTTGTCTACAACAAATGTCCCCGTCGACGCTGTCCAAGTAGTGAATTCTCCTGATCGTAAAGTGGCGGAAGAGTTGATGCGTATGCGCCAGTACATCGATGTACTTATTCCCCGAGGTGGTGCAGATTTAATCAAAACAGTAGTTGAAACTTCAAGAATCCCCGTTATTGAAACAGGAACAGGCAACTGCCACATTTACATTGAAGAAGATGCAGACTTAGAAAAAGCAACACTCATAGTGATAAACTCCAAATGCCAAAGACCTGGAACATGCAATGCAGCAGAAAAACTCCTCGTCCACAAAAAAATCGCTAAATATTACCTGCCCCTTGTAGTCGCAGCTCTACGAAAGGAAGGCGTCGAAGTTAGAGGCGACGAAGAAACCCGAAAAATCGTTTCCGACGTTAAGCTTGCAACAGAACAAGACTGGTACACCGAATACCTAGACCTAATCATAGGTGTAAAAGTCGTCAAAAACCTGGACGAAGCTATAGCCCACATTAACAAATACGGCACGAAGCATTCCGACTCCATTCTCACAGCAGACTTCGACAAAGCTATGAAGTTTATACATGAAATAGATTCCGCCGCAGTCTACTGGAACGCATCCACACGATTCACCGACGGCAACCAATTCGGCCTAGGTGCAGAAATTGGAATCAGCACCCAAAAACTACACGCAAGAGGACCCATGAGCGTACAACACCTAACAACGACAAAATATATTATTTTAGGCAATGGACAAATAAGAAAATAAGAAAATAAGAAAATAAGAAAATAAGAAAATAAGAAAATAAGAAAATAAGAAAATAAGAAAATAAGAAAATAAGAAAATAAGAAAATAAGAAAATAAGAAAATAAGAAAATAAGAAAATAAGAAAATCAACAAAAAAGCACCACAATCCTTTGTTCAAAAAGTCCAAATTGACAATATTGAACAAAATTATGCATGAAGTTCAGGCATTGTTTCGCTAAATAAGATTCAAAAAGATGACGCCCAAACAATAATTTTACATCCTATAAATACAGATTTTTCCTAGTTTACCTTAACTTTCGAATAAATTCACCGAAAAAAGCCTCTCAAGCGGTTGATTGTTTAGAAGTAAAATTAAAAATAGGGTTTTCAGAGTGTTCGGTTTTAACTTATTGTTTCAAACAATTTTTTATATTCTCAGTCACAGGTGAGCTTGAATTAAACTTAGGAGAAATTAACTTGGGTAACCGATTCATCAAAGGATGGAAAAGTAAAGAGCAGGATGAACCATCATTAAAATCAAAAATCAAAAGCATTGGCAAGCCGGTCGAAAACGTAAAAGATCAAATCAACATGGTTATTCAACGCTTAGATGTTCAAACCAAAACAATAGATGCAGCGGTACAAAGATTTCAGAACCGCGATGCAGTCATATTCCAATCTGTAGTTAAATCAATCGCAAACCGAGATACTGCACGGGCAAACATATATGCCAACGAACTTGGGGAAATACGCAAAGTAGAAAAAATGTTGATTCAAGAATCCCTCGCTTTAGAAAGTGTTTCGATGCGTCTTAGAACCGTCTCAGAAGTCGGCGACTTAGTTGCAGTATTAGCTCCCGCAAAAAGTGTACTAAACACCGTCCGTTCAGGGATGTCAGGCATTTTGCCACAGGCAAGCCAAGAACTTGAAAGCATCGGAAGCCTACTAGGAGACATCTGCACATCGACTAGTCAATCATCAGAATCACCAGTAAATCTTGGCGTGGTTAACGAGGATGCACTAGCAATCTTGGAGGAAGCAGAAGTAGCTGCAGAAAAAAGAATTAGGGACCAATTTCCCGAAGTATCCACTGGAATCGCAGCAAACAAAAAAACAAGCATAGAAGTCTAGCAAAAAAGATACGAGTAGACAACAACAAACTCTCTTTTTTTCCCCATTCTAGTTTCCAATTTTATTTATTCTGAAAATAGAAAGAAAAATGAAAAAGGGTTTGTCTTTTTTTGGCGTAGTCTATTTCTTAGATTGATGGTAGCGTTGGAATAATTGTCTGAAGTTGCCCAACGACCGGGTGGATTAGGTTCAGAACGATGTTTGGGAACAAGCCTAAGACTATCAACGTGAAAGCTAAGATAAAGACGGGAATCAGAATGCGTTTTGATTCTTTTATGCTAGTTTCGTCTTTGGGGTTTTTGCCGTACATTACATAGATTAACCTGAATATGTAAGCGGTTTGCAGGACGCTTGTCAAAACACCTATAACTGCTAGCCAACTCAGGTTCGCTTCGATCGCGGCTGTAAAGACTAAATATTTACCTATGAATCCGCCGAAGGGTGGAACACCCGCAAAGGATAGCCCAGCCATTACTAGTGCTAAGCATACAAGCGGCATTTTCTTGCCTACGCCCGCTAAATCATCCATGCTTTTAAATCCATGACTATTTAGGATACCGACTGCCATGAAGGCAAGCCCAGTAGTGATCCCGCCGATTAGGAAAAAGTAAAGGTTGCCAAGTAAACCAAGTGAAGATACGCTTGATATTGCTACAAGGTTGTAGCCGACGTCTGCAACACAAATGTACGCGATTAAACGTTTTACGTCACTTTGTATAAGGGCAAATAAGTTGCCAACTATCATTGATACTGCTGCTAAGGCCGCTAACATCAAAGTCCAATCTAACACTGCGCCCGAACCCTTTGGAACTACGATGTACAGTAGTATTCTAATGAGAATGTAGTAGCTGCCTTGGTCAACGAGAGCTGAGAGGAAAGCTGCTGATGGTCCTGGAGCTGCAGTGTAAGCGTCAGGTAGCCAGAAGTGGAAGGGCACGATTGCGGCTTCAATGGCATATCCAGCAGCAATGAATATGAAAGCTATGATCAGCAGGTTGTTACCAGTTAAATGTGTTAAAGCGCTTCCAACTGCCAAGTAGTTTAGAGTTCCTGTTAACCCATAAACAAGTGAATACCCAAAAATTATGAATGCAGAAGCAATGATGACCATAATAAGATACTTTAAGGTGGCATTGATCGAGAAAGCATTTTTCTTATAGAGCATTAAGAATGCTGCCCCTGCCGTTGCTGCTTCCCAGAATATGAAGAATGTTAAGAGGTCACCTGCTAGGACGGCACCAAGTAGCCCTGCAGTAGTCATCAGCATTATGGCTAAGTATCGTTCTGATGGTCGCTCATTTGAGCCAAGTGCGAATACTGTGTAGATTACGACTACGGCGCTGATGGCTACAATGATTATTGACATGTAAATGGAGATTGCGTCTATCATGAAGGCGCTTGAGAACATTGCCGAAGAAGCGTTAGTTAAGCCTAAACTTAGAATGCCGGGATTTGTTGTGCTGTAATAGTTTAGTGCCAAGTTGGCGACGGCTGCGCCAGCAATTGCAAATACTGCTATGAACCACCCAAGGGTCAATGCAGTCTTGTTTGTACTTTTTCTTATAAATCTGAAAACTGGGACAGTTAGCAATGCTCCAATTACTAAAGTTATTATCGGTAATATGACGTCTATCAGTTCAACCATTAGATTGTACCCCCGAAAGTGACAGTTTGAATTAGGTTCAGGAAGAACGTCGGGTAGATCCCTACAAGCACCACTAGAACTACCAATATTGCTAGGGATAGTTTCATCCAGTTAGATACATCAACGATTTTATGTGGCTCTTGGCCTTCTACAACTTCTTCAGCTGCCGGTTGACCAAGATAAATTTTTGATGTGAATCTTAGCATATACGCGAGTGAAATTACTGTTGCTATTAGCATGAGGGCAGTGGGAATGATGTAGAAGCTGTCAGTTTTTATTACCTGAAAAGCGCCTACGAAGATTAGAAATTCACTGATGAAGCACGCGAATGGTGGTGCTCCTGCAATGCTTAACGCTGCTATTGTTGATGATACTGCAGTGAACGGCATTTTGCTTGCTAATCCACCCATTTTGCGGATATCACGTTTTTCTGTTTGATGCATGACCCCTCCAGCGGTAAGGAAGAGAAGTCCTTTGCTTACAGCGTGACTGACAATATGAAGTACCGTTCCCGTAATTGCGAGAGAGGAAACCAAGATTACTGCTGTTCCAGCAGCAACATTTGCTGGGAAGAGTGAAAGGCCGAACATAATATAGCCCATGTGGGCGATGCTTGAGTATGCGATAAGTCGCTTTATGTCTGTGGAAACCAAGGCGATTAGTGATCCAAAGAAAGCAGACAGTACACCCACAATAGCTAATGCGTATAGGAAGTTTGTTCCAAATGTTATTCCCACTGCGGGAAAAACCATGCCGAGCGAAAGGCGTAGAATTGCGTAAGCTCCTGCACTGATTATGACACCGCTTAGGAGCGCGGACATTGGTGCTGGAGCTTCTGAGTGAGCATCAGGAAGCCAAAAGTGAACGGGGAGAACGGCCATTTTAACCGCGAATCCCGCTGTCAACGCGATAAGAGTCCATTTCACAATGGCTGAGCCTGCAACACCAACACCCGCCAAAGCGGTTTGGGCAGCAAACATATCGGTTTGTCCACCTGTTGCAACATAAACCGCTCCGATGCCTAGGAGAACGAAAACTGCGCCTGCATGCGTCCATATAAAAAGTTTGAAGGCTTGTTTGTAGGAGTCTCTATATCCCCACTCACCAACTATAAAGTAAGCTGGAACAAGCATTAGTTCCCAGCAGAAATAGAATAAAATCAGGTTAGATGTTAAGAAAACACCCACCATCCCAACGGAAAGCATGCATAACAGCGCATAATATGCGGCTAGATGCTTTTTGCCAGCCATATAAGTTATTGAGAAAAGAGATGCTACTAGAACTAAAGCAAGACTGATTAAGGCCACGGAAGCGCTAATGCCATCAGTAAATAGCGTGAATGATGTGTTTATGACGCTAATCCACGAGTAGGATTCAATATATCGGTGCTGAAGCGTACCGTTGATTATTGTTCCATTGAGCACTGTTGGTACCGTGGTTAAAATTAAGATGATGTTGACTAATGCGATTAAAGCTACAAAGATGGCGGCTGCTTTAGGCGATTTCTTTCCTGTTAAGTAGACAAATGGTATGCTTATGGTTGGAATAGCAAATACTGCTAAAAGAGCTGGAAACATTTTGTTAAAGTCCTCCGATGGTTAGTATTATCAGAACTACGATCAGGATGAAACCAACCACTGATGCAGCGATGTAGTTTTGCACTGTTGTGGATGGCACTTTCTTCAGTTTGGAAGCAGCGACAACTACTCCCGTTGCAAAGCTGGTTGTCAGTTGATTTGCTGAATCTTCGACATATTTGACGCCGTCAGAAAGCCTGGTAAGTCCTTTAACTAAGATGCCGTAGAAGTCGTCAAAGAAGTAAGCGTGCTTTAGCATTGTTGCAATTGGGTTTGACCCACCGCCAAGGCTTCTTATGCTCATGGTATTCTTGTAGTAAGCCCAGTAAACGAGCAGACCGGTAGGCACTAGAAGTGCTAAGAAGATTGGAGTTTCTATGTCAGTTAATGAACCCAGCAGTGAGAGCCCAAGGCTATTTAGATGCATAAAGTTCGCGACCAAAGTCATTGACAAGCCCCACACAATGCATAATCCTGCGAGAATTGCAGCAGGGATTAACATGACTTTAGGTGCTTCATGCACATGCTGTTTCTGTAAGTGCTCTGATTCTTTGCCCATAAAAACTAAACTTAACATTCTTATGACATAGGCAAACGTTATTGCCGCAGTGGCATAAAGCAGAACTGCCTGTATCAGGTTTACGTCAGTTACACTTGTTATGATTAGACCTTTGCTAAAGAATGCGGCAAACGGCGGCAAACCGCTTGTTGTTATAACCATTATTGCCATCAAAATGAAAGTGACTGGCATAGCTTTTCTTAAGCCACCCATCAAACGCATGTCACGAGTACCAATGGCATGTATGATACCACCTGCTAGGAGGAATCCCAAACCTTCGAAGAAAGCATGGCTTACCATATGGAATAAGCTGGCAAACCAACCAACTGATGAAGCTCCAGCAACAGCAGTGCCCAAACCAGCCATCATAAAACCTATTTGGCTAACAGTGGAATACGCCAAAACTCCTTTGATGTCAGTTGTAGTTATGGCTAAAGTTGCACCGACAAGCGCGGTCAAAACACCTATCCATGTAACCGTTGCAAACCAGTATTGTGTGCCCAAAGCCGTAATTAATGGCATTGCAACTGAGGCAATTAGAATAAATCTTGCAAGAAGGTAGATTCCTGCCTTAACCATTGTCGCAGCGTGTAAGAGGGCGCTGACTGAGGTGGGTGCCTCCATTGCGCTATAGAGCCAAGTGAACAATGGAAGCTGAGCGGACTTTGCAATTGCTCCGCCTAAAACCAAGAAGAAAACCACAACCATTAGGTTCAGGTTCAAGGTCCCATTGCTTGCGGCCGTTGAAAGTGCTTGCATTACATCTCGGAAGCTAAATGATCCGATAGCTTGCCCATTGATGAGTGGACCTGCGTAGAGTAAGCCAATGGCTGCAAGCAATGATATGTCGCCGATGCGCGTCATGATGAAAACTTTTACGCCTGCGTTAATTGATTCGGGACGCTTATACCAGAACGCAATTAAAGCGTACGAGCATAAGCCCACCATTTCCCAGAAAATAAACAGTTGAAGCATGTTATCTGAAATTACAAGACCTATCATTGAGCCGATGAAGAGCATAAGTAAGAAGTAGTATCGTGTTAGTCCTTCTTCGCCCTTCATGTAGCCCCAAGAATAAACGGCTATGATTAATCCGAAGAACGCAATAAGACAAGTGAATAATACGCTAAGTGGGTCAATAAATACTCCAGCGTTGAGGCCTTGAATCCAACTCACGTATGATGAAGGCTCAACCTGTCCGTTGCCGAAAAATACGCCAGGCACCATTGAAAATGCCAAAAATGCTACAACTACAGCAATTGCAATCACGAAGTAATTTCTTACTTTATCACCTTTCTTCGCTACAACTGGTACGAAAAGGCAGGCAATGAGTGGAATTACCCAAACAAGCCACGCAGCAACACTGTCATACGTCATTGTGCTTCAGCCTCACTTTCGACTTTTCCCTGCATTTTTAATATTTCACTAATGTTACTTGTTCCATACTTTTTTGATACAATAACAAGTAACGCCAAAATTACTGCGCTAACAGCGGTATCTGTTGAAAACGCCAAAATCAGAATCGCCTGTCCTAAACCTTGACCCGTAGAAGAAACAAGCATTACGAAGTTTAAAGTGGCAGCTGTAGCGATTAACTCAACTGAAATGAACACTTTAAGGAGCTGGCGATTAGTCAGCAAACCATAGATTCCGAGTGCCAGCATTACAAGAGATAGGATTACAAAGTCCATTACTTCTCACCGCTCCTCCGTTCATATAATATGATGGCAATTCCTAATGCCACCGTTAAAACAACTAAAGATTGTATAACAACGTCGACGCCTCTTAGGTTCCATAATGCGTCACCAAAAAATGTGTCGGATGTTGTTCCTGTTGAACCAGAAACTGAAAGAAAAATAGCGGGCAAAGATAAAACACCGCCCAAACCAATCAATGCAAAGGTCTTCTTGGATGAAGCTTTCTTCGTCGGTTTATTGCCCAACATTTCTCCTGACAAGAACAAGATGGCCAATGTGCCAACACCGACCACAAACTGGAAAATAGCTGCAAAATCAGAGCCGTTTACAATGTATAACAATGATGTGAAAAGAAAAGTCCCTGCTAAAGCAGCAACGGAATAAACCATTTCATCAAGAAACAATGCCAAACAAGCGGAGATTATTAGTCCTATTGAGATAATTTCAAGAATCATTGTTTTGTACCTTCCTTTGCGTTCGGTTGTGGTTTTTTAACTAAAGACGCTTTATCCGTCGTTGCTAACTCATAGTTATCAGTACCAGTTATTGCATTTCTGGGACAGCTCTCAACACATTGATTGCAGAAGATGCATTTGTTCAGATCAAACTGTGGACGTTTCTTGCCGTCAACTTCAACTATTTCAATTGCATCTGCTGGACAATCTCGACAGCACACGGTGCAATTTGTGTTGACTAATGACTTTACATCAAAACACAACTCGCCTTTGTTTCCGCAGAGTTCAATCATGTTACACGCTTTAATGGTGTATTCTGGTTTACCTCGGTAACCTTCCGGAAGTTTGGGCTTTACGAAGGGATATTTGGTAGTATAGGGTTTGGTGAAGAGGTGAGAGAAGGTTCGTTTGAACATTGGAGATATACGTGATTTCTTTGGTTTTGTCTTCGCCATTGTTTTACACCAACGGATAAACCCATGTTACTAATGCAACAGTTAGCATCAACGACAATATTGCTGCGGGCAGTAGTATTCTCCAGTTTGCTGATAACACCTGATCAATTCGTAACCTTGCAAAAAGAGTTGTTATATATTCTGTAATAATTACGACTGCTAAGAGTTTTAGTACAAACCACAAAGAATACCAGAATGCCGGTATCCCAAAGAATACTGGACCATAAGGACCGCCGAGGAACAATTCTACTACTAACGCAGAACCAAAAACTATTTGCACATCACGTGTCAAATGAAGGAACGCTAATTTTGCGCCTGTGAATTCCGTTTCTAAGCCTCCAACCAACTCGCTTTCTGCATCTGGGACGTCAAAGGGATCTTTTTCCAGTTCTGCTTGCATTGTTATAATGAATAAAACGAAAGCCCATGGCGCTAAAAGTATAATGGGAATAGTTTGACCTGAAGCTAAAGTTACTCCTGAGGCAATTGTGAATATGCTTAAACTTCCTACTATAAATGCAGGAGTTAACGCAATAAGAAAAAGCGGTATATCGTAACCCATGAATTGAGTTAGGACTCTAGCTGCGCTGATAGTTCCATAAGGATTGCAGGATGCCCATCCTGAGAGAAAGAGCAGAAAACTTGCAATTGTTGAAAACGCTAAAATAATAATTAAATCGCCGTTAAAGCCTCCTGTAGACAGAACGCTGGCTCCATCAATAGGCAAAAAGCATATTGCAAAAACCATAATTGTGAAAGCAACAAGAGGTGCAAATTTGAAAACGATTCTCTTTGAATCTCTTGGTTCAATATCTTCTTTTGTAAGTAGTTTTATGAAGTCTGCTAATGGTTGAAGGATTCCCGCGGGTCCTGCTACCATGGGACCTACACGGTTTTGTATACGTGCCTCAAATTTTCGTTCAACCCAATCGCAAAACAAAGTTAATATTAGTATGAATGCGAAACCTGGGAAAATTAGAATTCGTAGGATTAGCCAAATGTCAATCATTATGTCACCTGTCAGTGCATGAGAAGCAGGGGTCTAAGCTTACAAAGTTCGGTGGAACATCAGCTATGTTTTCGCCAATTGCTGTTTTAAGAAATGACGGGATGTTAGCGAATGTTGGAGTGCGGACTTTAACACGTTCTGGGAACGCGGTACCGTTACTTTTAACGTAATAAAATAGTTCGCCTCTTGGTGCTTCGTTACGACTTACCGCTTCTCCTACGAGCACATTTCGAGGTACATCAACTCGGAATGGTCCTGTTGGCATATGATCAAGCGCAAAAAGGACTATGTTGATGCTTTCCTCAACTTCATCCATTCGAACATTCATTCGAGCCCATGTATCCCCTTCAGTGTAAACTATCTTATTGAATGGAATTTCGCCGTATGCTTCGTAAGGATCATCTTTGCGTACATCGATATCGTATCCTGATCCTCTCGCTACTGGACCCACAACACATAGTTTTATTGCGTCTTCTCTTGAGAGTGTGCCAACGTTTTTCATACGAGCTTTTATTGACGGTTCATTTTCGTAAATTTGTCTATAGAACGGTATCTTCTTTCGTAATTCCTCTAAAGTTGTCTTAATTTTTGGGAAATCAGTTTCTTTTAAGTCTCTTCTAACCCCACCAATTGTCATAAGGGACGCATAAACGCGGTTACCGCTAATTAACTCGATGAGATCCATAATCGGTTCTCGGTCTCTCCAGAAATATTGGAATAATGTTTCGTAACCGATTTCTAATCCTGCATGTCCTAAAGTTAACAAGTGACTGTGTAATCGGTTAAACTCAAGATCTATTACACGTAAGTATTTGGCTCGTTCTGGAACTTGAGTTTTTAATATTTTTTCTGTTGCTGCAACTAAACCATAAGCATGGCAAGCGTTGCATATTCCGCAGATTCGTTCAACTAAGTAAACATCTTGGACGTAAGTTCGAGTTTCAGATGCTTTCTCTATGCCTCTGTGAACGTAACCGATTCTAGGTTCAACCTTTGTTACAGTTTCCCCATCGACTGTTACAGCAAATTTTTCCGGCTCTAGTAACGCTGGATGCTGTGGACCTATGATGATTTTGACAAGTTTCCCCATTTCAGGAGGCTTTTGCTCTTCGGGTGCTGGAACAAGTTTTATTTCGTTCGCCTTAACATCCTTTCTTAATGGGTAAATGCCTTCAGGCCAGTTTTCAGAAAGTACAAGATGTCCTTTGAGTTCATTGCCCTCGAAGATAACACCAAAAAGGTCTGAAACTTCAAGTTCATGAAATGCTGCGCCAGGAATAAGGTCAACTATTGTTTGAATCTTCGGGTTATCTTTTGGTACTTCGGCTCTTATTGTTATGAAAGCATTTGAGGTATGTGTATGATATAAAATACCTAGGTTAGCTCCGAGGTCAAGACCAGTTATTGCGGTAATACCAGTTTTTTCATCAGCATCAATCATCGCTTTGAGAACAGCTCTATGCAAGCCATTACTAGTGTTAATGGCGGCTGTTCCCAACTCACCTAATTGAATCTGAACTTTATCTTTAAGTTTAGATTGTATTACACTAATGATGTCTATCTTATTGTTTGACATTTGGTTTTGACTCCTCAATTTCAGGTTTAATCGTTAATTCTGGTAAGGCAACTGCATGTTTTGCTTCTTTTGCCTTACGTTCTTCTTCTTGCTTTTCTTGTTTTGATAGTTTTTTTGGTTTAGGCGGATTTAATGCGTTTAAGAGTTTAACAACGCCATCTATCATTGCTTCTGGACGGGGTGGGCATCCAGGTATGTAAGCGGTAACTGGAATCACTTTGTCTACTCCACCAACTACATTATAATTGCCTGCAAATACTCCGCCACTGCATGCGCAAGCACCAATAGCTACAACAAATTTGGGTTGGGGCATTTGGTCATAGACACGTTTTAGTCGTTCCGCACATTGTTGAGTTACACAACCAGTTACTAACAAAACATCAGCGTGTCTTGGTGAGGGCTCAAGCTTTATGCCAAAACGTTCAACGTCGTATTTTGGTGTTAGTAAAGCAACTATTTCTATGTCGCATCCGTTGCAGGCGCCCGAGTTAAAATGCAAGACCCATGGCGATTTGACGCGTGACCAGGTTACTGTATTTGTCATTTATTCTTTGCCTCCTTCTAAAAGAATCAAACCTGCAGCAAGAATTATGCCGAGGTAAAGAATTAAGAAAAGTGGATTTGTCCCTGCTAATGCAAAAGAAGCAAAAGCAAGCACAAGTACGGCTGAGTCAAAGATTACAAAGTAAATTAGATATTTGTATAAAGACACATTAATTTTTAAACCAAGGAAGGTCGCTTTTTCGCCACAAGCGTATGATGCCTGTTCGTTGTCGCTTATAGTGGTTTTAGGCGCTGACCTTTTGCCTATTACGTAAATTGCGTATGTTGAAATAAAAATTAATACAAAGGCTATAAGGGCTTCAAGAAGCAATCGACATCTCTCCATTAATGTCTTTACATTTCATCGTCAAAGCTTCCCAAAGGGTATGGACTTTTAGGCAATTGTTATATTCAGAAGCGTTGCTTTGAACGCATATAAGTTTATCTGCACGTAAACTGCGCAATTGCACAGTGTCAACTACGAGATGCAGACTGTCTTCTACTTGAAAATTAATCTCTGCAAACTTATTGCAGGCTATGCTCTCCCGTGCAGCTTTGTCTTCTCCCATACTACCCCGAGCTGGTTTTCAATAAAGCGATTCTCTTAGATTTAAATATTAAGAACAAAAAAAATGCAAATTCCATGATTAAATTGTAAGTTAGAAGTACATTCACAAACTGGTTTGCGGTCATGAGTCAGGATAGAACACATGACAGAAGCCATTATCAGTTTTAAAAAAAAAATTAATTGGTGAATTTATGAAAGAAAAACATAGACTAATGAAAAAACTTTTGAAACCAAAATGTTTGTTGCTGGAAAAGAGTTGCCTTTGAACAATTTTGTTCAGAAAACAATCGGAAACATTATGGCTGGGTTTTCTAAATCGCTAAAAGGGCTTGACGTTGAGTCTGAATTGATTGAAGAAAAAATCTAGCGGTTAAATTAACCGCTCGATGTTGACACTCATATTTACCCTTAGCTCACGACTTTTCTGAACTGATAAAGTGTTGCGCTCATCGTAATAACGGCGACTAAGCCTATTACACCCCAAGCTGGAAGAATCGTGCTCCATTGGTAGCCGTTGATCATAAGTGCGCGGGTGGCGGTGACACAGTAACTTACAGGGTTAAACATCGAGACCGTTTGCACCCAACCAGGCAGGAAACTAAGAGGAAACAATGCTGGACTCAGGAACAGCAACGGGAAAGTGATGACTCCGCCGATCGCAAAAACCGTCTCAGAACTCCTCGTCTTCATACCTAACGCTAAAGAAATCCCTGACCACGCAAGCCCAAAGAAGGCAAGCGTGAAAAAAATAAGCAAAATTCCGACAACACCAGTGGTAACGTAGAAGGGCTTGTTTTCGGCAACACCTAAAGCGTATCCTAACCCAAGAATTATAGCTGTTTGGACAACAACCCTGAACGCATCACTGGCTAATCTGCCGAGCAGAATTGCAGGACGACTCACTGGCGTCACGAGCATTTTCTGCAAATACCCCGAATCGATGTCAGCCACAATTGAGTTTCCTGACTGCAATGCGCTTCCAAAGGCGTTTTGCATCACAATTCCGGCAGCTGCAAACTCAAGATAAGCTACACCAGCGGGTAATACTCCTGGAAAATTGGAAAGTTTGCCTAACAGCTGCGTAAACAGAACCAGGAATAAGATAGGTTGGAAGAGAGAGAAGAATAGCAGGATTGGGGTTCGGATAAGTTTAGTTAGGTATCTTATGAATATGTATCGGGTATCAGAAAGTAAAGTCATTTTTATTCATCTCCTTGCACCGCCCCACATGGCGCTTGGGGCCTTAACTAGTTCTTCCGTTCGTATTCTTTTGCCGGTGTGCTTCATAAAGACGTCATCCAGAGATGGCGAAGAAAATATTACTGACCCAATCCGAATGTCGGTGCTGTCTAAGGCTCGCACAATATCCGCTATTAACAGTCCAGCGTTTTTGGCGTATACTGTTAGGCATTCTTCAGAATCTATAATTTCGTTGACTCCTGTAAGGGTTTTTATGAGTTCTTTTGCTTTATTGTTGTCTCTTTGGCAGTTCTCAAGCGAAATTCTGATGGAATCAGCACCAATTTCATGTTTCAACTCTACTGGAGAGCCGCTCGCAACTATTTTTCCAACATCAATTATCGAAAGTCTTTTACATAATTTGTCAGCTTCTTCCAGATACTGGGTCGTTAAGAATATTGTTATCTGTTCTTCTTTGTTTAATTTTTCCAGATAGCTCCATATAGCTGACCGCGATTGAGGGTCCAAACCCGTTGTAGGCTCATCCAAAAACAACATTTTGGGTTTGTGGACAAGAGCGGTGGCAAGGTCGAGGCGTTTTTTCATCCCGCCAGAGTAGTTTCTTGCGCGTCTATCGGCGGCTGCTTCTAAACCTACCAAGGCAATAAGTTCATTTACACGTTTTTTGATGTCGCCGCTGTCCATTTGGTGGTAATGACCTTGAAGAGTTATATTTTCTCTGCCTGTCAAGTCGCCGTCGATGGAGGTTTCTTGACTTTGAACGCCGATGATTTTGCGGATTTCAGGTGCTTGCTTATCAACGTCGAATCCTGCGATTGAGACGGTGCCTGATGTTTTTTTCAGGAGCGTCGTTAGAATTTTGATTGTTGTGCTTTTTCCAGCTCCGTTTGGGCCCAGAAAACCGAAAAACTCTCCTTCGCTTACATTAAAAGTGATGTCGTCAACGGCTTTGGTTCCATCAGAATAGACTTCAACAAGGTTCTTTACAGTAATGATGTCTGTCATAAGCGTTCTATACCTACTTTTGCATTTGATAAAATAACCTTATGTGACTGCTAGCTAGCTACAACAGCAAGAAAGCGAAAAGTCAAGATTAGAATTTCCAATATAACCGGAAAAACGACAATGATTAATTGTTGCTTGTTGATATAAAAATTAAAAAGCATTCTTCGAAAGTTTATTGGTCGGACCACAAGGAGTTGCCAGCTGATGTTTAAAAACAAAAGTTTAAACTATGCATAGTTCAATCTGAGCGGATATGATTGAACAAAGAGTTTCCCTATTAAGACGAACCAGGTTTCATTGAGGAAGCTTCCAAAAGAGTATCATTAAACAATTGCTCAAGAAAAACAATTCTACCTTGAAAGAGCTGACCGCCAAATTCGGCATTGAAACCCCAGACGCTATCCAAAGGCTACGGAAAAGAAACATTCTTTCTGTTTCTTAAGCCTCACCCAATATTTTCTTATTGCACTCTAAACAGAAACTGTCTTAGATTGGTCAGTTCTTAATTTTTCGAGAATGTTAATTCAATTACGATAGAAACTGAACAAAAATGAATCGACCTAGCTATCTGAAATAAAGGATCAAGATTATTAGTGTTCTCCTAACGGTCTGATGGTTAAGCAGCATTCACGTTTTTTCAAAAACCCTACTTAAAGCACTACCAATCAGATTTTCTCTTCCAAATGTTGAATGTACATTGTCCCCAACAATAAGAACCTGCTTTGTATTGACAGCCGTTACAGCCAATTCCGGTGAATTTAGCTACAGACTCTTGTTTCGAATGAACGCGAACGAAAACTTTTTTCGGTTCACTTTGATTTAAAACCACGCCCTCTCTTTTGTTCTTCAACCGCTGGGGGCATCCTTCGTAGATGGACGGATTAGAGAAAATAGATTTGGGACAAGTTTGATTGCCGCACTCACGAATACTTAATTCAAATTCGCCTATCCCAGTCACAGCTGTGGCATATTCACAAAACGGCGCTTTCTCAGCGTCTTTCCCCGTGTCAACTGGGTTCATATCTGTCGCGATCTCCTGCGAATCACAGTCTTTCTGCTTCCGTGATTATGTTAGGTAAGACGACCTAATGAACTAGTCACAGAGTGAATTCATTCGTAATCTTTTTGTTATAAAATGATACCCTATGGAAAAAACATTAGCAAAGAAAGTAATGTTGGTGTTGTATCTAAATCAAATATTCTTAAAGATCAGAGAATCTTTAAATTTTACGGTGAATATTTTGAAGTTTTTGGTTATTGGAAAAAGTATTGATTATAGTGGTCCAATTGATCCCGCGAATTTTGTAATGGTTTCTGAAAAGACTTTGTTGCCTAGCATTGAAATGATAAAGGATTGGGAAGAAAAACAGAAGGTTGTAGGAGAATTGTTCGCAGCTCAAAGAGCGGGATTAATAATAATTGAAGCACAATCTGCAGAAGAACTAAGCAGTTTACTATAAAGTTTGCCATTTTGGGCACAAAACAGTTGGAAGTGATTCCTCTACAGACATTCCGATCTGGAATCGAAGATGTGAAAAAACAAATTGCCAATGTAAAAAAAATGAGCGAAATGTCTCCAAAGCCAAAATATGAGTCTGCACAAATTTAGCTTTCGAGAAACAAACAGATTCTAACTTAATAGGCAAATTATTAAAGTAAGTTAACCTGTAACTGGCCTTCTGGAAATGGTCATGACTGCTAAACTCACTTTTTATGGTGGAGTAGATGAAATTGGCGGCAATAAAATCTTGCTCCAAACTGAAGATGGAGCAGCTCTTTTAGATTTTGGCAGAAGAATGGGTGAATATAGCAAATTCTTTTCAGAGTTCCTGATGGCCCGTTCCAAAAACGCCCTGCGCGACATGCTTCGACTGGGCATTTTGCCTAAAATTGACGGTATCTATTCGCCCCACCTCATTGATATGACTGTTATGTTTGAAAGCGATCAAGCTAAAGAAAAAGTGCCATTAGACGATGCATTGGATTATTGGAAAACCACAGATGTTTGTCCATGTAACTCAGAGCATCCAGCTGTTGATGCTGTCTTTGTTTCGCATGCTCATTTTGACCATATTCAAGATGTCAGTTTTCTTGATCCATGTATTCCAGTTTTCTGCACTGAAAAAACAAAGGTTTTAGCCAAAGCGATGACGGATGTTTCAGTTTCCGGGGTTGATGATCAGTATTACAAGGTTGCTAAAACTTTTATGATAAAACCGAAGGAGCAAGGTTTTAAGACGCTTTGTCCTGGCGAGTATTCTTGCTGTGAAGAGAAAGAAGCTGAACATCCGATTGTTTATGATCCTAAAACTAGGTTCCGTTTTACATATGATATTGCGCCTAAGTATCGGATGTTTAACACGGTTTCTGAAGGACAGATTAAGGGAATTAAGTACAAATTGATTCCAGTTGGGCATTCAGTGCCAGGTGCCTGTTCAGTGCTCTTTACTCTTCCAAAAGGAAAACGTATTCTGTATACGGGGGATGTGAGGTTTCACGGTGCAGGTGAGATTTCGATCGAGGAATATGTTGGTTTGGTTGGTGGTTCAGTAGATATTTTGATTACGGAGGGAACCAGAATCGATAGTGCTGATGTTTTGACGGAGGAAAAAATTGGCAGAGACATAAGTGCTGATATTAACCGATGTGAAGGGTTAGTCTTGATAAATTTTGGTTGGAAAGATTTGACCCGTTTCAACACTGTTTATTTGGCAGCAAAAGAAAATGGTCGGACTCTGGTTATTTCTTCTAAGCTGGCATATCTTCTTTTTGAAATGTTCTACAACTTTCCAAATGAATATGCCGATCCAAGATCAATGGAACATCTTAAGGTTTATTTGAAGCGGGAAGGTGACCTTCTTTATTCGAAAGCTGATTATGATAAGTATAAGATGGGTTATCTGCACTTTCACGGTAGAAACATTGCACAAGATGATGTCAACATTGTTCGAGTTGCTGAAAGGTTAGGTATAGGGGGCAACCCGGATAATCCCAAAAATCCGCTGCCTAAGTCTTGCGCTCATGAAGCTTATGATTACAAGGAACTCTACCAGTTGGCTACTCATCATTTAGACAATGGGGTTAGAGCGTATCAGATTCGAGCGAACCCTGAAAAATATGTATTAATGTTCAGTTATTGGGATGCTAACGAGCTTTTCGACTTAATTCCTCTTGATAATCAACATAAAACTCGGTATATTTCTGCTTCAACCGAGCCCTTCAATGAAGAGATGGAAATCGACGAAACAAAAATGGTTAATTGGCTTGGTTTCTTTAAAATTTCATATGACTATCAAATTGAAAAAGGACAGAAAATCTTTGTTCGCCGACATGTTTCAGGTCACGCATCACAAAGTGAACTTAAAGAGCTGATAGAGAAAATAAATCCCAAGACAATAATTCCTATCCATACCACTAAACCTAACCTGTTTGAGAGCATGTTTGCTGGCAAGGTTATTTTGCCTAAATATGGCAAATCAATCGAAATATAGGGACACCCAACATTTTTTCTTTTATATTGTTCTTTTTGCTCCGCAGTTGGGGCAAACAGTAAGTGTTTGGTCCATGAGACCTTGGCAGTATTTACAGGGAATCACAACCACGGTTCGGATGACTTCTCTTTGTATTGTCGGTTGCAAAGTAGGAGCGATTACTTGAATTTCGGTAGCTTGGCTAGTGCGGTCCGGTCTTCCGTCGACAGCGAGCACGTCTTTCATTGTCCATGTGACCCTGCGGTCTATGTTTTGGGATGTTGGAGTTCAACCCGCTGGAATGTTAATGTTGATTGGAAAGTCGCGGCTTTCTCCGTTTGCAAAATGCGTTGGTACTGAAAGTAAGGGTTTTATGTTGAATATTGTGGCTGTTTCATCTACCAATTTTGGATTGATGTTTTGAGTGCGGGGTCGTAGACGTTTTTTATGACTTTTGCTTGTTCAGTGCACACAATTTCGCATCGTACTTCTGTTGTGTCAAAGTCTTCTCTTGAAGCTACGTTGAGTGTTCCTTGAAGGTTTTCGCCTAGGGAGACAGAGTAATTGGTAAGTTTCAACTGAACTGTGGCTTCTGAGGCTGTAAATTTGTCTGTGAATTTTTTCAAGAAATCCATTGTCAAACCTGCTGCTTTATTGATAGTTATTCCATACCTTTTTAAAATCTATGAAGATTTTATAAAGAATCTTGGAGCAAGTTTCGTTGTTAGTTCACATAATAAAGCTTCAAAAGCAAAGATATCAAATGGCTTGTGTTGGCAAGAAAACAGTATATTCAATATATGGTTGCTTGGGTCGGGTCTAACTCTTGCCCCAAAGCTCAAACAGCAAACAATAAGACCGCCTGCTCTTTCGGTTTTTTGCCCATTTTAATCATCTTCAACTCTTTATGTCAGCCCAAAAAAAGGTTATCTGTTGAATATAATTCGAAATCTAACCAATCTGAAAACAATAAACTTAGCTTATTTTATTCCAGTCCAAATAGAGATCTCCAAGTATTTCAATACCTAATTTGATAGATGCAAAAGCAACGGCACGACAAAAGAGATTGAGTAATGCCAAGACGAAAACCATAGTTTATTAGGAAGTATTCAGAATTGTTGCGTAAAGCCACTAGATGCGGTAATAGTACAGCTTGGTTAGTACATAGGCTTGCCAAGTCTAGGACCCGGGTTCAAATCCCGGTTACCGCATTGTAATTGCACTGTTTTATTCCAATTCAAGTTTTTCAAGGAGTATAGCCACTCTAGAAATAAGTTTTAGCTCTCTAAGATTGATTTTGGCAGTTCAACGAAATTCATTAACAAATGGCTTTGCAATGGCTAAAAGAAATGAAATCAATGATCGATGGTCAAAACTTTAGATTGACAATGAAGACGGAAAGGCTAGTCAAAAATCGTTTTAAGAGAAATATTAAAATGGTATAAAGATTTGGTTGTTATAGGTATTTTTGAGACCCTAAGAGAACAACTTGTGTCGGTGAATTCCGAATTTGGTAAACGAGTCAACGGCGGATACGAAATCAGTAGACAACAAACCGAGCAAAGATCTCAAGCGGCAGCTTTCATTCCGCGATGCTTTTTTCCTCTCTTTTGGAGGGCAATCGCCGCTTCTCAGCTTGTTGACTTATGGTGCAGTGGCGTTAAGTTTAGGAGGATACTTCGCTCCAATAATTATTCTAATAGGGGCAGCGGTTGTTCTTGTAAATGGATTGGTAGTTCAGAGACTTTCTAAGCGTTTTACATCTTTCGGTGGCTATTACACTTATGCCATTCATTTGCTGTCAGAGCGTTTCGGCTTCCAGACTGGATGGATGTATCTTTATTTCTCTATCCTTTTCGGATCAGCCTACGTTATAGGAGCGGTATATGTCATCAACTACGTGTTCGGAATATCACCTGTCATTGTTGCTCTTGCAATAACGATTCCAGCGTTTATTTTCCTGATTTTCGGAATAAAACCTTCAGCGATGTATGCTGTCCTTGCAGGAGTAATTGAAATAATTGTTTTGATAGGCTTCTTCTTGTTTTCAATTTACTTTTCTCACTTCTCGTTTTACTCACCAATATCCTTTCCTGGAGCAACGAGCATATCGACGGGACAACTGGCTCTAGCTATTGTATTCGCAATGGGTATACCCTTGGGATATAGTGCTATTGCTCCTATCTCGGGAGAAGTCATCAGCGCTGAAAAGGTGGTAGGCAGGACTATGATATCCGTCATAATCATCGGCGGTTCTCTTGCTGCGATTTTCATATACGGGCTCATTAACCTGCTTGTTGCAAATGGAGTTAATATTTACAGCGTTTCATCCGGAAGCGGTCTTGTAGTTATCAATTTAGTAAACACGTATTTTGGCAATTTTGGAAAATACTTTGTCTTCATCCTAGCAGTTGCCGCAATAAACGATGGGGTACTGGCAGTTCTTTCCCTTTCTGCAGCAGCTTCGCGGACGATATTCAAGATGAGTTTAGACCATGCTCTCCCAAGCTTCTTGTCTAAACAACGTGGTGGACAACCAATCGTCGCTAACCTGTCCGCTGGGATGGCGTCTTTACTAATTTCAACGTTACTATTAATTCCATTCCAACCATCTGTTGCGTTTATTGCTCTTGGAACAACATCGATCTTCGGCGAGTTGTTCATTCATTTAGCTGCGAACTTTTCCCTGTTAAGAGTTAGCGTACGTAGAGTGAAGAGGAAACTGTTTGGTGGTTTCAGTTCGTTACGAACGATACTTTATCCGTTTGGAGAAATCGCCCTCGCTCTCTCCTCTGTTGTAATAACTGCATTTGTTCTTGTTTTCTCGTTGCTTTCCGCTGTGCTGCTCTACGTATCTTTTTTCTTAGGATGGATTGTTGTTGGTTATCTTCTTTCAGACGTTAAAGAAATAGCATTTCAGATTCCAACAACCCGCGCAAAGGCTACAAAGCCTGCAAGTATGGGATGGCAGAGGATAAGTAACTTGACTGCAATTGAAATCAGTACTGAGTTACCAGATGTAGTAGTGAAGACGAATGATCCCCTGAAAGTCGTTTTGAAAAAATGTCTTGATTTAGACGCTTCGGCCGCCATAGTTGTAAATAATGATACTATCCCAACTGGAACAATATTTCTTCGTGACATTATAGCGTTGAGTGAAGATGAACTAAACACATGTACTGCAAAGGAATACGCTTCAAATCAGGTCGCAACCGTTGCAGGAAATGAATTAGTTTTAAACCTCGCAGAAGTCTTTCGACAAACCTGCTTGCCTATACTTGCAATTGTAAACGACAACGGAAAACTAATAGCTACAATCAGAGAAAGAGAAATCATAAGGAAATTAGCTTCCGTTCAAGAGACCTACCTCCTCGACAAACCAAAATAGACGCTACCCCCAAACTCTATGAGACAAATTTGTCGTGAAAGTTTTGTCAAGGACACTGAATGCTAACTAAAAATCCAGTTTAAACCTGAAGACCGCGCCATAATTTCATGTGGACAAAGATTTTTCAGCTATTCATTTTTAAAATGATTTTTTTAATCAATTCTGACAAACAATAACGAAAACTCTATAGTTCAAGTCCTAAATCAACAAAACAACTGTTAGCAAACTGATAAAAAAATATAATTTTAGAGACCATATTTTCACTTTGTTACTCCATTGTCTAATAATGTCTAAAAATGTCAAATCATGTCAAATAATGTCAAAAAAAGTATCAACCTGCAACCAACTCATAGCCCAAATCAAAAACGCAACCTGAAATGGACTGAACAAAAATGACAGCAGAACTACATATTTTAATCTGACTATCGACAAAATAAGAGATAAAGAATAGATAGAACAATCTTTAACTCTTAAAAGAAACAACTATTTTAGAAATATTATCTAATGGTTTAGAATAAGGTGTGAAGTTGGTATGTCTGAAGGTAAAATTGAGCAGTTAATTAAGCAAAAAAGAGCTTTTTTGAAAGCATCTGTGAAAGATTATTCTGCTGGCGGAAACGATATGCTTGATGACGTTGAAGCGTTGCTTTTAGAGGCAAAGGCAGAAATTACTAATCTGTTGGAGTTTGCGAGTTGTTTGAAAGAAGAATCAGAAACGGCTTGGCGCAAAGAATGTCTTTCATCGTTTGAACTATGGCTTGAGAAGTGGTTTGGCAAAACCTAAAAGTTATACATTCTCTTTTCTTTCGCATTTTCAAATTTGCTTTATGCAAATAATGCGTCTAATTCAGATTGCTACAAACCAATAACGTAGATTCAAGCATATTTAGAAGGCTAATAATACAAGATAGACCTTTTTTTTGTCGTTCTAAGAACTACTTATTGTCTGAGGTATTTCTGAGTTAAAATCCAAACGCAAGAGATTGTGTCTACATTTGCTGTTTCTGCAACCGTAAAGCAGCAAGTTAGGGTTGCTATGGTTAGTTGTTAATACCTCACTTGTTGATTTACAGTTTTCACATTTTTCGGCTCTAACTTGATCATTAAAAACGTGCCCTTCAATAAGCAAAACTTTCCAAGATTTCTCCTTTACAGGAATTAACATAAAAAGAATACTTCCAAACCTACGTTAAATTGTTGATTAAGGCTTTTCTTGCCTTATAATTCATAGTAATTGATGTTTAAATTAGTTTGTGACTGTGAAATAACAACAACTCTTTTCAAAACGATTTATGATTAATCCAATCATTTGTCCAAAGCAAACCATCTAGCAGCCATTTGGCGGGTTTGCAACAAATTCCAAAACCAAAATTAGAATACACAAAGTTAGTAACATAGCTAACAAAAGAAAGCCTACAAAATTACTGATGCAGGGCATAACAAATAGAATTAACATATTTTTCTAAAAACACAAGCTACGTATCTGTCTCTTATTGTCCGCACTAATGCTTAATAATTTTTTATCGTTTATCAATAACAATAAATAACTAAGCCGATTGAGCGGAAACCGTAAAAAATTAAGAAAAAGCTGAACGCGAGCAAAAAAGCGGAACAGTAATAATAAAGTTAGAGGGGTTTTTGTTCTTAGGTCTTAATTTTGGATACATAGGTTGCTTTCATAAGTTAGTTAAATAGCTTTTGCTATTTGTTTGCTATGGAATATTTGGGAGGAAAGTAATTGAAACAAATTGCAGAAAGAGATAGAAAAGAACTGGAAGCTAAATTAGGAAATGTCTTCCAAGCGGAAATCAATGGATTAACGACAGAATTGCGCAAAATATTGCTAGATGACATGGTTACAGCATTCGAAAATAGATTAAATGTGTTAAACAAAGCAACCGAAAAACATGACAACTAGTAAAATAACATGGACTCAATATTGATTACTAATACATAAATGATTTATATTAAAAACCTGAATAATGGCAAAAAAGAGGAGTCGTATAAAGTGCGCCGTTCAAAACTAGAAATGTATGTTGACATCCTAACGGTTCTAGCCCACAGAGGACCGCTAAAGCTAACACATGTAATGTACAAAGCAAACGTTAACTGCAGCGTCCTAAAAGAATACCTTGATTTCCTCATAAAACAAGGTTTGGTTGAAGAGCGAACCGTTGGAAAAAGACGAGTTGTCTACGCCGTTACACAACGTGGTATAACTGTTCTAAAGTACTTCAAGGAACTTAGACAAGTCTTACCTATAGTAGAGGAAGCACGTAACCAAGCAATGATTCCCTACTAAACCCCTTTTCCTATCTCTCATAAAACATAAAATAATAATTTTAAACAACTTAAATCGATATAGTTTTTTCTTATTTTCAAATCAATATCATTGTATCGTAATACTTAATAAACACATCAGGGTTTACATCTGTACACACGCAAAACAACTCGGGGGTAGCTGTGATTAAAGACCAAATATTAACTAAAAGACCGTTGAATATCCTTGAAAAAATTGAGGAAAGCCTCGAGAGGTTAAATGACAAGATTGAGGTTATGATTGAAATTCAAAAGAATGGTAGTGACAATCATAAATCTACAGCATCGTTACCTGATGCTTCATTAGATGTTATGACGCTCCTTTCTATGCCTGATCACTTGAGAAAAACAGCCATGTCAATATGCAGATGTAGCCGAGCAACTGCTGAAGAAATAGCTGAGCAAACAAAAAGAGCAAGGGCAGTAGAAAGCGCATATCTTAATCAGCTGGTAATTATGGGTTACCTCAAAAAAGAACGCAAGGGAAGAAAAGCCTATTTTTACATAGACAAGGAAACACAAGGGTGAGATTATGAGTAAAATAATCGCTGTACATTCATATAAAGGCGGAACAGGAAAAACACTCCTATCGGTCAATTTAGCTGCTACTTTTGCAAAAAACGGTAAAAAAGTGTGCATTTTTGATCTTGACTTCCGAGCACCCAGTTTATTTGCCATATTGAAAGCAGAGAACTCCGAATACTGGTTCAACGATTACCTAAACAACACGGTCGATATAGATAAGGTCCTTGTGGATTTAAGCGACAAAATATCGGGAAACGGCAAGTTCTTTGCCGGCTTAGCAAATCCTGCAACTGAAGCAATTAGAGACATGTCATCAAAGGATCGAAAATGGGAAATGCGCGCTTTAGGCCGACTTTTGGCACTAAGGGAATCGTTACTTACAGATCAAAATTTTGATTATATATTTCTCGACACCAGCCCAGGATTACAATACTCATCCATAAACGCTATCGTAGCTGCTGACTTCGTGGTCGTTGCAACAACTGGAGACAGGTCAGATGTCGACGGAACAAAACGCATGCTAAAAGAACTATATAGCTTATTTGAGAAAAAGACAGGCCTAGTTCTAAACAAGGTGCTTGATGCGTCCGCAACTGCCAAAAAATCTGAAATGAGCAACAAAGTAAAAATAGCGTATCAAGTGCCAATGTTAGGAATCGTGCCATGTTTCTGCGAAATTTTAAGAGCTGAAGGCAACCTAATTTTCGTTCAAGACAAAGCGGACCATCCATTCACAAAAATTCTGGCTGAAATGGCAAGAAAGATAGAGAATAACGAGGTAAACTAAATAGGTCTCCTTCTCTTTTTCTTAATTTGATTGCACAACAAATTATTTTATTAAGAAATGATATTTCAAATGTTTCTTTATTATCACTTGACAATAAATCAATTTGTCGTTTTTCCATTTTGGCCTTGAGGAGAAAGATTTGTCAGGAATTCTACAATCACTCACCTTATCTTGTGAACATGAAACGAGAAGCAAAAGTACATTTTTTTGACATGTTAAAAGTAGCGAATAATTAAGAAAAAGAAAAAATTGTGAAGCTTACTTGTCGATTTCTGTCCTTGTCAGATTAACAATCTTTGTAACTTTAGCTTGAGTTAGGTCAACCACCACAAATTCTACCATTGCTCCTTTATAAGGTTAAATCTGCGCTAAAGGCTTTGGTAGCTATGTGGCCGTTTCCATCAATTACTGTGTTGATTACTGGTCTAACTGAAGTTATGTTGTAACCTTGGTTTAGAAGATTTGGAACGTCAGTGTCATTTTTTGCAATATTCGGTACGTTTTGGGTAAAGTCAGAGCTTACTTGGATAGAACCAAAAGCTTCTGGTCCTCTGAATCTTCTGTTCATGCCCATCCTATGTGACCGTCTAAGTTTTCCAAATCCCATAGCCTGTTAATGGATAAGTTGCCAACGTAAGTTTCAACAACTATGGTCTTGAAGAACACATTTATTACTTGACAAAGATTAACAATGAGAAAGAATCTCTGCCAATAAGGAGTCCTATAAATGTCTTCAAATGCCCGTTCACTAAAATACTTGCTTGGGTGGTTAATAGCAGGTACCCGAGGCGGGCCAACTCGTGCAAAAATTATTGAGGCATTAAAAGAGACTCCGCAAAACGCAAATCAATTAGCAACCTTGCTTAAAATGGACTATAAAACGATGCGGCATCATCTTGAAGTTCTTGAAAAAAACAAGATAATTACATCCATCGGAGATAGGTATGGTGCAACCTACTTTCTCTCACAAACTATGGAAGAGAACTACGTGATGTTTGAGGAGATTATGAAGAAAATCGGGAAAAAGTAGAAAAAGGGGTAGGAGAAGATGGTGAGACAAATGGACAAGAGATTAAAAGTTGGCATAATTTTTACTATTTTGGTAGTAGTAGCTATTCTTGCCACTATTTGGGTATTTATTGAAAGTAGACCTCAGTTTCCAGGGTTTCAGACGAGAATAGCCCCTGTCAATTCTCTTCCAGGAGACTTTGAATTTTTCTATGCGGGATATACAATACTCTCATCAATCAACATAGCGCTCTTAATTGTTTTGACTTTGATTTACATAGATGTCTATCGTAAAACTCATTCACATTTCACTATAGGACTCGTAATTTTCGCGCTAGCTTTCCTGATGAAAGACCTGACCTCTAACCCATTCATAATATCATTCTTTAGATTTCGAGCATACGGACTTGGACCATTCGAGTTTCTGCCAGGCTTATTTGAGTTCTTTGCATTATCGATATTATTGTATCTAAGTGTGAGATACTAGGGAAGGATGGAATGCAAACTTCTCAAGTTATTTGGACAAAAAAATAAATTAATCTAGTAAACAATTTTGCACTAATTACCCTCTTTGATATTGCTTGTAAAAAAGGTTCAAGGTTATCCATTAAATAGGATAAGACCTGGATAAAGCGATGTAAAGCAAAAATGAGAACGCTCACAAAAAATGAGAAAATTATATCAGCAATCTTAGTAGCTGTGGCGTTAAACGCGTTCACGTTTTGCCTTGCTTTCCCTGAAACACCTAAACCAGAATCGACCTCTTGGGCAAGAGATTTCTCGGCTTACTACATAGGAGAATGGCGCTTGTTCCACAATCCAACTGCAATCTACTGGGGCGGCGTTCAGCCGGGAGATTACCAAATTCTACCGGCACCACAAACGTTCAAGTACACTCCTTCCTTTTTGATTCTTTTTGCACCCTTCCTAGCCTTAAGTTATCAGAATGCACTTACTGTTTTTGACATAATGCAAGTTGCTTTGATTCCCGCTCTAGCTTTTTTTGTTTACAAAATTGTTAAGGACAAAACCTTAGGTTTTGCAGCTGCAGCAGCTATTATTATTTTGTTAGAACCCCTACCGACTCCGCCCATAAATCAGGCCGCTCTTAACCTAATTCAGTACAGATTCTTTAGCTTGAATGCACAGTCGTTCTCTCCAGCTTACTATGTAGGTTATGCATTAGCGAATGCCCACGTGCTTCAAACAACCATCTTAGTAGGAGCGTTATACTTTGGGTTTACCAAAAGACCATGGGTATCTTCTTTGCTATTTGCATTTAGTGCATTCGATCCGCGTGCTTCGCTTCTCGCGCTTCCGCTACTTTTATGGTACAACAGAAAACAGATGATCCCGTTTATTGCAGGCACTGTCTCGTTTCTTGCCATTACAAATTTGCCTTTTTTCTTTTACCACAACATTGGTCTTACATTTTTGCGCAGTGAAACGAGCGGGTTCGTTATCTCGCAGAGTTATCCCTATGATTGGATTCCAATATATGCTGTTATTGCATTAAGTGTAAACGAGATAGTCAATACCGCTACAAATACAAAACGGAGTTTTACGCTAAAAAGAAAAACAGAAACTTCATAGTAAATAAGTTTGTATGAGAAATCATGTCGTTTTTATGAAGAGCAGAATAAGAGCTGATTATTCCTTGCGGATTACTTCGAATTTTCGCGGGTTCCCTTTTAGGAATCCTATTAAATGAGTGATAAAGTTTAACGCGACAGTCAGGTAGCTTGCTGCGGTACCTGCAAGGGCATGTTTCCAACCCATACACACGCCAATGGTATAAGCTCTAGTTGCAAGCCATACGCCTAGACTGATAAATGTCCATGGCAAGAGAACAGACGGGATATTTACGATTCGCAAGTAGTATAATGGTAATCCTATGGTTCCAAGTGAGAATAACCATAATCCTGAAAACCCTATTATGCTCAACCTAAGTCTGTTTGGGAGAGGAAGCATTTTTTGACTTAGAATTGTTACTTGCCCCCAAAGCCATCTGCGTCTTTGTTTCACTGCATCGCTGAAAGTGAATGGCGGGAGTATGAAAATTTTTTCTTCTGAATTAAAGATGCTGTAGCCCATTAATGCGGCTTTGTGGAAGTAAAAAGAGTCTTCGTTGAGTATTAATTTGTGCTTAGTATTATGTGTGAAGGTGCTTATGTCATATGAAACGTTCCTGTCTACTTGGCTACTCATGCAGGTGCCTTCGCCATGAGCCCAAAGTGGTTGACCGAGGTTTGTGAAGAAATTGCAGAAGATTCCGCAGGCTACACTTCGTTCATAATCAAGAATGGTGTTCCATACGCCGTTTACTTGAGGGGTAATCGTTCCAATCAGTATGTCAGCTTGTACGGTTATACATTCTTTTATGAATTCTAGACTAGGCACTGCATCGTCGTCGCCTTGAAGCAATATGTAGTTTGAGCCCAGTTTATTATCGTCA
The DNA here is from genome assembly GCA_963833575.1 of Candidatus Bathyarchaeota archaeon. Classification (GTDB taxonomy): domain Archaea; phylum Thermoproteota; class Bathyarchaeia; order Bathyarchaeales; family Bathycorpusculaceae; genus Bathycorpusculum. Next base: position 174,777 of record CAWHXY010000007.1, on the reverse strand, counting down.
ACTAATTTCTGTCTTAATCTGCGTGCGTATTCTAATGCACGACCCTTGTACAAATCCTCGCATTCAAAGTCTTTGGGAACAACAACGACCTTGTCGCATAAATATTCAGTCTTGTGTGTATCCCATTCTTCAACAATTACCCAGGTTTCTAAAGGGATAGGCAAATTATAGTTTTTTACCGTTTCAAATATTTTATTTACTGATTTAACATTACCTATCGTGGGTATCTGAAAGATAATGTTTTCAATTTTTTTCTCAGACTGACCTTTTTGTTTTAAAAGAGTTGATTTTCTTGTCTTGTTAAATATTTTCCCAAAAAGTAAAACAACAATGTATAGAAACGGAGAAAACCAAATAAGTGAAATTACATAATCAAGTATTATCATACTATTTTCTTGATCCTTAAACTATATAGTTTGCTTTGAGACATAAAGCTAACCTGTTTCTCTTGGCTCTTGAAGTTAGCAAACATATGGACGTGGACTTCATGACTTAACTTTATCAACAGCAGCTGCTGCGCGCAATCTATAATGTCACATCCAATAAAGTCCATCCTCACCGTTTAACCTTCTCTGTCACTGTTCAGGTCTTTCTATCTTTACAATTCTTAAAAGCTTTACTACAAATCTCTCAAAATCAAGCCCTTGCTATAACTAATTGGTTAAAAGAGCAAGCACATGATTAAGCCATTTGGCTTGATTATCAATCTCAGAATAGAGCTATAAATGAGTTAGTTTAGATAATTTGTTGAAAATATGGAAAATTTACAACGTATCTGCGGAAAAATGTCTACTTTCAGAGCAAAAATCTTTACTTGAAATGTTTAATAATGTATAAAGTACTAAACTGCTAAAGCGTGAGGAAAAAATTGGGCGCACGTAAAAAAAGCGAAGAACCTGCAACTAAAAGGATTAAAGGTTATTCACAAAGAGAGATTGAAATCCGTGTCGTCAAAAACTTTCTCGACATACTAATCTTGACCGAAATGAAGAAGCAAAGTGGTTTAAGCGGATATGATGTAATTGGCTTTGTCAATGAAACTTTTGGCGGAATGTTGAGCCCAGGCACTGTATATGCAACCCTTTACTCGATTGAGCGCAAAGGGCTCATAAAAGGCGTACCAGAAGGAAGAAAAACTGTCTACAAGTTAACGGATGAAGGACGAGAAGTTATAACACAAATGATGGCGAACTTTAACAAGGCCATGGGAGAATTTGCCCAAAAGTTTTTAATGATTTAATTCTCAAAATTTTTTTAGTTGAAATAAAAAAGAATAAAGAGTTAAGTCTTGGCCTCTCCTTGGCATGACTTAATCTTTTAAGCTTCTTATTGAGGTATTTGTGTTTCTGGCAGTTGATCTTTTACTTTTGTGATTGTTTTGACTAGGTCAAGAATGATGGTTAGACGGTTTCCTTGCTTTCCAACGCCTATTATGGATCCGTCTAGTGATGAGGTTACTTCTGAATTTCTTTCGATATCTGGGTCTTTTATGGTCGAAACTTCGGTAACAGAGTCTACTATGATTCCGACAGCGTGTTTGCCCATGTCAATGATTATTATTTTTTCGCCTGCTCCAGTTTTCTGAGGCAGCCCTAAACGTTTCCGAAGATCCATCACTGTTATTATTTGTCCTCTGAGGTTTGTGACGCCTTCCACGAAAATGGGGGAGCCTGGAACTGGGGTTACGGATTGCATGTCCCTGACTTCACGAACTTGCTCTACTGGTACACCATAGTCAACTGAGTCTACGTTGAAGTTTACGATTTGTATGTCCCCAGTTTGGGTTACGTTTTGCATCATTGTTCTTCACTGTTGTTTTTGACATTATATTTCGTGAGAATTTCGTTAAGTAATCCTGTGCGGTAATCAATCAGTTTCTGAAGATCAACGTTTGTTTTTTCGCCTGCCTGAATTGAGGCCAATGCTTCCTCTCGAACTGCTTGAGTTGCAGCCGCAACTTTTTCTATCTGCATGCCAATTTCCTTAGCTGATTTTTCAACCGTTGCAGCATCGCCGCTTACTCCGATTGCCAATTTAGACATTTCTTGCGCATTTGAGGCGACTGTTTTGGACATATTTTCAAGGTTTTCTGCCGTGTCCGAAACATCTTTTGCGATTTCCGCCATTTGTTGTGCTGCTGCTGTCTGCTCTTCTACTGCTGATGATGCTTCTTCGGAGGCAGAGGAACTTTCCTCAGCTATGCTTGCCACTTCTTCAATAGTTTTGCTAACAGAACTTATAGCATCAAGTCCGCGTTCAACGCCATTTGTCAGGTTATTTACTTTGTCATTCATGTCGCCCATGATTGTTGCGATGCCTTCAGATTCTTTGATAGCACCTAGAACTATGTTGGCTCCTTCTTCGGCACCTAGTTGAGACTGCTTAGAAATGCTGCTTGTCTGGTTGCCTGCGTCTTTAATGTTTTTCACTAGATTTATAGCTGATCCAGCTGCGACCTTTGATTGACCGGCTAAGCCCTTAACTGCATCAGCGACTACCGCGAAGCCTCTGCCTGCCTCGCCAGCCCTAGCTGCTTCAATTGCTGCGTTTAACGCTAGCATGTTAGTTTGTCCAGCGATATCCGATACAGAATTAGCCATCTGACCTACTTGCTCTACAGAATTAACCATTGAAGTGACAGCATCGGAAACTTTGGTTATATCGGTTTTGATGTTTTCAATTGCCTTTAAGCCTTTTTGGCTTTTTTCATTAGCTTCTCTCGATTTCCTTAGAGCTTCGCCAGTTACAGTTGTTGCTTCGCGTGCGATTAATCCTGCTTCGTCCATAACTTTTTTTAATGATTCAGTGTTTCTTGCTGCACCTTGTGATAAGTCTGCAAGTTTCTGAGCGCCAGTAGATACCTGCTGCGATGCGGTGCTGACTTGCTGCATGCCGATTGCCATTTGGTTTGAAACATTTGAGACTTGTCTGCCCATTTCTAGGACACGCCCGCTTGCTTTTGTTGCGTTTTCTGCATTAGATGTAAGCTTTCCAGCGACATCTCCTACGTTTTTGGCTGCGCTTGCGACTTTTTCTATAGTTAAGGTGGTTTCTGTAGCTAGTTTTGCGACAACACCTGCTGATTGGTTTACTGTATTTGATAATTCTGCCATTTTGCGGCCTGTCTTGATTGTTTCTTCGTTGCTCTTAACGATATCTTTGGCGCCTTTAATTGCGTCTTCAAGCACTTTGGCTTGCGATTTTAAGAGTTCAGTATTTGTAATTTTTAGTTTCTTAATTTCTTTTTCTAAGTTTTCGATCGTTTTTTCATAATCAGTGTTCTTTTTTTGGGGGTCGTCTACCATAATTTTTTTCTCCATTGTCTATTTTTGTTCGTAGTCTTGCGGTTTGTATATAAATGAATTATGAATTTTGGAATCAGATTCTAAGTCTGAATATGAATAAGTTCAAGAGCAATCTGTAAAATAAACGCTTATTCTAAATCCGACTCTGATTCAGAATTCATAATCCATTTATGTGAATCATACAAAACACTATCCAACAAAAAAAGGAGCAAATAAAAACGAGTATAATACAAAAATTGGCTAATCCTGCACCTCTTGGGCTTCTTGGCTTTGGCGTAACTACTGTTCTTCTCAACTTAGTCAATGCGGGCGTTTTTCCTCTCGACACAGTCATTCTGGCAATGGGCATAGCTTACGGCGGCATAGCCCAAATAATCGTTGGCATAATGGAGTTTAAGAAAGGCAACACATTTGGCACTGTAGCATTCCTATCATACGGCTTGTTCTGGTGGAGTCTAGTTCTGCTTCTGATTCTGCCGAAATTCACTGGATTCGCAGGTCCTTCATCGTCTTCGTTGGCGGCGTACTTCATTATGTGGGGCATCTTTACGTTTGGCATGTTCTTTGGCACCCTTAAAGCTAACCGCGCCTTGCAATTCGTCTTTGGCAGCCTAACCGTACTGTTCTTTATGCTGGCAACTAGAGAGTTAACAAACAACCCCGTATTGTCTGGATCGATAACATTCAACACATTCGTTGGCATCGAAGGCGTCATATGCGGCGCAAGCGCAGTCTACCTAGGAATAGCAGAAGTCCTAAACGAAGCACACGCAAAAACAGTTTTACCCATTGGTCCCGTAGAATAACCACAAAATCCCCCTTTCCCTCATCCCTTTTTCTTTTAGCACACATTTCTAAGAAGAATTTACCTTGAAACTTCCTTAACTCCAGAAAGAACTGTTGGCGCCGAGGATGGGATTCGAACCCATGCGGACTCGAGAGTCCACGGGCTCTCAAGGCCCGCGCGTTAACCACTCTGCCACCTCGGCACAGACAAATCAACACTTCTACTTCGCTCGCGCTTAAAATGTTTACCGACTGGTCCTGTAAATCAGGCTTTTTGTTTTAAACATAATTCCCCAATATCTTTATAAAAAAGTGTTAAGCAAAAGTAATTAACCAACACAGGCATCTTTTTTGCATGGCAACAGCAACCCTCGTTCAGGTTCCAAAAGATATACTTGACGCTATTTACGATGGAGCCAAACAACTTTACCCCAGAGAAAGCTTCCTATTGTTAAGAGGCAAAAAGAACAAAGGAATTATCAAAATAACAGATCTTGTTCTAGCACCCTTCGCCGTTCACGGGCAGGGATTTGCTCACTTTAACCCTTACATGTTTTCTGGAGACTTTTCGTTAGTAGGCACAGTACATTCCCACCCTTCAGGCAACATTTCACCCAGCCATGTGGATATGAACTATTTTTTTGGTCGAATCCTAATGATCGTGGGGTACCCATTTGAAGGTCTAAACAGCGTTGCAGCATACGATTCCAACGCTGACAGATTACCTATTGAGGTAATTGCCGCCTTAGGAAAAGATTTCTAAGTAACTTCCTGAGCTTTTTTTACAGCTGCTTCATATTCCCTCAGGAAGTCAAGAGCAAATTTGTCAGCGTTACCTTCCGTTCCACGATGCACTCCGTCAACCCCTTTACTGCGCAAATGATGATAAAACTCATGCACGATAACAAATGGATTTACCAATATGTCGCTGTTTAAAACTGATATAGTTTGATTTTTTGCCGTATAGCAGCCGAACGCTTTTATTTTGTGCCCTTTTGGTAAACCGACTTTGAGTTCAGGAACATTGACTTTGTAGTTTTTTGCTAACAGTGTGAGTGCTTCTTCGGTTTTTCCGTTAAGAACGAGCCATACTACTATTGGTTTGAAACTGTCCTGCGTCATCCTTTCATCAGCAACATTGGGTCGTGCTGCTTAATTAACAGCCTCTGAAAAGACATGGCTACTCGCCGTAGGTTCCTCTTCTAATTTTTTCAGCTAACAAATGAATAAACTCAATTGGCCAAACATCATCGCAAACATCATCAGTTAATATTTTTCTTTGATGATACAGCGGAATTAGATCGTTTTTAAGTAAAAGTATCAGAATGAATTCGTGACCATAAGTTCGTTTGAACAACGCGTATTTGCGAGCCTGTGTTTTAGTCATTTCAAAATGAGGTTCAAGTACAATTTTTCTTCCATTGAGTTTTTTTTCCAAAATGAAATCAGGGGTATAAACCTCATTGTTAGGTAATGGGAAGCTTATAGTTTCATAGCCGTATGGAATATGCATTTTTAAAAGGGTAAGAGCAGTTTTTTTCTCCCATCCACTTTTGTAGCGGCTCATTTTTTGGTAATAAGCTTGGGATTGACCAGTTATTGTCTGCATGCGATCAAGAAAATCCAGCGCTGTTTTCAATGTGTAGCGGTTGAGTGTTTTTTGTTTAAGCCATCTGCCTAAGAGGAAAAATGGATAGTCAACCTTTGCGGGGTCTAAGGGAAAGAGTCGTTTTGCAAAATCAGTTATTTTTTGCCTGCCATCAGCAGCTGTTTTTTCATCTCGCCACAAAGACGGCGAAGCTGAAGGTATTAAACTTAAGCTGGCGGCGACGTTTGCATTTTCCTTTGTTAAGGGAACATAAAGGTCTTCCGGTAACAGATGATCATAGATTTGCAGGTCAGGTTGAGGCCGAACCATCCAACGTAGATAAATCCATGCTTTATCAACATGCGGTCCACCCAATGCTTTGATATTTTGCGAAATATCATCAACGAAAATTTTTGGCTTGCTGAATTTTTGGGCGTATTTTAGCAAGTTTCTTTCAGCATTATTCTTAACAAATAAGTTAACTGAAGCTAAAATTTCTGATGCTGCTTTCTTGTTTGGCCCCAAGTCATGATAAAAATCGCATTTTACGATTTCTTCTTCGAATATATGCCCTTTTTTTATTTCGAAAAGGCTCGTTCCGAAGGCTTCATGAAGATAACCAAGAAGCATGCGAGCATTTTCAGGGTAACCTACGACTGTATCGTCAAGTATTGATGCAGCCAATAGAAAGTAGTGGGCAATCGTTTTGCGCTCTTCATATTTTTCTGAGTACGGATTAAAAAGCAACCGTGGACTCATGCGTCGGTCCCATTGTATGTCAGCTACGTTCGAATTTTTATTTATGAAATCAACTAGTAAACTGAGCACTTCGTCAGTTGCCATAGCCCTTTTGCCCTGAATCTCACTATATACATAATGTACCTTAAAACTGCTATCATAACAAAATATGATTCAACAAGTGTCTACAGTTTTTTTAAACATGGAAATAGATTAATAGAAGTGGGAATTTTGATATTGCATTACAGCCTATTAGACTAAGCATCTATATAGGAAAATACTGTAAAAAAGATAAGCATTTGTGGGCCGGTCGTCTAGCCTGGTTAGGACATCTGCTTGACGTGCAGAAGGTCGCCGGTCCGAATCCGGTCCGGCCCACTCCATCTCTGGTCTGAGTCCCCACAACGCTTTTATGGCAACCGCTCTAAATAATTAGTTATGGCGCCAGCCGCAAAGTCTTTTCCACCAAAACGAAAGTACCAATTCTTGTTAGAGGACGTGGACGTGAAACGTTGGCATAATAACGTTTCTAGGGGCTCATCTGTAACAGCTGACGTGTACTTGAGAAGGCTTGGCTTTTTCTGTGAGAATCATGGCACCACCCCGAAAGGATTGATTGCCCTAAATGAGGTCGAAGTGTATAATCTGCTGCTCGATCTTGTCTCGTCGATGGAGAAGGCTGGTCATGCAGGAAGTTACACGGAATCTGTGTTTAAGGCGATTAGATCTTGGCTTTCTCATAATGGAAAAGATATTCGTAGAAAAATCAAGATAAGAGGCGCGGGGGATGCTCCTTCACTTAGGGATGAGCGAGTTCCCACAAAGGAGGAACTCAAGCGAATATTTCTTTCGGGAGACAAAAAAATGCGAGTTGCAAGCGTATTTGTAGCACATTCTGGCGTTCGCATTGAAGTCTTAGGTAACTCAAAACAATATGCAGCAAAGGTGAAGAGATGTCTGAAGAAACTTGGCATGGAATCCCCCGAAACAAAATACCCTGGTACCCCACGATAGACTACCAAAAGTGCATCAACTGTGGAAAATGCGCAGATTACTGCAAGCTGGGTGTGTACGAACTGGAAGAACGCGAAGACAAAAAGAAGTCAGTTGTAAAAAACCCAAACTCTTGCGTAGTATTATGCACAGGATGCGACGGAATATGTCCAGCAGGCGCCATTAAGCATCAATCAAAAAAAGAGACGCATGAAATCATCAAGTCGCTAAGAAATACCTACAGCGTAAAGATTGAAAAAAGAACTAAAATAGGGGTAGATCAGCATTGAAGAGAATTTTATTTGTATGTGTGGAGAATGCAGGTAGAAGCCAAATGGCAGAGGCTTTTGCTAAAAAACATGGAAAAGGAAAAGTTATCGCTTCTAGTGCCGGCAATAAGCCAGCCGAGAGGGTTAACCCGCTGGTTGTCGATGTTTTGAAGGAAAAAGGCATCGGCATCTCAGCAAACCAGCCAAAACTGATAACGGCAAAAATGGCAATGAATTCAGACTTGATTGTCACCATGGGCTGCAATGACCAAGGCGTTTGCCCTGGGCCCTTCTTTAAGCCGACAGTCGAATGGCACCTTGAAGACCCAAAAGGTAAACCCGTACAAAAAGTTCGGGAAATCAGAGACCAAATTGACCGCCTAGTCCAGGAGCTGATTGCGGGACTAAAGGAGTAATTAGAATGAAATTGTACGTTGGATTAAGAGAAAAGGCTAAACCAACAATATTCGAGAGCGAAAGAGAATCCGGCAAGGAAACATATCCTCAATACGACATTATTTATGGTCCATTTAAAAGCAGAGAAGACGTTGAAAAATACGTCAACGCTATGGATCAAGGGGTTGCTTGCAGCGAGGGTTAACAACTGATGACTAATGAGACGAATGACGGTCATGTAAGAATAAGAGATTGGGAAACATACAAACGATTAGTCAGTGAAAAGAAACCACGTTCAATAACTTTTATCCTTGAGCAAAATGGTCTCTCTCCAAACAGAGAACTTTCAACCCTGAGAATCATAATGTTGCATGATAAACGATATTTTATGTTCTTTGACTTCCCAAAAGATGGCGCATTAAGGGAGACTGGCATACCATTGCACAAAGACAAGAGAGGGATTCTGAACCTAGATGAGGACGAGGTCAAGGCCATTCTGAAGAAACAATTTGAAAAAGATAACGTTGAAGTCTACTCATTTTGGACAACATAAGCGGTTCCTTGATGGTAAGTGAGAAAAGAAATTAATTTGCGTACCCCAATACTTAAGTGAGGTTTTGATTAGGATTTGGGAAAGACCAAAGTCATTTTTCTTTGTACAGGAAATTCGGCGCGGAGCCAAATAGCTGAGGCATTCTTGAGGAAATATGCTGGTGATTATTTTGAAGTTTATAGTGCAGGTTTCGATCCTCGGCCCATTCACCCCTACACTGTCAAGGTAATGAGAGAATTAGGATATGACCTAAGTAATCAGCATTCTAAGGCTTTGTCGGAGTATCTTGGAAAGATACATTTTGGGATAGTCATAACGGTTTGTGTAAAAGCAGAAGAGGCGTGTCCCACCATACCAGGCGTATCCACAAGATTGTACTGGCCCTTCGAAGACCCCGCAGCGTTTCAAGGAACAGAAGAAGAAAAATTAGCTAAATTCCGAGAAGTAAGAGATCAAATCAACGAAAAGACGAAAGCATGGTTGAAAGAAAGAGACCTCACAGAAAGTTGAAAGCCCAATTTTTTAGCCGAGGGTTCCTTTGATGGCGTCTGCCCTAAGTCTTAGAGCATCCATTGCATCTTCAAAATCAAGACAATCGTTCCCTATTTTTTCAGGGTTAGTAAGGGAACATTGTCCTTCTTTGTAGTTTATGCAATTTTTTTTATCACAATAAACATGACTCATAGAAGGCCCCCAAAAAAAGTGGGTTAAGTAATATTTGGGTCTTTTTTGGCGCCCATGCCATACCAGCAGAAAACTTTGACCACAACAGCGGTTAGCACAGCTGCTAGCATACGTGCCAAGACAGTCAATGCAAATCCTGTTACCCCTGTGACAACGTTTGCACGAGACATTTGGAATACACTAAACATTACTATGCCTCCAATTGTAGCAGCGACAATGGCAGAAATTAATAATCTCCTGAAATTGTCTGACCGCTTATTTAATGCTCCAGCCATATAGCCGATTAACATCGGGCTTACGATATAAGCCAGCAGGACTGTGCCCGAACCTGAAATTCCGTGAAAACTGTTTGCCCAATACAACGCATAGAATGTACCCATTAAGAATCCTGAGGCTCCGCCTGCCCATTGATTCCAAAGCAGACCAAGAGCTAAGGGAACACCAACTATGACAACAAGTTCCAGTATTTCCATTGTAAGTCCAGTAACGATTCCGAAGCCTCCCCCAAATAGGGAGGGGAGTTTTGAAATTAACACAATGACAAAAACTGCGATTGTGGGAAGGATAATTCCAAAGATCAGATCGTTTTTTGTCCATTTTTTCCATTCTTGGCCCATAAACAAGCACCTGCTTAACGTTAGTTTAACCATAAATACATTTAAATTTTGTTATGGGTAGACCAACCGGTAATATTCTCGGGCATATAAAGTGCTTAAAATCATTCTGTTTCTGTTTTACTAGTTATACTTGTTTTTTCCAGTGTTTGAAATTGCCCGTTTCCAATGTATTTGAAAGAGGCATGTTTCTTAAGGGATGGATAATTTTTGCTTGAGTGGTGGTTTGGAGTCAATCCATAGATGTTGCAACGGATGGTGTATGGTTTTGATCTTGGAGCCCTCTCACGAACCTTGTCTATAATTTGTGGTACAGTGAATGGTTTTCCCTTAAACTCTTCTGCTGCTTCTAAAATGTAAAACCATGTGGGTTTAGCTAACTTTGGCACAGCTTGATCATCTTGATAAGTAAGCATACTGCTTTTGTTTAAAAACTGTAGTTTTTTTGTCTCCTGATAGTTGCTTTTAGGTCAGAGAGGATTTTTTTCCGCAGCACGGTTAAAAGAAAAATGGAGGGAAAAATAGCATTTAAACAAAAGACGACTTTTTTGATGCGTCTTGACCAGCCTTCTGAATTACTTCAGATAGCTTTTCAGTGGAAGGCACACCGCCATAGAGCATTAATTCGCCGTTTATGAACAAAGCCGGAGCTGCTTCCATGCCATATTTGTTGAACAAGGACCCAAGTTTACTCATATCGCCGACTTCCCGACCATAACGAACTTCAGTGGCAGTTACAATTTCAACTTTCGCTTCGATGTTTATTTTGCTCAGCACTTCCTTTACTTTTGAAACATACTGTTCATCCATCGGCTTAAGAGCTGGATTACAGCAAGAAAAAGTAAGGATTGAGATTTACATTTTATTGGTCATAGAGGTGCTTCCCAACCTTTCTGAGGCTTTGAATACCGTAAATGTCCGTGTCGAAGAGAGGGACATCCTTTCTTAGTACATCCTTAAATCTAATCTCGATTTCTCGGAAGTACTTCTCTTGTGTTGCTCTTCGTCTTTCAAGGAACCAGTTGCCATTTAGAACCTCCTTGGGAATAACCTCGTTCACAATTAAAGCTGCTACGTTTATGCCAAACTTGGACAAATCCGCCATGGCTCTAGCGGTTTCCTCAATGGGCAGCTTTTCGGGCAACATCACTAGGTTGAATGCAGATATGCTTTCGTCTGAGAGGCTTCTTACTGCTTGGTCGTATCGCTGTTTCTCTTTCTTTAGACCCTCTATCGTGCTTTCATCCACGCCGCCTAATGCTTCGGATAGTTCTTTTCGGTTCTTGATTTGGTTGGTCATGTATCCCGACCAATCAAAAGGCATCGAAAGCTCCCTGAGTGTATGGCCTGTGGGCGCTGTGTCGAATACTACGTGGTCGTATTTTTTGTCTCCAAGATAGGTTACGAATTGGTCAAAAGCTGCCATTTCTTCTGCGCATGGACTGCTGATGGCGTCTTTTCCAAGGATTTGGTCGAAGTTTTGCATCATTCCTTGTAGTCTGGTTTGGAAGACGCCTGTTGCCTTTTTGGGGTTGATGTTTAATCCGCAGAGGTTTTCGATTTTGTCGATTTTGGTGATTTCGGTTTCGCCTATTTTTTGTTCGTATGTTGCTGAGAGGCTAACTGTTGGGTCAGTGGCGACGATTAATGTGTTACAGCCTTGGTCGGCTAACCATGTGGCTGTTGCGGCTGCAATTGTTGTTTTTCCTACGCCTCCTTTTCCGCCGAAGAATAGGAATTTTCTGTTTTCGATTAGTTTTTTCATTTCTTGTGTCATGTATCGGTCACACCAATATCGGAAATACCGATAAGCTTATAAGATTTCGTATTGGTATCCGATAGTGGACAATCAACATGCGGACACCCTCACCTGAAATCGCAGGCACCCTGCAAGCCAAAATAATGATGCTTCTAAGAGACGAGCAACTCTGCGGAGTAGACCTGATGAAACGTCTTAGAGTCAGAAGCCCCGGCACAATCTACCCCGTCCTTGACGTACTCAAAACAAAAGGCCTAATCGACTTTAAAGTTGAAACCAACGGTGCAACACGCAAGAAAGTCTACTTTTTAACAGAAGTTGGCACCCAAAAGACGCATGATCATCTGACTAGTTCGGTCAAATTTTGCTGTGACACCTCTGAGCATGTCAACAGAATTTTGGGGATTGTGAAGGGACTTATAGAAATCAACCGCAAAGAGAAAGTGCTCTCCACATTGGACCATGACGAGTTGAAACGTTTTCTAAAAGGTGCCGACGTAACATATTCGAGTGATTTGAAAGTTTCCGCCAACACATTTGATAAGGCTTTGAGCTTTTTAGGAGTCGGATGCTTAATCGGGAATGAAACATCTGATATTGTCAACTACGTAAACCAGCTCTATTTGAGCTTGAAAAAAGATGGGATGCTTTTGGCAATTGAAACTGAGAAAACCGATAGCATGTTTAGCCAGATTCTCTTCGAAGACGTTTTCGGATTAAAAGAACCGCCGGGATTATGCCCAGAGAAGTTAAGGGCTGTTTTGGAGAAAATCGGATTCGTCAACGTTTCAATAACGGCAAAAATGGGCTTGCTTTACGCTGTCGCACAGAAATACGACGGTTAAGTGACATAACGCATAGAATTTTCGTAGAAAAAAAGACACTTGAGCGGTGCAGATTATAATTAGGTCAAAATTCATGAAAAAAGCTTATTCAATAATTTTTAGCGTAGGGACTCAGACCATTTCGGGGGTAAGCCCGGTAGAGACCCAACCGTTTCAAGCTTCGAGTTCTGCCATGAAATCAACGCTTTGCTTGGGAGAGCCAAAGAAGGCAAAGGAGCCCTTTTCATTATACGTTTACTTCGACCCAAGAAATTAACAATAAACTAACCTTCAAACAAACATTGATAGTTTTTTAAGATAGAGGCTATATCCTCTGCGCTGAAATTTAAGCGAGCAATCGCTCTATGCTCCTTTTCTTGTTTGTCCCCTTCACCCAGAAATTGGGAGAGCGGTTTAAGTGTGCTCTAAAACTAACAACGCCCTTTATTCCTTTAGCATCTGAGTGAGTATGCGTAATTCTGCTTTTCTGCGGTGCGCCGCCAAAGCAGATTTGTGAAGACGGAGTTTTTTCGCTAACTCTTCAGAACTGATTTTTCTCGGCAAGTTATAGTAGCCCAATTTATAGCAGGCAATCAAAACCTTTCTTTGCTGCTCCGTCAAAACATTAAGTGGGGAATCAAGCGAAAACTTCGCATCTGTCAACGAGACAATCCTGTAGCGTCGCCCCCATCGTTTAACTTCTTCAAGAATTTTTCTAATTTCTCCTACACTTCCCAGAAAAGTCAACTTGACTTTCCCCTCGCGAACTTCGCGAGAGACAAAATACTTGCCTTCGTTTCGCACAAAACTAAAACTCGAGCTTGGCGATTTTGTAAGTCTTATTTTGACGAAGATTATGTATGATCCTGTTTTTTCTTGTTCAAGAAGCTTGACCTCAAAAACATTATCATTGATAAGCTTGAAGTAATCTTCAACGTTGGAAACAGCCCCCTCAAACTCCACCCTACACACCATTGCGATTTCTTCTTGGTCCTGCCTGAGAAGCTGCAACTGCTCTAAGGTTTTTACATTTTTAAGTTGTGGTGTACTATCTCCATAGCTTTCGTCTTTGTTAAACTCCAAAATAAGCCGACGCATAAGCTAAACTAAGCCCTCAGATCAAATAAAGTTGTTGAAAAGACGGACGCATCCGCCACAAAACTAATCCCTAGGTTTTCCATTACTATTAAAACGAATATAGTTTTAAGAAGAAAAAAATAGGTGAGTTTTAGATGGTAACGGATACAAAAAAGATGGTTGAGGAATTCATAAAAATAGTCAATTCTCATGACGCAGACAAAATCATCGCTTACTTTGCGGATGACGGTGTTTTAGAGAATGTTCCTCTTGGAATCGCCAATCGTGGCAAAGCAGAAATAACCGCGTACACAAAGACCATGTTGGTTGATTTTCCTGACATAAATTTTGAGCTAAAGTCCTTTTTTGGGGCTGGCGACTGGGCGGGTGATGAGTGGGTCATGACTGGCACTTTTGCCAATAACACCATGAGCAAAAACGCAGTACCCGCCACCTGCAAGACCTTTGCAGTACGCGGAACCTCAATATATCAGGTACGTAATGGCAAGTTTAGCCGGGAATCAAATTACTATGACAATGTTTCATTTCTGCAACAAGTAGGGTTAATGCCCAATAGACGAAATAGAAAACATGGAAAAAGTTTGTGAAATCTCTGACGTAGCAAAGGGTACTATGAAAGGATTTACTGTTAAGGATAAACAAATTCTCGTAGCTAATGTTGATGGAAATTTCTATGCTATGGATGCCATCTGTTCTCATATGCATGGTTACTTGCCAGTTGGAACACTTGAGAAAAATGTTGTAATTTGTCCAGTACATCATGCCCAATTTGATGTCACAAGTGGAAAAGTAAGCAAGGACGTTTCTAGTGCAAAAAGACTGATAGTAGGTGGAGCAAAGGATATGCAGACATACAAGATATCAGTGAAAGACAATCAAGTCTACATTGATTTATAAACGCAAATTGTAGCGTTTGTGTTACTAGCGCATTAAACTGTAAATAATTGCTAATTTAAAGAACCAAAGAGGCGATATAATGACTGAAATATCTGAACTAATAGATGTCCATCATCACATTATTCCTAAAGAATACGTGGAAAGCCTATCACAGAAGGGTATAAAAAAATCTCTCGGAGTGCAATTTCCGGATTGGAATGTAAAAAAGACCCTCCAGATTATGAATAAAAACGGCATCTCTACATCTATCATTTCTATTTCTGCACCGGGAGTTTATTTTAAAGATAAAGATCCTTCGCTGGAATTTGCAAGAGCTTTATCAAGACAAACAAATAAAATATGTGCAGAATTGATTAGCGATTATCCAGAAAGATTCGGTGCTTTCGCTACTTTGCCCCTTCCGGATGTTGACGCTGCCTTATAAGAACTCAAGTACGCCTTTGAAGTGCTGAAACTTGATGGAGTAGTGCTTTTATCGAATTATGACGGGTATTATCTGGGTGACCCCCGCTTTGACAGGTTGTTTTCCGAACTTAACCGTCAAAAAGCAGTTGTGTTCATTCATCCTGCTACTCCTCCGGGCATTGAAAAATCGCACTTTGAGTTTCCTGAATCGATGATAGATGTATGTTTCGACACGACAAGGACTGCAGTCTCCCTGATTCTGAACGGCGTCACAGACAAGTATCCTGATGTGCGTTTTATCCTTGCCCATGCGGGTGGAACAGTTCCCTATACAGCTGCAAGATTAAGCATCATATTTTCTGCCTTTGAAAGCGTAAGGGGAGCACGTTCATCTATTGCGATGGCAGCTGGATTGATTTCCTCTGTTGTTCCTAAACTCAAAGAAGCTATGCCGGAACATCTTGCTCTATACTTAAAAGTTAAGGAAAACATGCCCAAAGGCCTTGACTTTTATCTAAAAAAATTCTATTATGATACGGCTCTTTCGACTTCCCCGCATGCTTTTTCTTCGCTTCAAACGCTCGTTGATACTTCGAAAATCGTGTTCGGAACGGATTATATTTTTGCGCCCGAAACCGTCTTGCCTTTAACGATTAAAGCCATACGGGAATACGCGGGCTTTAATACAAAATACATAGAAGCAATCGGGAAAGAAAATGCAATGAACCTATTTCCAAGGCTAAAAAAGAGGTAACGCACTTAGGGACAACGTGTCCTTTCAATAAATAATACAGTGTGCTTTTTACCAGTAAGCAAGAACCAACAGTTCTGATCTCTAATCCATAAAACCTAAATGGAGAGCGAAAGAATGAATGAGAATATGGGATTAGAAGAAGAATGGTTAAGCCAAATATTAGGTGAATCAACAAGAACCCAATACCATTCAGCAATTAAATATTTCCTTGAGTTTCTTGAACTTAGTAAGACTGAAGAACTAAAGGATTTACCTAAACCTGAATTGCGAGTACTACAGTTTTTTCAATGGCTTCAATCCGAGAAGAAATTAAGTCAAAACTCTGCTCGTATGAGAGTTGTTTCAATACAGAGTTTCTTTACTTATATTGGACAGCCTTTAAAATTAAAACACAAATTGCCTAAGATCGGAATTAAAATTGAGAGTTGGAGACCTACACTTGAAGATATACAGAAGATCTACAAATTCAATGATGTTGCTGTTAAAGCATGGGTTAGTCTTAGTCGTGATTGCCCAGCGAGAATGAGCGACTTATTGAAAATAACTTCAGATCAAATAGAGAGTGGTGAGTTTTTAGTATTAAGCCAAAAAGAAAACGTAGTTGGTAAAGTCTACATTACTCCAGAAACTCAAGCGTTATTTAGACAGTTGAAAACAGCTAATATTCAACTTCCAACAACCGCAAGAGGGATTGATAAAATGATGGTAAATGCTTGTACTGTTGCTGGATTTAACAAAAGAATCAATCAACATCTATTCCGTAAAATATGGATTTCAGCAGCAATAAACTTAGGTCTTAGTGAACCAATAGTTAAGATTCTCTCATTCAAGTCTGTTGATAGTTCACTACTTACCTATATGCTAGATAGAAACGACTTGAAAAACTCGTGGCAAAGAGTAATTGATTCAATGCCTTTAGAACCTAAAAATGGTAACGGTAAAGTTTCTAAACTCGAAGAAGTAGTATCGAGCCTTGAAAAAGAGAACAGTATATTAAAAACAAGAATTGAACTTCTTCAAAAGGTTATAGAGAAAACAATACCACAAGACAGTATCAGAGCAGCAATTAAGCAATTACAGCAAGAATACAATATTACTGAAGTTTCTACCCCAGACATAGCAAAGGGAATTGATGAAATAAAACGGACACCTATAGAACAACTGACACATGAAGTATTGGCAAAACAAAAATATGAGAAGAAGGAGTCTTAATGGATAATGGCTTATTCACTATTGCTCTTATCTTCATGGTTCTAATCTTTGTAGGCATACTCTATCTGATCCTCACAGAACCCAAGAGAAAAAACAATAAGTAGATACTTTGGAGAGTAATGTCCTTGTTAGGTTTTCATACGTATTTCATCTGTTTTGGTTACTTCTCTTTCTTTTCTTCAAAACCTTGAATTGTCTCTTGCTTAATTGTTTTTAACTTAAGAACACTGCAAACTTTGTCGAAGTCTGATGCTTCAACTTTTGTTTTCTTTTTGTGTTGCTCGTAAAAGGTAACAATGCTATCGTAGAAAACAAAACCCCATAATTTTTCTATTTTATCTTTAATCAGCGGTTCGGAGATTTTTTGATAAAAGAATGCTTGTCTTTCCTCTGGAATGACGATGTACCTTTTTACGGTAGTGTATGGAATGTTTGAGCCTCTAACTATTGCTTCCGTTATTCCAGTAGAGTTTTCAACTTCAAACTCGTAAGCAATTTTCCCATCTTTAATCCATAAGACATCAATTTCTTGGATACGGTCTAAATTCTGTTGAGGAATAGACGGAAGACTTAACTTCACTCTGTAGTTTGGGATGTCAGCATAAACGGTAAACCCAGCAAGTTCTCCAATTTTGGCGATTGTTTCAACAATAGTGTCATGCTCACTTAGTCTTTGTTTTATACTCGGTTTTAGCATCCATTTTCCATCTTTTGTTTGAACAGCAAGTTCTGATAAAACTTCTCTTACACCTTGTATGTCGGGTGTTAGTGCATTAGTAAATAATGTAAAGACTTCTCTGAGAACATCATCAAACGTAACTTTGATTTTTTGGTTTAAGACATTTAAGGCTACGATTTCTAATCTTTCATTAAGTGGAACTTGCTCAATATATGGAACGACTGAGGGATCTTTAAACCACCATTTGTTGTCTTTTAAAATAAACTCCTTATTGAGTTCTTTTTTTAATATTTGTTCAACAGTTTGTGGGGCTGTAAAGAGCAAACCGTTATCTTTTAGTCGTTCATAAATCACAGAATAATTGTTGACAATTATGGAGTATGGAGTTGGTTCTCCTCTTTTAGCGATAATGTGTTTAATAGAATCTACTACTATTCGCTCATACCTTTCTTGGTCAATTTCTTGATTGTTGATTACTCCCCTTTCTACCTCAGGTTTTCTATACCTAATGTAATAGTCACCAACAGCACTTCCATAAGGTGCGAGTAAACCTTTAGGCGATGTTCTTGCTGGTGGTTGATAAATGATTTTTTCAAGATCAAAACCTGCCAATACCACTGTGCTAATTATTAAATTATAAATTTGAATGTCGGTGTTGTGGAAAGTTACAGTTAGATATTTTCCTTTCTTAAGCACTCGATAAATTTCTCTGAAGGCTGTTGAAAGCATTTTACCGTACATATCAAAGTTCTTTTCCTTTCTGTCAGGGCTATCACTAATAATGATTTCACTACCAAAATCAGGATTAAAACCGAGCCAAGATGACCAAAGATAATCCAGTTCAAGATATGGTACGCTATCACCATAAGGGGGATCTGTAAAAACATAATCAACGCTTTCATCTGGAATGAGAGAAGATAACTCAATTACATCCAAGTTTTTAATCAAGTAGTCTTTATTCTTTTTCAAATCTTCAAAATCAACTGCTTCTGAAGGATTTGGTAGTTCATTATTGGATTCAGTTTTTCCTCTCAGAACTTTGTTAAATCTTTCTTCAAAACAATTCCAAACGTTGATCTCAAAGTATTCTGGGGGAACCCAATATCCTCTGGTTGCCCAACTTCCAACCTCTGGACTGGATTTAACTTGTTCACCTTTTGCTCTTCCTCTTGTTCTTATCACAAATACCATTTTGCTTGCCTGACCAAGTGTAGAGGTAAAAGTAAAACGCATTAACTCTTTGATCTTTGGATCTTTGATTGAGTTTATTTTGTCAAAAATTAGAGAAAGAGAGATGAGATTTCTTTTAGTAAAAAGGTCTGATACGACCTCTCCTTTGTTAACATTTATTCGGGTATTCCAAACTAATCGGTTCTTTGGATACCAATGTGAAATTTTGGTGTTTTCAATTTCTTTCAATTTTTGAAAATCGTATCTTGAAGGTTTTTTCCAAAGTGTCTTTTTTGAACATTTACATGATAGTCTTATCGCCTTAAGCTCAGTTTCGTTCCATATTGCTGCTTGAGCGAAAACGTGTACGCCACATTTTGGGCAAATTGTTTCATAGAGAGGATCAATCTTGATTTTTAGATTCTTTTTTAAACTGTCAAAGCTTTTCTGAAATTCCTCCAAGTTTACGTTGCTAATTGTCATTTTAGTGATAAATGTTGATGTAGGGTCAAGGTCAGTGGCGATTGCTTTCCTTTTTGCTTTCAAAGCTTCTATCGCTGTCACACCGCTACCACTAAAGGGGTCAAGAACCACATCTCCCTCTGAACTATAATGTTCAATGTATTCTCTTACCACATTATGCGGTTTTCTTGCCCAATATTTGTGCATAAGATACATGGAAGTATGTGTCTGTGGTGGAATAGCGAAGTTTATTTGAACAATCGGTGAATCCTCAGTTTTCTTACTCATCAAACTCTTACCTGAATCAAGCGTATCAATCAGTTATGTTAAAAAGCTTATCTCAAAATTGGAAAGCTACGTTGCCAGTTAAATTATATAAATGGTAAACGCAAATTATATACCGAGGGAAAAAAAATGCCCAAGTGCCCCAAATGCAACATAGAATTAGGTAATCCTTCGAAAGAATGGCGTTTCGGATCATTTAATGTTAAGATGTTTAAATGCTCAAACTGTGGAAATCGATATAGAGAATATTTTAGAAATGGTGCGTTAAGGTTTGTTTTAAGTGAACACAACAAGACTCTTAATACGAGCAGTGGAGCGAGAAGAAGAATCAAGCGATAAAGCCTTCTCGCTGTAACTTAAAACGTAACTCAAACCAAGCTTATTTAAAACCACTAACTACAACAGCTTTCTTCTTTCCGTTATTAGACTCGTTTTGATTTCTAATGTCTAAGAGTAGCTCGATTATTGCTTTATCGGCTAACGTGCCTTGAAACTGCTTTTTGAAATAGAGATCAGCTAAGATCTCATCTCGAGATCTCATGCCTTATTTCTCCCAAAAGCGTTCTTTCTGTCTCCGAATCGTGTTGCCCCTTTAGGTATCGATTCCTCTGGTATTTCATAGTCTTTAGGAAAAAGAGGTTTTCTTGGAATAGTGGCTATTGGTAGATCTTTCTTGTCTTTTACTACGATTGTCTGATAGTTATTGATCGGTATCGGTGGAATTCCTTCAATGATGCCCTGTTCAACTGTCTTTAATGGTTGACCATTAGCGTCTGTCTGTAGATATAGATTAGTAGTTCTAAAACTTCCTAACGCCCCAGCATATAGACCATATTTACCGTTAGAATCTGAAAACAGGAAGTAATCGCCCTTACTGCTTTCATAATAAGTCTTTTTAATGAAAGTGATCTCGCCTAAGTTTCTACCCTTCTCTGTGATACGCTGCTTTAATATGTCTATCTTAGCTTTTAGATGAGTCTTAATCCTTTCTTGTGGATCGTACTGAGCGTTACCTTGTGAAAGTTGTTTAGTACAGTTGATTAGCTCATCGAGATCTTTGATCTGTTCCTCATCTAAACCAAAGACTAAATTGTTTCTGTACTGTATGTTTCTCTGCTCTACCATTAGCTTTTCAGCGTCAGCGTTTACCTTGTTGATTCTATCGCTCTCTTCTTTATCCCGAATTCTTTTAGCTGCTAACCTTTCAGCTTCAGCTTCAGTGTCAGCTTTTCTCTCTGCAATTGCTTCATTAACCAATTTTTCATAATCAGACATCTTAATCACCACCAGTAAAAGCAAATCTTAATTCGATTTCTTTCACTGTCTGTTTTGGACAGTGTTTTTTGATAGAGTATTTGCCATTCATTTTTTCAACTTCTTTGATACTTTTACACAAAATAATTGAACCCTTTTGATTGTTCATTGGGGAGTGTGCTTCTTGTTTAGCCACTCGCTTATTGTAGATTGACTAAGTTTTAGACCGTAGAATTGCTTAATTGCTTCTTGTATTTCAGAGTAACTAAGACCTATTGATCTTAGAATTTGCACACTTTCGAAAGCTCGTAATCTAACTCTCGTTCTGGAATAATAACTAACTATACTATGGTTCATTAGTTGTTTACGCATTATTTCTTAACCTTCTTTTTTCTGAGATTCTAATTTATCATTGCCCTTTTTTCAGGTAAATCTTGAGAACCTTCCACTCGGATGGTGATGTGGTTCTTCTTAAGCTCTAGAACTTGATTTGTTGTCAAGTTATCGATGAAAGAAACAACTAATTCAAGCTCAATACCCTCTATACGTTCAAAATAGGTTAAGCTGTTAATGTACCGTTCAAACCTTTCACTACTCATAAAGAATGTAGGTTTTCGGTAATTAGTGACTTCGATAACTTTCTTTATTCTACCTTCTGGAGTGCTGATAATAATTAGGTCTACTCCAGCGTGATTTTCGCCATTCTCGATTACAAAATAACCTAATTCTCTATACTGATTGCCTAATTTTTGTACTCTCGCCTTTCCTATTTCTACAGCCCAAGACTTATCGTGTATACTCTCATCTTTATTTGCCAAAACCAAATCTCCTCAAATTAGTCCTTAATCACTAAATAAAGTAATAGTAAGGGTATAACACACGCCGTAAGTAAAATCATAAAAACTTTCTCTCTCCTAAAGACTCCTAATATGCCCAATAGTCATTTCTACATACATTAGCAGGGTACTGACATTCTCTCTGCTTTGGTTAGTTCTTACTTCTTGATAGCTACTTTCCAGACCTTTAAGATCGTTTTTGAGTCTAAATATTCGTTCTTGATGTTCTTTCAGTTTAGCTACTTGCTTCTGCTTTTTCTCTTCTTGAATTGAAGGATCTATAATTCTGTAGACTGTAGATCTGCTTAGACCGTATCTTTTCATTAGTAAATTAATAATTTCTTCTTTGAATGTAGTCTCATTTGACACTACATTATAGAGATCCAGTACACACGCTCTTTTCTGTTCTTGAGTGAGAACTACCATGTTAGAACATTCTGTTCCAATAGGTACTTCTATAGTCTCTAATTGATCTCCTAATAACAGCTTACGCTTTTCTCCGTCCACTAAGTAGCCATTAGGACATCTTAGAGCTTTAGTTAATTGTCCTTCTCTCTCCAAGCTTTCTGCTAACTCTGGAAAGAGATTTCTATACTCTTCATTGATCTTAACTTTAGGTACTTGATCGAGAGCTATTAAGCCACGATTAGGAATTCTAGCACATTCTTCTATAATTAATTCCATATTTTCTTCATTCTGAGTAAGAGTTAGAAAAGTTCTATACCCTTTGTAACCTTTACCTTCATACTTCTCATTTACAGGGTCTGGATCGAACTGTCTACTTGAAATATGGTTATCTATAACGTAATCTCTTTCTGACTTCATTAATGACAATAGAACCCCTTTCTCACTTGTAGATAGTGCTTCTAACCCCCTCTCTTTGAAAGCCTTAATTGCTTCTTTGATAGAATACTCTGACTCAAAGATAGAATCTTTCATAAAATGCCACTTTTATCTAAGTTTATTGGCTCTATTTGAGTTTCTTTAAAGCTCTTAAAATTATACTATCGTACGTTTCACATTCTACTAATTTAGCTTTATCCATAAGCTCCTTAGTAGATATGTGTACTACTATTGGTTTTACGTTTTTAGAATTCATACTATACCACTTATCAGTAAACTATAGTGTGTGGAGCGTTCAATCTTCCCTAGGCTTTCTCCTACTGAGCATTTTATCTATTTCTTTAGAGCATTCTAATAATGCCACATCATTTCTTCTCTGTTCAACAAACTTGTTGTGTTGGGCAATCAATCCACATTCTTCAGAGCAGTATCGCTTATTCCATGCGTGTTTAGAAACTCTTATTAGGTTTCCACATACTTGACAGTGGTCTGTTCCTCTTCTCACAACATTAGTCTTTTTATCGTAAAACTTTTCCTTAAGCTCGGGATGTTCATTAAGCCAAAGCTTGATTCTCTTTTTACAATCACTTATCACTTTTTCATTACTCTTGAGATTTGTAGTAGTAGTGAAGGGGAGATGTTCCTTCTTGAAATATTTTCTCAATCTTTGGTACTTTCTATTGAAAACTCCTTCCCAATATTTTTTTGTCTGTTTCAGCGAACCCTTACTTTCTTCAAAAGGCATTCCCTCATATTCAAAGGTGTAATATTCCTCTGGGAAAGTGCCTGAATCATGGATAGTATAAACTTCTTTATGGCATAAGTGACAGTGGTATTTACAGTGAGGACATGGCAAACATTGGTATGTATATGCAATGATTTTCTTACTTCTCCCTTCTTCTAATAAAACATTGTTAGTATTACCGCAAGAAGGACATGCTGTTTTTCCAGAGCAATTAAGGTCTAATCTAAGGTCTATGACTTCTTGCCATTTCTGATTAAGATCGCTAATACCTTCTCTGTGGATTGCGAGCTTTCTTTTCAAAGAATACTTGAATGGTTTTTTGTTTTTAGCTGACCATTTCCTTAGCTCACTATACGAATTTACCTTCTTCCATGTTCCAGTTAAAAGCTTATGATACTTGTTCTCGTTCCCAACAACAGGTATCTTATCTTTAATGTTTTTTTCAATTGCCTCAAAACGCCAGTCTCCGTCAAAACTTTTGGTCCATCGCCCATAGAACTTAAGTTTCTTCGGAAGTTCCCATTTTCCATGCGAAACTTTTACTTTCCATGTATCAATTATTTGAGATTTTTCTTTGAGGTTTTCCATTTTTGTCATTTTTATCATCGAGAGTGTATATGCTAAAGTACTTGATCTGCCTATATCAGGTCATTAATGACCTCATGGTGTGCGGAATGTCTGAAACTAAATATATCCAAATTCCCCCAAAAGAAACTCTCCTAAAACTTCTCAGAGATGGTCTCAATGAAGCTAATATTTCTCAAAGACAATTAGAAAAAGAACTTGACGATGACCAATCTAACATCTCTAAAAAGTTAAGGGGAAAAAGACCAATCAGCATCGAAGATGTATCAAAGTTATCTTCATTAATTCTCGAACGTGTTGCGTCATTACCTAAAAAAACTGTTGCTGAAATATATGTCAAATCTGTGGATGTTGCCTTTGTGGATTCTAACGATCCTGTCTCTCTGGCTATCGACAAAATGAAGAAAGGTGGTTTCAGTCAACTTCCAGTATATGACAAAAAAACTGGGAGATGGGACATCATCACCGAATTTACAATAATGAACAGAATGCTATCTCCGTTAAAATTGAATAAAGATGAAAAGAATCCCGAGACAAAAGCCAAAGATAATTGGTTGCAGGAACTAAAAGAAATGCCAATCAAAGAAGCGAAGATCACTGATGAAGCTCCTGAATTTCCATCAGATACTCCAATTGCCGAGATTGCACAAGCCCTTCTTTTTCATTATGCTGTGCTGATTATTGAAGCAAGAGATAAAATCGGACTGGTGACAAGAGCAGATTTCCTCGAAAAAGTGTAATAGCTACAAAATTTTTTTGTAAAAAATCTGGTAATGGCTGGAAAACTCGAAGGATAACAAAGGAGAGAGTGAAAGAAAATTTTTTATTATTACGTGATGCCTATTTTAAACGCACATTAGAAGGCATTGATTTTTGATAATTCTGAGAATGATCTATGTATATTTTTCTTGCTTCTTACTGCATCCTTCCCGAGTAAATGATGGACTGATCCATACTTATGAACTTAGAAATCAGAACTATTGGTTCTTGCTTATTGATAACTCTGTACCAATACTGGAAATTAAGCTTCTTTTCTCAAATTAGGCAAACGGATAAACGAACAAACAAAAGCCAATTCCTACTTACTTTTAGTCGTTTATATCATTAATTTACTTATGTAGCGACTAAGCGAAGAGGTTTCAGCACCTCTGAGCGAAGGAGTGACGTATAGAGCATGGATTTTAAAACTCGTTATTGGATGTATCATTTAGAACATTATGTTCCATTTGATACAACCTTGTTTGTTTATTATTGTTTGAAAATAATTAAGCAATCATTGTTCTCTTCAAAAGAATATCCTCTACCTTTAAGAAATATTTCCATTTCTTTGAAGTCATATTCGCCTTTGATTTGCACCTTGTACCTATAAGGTTCGATCCCATGTAGAATAACAAAAATCGGTCTAATCAGTTCTCTATCGCCTAATTCCTTAACTAAGGCAACAGCTTCTTTCCTATCCAACAGGTTACCACTAAGTTCCCTATGAGTGCGTACACTACTTATAACACTATTCTAAGCACTTTTAAAAAATTGCATGAGTAAGAAATCGATGTTCCAGCTTGTGACAACATCGCTTCTTATACCCGTTTCTTCATGTAAATGCAAGTTAACTTCAAAAGTGCCTCTTGAATGGTTGAATGCCCAAAATGCAGAAATACTGTTGCTTTTCCCGATAGACAATTAGAGAACTCTACGTTCTGCTTAGCTGTTTTCACTTGTACTAAATGTGGAAATAAATTCAAGACAGGTTGTTAATAAAATAAGAAATAATACTTTTAAGCAACTACGCAATTACATATATCTTAGAATTAGAAATTAGAACTAAAGATTCAGAGTTACCAGTAAATTGATGCTGTGATCTCCCTCTCAACACCACTTCTGAAGTTACAATATGTCTTCGGGCTAGAAAGGTTTTGAACCCTTTTGGTTTGGGAACGGGCAGCTTCAAACTTATGTCAAAACTTACGAAAAATAATCTAATTCCGTTAATCTATCGAAGGGACTCAGACCGTTTCGGGGGTAAGCCCGGTCCGGCCCACCAAAAAACTATTTTTTTCCTCCCATTGGAGATTTGGTTATCGGCTGCGTTTTTTTGCAATGAGAAATAAACTGATAAGACTGGCGCCAAACGCAACGAGAAGAATTACCCAAAGCCACGGTTGCATCCACAGTGGCTGGGTTTGCTGAACGACGGTGTTGCTGATTTGGAGTTGGTCGATTTCAGTAATTGAGTCGTGTCCGATGTAGATGTCGGTTGGGTTCTGTATTGGACCTGCGGGGTTGGCGGTTCCAGCGGCAACGGTGTATGTTTGTTCTTTGCCGTCAACGTAGATGTGCATCCCTGTAGTTGTGCTGCGGGTGAAGACTACATGAACCCAGTTGTTTGGGAGCGGCGTTTTAGTGTCGATTTCGTTGAAGCCGCTTGGCGTTAATACGTAGGCGCGGAGGGCTCCTTGTGGCGGAGAGCTGTCGTTAATGGGTTCTTCTCCGTTGATGGCGAGTCCAAGGGTTCTTGTTGGCAGGCTGCCGGTGGTTCGGATGGCTTCGATTAGTATGTTGTTGTAGGGTACACCCTTGATTTCTGTCACCTTTACCCAAACATCCACCGTTACCTCGTTTTGGTTATCGAGGCTGAGTGAAGGCTGCACCGAAGCATAAGTGTTCCCGTTGAAGCTTAACGCATTCCCAAACTTTCCTGAAACCTGACCAGGGGTGTAATTGTAAACACCCGTGACTGATCCTAAAACTGCGGGATTATTGCCTGTAGCGTCGGGAGTTACGAGGTCTAAGCCGACACTGTCAAAGGAATATGAGGCAACGATGCTGTTGGGCTTTGCGGAGTCTGGAGCAATTGCGGTTGGTAAGTTGTCGGGAGTGGAAAGGATGAACGGTGCTGATAGGGGATAGTTGTCTGTGTTGTTTATGTTAACCATGTGGACGACGGTTGGTTGTTTGTCGCTCCAATAGTTTCCGCCTGATTGAGCACCGTTATCCCATATTTCAACAAGGTAAGTAGAGTTGCCGAACGCATTGTAGAAATTGTTGTCAAAGTTGTTGTGGTAAATTTCGTTTGCATGAGGTGAAGCTCCTTGGGTAGTTATGTAGATACCGTATTTGTTTGCGGAAATGTCGTTGGCGGCGATTATGTTTTGTGACCCTGAGAGGAAGATTCCTGACTCCGTATTAGAAACCAAGGAGTTGTTGAAGACTACCGAGTTTGATCCGCCTAGGCCTAATCCTCGGAAGTTTTCTTGAAGGTTGTTGCCCTTAACCGTGTCCGAGTAACCGCCTAAAGCAAGGCCTGACACCCCGTTTGAGATGATGTTGTTATCGGAGATGTTAGTTAATGAACCTGCACAGAATCGAATACCATCCTTTATGCTTCCTGTTATTGTGTTTTGTGTGATAGTTGTGGATTTTTGGGTTGAGGAGAAGATGCCAAGGTAAGTGTGGCTGATGGTATTGCCTGTTATGGTGCAGTTGTCGCCGTCAACCCAGATACCGTAGGCGTAGTATGTGGTGTTTGTGTAAGTTTGGCTTTCAATGGTTAAGCCTGAAACTACAATGTTGTTCGCGTTCAATTTTAAAACCGCTGTTGGGGTTGAGCCGCCAACGCCAACTATAACGGCGTTGCCTTGACCTTGCAGCGTCAAGGGCTTGGTGATTTGGATATTTTCGTTGTAGATACCGGTTTTCACGAGCACGATGTCGCCTGCGGAGGCGTGGGTTATGGCTGCGTTTATGGTTGGGTAATCGTCTGGAACCACTAAAGTGCTCGATCCTTTTGCTACTTGAAAGGTAACCATCCAAGTTAAGGATGCTAAAACCAAAATTAACGCGAAGGATTTGATAAGGTCTCTCTTCATATCAGACACCGAGAGTTACAGTGCACCATGTAAGATATTACTCTCCCTAAAGAACAGACTGTTCTTCTAAAGGAACAGCTGAAAATAAGGGAAGAACCAGTTTTTGTTTAGAAAGTAACTAGCTGAAGTCCGATGACTATGACATTTCATAGTTTGTTATATTTAGAAAATTTGTTTCGGAAAAGAGATTGGGTTTAAATTAGAGTTTATATCTTTCAAAATCTGTGGAACCGCATGTTGGTGTGACAAAATAAAAGATTTCTCCGCACTTGCTACAACGGTATTCCTGATTCTTGGTTTTTTCAACTTCTGAAGAGCCGCATTTGGGACAAACAACTTCATATGGCATTTCTTTCTTCCAGAGTTTACCGTTAACAGTTTTACTTTTAAAGATTATGACGAATTGGATGCGTATATTAAGGGCAAGGTTTTTGAGCATCGTTGGTTTCTATTGCTTGCTAAGGTTGAAGAATTTGTCTAAAAAAGCAAAGAAAGCTGAAGGTCTAGAAAAGCACAAACAACTACAGCGAGAAAAAGATCAGAAACGAAAAGAGAGAAAACAAGTTTCACTCCCAGCAAAACACGCCTCCAAAGGCAAAAAATAGTTGTTTTGCAGAGTTATTCTTTGTTGAATCCACTTTTTCATTTATGAACGATTTCATAGAAGGCAGTTGTTTTACATTTGACCAAGTCAGCTCATCTGATGTACCAGCTTGTTTAATCATCGCGTTCCCGGATGACTATAACAATAAATTGTCCGCGAAGAGTTTTTGCTAGGTTAGAATATATTTTTACACGCATTGGAGATTTATTGTTCCGCAGATGTACCATTTCAATGCTTGTCTCACCTTTTTCAACGATATGTTTTAGAAATGAATCAACTGAGGATGCGTCTTTTTTCGGAAAGAGTGAACGAATATTCATGTTGAGTAATTCATCGATGCTATATCCATATGCTCTTGATGCTGCCTCATTTGCATATTCAAAGTCGCCCCTTTCATTTAAGAGAAATATGGCTTCTCTAACGTTATCCAGAATTGTTGCTCTCAGCTTGAGACCTTCTTTTGTTTTTTTGTGTTCTTGAATTTCTTGAGTTAATTCCTCATTGGTTTTTGCGCAATCAGCTGTGCGCTCCGCCAATACGCGCTCAAGCCTGCGTCTATAGTTATTTAGTTCCGCTTCTAGCTCCCTGTTGCGAGTAATATCCATTGACAAAATCAAGATCCCTACAGGTACAGGGCTTATGCGAAGTTCAAAAATGCCTTTTGACCCATCGGGGAAGGTAAATTCGTTATCTAATTGGTACCGCACACGATTCGCCATACAATTTCTAAGATGACTGAACATTTCTGTTTCATCAATACCGGGATACACTTGCATCATTGTGTAACCTAATAATTCTTCCTTGGTTTTGCGTCCTTGTTTAGCAGCCGCTTCATTTACGTATACATAGCGCCAATCGTAATCAATAATTTGGCAACCCTCAATCATGTAATTCAACGAAATCTGAAGACGATTTTCGACATCTTTCAACGATTTTTCTTTGCTTTTCCGTTCAGTCACGTCATCCCCAGAGCTAAGAATACCAATAGTTTTGCCTTTTTCGTCGCTAACTAGCACGTTATGAAAGTTAAATGTCAGTTCTTTCCCATGTTTAGTTACCAACGGATATTCAAAATGTAAATGGTGAAGATTTCCATTTAATGCATTTTGAAATAAATGTTTAGCCTCTTCTTTTTTTGTTGCTGGAACAAAGTTTTCAAACCAATTCTTGCCCTTAACTTCGTTAATAGTGTAATCGAGAATTTCACATGCTTTTTTGTTTATGTCGACAACCACTTCATCGCTATTAATGGCAACCATAAAGACATCTGATTGATTAAAAAACAATTGAGCTAAACTATCATGTTTCACCAATTTCTTCCCCTTCATCTAAAACAACTTTTATTTCCTCCTGTCTGGAGGCAGGCAAATACATTTCTTGAGTGTATTCTTTCATCATTCGGCAACCGTTGAAAGCGGGAGTGATTGTTTTCACTGCTTCTTTGACATATTTTATCCAATCATGCGGTACTCCTTTTCGATCTCGGCTATAGTAGAGAGGTACGATTTCTTTTTCTAGCAGGCTATAGAGTGATTCTGCGTCCGCTTTGTCTTCTACCTCTGATGTACCTCCGTGAAAATCATCTATTGCCCACCCATTTTTGCCGTTGTATGCTTCGTCCCACCATCCATCGCGAATGCTAAGGTTTACTACGCCGTTCATAGAAGCTTTCATTCCGCTAGTTCCACATGCTTCTTGTAAACGTCTGGGGTTGTTAAGCCAGACATCAACGCCTCGAACAAGTTCCCGTGATAGGTTGAGGTCATAGTCTTCAACGAAGGCAATACGTCCTTGAAACCCTCTGTCTAAAGCTGTTTGATACACTCGTTTTAGTAATTGCTTTGATTGATAATCTGCGGGATGAGATTTACCTGCAAAGATAATCTGCACTGGCCTCTCTGGATTTGTAATGATACGTTTTAACCGGTCGATGTCGGATAGAAGCAAGTAGGGTCGTTTGTACTCGGCGAAACGGCGGGCAAAAGCAAGAGTTAATGCGTAGGGATCTAAAAGTGAACCCATCGCAATCACTTGTTGTGTGGTCACATTATTTTGGGTCCATCGCTGCTGCGCTCTATCTTGCAAAGTATTGATCAATCGTGTTTTCAATGTCTGACGCATCTGCCATATTTCTTCGTCAGGTATGTCATCGAAACCTTTCCAATAGCCATCTTCATCTTGTTTTTGCTGCCACTCTGAACCAAGGTATTTTTGGCAGAGCGCATTGATTTCTGGTGCTTGCCAACTGGGCAGGTGAACACCATTTGTTATGGATAAAATCGGCACCTTATCCTCTGACTTATTTGGCCAAAGGACTTGCCACATTCGTCTAGTTATTTTCCCATGAAGCTTAGACACAGCGTTTGATTGCCCGGCTAAACGAAACGCAAAAGCTGTAAGGTTGAATCTTTCAGGAGCAAGGCCTGGGTATTGTCCTAACTTTAGGAAAGTTTCTCTGTCAACTCCAAGAGGCTCCCAAAAACTACGAGCATACCGATCCATTAATTGAACACTAAAAACATGATGTCCTGCCGGAACTGGTGTGTGGGTAGTGAAAATTGTATTTCGGCGTATTTTCTCGACTGCATCTTCAAAAGACGCTTCATTAGCTCTTTCTATTCGGAGGCGTTCGAGCATCATGAAAGCGGTGTGGTCTTCATTGGCATGCCATACTGTTGGTTCAATGTGAAGCTCTCTTAGCGCTCGTACTCCACCTACGCCAAGAACGATTAGTTGTCGGAGACGTTCTTCCTGATCCGCAGTATACAGGCGAGCCGATAATGTTCTATCCTCAAGGCGATTTTCTTCAACATTGGTGTCCATCAGATAAAGGTTGACACAACCAACATGAACCTCCCAGACCTTCACGTAAAGGAGGTGATCTGCAAGCTGAATCGGTATAACCGGACCACACGCTTGGGGCCAAGCGCAGGGCGAAATAGGAGCCTCGTCAAAGTTCAGTTGAATGTAATCTTCTTGTTGATCTCCATCTGGAGAAATTCGTTGTCGGAAGTAGCCTTGAGGATACATGAACCCAACTGCAACGAAAGGTAACCCCCGATCCGAGGATTCTTTACAAATATCTCCTGCCAATACGCCTAAGCCGCCTGCGTATATTGGCAAAGAATTATGGATTGCGTACTCAGCTGAGAAATAAGCTATTTTTCCATTTGGTTTACCAGGGTTTGTTTCACCACACCAATCGTGACCCTTCGTCATTTCCTTATCAAAAGAAGACATCACCATATCATACAGTTCCAAAAAAACAGGATCTCTTGCCGCCCCTTCCAGCTTCTCTATGCTAATACTCCTCAGTTGCTTAACCGGATTATGCCCACTGGTTCTCCAAAGAGCATAATCTAAGGAACGAAAAACTTGACGACCTTCTTCGTGCCAACTCCACCACAAGTTGTTGGCAAGCTCATATAATCTGCCGATTCTTGTTGGAATTTTAGGTGATCCATTTTCTTGAAAGTTTGCTGAATCCATAGAGTGTATTTCCTATAGGTGATTTAGACGGTTTTTATGCTTAATTGAAAAGATAAGGATTTTTCGTTTCGATTCCTTTAAATAATATTTTGATCGCCCAACATATATAGATACTGTGAAGGCAGCTAATGCTTTTAGAAATAGAAAAAACTTTTCTTCAAACAGAAGACTTTTAACACAAAAGAATAAAAGAAAAATTAATGGCAAAATTGGTCTCAAATAGGTGCCTGCATAAGAAGAGTGTAGTTAGTGTCGGCTGTTTGTAGTTTAGCGCCTATTTTGAAAACGATTCGACCTTCTGTCCACGAATACGAGTATTGTCCTGCAAATTTCAATGTTACTGCTTGCCCGTTTGGATCTGTTCCCTCTGCCTGTAACAGAACCGCATGTCTGCCTGTTAGTACGCCTCCGTTTCCGGATGTAAAGGTGTATGAGACTCCGTTTGCTATCAATGTGCCGCTTGTAACATCAAATAACTTGACTTTACCACTGGTTGATGTTGGCTGAAGTGTTAATGTCAAGTTAGCTGGATAGTACTTTATTGTGTTGCTGTCGATTGTTTGGTAAATGTTGCCTTTTGCATTGAGTGTTCTTATGTTTGAAACTGCGTTGTTTGCAGTTGTTTGAGCATACACGTTTGGAACAGCTATCACCAATACAATTGCTATGGCTGCTATTGCTACAATTGCTATTTTGTTTTTTCTACTCAGGGTGATCATTCTTTATTCCACCTCCAACTTACTTCCATGATCACCTCTTTGTCTTAGTCTTTAAAAAGAAAGCCGCACTTTTGATGTGCACCACAAATAAATACTAAGGGTTGGTTTCATCTGTCTTTTCGTATAGAATTTGTTCTTCCATATGCAGCAATAGACCCACGCGGCGTTCCCATCTGTTGAAGAAGCGGTATTGCGAGTACATTGCGTAAATGCTGTATCCTAAAAAGATGCCTGCAAAAATCAAAAGAACAAAATCGATCAAGCCTAACCCAAAATGTCTAGTTCGTAACAGTAACCAAACGACAACTATGAATAAGATTCCTGAAGATGCCAAACCTATGAGGGTGCCGTTTCGAAATTTTGTCCATTCTTTATCTAGCTCTGACAAAAAGTCATGTAGAGACCTTACTGGGTATTGCTTGTCATCGCTTGTTTCTTTTGCCATTTTTTGTTTCCTGCCTATTTACGTTTTTTTTGTTTTTATACCTGATGCACCACAGATGAATTTGCGGTTTACAATATCGATGGGAGAGATTTGCGTAGCTCAAGGTAGAGATTTCTTCCTTCAAATGTCAAATTACAGAAGCCTTCCGTTTCTTTTGTCAAGCTTTTCCCTTCAAGATACGTTAAGTGCTTTAGGAAGTCGTCGTAGGAAAGGTTGGTTGATTTCCGCCAGATAATAGTCCGCAACTGAGGCTTATTGTTGAAGAATAGGTACTCTAAGATTTCAAATCGAATCTGAACGGCGCTTTTTCGGATTTTTCCCATTCCAATATTGCACCAGTGGTTAATGCTAACTAGTCAGCTAACCAATATAAAATAGCACTTGCTGTGTTGCTCGAAACTATTTAGAATGAAGAATTTTGGGGTCTGTCAACTTTCATTCTTCATCTTCCCGATCAGACTGGGACGGCGACATCATCCCCCACTTTACAACAGCATGCCTGTCCAATATGAACATTGTCAACTTAACGTCATGAATAAACCAAAAACTGAATAGCAAAAAATTCAGGCAGCGAACAACTTTGGTGCAGATCACGAACTTTTGCACCTAAGGACTAGCGCGCTGGTTTGTCCCTAAATTAATTAATGTAATTGGGGCTCTTGTTCTCTGAGTACGTCCAATCTCAGGAGGTGAGTCCTAGCGGGACAAGATGAACACGAGACCCTAGAAACCTCTTTCGAAACGTAGACTTAAGCTTTGCAAAAACAGCTCTGCGCAGTTGCTTCCATACCGATGGTCCAAGAAGACCACCCAGGAACCCAATGGGTCTTTTCAGAACCTTCATCATCATGAAAATGAAAGGAGTTCGCAGCCTAAGAGAAATGACCAGACTACTCGACGCAGACCTAAGGCTTAGACGAATGTGCCTCATCAAACCAGCCGAAAAAAGCTACTCCCGAAGTGTCCTCAGCAAGTTCATCCGCAAAGCCGGAGAAACCCGCCTCACCAACATAATAGACGAGAAAGTTGTCAAGCTCTCGAAACAAAACAGTGCAGGAGAGATCGATTCCATCTTTGACGCTTCCTTCGTAGATGCTTGGAGCACACGCGATCCTTAAGATAACCAAAGGGGCTATTCAGACAGAGAAGCCAGAGTTGGACGAACAGGCAGATCATTTGGGCTCGGCTATAAGCTTCGCTTAGCTATCGATTCTGCAACTATGCTTCCTTTGGCTTGCACTTTCGCTTCGGCCAATCAGAACGAGCAGAAACACTCACTAAGCCTGCTGGACAAGACGAAGTTGATTCTCAAACATTCTGAGGCTAAATTGAGAAGTGTGATAGCTGATAGCCAATATAGCGATGGCAAACTCCAGAGATGCTGTTGACGCGGCGGTGATTCCGTATCGTTCAAACCAGAAACGGGACGTGGAGGGATTGTTGAGGGTGGATCGGAAGTTTCGAGCTTATGGACCTGAAGACCAGAAAAAGAAGTATCACAAAAGACCACATGTGGAGGCGGTCTTCAGCTTTTTGAAGACACAGTATAGCCTAACCGTCAACAAGGTTAGAGGCTTGAAGCAAGTTGCATCTTATCCCTTGTTCAGCGTACTTTGCCTGGTTCTGAACAGAGAAGCAGCTGAAAACATTGGAAGATATGATAAAGCGGTGTCACCAACGTATTTCAACACGTAATATCGGGACAAGACAGCGCGCAAAGGGCTTTCATAAACGCGTGCTTTATTATTCAGGTGGATTTAGAGAATAAAGAATTAATTTTCTTTTAGGCATTGTTTTCCTAACCATTTTTGAATTTAGAAAACTAAGTATATCATTACTATTTCCAATCCCTTTATAACCGAACCTTTGCCTCAGGTAGTTAATGTATTCTTTCTCGTTTTCATAAATAGGGTTTAGCAAAGCTGAAAACGCTCTAAAATAAAAATTGTTAATATCTTTTGAAATTTCTTTCAAGAGTTCATTATAATATCCTGATATTTCTAACCTTTCTGACAGAAATACTAAAGCCATATCTTGCTTGTCTTGGTCTAAACTCAATTTATTAAAAAGTCGCATCATATCCTCGTATAACCAACCTCTAGTGATTTTTTGCTCTACGTTTAATTCAAAATGATGCGGGCGAAGTTCTTCTACTGATTTTCTAAGAATAGCTGTATAACCATATGGATCGCTTCTTTCTTTGACTTCATCAAAATATTTTTCTAGCAATCGCAGATTTTCTATATTGTCAATGCTTATACCAATCTCTTCTCGATCATACAGAGCTGCTTTTGAAAGGTTGAATGACCCGACAAGAGCATTGTCGTTTGAAAGGAATAATTTTGCGTGCAAATCTTGGTTAGTATAAATGTTACAACCTATTTCATCAAAAAAATCCAATAAATCTGTGACGTATTGAGAACGAGCAAAATTGGATTTGTCTGTTGGTGAAAGTGTAATAATATTTATCTCTGCGGCGAATGCTGTTCTAAGAAGAAATAGTATGTGTGCTAAATTAACAGATGCAATACGGTAGATATCTCCAAAATATTCAGGATCTAAAGTCCATACATGCTCATCTATTTCCAGTTGTACATCCCCAAGCCAAGGGGTAAGAATTGAAACTTTGGGAGAAAGGTTATTTCTTTCTTTAAAACAGTATCCTGAAAGAATTTTGAGCAATTCACTCTTGATCTTGTCCTTCAGAATAACTTGTGTTCCCAAAGTCAAGCCTCTTAGTGTTTAGGCTATTATTGCCACCAGTTAAAGAGACTTTCTTATCAATAAAATGTTGACCGCGCTAAGAGCAAAAAAGAATAGAGTCTCAAGGGTTTACTGACTTTTTGGCTTAATAGCGCGGGTATTCTTTCCAACAGAAAGACTTTACAAAAGCAATGAGCAAAGTGAAATTTCTGCGCGGATCATGTTTAGAAGAGTTCTGACCGCACTAGTTGATAAAACATAATCGGCCGCAGATGCATTTTAGTGAAAGAATTATTCAAAAATAGTCAT
Organism: Candidatus Bathyarchaeota archaeon; assembly: GCA_963833575.1. GTDB lineage: Archaea > Thermoproteota > Bathyarchaeia > Bathyarchaeales > Bathycorpusculaceae > Bathycorpusculum. Next base: position 138,908 of record CAWHXY010000007.1, on the reverse strand, counting down.
TAGATAAGAAATGTTTATATACATCGTTGCTACTGAACGAGTCAAATATATAAACATATAGGATGATTAAAAATGTCACAAAATAAATCCTCAATAGCTATAATCGGTGGAACGGGTAAAGAAGGATTTGCGATTGCCGCTAGATTTGCTAGAGCAGGTTTTCGCACAATTATCGGATCTCGTTCTTCTGAAAAGGCCATAAACGCGGCTTATAATCTCAACACCGAATTCAACGTTCTTACAGCTGAAGGCTCCACCAATCGCGACGCAACAGCCAAAGCCGACATTGTACTCCTCGCTATTCCATACGACGGAATGAAACCCATACTTGAAGACATCAAACCAGTCACACCAGGAAAAATCATAATCAACATAGCCTCATCACTTGATGCTGAAAAGAAAAGCCGAGCAAGAATCAACCCTGCAGGCTCAATCGCCCAGGAAATACAGACTTTCATAGGTCCTGAAGCAAAAGTAGTTGATGCATTCCAGAACATAAGCCCAGAGCAACTAGAGAAATTTGACGAGAAAATAGAAACAAACGTTCTAGTCGTCGGCGCAAATAGAGAAACACGCGACATGGTTATAGGTATGATAAAGAAAATCGGCATAGACGCCTACGATGCAGGCGCAATCGAGAACGCAGTAGTCGTTGAAACCATGACAGCGGCGCTTATCGCCATCAACCTACGCTACAAGATCAAAGGCGCAGGCATCCAGCTAGTCGGCGTTCCACACGCTTAAAGCGACCAAAACTCAAAGAAAGGCCGTAAGCCTTTCAACTTTGGTTGTAATGAGCGAAAGCGTTCTTTTTGTTCTTCACGCGCCTTCCTCTTGAGGTTGACTCTTTTTTTCAGTATATCTGTGAAGTGTTTCCGCAGCTTTGCCAAAAAGATCAGCGAGAACTACTTCAGACTCAAACTCCGCTCTGTCACCATGCAAGCAAGCGCGCCGCTTTGTCCCTAAATTAAGTGTTGAAGTAAGTTGGTGAGACTGCCTTTTCAGATCTGCCAATCCTCTCAGCTGCCTCTCTGTTTAGTACAAGACAAAGAATGCTGCACAATGCATAGAATGTCACTTGCGCTAGTCCTCTGACTTTGTTGTTAGCTAAGCTAAACTGAGTCTTAAGAAAACTGTTCACCGCCTCAATCGGCGGTCTCTTATGATACTCTATCTTGTCCTCATCAGACCCATAAGTCCTAAACTTCCTATCAACCCTCAAAAGACCCACAACACCCTTCATGTGATTCGCAGGATAAGGAATAGTTGCCTTCTCCACAGCACACCTAAGCTTAGAATCGCTATATTGACTATCCGCAACTACACTTCTAACCTTGGCTTTGCACCGCTGAAGAACTCGCTTGGCTTTTTCAAGTAAAGTCAAGGAATGTTTCTTCTCGTTTTGGGTTTGCAGAAGCAAAGACGCTTGAAAGAGGAAGCATAGTTTTGTGGTCAATCGACAGATGCATTTTATAGCCTAACGAAAATGATCGTCCGGATCTGCCAACTCTTGCATCAGCATCCGAATAGCCAGTTTGATTATCTGTTGGATGACGAATGCTCCAAGCTTTAATGAAAGAAGCATCCAAAACCACGTCAACTTCATTGCTTTGTTGACCTTTTAGAAGTTTGATTACTTTTTGATCGATTATTCTGTTGAGGTTGTCTTGGCCTACGCGTTTGGAAAATCGGCTCATTACGCTTCGCGTGTAGCCTTTTTGGTTGTCTTTGATTAGGCAGAGCTTTCTGATTCTTAAATCGGTGTTTAGAATGCGTGTCATTTCTCTTAGGCTGCGTATGGCTTTCATTCGCATTACTAGAAATGCTCTAAAAATGCCTGTTGGATTTCTGGGTGGCCTTCCAGGGCCGCTAGCATGATAGCACTGTTTTATGAGGTTGTTAGCAAAGCTTAAGTCTACGTTTTTGAAAAGGGTTTCAAGGGTCTCGTGTTCATCCTGTCTCGCAGGGATCACTTCCTTGTCTGATTGGTTCTCAAATGATACGAGACCCAATTTCTAGTTATAAGCTTTTCAATTTAGGGACAAGCCAGCGCGCTAATCTTTTACCACCTAAAAAAGGGACAAGCCAGCGCGCTAAGCTGACCTTAGACAAACGGGATTTAATTCGTTTAGTCAAGGGAATTGAAAAGCAGGAATATACCTGTAACTGTTAACACGGATAAAGTCATACGGCAATAAAAAGAGAATAACACATATTCCAATAACTAAGAGAACAGTGAATATCCCCTCAGGGATTCTTTTTGGATTTTTTATTGGCAACAATAAAGCCACTTTCTGCTTGTATTCATTGTAATTGCTAAATTTCTTGGATAAGTAGCGTTCTTCGTACATAGCGAAAACAAGGTAGCCTAAAACTTCCAAGAACCACAAACCCACAAATTCAGACAAGCCGACGTGTGCATCAGGCAAATGAGGAACAAGTAAAGTGACTGTTGAACTATGACCAACGCTAATCGATCCCTTTATGGTCAGTCCTAAAGACATAACAATTATGCCCAAAAACTGCGGATGCCTAACCCTAGAATATAACCCGTTAGAGAATAATCTCACCTTCTTATGATGGTACCAAAACCATTGTATCAATGCAAGACAGAATATCACTAATCCAGCATAGAAAATGACTTAACCTAATAATGTAACATTATCAATATGCCAAACCCAGTAAAAATCTAGCCATGCATGTTGATTGTTAGGAATCATGAATATGTAAAACAACAAAGGAGTAATCATTGGACCCAAAAAACCAGCGAGACCGATTGTCTGCGTGCCAAAAAACAATAAGGCTGCTAACAAAACTTTGAAAAGAGCCCTAAGTTTGTCTTTCAGGGACAAAATTTATCATTAAGTCTTATTTGCCGTACTTTGTTCTTAAAGTTTGTCACCTAAAGTTGATGTTTAGTTTTGTTTTAAAAAACTACCGTCGTTTGAGACGGTTTAGAGATTTAGGCTGGAGTCTAACTTTATGGGGAAACATTTGGTCACCTTATACTTAAGCACAAGCCCGCCGCTGGCAGCAATCATTGCTAGAAGCAAGAATATGAAGGCATTCGTGAGGTTGAGCCTAAAACCAATAATTTGTCTTTTAGAAGCAAGAATAATTCAGCTACGCTATTCATCATAGCATCTTGCCAAGTATAGAGGTTTTTCTGCTTCTTTCCTTCTCTCCTTTAAAGGCATGTCGTTCAAGGAAACATATTCCGCGATTATGTTTAGGTCTTCTTTTAGCTCGCGTTCTTGTTTCAGATGTTGTACTATTGAAAGGCGTTTGTCATCTGATGGAACCTTTCTGTGTTTTTCAACTTGACAACTCACTTGATAGTCACCTCTTGACTAAACATATCGAGTTAGATGTTAACAATATGCATAATGACTTGAAATAAATATAAAATATATGAATTTGAAATTCATTACTTAAGTAATTGTCCGGCACAAGAGTTATCAGAAAGCAGTTTTTTGACAGTCCAAGACCCAAAATCCAGTTATTCCAGGTTAACGTTACATTGAGCGCGTAAAGCTTTGCGCTTATTTAATAACCTCGCTTTCAAAAAAACCGACGCGAGCACCTTCTAAAACGTAAGAGGAGATGTGATTTTTTTCACTCACTAACTCTGCTACAGTCTCGTCTGTATTGGATTTCTGTATACAGAGGCGGTAATAAAGAGGGTCTGGTCCGTCGAAAATATGCAGAAACACCTTATACTCCCAGCTATCTCCAAGAGGAAACCTGAGTTCTGGGAATTTCTTATCAAGCGCTGTGTCCTTCAAATATAGAAGTGCCCTTTCGATAGTAGCGGACAATCCCTTCAGATCTCGGATTATTGCTTCCTTTGCTTGCTTCGTGATTTCTTTTCTTGTATCCCAGTAAATCACACAATCGATAATTGAGAATTTGTCCATTTTAGTCGAGTTTAATCTTGTTAGTTTTGCATATAAATATTAGCACAATATGGGTCAAAGTAGGCGCAAAAACACCTCAAATAGCGAACATCTTTCGTGCAGAGCACCACTTTTCGCGCCCAAGAACTCTGTTCTTGTTAAACATGTCAGCAAACCAAGCAAGAAAGTATGACTGTTGATCAGTTCTATAATATACTTTATAAGAAAAAGAGCTTTCAAGAACAACCTATCTTTGGATAAGCGCTAAAAGCGTTAGCAATTATTTATCGTAATAGAATCTCATTTGCGTTAGAATGTGAAGTAATTAGATACCGTTATTGCATATTTTGAGTTCATAACATTCATATTCTTATTTTATCCAAGAGAAGATTGATACTAATGGTTCATTGTCCTAGTTGTGGCAAAGAAGTTGACAAACCTTCTAGGACACTAACTAACTACAGTTTTACTATTGAAGCCTACAACTGTAAAAAATGCCACCACAACTTCAAAATTACAATCAATCATTCAATGTACAATAATTTAGAAATCTACGTTCCCCGAACATAAAACTGTCTAAAAATTCTTAAAAATAAAAAAAGGAAAAATATTGTTTATTGGTTAAACTGGTGTCGGCGTTGGAGAAGTCGTTGTTGCCATTTGGGGTGGTTGGGCTTCTTGTGGTTTCATTGTGAAGAAGGCGATTGCCAAAATTAACGTAGCTATCCACATTAAAATGAGGCCTAACCCAAACGCTATGATCAGTACTGCGCCTATCAATAGTAGTAATCCTGTAGTTGAGAATAAGCCTACATTTGTTTTTGCTGAAAGTTGTCTAAGTGAACGCCTTACAAGGAAAGTTGTGATTATTGCAAATACCCATATAATAACGAAAATCACAATGGCTGCTGTTATGAAAGGTACAACGTCTGAAAAATTGATGTTGCTGGTGTTTGGTGTCTGTCCTGAAAGAGATGAAAGGGTTGATAAGTTGCCGTTCCAAGTATATCCAAGCTTTGTCAAGAAATCTTGAAGCTTTGGCAGAACGATTGCAATTCCAACTGCCGCCGCAACTACCACACCAACTATGCCGGCGATTATCCCGTAAAGTGCATTGCTGAAGATTCCATTTTCTTTGTAGAAGCTGGCGAAACCATGTAGTGCGACTAGAACAAGTATTGCCCCAATAAGTTCGACGATCCCAAAACTGTCGATGTATGGAAATATGCCAACAAACATTAATAGTGCGCCTACGCCGCCTAGAATTTTGTTTGATTCAATTGTCATTTGAATTTTCCTCTGTTTTTCTGTCAGCGTATTAAGAATAAAAGCTTTTTCATGCTTCTCTATCGTTTATTTAACTGCAACGGTTTAGTCCAAATGAATGAGAGCTAAAACTTTCTTAAATTACTATTTACCCTAAAGCTAAAATGAATGCAAACTCAGGGTGATTGGGTTTTTTCTTCAAGAAGTTCTTTTATTATGTCGTAGTAGGTTTGCAGATAGATTTTTCCGTTTTCTGTTATTGTATACACTTTTCGGGCTCGTTTGCCTTTCTTTTGTTTTTTACATTCAAGGAAGCCCTTTTTTTCAAGAATGTTTAGTGCGGGGTATAGGGCGCCATGTCTCAATTTCAGATTGAAATCTGTTTCTATTTGTTTTTTGATTTTGTATCCCCATGTGGGTTGGGATTGTACGATGCGCAACAGTTTGATATCTAGTAAGTTTCTGATTATGTGTTGTACAATTTCTTTTCGGTAGGTTTCAGGCATTGTTTTTTCCTGCAAACGGTTATTTGTGAATGGTTGATGTTTAGATTAATTTATGTTGCGTTAACTTTTCCTGATGCTGATATGACTGGCTATGTTTTTATATGCTTACGGTATGTATGAAGCTTTATATGAGCGTGTATTAATATTCAATACTCAAGATAAGAAATGTGTCCGATAAAGGACATATTGTACACAAGCAGAACAGAAAGACTGTTCAACAAAAATACAGGGGAATAACAAAAATGTTAAGAACGGTAAACTCACAAAAAGAAGTTTCAAATAAACTTATGAAAGGTTTGCTAGACCTCATAATATTACAATTCCTAAGCGCCCAACCAATGCATGGCTATCAAGTTATAACAAAAATTCGCAAAAACTTCGGCGTATATTTCGGCCCCAGCACAATTTACCCCTTGTTAGGCACCCTTGAAAAGAAAGGCTTTGTAAAAAGCCAATGGAACATGAACAGCGAGAGACCAAGGAAAATGTACAGCCTAACAAGCAATGGGCAAAACATGCTCAGCTTCACCGAAGAATCGTTAAACCTGATCTGCAGAAAAATATCATCAACAAACTCAGGATTAACGAGTGAAACATCAACTCAGCCACCAATGACCATAATGACCAATAAAAGCAGAAACACTTCAACAAGTCACTTACCATTAATCAGCTAAGCAAAAAACTTGCGGCGGCTCAAAAGAGCCGTCTACCCTAATTTTAACTAAAATTTTTGAGAAATTCTGGTTCTTGGAACCGCGTTTTAAATATACCAACATGTTAATTCTATATTAGCTAAAGTTTCGGTGTCTAGTTGAAACAAATCATCATCAAAGACAATGAATTAAATACCCAGATACTTGATTTTTGCAGACATATCGCTGGCTCCTCAAACATCATAGCGATAGCTCATGTTGACAATAATACAATGAAATCAATTAACGACAAGACAATAATTAACATCATGCTTGTAATCAACCCATTTCCAGCAAGAATATTGAGTTACATAAAAACAGTAAACGAAAAAACCATTTTCATTTTTGCGGTTGACCAATGGGTTTTTGAGCGAGATATCGAAATAGGCCTTTTAGGAGAAGCTATCGCAAGCAAACTCATTTTTCCACACTCTGCACTTGATGGCGAAGAGTATTTACATAAAAAAGAAGTAAGCCTAAAAAAACGTCTAATTCTTGAATTGATAGAAAACTTGGCATCAAATTTTCCAGAGCTTACTTATAGAATGCAAATTAAACCGCAATATTTCCTCTATGAGATACTTTTCAGTAGGATCCGAATTTTCCCATTGCTCACTTATGACACATCTAGCTTGGTAAATGGAGTACAGTTAAATGAAGCCGAATTTCTACGTCCTTATAATGAAGCTCTAAAGCAGCTTGAAACTGAAGAAAAAGTTTTCTTGCTAAATGATTATGTGAAAATATCAGAAAAAATTTTGAAACAATGTCAAGACCCCAGAATTAAAATCGTTAATTTATCAAAAAATGCTCCCAGACGATTATTCTCATCAATTTTCGGGACCTTTCCTCAGCTAGTTAACATTTTTTCACAGAATACTGAGGCGTTCCTTAGGACCCAGAAAATTAATTGGATAAAGCAGCCAGATCAACCGTACTTCTTTGTTGATCCTCAAAAATATATTTTCTTTCAGACATCTACAGGTTTGCTTTCATTGTCTGATAAAATTGACATTAAGGGTTACGCTCAAAAGATGCTTTTGAAAGATAAAAGCGCAGACATTGACGTCAAACCTATCGGCGGAATGCTAAATGATGTTTACCTGATCAATGTACAAGGAAACGGCAACGAAACAAAGGTGCTGGCAAAACGCTTTAAAGACTGGTCTGGATTCAAATGGTTTCCGCTTACGGTTTGGTCCCTTAGTGCAAGACCGTATGCCATAGCTGCTCAAGCTAGATTTGCAAAAGAATGTGCAATAAACGAGTTTCTGTATAACAAAGGGTTTCATGTACCAAAAATCTTGCATGTAAGTAACGCTGAACGCTTAGTTTTCATGGAGTACATCGACGGAGAGAATCTTACTCAAGCTATAAAACGAATATCTACAGCTAAAAAAGGCCAAACCTTTGAAGAGGAACTCGCTGAATTAGGCAAAGCAGGCGAAACAATGGCTAACGTTCATTCTTGCGATATCGCACTGGGAGATACTAAACCAGAAAACATGTTGGTTAAAAAAGACGGGACAATTTATATGATTGATTTTGAGCAAGCCACAAAAGGCGGCGACAAAGCCTGGGATGTAGCAGTGTTTCTGTATTACTCCGGTCACTACATTCAACCGCTTTACGGAAAAGCTAAAGCTGAAGCGATTGCTAAAGCATTCATAAACGGTTATTTGAAGGCTGGCGGAAAAGTCGAGGTCGTACAAAAAGCAGGGCTTTCCAAGTATACCAGGATATTTAGCATATTTACCATGTTCACGATTATTTCCGTTATTTCAAATGTCTGCAAAAAAACTGAAGCATTGAAGTGACCAAGTAATAGCAACGATCAAGACAACCTTAATTGTTTGGGAAACTTGAAGGCAATTTTGACAACCGAGTTAAAATTATAAAAAAGTAAAGAATATCGGCTGTAGCCCTTCACGCAAGAGAGTATTTATTTACTTTAGAAATAATAGTTATTCAGTGATTTTTATGAGCGAATTTTACTACTATAAGGGTTTATATGAAGTTAAAGCAGTCACACAAGCTGAAGGTTACTGGATTGTGGAAGCTCAGGAAGACTTTGACGATATCGTGGATGGCAAAAATACTAAGGTTAAAACTGGCGAGAGACGAATTGTTGCGATAGCTGATCTGCATAAGAAGAAAACTCTGCCGCCGCTCATTCCAGAACATGTTTATGAACGGCAACTTGAAAAGAAAGTTAAAAACATGGTAGAAGAATACGAGAACAATACAAAAAAATAGCAACTGCACGGTTCTATTCGCCTTATTTCTCTGTCTATTTCACAACTTCCTTCCAAATTAATTGAAAGAAGAATTGTGCATTTTCCCAGTTTTTCTTCGAATACCAGGGAAACAGTATTTTTAGGGTTCAAGCAGAGAAATTTTGAATTAATATTTAAAGCAGCAATTCAAAGCTTAAATGACACAACCTGCATTTTCACTTCCAAAAGAGGCATAATCAGTTGGCTAACCAAAAAATATCCGAAGGCGACTATGTCCTGATTTACCTAGATGCACGCCGAACCTACATGATAAAAATGCAGGCAGGACAAACATTTCACACTCACAAGGGCTACCTCAAACTCGACGAATTAATCGGTAAAGAATACGGGGAGCCCATCAAAAGTAGCCTAGGCATTTACTTCACCACCCTCAAACCTTCATTAACAGATTATATTATGAAATCTTCACGGAACACACAGATTATTTACCCTAAGGATGCTGCCTTAATCGTTATGTTCAGTGGAATCGGACCAGGAAGTCGCGTGGTGGAATCAGGAACAGGAACAGGCTCATTAACTACAGCTCTAGCACACTATGTTGGCCCAACAGGTAAAGTTTACACTTATGAGTTACGCAGTGAATTCCAAAAGAATGCGGCAAAAAATCTCGAACGCTCAAAACTAATAAATCACGTCGAGATGAAAAGTGGCGACGTAACATTGGGCATTGAAGAGAGAGACGTAGATGCTGTGATCTTGGATTTGGCTGTCCCATGGCTTGTAGTACCTCACGCATACGAGGCGCTTAGACCTTCAGGTATCCTAGTTTCGTTTAGCCCCACAATTGACCAGGTAGTAAAAACAACAGAAGCATTAAGAGAGAACAACTTTGTTTTCATCGAAACAATCGAATGCATGATGAGAGCAATGCAAGTGGAACGAGGAAAAACCAGACCTCAAACATTAATGACTGGCCATACAGGGTACATTACTCATGCAAGAAAAATTCTCAAGCTACCGCAACTTGCTACAGAACCAACTGCAGATGAGACAGAAGAAAAACAAGAGACAGCAGATGAAGAAACTGCTGAATTAACTTGATTTTTGTTTAGCTCTAACTGTTGCGGGCTGAGACATACTTAGAGTCCAGAAAGCTTGCTTTAATTGCTCGCCGCGAGTCAAACCATAGTAGAAACCCGCTACCCTGCCGACGTAAGGAATCACAAATTGATCAATCGCTTTGTAGACAAATGGGTTTGGGATACGGTTTTCGAGAAATGTTGGTTTCCAGATCTTAATGTTGTATTCCCAGCATTTTATGAAAAAGTCCCATCGCGCTTTTGATAAAGAATCCATTTCAGCGCCTTTTTTGTTCATTAGTACACAGTTCTCTAAGGGTACAAAGAACAAGGGTACGTAAAATGCGTTGTAGCTTTTGAGCTTGTCCATTAGTTCAAGCGTTTGCAATATGTCCTCTTCTTTCTCGTCTGGAAGTCCGATAATCAATGTTGCAAGTGGATACCACTCATTATCGTTAAATATTCCGAAGGCTTGTTCGACAACTTCTTGCCATTGTTCGGGCTTAAAAGGCAACATTTTGCCAGCCATGTACTTCTTCATTAATCTCGGGCTGCCCGTTTCAATTCCTGTCTCGGCTGTAATAATTGCCTTTTTGCCAAATGAGTACCAGCTGCGTTCTATGAGTATTTCTGCAAGCTCTTTTACCATTTGGGGATTATGAACTGCTGGAGCCAAAGACATGTGGGATGCTTGAATGCTTTTAACTCCTGGATATTTAGCGACGCTCCTCACGAGGTTTACGACGGCATCTTTGTTTGGAATAAACTGTTTATCTTTTGTACCATATAGGAAGAGATCTTCTGTGACTAATGTTACGTGGTTGCTGCCTTCAGCCGTGGTTAATGCGACTTCTTTCATGATTTTTTCCATTGGCACATCTATTTTGTGCTGCATTGTGGGTGTACAGAACTGACAGTTTCTTCCACACCCCTTTGAAATCTCAACAGCACCATGAATACCCGCGTGTTTAGTTAGCGGCATTAAAGCGTTGTAATCCCAGTTGCTGATTGATTCGTCAGCTTTAACAATCCGTGGAAGCGCTTCGCCATTTACTGCCTTCTTGAAAATATTAACTATCGGTTCCGGTCTTCCACCGAGAAGCACGCAATCTACACCGTAACCGTCAGACACATGTTTACGTTCAAGCTGCCAAGCACCAAACCCACCAACAATAATTTTCGGCCTAAACTTCTTGATGTTAGGATGAGTGACTAATTTTTGAAATTCAACAGCGTTCATAGGTTCGCCGCCGCCAATTATTGAGGAATAAGTTTTGCTAACGTAACCCATGCCTGTTGGATCCATTGAAGAAATACCAACTACTTTCGTTTCTGGCCCAATGAAATCTTCAAGATCTTCAGGGTGAACTACTGCCACTTCTTTCTCTGTAAAGCCGTTCTCCAGCAACATTGCTTCTACTTTTCTTAAGCCGTAAGGTGCAAACCTTGCTCTACCGTCTGGCTTTCGTTCAACTGGGGGATAGAGAGTTTTCCTAACGAATGTTAAGGGAACAGGACCTCTTGCGAAGCCAGCTACGAAGGCGATGAAGGGATTGTTGAAAAAATCACTCATTTCTGTTGCTGATGCGGTAAGAACTATTTTTATGCCTGAAGCTGAAGCCAATTATCTCTCTTCCTCACGAATAGAGTAAATGAATGTCTGTAGCCTTTTAAGAATTACTATGCATTGCAAGCTATTGTACGGAGTTAGAGGTAAATTAGGGTTTCACATTTGCGACTCAAGTCTTGTGCTATCAGATATTATAGATTAAACAAAGAAATCTAAGACGCTTAATCTATGTTCTAAATTCATAAAACCCATAACCAAATGAGGAACATGTCTTATTTAGAAACCTCAGGAAGAACCAGTTTCAATGAAGTCTTCAACAAAAAAAATCTTAGTTATTGGCATTATTTTGCTCTTCATTATTTCAATAGTAGCAGGTATCCTCGGCGGGCATCTATAATATTTTGTATTTCCAAACAAAAACCTTGTTTGCCTTAATCATACTTGACTTGTAATAACAAAGGAGAATTAGGGTTTTAACAAATTATTTCTAAACGATGTATTGAATTTGAGGCGGTATGACCTGTATTGCTTCGATGGGCCTTATTTTTGTGTAGATAACAAGCCACTCAGAAAGCTGTTGACATTTATGTGGGTTACACGAGAAACTATTCGTTTTTTGATTCCATTTATGACATGTAGAACAAGGAATTTCTGAATTTTTGCTCATTTCAAACCTGAATCATATCAGGTTTTAACTGATTTATCAGTTGTGAAGCTGCAATATAGAGCACTTATCAATTCACAACACAAACTATCGGCCAGCTTAACAAAGAACATGGGAGTTTTCCATGTAAAGTCAACATTACCATCTATGCAAATGGTTAAAAAACTTGGAAAAGGAAAGATTGAGCGTTTTAGACTTGATATTTTTTGAGTTGAAAACTAAAAAAAAGAAAAAGAGAGTAAATTATTTTGTGTGTTGATTATTATGGTCGTTTTCTTAGCAACAGTACTGCAAGTATGGCGCCAATTATGATTATTACGAGAATCATTGCGATTGACAGCGGGATGAAGTATTGGTCAGCAATTGAGACAGGTGTAGCTGTTGGAGCAGCAGTGTCTGGGTGAGCAGCAATAGCATAGAAGGATGTTTCCGCGGAAGATGAATAATACGATTGTGTGCCTGCAAACGATGCGGTTACGGTATAGTTACCTGAGATTGTAGGTACCCAAGTTAGCGTAAACATGCCGCTTGGATCAGTTGAAGTAGTGCCTATGCTGTAGCAGTTTCCATTCGAGTCAGTAACACTTACCGTAACAGGAACACCTGTAATGTTGGTTGGCATTGGCTGCTGTTCGTAAACGGCTTCCATAAATGAAGTCATACTAGCGTCAGAAACGCATGGTAACCCGTTAGGGAAGTTTGCTGCAACTGCTTCTTGTTGTGAGCCGCTGGAGATGTCAGTGACTGTGCCGCGTAAGATCATAGGCGAACCTACAGACGTAACAGGATCAGGTGCATTGACCGCAACTCTTGTTGGTCCAGTGCCGAAAGCGTATATTTGACTGTCGTAGCCGTTAAATCCAAGCAGTTCTCCATCAGCAACAGGGCTTGGCGATCTCATGAATGCTCCGCTTATTGCCCAGACAAGTGAACCATCAGTGCAGTTTATCGCGAGTTTTTCTCCGCCTGGAAACAGCGGTGGATCATATAGTCGACCTTCAGAGAGGAACAGCATTCCGTTAGCAATGGTTTGTGTTCCGTAGACCCAGATTGGATATATGCCGTAGGGTGTGTCATAACCTGCTGATCCGCGAGTGTAGGTCCAGTCGAGTTTTCCAGTTTTGAGATCAACAGCATTTACGTAGCCGCCGAAGTCCCAAATGTAAACTCTACCGTAAGCTATAGCAGCAGAAGCGAAAAGATGGGTCAAAGCGTTTCCTACGAGTTGTGTTGGTCCCCAGAGCAGTTGGCCAGTTGTCAGTGAGTAGCCATAGAGTTGATTTGTGTCTTTGTCATGTCTGACGTATGCACCATCTCCTACAGCAACTATTCCAACGTCATCAAAGTTCGTTGTCGTCTGGTTAGTTGGTCCCCAAAGCTTAGCGCCAGTAGCAGGATCATAGGCCACATCAGTTGCAAAATCAGCGCCAAATTGGTCGGCAAACGTAGAAAGTGTCGGTGGATGTGAACTCAAAAGTATTGCTTGATTATTCATCTCAGCGATGCCAAATGCTGGGTTTGCGTTAGGAAGCGTGATTGACCATTGTATGCCTGCTGTAAAGTTGTAGGATCCTGATGGCTTGTAAGAGCCCGTGGGTGATCCAAATCCGCCGGCTGGACTAAGGCATAGGGTTGAGTTCCACATTATTAGATTATTGCTGTCGCCTAAATAGTAGATTAGAATTGCTCCTGAGGTATTGGTTTCATTGGAATCTATAAGTGCACTTGGTGATGTTCCGAAAAGATTAGCTATACTGCTGGGAACATCGGTTACGGTAGCCATCTGATTTCCAGTCACTGGATCCAATATATTATAATCGTAGACTGCATTTGGGCCAAACATACCCATGCCGTCATAGCCGGCTAAATGCGATGTCCATAGAAATGCTTGAGAGCCAAATTCTTCATTGTTGTGGAAATTTACAACTTGACCATAAATTAAGACGTCAGAAGTGTTCTGATCCCACAATGTTTGTCCGGTGCGTAGATTTATTGCAATAATGCCTGCGTTATCGGTTTGAGCTGCCCACAAGTTTTCATAAAGTACTCCATTGAGAATTATTGGTTCAAATAGGTGGTAGAGCGGGGATGCTGTTGAGTAAGCATTCTCTTCATTAGCGATAGTTTCGCCGCCAGGTTGACCTCCGGTTGTTGTTGCCTTAGTCCAAAGTATGTGAGCAGTAGTTGGCGCAGTGCTGTATTGTTGGAAGTTGTTTCCAGTTCCATCGTATCCACCAGTGTTGTCGAAGGCGGGTCTTCCTAAACCGTACCAGTTTCCACCAATAGTTTGCCAGTAAAAGTTCGATGCGTATATTGGGCGTGTCCAGTAGTTTGTTGGGAGCGGAGAGCCAGAATTATACGATATTTGCCCTTGTTGAACGACAACTGAAACAGGAGGGCTATTGGAAGCATCCATAATATAGGTCGTGCCCGTAGCATCGGTCCCTATATTTTGCCCCGGAAATATTCCTTGGAAAGTATAGTTTCCAACTGTAGCAGGTGCGAATGAAAGTCCTCCAACACCGCCCGTAGTATCAGCCGTGTAAGGTCCGAGAGTTTCATTAGTTCCATCTGGCTTGATAACATTGATTGACATACCAGTGTACAATGTAGAAACGAAACCGCTGACTGTGGGTATAGGCTTAGTGAAGAAGAGGTTAAGGTATATGGTTTGTCCAACGCCTACAGGACTAGGCCCAGCGCTGACATACAAATAGTCTGTCACATTAAGCGTAGATGCCGCATGTACAGTATGAGGAATTTGCATCATCATTGACATACTTAGCACTATCATAAGAATTAGAGATAGTATAATTTTTCTGTTTTTCATTTTTTTGTTTTTTCTCCTTTAGTTTCATAATTTTGGGTTAAGAAGTATAGAATATACCTCTTGCCCGGTTGCCCTCATCTATCTGTTTTAAGTTAAATAACTTGCGGTAAAACGCTTTAAAATTAATAAATAGTAAAATAAAAGTTAAAAAAATATCAAATCATGTTCTGTCAATCAATTTTCCTAAACTCACAATGAGCTTTCTACTTTAATCAAATTAAAATACGCGTCTCAGTACATGGTTGTTCTCTTGCATTCGCGAAAAAAAACTCGTCATTAAAAGTAATCCACTTCCATTTAGGGGTTAGTTTTTTAAAATGAGATGAATATTATCTTAGGCTAAGGGAAAGCACTGATGGCTAAAATACAGGGTATGCTAAAACTAATAAGACCTTTAAACTGCATAGTCATGAGTTTTGCAGTTCTTGTAGGAGCTAGCCTAACTGGTCTTGGAAACCTCCATTGGATTGATCTGCTCTTTGGCGCCATAACTGCTTTTACTCTAACCGGGGCTGCCATGGCAGTAAACGATTATTACGACTATGATATTGACAAAATAAATGAGCCAAACCGACCAATTCCTAGCGGTCAAGTATCCCTGAAAGCTTCATTGATTATGACAGCAATGATGACCCTTATCGGTTTGTTTTTTGCCTTAATGATAACTCTTTATTGTCTGATTTTTGCTGCGATTGCATGGATAATTATGGTAACCTACACTACTGTAGGAAAACGCGCGGGGTTTCCCGGAAACCTTCTGGTAAGTGCCTGTGTGGCAGCACCTTTTCTCTTCGGCAGCCTAGTTGCTGTTAACACAGTAATGATCAATATACTGCTGTTTGCATCAATGGCCTTCCTCTCAAACACAGGCAGAGAAATAGCCAAAGGCATAGTTGACATCGAAGGTGATAGCCAACATAAAATCAAAACCTTAGCTGTTGTCTTCGGAAGCAAAAAAGCAGCTTTGGCAGCAACAATATTCTTTATCTTTGCAGTCTGCCTTTCTCCAATACCGGTAATTCTAAACCTTGTCTCAATCTGGTTCATACCATTTGTTTTAGTAACCGATATAGGCTTGCTTGGGTGCTCAATTGCCCTGCTAAAAAACCCAAAAAGAGAAAACTCTCGAAAAATAAAGAAAATCGTCCTGTTCCTGTTCATTTTTGGTTTATTAGCATTCGTATTTGGAATGTTGAGGTAGAGATTGCATGGTCACCAACACTGAAATTATCTCAAACTCGGTGTTGCTCACGCTTTGCTACTTATACATAGTTGCCATAATTGTCATAGCAGTGAAAATTGGCGCCCGCTTTCCAACAAATCTAATGCGAAAGTTCCTGCACGTTATGATCGGCAATTTCGTCTACATAATACCCTTTTTCACCTTTACAACTTTCCCAGCAAACTTCCCATTTTTTGTCGCCTCACCCTTCATAATACTAACTCTCTTGGCGTCACCCTCATCTCCAATCAATTTAAAAAACAAAATATCAGGCCTTGCAGAAATTACAACCGGCGGGCACCAATTCGGTCTAGTCCTTTACGCAATCGCCTATACCATTTTAGCATTCTTCTTCTCCGCTAAACCGTATGTCATAATAGCGGGGATTCTACCGATGGCTTTTGGTGATGCCGCCGCTTCCATAGTTGGACAAAAAATAGGTCACCACCAGTTCAATATATTTTCAAAAAAGAGCTTAGAAGGAACAACTGCTATGTTTGCAATAACATTCGTAAGTGTGACACTTAGCCTGCTATTGTTTTCTTACTTGTGTCCATTTTCGACATTTACACTTCTGGAGGCGTCATTAGGGGTTGCAGCTACAGCGACATTGCTTGAAGCACTAACACCAAAAGGATTAGACAACCTAACAGTGCCGCTAATTAGCACCCTGGTATTTTTGCTTTTGATCGGAGGAATCTAGTTCAAACTTATAATAATCGATGGCTTAGACGGTTCTGGAAAAAGCACGCAAGCACACATAATCTTTGAGTTATTAAAACAAATGAACAAGTCCGTAACAATTCGGGTTCATCCTGAAAGTGACAATTGGTTTGGCCAAAAAGCACATGTCTTTTTGTATTCTAAAGGCAAATCAGCCCATTTTTCATCAGCCTTATTCTACATGGCGGATGTCATCCGCTCAATACTTCTATATTCTTGGCGAAAAGACGATTACATAATATTCGTACGGTACCTAATGGGAACTGCATATCTACCATCACCTCTACACTCAATCGCCTATAACTTCTTTTCAACTATAGTTCCAAAACCGAAAAAGATGTTCTTTTTAGATGTCAACTCCAAAGTAGCGGCGTCTCGCATTAAGAATAATCGCACTGACTTTGAAATGTTTGAGAATCTTTCCGCCCTAAGAAAAGTTAGAACTAAAGCACTCGAATTAACACGGTTTGACAACTGGATAATCATCGACTCAAACCAACCAACAGAAAGTGCAGCTTTAAGCCTTAGAATTCACTTGTTAGGTCCTGAGAGGGACAAGAAATCTCTTCCATTGCAATCATAGAAGCGCTTATGAATAAATAACATCTAAATAATTGAGTATTGACAATGTCAAAAACAAAAAACCAAAGAATCGTGAAAATACTTATCGCTGCCATAATAATTGGTTTGTTAGCTTCATCAATTATTATCGCATACAACTGGCAATCAATCTTTCAATCGAAATATCCAATAGCTCTTAGCAACATCATCTTTTCAACAGATAAGCAGATAGAGTCGGTTTCCATAGGCATTAAAACATACCAAGCAAACGAATCGATTATAACAAATTTGATAACCATTAATACTACAGGCTTAGAACCGTTGGCAACACCTCAAAACATTCTACAAGGAGGTAAGTATGCAACATCAGATTATGTAACACCAACAAAATATTCCTTAGATCAAACAATTGTAATTGATAGAATATCCAACATTAGCCAGATACATGAACAAACCACAATAACGATTACCTCTAAAATGCTACAATATACCGCAGGATACTACGTTAGCTTGCAATCAACACACACAGGGTACGCGATTGCTATACCCATAAATGCAACATGGGTTTCAATTCCAGGGTGATACGATTTCGATGGTTGAATTTTTCCGATCTAGCTGACTTTGCAGAGGATCTTATTGAAAAGGGAAATGCACCTATGTGAAGTCTCCGCTGGAGGGAGCGTTCAGTACAATCCCTGCCTGAGCGCCGTGAAATCTAACAATTGCGCAAAAGTTATAAACCAACTGCAATGGACATTTGTACAGAAAAATTTTAGGAAATGGGTTACTGCTGTGAAAAGGTAAATAAGAAATTGAGCTAAAGCCTCAAAGATAGAGCGGTCCCATAATTTAATGGTTAAGTATGAAATTGAAGTTGACCTGAAAACTTGTGTTTCAACTGTAGCTTGTTATGCTAGTGATAGGCTTCATTTTCAATCCGGTAAAAATCAGCAGCCAAATGTCATTCATGGGCAAACAGATGAATCAAAATCTACCAATTTATTTGATGATAATCAGATAGTTGATGCCCAAGCCACAGCCAAAAATTGCCCTGTATCAGCCGTAACAGTAACACAACAATAAACCACTTCTGAAATCTAAAACCGTCACAGTTCAAATCCCATAAAAAACACCGGACTTGCTTACAAGAAGAACATAGCCAAATCCTAAGTTATTCAGAAATTTAGTTAACTGTAGTAGGAGAATTGAAAAGCACATGAGCAAACTAACTTCAATAGTCAAAAAATTTGGTTGGCGTTACATAAAACATAATCTCGTTGGCGCATCTGTTTTCGCGTTAAACATAATTTTTTACTATGTAATCCTCTTCCGCTTTTAGGTGAACAATCCTATATTGTGGTTAGCATATTTGGCGGAATTATCGAATTCTTTACTCACTTACCTAAATCGCGCTGCGCGCGATGTGTAAACTGTAGTTGTTTGTTCACAGTCACACATCTTAAAATAAAGATGCCGAGTTAATGGTAAGAGGAGTTTCTGAAAATGCGAGTACTTGACTTTCTTATCGTAGTTGCTGTGATTCTGGTCTTACTGTGGCTGCTTGGCTTTTTCATCTTCAACCTTGGCGCCATCATTTGGCTACTGCTTGTCATAGCTCTCATAATAATAGTTTACCGACTACTTACAGGACGCAGAATATAACATCAACCAAAAACACTGCAAGTAACACAGGTATTTTGTCGCCCTGGTTTTCTTAGTGGAGGTGATTTGTTGTCAAAGATTAATCCAGGTTCAAACTTTCACGAAGATAATGACACTAAAACCGCGCGCCCAGGCGGCATGCAAGACATTAATATCATAGAACCTAAAATGGACGACAAGAGTAAACTTCACTGCCCGCTATGTGACGGAATTTTTAGTTCAAGAGAAGATTACATCAGCCACGCTTTATCTAAGCATCAGCCCGCCGAGCTAAACTGCGACAAAAAAGGCTGCACCTCAGAATAAACCAAAACTCGGATCTAACACAAAAAACCAACAATTTTTTTCTTCTATAACTATTTTCGTGGTTTTAACTTTCGGCATCTGTGTCCATCTAATATAGATGCCTCGATTAGTTGTCACTTAGTGCACTCCAAACTCATAGTTTGTTCTGTGAATTCTATGCATCGCTTCATTTTTTGTATTCGTATATCAAAAAAACCTTATTTCTTTGACGCTTCTGGCCTGTAGATAATTTTTAAGTCTTTTTCAATCTTCAATAATAGATCATGCTTGCTGAGAATTTCATTCATGCAGACCAAATCATCGGAGTGAATGGGGTTCATCATGTGAATTTGGTAGCCCTTTGATAGCAAACTTGCAGGGTTTGGTGGCGTTAAGCAAAAAAACTGTCCGTCAAAAAGTGTGCATTTATCAAAAACTTCTTTCAAAAATGCTATTGCTTCATTTCGATTCTTAACCAGCACCATCAAGCTATTCAACAGAGAAACAAATTGAGAAATATATACCGATATGTATCCAAAAATGGTGAAAAAGGACTCTTTATTCGAAATTGATTGGTTTTTGATTCAAGCCAATAAATGAGTTATGTTAATACATAAAACCCAAGAGCTTGTTGCTGTATTGGATCCATTGCCGTCTGAGTAACTCTGATCTCTCATCCAAATTAATGTCAAGCTAATGCCTTCTCATCATTCGGCAAAAACATTTAGTTCTAAGCTAAATAAAAGCCTATACATATAATTTTTTGAGAATACAGGGAACACTTTTATTTTCGGTCTTAAATTTACTTAGTTGGTGTTTTAAAATGGATTTTAAAGGTAGTCAAACAGAAAAAAACCTTTTAGCTGCGTTCGCAGGCGAATCACAAGCCCGAAATCGCTATACATTTTTTGCAAGCGTCGCCAAAAAAGAAGGTTATGAGCAGATAGGCGCAATTTTCGAGGAAACATTAGCTAATGAAAAGGAACATGCAGAATTGTTCTTTAAGCATCTCAAAGGCGGAATGGTTGAAATCAAAGCTACTTACCCAGCGGGAGCTATCGGGTCAACCGTTGACAATCTTAAAGCGGCAGCTGCAGGTGAAAAACTTGAATGGGGTTCTCTTTACCCAGATTTTGGAGATGTAGCTCAAAAAGAAGGTTTTCCTGAGGTAGCGGCAACATTTCGGATGGTTGCAAAAGTCGAAGCCTACCATGAAAGACGTTACAATAAACTGGTTGAAACTTTGGAACAAGGGAAAGTCTTCAAAAAGGACCAGTCGATCAAATGGAAATGCAGGAACTGCGGTTACGTCTTTGAAGGATTACAAGCGCCAGAAAAATGTCCAGTATGTGCTCATCCAAAAGCTTACTTTGAAGTCTGGGTTGAAAACTACTAACAAACCCTTTAGTTTTTCTCATTTTTTATTCTGATTTTAGTCATGTTGTTTAGGTTTTGAGCTGCTCTGGATTTTTTTGGCTATTATTATGATTGCGAGAATTGCTAAACCTGTAAGAACGATTGTTCCTCCTGGAGCGGCATTTATGATGACGGATATTATTATTCCAAAAATAACTGTGACTAGGCCGATTATTGGCGCCAATATTACTGTTTGCCTGAAAGATTTTGTAACTTGAGTACTTATTAACGCTGGCAGAACAAGAAGGGCAGACATTAAAAGCACGCCCACCACGGGTATCGCTATGACTACTGTAACACCTGCTAGAATACTAAGCAGATAATCGTAGACCCAAGTTCTGATTCCAGCTGCACGAGCTTGAGTTTCATCAAAAGTAATGTATACTAGTTCCTTGAAAAACAGAAAAACTATGGCTAAAGAAAAAGCCGTTACTATGCCAGCAATAATTATCTGTTGAAAGTCAACAGCAAGAATACTGCCGAAAAGCAGATTTTCAAGATTAACACCAAAGCCACCTGTAATACTTACTAAAGTTACACCTGCTGCTAGACCAAGTTGAAGGAACACAGCAACAGCAGCGTCGCCAGCAATTTTAGTTGATCTCAAAGCTTTATTGATGCCTATTGAACCTAAAATTACTGTGATCGCACCTACCCATTGAGGTATAATTCCTGCAAAATACGAGTAAGTGGCTAGGCTTCCAAACAAGATAGAGGTTATATAATAGCCGAGGGCATAGCCGCCAAAAGCTGTATGTGAAAGTCCATCTCCGATAAGTGAGATCCTTTTTAAAACAATAAAAATGCTAAGGATCGAACTCAACAGTGCGATGATGATGGATATTAAAATCGCTCGTTGCATAAATGGCGCTTGGAGCAAAGAAAAAGCGTTAAGGGTGATCATGATGTTCCATAAGCTCCACTGGATGGCCATACAATTTGTGGATCTCAATGTCTGCTTGGAAGTCTTCGTTTTCGCCGCAGAAGAATTGGGATCTGTTTAGACAAAGAACTCTATTTGCTATCTTTGTGATTACTCCAATGTCATGTGAAGAAAGTATAACCGTTATTTCTCTTTCCTTGTTTAATTTATCAAGAATGTTGTAGAATTCTTTCTTTGAACTGGTGTCAACGCCGCTTGTAGGTTCATCCAACAAGAGCAGTTTTGGCTCGGCAACCATTGCTTTGGCCAAAAAAACACGTTGAGACTGCCCTCCAGAAAGTTGCCCTATTTTTCGATCTTTCAGCTCATATATGCCAAACATCTTCAGAGTCTCGTCAACTTTCTGTCTATCCACTGCACTCATTCCGTGGAGCAGACCTGCAACTGGAGTTCTTCCGAGCAGTACTGTTTCATAAACGCTGAAGGGTAAGTTTGGATCTCTTGCTTGCGCGCTTTGAGGAACGTAACCTACATACTTGAGGTTTTTGCTTAAGTCTTTAGACCCAAATAGTGTGACTGAGCCACTAGTTGGTTTGATTAGACCTAGAATGACTTTGAGGAGGGTTGATTTTCCAGCTCCGTTGGGTCCGATAAGCGCAATTAAATCTTTCTGTTTCACATCTATATTTATGCCTTCCAGAGCAGTAACTCCGTTAGATAACTTTACACAAAGATCGCGAATTTCTAAGATCGATTTAGCTTCCGACATTTGTTAGAGCCAAGTGGATATTATTTATGTCCTGCTGCATTAATGTAATGTAATTGTCGCCAGCCGCTTTTTGCTGTGGAGTTAAACCTTCAATAGGATTCATATTTATCAAAGTGGCATTTGTCTCGGAACGAATAGTGTTCGGAATCGCCTGATTTTCAAGGGACTCATATCCTACATATTTGAGATGATACTGATTAATAGCGTTGATTACATTTTGGATGTCAGCTGGAGTGGGCTCTTCTTCGAAAGGCCCCAAAATCGGAAGTTGCGTAACGTTATATTGTTTTGCAAAATAAGCAAATGCTTCATGGAATGTAACAAAATATTTGGTCGCGGTGTTAGTTGTGGCATTAACGGCTTGAGCATTTAAATCATCAAGTTTTGTCTCATAGGCATTTGCGTTTTGAGTAAAATATTGGCTGTCTGCAGGATCAGCCTTGATTAGTCCTTTTAGAATATTGTTAACTTGTTGTTTTGCGTTTATTGGATTAAGCCAAATGTGGGGGTCAATTGTTTGATTATTTTTCTGAAATTTGGAGGGTACAGGAAGCAGCTGAACTCCTTGGCTCGTATCTACTTGGATAAGTTTTGAGCTACCAGCTGAAGTTATAATACTTTGGATCCATGGTTCAAGCCCAGCGCCGTTATAAATTAAGACGTCTGCGCTTGAGATGGCTGCTAAAGATGAGGGTATGGGTTGAAAATCATGTACGTCTGTTGTTTCTGGAACTAGTATTGATACGCTGACTTTGTCGCCGCCTACATTTTGGGCGAAATCGTATAGCGGATAAAATGTTGCAACCACATTTACCTTAGAACTTGAACTGGTTCCAGCGTTATTAGTGAGATACAAACCTGCAATTGTGGCAATAATAACTACTGCAACAAATGCGCCAACGAGGACATAAGTGATTTTGCGCATGAAATCGTCAATTTATTAAAATGCCCATACCATTTATTAAATGTTATTAAAATTTAAATTGAATTTAATAACAGAGATATTTGGCAAAATGAAGGCAATGCTTAAGACAAACAAAAACCATAAACAAACAACAATTGTCATAAAGGTTTAAGGGGAATTTAAGTGAGCATCATCAGTCTTTCACTACCAAACGAGTTACTTGAACAACTAGACACTGTACTGGGAGAAGATGGAGGCGCAAACCGATCAGAGGTAGTTCGGCAAGCAGTCCGAATGTATCTTACTCAATATAGTGAGCTAGGAAAAATCAAGGGAAACGTCATTGCAACTATAACTGTTCTTTACGATAAGGCTGAGGAGAACAAAGAATTGTTCCGAATTCAACATGAATTTGACGACATGATAACTGCTTATCTCCATTCGCACATTTCAGAGACAAGCTGCTTGGAAGTTATGGTTGTAAAAGGAGCCTCAGAACGGCTAAGGTGCTTAATTGATGGGCTTAAAGCGAACAAACCTGTTAAACAAATAAAAGTGTCTGTCATGTCAATCAACGAAAAAGAACAGTAATTGTGTTCAGTCGTCTTTTCAATTTTCCGCAAAAAAATTGCCAGCCTCTAAACGTTCGGTAAAATTGAAATCTACTTTTAGAAGTTGGCTGTTCTAACTTGAATTCCCATAATATAATCTTCGGAATTTGCAATCTGTCTATATCTGAAGCATTGCTCTAAAAGTTATTTTTCGAGTTAACAACCATATGAATCCTTCTAAATGTCAAATTATGTCAAATTGTGTCAATTTATGTCAAATTATGTCAAAAAATGTATCAACCTGCAATTAAACCAAGCTCCAAACCAACAAAGCAACCTAAAACACAAAGAAAAAAAATGCACCGAATATTGCAAAACTTCAAACTATGTAATGGCTAGTTTTCTCAAAGTTCTTAACAATTTCCATCACACGTTTGGGCGCGTTGTAGGGTCCAAGCGGAATATCCTTAAGCAGAACCCACGGGCTTTTACACGCTATTTCTGCTGCGATATGTTGTTCTCCGAAACATTTTTTTGCGACTTCAATTACCAAGCGTCTAACTTCGACTTCAGAGAGTTCACCAAGCGCATGCAAATACTCGTGCAGCAAAAGATTGTAAACTAGCGCGTTGACGGTTGGCTTGGATGTTACGGATGCCTCAACTATCTCTACAAGCGACCTGTTTAATACAATATTGTTGGTCCCAACCGGATAATAGGCTCCAAGTTGCAGAGGCAAATCATCCAAAAACAGCATCATCGCATCTCTCTTCTTGCCCAAGGTGACCTGCGCAGTTTCCTTAACAATTTGCCAAACTTCAGCGTAGTTCTTTGCGTTATCTAACCTGTTGCCGAACTGATTAGTTGATATGGAGTTGCTGCTCAAAAAGCAAGTCACCTTCTAAAAAAGAATGAAAAAAACAGGTTTTTAAGGGTTGCACAAGTCTGCGTTGATAAAACAAAAAATTGATAAATGGGTGTGCTTTTGTGATAGACGTTAAGGTGAAAATTGAATGGCAAGCAATGTTCTCGTGAGAGACATAATGTCCAAAGATGTTAAAACAGTCAACAATAATACTACAGTGAAAGAAGTTATTGCTTTAATGACTAAATTTGACAAAGATGCAATCCTTGTTGAGCAAAGCGGAAAACCAACCGGAATCATAACAGTCAAAGATGTTCTGGTCAGAGCAGTTGAACATGGCGTACCACTGAACACAATAATTGCAAGAATGGTCTACACAAACCCGCTGGTTACAATTGATGAAGAAGCAACCGTTGAAGAAGCAGCTAAACTGATGAAACACTGGAAAATAAAACACTTACCAATCGTTGACAAAAATGGTTGCCTCGCAGGCATGCTAAATGACAGAGACGTAATCTACGCAGTCCCATCATTAATGTCGACAATGGAAGAATTCTGCCGCACAAAATAAACAAACGATAAACTAATTTTTTTATTTTATTTTAAACAAATAAAAAATAATACTAGTTTTAAAAGAAAAAATTATTGTTTATTCTCTTTAGCCCATTCTTCCTTGACAAGCGCCGTAATATTATCCAAATTCGGCTGCGCTGTAAGATCTGCTAATGAGAAATTAAGTTCATTTCTAATCAACAAAGCAATTTCGCTTGGTCTTAGCGGTTCAGGTCTTGTAGATTGATAAACCCTCAGTGCACGTAAACAGAATTTTGCCATGACGCAATTGAGTTCTTTGCGCAAGTCGCCCAGTTCATCTTTACTTTCCTTCATCTGCTTGCTAAAACCTTTTGAATCCCAATTTCCTTTTTCTTCCATTTTTTCTCAATCCTTAACGTTTCATGTAAATCATGCATTATAGCCTTTTCTAGTAATTGCCTTAAGACACGGTAACTTTTGGTTTTCCAAGTTTTTTGTTTACGCAGGCTTGAAGGAATCCAAAGTACTCAGGTGAAGGTCTTCCAGGTCGGCTTTTAAATTCTCCATGGAACTGCGAAGCAAAGAAAAAGTAGTTCTTTGCGTACTCTAAAGTTTCCATTCTTCTGCCGTCGGAACTTTTGCCTGTAAAGCATAAACCATTGTTTTTGAGGGTTTCTAAGTAGTCTAAGTTAACTTCGAAGCGGTGGCGGTGACGTTCGTATATTTCTTCTTGTCCCCATAAATTGTAAGCAACTGAACCTTTTTGTAAAATAATCTTGTGAGCACCCAAACGCATTGTTGCACCTTTGAGTTCTATTCCTCGTTGTTCAGGCATTAGATCAATTATTGGATAAGGAGACTCAGGATTAATCTCTGTGCTGTTTGCATCTTTTAAGCCGCAAACGTTCCGAGCAAATTCAATAACTGCCAGTTGAAAACCGTAACATATTCCTAAGAACGGGATATCGTTTTCTCGAGCAAACTTGGTAGCCGCGATTTTACCTTCAGTCCCTCTAGGCCCAAAACCATATGGAACAAAAACACCGTCGAAATTTGCAAGGTCCTTTATGCAATCGGGTTCATGCTCTAGTTTCTCAGCTTCAAGGTAGGATATACAAACTTTGGCTTTGTTTGCGGCAGCTCCATGCCGAAGTGCCTCGGTCATGCTTACGTAGCTGTCGGTTAACCCAGCATACTTGCCTACCAACGCTATTTTAACTTCGTACTCCGGATTGAGGGCAGCATCTACATATTGTTTCCAATTACCAAAGTCTTTACCATCGCACTTGAAGCCTAGGCGCTGACAGATAAAGTCACCCATGCCCTGTTTATCTAAAATAAGCGGTACTTGATAAACGGAATCAGCATTAAAAGAGCAGAAAACAGCGCTTTCTGGAATAGTGCCAAACAACGCTATTTTTCTGAGCGCTTCAGCATCAATCATTTTAGGGCTTCTAGCTACTATTGTGTCAGGTTGAACACCGATACGTCGTAGTTCGTTAACGCTATGCTGCAAAGGTTTCGTTTTCATTTCACTGGTAACATCTAAAATCGGGACCAAAGCTACGTGAACATAAAGCGTATTTTCGTAACCTTCCTCAAGACGCATTTGACGTATAGCTTCAAGAAATGGCAAACCTTCAATGTCTCCAACTGTTCCGCCAACTTCGGTTAGAACTACATCAGCGCATGACGATTTACCAACACTTTTAATGCGATTTTTTATTTCGTTAGTTATATGAGGCACAATTTGGACACAACGTCCTAAAAAGTCACCGCGTCTTTCTTTTTCAATTACAGATTTGTAAACAATGCCTGTTGTTAAGTTGTTTTCTTGCTTGAGGCTTAAGTCTAAGAAACGTTCGTACCAGCCTAAGTCCAGATCGGTTTCCCCGCCGTCATCGGTAACGAAGACTTCACCATGCATGTATGGATTCATGGTTCCTGCATCAACGTTCACATATGGATCGATTTTTACAACCGTGGGTTTTAGCCCTCGGGCTTGAAGCATTTTACCGATAGAAGATGTTAATATGCCCTTACCGACTGAGCTTAATACTCCGCCCGTAACGAAAATATACTTAACCATGGTACTCGCCGCAATATCCTACACCTTTCAAGCTTACTTCATATAACTCTTTTGTGTGCTCAGTTGTAAAAATGTACAATCGTCAATGATTCACTTTCACCACATAAACAAAGTAATGAAACCGGTTACTATCTACATTTGTGGTTTCGCGTAAAAGGCAGTACAATAGGCTATATGCCCATTATAGCCAATATTGCACTAGAAGAACGTCCAAACAAAGCTCTAAGGGCATAGGAAAAGAATTTCTCTAGAAAAATTTTAATTAAGAGGTCACCAAGTATCTTTTGTGGAGACAAAAAATGCCCAAAGCCTTTGTATTAATAAACGTTGAATCAGGAGCCGAACAAGAAGTTGTTAATGACCTAAAAAAAATCGAAGGCGTCGAAGAAGCATACTTTTCATATGGAGTTTATGACATAATCACCAAAATAAAAGCTGACTCAATGGAACGACTCAAAGAAATGGTAACACAAAAAGTAAGATCCATCGGCAGAGTACGGTCCACGTTAACTTTGATAATGATGGAAGAATAAAGTCAAGACTTAGCAAAGCAAGAAAAAATCTTGCTCTCTTTTTTGTTTAATAAATCGAACAGCAAAGTGGCTATTTGACCAACGTTTATCAAATTACAATAACTAATTTTATTGACATTTCTTAATTGTAATTATGACTTTTTATTACATCCAAGAACCCTCCGATTGAATGGAAAAAGCCACTTTCTTTGCATACGCTTAAAAGTTCAACTGCGAAAGTCTAAACAAAGGCTTGAAATACTTAGATGACTACGGAAAAAACACCAGTACGGCTAAACACAATTCTAATAATCTTAATTTTAGGATTAGTTGCCTTCATCGTTTACCTATACTTCTTCATTAATCCAGCCCAAGTCATTGACATACTCTTAAAGACAAACCTTGCATTTTTTGCAAGCGCCTTCATAGCCTATTTTATGTTCGCGTTCTTTTCTGCCCTAGTTTGGCGGAACCTGCTAAACAATTTATCAGTAAAAATCAGCATTCGAAAATCTCTATTGTTAACGTGGGTCGGGTTATTCTTTGAAGCAATGGTTCCACAACTTGGATGGTCCGGAGAGATATCTAAAACTTACTTTCTAACTAAGGATTTAAATCAAGGCTCAGCAAAAATAGGCGCTTCCGTTGTTGGACAGAAAATTTTCAATATAACAATTACAGTTGTGGCTTTAAGTCTTGGTTTAGGATTAGTGCTATTTAGTTATCCCCTGCCGTTTATAGTAATTTTTTTAATTGCCCTTGTGTTAGCGTTATCAATCTTTTCGGTACTTCTAATTTATTATATAAGCCTTAAGCCGAAAACAACTACAATCTTGTTGAATTGTGGAATAAGACTATTATCGTACTTTAGGAAAAAATGGGACCCTAAAAATTTTCGGCTAAAAGCGGAACTATTTTTAAGTAAATTTCATGTAAGCATCGAACAATTGAAAGCTAAGCCCAAAGCGCTTGTTAAACCCATCCTTTATGACATTATAAGTTTCATTTTTGAAATTTCGGTAATTTTTTTGACTTTTCTAGCCCTAGGTTATTCCATTCCTGTTGATAAAGTGCTTATTGTTTTCACTTTAACTGGAATCCTTCAAACGGTTGGCTTGACTTTTTTCGGATTCCCAGAATTAATTATGAGTGTTTCATTTACTGCTCTTGGAATCCCTGCAGCCCTAAGTGTATCTGTAACCCTCTTAACAAGAGTTGTGAGTTTGTGGTTTAGACTGATAATATCATATGCTGCATTGCAATGGGCAGGGATCAAAATTATAAGAAAAAAGCAAAGCGCAAATCTTTAGAATTTCTAAATCTTCAATTTAGCAGTTACACGCTGATTCAAGTGGTGATTCGTAAGGCTCTCTAGGAAACTTTTTAATGGAGTCTAAACTTATCAATTCTTAGAGTTGGATCGATATGCCCACAGCCTTTGTTCTAATAAATACAGAAATAGGTTCAGAATCAGATGTACTAAAAGAACTTAAGAAAGTTGAAGGCGTAGAAGAAGCGTCGGCCGTTTACGGAGTTTACGACATAGTCGCTAGAGTCAAGGCGGACACTATGGACAAGCTAAAAGAAATTGTTACATGGCGAATTCGACGGCTTGATAAAGTTCGGTCGACATTAACAATGATCGTTGTCGAGGAACGATAAGTTACTCACTTAACTCCCTTTCTTTTAATAATTTCTCCGAACAATTAATTATTATTATAAAATTCTTGTTAACAAGCTAACTTCAAGCATTATGGAAAAAACTTCTGAAAAAAAATGTAATAGAATTCAAATGCCTTAGTTCGATAACAATTTCCAAAAAAACAAATAGACGGATATTTTAGACACCACTTTTTTATGAATAGCGTTATCTTTACAACTAAGTTCTATTGAACTTACCGCTTTGTTGTGATTGGCTAGAGGCAACCACATAATTTTAAATTTTGTGCAACTAACTTAGATTCCTGTGCGTCTGGAGCACTGAAAGAAGGAAAGGATATTTGCAATTCCAACATAGTATGGATGAAAGAGGCTGCAGGAAAGTAAGATCTCTTACCGCAATCAGATGCACTAAATTTTTTATCGCTTGGATGAAGAGGTTTGGATACCCGCTGAAACTTTTTTAGTTCCACTCGAACGAAAAAGATTATCCAAACCTCTGAAAGCAGCTTAAAATAAAATAAGCGAAGTCGTAAGAAAACGCCAACAACATACATTGTTGTAAGAATTAAAATTGGGGCAGAAAAAGAGACGGTTAAAACACTAAAGAAAATTGAAGGGTTGAAGAAGCACATCGCCTTTGAGAAGCCTACGACATAACCGCAAATTAAAAGCTCAGAATCTGGAGGATCTTAAGTCGACAACAACTAAAAAATCTTTAAAAACACAAAAATAAATTCAAAACTAATAAGGATAATATCTGCAAAAAACGGCAATCAACAACACTAGAAAAAAGTGTTTTTTGAACGTTACCTTATGGTTGTATAATCTCAGGCAAATTTCAGTTTATGCTAAACAACATTTTTTTACTCACAGGGCATTCTCTTTTTAATTTGGAGAACGCTGACTTTGACTCCGCAACAGGTAATGCATATTGGCTTAGATGATACTGACTCAACCAAAGGTGGCTGTACAACATATCTTGCAGCATTACTTGTTGAAAAACTTGATGAATTCCGCGTCCATTTTATAGATTATCCAAGCCTCATTAGACTCAATCCTAATGTACCTTGGAAAACAAGAGGCAACGGCGCACTATGTCTAAGATTTAGCTATGATGAGATCTTTGAAGAGAAAATAAAAGAATCAGCTATTGCGTTATGGGAAGAAAACTCAGCCATCAAAGAGAAAGGCACAGATCCAGGAATAGTTTTTTTAAAAAGTCAGAAAATCCCCGAAGAACTTAAAGCCTTTTCGAAGAAAACCGAGACAAGCATTGTAACGCTTAAAGAAGCAATGGCTCTTATCAAAAAACTCAAAGCGGAAGCGTTAGGGTTTAACTCATGCAGAGGCATCATTGGCGCTTTAGCATCCATTGGCGAAACTTTGGATGGCGATTACACCTACGAGTTAATTGCTTACAGGGTGAAGGAAAATTGGGGTTCCAAACGGAAAGTGGATGAAGACTCAATTTTTGAGATGGATAAACAATTGCAGCCCTACACGTTTAACAATGTAGATTCAGAGACTCGCAGGGTGATTATTACACCTCGTGGTCCAGATCCAATTTTGTTTGGAATAAGAGGAGAATCGGCCGAAACAGTAAAGAAGGCTTACGAGCTGGTGAAACCACTTGAACCTGTTGAACGCTGGGTTATTTTCCGCTCAAACCAAGGCACCGATGCCCACTTAAGACGTATTGATGGATTAAACAAGATTGAGCCTTACAGTTCAGTTATCGTTAAAGGCGTTGTATCAAAGGAGCCGCGGATAATTCCTTTGCGTCACGTATTCTTTTCTCTTGGTGACGATTCAGCCGAAGTGGATTGTGCCGCTTATGAGCCAACCGGGTGCTTAAGAAAAATAGCGAGAGAACTTATTGTTGGCGACTGCATTGAAGTTTATGGAGCTGTTCATGAGGCAACGTCGAGTAAGCCGTTAACAATTAATCTGGAAAAAATCAATATCTTGAAGCTTAAGCCGAAAACGCGAAAGGAGAATCCACTTTGTCCTGCCTGCGACAAACGGTTGAAATCTATGGGCAAAAACCAAGGGTTTCGCTGCGAAAAATGCGGCAAAAAATTTGCTCGATTAAAAAAACAGGAATTTGTTGTTTCTAGAGGGCTTAAGCCTGAATTGTATATTACTTCTACTAGGTCTCAGCGTCATCTTACTAAACCATTAATAAGATATGGACAAGAGAAAAGCCGTGAAGTTAAACCTGGACTCATTAATGAATGGCATTTTCCTTGAAGCTTTCCGGTTTTTCCGATAAAGCAAAGTCGCCGCTCTCAATTTGTTTTCCTTAGATATTCGTAATCGAAGCTTTATGCTGGTTCAAGCGCTACTTCAATGAAGCAGGATTTAAGGTCAGTCATATTTTGTTTCAACTGAACGATAATTAGCCTGGGAACTGTTATGCGGCCATCTGGATGCATTCTAGCCAAGAAATCTTCCTGAAATCCCAAATTAAATACCCTTAAAGAAACTTTGAGCATCTGAGAAGACTCAAGCTTATAGTGCCACCTTACAACTTTAGGCACTTGAAAACGACTCTGATTCTGCAACTGCACCTTAAAGCTAACTCTATGAGTTAATGGCAAAACCTATCTCTCCAACAACCTTTTTTATACTTTTCTAACCTTTTTTCTACTTTTTTATACTTTTCTGTACGAAACTGTACGAATCTAGCCGAATTCCTACGCAACCTGCAATCAAATCAAAGCCTAAATCAAGAAAGCAACTCAAAACACAAAGAAAAAAAATTGCACCAAAAACAACGAACACCCAAACCGAACGTTACTGTAACCTTTAGCTAACAAACTTCTTTTTGTATTGAAATCCTTTAAATCACTGAAACCCATAAACCCTCTTCCATACGCAAACTATCTAGCAGGCTAAAAGAGGCAAACGGCATGGTTGAGAAAACGTTTCCAGCAGAAGCTTATGCGCTTCCATTCTTTAAAGAGGAAGGGTTCGTTAGAAAGCATTGTCCCAAATGCGGAGAGTACTATTGGACTCAAAACGCTCATCAAGAGACTTGCGGCGAATCCACCTCTGATGAATGCGGATACTACACTTTCATCAATAATCCAGCCACAAAAAGAAGCTTCAGCCTTTCAGAGATGAGAGAAGCATTTCTCAGTTTTTTCGAAAAAAACGGACACACCCGCATCAAACCTTACCCCGTTGTTGCCAGATGGCGCAAAGACATTTACTTAACGCACGCAAGCATAATTGACTTTCAACCTTACGTGACTGAAGGTATTGCTCCGCCACCGGCAAATCCGCTGGTAATTTCTCAGCCATCTATCAGACTTACAGATATTTCCAATACAGGCCCCACCTTCGGCAGGCACCTAACCATCTTCGAGATGGGCGGAGCTCACGCATTCAACTATCCAGACAAAGAAGTGTACTGGAAAGATGACACCGTTCGTTTCCACCACCGCTTCGCCACGGAAGCGCTAGGAATAAAGTCGGAAGAAGTCATTTACAAAGAAGGCGTATGGATTGGCGGAGGCAACGCTGGTCCAGATGTAGAATGCATATGCCGAGGCATAGAGGTTGGCACATTGGTATTTATGCAGTACAAGGTTGTCGGCGACGAATTTGTCGAGTTGCCCATACGCACCGTAGATACAGGGTATGGCATTGATCGATTTGCATGGATCAGTCAGGGAGAAACAAGTGCATTCCAAGCGATTTATGGAAAAATGATCGACAAAATCTACGCTATGGCGGGCATAACCAATGTTGATGACGAGTTTTTGGCTCGAGTGGCTAAGTACTCGGGTTTAGTAAGCGTTGACAAGAACGCGAACAGAATGGTTACCCGCAGGCGAGTGGCAGAACTTGCAGGAATCGACATAAAAACACTTGAAGAAGTGTTGGTTCCTATTGAGAACGCATGGGCAGTAACCGACCACACTAAAACATTAAGTTTCATACTTTCCGAAGGCGTCGTCCCATCCAACATCCAAGAAGGATACTTGGCAAGACTATTATTCCGCAGAGTTTACCGTCTAATGCGAACCCTAAACATGGATCCAGCAAAACTCTATGACATTGTAGACATGCAAGTTGATTACTGGTCAAAAGACTTCCCACGCCTCAAAGAAATGCAAAACGAGATTGTTGAAATGCTTAAAGTTGAGGAAGAAAAGTTCAAGGAAACTCTTCAGCGCGGGGAAGGCATGGTTAAGCGGATAGCCAACGACCTAAAAGCAAAAGGCACAGGCAAACTACCTATGGACACGCTAACGGAGCTGTACGACTCACACGGACTTCCACCTGAAATTGTCAAGCAAGCAGCAGAGAAAGAAGGCGTGCAAGTAGAGCTCCCTGAGAACTTTTATGCATTAATTGCTAAACGCCATATGCAAGCAACTAAACCAGCCGAAGAGGAAGAGACCCAAGCTGAAAAAACACTCGAGAAAATAGCTGAACAATTACCAGCAACAGAGCAACTCTACTACACTGACACTTACATGCAGGAGTTCGATGCTAAAGTACTAAGAGTAATCAACGACAAATATGTCGTTTTGGATAGGACCTGCTTTTACCCAGAGGGCGGAGGGCAACCGGCGGACCACGGATTGCTCAAAGCAGGCACTTCAAAATTCGATGTGGTTGATACCCAAAAGATAGGCAAAGTCATAATACATAAAATCGCAACCTTGCCAACAGTCAAAGAAGGCAGCACAGTTCACGGCATTTTAGACTGGAACAGACGCTACTCGTTGATGAAAGCTCATACTGTTACGCATTTAATTAATGGAGCAGCAAGAAGAGTTTTGGGGGAACATGTCTGGCAGTCTGGAACCCAGAAGGGTTTAGAAACGTCACGACTCGACATTTCACATTACAAAAGATTAAGCCAAGAAGAAGCCCACAAAATAGAAACGTTGGCAAATGGAGCTATCGCTGCTAACATGAAAGTTGAAATAAAATGGTATCCTCGAAATGAGGCCGAAGCACTTTACGGCTTCAGGCTCTATCAAGGCGGCGCAGTCCCAGGCAAAGACATCCGGGTAGTGAAGACGGGCGATTGGGATGTTGAAGCTTGCGCTGGAACTCACCTTGGAAGCACTTTAGAAGTGGGCTTTGTCAAAATTGTTTATACAGAACGCGTGCAAGACGGAGTTGAACGGTTAGGCTACGCGGTTGGGTTAGAAGCATTGAAGGCAGTGCAGAAACAGGAAGCCCTACTCTGGAAAGTCTCTGAAGCTTTAATGGCACCTATAGATAAGTTGGATAAGACAGCTGAGAAAATCGCAAAAGAACTAAAAGAAGTCAATGTTGAGAAACGCAAGCTAATCAAGGAACTAGCAGAAAGCTCAGTTGGGCAAACGAAAACTGACGAGAAAACATTGGAAATGGATGGTACATCAATTTTCAAACGTGACTTCGGCGAAGTTATTGATGTTGACCGCATGGTGAAAACCGCCAGCGAAATGATAAAGCACAATGAAGCAACTGTAACCATTTTTTATGGTTCGGACAGAAAGACCTGCAGACTCATGGTTATGGCTGGTGAAACAGCAATCCAGAAAGGCATAAACGCAAACCTCATTATCAAGGAGGTTGCACACATTTTTGGCGGCGGAGGCGGCGGCAGAGCCAACTTTGCGCAAGGCGGAGGAACGAAACCTGACAAATTGATAGAAGCAGTTAAAGCGGCTGAAAATGAAGTTAAAAAACAACTAAATCTTAATTGAAGCCTCGTCTATTCCCAAATTTTTGTTTCAAGTTGCGGTAATATTATTTACAACTTCATTTCTTGTTCAACAATCATCAATTTACGTTAATTTGAAAAAGCTATAATTTAAAGCAGATGAGCTTGATTTCCTCTCCAAAAAAGCTTGGCCGTTACTTGAAGTCTCTTCGTTACGTTATTGTTTGAGAAACATTGGGCTACTGCAAGTCCTGTAAGTTCCAAAAACAATCTTCACACCGTCAAGCATATTTATGGGTTCTTTAACCTTCTTTTAGCTTTAAACGCATGGAAATTACTTTGCAAAAGACGAGCCAAAATTCAATGTAGACTTAAGGCTAAGAATTGCTGGGCAGACCTGAAAAAACATGAATAATAAAATGACAATATATGCAGTAGGAGCCATAATAATGATAATGGCATCGTACATGGCCGCCTTTCAAGAAATGAATGCTCAATTTATGGAACTGCCACATAAACCAATTCGAGTCGCATGCGTTGGCGATAGCATTACTCAAGCAAGCGGGTACCCTGCAAAGCTGCAATTGATGCTGGGCAGTAAGTACGTCGTGGGAAACTTTGGAGTAAGCGGTTCCACGGTGTCACTTAATTCTACAAAACCGTATATGAACCAGACCGCGTTTCAAAAAGCTGAAGAATTCGAACCAAAAGTTGTAGTTATTATGCTGGGAACTAACGATGCTCGCACGGACCTTAGTCAATACAATAAAACTTTTGAAGAAACTTACAGTCTGCTTCTTTCATCTTTCCAAAATCTTAAGAGCAACCCTCAAATTTTTGTAGTTGACTCACCACCAATATTTACCAGTAATCCAGACTACAACAATACATATCTTGCCAATGATGTTATTCCGCAAATTGACAACTTGGCGACCACTCTTAATTTACCGACAGTTAATGTCTACAATGCTTTTACTAATCATTCAGACTATTTCATGGATGGTGTCCATCCAAATGGCGAAGGAACGGCGCTTATCGCATCCGAAGTAGATAACGCGATAATTTCTCAAGAACTCGTCAATCCGTGATTCATGAATTAAGTTTTCGAATCTCAGCGACTTGTTTCTTTGATTAAGCTAATTTGGGCATGTTCGGTTAAAACAGCCTATTTTCTTTATTTGACATCGTTTTAGGCAATAATGCAAAGTATTATTAACAATTTATCCATAAAGAACATAGTTGGAGATTAAAGGGACCGAAATTGTACCCAAAAAACGGGGATATTTCTATTCCTGTAGATCTTATCCGTACAGTAGCTATAGTTTTAGTTATTTTACTCCATGCAGCGATTGAGCCGAATTTGACGGTCGACTTTATGTCTCCGCAAGGAGTTCAGTTATGGTGGACATCTCATGCTTACGAGTCATTCTCATTAACATGCGTACCATTATTCATCATGTTAACTGGCGCTCTTCTGCTTCAACCAAGCAAACTGAATGAGCCCATAAGAGTTTTTTTAAAGAAACGATGGAATCGGATAGGTATACCAATTCTATTTTGGGCGGCAATCTATTTTGCATGGCGATTCATTGTTAGAGGAGAAACATTTAGTCTAAACGCCATAATTCAAGGTTTACTTGCAGGACCCTATTTTCACTTCTGGTTTCTATATCTTCTAGTCGGTTTATACCTTCTAACTCCTATCATTCGTGTTCTAGTAGAACACGCAGATATAAGAATTATAAAATATTTTTTGTTACTTTGGTTTTTGGGTACTGCTGTAGTGCCTCTTCTCACGCTTTATTCCTCCATCAGTCCACAAGCTGTATGGTTTAAACAAACCGTTTTTGTTCTAACCGGAATGATAGGTTATTTTGTTTTAGGTGCTTACGTGACAAAGTTAAAGCTTCGGCCATCGATTCTTTTCTTATGTCTTGTTTTAAGTTCCATTTGGACAATAATCGGCACTTATTTTTTGATTGGAACAATTGGAGAAACCTATAGTCAATTCTTTCTTGACGCTTCTAGTATCAGTGTAATAACTAGTTCAGTTGTTTTGTTCCTTATGCTACTTTCTGTTTCTGCCCGAACATTTGAAAATCGTTTCGCAAAGGGCAACCAAGCGCTTAAGTTGATCAGTCAGAATATTCTGCCGATTTACCTGTTTCACGTTATTGTGCTAGAAACGCTACAAAAAGGATATTTGGGCTTTAAAATAAGCGTAACTACAATTAACCCAATAATAGAAATCCCATTAGTCACCTTCGTGACATTGCTTATCTGCCTCGCAATCATTGTTCCACTCAAGAAGATTCCTAAAGTGAAACGCCTAATCGGCTGATAACCTTTTTTCCTCGCGATTAGTTGAGCTTTTAGCTTTAAAAGACTTTATTATTACACATTTTTGCGCCAAATTCTTTTTAAGAGAGAAAAATTTTTCTTTAACAGTATAAGATTGGTTTTGAGCAACAAGGGATTAGCCGCTATGGTTGAAGATCAAAAAGAGCAGTCTGTTAACAATTTAGAACAGCTTTTGGATAGCGAAAGAAAACGATCAGAAGACTACTTAAGTAGGCTAAAGTATTTGCAAGCTGATCTAGAAAACATCAAAAAAAGATCAGAAAGAGAAGCCGAGCAGGTAAAAAATTACTGCATCGAACGGCTAGTTATAAATTTATTAGATGTTGTTGATGAGTTGGAGTTAGCGGTCAAAAACGGTGAGATCTCCATCTCGCCCGAATCTCTGATAGAAGGCGTAGAAATGACGCTAAAAAAATTCAGAAAGGTTCTTGAGCAAGAAGGCGTAACAGCAATAGATAACCCAGAAGGTAAGCTTTTTGACCCCTCACGACATAATGCAATTGCCGTTGTAGAACAAGATGATGTCGCTGATGGCACCGTCCTTGAGGAAATAAGAAAAGGTTACCTTATGAGGGGTAAAGTTATCAGACCTACAATCGTCAAGGTATCAGTTAAACCAAAAAATCAAAGTAACCAAACGGAGGAAAAAAAATAAATGAGCAATCAAAATCAAAAAACAAATCAAAAAGTATTAGGAATAGACTTAGGAACAACCAATTCAGCAGCTGCCATATATGAAGGCGGACATGCCACGGTTATTCCAAGTGCGGAAGGCCCAACTATGGCTGGAAAAATGTTCCCATCAGTTGTAGCCTTCACAAAAGATGGACAACTCTTGGTAGGAGAACCGGCGAAACGCCAAGCAGCTACCAACCCAGAAGGAACAGTTTTTGAAATAAAACGCAAAATGGGCACTGACTACAAAGTCAACATTTACGGAAAAGAATACAGTCCGCAGCAAATTTCAGCGTTTATTCTTCAAAAGATAAAAAAAGATGCTGAAATCTACTTAGGTGGAACAATAAACAAAGCAGTCATTACTGTCCCAGCACATTTCAACGACAATCAACGCCAAGCCACCAAAGACGCGGGAGAAATTGCAGGCTTCCAAGTTATGCGAATAATCAACGAACCAACAGCTGCATGCCTAGCTTATGGAATAGACAAGTTGCAGCAGGAAATGAAAATTCTTATTTTTAGTTTCGGCGGCGGCACTCACGATGTGACGGTAATGGATTTTGGAAAAGGGGTCTTCCAAGTGCTCAGCACAAGTGGTGACACCCAACTCGGTGGAACTGACGTTGACAAAGCAGTAATGGACTATATCTTAGGCGAGTTCAAACGCCAAACAGGCATAGATATCTCAAGTGACAGAATGGCAATGCCAAGGCTAAAAGACGCTGCAGAAAAAGCCAAAATCGAACTTTCTACGTTAATGAGTACAGATATTGACTTGCCATTCTTAACTGCAGACGCTTCCGGACCCAAACATCTACATCTTACGTTAACCAGGACAAAACTAGAATCATTAGCACAACCAATAGTGCAACGAACACAACCTACTCTTCTTAAAGCTCTCGAAGATGCAAAACTAACTCCACAAGGAATAGACAAAATCATCTTAATTGGCGGCATGACTAGAATGCCCCTTGTGCAAAGATTCGTCGAGCAAATCTTAGGCAAAGCCCCTGAACGCGGCATAGACCCTATGGAAAGCGTAGCCATCGGTGCAGCAATCCAAGGCGGAGTCGTATCAGGCGAAGTTACTGACCTACTACTACTTGATGTCACCCCATTAACGCTTGGTTTAGAAACTATGGGCGGAGTAATGACTAAAGTAATGGACAAAAACACTACGATTCCAACTAAAAGAAGCCAAATCTTCACTACCGCAGCTGACTTCCAAACTGCGGTCACCATTCACGTACTTCAAGGTGAACGGGCAATGGCTGGTGACAACGTTTCACTTGGAACT
This sequence comes from Candidatus Bathyarchaeota archaeon, assembly GCA_963833575.1. GTDB lineage: Archaea > Thermoproteota > Bathyarchaeia > Bathyarchaeales > Bathycorpusculaceae > Bathycorpusculum. The sequence goes on along the minus strand of CAWHXY010000007.1, from coordinate 99,520 downwards.
TTTAATCTCGTAGATTTGCCGCCAGCGCCAAGAGGTGTCCCGCAGATAGAAGTAACCTTTGATATAGACGCCAACGGAATATTAAACGTCACGGCCAAAGACTTGGGCACAGGAAAAGAGTCAAAAATACGAATAACCGCATCCACAAAACTGTCCAAAGAGGAAAAAGAACGCCTGATCAAAGACGCCGACCAATACGCAGAACAAGACAAAAAGAAAAGAGAAGAAGCCGAAACCCGAAACAATGCTGACAGCCTCGTTTACACAGCCGAACGAACCAAGACAGATCTTGCTGGCAAAATTTCACAAGAAGAAGTCGCCAAAATCGACACAGCCGTAACAGAACTCAAGAACGCATTGGCAACCAATGACATGACCCAGGTTAAAGCAAAATCTGACTTGCTCCAAAAAGTTCTGCAGGAAGTCGGAACCAAAGTATACCAGCAAGCAGCTTCAGAATACGCTAAACAACAAGGACAGCAACCAGGTCAAGGACCAGAAACAGGAACTGGACCTCAACCACCCCCAAGCGGCGGACCTGAAGGACCAAGCCCAGAAGGCTCTGGTGAAGAGAAAGTTGTTGACTCAGAGGACTACAAAGTAAAGTAGCCTCTTCCGCAATTTTCATCTTTTTTCATTTCTCAGATTTTTGTTGTTATCAAAATCCTTAAAATCGATATAAATTTAAAAAATCAAGTTCTAGATCTACTATTATGTTTAATTGAAGAAAAAAAAGAAAAAAGGTATTTTTGTGTTCTTATGGTCGCTTTCTAAACATAGATAGTGCTACTAAGACACCAACTATGATTATTGCGATTATCAAGACTGCAGATACTGGTAGGAAGTATTGATCAGCCATAGATACTGGTGTTGATGTAGGTGCTGCAGTGTGAGATGGTGCTTGCTCTACGTTGACTGTAGTCTGTGCTGTTGATGGCCAGTAACCGTTTGTGCCAGCGAATGTAGCGTAGATGGAGTAGTCGCCTGGAACACTTGGAGTAGTCCAAGTAAAGTAGTATAAGCCATTTGCGCTGGTTTGGGCATTGCCAATAGTGATGTAGTTACCGTTTGGATCAATAGCGATTATTGACACTGGAACGCCTGTAAAGTTGGTTGGAAGCGGTTTCTGTTGGTAGACGTAGCCCATCCAGTCTTTCATGCTTGCATCGGATGCAACTGGAACTCCACTTGGGAAGTCAGCTGCTTGTTGGGTTTGTTTTGTGCCTGCTGAAATGTCCATTACTGTGCCTTGTATGACTACTTTGTCGCCTGCTGTGATCGCAGTTAGTGGCGCCTGTACTGTGGTTGCGCTTGGTCCTCTGCCTACACTGTAGATATTGTTGTCGTAACTATTCATGAATGTTGCATAGCCGTCTGCGACAACGTACGCCGTGCCGCTGGATGACCATTCAGCTGGATAGTCTGAAAGTGTCCATATTTCTTGTCCTGATGTGGCGTTAATGCCTGCTGTGGTTGAGCCTTTGTAGAGAGGGTCTGGTATTGTGTGTTCATCAGTTGCTATGTAGACTATTCCGTTGGCAATAGATTGTACGAAAGTTGGATAGACTCCGTAGGGTGTAGCAAAGCCTGCGAAAGTTGTGTTGCCTTCACCGCCATTTCCATATGTCCATAGTAGATTTCCCGTCTTGATGTCGTATGTGTACATTATCCCTGCAAATGACATGCTATAGAGTTTGCCGTATGCAAGTGTAGCTGTCAACGTAGGAACACCTGGTGTACCGTAGTAGTCAAAAGCTGCTTGCGATGGTGTTGGACCCCACATTAACGCGCCGGTGTCAAGATTGTAAGCTATCCACTGCATCGTTTCTCTGTAACTAAGAATGAAGACTCGGTTCTGATAATCAACTGCGCTCTGTTGCAAAGTGATGTTGCCTGCTGGTGGATTATAGTTTTGCATCCAAAGAATTGAACCGATGGCTCCGCGAGATGCGTTGAGGTTAACAGCGAACATTGTGTATGGTAATTGTGGATAGCCTGTGGTAGTGGTAGCATAACCAGTGGGTAGAGTGCCGTTTCTGCAGAGCATAATGTCTCCGGTGTTAGCTGCGACAATAGATACTGGATTAACTCCGCCTGCAGCGAGGAATGTTGGACAATTTCCCTGCATAACTTGTGGAACTATTGCGCCCGTGTTAACGTTATATGCGGGTTGCAGAGGCATGGTGTTTAGCCAAGGAACCGAAACGTTCCAATCATACTTACCTGTTGGGTTAGCTGAGGATATAGCATTGCCTTGAGCGATAGTAGTGCTTCCATTAACGGTTATTGTAGAACCATATGGGATAAAGACCGAGCCTCCAGCTGGAGTAGTACCAGTTTCGCCTGCAAGTGGGATAGGCATGTTAACAACGAGGTTTCCACCGCCATTTCCAACAGTGACATTGACAACATCAGGTGATAGACTTCCGCCGCCAGTGTATGGGTTAACGTCATAAAGCCAAAGTTTTGACATGTTCCATTCAGCAAGATACCAGTTTGGATTTGCAGATGTGCCTGCGTTTTCAAAGACGTATCTTAGAGGTTCACCGTTTGGTCCTGCTGCTGTAAATGTTGTGAGAGCTGTGGCTGGTTGTCCTCCTACGGTTTGGCCTGTTTGTCCGGCGAATCCTGGAATATCAGTTACATTGAAGAGACCAACGCCTGTGTAAGCGTCAATCAACATCCATGTAACAGGCAGACCGGTAACGCCGCCTCCGATTTGGGCAACTAATACTGGTGGATAGACTCCGTGTTGGTCTGGATCCCAGAGGTTGAATATGTAGCCAAATGATAGTGGTGGAATCATCTTGGACCAAAGAACTTGCCCTGTGCGAAGATCAACTGCATCGGTTGGCCCGCTTGTGGGACCTGTAAATGATGATACTTCAGTGTAGAATAGGTATCCATTGATTATGATTGGGTTTGTGAATCTTGGCTGATACGAAACACCGTCGAAGTAGGCTGCGCCTGGAACTGCTCCGTTTGGATTTGAACCGCCAGCGACAAATTGGTTACCGCCGACAACTCCTCCGAATTGAAGTGGCTTTGTCCACATTACGTGTCCTGTTTGTGGTCCTACTGCGTCTCCATGATACAGTGTTGAGCTAGTGTAGCCTGCTGGAACGGGGTTACCTGAACCTAACCAGTTTGATGAGATTGTCCACCAGTCGGTGTTTTCACCGTAGATTGGATGGGTCCAGTATGCTTCGGGAAGAGGATAGCTATTTACCGGTAGAGGTATGGCAGTTTGCTGAACGGTGACTGCTGTTGAAGCAGAACTTGGCAGGTAAGTATCGTTCACAAGTATTGATTTTTCGTAACCAACGTATGGTTCGCCTGGATAGTTAAATGTGAAAGTGTAAGTGCCAGTTTGGGATGGAACATATGTTGCGTATTGGTTTGATGTGGTGTCTTGGACAATTGCGAAAGTTTGTGTTGAGTTTGTTCCGTCTGGAGCCGTAATTGTAAGTTTGTAGTTGTGGAATCTGTAGCTGTTTGCTAGCAATGCTGCGCTAACTGTTGAGGCATTTGTGCCTATAGCGGCTGTAGTTCCGCCGGCTGCTCCATATACTGTGTCAAGCCACATGTAAATTTGAATTCTCTGGCCTACACCTATGGGGCTGGGTTCTGCAACAATGTAAGCGTATGTTGGAATCTGCCAGGATGGTGTATGTGCTTTTGTAGTTGGCATAAACGATGTTGAAGCTCCGATTGAAATTATCATTAAAATAGCAATCATAATAGCTGCTGCTTTATTTTTTGCAATTTGCATTTTTATTCTTTCTCCTTAAAATTCAATGACTAAGCATGGATTAAATTTCATTTATAAATTTATGCTAAAATTACCCTTAACTAATTCTTCAAAAAAGAGATTGTTTACATTAAATAAAGACAAAATTGAACGTATTCTTTATCTAAATTATCAAAAAACGCAGCCATGCACTTAGATTTTTTCAAGTATGAAAACTAACCTCATTGCAGACTGAGTTTCACTTCAGAAATAGTCTAATTAGAAAAAACTATCCCCGAATTCAATGAAAGATTCAAAATTTCGATATAACATGCAAGTGATAAGCCACAACTCAGACTAACATTGTCATAACAGAAAATAGAAAACAAGTTACAAAAAGGGCTAAAACCGGTTTGAACGAAAACCATTTCTACCCAAAAACAGGCAAATTGTAGGGAAATGGTATAAATCCCAGTCTGGACAGCATACTTAAAGTTAGATACAATGTTAATTTAGCGGTAAATAGCAAATGGCTGAAAAAAGAGATTACTACGAAGTTCTAGGCGTTCAACGTGAGGCTTCAAAAGATCAAATCAAGGATGCGTATAGAAAGCTAGCGATGGAATTTCATCCTGACCGTAACAAGGACCCGGGGGCAGAAGAAAGATTCAAAGAAATCTCCGAAGCTTACGCTGTTCTCTCAGACGACCAAAAGAGACAACAATATGATACATTAGGTCATTCTGGTTTTGATCAGAGATATAAGCAAGAGGACATTTTCAGAGGTGCCGATTTTGACTCTGTCTTTCGGGATATGGGGTTTGGCGATATTTTTCGAACTTTCTTTGGTGGAGGAAGTGGATTTGGGGCTGAAAGAAGTAACAGAGGCCAAGACTTAGCTTATGACATCGAAGTAACGTTGGAAGAAGCTGCCAAGGGTGTCGATAAGGAAATCGAGATTCCGAGAACGGAGCGTTGTGATGTTTGCGGGGGTTCAGGTGCTGCTCCAGGCACGTCAGCTAAAGTGTGTCCAAGATGTGGCGGTTCAGGGCAAGTGCAAGTACAGCATAGAAGCAGTTTCGGAATATTTGTTCAAGTTGCAGCTTGCCCACAATGTAAGGGAAAAGGTAGATTAATTGAAACTCCCTGCGGCAATTGTCGGGGTGCAGGGCTAGTTAGAAAACGAAGAAAAATTACCGTGCATGTGCCTATGGGAATTGACGAAGGTAATCAGCTTAGGCTCAGAGGAGAAGGCGACATGACGTCAAGCAACGGCGAACCAGGCGACCTCTACGTTGTCGTTCATGTCAAGCCTAATCAACAATTCATGCGCGAAGGAGACGACCTATGGCACGTAGCTATGATTACTTATCCACAGGCGGCTCTTGGCGCTGAAGTAACAATTCCAACGCTTGATGGACCAACAAACATTAAGATTCATCCAGGAACCCAAATAGGCGAAACCATAACTCTGAGAGGAAAAGGAATGCCACGTTTCAGAGCTTACGGCAAAGGCGACCTACATGTCCGAGTGGGAATTTCAGTTCCAGAAAAATTAACAGCCCAGCAACGGATTCTTCTTGAGCAATTAGCTAAAGAATTCAACTCAGAAGTTCAAAACAAAAGCCACAAATTCCGTTTCTAATAATCTGTATAAAACTGGTCGGATTTGCGGAACGAAGTGGGTGCTGAATTCAGTGCAGTTTTTGTTCAGTTTGTTTTGGTTTGCTTTTTTGCTTTAGGGCAAGTAGTGTTTGCAGGTAGAGGCAACTAAAGCCGTCAAAAGGCAATTAAAGGCAAATGAAGGTAACTAGAGGCAATAAAAGGTTTATAAATTCTGAATCTACTTGTTGTTGTCGATTACAGATGCCGCTATCATCAAGAATCTCCTTTAAAGCACCGCTTCAAAAAAACAACAGAATTGCAATCCCAAAATTGATGCGTTGGCAATTCAAGATCGAGCCGGACCAAGTTCTAAAAGTCTGCATCTGGCTTCCTGGTTCCTTTCAAGGCTGGCAGTTCTTTTACGCAAAAATGAGCAAAGACGGCCGAATACTTATTCCACTAATCACATTAGAGATCATCGCACAAGAAAAAAAGCCAAACCTTACCGGCCACATTTTTGAGATAAAACTCGAACCAGCATAATCCAAAAAATGAAATTTAAAAAATTAAAAAAATAAGAAATTGAAAAAAGGAAATTATTTGGCGAGCTGCTTTCGCAGTTCGCTGTATGTTGCTTTTATGTCTTCAATTGAGCCTTCGTCTTCGATTGTTGATGTGTCGCCTAGTGGTGCGCCAGTTAAGACTGCTTTGAGGAGTCTTCGCATAATTTTGCCGCTTCTGGTCTTTGGCAGTTTGTTAACGATAATGACGGCGTCGGGAGTTGCTATTGGGCCAATGGTTGTTCGGACGTGTTTTATGAGTTCCATTCGTAATTCGTCAGAGGCTGTGAAGCCGCTTCGCAATACAACGAATGCTACTGGAACTTCTCCTTTTACTACGTCTTCTTTGCCCATTACTGCTGCCTCAGAGACTGCTGGATGAGAAACTAATGCGCTTTCAAGTTCGACGGTGCCTATTCTGTGGCCTGCTACTTTGAGAACTTCATCGGATCGGCCAAGAAGCCAAAAGTACCCATCTGGGTCTCGCACTGCGTAGTCGCCTGAGAAGTAGATTCCTGGCCATCTGCCAAAGTAAGTTTGTTTGAAGCGATCAGGGTCTTTCCAAATTTGCTGTAGCATGCCTGGCCAAGGTGACTTGATTACTAGTACTCCTTTGTTGCCTGGTTGTACTGGCTGGCCTTTCTCATCGTAGATGTCTGCGTTGACTGATGGCATTGGAAGTGTTGCGCTGCCTGGTTTTAAAGGTGTTAGTTCTATGCCTGAGGCTGGAGCAATCATAAATCCACCGGTTTCTGTTTGCCACCAGGTATCGATTATCGGTAGTTTTTCTTTGCCTATGACACGGTAATACCATTTCCAAGCTTCGGGGTTTATTGGTTCACCTACTGAGCCTAGTATGCGTAGGCTGCTTAGGTCATGTTTTAGTACCAAGTCTTCTCCGAATTTCATGAACATTCTGACAGCTGTTGGTGTGCCGTAAAGGATGCTTATGCCGTGGGTTTCAATCATTTGCCACCAGCGGTCTTGTCCTGGGTAATCAGGTGTGCCTTCGAATAGGAAAGCAGTAATTCCATGACTTAGGGGCGCATAAACGTTGTATGTGTGTCCTGTGATCCAACCGATGTCTGCAACGCACCAGTAAATGTCTTCGTCAGTGGGGTTAAAAGCCCATTTAAGAGTCCAGTAAGCCCAAACAAGGTATCCGCCTATTCCATGCTGAACACCTTTTGGTTTGCCTGTGGTTCCTGAAGTGTAAAGAATGAATAGTGGATCTGTTGATTTCATGCTTTCTGGTTCAACATATGCATTTGCACCTGCACTTGCAAGAGCATCATGGTACCAAATGTCTCTGCCTTCTTTCATCTGAACAGGTTGACCAGTCCGTTTAACAACAATAACCTTTTCGATGTTAGTCATAAGTGGCATTCCACGATCTGCATTATCTTTTATGCCGACTGGTTTTCCACGCCTGAAAGAACCGTCTGCCGTGATTAAGATTTTTGCTCCACAATCATTTACTCTATCAGCTAAGGCTTCAGCGCTAAACCCTGAAAATACAACGGTGTGAATTCCGCCAACTCTTGCGGTTGCAAGCAAAGCTATGGGCAACTCAGGAATAACCGGTAGGAAAACTGCAACACGGTCACCTTTTTTGACACCGAGGTCTTTTAGTGCTTTTGCAAGTTTGTTTACTTCTCTATATAGTTGATAATAAGTGTAATTTTTTACTTCGCCCATTTCACCTTCCCAAATGTAAGCGAGTTTGTTTTTGCGGTTACTTTTTACATGTCTGTCTAGACAGTTGTAAGAGATGTTTAATTCTCCATCGGGGAACCACTTGTAAAACGGCGGATTCGAATCATCTAGGGCTTTGCTGAACGGCTTAGACCAATCGATAGCTTTTGCCTTTTCTGCCCAGTACTCCTGTGGATTCTTTAGTGCTTTTTCAGATTCTTGTTTTCGTATCTCTCCATTAGAAACTTTTGCGATACTTGGATAATACCTTTCGTTGAAAGGTAAACTAGATTCTGACATTTCGCTCAACCTAACTGGCTGGGAACTGAGGTAACTAAGAATATAAGTTTTTCACTTAATTTAGATGAAAATAAAAAAAGAAAATTGTTGTTTTTAGCTTGTTGGATAAATTGGCAAGATAGTCTTATGGTGCGTTTCGTTTAGGACTTCTGCTATTCCTAGGTAGACTGCGCTTGCGCCGCATATGACGCCTTCGATGCCAACGAATGTGTTGAATGTTATTGATCCTGACAGGGTGGGGTTGTTTGTTAACTCTCTAGTTGCCAGCATAAAGAACAGTACGGTTAGGCTGCCAAAGACGAATTGCAAGGCGCGGTTAGCTTTAAGGGTGCCAAAGAACATGCCAAACGTAAAGATGCCCCACATAATGAAGTACGCCGCCAACGAAGACGATGAAGGACCTGCGAATCCAGTGAATTTCGGCAGAATCAGAAGCAGAACTAGACTCCACCAGAACAAGCCATAAGAGAGAAATGCTACAGTGCCAAACGTGTTGCCTTTCTTAAACTCCATAATGCCAACAATTATCTGTGCAATGCCGCCGTAAGCTATGCCCATAGCCAAGATTACTGTGTCGAGAGGAAAAACGCCCGCATTGACCAAGTTGAGAAGAACAGTAGTTACGCCAAAGCCAAGAAGCCCAAGAGGTGCAGGATTAGCCAATTTAGTTAACAGATTATCACTCATTTCTAATGTTTCTCCAAATGATATTTTACCACTTCAATCATCTGATTCATTTTAAAGCTTTACGGTCACTGACACCTTCCATTTTGAAACGACGCATTTGCCAATTTTTAAGATACTAAATATTACACTTGAAAACAGCACAGCAATTGCTCAGTCGAGTATTTTTTTCACGGGTATGTAAATCAAAGAGAGTTTTTACACCTGATTCAAATACACAAATGGCAAAAACGTGGTCAGGTTTCTTGTCTAGTTAATCCACAGGTGTTAGCGGCAAAGCCCTTCATGGCTTAATGAAGGTTAAATAAATTCCATTTCGTGTGCCCTTACCCATTTCTTAACACTTTTCTCCAAATAGACAGGAGCGTGAGGATTAGTGCACAATTTTAAAAGATAATTTTAGCCACAAAGTTTATTGAAACGAAGAAAACATAATTAAAATCACTGGTTCCTTACGATTTGATTTTTATGAAGTTTGAAACAAAAATCTCTGAAATTTTACCACGAACCGCTGACGTAACAAGCTTCAGGTTTCCAAGACCTACTGAATTAACTTACAAACCCGGCCAATACTTTATGATAAATATTAAACAAGCCGACAGAGAGCTAGCTCACCACTTCAGTTTCAGCAGCAGCCCAACAGAACAAAAACATTTTGAGTTCACCAAAAAATTCACCGACCACGAATACTCCGTGGCCCTAAGATCAGCCAAAGTTGGTGATTGGGCAAGAATAGATGCACCTTACGGGCAATTTACTTTTGAAGGCGAACATCCTAAAATCGCTTTGGTGGCAGGAGGCATAGGAATAACTCCGTTTATCAGTATAATCAAAAATGCGACCGACAAGCGTCTAAATTCAAGAATTACTCTTTTCTACGGATGCCGCACTGAAGCAGATATCGCATTCAAAGATGAACTTGAAAACATGCAAAAAGAAAATGAGAATTTAAAAATAGTGTGTATAGTTAATCAACCGTCAATTCAATGGACTGGGGAAACTGGCGTAATTACCGCGGAGATGATTAAGAAAGCGCTGCCCGACTACGACGAAAATGTATTTTATACTTGCGGACCACCGCCCATGGTAAAAGCAATGGAAACTATTATCGAAAGCTTAGGCTTGCCGAAAACGCAGCTGAGACAGGAATATTTTACAGGTTACCCTTAAAAGAAAAAAGTTTAGGGATAGAACCTGCGAGTTGTTCTTGGAAATGGAATAGCATCTAAGATATTGTCTAAGTCAAGCATCCATGTCAAAAGGCGCTCAAGCCCCATTCCAAAACCAACGTGCGGTACTGTGCCGTAGCGTCGTAAGTCAAGGTACCATTCATAGTCTTCAGGTTTCAAGCCTTGCGCTTTCATACGTGAAATAAGGGTGTCCTTGTCTTCTTCCCTTGCGCCGCCCGTGCTGATTTCGCCTATTCGTGGAACCATCATGTCAACTGACATCGCAATTTCAGGATGCTCTTTGTAGGTTTTACAGTAAAACGCCTTAATTTCTGTGGGGTAATCATAAACAAAGAAGGGTTTCCCAAAGTCTTCTGCAAGCACTTTCTCGTCCTCGTAGCCTAAGTCGGCTCCCCAATTAAGTGATGGATTCTTTGACTTGAGGCGCTCGATTGCTTCAGCGTAGGTTATGCGTGGAAATGGTGTTTTCACTGCTTTTAGCTTGCTTATGTCTGCGCCGATTTCTGTGAACTCTTTTTGACAAGTATCGCCGATAGCCTGGCAAACATGTGTCATTAATCCTTCTTCAAACTTCATCAAGTCATTCATATCAGCGAAAGGCCATTCCGCTTCCATATGCCAATACTCGGTTAAGTGCCTGATTGTTCGGCTTTTTTCAGCACGAAAAGATGGAGCAATGCAATAAACATTTTCTAAAGAGTATATCAAGATTTCAAGGTAAAGCTGGCTACTCTGGGTCAGGTATAGATCTTGATCAAAATATTTTAAGCCGAAAAGTGTCGAGCCGCCTTCGACTGCTGCCGAAATAAACATTGGAGGTGAAACTTCCGTGTAGCCTTGGCTCTTAAAGTATTGGCGGGTTGCTTCTAATACGTCGCCGCGGACTTTCATCATTAAATTCATTTTTCTGCTTCGAAGCCACAGATGGCGCATGTCGCGGATGAATTCTTCGCTTTTGTCTTTGGCTATGGGGAAAGTTTCTGCTAAACCTATAACGTTGACGCTATCTGCGCTTATTTCGTATCCGCCTGGAGCACGCTTGTCTTCTCGTGCGGTACCTTCAAGTGTTAAGGACGATTCGATCGTTAAGCGTTGTGCTTCCGCCCAGCATAGACTCGTTTTCTTTACGGTGCATTGGATGAATCCGGTTGAGTCGCGGATAACGAGGAAAATGAGTTCTTTTCCCTCACGTTTTCGATAAATCCAGCCACGTACAGTTACTTTTTGATCAGGGCAGCATCCTTCTAATATTTTGTTTATTTTCTGTAAAGCCATTAGCATCGACCGTTTCCATTAATACTTATTTTCAACCCTAAATGCCTATCGATTTTATTTTTAGGTTTAGCTTTTGGCTCTTTAATAATAATGGTCATATACTCGGAAAAGAGCTGACAACTTCATTTGCCGATAAAATCGGTTTAAGTATTATTAAAAAATTGACAATCAACAAAGCGGCTTCTTTAACATTTACGATTGTTATAATGCCCGTAATTCTTAAATCGCCCTTAGTATGAGCATAGTTCTGACAAACAAAAATGCAAGGCGCTCAAGAAGGAAATTATAAACTTAAGGCTTTGAAAATTACAGCAACTGCTATTTTTAGCGTAGTAATACTTGAAGTGTCTATAGGCTTATTCGTTAATAGTTTGGCGATCCTCAGCGACGGTTTGCACTGTTTGCTTGATGCAATTTCCACCATAATGCTTTATTTTGCAGTTCGTGCTTCATTAAAACCTCCTGATGAAGAGCACACTTACGGCCATGAAAAATTTGAAGACATAGGTGGACTCATCGGTGGAATAGTCTTAATTGCCGTGGCATTCCTAATTTTCTATGAAGCGGCAGCCAGATTGATGGAGGGGAGTAAAATTGTCCAAGGAGCAGAGTTTGCAGGTTTCATTGCAATTGGATATGCTATTTTCGTTGCAATTTTGAGAATTACTGTTTTCAAAAGAAGTCAACACATCGAAAGCCCATCTATGAGAGTTGGTCTTTACGATGCTATTTCGGATTTAAGCTCAACACTGCTTGCCCTCATAGGCTTTGGTTTGGCTACTGTTGGCTTTTTCTACGGTGATTCCATAGCATCAATTTTTCTAGGCATTATGCTTAGCTATTTAAGTATTAAACTTGTGAGATTCAGCATAATGGAGCTCAGCGATACTGCCTCAAAGGAGCTTGTACAAAAAACAAAGAAAGCTATTCTTTCACATGAGAGTGTAGTTAAAACTGAAAACCTTAAAGTTCGCAAAGTAAGCTCTAAAGTTTTTGTTGACGCGTCAGTGCAAGTTTCAAGCCACATGAGCTTGGAAGATGCACATTCTTTGGCAACTAAAATTGAAAATAGCCTAAAGCAGACTCTTGGCAACGTTGACGCGACAATCCATATTGAACCGTCCGAAAAAGATGCTAAAATGGATCAATTAGTAGAGAAGCTCGCTACGGTTGAGGGTGTGAAGGAGGTGCATGAAATCTCGACTATTTTTACGGACGGTAAATTCTACATTACTTTGCACGCCTACGTTAACCCTGAATTGTCAGTTGAAGAAGCACACAAAATAGCGGAAGTTATTGAGCAAAGGGTGAAAGCTGAAATTAAGCCACTTGAAAACGTTACTGTACATGTAGAACCTTCAGGCGTGGCTTTTCCAGCCATGGATGTTGATGAAGCACAGCTAAAGAAAGCCGTTTATGAAGTTGCTAAAAACCTCGCCGGACATCTTCACATTAACCGTATAGTAACTTACGCCGCTGACAGTAAACGCTACATTAACATCGACTGCTGCTTCATCAAACAGATTCAGATAAAGGAAGCACACAGAATTGCCTCGTTACTTGAGAAAGAAACCAGGGAGCGATTTGCAAATTCGGTTGTCACTGTACACATAGAACCAGACTGCACATAAAAAAGAATAATAATAGAATAATTATTAAAATTGATTATTTTTTAGAATGCGGAATGACGAACTGAAATTCTTGTAAAAACAAAAAAAGGGAAATTTTATTTTGTCTTTCGTTTATATGCATATGTTCCAAAAGCTATTGCTACTAATACTAAAGCCATGGCGACTGTTGCTAGACTTGAAAATTCTGGAACTGCATTTGTCGGGCTGAAAACTGGCTGATAGGTATAGGTGTTTCCGTAACCGTGATCTACAGTGTACGGATTGTCAGTTGGAGTACCAGTGAAATTGTATGCACCATGATTAAGTGGAGTGCCGCCTATAACCCAGTGGTCAAACTTAAAACCGCTAATTGGCGTAGCAGTTAGCTTCAGCTGTGATGCGTCTGCTACAGCATATATTCCTGCTGCAGGTGTAGTTGTTCCTCCAACAGAAGCTAAGACAACAACGATAGCATTTGTAGCGCTTGTAGTTTGAGTGGCAGGTGGCTGAAAATTAATTGGTTGGAAAACTGCTTGGACAGCATAGGTTTCTCCGCCTTTGACCGTTAACGTAGTAGGATTATTCAAGTCTTGAGTACCGCCTGCGCTACTTACAATTGCCCAATACTGGAAAAGAAAACCATTTCCAGCAGTGGCAGTTAACGTAACGACTGTACCGTCAGCATACGTATTATTGTCTCCCGATGGAACTGTCGTTCCTCCTACACTAGCTATCATGTCAACAGTTGCTTGTGATTGCGCCTTCGCCAGGTTCAAACTTACGATTGGCATTAATAGTGTTGCAGTTAGCAAAATGACAACAAGAATTTTTGATGTTTTTAACACTATTTATCTCCTAAAATTCGGTTGTTAGCCGATGCTTGGTTGCTAGAAGATAAATTCAATATATTTAGTTATGTGACTGTAATAATACAGCAACAGCTTAAATTAACTTAAATATTTTTCAAAAATCACAATCCTTTAATGTTTAATGATCTCTTGTAAATCTACATAGTGCTGTTAAAATGCTATCTCATTCCGCAGTAGTTAAACTGAAAGCTATCCTTATTATTGATTTTATTATTATAGGCGCCGTTGCAGGAGCATACTTTTACCTTAACAATCAAGGCATGCTAGCAACTGCGGCTAAGCCCGCTAATTTTACACTAAAAAACCTCATCATTGATCCGCCAGTAGCAAATGAAAGTGATGCGGTACAAATTTCAGTTAATGTAACAAACATAGGTGATTTAGAAGGCAACAAAACTCTGAATTTTGAAATTAACAATGAAACAAGATATACGCAAAACGTAACGCTTGCAGGCGGAGATTCTGTAATTGTTCAGTATTCTGATATTGAAAATGTTGCAGGAAATTATTCTGTTAGCGTTGGCGATCTAACAGGAATGTTTACAATTAACCCTGCTCCTCCTGGATCAAGCAAAATAATTTTGTCCAACATTGTCTTTGACCCTTATGAAGCTTGGCCAGATCAACCGGTTAACGTGACAGCCACTGCTGAAAATCCAACTAATCAAGCAGATAAACTAGTCGTCAGGGTAAAAGTTGATGATATATTTGTTGAAACCAGAGTGATCCAATTAAACGCAAGTACCACTCAAACAATAGTGTTTACAGTCAACGCAACTACCGAAGGAACGCATACTGTAAAACTTAATACTTTAAGCTCATCATTTCTAATTGTCCAAAGTGGTTACCATACGCTTATTATTAATAGGTCTGGCGGCGGCTCATTGCCGCTAACCTTCACCTTGAATGGGGCCAGCTATAATACGCCTTTTAGTCGAGTTTTGCCAGTAGGAGACTATACTGTATCAGTTCCTAACCCCTTCAGCGTTGGAACCGGCGTCTTGGCTTTTTCAAATTGGCAAGATGGCAACACTAATCCAACACGAACTGTGACATTGTCGGACAAACCGCTAATTCTGGTTGCGACCTACAACTTAATCAGCGGATATGCATCCTGCCCGTCATTGTTCACGTGGAATGGTACCGGTTATTCGTATATTACTGATGTTTCAAACGCTGGGTGGTTAGGGTACATTAGCCATATAGACGCTAACGGAAACATAGTTTTTGGAGGGGGCAACCCATGGGACAACGTTAAACTTGACAAAAACTTGCTTGCACCAAAAATTATTAATGGAAATAATTACTACGACATGACTCTTTTCCAGCAAGCAGATGAGTTATTCTATGTAGACTCTGCGTATATGCTGGTAGTTGATCATCCAGCTGGAACCGATGTTTACTCAAGTGTAACCAATTATCTTAACCCAGGCTTAAACGACCAAGTATACACGGTCAACCAAACCAGTATAGTATCGCCTGTCAGCGCAACTAATGAAAAAGGAGAAAATGTTCTTCCTGAGATTTCAAAACTTGACGGGGTTTTCACAAATGCCAGCGAAGGAACGCTAAGCCCAGCGTGGAACAATATCACATTAAATCAGTTAACATTAGACTTAGGCAACTTATCCACTGCAAAACAGATTAAACTTGAAATCAATGGAATGGTTGATTGGGGATCACCCACCGATTATTACAACTGGATAAACGGCTTCAAAGAAGCAGCTGCCCAAGGACTTGTGCCAAACGGTACACAAATTATGCCGCCTGCTTACATAGATGTTCAAGCTGCGAATGGTACTTGGATTCCTGTCCCACAGGATAAACAGATGCCCATTCCGTCGGATTCTAACCCGAGAACTTTCGTGGTGGATTTAACAGGATTATTCCCTGCAGGTGTAAGCGATTACCAGGTCAAAATAATCAATTTCTGGAAAGTAACTTACGACTACATCGGAGTTGACTTAACAACACAAGAGAACATAACTGTCCAAAAAGTTAGCCCCATCGCAACTCTAAGCCAAGTCTGGGATACCAATTCCTCTTCATCAGGTAACTTTACAAGTTATGGTGACGTGACAGCACTACTTCAAAATGCAGACAACATGTACGTAATTGGACGTCAAGGCGACCAAATTAACATGGAATTCCCAATCGATAACCTTACTGCACCTCAACCTGGCATGGTTAGAGACTACTTCTTTTTTGTAGCTTGCTGGTTTAAAGATCCGCTAGGAGGATGGGGATATGGATTCAACTTTACAGTAGATCCATTGCCTTTCATCGGAATGAGTGGATTCCCATACACCGCTGATCAAAGCTATCCATACGACGCTGAACATTTAGCATACCTTGCACAATACAACACCAGAGTAATACCCCCTTCATAGCCAACCTACTTTTTTTCTGGTTTTAGTTAATCTAAGGATGCAGAAACAAAAAATATGCAACATTTAAATGGAATCTCCATATTAATTGCTTTAACAAAATTTCACGAGAGTCCCCATGTCGCTGATACCTGAGATCGCCAATCCATATGTCGGAGCATTCGTTGGAGGAGTGCTATATGGAATGGTGGTTTGTACGGCATCATGCTTACCTTACATTGCAGGCTATATTGCAGGTGTAGGCGCGGGTTTCCGCAAAGGCGTGGGAATTACGCTTGTCTTTAATTCTGGACGAGTAGCTGGTTACGCCTTGATTGGCGGCTTAATTGGTGTTTTCAGCGGATTATTCCGATTATTCGTATCTCAAACTGCTCTCTCGCCCTTTCAAATTTATTCCGGTTTCGCCTTCGGCATTGTCACTATAGTAATTGGCGCCAGTATCCTTCTGAAGTATAAGTCGCCTTCTTGCGACTTCAATTCTGCAGATAGCAAAAAACTGGTCGCAAACAGAAAAACTGGAAGGTTTGGATTTGATTATCGAGCTTTTTCGCTTGGTTTTAGTAGAGGCTTAATTATCTGTCCACCGTTGATTGCGCTTTTGATTTATTCGTTACCTTTCTCAAATCCCGTTGGCAGTGTCGGCATCGCTGTATTGTTTGGTTTGGGAACGGCTTTGTCTCCAATGTTATTCTTAGGCGGAGTTACCGGGTGGCTTCTTAACAAGGCACCTTTATTTAGGAAATGGGTGTCAATAGCAGGTGCAGGAATACTAATAGTGCTTGGGCTTGTTACATTAATAAGTTCATTAATGCAACTACATTAACCAAAATGGCGAGAAAAAGATGAATTGGAACCTTATCGGCGACGCATTAAGGCTTGCAGTTCTCGGGGGGCTCGGAGTAGCAGGGATTCTCGCAATTATGATTTGGAAGAAAAACTTGGCGACGAAAGTAACTTTCATCCGTTTTGTCATTCAGGCAGTGGCTTTCGCCGGTTTATTTTACATTTTCTCCTATACTTTTCCTCTGCTTTACGTTCTAATTTCAGTTTTTGTTATAACGATTGTTTTTGGTCGATTTTACTGCGGCTGGCTGTGCCCGTTTGGCCTTATTATGGACATCGAAGTTCAGCTAAGAAAAGCTCTTAAAATCCGCTACAGACTCCTCCCGGACAAACTTAACAAAACCTTGCACAATCTAAGATATGTCATCTTGCTGTTTTTCCTATTGTTACCAATAGCTGTATGGTTTATTCAGCCGCCCCCAAGTCAAGCTGCTGCAATGTTGGAGACCCCTCTTTTAGCGGGACCGTTCCGCCCATATAGTGTTCTTATTGATCCAATGATACCTTTTATTGTTCCATGGACCAATGGGGCTATGGCCGTATTCGGCGTTAACTTAACATATCCTTACGTGCAAGAGTTTCTCGCGTATACTGCGAAAAATTTATGGCAGGCGTTTGCCATTGCTTTTGTTGGTTTAACGCTTGTAGGCTCGTTCTTCGTAAGGCGGTTATGGTGTCGCTTCTGCCCAACAGCCGCCTCTTTAGGTGTAGTAAATAGGTTCAAAGGCTTTAGTTGGGCTCCTCTGTTACATCTTGAAAAAGACGAGGAAAAATGCACAAAATGTGGCGTTTGCAAGAGGGTTTGTCAGTCACAAGTTACCGATGTGTATGAGCAGAAAGGCGGAAAAATTAAAACTTCAATGTGCATGCTATGTTTGCGGTGCGTTGAAATGTGCCCATACGAAGACACCTTGAAAGTTAATCTCGGAAACAAAACAGTGTTCAAATCAAGAAACTGGCTAGAACCATCAACAAGCGAGTGAAGAAATAATGAAAACCGAAAAGATAGAAAAAAAATACATGCCTGAAATTCCCGCAAAAGAAATGGAAGAACTAAGAAATACTATCAAAACTGCGTCTCTAAAAGTAATGGCTGAGAATATTGAGCGCATGAAGAAAGCTGACCCCAAAAGACCCGAAGTTATGAAGTATTTTGATGAGATAGCCGATTTATTTGGTCAACGCCAAAAAGAGATTGCGGCTGAAAAAGAGAAAGGTAAGAAAGTAGTTGGTTACACATGTTTGTTTGCTCCAACAGAGCTGATTTTAGCTGCCGACGCCATCCCTGTTCGAGTAAATTCGGGTTGGTATGACACTTCTAAGTTGGGTGACAGAATTGTTCCAGTTGAAGTTTGTCCAGTTATCCGTTCAACCATAGGCGCAAAAATGATTGAGTTATCGCCTTTCCTTGAACAAAGCGACGCCTTAATCAGTGTCTTAACCTGTGACGGAATGACGAAGATGGGTGAGATTTTAAGTGATTCCAAAACTGTTTGGGAAATGAACATTCCAAGGGTTAAGGATGCAGAGCATTCACTTCGTTTTTGGAATGATGAAATATGGCGTATGAAAGATCGTCTTGAAGAGTTGACAGGCAACAAAATTAATCGTAAAAACCTTAAAGAAGCTATTGAGCAAAGTCAGAAGGCTACTAGAGCTTTTCGCCGTTTGCAGAATTTGCGGAAGGGATCGCCAGTAATTATGGGCAGAGACGCTATGCTTGTTAATCAAACCTACTTGTGGGATGACAAAAAACGTTGGACAGAAAAAACTGAAGCATTATGCGATGAGCTTGATAAAAGGGCTCAACGGAAAGAGTGGGTTTGCCCCGAGGAAACTCCACGTGTAATGGTTACCGGTACACCGATGTTTTGGCCTGATAACTGGAAGTTGCCAACTCTGGTTGAAGAAGCTAATCCACGAGGCATCATTGTTGCAGACGAGCTCTGCTCAGGCGAGAGAATCCTCAACGATCCTGTTGGCGTAGATGAATGGAGTATGGATGATATGATTAGCGCCATTGCCGATCGATACTTGATGGCTTCAACTTGCCCTTGCTTCACCTCTAAAGATGGCAACGAAGACCGGATAAACTGGCTGATAAACAAAATTAAAGAAAGCAATATTCAAGGTGTTATTTACTATGTGGTGCGCGGCTGCATGCTCTATGCCATGGAGTACACGAGAGTTAAGAAGGCTCTTGACAAATTAAATATCCCCGTGTATTACTTAGACACAGAGTACACGCGTGAAGATGTTGGACAAATGAAGACCCGTGTCGAAGCATTTCTGGAAATGTTAACCGCAAGAGTAGATTTCTAAAGGTGAACTAATGATTACTGCAGGAATGGACTTAGGCACACAAAAAATAAAAGTGGTAATCTTAAAAGACAATATTGTTGTTTCAAGAGGGGAAGCGTTCTCAGGGTTTGACCCAACCAAAGCCGCCGAACAAGCCGTAGATGAAGCGCTCAAACAGGCAGGCATGAAAATTTCTGATGTTGCTTATGTTGTCGCAACCGGTTCAAACATGGATATGGCGCCTTACGCAAAAAGCACTGTAAGTATGATGGGCGCTGACGCCAAAGCTGGATGTTACCTTTTCCCGAAGGCAAGAACAATAATTGATATTGGCGCTGAAGAAGCAAGAGCAGTAAAATGTGACGAGAAATGCATCATGACTGATTTTGTAGTTAACGAACGCTGCGCCGCTGGTGCCGGAGCATTCATTGAGTCAATGGCGAGGGCTTTAGAAGTTAAATTGGAAGATATGGGTCCACTTTCACTAAAAGCTGAACGTGCAAGCCCCATCAACGCTTCCTGCGTCATATTTGGAGAATCCGACGTTGTTTCACTAATTCATCGCCAAGAATCTAAACCTGAAATTGCAAGAGCAGTTTTTGACGCTATGGCTGATCGGGTTTCGTCTATGGTTCATAGGTTAGGAGTAAATCCAGATGTGGTTCTGGTTGGCGGTGTAGCGCGAGATGTTGGCTTTGTTGCATCATTAAATCGTAAGTTAGGCGTAAACGTGTTGATACCCGAATATCCAGACTTTTCAGGAGCACTGGGCGCCGCTTTAACTGCAGCTAGTCGAGCTAGGGAGCCACAAAAATGAAGGAGCTAAGCACAGTAGAAGATGCAGTTGAGTTTTGGCGTTGGCAAGAATATCAACGCATAATGCCCGGTAAATCTTGGACAAGCAAAGATCTAATCACTGCAGGTGTCGATGTTGGTTCAGTCGGCTCAAAAGCTGCAATAATGGTTAATGGAGAAGCTTATTCTTGGGGCATAACACGAACTGGCTCTAACAGCCCTGAGAGCGCCACAAAAGCATTAGATTACGCTCTGAAGGGAACAGGGCTCAAAATTAGCAACCTCAAATATATTGTCGGAACAGGGTACGGGCGAGTGAACGTGCCGATGGCTAACAAAGCCATAACTGAAATTGCATGCCATGCAAAAGGAGCAAATTATATTTGGGGACCCAGCGTGCGAACGGTGCTTGATGTAGGCGGACAAGACATTAAAGCCATTCTAATAGATGAAACAGGACGTGTTGTTTCGTTTTTGATGAATGACAAATGCGCTGCTGGAACAGGAAGAGGCATGGAAGTATTCGCCGACCTACTAAAAATTCCGATCGAAGACATCGGTGGGATATCACTAAAAGTTGATCAAGAGCCGCCGCCAGTAAGCTGTACCTGTGTCGCTTTTGCAAAAACTGAGGCAATGGGACTTTTGCGTAAGGGGTGGTCAAAAGAAAAGGTCTTAGCGGCATACACTCGAGCTATGGCAGTTCGCATGGCTAACTTAATTAATAGGGTAGGTTTAGAAAAAGAATTGGTTATTACCGGTGGTCAATCGAAGAACATCGGAATTGTTAGCAGGATAGAAGTTGTTTTAGGAGTGAAGTGCTTGCCGATGCCTAATTGGCGAGATAACGGTTTAGACCCTATGGTGGCAGGAGCTTTAGGTGCAGCTCTGTTTGGAAAGGCACTCTACGAGAAGGCACAAAAATCTTAGGAGCACGTTAATGATTACGCATTATGGCTACACCGATGGATCAGGAGAATATTACATAACAATTGACACTGACAAATGCAACGGCTGCGGTAAATGTGTTAAACATTGCCCTCAATCAGCGCTTCAGCTTGAAACAATGTTCATAGACCTTGAAGACAAAATTGCTGCTTCAGTCACAGAAGAACACAGAAAAAAAATTAAGTACACCTGCGCTTCGTGTAAACCTGAGAGCAACATGTCGCCATGCGTTTTAACCTGTGAGCCAAAAGCAATTAAGTGTACTTGGAAATCTCAATAAACTCGTTTGATGAGAAATGTTTTGAGTGTGTTATTTGTTTCTAGCGTCAAAGCTTTTGACTCTTACGTGGCTTTTGCCATAATTTTTTTTCTTGAATTAGACGAATTAACTTGAGCTTCAAATGCTCAAACCCTTCCGATCAAACTCTTTTGGATACTCAGTGTTTCCTTTTTTCTCTTAAACAGTCTTAACAATAGAGTCATATCTGCGCGGAATAACTGAAGAAGTCATCGCTTTATGTAGTTGAAAAAAATTCATTGAAAATAAAGTGATTTATTACTCAGAATTTTCTACTATTTTTCGCTCTACCTATTTTTTCTGAAGTTAATGAGAAGTAAAACAATTGCTATGGTTAGAATCATCACGATACTTGTGATAATAATTAATGTTGATAAAGGTTGTCTCAACAATGAAGTTAACGACACTGCAGTCGTTAATGGTGTTGGAGAAGGTGTGGGAATTAGATATGCGTGATTAGCATTGGCAACAAAGCTCAGGTTAGTTGATGTTGTTGTCCAGTAATCTTGGGAAACCTCAACAACAAAAGAATTTTGATTCAGCCATGCTGAATTATTTGCTGAGTAAATGCCAGGTGTTTGTGATTCTTCCGCTTTTATGCCGTTGATAGTAACATTTTCGCCCTGAACGATCTTAGGCACAAGAACTGGACCAACCATTAGGCCGCTTTCAGGAAGCAGTAGATGTGTTATTTTTACTGAAACGGCAACGTTTCCTGAACTGTCTACCTGTTGGTTTACCATGGAGGCCTGGAAGGTATCCCACCAAACTTGCATCCAGTGATACGTAAAGCCGTAGACATTGTGGGCTGAATCGATAAGGCTTGAGTTCCATTCTTGCCCGTTTTGTGTAACTAGTTTCGTTGGAGTGAAGGCTAGAATTTCAGGACTTTTTGAAGTATAGTTGAAAGAAAAGGTTCCGTTGGCAGTGTTAGTGCATAAAGTATCTACGGCTTTATCATTCTGATCGGTTACATTGATTGTAGCAGTTGCATTTTGAATGCCTTGTTCGCTGTTGGGTCCATAAGTCCATAATGCTTTAAATGAAAGTGCGACAATCCTGCCTATGCTCCAATACTGAACTGCATTTTGAAGAAAATCTGGCTCAACTGTTACATAATAGCTAGGTGACGCTTGAGAACACACGTTACTAACAAAAACTGGCGGAACCAAGATAATGCTCATCAGAATTAGCCATAAGAGTGCCTTCCGATTCAAGTGCCAGTTTCACCTTAATAGTTATCCTTACGGTTTTTCTTCCCAATATAGTTTAGGCTTTTATCATAGGCGTTAGTTCTTAGCGTTTAAAACAAGAAACTTTGAATGAATAACGTTGCTGGGTAAATTGGCCGACTTGGGCTTTTCTTAGGTTGGGTCGTTTGATCGGATAACTATCATTTTAACTTCGGTTGGGTTTGGAAAGCTTAAGAGTATGACAATTGTCATATATTGTCTTGAGAGGATGAAGTGAACTATGAAAAAGAAACTGCTTCAAGCCTGCCTTTTTCTAGCACTAGCTGGACTCTTAGTAATAGTTCCAATAGGAAAAGTTTCAGCGGACTCAGGTTTAAATTTGCAAATAACTACTCTATCAGGTTCCGCCACCAGTTATACGTATGATCAACTTTTGGCAATGCCAATATCTAACGTAAGCGCTCCACTTTACTGTTATAGCACCCTAAAAACCAACGGTGACTGGCAGGGCGTCAGCCTAAGTTACTTACTTCAACAAGTCGGAGTAGACTCGTCTGTTGCATCCCTTGATTTTCTAGCTGCTGACGGTTATAGAGTCAGTATTCCAATGCAGCTTGCCGTACAACCTGATGTGATAATTGCCTATGAGCTGAATGGAATTACGCTCCTTGAAGGACTGCGTTTAGTACTTCCTGGAATCAACGGCAACATGTGGATAGCAGCGATTACTTTGATATCAATGAGCACCACTCCAATTGATCTAAGTCAAACAAACTACTTTGCTCCATCGCAGTTAAGCGGAATTTTGTCGTCAGATAACTTAACTGGGCATTCTCAACCACAAGCTCCAACACCGTCACCGATTGTTACACCCGAAAACGCAGCCACTACTGAACCAACAGCACCTCCCGCAAATACCACTCAACCCATAAGTAAAGCAATCATGCCACAAACTTCTAGCTATTGGAGCTCAAACTCGGGCTTTCTATTAGTAGCTTTTGTAGCTGTTTCTGGGGCAATCCTAACTTTGGCGGCAGTAGGCTACTTGAAATACAAGCGTAACCCAAAAAATCAAAAATAACTTATGGTTTAATATCTTAAGTCGTCATATATTAGAAAGCGTTATCTGAGATCTTGCTTGAGAATTCGTTAGCTTTATTTATCGAACTGTATAATGAAGGGGTAATACGCGGGGGTAAAGTATTGGCGAGGAATCCACAATCAAAAGATGAAGCATTGGAAGCTTTAGATTTCATAGTAAACGTTCTGAAAGAACATGAGAAAGATTTAGACAAGCTAATAAATGAGTTAGCAACCGTTACGGAGCAAATTGGTGATACCGGAGAACTGAGCGGCAAAGTAGAAAAAGTTGAAGAAAAAATAAGCGTACTTCAAAATGAAGTCACAAAACTTATCACTTGTCTGTCAAGTTCACCCAAAGAGGCGCTTCCTGCCGCAGTTAAAGAGCAGGTAGATCAAGCAGTAATTCCTACTTTGGTTAAGGGTGGACCCACCGTGATTTTACGGTGTAAGCAATGGGAGGATTTCCAAACTTTGGCTTTCCAAGCTCAAACGGTGTCTTATAGCTATAAAGAGGAAGAAAAAATTCTCCAAGCGGATGCAATTAAGGGTAACCAGATTGTTACTTTTAGTGGTGCAATTCCGAATTTTTCTGCTGTCCTGAAATCATGGTTGTCTAAAAAGCTAGATGTTTCTGAAAAGAGCGTTTTGGAAGGCGTTTTAGCGATTAGCTAAACACATATTTCCAATCTTTATTTTTGATTCATAAGGCTTAATTATCAAATTTTCGTATCTTGAGTCTCGTGATTGGAGGACTAGTTAAGGTTGAAGGCTAAACCACTAAAGCCAACTAAACTTTTTCCGTTTTCGAAGCCTTCTCCTTTCTCCTCGATGACGGATGGCACTGGTTTGCCAACAAACAACAACCAGTCCTCCAACACAATTTCAATTAATTCCTGAATAAAATAACAAACACCCAATTCAAACTTCACTAGAGCAAAATTACGAAGTACTCAGAGAGCAAAGTTTTATTTCTTGTAGCTTAATACACCAAATTTTATATGCACTAAATAGCAAACATATCTCAGGTTGATTTGTTTGGCCTTAGATGTAGAAAGAACAAAGAAGCCAAAACTTCCGACAAAAAAACGATTGCTAAAGAAAATAAGAAATAGAAGATAAACCGCCGAAATCAGAACTGTCTTCGATTATAAGTTTAATAGATGAGAAAATGCTTTTTCATATTCGTAACTGCCATATGTGGGCTGTTTTGGAAACAAAATGCACTAACACCATCTCTTTTTTGCGATTTATTAATAAAAAATCCAAAACTGAAAAAACCTGATAGTAAATAAAACTAATGAGGTATCTCGACTAAGTTATAAAGAAAGAAAGTAAAGTGGAACAAATTAACTGCCTAAAACCACGGCAGTTTTAGTGGTGCTTTATTTTGGTGTTGTTAAGTATTTGAGGTGGAATGGCTTGATTGTGATTCCAGCTTTCAAATCAGCATGGAAGGTTTGGCTTTCAATCACAAATTCAGACAGTTCCGAATCATGTGCCCTAATGAACTCAGCGAAATTGGAAAAACTTTCATGAAGTGAAATGCAGGCTGCATCCCAACCCATACCTCTTCCATCTAAGACTAAAATTACATTGGGCTGTTTCATGTACCATTCCTTCATTTTTTGAAGGGCTTGGGTTTTTTCCTCACCTGTATTAAATTTAAGTTTGGTTTTCAGAAATGTAAATGCAGCGATTTCAAACCCGATTTGCCCAAACTTAGGAATGACAGTATATCCTTCGATGAAGTTTTCTTCCAGCATAGCTCTTCTTCGGGTTACTGTAGGTTGGGAAACTCCCAAAGACTTTGCTAGTTGTCTATCGCTTCTATGCGAATCCTTCATTAATTCAAACAGTATTTTGTAGTCGATGGGTTTCAATTCTTTCATTGTAATCATCTTTTGCTATTCACTAGCGTTTTTAGCATCATATATAAACTTCGTTGTTGAATAAACGAAAAATTGTTCCAGTTTAACAGGGCAACAGTAACGTTTTAATCGATACTCTTAAGAGAAAAAACTCATAGAAACACTTGCAGGAGTCTAAAATTAATGTCACCTAACATTTTAAGGGATATAGAAGAAGAAATTACTAGTTTACTTAGCGACTTAATTCGTATAAACACTACTAACCCTCCAGGCAACGAGACACAAGCAGCAACATATATAGCAGAATACTTAGCCAAAGAAGGCTTCAAAACTGAAATTATAGAATCGTCTCCTGGAAGAGGCAACGCAATCACACGACTAAAAGGAAGTGGCGAAAAACCCAGCATATTATTACTATCTCATCTGGATGTAGTGGCGGCGAATCCCAAAGAATGGACTATTGATCCGTTTACCGGCACAATAAAGGATGGCTATGTGTATGGAAGAGGAGCATATGACATGAAATGTATGACGGCCATCGAAATCATGGTTCTAAAGCTTTTGAAAAGAAACCACGTTAAGCTTAAGGGAGACGTTGTTTTAGCGGCTACCGCGGATGAGGAAAAGGGTGGCGAAGAAGGAGCAGGCTACCTTCTACGAAACCACAAAGAAAAACTGTTGTGCCCATACGTTATTAATGAAGGCGGAGGCTTGGCTTTCCCGTCAAAAAATGGTTATGTCTTCCCGGTCCAGACGGCTGAAAAAGGCATCCTGTGGCTCAGAATAAAAGCAAAAGGCACACCCGGACACGGGTCCACTCCTAATACGGCAGATAATGCAGTTATGCGCATGAACAAAGTCATAGATATATTGGGAAACTACAAAGCAGAAACCATTTACGTGCCCACCCTCAAACAATTCCTTGCCGAAATGGGAAAGCACGACTATGAAATCAACGAGATATTTTCACGTTTGCTTGCCAATCCTTTGGAAAGCGAGCAAATATTAGATGAGTTAGCAAAAAAGGATCGAGCCTTGGCTGAAGAAATTAGACCAAGAACAAAAATGACAATCGCTCCAACCATGATTCAAGGCGGCGTTAAAGAAAACATTATACCTTCAGACTGCGAAGCGGTGTTTGACTGTAGAATACTACCCGGACAAGACGTTAACAAGACATTTGATTTAATTAAGGATTTACTGAAAGATGTAGGTTTAGAAAAGCTAAGTTTTGAGTTTATTCAAAAGCACGATGGCTCTGAATCTACTACAGAAACGCCACTCTACAGCACAATCAAAAGTGTTCTAAGGGAATTTGAACCAAAATGCGGAATCACACCTACATTAACAACTGGCGGAACAGACTCACGCTTCTTTAGAGAAGCGGGCAGCATATGCTATGGTTATCAGCCTATGATTCCAGATGAGCCAAACGATCAATTAGAGAAAAGAATGCACGGCATTGACGAACGAATCACCATTGAAAACCTAGTTTATGGAACAAGCATTCTTTATGAAACCGTAAAAAGGTTCATGAGCTAATAAAATGCTGATGTTATTTCCTAGTTTCTAGGAGCGATTTGCTCCAATAGTTTTTTCCCTTTTTTGCTTGTTCCTAATATGTTAAGAGCACAATCGAAACAACAAATTGGCATACTCTTTTTCTTCTAAAGAATACAAAATTTTTATAGTAATAATGCCTTCTAAACAAGCAAGATGTGCCTATCTTGGTGTCAATCATAAAATGACAAGTGAGCAAACGATAGTTAGTCGACAGACAAAAAACTATGAAGCAGCCAAGATCATTGGTTTAATCTCCGATACCCACGTCCCTAAAAGGGCAATGTGTATTCCTAAAAAAGTTTTTGAAGTCTTTGCAAACACAGATTTTATTATTCACGCAGGCGACTTAGTGGAATTAGCAGTAATAGATGAACTAGAACAGGCTGCTCCAGTTTTAGCGGTTCACGGCAACATGGATGGATTAGAAGTAAACAATGCCTTTCCTCAACTCAACTCTCTTAAAATTTTTAACTGGAAAATAGGCGTTATCCATGATGTCAACAGTATTTCCGGACTAAGAAAAATGGAAGAAATCGCTAAACGGAACGGTTTCAATGTTTTGGTTTATGGACACACGCATGTTTCGAAGGTAAAATGGGAAGAAAAAACCCTTTACATTAACCCTGGAAGCCCAACTGATCCAGCATCTTTCCGTAACAAGCCTTCGGTTGGATTGCTAAAAATAACAAAGGAAACGATAACTCCGCAAATAGTAAACCTCTAACCTTTCAAAATAGACATGATGAGAATGCCATACAGCAAGACTCCAAGAAATAGCGAGGCAAGCCAAGCAACTATGGTTGGAAGCATGAATTTCTTTCGATTAACACAGCTTTTGACACCTTTTAGTCGCCGTGCAAGAACGAGCCACAGTCCAAATGTGAAAGCCAAGATTCCAAGAGGCACATGAACTAAAGAAATAATTGATACAGGCTCAAAAATATTTTGAAGCAAATATTCCGGAATTATCGCCAGAACAAAAGATGGAACCATTATCGCAAAAACAAAAATCAAGTGCAAAATTAGTGCAATGCTCATGATTTTTCCATGGTGCTGAAAATCCAACCGTCTCTTAAGCCAGTAACCGTAAATCAGCAACCCTAAAACAATCGCTTGAGAAAATATGCTGATTGTAGGAATGAGAATAAATGGATTAGTAAAGGCAGACATTTATCAACAAAAACAAGTTTAAAAAATAGGCGTATAAACTTTCACTTTCACTCATCCCTCCCCTGTTTGAAAGTTCAGTTTTCCCGTTCGCTTTAAAAGCAAAAACAACAAAATGACGATTCTGAGGAAAAAAAATGGAGCAATGTAAAAACCCCTGGAAAGAAGCTTGCAAAAGCGAAAACATCAAACTATACATCCAGATAAAAGGCGAAAAATTACCAATTTGCCAACAATGCTGGAGTAAAATAGCTGACCAAGAAGAAGAGTGGTAAAAAGCATGGAGAATTTCAGCGCTAATAGCGCCAAATCATACATTGGAAAAAACGTTAATCTCCACTTAAAGGATGGCGCAGTAATAATAAACGTACAACTAACTCGTATTCGTAAGGGCGCAGGAAGAAATAGTCTTATCGAATACACTCCTTATGGAAATCGGAGAGCTACCCGGATACCGTTGAGAAATGTCGCTTGGGCCGAAATGTTAAATCGAAACATAATGCAAATCAGCCGCCCGAAATGCAGCTAAAAACAACATAAAAACAAAAATACAAGCCAATCACTACAAGCTTATGCGCTGTTCAAACTGTGGCATTTGTTGCACAGAAACTGAAATGTTGCTTTCTGAAAAAGACATTAACCTTTTAGAAATGAAAGGCTTTGTCAAAAGCTACTTTGCAAAATTTGATAGACAAGGTTACGCTCTGCTCAAGAATCGGGAAGGTTATTGTGTTTTCTATGATTTAACCAAAAAGCAGTGCAGCGTTTATTCTGATAGACCTTTGGGATGTCGCGTTTACCCTGTAATTTTGGATGAGGAAAAAGGGATAGTTTTTGATGATATCTGTGATTCACGCAACACCATATCTGAAAAAGAAAAAAATTATAAAGGAAAAATAGTGGTTAATCTTCTAAAAATTATAGATGCTGAAGCAAAAAAAAGACGCCCCTAAGTTGAAATTTTAGAAAACTTATTCTCTTTCAGTTTGACATTGTTTACATTGGCAACAAAATATTATTGCATTCTTTTGACTTTCCAATTCTTTTCTCGCGATTAGGCTTGTTCTAACAAGTTTGCCACATGAATCGCACACGAATTGCACTTCCACAACCTTGTCGTCGGATTGAAGAACCTTAAGAGGCAACTATTTTCCTTCTTTGGGTGATTTGTCCTTAGCAAACAAGTATTCAACGTATTCTCTTATAGTGCGGTTAGTTTCTCCAGCCCTTTTTTTGATGTCTTGATGAACTTTGTCTGTAACGGTTAAGCATTTGTATCCTTTTCTTGGCAAAACTCTAATCTCCTTCCGTACTTTACAGTACTCTGATAATATATAATTAACGGTGTGTGTTCAGCCTACCTCAACTGTCGTCCCAAATATTGTGAAACCTTAAATAAATGTACGTTCGCTAACTATGACTAAGAGGGGAACCATAAACGCCCAAAAAAGGCTACAAAAGCATCACTGTCAAGGCTGAGGTCTATGATTACTTCTTTAAGGAATGGCTCAAAGTCAAAGAGGAATATGCCATAAAAAAAGGCATCCACAGCTTCTCAGCTTATGTCACCTACCAACTATCCCAACTCATAAACGAAGACAAAAAACACAGTGACAAAACATAAAACTCCCTAAATCCCTACATCTTTAAATAATTCTTGATGTGACTTGTCAAAGGTGAATTACTATGCCCTGCACGGTTATTGTTGGTGCTTTCTGGGGAGACGAAGGCAAAGGAAAAATAATTTCTTATTTAGCTCTTAAAGATAATCTTGATTTCTGCGTTAGAACTGGCTCTGTAAACGCGGCTCACACTGTTTGGTTTGAAGGAAAAAAATATGCTCTGCACATGGTTCCAGCAGCCTTTTTAAATCCGAAAACTCGCCTGCTTATCGCAGCTGGAGCTAATGTTGATGTAAAAATATTTTTCAACGAGGTTGAATTGACTAAAGTGCAGGATAGAATTGGCATAGATCAAAATGCATCTATAATTGAAGAGAAACATTGCGCTCAAGACAAGGCAAGTGCCGTCAACAAAGGAATCGGAACAACAGGGCGAGGCGTAGGACCCGCTTTAGAAGAACGTGTGAGACGCACGGCAAAACTTGCTAAAGATATCCCTGAATTGAAAGCTTACATTACTGATCAAGTGCAAGAAGTCAACGACGGTTTAGATCAAGGCAAAAAAGTACTTCTCGAGGGCACACAGGGCTTCATGTTGTCACTGTTCTTAGGTGGCGGATACCCATATGTAACTGGAAGAGATACAGGCGCATCAGCCATCGCGTCAGAAGCAGGAGTCGGACCAACAAGAGTAGATGATGTTCTGATAGTTTACAAATCATTCATTACAAGAGTTGGCGCAGGACCGTTACCTGAAGAAATAACAAAAGAAGAGGCTCAGAAAAGAGGTTGGTTTGAAGTCGCCGCGGGAACAGGCAGAGATCGACGTTCAGCGCCTTTTGATTTTGATCTAGCAAGGAAAACTGCAAAGATAAATGGTGCCACACAGGCGGCGATGACAAAACTAGATTGCATATTCCCAGATTGCAGAGGCGCCAGAAAATATGGCGATTTGTCAAAAGAGGCAAAAGATTTCATATCTGAAGTTGAAGACAAAACAGGAGTACCAATTGTTTTGATTGGCACAGGTCCTGAAGCTATGGAAATAATAGATCGCAGGAAATAGCAACTTTTATTTCCTAATGTTCAAATTCTCTTTCAAGGCGCAATGTTATGATGACATCCAAGCGTTTAATTAAAGCTTCAGCAAGCTTGTTGATACTTCTTTTTGCGGCAGGGTTACTTGTTGGAGGTTTAGGCATATATTATATCACTTATTTGGATGTAAATGGTCTAAATACGCAAGTTTCACATTTACAAAGCCAAGTTTCCAGCCTCACGGGCTTCCAAAACGCCACTACTCAGAACATCACTATACTGCAGAACGGCACATCTCTTGCCAGTATTTACCAAGGAGTGCTTAACTCTGTTGTTTTGATACAAGGTGACACTAGTACTGCAACAGTACAAGGTTCAGGCTTCGTTTACAATTTTGAAAATCAAAACGTCGTTTTAACTAATTACCATGTTGTGCAAGGAACAACCGGCTTAAGTGTCACCTTCTCAGATGGAAATGGTTACGCTGCTACTGTTCTGGGTACAGACCCTTACTCTGATTTAGCAGTTGTTTCAGTTAACAAGGCACCAGCTTCAGAATTTAAGCCAGTTACTATTGTAAGCTCGTCCAGCCTCAATGTGGGTGAATCCGTCATTGCTATTGGAAATCCGTATGGACTTGTAGGTTCATTGACAACGGGCGCGGTAAGCGCATTGGGAAGAACAATAACAGAAGATACAGCTGGAGGTTTTGCGATTGCCAATATTATTCAAACAAGTACGCCGATTAATCCTGGAAACTCAGGAGGCCCATTGCTTAACGCAGTTGGAAACGTGATAGGCATCACCACTGCGATAGTTTCTAATTCGCAAGGGCTAGGTTTTGCTATTCCATCAAACACTATTTTAAGAGAAATATCGTCGTTAGTGACATCCGGATCTTACCATGGGCACTCATACCTAGGCGTCACAGGACAAGACATGGATTACACTATAGCCCAGCAAACCGGCGCCAACGTTACCTACGGTTGGAAAATTGCAACAGTTGTAAGTGGAGGACCCTCGGATGGCAAATTAAAGATTGGAGACATTGTTATTGCATTAAATAACCAAACAATTCGAAACAACGATGATTTAGCAAGCTATTTAGAAGAACACACTTTGCCTGACGACAGCTTAGTATTAACTGTTGTTAGAGGAAGCTCGCAAATGCCAATAGCTGTTGTTCTTGGGGAAAGACCAGCATCATCAGGGTCATAAAGATTTTTTTGAATTCCTCTATTTTTGTCTTAATTTGTTTAATAACAAGTTTTCTTTTTAGCGTAGACCCTGACAAGCGACTTATTGTCGTGTTTTTTGAATTCTTTATAAATCAAAGATAAATAGAAGCTACCACCGATGCAATTATTAAGCTGTTGCATGGTCGTTCATCCTCAATTTGGCTCATGTGTTCAATGCTTAAAAAGTTTTGGAAACTTTAGCGTGCAGATAATGAAGTTCTTGGCGCGCGTGGTTTTGTTGTCAGCAACTTACCCCCAACTGGAGCGGAAAATGTAAACTTTGAACAGGAACGCTTAATTTCAAAGTATTTCCTTCAACAACTGAATGAAAATGGAAATTGCTACATCGAAAACTCAAAACTTTCACAAGATATGAGTAAACTATCTAACTTCTATGATTTCACATCTATTTCAAACGCTATTGGGATAGCACGAGAATACGGTTCACCAGAAAACCTTCTTGCAGAACTAAACCAAAACACAGTTCAGCGCGCGAATGCCTTTTTTCAAGTTTTTTTTCGCTTGCCCTTCTGAATATTTGCCTATTGATTTCTCTATTCGCATTTCATTCTGTTACTCAGATTGCAAATTAATATACTATCGCCATATAAGACAAACGCTCCAAAAAATAGCGCGCTGCCTTGTCCCGATATTATGTGATGTGGGAAAGAATATTTACTTTCAAGTATGTATATGATATATGGAAACTGAATCATTTGAAAAATAGGGATAAAAAAAATTAAAGGACACAGAGGTTCGATCTGGCTATTTCCACGCCCAGACCTTAATGGTGTAGTTTCCCATCTCGTCTGATTCGCGTTCTCAAACGCCGACTGTCTTGTTGAGGCTCGCTAGTTTCGGCGAACTTGTCATAAAGTAACACGCTCCGCTACCGCTTTGTTTCAAGCCCGTAGACCAGCCTATTCCATTGCTCTTCAGCATTACAGTCTCTCCCTCCGTTGTCATGATTATTGCGTTCCCTTCTGCCATCATCACTCCGTTAGGCATCCACGTTAAAACAGCCGTATCCATTTCTGTGGCTTCTTTTCCTAAGATGGTGCCTGATCCAGTACTCGACCCCTCCATTTTTCCTTCACCAAGAACACGCGTTCCAGTAGCTTTGCCTTTGACTTCAGCTATTAATTCACCGATCATTCACAATCACCTCCCTTCAAAATTGAAACGCAAATGGTCTATTCTCTTGTTCTTTGCTTAAACTCTTAATTCTAGCAGCAATCCCCAAAAGCCTTATGCGGACTTATTTCTCGGCTAGCGCTTTCATTTTTTCCAGCGCCATCTCCGCTTCTTTTTCCAATGATTTATGTACTCGCAGTTTATCAATCAACTTGCCTAAAATCGAATACGGCAACTCATAATCAAATGAAGTTGTCAGTTTAGTTCCCGCTTTTACAGGGTCGAGAGTGGCATTGTAGATAATTGTCATGTTCCCACTAGTGGTTCGCCACGAGACTTTTTCGTTGTCTTTATATTCTGTTATCTCAGCGTCCCATTCTGCTTTGGCACCAGCTATCTCGCTGAGCACGTGGACGGTTGCCCCTACCTTCATTTTGGGCTCAGAAGTCCAATCAACCTTTTTAATCGAGTCATAATACTCAGGGACTTTATCCCAACTAATCAAAGAGAAAACTCTGTCCAGCGGAGCGTTAATTTCAATTGATTTTTCTACTCTTGCCAAAATATCACCTCCATTCTACTGTTTTTGAAATTAAAGCCTATCTTTTTTGTCGTTGTTCTTAGCTTAAATCATTTTGGGTATCAATTCATTCACAGTTGGTTTTTCTCTGATTTGGGTCAATTTAACTTCCAATTTTTTTCGACTAAAAAATATTTTTGACTATTCGCTCTGCAGATTTAAGACTTATCATCAGCAATAAATTTTAGTATCGTCTTCGCAAACGGTCTTCATTTTTGTAATATTTTGCCTCTGCTTCATTCTTGTCTATTTCTGATTGACAGACCTTGCAATAACCATTAACATGTATACTCCAATGCTCAGCCCCACACTTTATGCATTTACCCATTGTTTGAGGATCTAGTGATTCTGGTGGAGAACTCTTCGGTTCAAGCAAAGACTCTGAATTTTCGGGTGAAGGAGGTGTGTGAGGCGGAAGCGGTAGATATGTAGTGTCATCATAGCAGTACCATCTTTTGTATTGTGGTAACCAATGGAGAGGCTGTGCACATAATGGGCATAGTGGAAGGTCAGGGTACATCTTGTCTTTTTTGCAATACCATCTTTGATATTCTGGAATCCATGTAAGAGGTTTATTGCATTCTGGACAACTTCTTGGATTCATTTTGTCACTTGCAATCTATTTCTAAGTTACACAGATTTAAGAATTATTGGTTTCTTCTTTGGCGTACTTTGTTAACTTCTTCAGCTGTGATTTCAGAGTTTATTTTGAAGAAAGATGCTAGCGCACTTAAAGCCGTAATTGCTATTCCAATTAATAGCGCGCGCATGTATATCGCTGCGTGTTAAGAACACTTAAAAGGCGAAAATAAACCTAAACGAAGTAAGGACAAGTGAGTGGTTTGGCTTCTTCTAATCTCCCTTCTCCCCCAGCTCTCCCTTCCCAAACCACTTTCTTGCTCTATCCACTATTCTATGCCATACAGATTTAAGACTTATTGCATTTTTAGGCTTTTCTTCTTGCTCCACAGTTTGGACAAAATATAGACGTTTGAGGCATTAATCCACTACAATAAGAACATGGTATCAGTACAACTTCTCTAATAATTTCTTTTGAAATAGTTTCTTTAGAAGCTGAACATGCTTCTGACAGTGAAGGATATTGGTTATCATTGTAGCAATACCATTTTTTATATTGTGGAATCCAGTTGAGAGGTTGTTTACACATTGGGCAAAGAGGTAGTTTAGGGTAAATCTTATCTTTCTTACAATACCATCTTTGATATTCTGGAATCCATGTAAGAGGTTTATTGCACTCAGGACAACTTCTTGGATTCATCGAATTGCCACTTTCTTCTATTTCTACGCTGTTCAGATTTAAGACTTATCTTCGCGAAAACTTAACTATTTTAATTACCAAAGCTAGTTTAAATTAACTTTGGATAATACGGTAATGGTGCTTACTTTGGGACGATTAGGTCAAGTCACATTCATTATGGGTTTGATAATCATTTTCTCAATTATTGCTTTCGCATCAATATTTCCCAACAATGGCAATACCTTAATTTTGGCTTTAGGTCTCTTGTTTGGTGCAGGTTGCGTAATATTCAGAATGGTTGAAAATACTGAAATTCCAAAATGATATTCTACGCTGTTCAGATTTAAGACTTATCTTTATGAAAACTTTTCACAAATAGGACAAACAACCTTGTGCTTGGCAACTTGAATTTATGTTAATTGTTTTAATCTATGCGATTAATGAAATATCTAGGCTGATGACTGTTTTGCAAAATGTTATAAGGCATTATCATACTGTAGCAAAATGGGGCTGATTAGGCTCTAGTTAAGTGCACGATACATGACATAGTATTGTGTGAAAAAGAAATTTGCATTTTTTCTTTTTCTCCTAAAAGAAAAATTTTCAGTACTATAGCCTAATCAAACCCTTTTAAAAATATTTGTTTCCATAAGTTACTTGCTTTAGTTATAGGTCTTTTCACCTTAAGGAAACTCAAGTTTATCACCACATATAGGGCAAACAACTGGAAATTTATTTTGCTTATTCATTAATTGCCAAGCGCGAACATTGCAGAAGTAAACTTTACATTTAGGGCACTATTTGCCAGCACCGCCAATCATTCTTCCGCAAGCATCACAAGGTCTAGTTAAGTCAACCATAACTGTTTTTGAGGTTTAAACGCAATATAAAGTAGGTTTTGAACCGATATTTTAGAACAGTAGAGGCTATAGCGAAAGTGAAAACTCAAAAAAAGCAGAAAGGCAAAACCGAATGTAATATTAAAGTACACCTCCCTGCATTAAAAAACTTCGGTTTTTGCGGTATTTTAATTATGGTAGCCAGCGAAGCGTCTAAAGATAAATACTGGTAGTGCAATTTCGTTACCTTAAAGGAGAAATAAAGTTGTCTGTAGCGCAAAGAAAATACTTCACTGAAATCTCAGCGTTGGCGGATAAAACAGTGTCTGTAGTGACAACTACTGGGAAAACATTCAATGGCACTCTAATTGGCATTAACCCTGATACTATGAGCCTAAGCATTGCTGATGCAAAAGATGAAACTGGAAAATTGCTGCATCGAATATTTCTAAATGGAAACGTTGTTGCTCAAATATCAAGCGCAGAAAAACCTTTCGACCTCAAATCTTTAGCTTCAAGACTTGAAAAAGTGTTTCCAACCATGGTCAAACTATACG
Source organism: Candidatus Bathyarchaeota archaeon (assembly GCA_963833575.1). GTDB lineage: Archaea > Thermoproteota > Bathyarchaeia > Bathyarchaeales > Bathycorpusculaceae > Bathycorpusculum. The sequence goes on along the minus strand of CAWHXY010000007.1, from coordinate 63,290 downwards.
AAGACCAAGGATTCATTTGGGTCATGGACAAAGTCAAACTAACCGAAAAAGGCGTTATTGAAGGTTCAGGTCCAGCAGCCGACCGAGTGCAGAAAGTCTATCAAGCGTTCATGAGTGAAGTAAAACCCTAAATAAACCAACGCAATTGTTGCTCCTCTTTCTTCTTTTCTTCTGTTATACTCCTAATAATTCCAAAAGATTCTAAAGTTTTCTTGATTTCAACGCTGCTGTCTTCAATCGTGGCTAAATCAACTTGGATGTTCAAGTATTTGTCAAGCAGGATCAATGCTTGACGAGCGGCATTTACGTCTGGATTCATTCCGGGTGTATCAACCAATAGGGAGAAGCCTTTCAGGTCTCTGATTCTCGCCAATCCAACTGACAAACCTGCGATTCCAAAAACATGCCCAACCATCACTTTTGTACCTAAATCTAAAGCTTCCTGCATTGTGTCCAAGTCTGTAGCAGTACTGTAAACTGCCGGTACTTGCTCTGCCTCATCCTTCTTGAAGCCGCCAATGGAAATTACGAATTTGCAACCATATTCCTGTGCCAAATCAAGAACTTTACCTACTAATTCGTATTGCCCAACAGTTGTAAGGGCCTGAGTGTTTCCAAACCAAATAATCAAATCATGTTTACCCTCCTCTCGCTTAACATAATAGAGTTCATTAATAGGCGAAAGGGCGCCGCCATTCTCAGTTGTTACTGCAAAATCTTGGAACGAAGAGGAGAAAATCTGAATAAAACGTTTAGCCTTTAACTCTTTTATCAAATGCAGCGCTGCAATATTAGCTACAAACCCTATTCCAGGTAACCCTTCAATAAGGATCGGGTCGTTTAGTTTTGGTTTTTCGCTTATGTCAATTGAGCAGACCATGGTTACATCTCTCTTCGATATTAGACAAACTATGATGATATAAGCATGCCTCATTTTAGAGGAAGTTAATATTTCAGTGAATGCAATGATTTTTATTAATTCTCAAGATGGGAAAAAAACAAGCTCATAGGTTGACGACCTAAAGCTAAAATACTTACGTGAATGCTTGACATCTATGGGCCACTATTGCAGCATTTGCAAAGAAGTCATAAGTGAACAAGTTCAACAATATTCAATGAACCGCTTTAGTAAAGCTCTTTGTATTGAACACCAAAAAACAGCCGTACCAGAAAAGCAATACTTCTGTAACGAGTGCAAACAAGCAATAACTTATGGAGAGTTCAAATTTTCACCTAGGAATTTCGATAAACCGCTTTGCAGGGATTGCCAACCTGAAATCGAAGAAAAAGTAAGTGCTGCACCACGAAAGTTTCCGGGAACTTACAAAATAGAGGTTAATGAAAGTACTTCTGAAAAGAAAACGTAATGAAATCATTAGTAAACGTCTTTCTCTGCATACTTACTTAGTTAATAGTTGATGCTTTAACAGACTAAACTCGAATTTTCAAAAAGAAAACAAGACTAAGTTGGTTCAGGCTTCCTACATGGACAATACATGGAATGGTTAGATTGTTTATGTTTGTAAACGATATCCTTCTTCCCAACTTCATTATCAAACAAAATGAGATGGCCACAATTCTTACATTTCATGGAAAACCCTTATCTTCAGAATTTTCATACATTGAGTTCTCTTAGTCGTTGAATTAGTCTTTCTCTATCGTTTGGTTGCCTTGTCCATTGAGCGCGATAATCCCTGAATTGTTCACCACTAATCTTTCCTCTTGCTTGCAACTCTTGAAGTAATCTAGCGAATTCCCCCATCGACAACATTTCTTTGGTCACCACATTTCGAGGTTTACCATTTTCGGTCGTGCTCGTTGAACCTTCATCTTGATCGGGTGGTGGGTAAGCATTATATAAAAATCGGGAAAAATAACTTATTTCCCACGGTTTAGTTATTGTCGAGTTTTCCTTGGCTCTCAACAGTTCAGATATTAAATACGCATATTCTTCTCCGAGCGAATAATACTTATTGGGATTGCTTGGTTTATCCACAATTTTTTTAACGAAATACCTTAAATGTGCAGTACTAAAAATCGGCAGAATTTCTCCGCTTTCATAATTGAAACAAAAAATTATTTTTTTAGCAATCTGTTTGTCTTGTCCCAATCGGCTTATCTTTTCCCAATGAGCATCCACTTTTTCAGCAAGCGATTTTTTCTTATCTACTGTTATGTGTAGCAGTTCTTTGAAATCTTCAATTTGCATTCTAATATTCCGATATGCAGTCGAGCCATGAATTGTAAGATGCCCAAGTGGTCTGAGATAGAACTCTACATAACGGAAGAAATCTCCTAACTCGTCTGGATTAATTTTAAAAATGTCATCAGGCTTCAACGAATCGATTGAGTCTGGATTCTCAGCAAAAGGAAATTTTCTTCTAAAATCTTTCAATAAGACAAGGGCTTTTTCTATCTCAGCCTTCGTTATCCCGTATTTGTCATATGCTTTTGCTTTTTCTTCCGTCAAATTATCCATTATTGCTTCCCAGTTTAGTTAGAAGTTAGTTAATGTATTAAGAATTTGGAAAGTAAGGAAAAGGCAGTCCAAGTCTTTCTGAAATTGGTTGGGAAAGGCTTCGCAAGCTGTATTTATTCATTCCAAACATCTATTTCCGGAGACTAACTCGTAGTTTCCAGAAAAAATCGGGAATGCGGGTGTTATCTTCATGGGAGGAGGCGTTTCAATACATTCCGTGCCAAAATCTCCAGAAGGAGAAGTTCAACCCTGTACTGAGATGGATAAAGTTAGGAACGCAGGTAATCTAAAGATGTCACCCTTAAAGAAATTAACATAGCTGACTATGCAGTAAGAGACTTGTCAGTACTTGGTGATATAATATCGAACGTTTGCTTCAACACCAGTGAAGTTAAAGAACTGGTTAGACAAAGAGAGTGCAATTTTGTTTCTATATCAATGGGTTCTCCTGTCTTTAGGTTCTTAACGGATCCATCATTGAAAATAATAAAATCTTGGTGTGCAATACAATTACGGAGATTTCTATCAATTTGCTTAACGGCAAAACCTAAGCCATTTTCAACCAAAAACTTGAGTTTTGAGCTTAAATTGATTCGCTCTAAGTCTTCATAGGTTTGGGCAATCCGCTTATTATAATGGTCATATAGTTTGCTTCCATTCTTAATAAGCATCAAAGCAATAAATTGAACATAGACAGAACTGGCTCCTTCAACCATGTTCAGGTAGACATAGAGGCTGATAAGCGACTTTTGCTTCGGTGTAAGCTTGGTTGAATCAAGAAACTCAACTACCTCTAACGAGTTTAAAAGATTAAACCAAATTTTCTGACCAATTTTGTTAAGTAATGCCTTGTTTTCTTCCTCGTTAATATTTGGTGCCAATTCAAAACATTTAGAGCTAAATGCTTGTATTTCTGAGGTGGCATATCCTTGCAGTTTACACGTATGATAAAGCTCACGTTGGAGCTCTAAGAAATTGTACTTAGGTGCCGTTTCCACGTCTTTAACAGTCTTTTCCCAATACTTAGAGAGGTCTTTATTATTGTCAACCGCCATAAATGTGCTTATTCTTTTATTACTTTTTAAGCCTTACTTGTCAGTACCTATTGACTATTTGTTAGGTAGATTCATCGCGTCAAATCTAACCAATATCTTGCAAAACGTTCGTTTTTAAAGAGGCAGTTGTTGTTCCTCTCAATGCGATGTTTAGGTGTTGTTAAACAAAGTATCACCGTTTAGCCAGATCAACCTGAAGCATTAACTAAAAATCAAAGGAAAGCATGAAAAACTTAAATTTTAAATCAAGAACTTGTATGATGGGTGTGAACTTGCGGAAGCTTGCATGCATAATTCTGATAATTGCAGTTATGGTTGGAGGGCTTCTGCTTGTTGAAAACGTTCATGCAGTTATTTATGTCAGCGGAACAATAGGCAATCAACTTGGGCAACAGGAAGTACTTACTCACTTTCGGCCGATACAGTTGTAATTAGTGGTGCAACTTTAACGATTCAGCCTGGGGTGACAGTTAATGTTAACGCGTACCAGCTAACGATAGCTGGCACTTTAAAAGCGCAAGGTGCAAGCAATAACCAAATAGTAATTACAAACAATGGCTATTCTACTGTGGGAATTGATTTTGCCCCTAGCAGTACTGGGTCTATAATTGATAATGCCACGATTAATTCGGTTCCTATAACTGTTGAAGGTGGTTACACACAAGTAAGTAACAGTTATTTTGTCTCAGCATCTGCCACACCCATTACTATCAACGGAGGTTCTTGTGGAATATCAAACAATGTCTTAGATTTTCAATCCTGTAACGGTATTACGGTTAGCGTGGGGCAAGCCTATATTATAAATAATGTGATCAAAGGTCAAGATCAAGATTACGGAATCTACAATCAAGGAACCGCTACTATAACTAACAATACAATCATTAATTGTTTTTCAGGCGTTTATGCATTAACACAGACAACAATTGAACAAAACATAATAATGAACAATGCCAACGACGGAATACGCAGCAACAGTTCCGCCTCAACAATCCAAAGCAATGCAATCGCCAATAACATATGCGGAATCGGAGGAGATGGAAACATCCAAGCCAACACTATTGTAAACAACAACTATGGCATTTGGGGACCAACCGCACTATCGATAATCACCCAAAATAGCATCTTGGATAATACTCAAAATATTCATCTAACAGAAAATGCAACCGACGTTAACGCGGTTAACAACTGGTGGGGAACCAATGATGTGGCAGCTATTAACCAAACAATTTGGGATTTCAAAAACTCGTCAAACTTAGGTACTTTAGACTTCGTTCCATTTCTAACACGATCAAACCCCAATGCACCATCTGTTCCAGGCGCTATTGTGGTTCCAACCCCGCCACCAACGTCCTCCACGAGTCCAACGCCCACCCCTTACAACCCGATAGGTACACCAACCCCCTATTTTACACAAACGCCAACACCTATTCCATATTCCACTCCACTGTCAACTCCTACCCAGAGCCCACAAAAACCACAAGGAACCCCCTTATCTATAGTGGGGCAATTCAACATTACAGATATTGACAACATGCTGGTTATTGTTCTATCTATTGCGTTAGCAGTGACAATAATTGCATTAATTAACATAAAATTTAGAAGAAATGAAAAACTTAAATCAACAAGCAAACGGCGACGGCGTAAACCAAAAAACACGGTTAACGAAAGTTAGTTCCAATTGCTTGGCTTCATAGTTTTTCCAGGATATATACTATTAAGTTACCCAATATCTCAAAAAAAGAAATGAGGTTTTTTTATGTTCAAGTTATTATATCCAAGTTATTTTCCGGCCAAACAACATTTCTTTCTTTGTCAACTTTAATGCTGAAATGGGCATCATCACAGAAGAGAGAATATGAAGCAAGGATCAAAGATAAGATTAGAATCAAATAATGATCACTTTAAGTTTTTTCACATATACTTTCTTGGTTCATGTGTGCTTTCTTTAAAGCTGTGTCCGTGAGTTCTTCTTTGTTTATATAAGGTATCGAATTTTCAAGCATACCTGGAGTTACTGCTTCAATAAGACCTATACCTTGAGCTTTGCAAAAAAGAATCAGCAACAAATTAATGGTTATGCTTCCAAAGTCCATTTTCGTGTTTTTCTTAATCCAATTTATTGCATCAATTTCTAATGGTGCGGTGGGGTCTAAAGCATCAGCCATTTTTTCCAAAAATCTTGCTGTGTCAGGCGGTACATGTAGAGCATAACCGTTGTATACCAAGAAAAGACATGTTGTTAGAAGCCCAGTTCTTTTATTTCCATCCGCAAAAGAATGCCCGTGTACAATAGAATATAGAATTGCCCCAGCTTTTTCTTTTGCACCTACGTATTTTTCTCCATATGTTTTGGAGAATATTCTGTTAATAGGTCCAGAAATTGTTGCTGGAAATAACACACCATCAACAGCAACTAGTTTCCGGACAACATAATTATGCACAATGACAACTATTCTTTCGTTTATAGCTATAACCATAGAAAAATAATAGTTTTATTTAGTATTTTATTGTTTAGCTAGTTCGTCAAAAACTTGCTTATTTTTATTAACAACACGGTCTAGCTGTTGAGTAGTAATGTGATATATCCATTTAGAAACAACACTAGTAATTTTGCTCATACAACCACACACACCCTCTTTATTTCGTTCAACATAAACAGTGATAATAATTGCTTTTTAAACCTTTGTGCTTGAAATACCACTACAACAAGTTGTACAACACAATTACTATCCACCATGACATCATATGTAACTTAACAGTATCCCAGGCTAGTGTTTTTTATAACCGAGTAGACCATCTTGTTTAGGCTTCAGCTTTGAGTTTCGAAATTAAAGAAAAAGACTTGCTTGGTAGAGTAGGAAAATTAAAAACCAAAAGTGGAACAGTGGAAACCCCTCTCTTATACCCAGTAATTAACCCCAGCATCCAGCTTGTTACACCTAAACAGCTGAAAGAAACATTTGGTTTTGAAGCAGTCATAACTAACGCGTACATACTCAAGAAACGTTTTGGAGATAAACTTGCAGAAGAAGGTTTACATAAATTTCTTGATTTTGAAGGCGCAATAATGACTGATTCAGGAGCCTACCAAATCCTTGTTTACGGCGGAGTTGAAGTCAGCCAAAAAGAAATCGTTGCTTACCAAGAAAACATCGGAAGCGACGTCGCCACTATGCTTGACATTCCTACAGGTTGGAAAGTAACTAAAGAACAAGCGCAAGAAACTGTGGCTGAAACTTTGCGAAGGGCTAAAGATTTCTTTAAAACTAAAACACGTGACGATATTTTATGGGTTGGTCCAGTACAGGGGGGAAGGCACTTAGACCTTGTGGCCAGTTCGGCTGTTGAAATGGGAAAACTGCCTTTCCAAATCCATGCGCTTGGAAGCCCAACTGAAGTTATGGAAAGCTACCGCTACGATGTTTTAGCCGACATGATCTTGACCGCGAAAAAAGGTTTACCGATTGAGCGTCCATTGCATCTGTTTGGTGCTGGGCACCCAGCTATGTTTTCACTGGCAGTTGCGCTTGGCTGTGACCTTTTCGATTCAGCAGCTTATGTTTTGTATGCTCGGGAAGGCCGTTACATGACTGAAAATGGAACATGGCGGCTTGGAGAAATGGATTATTTCCCATGCTCGTGCTCCCGATGTGCATCTGAAACACCAAGAGGACTTGAGAAGAAAACAAAGAAGGAACAAGAGGTTTTCTTAGCTGAACATAATCTTTACGTCTGTGCTGCTGAGATGCGGCGAATTAAACAGGCTATACGAGACGGCAGGCTGTGGGAACATACAGAGATGCGGGTTCATGGGCACCCAGCATTGCTCTCTGCTCTCAAAAAACTTCGAAACCACGCCGATTTCTTAGAAAAGTACAGTCCAACGGTGAAGTGCAGCGGGTTCTTCTATTTCGACTCTGTGGGACTTGCACGCCCCGAAATCACTCACTACCAAAAACGCTTACGCGAACGATATAACCCCCCCATAAACGCTAAAGTTCTTTTTCTTGTACCCCAAACAAGAAATAAACCATTCCATAAAGCACCTGAATTCAAAAAAATCCGCCAGCTCCTCCGCAATTTAGGCAAAGAGCTTGCCTCAGAAATCCACATATGCGTTTATTCTGCTCCATTCGGCATTGTTCCATTGGAGCTTGACGAAGTTTATCCGCTCAGCCAACATGAAATGGCTTTGCCTCTTGACTTTGAAACTATGAATTATGTGGCAAACCAAATTCAAGAATACATCAAACGCACGAATTACGAAGGTGTAGTTTTGCTAAATGATGCAAACCTTTGGCAGGAAATAATTGAAAAAACTTGCAGGTCCTCCTGTAGAACAAGTGGTTTAGCGTTTAATTGTGTTGATGCTAATGTGAAAGGAACCAAAGAGATTTTAGAGCGTTTAAAGAACATTTTTCTGAAACAGCTCGGTGAATAACCTTGATTCAAGCCGACTTACATATTCATACTGTTTATTCTCATGATTCTGCGCTTCAACCAAAAACTCTTGTAGATCAGCTTGTCGCTCATAGTTTCATTAAAGTTGCTGCTGTGACCGACCACGATAGCGTGCGAGGCTGTAGGGCGACTGTTGAGTTGGCTTCGGCTTACCCCGATGTCCTGATTATTCCTGGAGTTGAGATTAGCACGCCTCAGGGTGACATGGTGATTATAGGTACGGACGAATTGCCGCCGCGTCCCTGGACTCCTGAAGCTATGGTTGATTACGCAAAAAGTATAGATGCAGTCTCTGTCGTTGCACACCCTTACCGCGAATATGGAATGGGCGACTTAGCAAGAAATTACAAGATTGACGCCATAGAGGTACAGAACGGTGGGTCTTCAGCATCTGCAAATAGTCAAGCTAAAGAGCTAGCTAAAAGTATGGGTTTGCCAGGTACAGCTGGAAGTGACGCACATCAGATGTCTGAATTGTTTAGCGTTTACAATCAGATCGACGCCTCTTTGGAAATTGATTCGATTTTGAAGGCGATTAAGAAGGGTTTTGTATCTGCGCAGTCTGGAAGAGGGTCAATACATTTTTAAAATAGCATAGTTAATTTTTATTCGTTAACTGTTGATAACAAGGATTGGTCTAATTGCAAATTGGATTTTTAGGTGGAGCTAGAGAAGTTGGCAGAATTGGTATAACTGTTAAATCAGAAAAAACTAAAGTTGTGTTAGATTATGGTGTTATGCTTGATCGTGAACCAGGTTTTCCGATGCATATTCCACCAAAAGAATTGGATGCTGTGATTTTAACTCATAGCCACCTTGATCATTCCGGAGCAATACCAATCTTCTACATAAATGATAAAAAACTATTAATCACAAACAAGTTAAATTTGGAATTAACTCAAGTTCTGATTTCAGATTTTATTCATTTGTCAAGTTATTTCTTGCCTTTTGAATATCTTGAACTTAACAGCATGATGCATAACAGTAAGCACATAGATTTTGGTGTTGAAGAAACCGTCGGCGACATGAAGATTAAACTTTTTGATGCGGGTCACACACCTGGAAGCGCTCAGGTGCAAGTTGAGGCAGATGGTAAAAAGATTCTTTTCACTGGCGACTACAACATGGAGGACAGCAAAATGTTGAAAGGAGCAACAATGGATTACGGCGATTTCGACGCCGTTATCACTGAGAGCACTTATGCAAGCGAGGATCATACTTTGCGGCCTGAACTTGAAAAAAGTTTTGTTGAAGCAGCAACTGAAGTCGTTGAACGAGGCGGAACTGTTTTAGTGCCAGCGTTCGGTGTTGGACGTGCACAAGAAATTGCTTGTGTTTTGGCAGCAAACCATTTTGAATACCCCATAGTTTTGGATGGTATGGCTCGCGAAGCTAGCAGAATAATGATGAATTACAAAGAATTCCTAAGGGATCCAAGGCTTTTTACGAATGCCATGAACTCACTCGACTGGGTTGATGGCTGGCGAGACAGAAGAAGAGCAGCAAAAGATCCAGGCTTAGTTATTTCACCCGCAGGCATGCTGAAGGGCGGTCCATCGCAATTCTATGTTTCCAAAATCGCAAAGAAGGCGACTAACGCGATTTTTCTTGTCAGCTATCAGATTCCTGGAACTCCTGGCAAACAGCTAATGGATAAAGGTGTCACTTTGATTGATGGAAAAGTGCGCAAGGTTAAGTCGCAGTATCGCCACTTTGATTTCTCTTCCCACTGCGGAGCAAGTCAACTCAAAGAGGGGTTGCGTCGTCTCGGAGGGAAACCAAAAGTTTTCTGTGTTCACGGAGCAGAAGGTAACTGTGAATTGTTGGCGAGTTGGGCGAAAACTGAGCTTGGTTTAGAAGCAGTTGCTCCGAGAACTGGAGAAACCTACGAAATTTAGGCTGACCCTATGAAGATTGGAATTTTACCCATCGGCCAAATAGCTCCAGAGACTCTGCTTGAGGTTTCTCAGGGTTTGGCTAAACTTTTTCCTGATACCATTTGCTCAGTCATAAGCGAGGCTATGCCCGTTCCTGGGAAAGCTTTTGAAAAAAAACGGAAACAATACAGTTCAAGCGTGATACTTAACGAACTCAGGGTTTTTGCTACTAAAAACGAAAGATACGACCGAATTTTAGGATTGGTTGACGCGGACATTTTTTCTTCAGGATTAAATTATGAATTTGGAGAAGCTTACGCTCCTGGAAAAGCTGCTTTGATTTCACTCTGGAGACTAAGACCTGAGTTTTGCGGCGAAAAAGCAGACATATCCGTCTTTATGTTGAGGTCACTTAAGGAGGCTATTCACGAGTTGGGGCACACCTTGGGCCTGCGACATTGTCAGAGTACTTTTTGTGTTATGCATTTTTCTAACTCAATATTTGACACGGATAAAAAGCAAAGCTTATTGTGTGACCAATGTTATTTGCAAGCCTCATTAGCGATCAACAATTTAGGGTAAGCAACTTGACCGAACCAGACAAAACTGTGACTGAAGCTAATAAGCAAGATAAGTTTAGATTTCAAATTGTTTATTTAGTACCGATACTGGCAAGCATTATTTTCGGTTTAGGCTGCGCTTACTTACTAATTCCTCAACAGGGAAATGCTATTCCAGTTACTCCTATTCCTGAAAGCACACCTGGAGCACCATTTGGCAACGCAATCTACTTCGTAATCCTCGTCGCGATTAGTGCGACCTTGTTCTATATTCTTCTTAAGCGGAAAAGCAAAAAAATCATTAAAGGATTAATAATTGTTGCAATGACAACTGCATCTTTACTGTTGTCGGTTGTTTATTTGTCAGCAATTTTCGCATCTTTACCTGATTGGAGCATCTTTGTACTAATACCCCTCTCAATAATCATCACTGTGTTGTTTGATCTTGCCATTTTCCGCTTTGGAAGCATACCCCGAAACGTAGCAGTGGTCGCCGTTGGCGGCGCCTTGGGCATTTTCTTTGGCTTCTCAATTCCACTCTACAGCGCAGTCATAATTCTAATTTTCTTGGCAATCTACGATGTAATAGCGGTTTACCGAGGTCCAGTAGGAAAAATCGCTCAATCCCAATCAGCATCAGGATCAGGATCAGCCCTCGATGAACTACAAGGTTTAAGCTTCTCATTCAAAGACATTCAGATGGGGCTAGGAGACTTAGTATTCTACTCCATGCTAACAGGAGCCATGATCTTCGGCTTTCCACAAACCTTGATTTTTGGCATTCCACAAAGCATATTTCCAACTATAGTAGCGATAATCGGTATCTTAGCAGGTTCAATCATAACCTTCTACATGCTTGGACGAAAAGGAATCTTCCCAGGCTTGCCCTTCCCAATCATGCTAGGATTAGCAGGCGGACTCATTACAGGATTTCTGATTCTTCCTCTTCTTCTATAGTCGGTTATTTTTAATAATAAAAAATCAGTGAACAAGAATTTACCTATTTTTTTGTATGAAAAGCTTAAAGAGAGATATTGCCCCAGATAAAATGTGGTGTTACAGATGGAGAAATCGACGGTAGCAATTGTGAAGGGTGAAAGAGGGCATGAACCCGTTTTTAAGGCTCTTGACTTGATAAATTACGAATCTTGTTTTTCTGGTTATAAGAAGGCGCTCATAAAAGTCAATTTCATATCTACTAAAACGTGGGAATCAGGAGCAACAACCGACCCGATAGTAGTTGAGGCAATAATACAAAAACTCAAACCCCTCGGAGTGGAAGTCTATGTTGTGGAATCAGACGCAACTATGACCAACGCCGACAAAGCCTATGAAGCCACAGGCATGAAAGAAATGTGCCAACAAAACGGCGTCGAATTCCTAAACTTAAGGTATCAAAAAGAAAAAATCAAAATTCCCATCCCAGGATGCGAAACCTTAGGAAGCATAACCGTCCCAAAAATCGTAACTGAATCAGCCGTAATTAGCGCTGCAAAACTTAAAACTCATATGGCAACAAAAGTCACTTTAGGCATGAAAAACATGTTTGGTCTTTTGCCAGACAAATTCAAAGCAAAATATCATGCCAGAGGAATTAGCAGCGTTGTAGTGGACATTAATTCTGTAATTAAACCTGCTTTGACGGTTATAGATGGTTTCGTGGCGATGGAAGGTCGAGGCCCAACCGATGGAACGCCTGTCAAAATGGATTTGATAATTGCGGGGAAAGACGTGGTTGCAACAGACGCTACTGGAGCTAGAATCATGGGATTTGACCCAAAAGAAATTAGCCACATCAGAAGAGCAGGCGAGAAAGGACTAGGAAACATCGATGACATAGAGATCCTCGGATCAAAGCTTGAAGACGTTAAACAAGTGTTCAAAAGAAGCAGGTAGACATTTTCGAATTACTGTAAGAATTATCTTCGTAAGACAACAATCTGCTGAGCGATTAATGTGATAATTGATTTATTTACAATCTAGCAAGCACAAGGATAATATAGAGAATAAGTAAATCATGTTTGACTTGAAGGTGCGGTTGCCATCAAAAGCAAAATCAGCAGCATCGGATATGTTAATAAAATCCAAGAAAACATTTTGAGTATTAAACATAAAGAACTTTCACCATTATATAACGAACTAAAAGCTGCTGATTGCGTGATATGCGGTGGGTCAGGCAGATCACTTTACTCGCTAAACGCTGCTTTGAGCCAAATTGCGTTGAGCCAAGTTGGCTGGAGAAACAAAGTGGTTTTAACTCCTGACGACCCAGGTTTCCCCGGAAAAAGCATGTATGATGCAGCAGCGGATCTTTCAAGACGCTACAAGAAAACCTTGCTTTTAATAAATTCTGGCAGCGGCTACTCAGATGACCCATTAGTTATGGCTCAAGATTTAGCTAAGTATATTGAAGAAAAGAAATCAACCAAGTTTTCGATGGGTCTTTTCACTTCTGCAATTAATTCGCCTTTAGGGGAAATAGTAAGCAAATATGGCAACGTAGTTGAACTTAAAGGACGGGGAAAATCGAAGCCGGGCACTGAATATAGTGAAACAGGAATGATGGGCGACATTTTTGAGTTAGGCACTCTTGAACTTTTGAATAGCATGATTGAAGCTATTTTCCGAAATCTTGAGGTTGACGATGTTTTTCGACTTTGCGTTGAAGAATTTGAAAAAATTGGCGAAATGATAGATTCAAACGTTACTTCAGACACTTACACGCAACTCGTAGATGTACTTGAAAAACGAACCAACGTTTTCTTAGGCGGAAAAGGCACAGCAAACGAAATCGCCAAAATGACAGGCGTCAGACTCTTCCACATCAAAAGCTTCCTAGGCGATAACGTCTACATAACAAGAGGAGTCAACACTCCACATCCAAGAGCAGGAGACCTTGAAATCCTCCTATCATACTCTGGCGAAACAAGACCCGTCATCATATGGGCAGACGTGATCAAAAAATTTGCAGGAACAGTATTTGCAATGACAACTTCAGCTGAATCTACTTTGGCCAAAAAAGCTGACTTAAAAATTATCCTTCCAGAAGAAGCAAAACCGCTTACGCCAAGACGCTTCTACACCAGAGCAGCATACGTACTGAGTCCAGTTCCAGTAAAATTAGCTGAACGACTAGGCCAAAGAGGACTAAACCTACCAGAATACATAATCAGCTGGTACCACTCAGTAACACAATAATCATAGAATTAGAATTCGCTCAGCATCTCTACAGCAAGCTTCGTTCGGCCATCCATACATGTACAGATACATTGACTTCACCAGATTAAGCGTCCCAGCAAGTTTTCTCAGTGGTAATTCTACGAGGAACATCGAAGTATCCATGATTGTACACCTAAAACAAGATCCTGTCCGTCTTTGAGACTACTAATGGACGAGTTCAAGAGAGCTTGGAGAAGCACGAAGTAGTATGCACAAATAACTTACCGATTTCAAAATAAATAATTAAGCAAACATATCTTGAATTAAGGAGAAATAAAAATGAGTTTTAGTAAATTAGAGGTTGGGCGGGTTTTTCTTGTTCGGGCTATACATGATTCAGAAATAATGAAGGCCTTAACTGAATTCGCAAAAGAGAATGCAATTATGACCGCAAGCTTCACAGTAATTGGCGCTTTGAAATGCGCGAAGCTTGGATTTTATGATCAAGAAAAACATGAATACTTGGAGACTTTACTTTTGGCGCCGCAAGAGATTGCAAGTTGCATGGGCAACATTTCCATTAAAGACAGCCAGCCCTTTGTTCATGCCCACATAGTTTTAGCTGATCATAATGGCAACACGAAAGCTGGACATCTGCTTGAGGGAAAAGTTTTCGCTGCCGAAGTTTACCTAACTGAACTATTGGGAGGAAAACTTGTACGAAAAAATGATACCGTAACTGGGCTGTCTCTTTGGGACATCTAGTCTCCAAAACTTAATTGGGTATTGCAGGAGTAAATTCCATGGATGATTGTTCACCTTTTTCATTATATGTGCCACTCTTCAAAAAAAATCATTAAAGAATCAGAAGGTTTAGATGACATTTTTCTTTTAGATATAACGCGTAAGCATTACGCCCGTTCTATGGGCCGAAATAATTGAGAACTAAGCCCAGAGAATGAGAAGTTGAATTTTCAATAGCGAATTAAAAACATTCAGATACGGCTTTGAACAATCATTTTCAAACGTTGCCCAACTTGCAATTTAATTTCTAAATCACTCTCTTTTTTCAATGCCTTAGCTAACAGTTTTTTGGCTATCGGCACACTATCTTTACCAAAGAGTCTACTAAAAGTGGTATGACCATTAACTAAACCCTGAACATTTGGGAGCACACAAACAAAATTCAAAGGATAATCTTCAGGTGTCTCTGAATCCACAATTACAAAATGAACTACAGTTTTCGGATTTTCAATTGTCCTTCCAACATCTCTTTTGAATAAAAATAAACTTGGCTTCATTCGGTTAACCTCAATAAAGAAATCTAAAGTACACCAAACTTTTTCTTACTTATTTTCCTGATGCAACGATTATTGTTAACCTCGCAAAATTCCACTTAAACATTTTAAAAATAAATGTTAATCCAATAAGAACTGAAAACTTTTTTGAGACTAAAAAAAGCCATATCAGTGTCCTATTCTCTATTTTATTTTTATAGTCACAAATAACGACGCTTAAAATCTCCCTGTGTGCATATAATTGGAACTTAAGACGGGGTAAGTTTGCACGGGTTTAATGTACCAGCGTCTGTTTGAGAAGCGCAGTTACATGATGCAAAAAGAACCTCATTGCACCTTTAGAAAAAAATAAGAGCGCACAAGCCAATTTAGGCAGGATATGACAAAAAAACTTTGGCCGAAGGTCTAAGCGGGTAACAGCCTTACCTGGAAAACGTATCCTACAAGATTTTGATTATTTTCCTTTACCAAATGTTCCAATGTCAGCTTGGGGACAAATATTCTGCCTTGCTTGTCCATTTTTGCATAAAAATAATGCCACCTTCCATGTGAATTAAGAGGGAGCAAACCAACATTTAACACTTGATCGGATTCAATTTTATACTGGATTATTTTTGGGATTTGCACTCTGTTGCCTTTTTCAAGTATTGTTTGAATGTCAATCGGTTCTGTGAGGGGCAAAATTTTACCTCGTTTAACTCGTAGACTTCATTTACTAATGTGATTATTAATAATGGCTCCTATTGACTATTTAAGACTATTTAAGACTTTTAATGACTATTTATGACTGATAGTGACTATTACAGACTCAAGCTGGAAATGAATTAAAGCCTAAACCAAAGAAGCACCCCAGAACAGACTTATCAAAAAATGCAAAAAGTAGTGTCCTTCTTCTTCTAAAGTTAATATTGTCTCAAATCCAAAATGGTTTCCCATAAACAAAATCAGTTAAAAACACCGCGAAATCACCGTTTTTCTCATAAACTTCATCTATTTCATTGTTAACTGCAATATTGACTTTCTTGCTGATTGATTCAGCGATAAGTTCTGCGACGCCTGCGTTTTTGCCTCCATCCGCAAGCTTCTCCTTCAATAGCACAACTACGTCGGTTGTTTTACGTGGTATCTCAACGATCCAGCGTCCATCCTCAATGTATGGTCCGGAAATTGCAGTATTATTGTTCGTATATTTTATGAGGAAATTTTCGCATTCTGTTTCTCGTTCAAGTGGTGGTCCAAAGTGTTTTTTGACATTAGGTAAGAATTGTTGTTCAAGCTCAAAAACAAAGACGCTTAATGTTTTTTCGTTACTCCAAACTCGGTCTTTGAGGATTTTGTAATCGTTTAACTCTATCATTTTGTGAAGCGCTCGTTTTGTTCTGTATAGTTGCCCCCACAAAACGTCCGGAACGATTGAAGCGTGGTCTATAACTAGAAAGACTAGAGCTGAGCCGCGATTAACCAATTCACTTTGTAACTCAACAATGGATAACGCGTTTGCTTTGGGTGGATAAAAGAATGATATACTTGGTTTTTTTAGAAATGCTCTGGCGGCACCAACGAAATCATAAAGCTTCTGAGGTCGCACCGGTGAAGCAACATTTCTTCCTTTGTCAACAGGATCAATGATCACCATCGGCTCAGGAAAAAGCAACGAAAGATCCCTTTCCCTGTTTGCATAGTGGTTCTCTATGTCTACAATCACCCGTTTACTGTAATTTGCAAACGCTTCAATTGTCTGTGCGAAAGATCGGTACTTCATTATCAGTAGTTCGCAGAGATATCCGCTGAAGCCGCCAATTTTTATTTCAGCCCCATAAACTCCCGTTCCCTTCATGAACTTTTTCAAAAGCCGAACCTCACCTAGCAAGTCCTTGTCAAGATGCTTTTTTATGTAGTCTGTGTGGTAGGGGGTGCGATCTGTAGCACTTTTCCATTCCCCAGGTTTAGTATCGTAACAGGGCACGATATCAACGCGGTAATCTTCAACAATTAATTGAAGGTAGGGATGCTCAGCGAAACGTTCAATTTGCTGGTAAGATCCAGCAGCGTTTTTAGCAATTCGCAAAGCTACAGTGCCAAAGTGTTTTCTGGGAATCGAGGTTGGCAAACGCATAAAAATGTCGATATCGGGGTTTTCCTTAAGCCAAGTGTCCTTGGCAACCGAGCCCTCTACTCTCACCACTGCATCGACGCTATCCTGTCTACAAGCCAACAATACTTTAAGCTCTAACTCGCGGGTTATGGCTTCAACTTTTGCCCGATCCTCTACAGTCGGAGTAATTTTTTCAAGTACATTCTTGGTTAAATTATTTATTTCCTGCATTGCTATCATTTTGTTGAAGCTTCTGGACACACTTCTTTGATTGTTGTATAAGTTGGACCTTTGGGAGATAGCTGGCTTCTTTTGAGTCTAAGGCAGTTAGCTTTGATTGTACCAACCTCAAAATCACCTCTTTTTGTTAATAGCTCAGCTAAGTTCTGTTTGTTTTTGGCGGATCTTACTCTTGCGATAGTTAAGTGAGGGCTAAACCCGAAAGCATCTTTCTCAAACCCTAAACCGAGAATCTGAGGTTCCAGCTGGGTAAAGATATTTTTGAGCTGTTCCACTCCATCAGTCATTCCTGCCCATACGACGCGGGGATAATTTATGCTAGGGAAAACGCCTAGACCGCAAATTTTGATCGTGAAAGGGGTGAATTTAACGTTTTTCATGGCTTCGTAAACTTTCTCCAGCATGTTGGGGCTGATTGAACCAAGAAAACGGATTGTTACATGGATATTTTGGGGGGCTACAGGCCGCAGGTCGGCGCCTGTTTCAAGAATAAGCTTTTGTGCTGCTGACAATCTGTTTAGTACCTGTTCATTTTCGATGTCAAAAGCTATGAAACTTCTTATTTGTTCAGACATCAACTGCACCTTAGGTATTTTTAACACTTAACTTTCATAAATGCTTTTTAATACAAACCTTTGCTAATATGAACCAAAAAGGGGTTAGTTATGAGCGACGATAAGATAGTTGTTGGTTTAGCAGGAATGCCTGGCTCAGGCAAATCCTTGGTCGTTGAAACCGCCACAGAATTGGGCTACGCCATTGTAATTATGGGCGATGTAATTAGGGAGGAAACCAAGAAACTTGGATTAGAGTTAACCCCGCAGAACGTTGGCAAAGTTATGCTTCAACTGCGAGCCGATGGAGGAGTTACAGTAGTTGCACAGAAATGTATTCCAAAAATAGAAGAGCAAAAAAGCAGCAAAATCCTTATTGACGGATTAAGAAGCCTCCATGAGGTGGATGCTCTTAAGGCACATTTTGCCAAATTCAGCATAGTTGCTGTGCATGCTTCTCCAGAGGCAAGGTTCACACGGCTAACTAGCCGTCATCGAAGCGACGACCCAAACGCATGGGAAGTTTTCCATGAACGGGATATCCGTGAGCTCAGCGTTGGTTTAGGAAATGTGATTGCGATGGCTGAGCAAATGATAATCAATGATAGTAGTGTTGAAGATACGAAAGCTAAAGTTGCAGAGGCTTTGCGGAGAATCGAGGAAAAATGGCTGAAGTAATCGTTCTTGTTCAAACAGAAATTAACCAGACAGAGAGCGAAGAAAAAGTGAAAACAGCTGTAACTAACATTTTAGCCAATGCTTCAATAACAATTGAGTCTGAAGGCAAAACAAACATCCTAAAAGCTGAAGCAAAAGGTCAAGAATCTCTCAGTAAACTACGCATCCTTATGCGTAATGACAGAGTTCGTGATGCATCCAGAAAAGCGCTTTTTCGCTGCGTAAGAGGTAACACTATTAGTTTTTGCTTAAACAAGCAGGTAGCTTTTGCAGGACATGTCTCATTTTGTGAAGAAACATCAGAATCACCGCTAGGCCCCTTGAAAATAACTATTGAAACGGACGATCTGCAGCCACTCATCGAGTGGCTCGCTGAAAAATCTTCGTAGCAAGAGGGCTTATGATGTCTTTAAGGGCTAAAGTCAGCAAAAACGGCGCAGTTTTGCTAGGTGACAGCGTTGCCTGTGACGCCTTTAATGCCGATATGCCCTTGAGAATTGTAACACACGCACACGCAGACCATCTTGGCGGATTACGAAAAAGCTTGAAACTCTGCGAGAAGGTTTTGATGACTAAAGCCACAAGAGACCTTGCAGAGACTCTTGACGATTCCCTCAAACTTCGTGGCCGATCGGTTGAGACAATGGAGTATGACAAACCAATAAAATTTGGTGAAGAAAAAATAACGCTTGTCAAAGCCGATCATATTTTAGGCGCCGCACAAGTATTAGTTGAGGATGCTGGGGGAATACGGATAGCTTACTCTGGCGATTTTAGAACTGATGGCTCGCCTGTGGTAAACTGTGATGTTTTGGTGGTTGATGCAACGTATGGCAGTCCTTCGTGCAGACGAAGATTTGACGTTGATGTGCGAGAACTGCTAGTTTCTATGGTTGAAAAACGTTTGAGGGGCGGGGCGGTTTACGTTTTTGGTTACCACGGCAAACTGCAGGAAATAATGAAGCTTCTAAGAGAGGCAGACGTTGAAGTTCCGTTTGTCATGCCTGAACGTGTTTACGAAGTTACCAAAGTATGTGAACAGCACGGCATGAACCTTGGCTGCTTGTCTCATTCCGCTGATGAGAACGGACGTGAGCTTCTCGAAGGAAATCTTCCCTGCGTTGCATTTTACCACATGAACCAACGCCAACACGTGGGGTTAAGTAACTCCCGGATTTGCGTTAGCGGTTGGGAATTCAATACACCATGCAGACAAATCGGTGACAGGGAATATCTGGTTGCCTTAAGCGACCACTCTGATTTTGATGGTATAATAGAGTATGTTAAACGCTCGCGCGCAAAACAGGTTATTACAGATAACTATCGAGGCAACAACGGAGCAGTTTTAGCTAAGGAAATTCGAAAGCGCTTAGGCGTTTCTGCAATCGCAATGCCAAGAAATCACGGTCAAACAACATTGTAAATCCCTAAGTTTTAGCTAAAAGTTGCTTAAAGCTTAAAAGCAAACAACTAAACTACACTCAATTCACAAGTAAAGGAATTAAAAATGACGAAATCATCTGTAATTTCAGGCTTCTATAAGCTTCCACCCAAAGAGCGTTTAGCAATCGTTAAGGATTTTGCTGGTTTAACTGAAGAGGAAATGCGGTTACTTGAAAACACTGGCTCTTTGCCGATGGACGTAGCTGATCACATGGTTGAAAACGTTATTGGTGTTTTCCCTGAACCTTTAGGCATCGGAGTAAACTTCCAAATAAACGGAAAAGACTACTTAATCCCGATGGCAACCGAAGAGCCTAGCGTTATTGCCGCTGCGAGTTACGCAGCTAAAATGATTCGCGATGGCGGGGGCTTTCACACTATCAGTACAACGCCAGTTATGATTGGGCAGATCCAACTTGTAAAACTTAAAGACGCGAAACTAGCTAAAAAACAAATCTTGGATGCTAAGGCGGAAATTCTCAAAAAAGCAAACGACCAAGACCCAGTTCTAAATTCTTTCGGCGGCGGAGCTAAAGACATGGACGCTAAAATCATCGAGACCACGATGGGACAAATGGTGATTGTGGAGTTATATGTTGATTGCAGAGACGCCATGGGAGCAAACGCTGTTAACACGATGGCTGAAGCCGTAGCTCCAATGATTGAACAACTTACTGGCGGCCACGTTTACCTGCGCATCATCACTAATTTAGCTACAAAACGTTTAGCCAAAGCATGGTGCACTATCCCCAAAGAAGCACTTGGAGGCGAAGCAGTCGTAGAGGGCATCGCTTACGCATCAGCTTTTGCAGCGGCCGATCCTTACCGGGCAGCAACGCACAACAAGGGCGCCTTAAACGGAATTATCGCAGTGGTTTTAGCCACAGGAAACGACCACCGCGCCGTTGAAGCCGGAGCTCACGCCTACGCCGCCTTAAACGGGTCATACACTTCAATTTCTAAATGGACAAAAAACAAGAACGGCGACTTAGACGGCGTAATTGAATTACCGATGGCCGTTGGCTTGATCGGCGGAGCAGTAAAAACTCACCCAATAGCTAGAATAGGCATGAAAATCTTAAACGTCAAATCAGCCAACGAATTCGGAGAAGTCTTAGCTGCTGTCGGCTTAGCCCAAAACCTAGGCGCACTGCGAGCCCTATCAAGCGAAGGAATTCAACGCGGTCACATGTCTCTTCACGCAAGAAACATCGCGGTAACTGCAGGCGCAAAAGATGACTTAGTTGATAAGGTGGCTGAACAGATGGTTAAGGAACGCAAAGTCCGTGTGGACAGAGCCAAGGAAATCCTCGAAGAACTAACCAAAAAACAATAACTTCTTTTGTTTTCTTTTTCTTGTTTTAAAAATAAAAATTGTACGTTTTTTTATTCTAGTATTATTCTTGCGTCGACTGTTTTTGCACCTTTCTGGTATGATATCACCGGGTTCAAGTCTAGCTCCTTGATTTCTGGGTAATCCATAACCAATCGCGAAGTGCTGCAAAGTATCCCGACTAATGCATCAATGTCTGCGGGCGGCGTGTTACGGAACCCTTTCAAAAGCGGATAAGCCTTAAGCTGAGTAATCATTTCTTTTGCATCATCAATGCTAAGGGGCGCAATTCTAAAGTTTACATCTTTTAGGATTTCAACAAATATTCCACCTAAACCAAACATCACCGTTTGCCCAAACTGAGGGTCTTTAATTGCTCCCACGATGACTTCGGTTGAATTTGGAGCCATTTCCTGCACTAAAATTCCCACAATTATTGCATCTGCTTTGAATTTTTTAACATTTTTTAAAATTCTATTGTATGCGGTAGTAACTTCGGCCCCGGTTTTCAAGTTAACTATTACGCCTCCGGCATCTGATTTGTGGATAATATCTGGGGAAATGATTTTTAGGACAATTGGGTAGCCGATTTCGTCGGCGTACTTTGCTGCTTCTTTGGCGTTGGATGCGACTTTGAACTTGGTTACGGGAATGCCGTATTCTGTGCAGATTGTTTTGGCTTCAGGTTCGAGGAGGGCTTTTCTTCCTTCTTTCTTTGCTTGACTGATGATTTTTGAGGTTTGGTTCAATTGTTTTTCTTCCGTTAGTGCGTTTGTGTATGTGGATGGTTTTGTGGGTTTAAAATTGTTTTGATGACTGTTGGCAAGTTTATCGTTGTGGTTAGCTCGCTGTATCTGTGTTAAACACATCAACATTAACATATAGTAAGACATAATACTTAATAAGCGTAAAAATGAATCCTAAATACTGACCACCTATGCCAAACCAAAGCTTCAAACAACTGAAACAAACCATCAAAAAACTGCAACCAACCAAAAAAACCAACAAACAACCAAAAACGACCAGTGAAGAACAAAAAACCACTAAAACCACTAAAAAAGGATTCAAACTCCCAAAACTGGGTTTTAAGAAGAAAGTACCGGAACAAGAGCTCCCAACAGTAGCTAAAGCCTTGCCAAAAGGAACCAAAATTGTTGACAAATACTCATTATATGAACCCTTCGCCCAAGTTGCAATTGTCCAAGAACCAAAAACTGGCGAATACAAGTATATCCTTGACGAGCTCCAACTTGATACATTTGAAAGAGGGATATACAACCGCGTTCTAGAAATCTTACTCGCTGAAATCGAGTCTCCAAAAGAAGAAATTGCTGATCCGAGAAAATTCTTCGCTCAAGCGGCAAAAAGAATAGTGGACAAATACAGAATCAGCTTAGGTTGGTTACCTGATGTTTCATGGTACAAAATTTTATACCACGCAGAGCGCGACTTGGTTGGCTTCGGCATAATTGATCCTTTAATGCGTGACCCAAACATTGAAGATATTTCCTGCGATGGGGTAAACAAGTCAGTGTACATATGGCATAGGACTTTTGAAAGCATAGAGACGAATGTTCGGTTTGAAAATGATGAAGTTCTTGATAATCTTGTGGTCAAATTAGTCCACATGGCGGGCAAACACGTTAGCAGCGCCTTCCCAATTGTTGACGCCTCCCTTCCAGGAAAACATCGCCTTGCCGTAGCTTATAGACGCGAAATTACACCGTTTGGCACAGCTTTCACCATTAGAAAGTTCCGTGATGATCCTTACTCAATTATTGACCTAATCAACATCGGCACCTTCACTGAGGAAATGGCGGCTTATCTCTGGATTTGCCTTGAAAACCGGGCCTCAATTATGGTTCTCGGAGGAACAGCCGCGGGAAAAACAACCGCTCTGAACGCTTTAGGTTGCTTAATCAAGCCAGGTAGCAAAATCATGACCATCGAAGAAACCGCTGAGCTAAATCTTTCACATGAAAACTGGGTTTCGCTCATTTCAAGACAAAGTTATGGCTTAGGCGGTAGCAATGTAGGCGAAGTTGCGCTATTCGACTTGGTGAAAACATGCATGAGACACCGCCCTGACCTTATGATTGTTGGCGAAGTTCGAGGCCAAGAAGCATACGTTCTGTTCCAAGCTCTAGCAACAGGCCACGGAGGCATGTGCACAATGCACGCCGAAAATGTTCAGTCAGCAGTCAGACGTCTAACACAGAAACCAATGGACATTTCACCCGCTTACATACCACTAATGAACATTGTAATGTCCGTTCAACGTGTCCACTTGGTGAAAAACGGCGAAAAAAGAGCATACCGCCGCGTCCTATCAGTAAATGAAATTGTGGACTCAGAAAAATTCATGAACCCCTTCAAATGGGACCCAATCAAAGACCAACAAATCATTGATATAGATAGCAGTTTCCTTTTCACAAACATTTCCGAGCGAAGCGGCATAACAAGAGAACAACTCGTTAGCGAGATGAAGCGACGCACCGACGTTTTACGTTGGATGAGAGAGCAAAAAATCCGCAGCTACAAAGAAGTAGCCTCAGAAATCGCAGAATACTATGCTAAACCAAAAGAATTCTATAAAAAGATCAAAGGGAGTGAGGAGGAGAAAGTAGTTGCCGTTTCTTGAGAAATTTGAAGCGCTATCTTTTCGCCTCTTTGGGCGTTTCGCGCCATTTTTCTTAAAAAACACTTTCCAGTCCCTAAAAAACACATTAGAAATGGGAAGAGTAA
Organism: Candidatus Bathyarchaeota archaeon; assembly: GCA_963833575.1. Lineage (GTDB taxonomy): Archaea > Thermoproteota > Bathyarchaeia > Bathyarchaeales > Bathycorpusculaceae > Bathycorpusculum. Next base: position 39,313 of record CAWHXY010000007.1, on the reverse strand, counting down.
GAATCTACTCTGAGACTTATGTTTCAGTAATGTTTTTCTGCGCAATATTAACGCTTCCAGTATCAGCATTGGGGATAATTCTGGCATTATTTACCGGTTTTCTGCCTTTGCTTATTTTAGTTCCTGTTCCGCTCTTTGTAATATTTGGTTTTCTAATGGTGCCGAAGAATAATGCCGGCGAAAGAGCCACAAGTTTAGAGCGGGAAATGCCTTTCGCGGCAGCATACATTAGCGTCATGGCTTCAGGAGGCATTGCGCCATATAATAGTTTCAAGCGTCTCACTGAAGTAGATCTTATGCCAGCTATGCGGAAAGAAGCAAGAGACATAATGAAAGACGTCGAAATCTTCGGAGTCGACCCTTTGTCAGCTCTTGAAGTTGCTGCAAAGAAAACTCCACTAGATATATTCAAAGATTTCTTGTCAGGATACGCCTCAACAGTTATTATTGGTGGTGACATTGGTCATTTTCTTGAGCGAAAAGCAGAAGACATATTCAAGACTCGAGCGCTCCGCGTTAAAGCCGCGGCTGAACGCCTCGGTATGTTGCTTGAAACATTCATTATCGTCATGGTTATGATGTCGCTTTGTTTCTACATACTTTTCGCAGTAAACAACATTCAAACTAGTGCAGCCACAGCGGCAAACGCTGGCTTGTCGCAGTATTCAGGAATTTTAATGTATACTTACATTTTTACGCCCATGCTATCAATGGTATTTATTTATCTAGCCCACAGCATGCAGCCGAAAACACCAAAGTCTGAAATGCGTCCCTACAAGGTATTCGGTTTATGCAGCATAATCGGTGTAGTTGTATTCCTTCTCCTAACAAATTTCATGGGTGCAACAAAGCTTCCTGTCTTCACGCAACTGCAAGCAATGGGCGTCGATTTACCCATAGCAATAGCAACCGCACTTTGCATAACCGCTGCACCAGCAGCCATCGTCCATATAAGACTTTCAAAAGTCAGAAACAGCATGGAGCAAGGCGTCTCAAACTTCCTCAGAGACCTCACGGAAGTACGCAAAACCGGATTATCACCTGAAAAATGCATTGAAAGCCTATCAAAACGTGACTATGGATCATTTAGCCCAGAGCTACGTAAGATCAGCGCCGAAATCTCGTGGGGTATTCCAATTAAAAAAGTCATGATGGATTTTCTCCATCGAACTCGCAGTTGGATGGTGCAGATCGTAATGTTCCTCTTGGTTGAAACCATAGATGTCGGCGGCGGCACAATTGCAATGATAGAGTCATTGGCCCGCTTTAACAGCTTAACACAGGATGTTGAAAAAGAAAAGAAAATGTCAGTTCGCCCCTACGTCATGATGCCTTATTTAGCATCAATCTTGCTAGTGGCAACAACCATAATGATGATGAGTTTGACCACTGGTTTTGGTGCAACTGACACAGGCGTGCAAAGCACGGCAACAGCAGCAGGTACCGGCTTAATGCAAACAATATTCGTAACGTCAGCAATCTTCAACAGCTTTATCATCGGTATAGTAGCTGGAAAAATAAGTGATGAATCAATCGCTTCAGGATTCAAACACGCAGCAATCCTCGTTGTAATAGCAGTAGTTGCGGCGAAACTAATTCCGCGGTTCGTTAAACTAGGGTAGGCTCGATCAAGAATGACGACCAAACAGGTAAGTTTACGGAAAGACAGGAAAGCATTGAGCCCCGCCCTTTCAACCATGATACTAACTTCAGCTATCGTTGTTTTGATTTTAGTGGCGATGGCCTTCGCAAATGGCTTCTTGAATACAAATATGGCACAGAACGAATTTAGCTCTAACAAGAATTTCATGCAAAGCGCTGGACTACAAATTGATGATATTGCGTGGACTATTGGTAGAACACAGACAGTTACTTACTCAAGCAACTTTGGATCTGTGCATTTTGAACCATTGGCAGTTAATTATACGTTCCAAGTTCATTATACTACAGGATCCTGGGGAAATCTAACAACTGGCGATACAGGAATCATCCTCTTCAACATGCCTGTAAGCTCTTACTCAGTAAACAAGAACTATTTTGAGCGAGTGCCAACATCCGCAAACAGCTCAATCTTATTGTCTGGTTCATCGGCACCAGTTAGCCAAGTAATATGCGAAGAAAAATTACCTATGGCAGATGGCAGTTACACCCGAATTGCCGCCGTTCCCACAATAAGGATGCTTAATTCAACAATAACTGGAACTCAAAATCAAGTAAGCTACTTCAAGTTTTATTTGCCAATTCTCGAGAATGGAACTAGCCGTTACCTGTCCCAATCTTTAGCGATGACAGGAGATGGCATCACAAAAGTTACGGAAAACGGCGTCGATCAAGTCAGAATCAGCGTCAATTTTCCTCAAACAGCAGCTGGATTTGATTCTTCTTTTTTCAATTTTCAGCAAAATAACGTAACTATTGCTCTACCTCCAAATTCTGTTGTGGAATTTTACATGGGCGCAGTGCTCGTGACAATAGGTTCGGTGTAGAAAATGGAAGGGAAACAATGGCAAACATAACTATTGAATACATGATAATGATACCCATCTTGATAATGCAGATTTTCCTTTTTCCGATAGTAGCCAGCACTATCATGAATGTTTGGGTTGATCAACGAAAAGTAACCGAACTCCAAGAAATTGCTGGGCACATGGGCAGCTCAATCCAGCAAGTATACTACACTATGAATCACGCATCAATTTCTAGCGGAACCCTTACAGCCAGTTTGGACACACCATCATTAATCGAGAATCAGGGCTATACAATAACAATACATAACGCCACAAACCCAAACAGCTCAGTAAGAACAATGAACTTAACGTTATCTCTGACAGGCACAAACAACCAAGCATCAACACTAGTTACATTAGGAGAAAACGCAGTTTGGCAAGAGAACTCTACTGTTAAGAGCGTTCTAGTCTCGTCAATTAACGCCACAAAAACTTCCAATTCTATCTGGTTATCATTTGAAGGAGGAACTTAACATGGCAAGTGCAACAATAGACCATATGATTTCCCTCATAGTGTTTATCGGAGCCATAATAATTTTCATTGGTCTTTTCAGCCAAAGCATCCAAACTGCAAATGTTTACGAACGCCACCGTGCACTATCAACGAAAACTAGCGACCTTTTAGATACTATGCTCTTAAACCCTGGTATCCCAGCTAACTGGGGACAAAGCAATTCCGATGTAACAGGTTTCGGTGTGCAAGATCCTGAGTTTACGCAGTATCAAATAAGTCCTTTTTCAATAATGCGGTTGGAGTCTTCAACAGGTAATACGTTGGAATGTGACAAAACCAGCCCCAACATCTACTACAATGATGAATCTTTAGGGTCAGGAAGTCTTCTGCTAACACCTGCTGATCAAGCTCTTAATTACTCGTCAGCTTTGACAATCCTTGGAATAAAAAACACGTATGGGTTTCAATTATCGTTCACTCCAGACATTACAGTTTCAATTACTGAAAATCAAGCTAGCTCTCCATTGAATCTAACAGTAAGCGCTGTTGGAACAGGTTTTCCATTTGCCTATGCGACAATAAACTATTGTCTCATACAGGTTGAACTGCCTCAGTCACAAGCTGAATATCCAGCTTACACTATACAAAGTGGAGCCGTAACAACCGATCAACAAGGCATAGCCAACATAGCATTTTCAAGCATTACAGATCCCAACCAAATTTACGCATTCGTAGCCTACGCACACTTGAATGGTGTGCTAGGGGTTGGCTATCATACACGCACTTCAAGCAGTGATCAATATGTTGTCCCACTAGTTCAAAACATGGCTACACAACAAATAGCATTAGCCCATAACTTTGACCTCAACAGCACCGGTCCAGAAGGCTCCAGCTTAAAATACAACGCCACATTTGTCATTCTAAAACAGGATTTTACGCTTAGCGAGTTGTCCCTTGGCGCAGCTGGTAATCTGAGCTTAGTGGGTACTGTTACCTCGGGAATTGGTAATCCATCACCAAATATTTTCTTACCATCAACCACAACTGGCATTTTGATAGTTACATACCAACTGAGTCCCACTCAAGGCGGCATATTAATAATGCCTTGGGGCATTAGTTCGCTGGCTTTTCCAGTAACTTTCGGAGGCAATCCTCAGGGGCAAGAATGGGTCACAACTGATTTACGCCAAGTAACTATTGGCGGTGTTGCGTATCAAGTAAAACTTGAGTTGTGGGATACAACCGGGAGCCAGGTGACTACCTAAATGATTCGTACAATAGAGGTCCTTTTTGTAATAATAATAATTACTGGTGCCTTCATAGGCGCATCCTACTTTGCTGTTTTACCAGCGCCTAGACAGGTTTCACCGATAAATCTTAACCGTCTATCCTTGACAACATTGCAGATGCTTGATTCAAATCATGATTTAAGCAATGCTGCCTTCGAAACTAACGATTCCACAACTTGGAGTAGTCTGCAGGTTGCCCTTTCAGCTTCGCTACCGCCAAACATATTATACAATCTGACTGTTTATGATGTAAATACTGCTAATGGACAACTATTCACGCCGGTTGCTAATATCTCAAATGCGCAAAGCCTGGGTGCTACCTCTGATGTTTCCACATATACAGTTGCTTCTTCAAATGTAACTTTTAATGTTTCACCTGAAAAAATTGGTGAAAATGGTAATGGTGGAACATTATATATTTTGAATTGCAGCGATGCAAACGGTTGGTGGATCACTGGGTACACATCACAAAGCTTAGCGCAAGACCTCTACAATCTATTGTCTCCTTATTTTGTTAAAACTGTAATGGTGCAGAACACTTCACAGCTTGCACAGATCCTAAACGGAACATCGTTGCAAGGCGAATCAGTTCAGAACGCCGTAATTGTCAACACATGCGGAGAAGCCGTTCCAATCCCGTCTGGTTATTACGCGAGCACAGGCGTAGGTTACGATTCTGCCAGCAATTCATACACACGTTATGCCTACACTATAGGTCAAAGATCTTTGCAATACAATTGGACATGGACAAGCATAGTTGGCTGGCCATTTTACTACGTGTCCAATAATGCTTTGTTTTCCAGCAGTCAGAACACTTGGGGTATTTACGGTATGAATATGATCGGCCGGAATGGTGGTGACGGCGCGGCAGGATTAAACGCCTTCCTTCAGGGGTTAGACAATCAAACGTATTCATATGGTGATAGCACTACAGGTAGTCCAGGCATAGTAAACTTGTCCACTCAAGCCTTGGATGACTGCAACTATTATGGCATATACCCATCACAATCTCAGACTTCGACTAGGGCTTTGCCAACGTCTATTCAAAATAGTTATCATCTGAATATAACAACCTATGTTTTTAACACAATAGGGACTTGGAACCCTGGCGCGATTTATCGGCATTCTATTACAGTAGGTAACACAACCCAATACCAAGGTGGATTCTATGCGTTAGGTTTAACGCGAACTCCAGACATCAGGCTCACAGCATTGGGCTTATTGTCCGATTATCACCCTAGACTCTACCCATCAGAATACACGGCATCAGGAACTTCACGTGTAGTTGTCTTGGAGCTTGGACTAGCTGGAGGGGCATAAATTGAACAATAGAGGTCAGTTTTCAATTATTGCTGCTTTGCTTGTTGCCGTAGTTCTAATAGCCTCAGTTATGACAACGTATTCTGCGATAAGATATAGCCCTGTTCAAGGCCAACCACAAATCATGAGTGCAGTCGATCAAACCAATTTGGCTCTGAAACAGATTTTGGGTTTCACAGTAGGCTATTACGGCTCTGTTTTACAAGTTACCGGTAATTCATCATATGCACAGACACTTGCCACAAACTACTTGGACAGCGGTTTACAAAACACCGCTGACATTAGACCAGAATGGGCCGCGTCTTTCAACGTTACATCTCTTACATTGAACACTTACTGGTTTACAAATGAAAGTTTCAGCGAAGGCAGCCTAAACGTAACATACGACTTGCCGGGATTGGGAATAAGCGGCATAGCTTATTCAGCATCCTGCAGACTTGATGTCCAAATTTCCCCTTCACACACCAGCAACCAAGTATACTTAACAGTAACCCAAGATGAAAATAGCCCAGTTGTTGGATTAGGCAAGTCCAACTTCAAATTTTATCTCTATCAGAATAATAATATGTCTTGGGCAATGGCAAATCCTCCAGATGAGCCCTTCTCTTCCAGCGACGGTACATATACTGTTGACATCCCATCTGGAATAAACCCTCAAGGCTTCGTTATTCAAGTTCAAGATAGCAGAGGAATAACTGTTGCAGCTTCATCTTTTAGCCAATACACTGGTACATTAGCATTTAATAGTAGTTTTGTTGAAAATGACAATTATGTAGTCAGCTACAATTCGGCTGTTGACGGTGTATCAGATGTCGGTACTCATAGCAACTTTGCAGCTCAACAATCAGCGCCAGACAATACATTTGATACCTTGACAGAAGCAAACACGGGGAGCCAAACCCAAGATTATTATCCGACAGGCTATAGTTTGCTAGGTTCAACGACACTTGTTTCAGGAAGCCTATCAAACTTGACAGCAACTGACGGAGTTTCAATGAAGTTTGCGAGCTACGACTCCTCCTCTTATAACACAATAACTTATGATTCTGAAAATAGTATTGCCCTTACTTCTCCAGCCAGTTCGATGAGTTGGCAACACACAACAGGAAACGGAAATAGTAGACTCCTAATAGTAACAGTAGACATATTCAATAGCGGCGGAAGTCCAAAAACTATATCGAGCATAACCTATGGCGGAGTAGCATTAACTCAGTCGACAACAGTTCAATACACTACAAACCCACAAATTTTGAGTTACCTCTACTACTTAGTAAACCCCTCCTCAGGAAGCAAAACCATCGCAGTATCTTTTTCAGGCACAACTACTGCAATCGGAGGTTCGATAACATATGCAAATGTTGACCAGACAAACCCCCTACAAACAGCCAGCGTGAACAAAGGATCTAGCCAAAGCCAATCAGCTACCTTAACAGCATCTGGCACTAACAACAAAATCCTCTTTGGTCATATGAGCGCCTACAGAACCAGTAACGATTATACAGTCACGGATCAGCAGACAACTCGCTGGAGCACAACCGGAGGCTCCTACTTCAAAGGATATGGTAGCGAAAAAACTGTTACAAGCGGTTCAGTCTCCATGACATGGAGTACCTCTAAAACTGCCAGTTGGACCGCCATTGCAGCAGTGGTTCAGCCGAGTCGAGTTTCAACACAACAGACTTGTGGGGTTGAATTTTCAGGATCTTCTAACATTGACAATTGGAATAGTCTTCTTTACAGCATCAACAGCTTATCCAGTCTTGCTGGAACAAGTATGACATTCCAACTTTATAATTATCAAACAGGACAATATCCAACCAGCGGAGACGGCTACATGGCTGCAACTCTGGGAACTACTGGCACCTTAAACGAACAAAGCATAACTGCTAACCCAACTCAATTCAGAGACAGCCTTGGGGCATGGAAACTCAAGTTTACAGCCGTAATGTCAACCTCATCTGTATTCGACATTAGCATTGATTTGGCAAGATTCCGAACAATAAAACCCATTTACGCCCTTGCTCTTGAAGAGCAATGGAATAACGTAAATTACACGGCGCTTCATCCCGCGTTATGCATAAAAACGGGTACTTTAGGCTCTGAAAATTTGGCAGTTGATGTTTGGTATGAAGGTGTATGGAACACAGTAATACCAGCTCTTGTGAGTAACAACTGGAACAATGTTTCTGTCTCAGCATATGCTGGCTCATCAACCTTTACAATCAGATTTAGAGGTGTAAATGGCGGCGATTCCATCCAAGATAACTGGGCGATAGATACAACGTTGCTTAGGCCTGAATCAGACCAAAACCTGTTCCTTTCGCTACAAAACCCAGCTGCGACAACAGCTGTTGAACTCCTTCAAAATGGTTCTATGATCTGGTTAGGCCAAAACTTGCAAATTACAACTCAAACTGTTCCGGTTCCGCCAATTCCTGTAAAAGATATTCACGTCAATGAAACTATTGACGGGGTCAATCAGCAAGTGCCTTTCCAAGTCGAAGACTGGGCTTCGTCTTACACTGTTCCGTTAGGTTTAACGGATAATACAACTGTATTTAGCAACAGGCAAATGATTGTTTTCTTAGTAAATACTCATGTCTCAGATTTCACTTTGTGGTGGAACGGTAGCGACCAAGCAACCCAAACCCCACTTGCTTACACCAACACATACTTCACAGGAGATAATCCATCTGCTCATATGTTAACCAACGGAAAATTGAAAATCACTGTCACAAACGTTGGCTCATTCACGGTAACTTCTACAGTTGGCAGTATCACAAGTACATCATCCTTCATGCGAATAAACGGTCAAGCAAGCACTTACGGTTCGAGCGAAGCATATGTTATCTATAATGGAGTGGTAAGGGACATTATTCAGCAAGAAGCCGAATGGTCAAACGGTGTCCCTAATTGTCCTAATCTATATGCCAACGCCGTGCTAACCTTGCCAGCTAACGCAAGCTACTTTACTTATCAACTTCGGCTCACGTTTATCAATTCGCAGCAAGCACGCTCAATCACTGATTTGTGCCCAATAAGCGTCTCTTCAACTGTGGGACAATTACAGACAGAAAATGGAACGTTGAATGGCGACCCTATCGTAGCCATAGGCACTCAAACGCTAAGCAACTCTACAGGATCTGGGGTGCATCATTGGAGCCAATTCAGCGACGGCACCGAAGGCGCAGGAATAATGTTCACCGACCAAGCAAACCAAATGCTCTACACATTTGACACTATGTCTCCGGTAAACCTGCGAGGCGCTGTAAAAACGGATTCCGTAGCTCAAACAACCTCGTTGTTGCCAGTGACCCTTAACTCGGTCTCTTTCCAAACGCCTCTAGATGTAACGTGGTATGGCGCTGTTGTCACCTTTGACGGATCCGTTCCACCGATTTATGTCGGGAATGGGCTACCAGGACTATGGATATTAGCTGAACTACCACCAACGATAATTATAAAAATTGGAAACTAGCCAAGTTGACAAATACTTATTTTTGGTAAGTATTTAGTCTTCATATGCTAAATATTAAAGCATATTATTTTAAAAGAGCAACAAGAAAGGAGTAATAGTAAGGGATTGATATTGAGCTTTCAAATAATCTTAGCGGCAACAAGTGTAGCAGTAACCACAGCTTTCTTGATTTATGCATCATGGCGAGACTACAAAGTTCGAGAAGTAAGCAACCGCGTATGGGTAGTTTATGGGCCCACTGCACTTGCACTTTCTCTTGCAGAACTTTTGCTTTATGAATCGTCAAAGTTGCCTCTTTTTGGAATTAGCGTAGGTTTTACCATTGGATTGGCATTTTTGTTGTTTTATTCTGGCGGATTTGGTGGGGCTGACTCAAAAGCTCTGATGTGTATCGCCGTGGCTTTGCCATTTGCTCCTGTCATTCTGTCAACGCCTCTCTATGCAGCCGGTTTGTCGCCTACTTCACAGGTCATATTTCCAGTAACCATTTTCGGTAACGGCGTTTTATTCGCAGCTGTGAGTGCTATTTACATAGTGGGGCGCAATGTGGTTTGGCACAGAAAAACAGGCAAAAAAATGTTTGCTGGAACACTAGCCAAAGAATCAATCGGAAAAAAAATACTTATCCTAATAACAGGTTACAAAGTTACAGTTGACAAGTTAAAGGCAAAGTGGCATGTTTTTCCCATGGAAGATGTTGAGGAAAAAGGCGAGAATGGTTTAGAAAGAAAGCTTGTAGTTGTTCCACATGATGAGGGAAGAAATGAAATTGTCGAACGCTTGTCCAACGCCGTTAATGCTGGAAAAATTGACAATTATGTTTGGGCAACGCCTGGTTTACCAATGTTAATATTCATAACTGCAGGTTTAATTGTAGCTTTACTTTTCGGAGATGTAGTGTGGTTACTTGTCAGATTTGTTATTGGCTAAAAACAAAATTTTAGAGGATGTCTTTGCTGCGTTTTGTGTAGGAAAGCGAGGCAGTTACCATTAGGACTGAGCCAAAGCCAACAAATGCAAGTGCGTATCCTCGATATGGATAAGAAGCTAAACTTAGGTATGTTGTACTGCCGTTTTGATACGAAAAAAAGAAAGTGCTCACGACAAACAATGTTATAGCTAATGCGAGTAGACTGACTTCTGTTTTAAAGTTCATTCCCCTTTCCCCTTCTCCAGATATCCTTTATCCAATTTGATCAAAAGGTTATTTTAGGCTTGTGGAAATACAAGGTAAAGGGCCTTGAATTGACCATTGTGGAATGCAAGAAAGAACTCAAGTACTTCTTACACCAACAAAAAGTTAAAGAGTGCAAAGTTGTGGTTTTGCCTGATTTCTTTTTTGATCGCCTGATAAACCTAAATTGGAACCAAGAAGAATTTTCGAACTTAGTTGCGGATGTAGCTAAACGTAAAGGGGGAAGTATCGATGGTATCCCACAAACTGATCTGCGGGGAGGAAACGCTATCAATGTTGCTTCAGCCTTAGTCAATTTAGGTGCCACGGTTACGCCTATTGTTTGTACAAGCGAATATGGTTTGCAACTAATAAGATACTACTTCAAAGATACTCCAATAGACACTTCACACATAAAAATTCAAGACAAGACCTCAATAACCACCGCTTTAGAATTTCAAAACAAAAACCAGAAAACCAACGTTATGATCCGCGACTTAGGTTCATTAGCAGATTTTGGACCAAACAACCTTAACGAGAATGATTACGCTTTAATCGAAGCAGCTGATTACACTTGCCTTTTCAATTGGGCTGGAACATTAAGATTTGGCACATTACTAGCTCAAGCAGTTTTCGACAGAGCAAAAGCGAAAGGTAAAAGTAAAACTTACTATGATACAGCCGATCCAACGCCTAACCGCATCAAAATTGCAGAACTAATCCAAACAGTATTGAAAGCGAATGAAGTAGATATCTTAAGCATAAACGAGAATGAAGCCATAACCTACGCCTCACTGCTTGAGGAGACATTTAGTTCTAAAAAAGAAAACTCGAACTTTCCAGAATTAGCGATGGAAGCAGCCCGCGTCTTAGCAAAACAGTTAACAGCAAGAATAGATTTACATACCACGCTCTTTTCCGCCAGTTTAAAAGGTAAAAAAGAAATTATGGTTCCATCATTCAAAGTTAATGTTTTGCGGGCGACCGGAGCGGGCGATGCTTGGACTGCAGGAAACATAGTAGGAGACCACAATGGTTTGTCAGATGAGTGCCGTTTGTTGTTGGCTAATGCTGTTGCAGCCTGCTACCTATCAGACGCAGATGGAAAACATCCAAGTTGGCAAAAACTTTCCAAGTTTCTTAATGACAACACTCTGCGTGATTCTTATTCTTAATTAATGACGTTGTTGTTTTCTGTTCAGGAATTTTTGTAAGCAACTATATACCGTACAATTGAGGGGTTTTTCTTTTTTTGTTCAAGCTGGTTTGAGTTACTTTTTTGGTTTAGGGTTTGCTGTGTTTGCAGGTTGCGTGTTTTCGCGTGTTTCTGCGTCTTTCTAAGTTATCTTGCGTCTTTTTGCGTTTATCTGCGTTCTTTTGCGTTCTAAATGTTCATGCATAATGTTAGAACTAAGAAATAAATCGCTTACATGAGAAAGTCACTTTTTATGATGCCTTAAAATCTCTGCAAAGTGTAGGTTTCGAAGTTGATTCTGGGGCGCTCCAAAATAATAGATGACCAAGGCTTGAAGGTAGATGTAAAAATTTTTTAGGCATGCAAACTTTATCATCAAGTAAAGATAACACTTCAAAGGTGCAAAACTATGGCTAAACTGTTTGGCAGCTCAGGCGTTAGAGGCTTAGCAAATGTTGAACTAACACCGCAACTCGCATGCAAAGTCGGCTTAGCTGTGGCAGCACATGCAAAAGCCAAAAAAGCAATTGTAGCTCGTGACACAAGGGTTTCAGGAAACATACTTGAAGATGCGTTAGTTTCAAGTCTACTTTCAAGCGGCACAGATGTCTTATTAGCCGGTATGGTTCCTACACCAACCCTAGCTTACGCAACCAAAGCGCTAAAAGCAGACGCCGGTTTCATGCTAACTGCTTCACATAACCCCCCACAATATAATGGAATTAAAGTCTTCAATGCCGACACCCTTTCCTATTCAGACGAGGATCAAGATGCTGTAGAAAAAATAGTGAAGGAAGGAACTTTTGCGTTAGCTGATTGGCGTAGTCTAGGCAAAACCACCCTAGTTGACGCAAGCGAAGTCTATTTGAAAATGGTTCTAAAAGCTGTCTCACTCCAAAAGCATTGGCATGTAGTGGTTGACCCCGGATGTGGTGCAACTTTTGATATTGCCCCAAAAATGCTCAAATCCATGGGTTGCAAAGTGACTGCTCTAAACGCTCAACCAGACGGATATTTCCCAGCCCGCAAATCTGAGCCGAACACTGAATCGCTCAAGGATTTGTCAAACGTGGTCAAAAATCTCGGCGCTGATTTAGGGATAGCTTTTGACGGTGACGGTGACCGAGTGGCATTCGTTGATGAGAAAGGCGTCTTTGTTAACTTTGACCGTTCATTAGCAGCATACTCTGCCTATGCACTGAAACAGAGTAGCGGCAAAGTAGTGGTGACAAATGTTGAAGCGTCAATGTGTGTTGAAACAATGGTGCATGCGCAGGGCGGCAAAGTCATACGCACCAAAGTTGGAGACATTTACGTTTCAGAAGCCATAAAACTGTCGAATGCAGTTTTTGGCGGTGAACCATGTGGTGCATGGGTACATCCTAAGCATCATTACTGCCCCGATGGACCTCTTTCTGCGGCACTGATGTTAAAGGCATTGGAAGAAGAAAACAATTCAATAAGCCAGTTTATTTCTAAAGTCCCAGAGTACGTTACTCAACGCGAAAATATCATCTGTAACAATCTAAAGAAGTATAAAATAGTAGAAGAAATCGGTAACAACTTAAAGATAGCTTTTCCATCTTATCTTGATTTCTCAACAGTTGATGGCGTCCGATTGGCGCTAAAAGATGGTTGGCTATTGGTACGGGCTTCTGGCACTGAACCTTTGATCCGTCTAACTGTTGAAGGAGAATCGTTAGAAGTGGCAAATAATATAACTGAAAAGGCTACAGCACTAATAAAGAAACAAGTGGAGGCTGATATAAAATGAAAGCAGTATTACTAGCAGCTGGCGAAGGACTCAGGCTTTTGCCCGTAACCGCGACACGCCCTAAGCATTTGATTAAAGTCGGTGGAAAACCAATTTTGCAGTTTTGTTTGGAAGCGGTAAAGGCTGCTGGAATAACTGAGGTCATAATTGTTACGCATTATATGGGTGACGCAATTTGCCAATACTTTGGCGACGGAGAAGAGTTTGGCTTACACATTAGTTACGTTGAGCAGAAAGAAATTCTTGGTACTGGAAATGCGGCGGGTGTGGCTGAACCGTATGTGGAGGACGATTTTGTACTCGTTTACGGAGATTTGTTGTTCGGTCAGAATGTAGTAAAAAACATTTTAGAATTGTACAATCATGGTGGATCCGCTGCCGTTATGGGTGTTGTTCCAGTCGATAAACCAGAAAACTATGGGATTGTAGAGTTAGATAAGCAAAAAAAGATTAAGCGCATTGTAGAAAAGCCTTCTGCTGAAAAAGCGCCGTCAAACTTGGCTAACGCTGGAGTTTACGTTTTTTCCTCTGACGTATTCGGTAATATAAAACAAACAAAATCTTCTGTTAGAGGAGAATGGGAACTCACCGATGCCGTTACCCAGCTTGCTAGCGAGGGCAAAACGGTTTTGGTTTCTGAGCTCTCAAAAGATGACTGGTTTGATGTAGGCCGACCTTGGGATTTACTAGATGCTAACAATTGGGCATTGAAACGCATGGACCCTCAAGTTTTGGGCACGGTTGAACAGGGTGCACACCTCATTGGACCAGTTTCTGTTGCAGAGTCAGCACGTATCCGCTCGGGTGCATACATTGAAGGACCCTGCTTTGTCGATGAAGAATGCGACATTGGTCCAAACTGTTACATTCGACCAGGAACAAGCTTAGGCAAAAAAGTTCGTGTAGGCAACGCTTGCGAAATTAAAAACAGCATTATCATGGACAAAACGCATGTCGGACATTTGTCTTATGTTGGCGACAGCATTCTCGGCGAGCAATGCAACTTAGGCGCGGGCACAGTGATGGCTAATTATCGTTTTGACTCTGGATCAATCAAAATGATGGTGAAAGGCCAAGTGGTTAACACTGGTAGGAGAAAGCTCGGCGCGGTCTTAGGTGACAATGTGAAAACGGGGATTAAGTCACTCTTTATGCCTGGAGTAAAGGTTGGAACAAACAGCTGGGTAGGACCAAACTTAATGGTTGAAAGAGATTTGCCGAATAACTCAATAGCGTTCCTAAAGCAGAATTTCGAAATAAAGGAAAAGGAAACATAAGTTTTTTTTATTTAATTTAATAAATTCGGGCAATAATTGATTGTATCATTTAGTTGATTACCAACTAACAATCCAAAAGTAGCACACTACGGTTAGTTTTACTGAAAAGTTAATTACGTTAAATCACAATTAACTATTTGCGGATTTAGCCGCATATATTTTGGACAGGTTTTTATGCAGTATAAGTGGGTAGCGTTAACCGTTACTACAATCGGAATCTTAATGGTTGGTTTAGACACCAGAATAGTAATAATCGGTCTACCCCAGGTTTCAGAACAATTAAAAGCAAATATTGAACAGGCAATTTGGATAACTCAAGCCTACGTTTTAACCAACACTTTAACACTTTCCATAATTGGGCGTTTAGGCGACATCTTCGGAAGAGTAAAAATTTACACGTACGGCTTTGCCTTATTCACTGTGGGCTCAGCTTTGACCAGCCTCGGTCAAAATCCAACGGAAGTCATTATTTTTAGAGGGGTACAAGGAGTGGGCGCAGCATTAGTGTTCACAAACAGCATTGCCATAGCAACAGACGCAGCGCCAAGGAACCAGCTAGGGCTATTTTTAGGCATAAATCAAATAGCTTTTCGAGCAGGAGCACTCTTAGGCTTAACTCTTAGCGGCTTAATCCTTTCGTTTTTTGATTGGCGAGCATTATTCTACATTAACATTCCGATTGGGATTTTTGGAACATTTTGGGCAAGAAGACAACTTCAAGAAACTGCTCTTCTAGACCAAGACAGGCACATCGATTGGATAGGCTTTGCGCTATTCACGGGGTTTCTGTTTTGTCTAATGGTTGGATTAACATACGGCGCATATGGGACAAACGGATTAACGACAGCGTATGTTCTTTTAGCCAGTGCCGCGGCTTTGATTGTTGTTTTTCTATTGTATGAACGAAGTGTTGATTGTCCCCTCATTTATTTGAAAGTTTTCAGGATCAGGGAGGTTTCAGGTGGATTATTCGCTTCATTGCTGAACATAATAACGTGGACAGGAGTCCTATTATTATTAAGTCTGCAGTTTCAACTAGTAGAGAATCTCAGTCCTCTTCAAGCGGGTTTAAGAATTCTACCGTTTGAAATAGCCTTCTTAGCAGTTGGACCCCTAAGTGGAAGATTAGCAGACAAATATGGGCAATCTCAATTTACCATAACAGGTTTGGTTTTATGTAGCACAGCACTATTTTTATTCTCAACCACCAACGCAACAACACCATATTTGGTCCTTAGCATCTTCATGGCATTGTTGGGAGTTGGCACAGGACTTTTTGTTGCTCCAAACTTAAGAGCTGTAATGAGTTCGGTTCCTCCCGAAAGACATGGAATCGGCTCAGCACTGTTTACACTATTTTTAAACATTGGCTTAACTGTAAGCTTAAACCTTGCAGTACTAGTTATGTCCTTCACGGCACCTTACAACCTAATTACGCAGATATTAACTGCCGCAAATCCGCAATCGATACCTGCTGGAGGAATAGCGCTCTTTTTAGCTAGCTTAAAAAACACTTACTTCGTGTTCGCAGTCGTTAACACCTTAGCAATCATACCTGCTTTGATCGGCGGAAGAATCAAGAAAGCTCAAACCAGCGCGCCTATCGCAGAGGGCTAAAAAGTTTTCACATTCATAGCCTTTCCTAAAATATAAGTGAATAGCCAACACTACTTAAGGAGCTTCTTCGCGATGATTTTTGTTGCAGACTATTTTTGAGCTTCTTACGCGTGCATTATATCCGAATGATCTCTCTCTACTGCTTTACTGCTTATCATTCGAGAATAACATTCGGAACAGTACAGCTTTTCATCAATCTCATAAAGCATAGTTGATATAATGCCAATAGATTGATGGCAGCCCGTGCAATATCTTATTTTCTTGTTTTCTGGGACTATTTCGCGAGCGATTTGCTCTTGTTTTCGAAAAACGCTTTCTCCATTAATCAAAAACTCATATCCCCTAAACCCATTTTAGCCTCATCGAGACAAGATTGTTTGCTATGTAAATTGTTAAAAAGCTTTTGCATATTCAAGGTCGAATTGGAATTTCGTTAAATAATCAAAAAATCTCAAGCATTTTTGAAATTGTTTGTCATTGTTCACATGATTCTTGTTGGGTCTAATGAGCGTTAAAGTTGCATTATATACCGAAGTTTTTTGAATGAACTCGTTTCGATCAACATAACCTGTAAAAAGGCAGCAACAAAGAAGACTATCTGATTCAGCAAAAACTCAGATCAATTCTCGTTTTGATGATTTTGGAAAAGTCTTATTAGGTCATGAAATCGAAGTTAGATCAAATGAAGCATAAGCAACTGACTGTTCTGCTAGTTTTCTTGCTAATTTTACCTTTGTTCCTAAACTACAATTTGACTTCAAAAGCCGCTACTGCCACAACATCACCAAGCTTCTTCTTAGGAGTAGACGTTGCCTATGAAAGCATACCTTTAACTGAACAGTTAATTGATAATGTTAGTTCTTACACCAACGCCTTCATAATAGGATGTAATGGAAATAACAATTTAACAAGACTAAGTATTATCAGCCAATACGTCTATGACAAAGGGTTGTCCTTCATAATATACTCAGACTACCCCAAATACCCCTCAGCTCAATGGCTTTCAGACGCCAAAAACAATTGGGGGAACCGTTTTCTTGGAATTTATTATTTAGATGAACCAGGTGGAAAACAACTTGACCAAGCAAAATTACCAGCCGTAAAAAATGCGACCAACTACAGTGACGCTGCAACCAAGTATGTTCAGAGCGTAAATGGATATCTACGTAGTGGGCTATTTTCGATTACAAATAATTTTGCTTATCCTACAGAATTTCCTTTGTTTACATCAGACTATGCACTTTACTGGTATGATTATCAGGCAGGGTATGACACGGTTTTTGCTGAATTTGCCCTTAATTATGACCGGACTCTAAATCTGGATCTTGTTAGAGGAGCAGCTACCGCTCAAAACAAGGATTGGGGGATCATGATAACTTGGAAATACACTCAGCCGCCTTACATGGAGTCTGGAATGGAGCTTTACAATGACATGGTTTTGGCCTATGAAAATGGCGCAAAATACATTTTTGTGTTTGACAGCAATATAGACTGGACGCAAAATGTTCTAACGCAAACCCAGCTTGATGCGATTAAGGAGTTCTGGCAATATACTCAGGCTAACCCTCGAACTGTAACCTCAGTAAGCGACAGGATTGCATACGTTCTTCCCGACGATTACGCCTATGGTTTTCGCGGTCCAGAAGATAAAATTTGGGGACTTTGGCCAGCTGATAATCTTACTATCGACATAAGCATGAGCATAAAAACACTTATGCAAATTTGCGGAAATAACCTAGACATAGTTTACCCTGATGGATCTCAAACAGTTCAATCGATAGGATACAAACGAATCATTTATTGGAATGATACAAGCCTTATTCCCAACGTGCCAACCACGCAATCCCCAAGTCCAATCCTATCCTCTACGACCCCACAACGCACTCAACAAGACAGCTCCTGGCTGTCTTACCCAATTATGATTTACATTTACGCAATTGCCGCAGGCATTCTAGTCGCATTTGCGATTACAAATTCAGTTCTAAAGGTAAGAAGAAAAAGGGTTAAATTTTAGGAATTCTCCAACTCACAATTTAAAATTTTATATCAGCGGCAAAATTTTTTATATAGGCAATCTAAATAAAGTCATTTCTTAAGAGTTTACTTCTGAAAACAACCTATCAAGCTGTGAATCTATGAGCCGGAAAACAATTTATTTCCAGCACAGTTTTCTGTTCTTCGTTCTTTTAGCAGTCTTGCTTTTTGCTGTTGTTGCCCTAGTTTTTATTGGTGTAGTAAGTGTTGCATTTGAAAATGTAGGCTTTACCCCAGTCACTATCTTGTTTATTTTGGTCGGTACCTTAGTTGGAAGCTTTGTAAACATTCCAGTGATCAAACTGAAAACAAAAATACCGATTATCCGCGATGAATTTGTCAACTGGTTTGGCGTAAACTATCGAATTCCCCAAATGGAGTACGGACAAGCCATTACAGTGGTCGCAATCAACGTCGGAGGCGCCCTGATACCAACTGCTGTGAGCATCTATCTGCTAAGCAAATGCTCAACATCAACTATCCTCCTAAGCTTCGTAGGAATTTTAGTTGTAGCTATCGTAACTCATGCTGTAGCTAGACCGGTCAAAGGCGTGGGCATAGCTACTCCAGCGTTTATTCCGCCGATAGTTGCAGCAGTAGTGGCACTCGTCCTTCTCCCATCGCAACCAAAAACAATCGCATATGTCGCAGGCACACTTGGAACACTAATAGGAGCAGACCTGCTTAACCTGAGGAAAATTCCCAAGCTTGGTGCACCTGTTGCAAGCATCGGGGGCGCGGGCACCTTCGACGGCGTATTCTTAAGCGGTATAATTGCCGTACTACTTACGGCCATTTAAATCAAAAACACATTTTCTATAAAAATTCTCAGTTTCTGCGAAAAATACACAGAACTTCTTTGAACTATTCTATGAATCTTTTGAAAATAAGAATAATATGGCGCCGTCGAAAGAAGTCACGCCTTCGAGGTGATAAGATATACCAGTTAATTGGATTTATTTTATGAGACCTCCCGTTTAATCAACTGTTTCAGCTGCTCAGCAAGTAATGTTAATTGATGAGCACTGTTCTGATCTTGGGTCTCAGTTATGTTGCCCCGCAATAACGCATCTTTGGTTAAGATTTCTTCTGGGTTATCTCCCCAAGCTCGTATGATTTCTTTAAGTTGTTCAATTCTATTCATCTGAGTTTTAGGTCTAATTGTAAGTCCTGCTGAATTGTAGAGGCTTCTAAGTGTGTTTATTCCTAAGCTTTGGACGTCTTCATAGGTGTCGATTGTTTTGCCCATGAAGTATCTGATGATTTCGCTGTCTACTTTGGATCTACTCATTTGGGTTCTGAAGTATTTTCTTAGGCTGTGAGTTCTAACTGTGTACATCCAGCTGTTAGGTATTTTCTTTGAAACCTCTGCGTTAACGGCTGTTGTATGAACAATTTTTCTTATTGCTTTTTCGCTGATGCCTACTATTCTTTGTGAAACATGCTCGTTTCGTATTAGCGGAGATTCATCGTTAATTTCTTCGGGTGGAGTAAATGGTGTTCCACGTCTTCTGTCTGCGATATACATTTTGAGCAGAGAACTTGCTTCAGGGTTTAGAAAAGTGTCATAATCGTGGTATTTTCCTTTTGTTATTTCGGCTTCGACATGAATATGTATTGGAATAACATTGGCTTCTAGGTCTTCTTTTACGTGACGATATTTTAGCCTACAGAATGTTCCTTCTCTGAATCCTCCAGTTGATATAGCTGCGATTATGAATGCTTCACGTGTTGCAGATTTATCTAGCATTTTTGTGATGCCTTCTGGTGTCGGTGCGCTGTCTTTGTATGATGGTTTCCTGCTTAGGGGTTCTGCAAGTTTAATTTCGATGCCGTTTACTCGGTAGAAAGTTTTTACTGATTTTATGCAGTTGCTGACTGCTGCAGGTTTAAGATCATTGTCCTGTAGTTCGGCGAGATAGTCATTTAGAAATCCGCAATGGTTCTGAACTTTTAAGGGATCTGGAATTGCGCCTAGGGATTTGACATCTTGAATAATTAGGTCTGGTGTGTATCCGAGCCAGTTTGCGTATTGTCTGACGTTGATAGAGTAAACTAGGCAGCTTTTGCATGAGCCTGAGAGATGTCGTAGGAAATGTCGTGCGAGTTTTATCATGGTTTTATTGTCGAATATGTATGGAATTAGGCGTGGTCGTTCTAAACAAGATCTGATGATGTAATCGACGAGTCCTTTTTCTTTGACTTCTAATACCTTGTTTAGGTCTAAGACTAATGGGGTTTTGAGTTTCCAGCCGCGTAAGCTTCTAAAGATTATTATTTGATCGCCTTGAAAAGTCAGAGGAAGATTAAGGGTTTGTAGGTCTTCAACAGAAAGTTGACGTTGATGGATTATAGTCGGGGCTACTATTGGCGTCTCACGTTGGATCATAGTTGTTTCCTTCTGGAGTCTTTTGCTCCATGAGTTTTTCGCTCCGATGGTCGGAACGCTAACTCATCATTAACTGTAGGCTTTGCCGGATTTAAAACCCATTTTAAATTATTTTGTAATAGCAAAGGATGCGCTTCCAGGATACAGCTTTTCAAAATAATAAGCCCATTAACATTTTTGCCTTGGCTTGGAATAGCGCGATCATTCTCAAGAAGCAACACCTCGTCAGTTTGCTCTTTTACCCAGCCAATAGTCTCACGCTCGATCGCTTCAGGTCTGGGATTTTGTACATTTTTAAAAAACACGTGATCTTTGTAACGAATATAGAGGAGCGGGTGTAGGGGGCTGGTGTTTGCAGAGCCTTGGGCGGGTTCTGACTTACATTTGCAGGGACTAGACTGAGAGCTCATTAAGCTACTTTCAATTGAATTCGCCTCTGCAGTAAGTTCAACCATTCCCTCCCACCCCTCACCTATTTCAAATCTATGCTGACCGTTTCGATTTTTGGCGGATAAAGAAACAAAATTATTTTGCCATGAACACAGCGCTTAAAGAGCCCACTGTGTTCCTTCATGAACCGCCACAATGCGTCTTGGTTTTCAAACACCGGCGAAGCAAAAACCGCTTGATGATCTAAGTGCAACTGGCAAAAGGGCACTCCAATCTTATTTGTGCCGTCAACCTGGAAGACATAGCTTGTGACTCCTGCAGACGGTTTACCGCATATGAGACAGGGTTTTTGACGTTTCTTATATGGTCCCTTTTCAGCCGAAGGTTTTGTTTTGGGTTCTTCAAGAGTGCAGCTCATGGGTTCATCTTCCGGATTATCTGAAAAATTCTTCATCTCGAAGTTTCTGGCTAACTCTGATATAGCGACGTTTTCTGCAGAACTCAAGAACCTTGGTCAGCTCCGGATCCTCAGCTGACGCATACTCTTTTTTGAAACCCACTTTTCCAGTCATAACACGAATTTCAAACATTCCGTCACTTGCGAGCAACTGATAGAAACCAAGCTTTTCCCCAGCATACTCCTCAAGAACGTCCCAATCATCAATTAAATTTACCAAGTTGTTGTCACCTGCACTGTCTTGCAGGCTGAACATAAGAACCATCTATCGTCACAAAGGGATCATCCCTTTGCGAGCCTCACAAAGTTACATATCCGCTTAAGGCAACAATCTGAGGAGATCAATCAGCTCTCTGAGTGCCTCTTTTGGTGACTTCTTGAGTGTTACGTTCCAGTTTTTTTTGCTCAGTTCTAAGGCTGCTTCCGCATAATCGCTCAATTTATAAAGTGGCTGCTGAAAATGGGCTTTTGCAGGTTTGGTTCCCGTCACTTCTAAATAGCCTTCTTCATGGAGCGCTCTCATCCTTCTGTCAACATTTTGCCGATTCACATGCCTAAAACCCTTGATTGACCTGATTTCCTTGTAGGTCTCATAACTGGTAAGCACACCTTTGCAGAGAAGAACAAGAAATATAATGCGGTTGAGTTTAGCCTGTTTGCCACTAAACACCTCAAGCTTTATGCCACCGCTTGTACTCTTCGCCACTTAGGCAATGCCCCCAGTCGTAAAGGAGCACCAAAGAAGAGCAAGCTTATCACACTAACCCGAACAAAAACTCCTGCTAAGCCCGAGGTAAAATCTTTCTTTCCAAAAAAACGTCTGGGGCAAAATGTAGCTCAAGCGCTAACCTGACAAAAATTGCTGAATTTCTAGCAAAAACAGTTGGGTTAACAACTGTTTAGGAGGAAATGGAGGGAGTTTTTAAGGGGTGTTTTTTTTGGAAAAGAAATTTTTGCCCTAACAATTTTTTAGTGATTTACGGAACAAGTACTAACATGGGGGCAGCTTTCGGGAGCAAAGACACAATCAAATTTTTTGAAAAATCCCGGACCAGCCTGCTAATGTCCATTTGACAGCATCTTTGTAGATCTTAGGCTTCTTATCAAGGAGCGCCAGCAATTTTTCCTTACAATCTTTGCTTGGTCGACGTTATTTATTGCCATTTTGGGGTGCCTCGCCTTCTTGTTGGGTGAGCATTAAGAGCATTGTCTTGCCCAAAATGTAGATTTTTTCCTCCAAAGGCCTCCCCAAAAACTCGACTATCCGTTCATTATACTTTGCACTCACCGGTACCAAATGCTTAGGATAAGCGTAAGGAGTTTGTCTTTTGTATTTCGGCCTAATTATATGAGTGTAGATTTTCATTATAGCTGGTTCTTCCAAATCATCTAGCATATCTAGAAAGTTACTTTCTGTAAACTTAACCATGGGTTAACTCTCCGCTTTTCTGCGATGCATCTTTTAGTTCGCGTTCAAGCTTCAGTATCCTAACCTGCTGCGCTAATAGGATGCTTATCACCATGGGCTCGAAAATTATTGGGTTAGTTGCGCAGCTACTTTCTGAAGCATACGTTCTGCACATATCCATCAGCCCATCAAAAGCTTCTCTGTCAGGCTTGCGCAAGGCTCTAGCGAAGCTGCTCCACCGGTTAATCTCTCCCTCCAGAGCCATCCTGAAAGATTCAACAGTCTTACCCATACCCTGCTAAACCTCCAAACCGTCTATCTGAATTCTGTTTCATAGGAAATCACGTGGGCACAGCATCAGCTCAAACCGCATATAAGTCAAGGGGTCAAACTACTTTATGGAGCAGTGGGGGGCTAAGTGAAAGTGAAATATCAAAATATTAAATTAAATAATTAAAAGCAAAAAAAAGAAACTTCGCTTGGGAAAAGGTCATTGTTTGGAGTTGGCGGTTTTTCGATGCCTTCTAAACAACATAAGTACCAATATTAGCACACATGCAATGGCAAAAGCGGGTGCCATGTAAAATGCAGCACCATAATAAACTATTGGTTCAGGCATTTCTATTGTGAAATCTTGTTGTCTAATATTTCCTGAGTGGTCTGATAAGTAGATGATAAGGTTATGTTTTCCAATGGATAGGTTGGTTAGGGTAAAGTTACTTGTCACTTGTATGCTTGTTTGATTGTCTAAACTATAAGCTTTTGTTAACTGGCCAGGAGATGTATAGTAATGGATTCTTAGCTGTGTTGGACTTTCAATACTCCATTGTGCAGTTAAGTTTTCAATTAATGGTGAATTAGCGTTAACTGACGGTAAAGCGTTAACATCTATGCTAGTGTTATTCGCTTTGACCTCATAAACGAAGGAAGAAGATAGAAGGATTATAGCTAACAGGACAACAGTAGGTAACTTCAATCCTATTTCTCTCCAGCAGACTTGTACTTATTGATAATATATATAACTATTAAATGACATAGCGATAAAAGACTATTCATTAAAGTTAACTTTTACTGTGGTTAGTCAAAGTTCAAATCATTATTTAGTGGTTTTTCGATGCCTTATAGAAAGCAAAACAGACAGCACAATAACGACAGCCAATACACTAACAGGTATCAAGTAGACTATTGGGTCTAAATGTGGTGGGTTTCTTGGTGGTAGATATGGCGTTGGGGTTGGTGTTAAACCAATCAACGGAATTGTTACTGGTTTCATTAATGGGTGACTGTCCTGATAGATTGTTGGTATTATTGTTCCATTAGGGCTTGTATCTTGGGTTGAATAGTAAACATATGGTTGGTTGCCTACCCCTGTATGGTCAACTTCTGACACATTTGGGTTCTTAGTTGAATAGTCAACCCAATAGTTTCTATCGACAGTTTCGTATCCACTCAGCCAAACCAAAACTCCATACGATGGAAGATTACATTCAGTTACTGTATTGAAAGCTGCGGAATAATCCATGCTAATTTGTGACCCGTTAGCAAAGTTACAGTATGATATGTTATTGTAGCTACAGCCAAGAAGAAAAATGGCAGCACTACCATATTCAACGTTACCCCCCAAGAAATAATCGTTGTAGAAAGTGTCGTTTCCACCACCATTAGTTCCAATTCCACCATTTAAAAACAAGTTCTCGACTGTTACATCGGTTATTTCTGGTCTAGTTGAGCTTGGCAAGTTTGCTCCTATACCGTTTGTTAGATCTATTCCACCATTTAGGCAGTAACCTGACCCGTCAATTGTAATCCCACTTTTACTGACTTGGACACTACCTGAGATATTTGAAATAAAAGTATAGGTGTTGCCAACTTGCTGAATACTATATGTTCCAGTAACTGACCCATCGGGATTTATCACTATACTGTTTGTTGTTTGTGCTTTGACTGGAATGCTAACCAGAACTAATGATAGAAAGAGGACAAAAATAATTGCTATTACCAAACGTTTGTGCATTCCAATCATCCCTTCAATATGTTGTTGATACAAAAGGAGCGATATAAGGGAATTCGTTAACATTCCTTAACTAAGCGATTTTTATCTTTACTCAAGTTACTGATTTTTCTATGCCTTAGAACTACAGCAACAGCGAATACAGATAGAAGCAAAGGCAGGATTACAAACCAAGATAACTCTGGAAGGGAAGGAGATGGAGAGGGCGAAATAGGAACTGTGCTGAATCCATATGGAATATATTCTTCAACTGTTGCCAAATATGTAATACTTGGATTTTGATAGTAACTTGAAGAGGAAGACGAATAACCGCCAATTACATAAATCAAGTCGTTATCAATAACAATGGAATAACCTCTACCTCTTGTAGTTGGGACTGCCGAACCTTCTGCCCAATTTTGGTTGGTTGGGTCAAAAACTTTGTTCTTAATCACCGTATTGGTTGGCGAACCTATCGGAATAGTTAATACATAGATTTTTTGAGGTGCATATGTTCCTGAGGTGGCAACGGCTATCGATTGACCTATGAAATCAGACGATTTCCACTCAATACTCCAAGAATTATTTTGTGGGCCATACACTATTGTTTGCGGTTGATTCCAATTCATGCTACCTATAGCGTAGAGTTTATTATCGTAGACTACTGACGCACCATTGAACCCAACGGGAATAGGTGTCATAATCGTCCAGTTATCACTTGCTGGATTATACATTTCAACAATAGATGCATTGGGGTATCCACCAAGAAGGTATATTTTTCCATTGAGTACATTTGCTTGAGAGCTAATTTCTGGTATAAGCATAGCAGTTTTATTTTCCCACTTATCTATCGATGGGTCATAAACTTGGTTAAATCCCTCACTAGTTTTTGATTCCCAAGTTTGATTTGATTCATTAAAGACGTTGGTTACTCCACCACCGATACAGTATATTTTGCCCTGATAAACAGCAGTTGCAAAATCGCTACTTGGGATAGGCATAGATGACCTTTCTGTCCATGAATTATTTGTTGGGTCATAAACTTCATTTACACCAACTTCTTTGCTTTGTGTTTGTTCTTGGTCTTGGGAAAAAAGAACCAAACCACCTATAGCATAAATTTTGTTATCAACAACTGCTGTTCCCAAGTCACTTCTTGCTGTTGGCATCGGTGCTCTAGTCACCCAAGAGTTGGTTGTAACATCACCATATGAAGGTCTAACTGCTATGAGTAGTATAGATGCACACAACAAGGCGATTAATAGCAGGACTAGACTTTTGCTCATAATTAAGAGATATTCGTTTTTAAATAAAAGGTTATTCGTAAAGATTTCTTGACTAAGGGCTGTCCAGAAAACTGGACTAAGCGTTCTAAGAGTTATTTTTTCAGTCTACAAAAGAGGGATTAAATATGCTTATGTGCATGCTAGCTTTGAGGCAAAGGCAAACATGGAAGACCAGAGTCAGATTGAGCATGACAGACAAAAGGCAGAAGTCTTTGATGCCCTTGGACATCCAACACGCATACTAATCCTTAAAGTTCTAAGCGAAGGGTCTCTTGGGTTTGCGGATTTGAAGAAAAAGACAACGATTGAGAGTAGTGGACACCTACAACACCACTTAAACAAATTAAACGGCTTGATAAAAAACGATGAATACGGGAAATATTGCCTATCTGATGAAGGAAAAGAAGCCTTGCTAACAGTTCAAACAGTTGAGAAGGTGTCATCAAAAAACGATGTATTGAAAAAATCGCATAGAGGTTTCTTTGGCGATAAGTTAGGCTTAAAATCTGTTTCATTGATTTTTATAGCCATAGTACTTGTAAGTTCAATAATAGTATTATTTTCATCTTCACATTTCATATTTACACAAAATCTTGAGTTACAAAACATTGCGACAAAAGGTCCAGATTACTTTCAAAATGGAATCGCTTACCAGACAATTAATGATATTGATTTTTCAGGAAGAACTGTAGGTCAAATTACGATGATT
Source organism: Candidatus Bathyarchaeota archaeon (assembly GCA_963833575.1). Lineage (GTDB taxonomy): Archaea > Thermoproteota > Bathyarchaeia > Bathyarchaeales > Bathycorpusculaceae > Bathycorpusculum. The sequence goes on along the minus strand of CAWHXY010000007.1, from coordinate 12,565 downwards.
GTGGGACCACCTTATGTAAACTCTTCTGAAATTCCGATTTTGTTTGAAGTTACCCAAGGGCAAAACTTTAGAATAGATTCAGTTAAGGCTACATTTTCATCTTCTGTTAGTAATCAATTTACTTACGTAACAGATTTCTACTTAAAACCAAATGCTAAGTCGAATTCAGAAATTGCTGATGTATACAGCAATCCGTATCCAAACGGAAATGATGTTACTATTATATCAAATAACAATGTTTCAAATCAAGGGGAATTCTACCAAGAATTAATATTTTCGCCCACGAACCCAGATTTAAGCAAACCCCTTGAATTCTATGTCAACCTATCAATCAGTATGCATGAAAGTAGTTTAATCCAGTTGACTTTACTTAAATTGGAAAGCAATATAACTTTAAATGCTAGAGCATTAGTTCCTTAAACTACTTCTTCTTTCATGTTTTTTAAATTACTTGGAATTTTAGAGGGTGAATACGCCACATCGCTGGAAAAGATCTTATGTGTTTATTCAAAAAAAGGTTCTTTTTGCTTCTTCGTTTGTTTTTCATCTAATTAGTTGCTTATCAATTTTGTTTTTATTTGTTTGAATATGATTTAATGTAAATGCAACTACAATTAATAGAAACCCAACAATAAACAAGAAAAATTTACTAATGATGTCGAAGGGTGGAAGAGGAATAATCCAACTCCAAACTGATAAAATAAGACCAAAAATCCTATAAACCAATACCAATTCTTCTGTTTCCTTTCAAATCACTTCAACGCTTTGTATTTGTTTTGATTTTGCTTAAAAGATTAGCGGTCATACTGTGGAACACCTACCCGTGGGAAAAGGTAATTGCTTCAAGTTAGCGTTTTTTTCGATGCAAGTTCTTTCAACTTTTTTTGCCAATATAAGCGGCTATACTACCTATTACAAAAAAGACTAATGACAGTCCTACAAAAGGAATAACAAAGTAAAGAAAATTAGCTTCCGTAAGAACTGGCAAGTAACTATTAGGCGAATTTTTATTCAAAAACAAATTTCCAGATATGATGATTCCCAATACCAGCATAATAATCCCTAAAATAATAAAACCGTAACTGATGAATCGCAAATGTCTGTCGCTCATCATTTTAATTCCTAATTATGAATTAATGCCTGACCATTTAGTTATAAATTTTGTTATAATTACTCTATCTAATTTTTTGCCCCTTACTTTTTGCTGATTCAAGTTAGCGGTTTTTCGATGCCTGAATCCAAAAAAATCATTTCCTCCAACACGTTAGTAAATTTGTATTGGAGATGGAAGTGGAGCAGTTAGTACTGTAGATGGAGAAATTATTGGCTTAGAGTTTGAAACGGTAGACGATACATATAAAATCATTTGGTTGGAGTTTACATCGCCCACCACCATTTGAAGCACTGAGAAACTGCATCTAAGTCCTTGACGTGCTTCGAAACTTTCGATTGAGTTATTAATGACCGTTGTGACCTGAAAAACAGGTCTTGATGAGGAGATTCCATTATGAACGTAACTATAAAAGTAGGTTATGTAATAAGTGGTACTGCCAAATTTTACAGAATAGGTTTGAGCAGACCTAAGAGAAAGTTTGGTATAGCCTGAAAGCGAATTAGCTAAGAATTCATAGCCAAAAATAGCTCCAATAAAAACAGTAACTACTAAAAAAACTGCTATGATTTTTTTATTTTTCAACTTGAGGGTTCCTCCGTTTTCGATTGTTATTATGAGCAGTCAGGTACTAACCAACTTTAATCTAAGATGGAGTAACTACCATTACTAAGGAAGTACTCCCTGAATATGATACATCATATTTTTCAGGTTCAGACAGGAAGATAATTTTACCTAAATTGATCTCTAAAGAATAACTTCCCAATGTAGTTGGTTGCTGCAAGAAACTATCCGTCAAGTGGATTGTAATCAAAGTCGAGTTAGACTTAAATGGTTGCAGAATTAATTGATTGAGGCTAAAAGAATAATTGAAAACTCTTTCTTGAACAGATGTGCTCCAAGGTGAACTTGCATTAACGTTGTAACTTATGCCGATTGTGTAGCCATTAATCGTGAGGTTTTCTATGGGGATTGCTATTTTTGTAGAACAAAGTGATGTAATAGTCAGGTTAACCTGTTGTATAGTCCCTTGCGAAGCATTAATGATTTGAGGAGAAAAGCTGGAAGTATACAGAAGTGGCGGTGTACTTGCTGGAGTTTTACTTGTTTGGTTGTAATCGAAATATACCACTAAACCTACAATAACTATCACAATTAGAATAGTTGAAATTATGTACTGGTATCTACGTTTCATTGTTTAAACTTCCCCAACTTAGACTAGAAAACATTCTCTTAGCCGATATTTAATGCTACATTATAGAACATTCTTTAACAAGTTGTCCTGAAAACTGGACTAAACGTTCTGATAGTTATTTTCTCAAAAGTCTACATAGGGCTATTTTCACTATATCTTATTTTAGAAGTTACTTCTAAGCCAATAGATACCTTTTCCCATGGGTGTGGGTATCCCCTCTGTATCCATTATAACTTAGATTGAGCGTTTAGTAGTTTAATCATAATCAATAAAGTAATAAAATAATCTTAGATTTATGGTTAGTAGATTAAAAACAAGACAGGCAATTATTTCTTGAGAATATTTTTAGCGGCTTAAATTCATAAAGGGGTGGAAGAACAGAACAAACCTATCAAATTAGTCAATAATGCGAGATTATAAAAAAGATTTTTTGACTGCCAATTAACCTGAGGGTTAGTTCTTATTTGCACTTCTGATAGCTAAAAAGGTAAGAACAAAATTACCCACGATAGCAACCCAAAAGAGAATAAACGGGTAATTCAGAATCGGAGTGAATAAACCTATAGTAGTGACTTCTCCCGCAACAATTGTTTTCGGAACAATGACCACTTGAAGAGGACCCCAAGTATTGTAAGAGATTTTTCCATTAAGAAAATTCCAAAGGTATAAGTTTGTCCCAATAAAGACAAAGCTGATTAAAATATTAAAAATAGCGATTGGTAATAGTTTTTTGTACATTTAACGGTCAACTGTTTTATGCATTTATTTGTTTTAAGCGTTTATATGTTTTTCAGAGGGCAGGTGGAGTACAGCCTGCCGTGGGAAAAGGTCTATTTAATCAATTGTTTGATTCCAGTAAATGATGTGCTGGAATTTTCCAGCGTTCGAGACATTTGGAGCATTGTAGCCTATGTCAAGTTTAGACCCATATTTGGCAAGTGATGCCTGCATTGAGTTCCAAACTTGCTGGGAGCTATCAGGATGCCATATACCCCATTCAGAATCAGTTGGGCTTCGCAAGCCTGAGCCATAGTCACTTGGAAGAAATAACGCATCCTGTCCTTTCACATTATTGGTTACTTTGGGATTCTGAACCACATCCGTCCAAAACTTTTGGATTGCGTTAAACTGCTGATCCTGTAAAAGGCCAATACTGTTGCTGTTTGGTGCGTAGTTGAAGACTACGCCAAATTCAGCTCCATCTTCATATGTTTGTTGTAGCTCATTGTATATTTTGTCACCCGTTTGAAGGTTAAGCGGTAATTGGCTTGCTGGCTCTATCATCACTCCCCAACTTTTACCTTGCATATCTGAGGCGCCTTTGACTAAAGCTAAAGTTTGGGCGTCAGTTTGCTGACCAAATAGTTCGGCAAATACGGTATTATACCCACCAAGATAGTCGAACCAGTATAGGGAATAGTCTGATGTGAAGAGGTTAACATAAGATTGATTACCAATTGACGATAAGGTATTTTGTAGGTTTTTTACATACAATTTAGCTATGTCAGTGTCATTTAGAAGTGGATTTAAATTCCAGACTTGTTGGTAGGGTTCAAACTGTGAAATGGGTCCCTGATTAGTTATAACCTGACCGTTTCCATCAAAAACTTCTCCGTTTGGCTCATAGATAAGCGTTGTATCGGTTTCATACGTAATCGTGCCATTAGGATAGTAAACTGTTTTGTCAGGTATTACAGGCGTTCCATTTATCGTTATATTAGTAACCGTGGGAATTGAATCGTGTGGAGTAGTCGTTGAAATTGTTGTTATTTTAGTTATTATTCCTGAAACAATGTCAAAGCTATACTGAGTTGAAATTATATTCAACCCCACCCCTGACTGGTTACTAAATGAAATGATTATGTCAGAATTCTTATCGTCAAGAATGGATAAGGGAGAATCAAGCAGTATGTCAGACTTTTTTGATATACTAACGCTTGTATTGTTATCGTTAAGAAACATAATGGCAGAATCAAGCATACGACCTGCTGGTTCATCATTAAAGTACAAGCCAAGAAAGTGACTTTGCCAACGTTCAAGAGCAACATCAAGTATATCGTTTAAGTTGTTGCCTAAACTGTTGGTGCTTCCACTTATGATGATATTTAGTCCTGCCTTGACTGCATAATCACATATTTGTTCAGAAGCATTAGCGTTATACATTAAAGGGCCAGACTGCAAGACAAACAGGTTAGTGTAATTCTTGACCTTATCGATTAATTGCTCGGCATCAGTTACGGAATCCCCGTAGTAGTTAACTCCTACATAAAATGGCTTCTTTGCTTTAACATGATTGCAGTAAGGTAAGTAATCTTCTATAGCGGCAAACGATGAAACAGCAATAACGCTGATTATTACAATCGACAAAACTATTGCTAACCTTTTTTTCATCCCACCCCTCCCTTTTTGCAAATTTACCTTTAACGTCTCGTTATCTTATTAGAGGGCATTACTTAATACTCCATGTTAGAACATGGCAAAATGGTCATAGCGTCTCTAAGAGTCCATATTCAACTTCACCGCTAAACGGCTTAAGTGCCTTTTGCAGTCCCTTATCCAACGTTGCGACAAAGACCTTTTCTTTAGTTTCATCATAGAGCTGAATAACCAATGCTATGAGTTCTGGATCGCCCTTCTTTATAGCATATTCTGGCTTTGCCTCCAGCTTACTCAAATGTTTCCTGACATTATCCATCACTTTCGAATACTTTCTATAGTTCACCGTTTCAACCTCAATGAGCCCTTGCTCAATAGCAGTGCTAATCCTCACAACAGAATCTGATATTTTGATTGCCAACTCTGGAACTGTTTTTTTGATTTTTTCTGCAAACTCTTTTGGCTCATCAATGACTTCCCGCGCTATCGCTTTTGGGATAATAACTTTATAGTTTTCTTTCTTTTTTAGTCTCAAGAATGCTTCCAATTGCCCTTTCCTATCAAAGAATATAAGAATTGATGAATCTACCACCAGACAATTAGGCATCGAGTGCGCCGGCTTCATCTAGAAGTGAGACAAATTCATAGTAGGTTATTCCCAGAGTCGCGGCTGCTTGTCTGAAAGTCATCTTTCCAGCTTTCACCTTAGCTGTAACTTCGTTAAGCTTATTTATGCCCTCATCTCCAAACCTGCCTCTGTAAAGATCTGTCATCGTATGTTCCTCGAACGCTTCCATCAACTTCTCTGGCGAAACCTCAAGCTTGAAGTCGCAAGCAAAATATACTCGTGTATTGCCTTTTGCTTCGCTCTCAACTGTTCTTGCAGCTTCAAGCTCCCGTAGGTACTTGTAGACAGTTGGTAGTGGATATCCTAAATGTTTTCCAATGCCTTCCGCGGTCTCTCCTCTATGTTTTGCTAAGTGGGCGATTATCTTGGCCTTGTTGGGATTTCCCAGAGCTCTGAGAATTGAAACTGTTTTTTCAGACATAAAGCTCAGTTAATAAAATATATAATGTCAACTATAAATGCTTTCAATAAAAACCATGAATGCAGATAGCTTTCGCTAAAACAAAAATTAATTGCCGAAAAAAGAAAAAAAGAAAGAAAAAACAAACATAATTTTTAATCATTAGTCGATGATGCAAGAACTGAAGCAGGAAAAGTAGCAGATGCGGGTGCAGTTATTGGATCCGAGGCAGGTATTTGTTTTGCCGCTTCAGTAACGATGCCTTCTATTTGGGGTAGTAGTTGGGTTGGGACTTCTTTGATGTAGTTGAGTCCTTTGCTAAAGAGTAATCCTGCTAGGGCTGATGCGAATGGGTTGACTGCAACGTTTGCTAAGGGTGTGCCTGAGATGTTGAATCCTAATGCCAGTGCAAAAGACGCAAGAACTAATCGTAGGAATTTGGTTTCGCTAAAAACTTCTCCGCTTAGTTTCCAGGAGAGTAGTGCTGTGAAGATTGCCATGGCTAGGGCAAAGAGTATTCCGTAATATGGTGAGATATCCATTTTTTACATTCACCTCCAAAAAGCATGGTGTTCCGTAAATGAGGAACCGAGAATGAGGTAAGCTGGCAAGTATGCTGAGAATGCCGGTAAAAACTAAATTATTTTAGTCTCAAAAATGAGACCGGAAATTTAGATGCTAATAGCGAAAGTTCCGACGAGAGGGTTGCCTGCTACAAATGCTACGCCTGCTCCGAGAATGTCATGAGTTACCATAAAAGTATCGTAGACGCTGGCTGTGTAGTAGAAGTATGTGAAAAGTCCTATTTCATTGACAGTTCCTGATCCGCCTGCTGCAATTAGGTTGCCAAAGCTGATGGTTCCGCCTGCATATGCTCCTGGACCGCAGTTGAATCTTGTGCTTTCAGGTGTAGTCACGAATGCCGTTTGGATGTTGTAGTTTGTTTTCGCAGCAGCTGTTGTTCCAGCACCAAATTGGATCAAGAAATAATTGTTTGTGGATCCACTCATAAAAGAAAAACTTGCTCCGCCCGCGCTGACTGCGCTATTTGTTAGGTTATACAGTGTGTAGGGATAAATGGCGCCAGTGTTGCCATGGATGCCGCAGGCGATAGCGTTTCCCCAGTTGTTTAGGAACATATCGTCTGCTCGATTGAACCCAATTTCTTTGATTCTTAAGTCCTTCATGCTTTTTAGTACGGCTACGCATGAGGCGTCAATCATTCTTGGAAGCGCCTGATTTTTGAAAGCTTTGATGTCCTTGAGTGTCTTGACTTTCTTTAATTGTACTAGTTCATCTTCAGCTCGCCATTCTCTAATGTCTAACGTATGCTTGTTCAGTACAGCCTCTTTCAGTTTAGGCGTCCACTTCAACCCGGATAAATTATCTTCCCAATGCTCGCCTTTGAGTATGTCTTCTATCAAATCATCTTCCCATTTTGCCAATATACCACCTCCTGTTTTTCTACTCCTTACATGAAGATTGCTATCAATGTGTGACTGGTACCGCGTTGTTGAACCGGACAAGTGTAACTTGTAGACGTCGACACTACTTCCCCGTCAAATTCCCAACGCAAAAAGACGTGACCGCTGTTAGCGGTTGCCGTTACTGCAAAACTATACCCATCTTCAACTTCATAAGTTCCAGCATAGTTGAGAGTCCCTGGACCGCTTGCTGAAGTCGCCATTTCCCAGGCTGATTTGAATGCGACAAGGAATGATTGAATGGAGCCCGCAGTTTGAGCTGAAACGGTATAACTGTGAGCGGTGTTGACGGCTTCAAAATGGATGCTGCTGTTGTCGTTTAAGTTTGCTCCGCCGTTGAGCTTCTCGTAGCTGTAGAGGTTGAATTGTTTGGTTGTGGCTGTTGTGACGAGTGTGCTCCCGCTTGCAGTGTCAACGATGTATGTTGGGGCTCCGTTTGGGGTGAAGGTTCCTGTAATTAATCCGCCGTCTGGATAGAGAAAACAAATGATTAAGCGCCATGTGGCTGGTAACTTGATTACGGTTGGGATAACGCTCATGGTTGGGTTAGAATATGGATAAGCTGAGCCCAACGCTACTGAAGGATTTTCAGTTAAGGTTTGAGTTACCGAAGTGTTTTTTGAAATGGCGGGCATTTCTGCCATAGTTTCCGTCACCATCATTGCGTAAATTGTGTTTGATGTTGCTGGAAGGTTAAGGACGTACGTTTTATACTCGATAATGTTGATAGCGTAAGTTGTTGTTGCGTAGCCGTTCTTTGAAATTTGAATGTTGTATATTCCGCGGTCAAGTGCGGAAATGCTTACTTCTCCGTTGGCGTCTGAGGTTCCACTAAAAATCAATATGCCGTTGTTGTCGTAAACGGTGATTGTGGCTCCTTGAATTAGGCTCATGACTATACCCCAACGCAAGTCCAGCTGCACGAAATGGTATGGGATGTTCCCCTTGTTTGAGCGGTAACTGTATAACTTCCTGCTCCGCGACCTACGGCTGCGCTATCGAAATACCATTGATAGGTCGCATAATGAGTTCCGATAATCTGTCCTTGAAGGTTGTAGTCGTAGTAGCAGACTGGTGGAGAACCTAAATTATTTGTGAATGTTTTTGAATAGCCGACCAGCACCTCGAAGGTTCCGTCTGTAGTTGTGCCCGAGGCTGTTAGTTCCCATGCGTCTCTGAAGAATAAGATGGCTCGCCTGATGATGCCAAGTGAGGGCATTGAGGCAGTTATCGAATGAACGGTATTGATGAGTTCATTTGTTGTTGATGCATTGTCTAAGACGTAGACGCCGTCAAGGTACATGTAAGCGTAAATGCAATATTGTCTTGTCGTTCCAGAGATCACTTGGCTTGAAGACCCAATAGTGTTGAGCCCTAGTCCGGGTGATGTTATTCCCTGTTGCAGATCGGAACTTCCATACCCAACTTCAATGAATAAGTACCAATTTGTGGGCGAGGCGGTTACGGTTGGGTTTTCAGTCATGCCTTCGGTAACGGTTGTTGAGTTTAGAGCATTGGGTGTCAGAAGCATTGATTCATTAACGGTTGAGGCGATAGCGGCAGTTGCGTTCAAAGTTATTGCGAGCATCGCCGTTGGAAGTGAGTTGTTTTTTGGTTGCGAGTTAAGGCGGAAAGCCAAATTGTAATTATTCATTGGGATATTGACTGTGAAGTTTATGGGTTGAAATCCCGACGCAGAGATGGCTACATTGTAAGTGCCTTGAGTGGCAATTTCTACTTCAGCTTGTCCTGTGGCGTCCGAAGTTAGCGTAGCAATGTTGCTGCCGTTTTGGGAGACAACGATTGTTGCACCGTTAATTGGCGGATAGTTACTGATGCTCATATTTGCGCCTCATTGATAGGGTAGATTCACGACTTTGAAAACTACGTCGACGGAGCCTTCTTGAGCTGTTATTCCGCCGCTTTTGGCTACAATTCGAGTAAGGGGTCGAAAAAATAGCTCCTGCAGCTCCTGAGCGCTTGTAGCTCTCCCCCAGATCATAACTTCGGCAACTACGCCTTTGTAGCCTGATGCAGCTAAGTAGAGGTCAGCTGAAGAGCTATCGAGACTCCCAGTTTGCGCTTGACTATAAGTTAGAAGTTGATTTAGCACTTGAGGGTTAGCGACATAAAGGTACATTTTAGACCCGTCATAGACGGCTAATGCAAAACCTCTTCCATTTGCCGAGATAGTTCCTGTAGGCGCTGTTAAGTAAACCCATGATCCGCCAATATGCAACCCGAAGCGTATGGCGCCTTGAGTTCCTGAGATCTCGAGAAGGTAGTTGTTATTTTTTCCAACCATGGCTTCGTGATCTATTAGCTGTGAAGGACTGTACCAGCAACCTATAGCCAAAGCATTCGTTAATGTATCGGTATTTGGGCAGTCGACATATCCACTTCCACCAAAGTTGAGAACTTTGGTTCCAGATATCGCCCCATTAATCCAGCTTCCATTTGTTATCACTCCGTTTTTGGCTGTTCCATTTGGCGAGCTGTCGGTCGCTGTAGCTCCGGAGCCTTCAGATAAGTGATAGAGATGTAGAAGCCCTTGAAGCGTTAATGCTGTTGGTGTGTTTGTGGTTGGCTGCGATTGGTAGGTTGCGAGATCTCCATATTGATCGGTTTCAGTCAGGTAAACATCATCTTGATTTACTGGCACATCGACATCGATTGTTGTTAAAACGTCACGTTTGGTTATTCTCTGAATTATAAAAGAGCCTGAAAGCGCCAAGTCTGTTCTCGAAATACTGACATATTGGCCAGGCTTGTATGTGTAGGCTTGGTCTGTCAAAACGACTATTGGGTTGCCGGTGGAAGGGTTATTTAGCAGAGTTAATTTGTATGAGGCAAGACTGTTTAGGGTTGAGACGTCTGCCGCTTTAGAATCCGTGAAGTATTTTATGGCTCCGCTGGTTCCTGCAGAGCCTTGAATTAAAACTCCATTAACGTCTGTTCCTTTAATGACCACTTGACCGATTTGTTTGCTGCGATCTACCCCTCTTTTGGTTCCTTGTTCATAAATCGTAGGCGTTTGAACTGTGTTATCTCTGGTGCCAATGTTTATGGTTAAGGCATTGCCGTCTCCCCAATAATATGAGCCGAGAGCTTTGGTGAGAGATACCATGGCGTCAAATGGGTTGGCGTTGGTGAATTTTATGCTAACTGCGGTTGTGGGGCAAACTCCAGCCGTTATAGCTGGGATATAGGGACTTACTTGAGAACCAGTTAGAGCTATGATGTCAGCGAGTATAGAATTTGCAGCTGTTGTAGTGTAGCTTTTGTTTAAAACGCCTGTTGCTTGTTTGAGAGCGACAAAAACTGGATTGTAAACTTTGCATTGAAGGTTTGCAGCGGTGTAGTCAGCTCCAGTTAGTAGGCCATAGAAGATAACGGATCCGTTGTAGCTCGCGTTCAATAAAACATTGTTTGCTATGATTGCTCGGTTTGCTGAAGTGTTTGGCAGGTTGAAGATGAATTCTTCAGTTCCATTGAGCTCCTCGAGCGTGTGATCGAAAGTTATGCCTGAAAGGGTGATCCAGGTTGCGCCATTGTAGTATTGGAAAAGATATTTCGCAGTCACCTTAGAGCACCACTACGCTTTGACCCTGCAGCAATGTCATCGTGTAAGTGTAGCGAACTTCAGCGCCTTCCGCTTCACGTTTAAAATCGGGCTCTTTCATAATCCAATTACCAGAGAATTGATTGTCGGGATCGGTAATTGTGACTAATTGCCTTGCCATTGCTCTCAGCGGTGCCAAATAAGTTGATTCTAACTGAGCGTTAGTTTGGCCATGAACCCAAATACTGCCCTCTAAACGTATAGTTCGAGCATCTAGATCAACTCCGACAAGCACCGGAGCTGCGCCTTGAACTTTAACAACTGTAATATCGGCAGGGTTCTGATCATTAATTACCTTGGGCGCCGTAGGCAAATTAACAGTTGTTGACCCTTGAGTAAGAGCCCAACTACTAGACATTTTTAGCGTCGCCTCCGAACTTGCTCAGCAAACGCCTTATTGAGCGCATCAATGAGAGGTTGAGCCATCCCGTTATTGACTGCAGTTGTTATGGCGTTGATAATGTCTGTGAGGCTTGCGTTGCCGCTAAGTTGTGAGATGGAGATCTGAGGGTTTGTGGTCATTTGAATTGTGATGTTCTGATTCGAATCTCCACTGTTGACTGTGTTGTTGCTGGTTGTTTGACCAATTGTTCCGCCTCCAGAAATGTCGTCAAGGGCATCACCGACATTTTCATCTAGCGGGATTACTGCTTCGGGACCATCTTCTCCAACCATTGCGATTGTCGGCTCAGTGACAACTCCGCCCGTTGCTAGTCCAAGCATTTTTCCAACGCTGCCTAAGCCGCCGCTGATAGTCTTCCCGACACTGCCTAATCCGTTGCCAATGGTGCCAAGAATGTCTCCGATTGGCTTTAAAACTGCATTGTAAACCTTTTCCAGTGCATCAAAAACGGGTTTTATCAAATTATTGTAAGCCCAGCTGAGCCCATTAGAAAAAGCATTCCATTCAGCTAATAAGACGTTGCCAAAAAATGTGGCTAAGGGCTTTAGAATATTATTCCATAGCCAATTTAATCCATCGTAAACGGCGCTGACTGCTGTTTTGAGTATGTTCCATGTGGCGATCCAGCTTTGCAGGTACATGTTGAAAACTGAGCCTAAGAATTGTCCCAGCGGGACGAGCACGTTATTCCAAAGCCATTGAAGACCCTGGTAAACCGCATTAACAGCAGCTGATAAGGCACCGCCAAGAACGCTAGCTATTGCATTTACTGCATCTCTGAAGGGTCCACAATGCTGATAGGCTTCGTAGAGTCCTATTGCGATGGCGGCAATTCCTGCAATCACCAAAACAATCGGGTTAGCCGACAGAAAGTCCATGGCGACGCTTAAACCTTCAGTTGCAGCAGCAGCCGCTCCTTGAATAGCTGTCCAGGAGGCTGTAATGGTGCTTAAACTGCCAATAATTCCTATGAAGCTGGGAATAACGGTTAGTGCACTCATCATCATGGTGTTATTGACGTTAACTTGCGCTTGATCAGAACGTTCATGAGCAACAGTTAAGGCATCTTGCGCAGCTTTCAACTTATTAGCTGCATCCGTAGCTTCCTGGCTGTTGGGACCATATTTGGCAACGGCTGCGTTGTATTTTTCTTGGGCTGCCTGAACTGCATTGGTATCTTTCTCTAAGGTTACGTGTGCCCTGTCAAGAGCAATTTCTGATTTCTGGATTTGGTCATAACTCATATACAAATTGGCGCCAGATAATGCCAAAGTGTTCATAGTCATAGCGGTATTCTTGAAAGAAACTGAGGCGTTCTCGTGAGACTCAGCAACGCTGCTCATGGA
>CAWHXY010000006.1:0-352860 GCA_963833575.1 Candidatus Bathyarchaeota archaeon | reverse complement strand
CTTATCAACAGCAACATAAGCAGTTTTACTTCCCTTCCTTGTCTTCACACGCAAAAACAAAGCCCTAAACTTTGAATCCCTAACTCTTACAGCGGCATGAGCAACCTCAACCATGTTCATCTCAACCACTTAGAACCCCGCCTAATAATCGACCCCAAAACGCATACACCAGCTGACTGATGAAGAGAAGGAGCAAGCCCAGTCCAAGCTGCGATTTGCTTTCCGTTAGAAAAACGTTTAGTGTCGCCAATCTCAGCCAAAATAGCAGCAGCAGAACGCTTTCCCACACCCGGCACAGAAGAAACTGTTTCAATGTCACGCTCATTGGCAAGACCTCTACTCTAGCCTCCACATCTCTAATTTGCTCGTCCAAATGTTAATCGTCTGAGTCAATTTTGAGTTCAAAAATGTCATTTTCACTCAGTGAACATTTCGAATAAGCCTTAATCTCTTCGCATCTGCTTTTAAGCTGCTTATTTTCTGTGTGCTCCAAGATAGCCTCCATACTTTTACCCGAGCTTAAACCGCTTAGAATTTCCATCCCAGCCTTCCCAAAGACATCGCTTAGCTTAGAACGCAATCTGATGTTTACTCTGCTGAGTACTTTTTGGCAGCGATTCTTAAACTGGGTTCTGTTCTGAACGTATTTTATCCTCATTCGAGTTAGGTCACGTAGTTCTCTTAGGTGTTTGTCTGAGACATAGCTGGGTTTTTTCTGTCCTCCTCTTAGGAGATGTGCAAGCTATTCAGAATCAAACTGGTCAGTTTTGCGTCCAGGAATACCCTTCATGTGATTAACGTTGGCCAGCACTACTTCAAAACCTGATTCTTCTAGGGCTAAGTATAATGGATCCCAATAGATACTAGTTGACTCCATCACTGCTCTTTTACACTCATTGATTTTGAGCCATTCTTTGAGCTTGTCTATGTCGTCTGAGTCATTTGTGAAGTGTATTGTTTCTTTGGTTTGGTCAATTAGGATGGTTGCGACGAGTAGGTCTTGGTGTACGTCTACACCGAAAAACTTTTCAACCATTTCCTTCACATCTATAGTGTGGAATGCTGGAAGATGCTCCTTTAAGCTCTGACAGCATTTTTGTATGCGAGATAAAGCTCATCCATCTATCCGCCAGAAGGAGCGCAAACCATTTTCTATGTCGAGGTCTAAAAAGCCAAAAAAGACGGTGTTTATTCCAGCGCTCCAAGACTAGAGTTAGCTTGAGCAAAAAGGTTTTTCATGGCACTTCAATGAACGCTTGCATTATGAAATTTCTATTGTGTTTGTTTACTCGATGACTACCAATTTTCTATAAGATAGATAAAGAAAGACAATATCAGGATGTGCGAAATTGCCGCAAAGCATAGAGAATATTATCGGAGAGCTGAAAAAATCATTTTATGATGAAAACGTCGAAGCTGTTACAAAATTCACACAAGAAGTAATGAATTCAGGAGGCAGTGCTATAGAACTACTTGATAAATATCTGCTTGCATGGACTAAAGAAATTTGTTCCAGAGATGATACCGCTGCCATTCATGACGATGCTAAGTTAGCACAAGAAAAAATGCCTGAAAACGCAGTGTATTTATCTGATTTAATTGTTATTGCTGAATGTTTAACTGCTGCAGTTGCGATTCTTAAACCTTACCTGATAAATGAAGCTAAAGGCAAAGAAACTATGTCTGGTCAAGTTCTGTTAGGCACAATTGAAGGCGATGTCCATGACATTGGTAGACAAATTATCGGCACAATGTTCACTGCTGCAGGTTATGATGTTACAGATTTAGGAGCAGATGTGCCCGCTCAAAGGTTTGCTTTACAAGCGAAGCTGAAAAAAGCTGATATTCTCGGCATTAGTTGCTCGATGGCTATGTGCCGCTCAAATATCCCTAAAGTTGTCGAACAGTTAAAAAAAATGGGTATACGAGACAACGTTAAAGTTATTGATGGAGGGCAAGCTGCTACCCCTGATGATCCAGCAACCTGCAATATTGACGGTTTTGCGGCGCAATCAGAAGAAGCTCTAACGAAAGCCTTTGAGCTGATGCGCATTCTCAAAGAACAAAGAGCAAAAGGAGGAAAACAATAATGAATGGTAGACTAGTTTGGGATTCACAGGAAAAAAATGGAGAATATCCAAAAAATTGGAATGCCGCAGGATATAGCTGCGCTTTTACCGAAACTGAAGAATTAATCTTCGAAAGCTGCAAAAAAAAGATAGCTGATAGACAAAAGAAGGATAAGTATACACCAAGAGAGAGATGTGCAAAAAATGAGTTTACCGCAGAGATGGTGGATCGTTTGCCATCATGTTATGTATATACGCATAACTTCTCGCCAAGAGTGCTTGATAGCTTTCTTGAACCAACACCTGTTATTAGCCAAAAAGACGTTCTAAACCATCCTAACTTGAACTGGCTTGCTGAAATGATGTGGTATACAAGGACCCCAGGAGACTACACTAAAACAACTCCAGTTACCTTTGGCGAAGAAATATTGAGCAGAACATTCAAGTTCATCGACTACGGACCGCCACTGATGGTTGAACCTTTTGCCAAAAATAAAGAGGAACTTCAATTCTTTTTCGATAACTGTCCTGACCCGGCGAAGCAAGGCTTATTTCCACTTAACTTGTGGGTTACAAAGATGCGAATGAAATATCTGTCGGATTTGATGGTGATTTGGGGAAACATTTGTCCTGGTCCTCTTGCAAGCGCTGGCTTCCTTATGGGCATAAAAGAATTCGTGCTAGCTATGCGTAATGACCGCGAAATGGCTACTTTGGCATTAGATGGTGTTTCAAAACTCTGCATGAAAAGAGCAACAGCTATAGCCCCGATTGTTGGTCCCCAATTAACTGAAGATGGTAAAGGGAACATTATATGGTTCTGCGACGGCGGAGCAGGCTATCTTAAAGGTAAAGAATACATAGAGACATTTGATCATCACTATAAAGCCATCTTTGATCATTTAGCTGGAATGGGTTACCGATCATACGTAGCTGGCGGTGGCGTTGAAGAAGGCTTTGAATTCACCTTCAAGTACTTAAATGACCTGTTGGGCGGCGGACTTCTTAACATCTTAGAACAACCTGGTTTTGAGGAGAAATCAGAGATTATTCGAAAATACGAAAAGATGTTCTACATTACTGCCAACTCAACCCGAAGAGTGCTGAAAGGCACAGAAGCAGAATACCGTGCAGATGTCGAACGTGTCATGCGAACCTACAATAAGATGACTGGAGGCCAACGATCAACCTACTGGACATCATACGACGCTTTGACATCAGTCAGCCAATTCGAGATGTCTATCAAAGTGAACCAAGAGTGTATTCAACTGCCACTCAAATATTAAATCCTTTTTTTTTCAAAAATTTAGTCAAGAATAACTTAATAGTCAGGGAAAATATACACGGGTGAAAAATTACTCATGACTAAAATATTAGGCTTTGAATTTAGACCTGAGCTATACTACAATGAAAATATTTGGGCTAAAGTCGAGCCGGATGGCAACGTGCGTGTCGGTTTTGATGATGTTGTTGCGAAGGGTTCGCATGATATCTTTGCCCTTAAACTTTCAGACGTTGGAACCGTAGTTAAATACAAAGGTAAGATAGGGCTTATTGAATCAAGAAAATATACCGGTCCTATCGTTTGCCCCGTTAACGGTACCATAATTAAAACCAATGATGAAGTTAGAAAATATGGCGCTGAAGGGTTTATGAATGACCCTTACGGAGAGGGGTGGCTAGCCATAATAAAGCCTTCTAATTTAGAAGAAGATTTAAAGAAACTCCTGTTTGGTCAACCTGCCGTTGAATGGTACACAAAAGAGGCAGACAAAGCTAAGGAAGAATTAGACTTCGATCCAAGCATGAAGGGTACCGGTTTCTAAGCAGGTGTAATTGATGTCTAATGAATCTGTAATAACAGAATTGAAGAGGGCATTCTATGAACAGAATCAAGAAAAATGTGCTGCAATTACTCAAAGAGCTCTCGACGCGGGAATTGATCCGATCGGATGGAGATCTTAGAAAAATCTCTTAGAATGGGTTAAAGAGATTACAAAAAGAGACTATTCCGCAACAATCTTTGACGAAAAAACCAAAACCACAGAAGATGAAAATCCGATTATGCTCTCCGATCTTATTATGATCGGCGAGTGCTTAACCGCTGCTATGAATGTACTCAAGCCTGCGCTTGTAAAAAACGCTGCTAAAGCATCAAACTTGGACAGAGTGATCTCGGGAACCATAGAACGGGATGTACACGATATTGGACGACAAATTATCGCAACAACCACTGTTCTGAGAATTTAGGGTGAACCGATTACTATATTATACTTGGTTTAGTCAAAATCCAGCGGCATAATTTCGATCAATCAATGGCATCTGGCTAAAGATTGGGTATAGTGGGATTACTGACGCATTTGTAGTTAACTTTCGCTGCTATCCAAAGCCGTTTTGTATTGACATCGATAGTGATACAGAAGCGTTGGCATGAATCTTAAGAAAGTGGTTAACTTATTACTATCTCATCTTGGTGATATCAGGATAGCAGACTCCATAAAGAGCTGATCCGCCTTTTCAATTTTATTGATAACAGAAGCCATTAAAGCAGTACCTCCAACCTGTCGAATTGCAGGCATTAAAATACCTCATAATCTAATTGAGTGAACGCCGATTGAATGTTAGAACGTTGGCTAAGAGGTTTGGAAGAAGTTCATGCAATGCATAGTTGCAAAATATGGGAAAAACTCACGGTAAATAATCTCCGTAGAGGTTGAAAAGGCTGTCCTTTAACTCGTAAAGAAAGAAGCTAAAACAGAAAGATAGCCTATCAATTTCAATTCGTTTCCTGTTCATTAGAATTTTTTCGTTTAACTATTCTCGGTGAAGTTATAGTAAATCATCTTAAACGAAGCATGCGTGCTCGGTTGGCAAGCGTTAAAATACAGAAGGCCAAATGTTAGGAACAGCATGACCAAAGCGCGCACGCTAATGCGGCTTGCCAGGAATTTAAGAACAAATATCCCATGCCAACGGCAATAAGGACCAGATCACCAAATGAGAATTAGGCTCTTTTTTCGACCTCTCTATCTGAATAGATACCAATAACGATTGCTGATAATAGCGGAACAAGATTCAAAATTGTTGCAAGCGAGGTTGCAATGGAAATTGGATTCCCATCTGTACTGCATACAAAGGCAAGTAGGGTGGAACAATATACATGCTACCCACTATAAAGAATGTTGACAATATCAGAAGTGGAATTTTTTTGGGTTAGAGATTTTATTTGGTGTTTCAATATTTTGTAACATATTTTTCCCTTCTCTTTTTTAATTTTTCGGTTTTTCTTTTTTTTAAAAAAAAATTAAGTGATTGGGGTGTTAATCATTGGTTCGTTAATGCCCAACCCATCAGTTATTTGAACAACGCGCCCATCTTTGTATGTGTATGTTCCAGTTACCGCCATAGGTAGTGACCAAAAAATGAAATACCAGCCTTGAATATCATCACGCATCTTATTTGGGTCGTAGACGCCAAGTCTCATTTGAGGCTTTGTTACTGCCTTGAGCTTCAAGTTTATTGTAGCGCCATCATCAGTTGTTGCAACTACTTCCTGTTCGATTGGCAGCATTCTCATGTGCTCAGGGTGCCAAGCAAGTTTAGTGTTTTTATAGTTACAAGACCTCAAGTAGGCTACTACTGATTTATTATCTTGGAATAAGTACATGCAACCAAAAATCACTCTCTGGGCTTGTTTGGTTTCATCGTTCATAGCTGCTTCATAAAACAAGCCGTAACCTTGACTTGATTTCCACCAGGTCCAATTACTAGTTTTGTAATCTAATAGGGCAATATTTGGCATCCAAGCATGTTCACGCAAACCATAAATGGTTTTAACTTCGTATTCCTTGCCTTCATAAGTGATTGTGCCTGCTACATTACAATATTCTTCAGTTCCAGATGAATCAAAATCTTTCCCAAGATGAAGAGAGCCCATGGGTTTTTCGCCTTTCCAGAAAATTGGACCAACTGGTGTCCAGGTTAAGTCACATTTTATTTTATGATGTTTTAATACATGATGTGACGATCCGTCATTGTTGTATGTGAATTTTGCTCCGTTAAGACTAATGATAAAGCCATCCGAGCCTCTGTCTTCTTCTTTAAGGTCTGTTGGTTCATGATAATCGTTGAACAAAAGGTCTATGTTTGATTCTTTGATTTCTTGGTAGTTACCTAATGGATGTTCGCCGTGCCACAGCTTCATGTTTCTTTCATTGACTTTATCCTCCAATAGTAAGGGGCCCTCGAGAAATTGTACGTTAACTTTAGATTTTCGTCCCTGAACCACTGATACAAGAAACAGGTATTTTCTTCCTTCGAATTCGAAAATGCATTCATTGTACCAGTCGCAAAATCTGCCTGGCCGATATGGCAGCAAGTTTGCTGTATGGTCCTTAAAAAATGTCGCTTCAACGTTTTTCGTGTTAAACACCCAAAACGGATAGGCTTGAATAATTAATATTATCTTGTTTGTTGATCGGTCTACAAACACTTATCTGCAGACTTGGTTGAAATGAGCGATTTTTAGCTTTTCTGATATGTTAGATTGTTAAATCCAACTTTTTTACATTTAGCGCGATGGTATGGGCATTAATTCTTACTCCTTCGTCCAAGGGAATAATCCAGTCACGGGCTTAAATGTTAATGAGGTTCCTAAGTATAAGAAATCAACTCAAAAAACAATATAGACTCTCTTTAAAGCAACGAGTTCATTGTTGGTGCGAGATAACAGTCACACACGCTTAATAAAATCGCAAGATACTCTCTTATTGTGAAATTTTATGAGCGAAGACGAAACTGAAGGTAAAATTATTCAGGGAAAAGGCAAAATCCGCGAAGGTCTAGGCAAAATAACTGGCGACGAAAGTGAACAAATTAAAGGCAAAGTGGAACAAGTCAAAGGAAAAATCCAAGAAGAAGTAGGCAAGGCCAAAAGAAAAGCCTAACAAAGCTTAAAACCAACTATTCAAGCTTCAATGATCAGCCGAAATAAGATTTTCAAGAAATCGGAAAAATACTGTCAATTGTTAAGCATATAGCTTGCCTCCCTTTTGGGGTGTTTTTGGGTGAATGGGACTAAGATTGAAAAGAGGCTTGAGTTAGCGCTCGCCCAAATATCTGACGCAGAAGATACAGCCTCAACTTTAAAAAACTATCGATTACACCAAAGTGCAACAAGTCCTAAATGCGAACTGCACCGATAGTTAATCGGGGAACTGGATGGCTATGGATCGAGCGGAAGCACTCGCTGTACTCCACGGAATCTTAGAAGCCTGGAAAGAATCTATACTGATGAGCCGCATCTCTTTAGATAGCTCCATGATTTCTTCTACATCAAAAGGCTATGAGATAAAAATAAACTGTGTTCTCGACAACATTTCAAGGCAGTCTATCGAGCCAATTCTGAAAAAACATAAACTTTTCCTGAAAGAATCAAACGGTTTTATAGTAATAAAAGCAGTTTCAGCTCAAGAATTATCAGCTCAATTATAAATAGTGAAGTCGATTGTGAATTTTGTTTTTTTAAACACACTCAATACTTGGAGGCCCGTTAAGAATCCCGGATCGCCATCTGCAAGCTACTCTTCCACAAAGATCCCGGTGGTCTTCGCTTCATAGACTCAAATAAGGAAAAGGACCCCTCCGCTAAGGATCACTGAGGTTTCAGTTCCAGTGAGAATACTTCTTCCCACGAAAAGATAAGGTATCAGAGGAGCTAGAATCCCGATAGCTTCGGAAGCGGCGTGCGGTGTAAGCTGTGCCGTGTTGTCCACGCTTGCCAACCACACACATTTATCAGGTTATTCCCTCTTCATAACTTTTTAGTGCTTGCGGAGGTGACTTTTCAATGTCTGAATGGCCCGGAGGAATAAGCGGCGGTGACTACGACAAAAGAGATGTACCTATCCCAGAGCCAAAAATAGAGCCAGATGGAACATACCGCTGTTCAGTTTGCAACCAAGGTTTCTCAACAAGACAAGACTACGACGACCACTACATAAATGACCACACAAAGGAGAAAACAGAGAAAAACTATGCCGAACCTTATACAAAATAGAAACAGGGAAAATCCGAGGATTTCAGGACAAAGCAGAGCGCTTGTAGTTGTGGTTCTACAGTCACAAATCGTTAAGTAGACTTGAAAAGACAATGAGTCAGTTATACAAGAGGTGATTGGATAAATGAGGTTTTTGCATAATAACAAAGGTGGTTTAGGTAGTTGGCTCTGGTCTGCAATTGTAGTAGTAGTATTAATAATAGTTCTTATCGTTGTTGTGAGGTTTCTTTTTCACTTAATATAAGGCAAGCTGAAAGAAAGATTCAACCGAATCTTAGCTTACCCTATCCGTTTGTTTTTGTTTTGTTGCGCGTGCGACTGCGAGACTGAAAGAGTGACTGACAGTGAGACAAACACGATTCACGGAGGCGTGCGTGGACGCGCGTGCATGCCTGAGCGTACGCAGTAGTGAGCACGACAGAGAGAAGAAAGGCTCAACTTACATTGTAAGAAAACTCTCGAAAAAAATAAGAGAAAGAAATGCGTAAACTGTTTGCTTACCTGTGACCTACTTTTGCGTTATTGTCGTTAGACAGTCACAAATGCTTAAGAAAAGCATAAACCCCTTGTAGTATAGGTAAGATTTTGACTGAACCTGATTTTCCCTACGAAAAGAAGCCAAATGAATCATTCAATGATTTGATTGCACCATCCCCACCAAATGGCTCTTTTGAATCCCCAGATCAGCAACCTTCACTTCCTCCAATTGGTAATCCAACGCCAAACAAGATTACTTGCCAAATATGTGGTAAAGTTTTCAAAACTAAAGAAGAATTAACCATGCACTTGGAAACCGAGCATCAAACCCCAAAGAAGAAAATGTAAAACTCAAAACGCCCTAATTTATTTAAGTTGTTGATTCTCCAACTTTTTTGTCAACATGGTTCAACAGTAACTTCTCACCATAATGACGCATGTCTTATGGATACAGTTTGTTTGTTATTTTTTTCAAAATTGTTATAAGGACACATTTTCCCAATCAGGAAATCATCAATAATAAACTCTATCTTCCTATCTCCATACTAATTTCTCCTGAGTAGGCTCCAATTTAAGCCCATTAAGGCTCAAACCCAAACCCAAGAGTAGGTCAGTGTTTTCGTCGTTGGACATTCTCAGCCTCAAATATCTCTAAGCAGAATTTTATATTTAAATTTCTTGGTTAGTGGTGCGCCAATTCTGTGTCCGATGGGATAAACACTTTTTCCAGTTCTTTGAGTCCCTTGAGTACTAACACGCCTCAGGGAGTAATCTCGTAGACAATTTTTCCTTCCTTTACAGACCTCTCTTCAACTAGACCCTGTTTGATTAGAAACGCGAGGTATTCTTTGAATTTTTTGGAGTTGACGTTAATCTTATGCATTATGTGTGCCGTTTTCAAAGGTTCTCTATTGATCAACACGTTAAGGATGTCTGTGTACATTTCTAGGTTTGATCGTCTCGTACGTAGCGTGCGCTATGAAGTTGTTCTACTATTTGTTATTCTGCAAATCAATCTCCATTTTGAACTTAAGCATCAACAAAACTGTTTATAGTTCTCTCTTCAATTAATTATCTTAGGAAATCAATCTATTTTCGGACGATTTCTTTTGAATAATCAAAATATCCAAGACAATCAGTCATTCTGGAGTATTCCAACTTCTGGCGTTCTTCAGCAACTACAGACGACACCGAAAGGCTTGACTGGCGAAGAAGCTGAAAAAAGACTCACAAAATATGGCTCCAATCTTCTTGCGCCCAAGAAAAGATCAGACACACTTACGCTCCTGTTAACTCAGTTCAAGAGTCCACTCATCATTATTCTCATCTTTGCAGCTGGCTTGTCACTC
The DNA here is from genome assembly GCA_963833575.1 of Candidatus Bathyarchaeota archaeon. Lineage (GTDB taxonomy): Archaea > Thermoproteota > Bathyarchaeia > Bathyarchaeales > Bathycorpusculaceae > Bathycorpusculum. The sequence continues at coordinate 342,907 of CAWHXY010000006.1, read as the reverse complement.
TACCTCGATGTTTCACAGGGTGCTCTGCCCACGAATGCAATAATTATCGTAACGATCATACTGATAAGCAGCCTTCTCGGATTCTGGCAAGAAAGAGGAGCAGCCAACGCCGTCCAAAAGCTACTTGCTATAGTGCAGACCAAAGCGACCGTACTTCGAGACGGAAATCAAAAGGACATTCCAGTTGAAATGATTGTTCCAGGAGATGTCGTGATCCTCAACGCTGGAGACCTAATCCCTGGAGATTCCATAATTCTAGAATCAAAAGATCTCTTCGTAAACGAAGCATCCTTGACAGGAGAAACATATCCGGCAGAGAAAACTGCTGGCATTCTTCCCCAAGCAACATCGCTTAGCAAGCGGACAAACAGTCTTTTCATGGGAACTAACGTGGTCAGCGGCAGTGCACAGGCTGTAGTTGTAGGAACAGGCTCAAAAACGGAGTTCGGCAAAGTCTCGGAACGACTAAAACTTAGACCCCCTGAAACAGAGTTTGAACATGGCGTCCGGCATTTCGGATATCTCCTTATGGAGGTAACACTGGTGCTGGTTGTAGTCACTTTTGCCATTAACGTGTATTTCGCGCGTTCAGTCTTGGAATCCCTTCTTTTCTCTTTGGCGCTCGCCGTTGGGCTGACCCCACAACTGCTGCCGGCTATTATCAGCATTAACCTCGCTCAGGGAGCCAAAATGATGGCAACCCAAAAAGTGGTCGTTAAACGGCTGGCATCTATTGAGAACTTCGGCAGCATGAACGTTTTGTGCTCTGACAAAACCGGTACTCTCACTGAAGGCGTAATAAAAATACAGTCCGTCGTTGATTTTAACGGTAACCAAAGTGGAAAAGCCCTGCTTTATGCTTACCTCAACGCTTCTTATCAGACAGGATTCACAAATCCGATTGATGAAGCGATTCGGGCAAACAAACTTGATTTGTCGGGTTACCAAAAACTGGACGAGGTGCCGTACGATTTTATTCGTAAACGCCTCAGCGTCCTGGTATCCAAGGACAATAAGAATCTGATGGTTACCAAAGGCGCGTTGCAAAACGTGCTTGATGTCTGCGATAAAGTTGAAACTTCGGAAGGGACTTCGGTTCCAATCAGCGGTGTGCAACAGCAGATCCAGCAACGCTTTGAAGAACTCAGCAGTAAGGGTTTTCGCGTTTTGGGGATTGCTTACAAAGACCTTGGATCTGAAAAAGTCATCTCGAAAGATAGTGAAGTAGGAATGACTTTCTTGGGTTTTCTAGTCCTTTTCGATCCTGGTAAGCCTAAAATTGCCGAGACTATTGGCGAGTTAAAACGTCTTGGGATTTCGCTAAAAATTGTGACTGGAGACAATCGTCTTGTAGCGGCTAGCATTAGCCAGCAGGTTGGGTTTCCCAATCCAAGAGTACTGGCGGGTTCAGATCTTCATGCGCTGAGTGATGAAGCATTGCTAAAGCAAGTGAATGAGGTTGACGTTTTCGCAGAGGTTGAACCGAACCAGAAAGAACGGATCATTCTCGCGCTTAAGAAAGCCGGGAATGTGGTGGGGTACATGGGCGATGGAATCAACGATGCCTCCGCTCTTCATGCAGCAGATGTTGGTATCTCGGTTGAAAGCGCGGTAGATGTTGCTAAAGAAGCCGCTGATATTGTATTGCTTGAACAGGATCTAGGTGTGCTTGCAAATGGCGTGAAAGAGGGAAGGAAAACCTTTGCCAACACTCTAAAATATGTGTTCATGGCCACAAGTGCAAATTTCGGAAACATGTTCAGCATGGCAGGTGCATCCCTCTTTCTGTCATTTCTTCCTCTGCTTCCTGGTCAGATTTTGCTTACTAATCTGATGACAGATTTCCCAGAAACAACAATTAGCACGGACAATGTTGATAGTGAAATGGTTGAACATCCCCGACGCTGGGATGTTGGCTTCATTCGCAATTTTATGATAGTTTTCGGCATCCTGAGTTCGGTGTTTGATTATGTTACCTTTGGAGTGCTTCTACTTGTTTTTAAAACCCCGATGACCCTGTTTAGAACCGGTTGGTTCATAGAATCGGTTATTTCAGCAAGTCTAATTGTGCTCGTTATTCGTAGCAGAGGGCCTTTCTTTAAGAGTGTTCCCGGAAAATATCTTCTGTTAACTACATTGTTGATTGTTGGCGCAACAGTTATTTTGCCATTCACTTTGCTTGGACGGCTTTTCGGATTTGAATCAATCTCTCTTCCAATAGTTATTGCAATGGTCGCAATCGTAGTTCTCTATCTAATTTCAGGTGAAGTGGTGAAAAGAATCTTTTACAAACATGTAAAATTCTAAGCCTTCTTCTCAATAAGTGAACTATGGGGATTTGAACCGAAATCAGACCGTGTAAAAACTTGGAATTAGAAACGAAATACAATTGAACTCAACTCTATTCTAGCACTTGGGTTCTGCTTGTTTTGTCTTTTCTTACGCTGTCACCAGAGCTATTAGCATTTCAAACACCGACAATATTGATGGCTCTCCGCATGTTGTAAGCAAGCATAGTAAACCCGACTTCTCCTTACCCAATGCCGACCTCTTTTTTAGTGCACGCCGAAAACCGTCATCATTACGTTTTTCTGAAAGCCGTTCCGCCGCAAGGAGCGAACAGTTATGGGCGAACTAGCTGGTCAAAAAAATGGTATATGTGAGCATATGCATAGGTCTCTCCCGGGCTACCACTGCATATGCTCTTGTACACCATTTGGGGATTTTTTTGGGTTCTTTAACTATGGCTGTTTCAGGGTTTGGTTCAGAATCGGTCCCAAGCAAATTACAAAAAAGAGAATGTTTGAGAAACTAATACTTATTCAGTTCCGGAGCGGGGGTCTGCCCGCAGTGTTTTTCCAATTGGCTGGATTGCGGTCTTAGCATCTTGTAAATTTGCTAAGCTTAAGCCAAATGGGAAGTTTAGCTAAGAAATCCTCGGCACTTAACTCGTCATCTTCGTCAACGAAAATTACTTGAAGAGGCGATCCAGGTGGAAAGTTTCTCACAACAAAATCCTTCAGTTTTGCAATGTTGACTGTTTTTGAAGCTAAAGGCGTAACTGTGTTGTCATGCTTGACCTCAATGTTCCCTTTTCGGTGGTTTGATTGTTTTCGCATAAGAGGAGGTTAATAATTTGAGTTTTTAAAATCGTTATGAGGAGTCGCTCTCAATTGGGCGATGGTGTTTCGTAGGTATCCTGCCAAACCTGCGACAAAACAACTGAAATTCCCAAAAAAGAAAAAGGGAGAGTATTGTTTTCAGTATAAAAGTGTACGTGGGAAGGCGGGTCCGACGGGAATTGAACCCGCGACCCCCGGATTAAAAGTCCGGTGCTCTAGCCTGACTGAGCTACGGACCCGCTTTGATTTGTTGCGGCTATAGGAAAACAAGAAGGGGTTTTTTAGCGTTTCTATTAAAGAATGCTAAAAAGAAATAGGTTAATGGAGTGTTTGGGCCTTTAGGACTGTTGTCATGAAGCCTTTGATTTTGTCTTGTGAGTTGAGTATGGTTTGGATAGTTTGGCCGCCTTTTTCGGTTAGTTTGTAGAATCTTTTTCGCTCGATCCATAAGCCTTCGACTAAGCCATTTCTCTCAAGCGAATATAGTAGTGAGTATACTGTACCAGAACTGGCTAAGAACCCGAACTTGCTATGGATGTATGATATCACATCGTATCCGCTTATCGGACCGTTTTGTAATTCTCCCATTATTATTGTGTCCATGAAAGTTTTGATTACTCTTTCATGCATTTTTTTAATTACTCTTGCTTCTGATTTTTCTCCGTTGACTGTTATTGTTAAAGCTACCATAATTTTACACGCTCACTATTGTTTATTCTTGTTTAGATATATAAGATTTATTCAGATTTAGAATAAGATATTATAACAAGAACAAATATGTATAAACAAAATGAAATTTGAAGTCGGCAAAACCCATGGCGAGAAATGCCTTTTCTTCTTCATATATTGTGCCATAGTGCTCCATGCGATAGGGGGAATTTTACATAAAAATGTCATAGCGCTCAATTAAACATTAAACAATTTTCATTTTTCGTATACATACTCGCATAGGCAGCTCAAAGAATTTTAACGCAAAAATTCCTTTTCGACGTTCGCCATATTGTTTTTAATAGCTACCGATATACGTGCATGTTAAGAAATGTTATCTCTTGTTTCCACTGAAGGGTGTAGCGGTGCCTTTAAATTGATTTCATGGAAATATACATTTAAACGATTAAATGAAGAATACGATATTGCTAAACGAAAAAAGCAAGCTTTAGACAACCTTTTTGCTACCGGCAAAATTTCTCAGTCAACACGGGACTCTTTTGACGGCGAAATCACCGCAGCAATAGCCACAATTGAGAAACAACAAAAAGAACTAATTGATAGCATGGCTGGAAAAACACAGGAATTAGAAAACCAGATAAAAATGTTAGAAACCCTTCTTGCTAACTATGAGATTCAGCACGTTGTAGGCGAAATTGACGAGGAAATTTATCAAAAAGAGATAAGTCTGCTCACAACAGGATTGGAAACAACCAAAAACGAGCTAAACGTGATAAAGCAAGTTACAACTCAACTTTCTCCAGCAGCCCCAACAATCCAAGCGCCCGCAGCTCCAGAACCAGCAGCTCCAATTGTCGAAGCTGAAATTGCACAAGCAGCGCCAATAGAAACAACCCCGATCGAGACAACAGTTGAAACCGTTCCAGTTGAACCTGTAATCGAAACGTGTCCAATGCCAGAAGCTCCAATTGAAACTGCTCCAGCTGAGATTTCAGTTGAAACTGTAAAAGCCGAAGCGGCTCCAGCGGAAAGCGCTCCAATAGAGACAGCGCCCGTAGAACCAGCGCCAGTAGAAACTGTTCAAGCCCCAATCGAAACTGCCCCAGTTGAAACAGCGCCAATAGAAGTCGCTCCAGTTATTGCAGCTCCAGTTGAAGTCGCAACAATTGAAACTCCTGTAATAGAGATAGTTACAGTCGAAGCCACTCCAGTAGCTCCAGCGGAGACAACCCCCGTTGTTGAAGCTGCCCCAGTAGAAACTCCAACAATCGAAGTCGCTCCAATAGAAGCAGCTCCAATTGAAGTTAAGCCAATTGAAACCACCGTTGAAACTCCAATCATTGAGGTCGTTCCAGTTGAGGCCGCTCCAATCGTTGAACCAGCTCCAGAAGAAGCTGCTCCAGTTGAAACTGCTCCAATTGAAACAGCCCCCATTGTTGAAGCTGCCCCAGTTGAAACTCCAGTAGTCGAAGCAACTCCTGTTGAAACCCCAATAGTTGAGGTCGCTCCAGAGGAAGCAACTCCAATTATCGAAGTAGCTCCAGTTGAAGCCGCCCCAATCGTTGAACCAGCTCCAGAAGAAGTTGCTCCAGTTGAGGTCGTTCCAGTTGAAACTGCTCCAGTTATCGAGCCCGCTCCAGTAGAAGTCATTCCAATTGAAGAAGCTCCAATTGCAGCTCCAGAACCTGAAGTCCAAGTAACAACTGAAGTAACACCTGAAATTGCTCCTCAAGAACCAGCAATAACCGAGCCAGCGCCACAGGAACCAATCATAACCGTGGAAGCAGCCCCGGTCGAATCAGCACCGGTAATCGAACAACCAGTAATTGAGCAACCCGTAGTAGAAGCCGAAACAGCGAACGTAACCCCAGCAGAAGTAACAATAGAGCCCACTCCAGAACAGCCAGAAGTTGAAGCTCCCCTGCAAGATTTTGAAGTCACAGAACCAGTCCAGATTGAAACTACCCTTGAGAAAGTAATGGAGCCAGCAATAGAAACGATTGTTGATCCCTGCATAGTCGAGGAGGCTATTATCCCCGCCCACCCTTTGGAAGCGCCACACGTGGCGCAACCGGAAATGGTACAAAGCAGCGAAGAAACCGCAACCGCCACCGAAACAGAAGACTCCAATGAACAAAAAAATGAGTAATCGTATTTCTTAATTTCTTTTTCTTTTTTAGTTTTGTTTTGGCTAATCTTCAATAATTTAACTTAGTCCGATTGAGTTTCGCACGTGCAATTTTTTCTTTGTGTTTTAAGTTGCTTTTTTGATTTGGGGCTTGCTGTGGTTGCAGGTTGAGTACAGAAAAGGCTAGAAAAGTAGGGAAAAGTACAGAAAAGAAGGAAAAAGAAGGAAAACGTACAAAAAAGTCGGATGATTAGGTTTTCAAAAGGGTCTGTAGCAGTTTTATGGCTGCCCATGCTGCTAATGCGCTGGTGTGTGGGTTGTCTGGGTGTGGGTCGTTGGCAAACCGCAGAAACATTTCGCCGAACTTCCATTTAACCTGAATTTCATGTGTGTTTCGTGTAACTGATGGGTCAGAAACCACATGGACTTTTACTTTGGCTGGTTTAACAGTTAATGCTAAGGTTGCGGCAACGTTCATTTCTCGTGGGAAACGTTTGGCTGCTTCTTCGGCGTAGCCTTCGTAAACGATTTTTGCCTCTTTATTTTCAGCTCCTAAAGCTTTGGGGTTTTTGCGTGAAGTCAACACAACCTCGTCTATCCCCGCTAAAGTTGCGCTGGAAAGAGCATCCAAGCCGCCGATAGCGCCTGAAGGGACATGAACCTTGGTCATATCAACATCTAAATCTAGTAATGCACCTGTGCTCATCACAATTAACTCGATTTTTGCAGAAACAATTTTTGGCACATAATCTTTTGCTGCCTGCTGAGACGCCGCCTCCACAATGACTTTTGGCTTCCACGCAATCAATTCATCAATATTTTCAACAATTGTTACGGGGAATTTGATTGCGGTTTTAAGTTTCTGGGCTTTTAAGGCTTCAAAGTCATAAACAACCAGTTCGTCGCAGACAACAAGTTTCCGCTCAATGGCTTCTGCTAGCACAGTGCCAATTGCGCCGCATCCTATCAAACCAACTTTGACTTTGCTAATCACTCAATAACCTCAATATTCAACTTTGACACGAACATCGGTAGAGCCAACTTGACGTCCTTCACCACTTTTTTCGGCCAGAACTTGAATGTTTGATAGCTTCAAGGTTCCAGAGATGTCTCCTTTGGCTGACGTGATTACTTTCGCGTTTTCGTCATTGCCCGCATAAACAATTAGGTTTTTTATTGGTACGTTTAGTGGAAGTTTTTTCTCTGCTTTGTCATGACGCACTTCTCCGATGATGGCAATAAGTAAGTTGCCGTTCTTTTCTGCTTGTTCATTAACAAGTTGAGCGTTGAACTTCGGCCATTGTGAAATCTGCAAGCTTTCGAAACCCTTGTTTTCAGCAAACATGTGTTGGTATATTTCTTCAGTAATGTGGGGGGTAACGGGTGCTAGCAGTTGCAGCATGCGGTAAAGAACTTCGTAGAGTGTAAATTGAGCGGCCAACTTTTTAGCTTGTCCATCCAAATCAGGATTCGGATTATAGAGCCTGTCCTTAACGGCTTCAACATAATAATCACAGAAAACATGCCATGTGAAATTCCGTACGTCTTCAACGGCAATGTTAAATTGGCATTTTTCAAACGCCTCAGTAACCTTCTTTGTCACGTTTTCGGCTTTGCTGAGTATCCATTTGTCGAGGGGCTGAAGGTCCAAATCTGCTTTTGGATCAGGCTTGTAGTCTGCTAGAAGGTTGCTTGTGAAACCTGAAGCATTCCACAGTTTCACTAAGAAGCGTCTGCCGTACTCAATATCTTGGGCGCGGTAGGGAATGTCTGAGCCTGTTGCTCCTCCGCCAGCTGCCCATTGTCTTGTGGCGTCAGCTCCGTTTTTGTTTAGCACTTCGGGTGCAGCAGCATAGTTTTTGAGCGATTTGCTCATTTTTCTGCCGTCTGCGCCCAGCACCATGCCGTTTATGAGGACGCTGTTGAATGGGCGTTCATCGAATAAGGCTAAGTGGCGTACCATGAGGTAGTATGCCCAGGTTCGGATGATGTCTGTGCCTGATGGGTGCATGCTTGCAGGGAACAAGTGTTTCCAATCAGCTCGGTCGGGCCAGCCAGCATGGACAGCACAGGTAATTGAGGAATCCATCCAAGTATCCAACACATCAGCTTCACCATTGAATTCGGTTCCACCACATTTAGGGCATTTGTCAATTCTAGGTTTTTCCATTCTTGGGTCAATTGGCACCCAGCTTTCCTTTGCAACGATGACTTCACCACAACTCTTGCAGTACCAAACTGGAATTGGCGTAGCAAATAATCTTTGGCGGCTAACAACCCAATCCCAATCCAGCGCCCTTGTCCAGTCTATTAAGCGGTTTTTCATGTAATCTGGATACCATGGAATCTCGTTGGCGTTCTTCTCTACTGCTTCAGATAATGGAAGGGTTTTCATGAACCATTGTTTAACCTCTAAAATCTCGACTTGCGCTTTGCATCGATCGCAGACGCCAACTTCCTGCTGAATCTTCTCACTCTTCTCAAGTAAGCCCGCTGCAGTTAAGTCTGCAACGATGGCTGCGCGTGCTTGGTTAACGTATAAGCCAGCGTATTTGCAGCCTGCCTCGCTGATTTTGCCGCTTTCGGTTAATAGGCGGATAACTGGCAGTTTATGTTTTATGACTGTTTTTACGTCTTCTTTGTCGCCGTAAGTGCAAATTTGAACAACGCCCGTGCCAAAGCATGGATCTACCGATTCTTCGCTAATGATGGTTACTTCGCGGTTCACGAGGGGAACAGCGATTTTTCTGCCTATGTATTTGTTGTAGCGTTCATCTTTTGGGTTAACTTCCACAGCGACGCATGCGGGTATGAATTCGGGACGTGAAGTCGCGATTAGCAAATATTCATTGCTGCCTTCCAGTTGGAAGCGTATGTAATGAAGGGTGCCTTCCTTTTTAATATGGTCGACTTCTGCATCTGCGATGGCTGTTTCATCTCTTGGACACCAATTTACTGGATGAGTGCCTCGGTACATGTAATCTTTTTTGTAAAGTAAAATAAAACTTAGTTGGGTTCTACGCCAATAGTCCGGATCCATCGTTTTGTATTCGGTGGTCCAGTCTATGCTTGCACCCATTTTCAGTATGCCTTCCTTCATCATAGAGATGTATTTTTCTACCGTTTCAATACACCATTCACGGAACTGGTCTGGAGGTACATCGCGTTTCCGGATATTTCTTGCTTTTTCAACTTGAATTTCTATGCCTAAACCGTGGCAGTCCCAGCCCTGGGGGAAAAGCACGTTGAAGCCTTGCATGCGTTTGAATCTGGCAACCATGTCAAAGTAGGTCCAATTCAAAACGTTGCCCATGTGCAATTCGCCCGAGGGATAAGGCGGTGGGGTATCTATGCTGAAAGGAATGCGCTTTTTGTCGTTCCAATCATAATGATAAATGCCCATTTCTTCCCATTTTTGCTGCCACTTACGCTCAATCTCTGTGAAATTGTATTCCTTAGGCATAGGTTGCATGATTAGTGACTCCGTAAACTTGTTTTGGTTAAAGACTAATAACTGTTTAAGTCTTACGCACTCAAATGAAGTAAACCCCTCTTTCTGCTTTGGGAATTTTCCTAACCAAACAGGCGAAAGAAAACATACACCTTTGAAAAAGGGATTTCGCTTACAAGACTCAGAAACGGTCTAACAAAAAAGCTAAACGACAATATATGAAACATTATTTGGCTAACGAGTTTACAAATAAGCTGTACAATTATTTCCTCTCGAAAGTTAGATTACCGAGAATGAAGGTAGGAAATCAGCAAGAGATAGAAACGCTGATTAATGAAGAGGGTCTATTGCTCGCTAATATTTTAGAGGAGAAACAAAAACTTGGAATCCCCGAATCGTTAATCTCTAATTTTCTTAGAAACAAGTGATAGTAGTATTACAATAGCAAAAAATGGCAGAATTATCAAAGTTGGAAACTCTGGAACGGTAGGAGTTGAAGATGGCGTTGTTGTCGGGGCAGTAGTCGCCAACTGGTCAGAAATTACCGTAATTGTCGCGTTGTAAGGATTCGTTGCGAATATTTCGCTTTTTGCAGAGTCATAACATAGACCCCACAGTGTAGAGTTTTCTACAGTTACATTCGCAATCACAGAGTTGTTGCTGTCCAATATTACCGAAACAACATTGTTTTCACCAGCATGGCAGACGAATATCAATCCTTGCTTACTGTCATAAGCCAAGTTTACCGTACCTTCAGACATAGGAATAGATGCTACCACAGTGTTGGTCTGGTCTGAAATAACAGTAACCCCCGACTCAGGATTGACAAGTTCGGGTGTCCCTACGCTTGCTAAAAATATTTCCCCTTTGCCAGAATCATAAGCTAACCCGATGGGAACATTTTGAACAGTTACATTTGCAATAACAGTGTTTGAATAGTCTGGAATTACAGAGACCCAAGAGTTTGTGTCTCCTTCAGTGGATACGAAGATTTCTCTCTTGTCTGAGTCGTAAACTATCCCTTGAGGATGACCTCCAACATTGACTGTCGACGCTACGCTATAGCTGCTGTCGGAAATGAAAGTTACAGGACCTACTGGACCGCCTGGGTTTTGGCTGGCTACAACTATGTCTCTCATGTTCAAGTCGTAGCAAATTCCAACAACATTATTGAATCCCAAGTTTATGGTGGTAACAATGCTGTTAGTTGTGTCAGTTATTACCGAGATGGTGCTGCTAGCAAAAAAATTGTCGACGGGATTATTCACCACGAATATTTCTCCGGTGATAGAATCATAGGCTATATCGCTTGGGCTCGGAGAATCAGACGGCAAAGCAATAGTTGCAATCAAAGAGTTGTTGGCATCGGAGATGACAGAGACACTATTTGATCCAGCATTGGCAACAAATACTTCCCCCCTTCCAGAGTCATACACTGCCGCATTTGGGGCTGAACCTACGGGTACTGTGGCGGTAACTTCAATAGCATGAACTGAATTGGCGGCTAAGAGAATAGAGAAAAGGGTTAAGACTAATACAAAGGTTCCTGATTTGACCGCTTCACTTTTCTTCAATACTTGCTGTTTAGCCTCATGTGACACAGCCAATAATTCCGCCTATGCTCTTATTTGCCTTGACAAATTTCTTGGTTAACAGAATATTTAGTTCTATTCGTGGAACATACCGTTCCCACTTTGGAACACATTGAAATGTACTCTTAGCGTTTATACGTACATTATTTTCCTATTGAGCGTGAGTATTCTTTTATGCGTTTACGTTTTGCCGCTGAAATTCCTTGAGCTACTGACCGTTGGAAAATGTGTGTGTGCATTAAAATTTAATGCACACACACACACACTTGTTCTACGATTAGTGGATTAAGGAAAGAGGCAGTAACCAGATTAATTAGCGGTCAAACCTAAAGAGAGCACGCTCAGTAGTCTAATACCACGTAGAGAAAGGGTACAAGGGGTTTTTTTATGCTGAAAATAGCCTTCAGAGGGGCTAAGCGTAGTATAATTATCATATATACGAGGGGTACTTTTTTACTATTTTTTTACCCCTCGTTGGGCTATTAGGGGTAAAAAATTAAGAGAAAAATTTACCCCTCGCAAAGGACTAATTTCACTTTTATCCGAAACTAATCCAAACGGCATGTTCTATAATATCTTCTCAATTTGGTAGATTCTAAAACATGCCATTATCGTTGCTATTACTCCGCCAATCATGGAAGGAACGGAAAAACCTGCAAGAGTAAAATCCGACGTAGCAACATAAGGGAAAATCCCTGCAAGCAAGAATAAAGCTATAGCACTAAAGAAAAAGAACAGGGTATTATTTAGGAAATTCTCAAGTCTTAGAGCTTCGGTAATATCGTCTAATCCTTCAAATTGTTTCTTGTAAAGGTCACAGTAATATTCTTCAAACTTATCGTAGGGCGGAATTTCAGAAGTCCCATACTTCTGTATAAGAGCTTTGAACCCGTCAACTTGATTTTTCGCCATAGTCTCAGAATATTTGCTTTTCCTTTTTTCAAATTCTTTTTTAATTTTGTCTTTAAAATAGTAATGTGTTGCAAGTAATGGAGCGATTAATGCAACGGCAACAGCAAATGCAAAATCGAACATCTTTCTTTCTCAATAAATCTAATACGTTCTTTGCTTAATTAAGGCGTAAGACTCTAAATTAGTGTGAATAGTTTTAGTAAAACTTTTACACTTCTTTTTACATTTACTTTAATTATGCGAAGACACAGCAAGAAGAATTACAGAATAATGCCATGGGGATTGCAGATTCACATGATTGAGAAGCTTTTCAGAAAACTTAATCCAGAGTTAGAGTTTGAAGAGTATATAGAGTTAGACTTACTCGACAACTTAGGGACTTACCGAGACAACCTTGAAATCATGAAAAGGAATTATTCACAATTTATTTGGGAATCACCAAAAGAAGAAATAATGCTAAAAGAAACAGTAGAACACGATATAGAGCAGAAAGGAAAGTTTACGATTCACTCTTACGAAGTACGGATAAAAAAACACAAGGTCAAATCTAAAGGTAAGCTCTATCATTGCGGAAGAATTCAGCTAACAGTAGATAAACATTTGATAGGTCACAAAGCAAGAATAACTGTCATAGTTCCTAATGTTGTCAGCTCAGTATAACGCTATTTTTACTTAGAGTCAGTGTGCATTAGCTTTTGTGTAGAATATTTGTGTCACTATTCAGGATTTAATGGTGAAAAGAAGCAGAAAACTTAGCGGATTTCCGATTTCCGCCTTGGGAAAAGGTTTAAATAACCGCAAGCCTATGGTAAAGGTAGAAGAGAACGAGAAAGTAGCTCTCGGAGCTTTGCGAGGCTCAAGCAAATTTTAACTAAATCTAAAAAATACAGTCAGAGAGGGTTTTGAAAAAACAAATAAAATAAAAAACAGAGGAGATGCTGAAAAACGAGAGAAACGAAAAAAAAGGTATATGTTAGGTGCAGAAGTGAAAAGTGTGGCTATAGGTGGGCACCAGACCCAAGGCTGTGGCGTAATCATAAAAATAAAGGCGATAAAATGTTCAAGTGCCCAACTTGTACCCATAACGTGATAGTGCCAGCGAAAGTAGTACGCCAGATTCTAAAGAACAACTGCTGAATTGATATTCGGAAGAACCCGAAAACTCAGGATTATCCATTTCTTAAAAAACTTAAAAGTAGGTGAAACACTTGAAAAAAACCGAATTAATTGGATTAGAACCTGTATTTGACGCAATAGAACTTGCGGCATTATCAGTTTACGTAAAGAACGAAAAACCTGTCAGCTTATTATTATTGAGTGAAGCCGAATCTGGAAGGACAGAGGCTCTAAAAAAGTTCGCTTGCAATAGTAAAAGTATTCAAGTTATGCGAAGATTCACCGCTCATGGCTACCAACGGGATTTGATATCTGGGAAAATAAAGCTTCTATTCGAGAATCCTAAAATTCTTCCGACAACGATAGTTTATGATTTCAATTCAATGTTCTCATTCAAAGAGAATACTATTGAGTCAACTATAGAGTTCATAAATGCGTTGACAGAGGAAGGGCTTTCTAATGAAAGTACTTACGCAATATTCCCTGATGAAATGAAAAAGTACAAAGGAGCAAGAGGGGGAATAATTGCCGCAATAAACACGCTTGGAATGTTTACTGTTGGAAAGAAAATGGTCAAAGCTAAACTGTATCGTGGTGGATTCTTTTCAAGACCTTTAGTCTTTAGTTTTGATGTCCCTGAATCTGTACTCGCTTCAGTGTTTGATTCTCTTATTTTGCAAAAAGATACCAAAGATTTCGTTAAAAACATAAAAATTCATGAGTTCAAAAAACGTTATGATATAAAAATTTCAGAGAAGTATGGTAGAGAGCTATATTTAATTACGCAGGACATTAAGCGAGGGTATAACGAAAGACTAAGGAATTTTGAAATTAAAGGGATACGGCTGTTTAAGATTATTAGAACAATGACAAAGTGTAGTGCTTTGCGTGATGGCAGAGATAGCGTTAACGATGAAGACATTGAATTGATGAGATTTCTTTCTAATTGGGTCAATTTAAAAATGAATCCATTACAAAATTCGTACCAGTTCTACAAGTGGAGAGATTCATGTGGTAAGAAAGCCTGAGAACTTACCGCTTTAGTCCCAAAAAAGAAAAATTAGAACAAACTGAGTTTTTTTAGAAAACAAAACGATTAGGAGATTAGCGAAAGCTATGCGTTGGATTATAATTGACAAAGACGGAAACAGAAGATACGCTAAGCCTAACGAGATTAGGACTAAGCCACCTTTTGACACTTCGGATGTTTCCTTAGAAGATGGCGATTTAGTTCCTATAGGGACTATGCCAAAAAAAGAATCTAACCTAAAAAGAGAGGTGCATAGACATGAGCGAAGGAAGAAAAGTTCCAAAGCTTAGACCGCTGCCTATTCATCTACGAAGGCATATTGGCAGACCGAAACAGTACGCAAGGTTCTACGTTAATTACGAAACGAAGAATGGAATCAGCAAGCGTCAGAGCTTTCATGTAAAAATCCCAAACAGTGTAAGCGGTAAAATGAATTACAAGATGATTAGATTCACCTGCAACAGAATTAAAGACTTCAAAATGATACCGCTACTTAAAAACGGTGAAGAAGTCACTTTTGGAGAGCTTCATCAGCGTACTCCTTGGATAAAGGTTAAGCGAATTAAATTCTACAAACCAGGGATGGTATATGAGCGTTAGCCAAGACGTACAATTAAATCTCTTAGGCGATAAGGCTAAGCTGAAAAAACGAAAGGAACAAGAGTTTTTCTGTAGCGAACCTAAAGGGTATCAAGCAGATTTTACTGGAAACAAGGCTATCGAAGATACAACGCCAGAAGGAAACGTAGTCTTAGGATTTACTTCAAGCAATTTCTTAATGTTAGACGTTGACGACCTCATAGAATATTACGTTTTAGACTTCGCTAAAGAATACGCAGAGTTCTACAAGTTAGGAAGCCTAATGGTATTAAGGACTTCCGAAAGTACAAAGACTGACCTTTTCGGGAATAGGTTAGGGAACTATTGCATAATATTTGGTAAGCCTTTAACTTGGAAAGAAATTCAGTGGCACATAAACGAAACAAAAAAATTAGGCATAATAAACAGAAGTTTTGCGAAGTTAAGGGATTTCGGCACAATAACAATCCGAGTTAACTCTAAGAACGAAAAAATTCCGCCACCAGAAATAATTCGGTTTTATAACAACGGAGACATGACGGGAATTGTCGCCTACATTAAACATAAAAATACCTGCGAAGGCTTAGGCGAATCTTGGTTACAAGAAAGTAACTAACAAAAGAGTGAGGTGATTTTAATGGGAGATAAAACGATTGTTAGAGCGAAGGTACTGAACAATCCAGATGAAGACGAACTAAATGAAGTTCTCAAGAAGTTAGACAAGCACTACATTCTAAGCATTGAATCTTTGAATATTAAAGGTCAAGTGCTCATAACCTACTCTAAGAAGAAAGTGCAACGAAACGAAGATGACGAAGATGAAAGTGAGGAAGGTGAAGAGTAGAATGGTTGACTGCAAATTTTGTAATTCTAAAAATACGTTAGAACTCAAGGAGAACTATTACGATTTTGAAGCACGCCGATACAATTCTTTTGTTTGCAGGGATTGTGGAAAAGTTACTGTAATTTGAGAATAGAATTTTGGATTACTAAACAGGAAGGTGATTACGCATGGAGAAACAAAATAAAGAACTGACAGAAACAAGGCACATTTTTGTTGTAGCTAAAATTAAGGTTCAAAGTCCAGTAGAATTAGTAAATGATTTTGAAATGTTTAAGCTACGATGGAAACGTACCGCAACCGAAGCTCTACAGACAGTCGGTGAAGTCAGAATAGTTGATATTTTAACCTAAAAAAGGAGTGATAATTCATGCCATGGAGAACAAGAAAGAAAGGTTCGAGAAATCAAAAAGGGCAACATTTCTTTATTCCTACACATTCCCATCAGGCTCTAAAGAATAATCTACCAAGAATTTCTCCATTAAATACCGAAGCAGAAAAGAATCGTATGCTTGACAACATCGAAGATATTGAATCCGAAAGAGAGCAAGGATTATACGGATTAGACATCGGAGCTTACAAACTTTCTAAGGAACAACTTGAACAACTCGAAAAAGACAAGGATACTAATATTAACGCACCATACGAAGGGAGCCTTGAAGGTACTTTGCCAAACGATTCGTTTCCAGTACCTCAGAATCAGAAACCGTCACTATTCGATAGAATCAAAATCAGGATTACGACAAAGCCTAAAAAAGGAGAGAGCGACTGATTAGAAAAGTTTTTGTACAAAACAAAGCACACGAAGAGGTCATCAAGTTCAGTGAACGTAATGACAAGATTTCTGAAATCACAGTTTATGGAGCAAGAGTGAAAGCTACGCAAGATAAATTCGGAAAAGTCTACATCGTAGTGCTACAGAAAATCGATTTTAGCAGAGTAGAAGAAACAAACTGCGGAAGAATAGAGAAACGTTTCGGAGCTATCCAAAGCAACAGACGGTTACTTGATATCACAAGTAACAATGCCTAAAGAGGAAGTGATTAACAAAATGGGAAAGAGTAGAGAAAAAACGTCTCTTGGACAAAACGCTTCTCCTCAAACGCCTATCCCAAAATCGTGGACTGCATTCCATCCTAAGAAGAAACTCTGACAACGAAAGCTAAGAAAGTTTTAGAAAGGCTTCAGTCGTAGCGAACAGCATACCAATTTTCCCTTTTTTTATATTCTAAAATAATTTGCACGAATCATTAGCCAGGTAAGTAGAGAGGGTTTCTGATACAGCTACATCACCTTGCAGATGTAGTTCTGCCTGTTAGTGCGTGACACAAGAGGAAGAATAAATTGAACAAAATAAAAATTGGTTTATGTGCTGAGCATTTCGAGAAATTAGCTTTCTACGTTATCCATAATCCTGTCAAAGGATATAGAAACGTAGCCAATCTTGACAAAAGAAGAAAGTGTATTCTCTGTAAAAAGAAAGCCACGAGATTATCTAAAACTAAAATTTCAAACAAGGTTCTCGAAGAGATAAAATAGGAAGGTGATTGTTTGTCAAGTGAAAGTGACAATATAGACTTGAACGATCCATTCAACGATGTTCCGATAGAGATTAGGAAGAAAATGAGAGAGAACATGCAGATACGTGTCCCTCTGCATAGAAAGGGGCATCCGTGCTGTAATAAAATGTTAGATGGCGAGTTCATTAAGGTAAAATTCTGTGAAGAAGTAAAATGCCCTAATCTGCTCTCTAATCCTACTCAATGCAGATTTAGAAAGTTCCGAAGCACCTTAGATTTAAAATGGAAGCATACTACGCTAAGGAACAGAGGTCAAGCTGGCGGATGGCACTACCGAAATATCTAATTATCTTTACTTTCTAAGGAAAGTATCCAAGCGGATAAAGCTAAAGGCTGGCAGAAAGGTTTCCGTAGTAAAATAAAGCTTTATTACTGCCCCTTTTTACGTAATAAGCCTTTTTAGAGCGTTTCGCCTTCTATATAGGTAGAAGGGAGCTAAATACGAAAGGAGCGAAAGTACTAAAAATCGACCTGAGTGGTTACGGAAACTACTTGGGAATTAAACACGGAAGTTTATTGCTAAGAGATAGAGAGAAGAAGGAAACGTTGTTTCCCCTCTTCGAGAAAGAAATAGGGGAAATAAAGATAACATCAGGGAACATGCTAAGTAGCGGAGCGTTAGCGACTTGCGGTTACTTTGGAATAGATGTGTTGATTCTTACGCAGAAAGGGAACCCAGTAGCAATTTTGAAGTCTCTCGATGATGATTCTCATGTAAAAACAAGGATAATGCAGTATGAAGCGTTAAAGAATGGAATAGGCGAAGAGGTTGCAAAGAAGTTTGTAATAGCTAAAGCTGAAGGCTACGATAAAGTTCTAAGGAAATACGGATTAATGCCCATTGGGTTCGTTAGGGATGAAGTTAACGCTATTCATTCCGATGATGAAAAGACTCTTAGAAGAATGTTAACGTGCTACGAGGCAAAATATTCTCGAAAGTATTTCTCCCAAATATTTGGTATGTTCGATAACGAAATCAGACCACAAGGTAGAAAGACATTCTTAGCCTATGATGGTTTGAATAATACGTTTAATTTAGCTTACGAGATTCTAAGATGGAAAGTCCACATAGCCCTATTAAGGGCAAAGTTAGAGCCATTCTTAGGCTTTCTGCACAGCTTACAGTTCGGTAAGCCTTCTTTGGCGTGTGACTTCCAAGAATTGTACCGATACTTGATTGACGACTTCATAATCGGATATTGTAAAGACCTTAACAAAAGAGATTTCGCTTACAAGACTGAGAAGCGGTCTAACAAAAAAGCTAAAAGGCAATATCTGAAGGATGATTTATCTAACGAGTTTACAAACAAGTTAAACGATTATTTCCTCTCGAAAGTTAGCATACCGAGAATGAAGGTAGGGAGTCAGCAAGAGATAGAGACACTGATTAATGAAGAGGCTCTTCTACTCGCTAAATATTTGAGGGGAGAATCAAAAGCGTGGAATCCTCGAATAGTTACTCTATAAATTTTTTTAGATTCGGATGCTAAATAAGTTTCTTATCAAAGTTACAAGTTATAGATTAAATGCTCTCGCATAGTCTTGATAACAACTATTAGCACCATCAACAACCCAATAATGAACAATTACTGATACAGGATTCGTTATTGTTGTTGTAAGTTTGTCGATTGAGAAAAGAAGTGTAACCGTTTCATTTGGTTTAAGTGTAAAACAACTTTGAGGAACTAAATTAGTGGTCGGTGGACTATTCAGACCAGGTATAATACCAGCATCAATAATTGATTCACTCAGTTGCACATCTCCCACATTTAATTGCCACACGCTTAGGTCGGTGACATTTATGTTATAATAACCAGCGGTATTTTGTACTTTAAAGCAGTTTACCTCTATGTTTTGGGTTTGGTTTGGAAATACATTAATTGGCACGGTTGTCGGTGAAGGTGTTGATGAGGGAGTTGATGACGGAGTTGATGAGGGCGATAACACTTGTTGTGATATCCCTATTGATTTAGGAAAAATAAAGACAAGGAGACTAATTGACAAAAGAATTATAATAGCTAAACAAATCAGAACTTGTGCAGTAGTTTTTTTATTCATTTTCTACTCATGTAAATAGGACACAACTAACTTTTTAGGTCTTCTATGTTAAGGATTTCTATGTTGCACAGATTTAAAAACTACTCAGGTCTAATAAGTACTGAAAGTTGAACTTAGAATTGGAACCAACAATTTCGATAAAACAAAAAGAGATAATGCAGTTAATTGTTGTTGTTATCTTAATAGGATTAATTTCTAACATAGTTGCTTCTTATTTAGCAAATTTCTATTTTTACGGTTTTTCAATTGGTTTTTTACTAATAATACCATTAATTATTCTTACGTTTGTTTCTATCTACATAATTGTATATCCTGAAGAAAAAATTAAGACTATAATCTACACGAACATTTTGGTTGATAAAACTAAGAACCGATTGCACCTTTCAAAATTTTCCCCGTTTGCGGTTCAATATGCGTCGCTTTTTTGGGAAGCGTTATCTACAGATAAATCGAGTTACTCTCAACAAATTCTTTCAAGGCTCCATGATTTTACGTATGATAAAATTGAGTTCGATTTTGCGGAATATGTTTTGTTTAATACTCTTTCAGGATATGAATTTTTTTGGGCTTCGAATAAAGATGAGTATTTTGGATACACAACAAATCCAGACCGTCTTGGTGTAGAAAACAATATTTACAGTTACGACCCAACTATTTTTCGCTTTCAAAAAGATGATAAAGAGTTCATAGATTTATTTAGTTTAAAAAATCTTGAATGCAAAAACTTGAAACCTATATTGAAAAATAACGATATTATTGAGCATTTTCTTGGAAAAACTACTTTATTTTATTTATACAAACCTGATAGATGGGTTATTGTTACCCCAAAAGGAACACAAATTTCAACGTTGCAAAAGAAATTCTCAAGAGAAACCCACTTTCATCATACCTACTTTAAGTTAGTTATCTCGATTCAAAAACATGGCGTTAACATGGGTTTGCCATATGGAATATTTACTAAAGAAAACAATAATTATAATAAGGAAAATTTCTTTACATCTGATTTTGAGATAACCTTTCAAGCAAAGTTTTCACGATGGCTTCTCTTTAATTGGAGAAGAGACAAGTATTATAATTGGGTTCGTTTGATAAGGCGAAAACTTGTTGCCAACTTTGCCTTGGACGAAAAGGAATTTATCAAAGAAATTTAAGTAAGAATTGAACATCCGTACCCTTTTCTCTTACCAGATATGTAACTGCCGATCGTATTCTCTTTTAGGTTTGACCACTTTGTAATCCTTTAGCCACAAAAACGAAGAGTTATTGTATGAGTCAAAATTTAATTAACCAAGACAACTGACTAATGACTAAGAAATAATAACAGACAAGCAAATTGCAAATTAATGTAGCTTCAATAGAAAGTGAGTAAAATGGAAAATAATGAGATTGAATATGAGAATCAAAAAGCATTAGAATCTGGATATTACAGATTAGAACATAATAAATTTCCAGAACTTTGTTATGCAGTTAATTGGCGTGAAGGACATGATTTAGTAAAATTAATTAAAATAAAATTTGGAATCAATTTTACAGTTGGGTATGGTCATGGAACATTGGAGCAACCTCTTGAATATGCTGAGACCGTTGGAACTTATGACTTGAAAAAGAGAGAGGTGCATCTTCTCGAATTCCCATTAATTATTGAAATCGTACACGAGCTTGCTCATTGTTATACTTACGATAAATTTGGAACTTGTAAACATGATGAAGTTCATTCAAAGACTGTGGAAGAAATCGTGTCTTTTATAAAACCTTATCTAAAACCTGCCGATGCTGAGATTCAAGAAAGGAGATGCAAGGCAGTAGAAGAATCAGCAAATCGTCTTGGGTTAGTTCCAGTTAAGACGTGAATAAAAGAAAAAAGTATATTTTGGCTTTGCGAGGGGTAAATTTTTCTCTTAATTTTTTACCCCTAATAGCCCAACGAGGGGTAAAAAAATAGTAAAAAAGTACCCCTCGTATATATGATAATTATACTACGCTTAGCCCCTCTGAAGGCTATTTTCAGCATAAAAAAACCCCTTGTACCCTTTCTCTACGTGGTATTAGACTACTGAGCGTGCTCTCTTTAGGTTTGACCGCTAATTAATCTGGTTACTGCCTCTTTCCTTAATCCACTAATCGTAGAACAAGTGTGTGTGTGTGTGCATTAAAATTTAATCTTAAACCATCTTTATTTTATAGCAATTAGAAAAATCCTGTTAAATATTACTTCAACAAGACCATCTTCATCTATCTGCGATGCGAAATATTTTTTCACCAGTTTATTAAAACTTGAAACATAGCGTTCATCTAAATCTACTGAATAACAATCTTCATTAAGATAGCCAACTGCTGCTCCAGAACTAAATATCTTGAATGCTTCTTCTGGTGTATGTTTTGATTTGAGAGTATTAATTTCAGATAACGCTACAGTAAAACCAGCCTTCTCGAATAATTTCTTATATTCAGAAGCAGTCTCCATAAAAAACCAGGGCGATTTAAAATGCAAAAATGTTTCTTTTGTTGCGGGATTTTGTTTGACACTTTCCACCGCCTGGATAAATGTTGGGCTATACTCATTTGTTGCAGGAGCCTGAATTCCTATCCTTCCGCCTTTTCTTAATGTCCTATAGCAATTCTTGATAACTTTTTCCGGATCAGTTACCCATTGAAAAGCTGAATTGCAAAATATCACATCGAATTCACGAGCATAATTAATATCCTTGGCTTTCAACACTTTAAATTGTATTTTGAATTTTTCATAATTGTCTTTAGCCTGAGCAATCATGTTTTCTGCGGAGTCGATTCCTTCTATCTTTCCAGAAGTTATATCCCTTATTCTTTTAGTTAAATTTCCTGTTCCACACCCCAGGTCTAAAACGTCTTCGTTTTTGTTAATATTGATTATAGCAAATAGAATTTCTGCAGCTGATTTCTGTACAAGGGATATTTTTTCATAATCTTTTGCTATGTCAGAAAAATCTTTAATGTAGGGGCCCTTTGTTTCTTTTTTAGCGTTTGTTTTAAACGACATTTTTCCACCTTTTACGTAATCCTTTGTGCTAAGACCGCTCCAGAATGTAGAGGTCGAAAGTCAAGGTATTCTGTCGAGAGGGCTGTTTAAGAGACCTTTCTGCAGGTATAAACAATTACTACTTATGATAAATTGCCCTCTTTAAAGCCTTAAGTTGTATCCATGCAGTTTTAAGAATTTGCACCTATTCGAGGCTTTCGGTAAAAAGCCACTTTTAACTTACAGCTTCAACCCTTTTTCGCTCTTTTTAAGGGTTATCTGATTGGATAATCTCAAGTTTTCTGACTATTCCGTATTTCATTACACCATCAAGTTCTCCACAGAATCGTACAGTTTTACAATTAGGACATTGAAGTATGTAGTATTCTGCTTCTGCTACATACATCAAAGGTTGATAATCTTTGATGTGACCTACCGATTCAAATTGAGTATGACAATTAGGACAAAAGGCATGTTCAGAATCAACTTTGACAGTTGGTTTTGGCTCAGGTTTTTTCTCTTTATCAAATAGTTTCAATTTGATTTCTCCTTTTCAGTTCTATCAACGTTAGACCTGTATGCTCTTATGGCTGTCATTAGGCTAATTCGTGCATTCCAGACTTAAGACTTTTTAGCAATGTGTTGTGTCGTATGGAATGGTTGGTGTCGTGTTGTTGTGTTTGTTGTTGTGGATGTGTTGAGAGGGTACAGGAGTATAGGAGCAAAAATAGTCGGTTTAATTAGACTTTTTAGAGAGAGAAAGATCAAAATTTAATCCTCATTAAGCTCTGACCATTTGGTTTATGTGGGCACAGCTTGGCAGGCGTAGGAAGATTGCTTCCTTTGAGTTTCTTCTTCTCTTAACAAAAAATTTTAACTTCTACAAACCTAACTAACGAACCTTGCTAAGTGCAAGTCTTTCGCAACCCTAAAATAAAACAACTTCCACGTTGTATTTTATTAAGGTAATTCGGGGAGCTGGGAAAGACCCGGCTGAGAGGACAGCTAAGTGCTGTCGACCCAATGAACCTGAACCAGGTAATACTGGCGGAGGGAAAAAACGTGAAACAACCTAATATAGAAACTGAAAACAATAATATTTTTCCAACCAAGATACTAGCAGAAATAATAATATTTGTCGCTATGGCAGGGGCATTGGCTCTAATTAGTCACTCCTTCTTTGGTCTTCCACAAGGTGGATCCATTAACCTTGGAATGGTGCCTATCTTTTGGCTTGCGTTAAGGCGGGGACCTAAAATCGGTATATTTGCAGGAATCGTGCTTGGCGTAGTTGACCTTGCAATCGAGCCTTTCGTTGTTAATCCTGCTCAATTCATCCTTGATTACCCCCTGGCATTTGCCTGCGTTGGACTTGCTGGATTCTTCAGAAGCCTTGGCGCCGTTGGCTCAATTGTCGGCGTCGTTGTTGGAGGGACAGGCCGTTTCCTATCTCATTTCGTTTCAGGAGTCATCTATTTTCCCCAATATGCACCAGCCGGCATGAGCCCAGTCCTTTACTCAGCAATATACAACGCAACCTATATGGTGCCAAGCATCATAATTTGTGCAATCGTGATTGCATTGCTGCAGAGAAGCAAGACACTTAACATTTACCTTTAAAGTTGAATAAGCATGGGAAAACTGCTACCTGAAGAACTCAAATCTCTGTTAAGTTGCGTAAAGAAAGATTCACGCGTCATAGTTCCACCCATGGTTGGTTACGATTCAGGTGTTCACCTCTTTGACGGCAAATACATAGTAGTTGCCACTGACCCGTGTACTGGCGTTCCTGAAGCATGGTTTGGATGGCTATTAATCAATTACGCAGCCTCAGATATCGCTCTTTCAGGAGCCAAACCTGAATTCTGCACTATCAACCTGCTAGGACCAAAATCAACTAAACCAGAAATCTTCCAAAAAATTATGAATCAAATTTGCAAGGCAGCAGATGAATTGGACATAGCCATCGTTCGAGGGCATACAGGCACGTATAGCAGCATTTCGGGCTTGCTTGGTGTCGCCACAATTTACGGGGCGATTCAACTGGAAAAACTAATTACGCCAACAAACGCTAAGCCAGGCGACTTGATCTTATGCACTAAACCGCTAGGCATGGAAACAATCACGAATTTCTCAATAGCCAACAAAGAATTAGCAAAAAAAATTTTTGGGGTTGAGCAACAAGAAAACTTTTCTAAGCAAGTTTACATGCAAAGCTGCGTTCGAGAAGCACAGGCCCTTGCGAAAACCGGCGTCGTTCACGCCATGCACGACGCTACTGAAGGCGGATTTGTAGCAGCCTTAAATGAATTGGCTGAAGCCTCAAAACTTGGTTTTAAGATAAATTGGGAAAACATACCTATATGTAAAGAATTGTTGGCCTTACAAAGTCATTTTAAGTTAACTGATGAGCAACTACTGGCTACATCATCAACTGGAACAATTATCGCAGCAATTGACCCTCAAAATAAAGAAAAAATCACAGAGGCACTAAGTCAAAATGGGCTCTCGCCCAGCTTCATAGGCGAATTTAGCGAAAATAAAGATCACTTATTAATTAGAAATGGTAAAAAAGGGGCTTTTCCAGTGACTTCGGACGACCCTTACGATAGGATTCTTTCTGGCAAATAATGTTTATTTTTTGATTTCAGAGAGCACAAAGTTCACTATTTCTTCAGCAATGTTGACTTTGGCTACTACCTGCAGGCCTTTCCAGCCTGGCTGACTATTTACGTCAACGATGCGTGGTCCATTTGGTCCTTCAAGAATGTCTACTCCTGCAACTTTGCAGCCGACAGCCTTAGCAGCTTTAACCGCTAATTCTTCAAATTCTTTGCTGATTTCTGTTGGCGCAGGTCTTGCTCCTCTGCTGTAGTTAGTTTTCCAGCCATCCGCGACACGACGCATAGATGCTACCACTCGATCTCCAATAACGAAGGCGCGTATGTCTGAGTTTCCATGAGGTACAAATTCCTGCATGTAGATTACGCCATGATGGAAAGTTATGGCCTTAAACACTGTATCAGCTATGTCTGCATCAACTACGCGTGTTGCTCCTTGACCTCTGGATCCAAAAATCGGTTTAACAACCACATCTCCGCCAAGTTCAGAAAACGCTTTGAGCGCTTCATTTACGCTTTCTGTGGCTAGTGTTCGTGGTACAGGAACACCCACATCCTCAAGCAGCGCCAAAATATCATATTTGTCAACACAATGCTCAATCGCCGTTGGCGGATTCACCATGTAGAAACCTTGACGTTCAAGCTTGTAGAGCATATCCATTCGGAAAACCAATTCTTCAAGCGAACCGCGTCCAATTGGTCGGATAATTAGTGCGTCTAAGTCGTCTAGGATGCTGGTGCCGTTAACTTTGAAGTAGGGTTTGTATGCAAGTCGTGCGACGATTTTTGGAAAAGTGAAACATTCGTATTGAATACTTCGTTTAGTTAGGGCTTCCCGAACTTGAGTGCTGCTCCAAGCTTCCATGTTACGCGTCATTATTCCAAATTTCAATGCAGATCTGTCCTTGCTTAATGTGTATTGAAGATGCTTATTGATTGTGCTCTTAAAGTTTCTGGGGGAAGTGGAAAAATTACGGCTTTGTCATTGTCGTATTCCCAAATTAAGGTTGTTAGCTTCTGAATTTATTAGTAAACGAAAACAGCCTTTCTTTGTTTTTGCCTATCAAGTCGCCGATGAATGCTCCTACAATCAAGCAAATTATTAGGCTTGTTATAGCAAAAAAGCTGTTACCTACATCAGTTACTATGTGCGGCATAAGCGAGGTCGCGTTTAATAGAAGCACAATGACTGCCCAGATGCTGAAGCCGATGATGGATGCGCCGACAAATAGGTATAGTGCTCTTTGAGTGGCCTTCAAGGTGGATGGATAGAAATTGAGGTAGAATGCAAAGCCTATCAGCGCTAGAACGCTGCCTATTAAAAGCCCTATTGCCCCCACCGCCATCTTGTTTGTATATCCGCTAAATATACTGAAAACAACCATTGTTAACGTCAACGCTATCCAGTAAGATTTCCGTGACGTAATACTGGCAGGTTTAGGCTGAAACTTTTGTTTCGCCTTTGTCTTCAGCTGTTTTTTTGGCTGAGTCTTGGGTGTCTTCGGCATGAAGTTAAGTCATATTTTAGTGTTAATTAATATTTCATAACATTATACCTCATTGGCTAATCAAAACCGTTAAGACCTTTAAACAGCCACACAAGCAATTTACTTTAAAAAATTATTTTATTCTTTCCAACCGCAGAGAATTCAGTAAAAGTAGCATCGTAACTCCATCGTCTCCCGCGATCACAGTAGCGAGCAAACCTGTTACGCCAATAACGCCTAGTGCGCCTAGAATTAGTTTTATGACCAGTGATGCGGCAATGTTTTGTTTGGCAATTTTCATGGTTTTATCGCTTAATTTTATCAGGTAGGGTATTTGTGCCAGCTCATCTTTGACCAAAATGATGTCTGCAGATTCCATTGCAACGTCAACTCCCGCTGCACCCATGGCAATTCCGACGTCTGACGCTGCAAGTGCAGGCGCGTCATTAACGCCGTCCCCAACCATTGCGACAAGCCCGTCTTTGCCCTTCATCTCTTCTATGCATTTCAGTTTGTCCTCAGGAAACAGTTCCGCGTAAACCTCATCAATCTTTAAGATATCTCCAGTTTCCTTCGCAATTGAGGCTCTGTCACCAGTTAACATGGCGGTTTTTATGCCGTTTTTCTTTAAGTCACTTACCGCTTTGAGCGCATCCAGTCTAACTTGATCTACAACGCAAACTGCTGCTAATCCTTCTTTTGCAACAGAAACGCAAATCGAGGTGTGCGTATCCTTTTGGTCGATGGAAAATGCTTCTGTGCAGTTGCAGTCAAATTCCTTCATTAACTCCAAGTTTCCAACTGCCACAAATTCACCGTTGACATTGCCAACAATGCCTTTACCGGAAACCTCGACGACATCGGTAACTTTGTATTTGCTTAAGTCAATGCCTCTTTCTGTGGCCCGTCTAACGACGGCTTGAGCTACGGGGTGATTTGAAAACTGATCCAGTGCTGCGGCGTAAGCCACTGCTTCATCTTCAGTTCTATTTACAAGCCTTATTTCATGAACTGATGGTCTACCCAACGTTAATGTGCCTGTCTTATCAAAAACTACCCTTTTTACCTTGGCTAGTTTTTCTACGAAAATTCCGCCTTTGATTATTACGCCTCTTCTGGCAGCAATTGTTATGGCGACGAGGACTGTTGCGGGTACGGATATGATGAAGGCGCTTGGACATGAAACCACGAGGAGAATGAGTGAACGATAGAGCCATGTGTGGAAAGGCATGCTAAAGAGCAATGTTGGCACTGTTGTTGTTAAAATTGCTAATGCAATAACTATTGGTACATAAATTTTTGAGAATCGATCTACGAGTTTTTCTATGGTGGCTTTTCGTTTGCCTGATTGTGCTACAAGAACCATTATTCGTGAGACGAGAGTTTCGCTTGCTTTTTTTGTGACTATTATCTTTAGTGGGCCATCCATGTTTAATGTACCGGCGTAAACGCAGTCGTTTTCTTTTTTGGTGACTGGCACGGATTCACCGGTGACAATGGCTTGATCAACATGTGAGAAACCTTCGACAACGTTGCCGTCTAAAGGTATCCGTTCGCCTGCGCGGACAAGTAAAAACATGTTGGGCTCAACTTTATTAACATTAACAATTTTTTCTACCCCCTCGACTGTGATTCTTGCTTTGTCTGGCATGAATTTCGAGAGCTTCTCAACAGTTCGTCTTGCTCTATCTTCAATGTAGCCTTCAAAGTACTCAGCGATGGAATAAAGAAACAGAACCGTTACCGCTTCAAACCGTGCATTTAGATAGAGAGCTCCAAGCGCTGCGACAGCCATCAAAAACTCTACAGAAAATCTTCTTTCAACTACTAGTTGCTTAAGACCTACTATGCCAATGTAGCCAGCTACAAAAAGAACAGAAACATAATACAATAAGTCGCTTAACGTCGCTTGAACATTGATGAGTGGCAAGTTAAAGCCAAGAGTGACTCCCGCAAATAGGTAATCTAGTAACCCGCCTATCAGAACTGTTATGCCAAGTAAAACTGCGAAGAAAATCATTACACGTTTATTTTCATTTTCTTTTGGCTCTTTTTCCTCTGGCTTTTCTACGCAGAATTTATCCTCATCAGAAGTCATTGTAACCTAAATAAAACAAAAACATTGCCAAATATTAAGTTGTTCAGGTCAGTAAAAGCAAGGGATGTACTCTCTAACTCTAAACTTGACCCCTAACCCATCAGCAACAGCCTGCACCTTTGCTATATCTACCTCCGGCATCCGAACCGCACTAGCCTCAACTTCAAGCACAAGCTTAGCTTTTCTCATAAAATCAGTGACAGCTT
The DNA here is from genome assembly GCA_963833575.1 of Candidatus Bathyarchaeota archaeon. Classification (GTDB taxonomy): domain Archaea; phylum Thermoproteota; class Bathyarchaeia; order Bathyarchaeales; family Bathycorpusculaceae; genus Bathycorpusculum. The sequence goes on along the minus strand of CAWHXY010000006.1, from coordinate 314,422 downwards.
CATAAGCGCCATCGAAAGTTGGCTTGCAAATCTCCGCGTAAGTTTCTTTTTCCGCAGCATTTAGGCTTACGCTTACTTTGTCAACGCCAGCTACTTTCAATTCAGCAGCTACATTCCTGCCCTGGTTAAGAACGTAGCCATGTCCATTTGTGTTCACGCGAATTGTAATTGGTTCGCCATAATGCTGCCTTACCCACCTTGTAAGCTCCAACAATACATCCAATCTCTCGGTCGGTTCGCCAAAACCGCAAAAAACCACTTCAACCCAATTTCGCATGTTAAAAACTTCGCTAAGTTCACCTGTAATCTGAGAAAGGCTTGGCTCCTCAGAGAGTTTAAGGTTGAAGCCGCCGACTCCGCTTTTAAAATTTCTGAGGCAGAAAAAACAGCAGCTTGAGCATTTGTTAGTTATGTTTAGATAAAGCTTGTTTTCTAGCCAGTAAACGGTCTTGGGAGTTTCTTTTTTAGCCAGCTTTTCTATCCGCCTGTTACAAGTGACATCAGAATTATGCTGTCACCATCTTTCAGTGGCGTATTAACACCTTTTAATTGATCCATTAATACTCCGTTAACCATTGCCACAAAGTTTGCTTTCATCTGTTTTTGTTCCGAGTCATAGACCTCTTTAGTGAATAACTTGCCATGTTTCTCAGAGACTTTATCCAAAACGTCTGACAGTAAGGCATCATCTTTAAGGTCGAATTCGTCCTGGCTTGTTTTTGTAAATGTTTTTACCAAGCTGATGTAATGAACCTTTATTTTCAATTTCAAACCCTACTCGCGAATTCTCAGGATTGATATAAAGTAAAGCTTCTCATATCTTTTTTCACCGAAAAACTAAATTTTATCCCTGCGGCAACACAAAAAACGATGTGATAATTGGTACATGACGAGGCACCGGTAAGCTCCATTTAAGCCATGATTTCCAAAATTAAAACCCATTAAGTTAATATACTTTTTAACTGCCTAATAACTCTAAATTAGCTTGGAGGAACAAGGTTTGTTCGGTTACGCAGGAAGAATTCTACGCATTAACTTAACTACAGGCAAAATTAATGTTGAAAAGCTTGATTTGGAAACCGCCAAAAAATATGTTGGCGGAATGGGCTTAGGTATGAAACTTTGGCTAGATAACTCAAAAGCAGGCGTTGACGCATTCAACCCTGAAAACCCACTAGTTTTAGCAGTTGGGCCGGTTTCTGCAACAATGTTTCCCACGGGCGGAAACGGACATGCGTTCATATCAAAATCACCAGAAACCAACGGCGTTGGTGAAGCAGTAAGTCACGGCACTTTTGGAGCAGAAATGAAAAGAGCCGGATATGACGCTGTTATTTTAACTGGAAAAGCGGAAAAGCCTGTTTATTTATGGATCGATGATGATTCAGCACAACTGCTTGACGCAGAAAATATTTGGGGCAAATCACCTGGCGAAACAGAAGATGCAATCAAAGATGAAATTGGCGACTACTATGTTCGGGTAGCATCAATCGGCTTAGCCGGGGAAAAACTATCAAAAATCGCCGGAATAATAAATGAGAAAACTCGAGCTGCAGGACGAACAGGTTTAGGCGCAGTTATGGGCTCTAAGAACCTGAAAGCTATCGCTGTCCGAGGAACTAATGACATTGTGGTGGCTAAACCAGATGAGTTCATGGAAATGGTTAAAGAATTTCATGAGCGAATGAAAGGACCAGCAGCCCAGAAATACCGAACTTTAGGAACTTCAGAAAACATCATGATTCAAAACGCATTGAAATGCATGCCCACACGCAATTACAATAACTCTTATTTTGAAAATGCTGAAAAGGTAAGCGGTGAAGAATTAAACGAAAGGTATGTTGCAAAAATAATTGCTTGCAACTCATGCGCAATGCGATGTGAACATGAAGCGGTAGTTCGCGAAGGTCCCTACAAAGGAACCATGGCACGGATGGAATACGACAATATCTGGGCACTGGGACCTAACTGTGGCGTAGATAAACTCGATGCCATAATAAAAGCAGCTGAACTCTGCAACTACTACGGCTTAGACGCAACAAGCACGGGCGTAACAGTTAGTTTCGTTATGGACTGCCATGAAAACGGCATCCTTACACATGACGAACTTGATGGAATTGACGCTCACTTTGGAAACTCAGAAGCCATGATACAACTCATAGAAAAGATAGGAAGACGAGAAGGAATCGGCGATGTTCTCGCTGATGGAGTCAAAGCAGCCGCAGAAAAAATTGGCAAAGGCTCAGATAAGCTTGCTCAAAATATTAAGGGCTTAGAAGTTACAGGCTACGATTTACGCTGCCTCAAAACAGCAGCGTTGAGTTTTGCAGTTTCTTTTCGAGGCGCAGACCACAACCGAAGCGGCGCTTACGCATTAGATCTTTCAGGTAAAGTAGATCGGTTTAAAGCTGAAAAAGGACGCGGAAAACTCGTTAAAGATTCAGAAGATGTTTTCGCATTAATTGATTCGCTTATCATCTGCAAGAATGCTAAAGGAACTCTCTATAAGGAACTAGCTGACATGGCAAAACTCTACACATTAGTAACTGGGATCGAGACGACGGCTGAAGAATTCGGCATTGCAGGTGAAAGAATAAACAATCTTGCTCGGCTAATTAACATTCGAGAAGGTTTTAGCCGCAAAGATGATACGTTGCCATGGAAAGTCATGAACAAGCCAATCCCTGATGATGGACCCTCAAAAGGTGCCGTAGTGACTCAAGAAGAACTTGACCTGTTACTCGATGATTACTACCAAGCACGTGGTTGGACAGTCGATGGGGTACCAATGAAGTTTTTGCTCAAAAAACTCAGCTTAGAAGATTTATCAGACATTGTCAAAGGGAAAGAGGATTAAAATGGTTAAGGAAAACGAAAGAAAATTTGTTTCCGTTGACCCGGAAAAATGTGTGGGTTGCCAAACCTGCGAATACGCTTGCTCCTACACAAAAGAGAAAGCCTTTAACCCGCTCAAATCACGCATCCGTGTTGTTCGAGTTAACCAGTTAGCCAACATGGCAGTCACATGTAGACTCTGCGAGGACCCAGCATGCGTTGCAGCTTGTCCACGAGACGCTCTTTCACAGTCAAAAGACACAGGAAACATTGTTCTAGACAAAGACAAATGCAACGGCTGCGGCTGGTGCATCGAAGCCTGCGACTACGGAGCCATAATGCTGCATCCAGAAACCAAAGTAGTCTACGTCTGCGACCTATGCAAAGAAAAACCCGACGGACCACAATGCGTCAAATGGTGCCCCGAAGAAGCCCTAACAGTCGTTACAAGCGACGCGCTAGCGCAGAAAGCAAGAATCAGCGCAATTAGAAAGCTCTTCCAAGAACCAAAAGAAAGCGGGCAGTAAGAAAAGGAAAAGCCTTTCTGCTCAATTCCCACTTTTAGAAAACATAGTTAAGGTAAGCTTGGTGCTCAGTGTTTGCTTGACCAACTGCTGATAACAATAATCCTTGGTTTAATTCAGGGTTTAGCTGAGTGGCTGCCGATCTCCAGTACTGCGCATCTGCGAATTGCCGAGCATTTTCTGGGATTCTCTGCAACACCGCTGTTCAATGTGTTCCTCCACATTGGCACACTTGGAGTTGTAATATTCTACTTTAGACACGACATTAAAATCATACTTACCGCGTTGGTGCATAGGGATTTCCATAGCGAATATGGCCGATTCATCCCCCTAATCATTGTTGCAACCATACCTACAGGAATAATAGGCTTACTCTACGACAAATTCCTAGCCGACAATTACCAAACATTCCTAATTATGGGCATCACTTTTCTATTCGGTGCCGCCCTGCTGTTTTTCTCAAAATTCGGCAAAGAAAACCAAACCCAAATCTCATACCGAAAGGCACTTGTAATGGGCGCTGCGCAGGGAGCTGCAAGTTTTCCAGGCCTCTCGCGAAGCGGCGCAACAATATCAAGTGGGTTAATTCAAGGCGTTAAGAGGGAAATGGTGTTCAAATTTTCATTCTTACTTTCAATACCTGCTGTAATAGGCGATTTAGGAGTTGAAGCTTACCTTCAGAGAGGAACTTTTTCCCAGGGTATAGGCGTTAGCTCTTTGGACTTATTGGTGGGTTTAGTGTTTACGGTGGTTGCAGGCTACTTAGCCATCGTGCTAGTAAAGAAACTGGTTTTAAACAAGAGGTTCCATTACTTCGCCGTTTACAGCTTATCTATAGGTGTTATCCTGATCGCTTTAGCTCTCTTGGGTGTATAGTGAAAAATAGAGATAAGTAAAAAGTGATGGAAAAAAATAGACTGACGCTGCTCACCTGAATAGCGAAGAATCTCTAATATCATGTTCTAGTACCATCCGGGTACTTAGCCAAATACCGCAACCAGAAAAGAAGCTGTTTTTTGGTGATGAATAGTAAAGGAATCCTGTTTTTGTCGGTAACTAAAAGTAGGGATAAGTTGAATGCTTAAAAGGAAAAATCGTGATATGTTGAGGCATGGCTTCCCACTCCATTAGTCGTTTCCAAGTTCTTCTAATGATAGTTCTGATTATTTTTTGGGGCAGTTCTTTCGTTGTAGTTAAGGAACTTTTAGGTGAAGGTCTTTCTCCAATTGCCGTTGCTACTTATAGGTTCTTAATCGCTGGAGCACTTTTCCTTTTTGCTCTTTTTATTAAGAAGCGCTTGACTCCCGACTACAATCTTGGAGTTAGAAGAAAGGACCTTCTGATTTTGCTTGCACTGGCCTTAACTGGAGTAACCTTCTTTTTCACTGTTCAATACACAGGGATTCAATTGGCTGGAGCGTCAATTGCCGCCATTCTTGTATGTCTGCTTTCACCAATACTGATTACTGTTTTTTCTGCTCGGCTATTTGGTGAACACTTGAAGAAGTGGCAAGTCATCGGCATAATTGTGGCTGTAACGGGTACCCTGCTAGTAGTTTCAGCGGATATTCTCAACCTTAGGGGAAACATGCAGTTCTTAGTTGGCACTTTAATTTTATTATCAACGCCTGCTATGTGGGCAATTTATAGCCTCTGGGGACAAAAAATAATGCAGAAATATGATGCCTTCCTTGTCGTGTCCTATGTCAGTCTATTGGGCGGACTCTGTCTAATTCCGTTCTCGATAGCTGACAAGTCACTTTTACAAATAACTACGCTTAGCACAAACCAGTGGCTAGGCATTTTATATCTGTCATTTACATGTTCAGTGCTCGGATACTACATCTGGTTCTACGTTCTAAAAAAGGCAGGATCAACTGCAAGCACCTTCCTCTTCGCCGAACCCTTAATCACCTCAATTTTCGCTGTTACTTTTGTTAATGAAGTGTTATACCCTTCTGTTATTGCGGGCGGAATGCTGATTTTTATTGGGGTCTTCATAGTTACGAGAAAAAGTTGACGTGCCAAAAGCAAATCCCAAATTAACAAATTATCAATTAGCTTGCAAAAATGAAATTAGATTGGGCGAAGAAATCGCGCGTCAAGCTGTCTGCATTACACACTACCAATATTTTGATTCACTGTAAATCGAAATTAAAGTTGACCAGGGGTCAAAATAAGAGGGCCTTCAATAATGTCTTTTAAAACAAGAAAGAAAGAAGAAAACATTGATGCCTATGTTCATGGAAGGGTTTTCCTAATAGCAAAAGGTAAATTGTTGTAAGACTAAAACTCAAACTATTCAGCTGAACAATTTACGTTTCAAATAGAGGACCGCAGTTGAAGCGAGTTAACGCAATAACCTTCCTAAACTACTTTGTCTCAGGATCACTTACACTAATAATTCCTCTGTTACTATTAGCGCATAACGTCAGCGTCGCGGATATCGGTATAGTTCTTTCAATTTTGCCTTTGGTTTTTTTGATATCCCGTCTTTTCTTCTCCGCCGTCGCAGACTATGTCGGTTGGTCACATGTTTTCTTGTTAATCAACTGGCCATCAACATTTTTATGTTGCAGCATCTATTATTTCGCCTCATCACTACCCGTATTTGCCTTAGGCAAATTAGTTGAAAGCCTAAGAGAATCATCATACTGGGCGGTAAGCCGAACAGCAATTTACCACTTATCGCCAAAAAAAGCAGGGAAGGAAGCAACAAAAAATAACGCAACCATATGGATAGCGACCGCGTTTGGGGGTGGTGTGGCTGGGTTGGGCATTGCATTTTTAGGATTCAGCTCCACAATTGCAGTTTTAGCATTGATCTCAACAACAATTGGTATTCCAGCTTTCATGTTGTGGAAAAATAGCTCCAGAATTCCCATCACAAAGGACTCACACATTTTAGCTCCTCTTAACCCAAAAGGAAGGTCTAGAACATTTTGGTTAGTTTCAGTTGCAATAATGTTTAACACGTTAGCAATTTATCCCCTAACTACACTGCTACTGCCCGCCTTCATGAATCAACAATTAGCATACAGTTACATAGCAATAGGAGTTATTTTCATGTTTTATAACGCGATTTCGGCAATAGCAACGTATCTTACTGTGAAATACTCCTTAAATTTCGCACGCGCCGCAATCTTAACGGGAATCAGCATTACAGCCTCTTTCTTTTTAGGCTGGTCAACATTTTTCATCGCATGTCTTCTATTACTAGCGTTCGTTCGAGGATATGGAGTTGGCTTCTTTGAACACGCTGTCCTCAAAGTAGCAAAAGACAGCAAAAACGTTTCTGTTGACATAGGTTTGCTGCATGTACCTATGAGGATTGCTGAATTTTCCTCAATCCTATCTGCAGGATTTCTTGTTCAATATTTAGGTTATGCACCAGTGTTTCTGGCTACAGGCATATTCTTTGGAGTGTACTGTTTCCTTTCACTATTCATTTTGAAATACAAATAAACGCAAATCAGATAAAGCATAAAGCCACCTTTGCAGATAAGTAAATTGTTATGTCACGATTTGCAGGGCATTCTCTTCTAAAGTGGATGATAAAACTAAACGTTATAGTTTGGGTAGCTAACTGCTTGATATTCGTTATATTAACTTTGGTGGATCATAATGCTATGTTATTGCAGGCATTTTTCACCAAAGCCTCATTTCTTGAAACAGGTATTACTTTCTTAGTTGGTGGCGTACTTACTTTTTCAAGTTCTGTTTTGCCTAGCAAAGCAAGGGAATACATTTCAAAATCAGAAGAACACTGGTCAATCGACACATTAAGGATTGCCGAAAAGAGAGCAAACAAGTACTTGCTACTGGCAATAATCCTCTTTATACAATCTATAATAATCTCATTTTTTGGATACTAAACGACAAATAGCGAACAGTTAATTAGCAAGCAAGATAAAATAAAAACTGGGGTAACAAATTGCAGCATATTTTTAGCCGTATTTTATTACCGGTAGATGCGTCTTTACAGTCTGAAGTCGCAATCGAGATTGCTCTCACAATATCAAAACTTTTTAGTTCAAAAGTAACAATAATGCATGTTGTTCCAAACCAAATTCTGACTCTTCCAAGCCGGGTTTATGTTTCAAGAGATAGTTATGCTCCGATAAGCACTGCAACTGGACAGTTTCCAAGGACTTTAATTGTTTCGGAAACTCGGGATTATTTGATTCCTGAGGAAGTGGTCAATGAAGCGACCGCTAGCTATGTGGAAAGTGGCGAAAATCTACTTTCTGAGACTGCAGAGTTGTTTGCGAAGGAAGGGATAACGGCAGAACAAAAACTTGAAAAACAAAACGATACAGCTGATACAATAATTGAGGAAACAGTAAGTGGGAATTATGACTGTGTTATTATGGGAAATAGTGGCAACGAGGAAGACGAATCTGATCTGCATCTTGGAAGTGTGGCAGCAAGAGTATCGGCAAGCAATTTAACTAATATTATGGTAACGAGAAAGAAAGCTGAATTGAGAGGCATCTTACTTGCAATTGATGGAACTGAAAAAGATGAAAAAACGATTGAACAAACATATGTTTTAGCTAAAGCGGCTAAATCGAAAGTGGTTCTTCTAAATGTTCAAGAGAAATCTTTCTCAAAATTTGGACCTAAGATTAGCGATTTTGGTCTTCAGATTCTCAAACGTGCAGCCAGTATGCTCCCTGAGATTGAGGTTGATCAGAAATTGATGTTCGGTGATCCAGCTACTTCGATAATTGATTTGGCCAAACAAGCTAACGTTGATCTTGTCATTTTGAGTAGGGGCGGCCATGGAAGGCTTAGTCACCTTCTTGGAAGCGTAAGCGATCATGTCTTGCGTCACGCGACCGTAACCGTGCTTGTCGTCAAATAATTAGTTCGTGCATAAACGAAGATCATTTCAGATTAAGGAAAGCTCTGTAAAAAAAGATAACAGAGTGCTAAAGAACAAAAAAAGAAAGAAGGAAATTTTTCTATTTATTTTTTAGGTTTGCGTCTTCTAAGAGCTAACACTATAACGATTATAACGACAAGTATCACGACGACTGCTATCACGATTAGTATTGTCTGGTTGCTGAGAGTGGAAGACGAAGCAGTAACATTGGCGCTCTGAAGGTAGGTGTATGCTGGTGTGCCTGTTGAGTTATCCATCAGATAATAATAGTATGTCCCTGAAGAAGTTGGACTCACAGAGAAGCTGAAGAATCCGTTAGCATCTGTTGTTGTGTGCGATACTGCAGTTAGTGAGCTCGTAGATTTGGTTGTTGATTGCATTAAAGTGACAGTGGCATTTGCTACTGGGCTTCCACTTGTGTCGTTGAAGATACCTTGCACGTTTACTACGCCAGCACTATTGATTGTAGGTGGAGAGTAGCCTGCTAATTGTAAGTAATGCCTAGCTTGCGAGAGATCATATGGTCTTGCTTTTATCGAATTGTCATAGTAAGGCTGTGTAGGCAACATTGGAGTTGCACCAGCAGTCCCGTAGCCTGAGAGAAGATTGTTAATGATCAACTGGCGTGGAATTGCGTAATCAAAAGCTATACGAATATCTGTGGCTGCTTGAGCTGCTTGAGATGGATTAGATTGGCCAAGTGGAGTATCAACGCCTGTGCCAAAGATTGGACTCTGCATGTTATATCCGAATTCTTGCCTACCCACACCATTCAAATTGATTACTTTGCCCCAAGATGACTGTACTGAACTTACGTCTGTCTGCATCTGATAGTTATAGTCGAGCATATCAACTTCGCCATTCTTCAAAGCAGCTAAAGCTGATGTTCCGTCAGCAATGAACCTAATGTAGTAGTCTTTGATCTGAAAACGACCCATGCTTTCCAAACCAGTGGCGTTCCAGTAGTTGTCATATTTCTGAAGATGGACAACTTGAGCTACTGGGTCATAGCTCACCCATTTGTATGGTCCTGTGCCAACTGGGCCAGTATATGTTATGCCGTTTATGGTCATTGATCCTGTGCCCGTGTTAAATGGTGAAGTTGACCAGTCTGCTGGAGCAATGTTTTCGAAGATGTGCATTGGTATGACTGCGGGTCCGGTTATTATTTCGGGTTCCATGTATCCGTAGGGTTTTCCGTTAGTCAAGACTGGTAGCGTCGCTACAACTGTGTATTTATCGGTTGCGGTTATGGTGCCCATTCTGGTGCCGCTGCCTTCTGTAACGGATGTGCCGTTGGAATATGTGAATTTAACGTTGTCTCCAAAAGCGCTTTGATAGAAACCTACGAATTGACTGCCCGCATCTGGATTCATGTAAGCCCAAAGTGTAAACAGAACGTCATCAGCTGTGAAAGGTGCGCCATCCTGCCATGTAACATTTTGTCTGCAGTTGAATGTCCAAGTGAAGCCATCTGCACTGTGACTCCAAGAAGTTAGCAATCCTGGTGTTTCAAGGTCGCTAAGCCCGTTTAATGTTGGCCAAGCTCCTGCTAAACCATCAAACATTGAGTAGTAAACGATTACATCATACCAGCTGTCAGATTCGGGTGGGTTGATAGCGTCAATTGATCCTGTGGAACAGTAGGTAATCTGAGTCTTGCCGTCGCTGCGAGTTAGCAATTGCGGATAAGGCCCCACATTAAAGTAAAGCCATCCTTCCCCTCCTCCGGTTGCAGGCGTACCCAAGTTGTCTATTGCAGGATTGACAACTACAGGTGCTTGTTGATATACTATTGATGATGCAGGCACTTGGTTGTAAAAGAGTTGTTGCCATTGGGTGAGAGCGCTTGATCGGTCACTATCGCTTGTCGAAGTGATAAATTGGTCCAGAAGGGTGTTGGATTGAGAATTGTTCCAGAGATAATAGTTTTGTCCAGTTGGAGCAAAGAATGCTGGGTCGCCTCCATAGTAAAGTGGGCGGGGGTCAGGAATTAATCCAGGTGTCCATCCGAGTGCTAAGATGTCATATCCTCCTTGGTCATAGGTTTTGCCTACCATGTCAGAACTTGGTGTTAATGCGCGGTCATATACACTTGTCCAGTCAAGATAAACAACTTGAGCGTTAATGCCCAATTGTTGCAGGTTGCTTGCGAAGACTTGAGACCATTGACGCCTTAGAAGATTAGCATTGCCAGGTGCAATTATAGTCACGTTAAACAAGCTTGTGTGTTGAGCTTTTACTTCTAAAAGAGGTGCCATCATAGAAGCCGTCAAAACGAATATTAGAAGCATTGTTATGGTTTTTTTGTTTATGCCCATATGCTATATACCCCTATATCGGTGCTCTTCTTTTTGATATTAATGTGTATATTAAATTTGCTATAGTCCTAAAAAATGATCCATACCTTGCTGGGTTAATAAATTCTTCCAGCAGGGGTATCATTCAAAAAAGTTTTAAGTACAAACAACACCGATAGTGTAAGTAAAGCGAGGCTTCGGATGCTAAGAAGGCTAAGAACACTTGCTCAGAGTTCAATGTTTAGGTACATAGTTAGAAGACTGCTTTACATGATTCCCGTTGTGCTGGGAATTTCAATAATAGCTTTCATAACGATGTACGCTGCGGGAGACCCAATTTCACTTATTAAAATGGGAAAGCCAAACATCGATCAAACAACACTCAACGCCCTTAAAGCATATTATGGATTGGATAAGCCAATCCCTATTCAATATTTGAAGTGGCTGACAAACATCGTGCAATTAAATTTCGGTAAATCACTTTATGGTGGAGGATCTGTTAATTCCTTAATTGGGCCAGAGATTTGGCCAACCATAGAACTTCAGGTTATTTCACTAATAATCGCATTTGCAATTTCAATACCAATTGCAGTGCATTCAGCAAGAAAACCGTATTCTAAACAAGATCTAACTGTAACATCCTTCTCTTTATTCGGAGTTTCAATGCCAACCTTCTGGTTTGGACTCATACTAATAATTGTATTTTCATTCAGCCTAGGCTGGCTACCTTCTGCAGGGGCCAAAGGTGCAGCCGGATTTTTATGGTGGGGCAACCCGGCGCTTGATGTAATTGCACATTTCATTTTACCTGTGATAGTTCTCGTTTATGTTTCACTAGCTCAAAACATACGTCTGATTAGAGCAAACATGTTAGAAGTTTTGAGGTCTGACTATATTCTTGCAGCAAGGGCAAGTGGCATTAGCGATAGGAAAGTTGTCTATAGGTATGCGCTTAGAAACGCAATAACGCCTGCTGTTACATTCCTTGCTTTAGCGTTAGGAAGTATGTTGGCAGGTGCTCCCATGACGGAGTATGTGTTCAGTTGGCCAGGCCTAGGGCGTCAATATGTATCGTCGACCCTTGGATTAGACTTTCCAACAATTATGGCAATTACAATGTTGATCACAATTATGACACTACTAGCCAATCTCATAATGGATATTCTTTACGTTTACATAGATCCCAGAGTGAGGATTAGGTAGATCATATGAATGCCGAAAACAATAAATCTAATTCAGTAGTCAAACGAAGATCAGCTAGCCAATGGGCGGTCGCATGGCGAAGATTCAGAAGAAATAAGGCTGGCGTTTTTGGATTAATCATTGTTCTCGTTGTAGTATTCATCGGAATCTTCGGGGATTTTCTAGCACCCTATCCAGCTTTTCCTAATCCTCAAGCATTGACTCCATTCTATAACGGTGACGTCCGAACACCGCCCAATTCACATTATCTTCTAGGTACAGATGTTCTGGGAACTGATGTTTTAAGCGATATTCTTCACGGAACAAAATATGCGCTTTATGTCGGTGTAGTTGTAACTCTAATAACTATGGCCATAGCCATCGCTGTAGGCGCTATTGCAGGATATTTCGGCGGAGCAGTTGACAATGTTCTTATGAGAATTACAGAAGTTTTTCTAGTTTTTCCATCATTATTGTTCATTCTAATTTTCGTAAGAGTGTTAACATTAGGTGCTGGAGTAGGGACGGCCATTAATTTTCTTGGAATAAACATACCGATAGGCTTAACCATAGTGATCCTTGTTTTGGCTGTTTTTAACTGGCCAGGAGACGCCAGAATGATCAGAGGCGAATTTATGCGAGTCCGAGAACTTGAATTTGTCGAAGCAGAAAAGGCCCTCGGCGCAAGCAACAAAAGAATAATTTTTAGACACATATTACCAAACATTTTGTCATCAATTATTGTTGTTGCAAGCCTCACAATCGCATACGCAATTCTGCTAGAAGCAGGTGTAAGCTTCTTAGGCTTTGGGGACGTCAACACAATGACGTGGGGGCAAATTCTTGAAAACAACTTTGCAAGCATGCGAGTAGTTTGGTGGGCTGAACTGTTCCCAGGTCTCGCTATCCTCATAACGGTTTTCGCCTTTAACCTCCTGGGAGATGGGCTATCAGACGCTTTGAACCCACGACTAAGGGATTGACGGAGCAACACGAAATGACGGAAGCAATACTGAAGATTGAAAGATTAAAAACATACTTTTTCACTGAAGCTGGAATAGTAAAAGCTGTAGATGATGTCAGCTTTGAACTAAGAAAAGGTGAATCTCTAGGTTTAGTAGGCGAATCAGGATCAGGAAAAACCGTTACAGCTCTTTCAGTGCTCAAACTCATTCCCAAACCTGGACGAATTGTAGACGGAAAAATAGAATTCAAAGGCCAAAACCTCGTGGCAAAAAGCGAAAAAGAAATGCAACCGATCCGAGGAAGTGAGATAGCAATGATCTTTCAAGATCCCTCATCCTCCTTAAATCCACTCTACAAAGTAGAAACTCAACTTAAAGATGTCCTGCTGGCTCACCAATCAATGTCCAAAGAAGAAGCCCACAAAAGAATAGTTGAACTCTTGACCTTAGTTGGCATCCCAGATCCAGAAATCAGAATGAAAGAGTTCCCACATCAATTTAGTGGAGGTATGAAACAACGTGTAGCAATCGCGAGAGCTCTGGCACTTCAACCAACGCTTCTTTTTGCCGACGAGCCAACCACAGCACTTGATGTAACTATTCAAGCTCAGGTTCTAGATCTTCTTGAAGATTTGAAACAAAAGCTAGGGATGTCTCTTGTTATGATCACTCATGACATGGGAATAATCGCAAAGATGACAACCCGAGTAGTTGTTTTGTATGCGGGAAACGTTTGTGAGATTGCAAAAACTGGAGATCTATATGAGCACCCACGACATCCATATACAGCTCTGTTGCTGTCAGCAGTACCTCGCCTGGACAGAAAGAAAACATTAAGCATAATTCCTGGAAACATACCCAACTTGATAGAACCACCTTCAGGTTGCCGATTTCATCCAAGATGCAAATACGCAGATGCTAAATGTGAAGAATCTCCTCCAACCCTGGAAGAAGTTGAGCCAGACCATTTTGTAGCTTGTTATCAATGGAAAAACCTTAATCTTAACGGAGAGAGCACCAAACAATGACTGATGCAAGCTTCATTCAAGTCAAAAACCTATTCAAGTACTTCCCCGTTTACTCAACAGGAGTATTAACGAAAAAGCAAGTGGGACAGGTTCATGCAGTTGATGACGTCTCATTTGATATTAAAAAGCAAGAAACCTTTGCATTAGTAGGAGAAAGCGGATGTGGAAAGACAACAACTGCTAGGGTAATCTTGAACCTCATAGAACCCACATCAGGTGAAGTAATAGTTGATGGCGAAAATATTTTTGAGAAATTCCGCTCGTCAAATAAACCCGAGAAACTGAAAATTAGACGAAAAATGCAAATGATTTTCCAAAATCCTTACGGTTCTCTTGATCCTAGAATGACAGTATCCGACATTATCTCTGAACCGTTTGTTATACATGGTCACGTTACAAAGGAAAAACGCAGCGAACGAGTCTATGAACTTCTAAACTTGGTGGGTTTAGAAGAGTACCATGCTGAAAGGTATCCTCATGAGTTTAGCGGTGGTCAAAGACAGCGGATCTGCATAGCTCGTGCTTTAGCTGTTGATCCAGAGTTTATAGTTGCTGATGAACCCGTTTCATCGTTAGATGTATCAATCAGAGCGCAAATTCTCAATCTACTAGGAAATTTACAAAAAACTATGGGTCTCTCATTCTTGTACATATCTCATGATTTAAGCTCTGTAAGGCAAATCAGTCAGCGCGTCGCAGTTATGTACTTGGGCGAAATTGTTGAATTAGCTGACACCGACGAGTTATTTGACAATCCTCTTCATCCCTACACTCAAGCGTTAATTGAAGCCGTACCTATACCCGACCCAAAGGCAAAAAACACCAAAGCTCGTTTGCGAGGCGAAGTTCCAAGCCCTATCACTCCTCCAGCAGGATGCCGCTTCAACCCCAGATGCCCACTTGCAACCAAGGAGTGCAGAGAAAAGAAACCAGAACTAAATGAAGTTAGAAAAGGACATTTCGTTTCATGCATGCAGCAAAAACAAAGTTTAGAAACTTAAATTATGTTTCAAACTTTGCCTCAAGACTCCTCTTTTCACAACAGAACTACAAAAAAAGACACTACCAAGATGGGACCACCAACTAACAATATGATTTTGCCCGCAACATTTTGCTTCTCCGTTTCTTCTTTGCGCTGTTTCCAGTCGTCCTTACGATAATATGGGTTAGTTTTAAGGTTGCCTCCTTGAAAAACAGTCTCCATTGCTCCAGAAGCCCATATAGAACCTAGAGATAGTAAAATTGTGCCTTCAATAAACATTATTACACCAACAGTGATCTTCAAGTTATCCCCAAAGAAATAGCCTGCATAATTCCAAATCTGCGGTCCATAGAGGTAGACGACAAGTACGTCCAGAAGTATCAAAACTGCCCAAAAACCCGCCGCAATGAGCAGAAGCTTCATCCACCCGGAAAAACGTTTCGTCATAAAACTCAAGACCGATCTTCAAGCTTCTTATATATATCGAGCCCACTTTGCTTATTTGATTTTCGATCCAATTAATAATTTATTTTCTCTGCAAGCACCAAAGAGAACTTTAGTCTGACTTCCTCATACCCCATTTAATTCTATTCCAAATTCTTTCATGAAAATAATACAGAACCATAGTTATTGCGTTATATAATGTCCCGATAGACACTGCAAGATCCCATCTATCAGTAAGCAAGAAAGTTGTTAAGATACTTACAACTATGCAAATAATTCTCCAAACTATTGATTTGATAACAGAGCGCTTTCTGGTGCCTTCCATCTTTTTGAATAAGAATTAAACTAAATTAAAGTATTTCTGATATAGGCAAAAAACTTCCGAATGCCAACTTTCTGCAGGCTTCGAGAAAGTAAATGCATGAAAAATTAATTAGCATCGCTAAACTAAGGCACTATTAAGGGAAACAAAATGCCTATCAATGAAATTATTGACTTGAGAAGTGATACAGTAACGTTGCCTACAGAAGAAATGCTTGAAGCTATTAAACAAGCTAAGCTCGGCGACGACGTCTACGGTGAAGACCCTACTGTGAATAGGATTCAAGAGATGGCAGCGGAAAAAATGGGCAAAGAAGCAGCTCTTCTTGTTCCAAGCGGAACTCAAGCCAACCTAACATCGCTTATGAGCAACTGCAATAGAGGTGAACTTGTGCTGCTTGAAGCTGAATCACACATTTACTGGTATGAGGTTGGCGGGGTAGCTGCAATCGCTGGTTTGCTTCCATGGACCATAAAAACAGGCACTGGAGCGTTTGAACCAGAACAAATAGAAGCCTCGTTGCGACCAGAGAATATTCATTATCCTGTGCCTTCTTTGGTTTGTGTGGAAAATACTCATAACCGTTATGGCGGATTAATCATTGCCCCAAAGCAGTTGGAAGCGATCAGTGAAGTAGCAAAAAAGCACTCATTGAAAGTCTACATGGATGGCGCAAGAATATTCAACGCTGCAGTCGCTTTGAACGTTGATGTAAAAGAGTTTACAAAACATGTTGATAATTTGATGTTCTGCTTATCTAAAGGATTAAGCTGCCCCGTAGGCTCTTTAATCGTTGGCTCTCAGGATTTTATCCAAAAGGCAAGGAAAACAAGAAAACTATTGGGCGGTGGAATGCGCCAAGCCGGAATAATCGCTGCACCAGGTATATTAGCATTGGAAAAACTGATCAGCAGGTTAAAAACAGACCACGAAAACGCCCGCTTGCTGGCTGAAAAAATAGGTAACATCAAAGGAGTCAACATTAACTTAAAAAACGTCCAAACAAACATGGTCACATTCGATCTTGATTCATCAATCGACTGCGCCAAGTTCCTTTTAGATCTCAAACAAGAAGGCATTTTAGCTCTAGCTCAAGCAAAAAACAGAGTTAGAATAGTAACTCATCGAGGAATAGAAAAAGAACATATAGAAACAACTATAGACGCAATCGAGAGAATTTTAAACAGAAATTAACTTTGCTTTTTCTTCAGGCATTTTAGTTTTCCTAAAATACCACCAGAAAAGCGCTATTGATGCTGAATAGAGAGCGGTCGCCAAAAAGAAAGGAAGCGCTAGCAATCCTATGGACATTAAGTAAGCGCCTATGAAAGTGCTTAAAGCGTTAGGAAGCCTCCAAAGGGCAGCGTTGACTCCTGAAGCCATTCCACGTTCATCTTCATCAACCAAACCCATAATCAATGACTGCGACAGAGGACTTGCCATGTTCATTAGAAAAGCTCGGACACAGTAAACGGAACTAGCAATTATGTAACTCCCCGACAAAGGCGTTGCAAACATGAAAATAGTTGATGCTGCCTGAGTGACAACAATAGCTTTCACTAAACCTAACTTCTTTGCGAGCGGCGGACCTGCAAGGGTTGCAACTCCGATGACAATGCTTACTATGCCAAGTATGGGACCACTGACAATGTCTGGAATGCCGTATTGAAGCCTGAGCCAGGCTGTCATTAAAGGTACTACCATACCTGCGCCGAAGGCAATTATTGCGCTTGTCAGAACGTATTTTGCTAAAACGTTTGTTGACCTTTTATGTGAAGCTTTAGCTTCATTTGAAGCTTCTACTTTTTTTGTTTTTTTGCTTCTGTCAGATTCTTTGACCTTTAGCAAGATAAAGGTTGAAGCTAGACTAAGTGAAGCAAAAGTTACGTAAAGCAAACCATGGCTTAACTTGTTAGAGAATCCTAGAAGTTGAAAGATTACTGTCGCCGATATTGCTAAGCTTCCGATGCCGAAGGCCATGCTATTCGCGAAGCCATTAAGTGAAAAGACGCTGTTTCTGTTTTCGGAGTCCGCGTGTTCTGCAAGCAATGCGCCGCTGGAGGCGGAGAATGCTGCTTCAGAGATTCCCTCAAAAACCGCTGCAATTAGAAGTGCTGCTGGGTTTATTGTGAATGCGAAAACAGCGATTATTATACCAGCGATCATGTTTCCTAAAATAAGTGTTTTTTTCCGTCCATATTTGTCAGCTAGTATTCCTAGGGGTACGCTTGATATGAATGTAGATACGCCCATGGTGGTAATTACTAGACCCATTAAACTATATGACAAGCCTTGGATGGTTGTAAGAAAATAGGATATGTCGGTGTAAAACAGTCCATATGCGACAGCCGGTAGTATCGACTGGATAATTAAGTATTTTGCGTCCCTTTGTAAGCCTTGATAGCTGCTAAACAATGTTAGGTCCAATCCGAATTTTCTTCAGCTTGTTAGCTTTCGATCTGGAAGCAAACAGGCAAGGATGGTTTACGTTTTTGTATTTTTGGTGTTATTATATTTTTTTACTCAAAAAGTGTTTAGCATAATGATCAAAGATACTTCAATTGTGGAAGCATGGTTATCTTTCTTCAACAGTGTTTTCTATTGTGCCAATTCCTTGGATTTCTATTCGAACCACGTCGCCGGCGGTTAGCCATTTTTGGGGTTTCATGGCCATTGCCACTCCTGATGGGGTACCTGTTGCGATTATGTCACATGGTTCGAGTGTCATGACCCTGCTGAGGTGGTAGATTACTTGAGCTACACTGAAAATCATGTCACATGTGTTACCGTTTTGTCGGAGTTCGTCATTTATCCATGTTTTGATGCTTAGGTTACTGGGGTCAGGCAATTGTGTTGCCATTGTGATGCACGGTCCCGTAGGTGCGAAGGTGTCGAAGCTTTTGCCCGGAGTCCACTGGCTGCCTTTGAACTGGAAGTCCCGAGCTGAGACATCGTTTAGTATGGTGTAACCGAAAACGTAGTTAAGCGCCTCTGAAACAGGGATATCTTTGGCTTTTTTGCCTATGATTATTGCTAGCTCACCTTCGTAGTCAAGTTCCTTTACAAAGGGCCGTTTGATGATTTTGTCGTTTGGTCCCGCTATGGCACTGTGTGGCTTCATAAAGATCACGGGTTCTTTGGGTCGCTTTTCTTTGGTTTCAGTCACGTGCGTTGCAAAGTTTAAGCCTAAACAAAGAATTTTGGGCGGTGAAACTATTGGCGCCAAAAGTCTTGTTTCGCTCAAGGGAGTAGAGATTTCGTCAATGTCACTTTTTTTTGCTTTCGTAAGCAAAGCTTCTGCTGTTTTCTGAGCTGTTTGATCTGCAATGAAAGCCTCTATATTGTTTGGCAGGTCCGTTTTGAAGCGCTTTGCAAGTTCTTGTATGCAAAGCAATCTTTCAGGTTGCATTATGCCGTAGTATTCTTTGTCATTGTATTTGTAGCGGGCTATTTTCATGTCATATCACCTGTTAACGAAGAGGAATAAAGTATTGGTAATTTGGAAAAAGGGTATATGAAAGGTTTTTGGTATTGTTTCAGATGGCTTTGGCCAAACGTGTGCTTCGGCAAAGCATAATTAGACTTTCAAATAAATATCAGTTCAACAAAACAATCATGCAGTGAATATTTGGGAGTATTGATTTGGTAAGGGTTCAGTTTGTTGAGCCACCTAAGGATTACTGGTTTGTTATGGGTGAGTATCTTCCTCCGCCTTATGGAATTCTTCAGCTCGCCGCCTATATAGCTGAAAAGATGGAAGATGTGGACATTGAAGTTTTAGATTGCCAAGCGATGTCTTTGGATTGGTCTGGACTGGAAAAACACATGAAAACGTTTGATCCAGACATAGTGGCTGCGAGTGGGCTAGCAACCTGCAACGTTTACATCACAGCTCGAACCCTAGAACTCGCGAAGAAACTCAAGCCCAATATCGTTACAGTAACAGGTGGACAACACTTCACTGCTTTAGCTCAGGAAAGTCTGGAAGCCTACCCGGAAATCGATGTTATAATACGTGGTGAAGGCGAAGAAACATTTCTGGAATTGGTTAAAGCAGTGAAAGAAAAATCAAACTACTCAGCCATCAAAGGTCTATCTTATAGGCATGGAAAACAAATCTTCCACAACCGTCCACGTCCACTGATTGAAAACCTCGATCAGTTACCTTTTCCAGGATACCGATTCGTGAAGGGCTTCGCTGATCGCTACCACTTCACGATGATGGCTGGATCCAAAGCTAAATATGGCATTGTAGAAGCCTCCCGAGGATGCCCTAATCACTGCAGCTTCTGTTCTCAATGGAAACATTGGCAAGGCACTTTGCGTCACAAATCTGTGAAACGCGTAGCTGACGAAATGGAATATCTCTATAACAACTATGGTAGCAAATTCCAATGGTTAACAGATGACAACTTTGGTTTGAACAAACGAACCGAAGACCTCTGTGACGAACTTATCAAACGAGAATTCTCCAAAGACATAACCTGCTTTATGCAAGTACGATGTGACGATGCTGCAAAAAACCCGAGAATAGTAGAAAAATTGAGTAAAGCTGGATTCACTTGGTTCCTACTTGGAGTGGAAAGCCAAAGCAAAACAACCCTTGATAGTTTTCACAAAGGCACCAAGCCGGAAGACGCTTCTACAGCTGTAAAACTTCTAAAGCAAAATGGAATATTCTCGCAGGCAACATGCATTGTGGGAAACCGTCATGATACGGCTGAATCGATAAAGGAGTTAAGGTTTTTCATTCATGATATTGATCCTGACATAGCTATCTTCATGGTTCTGACTCCTTTTCCTGGAACTGACCTTTACGAGGAAGCTAAGAGCAATGGCTGGATTGAAGATTTTAACTGGGCTAATTATGATATGGTACACGCCACCATGCCAACTAATACTTTGACGAGAGAGCGGGTCCAGCGTGAACTTACTGATTGTTACAGATCGTTCTATGGTTCAGGGAGTAGATTGTTGAAGGGCGTTTTTGCAAAGAATAAAGTGAAAAGAAGGGTATACCGCTACATGGCTCGTCAAGGTGTTATAAGACAACTTGAGAGCATAGTCTAGTCTGCTGATTTCATGTCTAAAAAAATAAATTTACCTATCGATTCAAGTCTGATGTTCCTACTCTGTATATCATTCTTTGGGCTTGCTCTTTCCTTCGTACTTGTTTTTCTTTCAGGAAAAACTCCTGATGACTTTGAATTGCGAAAACCCCTCATAGGCTCGATTTTTGGTCTCCTCTGCGTAATAGGAACATTCGCCTCGATTTATCCCGACAACTGTTTGAGAGTGTTGGATTACGAAAAAGTGACAAACCATGAAAATGATTCGCAAAGACTGCGCCGTCCAACCATCCTCGGCCATCATCCTTCATGCGGAAACTATTCTGCACATGTTTTGAAAGTCTGGGGCAAGATTCTCTGTGCAACATGCACAGGCTTTTCCACTGGCGCAGTCATTGCTTTAATCGGTGTCGTATTGTTTTTCTTCGGTCCCCTTAGCTTCGCAATGGCGCCCTTCATACCCCTAACATTAGGTGCCTTCGGAGTAACAATAGGTCTATTGCACTCAATTCTGCCAGGTTTCAAAATCGGTTTTTCCCGCTTCGCTGCAAGCACGGTTTTTGCTTTGGGGGCTTTCCTTATAATCGCAAGCGTAGACAGCTCACTGCAAAATACTTCGATCGATCTGTTCTTTGTTTTGTTGAGTACACTTTGGCTTGTAACAGATACGGCTCTCTCTCGATGGGATCATCGCAGAATATGCACTGAATGCACCTTAAAAGCCTGCAGTATAAACTCATCCTAAGTTTGGCTTGGCCTTGGTCGATTCATCCGGTAGAGTGCGCCAGCAATCAAGAGTACTCCTATTACGATTACTATCACAATCCAAAGGTAGTTAGCCGATGCACTGATCCAATTCATCTGCTGCGCGAGCAAAAGAACACCATATATTATTACTATTATTCCGATAACAAGTCCAAAAATTGCGCCACCATGGGGAAGACCAAAGCATTCATTTTGGGCTCTTCTTCGCTCATAGCGTCGTGATTCATATGTGCCAGTGCGTAAAGAAGCGCCGCATTTAACGCAGAACTCCGCGGAATCATCGTTCATCGTACCGCATTTTGGACAATAAACCATCTAATTCCTTCTCCAAAGTGGAGTTTGTCCTGTTCAGCTAATAAGGTTTTTCATCGATTCCACTGCCCAAGAAAATGGCGATTTCGCAATGAATCTGAGTTGCATTCTTACTATTTTTTGTTTAAAATAGGTTCATCTTTTGCTCAAAAAACTTTGTTTCACGTTTTGTGTTTGCTTTGCGAGGAGAAATCTATAGTCCACTTGATGTCAACCAAAAAGTTCAATTTCATACTCAAAATGGCAGTTTTCCGGTTCAAGTTCATAATCTAGACCAATCCAGTTCAAAGAACCTTCCATCAGTTCCCTTCCTCGCTTTAACATGCTCCCTTCTAAGCTCTTGAGACTGAACCCTATTTTGTTTTGTTCATTTGCTATTTTCGCTGATTGCGCAGTTACGCTGTCCCAAGCCCCGATATCCTCATCAACAAGCCTCAAGCCTTCTGAATCAGAGTAAGTCCTAAAGAAATGTGCTCCCTGTTCGTTCAAAATAAAAACTTTTCCAAGATCAGTTTGTTCAAGGTTGCTAAAGTTCAGTTTCACCTGAATTCGATTTTTCTTCATAACATAAGTAACTATTATTGTGCCTTTGTGGGGTCTTTTTTCAAAGCTTGACTTTATTCCAAACTTTAGGAATAAACTTCTCACATTTAAGACTGGTCGAACAAGATGCTTATGCCTCTGATATTGCAAGCAAAAAAAATCAGATAACGTTCGTACTCAGGGAATTTTAAGTTTGATCTTTCGGAATCTATCTCTGGTTACCAGATCCATGAGAAACTCTTTTCGAATTTCGACACTGTTTCCCCGCCTGCGGATATAAAGCGATGATGAACCTGAAAAGACTGTTTCATCAGAGTATTTAGCAATCGGGACCCCAAAACCTGTCCCTTCCCCGATAACCTCAGTTCCATCACAAAGAAGAACCAAGCCCTTCTGTAAACCGGCGATTTTCATGTTTTCTGGATTAGTACTAGAATAGACTTTCAGAGAAATCGAATCCGAAATGGCGAAAGTATGCTGGGTGGCTTTTAAGAAAGGCGAATTCTCACTTTCATCTAGCATTTCTAGCATACTCAAACTTTCCCTTTATGATGTTCAAGTTTCAGCGATCTTTCTATTTTAATTATTCTCTATTTAGCAAGTATATTTGAAAATGAATTCAAACGAATTAGAAACCTACGTTTGATCCCTTCTGACCCGTGAAAACTAAAATTCCTAAGAGACCTTTAACTTGTGTCTCAGCCAATCGGAGAATTTACCGTAGACTCCACCAAGCCCGATTTCCAGAAGGGCAGAAGCTGCAAGACCTATTAGGGCAGCATCGAGCGACTTCGATGTGTAAAGGTAGACGGGTGTATAAGCTATGGTCCAGAATATAGCCATCGCGATTGCATCAACAAGGAACTTTTTGTTTGCTATAGCTGCAACGATTTTGTTCGTCATGCTTTACGGTAAAAACAAGAATTAGTTAAACGTTTTGACGTCGTTTAGGCAATTCCGTGTTTGCGTTGGAAGAAAGATTCCTTCTAGATTCTTAACCAGAATATCATTATGGCATAAGCTACAAAGAAGAAAAGTCCTAAAGTCAAACCCCACCATGGAATTTTCTTTCTTGAGATGAAGAACAGCATTATTAAAGATATTACCGTCGTCCCGAGAACACTAAGATACGCATGAATGTCCAATACCCATGTTGTAACTAACAAGCCAATTGCAGGGAACAATGTGGTATAAAGTACCTTCTCGCCAACAAGTGAGGCAATACTTAAGGTGTCTTTGCCTCTAAAACCCCAAATTAAAGCGCTAGCAGTCTCAGGTATTGCCGTAGCAGCTGGGACAACAATTATTGCGAGCCCCATCAAACTAAGTCCAAGTCCCAATGCAATTTGATTCACTAAGCCAACCATTTCGCGAGCTGCAAAATACAAAATTACTGCGGAAATAACTAACTGTACGGTGGCTCCAACTGGTTGTGAAGGAATAATTTTGCATATGTATGGCGCTTTTGCATTTTCGATCTGTTCAATGCCTTTTCTGCGATACATTAAGATTAGATACCCGAAATACGCAGCCAAGAAGCCCACACCAAAGACTATTCTAATGCTGCTGTTGGCGATGAAGGCTGGTACTAAGGTTAAAGGAAATAGTATAGTAACAAAAATGAAGGGTACAGCTAAAGTAGTGCTGACTTGCAGCGATTTGTGTTCGCGCCTTTTCAGCAAGTAGCCAACAAGTGCAAATATGCCTACTAACCCATAAGATAGGCTTGAAGCCATAAGCGGCTCACCAAATATTGTCCCCACGCCTATTGCTTCACCGCTTACTCCTCCAAGACCAAATACTGCGACAATCAACACAATGAGTTCAGGAAGCGAAGTGAAAAGCGGAGACAAGATACTCCCAACAAAAGGGCCACCTATTTTGTATTGGCTCCCGAGAAATTCTATAGCATTAACGAAAAGCAATGCAGATATGAAAACGATCAAAATGCTCAGCAGCAACAACAGGATAAGTTCTAGCATACTATGAAACGCAAAAAGAGTTTCAAAGACTAATATGTTTTTTGATTCAAAGAAATGAAAAAAAAATAAGCTAAGCAGATTGACAGCTGTTACCGCACATAGAACATTCTGTGCAACTATGACACCAATGCTTTCCCCTTTCAATTGGCATCCCAGCAAACACCTTGCCGCATCGTTCACACTTCATACATTTTCCCTTGCTCAGTTTCTAAGCGAATGCTTTGATTAGTAAATAAACGATTGGGGAAAAATCTCAGTTTATTCTTTTCATTCGATTCAAATAACCATTTGGGCATTTTATTGAATTTGTTTTTGAATTAAATCTCAATTCATTCAAACCATTATTCTGCTACTTTAGCCGTTATAGTCGAATCTGCTTCGTTGAAATCGGCTTTTCTTAAGCCTATCATATACGTTGCCTCTCTTCTCCAGAACTCTTTTCCACTATAGAATGCGATTAGCGTTGGAATTCTCCTGATCTTCAGGGAATTCCATATTGGGTTCTCTTCGTTTGAGAGGTCTACTCTGAAGACCTTGTAGGAAATGGGGTCAAGAGAAGCTATTTGATGAAAAGAACTGCGGCAGAAAGGACACCACTCGGCATAGAAAAAAACCAGAATTTTGCCGCTTTTAAGAGGTTGTTCATTATCGAAGTCTGCAGGTTGAAGAGAGGGATATTCCAGTATTTCATTCACGTGAGAACTGTACTTCTGAAATATGACTATAATTAGAAGTTCAACTGGAATCATCACAAACGATAAAACTGCCATAAAAGGTAGTTCTAGAGGCTTGCCCTGAACCATGCTCAACACACCTAAAATGCAAAAGATTAATACCCAAATAAAGAGGCTAAATTCAATGTAATCTCGTTTAGACCAATAAATAACGAGTTTATACCATCACATCGAGGAAATGACCTCTATGAATAGACAATAAAACGTTCTGTTTAATTACTTTTAGTTTGGATTGGGACTAGATTTTAATGCACACCCCCAGTACAATTTTTGACTTGATCTTAGGATCCTATGGGGTTCAAAGCCTTTAATTGGCTTTCAACGGTTTTTAAAGAAGTACTTAAAAGCACGTCATCTGCAAATAAGGTTTAATGATAATTGACTGTCACCAACATTTGCCTCGCCTTCAAAATGGAAGAACCTTTGAGCATTCCAGGGAGATACTCCTTCAAGAACTCACAAAAAATTGTATTGACTACGCCATTTTGATTCCAGATAACAAACCTGTTTCCACTATTGGAAACTTGACGCAGGTCTTAGAGGTGGCTAAGGGCTGCCACCAACTATTCGTTATGGGTACAGTTGATATTCAAAGAAAAATGAAAACCCAGCTGGAAGAGTTAGATGTCCTTCTCCGAGAAAACAAAATATTCGGAGTAAAGATTTTTCCAGGTCATGACCCGATTTATCCAACTGATAAAAGGCTTTCTCCAGTCTATGATCTGTGCATCCAATACGACACCCCAATAGTTATCCACACGGGTGGTACCTCAAAAAATCCAAAAGCAGCCAAGTACAATGACCCAAAACACATCGTTAAGGTTGCAGACGCATTTTCAAACCTGAAAATAGTCATCGCTCATTACTTCTTTCCCAAAGTTGAATATTGCCACGAACTCACAAAACAATATGAAAAAATATACTTTGATACTTCGGCACTAGCAGATGATTTAATAGTAGAAATGACGGATATTGATAGAATAAGAAAAGTGTTAACTTCAACTGTAATTGAGCATCCGAGTAATGTTGTGTTTGGAACGGATTATGCAATTTGCGATATTAGAAAACATGTAGCCCTCATAGATTCCATGAACATAGAGGAGGAACTCAAGAGCAAAATATTTTATAAAAATGCAATTAAATTGTTTAATCTACCGTTACCATGATTCTGTATAAATTATCTGATTCCTCGCTATAGATAACACGCAAGAACGATGCGTTGGAAAAAGACGCAAAATCTATGAGAAGTTGCCCTCACTCATCAGGAGAATGAAGACATCTATTTCCGAGAAAGGAATTTGATGCAGCAATTCTCGGAGATTTGAAAAAGAAAGTTGAAAAGAGTAGGTTTTAACATACGAGCATTAAACCAAGATATGTTGGTTTCTGTTTATGTGTCTTCAGAACCTCTATGTCAAAACCGTTTTTCCTAGCTGTAGCATAAACGTCTATGCTGGAGGCTTCCATTGACGGTCGAGCCAATCGTGGATAAATGCAATGCTCAAGGTTACATTCTTCGCAGCGTTCACAGGGACCTGCTGGAAGTCCAAATGCAGAATGATACCCTGCCAAAAAGATGTGTCTCTCCAATTTGGCAATCACGTCATGCGTCGCCACCGATTCATCTGGCAGTTTCATTAGAATAGCATTTGAGTAACTTGTCAAAATCTGCCTCATCTTTTCTGGTGTAGGACTGTAAGGCGGACAAGTCAAGGATTTTCCGAATCCTCCGCAACCATATTGGCACTTGAGTCTTACCCAATCCTTGACAACAATGTTTTTGGTATTCATCGCTTTGGCATCGAGCACGCCTAATCTTTTTGCAACTTTGACAAAGTCTTTTATGTCTTGCTCAAAATTTCTCTTGGTCGTTGCGGTTCTCTTTTGCACTTTGTAGCCTCCACGACATCATAAACATGATTCAATATATAAAATAGGGATCAAGTGAAGAATAGGCTGGAAAGTATATATTCGCCCCTTAGGGTTCGAGTCCCAGCGGCTCCGTTTCACACTTTTCACAAGAAAAATAGATTTACTTAAAATATTAAACGAATCCCATCGGACACGACATAAATAAAAGGCTTAGTCTGATTTGTGGTTTCCCCCCCCCCAAGAAAATCGGTTATCTAATGCGGTGCGCATTAAAATTTAGTGCACACACACAAATCTTAAATCCAAATGCAAAACAAAAGGATAACACTAAGGAAAGATTAGATTTGAGCAGACATATTTGGATTGTTGGAGCGGTGATAGTGATAATGTTAATCGCTGTAGCAGCGGGTTTCTCCAGCGGTCTTTTCAAAAATGTTTCACCCAACACACCAACATCCCCAACGTCTACACCATTTAGCCTGTCTGGAAACAACCTCACTGTAGGTGACACATTTACTTACAAACTGACAGGTTCGTCAGTTTTAGGCAGTACTGATGTGGTAACTCCAGCATATCTCTCACAGGAAAATGATACAGACTACTACAAAGTTACTATTACTGGAATCAATGGCACACATGTTTCACTTAATTCGTTATGGCAATTTTTAAATGGAACTCAAGTTGCAAGTTCACAAATAATTGATTTATCGGATGGAATAGTAAGTGACCCAAACGGTTTTTGGGCTATTTATACTCCTAACCTCAATGTCAATGACCTGCTTCATCCTAATGGATCTGACAAACTCATCGTTAATAGCACAGATACTCAAAAATTCGCAGCATCCACCAGAACAAGAAACTTTTGGTCTACTGAAAAACAGTTTGTTGATCCAAACGACCCAACAGGCAACACGATGCGTGAGGATTATTTAGGTGTCTATTTTGATAAACAAACCGGAATGCTCGACTCATTAACTAATATTCAATTCTATACCAACCCTGAGATTGAAATAACCATCACTTGGCAACTTGCTAGTTCAAATGTTTGGGCTGTCCAATAAGCAATTTTGAGAAAAATCATTAGTCAATCAAACTTTCAAAAACAGCCGCCATTTTATGCAAAATGCACTCAGCGGACTAATTACAACAGAATGTCTAATAGTTAGACTAAAATTTAATGCACCTCTCATTCTACGACTATAAATTGTGCAGTATTGGACAACTCAGTAGGGTCTACTCAGTGGTCAAACCCAAAAGAGAATGCATTCAGAAGTAACATATCAGGTAAGAGAAAAAGGTAGAGGTACTTGCTAATCTTACGCATTGATTATATATAGCGAATTACGTTTGTGATGTTCGTTATATCCGTCATAAAATATAGGGTTTATATTTCATTTAATTCGTTATGTTCGTCATGTTTGTCTTTCTATATTAATTCTTTTTTCAGCATTATCATATGTTTTAATTGTATTCCATTTTCATAAATGGGCTCTGGATAATTATTAATAAAAAAGCTTTTTTTGATATCAAACACTTCAAATCCTTCTTTTTGATATAGATACAATTGTTTAATAGCAGCGTCTCCTGTCCCTATAATAATTGTTTTGAATCCCTTTCTCTTTGCCCTAAAGGCAGCATCTCTTAACAATAATTTACCTATTCCTTTTCCTTGACAATCTCTAACGACTGCTATATTTTTTATTTCAATCTCATTTTTGTTTATTGATTGAAGTACATATATGGCAATAATTTTATTTTCTTGTTCCAGAACATATATGTCAGAGCCAAAAATGTATTTGCCTATGGCTTCAAGTGTCTCATCCGCAATTAATAACAAATCATATGGGATTTTTTCATCCTTTCCCAGTTGCCTTATCCTTTGATGTTCATTTTCTTTCTTTTCCATTATCAATTCCTTATCAAGTAAGTCTCTGATTGGATAAAAATCTAATCCACACATTGCTTTTAATGCTCAGTCCAGATAAAAGACTGTTCTTCTTGCGGAACACTCTGTTCTTTGGGGAGAGCAATATACTTCTTGCATAATTATTAAAGTGGAGTGGAAACATGAAAAAGTGCGTCACTACGCTGTGTTTTCTGATTGTTTTGTTAGGTTCATTTATGGCTAATACAGCTTGCGTTAAGGCACAGTCTACAGACATTTACATCACCGCTGACGGAGCTGTTGTTGGAACAAATAATATTCAACGCAGCGGAGATCTCTATGTTTTAACTGGTAATATTTCAGGAAGTATAGCTGTTCAAAAAAGTAACATCATAATTAATGGTGCAGGCTACACGCTTGGAGGGCATGGAGGCACAGGAATAGACCTGACAAACAACCTTACTGAATATCCATCTCCAAATGAGATTCATAACGTTACAGTTGAGAATTTGAGAATCATGAATTTCAATTTCAGCATAAATGCTCATGGAAGCAGCGGAAACACTTTCTATTATGACTTCATAGGTAACACCACAAATGATGTCCAGGGCGGCATTCTTCTGTATTGGAACAGCGGTGGGAACAACATCACTCATTGCACCATTAGCGGAACACCATGGGCAATCGGCATAGAGCTATCGAACGGCAATATTATTACTGAAAACAATCTCTTAGGTGGTATTTTGTTACAATTAGTTGGAAACGAAACAGTTGACAGAAATTACTGGAGTGACTACTTGACAAGATATCCGAATGCTATTGAAATAGACTCATCAGGAATCGGCAGCACGCCATACAAGATTGGCATGTACACTAATGGTGCAGAAACTGGCGCGCTTCAAGATAACCACCCATTAGTGAAACCCATCTCAATTCCGAATTTTGGTACTCCCCAATCAAGTCCATCCTCGACTATCAACCCCTCCCATTCAATTCCAGAGTTTCCAGCCTTAGCAATTTTGCCGTTGTTTATCTCTTTATTCTTCCTTGCAGCAAAACTTTGGTGTCGAAATCCAAGAGCAAGCGGGCAACCTTGAAGAAATGGCGAGATTTAATGAATAAGAAAATAATAGTCTCAGTTTTGTTAATTGTTATACTTTTTGTAAGCGCTATTGCTGGAACACTTTTGTATTATAACGGCGTAGTGAAAGAGAAAAACTCTAAAATAGCTTTGCTAAACGATGAAATAGCAAATCTAAACAGCCAAATTTCAAACCTTAAAAGCCAAATAAAGAATTTAACAACGGCAAATCTTGTAACTGCATTAGGAATAAAGGATATTCAATATGGTCTACCAGTAAAACCTAAAGCTGAATTTGAATTTGACGGCACATCTGTCAAAACATTTTATTATCTTTACATATGGGGTTCTGTGAGCAATACTGGAGTAAGTGTAGCGTATAACTCAGGATTAAAAGTAGTGGCTTATGATGCTCAAGGTACATTAGAAATAAACATGACTGTTCCTTTGGATGGCGGAATGTTCGGGGCTGATGACCAAACTAAAAGTCTTCTTTCAGAAGATTATGGCGATTATCTAATACAACGTGTGAATTTAGGTAGTAATCAAACTGTTACAGCTGTTATAAGCATTTTTCACGAAGGCACTCTTTCTGGGAATTGGACTGTAACGCCCGTGTGGACAAATTCGCCTTAAATATTTTTCAAGATAAGTCTTAAATCTGTATAGCCATAAATAGCCTAGTAGACTTTGGTGATTAGTTTTTTTCTAACCTTTTCGCTCGTTTTTGTTGGGTATGTCTAAGCAAGACCTATAAGCAGGATATATTAATATTATAATATAATTATGTGTTGGAGAATAGCCGTGCTGGCAGTTGTTTCAAAACTGTTTCACGTCTGTTTCAGCGAACTATCTTATCGCTCCAAGACATTAGCATATCATAATAAAACAAACGTGAGGTAAAACAAAAATGAAAAATTGGAAAATAATAACTTTGGTTAGTATTGCAGTGGTTGCTGCTGCATTGTTAACTACTTCCGTATTTGCTATGGGCATGATGGGAGGCCAATACGGCGGCTATGGTGGCATGATGGGTGGCGGCTACGGAACTGGCTATGGATATAACAATCCACCATATACAACCCAGCCTGGAGCAACTGCCCCAACGCCATCCTCTCAGTACTATCAGCCTGTTTATCCCTTTATGTTTGGAGGAGGCATGATGGGCGGACTAGGCAATGGCAACGGCTTTAGAGGAATGATGGGCAACTACGGATACACTGCACCCTACACAAACAGTGGATCACCGCTAAGCATTAACAACGCAGTAACCATAGCCCAAAACTATGTGTCTTCGATCGGCAACCCCGACTTGGTCGTTAAGCAAGTTGAGGAATACAGTGCCAACTTCTATGTTCAAGTTAACGAGAAAAGCAGTGGCAACGGAGCATTTGAGCTCTTAATCAACAAGTACACCGGAAGCATCTATCCTGAGATGGGTCCTAACATGATGTGGAACACCAAATATGGTATGATGCGCAGCGGAATCCTTGGCGGAATCTTTGGCACCCCAACAACCACCATGACCGTTACAACAGTCCAAGCAACAACTGATGCACAGCAATACCTAAACACATACCTACCAGGAACCACAACCGGCGACGTTACAACATTCTACGGATACTACACCATCGAAGTCCTCAATGGAACAACGACCTATGGCATGTTAAGCATAAACGGCTACAGCGGACAAGTCTGGGTCCACACATGGCACGGAACCTTCATACAAGAACTACAAGTAAGCTAAATATGAGGAAGCAGAATCCCTACTTCTTTTCTTTGTTTTTGTGTTTACTGAAAAACATAAAAGGTTGAAACTATGTTAGAATATTCGAATAGAAAGGAAATCACGATGACGAAAAAAGAGTTTGACATGACAATCTACGAATTGCAAGCAGAGATTTCAAAAACACTAGCCCACCCGCTAAGATTAGCCCTTCTTCATATTTTAAAAGATGGCGAGAAAACCGTCAATGAACTTGTTGACATAGTAGGTGCAAGTCAATCTAACATATCTCAACACTTGGCATTGATGAGGCAAAGACAAATAGTCAAAACCAGAAAAGAAGGCTCTGCCGTATACTATCGAGTATCAAGCCCTAAAATCAGCCAAGCATGCGACATAATGCGCGAAGTTCTGATGGAACAACTAGTCCAAAAACAAGAAGTAGCAAAAAACTATTCAACATAGAAGGCTGATTTGAAAATGTGCCCTTGTGGGTGTGGATGCGGTTCTGACGAGGACGAAACCGTTCAGAAGGCAGTTGAAGTTGTTATGATTCCATGCAAGTACTGTGCAGCCCTTTTCCCGCAAACCGCGACATTTTGTCCAAATTGCGGAGCAAAAAGAACTGCTTGATCTACTTAACTGAAAACTCTAATATGTGAAAAATAATATAGATAAAATGGAGATTCTATTTTGTTAACTTTCAAATCCTTAACGGTCATACTCTTAACGTTGGCTCTTTTAGCAACGCTCGCTCTACCTGTTTTCGCAGTTGAATACAACTCAGGCGTTACAGTGGGGCAATATGTGAAATATGGTAATTTTGTTGGAACTGGTCCTGGGGTTGAAACTTTCAATGATATTGGCTGGCAAAGACTTCAAGTCACCGATGTTTCCGGAAAGGCAATAACTTTGCTCTTTACTAGTCAATATAAGAATGGCACAGCGACTCCGGGAAATGGCACAGTTGAAGTTTGGAATGTTGAAACTGGGACAGAGAATGGAGTTCCAAACACTCAAGGGCCTATTGTTGCTTCCAATCTAAACCCGGGCGATGCCATACCTCCGCCCAACACATATATTGTCAATAGAACAGAGACCCAGACGTACTTGGGCGTTAGTAGAACTGTAACTATACTTGATGTAACAATCCCAACATCTGACTACAACACTAGCCTTTCCTACGTTTATGATCGGGCTTCTGGAATGCTGCTTGAATCAACAACTCAGACAACCACGCAGCCAGATCCACAGCCTGTTGTAACATCAATTTCATATAGCATAATTGAAACCAACATTTTCAGCTCAACACCCACTGCTTCACCATCAGTCCCAGAGTTTTCAATAGCAATGCTCGGAGTTATAATATTGGCATCTTTCGTAATTGCTGCAGCATCCCTTATTATTTTCAAGAAAAGACATCTTGGCCTTAGAGTAAAGGCAATTGCAATAAATTGGCAAATGAGCTAATGTTTCGTTCAATCCAGCGTCTGCCAATTACAAAAGAGACTGTCAATTGCCTATTTAGTTCTGATTTTGAAAGAATCGTGCTTCTAGACAATTTTTGCAAAGTCTGCGCTTGTACTTAGTCCTTCCGTATTCTTCGAATTCCTGTTGGCAACAAACGCATATCAGTTTAGGTCTCTCTAATTCAAGACTTCTGAGTCTTTTCTCTAGTTCAGTTTTGACTTTTTCATCTTCCTGTTGTTTGAGTGCTTGCTCCAATAATGAGACGGCAAACTCTAAGCTCTTTTCTCCAAATTTTTTTCCAAATTCACTCACAGGCTTTCCTGACTCAAATATTTTCTTTGGTAAGAGGCATACAAAATTTGCTGGGTAGCCTTTAAAGTTGTTAGGGTCGATAACCGCAAAACGGTATCTTCTCGACCACGCATTTTTCTGGAAGGGTTCAAAGACGACCTGTAACCGATAATCAGTCATCACAAACACGTCGAAGAATCCAAAGCGATAATTTGCTTAATATTGCTTGCCAACGTATTTTCTATAGACTCTTTTGATTGTGTTTTATCTTCGGGTTGTGGTTTAACAAAAAAAGGTTTAGGGGTTTTTGTTCATCTCGTGGCGTATCCACCAGATGAGCCCTATTGTTGCGGGAATTGCGAAGATGGCAACTATCCAAATGAGAATTGTAATCATGGAATTCACTACATAGTCCAGAGTGTAGGTTGAGATTGCAACGTTCCAGTTTCCGTCCACGTAGACTTTGATGGCGAACGCAATGAAGAGCAAAGGTGATATTGCTCCTCCTGCTCTTGAAGAGCGTGAACTTTTTCCAGATAGATGATATTCACTCTTTTCTTGTTCAGGCAGTCTTTTCCACCATTGCCAACCTATTACTGTACCTATGATTGCAGGAACTCCGATGAATATGAGTTCCCAGAAAATTAGATGCAGAATAAACGATATTGTATTTCCCATTGTCCAGAGACCCAGAGTTGATGGAACTAAATCTGTTGTTTGAGCGTCTCCAGTAAACCACAAGAAGACATAGACTGCGCCAATGAATACCAAAATGCCAGCTACTGCAAATACTACAACCGTTTTCCAGTGTTTTCTTAGGAATTTCTTCCAATCGGAACTTTTTTCAATTCCACTTTGCTCGGTCATTAAATTCCTCTATTTTCTATTGTTTCAATTTCGCCTATTTGATACTGTTTGTTCGGCTGCTTTCTATCATTTTTCCTTGCTCAGGTTGAGAAGAAGGGGGTGTGTATGCATATTGTTGTGGACTGTATTGTTGCTGTTGTTGCGGTTTCATGGAGAAGAATGCTACTGTAGCAAATATCCAAGCGATGAATATCAGTATTAAGCCAACGCCGATTATTGTTAGTATAGCGCCCCACCAAAGCAAATTACTAGCTGTTGTAAATGATGCTTCACCTGATCTCTGGGCAAGTGTATTGAAAGTTCTCTTTAGGTGCGATGCGGCAAGGATATAGAACACAAAAGCCACTACGATCCCGGCAATGGCAGCTATTAAGCCAGCTCCAAAACCTGCTGTAAGTACAAAGGGATTTTTAAATGCAAAGCCTGTTGCGGATGCAACACCAATTGTTATTGCTGCGACCGCTACACCTGCGGCTATAATGGCGACTATGTAATATTTCACACCTGTTAGTGCATTTTGGTAGATTTCTTTATCTTGATAGTAATTAGCAATTTCTTTCATACCCCTGAGAAACAGAATTACGCCGATTATGCCTAAGATCCAACCAGCATAAGGTACAAGGCTGAGTAAAAGTAGTAATGAACCTTCGCCGGCCAAAGTCTTGCTATATTCGAAATTTACATTCATTTTTTTTCCTCCATTTTTTTTGAAATACACTAGAATGCATGGAGGTTATAGCCCTAACATTTAGAATAACACCTATGATAACGCTCTAACATTTAGAATGGTAACTCTAAGAGTTAGATTCATAAGCAAAAAACAATTATAGATGAAATTATGCAAACACACCTAAACTGCAGAGCAAAAGCTACCATTTACCACTTATCAAATTGGAGTTGATTCGATAGCAAAGTCACGTGGAATAAGCGCAGATATTCAATCACCCAGAACTAAACTCCTTTACTTTATCTATTCTGCCTCAAGCAACAAAATTAAGTCTGAACCAGGAGTAAAATCAAGCATAAGTTCTGCATTGGGTTATAAGTCTGATGGACATTTTCATTACGATTGGAATTACCTAATGAATGCAGGTATGATTGAGGAAAAACAAGGTTATTTTCTTGTGACTGACACAGGAAAAAGAGAATTTGCATTGCATTCAACAGCAGCCATGAGCAACACCATAATGGTTGTTATGGGGATAGCAATGGTATTTTTCACTTTCGGACTTGAACTACAAATTTTACCAAAAGCAAGTGTTGCTTTTTTCGGGATAGCATTAATTTTTATCGGTTCTCTGTTTTTGGTTATTAGCCGAAGAAACAAGCCCGATTTGCCACCTGAAGCCAAAATTCTATTAAAAGAATTAAATCGACACTAGTTATTGCGTTAACTTGATTATGATCTCGAGGATTGAATTCGAACCAGCATGACTCTTGCTTTTTCAAATGACTTCAGTTAAAGCAAATACACTTTGTAAATGCGTTATAATCTGACTAGAAATCCTAACCGTGTTAACTGATCTTACATCCTGCGAAAACGAAGCTAATTAACTTCGATTTGCAGAGATAGTATGTGGGCAACCAGATCGGAGTTCTTTCTTGAACATTTGCATTCCACTGGGTCAAAATCTGTAGCTAACATCCAGTCAAACAATTCCGAACCACTACTTTTTTCTTTATTTGATCGCTGATCTTCTCCCATTTTTATCTTAAAATTTAGATTCGCCGAAAAAAGAGTGGCTCTTCATCTTGTTTTCTTTCTTGTTGTTTATTTTTTTTCTCTTTTTGCAGTTGCACCACCAAAGAATATTGCTTGCGCGTCGCTTATGTAATGTTTCCAAATAGACTATAGTTAAAACAGAATCTCTATAGCAAGAATTAACTCTTGAATGATTTACCTGATTTAAAACTAAATCGTTAGTCTAAAACAATAGTTATTGATTCGCTTTGTTTCTTTTTTGCCCTTTATGTATTTTCACGCTGTGTTCTTGGAGTTGTTTAGGGTCTCCGAATATTGCACCGCAACTTGGACATTGGAACGTTTCGTAGGACATAGATGGTTTGAAATGCTGAGTCAATTTATAAACTTTTTACCTTACAGAAATATACTTGTATGTAGATTATGGCGAGTAATCTAAAAAAGCTTTTTTTGAGGTATTAATGAAGAGTAACAACCGGATTAGAGCCAGATGTTATCAAGAGATTGTGATGGTTGCTAGGAATGTTGTTGTAAGTTTATTAGGCGTTAAATACAAAATTACTAAGTGAGGTGAACAGTATGGGAGTTAAAGAAAATCTTGAGTTGATGAAAACGCTTGATGATTCATGGAATGCTGGACCTGGAAGCCCTCTTTGGGAGACATTCAAGAGACGGCATCGAGAAGACGTCGTAGTTTACTGGCCCGCTCAACCTGACCCCACAAGAGGACGACACAACCATGATGTTGAGGCTACAGAGTTCTTCAAAACCTTCGACAACCGATTAATCAACAATCCCTACAAAATAGCATTCGGTGATGAAAATCACACGTGCACGGTCGCTGATTGGACTGTAACAATGAAAGGACCAATGAAAGGCGCCGATGGAAAGATGATCCCGCCCACTGGAAAGACAGCAAAGCTTGAATTCTGCACAGTCGCCACCTGGAAGGACGGCGAAATCGTCGAAGAAAGACTATTCTACGATGTAGTCGGATTCATGAAGCAACTTGGGCTGTCCAAATAGTTCATCCAAACAAGTTGAAGCCAGATATGTTAAGATAAAAACTTATGTTAGAGGCTCAGGAGTTGGCCTAAACAAAAAACAGCTTAATGCCCTCATTGAAAAAAACAGGGTCCTCAGGTGTTCTCATTTTTTGGGCTTACCATTTTTTTATATCAAGGAGTCATGACCGTCGTTGACCCTTCATCAATATAAGAACCGACACAGAACGGATTGTTTTGCGTCTTACCGTTCCCATATAGGGTTTGATTATTGCCGAGGTTTGCTGATTGGGTGCTACGTTGACAACGTCATTTAAACCGTTCATCGTGTGCAAAAAAACAAAAAAAAGTGGGATAGAGTTTTATTTTGCATAGGCTTCGACGAGATCGCGTGCGGTTATAATGCCCACTAACTTGTCGTCTTTAACGATAGGTAATCGTCTAGAATGTTTTAATGCCATTGTTGCAGCGGCTCTATGAACGCTTGTGCCAGCTGGAATCATGATTAAAGGCGATGAACATTCTGGTCCTACCTCCGTATATAACGCTCTGCCTGTTGCTAAGAAAGATGTAAGCAAATCACGTTCAGTAAATATCCCAAATGGTTCTCCTTTGCGCGTAATTATGACACTACCGATCCGCTGCCTGCCCATGATACGAGCTATGCTGATCACGGGTGTCTCTTCATCAGCAGTCACAACTTCTTTCGTCATGAAATCATCAACTTTGACCTCAGTTTCGGGAACATCAGGCAAACTCTTGATCAGGTCCGAAGCAGTTATGATTCCCTCAAGTGCTCCAACGTCAAATACTGCAAGCCTACTTTTCTTGTTAATCATGAGCCGGGCAACTTCTTTTATTTTAGAGTTAGACGAAACAGCAGCTAGTGGATACGACATGACATTCTCAACTTTTTCATCTCCCAGAAACAATCCAAGCGCTAAAACTTTGCTTAGCAAATCACGCTCAGTAACTATCCCCACTGGTGTGTGATACTTCACGACGATTAGGCTACCAATATGTTTCTGCCCCATTATTTTAGCGGCTTCAGCCAGCAAAGCTTCTGGAACTATTGTAACAACGTCTTGGCTCATTATCTCCTTGGCCAGTCGATAACGTGACAAGTCTCGCAGATACTGCTCATAAGCAATGTCAACGACCCCTGGCAACTTTCTTTTAGTTTCCTCTTGAGGTGTCGCCAAAAAAATTCCTCATCAAAATAATGGTTGAGACGCTTAATTAAGCTTCCATACGTACGAGGTAACCGGTAAGGACTTCTGTTTTTGGGCTTAGTCTTCATTTTTCAAAAGAAATCTAATCCAAAAAGAATAAGAGAGTATTACACCTAACTTTCTAATTGGTGATTTTGTGCCAACATACATTCTCTTGTCGACCCTCACTTCTGAAGGGAGAAAAACCATTAAGGAAAGACCTGAAAGAATAAAAGAGGTAGATAAAGAAATAGAAGCCTACGGCGCAAAAGTTTTGCAGCAATACTCTGTTTTGGGCGACTATGATTTCGTCAACATTGTAGAAGCGCCAAACAACGAAGCCATCATGAGAGTTTCCATAGAATTAGGCGCTCGCGGAACTGTACACATAAAGAGCATGCCCGCGACCCCAATCGACGATTTCTTGACCATGATTAAGAAGTAAGCTTTCAACTAAACATTTGCACACTTCGATTAATAAGAGGCATGTTTTGAAAAACGTAGCGTAAGCTAGACCTAATTTTCGTAGGTTTTTCCGCAAGAAATGTACTCATCCAACCCGAAAAATGTTTGACAGGAAAACAAATAAGCTGGCCAACTTTTTTTGTGATAGGGATTACATGACAATCTGGTTCTGTGTCAAAACAGCCCAAACCCCAAACACTGTAGCTGAAGTCGTCCGCGTATTCAACACATTTGAAGAAGAAACATCCAAAGACAAATGCGTCTGGATCATCGAGAAAGGCAAAGGCATAGAAGAATACTGGCAAATCCTATCCAAACAAGAACACCAAAGAGATATCTCCTGTGTGGCGCTGGTCTATCAGGAAGGCGACACCGTGGTTTTGGGCGAGGTGGCAGATGAAGTCCTGCCAAATTTCTTGGCGCCGCTACTGGCAAAGTATGGGTTTGATAACGTAAAATGGATTGTAGCAAACCCGAAGAGGTAGGCAGTAACAACGAAAGATGGTAGTTTATACCATTTTAACTCTCTTGATAGCCCTCATAGCCAACAAGTACATGGCAAGTGTAAATAATGAAAGAACAGCCAAAGAAAACAGCAAGTCGATGGTTCCAAATTCATAGTAGGTTCCCATAGAATAGAATTTTTGGCCAATGGAAAAGTATCTTATGCCATTTATGAAGTATGATAGAGGATTAAAACTGCTGGCTACTTGAATCGCTGTTGGCAGAGAACTCATTTGGTACAAAGCATTGCTGGCGAAGAAAAGGGGCAGGGTAAGCAAAGTAATGACACTTTGAATTGAGTCGTGACCTTCTATAGTTATTCCTAGAGTTAGGGCAAGAAACATAAGACCCATACTAAACAAAATAACGAATAGAAGTATGCCCAAAACAGAAAGCATAACGTGCAATATTGTAAAACCAGCAAAGTACTTTACGCCCAAGATTAGACCAAAACCCAAAATTATTGTTGTTTGAATTAGTGCTTTTGTTAGACCACTTAAACTTAATCCAAGTAGAATATGTGAACGTTTTATTGGCGATGCAACCATCTCTTTCATTAAACCAAACTGAATATCAAATTGAACATAAGTTCCTGAGTAAAGGCAAGTAAAAAGAATAGTTAAGGATACTACTCCCGCAGCCATGAATGTTAAATAATTCACGGATATGAAACCTTGACGCAATGAATTTTCCGTTGAAATTAAGTTAAAGCTGCCAGACATCGACAGCCCATATATCGCTAGCCAGAGTGCCGGTTGAATCAAAGAGGTGATTAGGACGTATTTGGAGCGGAAAAACTTTTTCATGTCTCTCCAGTAGACTGTTACAAAATCAGTTCTCAATTCTGCCGCCTCCAATCAAGGTGTCGCGCTTCCGTAATTGTTTTCTTTCAGACCTCGCCCAGTGAAGTAAATGAAAACATCGTCTAATGTGGGTTTCTTCAGGTTGATGCTAGCTACTTCAATTTTCTCGTTTCGGATTGTCTCCATGAGTTTAGGCATGAAATGGGCGCCTTCTGCTTTAAGGTCGACCAGAAATCCATTGGAGAATTTTCGGACTTTAGTGACTTCTGGCAGTTCTTTGATTAGTCTTATCGATTTTTCGTCGTTAGTTGTCTCCAGATAGACCATGTCTCTGCCTAATGAGTTCTTCAATTGTTCGGATGTTCCGTTTGTAATTATTTTTCCTTTGTCCATGATGTATATTTCGTCGCTTAGTTGATCTGCTTCTTCCATGTAGTGTGTTGTAAGGAAAATTGTGACGCCTTCTTTGTTTACTTTTTTGATGTATTCCCAAATTTTCATTCGTGAGTGAGGGTCAAGACCTATTGTGGGTTCATCTAGAAACAGTATCTTGGGTCGAGTCATGAGTCCTCTTGCAATTTCTAACCGTCGTTTCATGCCACCGCTCAGATTCTTTACAAATTCATTTCGTTTATCAGTTAATTCGACTATTTGCAGCAATTCATCTATGCGAGCTTTTCGTGGGTTTTTTGGAATCGAGTAAAGCCTGCCGTGAAATTCCAGTGTTTCCCATACTTTGAGGTTCCAGTCGAGGGTTTCTCTTTGGAACACTATACCCAAGCTTCGTCTGACTTGATCAGGCTGCTGCTCAACGTTAAAACCTGATATGTAGACCTTACCCTTCTGAACAGGCAGTAGGGTTGTCAGTATGTTTATTGTAGTTGTTTTTCCTGCACCGTTAGGTCCAAGAAACGAGAACATCTGTCCCTTCTTTATGTCAAAACTTATGTTATCTACGGCGAGCAATTTGTCGTAGCTGTAGCTGAGTCCCTGGACTGATAAAATGGTTTCTTCCATGTTCAATCCTCCAAGAGTTTCTGAAGAGCAACTATTGTACTGGAAAGAATTGCGTTGATTTTTTCCGGTGGTACTCCATGCGCAAGTAGGCTTGCGACTTCGTTAACAACGGGGCTAACAATAGTAAAGTTATGAGGTAAGGTAGCAGTTTGATCGTTGAAGGTTTCGTGAATCAAAGAAATGGATCCGTTGAGTTTTTGTTCATAATAGCTTTTCAAGGAGCCGTGTGCCTGCACGACTAGTAGGCCACTGGTAGTGATTTCGTAGGAGGTTTTGCCTTTTTGTGTTGTTCCTTTTATCCAGCCTTTGGTTTGCATAGATTTAAGCAGTGGGTAGATTGAGCCTGTGCTAGGTTTTTCTCCTGTTAGTTCAGTGATTTTTTTTATGATTTGGTAGCCTGTGGTTTTATTTTCGGAGATTATTTTGAGCATTGACATTTTGAGTAAACCTTTAAGCATATATCTTCATCAACATGTCGATATAGATACATTTTCAATATAAGGTTAACGGTTTTAGTACCTACTTTCGGCGAAGCGGCAAGAACGTTTGGTTTCAAGTTAGCAATTTCAGCCACTGGATCTCTACTTGAAGAACTCCCATGCTATATTGAATCTCCATGGGTCGCCTTTTTCAGTTAGTCTTATTTTGCCATCTTCGACTTTGATTAGCCCATTGCGTTGCAGTTTATCAATCGCTTCTGGAAATGCTTCTTCAGGAAACTTTCCGAATTGAGCTTTGAATTCTTTTCTATCAACTGGAACACGAACATAAATCAGCATCATAGCCGTTCTCATTTCATCTTCCTTGGAAAGCTTAGTGAGCTTTGCGATGGGCAACTTTCCATCTTGGACACTGGCAATGTATTCTTCTACTTTTTCGATATCTGAATATAGGTAGCTTCCTAAACGTCCCATGAAAAACCCGGCGCCTGTCCCGATTACTTCCGAAGAGGGTTTATCAAAGTCTTCCTTCAGCCTTGAAAATCTGTTATGGCATGT
Source organism: Candidatus Bathyarchaeota archaeon (assembly GCA_963833575.1). Taxonomy (GTDB): domain Archaea; phylum Thermoproteota; class Bathyarchaeia; order Bathyarchaeales; family Bathycorpusculaceae; genus Bathycorpusculum. The sequence goes on along the minus strand of CAWHXY010000006.1, from coordinate 272,651 downwards.
GGGTGCGTAGCCGTTTTCCTTAAAGAAGCGGTAAGCTTCAAGGTACATTTCTAGTTCTTTGGCATCGCCATTTGCTGGAGGCAGTTCGCCTTTGGCAATCATGTTTGAAAGTGGCGTGTCTGGGTATAACTCTAATGGATAGCAGTCAACGCTTTCCAAGTCTAGTTCAACCGATTGTTTTAGGTCCTCTCTCCATTGTTCCAATGACTGCCCAGGCAAGTTATAAAGTAGGTCGATACTAACCTGCAATCCGTGTCGCTTGACTTCTTTGAGTTTTTGCTTCGCCTTAGTGTTACTATCACGAAGCATGAGAACTTTTCGAAGACCCTCGTCAAAGGTTTGGATCCCTATATCTAATTGGTCAATTGCATTTGAAGAAAACAACCGGATTTTTTCTTCTGTAAGATTATTGGTACACGCGGTAAACTTCGTTGTGGCGTTTGAAGTGAAGGCAAACGTTTCTCTGCAAAATCGGAGAATTGCCTCTATTTGGTTTTTGGTGAGAACTGATGGGCTTCCTCCGCCTATGTAAAACTCGCTAAACGTACTTGATTTAACATAAGGACTTTTCGCGTAGAAGCTTAACGCTTTCTTTAATGCTTCAAGGTATAAATCGACATTTTGCTTCTCGCAATTTACAGGAAAATAGCAGAATGTGCATTTACCGTCACAGAATGGAATCCATGGCTGCAATTCCATATTATGTTTGGACGCGTTTTCTGTCTCAAGAAAGTCCATGAAGGCTTTGTTTAGCTCAGAACTGACGATAGGATGGTTTCTGTAAGTCATTGGAGGCCAATGTTCGAGTTTATCATACGGGGTATCGTGATTTTCTAGACTCATGAACTGTCAACCTTTAAGAACGGTTTCTCAATACTTTTAAAGCTACCTGAATTCCATCATGCTATTTTTTCTCTTTTTCTAATGGCAAATATCATTAAAAATTTTGATTGGATTTGACCCTGAAGTTGTTTGAGTCGTTGCCGGGCTCATTTCAGAACAAGTGTTAGTCGCGCCTTACTGGAGAGTTAAAAATAAAGATTTTCTTTCGGAAAATACTCATATTTTGTTATTAATATGGCAAAATAAGTTTCGAATAAGGTTAAAAGTGCTGCGGGCAGGATTCGAACCTGCGAACCCTTGCAAGAAAGGATATTCCATTCGGGGTCTCGAGTTAAATTCATAATCGAAATTCTTTTTCAGCGATATCCAGTTGTCTTTCCAGTGTTTCTCTGTATCTATCTACTTGTTTTTCTTTAAGGTCATCTTGGCTTGCATTTAAAAACTTCAATAGTTCTTTGTCGGTTAGGTTTACTAAGGTTTCGGCAAGTTTATCGACGAGCTTGCGGATTTCAATGAGTTCCGAGGCTACGATTTTGAGTTCTCTCTTATCCTGCTCTGTCAAGACTGTTTTGACCAACTGAGCCACCAAGTGAATGATTATCTTTTAAAGGGTTAGACTTACTAAAATTTTCCTATGAAGATTCTGGATCGTGTTGGTGCTGAGGGCAGGATTCGAACCTGCGAACCCCTGCGGGAAAGGATTTCCCATCGAGGCCTTTGCCGGCCAAATGTTTGATCTTGAGTCCTTAGTGGAACACGCACGCGCGTATTCTTTCACCTTTGACCTGGCTTGGTTACCTCAGCACACGCTTTTCGGCTAAGGACTTTCCGTTTTCTTTCTTATTAATCATTTGCCCTTCATTGTTGTGCTTAGATGATTTTCTCGAGATCAGCGATGAAGCCCTCAAACACTTTCAAGCCGCCCCTCCAAAAGTTTGGGTCTTCAACGTTTAACCCAACAATTTTGCCGATTTCCAACGGCGAGATGCTGCTGCCTGCCGACAACGCCTTCACAAGTTTAGGCACAAAGGCTTTGCCCTCTTCTAAGTATCGTTCGTAGAGGGTGTAGACGAACATTTGGGCGTAGACGTAGGGGTAGTTGTAGAAGCGGTAGTTTGCCATGTAATAGTGGGGTTTCATTGTCCATTCGGCTTCCATTTCGGGGAACCATGTGACTGAGTCGCTGTAGATGCGGTCGCGTGATTTGGTCCAGTGGCTGCAAATGGTTTTATAATCGAGGTATTCGCCCTGCTGGATTGACTTGTAGAGTGCTTGTTCGAACCAGACGCGGGCGGTAACTTGGAACGTTGTCATTCCTGCTTCATCAAGAACCATGGACAGAATTGCTTTTTGTTCTTTATCCGTTTTTGTTTCGCTGAGAAGCAAATCTGTTAAAAGCAATTCGCCGAAAATTGATGCGGTTTCCGCAACTGTGGATGGCACGCTTGTATTCATGAGGGTTTGACTCCGGGACATGTAATAATCATGGGTAGCATGCCCCAACTCATGAGCTAAAGTATAAACATCGTTCAATGTGCCGTTGAAGTTGTCAAGGATAAATGCCGATTTTCCCCGATACCAGCTTGCGCAAAACGCACCGTTACGTTTCCCAAACCGCGGGTTCGCGTCAATTCGCCGTTTTTCAAACATTTCTTTCACCGAATTTGCATATTCTGAGTCAAAACGGCTATATGCTCTTATAACCAGGGTTTGGGCTTCTGCAAACGTAAACTTTCTCTCAGGCATATCGGGGAGGGGCGCGACGATGTCATGGTTCCCCAGGATAGGCAGACCCATGAGTTTGGCTTTTAATTTGAGGTAGCGGCGGTAAGAGCCCGCTTTTTCTTCAATGGCATGAAGTAAATTTTCCACAATTGCCTCTTCCGTATCATTATTCATGAGGCTTGACTCCATGGGCGACGCGTATTTTCTACGTTGAGAAATGGTGACCCAGTCGTTGCAGATGCTGCGTAGGGCTGAAGAGAAAATTTCGCCGTCTTTGCCAAGTAAGCCGTAAATTACGCGGTTCGCCGATTCCCGTGTTGCACGGTCGGGGTGAGGTAGGAGTCCATTGGCTTCGCCGTAGTTAAGCGTCTTTTTTTCGCCCAAAACCATAACTTCAAACATGCGGGTGTTGAGCCATTTGCTCTGCAATTCCTCCCAAGCCTGCACGCCAAACTGATCCTTCTCAATAACAAGCTGCTCCTCTACCTCAGTCAACTGATGAGGCACGCGCCGCTGAACACGCTCTAGCATATGTCGATAATTCGCTAAGACGGGTTCCGCAATCACCTGGGGTTTAGCTTTAACAAGAGAACCTAGCTCCAGCGAAAAGAACGCCAACTGTTTCCCAAGCTGTGCCTCAAGCTTGCTAACTCTATCATAAAGTGCCTGCACTTCAGGCAACGTCATGTTAGCTGAAAAAGATAAGCTTGCAAAAAGCGAAAAGTCTCCTGTTTTAACGTAGAAAGATTCAAGTTCACGAAGACACTGTAACAGTTTCGTTGGGTCAAGGGTGGATATTTTTCCTCGGTACGCACTTTCGAAAGTGTCTGCGAAAGTTTTTGTTTCGTTAATTGCTTTTTCAATCAATGGGTCGTTAATGCTGGGATAGAGCGCGGTCAAGTCCCACGTAATTTCCTGTTCCTTGTTGGTCATGGTTTTCGCCTAAGGCTTAAACTCGTTGGGGTATTTTGGGTTTGCTCAATTAACTCATTTTTTCGCTTGCGAGCACCGCAAAAGTAAAAGCGCTGCATCAACGATACAATAGGGAATACTCATGCATACGGAGCACAAAATAATCTTTGGTAATAGCCAGCAAATGCTCGAACTCCAAGATGGAAGTGTGCAATTGATGGTTACTTCGCCTCCGTATCCCATGATAAAAATGTGGGATCATCTTTTCGCCGATGCCGACCCAAAAATCAAAAAACTTCGTGAGAAGTTGGAAACAGACGGCAATGAAGAAACAATCAGGCAAATCTACTATGGCATGCACGATTATCTCAGCAAAGTTTGGCAAGAAACATATCGCGTTCTCGTTGACGGCGGAATAGCTTGCATAAATATTGGTGACGCAACACGAACAGTTAACGGTAGATTCCAGCTTTATCCTAATCACTCAAGAATAACTGAAATTTGCGAAAAAATCGGTTTCACCACTTTACCCTATATTTTATGGAAAAAACCAACAACCAAACCAAAATACAAAGGCAAAGGCGCCTTTTTGGGTTCAGGTTTTCTTCCGCCGAACGCTTACGTCACGTTGGACTGCGAGTTTATCTTGTTGTTTAGGAAGGGGAATCTTCGAAAGTTTCCGCCTAAAGATAAACTCCGATACGAAAGCGCATTTAAAAAGGTTGAGCGGGATGAATGGTTTAGCCAAATCTGGTCTTTGAAAGGAACCCGCCAAACCACAAGTGAACTAGAGAGAAGAACAGCCGCTTACCCTGAAGAAATCGCTGAGCGACTAATCAAAATGTTTAGCGTTAAAGGCGAAACAGTACTAGACCCTTTTCTAGGCTCAGGAACAACAGCAAAAATGGCTTTACAGAATGAGCGCAATAGCATCGGGTATGAAGCAGACCAAAACCTTTTACCGATCATAAGTAAAAAAATAGGGAAAAACAAGACAGCAGGTCTGAAAATAATCAAACGTTAAAAAACATTGAAATGAAGTTATCGTCGAAGTAATATCTTGTAAAGCGTTAAGTATTTGGCAAATTTTTAATTACAACTTAACTTTACATTGCAGAAGGTTACGATAGTTGGGTAAAAGAAATTCAAGCGACGATCCCTTAAAATTGGGAAATGTTTCAAAAAGGTTCAACTTATCAGGTAAACGTGCAAAAGGCAATATTGCTAAGGATCGTTTTGCGTTTGATCAGACTATGCAAGGGCATGATTGCACGAAAATTCGTGAGGGCGGCGATTTTGTTGTTCAGAAACGGGATTTTTTCGGAAATAAAGTTGGCGAGCCCACAGTTTATGAAGTGAAGACGGGTAACTCGCCGTTATCTGAGGCGCAGGAAAAGAGGAAGCGCCAATTGAGATGTCGTTACAAAGTCGTTAGGTATTAGTTAGTTAATATCAAATTATCCAAATGTTTGATGATTATGCTGGTTCAATTGTAACTTCTATTGGGTATCCTACTAGGTTTCTCTTGTCATTTTCCAGCAAGGCCATTACCAAATCTGGAATGCGTATGCGTCCACTTTCATACATTTTGGTGAAAAAATTTTCGCTTTTTGCATAGCCGATAAAGATTGTTACTTTGACTTTTAAGATCTCAGATGATTCTAGTGTATATTTCAATCTTATTAGTTTAGGGATCTGTAATCGATTTTGTTTCTGTAGCCTCGTTTTGAAGGTAACGCTTTGATTTAGTGGCATTCTAACTTCTCCTTTTAGTCTTACACGAGTGTACTCAGGTGTACGTGCTCATACTCGTCGAGTACTTGCGTGTACTTCCGCATACTTAGATGTACTTCTTTGTACGCAACCTACAACTGATTTAAGCTTTGCCACAAAAAAGCAATCTAAAACAAACTGTTCAAAAAATAGCAATTTCCGTGTTGTTGTTCTTCTTCTAAAAACAATTCAACGAGTTCCACTAAGCAAAAAACGTTTTCTCACATTACTTCACCTGCACAAATTAAGTACCTCTGTCATTTGCTCGTTACAGCTGATTTTGTGAGTTGTTTTAGGTTTTGCTCTCTGCAACGGCAACAACGCAAAGTTTTTTTGATGCTTTGCTTCTAGGAAAGTTTAGGCGACCTTCCATTTAGGGTGGATATGCATAAAAAAGTTTATATGTGGGCTATGTAGCTGTTTGTTGTGCTCTTAGAAAAGTTAACTCAACCCTTTTTCAAATTGGATGATCCCATTATTGAAGGAGATGGAAGTTTGAAAATGCTAACAAATTTACAAGATAATAAAATTTATGGAGAACTGAAAAATTGACCAACATTATCCAAAAAGAAGATATCCATGATTTATTGAAGACTTTTTTCAATGAGAAAGGCTTGGTAAGGCAGCACCTTGACAGCTATAACGAATTCATTGACCATGGGTTACAGGAAGTTGTTGATGAAGTCGCTGAAATTCCCATTGAAGTTCCAGAAAGCCCCTATAAGGTGAAACTTGGACAAATTTGGGTTATTGATCCTCAATCAAGAATTACAGGTCCGTACGTCACTGAGGTAGATGGAACAAAACATGAAATTTACCCAATGGAAGCCCGACTAAGAAACTTAGCGTATTCGGCTCCTATTGCACTGGAAATGACTCCAGTTATTGATGGAAGAGAGCAAGACACAGAACTTGTTTACATCGGCAATATTCCTGTCATGCTTAAATCCAAATTATGTTTCTTATCCCAGCTCTCAAAAGAAGAGCTCATTGCAGCTGGAGAAGATCCAGACGATCAAGGCGGCTACTTTGTTGTTAACGGTTCCGAACGCGTTATCGTAGCCATGGAAGACTTAGCACCTAACCGCGTAATAGTCGATATTGACGAGAAAGGAACTTCACCGGTTTATCAAGCAAAAATATTCTCAACAACCGTAGGTTTTAGAGCAAGAATTGAACTTAAACTCAAGTCAGATGACGCAATCTACGTCACCATGCCAGGAGTTCCAACAGAAATCCCCTTCGTCGTTATCATGCGCGCCTTAAGCCTGGAAAAAGACAAAGATATTGCAGAAGCAGTTTCTCTTGACAGCGAAATGCAAAGCCAACTTGCCGCGTCATTTGAAAAAGCCATCGGCGTAGACACACCTTCGGACGCAATCCTATTCATCGGAAACCGTGTAGCCCATGGCCAAGTTGAAGAATACCGCTTACAAAAAGCAGAAACAGCCCTAGACAAAAACTTCTTACCACATCTTGGCAGAAGTGAAGCCAACAGAAAAGAAAAAGCAATTTTCCTAGGTGAAATGGCCTACAGAGTTATACAACTGAAAACTGGTAGAAGGCAGCCAGATGACAAAGACCATTTCAAAAACAAACGTCTGCGACTCGGTGGCCCACTTCTTGCAGACCTTTTCCGTGTATCATTTAGAAACTTAACAAGAGACATAAAATATCAGCTTGAACGTATAGGCGTTAAAGGACCAATAATCACTGTTTCAGCAGCTGTTCGTCCAGGTATCATAACTGAACGTTTCCAGCATGCATTAGCAACTGGCAACTGGGGAAGAGGCAGAGTTGGCATTACACAACTATTAGACCGAACAAACTACATTTCAACTCTAAGTCACCTACGTAGACTCCAATCGCCATTAAGCAGAAGCCAACCTAACTTCGAAGCCCGAGACCTACATCCAACTCACTGGGGACGTTTATGTCCAAACGAAACGCCTGAAGGCTCCAACTGCGGCTTAGTCAAAAACCTCGCATTGTCTGCATCAATAGCTGTTGGCGTAAATCCTGACAAAGTAAAACAATTACTTTTTGAAATGGGCTCAGTTCCCGCAGGAGAAGCCAGCCGTGAATTACGCATTTCAGGCGCAAAAGTTTTCGTTGATGGAAACATAATTGGCTACTGCAACAACCCACAGGACATAGTGAAATCTTTCCGAGAGAAAAGAAGAGCTGGAGAAATCTCTACAGAAGCAAACATCACCTACTTCTCAAAAATGCAAACCGAAACTGAAGAAGTACATGCTAATTGTGACGAAGGCAGAGTTAGACGCCCACTCATAATCGTTGAGAACGGCGAGCCCAAACTTCAATCAAAACACTTCGAGAAAATCGGTTTAGGCGAATGGACTTGGGAAGACGTAGTCAAAAACGGCTTAATCGAATATTTAGATGCTGAAGAAGAAGAAAATGCATACATAGCTTTAACATTTGACAAAATTGAAAAAACAAACACCCATGTAGAAATAGCCACTTACACAATTCTTGGCATTTGTGCTTCAACAATTCCCTATCCAGAACACAACCAGTCACCACGTAACTCTTACCAAGCGGCCATGGCTAAACAAGCCCTAGGCGTTTATGGTACCAACTTCCACCATCGAGTTGATTCACGTTCACACATACTGCATTATCCGCAAGTTCCAATGGTTGAAACAGAATTAATGGAAGTCATGGGTTACAAACAACGTCCTACCGGACAAAACTGCGTCGTCGCCGTACTAAGCTTCGAAGGCTACAACATGGAAGACGCCTTAATTTTTAACAAAGCATCCATAGATCGCGGCTTAGCCAGATCCACATTCTACCGAATATACGAAGCAGAGTGCCGTCAATACTTAGGAGGATTAAAAGATAAATTCACCGTCCCAGAACCAGGAACCCGAGGCTATAGAGGCGAACAATACTACAGGCTTCTGGAACCTGACGGAATAATCAGTTTAGAATCACAAGTAGTCGGTGGAGACGTCTTAATAGGAAGAATAAGCCCACCCAGATTCCTTGAAGAATACAAAGAATTTGAAGTTAAAGGACCCTCAATGCGTGACACATCAGTAGACATGCGTCCATCAGAAACAGGAACCGTCGACGGAATATTCATCACAATGTCAGGAGAAGGCAGCCAACTCGTAAAAGTACGAGTACGAGACCAAAGAATTCCAGAACTCGGAGACAAATTTGCATCACGACACGGACAAAAAGGAGTCATAGGCCTAATCGTTCCACAAGAAGACTTACCCTTCACAGACGAAGGAATCGTACCAGACCTAATTATCAACCCACACGCTATCCCCTCAAGAATGACCATCGGTCAATTCATAGAATCACTCGCAGGAAAAGCAGCATCAGCAAGAGGTCGACCAGCAAATGGAACGCCATTCTCAAACGAAGGACCCGATGAAATACGCAAGAGTCTAGTAAAACTCGGCTTTAGCCACACAGGCGGCGAAGTCTTCTACAACGGCACAACAGGTGAGAAATTCGTTGCAGATGTTTTCGTCGGCGTAGTTTACTATCAGAAACTTCACCATATGGTTGCTGACAAAATACATGCCAGAGCCAGAGGACAAGTGCAAATGTTAACAAGACAACCCACAGAAGGCAGAGCAAGAGGTGGGGGTCTCAGATTCGGAGAAATGGAACGAGACTGCTTAATCGGACACGGCGCAGCCATGCTACTAAGAGACCGATTGCTGGAAGAATCAGACAAATACACACTCTACATTTGCGAAAACTGTGGTCAAATCGCATACTTTGACATGAAACAAAGACGTTATGTCTGCAGAATATGTGACGAGAAAGCAAAGATTTCACCAGTAATCGTATCCTACGCTTTCAAGCTTCTACTGCAAGAGCTTCAAAGCCTTTGCATCACACCAAAATTAAGATTAAAAGAGAAGGCATAATCATGGCACAGGAAGAATATATTCATAAAATAGTTGATGAAATTTCATTCGGTTTAATCTCACCTAAAGATCTCCGTAAACAATCAGTCGTTGAAATCCAAACTCCAGACACCTACGACGAAGACGGAGCACCAATCACAGCCGGCTTAATGGACGGCAGACTAGGCACCCTCGAACCAAGGCAACGCTGTAAAACCTGCGGAAACACAGCGATTCGCTGCCCAGGGCACTTCGGACACATAGAATTGGCCGTACCAATTGTACACATTGAATTCACAAAAATCATTTTTGACCTTTTGAAAGCAACTTGCCGCAGTTGCGGTCGCATTCTCTTATCCGAAGACGCTTCCAAAAAAGCACGCGCCCGAATTGAACGGTATAACGAACTTTTAGGAACAATTCCAGATGAAATTTACAAGGAAATAATGACTGAAATAAAAGCAAAGCAATGTCCCTACTGTGCTTCTGCCCAATTCAAGATTACTTTTGAGAAACCAACAAAGTTTATTGAACAAACTGAATTAGGCTCCGAACCACTTACGCCAAGCATGATTCGTGAAAGGCTTGAACGTGTATCTGACGAAGACCTTGAAATCTTAGGGTTCAACCCCAAAGTTGCTCGCCCAGAATGGATGGTTTTACAGGTTTTGCCAGTACCTCCAGTTTACGTTCGACCATCAATCACCTTAGAATCAGGCATTCGCTCTGAAGACGATTTAACCCACAAACTAGTAGACATCATACGCATTAACCAACGTCTAAAAGAAAACATGGAAGCCGGTGCACCAACACTTATCATTCAAGACCTCTCAGAACTACTACAGTACCACGTTACAACATACTTTAACAACGAAGCTTCAGGCATTCCGCCAGCACGACACCGCAGCGGCAGAGCATTAAAAACCCTCTCACAAAGACTAAAAGGAAAAGAAGGACGATTCAGAAGCAACCTTTCAGGCAAACGAGTTGACTTCTCAGCACGAACAGTAATTTCTCCAGATCCTAACCTTGACATTAACGAAGTAGGAGTTCCAGTCGATGTGGCCATGCGTTTATCTGTTCCAGAAAAAATCACGGCATGGAACATTGAGGAAATGAAGAAGCTAGTGATTAACGGTCCAGAAACTTATCCTGGAGCATTATACATTATCAGGCCAGATGGAAAACGTATCCGACTAGAATTCGTTGTCGATCGCACCAAAATCGCTGAAGCCGTGGAATTAGGATTCATAGTTGAAAGGCACCTAAAGAACGGAGACATTGCAATCTTTAATCGGCAGCCTTCACTTCACCGCATGTCCATTATGGCACATTACGTTCGAGTTTTACCATACAAAACCTTCCGCCTACATCTATGCGTTTGCCCACCGTACAACGCAGACTTTGACGGCGACGAAATGAACCTTCACGTTCCACAGAGCGAGGAAGCACGAACTGAAGCACTTTTGCTAATGCAGGTTCAAGACCAAATCCTATCACCCAGATTCGGCGGTCCCATCATTGGCGCAATCAGAGACTTTGTAACAAGCGCATACTACTTTACTAAAACCGGAAACTACCTGACCAGAGGCCAAGTAAACAGACTACTGACTACAACCGGATATGTCGGCGAAATGCCCATACCCGAAATAAAAGAACCCCAACCCATGTGGTCAGGCAAACAAATATTTAGCCTCTTCCTACCAAAAACATTGAACTATGTTCTTAAAGCCAACATTTGCCAAGGCTGCACCAAATGCGAAGAAGAAGAATGCAAACACGACGCTTACGTAGTGGTTAGAAACGGTCAATTGGTCTCAGGAATTATCGACAGAAAATCCATCGGTGCAGAGCAATCCGAAAGTCTACTTCACAGAATAATCAAAGACTACGGTACCCAAGCAGGACGGGAATTCCTAAACAAGATCACTCATCTCTTAAAACTGTACATTTCAATGCGAGGTTTCAGCTACACCTATGAACAACTAGTTCTCTCACCAAGAGCCCGAAACCGCATGGCAAAAACCATGGAACGCATCCAAAAGAAAATCGACGAACACATCGAAAACTACCGCAACGGAACCCTCCCACGATTGCCAGGACAAACCATGGAGGAATCCTTCGAAATCTACGTTATGCATGAACTTGCAGTCGCCAGAGATGAATCAGGCAAAATTGCAGACGAAGACTTCACACTGGATAACGCCGGCATCGTTATGACTCGAGCAGGAGCCAGAGGTTCAAGCTTAAACATAGGTCAAATGGCTGCTTGCGTTGGACAACAATCAGTCCGAGGCAAACGTATCTTGCGAGGTTACGCTGGAAGGGCATTGCCACACTTCGTAGATGGCGACCCCAGTCCAAGAGCGAGAGGCTTTGTCTATAACTCTTACCAGACGGGTTTGGACGCGATTGAATTCTTCTTCCACGCTATGGGTGGCAGAGAAGGTCTAGTCGACACAGCCGTACGAACACAACAGAGCGGTTACATGCAAAGAAGGCTCATTAACGCACTGGAACACATTCGACTCGAATACGACAGTACCGTGCGTGATTCAGCAGGTGACATCATCCAGTTCAGATATGGAGAAGACGGTGTTGACCCAGCAAAAAGCGATCACGGCAAAGCAGTTAACGTAAGCCGACTAATCGATCAAATAAAAATCGGCGAAGAAAAAGGCGAAGCCGCATCCACTGACGAAATCAAAAAACAACTGAAACGTGTCGAAACTCAGCTAACACCGATTTTGCTGAATCAACTCAAAATAGGCTTTGCCAAAAACAAGCTTACCAAGAAAGCTGTAGAAAAAGCTACAACTTCAACCGCAGAGCAATACAAGCGTGCCCTGATGGAGCCAGGTGAAGCAGTAGGAATTGTTGCTGCTCAATCCATCGGTGAACCAGGTACACAGATGACACTTAGAACCTTCCATTACGCAGGTGTCAAAGAACAAAACGTCACTTTAGGCTTACCCAGACTCATAGAAATCGTTGATGCACGCAGAATTCCTTCAACCCCAATCATGACTATCTACCTGAAAGATGAACATGCGAAGAGCAAGGAAAGTGCAGTTGAAGTCGCAAGAAACATAATTTACACTTCAGTTGAAAACTTGGCTTCAGCAATCTACGAAGACCCCGTACGCGAAGAAATCGTTATAGAATTAAGCAAATCTATGATGGATGACCGAGCAATAACGATGGATGAGTTGAAAGAGCGGTTGGAATTACAAAATGCAACAGTTACAATCACTGATTACACAGTACAAATTAAGCCAAAGAAAGTTGAGCAGTTAAAGAGAATGCTTGGCAAAATCCCAGGTTTCCAAGTTAAAGGTGTGCCAGACATTAAACGCGTACTAGTGACTGAAGAAAGCGGCGAATGGGTAATACGCACTGACGGCTCAAACCTCAGCAAAGTCTTAGAAGTCATTGGCGTAGACACTTCAAGAACATCAACAAACAACATTCACGAAATTGCTAAAACCCTCGGTGTAGAAGCATCAAGAAATGCGCTAGTAAATGAGGCAAAAGGTGTCTTGGAAGATCAAGGCTTAGACGTTGACGTAAGACACGTTATGCTGGTAGCAGACATGATGACCACAACAGGGGATGTTCAACAAATTGGCAGACACGGCATCAGCGGCAAGAAAGCCAGTGTCTTAGCGCGCGCCGCATTCGAAATTACAGTTCCTAACATTGTTGAAGCAGCAGTGAAAGGCGAAAGTGACCCCTTAGCAGGAGTAACAGAAAACGTTATAGTTGGGCAATCAATACCAATCGGCACAGGCTTAGTAGAACTGTACATGTCAACATTTGACAAACAAGTAAAACAAGGAGGAAAGACAGAAACATGATAGATATAGATAAAGGGTTGGCGTCAGCAGTGAAAACAGGTAAGGTATCCTTTGGATCCAACGTTGCATTGCAAAACGCAAAAACAGGAAAGGCTAAGATGATTGTTTTAGCCTCCAACTGTCCAAAAGACATAAAAGAACAGATAGAATACTATGGAGAAATCTCAAATGTCCCTGTGGTAACCTACAAAGGTGGCTCAATGGATTTAGCGGAAGTCTGCAAGAAACTTTTCATCATTTCAGCCCTCAGCATCAGAGAAACAGGGGACTCAGACATTCTCAAAATAATAGAAGAACCTAAACAAGAAGATTAAAAAATGGAGGAAAAAAACTGACAACCGGCATAAAAATCACATGCGACGAAATGCGATATATCGCATTGTTTGAAAGCATAAGCGGCGCCAGTGTAAAAGACTGCATTGTTGATGAAGTAGAGCAACGAGCAATATTCATTGTCAATCAAGGCCAAGTGGGCGTTGCCATAGGAAAGGGCGGCAGAAACATCCACACTCTTGAGCGAATGACAGGCAAAAAACACGAAATCATCGAGTACAGCGAAGACCCTGTTACATTCATGAAAAACGCCCTAAAACCAGCAGCTGTTAGAGAAATACGGGTCACAGAAAGAACTGATGGCAAAAAGATGGCAGTCATAACTGTCAACCCCAAAGACAAGGGCGTCGCAATAGGCAAAAACGGCAAAAATGCTGAACGTCTGCGATTTTTAGCAAAACGGTATTTCGATATTCAGAACGTAAGCATCACCTAAGCAGTCCGTAACTGGCTGACATGGCGATGAAACGTCGCTGACTAATCGTTTATTGTTTAAACCTAACTATCATATAGCCCCAGCCATATGGTCGTTTTCTAACGAACCTTAATTTATTTATCTGCAAGTGTAGCAATTCCGAGAAGATTTCAACTCATTCTTCAATATCTGCAAGGTCAGTTTACAAATAAAGTGCGGTTGTTTTTATGTAAATCTTATAGGCTATTGTGCCTATTGCATATGTAAAAAGGGGTTTGCATGGCTGACTCGCGTGAAGATGAAATCTACTCAACAATGTTTAGTTCGCTAAAACATCCTGTCAGACGTAAAATTCTTCGAATGCTTGGAAATAAGCCTATGACTTTTATGGAGATGGTTGAGGAACTTGGAGTTTCAACCCCGCATTTGACATATCATCTTGAAAGTCTGGGAGAACTAGTTTCTAAAATGGATAACAGCCAGTATAAGCTGTCAGCTTTTGGATTAGCTACTGTAAGCGCCATGAAGGGCGTAGAGGAAGTTCATGAAGTTGAACCAAAACGTCGTTTAGTAACTTCTAAGTGGAAAACTGTTTTTGGGGTGCTAATGGTTGCGGTTTTGTTATTGTCCAGCGTGATTGTCCTTGAATTTAACTCTATGAACCAACTTTCCGTTTCCCAACGTTCGATTTCGGCTGAAAACCAGCAGTTACTATCTTGGGGTATAGGGGCAGATAAAGTGGCTAGTTTTCTACAAAATATAACACAAATTGAAACTAGAAACTACACAATTTCTTTGCTAGGCGACACGATGCAGTGGCGTGCAGATTTCGGTGGTGTTGCTGAAGAAGTGATACAATACGCTCTCAAGGGCGATACAAGCAATTTGAATGCATATTTGCGATATAGAAATAATCATTTTTCACGTTATGAACTTACGATGATTGAAAGTGCCCCAATTTTTACTCAGGTTCAGCCCAATGATGTATTACAGAACGCTAAATTCATTCTTGCACGTTACAAGACCTACTCGGGTGATGCATATTTGACAAATATGACTGACATTTTAGCCAACGTTTACACCTTGAATAATACAGAGATAACTCAGGGTAACATTAAACTGCAGATTTCTGTTTCAGGGAGCACTGTTTCGTTCTTATGGATGTACTCGCAGGATGGAATTGATTACCAAGCCAAAGGCTTACAGATGACCTTCCAAAATAACGTGTTAACAACCATGACAGACGGATACTTCCTGTTTACTGTTGGAAGCACCAGTTTAGCTACCTCAAAAGAGCAAGCTATAACTGCTGCTGAAAGCTATGTTAAAACTTTATCTTGGACGATTGAGGGCAAACAAGTCTCTGGTTTTAGCGTGGTAGACCCGCCTTTATCTGTTCAACTCGTACCTCATACGCGAGGCAATTCAGTAGCACTGATTCCTTATTGGTACGTAGAAATGGGCCTTACTCAGACTTATGCAGGTGGCATAAACGAAGTTACAATTGGAATCTACGCTGACACAGGACAAGTTTCAGATGTGCAAATGCTAAGCGCCAGTACAGAAACATAGCATAAGACAAAAATGATTTATTTGCTTTCTCTTTGTTTTTCCATTTCTTCTTTTTCGTCCCCTTCCTCGGGGTCAGCGGTTTCTGCCTTTTCCGCATCGGACGACAAAATCATTGTGATTAGTGCTTTCTGGTCTACTTCTGCTCTTGTTCTCCAATCGAGAAACATCAGTCCATTATCATCTTGTCCCAGGTAGCCGTAGCGAATGTACCTCTCGATGTTTAAGCTGATTTTCCAGTTGGGCATTTTCTCGATGAGGAGTTTTTCAACGTCTTTCCTTGGTGCTTGACCTTTCTTACTGATTATGTAAGAGATTGTTATTGCTAAGCCTGCTAAATCGTCAATGCGCCAACCCATTAACTTATCTTTTGTCGCTAAGTCGCCTCGCAAAGCAACGTAGAATCTTGCTTTATCTAACTCTTCTGTAGTTGGTTTTTCCGGTGTTTTCTCTTCTTCAAAAATTGTTTTAACCTGCAAATCCAGCGGTTTGAGATAATCATCAAGTAAATCAAGCACTTTGGCATAATCTGAGCCTAACGCTTTGTGCAGTTCCCAGCCTTTAACGCCTGGCTTCTGGTGTCGCTTGTAGAAGAGCATTTGTGTTGCTTTCTTGATTTTGCTGCCATAAACGCCTTTCTTGCTCAATCTAATTCGCCTCTTTTCCATTTTTGCCAATCTTCACATGAGACAGCAATAGCAACGGATGTTGACTGCTGAGTTAAGAGTTCTGTTCTGGGCTGGTCAAAGGGTTCTATGAAAATCTCCTCTTCTAACCTGTCAATCTCCAAAGTTGCATAGCCATAAGTAACTAAGAAACTTGTCAGGAAGGCTCTTTGAACTGTTTCTTCGTAGGTTTCAGCCCCGATAAAATCCCAATAGTGGATTTTGCCTTCAGTTCCTTTTTTGGCAACACAGTTCTTAAGTTCTTTCCAGTAATTGGTGAGTTCATCCGAGAATTCTACGTCACTTAACACTCGTTGTTTAATCAGTTCCTCTCTGCTTGCAAAACTGTTCGAAACTGCATCAGGTTCAAGTTCTTTCCATCTTTCATTAATTGGCGCTAATGCTTCCCAATAAAGGAGTCCCTGTGCCAAAGTGTTAAGGCTTATTTGTTCAAACTCAATTAGTGGATTCCAAGCTTTCAGAAAAATGTTAACCATTTCCTGTTTGGCTGTTTGCAGGATTTTTTCTTCCAAAAGAAATGGGTCAGTATATAGCAAAGTTGACCGATGTTTAACCCATTCGCTTTGGATTTTGATAACTGTAGCTAAATGATGGAGCGCTTCAGCATCAAGTTTTAACTCTTCAGGGTTTTGCCAGTGTGGAAAATACTCTTTGACTACTTTGATTATTTCATCAATATCTAATGTAAAAGGCTCAGCCGTGCGGTTTTCTATTGCGATGCACATTTCAATTATACGTTGAAGTTTCTCTTTGCCCAGCGTTTTTTGATGTTTTGCCGACTGCATCATGGCACAACCTCACGTACAACTGATTTTCCTTCAAGATTCTGAACTGTAATAACGTTTGCATCCTGCTGCGCAAAAGTAATTTGGCTTGGAGTAATTACGACGTATTGAGCGTTTGCATCTTTTATCATTGAAAGAAGGATTTTTGCAATCATTTCTCTATTTTTTGGATCCATGTGAATGTCATATTCATCTACTGCTCTGAATGGTGAACGCACGTGTTGCTGCAACGCTAAAAGAAAACTCATGGTTGCAGTGGTTCGTTCGCCGCCGCTTTGAGTATAAGCATTCAATGCAACGGGTTTTCCGCCTTTGAATCCAACAAGGATTTCTAACCCTGCCATTTCAATATCTTGTGAATTTGAAAGTTGCACTTCGCCAGTCGCTAACGTTTGGCTCATAATTCGTTTATACTCGACATTTACCCGTTCAAGCAAATTCTCCATTACAGCTTTCCATGACAGCATTCGGGCTTTAACTTCTTCAAGGGTTTTCTCTCGGTTTTCAGCTACCAACTGCGCCTTCTCTTTTAATTCCAAGTAAAGTTTCGAATATGATTCATATTGGCGTTCAATGTCTTCTGAAACATTAGCGAGCGCAGCCAGGTGCCCGTCTGTTAAGCGCATTTCATCTTGAATATCAGCGACACTTTTTATGACTGCTATTCGTTCACCTAACAATTCAGCCTTTTGTACCGTTACTTTCAAGTTTTCTTGAGCTTCATTTAATGACTTCTCATTTTCTTTTAGGTTAATAATGGCGTTTGCCCGCTTGTAATCAAGCAATGCAAAGCTTACCCGCTTATCCAGCACTTCATCTGTAACTTTGTCAGCAGACTCTTCAAGAGTGAGCATTTTGGTTTGATTTTCTTTTACCTGCTCGTTTGTTTTGCTTATTTGTTGTTGAGCGTTTTTGAGTATTTCTTTCAAGTTTTCGGTTCTAAGTAGTTTAAGCCGTTTTTTGCTGCTTTGAATTTCTTGTTCAAGCATTTGGGCTTCTTCAAGTAACTGGCTGATTAATGATTGAGTTGATTGGTTTTGGGCGATGTCATGTTCAAGACTTAGTCTCTCCTCAAAAACTGTTCGTGATTCTTTTTTGAGTGTTGCTTGTTGGTTTTGTTGCGTGTTTAGCTGGTTGGTCAGTGCATGTTTTTGTTCTTCAATTTTGCTAAGAGAATCTTGATTTTTGTTCAAGTTTGCCTGTAAATTTTTAACTATGCCTTCGCGCCTTTCAACTTCTGCCCAAGTTAATTCTCGTTCTAAAAACCGGCGCTTGATCTGTAATTGTTTTTTCTCTTGATATTTATCGTATTGTTCACGCCAATAGTTGAGTGTTTGTTGGGCTTGTTCTAGGAGTTTGCTTACGGATTCTTCTTGTGTGAGAATGTGCATAAGTTTTGTTTTTGCTTGTAGGACATTTTCGTGAAAAGGCTCTAATCCAACTGCTTCTTCTACCATACGCAGTTTTTCTGTGTTGCTAAGAACAGTGAATTGTTCTACCATGTTCTGATGCATAATAATTAACATGTTGTCGGGATCAACACCGAATTTGCCGAGTAGCCGATCAACATCCTGCTTGCCAACGGCTCGGTTTTCCAGTTCAAACCCATATTTTCCATCGCGTCGCAGCACGCGGGTGAGAAAAAGTTGGTCCTTTGAGTATTTTGCCACTGGGCGTTTGTTTCCCTGTTTGCTGTTGTCTAAAATGAGTGTTACTCGTGCTTGGTCTTTTCCCCAGCGGATTAAATCACTAAGTTTTCGGGAGCGTTCCGTGTATGATTGTCCCAAACCCACTGAAATCGCTAGGAGCAATGAGGATTTTCCTGCACCGTTAGGTCCGCCGATAACGTTTACTCCTTGCTTAAACGGAACCCTAGCATACTCATAACTCATGAAATTTTCAAGTATAACTTCCTGAATTAACATTAAGCTTTCTATGCCTCTAAATTAAGCGATCGTATTTAATGGAAAAACGTCTTATTAAAACAATTTGACAAGTTTATGCCGATTAAACCAGTGAATTTGCATGATTGAATCATTTTTGCCTCAGCCATTTTGTTAATTTAAACAGCGCTCGGTTTCATTAACCCTGCTCTATTTTAAATAAACGTTATTTTGAAATGGCTAAAAATCAAATCAGAAGATTGTGAAAACCGAATAAACCATGATAATGTTATGCTAAGCAGCTAACACCGCAACGTAACATTTCAAATCTTCACGGTCAACAAAACTAACCACTGCTAAACCAGAGCCTTCAAGAACATCCATGAAAACAGGTAGCGGAAAAGCCTTCTTTAGCCCCGTCACCACAACTCTGCCGCCAACCTTAGTAGCACGCTTTAACTGGTTTAACGTTTCATTTGGTTTAGGCATGTTCTGAAGCACAGTAAACGCGAAAACCATGTCAAAAGCTGATTCTTTGAAAGGTAAGTGATCAGCATCAGCTTGCAAAACCAAAACATTACCAAAAACACCCGCTCGCTCTTTGGCTTTAAGTAGCAACTTGCGCGAAATGTCAACTCCCACAACCAAGCTAGCTTGAGCCGCAACTTGGCTGAAAAACAAGCCTGATCCGCAACCAACATCTAGAACATCGCAACTCAGCAAATCAAGATTTTCAAGTGATGCCAAATATTTCGTATTTTGCTCCTCCGTATACCGCTCATCATACATTTGCGCCGTTAAGTCGTAACGTTGCATCACTTTGCGCTTGTCTTTCCATCCAGTCAATGCTGTTTTCCTTCAAGAAATCTTATGTACCCAAGCTCTGACTAAAATAGTTGGCTGAAAACAAATTGCAGCAATCAAACAAACTCTCAGTGTTAACGCTCCCAACTTTAGTGGAAGCTGCCACGTTGATAGAGCGTGCCTTCGAACAGAGAAGAACTCTGATTGTCGCAGGCATATGTCATGTACATTATGTTGGCAGGGCTAGCTCAACGCTTGAACTTGGAGAACGAATCTTAATCATTAAGTCAGATGGTTCACTTCTTGTGCACCGTCCGGTTGGGTACGAACCGGTAAATTGGCAACCAGCTGGCGGCGTCTTTCACGTGCAAGTCAAAGATAACGGAATAGAGGTTCATGGAGTTCGGCAAAAGCCACATGAAAGTGTTCGTGTAACATTTGAAAGCGTTTACATGGTTTCGTCGCTTAATCTGTCTGATTCAGGAGATTTTCTTTTACATGCAAGCGAAGATGACATGCACCGAGCGATTCTCCTTAAGCCTGAGCTTCTAGAAGAAGGTTTTAAACCGATTAGTTGGGAGAAAAAAGTTGAGCCTGGTTTCGTGGACATCTATGGAGAAGACAAAAACGGCAAGCTAGTCATTGTTGAAGTTAAACGTAAAACTGCTTCAAAAGAAGCCGCCTTGCAATTGGCAAAGTACATTGAACCCATCAAAGCCAAAGTAAATCGGGAAGTTCGCGCCGTGTTGGTTGCTCCTAGCCTCGCCAAAGATGTTCAGAGGATGCTAGTTACGCTTGGCTTAGAGTTTAAGGCGTTAGATCCGAAAACCTGTGCCGAAGTTCTCAAGAAAAGCGAAAACCAAAAGCTGGAAACATTCTTCAATCCAAAATAATTATAATTTGAGCTTTAGAAAGCCACTATTAATTTGACGTTGGCGTTTTAGGATTATCCTGTTTGTTGGCAGTGCGCCAAGTCGTTGCGCTATAAATTGAAAATGTCAATAGAACAGCAACAACCACAGTTTTGATTATCGTAAACTCTTGAACTGTCGAGATAAGCAAGACTGTTGCGGGAAATGGACCGATTAATGCGTAGAAAAAGAGGGCTGTGCCTAATTTGTAGTTGTATTTGTAGTCTTTGAGGTTGCGTTTTCCGAAATACAAAGCGGCTAATCTGCCTAAGCCAAAGGTACATTTTTTGCAGTTGTAACACGGTCTGAGGCAGCCAAGAAACTTTAGTATCCCGTAAATAGCGACGAGTGCAGCCAATAGAAATACTACCCCAGCTGTCAAATTGATGAGGAGTAAACCTACGGTGTCTAGTGCGATCCAGAAGGCGAGGGAAAGGTTGCCGATTACTGTGAATTTTTTTGGGAACTCTATCGTTGCGCTAATTTTCTCTCTTCCTGTCAGGTCTCATTGGCGTTGGAAGGATAAGAAGTTTCCAGTCAAGTCGTTTCGCTGTTCTTAACTCTCGGAACTTTTGAATGTGATAATAAAATAGCTGGTAAGAATTAAAAAGATTGTAACCCTTTCGGGGTTTATTTCAACTTTTGTGAGGAGCTAATAAAAGAAAAAATAAAATTGTTACTCTTTTGGTTTGTTGTTTTCGGGAACGAATACGGCTGCTGCAACGGTTGTTGTCCATAAACCGTTTTTGTCTCCTGCTGCAGATTGTGTTATGTTGGCTGTTTTGATGATTAATCCTGTGGTTTTGAAAAGTTGTTTGCGTTCGTCCCATGCTGTTTCTGGGTCAAACTGGATACCCATGGTTGTTGCAAGCATGGTTGCTGCTAAGTCTTCTGCATAGTCGCCTGCTGTCTCATCGGTTTGTCCGTAGGAGTGGTGTTCTGAGAGGTAACCGTACTGGTTTTTGCCCGAAGGGATAGCTACGCCTATGGATGACGCGACAAGCCTATGTGGCTCGTTGGTTGCGTTTCTGGCAATAACTACAAAGGTGATTTCGCCTGGCTGCACCATTTTCATGCCTTTTTCACGGGTAAGTTGCTCGCATGCTGGTGGCACTATACTTGAAACGCTGACGAGGTTGCACATTTGTATGCCTGCATCTCTGAGGGCTAATTCGAATGATTGGAGTTGCTCTTTATGCTTGCCGACTCCTTTAGTGAAGAAGAAGTATTTTGGTATCATTTCGGGTTCGGAAACAATGATTACAGAATGCATTTATTAGGCTTTTGTTTTAAGACTCAGTAATATATTGAGAAGTCAAATTCATTGAGGATTCAAATTTGTCTTCGCGTCGTAGCGTGTTCAAAGATGAGGCCAAGCTTGACATAAATTACATTCCGCAAACATTGCCTCATAGAGAAAAAGAACACCGTTTACTAATGGAATTCTACAGTTTCCTCACACGTTGCCCAGAACGAATGTCTCAGCGAGTTATCATAACTGGTGATGTGGGCACAGGAAAAACGGTTCTTGCTCAACATTTCGGAGCCAGCATCACATCAGAAGCTAACAAACGAGCCATAAAATTCAGTTATGCGCACCTTAACTGCCGTGAATACCGCGGAAGTCTGCAACCGATTCTACATAAAGCTGTGACCATTTTTCGTCCCAAATATCCAGCCCGTGGCTACTCTGTCGACGAAGTTCTCTCAACGTTAATTCAGGTTTTAGATGAAGAAAACACTTTCATGGTGTTAACATTAGATGAATTTGACAGTTTAATCGAGAATGAAGGTTCAGATGCCGTTTATAAGCTGACCCGTCTGCAGGAAATGCGCCAGGGCAAACCGCAAAGGTTGTCCTTTATTTTTATTATGCGTGATCTAAAATCTCTTGAGCGGTTGGATGCCAGCGCAAGTAGCACACTTCAGCGGAGCATCGTACATTTGGAACGTTATGGCAAAGAACAGCTTGTAGACATTTTGAACCAGCGTGTTTCTATGGCTTTTGAATTGGGAGCAGTAGAGGAAGATGTTGTTGGGTTGATTGCTGAGTTGGCTTTTACAGAAACTGGAAATGCCCGTTTTGGAATTGAATTATTATGGCGTGCTGGCAAATATGCTGACGCGGAAGAGGCAGGAATGGTTGAACCTGAATGCGTTCGCATGGCGATATCCAATATTATTCCAGGCACAAAGCGAAGCGATTTAGCAGGGCTTGGATTACACGAAAGACTGTTTTTGCTTGCAGTAGCACGTTACTTCAAGGAGCAGAACGAGCAGGCTTACGCTTTATTATCTGAAGTAGAAAAAACATATTCTGTGATCTGTGAAGAGATGGGTGAACAACCGAACAGTCACACACAACTGTGGAATTACGCCCAGTTCCTTTCCTCTTTGAAAATCTTGAAGGTCGAAGTCCGAAGCTCCACTACACGTGGTAGGTCTACTCAGGTTTCTTTGCTCTCAATTCCAGCAAGTGAACTAGAAAAAGAATTAGCTGCCTCAATAAACCAAGAAACAGGAAGCAGGTGAAAAGGCTATGGAGATAGAAGAGATTTTTTCATCAAAGCTTCGAATGAAAATTTTAAAACTTATCAATGATCTGGGTTCGCTTAATGTTTCAGATATTGCAAGGCGGCTTAAAACCAATTTTGCCTCGACTTCTGAACACTTAAAAATTTTAGAGGCTGAGGGAATTCTACAGGAGCTCACTTACGGCCGAGTTCGGATGTACAGATTTAATGTGGGTTCAACGAAAGCCAAAGCTGTTCAAAACCTAATAGAAACTTGGAAAGAAGATCAAGAAAAAACAAAAGGTCTCCACACCAAGTAATAAAAGAGCGGAAAACAAAATATTCAACTGAACATAAAGTTCTTAGAGGAAAAAACTTTGGCAATGGTTGATGTATCAGGCAAAGCTGAAATTTTTCGTGAAGCGACTGCAACCGGAACTATAAAGTTGAAGGTTGAGACAATTAATTTAATTACAAATGGAAAAATCGCAAAGGGCGACCCGCTTTACACAGCGAAAATCGCAGGCGTAATTGCAGCCAAGAAGACAAGCGATCTAATTCCCCTTTGTCACCCCTTGCCTCTAACAAACGTGGAAGTTGACGTCAAAGTATCTGACAAGAACACAGTGCAGGCTACAGCTACTGTTAAAACGAAGGCGCAAACTGGAGTAGAAATGGAAGCATTAACCGCGGTTTCTGTAGCCCTGTTAACTGTTTGGGACATGACCAAGCAATATGAAAAAGACGCAGCTGGGCAGTATCCTTCTACAGCGATTGAGAATATTCATGTTGTGCGCAAGTTTAAGCAGGCGTGAACGTATGAGTGAAAGCTCTAAAGAACATAAGTCTAAGGCACCTAAAGTTTTGAATTTCTGCATTTACGTCTGTAGCACATCACGTAACAAGCTAATTGAGCAAGGCGAAGCGGAGATTAGTGATGTTGGAGGCGACACAATTGTCAATTTACTTAGAAACGCTGGTCAAAACGTGCTTTTTAAAAAAATAATTGCTGACGACGAAACAATAATTCAGGATGCTGTGGAAGATGCCTTGGGTTTGTCGGATTTGGATGTAGCGATTTTCTCTGGCGGAACAGGAATCACTACAACAGACATAACAATCGAAACGGTAACACCTTTTTTTGAGAAAACCCTGCCAGGATTCGGCGAGTTTTTTAGGCGTATAAGTTTCGATCGGGTTGGTTCTGCTGCGGTTTTGTCCCGTGCCGCGGCTGGAGTAGCCAAGGGCAAAGCTTTGTTTTGTATCCCAGGTTCCCCTGATGCAGTGCGAGTTGCGGTAGAAATGCTTATTTTGCCTGAGGCTCCTCACATCGTTAAGCACGCGCGGGAATAACGAATGAGTTTAACGGATAATTGTGGCAGACCACTTCTTAACCTCAGGATATCGATTACTCAGCAGTGCAACAATCGTTGCTTATTCTGCCACAGGGAAGGCGAAGTAAAACACGCCAACGTTTCCGCAGAGAAAATGACGGTTGAAGAAATTGTGCGAATAGCCAAAATAGCTGTTAGCTTGGGCATTGCACGAGTAAAACTTACAGGTGGAGAACCACTCATGCGCAAAGACCTCCCTGAAATCATCTCTGGAATATGCTCATTGCCTGGCTTAAAGGATTTGTCACTAACAACTAACGGTTTATTGCTCAATGACACTGCTATGATTTTACACGAACGCGGATTGAAACGCGTTAACATTAGTTTGCCATCAATAAATCCGGAAACTTATCATAAATTAACGGGAGGAAATCTGCGCCAGGCATTAGCAGGAGTCAAAGCAGCCGTTGAAGCTGGTTTCTGCCCAGTAAAGCTCAATATGGTTCTCTTAAAAGACGTAAATGTGGGCGACGTACCAGAGATGATAGAGTATTCTCGGAAAACTGGCGTTATATTGCAGCTGATAGAGCTTGATCCCATAAATGTAACAAGTAGCTACTATTCGACGCATCACCGCAGTTTAGATGAGCAAGAGCAAATGCTTAAAGAAAAAGCTGTAACTGTTGAGAAAAGACCATTCATGCACGACCGGTTAATTTATCATCTGCCCAAAGTAACCGTTGAAGTAGTACATCCGATAGAAAACAGCGACTTCTGTATGCACTGCACCCGAATGCGCGTTACAAGCGACGGCAAACTAAAACCTTGTCTCATGAGAAATGATAACCTAATCGACATCCTGACACCCATGCGCCAGGGCGCGAGTGACGAAGAATTAAAACAACTATTCATGAAATCGAACCAGCTAAGAGAGCCATATAATAAAAGCCAATAATTACTTGGATTAGCAAGTTTTGCAGTTGAAGCTATACAAAACAAAAAATGAAATTCTCATTGTGATGGTTCCACTTGTGCTTGATCGCTATCGATTCCCCGCCACAGGATTTTGTAGCTAAGTGCTGCCAAAACATTAGCTGAGTCATCTACTCCCTCCTCTTCGATGATTCTTGCTGCTTCTCTAAGACGTAGTTTTCCCAAACGACTTATGTTTTCTTTAATTCTTGCATCGATTTGCAGAAGTTTTTTGTTACTAATCAAAGTATTAGCTATCGCGATATAGCCTGAAGGTGGATTCGCTACAAGGAAGGCTCTTGCCGCTTCCGTTGAAACGCCAATTCTATCAGCAAATTCCTTGAAAGAAACTATTGGTTCAGTAAATTTAATTGTCAAACTCTCTAGAAGCGTGATTTCTTTAGATTTGGCTTCTTCAAATTTTGTTTCCAAATATCTCAAGATCGGACCGAGAGGAATTTTGTTGTGGTAATAAATAATGTCAATCTGTGAGCGTTTTTCTAAGGCAGAGAGTTTTTCGCAAGCCAAAGACTCGTTAACCAATAGAAGCGTTTTTACTTCTACTTGCTTTAATTTCTCTATTTTCCGCAGCAAATACTCTTCTGTCCAGAATCCAACAATTTCCAAAAAGATTTTGATACCCGCTTTTTCGAGGGAGAAATCGGGAATAATCACGTTTTTCCCGGCAATTACAGGTTCAGGTTCCCTTTTCAAAACCCAGCCAGTAGTTAAGGCTTGAAACTGGGAGGCAAAATCCAATTCCATAGAGCTGTCATAAATCACAGTGGGCAAGCGCGGTTTCTTTAGTAAAGATGCGTATTTTTGGCTTTCAATTTTGAAGTCGTAGATTTCGTTTGTAAATTTCCATAGAACCTTTGCATTAATCTTCCAATCGGGGTTAGCGATGATGATTGGCAACAGCTTGGCCATCCCCACTCCGTATCTTCGAGTTAGCTTGAACAAGCTGCCTGGGCCGTCTATTTTAACCCACAAACCATTATCGTTGCAAACTTCATAAATCAACCCAAATTTCTTTATCGCATGGAAGATATCTTGCCAGTTACCTGAAGCTGTGAAATTTAGCTCTGTAGCATCAAAAAGTAACGTCTGCGTCAACCCCAAATTATATTCCTCCAGCAGCTCAAAGGCTGAAGGCGCCCTAAACTTCTCAAGAACCAATTCACTATCTAAATCAGAGTAAAAATTTTTTTCAACATCATCTTTTGATAGTCTCATTTCAGAAGCTACGATTGCTAGTATTTTTTGTCTTTTTTCAGAAGTAGTAGGTATACCCAGTTTTTCGGTGACCTGAAATATTTTTCTGCGCAAATCAACAGGGTCAATTTTGCTCTGAAAGACAAATGTGCTTTTTCGGTCAAGCAGCAATGACAGTGCCCTGACAAAGCGGTACTCGTAGCCTTTGTCTTCCAATTCCGTGACTATGGCTTTTAGGGCTTTCTTTTTTTCTCCAATGTGTACCTTGTAAGCTTCGATTAGAGTGTTCGCAGCCTCATCGTTAATTGTGGAAGGTTTGGCGTATCGCGGTAGGATCTCGCCTTTTCTTTTCCACACTGAAAGCAAATTGCTTGGAAACATTTATGCTGCTTCTCCAGTTTTTTGGTGGCGCCTGCGACTTGTCGCTACTTCCATTGTTTCTTTGGAAACTATTTCGATTAGCTGAGCTGTTTTGCCTTCTTTCTTTCTGAGTAATCGTCCGAGTCTTTGGACGTATTCTCTGTTGCTTCCCGTCCCACCTAAGACTAAGCCTACTGAAGCGTCGGGTACATCCAAACCTTCGTCGAGCACCTGAGAAGTAACAACAACGGGGTACTTGCCTTTCCCGAAATTTGACAATATTTCTCGACGTTCTTCCCTAGGTGTCTGATATGTGATCGCTGGAATTAAAAAGCGCATGCTGATTGTGTAAACCAGATCATTAAAGAGAGTAAAAATCAGGATTTTCTCATTCTTGTAATCTTCAAGTTTTTGGGCTAACAGTTTTAGCTTGGTTTCAGAGTTCACTGCAACCTTCACGGCTCGGTTTCTTGCGAGTAATGCTTCGCGAGCCTTAGGATCCTTTCCCGTAGTCATTATGAATTTTTGGAAGTCGGCAGGGCTTCTCAAAATGATTTTTCGTTTTCGAAGAAAGCTTCTAAAAATCGCCATTTGCGACTCGTAGATTTGTTGCTCTTGGGGAGTCAGCTCAACTAGTATTTTTTCGTACGTGTATGGCGAGAGATGTTCTCCCGATAGTTCTTCGATGCCAACTGAATAAACTGGGTCGCCGACAAGTTGAGAGAGAAGAGAATGCCTCTGATCACTTCTTTCGTATGTGGCAGTTAAGCCCATACGGTAAGGTGCAATAAACATCTCAGCAATCTGGATGTACCCTGTAGACGCTAAATGATGGACCTCATCGAAAACTAGTAACATGAATTTGTTGCCGAGCTGTCCCGCGCGTATGTATGCTGAATCATATGTTGTAATCGTCACCATCCGAATGGTGTTTTCACCTCCGCAAACAGCACCTACTTCCAAGTTAAGGCACTCCTTTACCCGTTTTCTCCATTGATCAATCAGGTCCAATGTTGGAACAACAATTAACGTCTGCACTTTTAATCGTTCAATTGCCTTTAACGCGATGAAGGTCTTTCCAGCTGCAGTTGGCAATACCAGAATCCCTCTGTTGCGGGCTCGGTACCAATTGTCCAAAGCCTCGTTCTGGTAATCCCTGAGCGCAACATTGCTTTTAATCTGTTCAATAGGGGGCAGCGCTGGAGAGTCATCCCCAACTCTAAGTCGGCTTTCAGCAAAGTACTCCAAAACATCTCGATAATGGTATGATTTAATTCTGTAGCAGCCAACTCTTGGATCCCATTTTCCGTAAGGAGTTCCCACTTCGCCTTTCAAAAGAAGTGTGCCTTTGTCAAACCACAAGCGAAGCATAACAATGAATAAATTTCAACCCAATTAAATCTGTCTAAA
Organism: Candidatus Bathyarchaeota archaeon; assembly: GCA_963833575.1. Classification (GTDB taxonomy): domain Archaea; phylum Thermoproteota; class Bathyarchaeia; order Bathyarchaeales; family Bathycorpusculaceae; genus Bathycorpusculum. Next base: position 244,455 of record CAWHXY010000006.1, on the reverse strand, counting down.
TGGCTCACTATAACATTTTTCATTTTTTAGATGGTCTATAAGGTTCTTTAGTTTTAAACACTATTATTGCAGCTTACAGTTCAATTATTTTTGCTTCTTGCTTATCGGTATCTATTATTGCTACTGTTGATTTTCCTGTCAGGTACCCGCAGAGTTCTCCAGGGTTAATGGCTAAGGTTTTTCCTCTTAATTCAATGCTTTTGTTGTGCGAGTGGCCATGAATGACAGCGCTAAAGTAACCACTGTCAATTATAACTTTGAGCAGTTCAGTTTCTGTGCCGTGTAAAAGAGCTAATCTGTAGTGTTCCAATTCTATTGATGCAAATCTGTCATGGATTTCACAGTTTGTGGTTTCACTAAACCGTTTCTTTAGTAATTCGTGGTCTCCGTCGTTATTGCCGAAGACGCCGATGAGTTTGCAGTTTAACTTTTTGAATTTGGGGATAACAAAACCTGCAACATAATCTCCAGCGTGAAGCACTAAACCCACGTTTTGTTCATTCAAATATTTTACTGCTTTTTCTATTTGAGGCAAATTATCATGCGTATCTGAAATTGCGCCTATGAGCATCCTTTTCACCTTGTTGTTTTTCTTTCTGATAAAGTAAAGGTTTTCTATATTTCTTAATACCTATAATTCTTCAAGCGCTGAAGTAAGTTCGCATAGGTGCTTTATGGTTTTGTCCGGCTTAAAACGTCCCGCCTCTTGATTTCGTCTTTCGATATATACAGCTCTCATACCTACTCCTTTAGCGCCTTCAATATCTGCATCTAGAGTGTCGCCTACAAAAACAGTTTCCTCTGCAGAAACGCCCAGCGCTTTCAAAGCGTTTTCGAAAATTTCCTGGCTGGGTTTACGTTTATTAACAGCTGCTGAAACAACGACCACGTTTAGCAACTCGTCTAAACCGTGATTTTTAAGCAGTTTATCGATGCATTCAGGTATGGCAAAATTTGAGACTATCCCTATTTGATATTTTCTATGAAGCGCCTGAAGAACAGTTTTGGCATCTTGGTCTAAGTAAACAAACGTCATAAATTCTTCACAAAACTCGCTAGTCGCCTCGGTTACGAGGGGACTGGAAACATCATAGTTAAATTCCAAGCTTTTGAGAGTTTCAGAGACTCGAACGTTGAAGTGAGGCTCCCCAAGGTCAGCATCTACTTTAGCATAAAGCTCATCACGCGTTTTAACGTAAGCTTTTTCGAAGGTGTCAAAGGAGACATCTATGGCCTTTTTGTTGAGGAACCTATACATTCGCATTAATGCTGGACTATAGAAATCATGATTTTTTCTGATCATCATGATTGTATCGAACATATCAAATAAGACAGCTTTAATCGGCATTGCATTTTTCCTTACAGCTAAACCAAACTTAAACTTAAAATCCTTATCGCAGCATAGGCGCGTTTTTCTTATGTGCTCGTCTGCGCTTTTTCCAGGCTGCGTAGTAAACTGTACCTGCAATAAGGAAAGCAACGCCGATTATCAATGCTTCTGTTGAAGCTAAAAGTAAAAATGCCAACAACAATATGCAGGTTGCTAAACCAAACATTGGCAAAACTTTGTTGCGTTCCTTTTTTTCCTTCAGTTTGAAAGCAGCAATGTTAGTAATGGAGTAGTTAAACAAAAGAGCAAACGTGCTGATTGCGACAATCGAGGTTAAGTTCGGGATTAGCAGGACTAGCAAAGTCATTGAAACGACAGTGCCTAAAATCGCATAGTTCGGAGTAAAAAACTTGTAATGCAACCGAGCCAAAACCGACGGCAAATCGTTTCTGCGAGCCATAGAATAAGCCATTCTTGAAACCCCCAAAATCGCTGTTAGCAAAACGCTTGCAGTAGCCACTAAGCCGCCAACTGAGATGATGTTGAGAGCCAGCGAGTTGCCGGTAACACTCATAGCCGCTGTTAATGGTGAACCTGAAGCTGCTAATCCTGCAGGTTTGAGCAATCCAACAGCTATTACACCAACTAACACATAGACAATTATTGAGATACCCAGCGATAAAAGCAACGCTTTAGGCACGTTTCGTTTAGCATCTTTCACTTCTTCCGCAACAACTGTTACCCTTGCAAAGCCGCCGTAAGCAAAGAAGATAAAAAAAGATCCATAGAGGACACCGCTTGTTAAAGGTTGAAAGGGAATAAAGTTGGCTGAGTTAAAGTGTAGAGAGCCGAAAACCACGAAAAACGCTAGCACTGCGACCTTAATGCTCACCAGAACGTTGTTGACTCCTGTTGATTCTTTGGCTCCAACCAAATTCAAGGCGGTAAAACCTAATCACAAAGTAGCCGCCACTAGATTGCTTGGTAAACCTGGAAAAGCCGCAGTCAAATAATATGCAAACCCAAGGGAAACTGCTGCTCCCGTGAAAGTGTTAGCGACTAGCCACATCCAACCCGCCAAGAAACCAGAAAAAGGCGAAACAAGCTGTCGCCCATATTCGTAAACGCCTCCTTCTACAGGTTGCCACGCTGCTAGCTTTGCAAAGCTTTTTGTCGTAATCGTGGCTATAATGCCTGCGATGATCATGGATATGATAAGTGCTGAGCCAGCGTAACCAGCAACGATGCCAGTGACAACGAAGATTCCGCCCCCTATAATTGCGCCTACGTTAATGGCGACGGCACTCCATAAACCAATTGAACATTTCAGTTTCTTGGGTTCTTGTTTTTCCACTGTCAACTCACGATAATCGAAAGATTCAAATAATTAATTATTAAAACCTTGCAAAGCATCCAGCACTTATTTGTCCCAGAATTCTCTAGTTCGCAAATACTGAATTTTTGCTTTTAGCAAATCCATGTAGAATTGTTCTTCTATAGGATGCATCTTTCCTAGAATACGAGATGCAGTTTCGGGACCCACCCCTTTCACCTGCAACGCTTTAACTGCCTGCTTTCCATAGCTCAGTATCAAATCGGCTTTGCGTCTGGCAGTGCTTAGTTCCTTGAGTTCTTCAGGAGTAAGTTCTTTCCCTTCACGGCGCTTTTGTAAATCCACCTTCAACTTCTCTACGTCTTGGCTAAAATACAACTGGGTGAGTAAACGTGAATGACAGTTTCCACATTGTGGCTCATCGGGTAAATCTTTTATACGAACTTGAGTTGTCCATATTCCGCAGTTCATGCAAAGTAGTCTGGCAGTTCTGACTTCGATAGAATGTTTCATTCTGTCAATGTTGCTTAAGATTACATGTTCAGGCGCCATCAGTTCTGCCGTGTCGGCGTACTGCATCAAAATGTGATATGCCAAAGGCGTCGGTGATTCACGGGCAAGCGTGTTGACAGTTATTTTTCCCTCTTTTATCTCATGTATTATTTGCTTGGTCTTTTTTAAGTCAACCTTGTCCATCATGGCTTCCCGTAAAGTTTCATCGTAAATTGGAGTGCCTTCAAAAGCAGCTTTGAGTTTTTCTCCTCGCTCAGAATGGGCTAATGTTTTTCCTCTTGGCATGGCACCAAATCTTTCAGCAATAGCCTTCATTCTTGCAACAAAAGGGAACTTTGAGTTTACATAGTTCAAAAAAGCTTCGTCAATGCGTTCATCGGTTAAAGGGAAGAGCTCTTTGGGTAAGCCTTCAATCTCCAGTCTAGATAATTTATGGGTGGTTTCAAGCAGGATTCGGTAGCCGTCTGTCCACAATCCTGTTATTGCCTCCCGTTCGGACAGAACCGAATCAAAGATTCCGCCAAGGGTGCGGTTAACAATCTCGCCAAAACAGGCATGAACAACGATGTAGCGGTCTAATGTTTCTATAACTATTCGATTCTGGTTGGGCAAAGGTGCTCCAGATTTCAGGTATTCATCAATTTCAATGGCTGCGTCAAGAAGTGTTGCCTTATCCGTTTTTAGTTCAGTGGCTAACTCTTTAGCTGCTGCTTCGGGTTTTTTGCCGGTTCTAATTAGTTTGCCGAGTTTTTCTCGCATTTCTCCTGTTTGTTGTGCTAAGTCAAAAGGTACTGGAAGGATTTCTCCGTCCCAGCCTGGAATCGCGGCTGATGGGTCTTCGGCGGGGACAACGTGCACTGTTCCTGTTTCATCGTTAATTTGGACCATGCGCCAGACTTTTCCGCGCATTATAAAATGCAATCCTACACGAGCATGAAGCGTCATAAATTCATCGCCAAGAGTGCCAATTTTTCTGTCCGTAAGTATGTTGATTACTGGGTAACGTTTTTCGTCAGGTATCATTGATAGGTTGCTGTAGTAGTATTCGCGCGTTCTTCCTGTTTTCTTCAAAATCTTTCCTTCTTCCTCTGTTCTAAGTTTATGAAAGCTTTCTAAAAACCGTACGATGTCCTCAAGCTTCTCCCCAGTGAGTGTGCTGTAGGGGTAGGCTCGGTTGACAATTTTTAAGAGTTCACTTTGGCTTATGGTTTCCTTATCCATAAGTATGCCCGCAATTTGATGAGCCAAGACATCCAAGGCATTCATGTGGAGCAACACGGGTTCAAGCTTGTTTTGTTTCGCGTTTTCCACGGCTGCCATTGACTCCAAAGTATCATCAGGAAAAGCTGTGATGATTACTCCCTCTGAGAGCCGTTCAAGACTATGTCCGCTTCTTCCAACCCGCTGGATAAGACTACTGACTTGCCTGGGTGACATGTATTGAATAACTAAATCCACATTGCCTATGTCTATGCCGAGTTCTAATGTGCTTGTGCAGATAATTGCCTTAAGCGTTCCAGCTTTGAAAGCATCTTCAACGCTGGTGCGTTCTTCTCTTGAAAGCGATCCATGATGCACAGCTATGTCTGGGCGGTTTAGCTGGTCGAATCTATGGCCAAGCAGTTCGGCGATAGTTCGACTATTAACAAAAACCAAAGAGGACTTGTGCGAATCGATTAGTTCAGTTAACCGTCGAATTCGAGTAGATGCCTCAGGAGTTGTTTCAAGTTTTGCAGCCAATTCATAATCCTTTTCAGTCGGCGTCAAATATTCCACGTGGTAACGGTAATTTTTAGCTAAAACTGCCTGAACAATGCTGATCTCTCTGCCTGTTCCAGCAACAAACTTTGCAACCTCATCGGGATTTCCAATGGTTGCCGATAATCCAATTCTCTGGAACTCTTTGCCCGTTACCTCCAAGATACGTTCAAGTGCAATCGAAAGTTGAGCTCCGCGTTTGCTTTCCGCCAAATCATGCACTTCGTCAATAATGACACATTTGATGTTGATAAGGTGTCGACGCATTTGTGAGCCTGGAAGAATCGCCTGCAAGGTTTCAGGCGTAGTGACCAACATTTCTGGCGGCTTTATTGCTTGTTTTCGTCGAATTTTCATTTCAGTGTCGCCATGTCGAACCTCAACCGTTATGTCTAACTTTTCACTCCAGAATGTTAACCGCTTAAACATGTCACGGTTCAACGCACGAAGAGGCGTAATATAAATTACTTGAATGCCACCTTTTTCATGATTCTTCTGCTCAATAAGCTTTGAGAAAACCGGTAGAAGTACAGCTTCAGTTTTTCCCGTTCCGGTTGGGGCAATCAAAAGCACATTTTTTCCCTCCAGAACAGGGGGAAACGCCAAAGTCTGCGGCAAAGTAGGTTTAGAAAACCTGAGCTCTGCTAAGGCTTTGCGGACAGGTTTAGCAAGTAAGTCGAAAACAGAGCTGGACCCTTCAAATTGCATTTTCTTACTTTAAATTAGACTAAAACCGAATGCTTTAACTCTTTATCTTAAAAGACTAATTCTGTAATGATCATCCTTTAATTTAACTTTATATGATAAGCTTTTCAAACATTTTTAACTATTACCCGATATCAAGATGTTGAGATTGAAAAAGCTTAACGTTCCTGTATCTGCTGCAACTGTAAGTATAAGAGTTGCTGGAATAGTTTGCCCTGGGGAAATCGAAACACCTTCTTTGTCCCAACTCAAAGATAAAACTGAATTCGCGGATGTGGGATTCCAGCCAGTTACAGTCATGTTGAGTGTTTCAATTGAATTAGCTGAATTCTTAATGTATACAATGCGGTTTACTGAATCGCCTTTACTTAATTTGCCCCAATCTATGCTAGAGCAATTGATCGTTGCAGCTGCATCTGTGTAGACCACTATGTTTATTGAATTTAATGAACTCCCGCTAAAGTTTCCTTGTGGTGGAATGTTTTGGGTGTTTTGTTTGGTTTGTAGTGAGGCTGTAGTTGCTATTGTAATGGCTACTCCGATAAAGATTAACGCGGCTATGGCTATCGGGACTGTTTTCTTGAGTTTCAAGTGCTCTCACTTATTGCTTGCTGTAGTAAGTATTAATAAACATTATTTATGCTTGATTCATAGTTCCTGTAAAGTTGCCGTCGAATCAAACTCAGTCTAATGTCTCCTTATTCAATTAATGATATAGCTACTTGTTACCAAAACATTGAAATTAACATAATTCTTATTTTTGAATGGACTGTGAGGTAATCGAGGTACGGTGAAGCCTAAGGCGGGGTAAATAAGCTGAAGGCTGATGAAAGCTTTTTCCGCTACTGAGTCCATTGTTTCTTAGTTCGTTTTGTATTTTGTTGGTAGGCACATTTGCTGTTTGGACAAATCGGTTATCTTTTGTAGTTGATTCTTAAAGCGAGTCAGGAAAGACAAGGTGAACTTAATGTGATTAGAAAACTGATATTTTTTATTTTAAAAAGTTAGGGTTCAATAAAGAAAAGATTGGAGAGCTCTATTTTAGTAGGGCTCTTTTTTACCGGTCATGTAAGCCCAAGCGCCGACTATCGCACATGTTAGGATTGCGCCAGCGAAGCCAGAAATCATGTATGTTGTTGCTCCGCCGAGTAACGGCAAAATTGAGACCATCCATGGGATAAGGTAGACTGCTGTTAGTTGTGCTATAATGCCTGCTACGAAACCTAAGAGAGCTATTAACCCGAATACTTTCAACCTGCTATTCATTCACTTCACCTTTTTTGTTTTAGGATTGCTCCAGCCTTCTTTTTAGTCTAACTTACACATTTCTGTATAAACAGGTTAGTGGTCGCATCGTCTTTAACTCTAATAGTTAAAGCTCAATGGACTTTTTTAGGTCATGTATAGCTCTACGTATATACGTGCATATTCTGAACATATTAACAATGTATAAGATTGTTTCACGCCCCTTCTGACTCAAGAGGTAATCAAATTGTCAGAAAGATTTGCAAAAAAGTGGGAAAGTAAACGGGAAGAAGAACCATTCCAAAACCGCATTAAAGACGCAGTAAAACCACCAGGACCACTAAAACCGCGACTTGATTTTGCCGTAAGACGTATTGAGCTTCAAGTACAGAAGCTTGACCAAGCTACAGACAGGTTCGGCCAAAGAGACAAAGCAATCTTTGCCAGAATTGTCGATGCATATGCAAAACACGATAGCGCACGCGCAAATGTTTTCGCTAATGAACTAGCCGAAGTTAGAAAAATGTCAAAGTTAATAATGAATGCCAAACTTGCACTAGAACAAATTACATTAAGATTACGAACAGTTTCAGAATTAGGCGACGTAGTTTCAACTTTAGGTCCAGCCGTTGGTGTTCTACGTTCAGTTAGATCAGGATTAGTTAGCGTATTTCCAGAAGCAGAAAATGAACTAGGCGAAATCGGAAACATGCTCAGCGGAATAATGATTGAAGCAGGCCAAGGCAGCGGAATGACATTAAACTTTGACTCAGTAAACGAGGACGCATCAAAGATTCTTGCAGAAGCAGCAACCGTTGCAGAACAAAAGATAAAAGACAAGTTCCCAGATCTGCCCCCAGGAATGCCCGCAGCCCCACAATCGGAAAAATCAACACAAAGTTTCTAAATAGGAGGATAAAACACAAATGTCTAACTCCAATCTTTTTCTTTATATTGGTAAACCTATAAAGAACGATTATGGCCGCATAATTGGTAAAGTTGCATCTTTCGCATTAACCCCCGACGGGAAATTTGACGCTGTATACGTGGAATTTGGTGATGGTCAATTTACAAGACAGCCCATGGAAAACTTACGATTTAATGGTGCTGAAATCACATTTGTAACAAAAATTAAGACTCAAGCAGGGACGCTTTGTGACCATATACCATTAATTTGGCGTAAAGATGAAGCCCTGAAGGATTTGCTTGAAAAGAAGAAAATCACTCCAGATGTATTCCAGGATCTTCATAACAGTTTCGGAACCGTATTGACACAGCTAAAGAAGGACGCTCAAGTTATCATAGATGAATCCGCTGTAGAGATTGAACGGTGCCGAGATGAAATAACATCGCTCAGCTACGCTATTGCTAACTTGGAAATTGAACATGAAATAGGAAAAGTCGACGAAGAAACTTACAAATCTGCTTTCGCATTGCTTCAGGAAACTCTAAAACGTGCATCTTCAGAAAAATCTGACTATGAAATGACAAAAAGCAAAGTCTCAAGCGTTCTGCTCGGTGACCAATCCCAGACTCCAAAATTGAACAAAATCTACGCAGAGCACGTCATAAACAACAACAATGATGCCGCATCAAAGCTTCCCGAACCCCCAGTGGTTGTTTACGTAAAAGAAATCGGGAAAGCAGGCATTTAATCCCAAACGAGTGGAGACTTCACACTGTGGAGGGTAAGATATGAAACTAATTAATCAAACCCCTCCACCTATTCGTGAAGTTGCCACCAAATCTATTACAACTCTTAAAATTCAACAAAACCAATTAGAGCAAGCAAGTTTTCGTTTAAAAGAAAGAGACCGCATGCTTTTTGAAAAATGCATGGGTGCGCTAAAGAAGAATAATCGTGAAAAAGCCGCGATGTGTGCCACAGAACTTGCTGAAGTTCGAAAACTTGTCAAGTTCTTGTATAATGTTCAATTAGCGGTTGAACGTGTAATTCTTCGTCTTGAAACCATAAGGGAACTGGGCGATATTGTTGCTGATTTAAAGCCTGCCTTGCGTTTGCTTCAAGGGGTTTCAGCTGAGCTGTTTCAGGTATTGCCTGATGTTAGTTCAGAATTAAATAATGTTAATGCCGCAATCCAGGAGACGCTTCAATCTACAAAGATTTCAACGGATGAAAATATTATTCCTGTGGGCAAAAAGACTGAAGGCGGAGAAGAAATCCTTAAAGAAGTAACATGTTTCATGCAGCAGAAGTTAACTGAAACTCTTCCCGAGCCTCCTGCGGAGACGCCCGTGAAAGAGAAAACACCTATCAAACAGCTTGTAGCCCTTACGGCTTCTTCGTCACAAGTGATTGAGCATAAAACAACTGAGGAAGCTGGTTTTGATCCAGAGAACTCCGTTTTCTCTTACAAGAAGCAAGAGATCAAGGAGTTCTCAATAAAGCTTAACAAAGATTCATCTTTAGAAGATATGGTTCTCCAATATGTCCGTAAAACTAATGGCGAAATAGATTTAGGTAGATGTTCGAGTGAACTGCAAACTTCTAATGAAGAGATTGAGCGTGCATTGGAAAGTTTAGGAACAAAGGGTAGAATAAAAATTGAATTAAAGTCACCTGAATAGGAGAAGGAGAAGGAAAAACATGAGTGCATCAAGTGAACTAGAAAGAGCAGCGACAGCGTATGCATTAGATGCTGTTCGCTTAGATAAACAAGAACAAAAAGGCAGAGCCATTACCCTCTATCAAAAAGCAATAGAAAGCTTACTGCAACTTGTGCAGCTTTACCCCGAATACGGACTGAATAAAGTTTACGTACAAAGGGCAATTGCTTACCAAGAAAGAATCAAAGTTTTGCAAGGAGCAGTTTCATCCACAGAGATGAATCAAGCTGCCAATAATGATAATGAAGGAGGTTCAGGAGCAACTATGGAAGGTAACGGTGGAAACGGAAAACACGAAGAGCTTGTAATTACTGAAAAACCAAATATTAGCTGGGGTGAAGTCGTCGGGTTAGATACCGCTAAGAAAGCAGTGAAAGAAGCCATTGTTTACCCAGTGCAAAGACCCGACTTGTTCCCGCTTGGTTGGCCACGAGGCATACTGCTGTTTGGTCCTCCTGGCTGCGGAAAAACTTTGCTGGCTGCAGCGGTTGCAACAGAAATCGACGCTAACTTCTACTCAATTGATGCGGCATCTATCATGTCAAAGTGGCTAGGTGAAGCTGAGCAAAATGTTTCAAAGTTGTTCGGGACAGCCCGCAAATCCGCAATGGAAGGGAAACCAGCTATCGTTTTTGTTGACGAATTGGACTCTTTAATGGGAGCACATACCAATGAGGTCGGCGGAGAAATCCGAGTCAGAAACCAATTCTTAAAAGAAATGGATGGCATAGTTGACAAGGGCAAAAACCTTCACGTTTACGTCATAGGCGCAACCAACAAACCATGGGACCTCGACTGGGCATTTATCAGACGTTTCCAAAAAAGAATTCTCGTTCCACTAGCAGATCACGCTACCCGACTAAGCATGCTAAAGCTCTACTCAAGCACTTTAGCCATAGATAGCGATGTCGATCTCCATGAGTTAGCTCGGCTTGCTGAAGGATTTTCAGGAAGTGACATAAGGGACGTTTGCCAATCAGCTCAACTTAGCCTTATCGGAGAATTCTTTGAATCAGGCAAAGCAATGGACAAAGAAGCAAAACCAAGGCTTTTGACTATGGTTGACTTTAGACAGATCCTAGAAGAACGTAAACCAAGCGTTTCCTTAGACATGTTGTCAGCATACAGCAGGTGGTTCGAGGCGTTCAAAGCCTTGTAACTATTGAGGGCAAAAAAACCAAAACAATGGGTTGGGTGGAAAGGTTTGGAGAGAAAATTAATTTTTAGCACGCTCTCCCTTCTCCCCCTCAAACTATCTCCAAACCCAACAACCCAAAACCAACCCATTCTTAATTCTCTCAGCTGTTCTAATTAACAAATTTAGGGAGAAATTGAAAAGGAGTTAATCTGAGGTCCAGTTATAAGAAACTCTGTTTCTCCGATAAAATAACGATTATTTGATAAATACCCTATTAACAGCCAATCTTAATCGTCGAATCAAAAATTATAGAAACATGAATTTAATTATTTATGGGGGTTCATAAGGTGCTTTTCATTTCTTCTCTAAAGGTTTCTTCTAGCATTTTTTTGTTTATGCCTATTTCTTCTGCTAAACGTTTTACCTGTTTCACGTAAGTTCGGAAGAGGCTTTGGAGGATTTCGGCTTTTTCTTTTTCTGAGAGTTCCTTTTCTTCAGCCATTAAAAGTGCAAACCACTTGCCGAGGTTTGTAAGTTGGTAAGTTTTTACCCAAATGATTCTTCCTTCATTCTCGTTTTTCTCCATGCTTTCGTTGAGAACGCCGAGTTTGGTTAGGGTTTTTAGGTTTTCTATAATTGTTTTGTTTGAGTAGTTCAGTTTTTTAACGAGTTCTTTTTGGTAAATGTTTTTGGTTATACCTTGTTTAAGTGAGAAGCGAAGTAGGTCGACGCCTGCTTTGGATCCGAAGATTGCACTTAATATCTTGTCTTTTTTTTCCATTGGAAGAAATACTACATAGGGATGTAACTTTTCGGTCATATGTTAGCCTTATAATATCTTTATCCTTTCTTTTTACTTTTAAGAATTATCCTTCATAGTATTTTAGGGTTGGAGTGGCGATCTTTGAAAAACATCTTTCGCAAAAAAGGCTGTGAAAGAATATTCTGTTAAACGATTTTTTTCGGCATTTAGGTCTAATTTTGAAAAAGTGTTTTATAGTACAAAGTAGCTTTGTTGGAATCTGTACGAATAAGAGGGAAGGGGTTCATGAGGAAAAGAACAGTTTATATGTTTCTCGCTTTGTCACTATTTTCTTTAGCATTAACTTTGGTTCCTGCTTCACTTGGTCAGACAGGAAACGTGGAAATTTTAAGCCACACCTATTATATTGATAACGCTGGATATCTTGATGTTGTGGGGCAGGTCCAGAATATCGGCTCTAACACAGTTGATCCTGTCGTCTTGACCGGTACAATCTATGCCTCCGATGGGTCGACTCTGGGTAACTCATACTGTTATGTTTGGGTTAAGTATCTAGTTCCACAACAAGTTGCACCCTATTACATGGAGTTCCAGCCGCCACAAAACTCAAATGGTTGGGTAGCCTCCAGCATCGGCAACGTTTCTCTCACAGTAGTGCAGGCAAATGCGACCACCAGTTATCTATATCCAGACCTTAAAGTCACAAGTAGCTCAGGTACGGTTGGTACTGTTGGAGACTATAATGGTGCCTACGTTGTAAACGGTGTAGTTCAAAATTCAGGAAGCCAAACGGCAACGAACTTAACGATCATCGCAACTTTCTTCAATTCTAAAGGTGACGTAGTCGCAGTAGGCAATACCTATAGTTCCAACAGCTACGTAGCTCCTTCCCTGGCACCCTCTGGAACCGTTGCATTTCAGGTTGCGGCATGGGACCGAAATCAATCACAGGTATCTTCAGACCAGAAAATTACAAAATATTCACTGCTTCTTCAGCCTCAAGGGCCAGTCCTTCAGGGAACCGCACCAACAATTACACCAAATAGCGACGGTTCATCAAGTGCCACAAATACGCCTTCATCAACAAACGGAGCCGTCAACTCAAATACTTCATCAAACTCAACGCTAATCTACGCTTTAGTAGCTGTTTTTGTTATCGTTGCAATTGTGGGAACATTCCTTGTGTTAAGACGACGTAAGCCTCAAACAGAAACAGTAGTAGTTCCCAGAAAAGGCACCTCAAAGCGAGAAAGATAAACCTTTGTCGCTCAAACCCTCGGAGAAATGTGCATTGTTTAAATATTTCTTGCACACAGTGTTTGTTTATGAGCTTTAAACCTCAAACAGGTTCACGCCGAGGTGCTGCTCGACAATTCTCAAAGTCTACTCATGAAAAGAAAGCGAAAGAAAGAAAGCAACGTTCTGGCATTAAATACTTTCAAGAAGAGACTGAGGTTTCATCAAAAGAGGTTACGCAGAAAACTCTCGGTATCTTAAGTAAGCTTGGTACTCAAATTTTTGCACTTTCACCATTTAGCCAATACTTTGACGATTGGCTTGTGAACTTAAGGCAAACAGTTTCAGAATTCGAGTCTAACTCTGTAACAAATGTTGATGAGCAATTTGTGAAGGAGAGATCGCAGATTTTTCTTGATGTTGAAGCTGCACTGGCACAAAAGAGGCTTCAAGAATCTAATCTTACCGAAGAAGAGAAAGAACTATCTGACACTAACCATCTCATAGTAGAAACCGATAAAGAATATGCTGAAGAAACAAGAGAACGCAGTTGCAAACGAAACGCAGACGTTCAAAGATTAAGCACCAAAATCCGAGAATTAGAAGACAAAGTTGCAAGTCAACAAGAAATTAAGATCAGCTTTTACAAATTTACTGCAAAAAGAAAAGCTGCAGGGCAGCTTGCTCAAACCCAAAAAGAACTCAAGTCAACAAAGAACGAATTGGAAGTAACACTGCAGACTTTCACTGCCGAACAAGAAAAAATGCATGATAATTACGAAAAAAGAAAGCAGGAGCTAAACGAAAAATCAGATAGCTTACACAAAGAACTTGAAAAACTTGAAACTGACGCATCATTAAGCATAAGACAAGAAGCAGCAAATGCATTGGCTAACGCTATTAATGGTGTTATCCAAAGAACGCCTATGTCTTCTGAGCCTCAGAAATGAACCGGCGTGAAAAGCTAATTAAAGCTTAACCGATTAGCTACCTGATCTATGGTTGGCTTCTATTGCCCCATTATAACTTTTAGAGATTTAATCTCATTCCTAATTGAAGCAATCTCCAGTTCTAGATTAGTTGCTTTGGCATCAGCCATTTTTTTGAGATCTTCCATTTCAGCGAGAAGATTTTTCTTTTCAACTTCAAGATTTTTTATCTTTTCAATTGTTTTTTGGAGGCTGCTCATATGTTTCCCCTTAGGCAACTAATGTATTTATCTTTTTTGCACTTAAGACTTTTGCATTTAAACGGCAAAAAACACGTTTTAGCCCACCGGATTACTAGTTTTTCGAGACGGCATTAAAGCGCCGGTGACTCTTGACGATGCAGTTTTTATAGAGGAATCTGTAACTTAAACATGTTATATAGGTTCCACATTGTGCGGATTGTGTCTCGATGAGAAAGACCATATTTAAAAAGTTAGAAGCTCAAGGGCTAATTGCTAATTACAATCGTTTAAGAAAAAACTTACCACCTAAACTTCCTGACCGAGTATTTATTTGGGATGAAACTTTCAGGGAAGGCCTCAAAGCCCCAACTGTCTATTTGACTTACGTCGAGCAAGTTAGGCTGGCAAAATTAATGGATGAAGCAGGAGTTGCCATAATTAACGTTGGTTTCCCAGCCATTTCTGAAGATGAAAAACGCAACGTTAAACGAATTGTTAATGAAACCTTTACCTACTCAAAGCTCACTGCATCAGCTGAAGCCACCAAAAACAGTGTAAATGCCTGTTTAGAATGCGGCATTAAAGAAATAACAATTGAATCACCAATTAACGGTTTAAATCTACAATACAAACTAAAAATGACAAAGGAACAAGCGTTACAAAAAATTGTTGAAAACATTGATTACGCAAAAAAACATGGAGCGACTGTAAATTTCGTGCTTATGGATGGCACAAGAACCCCGCTGGAAGATATACTCGAAGTTTTTGAAGCAGCAGCCAACGCTGGAGCAAACCGGTTGGCAATAGCTGATTCAGTAGGATTCATGAGACCACTTTCCATGCGTTACTTAATGTCACATATCCGTGATGGATTGCCTGATTCAATAAGAAAGAAAGTACCACTTTCAATTCACTGCCACAACGATTTCGGCTTAGGATCGGCAAACACTCTTGCAGCAATGGAAGAAGGCGTGGCTTACCTGCATACATGCATTGCAGGGTTTGGTGAACGCGCTGGAATAGCTCCTTTCGAAGAGGTCGTAACAGCAGCAGAACTACTCTATAATATTGACACTGGAGTAGATATGGGAAAAATCTATCGACTTGCTCAATCTGCAGAAAAAGCTTTTGCTCTGCCCATTCAATTCCATAAACCGATAATCGGCGAGAACATTTTCACTCATGAAGTGGAAGAAGAAGTGGAGGAAATGATGGCTCAACCATTAGTTTTTGAGCCTTTTCCACCTGAAATCGTTGGCAGAGAAACGATGATCTTTATAGGAAGAAACACGGGGCAAACGCTGATTCAGAAACTTTTGGAGAAAGCAGGAATTCGAGCTTCACCAAGACAGATGGATGAACTTTTCAGGCGCATTAAGGGTCCACAGGAAAGTTTAGACAAAGGAGAAGCTCAAATGACTTACTACCAAGTGAAAAAACTCATGAAAGACCTGCTGAAAGGCTTCACGATGGACGAATTCTGGCGATTAGTTGAGCAAGTGACAAGACAAAAACCGAAATTGCCAAAAGACAACAAGAAACAACCCCTGCAAACAGCTGACAAATTGATAGCTTAACAGTAGTTAAGTTGCTGTTTTATTTTCCCAAGTTCTTCTTTGCTTGGTTTTTTCGGGTAATTGTAGATTGGTCCGCTTGGTTTCTCGTTGTAGTAGGGGCGGTTGCAGTCTTTGCAACCTGAAGTTAGAAAAGGCTCTCCTGATTCAATTATCGGTTTTAACTCTTCTCTTGATAAGTTGAAACCAGCTATTTTCCCATTGTCATCAAATTTTATCGTGTCAAAGCTTGACGACCCCTTAACAATCAAGTATCTGGCAAGCTGAACTCGCCTATACGATTCAATAGGCGGCTGAGAACAATCTTCCAATGCTGTTCCTCGGATTGGAGTAAACGCGAAAAGCGCTGGCAAAACGCTCATGTCAACACATTTTTGAATTACTTGTGCTACTTCTGTCTCCGTCTCGCCTAACCCAATAATCAAATGGGTGCTAACATTTCCTTTTCCAAAAACCTCTATCGCTTTATTTAGAATGCTGAATTGGTTTTCCCAAGTGTAACCGCTGCCTGTGTCTTTTCCCTTAACTTTTTCAAACAAGGTTTTAGTTGCAACATCCAAAGCAATTCCTATCCTATCAACACCTGCTTGTGCCAAGAGCTTTATGTTTGCTTTGACGAGCGGTTGACAAGAAACAGAGACCGATACATTGACTTGTTTTTTTATTTCTTTCACAAGAATTTGAAGTTGAGAAAAAACTTGTGGATAATTTAGAGCTTGGATGCAGACGCGCTTAATTCTTTGTTGGCTGACGGCTTCTCCGAGAGATGTCAAAACGTGTGCAGTGGAAAAAGTTGGCCACGAAACCCTAGAAAGCAAATCAGTGCTGCTTTTACTTTCTCTAGCTTGGGGACAGAAACCGCAGTTAGCTGTGCACTTTCCTTCTTTGTAGGTCATAAGGTACGCAGTTGTGGGTTCAGCATCTAACTTGCCAATTAACAAGCCGAGAACAATGGCGGTGCCTAATGAAACTCGAATTTGTTCAGGTAAATCTATTTGATCTGTATGCTGTTTTTCTCTCAAAGCTCCATCAAAACGGAAAGATAACGTGAAAATGCTATATTAGTTAACATGACACAAAAAAATTATTGAGAAACCCTGAAAGGCAATAATCGTATGAGAGCTGGCTAATAATTTTTTTCAAATTGTTTTTATGTTCAAGATTACACTAGTTTAAATGAGGTGAAAGGAATGTCTGATGACTTTAGCCTTGACGATTTTAATATGATTGATATGAACGCAAAGAAAGTACTTGTAGCTCTTTCAGAATTTAATGAGGGTGAATTTGCGAAAGGCGAACAATTACATAAAAAAACTAGCTTGACTCCAGGAGACATAAGTGAAGCAGTTAGAATTCTAGAAAAATCATTGCTTGTAAATAATCCAACTGTCTCAGAGAAATTGCCACCCTATGATTTTTATGCGGTAGAGATAACTAATTTTGGAAGGCAAGTTTTGGAAAAATACAAGTAGCAAATAGTTGTTTTATATCTAATGGCGGCTTCGCGCTAAACTTATCACGCGGCTTCCGAGCGAAATCAAGAAGAATCCGACGAAGGCAAATTGCACAAAACTGTATGTCGATTGTTCTGGGAAAACAAGCGTTAAAACTATACCTATGTAGAGGGCGCTTCCAATGTACTTTCCTACTGGATCATATACTTTTTTGGCGTAATGGCTTGTAACCAAGAACTGAACAAATGATGCAGCAATAAGTAATAGTAGCCAAATTGGGTAAAATCCTTTAATTGCAAAAAATGTGAATACGCCGATTACTAGAGTGAAATCTGTTGTGGCATCGTAGTAAGCACCAAACCTCGAGGTTGCCCTCAATTTTCTAGCTAAGTAACCATCAAAAAAATCTGTTGCGGCTGAAAAAGCGAGCAGAATTAGGCATGGGGCTATGTTTGCTGTGTTGTAGACATGAATGAAGAGTGGTAGGACTGCGATTCGCAGTGAGCTTATGATTGTAGGGATTGCTGTTAGTTTCATGGTTTCACTTTTATGGAGATATTTTGCTTATTGCTCTTTACAAGTTTGAGTTGTGAGTGCTTCTGGAGCCTTTTAACTTTAATGCTTGCAGCTATTGCTTTTGAAACTTACGCGTACAAACGAAAAACGAAATAAAATTTTCCCCTTTATTTTTTTTCCAGTATTAGTACAAATAGCAAATTGCCCACTTGACCTAAGTGGAAAAACCTGAAACAAAACATACGCTTCTTAGAATGTTAATGTTTTAATCGAGGTTAAAACATATACAAATTCAGTGGCATTATGAGACTTTTGAGATTGGTAGGTCTGTTTCTTTTTGCAGTTGGATTGGCGCTCTTATTCATCTGGGTTTATGATGAGTTCATCAACAATTTTAATTATTATTACCATCATCAGGTTAACTTCGATTTGTTAATCTTCTTTGGTATTTTGTTATTTGCCACCGGTTATTGGTTAATGAATTGGGAAAGACAACCAAAGAAAAAGAATCCTTCTCTGCTCGTACACGCTCATTTTATCCGCTCTGGCTGGAGGATCAGAAAAGATGTTTTCTTGTCCAATTATTATTTGGTGGTAAGTTATTGTGGTTACGTGCTCGGGCAAAATGAGTAAGAAAAATTTGTGCTGTTGAATGCGTTTATTTAACCTAAAAATCAAACGAATATTTATCAAACTCTAAATCAGAAAATCAGCCTAAAACACAAACAGAAAAATTGGCGGCAAAACTGCCGAATCAACGCATCATCTTAAATGTG
This sequence comes from Candidatus Bathyarchaeota archaeon, assembly GCA_963833575.1. GTDB lineage: Archaea > Thermoproteota > Bathyarchaeia > Bathyarchaeales > Bathycorpusculaceae > Bathycorpusculum. The sequence continues at coordinate 226,315 of CAWHXY010000006.1, read as the reverse complement.
AAATCAGTTAAACGCTCAAACGGCGTACCCACCACCTTATACCCAAATTTCCCAAGATATCGCCTGCCATAAAACTGTGCATTTGCTTTTCCTATAGCAAACTTCAACTTTCCTTCGCTGAAGCCTGAAGCGTATAGAAGCTTATGCCTGACTAAACGGTAATTTTTGGGTTCTTCCCAATCCTCAATTGCAACGCCATTGTCTTTGACACGTTCATAGAGTGGAGTTCCAGGAATGGGATAAGGCAAGGTAAACGATAAGTAATCAAGCGGTAAACTTGAAGCAAAACGAACAGTGTCTAATACTGTTTTGTCACTTTCTCCTGGGTAACCAATAATAAAGAATGCTCCAGTTTTTAATCCAGCAGTTTTAGCCGCGTAAACAGCTTTTTTTGCCTGCAGGGTTGTAATGTGTTTGTTCATTAAACCTAAAACAGAGTTATTACCTGATTCAATTCCGAAGAAAACCCTTAGACAACCCGCACGTTTCATGCCCTGTGCAACTTCCGCATCCATCGTATCTACTCGCGATAAACATTCCCAGCTAATATCCACCTTACGCTTGACAAGTTCACTGCAAACGGCTAAAATGTGCTGGCGGTTTAACGTGAAACAGTCATCCGAAAACCAAACCCGATCGTAACCCAAAGAGGCAATTTCTTCAACCTCATCAACAATGTTTCCCACTGAGCGGCTTCTCATTTCTGCGCCAAAGATTGGTCGACTGCAAAAGTCACATGAAAAGGGGCAACCTCTGGAAGTAATCATGGCAGAAGTTGAGTAGCCGAACCTGTCGCGGTAATACTTTTTGTATGATTCGTTATCAAACAATTCGCGCGAAGGAAAAGCTAAGCTATCCAACTGCTCAATAAATTTTCTCGGCTCAGTTCGAACAAATTGTTCTCCCTCTTTGTAAACCAGTCCATTTACGCCTGAAAATCCAATCCCTTCCGCAACACAGCTCGAAAGCTCAACCATAGTTTCTTCTCCTTCACCAATAGCAACCACATCAAAGAAGTCAAGAAAGCTTTCAGGCGACCAAGTAGGCAGAGGACCGCCAACCACAAACAAACTAAGATTGCCCTCACTATTTTTTTTGATAGCTGCTGCAAGCTCAAAAGTGGTTTTCTTCATCGAAAACATCGAGTAGAAACCCACAATTTGTGGTTTGGCACGAGTTACCCGTTCAACTGCTTCGCTAAACCGCAGAAAGGTGCAATCAATCAAATCAACGTCAACGCCTTTCTTTTTCAAAGCAGCTGCAATGTAGCCGAGACCTAAAGGTGGAAAACGAAAGATCGAATTATCATTTGCAGGGTGAAAATAAGGGTAAACCAAGGCTACTTTAATTGCCATTTAGTTTTAAACCACCAAAATAATAAGTAAAATTTCTTATAAAAATACTCGTCTTATCCTTTAAAAACCTTACATAGCAAAGGCACATCCCGAATTAGTCTTAAGCATTTCTTCAACAATGAAAAGTTTAACAGTCAACTCAAAAAAAGAGGTAGAAGAAGAAGTGCGCCCCTGCGAAGCTTCTTCTTCTTTCAACAAATCCAGAGAAGAAGGAGGCGCGGTGCTGTGCACGATTGTCCTCCTTCTTCTTTCAAGAGAAGAACAACACCCGGAGCTACCACCAGTTGTTGTTCTTCTTTAACAATCAGCCAATAATTTCATGCACACAGGTCATGTTGGCAAAACTTTATTATGGCACTGTGAAATTTTACATTCGATTGAAACAAAATGCTTTCAACCTCTTAAGTTGCTCGGGCTGGTTTGATGGCGAAATTATCTGATTTGGGTTTCTTGAAAGGCATAATTGCAGAAGCAATAGTTTCTACTTACAACAAAGATAAAACACCGAATGCAGCACCCATGGGAATCATAATGGAAGACGAAAAACACCTGACCATAGACTTTTTCAATTCAACAGCAACCTGCAGCAATATTGTGGCAAACAGATGTGCGGTTATAAACTTAACAAGTGACATAGCGTTTTTCTATAAAACAGCTTTCAAAGAAGCAAATCCCGATGGCAAGCTGCCTAAAGACTGGTTTGAGAAATCACAAATTGTTAACGCTCCCAAAATGTGTTCAGCTGATGCCACAATTGATATTTCAATTGACAACCTTTGGCCGATTGATTCACAGAAAACCAAAGCTACGTTTAAGATAGACCTAATAAATGCAAAGCCGCAATATCCACAAGTTCAATGTCGCGCCATGTCGCTGACGCTTGAAGCAATTATACATGCAACCCGCGTTAAGGCGCTAGGAAATGATCAGGCAGAGAGAAAAAACGTCCACCTTTTGGAAATGATTGACGACTGCAATAAAGTGGTAAATAGGGTTGCTCCAAACTCACCTTATTCGCTGGTTATGGCTGATTTGATTCGGCGAGTAGATGTGTGGAGGCAACGGCAGTGAAGGTGCTGTTAATCACTGGTTTACTTGCACAAGAAACCGTTGAATATTACGCCATTCAGAGCCAAATTGAAACCAAAGTTATGGTGCTGAATGTTCCAGTGGCGGCTTTTTTGACGCCTCAAACAATTAGTCAATCTTTAAAGCAAGCGAAAGTGAACGATTTTGATTTAATTCTTGTTCCAGGGCTAGTTCGAGGCGATACGTCAGTTATCTTCAAAACCACTGGCATTCCAGCGTTTAAGGGTCCGCAATATGCTGCTGACTTACCAACTGTTCTCGAAATGCTTGGTGAAGTGACGCTTTCAACAGTTGTGCCTGCATGCGAATTACTCAGAGAAAAACTTCAGAAGAAGGCTCTTGAGGAAATATTGAAAGTTGAAGAAAACAAAGAAACCCTCCTGAAAGAACCAGGGAACATGGAAATTAAAAATTTAGCTGTTGGAAAAGATTTTCCCATGCGTGTGTTGGCTGAAATAGTTGATGCCGCTTTGCTGAGTAACAGAGAGATTCAGCGGTTAGCTAAGAAGTATGTTGCCCTTGGTGCGGACGTTATTGATGTTGGAATGGTTGCTGGTGAAAGCAGGCCAAAAGACGCCAAGCGGATTGTTGCCGCAGTAAAAGATGTAGTGTCGGTTCCTATTAGTATTGATTCGCTTGATCCAGAGGAAATTAAAGCAGCTGTTTCTGCCGGTGCCGAATTGATACTTAGTGTTGACGCTGGAAACATAGAGGCAATAGCACCTCTTCCAAGCAATGTTGCCGTGGTAGCAATCCCCAGTAACCAACGTGAAGGATGCTTCCCAAAGAAACCCGAGGAACGCGTGCAACTGCTAGAACAAGTAATTGCTAAAGCCAAGAGATTTGGCACAGAGAATGTTTTTGCTGACTTGATTCTTGACCCCTTAGACGTTTTAGGATCATTTCTTGCTTTCCGACAATTTGCACAGAGAAATCCAGATGTTCCGCTTTTCGTTGGGGTTTCTAATGTTACTGAACTTATGGATGCGGATTCTGTAGGTGTCAACGCTTTGCTTGCACGGCTCTGCTCAGAAATCGGCGCAGATATGATGTTGGCTACACAGAAAAGTGACAAGGCACAAGGAAGCATCAAAGAAGAGGTTGCTGCATCAAAAATGATGTTTTTGGCAAAAAAGCGGGGATCTTTTCCCAAAGACCTTGGGATAGATCTGCTTATTTTGAAGGACAAGAGGAACCGAGAAGAGAAATACAACAAAAAACTTGAGGAAAGTACGCATATTTTGACAATCAAGAACAATGAGGGATCTGCGGAAATTGATAAGCAGGGATCTTTTAGAATTTTTGTTGACCGGGAAAAGCAAAGCATTGTAGCTATCCATTTAACGTTAACGGATTTAGAAGTCCCCACATTAATTGTTAAGGGCAAAACTGCCGACGGCATATACAGGAAGATTATCGAGTTGGGTTTAATTTCGAGGATGGATCATTCCGCTTACTTAGGAAGCGAGTTGACAAAAGCCGAAATTGCATTGAGAACAGGCAAGGAATACATCCAAGATAAACCAATGTTCAAAGAATAATCAGAGAAAGCTCATAACTTTTTAAACACTTTTAATCCTTCAGCGATATCCTTGCCAAGACAAAGATTGCTGAACACAGTTCCTTCGCTTTCTCTAAGCCTCATAGTATCAACTAGTTGTTTGTATTTGCCGCCTGCCAATCCGTTGGCGAATACCGCCGCGCCTTCAGCCGCTTGCTTAGTTACAGCTGCTTTTCCCTCAAGCACTGAAATGTCAATTTTCAAGCCAGTTCCAGCAAAGAAACGCGAAAGCTCTTCCTTCATAGCTGCTAGAAACTCTGGAATCCGCGTGAATCTCCCACTAAGTATTATTTCTTTAGGTTTAACCGATGGAAGGAGCGAGGAAACATCTTTAGTTATTGATTCCAGCATCAGCTTATAGCCTTCTTTGATTTGCGGGTCAGTTTTTGCATTCTTGACAAATTCTTCCAAAGGCTTAGAGGGATCAATCCCTGCAAATGAAGCTACTCCGCCAGCGAAGAGGAGCTGTTTTGAAAAGTCCTTAGTAGCGTTAGCTAAGGCGTAGGCTACTTCTGAGTCAAGAAAGCCCATTCCGAGAAACGATGGAAAACCAGCAGTACCAGCCATTGCGTCAACGATTTCTCCGTTTTGGACTGCCATTGCAGATGTATAGCCGAATCCGACTTCAAGAAGAATGAATGAGGTTTGGCTGTATGGAATTTGCCGTCTTTCAGCTTGGTCCTTGACAGCTAAAACCACGCTTAAAACTTTGTCTGAAGTTCCCATGTCTATTTTGTTAACTTTTCTATATCTCGGCACCGTCTTCAGGTGAATGACGCTCTGTGTAAAGTAAGTGTTTAAATCGTCAGCGTTCCTTAGCCAGGCCATAAGCTCTCGCAGACCAATGATTCGCAGTCGCCTTTTAACGTCAGCTTCTGTTACAAAGGTTGCCTCAGCAATTTCCTCATCAGTAGCTTCTTGAGCCCTCTTAAGCTGCATACCATAACCAGATGGACCAACAATGGCATCTATTTTTCCAACGCGATTTTGTACATCTCTTAGTTTTTCGAGTACAAGTTTGGATCCTTCTGTAATCTGATCTCTTGGAATGGCTACGTCAATTATTATGCTGCCGTCTTTGTCGTCGAAACCGAAAATGTCCATAGTTTTTGTTCCAGAATCAATACCTATGGCTTTAACCAAGGATTACTTGCCTCCAATCACCGCTCCAACATTATTAGCTTTGGTGTAGAAGACCTCTCCCCCACCGTTTTTGGCTAAATACTCCTTAAGTTCCTTAGTTAAGGTTTCAGCTTGATTTTTTCCATCGACTATACCGTAGATTGTCGGTCCCCACGAGGTTTGACATGCACATGTGCTTCTGCGTAGAATAATTTTTATTGCCTCTTCAACTACTGGATGACAGTACGTTCTGCCACATTGGTATTCATTCCAAAACTTGCCCAATTCCGAGTTAAAAGCTGTTAAGCCTTCGCCAAACGATTTGAGATCATTCTCGATTATTGACGGAATTATTTTAACGAGCACAATTCTTGAGAGCATATCTGAGGTTTCTTTTGGCATCAATTTGAGGTTTCTAAGAATGTGATCTTCGTTTTCCCGCATTTTAACGATTTTTTCTTGAGGTTCAGCGGCTATGGCTATGACAAAGAGCCAGTTGCTTGGAACCGGCTGACGGAAGATAAGTGGAGGAATCATTTTTTCTCTCTGATCAACTCTGAAACCCCCTTCAACGATAAACCCGCCTACCTTGAAGGCATGAACACCTAGGCTAGTTATTGCTCCTCTCTGCATTGTCAAAGCAATTTGCTCAGTGGTTAACTTCAAGTCGTACAATTTTGCTAATGCAGAACCTATTGACAGCGCTAAAGTTGTATGGTACCCCATTCCCACAAATTTTGGAATGCTCTTTTTAACCTTAACCTCAGCCCCAGCCAAGTCGAAGGCATCGACAAAACGACTCGCGAAAAGATAAGCCGCCTCATCTTCAGACTTAACGTCGTTAGTTTTGGTGACTTCAATCTCAAGAAGCCTGTCAACTGCGAAACCAACAGTTCCATAGAGTCTTCCAAGATCTCCTGTCATGTCAAAATTGCCCGTGTGAAGATGAGCCGGTGCAGTTACCGTAACTTTTTTAGTTTCTTGCATTCTGTCCACTGCACGGTGATGCAGCCAAGCAGAATTATAAGTTTTTCGTTCAACTCTTAATTGATAACTTTGATAATTGCTCCCCGACTATTACCTTTGGCAACAAAAACATTTCCACCAACACTCTGGTTAAGAAAAGCTTGAGTTTTCAATTGGATTTCTTTGGCTTCCTCTTTTTTAACTACACCATAAACCGTTGGTCCCCACGAACTTTGCCCTGAACCGTAAACGCCGTTTTCAAGCATGAACTCAATACACTGGGTGGCTGTGGAACTTGAGTATCTGCCTCCCTGAGCCTCTGCAAAGCTGTCGCCCACAATACGTTGGATCTCAGTTAATGCTTCGCCGAAATTTTTTAGGTCTTTTTCTGGGATAGCTGGCAGGAGCTTCATCATCGTTAATCGACAGATTTTGCCAACCTCTGACGTAGGCATGGGTGGAAGTTGCTTAAACGCTGAAGCCTCTGTTTCGTTTGCCAAACCCTTTTTTACGTTTGGAATTGCTACAACGAAGCGCCACTCATCTGGGAAGGGTTGACGGCAAATTAGCGGTATTTCCTTCTTGGATGGGTCATGCGTGTTTTTTCCAGCATCCACTACCAATCCGCCGTGTTCGAACACTGCCGTGCCCACTCCAGACTGACTCGTTCTACCCATAACTACTGCAAATTCGTGAATTGAACCCTTCACATCAAACAACCGAGAAAGTGAAACGGCAACAGCTAAACCCAGCTGGGTACCTGAGCCAAGCCCAACATGCTCCGGAATCACCTGCTTAACATCAACTGCAACTTTCTCTTTTATTCCATACGCCTGCAGAAATGCGATAGTAAGTTTCTGCGTTAACTCAGCTTTTTCGCCTCCAACCGTTAACGTTTGGCTTTCTTTTGCTTCCAAAATTACATTTGGATGATCAATGCCTACCCCTAAACCTCCAAAAATTCGCCCTAAATCGCCGTTCAAATCCACAAGTCCCAAATGTAATCTAGCTGGGGTCTTAACGTAAACTTTCATGTCTTGTCATTCCACTTTTTTTTTGGTTAATCATTGTTTTGGTTTTTGGGTTGATTTCTGATTTGTCATAATCCAATTCAGAGAGCATTTCAGCAATGGTTTTTTTGTTTACTGGGTGAATGAGGTTAGGTGCGATTTCGGCTAAAGGAACGAGAACGAACGGTCTTTCCTCAATTTTTGGGTGAGGTACCTGTAAATCGTTTTCTTTAAGAATTTGGTCTCCGTAGAAGAGAATGTCTAAATCTATGATTCTGGGACCGTTTCGTTTTACGGTTTTGCGGCCTAATTTTTGTTCTATGCTCTTCAAAAACTTCAAAAGCTCTTTAGGAGTTAAATCTGTCTCAACTTTAGCGGTGCAGTTTAGAAACCATCCTTGGTCCTCTATATACATAGGTTTAGTTTCATAAAGCAAAGATGCTTTAACAATCTTAATTCGTTCTTTTAATGCGTCAAATGCTTTTTTTATATTTGCCTCTCGATCGCCTATGTTGGAGCCTAAAGCAATGTACGCTTCAACCATGTCGGTCCCTTGCAATTTCAATTCCCATTATTGGCTCTTTCCCGTATTTTTCTTTCTTAACAGTTACCACAACTCTGGAAGCGACAGAACTCTGCAAGATCAACGATGCCAGATTCTCGGCAAAGCTTTCTAAAAGGTTGAATTCTCTGTTTGCAGCGGCGTTAATTACTTTTTCTTGTATTTCAGAGTAACTTATACTTTTGCTTATAACATCCGTGGCTCCAGCATGGCTTAAATCGCAAAAAACCTCAATATCAACGATAATATTTTGTTTTTTCGACTTTTCCTCTTTAGTAACCCCGACTTTGCATGGAACAACTAGATTCTTAACAAAGACCTTGTCCGACATTACAAGTTTCCTCTCCCACATTTATTGACTGGCCATTTGTTTTATGGCTTTAGGTTTCAAAATATTCACACCAGCTTTTCGGAGTTTCCCAAACCCTTACCCTCTCCAGAGTCGTTCCGTTTGGTAAGTTATCTTTTAAGCGTAGAAAAATGTGGTGGGAAAGGTTTTCAGTAGTCGGATTGCCTAATTCTGCAAAATCATTTAGATACCTGTGGTCAAACTGTTCAGTTATTTTGATCAACTTTTCTTTTAGGGTTCTAAGGTCAACTGAAACGCCGATTGAATCTAGCTGTTTTGTTAGAAAGAAGGCTTCGACTTTGTAGGTGTGACCATGAAGTCGAGCACATTTGCCTTGGTACCCATCTATTTTGTGGGCTGCATCGAAATCAGATTCTACCTTTAGCCTGTACATTTAACGCATATCCGTTTAGAGTGTTCCTCGCCATTCTGAGTAGGCATTATGGTCGTGGATAGATTCATAACTGGAACATTTCACGCTGCAATACCTATTGGGGTATTTTTCTCTTAGTGACTGGACACATTTCCTAACAACATCTTCAACGAATCTGGCGTTTTCGTGCATTTGCTCAACAAGTTTTTTTTCTTCAGGTCTCTTCAAGATTGAAAATGTTGGCGAACTAAAACTCTCGCTACAAGTACTGATGATGTCTGAGAGTTCAACTTCGCCTTTTGAAACGTCAATATCTATGCTCAAATTTCCCCGCTGATTATGCGTTAAGCCATTACACATTTCTTTTGAACATGGACAAGCAAGTGCCCCGTTAAGTGAAATGCAGAGAGTTTTTCTTTTGGTTGCAGTTGAGTATCTTGCGGACATTTGGGCTATTGCATTTTCTTTTTCGCCGTTGGGTCTGGTTCTTTCAAATGGAAATTCGCAGAACACTTTGGTGCAGCAGTCGAAGCGGTGTTTTGCAAGGGAGGTTTTAGAGATTTTTTCAGCTAAGTCCTCGATTGAAGTTGTTTCTTCGGGGATTTCTTCTATTGACTCCGCAAACCTGCTCATGTGTACTCCGCGGAGGTTGGAGGGCAATTTTATGTAGCTGTTGATTGTTACGATTGTATGATAGTTTTTTGTTGGACTTTTAACTATGACGTATTTTCTTAGCCCTTCTACTCCAACTTTGTTTAATTCAATTTCGTTTTCAGGCTTTTCATTTTGGACGTCTTTCAATATTTGTTACCTCGTTAGTTCAAAGTTATCTGGATGGCTATTTTTGTCAAAAGAAAAAACTGTTTCGTTATGAAATATGTTATAGGTTGCTCACCTTAACCATGCGCTATTGGATTTCATTAGGTATTTACTCCAATGCATCATTTAGCCATCTGGACTTTTTTTCAAAGCTGTGTAATTTTTTACATCGCGCGGATATAAAAGACTTTCCAGTAGGTTATAAGTAAACATTTATAGTTGGAATTAGCTAAACTAAAATGGTTTTAGGTCAGAAATTTGGTCTAAAGAACCTTGACTTGTTAAAATAATTAACAAGATTGAGCGGTGAGAACAAGATTTGGAAATTAGTTCGTTAAGTACGAATTTGGCAGGTTTGAAATTGGAAAACCCAACTATGCTTGCTTCAGGCGTTTTGGGTTATTCAGCTGAGTCCCTAAATAGGGTAGCCAAAGGTGGCGCAGGAGCCGTGGTCACAAAATCTATTTGCTTACAACCTAGAGTTGGCTACCCGAACCCGACCGTGGTTCAGGCTGAAGCTAGTTTAATTAACGCTATGGGGTTGCCGAATCCGGGTATTGATTTGTATGCTCAAGAAATAAAATTTTGTAAAACTGTTCTGCGTGTTCCAGTTATTGTAAGTGTGTTTGGCTATTCAGCGGATGAATATGCTCTGGTTGCGAAAAAAGCGGTTGATGCCGGTGCTGACGCTGTGGAGCTTAACGTTTCTTGTCCGCATGTTCAGTTTACTGGTGCAGAAATAGGTCAAGACCCCAAATTGCTGGCTGAAGTGGTTGGAAAAGTTAAAGCGGTAGTGGGCAAGCCTGTAATAGTGAAGTTGTCGCCTAATGTTGCTGATATCGCAGTAACTGCTAGGGCTGCTGCTAGAGCCGGGGCAGATGTGCTAACTGCTGTCAATACTCTTAAAGCGATGGCAATTGATTCTGAAACAATGTTGCCAGTTTTAAGCAACGTCAAAGGCGGTCTGTCAGGTCCAGCAATGAAGCCGGTAGCCCTCCGTTGTGTATATGATATCCGCGAAGAACTGCCAGACGTGCCCATAATAGGGTGTGGCGGAATCGTCGATTGGCGGGACGCTGTTGAGTTTTTGTTGGCTGGGGCTTCAGCGGTGCAAGTAGGCACAGCCCTTGCTTTGGAGAATATTGATGTTTTCCAAGCGATAACTAGAGGTGTCGAAAGTTATTTGAGAAAAAAACATTTCAGGAGTGTAAAAGAAATTGTCAACCTCGCTCACCACTGTTAACACGCTCAGAACAACAGAAATTGTGCAAATCAGATCCGAGAGCCCCACAGTAAAAACATTCATTCTAACCGACAGACTATGCGCAAAAGCTAAACCCGGACAATTCTTAATGCTTTGGATACCCGGCATAGATGAAATCCCCCTGAGCATAATGGACACCAGCAACGGGTTAGTTTCCGTCTCAGTGAAACAAGTTGGCGACGCAACCCGACATTTACACAGCATGAAGGCAGGCGCAACAGTTGGCGTACGTGGACCCTTCGGCAACAGTTTTACTGAAAGCAGAGGCCGAGTCCTCTTGATAAGCGGAGGCACAGGAACAGCGCCACTTCTTTTCCTTGCAAAGCAGCTTTCGGCTAAAACAGAGCGGCTATCATTTGTTGAGGGCGCCAAAACCAAAAACGAACTCCTATTCATTCGAGAGCTAAACGGTATCTGTGCAGAGAAAAATTTGGTAACCACAACCGACGACGGCACCTACGGATTACAATGCCTAGTCACAGAGCCTTTGAGCAAACTTTTAGAAAAAGAAAAATTCGACATGATCTACACCTGCGGTCCCGAAGTCATGGTGAAAAAGATCTTTGAACTAACCGAACAACGTAAACTGCCTCTAGAAGCAAGCCTTGAACGTCTAATGCGGTGCGGCATAGGCTTATGCGGAAGCTGCGTCATCGGCAAATACCGCGTCTGCAGAGACGGCCCCGTTTTCAATGCAGCACAACTACGCGAAGTCAAAGACGAACTGGGCATTTCCAAATTAGGCTTTGACGGCTCAAGAATCCCTATCTAAACAAGACGCACCCATGTCGCTGTTTCAACAGGAAATAGACCACCTGCCCGAAAAACCACCACCTGCTGGTCCATTTTTGTTCTTTGTGTTAAGTTGCTTTTTTGCTTTAGGCTTTGAAATGTTTGCAGGTTGAGTGTTTTCCCGTTGTTCTGCGTGTTTGCAAGTGTTTCTGCGTGTCTGCCCGTTGTTCTACGTGTTTTCCCGTTCCCGTTCCCGTTCCCGTTCCCGTTCCCGTTCCCGTTCCCGTTCCCGTTCCCGTTCCCGTTCCCGTTCCCGTTCCCGTTCCCGTTCTAAATTCTTAAGTAACAGGTTGCACAAGCAAAAGAGTATGCCTTTAACTGAAAAAGTAACTTTCACCGCCACTCTTCAAAACAGAAATAATGTACAGATCCCCAAGTTGGTTCGATGGCGTTTCAAACTGGAAAGCAACCAAGCACTAAAGATAGGAGTCAATTTTCTTGGGCTCCACAAAGGATGGCAGTTCTACTATGGAAAAATGCATAAAGACGGACGCCTAACAGTTCCAAAGCTGATTCTAGCTCTAATAGAAGACGAAGACACCTGTCTATTCGGCTATCCGTTAGAGATAATGGTTGAACCAGCTTAGACCGCAAGCCCAAACATCGACTTCAGAGTTAATCAATAAGCTCAAACTTGGCATAGCGAAAATTGCTTGCTTTTTATCTAAAGAAATTGCGAGAAAATTTACGATTTTATTTTCAAATATCATTTAGTACTGATGCTTTAATGGCTGGTATTGCTTTTTTGATTAGATGTAGGTCCTCGGTTATTAGTTGCAGCTCTTTAAGTCTGGCTATTTGAACGTATGAGGCGTCGTAAAATGTAGTTTTCAATTGTATAGCCGCCTCCAGTATTTCTTCTTCATTGCCCTCTATCGGTATCACTTCTATTATCTTTAGCGTGTGCTTTATTGCTTCTAAGATCATTTTTGCTTCGTCTTTTGAGATTTTGGCTTGCAAGAAATAGTTTTTCCAAACAATATTTCCCAGCTCATACCTTGCTATTTCTAACGTATAGTTACCAACTAAAAGGTCGATTTTGTTTTCTTTGATAGCTCTAAATATGGCTGAAGAGTCAAATAGGTACTTCATCTGCTTTCTCTGTCTTCTCTTATGCTTTTAACTATGTCTTCTATGCTTACTTTCTCGAGTATGGGCTTTAATTTGTCAATTTCTTCTCTAAGTTGTTCTGCTTCTTTTCTTTTTATTTCATCTTCGATAGCTTTTCGTACTATTCTGGATGGTTTGATTTTGAGGTTTCTCATTTTTTCTTTGAGTTGCTTGGGAATTTTTGTGGAGACTGTTACACATTCAGGCAATTTCTCACAAAAAAGTAGTATCAAAAGTAAGTAAAAAATGTTTCCAAATTTTCTTACCTTTTAGTTCCCTGTAGACATAAAATAGCGGAAGAAGTTACCACCGATTCCCGAGTTAATTAATAGGGGTATAACTTAGCCGTAGACCAAGTCAGTAACTGTCGAGCGGAAATCTTGCTTACCAAAGCGAATTTCCTATACATGCAATGTAGCGTAGAATGTTTTTTAGAAGAAAATCTATTGGCTACAGTAAATAGGCTTTTCAAAGGGATCTAAAACACAAGAAAAGAAAGCTTAGCTTTCTTCTTGGGGCAACCCGATCTTTCGCATGTAATCTTTTGCGTATTTGGGGTTGTATGCTAGGAGTTCTTTGCTTCTGAGCAGTCTGCGTTCCAGTCTGTCAAGTGCTACTCTGAAGGTGGGTTCGACGCCCCAGCCTTCGCTGGCAGCAAAGAATGTTCCTTTAGCTGTTCGAAACTGCAGTCGGCAGTGAACTAGCGGCGTTCCTCTTAAGCTTGTATTTCCTTGGCTTTTCATGTAGACAAAGAGTGTTCCTAGTTGGAATGCTTCTTGGTATTTGTGTGTGAAGGAATCGAATTCATCCATCATGAATCCTTGCTGGTCTGGGCTAATTTCCAAGTCTTTAACTCCGAACTGTACGGATAACTTCTTTTCTGCAACCTCTAACTGCGAAAGTGGCTCAAGAAAATCAAGCTTTGTAATAATGCCTACTAAACGCTCGCTTGTAACTATAGCTAGAGAAGAAACATCTCGATCATGCATAAGCTTCTCAGCAGTTCGCAAGTTCGTTGTTGCTTCAACCGTGATAGCTGGTCTTGCCATGATGCCTTTAGCAGGAACGCTTAATGTCTCAATTTTCTCTCCAACTATATCTCCGGTTGTCTGACGTCTTTGCGGCCAATAAATATTCTCCAAAATATCTTGAATGGTAATTATGCCAACAAGTTTGCCTTCGTCCATTATTGGAACATGTGAGATACCTCGTTCTCTCATTAAGCTTAGAACAGCTCCAACTGATCGGTTTGATTCAAGAGTGTATGGTGCTTTGGTCATGATTTTCTCAATTGGAGTTTTTCCCCATTCATCAAGCACGGCCGCATGAATTATGTCCTCATCAGTGACAAACCCAACTATCTTGTTCTTTTCAAAAACTGGAAGCTGCCTACTTTCACTTTCAATCATCAACTTAGCCATTTTACCTACGGAACAATCAAAGGTAACCGGCGGAGCAGTCTTCATCAAAGTTTTGACTTTGGTAGTGGTTGGGTCAAGTCTTGACCTTAAGATCGTGCGTCTTGATATCATGCCTAAGTATTTGCCTTTTTCGTCTAAAACAGCTAAAACTGGAGGCTTCCCTTTTTCGAATGCGTCTAAACATCGAGACAACGTATCATTTGCTTCAACAGCGTTATAATCTTTTGAATAAACATCTTTTGCAAAAATTTGGGTTGACATAATAATCCCTTCAAAACTTATGCTAAAGTAGAATTTAAATGTTGCAAAGCCAAGCATTATTCTCGGTGTTCTTTATTTGTTGTCTATTTCATATTGGATTGCAGATTTGTTCAAGTAATATTTATATCAAAAGCTCTGTATTCAAATCTTCTAACCTTTAGGCGTTGGAATAATTTGTATCCTGCATGTAATGACCTCTTGGTGATAAAATAAATGCCGTTACAAACCGTAAAGAAGGATACGGCAGATGCCCAGACTTTAGAGTGGGTCTTGCAGGTTAAAAACTACAAATTAACTATTGATAAGAACCGTTGTGTTGGTTGCCAAATATGCCGTTTGGCATGCCCCAAAGAAGCCATTGCGACCAAAAAGCAACCTAAAATTGAAGGGCAGAAAGCTAAGAAAGCCAAAGTGGACGTTGACTTAGCTAAATGCACTTTTTGTGGAATCTGTGATGTTACCTGTCCTTATGGAGCGATAAAAGTTACCTTGAATAATACACATGACCTCTCCATTTTGGAGAAGGAAAGTTATCCGCAACTGATCCGCGATATAAAAGTGAACACTCACTTATGTCAGAAAGAGTGTGTAGAATGCGAAAATGCCTGCCCGTTATCGCTCATCAAAATTTCAAGAGTTGGCTTTGACGGTTCCCCTGTCGAAGACATAGCAGCTTTATCTCCAAGCGCCAAACAGCGCGTTCAAGTTAACTTAGATATCCAAAAGGATTATTGCCCAACTTGCAGAGTTTGTGAATTTAAATGTAGTCCAGGCGCATTAAAAGTTACAAAAGCCTTTGAAGGAAAAATCAACATTGATCAGGAGAAGTGCCCCGTCGGATGCAAAGACTGCCTTGATGTTTGCCCCATTCCAGGAGCATTAACGCTTGGTGAGGACAAGAAAGTTCACGTTAACGAATTATTCTGCACCTATTGTGGCGCATGCAAAAACGTTTGCCCAGTAGACGAAGCATTAATGGTTAAACGCACAAAAGTCCAACATACTCCCATACACTCAGGAACTTGGAATAAAGCGTTAGAACGAATAACTTCGCCAGTCGATGCGTTAAAAGAATTAAAAACTCAAGCTGACGAGAACAGACGAGATGCAGTTAACAGAAGATTCGTCGCACATGAAATTGGAAAGGATTCGATGAAATGAGTACTCCCTCTTGTTGTAGCCCAACTGAAAGCGCAAAACCTGAAGAGTTGCGAGTTGGCGTTTTCGTTTGTCACTGTGGCTTAAACATTGCAGGCACAGTAGACGTTAAGGCAGTCTCTGAATACGCCAAGACCATTCCAGATGTTGTGTTCGTTAAGGAGAATCGTTATACATGTGCTGACCCGGGGCAAGAAGAAATACGCAAAGCCATACGTGAACAAAAACTTAACCGTGTGGTCATCGCTGCTTGTTCACCCCGAATGCATGAACCCACCTTCAGACGCACAGTCTCCGAAGCAGGATTAAACCCGTTTCTCTACGAAATGGCTAACATCCGCGAGTTCGCTTCATGGTGCCACCAGAATGATCCAGCAGCTGCAACGGAACGCGCCAAAGATTCCGTGCGTATGGCGGTGGCAAAAGTCCGGTTAATGCAGCAACTTCAAACAATCGAAGTGCCAGTCACCAACAAAGCATTAATCATCGGCGGCGGCATCGCAGGAATGAACGCGGCTCTAGACCTCGCTGAAATGGGCTACAAAGTCTACATGCTTGAAAACTCGCAGAGCATCGGTGGGCATATGGCAGCACTTGACAAGACGTTCCCCACATTAGATTGCAGCATATGTATTGAAGGACCTAAAATGGTCGATTGCGGACGCCACCCAAACATAACAATTTTCGCTAACTCGGAACTTGTAAAAGTTGACGGATACATCGGCAACTTCAAAGTAACAATCAAAAAGAACCCGCGATATGTCATTCCCGAAAAATGCACGGGCTGCGGAGAATGCAAAGACGCTTGCCCAATCGAGTACCCCAACGAGTGGGACATGAACCTTGGCACACGCAAAGCAATTTCAGTGCCCTTTGACCAGACTGTACCACTTATTTATTCTATTAACAAGGATTATTGCATCGAATGCTTCAAATGCACCGAGGTATGCGGTGCGCGTCAAGCTATCGATTTCAACCAGAAACCTGAAGAAGTACAATTTGATGTTGGCGCAATTATTGTTTCCACAGGCTTTGACGTTTACTTACCCTACGACATGCCACTGTTAGGCTACGGAAAATACCCCAACGTTATCACCAGCATGGAGTTTGAAAGACTCATATTGGCTGCTGGTCCAACAGGCGGCAAAGTGATCCGGCAATCAGACGGTAAAAAACCTCACAGAATCGCCTTCATCCAATGTGTTGGCAGCCGGGACAAAAGCAAGTACCCCTACTGCAGCAACTTCTGCTGTATGTACACCCTCAAACATGTTGTTCAGCTTAAGGAAAAGTACAAGGAAGATATAGAAGTCTACGTTTTCTACATGGACATTCGCAGTCCAGGCAAAGGCTACGAAGAATTCTATGACCGCGCCCGGGAACGAGGTGTAAACTTCATTCGCGGTCGGGTAAGTCGCATAGACGAGGACCCAAAAACTCATAATTTAACGGTTCACTCTGAAGATTCAATCCTTGGAGTCCCAATTGAAGTAGATGCAGATATGGTCGTGCTGGCAACTGCAGCCATACCCAAAAAAGGTTCTGCAGACATAGCACGCATCCTCAATCTGTCGAGGGGCTCAGACGGCTTTTTCATGGAGTCCCATCCCAAACTTAAACCCATGGATGCCCCAACCGACGGCGTTTTCTACGCAGGTGCCTGCCAAGGCTTAAAAGATATTCCCTACAGCGTTTCGCAAGGAAGCGGCGCCGCAGCACGCGCAGCCACAGTTATCAGCAAGCAGAAATGGAAGATTGAACCAATCATCTCAATAGTTGACGAAACCAAATGCAGAAACAAAACTGCAAAATGCGGTGTCTGCGTTGACAAATGCCCCTACGGCGCCATCAAAGCTGAACCAGGCAAAGCAGCATTCATCACTACAGCAAACTGTCATGGCTGCGGAACATGCGTTGCCGAATGTCCACAACACGCAATTACTCAGATGCACTTTACTGACGCCCAAATACTGGCTCAAATCCGCGCTGCTCTTGAGGATAAGCCTGAAGACAAAATCCTAGCAATTCTTTGCAACTGGTGCAGCTACGCAGGCGCAGACCTGGCAGGCATCAGCCGATTCGACTACCCAGCCAGCGTTCGAGCCATCCGCGTCATGTGTAGCGGCAGAGTTGCAAGAGAATTCGTCCTTGAAGCACTTCGACTTGGCGCAGGAATGGTTTTGGTCGGTGCATGCCACTTACCCTACGATTGCCACTACATCAACGGAAACTACAAGATGAAAGCACGAACCGACGCCCTCAAAGGCATGCTAACAAAACTAGGAATGAGTCCAGAACGGTTTCGAGTAGAATACGTTTCAGCCGCAGAAGGCATACACTACGCCGAAGTCATCAAAGAAATCGATGCCCAAAGAAAAGAGCTCGGCAAAGAGAAAATCCAGGCTGAAAACGCTAAGCTTAAGCCTATTCTAGAAAATATGCTGAAACGCAAATAGAACATTTTTTGTTTTCTTTTTTTTAATTTGTTGTTTTCTTGAACCAGATAATTCCTATGAAGGCTACCGTTATGGCTGCAATAATTGCTATTGGGTTTACGCTTTGAAGAGCGATGTAGGTTTGCCCCAGCAGGGTTATGAAGGTTATTATTGAAACTAAGATGACTGCGCTGATGGCTATGTTTTTGCTGCTCAACCTTAACTCACCTGTGTATAGCGTAGAGTTAGAGTTTTTTGATTTAATGCTAAGCTTTGGAACAGAGTGTCCAGAGAGTGGACAGCAAAATAGATTTTTGAAAAATAAAAATTAGTTAAATTTTGGGGAAAAGTTGTTAATCTTCTTCATCATAGAGTTTTCTTTCTTTAACTTTTAACGCTTCTTCTTGACCGATAACTTTGAAAGTTTCTGTCAACTGGTGTTTGTGCAGGAATTTTTTAATAATTATGCGTACGTATTTCTTTGATAGGGCTTCGCCTTCACCTTTTACCGTTACGGTTTTTGAGTCTGTTGTAACGTCTCCGCCTGTTTTCTCTTTGAGGAAATCTGCTAGCTTCTCGATTAAGTTGCTTTCGTCACCTTTAAGTTCTGAAGCATCGACTTTCATTTCAACCATTTCATATTCACCTCGATTCCCATTGCGCGCTGTTAGTTAGTGTTTAGCTTAGTTTTTCATGTCTGCTTCACTGATAAGTTTTCCGATAGGAAGTGTCAGTTCGCCCGAAAAATCAAACCAAAAAGTGTGCAGAGCCATTATTGTCTATTGGGTAATGTATGACTTGAACACTTCACTTATCAAATCTATGAAAGCCGTTTTCTTTTTGTGGTTTTCTTCTTTTTGATTGCTTTTAGCCAAAGTTCTTTGGCTTTTTCTTCATCTATAATTTTTTCGTTAGAGTCAGGATCGTTATCCTTAACCATTTAAAAACCCGTTTCTTCACTTTATAAAATAGTAAATCGTCGAATAATACCTATCGCTACTCGCGCAGTAGCAACATTGAGGTTACCCTCTCAGTTCTGTTGTGCTTATGATTGTTCATAAGCTTTGTTTTGTCAGTTCGCCCGTCGAGCCATTATCACTGCATAAGCTCTGTGACTCTAGTGCTCATCATCCAAAAACACCAATCAGCAACAAAACTTAAGACTCTTGCGCAAAAACCACGATTAACAGGCTAGCATTGTAATCTTCAGAAACATGATAACCTTTAAGAGCGACTTCTTCATCTATACCCAGTTTTATCAGTGCGTAGGCACATTGCGAATCGGTAGGTCGCCAGTTCAGCAAACATGCGCTGCTTGCCCGATAAAAAATTACAATAACATGTAGGAGGATAAGAAAAGGATGTTGTCAAGAGATTGCGACGGATGCTCGCAAATGAAAACGTGCAATAGACGTTACCTTGTCGTTGAGAAAGGTAACTGCGTTTATTGTCCAGACGGAACAGCCCATCTAGTAGATGGGTTATAAAAAAAGAAAATAAAATGTTTTTGATAAGATTTTGTTTTTAACCCTTTTTTATTTTTCTGTATTTTTTTAAGCGGAAGCTGTTTCGCCAGGTGTCATAGCACAGGCATTGCCTGCTTTTCAAGCCAATTCTTAACTATATTGGAAACTTGTTTTCTCTGCTCTAAGGTGTATTTTGAACTCATCTTTGGAATAATGCTCTGGTAGAGCCAGTGATCTGCACCTGGAAACATCTGGACGGCTTTGTCGTTTGAGGCAAGTTTTTCCATGAGTTTGTTTGCGCTTTCGGGAAGTGCAATAATGTCAGCATCGCCGTGGATCAAAAGTGTAGGTTTATCAATTTTTGACGCGTAGTGACCCATTTTATTTGCTAATCTAGTTTGGAGCTCAAAAAGAAAGCCTAAGCCGAAAACTTTAGTGCAAAGCTCATCTTCCGAGATCAACTTGTACTCTTCCCCTTCCCTGAAGGCTTGCGGCCATTTATCAATCAAATCATACATTGAATGATGCTCAATTATCGGCGAGAAGACAAGCTTGACTGTGTCTTGGGTTGGAACTTTAAAACCCGTTTTCAGAGGATTCGAAGCAAGAATTAGTCCATCAATTTGCTGAGGATAATGCACGGCGTACCAAAGGGCATAGGTGCATCCGATGCTATGGCCAAATATGAACACTTTCTTTCCAGGATGGTTTTTGCGTACAGCTTCCACGACTTCATTAATGTCTTCTAAATGCCGTTCAAAACTTTTGACATCGCCTCTTGGGAAATCCTGTTCTTTTGAATTTCCAAAGCCTCGTCGATCGAAACCATATACTTCACAGTTACTATTTGCCAACTCAGGTCCCATAAAACTAAATGCTCCGGAATGAACTTCGATTCCGTGAAGAAAAATAACTACTCGATCCGCTTGTTCAGTGGTCGACCATCTTCTGTAAAAAAGGTTGAATCCATCGGACATTTTAAAATAATCTGTATTCTTCTCAAGGGGTTGAACTTGCATAATAATCAGAAACTCTACTTCAAAAAAGTCAAAGTAGCTAATACAGATTTGTGACTGCAGAACGCCATCACAGTTTGAGTTCACAAAAGAAATGATTTAGCGCCAAAAAGGTGCCTGCCTCTTAATTAGAGCTTATTTGCCAGTTCGCTACATTTGTTTGCTGCTTTTTTGTTGTGCTGGCTGTGTTATTGGGATGATGGTTGCTTTGGATAGGTTTTCTTGTTCGTTTAGGATTAATGATATGGCTTTGCCTTCGGGGACAATGATCTTTGTGTTGTTTTGTAATGAGGATGTGATTGTATCCAGTTGCTTAAACACGATGGCGCTGTCTTTGAAGTAGGTTGTTAAGGCTTCGTTTCTTAGTTTGGTTGCTTGTGCATCTCCTTCGGCTATGGCGATGGTTGCTGTTTTCTGGCCTTCTGCTTGTAGGATCGCGGCTTGCTTTTGTCCTTCGGCGACTTGAATCGCAGCATTTTTTTGTCCGCTTGCCAGGGTTGCTTGAGCTATAGCAGTTTTCTCAGCTGCTTGTCTGTCGTTATCTGCTTTGAGCACGGATTCCATGGATATGATTAGTTCTTTTGGGGGTTCTAGGTCTTTGATTTCCGCTCTGACGATTTCGATTCCCCATTTCTCTGTCTGTTCGTCGAGGGCTGTTTTGAGGCTGGTGTTAATTATGGGTCTAGATGTGTTAGCTACGCTCATGTCCATGCCGCCTATGATGTCTCTTAGCACTGTTCGTGCCAAAGTGTCTATTTGCGCTGAAAAGTTTGCCACGTTGTACTGAGAAGCTTTCACTGATATTTCGTCTTGTTTGATTCTGTAGAATACGACGGCGTCTACGCCCATGAACACTTTATCTCTTGTTATGACATCTTGGCGTTGTACAGGCGTCATGCGCTCGGTGATGTTGACTTTTATGATGCGATCAATAAATGGGAAAAGGAATGTGACGCCTCCTTCAACAAATCTGCGGTATTTGCCCAACCGTTCAACTAATCCTTTTTCAGTTGGTCTCACAATTCGAATTGTTGAAAAAAACGCGTATATTAAAACTATTAATGGTACTATTATTGCGAAAACTAAGAGTATATCTACCATGTCATTTCTCCCCCACACTACCTCTTGTTGTTAGAGCTAAGCAGGTAGATATAAAATTTGCGAAAAAAGAGTTAAAAACCATGGAAAGCAACATTTTAGAAAAATATTTGCATAGCCATTTGTAACCAAACGGTTAAAATTCCAGATGAGACGCCTTCACTCTGTACGTAATAGCAAAAGTGGTTTGGAAGCTTCCTGTTTCATAATTATTCTTATTTGAAGATCATCAAAGTCTTCTATTGTTTCCTTAGTCGCATCAAACTTATCGTCTGGGATGATAAAGTGAATCTCACCGTTTGAGGACTGCCTTCTAACCATACGAGATTTTGGCAAACCCATCAACACGGAATATATTCGCCTTGATAACTTAATGTTTTTTGTGAAGTGGACTTTGCAGATTTGCAAAGAGACTTTTAGTTCAAGTGATTTTTATTTTCATGTGCTGAGAAATAAGATTTAACACGTAAGAAGCAGGTCCGGTAAGATTTTTTAAGGCTTAAGTATTTTTATTTTCACCTTACTCTCCACTGAGCTCAGGAGTCGTTTAGACGAATTTCTTTTAAAGGATTTCCAGAATAAGCGGAAGTCCCTACAGGTGTTTTCTTTGCTCTCAGTCAGTAGTCCTTGCAAAATTAAGGGCTGGATACTTGATGCTTACCCTTCAAACGAAGGTGAAATCGCAGTCTGGATTATAAGCGAAGCAGGTCAAAGGATACGTTTAATTGATAAGTTCCAACCCAAAATCTATGTTTCATCAAAACAAGAAAATATTGACCCCCTAATTGGCAAACTCTACAACAACTCAGACATTGCAAAATGGAGTTTTGCTTACAAGTATGCTCAGCCTACAGATTCAGAGAAAACCAAAGTTCTGGAGCTTGTACTTAGAGACTGTAGAAGAATCCAGAGCCTAACAAACATCATCCTAAAGATGGGGGATTACCTGCGTTATCAGGTTTCTAATTGCGACTTGAGAGGAGACCGCGACTACTTTTTCAGCCACGACATCTTTCCCTTGGCACTTTTGGAAGTTAAGGTAGAAAAAACAGGTCTCCAATACACTCTGCTCGATTCGGTAGCCAGCACCGATTATGCTATTCCTCCCTTGCGAATAATGAAATTAAAGGTTGAAATTGCTAAGAAAAACAAAATTGCCAACTTCAAAGATCCCATAGGTACAATTCGGTTAAGCCAAGACCAAAACGAAATACCAATCGATTCCGGCGACGAGTTAGAGAAACTACAGCAACTCGTTAAAGTGGTCCGAGAACTTGATCCAGACTTCTTGGTGACTTCCGGCGGGGACTCGCACCTTTTTCCTTACCTAACAGAACGAGCAACGATAAACAACATTATTGACAAATTTACTTTGAGCAGAGATGGTACGCCATTTTCTTCAAAAACGCCTTCAGGTAAAACATTTTTTTCCTATGGACGAACTTTCTACAAAGCTGGACCCATTAGGCTTTACGGAAGAATCCACATCGACCAGAGCAACACCTTTGTTTTATCTGAAGCAGGGTTCGACGGATTGATTGAAATCACAAGAACATGCCGAGTACCACTTCACACTGCAGCAAGAAACTCCATAGGCTCAAGCATGTCCTCGCTACCATTCTATCAAGCCATAAAAGATGACGTGCTTATTCCACGAAACAAAAGCATCCCTGAAGCCTTCAAATCCGCATATGATCTCCTAGTTGGCGACCGCGGCGGATTCGTCTATGAACCCATTGTGGGCGCTCATGATTATGTCGGCGAAGTAGACTTCAGCAGCATGTATCCCAGCATAATGGCAAACAACAACATATCCGCAGAAACTGTTCTTTGCAAATGCTGTCCAGACTCATATATACGCATCCCGGAACTCAACTATCATATATGCACTAAACGCACTGGCATTGTTCCTAAAACTCTAAGATTCGTGGTAGACAAACGTCTCCATTATAAGAGAATGAAAAAAGAAGCCTCTGATCCTCATCTCAGAGAAGTTTACGATAACCGGCAAACTGCTCTCAAATGGATCCTGGTCACTTGCTTTGGCTATTTAGGTTACAAAAACGCCAAATTCGGAACAGTAGATGGCCACATTGGGGTCTGCGCTTTTGGCAGAGAAGCCCTGCTGAAGGCATCGCATACCGCAGAGGAGCGAGGGTTTGAAGTTATTCACGGCATTGTCGATTCGCTTTGGCTCAAAAAACCAGATGCCAGCCTAGAAGACTATGAAAATCTATGCCAAATAATAACTGCGCAATCAGGGATACCCATTAACTTTGAAGGTCGCTACAAATGGATCGTTTTCTTACCTTCGAAAACTCATCCACGCGTAGGTGTGCTGAACCGCTACTATGGAGTAATGGAAGATGGCAAAATCAAGGTACGCGGCTTAGAAATCAGACGAAGAGACACACCGCGATTTGTGTTTGATGCTCAAACAGAAATGATTAACACATTGGCTACGGCGAACAACACTGCTGAGTTGCGCAAGAAAATTCCTCTTGCTCTGGAGATTGTGAGAACTTATCGACAGAAACTACTGGATGGTGAAGTGCCTGTTGAGGACCTAATTATTACTAAGCGTATGTCAAGAAAGCCGGAGCGATACCGTCAGCATGTCAGCCAGGTTATCGCAGCAGAGCAACTGATCAAAGAGGGGGCGGAAGTACATGCGGGAAACAGCGTAAGATTCCTTTTTACGCATTCCAAAGATAAGCGGCATGAACGACGAGTCAAAGCAGCTCAACTAATTGAGAAAGGCGTAAAGCCTGACACCGAAAAATACCTCATGCTTCTTTACTCGGCAGCGGCAAATTTGCTCAACTTTGAAGGATATACAACGGATTCTATCTGCAAGTCAGTTCGAGAACAAAAACAAAAAAGCCTTTCAGTATTCTAATCTGTTTTTTTATTGATGAACTGCGCTTGTCTTTTTTATTAATCCAAAGACGGTTAGTGTTAGATAGGGAATAACTATCATGAAGAGATATTCTTCAATCGGCAATACACCGATTTTTATCCCTACAAAAAAGTTTGCGTTTTCATTGTAGCTCCAATATCCTCTCAAAACTGCGAAGCTGTCTAAAACTGTTCCAATTACAAAAAGAGAAACAAGCACAATCACTGCTTGTTTTGATGATTCGAAGAGTTGAAGTTTGAATACCAGGTTTAAGATTATGCATGTTAGAAGAATTGAAATTAAGAGAATTAAATATTCCAATTCTGTTTTCCCACACACTTTACTAAGCTTGCTTCATTATAAAGCCTAAACTAAGTGCTTTGGAATACAGTAAAGAAACAAGTTATGAGGTTTCGTCTGAGGTTGTATAGTGAGGGTTCTGGTAAACTTGGTGTCCAACTCATTTTTCTGTTGATTCGTTGTACAGCTTCTCTTAACCTAAATATTTTGTTTTTTTGGAGAAATTTTACGTATTGACCTGTTTTTGTGTTCGACAGTAGTGGGTTCTGTGTAGTTTTTATATGCTTGCGTTATGTGCGAGGGTTTATGTGTCAGTTTACGTACTATGAAGACATAAGAAATGTGTCTTGGAAGAAAACATTGCACATTTCAACAACAAAACCAGGGGAAAAATATAGAAAATGAACAATAATTACCAAAAAGAAACTCAAACAAAACTCACTAAAGGCCTCTTAGACCTGATTGTTCTTCAATATCTCGACAAAGAATCCATGCACGGATACCAGATTATCACAAAAATCCGCAAAGGCTTCGGTGTCTACTTCGGACCCAGTACCGTTTACCCCCTGCTAGGATTACTTGAGAAAAAAGGCTACGTAAAGAGCATTTGGAACATGAATGCAGAAAGACCACGAAAAATGTACACGCTCACTAACGAAGGTAAAAATGTCTTGAACTTCACCGAAAACTCACTAAACTTTATCGTTAAAAGTATGTCAAACGACAATAAAATCCCAACACAAACAGCCCATATGATCTCGACGAGTTCATCACTTCGCAGAGAACATTCGACTTTGACATTCTGCTGATTGTGTCGAAAACAAAAAAAATAGACAGCCAGTTCAAAGGCCGACTGTACTAACAATAATTGACTATGTCACCTAATTGAGCGCATTGTTTCCGGCTAAATATTCTGCTTTTCCTCGATGAAAACATAAGCTCACTACTGTCAAAAAGTTATCAGTTATGGCTCTTTTCAACTTGTTCTTTTAAGGCTTCATTCATTTCGTTAAATCCCCTTAGGGTATCCTTGTCTAGACTTTTTGCAAGAACCCTGACAAAAAGCCCATTAAAGATTTCTTTTTGGTAGAAACGAACCTTATTTTTTCCGATGGGTTCAATATTTAAGATATGTTCTCCGTCAAAGAGACCACTTGTCCAAAGATGCCCGATCCACCGCAACTCCTTGGGCGGATCAACAGTGAGAATTGTCGGTTTGAAGGTTGTTCCTCTTGCCCCTGAAGGTTGAATCCGCACTTCAAGTTTTGCCCCTTTCCTTAAGTCACCTTTTATCCACCGCATAAAAGGATTCCAGATGGGAAAATTTGCAAAATCTGTAAGCACCGACCAGATTTCGGCGGGCGAGCCATTTACGTCAATACTACTTGTCAATTCTTTTTTCAAAAACTGTCGCCTATACTTTCTAGTAAGCTCGCAAAATATAACAGTGTTGAATCATTCTTGTTAAGCACTAACCAGAGAAAGACACATTTGAAAAGCATGACATCCGTTTACCAAATAATGTAGTTATAGCTAATTTCATTGCATTCTTTTCTCTTAAAGAAAAATTTTTTCCAGAGCCTCAACAAACATTATCCAATTCTAATGACAAATAGCCATTACCGCTATTTAAAAAGGAAAAAAGGGGTTTAGGTCATTGTTGGTGGTGGCGAAGGCATCTGGGTCTGCGGTGAAGTTGGATTTACTGGTATTTGGAAGAATGCGACAAGTATCAGTATCCAGGCAATGAAGATCAAGAATAAACCAACTAAGACGATTGTAAGAACCGCACCGATGAGCAGCAGCAATCCTCCAGTTCTGAATAGCCCGACTCCTGATTTGTTTGCGAGGGAATCAAATGCTTTTCGAATATAGATGGCTTCAAGTATGTAGAATATGAAAGCAACAAAGAGAAATACTATAAGTCCTACAAAAAATCCTGCTAAGCCTCCTCCTGCTCCTAAAGTTGCGCCAGAAATAATCGATCCGAAAAACACTGAGAAAAGCGCCAACCCTGCACCGACTATTCCTATGATTCCAAAGACTACTGCGTAAATTGTGTTCTTCCAGATACTTTCGTCATTATATGCCTGTGACAAATTTTTCATGCCTATCAGAACAAGTATTATGCCTACAATGCTTAGAAATGGCACCGGAATTACCAAAAATATTGATCCAATACCGCCCAAATTTTTTCCTGACTCCAACGACATTTTAAAAACCTCTGTAATTGTTTTGTTTCAAACAGCATAAAAGCTTTGTCACCGTGCAAGGTTGCCAACAAAAATATGGCACAATCATTCATAATATTTCTAAGAAATTTGTCTTTGTATGCTTAATGGAAGACATTTGTGTAGTTATCTATTAAATTTGAAAATATCCAATTTAGCGATGGAATTCGTGCGGAGATGAAAACTTCTTAGTTTGCTTCATTAATAAATATATAACAAACATCTAAGTAGTTTAAGCGATAAAAGATGATTCGAATATCGACCGGCGTAACGGGTTTAGACGAGATGCTTGGTGGAGGTTTTCTCGAAAACAAGATAATCTTAGTTCGCGGTGGACCAGGAACTGGGAAAACTATTTTTTCTCTTCAATTTATTGCTGAAGGTGCAAAAAAAGGGGAGAAAGGTATCTACCTAACGCTTGAAGAACCTATTGACTCAATTAGAATGGCTGCAGCGAGTGTAGGCTTAGATTTGGAGAAACTGGAAAAAAAGAATATGCTCAAATTAATTGATGGCAGCCCATTGGTCTTCAAATTCAGTGAGGAAATTAAAAGCAATTATAACTCGCCCAAACCAGTGATCTCTCAAATCGTTAATCAAATAGTAATTGAAGCAGAAAGTTTTGGAGCAACAAGACTAGTTGTTGACCCTATTACAAGCGCAATAATTCATCAGCGGTTTCCAACTGACAAAAGACTTGAAATCCTCGAATTAATAAAATCGCTACGAAAACTAAAGTGCACCTCAGTGATAACCTCTGAATCTTCCTCACCCTCAGAAGATGACTTCTACGTGGAAGAATACCTAGCTGACGGCGTTATCATCATGGCACAGACACTACGGAACTTTCTGGTCACTAAAACAATCAGAGTAGAAAAAATGAGAGGAACAGCCCATGACGACCAACCGCGAAAATATGAAATTACAGAGAATGGACTAAGAGTATTCGCATCAGAAACCATCAGAATTTAACAAGCTCGTCCTTCGTTGGTAAGTTTTTCTGAAGAAGTTTATCAAATTTGTAGCTAATCTACAGCTAAAAATGTCTCCAGAACCTTTGCAATTCTTTATCTTAAGATAGCATCTAAGTTGTGGCTTTGTTCTTTTTACAAGTTCGTTATGCGATTGGCAATTGTTTTGAAAAGAGCTGTCACACGATCTTCATGCGCCTGTGGGTGAAAAAGAGCTATCAATTTAGTTCCATTGGATCTTAAAATTCCCATTTTGTTCAATAATAAGTCATAAACTTGGTTAACTCCAAACTTATAAATCATAATTGAAAGGTCCACTATGATTATTTCGCCGCATTGGTTAGCTTTAGATTCTGATTTTGCTACCTCATTGATGGTTGCACCTATTTCAGTTACGCCAAATTTTAGAGTTTTGAATTCTTGATTGCTTGAAGAAACTCCATCAGAAAAGAAGAGAACGCGAATAAGATTTGGCTTGCTCCAAACGATTGACCGTACAACATTATAGGGAAGAACATCTTGCAAGATTAGAACTGTCGTTTCAACATTTCCACTTATGTTTTTCTCAACGTGATCAACTAGCCATTTTGACACAATTGGCAAAGGAGCTTCTGCCCTGGGTTTAAGCAGCACGAGTTCGAAGCCACCTTCATCCTTAGCGCAATTCCCAGAAATTGGGGACAGGCTACTTGGCGCTAGTCCTTTTCGGATTTTTTCTGTAGCTATGGCAAAATCGTAATCCAATAGCCCCATGAACAAAAAAAGTTTACACCCAATTGCAAGAGCATTCGTTATCCAGTTTCCTAGTGGAAAGAAGATGTTTACAAGAAATAGCGAAACCCAGCCTATCAAAAACTTATCTACACTACTTCCAAAAATTTTTCTATGCGTTGCTATAACAATAGTAACGGGTAAGTAAAAAAGTACAGACGAGATAATCCAAAAAGACACACTCTCCTTAAGATAACCAAAATATGAAAAAGGCACAAACAAAATAACGATAAGCATTGTAGCAGCAAAAATTAGCGCGGTTACATTTTTCTGAGAATTCAATGTGAACATTGAAAATGGAATGAAAATGAGAAATGCAATTACCATAGGAATATCGATCAAAACATTTGCGGATAAGGGCCTCAAAAAAATGTAAACTCCATACAAAATAAAACCTGCGGACCAACTGTAATAAAATCGATTATGCTGCAGTTTTCCACGTTGAATAAGATATATCAGCAATAGACCGCAGGTTATAGTGACCAGCGAATTAGCCGTCTCTGCTAAGAGATTTAGGTCGATTGCCATGTGTTGTCCTTACTTTTGGCTATTTGAATCAGCTTATTAATTTCTTCATCAGGCATCTCAATCCTTCCAACTTTTGAAACTGTTGCAGCTTTTAGCGTCAAGTATTTTCCGAAAGTACCTTCAGGTAAGAGAACCACTTTTATTGGAGAATAATGGTAAAAATCGACTAGATCCTTGTAAGCCTCGTCCATTTGATAAAGGCTTTTATGGATTGCTTTTGAAATATCTTCTTTATTTTGACAATCTGTGGTCTCCAAATAAAGTGTCAGGTATTCTAATCCTTCGGTTATTTCACTCTTGGCTACAAATTCGACACACTGTATTTTGCTTTCCTTCAAAGCTGTTGTGAGTTCATTTTCATTTATCCTTGTAAAGTTGTGCAGAGAAATTGTTTTATCTAATCTTGAATGGAACTTGAAAATGGGGTAATCAATGCCAAGAATATCATCTCCAGTGGCAATACATTTGAACGAATTTGACGTGTTATAACGGGTTAAATCCGCTTCAAGATTTGTAAATATTACTCGGTAAACTTCGCCAACTTTTACTTGATCAATGCCCACTATTTCTTTTTCTTCTTCATGTTTCAAAGATTTAAACTCAAAAAAGCCTCGTCTCCAGTCTAGAAAGAAACCCAGCGGATGTTGCACTGATGGGATTGAACAATGTAATGTTTCAGTCGAGCCATAAGCAGTTCTAGGCGTGACTCCAGTGAATTTTTGTATTTCATCAAAGTACGACTCAGCAATAGTAGTGTCTGGACAAAATAATCCTTTCAGATTTACAGCCTTTTTTGCAGCAGGCATTATTTGAGATACAAGTATGGACGCTTGAGTAACAGCAACATCTATTTGGTCACAATTATTAGTAAAATATTTTACTTTATCCTCAAATGAAATATTAAAATTAGGCACCACATTGAATAATGGTGGTTTTTCTTTTTTGCCAGAAGCCACTGAAACCATTACTCCCCCTAAAAATGGCCTTGGAGCAGTGTTAATATAAATCGTATCGCCATAATCCAACCTAATTTTATCACCATCATGAGTAGAGAAAAGTTGGACTTGTATAGCAGTCTCAATTATTGATTTGTAGATATAGCTTCTCGGTATCAAAAACCACTTCTCTTTTCCCGATGTGCCGCTGGTTCTTGTTCGTTCGTATTCATTCAATGGATACATTAGAGAGTTCGAAGAAGGATTGTTGAAGAAAGGCGCATAAAACTCATAATCTGTAACTGGAAGTGCTTCTAGCTTTCCTCCCTCTTTTACGCCGAGTTTTCTTCCAATTTCTGTATGTTCTAAAATTCGAAACTTCTTTCTTAATATTTTTTCTTGTTTCTCAGCAATAACTTTGGATGAAATAAGAAATGGTTTGAGGGCGTTGTTTTTCATCATGTTCAACGCCAATTTTCCAACTGGCGGATACCTGATTAATTTCATAACAAAGTCTTGATTCATTCCCTCACCCCTCCCAACCTAAAGTTACATGTTAGTAAACGCACGCACACACCCTCAAGATGTTTCCTATAAACGAATTCTGAATTAAAGCTTTGCCGAATATAGTGCAAGCGATAGTTTTAAATCTGAAGAATAACAATTGAGCTTCGAGTGTGTGTGGGAATGGTAGATAGAATCCACCTTAGCGATGAGCCAACTAGTTTTTTGGAAAATTCAACAGTTGATCCAGTTTTTGACAATAAATTCGTGTTGGAAGAAAAACGGAAGCTCCTTAAGGCATTCTCAGATATTGCGATTCTGGAAGAATTGACTAGAAAGGAAGCTCTAAGTGCTCCGGATATAATAGATTTCTTCCTCAAAAAATATGATATTCGAATGAGCCCTGGCACCCTATATTCTATTCTCTACAAACTAGAACGGAGAGGATACATTAAGGTAATTCCAGATAAAAAAACCAGATTTTACGCTTTGGGAGATTCGGGTAAAACAGCTCTGGATAGCCTTCAATCTCGTCTTGAGGAAATACAAAGTTTCATTATTTCTTTGCTCAATAAATGAGCAAACAAGATTGTCAGGTTGGGTGGTTTGCAATACGTTTTCTTACCATCAACAGTACTAAACTGATCACAAAGACTGCAATCAACAGCGTTGTTACAACCGCTAACGATGGAATCTCTGGGGCTTGTGCTACTTCCAATGAGTTTTCATTACTTAATGTATTGGGTGAGAATTCTGTGTTTTGAGATATCTCGGTTGAAAATCCTGCGTTTTGAGAAGCATCGGTTCTCAAATGATTCGTTGCAATTACGCCGTTAATGTAGACTGCAAATCGGAGATTGAGACTAAAGAAGTAGCCTGTGATATTCTCGGGTTTGAACGTTACGCATAATGTTCCAGTTTTCTGAGTAAGGTTCAGTTGCGTTTGATTTGTAATAGCTTGTGTCGCGACGTTGGAATTCGTATCTAAAGGTGAGGGCAAAAAGAAGAGAATGTAACTGCTGCCATTAATGATATCTTGGTTAATATAGTCGAGCCGTATAGTCCAGTTTACTTGGTAAATGTTGTCGCTTACCCATCCGCCATTTGGTTCATTTTCCAAACTTTGACTTACATCATAGGCAAAAACGTTCGTGTCTGCCGAATTGATTTCGGCGTTATCGCCAAAATCATGGGTAAGGATTTGTGTTTGTGAAGATTGTGTTTGAACCATCGCAGCATTTCCAGAAATTACTAATAAGACTATTACAAAGAGGAAAACGATTACGTTTGTAGTCTTCATGTAGTGTCGCTTAGTGTCTTTTCTAGAAATTGAGACTTAACGTTGTGTGCGTCGTTTGCAATTGTCACAAAAGCTGTGATCAATGTCGTAGTCGGGTGGCTAAGAGTCGCAATTTTAGAGTTGCATTTGTGGTTTAGGACTTTGAGGCAAGGAGGCAAAAATTTATGTGGCGGGCCCGGTGGGATTTGAACCCACGATCTCCGGCTCCGAAGGCCGACACCTTAATCCGTGCTAGGCTACGAGCCCACTCTTAACAAAACAAGCAATAATGGTGTAGCATTAAAAGATTTATGACAATTCTTATAAACTAACATTATATTAAGTTCTGTGCTTCACAAGGTGGGCCGGTAGCTCAGCACGGCTGGAGCGTTCGACTGATAATCGAAAGGTCGCCAGTTCAAATCCGGCTCGGCCCACCACCTCAAAATAACCATGTACTCCCGTTATTGGGATTATTGCTCTACGAAGTGGTGGATGAATGTACGAGATCTTTATCTACATTCTCATATCTATCGTCTTTGAATGCCTAGGAGGCATGCTTTATGGAGTCGCCGTCGGATTCAACCCTATATTGGTTTTTGCATCGACTCTCACAATAAATATGTTAACGGTTTTTGCTTCCATATTAGTTGTTGAAAGACTACTTGAATGGAAGAAAGGCTTCAGAAGTTGGCTCGAAAAAAGAACAGCTAGAGGTCAAAGAATCATTAACAAATATGCTTGGATAGGCATAATATTTGGGATGTTTTTGCTCTCACCAATACAGGTAGCAATTATTGGCCGTCTGCTATGTATTCAGTCCAAAAAATTTTATCCTCCATTGATCGTGGGAACAATAATTAGCGGTGTAGTATCTATGGGAATAGCACTAGGCGTAATCAAATTAGTTCTCAGATGGTAAGCATACGTCAGGAAAAATACTTCCTAAACGGCAATCGCTCCTGTAAAAATCCTGAAATCTTGGTAGCAATGCATAAATTAATTTAGCAAAAGGTCTAAGGACCGGATTATGAGCATTCTAAGAGTTGATTTAGTTTTCTCCGTGGGTGTCGACGTTTTTTCCTGTTGCTTCTTCTATTTTTTCTTCTGCTTCATCTAAAGCTGTAAGTATCTTTTCCACTCTACCGGGCAAATGTTGTTTTGGATGAGGACCAATTGTTGTAGCGTAAACCTTAGAGATCTCAGCGCCAAATAAAACAATTTGATTTAAAATAAAAATCCATAATAAAATAATAATCAGTGAGCCTGCAGCACCAATTATTGTGGTCACTGTGAAGATTCGAATGTAAATGCCTAAGAAATAATTCGCGACGGTAAAGGCAATGCCTGTAACTACCGCAGGCAAGATTACGTCTATCCAATGAACTCTTACTTCTGGAATTACTTTGTAAATCAGCGCAAAAAGTAGTGTTGCCAAACAAAACGACAGCAGAACTTGAGCTATCTCGACGGCAACAAACGTTAACGTTCCATTTATTGAATATAACCTTATCGCACTAAACAGAAGGGTTGCTATTCCTGTCCAAGCTATTACAATCAATCCAAGCCCAGAAACGACGATAAACGGCCCAATTCTTTGTTTAACTCTTATTGAAAAATTCGGTTTTCTAAGAGGAGATTTAACTTCCCATATTACATCCATTATGTCACGTAAGACGGCAAATGTGCCTATTGCCCCCGCTACTGAAAAAACTACCAAAGTGAGAGCTCCCCAGAGAGAGGTGAAGGGTGACGATGAGCTTGCAAGCAGCTCATTGAATAGTCCCGCAACAGCAGGTCCGGCCAAAGAAGTAATCTGTTGAATCACCTGTTGTGCAGCATAAGTTTGACCAACAAACATAGCATAAATTGCAGCCACTATAAGCAGCAATGATGGCAGGGGTAGAATTATGAAGAATGTTAACGCCGCTGCTCGCAATGTAACGTTATCTTCTCGCCAATCTTTGAATGACGTCTTGAATAATTGAAAAAGGTCTTTTCGGTTCATAATCTATCCTGAAAGTATCGTCAAAAAATGTTCAAGCTCTGAGTTGTAATTATTATATTTCCTTAATAAAAAATATGTCGGAAAAATAATCGCTACCTTGCTTGAAGCGCTTATATAGCTTGGATGTGAATGTGCTGATTCAACTATCGAAAGCGCGCTGGAAAATCCGCTAGCAAACTGTGTTTGCGCTAAACTCATAAGCCACACAGTTAATTCTTACATTGAAAAGAATGTTTCAGCTCTCTCCAGAAGAAATTTGGAAACTAAATCAAAAAGAGGTTTTAAACCTATTAGAGAAAGCGGAGTTAGCACTGAAACCTAAGAAAATCCATTTCTATGCCCCAAGCTTTACTTATTACAAAACAAAATATTTCTGTTCATCAACAACGGATTTTCCGACAATTTCTATAACTGGAACATCTTGCACCCTGAACTGTAAGCATTGTGGGGGCAAAGTACTGCAAACTATGCACCCTGTGTTATCAGAAAAAGAACTTTTCGATTTATGCTTAAAGCTTAAACAAGGTGGGGCTCTAGGCTGCCTTGTCAGTGGAGGATGTTTGCCTGATGGCTCAGTGCCTCTTGATGGATTCGTTCAAACATTTAAAAGAATTAAGCATGAACTTGGATTGACCTTGTTTGTTCATTCAGGGATAATTAGTTTGGAAACTGCTGTTTCGCTTAAGGATGCTGGAGTTGATGCAGTCTTGATTGACGTCATAGGTTCAGGTGAAACAATAAAGAAGATTTACAACCTTACTGTAACCCCAGAAGATTACTCAAAATCATTAAAAGCCATTGATGCTGCAGGCCTGAATTTTGTGCCCCATGTTATTGTAGGATTAAATGAGGGCAGACTAGACGGCGAACTAAAAGCGCTTAACATGATGAAGACAATTAAGCCCTCAGCAATAGTAATAATCGCGTTCATGCCTATCCATGGAACAACCATGGCGAAAACACGGCCACCCAAACCAATAGACATAGCCAAAGTCGCCATGATAGCTCGTAATATGTTTCCTGAAACTCCTTTGGTTTTGGGTTGCATGCGTCCCAAAGGCGCAAACCGTGGGGAAACAGATGTTTTGGCGTTAAAAGCTGGGGTTGAAGCCATAGCTTTTCCCAGTGAAGAAGCAGTTAAATATGCTCAAAGTGCAGGTTTTGAAGTTTCTTTTTCCTCATATTGTTGCGCGCAGATGTATTTAGACGCTAAAACAAATTAAAAAAGTGTCCTTGAAGTTGCTTATCATCAACATTCTTGATTTCTTCAACAGTTTTTTTATAAAAAAACGAAGGGTTTATTTAGGAACGTTAATCAGTATTGCTGGGTTTGCCGGTCATAGGGCACGGGTTCCACCTGATCCCATACCGAACTCAGAAGTTAAACCGTGTTCCGTTTCCAGCTGTAGTGTGGTCTTAGGCCACGTGAACCTGGGAAAGCTGGCAGCCCTCTTTTATTTATTTCAGCTTAAAACTTGGGTAGATATGGCATAGCTTTATAACTGACATTTAATAGTTTTTTGAGAAGTGGTGTAGAAATTGAATATTATTCCAGGAAGCAACGCATTTACCCAGATATTGTCTTTAGTGACCGCTCCGTTCGTATCGAAAGCACAGCTTTTAGGAACTGGGGGCGATGCAATTACTCAGGTATTAAGCCTGCTTACTTACGTGTTCTTCATAGTTTTGATTTTCTATGGTCAGAGAATCCAAATGTACGTTATGATTCGAGAAGTAGAAAACTCGCTTCATAAATTAAAGTACATCAAAGAAGAAGGACGCAAAAACGCTATAGATGCCATAAAAGAAATTGGCAAACCCGCAGTTGATCCTTCTACTCGTGTTGACCGCTACTTAGAATACTTCACTATTGGGCCACAAAGCATGGATCCAGCCGGCATAGTCTACAAACTCGATCACATCCTCGATGTAAGAGACGCTCGATTGAAAGACGAAGTCAAATTGATGGCGCCACAGTGCGATGATGTCCAAGTGAACAATTTAGAAAACACATTGGAAGCTGCCATGGCGTTAAACTTCATCTACAAAGTCATACGTCACTACTACATTCAAGGCAAGAAGACCCTGAGTCTCTACGTAATAATGCAGATTCAAATGATTCTGCCAATGGTTATGAAAGAAGCAGAAGCCTACTCAAGCGCCCTTAAAGCGTTTGCATATGGCCAACCAATCGGAGATGGCGCGGGACCATTAGTCGCTGCAAAACTAATGCACGGCTATGAAATCCGAAAACTACCCAAAGACTGCGTTATGGCGACAGTGCCATTTGAAGGACGCACAGCTTTAATCATAAAAGCTGAAGGCCCAGGCGGCAATGTTGGCAAACCAGGAGATGCAGTTGAAGCAGTCATTGAAGAAAACGAAGGCAAAATCGGCATGGTTATCATGATTGACGCAGGCTTAAAATTAGAAGGCGAAAAGGTCGGCGAAGTAGCAGAAGGTATTGGCGCAGCAATCGGTGGACCAGGTGTTGACCAGTTTAAGATTGAAGACAAACTGACAAAGTACAAGATTCCAATTAACGCTGTAATCATCAAAGAAGATATCGGCGACGCAGTTTCACCAATGCGAAAAGAAATCAACGATGCAGTTGACCCAGTAATTGAACGTCTCAAAAACGTCGTCTTAGAGCGAACCAAAGAAGGAGACAAGATCATCATCGTTGGAGTCGGCAACTCCATCGGAGTAGGACAATAAGGAGGATAAAGCAATGACACAAAACCAAAATCAAACTTCAGCAACCAAACGGATCTCAACTTACCTCACTCTCATTGTTTTAATTGTAGCAGCTCTTGGAATAGTAGCCATAATAATAGCAGGAGTCACGGTAGCTGACAATCCTGGCAACTCAACCAACCAGCTCACCGCAGGATTCTTTGGAATCGTTGGCGCGGTCGCTTTGGTAATGTCAGTGTTCACATTATTCCAATCAAGGAGGCAAGTAGCACAAATGAAAATTGAAACCCCTAAAGTAATGACCACAATCGAATGCAAGTGCGGCTCAAAAACCCAACGCGAATTCCAACGCGGCGATTACGTCTACAAAGAACTTGATGTTCCATGCCAAAAATGTCCTAACACAAGACAGATGGTTACTGCAATATACAAAGAAGTAAAAGATAAAGAAAAAACCTATAATGTCTAAGTTAAGACTTCACAACCATCATCCTTTAGGAGCACCGTATGCTCAGCTTGAGCAACGGGTTTTTTGCTTACTTCAACAAACACTGGATAACCCATAACGGCTTTTGATGCAAGC
This sequence comes from Candidatus Bathyarchaeota archaeon, assembly GCA_963833575.1. Taxonomy (GTDB): domain Archaea; phylum Thermoproteota; class Bathyarchaeia; order Bathyarchaeales; family Bathycorpusculaceae; genus Bathycorpusculum. The sequence continues at coordinate 189,382 of CAWHXY010000006.1, read as the reverse complement.
AGCTCTTTAAAAGCTATTTTGTGTTGTTCGTTAGGTACCACGCCGATTAGCCATCGTTCAGCGAATGGCAGAGTTCTGAAATTAGCCTCTATGTACTTGAGTAGTTTCTTGGCAGATTCGCTTTTTACAGATTTTGTTTTAAGTAAGCGGTAAATGGTTATTTGGGGGCTATCATCAACTCGACCGACCGCTTCAGGTAAAGTAACAAACGGCTCTATTGCATAAACTTCACCAGTTTTCACTTTAGAAATTGACACTTGTGAGACGTTTGGGATGGATAATCCCGCATGAATTAAATATCTTCCAACCGAATGCCCACACAGATTTGAAATAGGTTTGAACCCGCGGTTCTTTATTGTTGTCTCGATTAAGCTACCGATCTTACCAAGCGCCATGTCGCCGTGGATATTCTCAAGAGCTGTCTTTAGAGCCAGTTCAGCAGTATTTGTCATGCTTCTGCCCTCAGAATTAAAACTTACTGTGAATGCGGTATCGGTCACGTAGCCGTCGACATGGACACCTAAGTCAACTTTAACAGTGCACCCTTCAGGTATCTTTGATACATCTCCTGGTGGTGAGGTGTAGTGTGCAGCTACTTCGTTGATGCTCACGTTGCATGGGAAAGCTGGTTTGCCTCCTTTAGAGCGGATTAATCTTTCAACTTTTTCACAAACATTGATAATTGGCATGTTTTCTTTGACTTGAGTTCTCATTTCCTCTCTTGTTTCCCGAAGAATTTTTCCAGATAAACGGAATTTCTCTAGTTCTTCTTTGTCGTACGACATAGCAAATCACTGACTATACAAATTTGGATTACACCCTACTTGCTTAAATGCATAACCACAGCTTTCCGTAAATTTACTGCAAAAGCAATTTATGGCTTCTTTCAGCGTTTCTATCCTTTGGTGGGTTGAAAGAACGCAGGGGTCAACCACTTTATTTTGAGCAGCAATCTATTCGGTGGCTGATTTACGCCACGTAACAGCAACTAAGGCAACCACCAAAACGACAATCACGATAGCCATAGCTATTAAAGCCGTCTGCACCCAGTCAAAACCAAACAATCCACCCGTTTGTGCACCTGGCAGGATCGGGGTTGAAGTTGAGTTTTGTGAAGGCGAAGGTGTTACGGTTGGATTGTACGGATTGAAAGTTGGAAGGTTTGGCGTTGATATAGGCGGTGTCGTAGAGGATACATTGGCTGGGTTGCCGATTGTTATTGTTTGTGTACTGCTCCATCCGCTGTTCCCGACTGTTGTCTGATAGTTCGTACCACAAGCTGAAGCATCATAGTAGGCATAACCTGTAATCGCTTCTACTTGAAAATCGATTTGACCACCTGCACTTACACCCCAGTATTGAATGTCAAATGATATCACCGTATAAGTTGAACTGGAAGCCTGAAGACCGCGCACGCTGTGACTGCCAAAGTCAGAATCCCCATTCCACTCTTCAAAGTGCCCCTTAGAACGAACATTATAATATAATTGGATAGTATTGTTACTTGAGTCCTTGTACGGTGTGAACGGCTGATTCATAATCGTAACATCAATCGTTCGGTTATCAACGTGGCTACCGTAAGTTTTCATAATAGTGTTCCCAGTGTAAGGGTCTGTTCCGTAAGTCGGAGGAATATCATACGAATGGTCGACATACTGCAAGGTGAATTGTGGCACAGACGGGTTAGAATCCGCCAAAACGCCTGGATTAAAAACTAACAATATCATTGAGAAGGATAATATGAGAATTATCAGTATTGCACAAGTCTTGCTATGCTTCATACCTTATTCTCGACCCCAATCGGGGTAAAAAGCTTCCAGTAAAGATTTCTTGACTGACTCTAAGTCAAACTTTCTTGACCAAGAAGCTTTTATCTAAACATTAATTGAATAGTTGGCACGCGAACCAAAGTTAGCCTGTTACTTATTTTCGTCATGTTGACATCGAGTTTCTTCCTGATTAGAACTGCGCAAACACAAATTAGCCCTTCTGTTCCAGAGTTCACTTTGAAGATAGAGGATCGGTCCCATGACGTAGTGAATGCGACTGGAACTTTTCATGTGGAAATAAAGTTTGTCGACGTCGTGATCAAGAATCCAAACCCCTCAGTCTACGCAGTTGTAAATGAAAGCGTGGTTAAACTATATTATAACATTCGCATAAAAGACCACTCACAGGGGTGGACAACTGGCCTCCTGACTCCAAACCTAGCCCCTTCGACTACGGATAATACAATTGTAAAATTTGGTCTTGGCAAGGTTAATCCAGACCCCGGCGGCTGGAGCATTTGGATAGGTAACATCACTACCAGTGGACAAGTTGATATTCAAGTGTTGGGAATTGATGGATTTTACACAAAATTAACATCACAAAACCCCCCATGCTGGAGGCTTCCAGAATTCAGCGTTTTTAATGAGACTGGAAGAAGTGCTTGGAGCAACACACAAACTATAACCTTACCGGTTAATTAACCTGTTAATTTTCGTCCCCAACCGATCCGTTCAACAGCTATTCCGATATCAACTTTGGAAAGCAGCTTTAATCCCATTACATATCAAGCATTAATCAGGTACTCAGGATTTGTAGAGTTTGGGATCTAGCAATGCAAAATTGTTGCCGCCTACATGATATAACATTCGGGCCTTTTTTAAATCATAACTTTCCGTGAAAACGCCCATGTCAGCGTAGGCTTCAAGGATCTTACCCACAAAAATGGTGTGGTCGCCTGTAGCGCATTTACTTTCTACGGCGCATTCTAAATGAGCTATGCATTCGCGGATTGCTGGCGCTTTAACTTTTTTGGCCGGCATGGGTGTTAAATTTGTTTTTTTGAATTTGTCAAAGCTTCGCCCCGTTAACGAGCCGCACGCATAAACTGCCTGAAGTATTTCCATTGTTGGAATGTTAACTATGAATTCCCCTGACTCTTCAATTAGCAGACGGGAGTGACGAGTGGGCGCAAGGCTGATTGCTACAAGCGGCGGATTCATTGAGGTTGGCATAACCCAAGCACAGGTTGTAATGTTGGGTTTACCTGCTTTTCCAACACACGAAATAAGGACAGTGTGCATCGGATGAAGTAGCCTTGTAGCTGTAGTTATGTTGATTTGGGTTTTTGCTGACACATAAATCACCTATTCTAATCCATATTTGTGGTGTCACTTTGGCTTATTTCTCTTTCTTTGACCGATTTTTAAGCATATTAGTTTAAAAAAATTTCTTATACTGTCTATCGTTTTATATGATATTGTTCGATAACGTCTTTCGCTTTTTCTCTGCGTTCTCTGTGTTGTTCTAGAAACTTGTTAAGTTTTTCCGCAATGTCTTTCTTGCACTCACCGCAAAGCATTTCGCCGCCTCGACACTTGCGTTCGCGTTCAGCAAGTTTGCTGCTTTCTTCTTCGAAGAGGAAGAAGTAATATTGGAAAATACTGCAGATCGTTGGGTCAGCTCCTGTTTTCCGTTGCTCGGCAGCAGTGCCTTTTCCACCTGTGAAAGCGTTCCAAATTTTCTTTTTCACCACATCTGGCGGGTCAATAGTAAATATGCTGGTTTCGGGCATAGAGGCGCTCATTTTTCCTCCTGCGCCCAAGCCTGGCAAGAAGCGGCAATGGATTTGGGCGGGTTTGTAGTAGCCGAGTTTTTGTGCCACGTCTCGAGTTACTCGCCAGTATGGGTCTTGGTCGATGGCGGCTGGGATAAGTGCTGGGACGTTTTCGCCAGTGAGTTTTTTGTGAATAAAGCATGGTGCGGCTTGAATGGCTGGCCAGAAAACCCAACCTATGTTGGTGCTGTCTTGAAAGCCAAAGCTGCTACGTGCGGTGCTATAAGTTATTCGCTTGGCTACTTCGAGTGTGATGTCATAAAGTAGATCGATGTCTTTGGTATCGTAAATGATGAAGGTATTTTCTGGTTTAAAACCTAAAGCAATTAGGTCTAAGGCGTTTTCATAGGCATATTTGCTTGTTTTTTTGAGGTCAGCGTCATCGCTTATTAGGTATTTTTCGTCGTCTGTAATTTGGAAGTAAAGCCTAGTGTTGAATTTTTGTTGAATGTGAAGTGTGAATATCCAGGGCACCAAGTGTCCAATGTGAACTGGTCCTGAAGGTCCTCTTCCTGTGTAAAGAACGAATTTTACACCTTTTTCACAAAGATCTAAGACGGTGTCTAAGTCTCGATGGCTGAAGAATATTTTTCTTTCCAGTTGTAAGTGTAGTTTGTCTGTGTGTTTTTCTACTCGTTCAAGCAGTTGAGGTGTCAATGGTTGGGTGCCGAATTCTCGGATCAGGCGATCGTAGTCTACTTTGCCTTTTACTTCCCATGGCGTAACAACCATTTCATTGTTGTTTTCTTCAGTGTTAGGTATAGCCGTCTTGCTTCACCAGTTTAGTTAACAGAAACCCTGTTTTGTCATATATGTTTTCTTAGCAGAAAAGCGAATTAACCAAAGAAAAATCAGACAGCTCCAAACAAGAGTATGCTGAAGCAAGAAATTTGGTCCAAAAATATTACTGATCATTTTCAGAATCCCTTGGTGCAATAGCTTTTTTAATCTTCAATTTATTTTAAAACGCGGTGCATGTGTACGGCGGAAGATATTTGGGTTCCAATGGATGGAGACACCTTTGTTACTAAAGATAGTTTCATACTCAATACTTTTGGGTATGAGCATCCAGACGATCGAGTATTCGCTTTCCTAAAATATATCCCAGCGAAATTCAAAGAGCTCTTTAACGTTGAAATGTTGGAGCGAACGTGGAAGTTTGGAGAGAACCAGCTTTTCAGGGCAGAAAAGCTCTATACAGCAAAAAATTACCAGACCTTTATTGAAGCCTTCCGCACAAATTTTCCAGATTACCTCTATTATGACTCCTACCGAAATAAGGAACTTATCACTGCACCTCTTGACCGAATAGAGCAGGTGTTTGTACCTAAAGACCGCTTGGTATGGCTGCAAAACTTGCCAAAACGCGACAAACTTCAGCAAATGGCACTGGATCTTATTTGTTTAATTTCCAAAGAATCAAATGTTCCCTTAGAAGACTTTGGAGTTCATGGTTCCATTGCCTTAAACATGCATGCGCCAGAATCGGATATAGATTTTGTTATTTACGGCACAGAAAATTTCCGCTTAGTAGAAGAAGCCATAGCAAGGCTGGTTAACACTGCCAAACTAAGCTACATAATTGGTAACCGCTTGGAAGCAGCCAGAAAATTTCAAGGAAAATATATGGGCAAAATCTTCATGTATAACGCAACTAAGAGGCCCGAGCAAGTCAAAGAAAAATATGGAGCTTACAATTACGTACCGCTTGACGCCGTCCGGTTCTTTGCCACAGTTTGCGAAGACACGGAAACCATGTATCGCCCAGCAATTTACAAAATATCAGGTTACAAACCCCAAGATGACCAATCAGAACTTGATTTGGACAAGATTCCCGTTCAGGTTGTATCAAATATCGGTTGCTACCGAAACATTGCAAGGGCAGGAAGCGAAATCAAAGTCGCAGGCAAACTCGAAAGGGTCGAGTCAACGAGTTCAAATGAAGTATTCTATCAAGTTGTCGTTGGAACAGCAACGTCTGAGGAAGAATACGTTTGGCCAACTTGAAGCTACGCGATCGCGATGCCGTAGAAACAAGCGAAGGTTTAATCTTCCGTGTCTTCGGCTACTCCCATCCATCAAGCGCATACATATGCGACGCTGAATATGCATCAAGCAACATTTTCAAATCAAATGACCCGCGAGCGCCAAGAACAGGCAAAAAAGAACTCTATTACAAATTCTATAACGACGAAGGCATGAAGTTAGTCGCAAAAAAATATCCTCAATACCTTATTTTTCATGAAATGCTTGGGCTAAATCTCGTCGGCGTTAAAGATAACGCTGTCGCTGAAGCAAGAAAACCTGAAGAGCGACTAACGCTCTTGCTTAAGGCTGGACCAACAGACGAGTTGCTAGCGGCAATGGAGCGTGTTCTAATGATTTCGCTTAGCAATTCAGGCTTAAATACAGAGAACTTTGGCGTCTTCGGCTCTATGCTCCATGGCTTTTATCATCCAAAGTTTTCAGACATCGACTTCATAGTTTACGGTAAACCCGAAAACGCAAAAATGCGAGAAACACTTCAAGCCTTATACGCAGATAAGCAGTCAGGTTTGCATAACGAGTTCCAGTCAAATCAAGCGATGGCAGGAAAAGATTGGCGATTCGTAAACTTTACCGTCCCAGACTTCATTTGGCATCAACGCCGAAAACAAATCTACGGTTTATATGATGATAAAGCCAGCGGCAGGACGATAAAAGCGGAGTTTGAGCCCGTGAAGGCTTGGAACGAAATTCAATCTGAGTATAACCCGCGGACTTGCATAACGCGGAGGGGCTGGGTTAAACTTAAAGCTCGAATAATAGCCGACGATGAGTCGTCGTTTATTCCGTCAATTTACGGTATCGAGCCTCTGGAGGTCATGAGTGGGCCAAAGGAAGGCCTTGAGGCAAGGCGTGTGTTCTCTTTTATGGAAGAATTCCGTCAACAGGCGCAAAAGGATGAGGAAGTTATTGTTGAGGGCAACTTGGAAGAAGTGACCTCGTCAACTGAAATCTTCTATCAGGTTACGCTGACTTATTGCCCCCGATATTATGAGCAAGTCTTGAAAGTGCTACACTAAATGTGTGAAAGAACCATGTAATCCGACGGCTTATTACCCAGTATCAAACGGTAGTATTCGTCGCTGCTTTTTTTGTTGGTTACCAATTCAACTTTGCCTTGTGCCTCAATATCTTCGCCGTTTGCCGCTTGTTCACAGAACCTTCCGCGGAACGAAACAATCTCCTGTATTGGCTGCAACTTGGGTCCTTCAACAACATAGACTTCTTTCAACTTGTAAGTGCACGGCGTTAAAAGTGAGTCTGTGCTGTCAGCTATTTTGGCTGTTACTTTGGCGTAGCCATTGTTTTTGAAGCACACGTCGCCATACTGCTCGCTTATTTCCTTCCAGTCTTTCACGAAACGGATGAAATAGTCGGTACCCATGAACTTGCCTTGAAATGCCTTGCGGCTTTCGACTAAAACGAAGTCTTCGAAGCTCATCTGGGTGTCTTTCGAACGGAAGTCGAATAGCTCCCGCAATTCCGTTTGTGTGTATGGGTTGAAGCCTGAATCCTCTTTTATTAGCAGCTTTTGCAGGGCAGCGTAGGCTTTTCGGCAGTTCTCTATTCCGTAGACTAATGGGTCTATGTCGGATTTTTCTGTTGTTAACTCAGCCATTATCGAGCCTGAAATGCCAATGTTGCTCCATGGAATGTTTGCTTCTGCTTTCAGCGTTTGAGCTAATAGCAAAGCTTTATCCTCTAACACTGTCAGGTCCTTTGAGGTACGTAGCACCCAAAGCTTTTCTTCAGGCTTGTAGTGCTCAGCCACTTGTGCAACTGGGACTTCACACATTGTTTCTCCAAATACAGGGTCAAATACTATTAGGTCAGGGTGGTTTCCTTGCAGGTACTTGAATCTGTCACCGAGGCTGTAGACTTTGCCATATGTTGCGTCTTTGCCTTGCCTGGTGCCGGTTGACGAGGGTATGAAGCGTGGAAACGCAATAATCTTGTCCGCTGGATGCACTAATCCTTTTACGTCAAAAACAACGTTGCTTTTTGTCTTGATTAAATCGCCTTCACGTGCTCTCATCAAATCTTCACCGTTTGGTTGTATGTCTGCTTGTAGGTTTTTAATAACTTTAATAAACCTTTTTTGCTCCACTTAAGGTCGGTGTACTAATGAGTAACCAAGAGAAAGCTCAACATATTTCTAAATGTTTAGAGTTGGCGATTCTGCTTGAGGTTAGCGCGGAAAAACCGGGCAATGTTAACTTGACCTCGAGCTTTGAAGGAACAATTTGCCAGCATTTCTTGGCTTCTGCTGTTGCTTCAGGACCAACCTTTCAGAAGGCGGCTTACCGCGGGGTTTCAGTTGCAGAAAATAAACTTGCTGTCAGCGAAGTGGGGTTGGGGCAGCTCATAAAAACATGCTCTCGTGATGTTAACGCTTGGCAAAGGGGTGGAAACACGATTTTGGGTACCATAATGCTTTTTGTACCTATTGCTGTTGCCGCTGGCATGACATCGAATGATCCCGATTATTCTTTGGATTTTTCTCTTTTGCGTAAGAATATTGATCTGGTAGTTAAATCAACCACAGCGTGGGATTCAGTGCATCTGTATGAAGCAGTGGGCATCGCCAACCCAAGTGGTCTCAACGAAGCGCCTGATCTTGATGTTAATGACCCGCACTCCAAAGACCGCTTGATAAAAGAAAATATTACGTTATTTGATGTTTTCAAATTAGCCGCAGCATACGACGACATATGTTCAGAATGGGCAAATAATTATCCGATAACTTTCGACTTAGCGTATCCATATTTGATTGAGCAACTAAAAAGTAAACCGTTAAACACGGCGGTCGTCCACACCTTCCTAAAAATCCTGTCAGAACACCCAGACACCTTCATAGCTCGGAAAGTCGGCAAAGAAAAAGCAGGGAAAGTGTCATCCGACGCTAAGGCTGTTTTGGAGCTGGGCGGGTTAGAAACCGAAAAGGGTAGAAAAAGCTTCAAGCAGTTTGATTTGAAGCTGCGGTCGACCCAAAATAAGTGCAATCCAGGAACTACTGCGGACTTAACAGCTTCAGCGCTGGCTCTCTGCACTCTTTGCGGATACAGACCGTAAATAAGCTAACGCCTCATGTTTGGGAAAGAATTAAAACATTTCAGGTTAGTCTAAAAGTCTATGTATTCGAAAGCCTTATCAAATTTGTTCAGAAACAGGAGGTTTTGGGTTTGGGAGATCTCCTGCGCTATTATTTATGCTATCCCTGCTGCGATTCGGCTAGCAACTGGCAACGTTATCCTACCCGTGCTAAGCTTGCTTCAAACTCCCTGGATTGGCTACTATATTCCCGGTAACTTAGTTGAGAAAATTCTTGTGAATGCTTTTTTTCCTGGGGGTGCAGGCGCAGTTGCGGGTGAAATCTTTTTTATCAGTATCAAGGGTAAGACTCTCGAGGGACGGGAAAAGTACGTTGCTCGTCTTAAGGGTGCTTGGCTGCAAACTGCTATTTGGACGCTTTTTCAGTTGTCAGGTGGCCTGCTAAATATTGCCGGGTCATGGGGCGGCAATCTTTTCGAGTACCCCACAGTCTATCCACTTAACTTCCTTTTGGCTACGCTTTCTATCTTTACCCCTACCGTTCTTGGTTTTCTTAAAAGTAAAATAGTGAGTGCTTATCACAAGTTAAAGCAGTCAAGCAGCGCTAAGTTAATATGAAAAAGCCCATCAAGAATACGCATACTTGAAGTGACAAATCATGGGGACTTTAAGCGTAAACCAAATGGCTTGGAAAATAGCCCAAAAATTCATCGATAACCAAGAATTTTACGGCGTAGCTATCTCAAAATCAACTGCGGGAGCTATAATCATTGATTTAGGTGTAAAAGCTCCAGGCGGTTTTCAAGCAGGTAAAAAACTCACTGAATTATGCATGGGCGGAGCGGGAAAAGCCCAACTAGGATTCAAAACATACGGAGAAGTAGCTTTCCCGTCAATAACCGTTAGCACAGATCACCCTGCGATTGCCGCTTTGGGTTCGCAGTTTGCTGGCTGGCGTATCAAAGATGGCGATTCAATAGCCATCGGCTCTGGTCCCGTTCGTGCTCTGGCGTTGAAGCCTAAAGATGTTTTCGAAGAAATCGGCTACAAAGACGCAAGTGACAAGGCAGTTCTTACTTTAGAAAGCAATGTTTTGCCTTCTGACGCTCTTATTGAGAAAGTAACGACTGCAAGTAACATCAAAGCCGAGAATCTGATTGTCGCCGTTGCTCCAACCGCAAGCATCGCAGGTTTAACTCAAGTTGCTGGCAGAGTTGTAGAAGTTGGCATTCACAAACTACGAACACTAGGGCTAAGCCCCAATGTGATTCGATATGCATTAGGTTACGCTCCAATTCCGCCTATGGGCAAAGATTTTGAAGTAGCAATGGCACGCACCAACGATGCAATTCTATATGGCGGAACTGTATACTGCACTGTCGAATACGATGACGAAGCAAGCCTGCAGAAGATTGTAGAGCAAGCTCCTTCTAAAGCCTCAAAGGACTATGGGAAACCTTTCCTCCAGATTTTCCGTGAAGCAGACCGCGACTTCTACAAAATCGACCACGGCTTATTTGCTCCAGCAGCCCTAATCATAAACAATGCTAAAACCGGCAACTCATTCACCGCAGGACAAATTAACCCTAAGGTATTAGCTGGATCCTTAGGATTCTAAATTTTACTTAATTAGCTTTATTTTTCTTTTTTTTATGTTAGCTGTTTAAAGTTTGAATTGATAGCTATTGCTACGATGACTCCAATAGGAATAGTGTAGAGTGCTATCGTAGCATTAAATAGTACACTGAAAGGCAGAAACGCAATTACGCCTGCTTGACCCCCTAGTCCTCCAAATGAGAAGAACGAGCCAAAGCCGATTGGTGAGGGTTGAGCTATCAAGGAATAATTCGCAACTGTTGTTATTATGACACGCGTGGTGACTCCGAGCGCAGTTGCGGAGATGCTTAACCCTAATTTATGTTGTTTCAGGAAGGAGCCTATTTTTTCAGTCGGGCATCTATAGGTGGCTAATTTGTAGGCTGCGTAGATTCCTATCAGCATTGCAAGTTCGGCGATTAAATTATAGAAGGGTCCAGTTGGAAGATTTCCTGGGAATACTATAAGGAGAAGCAAGGTGTTTAGCCCCGCGACGGCTAACCCGGTTTTTGGCCCAATAGTCAAGAAAGCTGCAACAATGGGGATTTCCCAAATTTGGTAATATAAGAATGGTGCAAACGGAAATGGAATTTTTGGTCCCGCAATGTTTAGTGCAGTGGTTAATGCTACAAAGATTATGATTAGCGCTAGTGTTTTTGTGTTCAATTGGTTTGCACGTCCGTTTGTTCAATGCCATCGTTAGCTATTTAAGAGTAGCTACTCAAAAAAAGGTAATCAAAATTGGGTTAAATATAGGCTAAAATTGATAAATAACCCAGATAAAATATAGGGTATAGTGAAGCGCATTGACTGAAGCAATCCAGTTCTCATCAACTAACGAAGTTAAACGTTGGCTTGAAGACCAAACCAGCTCAATCCTTTCGCCAGTTCATGCTCAAGCTAAAAGACTAAGAGATGAAATGAACATGGCGATCCAAAGCATAGGCGACGTAAGCAAAATGCTGTTGGACAACAGCACAAAAGAAATCGAAAGAAGAAACATGAAAGTTTACAATCGAGCCAGAGCCCTAAACAAGCTTGCTCATCTGTTCCTCGATCGTCTCAAAAAACTTAACCCACCAGAAGAAATTTCTTACGACACCCTAAGCAGGTACGCTCAAGAAATCCAAAAAATCTTTTTAGTAACTGAAATAGACATAAAAAACTGGTTTCCAAGAATTTCACCATTCTTTATTATGGACAGAAGAAAATTCCTGACCATATACGAAAGAGCTAAAGCTGCACATCAAACACTCAACGATTTCATCACAAAAGAATACGTTAAAACTAAAACTTTGGAAGAATCTCTCCAGCTTCTAAATGAACTTCAAAACGTTCAAAAACAGATAGCAACAATTGGAGACGAAAAAGAACAATTAAGAAATGAGCGTTTGCCAGTCGACAAAGAAATCGCTGAATTAGAACAAAAAATTGATGAGCTAAAAACTAAAGGACCGATTGACAAACTCAATATGGTAAACGCAGAAATAGACACTCTAACCGCTGAATTGAAACATTCGCTCAGGCACCTGCAAAAACCCTTCATAAAAATGCAAGCCTTAGCCACTTCAGGAGGCGGAGCAGGAGTAACTCCCGATGAACTCCAAAAAGTAAGTCAGTACTTGGAGAACCCTTTTGAGGCGCTTACAAGCGAGAAAAACGGTTTTCCAGTACTTGAAGAAATTTTGCAAAAACTTGAACTCTTAATCGAAGAGGACAAACTAAAGCTCAAACAAGATAAAGCACGCAAAGCCCAACAATCAATAAATGAAATACTCAAGCAAAATTCACTTGCAAAACTTCAATTAAGATGCACGGAAATGGCAAACATAAAACAGCAGTTATTGGAATCTTCAAAGATGGATGAAATAAAACACAACATTTCAGTGTTTGAAAGCCAAGTTGAGTTGCTAAAAGCTAGAAAAACAAGCATCGAAACACATGAAGCAGTCAAAGAAAATGCATACATTGAAACTGTGGACAAAATCAGCAACATGAAGCGAACAATTGAAAGAAACATCCTCAACTCAATCAACATAAAAGTTCAAATCCCATAGTCTTGGGTGTTTGAGTTTTGGATTTGCCTTCACTTGTTGAAGAAGCCTTAAGCATCCAAAGAAGCGATTTCATCGAAATAATAGAAAAAGCCACCTGTTTGTTGCAAAAAGAAGATGGCCAAATTGGCAATTTGACAATAATAAATCATTTAGTTAAGCTTGAACCAATTGGCGAAGCATTAGTAATTGGCGACTTGCATGGAGATCTAGAAAGCCTCACATCTATCCTTCAGACAAGCTGTTTTCTCAAGAAAATGGAGAAAGCTAAAGATGCAACAATGATTTTTTTGGGTGATTATGGCGACAGAGGCGAAAAATCAACAGAAATCTACTATTTTATTCTAAAGCTAAAGCTTACTTATCCTAAACAAGTTGTTCTGCTGAGGGGAAACCATGAAGCACCACAAGATTTGCTGGGCGAACCGCATGATTTGCCTTATCAATTCCAACGCAGGTTTGGCGAAGATTGGCAAACAACTTACGCGAAAATACGTGAATTTCACACTTGCCTATATAATGCGTTGTATGTGCCTAATTGCTATCTGATGGTTCATGGCGGCTTATCTCCAGAAATAAGTAGTGTTCAAGACATCGCAGAAGCACAAGAAAATCAAAACGAAGCTTTGCTAGAAGATTTGCTTTGGAGCGATCCAGCTGAAGCGTTGCCAGGCGTCTCTTTTTCTCCAAGGAGTATAGGAAAGCTTTTTGGCAAAAAAGTGACTGAGGAAGTTCTTAGACGGTTGCAAGTCAAAATTTTGATTCGGGGGCACGAAGCAAGCGATGTAGGTTTTAAAATTAATCATGAAGGAAAAGTCTTAACTTTATTCTCAAGAAAAGGCGCACCCTACTACAACAAGTATGCCGCATACTTGCAAGTACCACTAACGGAAAAATTCGAGAATGCCCAACAACTTACCTCGTTTATTCATCGATTTTAAGTGGTGCATTATTTAGAAACGCTTAATTGATAGCTAACCTTACCTGAAATGATAACTGAGTGCTTTTGCCTAATTTGGATTAAGAGGACTAATGTTGCAAACTGAAAACGCCATCCAAACAATCAACTTAACGAAAACATTCAAATCAAAATCTCAGAACTCGGACTCTGGATTTTTTAGTCGCAAAACAGTTTCCGTAAATGCCATTGATAATCTTAACTTTGAAATTAAGAGAGGCGAGCTTTTTGGTCTTTTAGGGCCAAACGGCGCGGGAAAAACAACCCTCGTCAAAATGCTATGCACTCTTCTTCCGCCTGATAAGGGAACTGCATTAATCAACGGTTACGACGTAGTTAAGCAGCAAATGCAGGTAAAACGCTCTCTTGGCACACTTTTCAGCGTTGGAGAAAGAGGTTTTTTCTGGCGTCTCAACGGTTACAGAAATCTAGAATTTTTCGCTGCAATTTACAATGTGCCCAGGCAGAAAAGGCAAAAACGTATCATGGAAGTAATGCGGCTGGTGGGTTTAGAAAACAACGCTTTACAGCTCTATCAGAAGTATTCTGGTGGAATGAAAAGAAAACTTGCTCTTGCCCGAACGTTGCTTGCAGACCCGCCTATAATTATGCTTGACGAACCTACAACTGGTTTAGACGCAATTTCCTCACGTAACATTCGGGACTTTGTAAAGACTGCCGTTCAGGAGAAAGGCAAAACAGTTCTATATACAACTCATTACATTGAAGAAGCAGCGCAAATTTGCACTAAAATTGGAATTCTTAAACAAGGAAAAATCATTGCTTGCGACACCCCTGCCGCTTTGCGAGATAAAATCAAAAAAGAAGAACTAATCTATCTAATACTTGAAGAAATAACGCCAGCTCAAGTGGACAAAATGCGTTCAATCCAAGGCGTAATCAGCATAAACGAAAAAACCGATCCAGACCTAATGCCCAACCAGAAAGGCTTATGTGTCCAACTGCAAAACGTTGACCAACTGCAAACAATCTTTGACTTCCTTTTTGAACAAAAAATCAAATTTGTCAACTTCAAGCGCGAAGAACCCAGCTTGGAAGACGCATTTATTGAGTTAACACGGAGAGAATGATTGCGTGGGTCTGTTAGCTGAGCTTGAGAAAATCTGGTACTTCATGAAGCGAGACATAGTAAGCTTCTCAACCTACAAAACAAACATAGTTATTCTGGTTTTCACCGCTATTTTTGGAGCGTTAACTTTTGCTTATCTTGGGCAAAGCTCAGTTAATCAAACTGTAACTAACATAAACCACACGTCCTACACGACTTATCTGCTTATCGGGTTAGCCTTTAACAGTTATCTTGGGCAGGCTTTGACGCTGGTTCAGAAAACAATTAATCCTTGGGCGCTTGAAGAAGTCTTGGTTTCGCCGACTCGTTTGACAACCTTTATTCTCGGTAGTTCAATTTGGGGCTTTATCTGGAGCACGGGTGTAGTTGCGGTTTACCTTCTTATCGGTGTGTATGTTTTCGGGGTAGTGTTAAGCATTAATGTGGTTGGTGCACTGATTGTGTTAGCCTTAGGCATTGGCACTTTCATCGGAATCAGCATGATAGGCTCAGGCATACTCATTTTAACCAAACAAGGCGACCCCGTCACAGCGCTCATGACCATATTGATAAGTCTATTTGGCAACGTGTTCTTCCCAGTGCAAGTCCTGCCATATGCATTGCAAATAATCGCCTACATCACTCCGCCCTATTACTTCTTCACATGTATCAGGTTCATGTTTACCGGCGCAACTATTGCCTCGATTCTGCCTAACCTCTTGGTCTTAGCTTTGATGTGTGCCATCATCGTGCCCGTAGGATATGTCATTTACGCGTGGTGTCTTAAAACGGCAAGAAAAAATGGGACTCTTTCATGGTTTTAGTTGCAATTGAGTACGGCTAAAAGGCGGCTATGCTTTTTTGTTTAATTTGTTTTCGAGAATTCTTTGTAGGTTAATTTCAAATGCAGCAGTAGGGTTTTCAAGTTTCCATGCTTCAAGCACTAAGGGATTGATTTCGCCGACAATGCCCACTTCCATTCCAGCCACGATTATTTTGCCGACTCTGCCTTCAATGTAGCTTGGATGAGTGGTTTCTTCTATTTGCCAATCAACCCAAAAATTGCTCATGAATGCGTCTAGGGCTGATTTTATTTCGGTAAAGTTTGAGTTTGCATGTACGGTTGCAGCACTTAGCCATTCTTCGTCGCGTGTTTTGGTTTCTTTTGTCTCGTCTGGCAAGGTGACTTTTCCGAGTTCATAGATCTTTTGTGGAAACTCTACGGATTGGTTGTTGCTGAGGAACTCCATGAGGCTTGGTAGTAGCCAGTTGCGCAGGCATGTCATGGTGACGACTTTGGGGTTGTCCAGTTCAACTAGGGGGGTTTTTTGTTTGTTCATTTTTTCAAAGAGGCTTTCGGGGTTCGTGAGGGTGTATGTTAGGATTTCTTGGTATCCTAACCCAACCATCAAGTCCCTTGCGATGTTAATGAGCCGTTGGTCAGGTTTTGCTCGTCCCGCAGTTGCTAGTTCACGCCAAAGCGGCTCAATTTTGTTGTAGCCATATGCAATTGCTACATCCTCGATTAGATCAACCTGATGTGTTACGTCTATGCGGTAACATGGAACAAGCACATCCACACTGTCTGCTTTGATTTTTTCAATTCCTAAGCCCGCCGTTAACAGCAACTCAGAAATTTTATGTGCTGAAAGTTTGAGCCCGAGAAGCTTGTTTGTGTCCTCAACGCTTAACGACATGCATCGATTGCTGAAATCTGGTGTTGTAACAGTTTGTTGTTGGTATTCTGAGCCTATCGGGTAGTGTATAGTTGCTGAGTAGGGGTTTCCACCATGATCAATTAATGCGGCAGTAACCAGATTAAGAGTATTTAGAACAGTTTTGTGCAAAGTACCTGTTACTTCAACCAGTAAGTTTCTTGATTCTTCAGTGATTTTGCCTAAGTCATTTGAGTTGATAATCGGGGGGAAAGACAAGACTTTGCCTTCAGAATCAAACAACATTGGGTATAAGGAGTTCTTTTTCACTATGTGGCCATACTCAATGCCTTTTGGGTGCTTTTCTAAAATCTCATCTAAATCCATCTTTTCTGTAAATGCCAAGGGAATGAAACGTACATCTTTCGGCTTAACTGCAGTGTACTCTATTGGTGGCTTAATTAGGTCAAAATTGTAAATTCCGATGGAAGTTTTCTGTCTGTTTCTGCCAAAAGTCTTGTCCAGTTTGTCTTGCAGGTGCATTATCCCTTTAATTGTGTTGTCTGTCAGATGAATGTCTTTTATTACGGAGCAACAGATGAAAGGACGAATATTATATAGTTGCGCGTTAACGTTCACTTCGACAATTGACTTGCCTGAAGCATATTGTTTTAGCCCTTTTTCTTGATTTAAGTAGCCTCGTAATGCCCTACTTAGGCCTTCCACGCTCCAGAGGTCAGGGCGGTTAGTGTCTTTCATTTCTATGCTAGCTATGCCATCGCGTTCGTTGTAGAGTTTAACTTCACCTTTGATGATAGATAAAATGTCGTCGAGTTTTGCCATGTCGCCCTCAAACTTTAAGTTTAGTAGACGTTCAAGTTCTTGGTATTCGATGTCTATTGTGGGCATTTAAGTCACCTGTTTTTTGCGTAGCCAATCAAGGTCTTGGCTGAAAATATCTCTGATATCTTCTATGCCGGCACGCATCATGAAGAGGCGGTCGACGCCTAGTCCCCAAGCAATAACGGGTACTTTTACGCCAAGGGGTATGGTGACTTCTGGACGGAAGATTCCTGAGCCGCCGAATTCTACCCAGCCATAGCCTTCCTTGTAAGCGCTGAGTTCAACACTGGGTTCTGTAAATGGGAAATAATCTGGTTTGAAGCGAACTTTATCTGCTCCAGCAATCTCAATGGCGAATTTACCAAGCACGCCTAACAAGTCTTTTAGCGTTAAGTTTTCGTCTATAATGATTCCTTCAACTTGGTTGAATTCGGATAGGTGGGTTTTGTCGGTTATTTCTGGACGGTAAACACGTGCGATTGAGAAGTGTTTGCTTGGAACTTGGAAGTTTTTGTTTTCCAATGTTCGTGCGCTGAGACATGTGCCATGTCCGCGGAGAATCAATCTTTGGGCGGCTAAAAGTGAGTATTTGTATCCCCAGCCGGTTGAACCTGTCTCCAACCCTTTTTCATGCGTTTCAGCAACATGCTCTACGGCTTGAGCGTGACTACTTATGTCTCCGTATTTTGGGTCCTTTAGATAGTAGATATCGCTTTCCTCACGGGCTGGATGATCCTGAGGTACGTAGAGTGCATCAAAGTTGAAGAAGCTGGTTTCAACGGCGGTGCCTGTCATCTCTTGGAAGCCAAGGTTAACGAGTTTTTCTCGGACTTCATCGAGAAACTGTAGATATGGATGTTTTTTGCCTGGGTAAGCTTTTGCTACTGGTGCTTCAATGTTGTATTTTTGCAGTTTTGAAGTGTGCCATTTGCCGGTGATTATGAGTTCGGGTGTTAGTTGGGTGATTTCTTGTGGTGCTACTTTGGCTTCGGCGGCTGCTTTCTTGCCCTCCAGAGTGATTTGGAGCGTACGTGCGGTTTTAGGCTCGATGTTTACGAGCTTACGTTTTTTAAGTTGCTCAGCCGCTTCTTTCAGTTCTAGGCTTAAATCTTCGGTTGCCGCTTGGTGCTGATGCTTGTCGCCTAGATATTTGAGTAGTGTTTCGTCGCAGCCTTCCTCAATAAATGCTTGATGCAATAGTAACTCGCTGATCCGTAGAGTGTTGTTGCTTGAGGTGTAAAGCGCCCATTTCTTTCTTATCGCCCAGCCAAGCGCGATTTGGATAAATTGAGCTTCGATTCCTGCTTGTTTTGCCGCAGCTTGCAGGTCAGCTGCTCCGCCTAGATCTGCTACAGCGCGGATTAGACTGCGTTCTGGCAGACCCTTTTTTGCGTATTGTTCTCCTTCAGGGGTTAGTTTGATGATATTTTGGTGCTGGGCATGTATTGCAAGGAGGTTTTTTTCTTGAAGAGTCAACCCCATACGCATAACTGCAGTATCTGGCAGTCCGCAAGTATCAATTAACTGGTCTACTGAAGCTTTTCCGCCTAATGATTCTAAGGTGGTGAGTAATTGTTGTTCTTGTGCTCTGAGCTCAACCATGCGTCTGCCTTCATCGTTGTGAGTTGGATTTTGTTAAGGGATAGTTCTTGCCCCACAAATAAAAGCATGCTGATTGATGTTCTTTCAGAGTGATTATTTTGTAGTGTGATTTGAAAATTGTTATTCCTTATTGCTCGCACATATTATTTTATTTTTAAAATGATGATTGTATTGGCTATATAACGTATCGAAATGTCTTACTGGCTATATCGTTGAAAGGTTGGATTGGCGAAAAAATAGATGAATCTTTACGCTTTGCTCTCTTTGTTTGCGAGCGCATTATGCATCCCTTTAGGTGTTAGTGTTTATTTAATAAATAGAAAATCGACGGTAAATCGGTTTTTCATGTTAATTATGTTTGGTACTGCGTATTGGGCTTTCGGTCAATTTATGTTGACCATATCAACCAACGCTTCAACTGCAGCTTTTTGGGGTAAAGAAATTTTCTTGTGGCCGTTCTTGATGGCTTTAACACTGCATTTTGCACTTGCTTTCACAGAGAGTGATTTGTTAAAAAACAAGCTAATCTATGTGGCGTTGTACTTTCCACCGCTTCTTTTTTCGTTGATTGATGTGACTACTTACTGGATTTCTTTGGCTCCCATTTTGAAATCTTGGGGTTACAGCTACACTGTACCTCTCTACTCTTGGATTTCGAGGATTGATGGCCTCTGGGCAGCAGTTACCATGCTTTTAGTGCTGTTTTTGTTTGCTAGTTATTATAATCGAATTATTGACAAAACAAGAAAGCAGCAAACCGTGTTTGTTGCTGTTGCTTTTGCAATTCCAGTATTCTTGGATTTAGTAACAGATTCTTTGTTTCCGATTATGGGTATTGATTTTCCAGGTTTAGGCGCAATCTCTGCCAGTTTTACAAGCTTTTTGGTAGTTTATGCCATGTTGAAGTACAAATTATTCGGTTTTAGACCTGAGATAGCTGCTGAGAATATTTTTTCCACAATGCTTGAATCTGTCATACTTGTTAACCTTGAAGGAATAATTGTTAAAGTTAATCGTGCTCTTTTGCTGACTTCCGGCTGCAGGGAAGACGAGGTGTTAGGAAAATCAATTACTGATGTTGTTCAAGATGCTAGTGTTATTGGCAAGGGCTATTCAGCTTCTCAATTTATGGCTCTTCTTCGTAAGCAGAGGGAGCTTAGAGATTATTCGATAACTTTTCGTTCAAAATCGGGCCTACCGAGAACGGGTATTGTGTCTTGTTCGGTGGTTTGTGACAACAAAGGTCATGACGTTGGAGTGGCATTTGTTATCCGTGATGTTACAGAGCAGAAGGAGTTGGAGCAAAAGGTGATAAAGTCAGAGCGTCTTGCTTCAATTGGTGAGCTAGCTGGAATCTTAGGGCATGATTTACGGAACCCCCTAAACGCTATTGGTGTTGCAGCTTACTATTTGAAAACCAAATATGCCAACGTTCTGGATAAAAAAGATGAAGTCATGTTTGAAAGCATGGACAGCAGTATTAATTATTCTAATAAAATAGTTAACGATTTAATTGATTACTCAAGTGAAATACGGCTTGACCTAGAATCTGTTACACCTAAGTCATTAGTGAATAATGCTTTAGCTTTCAGTTTGGCACCCGAAAATGTTGTAGTAATAGATAAAACCTGCGAAGATCCCAAGTTCGAAATTGATTCAAGCAAAATGACTCGAGCCTTTGCAAACATAATAAAAAATGCTTATGATGCCATGCCAAAAGGTGGAATACTAACAATTAAATGCGAACAAAAAGATGAGATGATGGTTTTTAGTTTTAAGGATACTGGCGAAGGGATGACTCAGGAAACATTGAGTAAGCTTTGGTTGCCCTTGTATACAACTAAAGCAAAGGGTATGGGTTTAGGCTTAGCTATTAGCAAGCGAGCCGTTGAAGCACATGAGGGAAAAATCAGTGCTGAAAGCCAGGTTAATCTCGGGACAACAATCAAGGTTGAGTTGCCCTTGAACCTAAGGTCTTCAAACACACAAGAACCGCCGTTGTTCTAAATGCGGGCGATCTGGTATACAGCATAAGCTACATTACATCGTTAAATTTAGATTTTAGGGATCCATTCATTTATGCCGCTGTTATTTTTCGTAGTTCAATTGTTTCTAAGTCACTGCACTCGTCGCAGAGGTCAGAAGTGGGTCTTTTTGTGCGTCTTTGAATCGCGACCCAGGGATACTGCTTGCAGTTTTTCATCCAATGCCACCTGTCGGGTTCAGGTCCCTTCACATATTCATCCATCATAAATTCCCACAATAATACTATGCCACCACAATTATTTTTAACTTGCGTAGCTACATCAAAATAAAATTTTCAAAACTGTCATGTTTAAGAAAAATATTTATCAATTTACCGCATAACTGCTTGGTCTAATTTAATTTGGCTCTTTAAGCTAAAGTTTGGACATGTTGATATTCGATTCTCAACGTATTGTAGCATTATTAGGGTAACCTCGGCTTTCCCAAAATCCAAGATAGTTTGTGTCATTTGATGCTTCAATTTCTGTTATCCATTTTATCCACTTATATCCATATTCGTTTTGGCACACAAGCATGAATGGCCATCCTATCGTAGGAGTCAACGTTACGTTGTTTACCCTGTATGCTATGATTATTTTGTTTTGAACAATGTAATCCATTGGAAGGGCGGTTGTATATCCGTCGGAGGCATGAAAGATAATGACTGTTGCCTGCGGGCTAATGCCTGCTTCCTTGAGAAGATCGTTTACGCTTATGCCTTCCCAGAGCAGAGTAGCGCTCCAACCTTCGACGCAGACAATCGTCACTACTTTAGGGTACGTTTGATGATTGTTAACAACTTGATCGTACGTGTAGTCCATCGTCTTGTTGACTAAACCAGTGACTGTTAGGCGGTAAGTTGTCTGGTCTATGTTTTGTGTTCCAACAATTGCATTTTGGTAGACAGCGTTTATTGGCGACAAATCTATGCCTTGATATTGAGTGATTTCTCCCGGATAACGAGTAGGGTTAACGGTAGGAAGTGGGGTCAAAACCGGAGGCGGTATGAAGCCTTGAAGGGTTGGTGTTGCAGTAATAGGTGAAGTCGTTGGTGTAGGCGATGTTTTTGGGGGTTGTGTAGGTATTTGCGTTGGTGTTGGCGTAGGTGAAGGTGAAGAGGTTGGTGAGGAAGGTTTAGAATTGTTGTGAATAATGAAAGCTGACACAATTATTATTGCTGCTAAAAATGCAGCGACTACAACTATTTTTTTGTGCCGTCTAAAAGCTTGCATTCTATGATAATACAGTCAAGATTAGTATATTTATTTATGCCGCGAATAGGCAAAGTTTAGATTCATTTTTTCCGAAAGCTCATGGCCAAAATAAAAAAGATAATGACTTTTATCTTAACCGATGCATTTGGAAATGTCTTCCAGAAATGGATTGGCTTCCGTATAGCTAAGCGCTTACCTTTTGCCAGCCTTTTTAGCGCAAGCATCGCTACAATATTTTGACTTAGCATCAAACGTAGTATACTTCTTTTTACAAACTGGGCATTTCTTTTCCATTCAAATCGCCTTTTTGTTGATTTGATATCCACTTCCATAATCTAAAAGCTTTTCCTTTGACAGATTTTTGATAGTGCTTTTTTTCAAAGATTGGTTGCAATGATTGTCATTTTCTAAATAAGTTTTTAATGAACAGCACACAAGATTGTAACTTTTTTCCGATAGGCTATCCAGCTGAGTCGCCGTCGCCTACGGAAAGACGATCATAGGCGAAAAATTGAAAAAGAATAGTTATAGCTTCTATACGAAGCTAACAAATTTTTTCGGTTGATTATTCGTTGCAAACGTCCAGAAGTGAGCTGTACATTTGACGATTTTAAAGAGTATTAGCCCTGGGTTTTCTGGTGTTAGGCCTGCCTGCTTTAGGAAGGGTCTGGCGTCAAGAAGTTTCTTTTTCATTTCTATGTCATTAATGAATTCAACTGCGCCTGTTACCCTCATTTGCTGCATTTCTTTGCTTTTAGGGTTAAAGAAACATACTTCAACTTTCGGGTTACCTTTTAACTGTTTACAGATGTCTTTGTTGGCGGCGGAGCTGTAGTATAGTCCTGACTTGTCAGCATACCACAGTTGGAATCCTCTGACTCGTGGTTGCTCACCGTCTACTGTTGCCAAGAATCCTATTGGGTTTTCATTTGCAAACTTTATATATTCATCAAAATCCATTTTAAATCACCAATCTACTATTTTTTATCTTGTAGTAATAACTTTTGGTTTACTGCAAAACCAGACCGCTGAATTGCTTTATCATATCGCTGCAAGAAAAATGCATGGTCTAACACAAAAAGGAAAGCGACAAATCAAACTTTTGTTCCCAATGTACTTCATTACAATTAGATTCAAATTTATTCCCTAAAAATTTGACAGCTATTTGAGTGACTGCAAAACTTATGATTTCCTTTGGGTGTGTTCTAACGATCTCTTCTACAATTGCCATTATATTTGTATGCGAACGTTGTAGGTTTTCCAATATTTATCACAAAGCAAATTATTACTTCACTTGGCGGATTTGTTTCGTTTTGTTTAAATATTAGTGTTTGGACTATGGATGTGCAAAAGAAGGAATATCTTAAGTATGGGTTCCAAGTCACCAAGAGGCGAATTTGCCGCAAGGCAACTAGCAAAGAAACGGAAGAATTTCCGTTGGCACGATCGTTACTTTAACAGGCGCATGCTTATGCTAGACGAAAAAGTAGACCCTATGCAGGGTGCACCCCAGTCTCGGGGTATCGTTCTAGAAAAAGTAGGCGTTGAATCAAAACAGCCCAACAGCGCCATCCGCAAATGTGTCCGCACACAACTTATCAAAAACGGAAGAACCATCACCGCGTTCCTACCTGGAGACGGCGCATTAAACGTGGTTGACGAACACGACGAAGTTGTTGTTGAAGGAATCGGCGGCACCAGAGGCGGCGCTATGGGAGACATTCCTGGCGTCAGATGGAAAGTTGTTATGGTTAATGGCGTAAGCCTAAACGAACTTGTTTACGGACGGAAACAGAAACCAGCAAGGTAATTAATATGTCACAAACAATAGCCCAACCTCAAGAAATCAAACTTTTCCAAAAATGGACCTTCAAAGATATAGTAGTCGTAGACATCGGTTTACAACGCTACTTAAACCTCACCCCGATGGTCGCACCCCACAGTATGGGACGTCACGAACACCAACGCTTCCGAAAAGCCAAAGTCAACATAGTCGAACGCTTAATCAACGGCCTAATGCGATCAGGCAAAAACTCAGGTAAAAAAGCCAAAGCAACAAACATTGTCAAGGAAACATTCGAAATAATCAACTTACGCACAGGCAAAAACCCGATTGAAGTACTCGTTAAAGCAGTTGAAAATGCTTCTCCATGCGAAGACACCACAAGAGTCAGCTACGGTGGAGTTGTCTATCACTTATCCGTCGACGTTGCACCACAACGCAGAATAGACCTAGCCATACGCCACATAACTGAAGGCGCCAGAGCCTCAAGCAAAAATAACCCACGCAGCATTCAAGAAACCCTCGCCGATGAACTCGTGCTAGCAGCAAACAAAGACATAAAAAGTGTTGCAATAGCTAAACGCAACGAAATTGAACGCGTTGCCCAATCCAGCAGATAAACTGCCCAACAATTTCTTTTCATTTTAAATTTTTTTATTTTTCTAAATTTTTAGTTTGCTATTTATTTTAGGCTATTCTGGCATGAATCTCGACGATGTCTCCATCATCTAAAATAAAGTTCATCCCGACTTTTTTTGGGCTGAAAGGCAATCGTTTCGCCCAAACCATGGCAAACATGAAATTCATCAAAAGTTCTTTGTGGATGTTTTTTGCAAGTTCGTTGACTGTGGCGCCTTTTCGGAGGGCGAATGGGTGGTCACTGTGTGCTCTCATGCCTGGCTCTTTAGTGTAGATTCTGATGATTCCGAGGGATTCAAAGATGGCTTTTCCCAGCTCTTGCATGCCAAGTTTGCGTTCGCATGACATGGGAACGATGGGTAGTTTGCCGTTGACATGCTGCCTCAGACGACGTAGGTTCGTCGTTGTGCCTGGCAGGTCAAGTTTGTTAGCGACGATTACGGCTGGTTTGTAGATGGTGTTTTCGTATATGGCATCTTCTACGTCGTTTAGGGTTACGGCGCCGTTTATGCGTACGATGGCGTCGTTGATTTTGTAGCTTCTCAAAAGTTCCTCGATTTCTCGCATACTGCAGTCGATGAGTCTGCCCACAATGATAACTCTAAGTCGATTACCGGCAGGGCGGCGCTCGATTTCCACACGCCCCCCACAGGGCTTACTTACCAAAACACGGGTCTTTTCAAGCTCCCCCAAGATCAACTCCAATTGAGCCACGGGGTCGCGGGACAAATCCAGCATTAAAATTACGCCGTCAGCATTCCGCGCTAACCCAAGCGTAACGTTCCCACCTGCCTTCCCTTCCGCCGCGCCCTCCATTACGGCGGGTGCCTCTACAATCTGAAATTGTACATCCAAATAATTCATGATGCCCGGTACTGGTTCATGGGTGCTAAACGGCGTAGGGGTTACAGCCACTTTTGAGTTTGTAGTGGCGCACATAAGGCAGCTTTTGCCCACGTTAGTCATGCCGATCAACGCTACCTGAGCTGAAGCGCCTTTTTCAATGAAAAGTTTGGGTCCCCCGCTGCTCTTGCCCGTGCCCTTCCGCTTCTTATTCTCCAAGTCATCGCGGATCATCGCAATTTTCCTGTTCATTTCGCCGCGAAGTTTCATGGTGCCTTTGTGATGTGGAACATACTTTAGGAACTCAATCATGGCATCCATTTTTTCTTTAGGCGTATGGGCAGCTTCAACTAGCTCCCATTTATCCATTGCTTCAGGCGGCAAATTAGTAGGCATACAAACTTCGCAAATACTATCACAAAGACAACTTTAAGACTATTTCTGAACTAAAAACCAAAGTATGCACTGAAAGGTCCATATTTTTGTCATTCGAGCATTTTAAATATGCTTGCTTGATTAAACTCTATTTAATCCCTGGTTATCAAAAGCTTTTGGAAAATTTTATGCTCAAACCCCGCGTTAACCGAGAAATTCTAATAGTAATCATAAGCATTGCAGTTCAGGTGCCTTTAGCCATTTTTCTTGGGCATTACTACGATGAAAGATCATTCATCGACACCGGGTATCTAGTTAGTGCAGGCTTGAATCCATATCAACCGCATTTAATCACGATCTTCTCTTCAAACCCTGACCTAACAGGAATCAATCCCATCATAGGGTACCCTCCGCTATGGCCCTTGCTTTTGGGTTTAATTTACCGGTTAACATTCAACATTATACCAAACCTTTTCCTCTACAACTTTGCCATAAAAATTCCAGTAATCGCTAGCAACATAGCCTTAGCCTACGTGACCAAAACTGTAATGCTTCAGGTAGGCGCCTCCGAAAAGAAGGCAAAAGCTGCATGGCTTTTTCTGCTATTCAATCCCTTTACGCTACTGACGACTACGGCATGGGGAGAGTTTGACACACTAATCGCCCTACTATGCGTAGCTTCAATTTATTTTCTAAGCAAATGCAATGTTGGAAAATCTTCATTACTGCTAGCGATCAGTTTAGTCCTAAAACCTATCTCTATTCCACTAATTGGTCTACCACTTGTCTGCTACCAGACCAGAAAAGCCAAAAAAATCGCCCTTTACCTGTTTGTTGCTTTTCTAGTCTTGTTAGCATTGTGGTTTGTGCCTTTTTACTTATTGCATTGGATGGTGCCATCGTCAGGTTTCCAGGTGAGCTCCTATTTCAAAATGGCGGGGGGTATGACTATCTTTAGTTTCGTGGAACTACTTTGGAATAAGACAACCTTTCCTTCAAATCTCCAATTCTTGGGTTATCTATGGATTCCCGCGTTGCTGATTGCCTACTACTTTATTTATCGTAATCCGCCAAAATCCTTGGTTGAGACGGCGCAAGCAGCGGTTGGCTTACTCCTTGTTTTCTTTCTAACACGTTCATGGATCTCGGAACCCAACATAAATGTGATATTACCTCTCGCGGTCATTGCGTTATCATTCAAAAAGTTGAATTTCCGCAACTTCATGTTTCTATCGATGATTCCTCTTGTTTTTCCTTTCTTCAATACATCGTTCCCTCAATTGTTTTTCCTTGTTTCTCCCTCAATAATATCATCTTTAGTGCAACTCGATCAGCATATCCGAATTTGGAGACTCATCGGTAGGTTTATTGTTGTGGCTGCATGGCAGGTTTTCGCTTGGAAATTGGTTTTTGAAATGTTACCTATCAAGAAAAATTCAAACAGTGAGCAATTACCCTAAAATTTTTTTAGGGTACATCTAACGTCGGGGTCTTTCTTACTGTTGATTAAGGGAAAAGTTTCCTGCTATCATAATATCACCGTTGGAATCCCAATAATCCGTAAACCTATGAACAACTGCAAGAATAGAATAAGTAAGATTGGAATAGTCATTATTGCTTGGAAAATTCAAGTGACCATGGTCTATTCCATCAATGAAAAAATAGACTCCTGAGCTATACACAATTAAGGTATAACGATGTATTATTCCATCGTTAGGCATGAGATTCACCATCTGAAAACTAATATCTCCATAGTTGCCATTTGGCTCTTGGATATATCCGTAGACAAAACCATCTTTTAAGTCCATTCTTATGCCAAATTCCACTCCTTTATAGGTTATAATGTCTGAAGTGGCAAAGATTGCCATCTCATCAAATCCAAGTGCACCAGTTTTGGGTGCTATGAACGTTGCGTCAAAGCCTATCTTTTGAACAGCGTAAGTATTCAAGGTAAGGGCATCCGATCCAGCTAATTGCCCTTGATTTGTGTTATTTGGAAATGAAAAATTGAACTCGGTTTTGTTTGGCTGCAGGACAGGATAACCGCCATAAGTATATGTGGTGAAGTTGGAGTTTTCTAAGGAAATGGATTCTGTTACGTTTATTGGAAAAGTGGTGTTTGACCAAATTGTAGGGCCTTGATTTGTGTTTGGAGATGAGAAATAGAGTTGCATCATAGCTAGCTGAAGAACAGAATAACCGTCATAATTATTTGTGTTGAATTTTGAGGTGTCTGAAGAAATAGAATTTTTGTTAAGTTGTGCAGAAGAGGAGTTATAGTCAAGTTTAGTTTCATTCAAAATATTTGTTTCATTGATTCCTATCACACTTATTGGAAGGGCTGATAGTTTTGGTATTTGTCTGATTGCATCGATGTTTAATCTAAAACTTGATTGTGAGAAAAAATTCATTAGAACAGCGGTTATTATTATCAATGAAATTAATGTAATTGTTAGAACAGTTTGAATATTCTTTTTTTTGCTTACTTTTCTAATCATTGTTAAGCCTTTATTGAATATTAAGTATTAAAAATAAACTAATATCGATAGGTTGTGAACTGCTACTGCAAACTCGGTTCCATTGTTTTCATTTTTTCGCGATATACGCAGACCCTCATCATTTTCTTTCCTGCCTATTTCTTAATGACATAAAACTTTGTTGCTTTTTTAAAGAAATACAACATCATCGGAATTGCTTCTAGAAACCAAAGTATAGGAGACACTACAAAAATTTTGATATGATCATAAATCTTTTGCTTCTTGCTCACTTTACTAAAGTTCATTTCCAATCCTATTTGGTAAACGGCAAACAGGATGATTGTATCTAAAACAAAGAAAGGGGCGAGACACGAAGGATACCACTGTTTTATAAATAATGAGGGTATTAGTGTAAAAAAACTCACCGAGCCAAGAAACCAACTTGCCATTCTATACGTTGTTTTCATCTTTTCCAATATTCCCATTCTACTCAAATTTTCAAATGTTCCTTTTATCCATCTTTGTCTTTGCTTAATAAAGTCGCTAAATGTGAATGGTGATTGTTCTTCGAGAACGCCTCCGTGCCAACCAAAGATCCCACCGTATTTTTTGTGTGCTACATAACCAAACAAGCTGTCTTCCGCGCAGGTTTCGGGAAAATCCCAGCCAATGTTTTTTTCTATATCTGCTCTTAAAAGCAGGTTTGAGCCATGTAGCCATTCAGGTTTTCCTTGTGATTTTAACATTGCACAGCAAGTGTAACAAAATGTTGGTCTTACCGCATCCAGATACTTGACCAGTTTACTTCCGACGTTAATTTTATTTGGGTAAGTAATTAGTCCTTCTGCTATTGGCTCTCGATTATTATCTGCATGATCTAGAATTGACAAAAGCCCTTGCTTGGTAATCATTGATTCGTCGTCAAGGTGGTATATCCATGTGTCACTTGTGTTTTCTCCTTTTTCTTCTCTTCGTTCTATTGCATAATGTAATGCTCTAGCTTTGTATTTGGCATGATTGAAGGTTGAATAATTTTGAGGGACAGTTACAGTAACAGCGCCTTCAAAACTTTCATCCACTTCCGAAACTACATCTATTCTGTAATTCTCATATCCAACTTCTTTACAAATGCGATTAATGTTGTCAACCGAATCCTGCACAATTTCCATGTTGCCTATCGTTGTTATCTGAAATATCATTCTTTTTGGATTAATAGGAACAAATGTTTTCTTAACCATCACTTTTCTGTATCTTATTATCTCATAAGCCAACGAGTAATATATTGGGATACCGAATAACCATATTAGCCATATATAATTGAAAAGAGAATCCAAAAACACAAGCTTTAACTCCGCCTGTTACTTATGGTTTAATGTTCGCAAGTAACGGTATAGTTATTACAACTCACTTAAGGTAATCATACCTATTAAATATTGAGTTCATGCAAAAATGGTTAGAAAAAAATTTCTAACATATAAAATTTGTACAAGGTTATAATCGTGAATTCTCTTGAAACCACTACGAGGTTACATTCGAGTTATCTTCAAAAACCTGTTACCATAAGCCTAACCAACAGGCTATCAGTAAGGTTATACTTGGACTCTCGCCCTCGCTGCATGGAAACAGCTCCGCTCCATAAGGGTCTTGTATTATTGCTCGATAACAAAGAAGTGATAGAAGAAGGGATGGGTTTTGGAGTTCCCGTCATTAAATATAATGACAAAACATACTTTTCCAGCTCGGCGGATGTGTCAATTCAAAAAAACCATTCAGTTTTTAGTATTAAGAAAACTTTTGTTTTGGATGCGATTTCAAGGAAAAAATTTTGGCGTTCGACATACTTAGATGACGGCGTTTACTCAATGGCGCGAAAAAATTTCGAAAAATTATATTTGCGTCATAAAAATTTCTCCTCAGTTTTTAATAACATTATGGAACTGCGAAACTTGGCAAAAATAAAAACAGATTTCCAGAAAGTTAACCCAAGGGGCACAATAAATGTCAATTATGAAATTCAAACTTCAACAATAAACATCAAAGCTGATTTTTCTGATTTGTCATTAGACGGTTGTGAAGAGATTTTGGTTTTGAATGAGCAAGGCTCAACCATCTTTGATACATATGTGGATTCTTATAACTTGAAACTGGTTGGTAACAAAATAGGCGGATGGGATGAAGTAATTGCTAATCAAGCTCGCATGCTTAGCAGTAAGAGGCAAGTGTCATTTTGTATTCAAAAAAACAGAGGAGCAGCACTATTTAGGGGCTGGGAAAATACAAAACGCCGTTTTTCATGGGCAGGATTAAACTACTCGTTAGGTCCTAACTGCAAAATCTTCAATTACTCTGTTTACTTGAGATCTTAAGAATCGGAACCTAAAACTTTCAGCTTCTTCCAATAAAATCTAGATTATTTATTAACCCATGCGATATTGGAAAGTTTTTTATGCTCTTAACTCACTAAATTCAATATAGTGGGGGAGTAACAAGATAGTAAATTCTATCGATGTTCCTCAGACAAAGTCGAAAAGACAGGCTCCTCCATTAATGAATTCTTTTCAACCACGCTCTCAAATAGACAATGGCGATGTTCTTAGGGATTCTTTTGAAGAGTTGGGGATAAGCGGTCAACAATTCCAAAATTTGCTTGAGAATCTGCCTCAGGGTGTTGCTTTGTTTCGTATGATGCTTAACCAAAAATCAGAGCCTGATTTGGTTCTTCTTGGAAGCAACAGGGCTTACAAAGATTTGCACTTATTTAGCAGACTACGTATCGGAAAAAAAGCTATTCGCGTCATTCCAAAATTTAAAAAAGAAATAAACTGGGCAAATATTTATCGTAGAATAGCCAAAACTGGTGTTCCACAATATTATGAAACTTACGGGAAGTCTCAGAAAAAGTGGTATCAAGTTTACGCTTATACCCCAAAAAAGGACTTTATTCTTTCAGTATTTACAGATATAACTGAGCAAAAAAAGAAAAATGCAAAGGATCTTGAGGATCGAGAAAGATGGGCACAGGAACTTGTTATTTCAGAAAAAAAATACCGCAGACTATATGAAACAACTCAAGATG
This sequence comes from Candidatus Bathyarchaeota archaeon, assembly GCA_963833575.1. GTDB lineage: Archaea > Thermoproteota > Bathyarchaeia > Bathyarchaeales > Bathycorpusculaceae > Bathycorpusculum. The sequence continues at coordinate 158,472 of CAWHXY010000006.1, read as the reverse complement.
GAATCATGGCTCGAGATCTCCACGGACGCATGATTAACTGCAACAGAGCTTACGCCAAAATGCTCGGTTACTCAAAAAGAGAACTCAGAGATATGACTGTTCAGCAATTACTTCCAGAGAAATGGTTCGAACAAAGAGAAAAAGTCGTTAAAAAAGTGCTAAAGACGGGGCACTCTATCCTTTTTGAAAGAGAATACAAACGCAAAGATAACTCAATTTTTCCTGCTTCCGTTCGAACTTGGCGGCTAACTAATGGCAAAGGAAAAGTGGTGGGAATATGGTCCATTGTGCGAGACATCTCTGATCAGAAAGCACTTCAAAAAAATCTTGAACAGCAAGCAGGAATGTTGCAAAATATTATTGAGGAAAGAACTAAGCAGCTTAAAGACTCGGAGCGATTAGCAGCTATTGGTCAAACCGCAGGTATGGTGGGTCATGACCTCCGCAATCCGCTTCAAACAATAACAGGCGAATTGTACTTGGCAAAAAAAGAGGTCGAATCACTTTCCGAAGATGAAGTCAAAACCAACCTGCAAGAGAGTCTGCAGGCAATAGACGAACAAGCAATCTACATGGATAAGATTGTTTCTGATCTACAAGCGTTTGTTCGTCCCATAAAAGTAGATAAAAAACCAATTAAACTAAAAGAACTCGTTGACTTCGTCTTCTCTTCCATTGTTATTCCACCAAATATTAACCTGCTAGAAGAGTTTGCAGATGATTTTCCTCAAATAAAAGCTGATGTTCAACTTTTGAAGCGAGTACTAATCAACCTTGTAACGAATGCATTGCAAGCAATGCCCAATGGCGGTAATTTAACCCTAAAATCGCAAGTTAATTCTGAGGGACAGGTATCGGTAACTGTGGAGGACACAGGAATCGGGATACCCGAAAGGATTAAAGCCCAAATCTTCACCCCCTTATTTACTACAAAGCCAAGAGGTCAAGGCTTTGGCTTAGCCGTGTGCAAACGTGTAATGGAGGCGCATGGCGGCACCATCAGTTTTGAAAGCCAAGAAGGCAAAGGCACAAAATTCACAATTCAATTTCCAGCCAGTTAAGGCTCAACCATTTTTTTTTGTTCTTCAGTTCCCTTCAATCTCTGACGTAAACTATAGAGGAATGCTACGAACCAGAATGCGACGGTTGCCCATCCAAATGCGAAACCGATAAAGTTTCCAAGCAAATAATAAGCAATTTCGAAGCCAACAATAGAAACGAAGGTTAAGAATGAACCTAGAATGCTGTATCCACGAAGTACTTTTCTGTTTTTAATCACCGCTCTGAGCATTAACAGTAAGGCTACAAAATTTATTATGCTGGCGAAACTTAGAAATAAATTGGCCAAACCGTAAGTGTCCATGCTGTCATTTTTCCTTAAGGCAAAACTGCTTTGAACAACTTAAGACTTACGCTAAACCCCAAGCTCTAACAGCAAAATACCTTAAATTCGTTAATTAAAATCGAATCAAGATCACTATTCACGCGGACATAAACCTGACAATTATTTGTGATTTGCAGGTGGCTTTTCGTTGAGTTCGCGGTATTTTTCCATCGAGTATTTTACGATTTCCCAGGCTTCTTTTGCGTTTTTCCACGCTCTGATCTTTACCCATTTGTGTGGTTCAAGACGTTTGTAAGTTTCGAAGAATTCTTGAATCTCTACTAATCTGTGTTTGTGGATGTCAGTTATGTCCCGGTAGCCTTCGGATCGCGCATCGTTGACCAATACGGAAAGAATCTTTGCATCTAGTCCTTCTTCGTCTTCGATTATTAGTGCGCCTATGACAAGGACTTTTACAATACAGCCGACAGTAAGTGGCGCGTGGCTGAGAACCATAATGTCTAAAGGGTCTTCGTCGTCAAACCATGTTTGAGGAACAAACCCATACTCAACTGGAAACACGACGGACGAAGGAATAATCCTGTCTAGCACAAAAGCTTCCCATTTCAGGTTGTATTCGTATTTGTCTCTTGAGCCACTTATGACTTCAATAACCATATTCAGAAATTCAGGCGGATTATCTCCTGCTGGTAAGTCTTTCCAAAAATTCATATCTTTATCAACCTTTTTAAAGCAAAGACTGTCAGCGATTTAAATTTTCTCTGATTCTTAATTAGATTTTATGACGGTTCCAAATAAGAATGGATGTTTACCTGTTAAGGCCATCTTTTACGATTGACGATTTTTTACAGATTGCAAAATTCTTTTATTGCCAATGACTTGATTATTTACAGAAAGGTGCCTTGAATATTTCCTGTAGTGTGTTCCAGTTTCCAGCAATCGCGAATTTTTTTCTGAGTGTTTCTATTGTAGGCAATATCTCGATTAGTTGTTTTAACTGTTCTTCATTTGGAGAAAACTTGGATTCACATTCTTTACTTAGGATAACGAATTTGGGTTTGTGTCCTAAAATCAATTTGACTTCTTCGATTTCTTCAAGGGTGTAGAAACAGCTTTTTTTGCTCAGCTTTAATATATCGTCTATGGACCAGTTTTTTATTTCTTCGTCAATCGATTGTCTGTCTTCTGTCTTTTCCACGTAAGTTGATGCGGGTGAAGGCATTCCGAACGCTGAAGGCATTAAAGAAACTCGCTCTAACGTTTCAGATTCGAAACGGTTTGCTTTACCCATACAAACTATTGCAATACGCTTGTCTGTAAAATAAAAGTCATACCTTGTGTTAATATCGAGTGGTAAAACAATGTCTTTAATGATTCCTAACTGTTTTTCAGAACTTGACATGTATCGAGTCCTTCTTTAGATGCCTTTTGTTTGCGCTAATTGATAAGTTTTTTTATGACTTAAGCATGCGCGTTGGGTGGAGAAAAATGGTGGCCAAGCCTCAATTTGAACCCGAGACCTCCACGTAGGTATCGTGGCAGCGATTTGACATCATTGAAAAGACTGAGAGTTCATCGAACACATAGTGTCGGGTAAACATTGAAATAGGGTAAAATTGCCCTTGATTGTCGATTTTGCAGAATAATTTTACTCGATTTTCAATGAAAAAACGTGTTAAAAAGTCTGAAATTATGAATAATCATCCTTTTTCATGGATAAATGCCCATACAATTTGATAACATACTTTGCGGAACGCAAAGAAAGTAAAGATTCATTCGACTCGATAAACAAATTGCTGTGAATACTGTGAAAACTGTGGTCATGGAAATGCTTTTATTCCTGTGATAACTGTATATTCACAGGAGTTTGTTAAGCGAAATGACTAGGAACATAACGCTCGGGTTACCTGATGATGTAGGAAATCAAATGGACGCTTATCCTGAAGTAAGTTGGTCGAACGTTGCAAAAACCGGCATAATTCAATATTTAGAATTAAGAAAAAACCCTGACATGTCACCACTATTAGATAAACTTCAGAAACAGAAAGGTGAAGAATATGTTGAAGGGAGAAAAAAAGCAGAAGAAATTGCCGAAAAATCTGGGTATCGCATGCTTGACATACTCATGAAAAAATATTGGAAGGCTTGTTCGTCAATTGACGCGATGGAGATGACAGGCTATACCCCTGATCCTTGGGAATCTATTCCCACTCCCGAGGCTGAGTTTCAAAGATTATTGATAGAACTAAAAGTTATTGAAACAGATGTTTCAACAGAGTTCGCGAAAGGGATGAGAGACCGACTAGTCGAAATTGAGAAGGCGTTACCAAAATAGCCCATTAAATGAAGTAAAATACTAATTTGAGGTGGAAATGTGGTAAAAACAAAATCGCGTGAAAAATATACGAAGATTAAAGCGAGCGGATGGGCAAAAGGATTGTTTGGCTTGACAGCTTCAAAAACACAAGTTTTTGATGATGACTTGACATTTATAAATATAAAAAAAGGCGACGCAACAGTACTCAGAGATAAAGATGGATATCATGAATTGTCAAGAGATTCTCAAGGAAGCCACAATTTTAGGGATTTGAAAAACGAGAAGTCAAACTGAGTATAACAATTCCTTATTCAAAAAGTTCAGAAAAACATCTTGCACGTAAATCTCCAGAATAATATAGTGAAATTGAGCCTTCTTCGGAAACTACAAAAACAAGAGCCTCTACTGCTTTTGAATACATTGAGGCGAAATTATGTCTGGCTCCTCGCCCTGATTCCACGAAATACCCTGTGGTTGTGTCTGGTGGACAAAGTCGTTGCCCGACATTAAGCAATTCACCTTTTTGGTTTATGATGACAGCGCCATCAATATCTGCAAAAGCAATTATCTCCGTGGGGGGCAAAAGATCAAGTTCTGTTTTTTTGAAAACGCTTCCTTTTATCATTGATACGCAGAATTTTGGGGGGTCATCTTTCGTCAAAACGAAAGTGCCGCCCTTGTTAAGGTAGGACATTTGTAGGCAAATTTGCAATACATGTTGAAGAAGATCAAGTTTGAATCCCTGCCTCTGAAATTCATTTAGCACCATTATGCATGGTTTCATCCAAAGTCCGTTTCTATTGATTTGAACAAAACTTCCGGTGTCATATACCTCAAGTATTGAGTTTTCAACAAAAAATGTCAGTGTATTAAAGATTTTAGATAATTCCTTAATGTCTGATCAGGAGATGTCAAAATCATTGATTTGGGAACCTGACCAATACTTACCAAGCCGATCGGATCTAAGATGTAACATAGTGGATTGCCAGCTACCGCGTTTTTCAGATTGGAAAAGTTGCGCATTTCTGAAATATGAAATGGGTTGTAAGACATTAATGGTTCTTCAAGATTCAATACTTTGTTTTTGAACGCCAAGCCTAGACTAAGTGGCGACTTCTCTTTTCTCATCTTAGGAACTCTTTCAACAAACTTCAAAATATTTTCAAACAAGGAGGGAGAAATGAAATACTTTTTCGATAAATCAATTAGCCAACCATATTTATTGAGATAATCCTGTATGAAATCTTCCATTGCGCATTTGAAATCAGCGTCTACAGCGTCTTTCTTCATTTATTATCATTGCAAATGTGGAAATTTTCCACTCTTCATATAACCCAAGTAAAGCAGAGAAATTTGTTCTTCATCCAAGACCATTTTGAATTGGTCAAAAGCAATTTTTCTTGATGACTCCCTGAATTGTTTAGCGAGTTCGTAGTGAGGATTAATTGTTGTCATGAAACCCTGTTTTTTAGCTTGAACATAATTTGGCTCATTATATACCAGTTTTCTTATTTCTTCGCTATTAAAATTGCCAACTGCTTGAACCGTAAAAACAATAGTTCTTTCCAACAAACTAAAATCGCGTTTAATGGCTGGGGCAATTTTGCTTAACTCAGGTTCTCTCTTTATCTTGTACTCAAATGAACGTTCGTGATTAGGATCCCAAAGTTTTATTTCTTTAGCATCTATTATGCCAACAGAAACAAGACGATCCATATCCTGCAAAATGTCTTTTGAAAAAGGTCCAAGTTTGTATACATTGAATGTGTAGTTGGTTGGTTTCTTTTCGAATATTGTTCCAAAAATATCAATTAAATAAACAAGCTTTTGGAGTTTCAGTCGCTGAGTTGTATATTCGCATCTTTTCAGCTTACTCAAAAGAAGCCAAAGAGCAAATTGATCTTTAAGTTCCTCGAGTTCATTCGATCTTTCATTAAATTTCACTTAAATATTTCTTGATAGAAACTTCGTAGAACTTTTTCTGCGTAAGTGTGCCTTTAGAAACTAAATCAGTGAAATGTCTATTTTTTTCCTCGCCTTTGTAATTGTTGAGTAGATGTTTCATTAGATCAGTGTTAACCGTTGTAACAACGATAGAAAGATTTGAACAATACTTGAAAATCGCTTTAGCCAAATGGGGTATATAAGACTCATCAGTTACCTCGTCAGGAGTTTCAATAATTAGTGAAGGGAAAGTGTTTGTTCTTACTGCGAATTCAGACAACAATGCAATCCTAAAAGCATAATCGAAAACGGTACGTTCAAATTGCGATACTGTGTCATAATGAAACACTGGACGACCGTTAAGTTCAGGAATTAAATGTTCTGTAAGTTTTGCCGATTCTTCTCCATTCGTGGCTATGTCAAAGAAATTGGAAAATCTTTGTCGAACATTTGTCAAAGCGGTTTTGGCGTCCAATTCCATATCGTTTCTTACACGGTCTTGTTTCTGTTTTGTTTTTTCTATTTTCTCGTTTGTATTTTCTATTTTTTCATCAATCTCGGTAATAGCTTCTTCGAAAACTCCTTTTTGCATGGATATTTTCTTTAGTTGATCAAGGATTATTTCCCTTCTGAGCAGGCTTTCTTCGATTGATTTAAATTCAGCTCTCCTTTGGAGCAATGCAACCTCTCTTGCGTGTTCTTGACCTAAAATCATGTTTGTTTCTTCGATTTGACCTTCTATTTTAGTTAAATTAGTTTCGGTTGAATGCATAAGGGAAACAATTTTTTCTTTGCTTTCAGTGAGAATCGAAAATTGGTTATCACTTGTTTTTGCATCACTTCGGTAATCAACTATGTCTCTATGACCACAAAGTGGACATTTTCTCTTTTCCAGACGACTGTTTATCTCATCAGACATATCAGCAGAACATACAGGGCATTGCTTTTTATGGTAAAGATATCTACCAAGATGGTATTGATCACTATCTTGCGGATTGAGATACGCTTTAAGAAGTTCTTTTTTCGCATCATCAGATTTTTCTTCTATCTCATCGATTTCATGTTTATTCTCCGCAATTTTTGTAACAATATCCGATCTGTCTTTAATTTTGATTGACAAAATGTTGCTTGCTTCAGCGACTTTGGTTCTGCACTCTTCTAATTGATTGCCCAAAGATTCGATTTCTTCAGTTACTTGATCAATATCCAATTTTTCGAATTCTTTCAATGTTCTCTCGAAAGACTTTTCCAACCGCTCATTATCTTGAAGTTTGTTTACTCCTTGAGTCCTTTCTTGTTTAAGCTTTGTCAATTCTATGTCAGTTTTGATTATTTCAGTTTCAAGGGTCATGTATTCTTTAAAAATCTCTGGAGATGTAAGAAAGTACGTTACAAAGTTTTCTAAGTTCTTACTCCAGAGAATATAATGTCTGCTTTCATCGGCAAACATAAGATTTGAAACAAAATCCAGTTGTTGTTCGTCGATGTTTCCCATAATGCCCCTTAGTCTATCATAATACTCCTTTTCACGGACGACAGTTTCTTGTGACATTGAAAAGGTGTTTTTTGTCTCCTTTGAAATTGTTGCTTCAATTTCTGCATTTATTGAGGAGAAAACCTTTCTATGAGTTGTTATTTTGACGTTGTCCAAACGACACTCAGTATTAATATCTAAAGAATTGCGTATATTTTCTTGAATTCTTGATGAAAAATACCTCTTTTCAACTCCTTCAGGGAGGCTACTCGATGATAAGCCGAAAACGCCATATCTTATGGAGTTTACTATTGTGGTTTTTCCTGAATGGTTTCCGCCAAATATTACGTGTATTCCCTTATCAAAGGAAATTCTCTTTTCTTGTGGAAAAGTTGTCATGTTACTAATCTTGAGATGAAGAAATTGCGGAATCAAGTATTTTGGAGCTGGCAAGCCAAGTCACCAGTTATCTGGATTATCGTACTTGGTTCTTAAGTCTTTCATAAAACTGCAAAGTCCTCTCGACTTATTTCATAGTCATCAACTTTTCAAACTTTGCAAAGTCACCTCTTAAAAAATAGGCTTGGACAAAATTCCTATAAAGTCCTAACCGGACAACAGACACGTGCATTTCGTGGAGATCAACAAAATGACAACACAAGTCAGTGCAACGATTGAATTAAATCCAGAATTAGCGAATTTAGCTTATGAAATTGGGTTAAATGCGCCAAAAATCTGTGAAAATGCCCTTAAATTGGCAATAAGTCGCCTTCGAGGCGTAAACACGAATAATTGTTTGGTGGACGAGCCGGGATTTGAACCCGGGACCTCCACGATGCCAACGTGGCGATCATGCCAGACTGATCTACTCGCCCAAAACCTCTGGCTTCTAAGGTTTAATCCGCGTCATTTAATAAGCGTTTCTTAATGCAGGTTCGCGTTTATTAATCGGGGTTTCTATCTGGGGACATTGTGGTTCATCTGGTCGCTGGCTAATCGGTGTAATAGCAATGGCAATTCTTTTAGGTCTTCTAAACCATGAAGCTCCAAACTTGTCGATGACATGTTGGTAGCCGCCAAGCAAGGCAATCTTTAGTTCTTCAGGTGTTGTAACTTCCATGTATTGCCATTCAGTCTCAGTTTTGAAGCTCAATTTCCAGATGTTAACGTATTTCATAGCATTTTCAATGCGTCTTAAGCCTAGCAGCTTCATTACTGACATTGGATTACCGTTTGACATTTCTGCAATCATTGTTCCAGCCCAATGTCTGTAGCTCCGTAACTCGATGTAGTTTATTCTGTCGTTTTGGGTTCTTTGAGCGACACGCCTACGCAACGCAATAAAACCGCTGATCATAGTGCTGTATCTGCAATCAAAAATCCGATCTGAATCATGTGAGAGGCTATTTAGATCTGCAATCAGCTGAGGTGAAACTTCTAGCGTTCGTGGACGATGTTTCTTAACAGGATGTCTGATCGTTACTGAATTGTCTGCAATGTCATGGCTCTCAATCTGTAGTGCCTCACTTGGATCAGTGAAAGTTTCCTTAAGAGTCCGTAGAAAAACTGCCATCCGCTTGCTATGTGCAGCTGCAATCAGTTGATCCAGCTCTACCTCAAGTGGAATCCACGGATCAATCTCGTCTTGTTTGTAGCCTTTTCCATTTTTTGGTCGCGTCCAAGTCATTTTGTTCATCCGTAGAAACGCTTCATAACTGTAGCAAAGTTGCATTTTCATTCCGTTTTTGACGTTGTGATCAGCGATTTTTGCTTTGACATCCTCTGGATCTAAAAGATTGGCCCCAAGGTATAGCAATGTCTTTACGTTGTTTGGATAACAGTTTTTGTTGTAGCCTTCTTTCCGTAGCCAACCTTCAAAAACTCTAAGCAATGCTTCATGTTCTGCAGTGACTTCTCCCGTGCCGACATGTTTTCTATGTGGCAGCACGACCAATTTTTTCGCCTCTAATTTAGCGCCTAATTGGTTAGATCTAATAGTATTTTGATTAGTTTTTGAACTGTTATGTCCGTTTGAGAACCTATGCTTACATGATTTACATCTGAAAAGCTGAATATCCTGGCCCCAGGAGTAACGATGGCCATCAAGAACTACTTCATGAGAACTACACTCAGGACACTGAGGAGCTGAGCTGGTTTTGTTACTTGAACTTGAAATTTGAGCTAAATCAGCACTCATTTTAAATCTTGAAACCTTGAAGGACTTATTCAACGTCAAGGCTCTTAACATCTACAGTTTTTAGAAAAGTCCATGAAACGGATATTACTTTTTACTTATAAACAAAATGGACACAAAAGCCCATCAAACGGATATTACTTTTTACCCACTATGTCCGATTTTAGACCTATTTCACAATTGACAAAAATAGTTAAAATTGGATGGCTCCAAAAGGAAGAAAAAGACGGTTTCAAGATCTTAAATCCTCCTGGAGCCATGCAGCTAGCCTCAGCTGCTTGATCAATAATAACGCCTTTATGGATATTACTTTTGCCCTACTCAGTCCAGGTGTCCTTTGCTTCTCTCTCCAGGAACTCCTCCTCAGAACTGATTGTTACGTCATGGCTTGGTTCAGCCCTGGGAGGATCAAACTCGGTGTTACTCCAATAGGCCTTCTGAGATTGCCTGGAGATCTCCAACTCCAGCGCCCTCAGCAACAACCTGAAAGCTTTTGATCGAGAAGGATCAACGGCCTTATAATAACTGAGAACTCTCTCATAGCTTGCTTGCTCCTCATCTGTTAGCTTAACAGAGAAGCCATTACTGTACTCTCTCACTTAGATACCACCAAACTGAGCTCCATTTCAACATTCAACCCCAAATTGAATTCTACTAAGCATTTTTTAATATTTATTTTTTTTGTGATTACCTAATATACATAATATAATAATAAAGGGGCCCAAATTTCTCACGTACGCAAAAGATTGAAGAAACTTGGCCATTTTCCGATCAAAACTGACCACCCTAAGAGAGTCAAAAACCCCTCTCCTGGAGCTCAAAAGATGTTAATTAACGGAAAAATGAGGGAGAATGAGGAAATAAAGCTCAATTCTGAGCCTTTCTGCTTAAGATTTCCCTAATACTTTGACAACTACCAGGAGCACAACTACAACCAACAGCCCAGCTGAACTGACAGCTGCAGCGGTTAAGGCTCCTGAGATAGCTGAGGCAATCGAGAGTCCAGCTAGCACCAACATAATGATAAACAAAATGATGATGCCCAGCGGAGTCTTAATTATCTCCATGATGCCTCCAGCAGTACCTTCACCTTTTGGCATTTTAGTTTTCAACCCTCCCAGAAGCTTGATCACAGTTACTTCTGTGAGCATGAATAAAAGAGCCCTCAAAACAACACAGATGATAAATCCTGACTTTAATTGAGCTCCTTATCACATGGATCCTGGAGCCCTTTCTAATCCTTCGGCCACACATCTCACAGCTGATATCTAGATCCACAACCTTATCCCTGACCCTCTCAACAAAATTCAGAGGTAGCAACCGCTTTTGTCTAATCTCTCGCAACAGCCTCTTTTGATTAGTACCTGTTAAGATACAATCTGTAGCCCTAGCCATTACACATCTCGACTCCTAGATCTATTACAAGCCTCAGATCCGGCAAAACGGTTCCCCTCACCTAAAAGGCAACGGCCAACCCAGAACCGACATTCACCACAGATCTTAACCTGGATCCTGGCCCTGAAACTCTCTAAAATCTCAATGCTAACGAACATCTAATCATCACCTATGAAAACCATTTTTTTCTAAAATAGCGAGATATTGAGCTTTAATTGCTTCAGGTACCAACAAACATACTCCAACGTCAAAATCACATTGTTCTCCAGCTCTAACATGATTTCCAATGAAGAAACACCGTTGAAAATCCTGGAATGGTCTAACACAGCGAGCATCCTTTCTATAGATGCAACAAATCTTTCTCCCTAGTTTAGACATCCTAATCTCTCCTCCATTTCACTGTTTCTTTCTCGATCCAATCTCCAGAATCCAACCAGGAACCGTTCTCTTCAGTCTTATCTGGGAGACCGTCAGGATCTCCATAATAACGAAGCTGTACTAGCTCAGCTCCGCAACATGGACATAGATGCTTAACTTCCTCAATCTCTGGAACTTTGATTTTTGAGCTGCAAACTCCAAACCAAGCCACAGGACGAGTTCCTTTACTTATACCACAGTGGCTAAGCTGATACATGGCCGTCCTGAAAACAGATCTTTCCTTCTGACCGTCCTGGATGTTTTTCACTAACCAACCATCACTTTTGTACCCCTGGCTGACATTTCGAACCCACCCAAACCCTAAGATATGGAAGTGGCCAGATACTCTCCAGGTTCCATCATCATTTTCCCTGAAGGGATGCCAAATTACACAGCCTCCCTTGATCCCCCTCAGCCTTGCAACACGGTACATTTTAGCCTTCAATTTGGTAAAGCTCAATGTTAAAGCGTCCTTTTCACTCGGAGAAATGGTTATATGAAGCACCTTTCCCCTCTTCCAAAAATACTTCAACCGATGCGTGATTTTTGATGCTTCAAGCCCAGCCCATCTTTCATAATCAGTAGGACATTCTGCACGGCCACAATTCCGATGATACCACTCAACCCAGATCTTTCCCTCAACATCCTGACCGAGCTCATTCTGGCCGTGAGCTTCTACGTTAAGACAGCCACGATACCGCCAATCCCCACAATCATCATACTTCTCGCCGTGGCCTGGTAACTGCCAATCAATTTCCTCAAAACCGTACTTCGCTTTAGGCAGGATACCCGACTTTTCGCCAACGCTTTTACAGGCCTCATAATGCTTGCAGGTAACGATCCTACACTCGATCGAGTCAGGCCTCATGAAAGTGAAGCTGCCTTCTTGCTCCAGCCTAAATTTTGCTGCCAATTAGAAAGAGCCCTCCTCTCTTCTCTCAGAGGTCAGGCCTTCGGCCTGTAAATTCCCGGGCCTGGAAACTATTGGATCCTGAGCAGCTGCTGGCCAGGCCTCAATCAACCAATAATTGTTTTCCTGGTGCCAAGATCCTCTCCTGCAGGGCCAGATATCTAACTGGCCAGATCCAAAGATTGGATCCTTCATTATTTCCTGGCCTCCTGGCCCTGAATCCTGGCCTCATCCTTAGCAATTTCCTGGCCCTGGAGCCTATGGATCCAGTTATCGATCCTCTGGGCTTGCCACTTGTAACCATGATCCAGGAGCTCATCCTTGGCAATTAGAGCCGTTTGAAGGCGTCTTTTCCAGATAGAGATCTCAATTTTTCCCTGAAGAGTTGCGATCGCAAAACGGAGTTTTCGATTGGCCCAATCCTTGTTGTAAAAATCAGAAAAAAGAGGTTCACAGCTACCGCTCAAGGACAAACCTCCGAAAAATTTAGGTAAGCAAAAAGACTACAGCAGAACATTAATGAAAAAGAAAGGGAGGGTTTGGCGCGGGAGATGTCACCCAAATTTGGATAATAAGCGTTTCTTATGAAGTTGCAAAAAGAAGTGTTGAAAATCAGAAAGGGTTTCGCTGAGTGTTTTATTCAAGAGTGTGAACACCGTAGCTTTTTAAAGGGGATTCGCAAATAGAGAAGCCAAGCAAGGTGCTACATGTGCCCAAAGTTAAAGTTGCATTAATCGGCGTTGGAAACTGCGCTTCAGCCTTTATTCAAGGCATTCAATACTACTCAAAATTCCAGAAATCTGAAGATTTTGTTGGGCTTCGCAACCCCGTTTTGGCTGGTTTAAGCCCTAAAGACATTGAGGTAGTTGCGGCTTTTGATGTGGATGAACGCAAAGTTGGAAAAGATCTTTCGGAAGCCATTTTTGCTTTGCCTAATAATGCTCCTAAAGTAGCTGATGTGCCTTTAACAGGCGTCAAGGTTAACAAGGGACCGCTGCTGGATGGGTTGGGAAATTCGAGTAAAGCTATCGTAAAAGTTAGCAATGTGACTGATGTGTACGTTGTCAAGGTTCTCAAGGATTCGGGCGCTGAAATCATGGTTAACCTGTTGCCAAGTGGAGCTACGCAAACCTCGCAGTGGTACGCAGAACAAGCCTTGGCTGCAGGATGCGGTTTCGTAAATGCTACACCAACATTCATAGCCAGTGATGTTTCATGGGCAAAACGATTTGCTGACGCAAAACTCCCACTTGTTGGCGACGACCTAATAGATCAAGTGGGCTCAACTTCATTGCATAAAACACTGCTTAAACTGCTTTCAGACAGTGGGGTGAAGATAGTTGAGACTTACCAACTTGATGTTGGTGGAGGAACAGAATCCGTTGATACGCAGGAACGCAGTCGTGATGCAAAACGGACAATAAAAACTGAGTCAGTAGCTGCTTCAATACCCTATAAAGCTGAAATTGTAGCTGGATCCACGGATTATGTTGATTTTCTGCAAAACAAGCGTGACAGTTACTTCTGGATAAGCGGCGTCTACTTCTGTAATGCACCCATGAAGATTGATCTCAAATTCCAAACTGTTGATGCGCCAAACGCTGGTAGTGTGCTCTTTGATGTAGTCCGTGCAATGAAATTGGCATTAAACAAGAAACTTGAAGGTGCAATTGACCCAATTTGTGCATACGCGTTTAAACGTCCACCGCAAATGGTTTCGATTGAGGTTGCAGAAAAAGACTTCGCAAAATTCATTGCCTAACTTTTTGATTTTTTCTTTTTTAATTTGCCTTTTCGCAAAAGCTTTTTAGATAGAAAAACTGACCTTTCCTTGAGTGCTTTTCATGCGTCAATTTACGCGCATAATGGTTGCGGCAATAATAGTTTTCTCTTTCCTGATAACTTTGAGTGCAGTTCAATGTCAATCAACCTCTGTGGGAGTCAAGAAGGGGAATTGGGTTGAGTATAGTGTCAGCGCAACTGGCACTCCGCTTCCAGAACAAAATTTGAACTGGGCTAGAATCGAGATTTTAGACGTTGAAGGTACTGCGTTTCATGCAAATGTCACAGTTAGGTATGTAAACGGAACATTTTCAAGCGGTGTTAGACTCTTCAATTTCAGCGCTGGACAAGTCCAAGCTTGGATTATTATCCCTGCTAACCTTAGCCCAGGCGAATACTTCTATGACTCAGGGTTAGGCAGCAATGTAACTATTCAGGGGCAACTCCACCAGACAGTGGCTGGCGCCGACAGAGTAATCACATACACTAATACAACTGAGAGAAACAAAGAATGGGATAAATCTACAGGCGTCTACACACAAAGTAACGATTACTTAGAGAATTACACGATCCATGCAAAAGCGACTGCAACAAACATGTGGAACCCACAAATTCTTGGGTTGAACCAAACGTTGTTCTACTCCCTTTCTGTGGCCATTATTGTGGCAGTTGTTGTATTGGTTTCTACAATGGTGGCTTGGAAAAAGAAATGGATTAAGCGCTAGATTAAAACTTGAATTAACATTGACAAAAGACGCCTGTTGAGGAACTCGTGCATAAAGAGAACTGGGACTTTCCTCAATTAAGAGAAAAAAGTAATGCTAACGTCTTGGCAAAATTGGTAGCTTAGCTAGATTTTTTCTAGCTCTCTTATTATTTTCTCTTTAAACCCATTTTGTTGTAGCGTGCCTTTTAGGTGGGTAATAATTTCTACCGGCGTTGGGTCCACTCCATGCAGCACAGCTAAGTAGTTGCTTGTGAAGTCGCCCACAAGTATAGTTGACAGCATCTTTGCCAATGCGCCAGTGCCCTGCGATTGAAGGTCAACCATTTTTAACCCAGAGTTACCCATGATTTGTTTTGTAGTTTCGATTCTGCTCTTGATCTCCACTGGCTCATCCATGTCGCGAAGGAAAATGACGGAAAACCCCTTACAGGAATCGCCGCTGTTTACCCAACCGACAATCTCGTTATGATTAAGCTCGGGGAAAACCTCCCATTTCGCTGGGTACTTCGCATTTTCGTTGATTTGCTGCTTAAAACGTTGAGCAACACCGCGGTAGAAGCCAAAACCGTAGATCACAGGAACCGTTTCACCGATGTCCAACGCCAACGTTTTAGCAAAGTTATCGGCCGTTGGTTTCTGCGGCAAATTGTCGGCACAGATTTTTTCCAGAAGCTTTAGGGCTTCATCGAGTTCAACAGAAACTCCAGTTACTAAACCAGTTTTTTGCATGAAAATAACTAATGGAATGAACATGTAGGGTAACGCTGCACGAGGAGGCATGCCTCCTGGGACCTGCAGATAAGACACATTGTGTTTTATGGCATACTTCAGGAGGGCGCCGCCGCTGCTGATGCAGTAGATCATGCATTTGCGTTTGAGGGCCTCGAGAAATGCGCTAAGCGCTTCCTCTGTTTCGCCTGAATAGCTAGATACTATCACAAGAGTTTTCTTTCCAACGTATGCTGGTAGATGATATTCGCGGTTTACTTCAATGGGTACTGACGATTTGTCTCTCGCCCAATCTTTTAGCAAATCGCCGCCTATCGCTGAGCCGCCTAATCCGGAAATGATGATGTTGTCTGGTTTAGGGATGTTCACCGAGATTTTCTGGGCTATAGCGGCTGCTTTTCGGTAATGTTTGGGTGCGTTAATACAAAAATTTAGCATTCCACTTTTATCAATCGCATTTATTTTTTCAACGTTATCTAAAAGCGTTGTTGGCAAAGTTAGATCCTCCAAATAACACGCAGTTTTATATCTCCTCTCAGCCTTTTAAGCACACCGCAGACAACCAAGCACAGAGGCAGAAGTACTATGGATAAAAACAAAATTTCAATCGCTATCCCCGCGTCCACAATATCCGATACACCCCACTTGAGAGAGAAAACAGCGAAAATTGGGTTAATTGGGCGTACAGCAGCGATTTTCCGAGTGGACGAAATCATAGTTTACCCAGACATCCGCAAAGCAGATCAGAAAAGGGAGATAGATTTTGTTGCGCTTTTACTTGGCTATTTGGAGACTCCACAGTATCTGAGGAAACGGTTGTTTAAGCTTGATCCAGATTTGGAGTTTGCAGGAATTTTGCCTCCGTTGCGTACACCGCATCATCCTTTGAGTGGAAAAACTAAGCATCTGCAAGTGGGCGATTACCGTGAGGGCGTGGTTTTGTCTGAGAACAAAGAGGGTTTAGTTCTTGACATTGGAGTTCAGCAACCTGCACTTTTGAGGCAAAAACTGTTTGCAGTGGGAGACCGATTAACTCTGCAAATAGTTAACATTGGCAAGCAAATTGAGGTTCAAACCGCAAACCGAGAAGATATTCCAGTTTACTGGGGGTATAGGGTTCGCGTGGAAAAACGTTCATTTGCAAAAATGATTGCAGATGGGCATTTTGATTTGCGTATTGCTACTGCACGGATAGGCGATAACTTTATGGGTGTCGCTGGCAAGATAAATGAAAAATGGCGGGGTAGCAGGCGGGTTTTGGTAGCGTTTGGTGCTCCGTCGCGTGGATTGCATGAAATTGCTGAAGAGGAAGGCTCAAAGCTTGAAGCCATTGTTGATTTTGTGGTGAATATGATTCCTGAGCAGGGAACGGCGACGGTTCGAACTGAAGAAGCGATCCTAGCGACGTTAGCAATTTTGAACATGCAGTTTGGGGAAAGAAGTGATATCTTTTAATTATCAAAGTCTATTATCATTAACATCTATTGCTTGCATTGCTGGAAAATCACGCCTTTTTTCTTCTTGTTGAAATAAGTAATCAACGTAAACTGCAGTAAGCCCCCAGCAGCATTAGCTAACAGCCATGTCCAGGCACCAATTGCTGGAAAAGCAGCCATGTAAATTACTGTTGCCACCAAGAAAACAACGGTGCCAATTACGTTGAATTTTATGAAACGTAATATCCAAGATTTAGCGCTCTCACGCCACCCTTTTCTGTCAATCGCTTCGCTCACTTCTTTATCCTCGACCTATATTAGAAACATGAGCAAAATAAATCCTATTGAATAATAATAGGAAGCCCTCAAAAAGTTTAATCAGCAATAAACTTGTCTTTTCAGCTAACTGTTTTGACTAATTTGAAAATAATTCAGCAGATTCGAACATTGCGAAGAGAAATTAACAAAGTAGTTAAGTGTAGTTCTCAAAAAATCTTATTTTGTAAAACCTTGCAATAGCATGATACCAGAGAGAGGACATTATGTATAGACAAAATAAAATATTCAAACTACTACTCTTGCCTTTTGTCGTTGTCGCTTGGTTTTTTGGATGGTTTGTATCTTGCATTAGTCTGCCAGATAGACACAGAAAAACACACAATATTCGATTATAACTCCTAAAGCCATCATTTTCTTGTTACTGATAACATACAATCACATAAACATATTAAATAACCACGAGAACTTTGTTTTAACTTGAACTCAAAGAGAGAGAACGCTAAATTACGGATGAAAGGAAATAATGGATGAAAGGGACTTACACTTTGCAGATTATGAAAAATATTTATGAAACACCTCTTGCCCGCGCTTGTTCTACTCAAGTGATTGTCGCAGCTTTAAACGAGGAGCAAGGCATTGGACTTACATTAGAGGAGCTTAAGGATAATCTTGATTCGCCTCATATTCTGGTTGTAGACGGTCACAGCAGCGATAGAACTGTGGAAGTAGCAAAGAATTATGGAGTGGATATTACTTTTCAAGATGGTGTAGGCAAAGGGGATGCTATTGCGAAGGGGCTAAATCTAACAGACAGCGATATTGACTATGTTGTAATCACCGATGCGGACTTCACTTATCCAGCTCGACATGTGCCCGAAATGATAAAAATTCTTGATCAGAATCCAGACGTAGGAATGGTTTGTGGAAACCGATTCAACGATCAGCTAGACAACAAAGCATTGCGTAGCCGTTTCTACTTGGGAAACAAAGTTCTAGCTTTTGCCCATAATGTTCTTAACGGGATAACACTAGTTGACCCTCTTACAGGTTTGAGAGTTATCCGAGCAGAAATTCTCAGGAACTATACAATAAAGTCTGAAGGCTTCGACATCGAAGTGGAACTAAACAGCTTGATACAAAAGAAAGGCTTCAAAACAGTTGAGGTGCCGATCCAGTATAGAGAGAGACTCGGTGAAAAAAAACTCAAAATGAAAGACGGTGCCACAATACTAAAGAGGATAATGACAGAAACCATATTCTAATTTCCAAGATCAATTATTAACGACTTTTTATTTCTTTGCATAAGGTACACTCAATATGTTATTGTTGTTTGAAGCATTAGGGCTTTTTTGTTTTTTTATCTAAACAAATAAATGCAACTTTGATTACTTTGCTCTCTATGCCCTCACTTGACGTGGCTATGCCAATCGCCTTGCTGCTTGTAGTTACCGTTGCCATGTTTCTAAACAAACGCGTTCAAGGCAAACTTATGAGCACAGTTGAACAAAAAGAGTTCAAAACAAAAGACATAATTCTTCTTGTTGTTTTCATGGCGATTATAGTTTCGGCTTTAGCTTATGCCGCTGTGCTTAATCCTGGGGCTATCTTTGAAGATATTCTTCTAGTGTTCTTCTTGTCATCATACACTATGCTGCTCTTCACTATTTCGTTCGTATTTTCCAATCTAACAAGAATTAGGGCACAAATGCTCTCAGTAGGTTTCGGAACAGCCGGTATAGTAGTGGCAATTGTTCTTGCCCTAACACCGTTTCGAGATATCTATACTATATATCGGGTTATAGCATTTGTCGCTTTCGCCATCTTTTGTTTCAGCGTTGCAGTTTACGAACAATACAAACCATCGATTAAGCAGCGTTGGTATGTGGCAGCACAACCTCCTGCAATATTTGTTCTCTTATTTGTCTTCTTTAACGTAATTTACAATTCGGGTACTGCCGCAGTTTGGTCTCCATATCTTATGGATGTTTTCGGATTAACATTCGCAATCTTGATAATCCTTTACCTAAGCTCACTATTCAGCTGGAAAACAGTGGGGCTCTTCGCAGTTCTGCTAACTACCATGGACATCATTTTAGTTATAGGAACACCAGTAATGCTTACTGCTGCGCATTCATTTACGAACCTCGGGCTTCCAGTGCTGGTCTACTTGCCAAACATCCCCTTTGTCTACTCGTCGACAGGCGGTATTTTAGCAAGAGGCCTAGGGTTAGGCGACTTCTTCTTTGCAGGAGTTCTAGCTGTTCAAACATACAATAAGTTTGGCAAAAGAACCGCTTTGATTGCTGCCGTAGCAATTGCAGTAGCTTTTGGCATTTGGGAAGCATTCCTTGGAGACATCATAAATGGACTTCAACCAATATTGGGACGAAACATCGGCGGCTTCCCTGGAACTGTTATGATTATCAGCGGTTGGGCACCTATCGTCGCTTGGCAGTTATTGTCAGCAAGACGAAAAAAGGCAATTCTGCCAGCTGTTAATAAACAGCCGGCTAACGAAGTAGTTCCAAATAAGGATTTACTAAAATAAATTTTCATTTCTTCTAAAGCGCTAAGATCATGCTTTTCGTTAAAATTAACTCGTCTATTAGCAATTTTCTATGAAAAAAAGGAAAAAAGGATGTTAAAAATAATTTGCTTTCTTACATTTTTTCCTTGACTTTTTTGGCTGCTTTCTTGGTTTCTTTGGCTACTTTTTTACCAGCTTTCTCGGCTACTCCGGCAGCTTTTTTGGTTTCCTCAACTGCCTTTCCGCCAGCTTTCTTGACATCTGCAACAGCCTTTTTAGCATCTTCTTCTGCTTTCGCCTTAGCGTTTTTTATAGTTGGCATATCTATTCTCTGAATTTACTAGTTTAAAAAGGCTCTGTTTAAGCCTTTCTAAAAGAAAACGACTGAGGAATTTGCCCAATTTCGTTTTAGACCTTTTTCATCTAACTTCTAAATATAGGATGTATGCTTGCCTATTTTCCTGGAGATTTTGTCTTAGCTGCAGGACAAAAATCATTTATCGCGCAACTTTGATGATAGATAATGTTTTGAAAGACGAGCATCAATCGTAAGGTTCTAAAGCAACCTTCCATTAAAGGCGTAAGTATTATTATTAGTGATTTGTTAACCAAATAGGTTTTTGATCTAGCACTTCTCGCATTGATGGTGAAGGGCAGGGTAAATTTAGGGCTGAAAAAACGCTTTCCTCAGTTTCTCCGGCCATTACCATGTTGTCTTTGATTAATCCAGAACTATATTTTAGTCTATATCCTTTTGATATGGCGTAGCCTGCAAGCCACATGTTATGGTCAGCTGATCCAGTGCGTATTAGCTCTTGTATGCCAAAAGTTTGCGTTGTTGCCCGGTAAAAATCAACTTGAAAAAGACAGTCTTCAGCTGGATAGTTAAGTTTTATCAGGCTTGGTCCCGAACAAATTACTTTTGATTTTTTTAGAGTTTGAATAATTTTAGCCCAATTAGTATCTGTCGCTATTACAACAAAGTCACAGTCGCCAACTTCTGGCTTTCTTCGTCTGATGCTTCCTACAATTTTAACATTGTCACATAAGGGCTTAATTAATGCCTCCACTTGCTTGGCGATTGCTTCTGCCTTTTTGTATTCAAGCGAAATCGAAACTTTAGGTTCATCTTCTAACCCAAACAGTTTAGCCTGCTTCATGTGTTACCTTCCTTTCATGATTCCCCGTTTACTAAATCTACAAAATGGCTAATCTACTTAAAAAGAAAACGAAGAAACGTACGGCGGAGACATTGGAGGGATATATGAAAGTAGAAATCGATAACCAAAACAAAATAGACTCACTGCCAGATTTTTTTCATACTGGCATACAAGCAATGCCTGCCCATAAGATTTTACCGTAGTACATGTTCAAAAAAATGAAATCAACAAGAATTTCATAACATTTGTCCCTTAATTCTGTATTACTGGTTGTTATTCAAGGCATTAGACCAAAAAAACATAACAAGAGCAAATAATATTAAATGCTAAATAAAATATTGTTGGAAAAATGGTATAAAAATAAAAGTTGAGGCTGATTTACCCGAATAGGGCGCCTAATCCTTCTAGTGCTGCTTCTTCCTTGGCTTTTTCTTCTTCAGCTTTCTTCTTCTTGTCTTCTGGTGGTGCTGCTGCTGGTGCTGCTGCGCCGCCTGCTGGAGCTGCTACTGGGGCTGCTGCCATCATTGTTGGTGCTGCTTTGATTGCTTCATCAATGTTTACTTCGCTGAGTGATGCTACAAGTGCTTTTACTTGTACTGGGTCAACTGTGAGTCCTGCTGCGCTGAGAACTTTTGTTACTGATTCTTCGTTTATTTCTTTTCCTGCCTTGTGAAGGAGCATCGCTGCGTAAATATTTTCCATACCATTTCACCTCTTCATCGGACTATTTTAACCTTTTCAGCTACACACAAACTCATCTTTTGAGGTTAAGTTTGTGTTTTGCTGTAAATTTTAACTCTATTTCCGTTAGGAGAAATACCCAATACCTTAAGAACCTTTCGTACATGCCATTGAGCACAGCAATGTTTGCATCAGGAAACTGATTGACTTTTTCATAATGCTTATCTTTAGGGCGAGATTAGAAAATGCGGTAATTCACAGGTTGATAATATGGGGAATATTACAGTCGCCGTAATCGGCGTATTAGGGTATAGCGCAGGTCTTGGCAAGAAAGGTACATCCACCGACATCACATTTTACAATATCAAGAAAGGCGAAGACACAGTCACTTTGATTGAACCCGAACGCTACCCTGAAAGGTTAGCTCCTCTCTTTTACACAGTCTCCCTATCGAAAGAAGCCGTGGTTGTCGTGGACCAAATCGATGCCACTTTTGGTGAATGCTTAGTAATGCTTCAATCCGCAAACATTCAGAAAGGCTACTTTATTTTGCGAAATTATATTCCCAAAGAAAAAATTGGACCTCTCATAAAAGGAACAAACCTAGAAAAATACGAATTCCTGTCAGATGACCCAACGGTTTTGAGAGAAAGACTGTTGACAGAAGCCGCAAATCAGAAACCAGCCGAAATACCTGTGGGAGCGGTCGCAGCGTTTGGAACGGTTCCAGTCGACCACGCCTTCAATGTTAAAGGTGTTGGGGTAGTTGTCTTGGGCGTAGTTACAAATGGGTTAATCCAGAAACATGCTTCACTGAATGTTTTTCCAGGAGGAAAAGCGGCTCAAGTTCGGTCTATCCAAAAGCATGACGACGAATTTGACGTTGCAGGTGAAGGTGATCGAGTTGGACTTGCGCTTAAAAACGTTGATGTAGAAGATTTGGACCGCGGCACCGTTTTAACAAACGATTCTTCAATCAAGACTGCTTCCAAAATGGAAACGCATGCTTCTATAGTTAAGTATTGGCAGATGCCGATAAAACCGGGTATGGTCATGCATGTTGGCCATTGGACGCAATTCATAACTGTTAAAATCGAAGCCATTGTTGAAGGTGGCGATCCGAAAAAGCCAGCTTTAACTTTAAGTTTTGAAAAGCCACTAGTTTACCGTCCAAATGATACAGCAGTGCTCATGTATCTTGAGGGTGCAAAGCTCCGAGTTGCCGGAATCATAGAACTTCATTAACTAGCTAACCATTAGTCCCGGTAATCTTGCTCAAGCAAAGTTCGGTAAATCAGGGAATAGAACGTTAAGAAATGCCATTAATAACCTGAAAAAGCCAACCTTTTTAGCAAGTTTTAATAGTCTGTCTGTCCCACTTAACAGTAGTGGGAAAGATGGAAGAGCAGGTCAATGTCAAGATAGACTCAAAAGGCAGATTCTGTATTCCTGCAGAAATAAGAGAAGAAATCGGCGATAACGTCACATTAAAGAAAACTCCCGAAGGTTACCTCATCGTTGCCGGCAAACGTGAAGATTTTCTAGCTGAATTCAAAAAAGTGATCATTTCCAAACATCGCAGAACAGGAAAACCTGAATGTTGGTCGCCTGAGAAAATGAAGTCTATCTGGAGCAAAACCGAATGATTGTGGGTTTAGACGCTAACATTATATGTTACGCTCTGGATGAAGAGTACCCTGAAAACGAAAAACTCGGGGATTTGTTCCTCAGTCTATCTCCTGAAAATAAGGTTGCTTTAAATCCGACCACGCTTCACGAAACATATCACGTATTGGTTTTTAGCCAGAAATGGGTTCCAGAAGAAGCCGCTAAAGAATTGAAAATGCTTCTTAAACATCCGTACATAGAATTCTTTAATCAGACGAGAAAAACAAGCACCATAGCCCTCACTTTATGTGTGCAGCACAAGCTTGGTGGAAGAGATTCCTTAATAGTTGCAACTTTTTTAGCAAACCAAACACCGATTATTTATACTCATGACAAAGAACTATTAAAACTGCAAAAAATAACTTGGAAAAACACGAGCTTAACATTCCAAGATCCTCTAATCGATAAATAGCCGAATACGTTGCAAGACCTTCAAAGTTGTTTTTCTGTATATGTGGGTAACAAAATTTCGAATTGTGAGAACTGAAGTTATCCTAACCGAGTCAATTTCTAAACGTAAGTGTTTATGGACGCAGAAGTCTATGTTGAATAGAATTCGAAACAGGATTAGCCAAGAGATGTATTCCAGTAGTTGTAGGTTGAGTTTCTTGTTTTTTAGTTGTCTTTGGATCGGATAATTTCAGTTCGCAGTACTTTTGCTGTTTTGATTAGGGCATAAGCTTGTTTTTCGGTTAAACCTTTAACTTTGCGTTTTTCAAGTTTTCGGATATATTTGTCTAATGCGTCGACCGCTTCATGGCCGCACAATACCTTGCTATGGTACATATTAACTGTCAATATTCATCGCTCAAACACTAATAGGCAAAACATCGACATAACCTTTCTAAATGATACCTGAAACTACAGTTGTACACATAACCAATTGGGTTTAAACAAATGAGGCATTGTACAAACAAGAGAACTGTGGAATTTAACAATTAGATGCTAAAGCAGTCGTATCTACGTCCTACAGATAATTATTCAAATCTGTGAGCCTGCATTTTCCATTCTGTATAGTTGAAAACTGCCGTAAATGTTTCAATAACATTCAAAACAGGATGCCTCATTATTCTTTGAGCGAATACTGATAGTGAAAGTAATGTATAGAACGGGCGTTGCAAACCTGCCTCTTCATGGCGGAAAAGCTCCTTCATGGCTAACTGTGCGAATGCGCAAATTAGCCAAAGAAATAGCAAACATCATGATTGAAGAGCAGGGCACATCCAAATTCATGCAACGTTTATCGGACCCGTATTGGTTTCAAGCATTCGGCTGCGTTTTAGCTTACGATTGGCACAGCTCAGGAGTAACAACAGTCGTCACAGGCATCCTCAAAAGCGCTCTATCACCAAAAGAGCACGGCATAGCGGTCTGCGGCGGAAAAGGAAAAACCTCAAAGAAAACGCCAAACGACTTAGCAGTGGCTGGCACAAAATTCGGTTTTTCTGAAGAAAAGATCAACGAATTAACTTACAATAGTAAAATGGCTGCAAAAGTTGATAACGCCGCTATTCAAGCGGGGTACCAGCTTTGAATGTACGTTTTTTTCGCTATTACCATGTCTAAGCCATCCTACTGTACAACTTCACAGCTTTGCCGTTCTCGTCTATTCCAGTATCATATAGCTCATAGCCCAGTTGCCTCAGCTCCTCTGCGTCCTCTACTGTGTAAGCTCTAGCTGTTTCAAAAGTGACGTTTTCATCGTCAAAATCGTCAAAGTATTTCTCTGTAGAGCTCAATCGTTTATGGCCCATTCGCAGCTGTGTTTTTCGGATGTTAAATTGGGTTTTTTTGTAGGTCTGATCTGCAAAATATCGACGGAAAGAGTGATGATGGATTTTTTTGAGGATCGGCATATCAAGCCTTTTAGCGATAGAGTCTCTGGATCTGGCATAGGTAGCTTGTAAGGTTCGCTTATTTGGGTTGAAAACGTAAGGATCATAGGTTTTTGGCAATCCTTCTAGGAATTTGATGGTTTGCTCAGGCACATGGATTTTTCTAGCTCTGCTGCCCTTCTCTGGATGGTTGATATACACTATCTGTCCTACTGAATCTATTTCACTCCATTCTAACCTGGCCATTTCTCCAATTCTCGCACCTGTAGTCGCCATCGTTTGAACTAAAGCTCTCTGTTGTTTACCAAGATTTTGAATTAAGATTGCTACCTCATAGGGCTTTGGCGTGTACTGGACTTTCGGTTCATAGTGGATTTTTGGCTTCTCAAAAGGAATTTTGAACGCTTTGGCGTAGCTCAGGTAAGCTTGCAAATACTGGAATTTTGAGGACTCTGAAAAATTTTCAGTCATCAAAACCGATAGAAAGCTCTCTGGATCATCTAAGTTAGCACCTCTGTTCATAAGAACAGTCAAACGGAAAACTCTATGTGTGATGGTTGTATCAGCTATTCCACGTTTCTTCTCATGCCATGCGTACGTGATCAGATTGTCATTTTTATCTCCCACAACAGTCTTTATTTCTGTTGCAGAAACCAATTTTTTCGCCTCTAATCTGACGCCTAATTGGTTAGATCTAACTATCTTTGGATTAGTTTTTGAACTACTATGTCCGTTTGAGAACCTATAACGACAAGACTTATTTTTGCACTTGAAAAGCTGGATATCCTGGCCCCAGGAGTAACGATGGCCATCAAGAACTACACGAAAACCACACTTAGGACACTGAGGAGCTGAGCTGGTTTTGTTACTTGAACTTGAAATTTGAGCTAAATCAGCACTCATTTTAGATCTTGAAGCCTTGATGGACTATTCAAAGTCAAGGCTTTTAACATCTACAGTTTTTAGAAAAGTCCATGAAACGGATATTACTTTTTACTTATAAACAAAATGGACACAAAAGCCCATCAAACGGATATTACTTTTTACCCACTATGTCCGATTTTAGACCTATTTCACAATTGACAAAAATAGTTAAAATTGGATGGCTCCAAAAGGAAGAAAAAGACGGTTTCAAGATCTTAAATCCTCCTGGAGCCATGCAGCTGGCCTCAGCTGCTTGATCAATAATAACGCCTTTATGGATATTACTTTTGCCCTACTCAGTCCAGGTGTCCTTTGCTTCTCTCTCCAGGAACTCCTCCTCAGAACTGATTGTTACGTCATGGCTTGGTTCAGCCCTGGGAGGATCAAACTCGGTGTTACTCCAATAGGCCTTCTGAGATTGCCTGGAGATCTCCAACTCCAGCGCCCTCAGCAACAACCTGAAAGCTTTTGATCGAGAAGGATCAACGGCCTTATAATAACTGAGAACTCTCTCATAGCTTGCTTGCTCCTCATCTGTTAGCTTAACAGAGAAGCCATTACTGTACTCTCTCACTTAGATACCACCAAACTGAGCTCCATTTCAACATTCAACCCCAAATTGAATTCTACTAAGCATTTTTTAATATTTATTTTTTTTGTGATTACCTAATATACATAATATAATAATAAAGGGGCCCAAATTTCTCACGTACGCAAAAGATTGAAGAAACTTGGCCAATTTCTGATCAAAACTGACTACCCTAAGAGAGTCAAAAACCCCTCTCCTGGAGCCTAAAAGATGTTAATTAACGGAAAAATGAGGGAGAATGAGGAAATAAAGCTCAATTCTGAGCCTTTCTGCTTAAGATTTCCCTAATACTTTGACAACTACCAGGAGCACAACTACAACCAACAACCCAGCTGAGCTAACAGCTGCAGCGGTTAAGGCTCCTGAGATAGCTGAGGCAATACTCAAGCCAGCTAGCACCAACATAATGATAAACAAAATGATGATGCCCAACGGAGTCTTAATTATCTCCATGATGCCTCCAGCAGTACCTTCACCTTTTGGCATTTTAGTTTTCAACCCTCCCAGAAGCTTGATCACAGTTACTTCTGTGAGCATCAACAAAGGATCCCTCAAAACACTTGAGATGATAGATTC
This sequence comes from Candidatus Bathyarchaeota archaeon, assembly GCA_963833575.1. Lineage (GTDB taxonomy): Archaea > Thermoproteota > Bathyarchaeia > Bathyarchaeales > Bathycorpusculaceae > Bathycorpusculum. The sequence goes on along the minus strand of CAWHXY010000006.1, from coordinate 131,563 downwards.
GCACTCTATAGGAGCTTCTGATCACATGGATCCATGAGCCACCTCTAACCTTTCGGCTACACTTAAAGCAGCTGAGATCCACAGGATCCGCTTCCTGAGTTCTCAATCTCTCAAGAAAATTCAACGACAACAACCGCTTATCTCTGATCTCTTTCAACAGCCTCTTTCTAATAGTAACTGTTAAGATACAATCATGTGCCCTGGCCACTATCTCACAGCTCCCTAGGTTTAGATCTACCACATGACTCAGATCCAGCAAAACGGTTTCCCTCACCTAAAAGGCAACGGCCAACCCAAAAACCACAATCACCACAGATCTTAATCTGGATCCTGGCCCTGGATCCACTACCTCGGCGAATCTGAACTCTGAACATTACCCTTCATCTCCATACCTGGAGGGCTGGAACTCTGCCCAGTTCTCTCCAGGATCTAGCCAGGCACATGCGTTCTCCTCTCGATCTGGCAGCTGATCCTCCAAGCCAAAATACCTAAGTTGTACTAGCTCAGCTCCGCAAGCTGGACACAAGTGTTTCTCTTTCTCCATTGGAGGCACGTTGACTTTTTCCTTAGCAGCTGGACTGCAAACTCCAAACCAGGTAACTGGCCTATGATTTTTGCTGATCCCACAATGGCTTAGTTGATACATGGCCGTGCGGAAAACTGATCTTTCCTTCTTGCCATCCTGGATATTTTTCACTAACCAACCATCCTTTTCAAAGCCCTCTTTAGTGTTTCGCACCCATCCAAAGCCTAGAACGTGGAAATGGGGCGAGAAATACCATGATCCATTATCGTGCTCTCTCCAGGGATGCCAAATACAAGAACCACCTTTCAAACCTCTCTGTTTAGCTATCCGATACATTTTTGCGATCAATTTCTCAAAAGGCATGTTAACAGCGTCTTTTTCTGACGGTGAAACGGTCACATGGATAACCTTGCCATATTTCCAGAAGTACTTTAGACGATGCTCGATCTTAGCAGCCTCCTTCCCAGCCCACTTCTCATAGCAGATCGGACACTCGGCCCTCACACAGCTGCGATGATACCACTCAACATAGATCTTTTCCTTGATGCTCTGATCCAGCTCATTCTGCACGTGAGAATAGACGTCTAAGCAACCCCTGTACCTCCAGGATCCACAATCATCATAGGCCTTGCCATGACCTGGCAGTTGCCAATCGAGGCCCAAAACCTCTAAAATCGACTTCGCTTTAGGCAGGATACCCGACTTTTCGCCAACGCTTTTGCAGGCATCATAATGTTTGCAGGTTACGATCCTGCACTCGATCGAGTCAGGCCTCATGAAAGTGAAGCTGCCTTCTTGCTCCAGCATGTATTTGGCTGCCAACTAGAAAGAGCCCTCCTCTCTTCTCTCAGAGGTCAGGCCTTCGGCCTGCAAGACTTTTCCAGGCCCGGGAACCCCTGGATCCTTCAGCTTAAGCCTCCATGGAAACTTAGCTGGATATCGTTTGTGTTTGACTGAATCGCTGATCTGTGTCAGGTGTGATCTGTCGTAACCATGCTCAAATTCGTGCTCCAAAGCAGTAAGTAACCACTGAGGGAAAGGAAGGCCATGTACGGCCTCGAGAGCTTTATACCAATCCTGACTAGATCCATGCCAAAAATCGGGTATCAAATCGATACAGGCAGGGCAAAAAACTCTAATTCTATGCTCCAGAGCTCAAACCTCCTTTTCCTGGAGCCTATGGATCCAGTTATCGATCCTATCGGCTTGCCACTTGTAACCATGCTCCAGGAGCTCATCCCTGATAATTAGAGCCGTTTGAAGGCGTCTTTTCCAGATCGAGCTCTCTACCTTTCCCTGGAGAGATGCTATGGCAAAACGGAGTTTCCTATTTGCCTCGTGCTTATCAAAAAAAGGGGAAATATTGCGGGAGATATCACTACTGACATGCTTTGAGCTTTATCACCACGCTTTCTTAGTAACTAGGGATGAGCAGTGGGCTGTGATTCAGCAGGGTATGAGTGAAAATGACCGTTCGGCAAGACGGTATCATTGGCTGTCGGATAATGTAGCGGACTTTGCTGTTGAACCACACAATGCAATAGTTGGAAACGTAAAACGGGAAACAGCCCTGAACATGGTAGCAAAAGATAGCGAAGCTGCCAGAAAAGCCAGCGTAGACTTGGCAAAGGAACCCACACGCAAACTCATGAACCTGATCCAATCAACCACAAAACCGCTAAACCAATATTCACTTCAAAATTGGCTACCCAAGACCGATGACCCATGGCAACAAACCTTAAACACGCTAAACATGCCGCGTAACATTAATTGGGATACGCTAAGCCGAGTTTACGAGTTCCAACCAAACAATTACGAGGAGCTTTTGAGTATCAAAGGTGTTGGACCCGCGACAGTTAGGGGTTTAGCTCTTGTCGCCGAGTTAGTTTACGGCGAAAAGCCAAGTTGGGAGGACCCTGTAAAATTTAGTTTTGCATATGGAGGCAAAGATGGTGTTCCTTATCCTGTTGACCGCAAAGCAATGGATGAATCTATTCAAATCCTAAAACAGTCAGTGCAGGAAGCAAAAATCGGCGAGAAAGAGAAACTGCAGTCGCTTAAGAATCTGCGGCGGTTTGTTCCACAGGATGTAAACTCTTAAAGCAAGTTTATGCTCTATGTTGTTGAGGAATCAAGGGTTTGCCTCGGAGACAAAGAATCGGAGCAGCCACAGGCATATTAGCCCCAATAATCGCATTCACCTGCATACTTTTAGCTACCGCATCTTATCCTCAGTTCAGCTGGACAAACAATGCCTTAAGCGATCTTGGGGTAGTATCTGGCATAACGGGGCCGCTCTTCAATTTTGGACTCTACACCTGCGGTGCCTTAGCTTTAGTCTTTACACTCCTTGGCTTATTTGCATATTTAGGAAAAAACTGGGTGGACAAACTTGGAGCGGCCGTTTTTGCAGCAGCAACAATCGCACTTATCGGCATTGGAGTATTTAACGAAAACTTTAATCCAACACATTATTTCGCTTCAGTAGCTTTTTTTGTTCTGCTGCCAATCTCTTTTTTTATTATAACTGCGTCATTCGGAATGCAGCGTAAGACAAAAATGGCTGTATTCACTATCCTGATAGGCATAATAGCTGCAATTCCATGGATACTGTTTTTTGTTGTTCATTATCTTTCGGGCGTAGCTATTCCAGAATTCATTTCTGGGCTCGCTGGAGCAGTTTGGATCATTACTCTTAGCTACAAAATTCTTGAAAAGAACAGGTCAATTTAAACGCTTAATTAGACTTGTCAGGTTTTGTTTTTAAAAGAGCCGAGAGGTTGCGCGGCATTTCATTGAAATAATCTGTTAAACTGAGCAACTGTAGCTTCTTGATGGTTATCGATCGAATTTGTTCGCGGGAAATGCCTTTTAGTAGGACCTTGGTTTCTTGCTCGTCGAACTCGCGGTTTCCCCAAACCTGCTCAGATAGGGCTTGTTTTCGGGGCACGCTGCTTGGCATCTGATACAGCCTACTATGCAGTTGTGCCACTCAGGCTTAATCCAGTTGGGAAACGGAATTTTGCCTTCTTTCTCGTTGTGGTAAGTGAGGCACTTTTCTGCATTGAGCAAAAAACGATTTTTAGAAATGGCTCCGGTTGGGCAAGAGTTTTGGCACAAGTTGCAGTTAATGCTCTCCTTCATCATTTCAGGTTCATGCCACTGGTCGCTTTCACAAGGCATATCCGAGTAAACAGCAGTTAAACGCATGAAACTTCCCATATCCAAAACATAAGCAATATTATTCCGACCGTACTTAGCTAAGCCACTCTGTACCGAAAGCAACTTAAGAGGTAAGTTAGGCGTAGCAATCCTGTAACCTTCAATACCAACCGCCTCCGCAACTAGACGTTCAACAAAAAGACGTTTTTCATCATAAGCAGTGTAAGTCGGAGGCAGAATGAAGGCTTCTTTCTTTCCATTCCAATTAAAAATCGCTTTTGTGGGCGGTCTGGGCATGGCAACAACGATAACGGATTTCGCATTTTTTAACTCTTCAGGAGGAGTAAACTTGAATCGAAACATGTATTGCTGGGCGAATTCGATGTCGAGTTGTCCCTGCTCTATGAGGCTTTCGATTTTACGCTGCAAATCTGCAAGGTGGCTTATTGAGACAACTCGAAACTTACATTTTTCCTGCAATAATGCGTCAAAATCAATCTCGGCTGTCATAGAACCGTTCTTTCAGTGATTTAGACTTATTTATTTATGCCTCATCTTGATTCAGGAACGGTTATATTTTTATTGTTGCAGTTTCACTTAATTGCCGTGCCTAGGTGGGGTCGTAGTCTAGACAGGTATGACGACGGGCTCCAGAAGCAAGCAACGGGTTTGCTGACCCTCCATGGGAATGACGAAATTCTGGAGCGTGTCTAGAGAAACCCGTAAAGAACTGCTTTGCGCGGTTCTTGGGTAAAGGTCGTCGGTTCAAATCCGGCCGGCCCCACCACAGCTCTTTTTTAAAATATGTAAAATACTTGAAATGATAAGCATATGTTGAATCTAATGTGATTTTCAAAGAGAAAATTAGGGTTCTTCAACGTTTATGCGCATGTTCTTAATCAGCTTTTCTAAAGCTTGAGTGCTCATCATTTCAGTTTTAAGGTACACACGAATTTCTGCAGCGCTTAACCCGATGCGTTTGGCTTCCTGCACCGCGTAACGGTAGGCTTCGATTTCTGTTGGTCTATCCACGTAGTCGAAGCGTGGGTCAAAGAGCTCTTTGCCTTCCATGTGCTGTTTCACGTGGCAAAGTTCATGAATGACGTCAAGGTAGACATCTTCTTTGCGTCCAGTACTTAAGTAACGCTTGTTCACCATCAAGTGGCCGTCATCATCGTTGACGCCCATATAGCCAAACCAGATGAAATCCACCTTCAAGTTCATAAGAACTTTTTCAGTTTCTTCACCGAATATTCCTCGAACAGCACGGTTTTTCTCGAAGCCCTTAAAATAATCCATAAAATTCCCTTGCTGCGAAACCAAATGGATAATTCCCCTTAAAGGCAGCTTGGTAAACAAGCGGAAAATCCGCATTACAACATACTCTGTTGCACTCTGAATGGGCACGACAAAAAACCTACCTAAACTCTAAGAAGCACTCAATCTTTATACTCATCAACTTTGTGCACCATCCAATGTTTCCAAATACAAAGACGTTGAGTTAAAATACTTTCGCCAAGTGCAAATAGAAAAATGAAGACGTTGTATGTAAAAGAATCAAAATTTGACTAAAATGGCGTCATTTTCCATTTTCACACTGAAAGATGGTTCGTCTGCTATTTTTGGATGAAATAACAACATTTTTGGGCCAGAAACAACTTTTCCTGACTTAACATCGAATTTTGATTTGTGCTTTGGACAAGTTACTATATTGTCTTCCAATGTACCTTGTGAGAGATCTCCCCGTTCATGAGTGCAAATGTTGCCCATTGCATAGAAGTTTCCGTCAACGTTTGCTATCAAAATCTCTTTTCCTTGAGTTACAAACTTTTTCATTTTTCCAATTGGGATTTCTGATTTTTCAGCAATTTTCAGGTAGCCTGAATCCAAAAACTATCCTTCCTTTTGTCTCAATTTATTTAGCGGGACACCAGTAGGTATTTCTTGCTCATTCGGAGGGAGTTCAGTTTATATTTGCCTTTATAGGGAACTTTATTGTTTTGGCACCTTAAGATTCCTATAAAACTTCAGATGACGTTTATGTCTGACAAAAATGTCGCAAACTTGGTACTTACAGAGGAAAGTGTCGTCGCAAAAGTTGCGGAGCTAATGGAAACTCTTGATCACGTAAAAAAATATAACGCCTTAGCTAGGTCTTTTAAGAAATTTGCCTTAATCGTTCTTAGTTCCATAGCTGTTTTTCTTGCTCTTGGGGCATCGCTGGGTTTCTTAAACCTGGTGGTTACGCTTGATCGACCTCAAATCTTTTTGACATCAATTCTTTTGCTTATAGTTCCAATCGCAGGAATTGTAGCTGGTGTTCTATTCATTAGAAGACAAACAAATTCTATCAAAGAAGGTTTATGGAAAGAAGAGCTTTCGCATGGCTTTCCTTCTGCGTTAAAAATTTTGTTGGATATGGATTGGGATGAAACGTTTGATGAAATTTCATCCGGACGAGTCGGTTATGCTTTATATGGATTGCTCAAAACAGCCGCTTACTGGATTATCATGGTTTTTGCATTAGGGCTTATCGGTAATCTTTTAACTTTTATTATTCTTGGAAAAGCAGGTTTATTCGGAGGCTTCATTTGGGCTCTGCTTTCGATTTTAATAGTTTATTTGATTTTGAGAAATGATCTTTCAAGACGTTACAGCGAAATTCGAGCATTAGATAAGCTCCTTTGGGAGCTGCGGTGGTTTAGCCTTGAACTTAGGAGAGCAGAGTTCCAAACCTGACCTCTACGTCATCGCCCGAATAATCAAGGCGTTGAAAGAGAAAAATAAAATGAACAAAACCGCACTTGCCACATCTACGGGGCTTGCATATGATAAGTTGGTTAAATATTTGGCGTGGATGTCCGAGAAAGGGTTTATTGAGAATGATAACAACGGAGCAGTTGTTTTAACTAAGGCAGGAGCAGAGGCGTACGACGATTTAGTGCAGTGGATAATGAAGTACGTGGGCCAATTAAAATTTCCTAGATTGCGTTTACGAACATGATCAGAACTCCCTCGGAGTGAGTACTCCTTTTAAGCAGGAGCTTCGTTACGGTTGCCAAGAAGAGATAGCAATGCCATCAATAGAAGCTGTTAATTTAACAAAACAATACGGCGCTTTCACCGCACTCTCATCTCTAAATCTAAAGATTGAGGGAGCAAAATGCGTCGGTTTCCTAGGTCCTAACGGCTCAGGAAAAACAACCACACTAAAAATGTTCACTGACCTAATCAGGCCGACCAAAGGTGAAGCCTTGATTAACGGAGTTAATGTGCATACTGAAAAGAAAAAAGCCTTAGCTACCGTCGGCACACTTATTGAAACCCCCGAAATTTACGCCTCACTCACTCCTAGAGAAGCGTTAAGCATGATTGCTGAAATTCGCGGGGTATCTGTTGAGGAGAGAAAGAAACAGGTGGAAGAAGTTGTTGCTGAAGTGCATATGGAAGAATGGATTGACAAAAGAGTTGGCAGATTTTCCAAGGGGATGAAACAAAGAATATGCATTGCTTCTGCGTTGCTTGGTAACCCATCGATTATCCTATTAGATGAGCCCACGACGGGACTTGACCCCCGGGGCATGAGCGAAGTTCGAGACATAATCAAATCACTCAAAGGCAAAAACAGACTCATCTTCATGAGTTCACACATTCTAAGCGAGGTCTCCGATGTCTGCGATGAAGTAGCCATGATAGACCACGGCAAACTAATCGTTTACGACACTCTTTCAAACGTGACCGCCAAGTTTTCAGGCGGAAACAACGTGGTAGAAGTCGGATTAGCCCGTCCACTAGATAACAAAATAGTAACTCAAACTATTGCAGCTTTGCCATCTGTTGTTAAAGCAGAAAAAACCGATGACAAAAACCTAAAAATAATCTTCGACGGCGGCTTAGATGTGCAAGAACGCTTGCTAAATGACCTAATCAAACTGAATATTGGCGTAATCAGCTACAAAGCTGCTTCATCTGAACTTGAAGAAGTATATCTGAAACTAATAACGGCGACGTTGTGATAAACATGACCCAAACAAATTTTGAATCTAAGAACATAGTGCCAAGTAGTATGGCCCAAGTGGGCACAGTAATGAAGTATACACTGTTAGACTACCTGCGGTCCCGCAGATTCTTCATAATGCTGATCATAACGGCACTGATAAGCGTGCTTCTAACAGTCCTTGTGGGATACTACCGCCCAGATGCTTTTCTTGCGTCTGAACTAGGCTTCTATAATGGCTGGTGGGGAAATACTGTTACCTTCGTAGTTGTGCTGTCAGCAATTTTCTTCGGAGGAGACGCAATATCAGGAGAATTCCAAAATAAAACAGGGTACTTCGGCGTTCCAAACCCAATCAGGCGCTCATCTATCTACGTAGGAAAATGGTTAGCAGCTTTCATCGCATCTGCTGTTATGCTTGGTATCTTTACAGCGGTAACAGTAGGAAATGGTCTATACTACTTTTCAGGTGTACCTTATCAATTCGCTGAATCCTTGTTATTTGCCCTATTCTATATGATTGCAGTTTTGGGGTTCACGTTCTTCTTCAGCTCACTGTTTAAAAGCAGCTCCATGTCTATTCTCGTAACAGCAATCCTATTCCTGTTTGTCTTTACACTGCTAAACGAACTAATCGTCGCCCTTGTTCACATAGAACCATGGTTCCTCATCAACTACGGCGCAAACATAATCGGCAATGTTCTAATGTCGCCTTACCCACCGCATTCAACTACAACTACGGGCATAGGCTTCAGGGGACAACCCACCACAACCACCACATTCTACGCTACCATTCCCGAAGGCCTCGCAATCATGGCAATATACTTCGTCGTGACAGCGATCATAGGATTAATATTCTTCGAAAGAAAAGAATTCAACTAGCAAACAAGATTTCCCAACGATATTGTTGTAATCCAACAATTTTTTTCTTTTTTTGTAGGCAAACAAAATTCATGTTGCGATAAAGCAAAAGCTACATATTCATATAGACCAAAATAAATTCAAGCTTAGCATTAAGTTAAAAAAGCGGTGCATATTGGTTACCAATCACAATCTTGTTCAACTGAAAAGAAAAGCGCCCCAATTGATTGTTGTAGCCATCGCGATCATTGCTATTGTTTACATTCTCTTCGATTTCTTCGAGGATGTAGTTATTGGTGGTGCTCCACTCGCAAGCGAGCCAATTATAAGTATAATTCTCTCTATAACGCATGGTGTCACCTCGACGGTGCAGTCTTTTGGGTATTCAGGAATCTTTGTCTTGATGCTGCTTGAGTCAAGTTCTTTGCCAATTCCAAGCGAAGTAATCCTTCCATTTGCAGGCTATTTGGTTTCAACGGGTCAACTTAGCTTTTGGATAACATTAACGCTTTCGACGATTGCAGGCATTGCGGGCTCGATAGTTGATTACTACATTGGATTGAAAGGTGTTGAGTCCCTTACTAAGAACAAAGTTTTAGGAAAGGTCATCTTATCAACTAATCAGCTTGAAGTTGCAGAAAAATGGTTCCTCAAAAACGGTAGCTCCATGATTTTCATAAGTCGTCTCATCCCAGGATTCAGAACTACCTTTTCATTTCCTGCAGGGGCTACAAGAATGCCATTGAAAAAATTCATCGCCTTTACAACTGCAGGTTGTTTAGTATGGAATGCAATTTTGATTTACTTAGGCTGGTACTTGGGCAAGAATTGGCCGGAGGTTGCAGGCGTTTCTCGTTATTTAATTTTAGGAAGCGTATCAGCAGTCTTGGTCGTGGTTGCTGTTTACTTAGTTAGAAGAAAACGAATGAAAGATAAAGCTATAAAAATGACTGGGTAAAAAGGATTTAGCTTTACTCAGCCAATGTTGTTATCTTTGGCTTAAGTTCACCTTTGATGCCCAGTGCCTTTGTCTCTTGAACCTGCGCCATGCATTCAACATGGGATGTTTCATTGAACACCTCATAATCAATCGATTGCAAAAACGCCGCATCAATCGACACTGGTGAGTCAGAAGCAAAAATGCCTACATCCTTCATAATAACTTCACCAGGGTTAGGTAAGCAATCGCAGTTAGGAGTGATGTTTCTGGCAAAGCTCACATATGAAACTTTTTTTGGTTTAAATGTTGAAAGTACGCCATAGGCTGCCGAAGCGAGTGCTCTACAAAGGTTTTCTTGGTGGACAAAGCTTATGGCTTCCATGGGGCAGTTCTGTTTGCAGACTGGACAACGCATGCATAGTGGCGAGGTGTTTCTTGCTTTGCCTTCAATAATTTCGGGCAGATTTATTGGACAAACTTCTTTGCATGTGCCACATCCACTGCATTTGTTTGTGTCTATTTCTATGCCTACAGTTCTGTGCTGCCTAAATTTACCGCTTTTTGGAGTGCACCCCATGCCTAAGTTTTTTATGGCACCACCGAAACCGCTTAATTCATGACCTTTGCAGTGTGTGACAACTATCATGGCGTCAGCCTCAGCTATAGCACCTGAAACTTCGATTTCTTTTAAAATGCCTTTTGTAGGTACGGTTCGGTAGTTTTCGCTTTTAAGTCCATCTGCCACGATAAAAGGGGCCATACTAAAGCCGTTCATCAACGCTGTAGTCATGTGATCATAGGCATTACTTCGCATCGCATTATAAGCTGTGTTAGAGTCTGTGAGGAAAGGTTTGCCGCCTGCCTCCATTACTCTGCGAGCAATGTCATGAACAAAAAACGGCTGTACATAATGCGGGTTACCAAGTTCGCCGACATGCAATTTTATTGCTACTAAGTCGCCTTCTTGTATGCAATCAAAAGTTCCTGCTTCATCATAGAGATTATTTGCCTCATCCATTAAGTTACGCTTGGTGTCCCACGGAAGTAAATAAACTGTCATACCTCTTCATCTTCAACTTTCCATATTTAGGGCTTCTAATATAAATGTAGTATATCGAAATCACGCCTTTTAAATTGCAGAACTTAATTAAAATATTAGTAAATATTGTCATGTTTTTAGGTTGCAAGGTTTCATGGGCAGGCTTGAATGTAACGGGTTGACAAAGGTTTACGAAGATCATAGAAAAGCTCTTGAAAACGTAACCCTTTCAGTTGAAACCAACGGTATTTTTGCTTTAATCGGCAGAAATGGCGCTGGAAAAACAACGCTTATCAGAATCCTAGCCACTGAGCTTCAGTCCACTAGTGAAGCGCAAGCATCAATGGTTTGGACATACTAACGCATGAAGGCAAGTTAAGAGAGAAAATTGCGATTGTCCCGCAGGAAGCTAGGACGATAAGGTGGATGACAGCCAAACAAACTGTTTTCTCTTATCTTCTTTGGAGAGGCTTCCGCTACAGTGACGCAAAAAGACTTGCCGGTGAATCACTTGCAAAGCTTGGCTTAGAAAAATACGCCAATGTAATGACTCGCCGCCTCTCAGGTGGTACACAAAGAAAGGTTCTCCTTGCCACTGTAACCGCCGCCTCAGAAGCAGATGTTATTTTTCTTGATGACCCCACAACGGGATTAGATCCAATTTCAAGGCGGGAATTGTGGGAAATTCTTAGAGAACTTGGCAGAGAACGTTTTATTTTTCTTACAACTCATTATCTTGAAGAAGCAGAGGAACTTGCAGACAAAATTGGCATTCTTAAAGATGGAAAACTAGTTTCATTTGGCACTCTTTCTGATCTGAGAAAAACAGTTAGATACCAATATAGCATTAAAGTGCCCCTGAAAACTAAGGTTACTCTGTTGAAAGATGGTGAAGTAACCACAGGCAAAAGTGGGATCACCCAGATAATGACCAATGAAGAAGAAGCTTTTAGATTAGCCAAGGTGTTCGCTGAGCAAGGTGAAAAGTTCTCAATTGCTCCTGTTACCCTCGATGATATTTTCTTCTACCTTGTCGGACAAAAAGCGAGGGACGAATAATTGAAGCGCAGTAGACTCAGCCAAATTCTAGCAGGTGTTCTGGTAAATGCCGTTTACGAGATGATAAACTACCCTATTGTTTTGGTAAGTGCTGTTATTGCGCCGTTTTCTATTCTCATTGTAATTACCTTCGTGTCCCATGGCAGTCTTTTTGGAACCGCAATTGAAGGCGGATTGATTATGGCTTTCTTTTCAAGTGGAATTTCACTGCAATCAGATCTTTCTCATTTAAAAAATGACTTCAAGCTTCAAGATATGATTGTAAGCTCACCGACAACTTCAACTTTATACATGTTGGGAATGACTCTTGCGGAAATAGTTTACTCAGTTCCTTCTTTAGCCATTCTTATCGCGCTCGCGGGAATTTATCTGCATCCCTCGCTTCTTCAAATAGTAATTTTAATCATTACATTATTACTGATGTTCACTATCTCAGTAGCAATAGGGTTCATGCTCTCCACTTTCTCAAATGATGTAGTTCAAAGCTATGCATTTTCTAGGCTTCTATCCCTATTGTTTACAACATTGCCACCAGTATATTATCCGATAACCTACGTTCCTGAGACATACAGATACATCGCTTACCTTTCGCCGACTACATATGTAGCGGAAATTATGCAATCAGCCACGGGCTATCTCAAAATCTCCACGGATATGCTGATATTTGATTGGCTAGTTCTCTCAGCAGTATGCGGCATAATCCTATTCATAGCAGTAAAGAAGAATAGATGGAAAGATATTTAGCCGCTCAAATCGGTAGGATACTTTAGTATTTACAAAACAAGTGAAAAAAAAGTTTAGAATTAGTATTTTTTTCCTAAACTGAGCTTCTTTTGAGCTTCATGAGCTTCAGCCTCATTATCAGCTAAAATATTAACCCAAAGGTCAAACTCAGATTGCGAAATTTCTTTCTGAATAACTCCTTGCTGATCGCCCGAGAAAAAACTTGATCGCCCACTTCCAAATAGCTTGACATAGAAAATTCTATCAGCTATTACCAGTTTAGAGGAACAGCCCATTCGTTCTCCACCAGCGTAATCAATTTCGTAGCCCAATGCATGCCCCCCTCAAGAACCTTGGCTTTTGTTTACTTAAATTTTTTTCTTAACAAAGCGAGTTTTGAGACATGTATTATGTTGGCAAGGATTATTAAAATCTTAAAGAATCTGATTATTTAGAACCAATCTCATAAAATAGTTCCCTGTTATTTAATCGACAATTCCCGTTCCCAAAAAAGTTAAACACAGATCTTCACAACCTATTTTTCTAAGCTTATTTTAGACTTTTTCCTACTTTTCTAACCTTTTTCCTACTTCTCTCTACTTTTCTGTACGAAACTGTACGAATCTAGCCGAATCTGTACGCAACCTGCAGACAAATCAAAGCCTAAAACAAAAAAGCAACTTAAAACACAAAGAAAAAAAATGCCGCCAAAACGCGATAAGTTGTTATTACTGGGCAATTACACTTTTTTGTTCTTGGTTGCTGCTTGGTTTTCTGCGTTTATAAAACAGAAATCCAGCGGCTAAAGCTATAATTACTATTGCTGCGGTTGCTGCAACCGCTATAAATGGAAAAGACGTTATGTTAAAGTAAACGACAGCTGAGCCAGAGTTACCCAGTAAGTCGGTTGCGTAAACGGTTACACGGTGTGAACCATCAGACAACGCTGGCAAAGTTACGTTTCCAATTATTGTTATGTTTCCTTCACCATCTAGATCGTATGATAGCTTTGAGACAGCCTTATTGATTGTGAAAGTCAATTGCATGTCAGTGGAACCATAAGTTTGGTTTTGAGGAATCATTATAACAATGGTTGGAGGAAGCGAGTCTACTGAAAAGTAAACTGTGCCAGAAGAACCCATATTACCTTGGCTATCATTTGCGTACAATATTATACTGTGTCCTCCTTGAGATAAGCCCAATATGTTAGTTCCTCCAGTAATTGTTACATTCGCTTGATTATCTACACTATAACCCGTCCAATCAGCATCCCTGTTGATACTATACGTCAAATTTACATGCGAATAAGTCTTGTTTTCAGGAGACGTAATTTCAAGTTTCGGGGGCACCGTTCCATAGTCAGCAGGTTTATATTGGGAATTTGTATCTAACCAATTTTGCCCATCAAATCCGCCGATTGCATATAAAATGTCGTTTACAACTGCAAGACCCAAATGCGCTTCGGGCGAAGGTAGCGATGGGCCTTCGGTCCAGGAATTGTTAGAGGGATTATAGATTTGGGTTTTGCTGCTAAAAGTATCCCAAAGATATCCTCCTACCAAATATAATCGTGAAGGTACCATATAGTCTTCAGTTGCTGCTGCAGCGCCATATGTTGCTAAGGTAGGTAAGTTCGCCGCTAAACTCCAGTTATCGGTTTGGGGGTCATAGACTTGATTAGCGTTAATTAAAGCGCCATTTTGTGATGATGTAGGATTATTTGATCCCCCGATAATGTAGACTTTTCCGTTTATTGTCGCTGAGGCGTATCCATAAACAGCTGTTGGGATAGATGCTTTAGTAGTCCACGTGTTGTTTGCTGGATCGTAAACCTCGTTTACGTTAGTTTCAATGAAATAAGGGTCAGCGTTTGAATATTTTTTTCCACCTATTAGGTAAATCTTATCGTTCACTACGCTTGCAGTTAGGTCAGATCTAGGAGTAGGCATGGATGCCTTTGTTTCCCACGTATTCGTTGAGGGATCATAGACTTCGTTGTTTGCAACATACCCATTGCCGACTGTTCCACCTATACAATAAATTTTGTTATCATAAACAGCAATTGCAAAACCGCTTCTAGCAGTAGGCATAGGCATTTCGACGGTCCACTGATTTGAAATGGGGTCAAACTGTTCATTATTGTTAACAGGTGAATTACCATTCAAGCCGCCGACAGCATAGATTTTTCCATTTACAGCGGCAACACCGAGTCCACCTCTAGCGGTTGGCATGGGCGTCATAGTTGTCCATGAGGAATTTTCGTCAGTCGCTTTGGTGCTGGGGAAATTGAATGCTGATAAAACTATTATTGGAATAATAAGCATGACCATTAGAATCTGTATATGCTTATTGATTGATGAACCCCCAACATTCCCTCTTTAGGTATTAATTAGCACTTTACCTTTATATTGTTTAAAAAAATAGCTAAGAAACAATTAGGTTGAGTTGCCAGAGCAGAAAAGAAAAGATGATTACCTAAACATTACTTTACGTAGAGCATCCGTGCGGGTTATATCTAACTTCCAAATCTTACTTTGTTATGATAACTGTCATTGGAGCTGGCAAAGTTGGAAGTGCTGCTGCATTCGATATCCTTCGCTACAAAATAAGCGATGTCGTTTTGATTGATGCAAACGAAAACCAAGCCCGGGGGGAAGCCCTTGATATGATGCAGGCGGCACCCGCAATCGAATTTGACGGCACAATCCGTGGAACAAGCAACTACAAAGAAATGCAGGGGTCGGAACTTGTAATTGTCACTGCTGGTTTTGGAAGAAGACCTGATATGAGTCGCTTTGACCTTATGAATACTAATGCACAAATTATCCGATCGATCGTTAAAGAAATAGTTAAATATGCACCTGGCAGCAAACTTATGATTGTTACTAACCCAGTTGACGTAATGACTTATGTTGCTGCTCAAGAATCTGGTTTTCCTCGTTGCTGCTTGTTTGGTATGGGTAATATTTTGGACACACTTCGGTTTAGAACATACATCGCTAATGAACTAAACGTTTCAAGAGAAGATACACGTGCATTAGTTATCGGTGAGCACGGCGATTCAATGGTTCCACTAATTGAATGCGCTTCTGTATCGGGAATTCCAATTGCAAACCTATTAACATCTGAGCAAATTGACAAAATAGTGCATTTAACAGTCAGTTCAGGTGGGGATGTAATCAAACTTAAGGGCTCAACAATCTATGCGCCCGGAACTGTCATAGCAATAACTGCTGACGCAATTTTGACAGGAAGAAACCGAGTCATGAGCGTATCAACATGTCTAAGTGGAGAATATGGCTTCTCGGATGTTTCAATCGGGGTGCCAGTGGTTGTTGGAAAACAGGGAGTTGAAAAAATAATTGAGTTAGACTTGTCGGCTCAGACAAGAGAACGTTTTGAGAAGTCAGTTGGCATTGTAAAAGAAATGATTGCAATGTTGAAGAGCTAATGTAAAATAATTCTTGCAGTTGCTCGTTAAATAGCTAGAATTGAGCTGCTGATAGTCAGGTCTTTAGTTTATGAGTTAGCTATGATTTTGGTTAGGTCGTGCGCAGTAAAAGTTTCCGTTAAGTTTTGTAAATGCTGGGCATTTTCCGTCATAGCAATGTTCGAGCCATTGGCAAGGTGCTCTAACGTCAAATACTCTAGGCATGTATCCTAGAGAATTAAAAGATTCTTTGGTTTTTTCTCGTTTAGAAATTTTATCCATGATTGTTTCCATTTTCAAAAACACCTTCAAAATTTCTAATTTAAAATAATATTGCCTAACGGTTGCTATTAAAAGTGTGTTGCAAACGAGAAACAACAACAAAAGCATATAAGCACTAACTTGACAAGAAAAGAAAAGCAATTGCTTCGATACAAAGTGTTATTTAGCAGTTAACAGCTTTCTTGTTTTTAGGTGCCCTCAAATGGAATTTCAAGGTAGAGACATCATTTCAATCGAAGACTTTTCCGGACAAGAAATTGATCGTATTTTGGATGTTAGCCGAACAATGGAGCCACTTGCCTACAAAAGCTCAGAAATACTTAAAGGGAAAATACTTGCCACATTGTTCTTTGAGCCAAGCACCCGCACAAGGCTAAGTTTTGAAAGCGCAATGCTAAAACTAGGCGGATCCAACATTGGGTTTGCAGATGTTCAAAGCACATCTGTTAAGAAGGGCGAGAGCTTGGCCGATACTGTGCGTGTTGTTGAAAGCTACGCCGACGTTATTGCTCTTCGGCATGGTTTAGAAGGTGCTGCTAAGTTGGCTGCACAGTTTTCTAACGTGCCCATAATTAACGGCGGCACGGGCGCTGAGGAGCATCCAACGCAAGCATTCACTGACCTCTATACAATGCGGAAGGAGAAGGGCAAGATTGACGGGCTAAAAATAGCTTTAATAGGGGATTTGCGTTATGGCAGAACAGTCCACTCACTTGCCTATGCTCTAGCGTTGTACAATGTAGAGTTGTATCTTATTTCGCCCGAAAGTTTGCGTATGCGTAAGGATGTTTTGCAAACAATAAAAAACAAGATTCCAGTAACCGAAGACGCGAACTTAGAAGTGATAATGCCTAAAATTGACGTGTTATACGTCACGCGCATCCAAAAAGAACGTTTTCCTGACGTGTCAGAATACTCCAAGGTAAAAGGCGCCTACAGAATAGACTTAAAAACCCTCCAAAAAGCAAAGAAAGACATGATCATTATGCATCCACTTCCTCGAATAGATGAAATTGCCCCAGACGTTGACAACACTCCACAGGCACGGTATTTTAAACAGGCTTTCAATGGTGTCGTAGTGAGAATGGCGCTGCTTTCGTTAGTGCTTGGCGCTGTCCAATGAGTTTAGGTTGAAGTAAAGCGGTCGAAAGTGGTCAGTGCACTCATGGAGCCGCAGCATGCGCATTTGTGCAGGGTTCCAAACCAACTTTTCTTGCAGTTATCACAGTAACTAATTATGCGGTTGTAAGTGAAAAATTCCAAGGTTTGGTTCTCAATTAAGCGTCTTGTCAAATCCATTAACGCTTCAGGTTTAACTTCACTGGATTCCAACTCTAATATGCTTAGGCTTCCGCCAGTGTTTAGCCCTTTGAATTTTTGTGCCGTATCAATCGCATCAGTTTGAAGACTAAGGAGCTCACCTGCAGGTCTAACTTGGAATCTTTTAAGGGTTGAGTAATAGGGTTTCTCACGGGTTCCCGAAAACTTAACTTTGGCAATACCGTACTTTTCTATATCTAATTGTGCGAGACGTTCTGAAGCCTCAACGTCGCCGAGTATAGCCGGGTAAAGACGTCTTCCATGTTTTCTGCCAATTTTCTGTTTAAAGGCCAAGAGGTTTTGAATAATTTCTTCTGTGAACCTGCGGCTCTCTTCCGAATTTATACTTTTTTCAGTGAAAGCTTCTACGGCTTCTCGGAACCCAGCCAAATTAATGATTCTGGAACAGTTTTCGAGCCTGAAATATGTATCTCCGCTTGAGCTTTTTAATAGGAAAGGCATTGAGTTTTTTCCGAACTGTTTTAACGCATTGTTTTTTATTCCTATAGCTCGGGCGGCAAGTTCAAAACGTTCTCGTATAAGCTCGAAAAACTTGTTTTGGTCTTTTTCACTTTCTTGAGTAATTCTTGGTAAATTTATTGTTACGCATCCAAGACAGCCCGTGCGCAGAGTGTCAGTTTCCCAATCTCCGGTTAGATCAGCCGCCAGTTTGACTCCTGAAGGCGAAAAAACAGTGTTTTCTGTTTCTTTCTTTGTAGTGTTAGCGAAGTAAGGCGTTCCTCTTTCTGCTGCCAAACGATGCGCCTTCAGAAGAACTTCTCTCAATTTTTCGTCTTCTAAGGACTCCTTATTTATTTTAATGATTAGCTTGGGATTGAGAAGCGGTCTCTTAGCGTTCTCTTCCAAAAAAACTTCAAGGATAAGAGATGCCAATAGTTGGCTTTCTTGGACAAAGTCACTGTATTTTCCAACTATTTTTCCCATTGGGCCAATTGCTTCTTTTTCCGCAGTTAATTTTGGAATTATGAGATCAAGGACCAAAGTGGCTTCAACATGCTGATTTAGATTCAAAATTAGTAAACGTAGATTTTCTTTTATTCTTTGTATTTCTGTGCCCTTGATGAAGGGCGCAAGAAAAACGTTAAAGTAATTGTATATTTGAGTACGATTTGTTTCTTTGTTCGCATGCAAAAGCACATTGAAAGCAATTGCAAAGGCAGATTCGAAATCGCTCGGCGGATCCATTGAAGTTTGAAGCGGATTGTCCAACTTTACACCGTTTTGAAAGAAAAACCGTAGATCGTGGCTGACTTCGTTGGTCTTAAGAATCCATGTACCTAAACTATCAACGTGGATGGTACCTGAAAGGTGAGCATCAGCTATGTCTCTTGGAAAAATGTTGAGCAGCGTGTATTCGCCAAGAACTGTTTGACCTGCCCTTGCAAGTAACGTTGTTGAGTCTATGGCTTGGTCTTTCGCCTCTATTGAAGTTGTTACTTCATGTACGGGCATTCCGACTCTTGTGAGTTTATTGCGGTACTCTTCGTACCCTTTCTCAATTAGAATGCCATTTACTACTTCCCTGATTAGGGAAGCAGTAAGATACTTTGTTTTTGATTTGATTAGACGTTTTTCAGTTTCTTTAGCTGTTTTCTGAGCAAGTTCAGGTGGCACCTTAGCTTCTCTTATGAGTGAATTGGCTATTTTGTTTGCGTCAAATTCTTCTAGAGTTAAATGTGAAGTACGAACAAGCATGCCTCTCGGCTTAAACGCTTTCCTCTCCACGCGGTCAGCTACATCGAGAACCATTTTGCCAAGGTCAGTCAAAAAGTATTTTTTTGCTTCAACATCTGCTTCAACCAAATCTGCTTTTAACATGAATTTTAAGTGATAAGCGAATCTGCCTGCATCTCGGCTGGGATTCATTTTTAGTTGATTCATTAATTCAGTATATGAGAGTGCGCTTTTGTCGAAAAGTAGGTTCAGGATTTGCAGCCTGAGCGGTGAAGAGACTGCTTTTAGAACTTTTACGCCGCGTGCACGTTGTGGTGGCTGATTTACCATAACCCTTTTCCTCTGAGCTCCAAGATCGGTGCTCAACCTATAATTTAACTGCAGACTTTAAACTTAACTGCAACTATCGTTTCTACAGATTAAAATCGAACCTTCACTGCTTCCGTAATGTTCTGTAAAGGAAAAATTCATTTTTTTAAAATTGTTGCTGTAATTGTACAGTCACATCGTTATATATCATTCAAAGCGCATTGATAGTATCGCGCAAAAGGACGATCCCAAAGCGTGAGATAATGTTAGCTTAGATGCGGGCAAATGATTCCCCTCTCTCTTCCGAATTTTTTGTCGGCATCTAAGTTAATCTTTTTCTTTTCTTTTGTTCTATGACCTTTTAGGCTCCGTAGAAGAAACGAGTTCCTTTCATAGAGAAATATGGCTCTTTCAATTTAGGCAACAAAACTATTTATTAAGTTAAACCAGTGACAATACATAGTTTATTGGGGCTTAGAAAATATGAAAGCATTCCTAATCCAATTCCCGTTCGGCGTCGCGGCTTTCGACGATAAAAATAGTGTAGTTGAAAATGTTCTATTTACGAAGAAACCTCAAGCAGCAGCAAGAAGCTTGCTAAAAACGGAAGCTGGCAAAATGCCTGATGAGGTTTTCTTCTTAATTTCACTACTAAAAAATGCAGATTATGACGTTTTCGTTTTTGAAAAAGCTAATTTGGCTGAAGAAGTTCAGCGGAAAATGAATGTTAATGTTGAGGTTGCAAAACCTGCAGAAGCTGAAGTTTTACGTTCTCGAATGAATGAGGTTGCAGTTGAATCAGGTTTTGTTAAAGATGAGCAGGAACTTAGTCTTTGGAACCGCAATGTCAGCATGGAACTTGCCAAATTAAGAATCAAAGGTGCATCAGAAAAGAGAGACCTGATTATAGCTCAAGGCATACAAACGCTGGATGATTTAGATCGTACTGTTAACTTGTTTATGGGTAGACTCAGAGAGTGGTATGGTGTGTATTTTCCTGAGCTTGATCGTTTAGTCGAAAAACACGAAACTTACTCTAGACTTGTTATGAACTTGGGTGATAGAGAAAGCTACAGTGCCGAGGCTTTGGAGAAAGAAAATATTCCTAAAGAAAGATCCCAATTGGTAGTGAAAGCCGCTGAATCATCTATGGGAGCAGATATTGCAGAACGTGATTTGGAGCAGATACAAGAATTAGCTCGCAACGTTCTTTCATTTTATGAGTTACGCAAGAACATGGATAGCTATGTTGACACGACCATGGAGGAAATGGCGCCTAACGTACGTGCAGTTGCAGGTTCACTTCTGGGTGCAAGATTAATCGCTATTGCAGGTAGCTTGCAGAATCTAGCTATGAGACCAGCAAGCACCATACAGGTTTTAGGTGCAGAAAAAGCTCTTTTTCGTTCATTAAAGACAGGTGCTCGTCCGCCAAAACATGGCTTGATTTTCCAGCATACCCTTTTGCATGATGCTAAGCGGTGGCAGAGAGGAAAAATTGCGCGGGTAATCGCTGGGAAACTAGCTATCGCTGCGAGAGCTGACGCTTTCGGAGGACACTATATCGGAGATAGATTAAAAGCTGATATTAACAAACGTTTAGAAGAAATTCATGAGAAGTATAAGGAGCCGCCGCCACCTAAGGAACCTAAACCGAGGCCATCATTTGAACGTAGAGAAGGTGGAGAGCGACCGTTTAGGCCGCGTGAAGGTGGGGGTCGTCCATTTAGAGATCATGGTGGGCCGCGTAGGGATAGGAATCGGAGAAGAGAACGGCGTTGACCGTCTGGGTTAAACCGCATCTTAAATTCAAAGAAATCTATCAAGCTTCTCTTGAAGACGGTTCCCAACGGTTAGCCACTGTCAACTTAACGCCTGGCTTAAATGTTTATGGTGAACGACTTGCTAAAGTCAAGGGCGTTGAATACCGCATTTGGGATGCCTTCCGAAGTAAGCTTGCAGCAGCCATCCTTAAAGGCGTCCAAAACGTGCCTATAGAACCTGGTTTTAAAGTGCTTTACTTAGGAGCTGCTTCAGGAACCACGCCCAGCCATGTCTCCGACATCGTTGGCGAAACTGGATATGTTTACTGCGTAGAGTTTGCTCAACGATCAATCAGAGACTTAGTAAACAACGTTGCCGCTTACCGCTCAAACATATCGCCCCTTCTCGAAGACGCACGAATGCCCGAAAGATATGCCATGTTCATATCAGGCAAAGTAGACACCATCTACTGCGACGTAGCACAACCAGAACAAGCAAAACTCTTAGCAGACAACGCCGACGTATTCCTAAAACCCGGTGGCTGGGTTATGTTAGCGGTGAAATCGCAAAGCATTGACGTGACCATGGAGCCAGATGCGGTTTATCGCCAGGAAGCCAATGTTTTGCGGAAAAGAGGCTTTGACGTAAAAGAAGTTGTAAATTTAGAGCCCTTCGACAAAGCACACGCAATGATAGTTGCACAACGTCTCTGAGTTACCTTTCGGTGTCTTTGTAAAAAATTCGGTCCAATTTCTTTCTTTATGTTTTAGATTGCTTTTTTGATTTAGGGTTTGAATTGTTTGCAGGTTGATACATTTTTTGACATAATTTGACATAATTTGACACAAATTGACACAAATTGACATTGTTTGACATAATTTGACATGGAGATTACAAGACGGTCGGAGATGCTCTACTTCGGGTAAAATTAGACTTATATTTTGCTTTGTAAATTAATTTTATTAGAAGTTTTTGTGCCTTAATGGGGAGCATAGGAAATGTTTTCATTATCTAATTCAAAGAGGTCTTTTGGGAATACAGAGCGGATATTGGCAGTTTTGTTTGTGGTGGGAATCATTCTGGGTTTTCTGTTGACACCGTTGGGCTTTGAGACCCGTATGAAGGAAATACGGACTCTGGCATTCGCTGTGTTTTTTGTTGCCGTAGGGTTGCTGCTTCCGATTGCAGGACTGGTTACGCTGTTCCGAAGACGAAAACTCGCCGGCGTTTTGGCGATAATCGACGCTGCGCTCCTTTTCTTCACAGCGCCCGCCGATCAAGCAAAGTTTTTCTTTACAGTCTCCCCTCCGCCAGCCGTTACCGCCAGTGAGTACATTCTCATCTTAATAGGGATCGGGTACATGCTGTACGGACAACGAACATATTATCGCCTCGGTGATTGAGGAGCAAATCCCCTCCACTCGCAAAATTCCCTCTTTAACCGAATGAGAAGGCTGCCTTGTTTTTCCGAAAATTCGGTTACTAACCCTGAATTCCGCATATGAATTCAAGACCCACCTTGAGAAGAGAAAAAAAGGAAAAAACAAGTTAAATTCTATTCCAGACTAGCGTATTCCAGCCGGCCCGCCATTGGATTCGCTAGTCTACTAAACGACTTTTCTTTTTAGAAAGTTAAGAGTGGAAAAGATGAGAAAGGGTCAATAGAGAGGTTTTTCCTTTTTCTTATTTGACCTGTAGTTTATCCTTAAGAATAGGCTGCATTTTCACCCGCGAGGTTCGCTTCCCACAGCAAGTCCACCTGAACGTTTCCCTGCCGCAGTTTTCGCAGAAGCGTTTGTGGTCTGCGAACTCTAGGTTCTCCAAATCTTTCTTGATGAACTTATTCATGTACTTCACCAGCAACATTTGGCGCACTTGCCTGTGTTTTTGTGGGGTTACGTTTTTTTCTATTGTTTTCACTTTGTGTTTTTCTTCGAAGCCAGATGCCTTCACTTAGTAACAGCACCATGGCAATGGCGGTTGGGGCCATCAAGTAAAACGTATAAAGACTGGGTATCTGGCCTCTTTGGAAAAAGAGGATGGCAGTTGTTATGGCTTCTACGCATAAAATGCCGAAAAAGAAAAATGAGTAAAAAATTAGGCGGGGCACAAGGGTCTTTCCAATCCAGAAATGGCCGCTGATGTTTACTTTTTCTTTGATAAAGTATTCGCCGTATTCGTTTTTTGTTATTAAGCCAAATGATTCGAGTTTTTGTAGATGCCAGTAAGCCACGCTTGGACTGCTAAGGTTGGCTAGTCGCATGGTCTCTCTGGGACCCAAAGGTTTGCCTTCTTTCACCATGCAGGCGTAGACGTTTAGGGTTGTGCCTTCAAGTTCTTCTGTGTCAAGGTTTGTCACATTAATGCCCTTCCTATCAGTTTCCTAAAAGAGTTAATCCCAAAAAATGGGGTATAGAGGTTAACCATTTTTATTGACTTACACGCAACTATTCGGCTCTTTGTAGTTCCACTGTATTTCGTTGGGTTTATGTTGGTCACGGTGTTGTCCTCGGCGCAACAGTTACTTCTATGCTTGAATTGCCTGGTTGGAACGTTTGATTATCACTTAAGATACCATTGTATACATATCCGTTTTGAGTTTCAATCAGTTGTAGTTGAGTTACTTGGGTGGCAGTTGAGACAGTATTATAGTAGGTTCCGTTAACTGGTTCGTTGTTGATGTAGTTTGAGACGGAAGAATAGAGTGTAATGTGTCCTGATTCGAGCGCTGCTAGACCCGCGGTTGGTGCTGATCCCTCAGGATCTATGATGAACATTACCGTGTTGTTGAACATGATTAGCCTTGACTCGTGTGGTGCCCAAGTGTTGTTGAATCCCTTTTGGCTCCAATCCCACGGAAGCCAGTTATATCCTCGTCCAACATTCCAATCGCCCCATGTCGGCAATGCCGTTATAGCGCCTAGGCTTGAATTCATGTTTTCGTACGGTTGTGCTCCCACTGTTAAAACATCGTTTACCAGCGGGTTTGAAATAGTTGTCATTGGCTGTGTGTTGTCGACTTTTACTTTGCCCGTCACGTCAACCCATGCCCCGTTAATGTACATCTCGGTTATCAAGGGGTTTCCGTTTTGGTCGTAGTATTCTGTTATGGGTATGCCTTCAAACGAGATTCCTGTGTCGCTTGCATTTTCTGGCAGAGTTGGAACTGTGCCGTTGATTGTGTGGTCTGCACTGTAGGCGCGGATGTTGTCTGGGGTGAGGGGACCGCTCATAATGCCTCCATCATAATTAGCTTCAGTAAATAAGTACAAGCATTCAGGGTAAGGTACGAGAGTCGATGTGCCGTTATTGTTTGTGTAAGTGTTTGGCATCCAAGTGGCGTTTACCCATTTGTTGTTGAGGTAAACTCCTGAAACCATGCCTCCGAAGAACCAGTATGGGAAGGCGCTGGATGTACTGTTGGCTCCGTAAGTATAGATTGTGCCGCCTAGAATTGAAGACTGCTGAACATTAATGTCCTGAGCGGCTCCGAAGGAAAATTCGTAGACTGTGGCGGGTTGGTTTGAAAGGTTTGTGACGTTGAGGACAACGTTGTATGTAATGTTGATTGCTTGATACGTGGCAACTGAAGGGTTGCCTGAGAAATCGTAATTTGTTCTGGTGTATTGCCAGTTGATTGGGTTGAAGTTGGCGTAGACGACGTTGACGCTGAAATCGGCTTTAGGCCCTTCCGACACTGGCGGAAATGGCTGAACATTGGTAGGCGCCATTAAAAGCGGCGCAGCAAAAACCGTTCCAACCATCAAGGCCAGAGCAGCAACTGCAATGAGTTTAAATTTGAACTCCATCTGATTTCACCATGAAGCGATATGCTAAGTGCACCTATTAGCTCTGGTTACAGAACGTTTTGTTCTAATGCTAGAACAGCCAACTGACAAGCAACAAAATGAACTACTCGTCCCTTTCTGCAGGTCTTCCTCTGTATATTTATTCTCAAAAGTCTTTTATTTGAAAATAATGAATAGATCTCAAGTAACTAGGAGAATCCATATGATTTTGCACATTACTACGCACAAAGAATGGGAAACAGCTCAGCTTCATGGTAAATATACAGCACCCTCTCTTGAGACTGAGGGATTTATTCACTGTTCAACCCTGAAACAGACAGCAGATACAGCAAATATTTTCTTCAGAGGACAAAATGGGTTAGCACTCCTGTGCATTGACGAAAACAAATTACAGTTCAAATGTAAATATGAGTATCCGACTGGCGGTGGCCATTATGATCCAAATGTTGGCAACCTATTCCCCCACATTTATGGCCCAATTAATCTCTCTGCCGTGATAAAAGTAGTCGATTTTCCCACAAACGAAAAAGGCTTTTTTGAATTACCCAAGGAGATAATGACGTAGCCTGCGCAATGTTTGATTTTCTTTGTCGACGCAACTTTTGGAAAAGCAATATAGCTTAGTTTAATTACGCCATTGATAGTTTAGGCTGAAAACATAATGTTGATTGCTGGCGTTGATGAAGCAGGACGCGGATGCGTCATCGGTCCCCTAGTCGTCGCTGGAGTCATGATAAAAAATGAAAACATGTCAATCTTAAACGAACTGGGCGTTAAAGACTCTAAACTTTTGACCCCAGAAAAGCGTGAGCTACTTTATCCAGTAATCATTCAGCTAGCCGAAAAATACCATATCATAAAAATCATGCCCTCTCAAATTGACATAGTCGTTGAAAGCGCCAGAAGACTCCACAAACTAAACAGACTTGAAGCTCAAACAATGGCACAAATCATTGAAGAATTAGAACCCGACCAAGCTTTCGTCGACGCGGCAGATACAGTTGAACACCGCTTTGGAAACCACATAAGAGAACGCCTAAAAATAAAAACCAGAATCATTTCCAGACATAAAGCAGATAGAATTTACCCAATAGTTTCCGCAGCATCCATCATCGCTAAGGTAGAGCGTGATAGAGAAATTGCGAGCTTGAGAGTTGAGTATGGCAATTTCGGTAGCGGTTACCTGACGGATGAAAAAACCATGATTTTTCTTAAGCAATTGCTTGAAAGACATGGTGATTATCCAGACTTTGTTAGAAAGTCTTGGAAGCCGGCAAAGAGAGTAAAAAGCGAGAATGGTTTTTTGCAGCAAAAGCTTGCCTAACAATTTTTTAATCATGAAACGTGAACTTGTAGGCAAATTGCTTGACATAAAGGATACAAGAAAACATTAGTTATATAAATGTCGAATTGCATCTTTAGTTCCTAACAATAGCTGGTTCTGATGGCGGTTGCTTGATTGAGTGAAAAAGACGTAACCAAATTCTTACAGATTCTCGGGTTATCCAAACGAGAAATTCAAGTTTATATGTTTCTTGCTAAGAGCGGTGTCCAATCAACAAGTTTTGTGGCTAAAAGGCTTAAAATGGAGCGGGTGCAAGCTTACCGTACCTTTAAGAAGCTTCAGGAAAAAGGGTTCATCGAAGCGACTTTGGAGCGCCCTACAAGGTTTACTATTGTCCCGTTTGAAGCATTAGTTGACCAGTTTATTAACGCTAAAAAGAACGAAGTTACCAACTTAACTGATCAGAAGCTGAGTCTCCTTACAGCTTGGCAGTCCGTTAGCGCACCCGAATCAGAATACCCAGTAGCAAAATTCTCAATCATTACAGGCAAAAAGAAGATTCATTCTAAAATGTTATCGATGATTGAGGAATCAAAAAGTGAGGTTACAATTCTAACAACCGCTTTAGGCTTAATTCAAGAAGATATCGCAGGAATTTTTGACACCGCCGAAGTTTCTTCTGAAGATCGTAAAGTTCAATTCCAAATTATAACTGATATTGCCCCTGAAAACCTCAAAGTCGCAGAAAGGCTTGACAAAAGCATTGTTGAAGAAAAATTGAACATGAAACTACGTCACGTCGGCATGACTTCAAAGTTTTTCCCGAGATTTTTAATTAAAGATGGTGAAGAAGCCATACTGTATGCTCCTTTTGGCAACGAAGCATCTGTTTTGAATCTAGAAGATGAAGGCTTGTGGATTAACGACAAAATGTTCATTTCAGTTTTGAAAGCTTTTTTTGTCCAGATGTGGCAAATCGGAATTGACGCCTCAAGAAGAATAGACGAGTTAAAAAGCGGAATACCAATAGGCGAAACACTAGTAATTAAAAGTGGCGAAGAAGCTTGGACCAAAGTAACAAAGATCTTAGAGTCAGCTAAAAAAGAAATTGTCATAATTACCACATCTCAAAGTATTAATCGTCTCGCTGAAAATGATCCCATAGTAGATTACTTTAAAAAAGGCATAAAAACCCAAATTATGGCGTCCATTGACCTAGATAATCTTGAACCCGCACAGAAACTTTCAGCTCTCTACGAAATCAAGCATGTACCAATAAGTTACTTAACAATGATGCTTGTTGACAAAAAGCACTTGTTTATGTTTAAGGCGCCTCCGCTTAGCGATGTTGGAACTGAATCCGCATTCCCATTTGTCGATACTTTCTACTCCAGTGACCCTGGCCAAATTGAAAGAGTAAGCGAAATGCTTGATGATATTTGGAAGAGAGGCATAGATATTTCAGAAATCAGCAACCAAGCCGGCACAAAACTTCCCTCTGTGGACGTCTCTACAACTGACACCGTTGCCAAAGTCGTGGACAAAATGTTGCAAAACAATGTTGCTTCAGTTTTAATAACTGATAACCAAAAGCCAGTTGGAGTGATAAGCGACAAAGACATTTTACGAGACATTGTGATGGAACACAAAGATCCAAAGAAAACTCCAACAAAGGACCTCAACTACACACCACTTATACTTCTTCAGGGAGACGAATCAATGCTTACAGCGATGAAGTTAATGGGAGAAAAAGGCATAAAACGCGCTGCCATGGTTAAAAACGGACAACTTATAGGCATGTTAACCGAAGACATAGCTAAAAAGGCGGCCCTGAAAGTTAAAACACCTTCCACATGATTTTTTCAGTTCTCCTTTCCTATTTGTGCGAATCTCTTAATCCCAAGCGTTACGTTAGATGACAGTTGGAGATTTTCGGTGAGCCACTATTCTTCTTTTTGCTTTTTGATATGTTAGTGTTCAGGAGATATGGTTTGTAGCATAAAGTCTCTGTTATTTTGAGTTTGAAATGTTGTAGCGTGTGGAAACGTGGGTGGGGAACTCTTACGATAGATATTTTGGAGGCGACTTTGACTCCTCAGAAGAAAATGAGAATTATGTACCGATCCAATTTGAATTATGCCCGTTTCAACAATTAAATGAACGCAGAAAGAAGAGCAAAAATCGTGGTCTTTACAAGTTGGTTGTTTTCACTCTGGATCATATTTTGCTATATCCAGGTTGTTTCGATTTCTTTGATTTGTTTAAAATGAGGGTCATCTGAGACGCACACGGCTTTTAACATTGATGCTGTAGCTGCAATCATGCTGTCTCCCATCGATATGTCATACTTTTGTCTTAGTTCTGCTGAGATTCGAGCCATTTGATCGTCAACTGGCACGACTTGAAAATCTTTTTTAACTAAATTTGCTCTGAGTTTGGCTATTTCTTGTCTTTCTCGAACAAGAGATAGCTTGTACAATTCATGGATCACTATTGCTGAGACATATTTTTCTTTGCGGTTTTTTTCTTCTAATAGTTTTCTATGTTGCGTTTCGTTTTTTGAATAGAAGAACTCAACGAAGAATCTGGTATCGTATGCTGCCTTATGCATCTTGTTCCCTGAGTTTATCTAGCTCTTTTTTCATTTCTTCAGGAGTTGCAACTGCTGAGCCGGAGCCAATTAAGTCCCATATAGACTCTTTTCGCTTGAAAAGTATCCCTTCAGTAGTTTCGATGACTTCAAGTCTTGTGCCCTCTTCTATTTTGAATTTTTTGCGAAGACGTACGGGAATGGTTGTCTGTCCTTTCTTTGTTACGACAACTTCTGTTTCCAACTTTCATCAACGTAGTACCTTCAACAACTACTACTTTTAAATGTTTCCATGAAAAAATAATGGCGACAATTTGAGAGGGCTGATTTCTTGTGAGTATTACATATTAAATTTTAGTAAAAAAATCTAAATCCGAATCTCTAAGTACATACGTACACTAGTATCCCTGCTACTTCATTCAAACAAAAAAAGAGTTCTTAGTTTTTCGGTTAGCAGCTGCACCCTTCAGTTCATTCTTCTGGGGTTTCCAATTTTTGACCTAACATTTTAGTTAGCTGAAATGTTTACCAGCATGAGATATTTTAAGCCCATACTTTAGTGCGGATACACCCACATTGAACACAGCAACTTAGGCATTCTCCGGTATCGCTGATTCTAAGTTCGGTTTCTTCACAACCACATCGGCATTTGTCATTATTCATCATATTTTCATCTCCAATTTACTTTAGGCAGGTACATGAACCAAAAATTTTAAGTTCAGCGTGGCTTATTGCTCAAAACAGTAAGGACACAAAACCAGTTTTTGGGTATCTTGTTTACGCTGTCGTTTATTTATGTCTCATACACGTGAAATATATTCATTTCCTAGCTGTTTTTGCGTTCTTGGGTCAATTTCACCTTGTTTTTGCAATGTTAGCCACTTTTATCTTCAGATAGTTTTGATATGACTGATTGCACTGTTTGCATCGACATCGATTTTTGAAAAGAAGGGCACACCTGTTTTTGCTTTGTACGTGCTTCATTGTTTTCTATTTTTGCAGTTTAGATTTTTTATTCGATAATTGTGTTAGAACGCATTTGGTTTGATAATAAAATTTATTCCAAAACCAAAATTGGTGCTCCTCAACTTGGAGTTGGAGTGCAATAGGAGCTATTGTGAGAGATAGTATGGTTTCAAAGCTAAAATGATTTATGAATTGATTTCCATATGTATCAAGAGGATAATTCACGGCAAGGGATGCATAGAATTTTGCTAACCGACCATGCGGATGAAAAACTTGCTGATTCTGTGAGAAAAAAATACACTACCCAGCGAACATTTGATAATGGACTTAACGTTACTTTAAGGCCGATTGAATGTACAGATCAGGCAAAGTTGAAGGAATTCTTTAAGGCATTATCACCCGCGAGCGTGAACTTTAGGTTCTTAGAAATAATCAAAGAGTTACCCAACGAAACTTTCGAGAGATACTGCAATTTAGACTATAACCAAGAGATAGCCATAGTTGCCCTGCCTGGAGGTGGAGGCAAAATCATTGCTGTTGCACGTTTAATAATTAATCTCAAGGATAGTCGAGGAGAATTTGCACTTGTAATAGCTGATGCTTGGCAGGGGATTGGGTTGGGGACAGAACTTTTGGGTGAACTCATCAGAATTGCCAGAGATTATGAGCTTGGAGAGCTCTACTGTGTGCTGTCGAGTGATAACTATAGGATGATTGGGCTCGTGGAAAAGTTTGGGTTAAAAGTAAAGTCAACAGATGGAGATACACTGGAAATGACCCTGAAGCTGACGTAACGTCTTGCTCAAGAGGTTACACCTTCTAAGCAATTAATAACTTTTGAATTGTTTCGTGTATATTCAATATTGTTTTCGGGGGATAGTGTTAATAATAAAAAGTGTTACCCTTCTACCGAGGAATCGCTTTGAAGTTTCAAACACCCGTCATTATTGTCAATTTTAAAACATATCTTGAATCCACAGGACAAAAAGCTCTTGTATTAGCAAAGAACGCTGAAAAAGCATCTAAAGAGACTGGTGCTTGCATTGTTGTTGCTCCCCAATTTTGTGATATTGCAAGAATTGCGGATGCAGTTGAGATTCCAGTTTTCTCTCAGCACATCGATCCCATTAAACCGGGAAACTCTACGGGACATATTCTTGCTGAGGCAGTTAAGGAAGCAGGCGCTGTTGGTACATTAATTAATCATGCTGAGCGTCAGCTTAAACTTTCAGAGATTGAAGCAATTATTTCGTTGACTCGTGAAAAAGACTTGATTTCTTGTGTTTGTGCAAATAATCCCAATGCA
Organism: Candidatus Bathyarchaeota archaeon; assembly: GCA_963833575.1. Lineage (GTDB taxonomy): Archaea > Thermoproteota > Bathyarchaeia > Bathyarchaeales > Bathycorpusculaceae > Bathycorpusculum. Next base: position 100,500 of record CAWHXY010000006.1, on the reverse strand, counting down.
AGTGCTGGTGTGGCTACCATGCGACCGGATATTGTGTCTTTTGAGCCACCTGAGTTGATCGGTACTGGAATTCCCGTTTCGAAAGCTCAGCCTGAAATAGTCAACAATACTGTTAAGCTGGTTAGAAAAGTAAACTCAGATGTAACCATCTTGTGTGGGGCGGGAATAAGCCAAAGTGAAGATGTTTCAGTAGCACTCAAGCTTGGAACGCAGGGTGTACTCGTCGCAAGCGGCATAGTCAAAGCGAAAGACCAATATAGTATTCTACGTGCTTTTGCCGACGCAACAAAACGTTAATTGCGTGAATGCTTTGAAAGTTGAAGCTGAATGTGAATCCTGTTTACTTTCAAGAGGACAAGTAGCAACATATCAAGCCACAACAAATCCTGCCCTACGTTTTAGATGTCTCGCCGAAATAGTAAAATTATTAAATAGAGAATTCAAGTCCAATTCAGTTGCCGCAGAAATAGGCACAAAAAGAGACCGCATAATTAAACAACTAACTAGCAACACGGATCCTTACATTCGGACTAAGCGGTTAGCTAACGAGAAAGCCCTCAAAATGCTGCCCCAGGCAAAAAAACTTGTGTTGGAAAGCAATAATCAGCAGGAACGATTCAAAAAAGCTTGCCTTTGCGCTATCGTGGGCAACATTATGGAGTTTGATATTCCGGGTCACAAATTCAATTTGAGTGATTTAGCTGGTTGTATTAGAGAAGCATCTAAAGATTTAGTTATTGATGATATTGACAAAGCTTACGCGTTAGCAAAAAAAGCAAATACTGTTCTTTTCTTGGCGGATAATGCTGGAGAAATTGTTTTTGACACATTGCTCGTTGAACAATTAAAAAATATGGGTCTAAAAGTAATTTATGTTGTGAAAGGCGGACCAGTAATTAACGATGCAACTATGGATGATGCGTTGATTTCAAACATGGACAAATTAGCCGATGAAGTAATAACCACAGGAACCGACGCAGTTGGCTTACAGAAAAAAGAAGTTTCAGCAGAGTTCTTAAAAGTTTATGACGCAGCTGAACTGGTTTTTGCTAAAGGAATGGGGTACGCTGAAACCCTTACTGAATACAAACTGACAAAACCGCATTTGCTAATGTTCCGCACAAAATGCGTCCCCGTAGCGAATTATTTCAGTGTTCCACGAGACAAAAACGTCGCAAAGCTGATGCCGTAGATGAAGTTACCTGTCATAACCTATCAGAAAGATGACCTTTCACGTTTTGGCGAACTTGTAGAGAAAGAGTGGCTGATAACCAACGGTTTAGGCAGTTACGCTTCCTCAACCGTCCTCGGAATTAACACTCGCAAGTACCATGGGTTGCTCGTTGCTGCCTTGGATCCGCCTGGAAACCGCACCGTCTGCGTCTCAAAACTCGATGAAGACGTGCTGGTAGGCGATGACATCTACAGGTTAGGCTCTAACGAGTTTCACGACGTAATTTATCCTGACGGCTACAAGTTGATTTCGAAGTTTACACTCGATCCTTTTCCCACTTATATCTATGATTTGGGCAATGTTGAGGTTAGCAAAACGGTTTTTATGCCAAAAACCAAAAACGCTGTGGTCGTAACCTACAAAGTCACAAACAGAAATAGCCAAGATGTTAACTTGAGGCTTTTTCCTCTCTTAACCTGCAGGTACTTTCACACCGTCGTTTACCGATTGAGCGTCCCATTGAATTTCACCATCAAAAGTGAATACATACAATTCCAGACAACTTTTCAGCGACCACAAGCCACAATCGCTTGCCACATTACCGAGGGAGAATTCAAAGAAAAAATAAACTGGCTAAACCACATACATTACCGCGATGAATTGCAGCGGGGCGAAGCCGACGTTGACGATTGTTTCCAACCCGGGTACTTTGCGGTTCAGGTGCCCGCTAATGGAGAGAAAGATTTTGCAGTAACATTTGCCGTGAGCCATGAAAGCCGACAGGCACAAGAAGTTTTAGATTCAGTTTGCACCACAATCCAGGACGTTAATACATCCTTCAACCAAGAAGTGAATCAACGTAGCGATTTGATAGCCGCGTTTTACCTGGACCATCCAGAGGTGCCAGTTAGTGATTGGTTGAACTGGATTCTGCTCGCCGCCGACTCCTTTATGGTTGAAAACTCCGATGGCAAAAAAGCAGTCATCGCCGGTTACCATTGGTTTGAGCCATGGGGCAGAGACACATTCATCTCATTGCCGGGGCTCATGCTGGTTACCGGCAAGTACAACGACGCAAAAGAAATATTGCTAACATTCATGCAGTATTGCAAGAGTGGGTTGATTCCTAATTTTATTTCAGATAAATCCGGCATCCCAGTTTACTATACAGTTGACGGCACTTTATGGTACGTGAACGCTGTGCTTCAGTACATTAAGTACACCGGCGACCTCGCGTTTGTCAAAGATGAGTTATGGGCGAAACTGCAATCGATAGTTGAGAACCATCAAAAGGGTACTTTATTTGGCATACATATGGATAACGACGGTTTGCTAATGCATGGTCCCAGGCTCACATGGATGGATGCCAGCGTAGGCAACGACGTAATTACGCCCAGAACTGGAAAAGCAGTTGAAATCCAAGCCTTGTGGTACAACACTCTGCGAACAATGGAAATCCTCGCAAACAAGTTTGAGGAGCCAGACTTAGCTAATAAATACGGGGCTATAGCAAACCAAACCCGTCAAAGCTTCAACATGAAATTCTGGAACCCACAAAACAGCTGCCTCTTCGACGTAATCGATGATAAGGTGGATCCTTCTATTCGTCCAAACCAAATATTCGCTGTCTCACTAGACTACACTATGCTCGACTTAGAAAAAAGCCAAAAAGTTGTCGATATCGTGAACCGCGAACTCGTAACGCCTTACGGCTTGAGGACTTTGTCCTTAGGTGACCCCAAATTTGTCGGCAAATGTATGGGCGACAGCAGAAGCAGGGATATGGCTTATCATAATGGTACGATTTGGCCATGGCTGCTTGGACCCTACGTTACGGCATACCTGAAAGTCAACGATTACTCTGCCAAGGCGCGTGAGCAAATGCTCGAAAACCTTATTCTGCCCCTGTTCACCATAGGAATTCACCAGGTCGGCTTAGGAACAATAAACGAAATCTACGATTGCGATCCCCCAAATGAGCCAAGAGGCTGCATCTCCCAAGCGTGGAGCGTAGCTGAACCACTGCGAGCTTATATTGAAGACGTGTTGAGGGTTAACCCAAAAAATACGAAAGAAATTTTTTGAATTTAGGACGCTATTGCATTTCTTAAGCTTTCAGCGGCGGTTTCAGGTGTGACTGTGTTAATGTAGGTTCCAGTATTTAGTTCAAAACCCGCCCAAATTGACAATTTAGGATAAACTTCCAAGTGCCAATGGTAATAGTCTTTTGCTTCTTCATTTATAGCTAAATGAATTCCATAATTATACGGAGGGTCATTGACAACGTCTTTTAAGGCTTTGAGGCTTAATTTGAGCGTTTTAGCGAACGCCTCAACTTCAGCACCGGTCATTCCAAGGATGTTAGCACCGTGTTTCTTGGGTGCAATCCAAAATTCCATTGGGTTAATGCTGGCATAAGGAGCAAAAACCACGAAATGAGCATTGTCATAGACAAGCCGTGGACCCTTCGCTTCTCGCTCGATTATGTCGCAGAAAACGCATTTCCTATGCATTCTGTAGTATGCTTTACTTGCATCTGTCTCTGCTTGGATGAGTGATGGAACGATGGGGGTTGCGATTATTTGGCTGTGGGCATGGGAAAGAGAGGCGCCTGCTTCTTTGCCAAAATTCCTAAAAATCGAGACATATTTGACGTATGGTTTTGCGCTTAACTCTCTTAGCTTGTCAATGTAGGCATGTATGACCAGTTCAAGTTGGTGCAGTTCAGCATCAGCGGGGTCCTCATCATGATTAGGAGATTCAACAATAACTTCATGACCGCCAATCGCATCGCCAAAACATTCACTCTTCAAAATTTGTGCTGTATCTTCAGGTTGTTTAGGCGCGCTGAAAGCAGGGTAAAGGTTTGGGATGACGCGGACGAGCCAGTTTTTTGGGCGCTCACCTGTCAGCGGGTCTTGAGTCACATTTACTCCGTCGTTCTCTTTGAGATAAAGCATTGTGGCTGGAGGCGTTAAGTGTTCGTTGCCTACGCACATCGGGCAAACTGTGGTTTGGGTAGTTTCAGCCTTTTGTTTCGCGAAATCGGTGGGTCTGCGGCTTCGCTCAGTTGCGATTACAACCCAGCGGTTAAGCAAGTAATCTTTTCTTAATTCATTGTAGGGCATATGTTAAGCTCTCAGACAAAAAAGGGCGTAGCATCATTTCAGTAGGCGATATTTTTAGTATTGGTTTTTCTTTTAACACTAAATGCCATTCTTGCACGCTTACCTTTCTAACCGTAATACTTTCTCAGGTAAATAAACGCTTTTTTGCTAAAGCGCATTAAATTTCTCTTTTTCCATTCAAATACTTTGTTTGGGTCGGAATTAATAAAAGTCTGCATTTCTAATTTTTGTTTCAGTTTTTTATCGCACAAAGGAGAATTCAAAGATAAGTTACTTATGTTGACAAATTTGTTCCGCCATTCGTGTGAAGCAGTAGATGTTATGACGCTCAGCATAGTATTTCTATTTTTTGCATATTAATGAACGCGGAATTTGCTTTAAATCGAGTCGAAGCTTTGAGTTCATAGGGGAAAGGAGACGGTTAGTAATACTGTCAAAATAGACGAAGCGTCGGTTGCTCTGCATAAGGTCTTCTGCGAGCACGCACGTGCTCAAGAACAGAAAATACGACCAGCGAAGGCTTAATGTAAGGGCGTTCGTGACGGAATAAATTTCAGCATTCTACCACGCACAAAGAATTTCAAAAGACATTTCTATTGGGTGCACATAAGGCTTCACTTTAACTTGGGGCACTCTGCTACACGGGAGAGTCATTCCAAACTTCACTATTAAGAATAGAGGTTGATAAATGCGGCTTCCTAAGTGAAAATGAAATGGTTAAAACTGTTCCTTCTTATCGTATAGACTCCATAGTCTGAAATGTATCGCTGGAAATCCTTCAGGGATTCGTTGACGAGTGATGAGGACAAGCAAGCGTTTGATGATGAATTGATTTATACCGAAAATAATGCTGTGGCTGGAAATAACTGCAATCCGGTAGTTTTTGAACCTATGGTTATGATGTTCTACTAGGTTAACAAAAGAGATTCGACGATTGGAACGCAAACTTCAGCATATGAAATAGCCTTTAACCCAAGTTGTGGGGCAAGCGTCCAACACCGTAGAGAGGTGCGAAGCTAAAATCTGTTTCAATAGTTTATTTTCTTTTAGGGTTTGCTGAGGCTCTGGCACAGAAAATAGGAGAAAAACGAGCAAATAAAAATGCTCTATCACGAAACTATGGCAGGTATCGTGAATTTTAACCAGAACCTACTCAGCCCTAATCTTTTCTCAATTGCTTTTTAGGTAACTAAAAAAGGGGAAAGTGAATTTTGGTTTTGTGGTTTTTATGGCCGTTTTCTAAGCATCAGCATTGCCAGTATAGCGCCTATTATTACTATCACAACTATGATTGCGGCTACTCCTATCATGAAGTCAGTCGTTGTTGCAAAGTTTGATGCTGGTGCAGTGGTTGGAGCAGGTGTTGCTGGTGTGGAACTAGCGTAGAAGGCTGTTGCTGCTGACGATGGATAATAGGATTGAGTGCCTGCGAAGGTTGCTGTAACTGAGTAGTCACCTGAAATATTTGGCGTCCAAGTTAGACTGTAGGTGCCATAGGCATTGCTCGTGGTTGTGCCGATATCTCTGTAGTTGCCGTTAGAGTCTGTGACGGATATTGTAACTGGAACTCCGGTGATTTTGTGTGGCATTACTTGCTGTTCATAAACTGATTCCATAAACGGTGTCATGCTAGCGTCAGAAATGCATGGTAGTCCATTGGGGAAGTTTGCTGCTACTGCATTTTGCTGTGAACCGGCAGAGATGTCGGTAACGGTGCCGCTGATCGTTATTGGTGTAGAAGTTGTTACCCCAATGCTAGGTGCTGTAACAGTTACTTTGCTTGGTCCCATGCCATAAGCGTATATTTGGTTGTCATAGCAGTTTAGCGTTGTCATAACGCCGTCTGAAATAGCTGGAGGGCTTTCAATGTTGAATCCAAGTATGCTCCACACTGGGGTTCCATTTGTTGTGTTTAGGGCAAGAAAACTAGATCCACGGAACATAGGCGGACTGTACTGGTGACCTTCAGGAACGAATAGTATTCCGTCAGCAACAGTCCCCACTGAGAAGGTCCATAGTGGCCATACGCCGTAAGGAGTGTCAGTGCCAGAGGGACCGCTTATTTGTTCGGTAGTTGTCGCCCATACGATAGCTCCTGTTGCCATGTTAATAGCGTATATGGTTCCTCCGAAGCCCCACAAGTAACATGTGCCATTAGCAGAAACATATTGATAGCCACCAATGCTGTCGTAAGGATTAGGGTTTGGAAGTGAAACTGGACCCCATACTTGCGTGCCTGTCGTCATACTGTAGCCTGTAATTACAGCCGTATTATAGTTGACTTCAGCATAGACTCCAGCTGTAGCCGGAATAGTGGTTGTCCTTGTGTAGGGTGTTTCCGTCCGATTAGTTATCCATAGCTGTTGCCCCGTATCCGCGCTGTAGCCTGCTTCAATTATGAAGCCTGCCTGGAATCCTCCTGCGATGCCGCTTGAGTCAGTCATCAATACTACGCCATTCTCGATACAGTTGCCGCTGATTGCTAGAGTTGTATTTAGGTAAAGATTATTGGCAAAGGTTTGAGGAAAAGCAACACCTGAAATGTTGGTAGCTAATGGTGCGGTCCATTGTATCCCATCTGCGAAGGGAATGATACCGTTGCTTGGAGGTCTCCAGAACCAAGCATTCGCGCTTGTTTGACCATAATATTGGGCTGGTTGGTTCAAAAGAATTGCTCGGGTTGAGTTCCACATGTTGAGCGTCGGCGCATTTGGATTGGCAGCGTTAACGTAGTACCCGATCAAGTCTCCCGAATTATCTTCAACAAGCGTCATTGCAGTGCAGTTGACAATGCTAAGTATGTAGCCTCCGCTCACCGCGTCATACATACTGTATGTGGTTCCAGTGAGAGTTGTAGTGACCGGAGCGTAAGCTCCAGGATTCAAGATGGTCTGCTTCGCCGCAGGAACAGTAAGCATATTGCCAGTTAATGTTGGGACTCCAAATGGGTTTCCTGTAGCCCACAAGTAAGCAAATGCACCATATTGGTTGGGTGATACGTAATTTAGAGTTTGACCGCATCGTAAAATTGGTCCCAATGTTGATCCGACAGTTGTGTTCTTCACCCATAGTGTTTGTCCAGTGTGTAAGTCTACGGCAGCCCATCCCGTAGGATCACTTGAAGATCCGGGATAAACTTCGTAGTAGAGGACACCATCTAATATTATTGGTGCAAATTTGGGTTCATACTGTGCGGGTGCATAGAAATGAGTTAGAGAGTCTCCACCGAATTCTCCTCCTATTTGGCCTCCAGGCGCTGCGGGTTGTGTCCACAGAATGTGGGCAGTCGTTGGAGCTAGTGTATAGGGATTATAGTTTCCACTAGAATTGTACTGTCCAGTGTTGGCAAATGTCGACACACCAAGCCCAAGCCAATTCCCACTAATAGTAGACCACAAGTCGTTCACTGAGTTTATTGGACGAGTCCAATAACTTGTTGGAAGCGGATTTTCAGGAATAGTTGGTACTGCGTTCTGTTGCACTGTAAGCGTTGTCTTTGCCGTGCTAGGTCCATAATAGTCCCCAACAAACGGATTAGTTGCTGTTCCCGGAGCGAGATTATTTCCTGCTAATGTTTGTCCTGGAAAGCTAAACACAAAGGTGTAATTGCCAAGTTGACTGGGCGTGTACAGAGTAGACGTTCCTCCTGTATCATCAGATGTAAACGGTCCCAGATTTTCAGTGGTTCCGTCAGGTTTCGTAACTGTCACTTTAAAATTTTGCCATCTATCGCCAAACTGCGCTGCTGCAGTGGGTGGCGGATCGTTGATGAAGAAGCCAAGGGTAACTGTTTGGCCGAGACCTGCGGGATTTGGTGAAGCGTTAATGTAAGCATAAGTTGGAATATTCAATGGTGGCGAATGTGCCTTAGCATTTGGTACAAGCGTCATTGAAGCTGTCATTGAAAGTATGAAGAGTATAACAATCGTCATAGCTGCAATTTTATTATGCGATATTTTCATTTTTCTTTTCTCCTAAGAATAATGCACATTACTGTGCACGTTTAACTGTGTATGATTTATTCTGAATTTAACAGCTTGTAAGTTGAGCAGACACTTACAACAATAAATTTATGAATAAAAAAATCCTATATGTAATTGTCGCATTCCGAGGAACTAATGTGAAACGTTTGGACGATAATGTTTCCACATTATCAGAACTTGGTTTGACTACTTCACAGGCAAAAGTCTACCTGTCACTAGTAAAATCTCGCAATCTAAAAGCACAGGAAATATCTTTAGTTTCAGGAGTTGCCAGACCGGATGTTTATAGAGTGCTGATCCAGTTAGAGGAGGCCGGACTCGTTGAGAAAACAATATCAAAGCCCGAACAGTTCCATGCAATATCCATAGAAAAGTGCGTTTCCAATCTAATGCAAATAAGAATAGCGAAAACCGCGGAACTTCAACAGAAAGCATACTTTTTAACTCAAAACTTCCAACGAAACAGTGAAAACGAGGAGCTTTCTGAAGAATTTCAGTTCTTGCTTATCAAAAACAGAGAAGCTGTTTACGTCAAAGCTGAAAAAATGGTCATAAATGCCAAGAAAATAATTTGCTTTCTGGCATTACGAAAGAGATTGATTGCTTGGGTCTCAAATTACTCACTTATTTTGGAAGAGGCACTTGCCAGAAAAGTAGCTTTTAGAATAATCATGCCAAAACCAGAGGGGAACGAACATTTGGGAGAACCAATTGAAATGCTAATGAAATACCCAAATTTTGCCCTAAAACTAACTCAGCAGTCTCCCACAGTAGGTTTTAGTGTATGGGATCGGAAAGAAATGCTACTTAGTACTTCTGTGATTGATACGCCTTTTCCATACCCAACCTTATGGTCAAACAACAGAAGCATAGTTGATCTATCACAAAACTATTTTGACTTATTATGGCAAAAAGCCCAAAAGATAAAAACAAAAGAAAGAAAAAATGGAATGGACTAAATAACCCCTTTTTCTTAATCTCTTGAGAGATCTTGAAAGAAAAAGAGCTGTATGGGAAGATTTTATATCTGCTCTTCTCCATAGTTTGGACAATTGGCTTTGTCGCGCTGGCAACTATGATTGATGAATCAAATTCGATATCTCATTTAGAGCAGTTAAAGGCAACTTTAAACAAGTGGCGCTTAGCCTTTTTGATTTTGGCTTTATCTTACCTAGTTTTGCTTGTGCTAAATCTTTCTAACATGCCCATGAACTGGGATGAAATCGTACATCTCAACGGTGCCTTGTTTCTAAAACATGGATTATACACAAATTTTGTTAACAACTCATTTTATCCGCCGCTCTTCGACTCCGTCACTTTTGGTTTCTTTAATGTTTTTGGCGTAAGCTTAGTTTCTGCACGGTTGGTGTCCGCGGTTTTTTCTGTTCTTACACTTTGGGTAGTGTTTGAACTCGCCTACAGTATGTATGGCGGAAAAATAGCGTTGCTTTCAGCTGTGCTTTTGGCGGTTATGCCAGGTTATTTTTGGTTATCAAGGATGGCACTGCTTGAAGTTATGCTTGTTTTCTTCTTTACGTTATCATTGTTTTTCTTTTACCGTTGGCTTAATAGTTATCAGAACAAGATGCTGGTTTTAAGCGGATTAGCCTTGGGCTTAGGTTTTCTTACAAAGTATCAAGTTCTTGTCGCTGGAGCAGTAATGATCGTTAGCTTAGTCTTTTTAGGGAGGGGTCGGCTTAAACGATTATTTTCTAGGTTTACGCTTTTGATAGTTACTGCCGTAATTGTTGTTGTTCCGTGGGTTGTCATCGTTTATGATGTTTATGCTTCTCATTTTTTAACTCAATGGTTCTACGCTATACAGATGGGCAATCCTGGACGATCACTTTACAGCACCCGTCTTCCGTTTCCAATATTTTATTTAGTTGAAATGACTTGGCCATACTATAATATTCATCCTATTTCGCTTCTGCTCTACATTGTTGGTCTAATTGGTTTGGGCTTGTTTGCGTGGAGACGCAAAAAAGAAGATAAGTTTCTTTTTGTCTGGTTTGCAAGCGTTCTAATTTTCTTCACTCTAATAGGGAATAGAGAATGGCGTTATGTCCTTACATTGTTTCCAACGTTGGCAATCTCAGCTTCAGTCCTAATCTTATTTGTTTATGGTAAGGCTCAAAGCACTTGGAAGGGGCACGCAAGCCTAAACAAGAAGCGAGCCACTAAAGTTGCTGCGGGACTGTTTATAGTATTTTTGGGAATTGCAATGGCTATCAGCATAAATGATAACTACACTATCGTTTCAAACTTTAATATTCAAATTCACATCCAAGACGCAACCAATTATGCAATCACCCACGACACCGCGAACCAGTCAATAATGGTTCTTTGCCCCTTCAACTTTTTCAGCCAAGACATGGTAAACTTCTACCTCTTAGCAAACGACCAAACGCAAATCCACACCTACCAATACCCCCAACTGCCAGTCGATACCTACACGCCAACCTTCAACATAACTGAATTCATTGACTTATGCAAACAAGACAACGTAAAATTCGTTTTCACCTACGAAAACGGAGGCACCGCAACTTACTTCAACACAACATTGAACCTGCAACAAATCTACGAGCAAATATACGCTTCAGGCAACTTCTCAGGAATTTCAAACCAAGCAACATTTGGCACCAACCCGCGAAGAATCCTGATCTTAAACTTCACTGGTTAAGTTAGCGCCAAAGATATGCTTCTCGCCTTTATATTTCCCATTCTTAAGGGTGAAACTTTACGTATTAGGGTAAAAGCATATATCTCTTGACTTGTCCTCTTTAATTTTCAACTTAAGGCGTACTTGGCGAAAATATGGATTTAGCCCAAAAAATTCTCAGACTCAAAAAAGAAAAAAAAGCCTTAATCTTAGCTCATAATTACCAGCGGTCAGAAATCCAGGACATAGCTGACTACGTCGGCGATAGCATAGAGCTAAGCCGCAAAGCAGCACAGGAAAAAGACGCTGAGATAATCGTGTTTTCAGCGGTAGATTTCATGGCTGAATCAGCCGCAATACTCAACCCAGACAAAAAGGTGCTTTTGCCATGCTTAGGCGCAAGATGCCCCATGGCTCAGATGCTCACGGTTGACGAAATAAAACGGGCTAAAGCCCAGTACCCAGGCGCTCCAGTAGTTTTGTACGTTAACACCTTGGCTTCATGCAAAGCCCACTGTGACGTTTGTTGTACAAGCGCAAACGCTGTAGAGGTAATCAATTCTCTTGATGCAGAAACTATCCTGTTTGGTCCAGACAAGAACCTTGCAGAATATGTTAGCGCAAAAACAGGCAAAACACTAATTCCAATTCCTGAAAACGGGTTCTGCCCAACACACCTGCTTTTCCAGCCCGAAGACGTAATGGTCCTAAAAATGGAGCATCCTGACGCTACAGTCATGGTTCATCCTGAATGCAGCACCGAAATGCGAAAAGTAGCTGACTACGTGGGCAGCACATCAAAAATGTGCCGCTTTGCCAAAGAATCTGACGCTAAAAACTTCATAGTTGGCACTGAAGAAGGCATCCTACACCGCTTACGCAAAGAGAACCCAGATAAAAACTTCTACTTAGCTTACGAAGGGGCAATATGCCCAAATATGAAGCTCACGACGCTTGATAGACTCTATACTGCGCTAAAAGAAGAAAAGAATGTTGTTAAAGTTCCTGAAGCAGTTGCGAAGAAGGCTCGCGCCTCATTAGAACGAATGTTTGAGGTTTAAACGGTCACGATTGTGGTTTTGACGATTTTTACTCCTTTTCTGGTTGTAAGTTCGTCGCTTAAATGATGTATTTCTGAGGCTTTGCCCTTAACAGCTATGGCTTCTAGGCAGTCTCGTTCGCTTATGTGGATGTGGAGGGTTGAGGTGATGATTGAGGAGTGTTCGTGCTGAGTTTCTGTTAGTTCGCTTTCCAGTCCCTTTGCGTCATGGTCGTAAACCATTAGAATTACGCCTGTTTGGATGGTGTTTTCTTGTTTGATCCATTTTCGCTCGGAAACAAAAAGTGTCACGGCGTCTTGTATGGCTTTGCTGCGGCTTTCGTAGCCCATTTTGCCTGTTATTTCGTCAAAGTCTTTGAGGAGTTCAGGTGGGAACGTTATGCCTACTCGAACGATTTTTGACATTTATGATCAAGTAAAAAATGAGTGTTGTGCCTAAAAGCTTTTATATCCTTAGTAACACTAAAACCAAAAAGAGTGTTACGCATGACGGCAAAACCTGGTGCCTTCAGTCTTTCACGCAACGAAAAAATACAAATCGCCATCATCTTCACAACACTCATAATCGTCACTGCAGTCGGTTTCTCCGCAGCCTTTATCATAGGAAAAATCGCCGTTGTATTAGGCGGTTTGGGCATAGTCGCTTACGTTTTTGGTTTACGCCACGGTGTGGATGCTGACCATATAGCAGCCATCGATAACACGACAAGAAAGCTAATGCAGGAAGGCAAGCGTCCCTATACCGTTGGATTGTGGTTCTCTCTTGGGCACTCCACAGTTGTGGTTGCCCTCATTGTCGGCTTAATCTTTGCAACACGCGCAGTTGCGACAAATATTCCTGCTCTGCAAAGTGCCGGTGCCGTAGTAGGTACTCTTGTTTCAGGAAGCTTTCTTTGGATAATTGGGTTCATAAACGCCGTGATAGTTATTGGCTTGTACAAGATTTTCCAAACTTTAAAGCAGGGCAAATTAAATCAAGGTGAACTAGATCATCTTCTCGAAAATCGTGGATTTATGAACCACTTCTTCCGCCCACTCTTCAAAGTCATAAACAAACCTTGGCATATCTACCCGGTTGGTGTGCTCTTTGGTTTGGGATTTGACACTGCAAGCGAAATTGCCTTGATCGCTATTAGTGTAGGTATTGGCGTTTCCACTAGCATTCCTCTTTATTATGTTCTTGTTCTTCCTTTATTATTCACTTGTGGCATGGTTACTGTTGACACTGCAGATGGGGTTGCTATGCGAGTAGCTTACGGCTGGGCTTTCCTTAACCCTGTGCGAAAGATATACTATAACCTCACCGTCACAGTCATATCCGTGCTTGTTGCATGGGCAATCGGCACTATAGAGCTGTTGCAAGTGCTTTCAAGCGAACTGAACCTTACCGGGTTGTTCTGGAGTTGGCTACAGGCTCTCAATTTTGAAATGATTGGTTTCGGAATAATTGGCATTTTCATAATATCGTGGCTGGCTTCTTTCGGATACTGGAATTACAAAAAATACAATAAACTGGACCCATTTAATCAAAACCAACAACCTAAAATAGACACCAGCGCTTAACTTGAAGCCGAAGAAAATGACAGAATCAAATGACCTCAAAGCAACAATAGAATTCGCTCGCAAACTTCACGGACACATAGGACCGTACTTAGTTATCGGTTTAAAAATGGGTGCTGCGGCTAAAAAAGCTCTGAACATTTCTGAAATAGAATCAACGCACCTTAGAGCGGAGGTAGCGGTTCCACTTTATCCTCCGTTCTCCTGCTTGCTTGACGGCATTCAAGTTTCTACAACATGCACCATCGGCAACCAAAGACTCAGCATCAAAAACGCAAAATCCATTCAAGCAACTTTCACAAAAGAAAATGACTCAAAGATAGTCAAAATAAAACTCACAAAGCAATTCAGCGAACAATTGAAACAATGGCATTTACAAAATCAGCTGGATGAGGCGCATGCTTGGGGGATAGCGGGGCTGTCTGAGAACAAACTCTTCGCAATTAATATTGAATAGTGGATATTTGGTGCTAAACCAATAATGTTTTTAGCGTCCCAGCGTTGAATTTAATGAAGAATCATGCAGGACCTTGAAATAGCAAAAAAACAACTAAATGACAAAGAATTAACTCTTGCCATAGCTAAAAACGGTCAAATAATATTTCAAACCGATTCTCACAGAATCTCTGGTTTCATATATGCAATTGACACATTAGGCACTCAACTGAATGGTGCTTCAGTGGCGGATCGAGTAGCTGGAAAAGCCTTGGCGCTCTTATGCGTTTACGCTGAGATAAATGAGGTATACGCAGATGTTCTAAGCAAGAAAGCCCAAGCCCTTTTCGAAGAAAATAATGTAGCTTGCCAGTGGAAGCAGCTAGTGGATAACGTTTTAGATTTAACTAAAACCAATATGTGTCCGTTTGAAAAGGCAGCTGAGGGCATATCTGACCCCAAAGATGCCTATTCAATTTTCAAGGCTTTATTGGAAAAAATGAAACCCTGCAGATAATTTCTGAAACCCGCAAGCGCAAAGAAAAAACAGCTGCATGAAGGGAGCAAACAAGCCACTTCATAAACAAGCTACCTACGGGCGTTTTTTGCCTGAGAAACTTTATATCAAACAAATCTTTAACTTAATATCACTTATTTGGAGAAATTATTCATGAGTGCTGAACCTTTTCATGTAACAGACGCAAATTTTGAAGATACGGTTAAGAAAAACAAGTTGGTTTTCGTTGATTTTTGGGCAAATTGGTGTGGACCCTGCAGGGCTTTAGCGCCAACAATTGTTGAATTGGCGAAAGAGTACAGCGGCAAAGTCTTAATTGGCAAACTTGACGTTGACGAAAACCCAAAAACGGCTGAACGCTTCCAAGTTTTCAGCATCCCAACAATGATAGTCTTCAAAGATGGTTCTGAAGCAGAAAGACTCGTAGGATTATGCGCAAAAAACAAAATCGCTGATACCATACAGAAACATTTAATGTAGCTATGCGCCTTTCATTTTTTCATACATTTTCTCAAAAGTCCAGCGGATGCTCGATTTCAGTTCTTTAAGCCGTTCTTCATCAACATTTTTAATTATTATTTCTCTTATCAAGTCACCTTCGCGTATAACGTTGTATGCGAACATTTTATCAGCTGCTAACTGTTTTGCTCTAACAAGTTCAGCATCTTTTTCCTGCATTTTGTTCAATACCTTTTCAACAAGAAAATTAGTAAAAGGTGGCGTGTTGACGGTAAAGTTTTTGCTTTCATCAGGTAAAACATGGATAGCCTGTTTCTCAAAATAAATTAATGCTAAGGGTTCATCCGCCATGGTTTTGAGAGGTATGACGCTTTCTGGTTCAGGCATAGGTTGAGTAACATGTTTTGGTGCTTCTGGCTCTTGCTTTGGCAAAACAACATCTTTGACCACAATTACTTCAGGAACTTCTTTGATGTCTCCACGCTTGAAGCCTTTGTCAAGTAAAATACCGTTAACCGTGTCTAACGCAGCCTGCACCTCTTTAGTTTCCGCGCATAATTTTTCCAGTTGATCTTCCATTCGCTTTTTGAAAGCGATGAGAGATTTCATTTTTTCTGTATCTTGAGCCAAAGCATTCACGCCTGCCTTTATTTTAGCGGTTGATGCTTATCAGTTTTAGCTTTTCCAAACAGGAAACGGATTTTTCTAGTAGTTTAGCCATGAATAAACACAAGTTTTAATATTCTTGCATGTTTTAAGTTGAGGCGGGTTGAAAAAACTATGCTGGATGATTGGCAAGAAAGAATTGTTGCTGACCCAAAAATTTTAGTTGGAAAACCTGTCATTAAAGGGACTAGGCTTTCAGTTGAGTTTATTTTGGATCTTCTTGCTGATGGTTGGACTACTGAACGTATTCTGGAGGACTATCCTCAATTACAGCATGAAGACATAATGGCAGTCCTGAAACATGCTGCTGAGATGGTCAAAGAAGAGAAGGTCTATCCATTACCATAAAGTTTCTTGCTGACGAAAACATTTTCTCATAGTTAAAGAAAAGAGAATACGTGTGCTTCGGCTTAAATGATGTCACGATGTCTTCAATGTTTTTATCTCATGCTGATTCTGTGCTAATTTTTTTGAGTTGTCCTTGGTACATTTCTACGATTTCTTTTGAAGTGGTCGCGTCTTCTGCGCTTTTGTCGGTTCGGTATTTGCCTGTGAAACGTGGAAAACGGATCGCCAATCCGGCTCCTTTGCGTATGGAATCCATGGCGCATGCGTGAATAGGGCTTAGGGTGATTTCGGCGCCTAAAATATCAAGCACCAAGCTGGGTTCAAACCAAACATCCGCTTCTAACATTGATACGACACGGGAGTTCTTTTTGGGAATAATGTGTTTCTGAAGCGTTTCGTGCAGAGTTGCAAGGTCTTTATCTGTGAAGCCTGTGCCACATTTAGTTACGGTTTCAAAGGTGTCTTTTTCATCGTTGTAAGTAGCTAAAAGTAAAGCCCCATATGCTCCCACACGTTTTCCTCTACCATGGAACGCTCCAACAACCACAAGATCCACGGTATCAGTCATTTCGCTTTTATAATCACGCTTATATTTTATCCAAAGCCAACCTCGACTTCCCGCCTGGTAAACTGAATCCTTAGCGACGGATTTGCACATCAAGCCCTCACAGCCTTCCGCAATGGCTTCCTCAAAGAAATCCTCAAGTTCCTTTGGACTCTTAACCAGTTTTTGAACTGCAGGAGTTACGCGGTCACTTTTCTGCACTATCTTTTCTAGCGCTTTGCGTCGTAGAGGCAGAGGTTCAAGAGTCAGATCTTTACCGTCAACATATAGTAAGTCAAATGGAAATAGTGAGATGGGATATTGTCCTATGGCGTCTTCAATGCCATATTTGCGTCTTCGATGCATTAACTCTTGGAAGGGGCGCATATCACCCGTTTCTAAATCCATCGCCACGCATTCAGCTTCTAAGATCAATTCTTTCGCAGAAAATTTTTCTTTAATTAAGTCAACTGCGTCAGGATATTGGCTGGAAATGTTCTCTAAACGCCTCGAAAACAGCATCACTTTGCCGTCTTTTTTGTGGGCCTGCACCCGTTCGCCATCGTATTTGTATTCAGCTACGCATTTGCCGCCGAATTTCTCTAAAATCTCCTCTGGCGAAGCTAACCGTTCTGCAAGCATTGGTCTTATAGGCTCAAAAACTATGACTTGAAACTTTTTAATTCCTTCCAAACCTTTCTCGACAACTACGTCTGCAACTCTGCCTAGATCAGAAGAAATGCTGTAAGCACGTTCGACGAGTTCGCGAGCCTCTTTTCCACCGGCATACGCTATTGCTAATGCATCGAGGACAGTCATGTCTGCGATGCCTAGCCGCAGGTTGGCTGTTACGGTGCGAATAATCCATTTTGCCTCTTTAGGCGACGCATCAGTTAATAGGCTACAGAGAAGCGCCATTTTCGTGTCTACAGCGCCTGAACCGGAGGTTTTAGCCATCTTATCAAGAGTCTCATAAACATGCTCAACCGTGAGCTTTCTTGTGAAGAAAGTGGATTGTTTGCGTTTAATCAAAAGTTTCTCTGATGTTTCGCCGATGTCCCCGCTTTTCTGCAGCTCAGTTAGAATAACGCTTTCGCTTTGTCCAGACGCTCGGGCTAGGGCTTTTACCGCAAGTTTTTCAGCTATGCCCATTTCCACACCCATGAAATCTGGGTACAATTTGCCCTGAGTTAAATAAACAACCTTTGCAATGACGTCTTTAGGCGTTTTTTTCAGCAACTCAACAAGTAAATCTGTCATTTCTAAGCGTTTCGTTGTTGCCTCAATTTTCTCGTAAGCTTCAGCGATAACATCGTAATCCATATTTTTTCGCTCAAAACAAATACTAATTTCTAGCTATTAAAATTAGATCTTGTTGCCTTGGACAGAAGTTGTTATTGATAGCATTTCTGGCCAATTCTTACTTTGCGATTCAGATTGCATTTTTGATTTAGGGTTTATTCAGGTATTCGTTTAGATTTTAGTTTAGCCGTATTTTTTAAGGATTTACAAGATTAGTTTGAAATCCTGTTGGCGCTTTTGTAATGGATTATTCGTGACTTCCATTATTGAGGTACCTCGGTATCGCTCTGTAGGTACTTGTGTACCTTATGGAGAAGTTTTTAACAACTATTTCTCATTACATAGGTAAGACTTGAACCCTCTCTCCCGTGGAAACATCATCCGCATTTCCCTTTTTTTAGTTCTAAGAAGGGTTCTGTTTTGTGTCTTCGCTCGTAGTTATTATTATTCTTCCTCGAATTCCAAGATAACCTGCCGCTACGACTACCAACCCAAGAATAAATATGACAATGCCACCGCTTACATGTGAAAGAGCCCCCGTGTTAGCTAAAGTTATGCTGCCAAAATTAGTTAACCCATTAATGGCATTGAAAAATCCAGAACTTATTAAAACAACACCTAATAAAGCAATTATTGCCCAAAAAATCTGTATAGTGGGTCTACCAATCTTGATAATTATCGTCATTCTGGTCACCTTTCATAAGCTACAACGCTTAAAAGATTTTAGAACTTAATGTTTTTTGATACCTTAGTACAATTGCAACAGAGAGCATGAAGATAAACATTGGCAAAATTATCAGCCATGATAATTCTGGAATTATGAGATTTGAAGTACCAAAACTTGAAGGTATGGTTGCTGTTTGTGTGTTGCTCCAACCGCTTGATATTACAGCAGTAAAAGCATCGATGAATCCCATCGGTGAGGTGTTTCCTGCGACCATATAGGGTTCTAACTTGAAGTATCCTGCTTGGGCTTGAACTTGAAAATCAACTGAATCATTGGGGAAAAGACTCATCTGTTGTTTGCCGATTTGGTAAGTGTAATTTGACCCAAAGAAGTCATGTGCCGTGAAGTTTGCGTTTGATTGGGGTGGGTATGGTGCTCCATTAAATATGTTTATCCAGTTTTCAGAGTTAAGCATTTTGAAGCGGACATTATAGTATAGTGAAATATTTTGACCATTTGAGATATAGGAAATAAACGGCTGATTTTTAATTATCAACTCTATACTGTCATTTTCGACATAATAGCCTGATTGTACAACATTTTTTCCTGTATAAGGATTGAAGGAGGCAATTGGTGGAGTAAAATAGGAAAAATTAACAAAGTTAATGGTGAATTCTGGAACTGATAATGTAGGTGTAGACGGTATGGAAGTAGCTGTTTGAGCATTTGCTAATAGTGAAAAAGAACTTGCAACTGTTAGCAATAGAAAGATTAGGACTAAGCTCACTGACTTCTTCGTTCCAGTTTACCCTCAAATAACTACAAGTGACTAACCTTTTAGTTCTATTCATGGAACAGGTAGCTAATAGGTTGTTCCAAGTTGGAACACCAAAGAATCTATCAGATTACTTTAGGTACATTAGCGGTTTTTCGATGCCTTCTATAAATTAACAGAGTAATGACAAGTGCTATAATCGCAACAATGATAGAAATTGCAAGTGTTAAGGCTAAACTACCGTTGGCTATTGGTGTTGGCGAACTTGAACTTACAGGGACGATTATTGTTTGTGTGCCAGTCCAACCGCTTGTTTCGCCTATGATCGAGGGGGTACCTGGTGTTTGGTACCCTATAAGAGCTGCGACTTTAAATTCTACCGGACCACCTTGAGACAGAATTACCGGGTCATTCCAATAAATCGAAAAAGTAGTAATCATATATGTTGTGCCTTCTAATTGTTGAAAATAGTTTGAAGTATTTGAAGAGAGAGAAATTGGGTATTCTATCCATGAATTATCAGAAGGGCGTTTCCAATCTATGAGATAATATAGATTAATCTTATTTGCGTTTTTGTCAGTGTAAGAGGTAAAAGGTTGGCTTTTAAAGGTAAAGTTTATCACTGGCACTTTGTCGCCGCCTGTCATCGGTGAGAAACCCATTTCAAAAAACATAACTATGAACTGTGGAACAGAGGGTACAGGAATATTACTTGCTGGCGGAGCAGTTTCAACAGTTTCAGCATTTGCAGACCCAACCAAAAGCAGGCCCGCCATTGAAACGATTAAGGCGTAGACGAAAAATTTGGAGAAATTCGCACTAGCCATACCTATCCTTAGATTATTAGCATCTTAGCAAGGTATTTAATTCTATTCATGGAACAGAGAACCCACGATTGTTTAAAAGCTGGAACACATCCAAATTGCTCGATAATTATATTGTTAGTACTTTTTAGTTTATTGAAAATCTCAACAGTCAATAGGATTAACAAACAAAAAAGGGATATTTTGAAACCATAGGATTCCGTCCTACGGATGTGCAATGGCCTTGAATAAGTTTTCTTGTGGAAGTTGAGCTGAGGGCATAAGATTGTTATAGAGAAAACCGTTGTTATAATTGCCAAGCAGTACCATGTCTGTGGGAGTTTTGTTTAAGGGGTCTTCAAAGACGGTAACTGATCCGTTTGCTATCGTTATGTAACCAATTCTGTATACAGTAACTGAGACAGCATTTGGCTCTCCTGCACCGAATAGTCCTAATGAACTGGTGTCAGAAGCCATATACAACGTACTGGTACCAATAGGGTCGGTTAAGAATGATGCATTGCTATTCCAATTGAATTTAAAGTTGCCTGCAATAGTGGTGTAAAGACTAGCGTTATACGAGCTGGGTACATATTGGATCAAGGATGATAAGGATGCATTTGAAAACGAGGGATTATAGTTGGTTCCTATAAAATAAGCATCATATTCCGAATGCCCAGTGTCAGTGCCAATTTTGACTCCATAAACTTCAACTACAGCATCGCAACCAGCAATTTGAGCACTCGGTAAGCATGAGATATTCAATAGAACTGAAGTTGGATATTGGCTGATCAGTCGCATTGTAGTGTTCCTTGCTTGGTCGAAATACGAGCTTACGTTGGATGGAGCCGGCCCCACATACGCATATGCAACGTGTATTTGGAACTGTGTATTTGAGGATGCAACTTCATGAGTGGCAGTGGGCATGTCTGTTTGGGTAGTAGATGGAGGAGAAGTTGTGGCTAAAGCGAGCGAGATTGGAATGGTAAGCATGAGTGCAATAATCAAGCTTAGCGCAATCTTTCCTTTATTATTGGAAAATAGAGATTCGCTGAGTTTCTTTCGTTTTGTCAACTCCAATCGCCACCTTGACTATATGGATGGGCGGTCAGGAAATTATAACCCAAAATTCCCGCTGGAGGGGGGTTGTTGCCCGAAGGAACTTGAGTCTGAGCATAGTGATAGTATACTGTGTTATGATTGTTGTTATAGTAGAATGCTTCCTGAGTCATGCCTGCGGCTGAATTGCGAAGACCAAAATTCAAATTGTTCTGCGCGCTGTTATACTGGTCGCTGACGACATAAGCACTGTAAATATTCTGGTTATCATCTTTGAGATATGCCCATTTTCCATTGAACAAGTAGCCATTTGTCCATGTTCCGGAAGAATAATCATAATAAATGAGGCGATATGCAGTGGATTTGCTGTAGTCAAGATCAAATGTCATTCCCATCGGTGGCATGATACTCACTGTGGCGGAGTTGTAGCCTGCTTGCGCACTAAACCAAAAGTTTCCATAATTATAATCGTTGCTATTGTAGAGTTGGTAGTTGGTATTCACGTAAACTCCGACCATCATGTCATCAGGAGCATAGAGGTCAGTGTGCACGCACTCCATGTAACTTGGTTCATTATTAGGCTGTGAACAATCTTCATAACTGTAGCTAACCCCGTATTTGTGATCAGCATAACCTTGTCCTGCAGATACGATCTGTAAAGCCATTGGACTTGCTAACATTAATGCACCAAGTGCAACCGCAAATATTGTGATTTGTATTTTATTCAATTTTTGAACCACGCTTCCTTTGCCTTTCTTGTTCTCTTTCTGCCCTTCCCTTAGGGCTAGGCGGTGACACGCCTCTAAAGCAGGTAGCTTTAGTTATGCAGCACATTCACGGATTAGACATTAAAGGAAGACGAATAGTTTCGGAAACAGAGAGGTGACTTAAAGTGAAACTACAGTTTAGGAAAATAAACGATTATGATCAAACAAAATTGGTTTATTTTAATGTTGATCACTTACACTCATCCCTCTACTATGAAATACAGCTGTTTCGTGCTGAGAGTTATAAGCAAAAACGCCAATGACGGTCAGTAACTTTGGGAGGAACTATTTGGAGCTTGAACAGTTAATTTCTTCTTCGTGCAGACGCAAAATCATAAGATTTCTCTTGACTGTTCATTCAGCTAATGTTATGGAGCTTGTTCGCAAGGTAAACAGTACTTATAATCAGGTTAATGCTAATTTGCTTGTTTTAGTAAAAGAAGACATTATTCAAGAAAAACGCTACGGGAACGTGCGACTTATTTGGCTAAATAGAGAGAATTCAAAGACAGAACTGCTGCTACAAGCACTAAGAATTCTCAACAACGATAAATTGCAAAGCAAAGAGTAAAACAAAATAATGTACAGATATCCTTCAAAATTAATAGTATATGTTCCGTAACTTGAATAGGGACCTAACTCAGTTGAACTACCAGTGTTGGAAATAACTGTTATAGTGCATGGAAATTGTAAATTGTAATATCCCTTCTCGGCAATTGTAACATTAAAATCTGTTTGCTGATTCAGGGATAAATTAACAATTTGATTGTTTGGATTTAAAACTATATATGCTAAAGGTGTTGGAGTAGGGCTTAACGACGATGCTGGATTTGGTGATGACTGTGATTGTGAAAAAGGATATTGGGGAACTTGTTTAAGATAATGTTACCGTAAACAAACACACTCACAACTACAATTGTAATGATTACAAGTGCTAAAAGTGCTTTTTTGTTCAAATTATCCATCCTATTGATTGTTTTCTCTCAATCATAATTGTAGCCAGTAAAGTTGTGGTGAGAAGAAATATGATTATTAGAATTAATGTTGGAAACTCTGGAACAGCAGGAGTAGGAGTTGAATTATGAGTTGGGTTTTGGACTAAGAATGCAACTGGAATTGAGGACTGATTGAAAAGAGTGTTTGGGCCAAAGTACATGAGAGCAAGGATTGATATTTTGTGATAACCATTTGTTAAGTTAGAGATGTCAACAGAAGTTGAAAACCAATAACTCCACGGGAAGGGGATAGCAATAAAGGAACTATTTGGTGGTACAGCAATAGCTGAATTTTCATCTATACTGTAGGCGCATTTTTCATCAAAAGTCCAATTGTCAATTGGTAGTAACTCAGGAGCCGCTGTCCAGTTGATGGTAAAGTCAAGAATCATCTTATTGGAATAAGTATCTTGGTCAGTTGGGCTATTCATTGTTAGAGTGAAGGACACAGGACTATTGCTCATAAAACTACGTCCGCTGTATTGGCTCGTTGTTTGTGCATTAGCCATTGAAGGAATTAAGAGTGCAAATGTTAAGAAGAAGGCAACAAGCAGTAAAGTGATAGCTTTTCCCCAATTGCGCATTTTATCGTTTCTCTCTAATGAATAACTAAATGATTGGCTACTCTTTAGTTCTACTCATGGAACATTTTGTTCCTATTATGGAACAAGGATCTGCTGCTCAGTGTTGATTCCCGCTCTCTGGTAATTTTGGCAGGAAATTGAATTTAACACACACATCAGTGGAGACACGTCCACATCTCCCTTCAATCACAAAGTGTGAATCGTAAAAGTAGGTGGGGGTTTTTGGAGAAAACTTATATTAATGGTTGGATAATCCAACCAGCTAAAGGAGAGGGAAAAAATTTACCACAAAAAATCAATAATCCTTCTGGGAACTTTAGGTTTATTGATGTTTTCAGCTTTTGCACCAAAAATTATGGCTCAACAATCTACCGTAGATTGGACGCCCACATTCCATCATGATTTAGCTCACACAGGCTATACTACATCAACTGGGCCGCTCACAAACCAATCTCTGTGGATTTTCCCGACAGGCAATTCAATAGAATACTGTTCTCCCGCAGTAGTCGATGGAGTAGTATATGTGGGTTCTCAAGATTCCAATTTTTACGCTTTGAATGCGGCAACCGGCGCCAAAATTTGGAGTTACACGGCTGCGGGTCCGATAAAGTCTTCTGCATCGATTAGTAATGGAGTGATTTATTTTGGTTCACGTGATCATGATGTGTACGCGTTAAACGCTGATAATGGTAGCTTAAAATGGAATTTTACAACTGGAGGCGAGGTGTATTCTTCGCCTATTGTCGTCAATAACGTGGTTTATTTTGGGTCAAATGACCACTATGTGTATGCTTTGGACGCTTCATCGGGCTCTATGACATGGAGCTTTAAAACTAGCAACTTTGTGTACACTAATCCAGCATTTGTTGACGGCGTGCTCTATGTTAACTCGTATGACACCGCTTATGCCATAGACGCTGCCTCCGGTACCAAATTATGGAATTTTACAACGATTGGTCCTCTGTACTCTTCTTCTGCTGTTGCAAACGGCATCGTCTATTTTGGGTCAGGCGACTCGGTTTATGCATTAGACGCCAAAACGGGCAATAAAATGTGGAGTTACCTAACAGGTGGCACCGTAGAGTCTTCTCCCGCGGTCGCCAACAGTTTGGTGTATATTGGGTCTGATGATGGCTACCTCTACGCTTTTAATGCCGCAACCGGTGACAAAGTATGGAGCTACAAGACTGGCGATAAGATCGATTCAAGCCCCACTGTTGCAAACGGTGTGGTCTATGTTGGCTCATGCGATAATAATGTGTATGCTTTGGATGCTGCAAAAGGTAGCAAAATGTGGAGCTACACAACTGGCAGCCCTGTGGAGTCTTTTCCCTCCATCGCCAACGGCGTACTCTATATTGGGTCAGATTATAACAACGTTTATGCGTTTGGTTCAATTACAGTTCCTCAACCTTCCCCACCTTTGCCTTCTCCAACAATACCTGAAATAGCTCCAATAACAATAATCATCTTACTGATAGCGGTTACAGCAACACTATTACTTCTAAAAAGAATCTCTTGACTGCAATTAGTCCACGTTTCTTGACTCAATATTTTTGGATTGGGTTGAACTCAAATCCTCTAGCAATCTAAGCAGGGAATCGGATTGACCCCCACTCCAGTGGAAACATCCCCGCGCATGCTTTTTTCTTAAAATCAGCCCTATCTTATAAGTGAGTTATTTGGTTTATCCAGATTCTCTTCTGGTGGTTTTGCATTTTGTGCATCTGAAGAATGTAATTGTTGAATGGATAGTTTCGTCTGCAGCCTCGACGTTCCAAGTTTCGCTTTCGGTGTTTCCGCATTTTTCGCAGACCATATGGATTGTTGGGAGTTGTCTAAGCATTGCTTCTTTGCTTTGGTCTATTATGGCGATTTCAGCTGCTTTGCCAAGTGGTAGGCTTATTTTTTTGTTTGATTCTTTATGTTCCATTGTTTTTTCGTATTTGCATTTTGGGCATCTAAGTGTGGAAGAGCCCTTTTTTGTTGTTTGAAGTATCGATCCGCATTCTGGGCAGAAATCCATAGTATTCACCTGGGTAGAGGCTTTTTAACTAAAATGATTTTTAAGTATTGCGACTTTTACCTTACAAATAATTTAGTTAATGTGCCATTTGGTGCAGTTGAACCCTCCATCGAGTGGAGACATCACCATTCCACGTTTTTTCAAAGGTAAATAGTAGAGTTGGCGCATCTCGCTTCTAATTGTAGTGGACTTTCGAAACTCTTCTATTAAGCAACAGAGAAACAACCGTTGGCTTACTTTCTCCAGATCAAAACCAAATACAAACGGAAAACATAGTAGAACAACTATATAGAAGGTTATTTATCTTGGCAAAACCAATCTCAGAGTATGAATTCATGCATAATCTATTTTTCAAGAACTGGAAACACCAAACGACTAGCCCAAGCGATAGCTGACGCAACAAAAACTCCAATCTATGATTTAGCCTCAACCCAGCCTCCAACAATCGAAAACTGTGACCTCCTAATCCTGGGCACTCCCGTGGAAGGCGCCAGCCCAGCAAAAGAAACCATAGCTTTCATAGAGAATATGCCTCAAACCCAAGGCAAAAAAGTTATCTTATTCTGTACATACCGCGCTTTCGGAAACGAACGAACTATGAAAAATATGGAAAAAAGATTATCAGGAAAAGGCTATGAAACAATCGCGAAAGTCTCCAAGAAAGGCATGAAACCCGAAAAAGAAACAGATTTCTCAAACATTATGGACGAAATAAAGAAAATATTGGAAAAGCAGTAATCATATTCGAATAGGTAGTTTGTCTTTATTTTGCTGCTTTGTTGGAAAAACTAGTTTAGCAGTTTGACCATTATGTGTACTCTATTGACCATTCGCTTTTTGTTTACCTTTGCGTGTAATGAATTGAATAGCTTTATTTTTAGCGAGATTGCTATTGTAAATAAATTGGGTGAGTAAGAGACTTGACAACACGATGTCCTGCATGTGGTTATAATTTTTCTGATAAAGACGATTTCGCAAAGTACTCTGCTGCTGGAGAAATAATTGAATGCCCAGTTTGTCACACAGAGCTGAAACTGGACCAGCAAGGACAACTTGTTGTAGTAGATTTAGAAAGTTTGGATTATGACGAATAGTGCTAAAATCTTGCGATTTAACGACCGCGGTGAGCAGTTGTTCTTGCTATTTTTTGTTAGCCATATAATCATTAATCATTTTGTCATGTTCAAAGCCCAAGGGCTCAGGCAATTCTTTTAGGCTATATAACCTGATATCTTGAATTTCACTCTCTTGTCTCTTGATTTCTCCGCCAACTATAGTAACAAGAAAGCAAGTTGGGTAGTACTCGTATTCCACATCATCTTTTACTCCCTTCTCGATGTATTCGCCAATTTTGCGAACTACCTCTACATCGAGGCCTGTTTCCTCTTTTACCTCTCGCACTACTGTTTGCTCTATTGTCTCGCCGGGATCCATTCTGCCCCCGGGCAATCCCCAATAACCTTTGAAGGGAATGGTGTTTCTTTTGATGAGCAAAATCTTGTTTTCTGGAAAGGGAACTATTGCTGTTGCAGTTTTGCCGGTGTATTTCTTCATGTTTCGCCCCAACTAAACTGTTCAATTCACTCTTAAAAACAGAATGTGGCAAAATATAATAGCTCTTTGGAAGGCTAAAAACCTAATAAACCGATGTTAAACTGTTACTTAATTCTTGGTATTCTTTGTCTGAAAGCCAGCCTTCATATTTTAGGTTAACTAAGCCTTTTCCCATATTTTTGCGAGCCATGTCTGTGGTCAAGAGATTATTTTTTTCACCCAAATCTAAAATTTGTTTTTCCAAGAAAGAGTCTTGCTTTATGAGGATTTGGATTTTGTCGATTGAAGCGTTGATTGTCTGAAACCTTGGTGTAAAGCGCTCTTTAATTTTGGACATGCCCAATGCACTTTTAAGTTTGCCAGCTAGACCAGCCGTGTTTGTGACTGATGGCGATAGAAAAATGTACCGTGTAGCCGATCCTGATTGATAGCAGGTCACATAGAGAGGCACATAGAACAACGCGGGAACTTTCAACTGTTGCTCTCTAATGCCTAAGCTTTCAAATCTAGCGTTAACCGCCTCTCCTAATTTAATTGCGTCATTCAAACCGTCAATTACAGGTTTTTGTCTTTTGTACAATTGTTCAGCTTCCAATTTGAAAGCGAGAACCTTCGCATCACGTGAAGTTTCGAGGTCAATCATGGGCTGGCGAGCCAATTTAATTTCAGTTTCAAGCTCCTGTTGTAGCTTCCATGTTTTTTCAGTTTTTTGTTTGTTTAAATTCTTAATGCTGTTTTCAACACGTTTCAATTCTTTTTTGAGACCATCATTTTCTTTTTTGGTCTGATTCTTTTTTTCTTTCCATCTCTTCTCATAAATTGAATGATTCTGTTCGGCTTGGATTTTCGCTTCACTTTCATAAAGCTTGATTTTTTCTTCATTACTTTCTATAGATTTCAAAATTTTTGATTTGAGTTTTTCAACTCTTTCTATCTCTTCATTGAAGCCTCTTGTCACATTTGCTATTTGTTGTTTGTAAGTGGTGTTTAATTTGGCAATTTTTGGGTTTACAAATTCTTCTTGAGCTTTGATTTTAGCGTTCGCCTCGTCCTTTACGGCTTCTGCTGCATAATCGAGCTCCGTCACGTATTGGCTAGTTATTTTGCTTAATTGTTTTAGGCATTCTGGCAGTCTATCAGTGTTTTCCTTAAAGAGTGACTGTGCGCTGTCCATTTCAGCTATTGCCGAAAAAACTGTAATTGCTTCCAGCATTGGAGAAATCAAGGCTAAATTTGGAGGCTTTTCTGTTATTTCTATGGCTTCCTTGCGGTAAATCCCAAGCTCTTTAGTAAAATTTTCATTTGCAATTAAGCCTTTAAGGGGAATTTCTTTCTCTTTGTCGACTTGCTGAAAGTAATTAGAGTTAGCTGAAAGAAAAGTTAGGTATTCTTCTTTTGTCTTGGAATTTCGCTCAAGGCTTTCCATGAATGTTTTAGCTACAGGTAACTCACTGTAAGATATTGCGAAGTTAGAATCGTTTAAGCCGTCAAAAATGTAGATATTTTCGTTTTTTGGAAACAGCCAAAGTGGATAGCCAATTTTAGACATGAATAAAATTTTTTCGCGAGGCTGTTTTATGATTAAGCCGCCGCCTTTGGCTCTTTCAAGCTCTGCAACTGCGTAAATAGCGGCTAATTCACATTCATAATTTGATTCTTTGTTTTTTTGCGGCGAAAAAGGTAAAATGAAACGTTTAGTTGCAGAGTTTAACATGGGTTTCAGATATCAGTGTATAAAGAACGGCTTTCTTAAAATTTGTTATCAAAACAAAGTTAAGAATTGAAGAAATCCGATATTTTCTTTTGGAATAACGCCTTCTTTAGCAATTCGCTCTGCAGTGTCCAACGTTGAATTGGAATTTCGAATCTGCCGCTGATGAACTGTAGCGATTCGGCGAGACTTTTGAAAAGGAAAGGTTTTTGATGCATTGCGTTTCTGACGTTTTCCCTTACTTGCCAGACGCCGATTGGCATGATGTAGCCGGGTCTTGCTTCTCTAAGTACGATGACGGTGGCCTGGCGACGTTCCCGAACTAATTGTTCACAAGTTGCAAGTCGGGCAGAATAGTAGCAGCCGCCAATCTGGGCGTATGTTGTTCGTCCACTGTTGCCTTCCCAATCAGAATAGATTGCTATGCTCTTTCCGGTCGGGTTCCAAACGGTACCTGGGTACCAGGCTTCCATTGACTCGTAGCTGTACTGCTGAGGAATCATCAAGATTTCAAAAACATTATCCATATAAATTGACTCGTAAACCCGAAATTCGTTGATTTCAGGAAAGGTTTTTACTTTTTCCCTGAGGTTTTTGGAGATAATGTCATCTACTGCGGTAATGCTCCAGCGTGTCGGAACAAGGCGTCTGTTTTTTTCCACACCGAAAGCGCCAACGCTGAAGGCTTTCTGAATCTTCGAAACCATAACACCCCGATTGAATAGGTCCAACACTGCATTAGTTGCTTTCAAATCCGTGTCATAATACGCCTTCTCAATCTTATCGTCATAACGTGCATTACCAACATGCAGGTCCCGAATGGGCGCTGAAGGACCAAACGGCTGAATATCATCGTCGAGAAAAATTGAGCCTCGGGGCTTTTTTGTAAGGTTCAATTCAATGTCTACACAGCTGTCAGCGAGGGCTAATTCGCGCGTCTGATCCAAGATTTTGCCTGCATCCATAAACTTTGTTACATTAACCCTATGTTTACCTCGCACAAGCAAACTGCGAAAACCAACAATTTCATCCATGGATTTCCCAAACCAATGCTCAGGCAAATCGTAAATTCCCGTGTCTTCATAAATAGGCGGCACAAGGGGTCCGGCGTAAACGTTGGGGTAGCCGATTCTTCCGATGAAAACGCTTGGCGGAGACATGCCTGCGATGTCTTCACCCATTAACGGTACACTTTTGAGAAAATAGTTGACTTTGAGCATTATTGGACAGCGCGTTTTGCCACAGAGAAACCTTGCCCCTTTACATATTACGCATAAGCTGTCTTGTCGACTTCGAGTAATAATTTGGCTTTCATCGAAATATCTGTGGCTTTTTAAAATGTCTTTTAACCAATTATCTGAAGCCCGAATACTTGGGAGTGGAGTTGTGGTAGTCATGTTATACTTTCATGATGATTAAGACGGCTTGATATGTTTTTCCAACAAATTTAACGCATTAACCCGATATTTTGCTATTAAATTATCGGTCTTTAGAGGAGAGGAGCATCCGCGCTTTTCGTATTGCTTTCCTAATGGGCTGGGGCAACCCAAGTTTAATTACGTCAGCTGTCTTCCAAAGGCTAAAAAATCCAGGAGGGGCAATACTGGCATCTATGATCTTCAAGTTTCCATTCACTTTCCTAACATTGTCGCATGTTATATCTAGCAAGCCGTACTCGGAGGCTATAGTCCTAAGCTGTTCCAGCTCTTCATTTGAAACTTCTACTTCAACACCATATTCTTGCAAAAGACAATACTTGGTGTGCCAAAAAACTCTAGCAAAATAAACATGCCTTAAGTTATGTGGTAGTTGTTTGTAAGATTTGTGATCAACCTCAATTGCTTCGGGCTTCCCGATTTTTAACGCTAACTCATGGCTTTTATGTATTAAATGGAAAACAAGCTTATGCAAACCAAAATTAACCATAACACAATCAGAAAAAACTGTTGGAACAATCTCCTGCAAGGTTCCCATGGGAACAAAGCTCGTTTCTTTGGTTTTTATATAGTCATCTAACAAATCATCTATATGCTTAGCTTTTTCATGCAACGACTTGAATTTCACAAGTCTATGAAAAGACTTTTCTGGTAATTTTAGATTTGTGATTGCGAAAACACACCAACAATATCTAGTTTGGTTCTAACCCGAGTCACTAACATAATGAACACTGCTTTTAGTTTTTAGCGCCAGCTCGTGTCAAGCGCTTAACATTTAATAGCTGCTCGGTAAACTATGATTTTGAATACCTTCCAGCGTTGTTGATTTAATGGCGGATACCCCAGAAATTTTAACTAAACCCGTTGAAGAAGTCTTAACAAAGCTCAACACATCCCAAACTGGTTTGTCAACACAAGAAGTCCAACGCCGCATTGCGACATACGGCCCTAATGAATTAGCAGACAAGCAAAAACGAACTGGATTCGTCGAAATTCTTTATCACTTAAGAAATCCGCTTGTTCTTATCCTTTTGATTGCGGGTTTAGTTTCTGGGTTTGTTGGAGACACTACAGACGCAGTTATTATTTTCTTCATAGTGCTCCTCAGCATCAGCCTTGACGTTTATCAAGAATCTAAGGCTCAAAATGCAGCTGAAGCACTCAAAGAAAGAGTAACCACAAAAGCAACCGTTCTGAGAGACGGCGTGAAACAAGATGTGAAAATCTCGGAAGTTGTTCCAGGCGACATAGTGTATCTGATAGCAGGAGACCTTGTTCCCGCTGACGGCAGATTGATCGCATCAAAGGATTTGAATGTTAACCAGTCAGCATTGACGGGCGAAGCATTTCCTGTTGAAAAAAATTCTCCTGCACTTTTAACCGTTACAACCGAGATGACCGGTTGGAACAATTACGTTTTCTTAGGAACTTCTGTGGTTAGTGGAACTGGAACAGTAGCCGTTGTAAATACGGGGAAATTAACGGAATATGGAAAAATCGCTAAGGCACTTGTATCTAAGTCGCCTGAAACTGAGTTTGAGAAGGGGTTACGGCGATTTGGAGCGTTAATGACTGAAGTTACGCTTTTCCTCGTCGTTTTCGTCTTTTTTGTGAATGCATTTTTCTATTCGGGGTCAAGAAGCATCTTGGACTCTTTGCTTTTCTCTGTTGCTCTTGCAGTAGGTCTAACGCCTGAGCTTTTGCCGATGATCATGTCTATTAACCTGTCTCGAGGAGCCGTTGCAATGTCAAAAAAAGGCGTTATTGTTAAACGGTTGGCATCCATCCAAAACTTTGGCAATATGGACATTTTATGCACTGACAAAACAGGCACCCTTACCGAAAACAAACTTACATTAAACGAGTATGAGGATTTAGAAGGAAAAGAAGATCAGAAAGTACTAACGTATGGTTATTTCAACTGTGTTTTTGAGACAGGATTGAAAAGTCCGCTCGACGATGCAGTCCTTCAGCATAAGCAGTTTGACGTGGCGGGAATAAACAAAGTTGATGAAATTCCATTTGATTTCATAAGAAGACGTGTTTCAGTAGTAATCGAAGTCAAAGGGGAAAGGCTAGTAATTTCAAAAGGTGCTCCTGAAGAAATATTGAAAATCTGTACTTTCTGCGAAACAAATGAAATCTTAACCGATTTTACAAGTGTTTACCAAGGAAAATTTTTGAAGCAATACAATGAGCTCAGCTCTCAAGGATACAGGGTTTTAGCAGTAGCCTACAAAAAAGTTCAAGATAACAAAATTCATTATTCAATAGACGAAGAATCCCAAATGGTTTTTCTTGGATTCCTTTCCTTTTTTGACCCGCCTAAAGAAAGTGCTAAAGAATCCATCAGTTTATTGGCTAGAGACGGGGTGGAACTAAAAATAGTTACGGGCGACAACGAGCTAGTTACAAAAACAGTTTGCACGCAATTGGGCTTCAGTATCAAGGGTATTATTACTGGGTATGACATCGCGCAGCTCCAAGATGATGCCTTGGCTCGAGTTGTGGAAGAAAACAATATTTTTGCCCGTGTTAACCCGGCTCAAAAAGACAGAGTAATCACTGCTTTGCGAGCTAACGGTCACGTTGTAGGATACATGGGTGACGGCATTAATGATGCGCCGTCTTTGAAAACAGCGGATGTAGGCATATCGGTTGAGAATGCTGTTGATGTAGCTAAGGAATCAGCCGACCTCATTTTGTTGAAGCCTGACTTGACAGTGCTTGATGAAGGTGTGTTGGAAGGTCGAAAAACTTTTGGCAACACGATGAAATACATAATGATGGGTGTAAGCTCAAACTTTGGCACAATGTTCAGCGTAGCCGGAGCATCCCTGTTCCTTAGCTTCCTGCCTATGACAGCAATCCAAATTCTTCTAAACAACCTTTTATACGACCTTTCAGAAGCGACCATACCGACAGACAACGTAGACGACGAGTACATTCAAAAACCCAAAAAACTGGACATTTCCTACATAAGAAGATTCATGGTGACCATGGGGCCTGTAAGCTCAATATTTGATTACTTAACATTCTTCTTGTTGTTGTTTGTCTTTCTGCCATCTGTAACTGGGCTTCAACAGCAACATGTTTTTCAAACCGCATGGTTCATAGAGTCAATTATTACACAAACGCTTGTGGTTTTTGTGTTGCGAACAAGAAAAACACCGTTTTGGAAGAGCAAACCAGGCAGATACTTAGTGATAAGTTGCTTTACTGTAATTGCGGTTGCATTGGCACTGCCCTACACGCCGCTTGGCGCCATATTCAATTTCACGCCGCCCCCTCCAACATTCTATCTAGCTCTTGCTGGACTAATAGTTGGATACTTGCTCCTGGTTGAGGTTGTCA
Source organism: Candidatus Bathyarchaeota archaeon (assembly GCA_963833575.1). Classification (GTDB taxonomy): domain Archaea; phylum Thermoproteota; class Bathyarchaeia; order Bathyarchaeales; family Bathycorpusculaceae; genus Bathycorpusculum. The sequence continues at coordinate 66,931 of CAWHXY010000006.1, read as the reverse complement.
AGAAATGGTTCCTCAAACGGTATTCTTATCGCCTGGAGCAAACTTTTGCGCTTAAAAAGCGAAACTAATTTGCAGAGCTAATTGTTTGTTTTAGTGTTTCGATGGCTTTTTCTGCCCATCTGTTATCTCGCCAAAACGCTCGACCTATAGCGACCAAATCTACTTTTTCTTCACGTACTAATTTGTCGGCAAATTGAGCATCAGTGATTCCCCCAACCCCGATAACTGAAATGCTAACGGCTTTCTTAATCTCGCTTGCTTGGGGGATGAAATAGCCTTTTACATGCTTTAGTTGCTTGGGTTCGCTTCCACACATGCCTCCGGAAACATCAATAATATCTACTCCCGCCGCCTCAAGCTTCTTGGCAAAAACAACTGAATCTTCTATATGCGTTCCTTGGGCCGCTAAATCGTCTGAGCCTAATCTATATAGCAAAAGTTTACCTTTCAGGCGTTCACGTACCTTTCCGACAACCAAAAGGGGAAAACGCATGCGATTTTCTAAATAACCACCATACTTGTCGTCGCGTTTGTTTAGTAGTGGTGAGAAAAACTGGTTTAGCAAGTAACCGTGGGCTCCATGAAGCTCAACGCCGTCGCAACCAGCTTTGACCGCGCGTTCAGCCGCCCGGGCAAAATCGTCGGCAATAGCTTCCATCTCGTTTATTTCTAACATGCGTGTTTTGGGTCTTGCCGAAGGTCCAGCAGGTTCGGTGCCGATCACTTTTTTGTTTGTAACCCCGCCAGCATGTGAAATCTGTACAACTACGGGAGCCCCAACCTCATGTATACGCTCTGCAAGCTTCTCAAAACCACCAATTAATTTGTCATCGTAAATCCCAAGTTGTTTTGGACCTATTTTCCCAGTAGGCGAAACATAAGCATGCTCAACAATAGGTAAACCTAACGCTGATGAGCGGCGAACATAAAAGTTGATCAACTTGTTAGTTACAGCGCCTTCAAACGTTGCTTTGCCCGTCTGCATAGGCGGCAACACAATACGGTTTCGAAGAGTGTAACCTTTCACTTTCAAAGGCTCAATTAGTCCAGTCAACGCTGACACCGATCAATTAGTGCATTCCATCGAGAGCTATAGAACTTACTGTGGAAATGCAGATTTTTAAGGTTCAATGCAGAACAGGTTGAGGTGTAAAGAATAGAAGAATTTTTTTATACTTGCATCAATCTCTGTGTCTGGTAGAAACTTGGTTTCTGTCGTTAAATTGAAGGTTTTTTTATGGAAATAAAAAGTAAAATTGCGATTGTAACTGGGGCCTCCTCAGGAATAGGTCTTTCAACAGCAAAACTTCTTTCTCAAAAAGGTGCGAAAGTAGCTCTTGTTTCCCGTTCAAAAGAAAAGCTAGAAAAACTCTTAGGTGAAATTCCGAACTCAATCGCAGTTCCTGCTGATATGTCTAAAGTTTTTGAAGTAAAAAGAATGGTCAAGGAAGTCGCTGACCGCTTTGACAAGATTGATCTTCTGGTTAACAATGCTGGCGTCGGTTATGATGCTCTTGTTGAAAAAATTGATGTTGACACGTTTCATTACATTTTTGATCTTGACTTGATTGGTCCTGTTGTTGCTATGCAACAGGTTATTCCACTTATGAGGAAGCAGGGTGGCGGTACAATAGTTAACGTAAGCTCTGCAGTGGCATTAATGACTCTGCCTAACAATGGACCATACGCTTCAGTAAAACGAGCCCTTGCCCTCATGAGCCTAACTGCTAGAGAAGAAATGAAAAAAGACAATATAACAATAAGCGTGGTCTATCCTTACATTACCCTTACCGATTTTGAAAGAAACACAATTCGAGATATCCCAGTGCCTGAGGACGAGTTAGAGCCACACGGCCCATTTCCACCTGACACAGCAGATTACGCAGCGCAAAAAATTGTTGAAGGCATAGAAAGCGGAGAAGCAGAAATTTTCGCTCATGACTGGATAAAACAAATGACCCGAGGAAATATGCAAGAAAGTACGCAATAATTCTGGGTATGTGGCTTTTCTTTTTACTATGTGCACATGAATTTAGAGCATGAATGGCAGACTGTTTTCCAGGAGTTAATGCTTTGAAAAGAAAAACAAAAAAGTAGGGGAAATAAGGAATTTTCTTATTCTACAACAGTTTCTTCTATGTCACTTTGTGAAGGTTTTGCTTTTTCTTGCTTTTAATGTGACTGCGGAAACAGTCAATGTGATCACGGCTGCTGCAATTGAAATTAGGGCTGCGCTGCTGAACTCTGGAATGTTTGGCGTTGGAGTAGATGAAGCGGAACTGGTTGGACTTGAAGGTGTGCCTGAGGAAACTGGCTTCACAGTTACTGTGCCAGGGTTGTCATTGTTAGTTACGTAGATTGCGCCAGTGCCTGAATCGTAAGCTATGCCAGCTGGATCAGTTCCAACGTTAAGGGTAGCTTTAACAGTGTTAGTGCTGTCAGAGATGACCTTGCCACTGCTGCCTATTATTTCGCCGTCACTGGAATCATAAACTAAGTTGCCCGAAGACACGTTGTGGACCACTGCGGCAATCGCGTTGTTGTTGTCTGAAATAACCGATACATCTGTGCTGTTTGTCACGTATATCCTGCCTTTGGCAGAATCATAGGCTAGGCTCCCTGTGGACTCATAGGGGTTTGAAGACACCTTTATGGTTTTGGTAACAGAGTTGGAATTATCGGATATAATAGAAACGTCGACGCCTATTGTCACAGAAACAAAGACTTCCTTCTTCGCTGAATCATAGACTAATGAACCTGGGTAAGAGTTTATGGTGATATTTGCGACAATGGTATTGGATGTGTCTGAAATAACTGAGACTGTTTGTGTGTAGGAATCACAAACGAATATTTCCCCTTTTCCTGAATCATAGGCTATGCCTGTGCAACCTCGCGCGACAGGTATAGTGGCAACAACTGAGTTAGAACTGTCCGATACTACGTCAACTCCGCCACTTTCGGAAATGAATATTTCACTTTTGCCTGAATCGTAAGCTAAACCGAAAGGAGGGGATGACAACCCGTTTACAGTTTGAACGACGGTGTTAGAGCTGTCTGAGATAACCGAAAGCGGGCCAGCGTCAGGATTAACTACGTACACTTCATGCATATTTGGGTCGTACGCCACCCCGCTGGGGTAGACTCCTATTCCTGTCGTAATTGTTGTTTGAGCGTGAACTGTGTTGGCTGCCGACACAACAATATCATAATTGACATTAAAGCTGCGAGTTTCCAAATTTTGTTTTTCATGCGTATTCCTTAACCTTTCATTTTGTAGCATGCGCTTGATACTTGCAAGCTAACTCTTAGCTGTAGCTTGGAAACACTATAAAAGATTTTACCTTAAATTTTCAAATTAATTTTCATAACCTACGAGTTTCAATGATCAACTGTTCAAGAAATCACACGTTGCCTTCACAAGAAATTAAGTACTGAGTTGGAGAAAACGGTTTATCCTATCTCATGTGCCTTATGCTGCTACAGGTTCAGACCCGGGCATAAATTCTTCTCTATGAACTATTTTTTGTTGAAAATCCGAAAAGATTGTTGAACATAAGGCGAAAACAAACTCTATTTTGTGAAATAAGGCAAAATAGAAGGTTTTGGCGCCCAGGCCGGGATTCGGACCCGGGTCCTGCGGGCGACAGCCGCATATACTGGACCGAACTATACTACCTGGGCACAAGCGCCGCAACAATACATCATAATTCAACTAATTAATCTTTCTCGGAAATCCAGTTCAACCTTGAGGTTAGAAAATGATTTATCGGTAATTTTAATACAAGTATTCACTGACAGATAATGGCAGGATGGGTGAAGAAAGGTACAGATCAACATAGACTTCAATGCGGTTCTGCAAAAATATTGGGTATCCATCCTGCTTTTGCTGTTGGCTTTAGTCTCGTTTGCGTCAAGCTATGTCGCGCTCTTCGCTGCTTTAGTATTCACTTTTTTAGTTCCAGGCTTAATCTTCTACAGATTTTTCAGGCTAAAATCGCATGAAGTATGGGCTTTCGTTCCCATTTTCAGCGTTTTGTTCTCTGTGAGCCTGATTTACTATTTATCGTTGGCGATTGGCTATTCACGTGAAACAATAATTGCAAGCTTTCTCGCCCTAACAGCCGTCTACGCAATCGTGGTTTACAAGAAGGGAGAACCGTTAAATCCTCCAAAATTTCTAAAACTTCAGCAAATTAAGAAAACAAGCCTTTTGCTATTTACAATTATTTTTCTTATTTCATTTGTCGTTTTAGCAAGGAGCGTTTGGGTTGGCAACCAATATGGCATAGTTTTAACAGGTTCTAATTGGCAAGATACGCCGCTGCACTACGAAATAATTGAAAGCATAAACCATGGCAACTTTCCGCCTCAGATGCCAAATTATGCGGGAGAACCGTTAACTTATCATTATTTTGTTGATTTTCACACTGCAATTATAGAGAAGGTCTATGGGTATCTGCCCACACTTCTGCCTTTTCTAAATACTATTTTCATTGTTGTCTTTGCACTTGCAATTTACGCTCTTGCAAGACCCATCGGCAGACGAGCAGCAATCATCGCAACCGTTATAGCCACTTTCGGTTGGGGGTTGAGTTACTTTGGGTTATTTTCAGCCTTGTTTAATGGCACGTTTAGCCCGTCCACAAATTACATTTTTCAGTACGGCCAAACGTTTGGTTTGCCTTCGATTTTTGATAATTTGCTTCAGCAACGCCCACTTCTGCTTGGTTTACCCGCTTTCGCACTGGTCTTAGCGTTACTACGAGACATGGATGACAAGAAACGATTACTCTTAGCGGGAGTCATAACTGGTTTAGTTTTCCAATTTCATAATGTCGCATTCTTCGCTTGCTACGTAGCCTTTGTTGTCGCCATCTTGTTTAATCTTAAACGCTTCAACCTCGCCAACTGCATATACTTTTTAGCACCTACAGCTTTAGCATTGCCCTTTATTTTCCACAACGGGCCTCCATTGACTATTTCTTTAAGCACAGTTTGGATTGCTAATTTCGCGCAAAATCCTTTTACTTATTACTTTTTGAACCTTGGCATCCCATTTGTTATTGCTATTATTTCATTTGTTAAGCCTGGGCACGAACTTCTGAAAGGCACATTTCTTTTCCTTGTTTTGATTCCAAACATCTTGCTTTTGACACCTAATCCATGGGATATGTACAAGTTTTTCATGTTTGCATGGGTACCAATAGCCGTGTTAGCTGGTATAATGTTGGCTAAAACAAAAAAGATCCTGATTGTAACATTGGTTTTGCTTTCTATCATAACTTCAGCAAGCGTCATAGTCTATAATATCGGAACAAATTATACAGCCGCGAATTGGAATGAATATCAACTGGGGCTCTGGGTCCAAAACAACACCCCTGAGCGTTCAGTATTTCTGACCTATTATTCTATTCATTGCCCTCCAGCATTCATCGGCGGACGGCTAACGGTATCCTCATACATTAATTGGCCTTACGGCTGGGGAATACCACTTGACCAGGTTTACCAGAGGCAAAACGATATTGACAGAGCTTTCAACGGCACTACAAACGATTTACGACAAGTAATCACAACATACAAAGTCTCATACGTTTACGTGGGCTACGATGAACTAAGCAATTACCCCAATTGCACAGCGCACTTTGATAGCATAAGCTGGCTAGAACCCGTTTACACCAATCAAAACCTGAGAATTTACCAAGTTGATACCGTTAAGATGGGCACTTAGTCTTGTCTTTTAGGGCTCGAATGTTTCTTGCCGGACATGTAATTAATATCAATTCTGCCCATCGTTACACTGCTTAGTCTTTCAGCCTTAATCTTAGCAAGCTTTGCTTCAGGGTTAAGAGAAACCTGACGCACAAGCACTTCCATTGCATGTTGCTTTTCCCTTAAATCTTCGATTAGGTGCATTTTGCCGCTGAAATGAACTGACTTATATGCATAGTCACATTCTTCGGTTACGCCAAAGTCCAACACTGCTTGTCCCCATATTTTATTGTTGGTTTTTTGGTAAGCGAGTTTTTTGCCTTCGGGCGCACAATGGAAATATAGGCAATTCTTGGCTTCGTCGTACCCATGGCTAAGCGAAACCAGATACGGCTCATCATCCATGCAAAGGGCGACAGTAACAAATTTAGTAACTTTCAACACCTGTCGCATCTCACTTGAGTCAGTAATTTCTCGGTCTTTACGCCTAACATGAAAAGAAGACATAATTCCAAATAGACTAAACAGCAAATATTAACTTTTAGCTAAACTCTACCTTAAAAAAAGGGGGTAATATGTTTGGGAGGCCAAAGCACGTTTTGGCTCAGACGCGCAAGGGGCTAATTATGTTGGGCTAAGTAGCCTCCGTGTCTTGCCAATGTTGACCCAACCAAACGTTTCCTTCTAAGGGGACATTTTTCCCTTTTTAATCTGTACTTTCGTTTGTTGATAAAGGGTTTTTTGATGGTTTTTTTGTACTTCGAAGTTTAATGAATTTTAGGGCACAGAGAAGGTAGTGTGATTAGGCGATAGAGATTAACTTGCCATTGAGATTTTTTCTTTTGCGTATTGTGACTTAGAGAAAAAAAATGAAATATTCGTGCTTATTGCCGTAAGTGTCGATGATTTGTGGGTGCTTTGCCGCGTTTTTTTCTATCTATTTTCGTAGTTTATCGAATCACTATTCTTTTTCTTCTCTTTTTGATTATTGTTGGCGATTAATAAGCGGCTTTTACCGACATGTTTATATGAATAATCATTCATATGAAATATAATTCATACGATTAACAAAGGCAAGATAAAAAATGAAAACAGGCCTAACAAAAATCTGCTACCACTTCTTCACCAACCTAGCCAACCCCACAAGACTAGCCGCACTCGAACAACTAATGGAGAAACCCATGAGCGTAAACGAACTAGCACGCTTGCTTGGACAAGAACAAAGCATGATCTCACACAACCTCAAACCCCTACTACAATGCAACCTGATCACTATCAAAAAAGAAGGAAAACAGCATATTTACAACATCAATGAAGAAACCATGCGCCCAATCTTTGCTGCAATCGAAAACCACGCAGAAAAATTCTGCCCAACCGGCGGAAAATGCCTAAGAGGAGAAAACTATACATGATAAAAAGAAAAATAGTTAACATAGATGAAAATCTCTGTAATGGATGCGGAAGCTGCATCCCAAAATGCGCGGAAGGCGCCCTACAAATTGTTAATGGAAAAGCAAAACTCGTCAAAGATACGTATTGCGACGGACTTGGTGCATGTCTTGGTCAGTGTCCTCAAGGGGCAATTACAGTTACTGAGCGTGAGGCTGACGCTTTCAACCAAGCTGAAGCGCATGAGTACCTCAAAACCAAAACCACAAATGCAACAGCTTCTGCAAACACTGCCCCCCAGAAGCCTCAGTGGCCCGTCAAGCTAGATCTTGTTCCATTTAAGGCTCCGTTCTTCGAAAACACAAATCTGTTATTCGCTGCTGATTGCGCTCCAATTGCACTCAAAAATTTTCACGATTTAATGCCTGGAAAAAAAGTCATAATAGGTTGCCCAAAATTCAACGATGCCAGAGCATATGCTGAAAAACTAACTGAAATTTTCAAACAAAACAATATTGCATCTGTAACTGTTGTTCATATGGAAGTACCCTGTTGCACAGGATTAAAATGGGCAGTAAACAAGGCACTTGAAGCCTCAGGCAAGCAAATCCCAGTTAAAGAATTAGAAGTCAAAATTGGAGGTGAAATAGTTGAGCTCTAAAGACAAACCAGCGGAAAAGAACCCTCAAACATGCCCCGGACTCCGGGACCTACTTCAACCTAAACCGTCTTACATCAAATGCCACGTATGCGGCGGCGACCTCGAGATCTGGAGCGATGAAGACAAAACTACCTGTCCATCATGTGGCGCCGAATGGAAACGACCAGACAAATCAGCCGCATGCCTAGAATACTGCCAATACGCCGACAAATGTCGAGGCATAATTGAATCGCGAAAAACCTAAAGAAATCAATTTTTTGATTATTCTTTTTTTAATGGTAAATCAAGTTTTAGAAAAAAGAAAGTGGAAGAATGTTTATTCTTCGTCTTCGCAGTCTTCACAGTCGCATTCGTCTTCGCAGTCTTCGTCTTCTTCTTCTCTAACAAATTGGTACATTACCATTTTTAAAACCGACAAACCTTAACCACTCTTCCCTATAAGTCTTCTCCAAATAGACTAATTTGATTTTAAGAAATTATCTGTTCAAAAAATGGCTTGGAATCATATACTAAATCATTAAGTATTGGTTTATCTCCAGTTATTTTATGGCAAAAGCTGCTTTTCCCAAAATTACTTATGTTACTTTGTTTGCGGATGAGCGTATTCACCCAAAATATGAGGCTGCCTTAGAAAGGTTCAGGCAGGAACTCGGAAAGTGTTACCCCATGTACATCGGGGAAAATGAGTTGTGGTCAGAAAGCGGCGAATTCGAACATGAAAGCCCCATTGACACCTCAGTAACAGTTGGCCGATTCCAAGTCGGCACGCGAGACCACGCTAAACTTGCAATCGCGGCAGCCAAGAAAGGGTTTCCACAGTGGAGCGAAAAAAGCTGGCAAGAACGCGTCAAAATCATGCTTAGCGCTGCTAATTTGATTGATGAGAGAAAATTTGACATCGCTGCAGCTGTCACTTATGAGGTTGGGAAGAATCGACTTGAAGCGTTAGCTGAATGTTGGGAAGCAATTGACGCAATAAAATTCTATTCCAAAATCATGGAGAAAAACAGCGGCTACATCGAGAAGTTGGATGGCGGCGGTCCAGGCGAAGATTGCACAATAGTTTCAAAACCCTTTGGCGTCTGGCCTGTGATTTCGCCCTTCAACTTTCCCTTCATGTTGGCTAATGGAATGGCTCTTGGTGCGCTTATTACGGGTAATACTATCATCTTAAAGCCGACTAGTGAAGCTCCACTCACAGGTCTGCTGCTCTACAGAGTATTGAAAGACGCTGGGGTTCCCGAGGGCGCAATCAGTTATGTTACAGGTCCTGGTCCTAATTTCGAGGAGGAGTTTGTTTCAAACAGAGATGTGGCAGGAATCGCGTTTACTGGCTCAAGAGATGTTGGAATGAGGCTTTATCGGGAGTTTTTGACTCAGCAACCGTACCCCAAGCCTATGGTGCTTGAGATGGGGAGCAAAAACCCAGTGGTCGTAACTTCATCTGCTAACATCAACAAAGCAGTCGAAGGCATAGTCAGATCGGCTTTCGGCTACGGGGGGCAAAAGTGCAGTGCAGCATCAAGAATATACGTTCAGAGTACGGTTCGACAAAAATTCTTAGAAGCATTGCTTGAACGAGTCGAAAAGATAGTAGTGGGAGATCCAAGAGAAAAAGATGTTTTCGTGGGGCCTGTGATCAATCAAGCTGTGATCGAGAAATTCAACGGAGCATTGGCAGATGCAAAGAAAGCTGGCGGCGAAGTTCTTATTGGCGGAAAAGTGCTCACGGAAGGGAAATTCAAGAATGGGTATTACCTTTCGCCAACTGTCATAACTGATTTGCCAACTACTCACAGGTTGTTCAGAGATGAATTATTCATGCCCCTCAGTGTAGTCTCTGCATTCAACACATTAGACGATGCTATCGCCAAAGTCAACGATACCGAGTATGGACTGACAGCAGGCATATTCTCAGAAGACCAAAAAGAAGTGCAAACCTTCATGAACCAAGTGCAGTTCGGCGTTCTATACGCGAATCGAAGCGGTGGAGCAACCACGGGAGCATGGCCAGGTGCCCAATCCTTCACAGGCTGGAACGCCAGCGGCGCAACAGGTCGAGGTGTATGCGGAACACATTATCTGCTTAATTTTCTCCGAGACCAATCCCAAACAATCGCCTCTACATAGGGTTAAATGTCATTGTCGTTAGATCGGCTTCTAAAAACTAAGTCTGCTGCCCCAAAGATCAATAGAGATAATGCTTTTAAAGCAAACAGGGCTTATTCCAAAAGGAAATTAATATGTCGCGGCAATTTAACACAATCTTATCAATAGCCGGCGCATTGGCGCTTGTTTTTGCTTGGCTGATCAATGTCTCTGTCCAAACCGATCTTATCCCAACGATAGTCAATGGAATTGTTATTGCTACTTCAACTGCAATAATTTTCACAGGTATTTTCTTCAGTTTGGGATGTTCTAATAAGTGGTTAGAACTTCAAAAGAAAAATCATCCGAAAATTATTCTAGGTTTTCTTGGGCTGTCTTCTTTCTTTATTATTATCACTTTCTTATTTTTGATTTCCAATAATTTTGAGATTGCACTAAAATTGAGCTTTACAGGTTTAATTCTTGCAAGCGGAACTTTCATGAGCTTAGTGGCACTGCTTATCGAACAGCCAAATCTACAGAAAAACGAATCACACAATCAACAATAGCAGTCATTACCGCTGTATCTGCATCAGCTCAAAGTGTAGAGTCAGACAAAAAGACTACGAAACTTCTATATGTCAGGTTTTTAAGCTTCTAGCGGAGATCGAAAATATGAACCGCGAAAGTTATAAAACCAAAAGAAAAGGACAGCCAAAAAAAGTAAGCAAAGTTACTGGGGCACAAAGTCGTTTGGCTTCAATGGCTAAAGAAAGAGTTTATTATGCTCAGCCACAAATGCATGAAACTTACAATACAAAAATAGACTGGATAAAACGTGTAATTCCAAAAGCAAAAGAAGTAGCACCATAGCGTAAAAAATCGTACAATCCAAAAATTCTCTTTAATTAAAAATATCCAGCATTTACACTGGATAATTGTTTGTGTGAGTTCACAGTCACATATTTATAAGAATTCAGAGTGTCATTATTTAGGCAGCCTTGAGGGCGCTAATCTGCGTTATAAGCATTTTATTGGTTGAGACTATGAAAAAAAATTTTCGTCGATCACATCAAAACAAGAAACTTTTGAACGGAAAATCAGCGCATATATCGGCTGATAAAACTGGGCTTGAAATTAACCCTCACGAACTGAAGCGAAGAGACTTCATGAAGCTATCAGCCCTAATGGCGGGTGGAACTTTAGCTACTATTGCCTTGGAAAGCTACCTAAAACCCTTTAATCTAATTACTACAGCAGCAGGTCGACCTCAGCTGGCAAACATAAAAACGGGGGTGGTTCAACCCATTGCAGTTTCTGGGTCTGCCCTTTTGGATCCGCTGAGTATTCCGATGTTTGAAAACCAGTTGACTTCTCCGCCACCCGTGTATGTGCCAAAAGTGGTAACTGCCCAAGGTAATGTGATTCGACATGAATACACGGTAGCAATGGCTAGTTTCTCGGAACAAATTCTTCCTCCTTCGATGAATCTAAATACGCAGGTTTGGGGTTATGGCGGTACCGCAATGGATGCTATAACTGGGTCGTCTTTAGGTTTTGTTCAAAGCAGCCCAGGTCCCACATTTGAAGCTGTCAGAGGAATCCCCATTCAAGTGGAATGGCAAAACACCATTACTTCGCATTACATGTTTGCAGTTGATCCGACCATACACTGGGCAAACCCTAATAACACTTCGAAGCCCACTTCATCCTTCCCTGTTTATCCGCCAGGATATCCATATGCCCAAAGTCCTGTTCCTCTTGTGACACATCTTCATGGTGGTGAAAACCAATCTTATTATGATGGAGGACCAAACCAATGGTTCACCGCAAACGGAAAACACGGCTCTCAGTACAGCACATACACACAAACCGATTCAAACAAAGCAGTTTACTATTATCCTAATGCACAGCAGCCTACAACACTTTGGTATCATGATCATGGCCTAGGCGTTACACGTCTTAATGTAATGTCAGGATTGGCGGGTTTCTATTTGTTGAGAGAACCCCAAGGCGGTGATGATAAGGTTGCTGCAATTTTGCCGACCGGAAAATATGAGATGCCGCTTGTGATTCAGGATAGATCTTTCAATAATGATGGATCATTGAATTATCCCACTGTCGGAGTTGAGCCTACTTTTCATCCGTATTGGGTTAACAGTTTCTTGGGAAACACTATCATGGTTAATGGAAAAGTTTGGCCAAACATGAACGTAGATAGAGGGCAATATCGATTCCGGATCTTAAATGGATCAAATTCTCGTTTTTACCAAATAGGTTTTTCAAATGGAATGGGCTTCTTTCAGATTGGAAGCGACGGAGGCTACCTCAAAGCACCAGTCTCTCTAACATCTCTTCTCATAGCACCTGCAGAACGAGCAGACATAGTAGTAGATTTCTCGTCTCTGGCTTCAGGAACAAAAGTGATTCTTAAAAACACCGCCTTAACGAGCAATACAGGTAGTGAAAGACAAACCGTCGGTCAAATTATTCAATTTACTGTCACCAACCAAACGGCACCAACACCCTTCAGCCTTCCTCAGGCGCCAAACCCATTTAATCCAACACTTGCAGCTTCCAGTTTTCCTACCTTGCCAGAACCCACAGCGAAAAGAATTCTCACTTTGTTTGAAGTTTCAGGTCAAAATAGTACTAAAGTTGCACTACTTGATGGGCAAATGTGGGATGCTCCAATATCTGAAACGCCAGAAGTGGGAACAACCGAAGATTGGATAATAGTTAACCCAACCATGAATCCGCATCCGATACATCTGCATCTTATTCAATTCCAATTGGTCCAAAGAGAAACCTTTGATTCAACTTCCTACGTTGAAGCTTGGGAATCCTACAACGGTGTTCCTCCTTTTAGCCAACCGACAAAAAATGTCAACCTAAACTCGTATCTATCTAACTTGAAAATCGCACTTCAACCGAATGAGCAATGCTGGAAAGACACAATCACAGTTAACGCGGGAGAAGTCGTAACTATCCGAGTGCGGTTTGCACAACAAGATGGCTCCAGCTTTCCTTTTGACGCCACTGCTGGGCCAGGATATGTGTGGCATTGTCATCTGCTCGAGCACGAGGACAACGAGATGATGCGTCCCTACAAAGTAACCCAAAAAAGCTCAATTGCAGTACCCTTAGCCGTTTCGGCAGTCGGGGTAGCTGCCGCCGCTGCTCTAATAGGCTATTCATATCAACGAAAAAGAAAGAAAAGACAGCAAGTTAACACAACTCCGACTAATCAGCTAGATTATTTGAGTGAGGACATGGAACCGTAGCAGTTTGAAGAAATTATTTCTGAAACTGAAGATTGCAGCCTGACCAATAATTACTCATTCTTCTGTATGTGCTATTGGTGCGCACACATGTTTTTAGCGTTTTTTTCCTTGCTATTGGTTGGAGTTGAAAACATTTGGTTGAGAAATCTTCAGTTATGGCTGAGGAAAAGTTGTCAGTGAATTTGACTATACATAATTTTTCAACAGTTTTACTCAAAGAGTTTACCCTAAAAATTGTTAAACCTTACTTCAAAGGCAATATGGATGAAGCTATAAAAAACCTTATGGAAAAAGCATTAACTGAAGAAGCAATTTTTAAAAAAGCCTTAAAGAAATAAAGCCTTGATTGCCTTAACAGGCTAAGAGGTTAAGATCTAACGCCCGTTAAAAAATTAGACTTGGGAGATCAATATCAATGCCCGAAAGGTCCAGTTGGCAGATTAGTTGCTAGAAGGATGAACCTTCATCATGAGAAGCTAACTTTGTGGGGACTAGGAAAGGTTACCGTTGGATCGGACTACGTGATTTTAGATATCGGCTGCGGTGGCGGCAAAACTATCGACAAATTAGCCAGAATGGCACCCCAAGGAAAAGTTTTTGGCATTGACTATTCTGCTGACATGGTAGAATTCTCCAAAGAAATTAACAAAACGTTGATCACTCAAAACCGAGTAGAAATAATTGAAGAATCAGTTGAAAAAATGAGTTTTAAAGATGGCTTCTTTGATTTGGTGACTGCTTTTGAAACTTACTATTTTTGGACCAATTTCCCTTCAGCTTTGAGAGAAATAAACCGTGTGCTAAAACCTGGAGGCAAACTATTGTTGGTAAATGAACTGCTACACGGGGTTACGCCAGCCAACATTATTAAAGAAACACATGTGAGGCTTTTGCCTCTCGAGGAAATTCAAAATGCATTGCAATCGGTCGGTTTTGTAGATGTTCAATTATTTACCAAGGCTGATACGGAATGGAACGCCATCTTCACCCAAAAAAAGCTATAATATCGAGAAAAAACGAGTTAGGCTTTCACGGTTTTAGCCTCTCCAATAATATTTCTTTCATTTTTTGGGGGTTTTCCAGCACGTGCATGCCGTCCATGGCTTCGAGCCGTCGAACTTGGTCGGCTTCTTCTTTGCGTACTCGCAATTTCATTTCTTTGCCGTTGGGCAGTTTTGTGTAAACTATGCTTTCTCTGTAGTCTGTGGGTAGGATGTAGACTTGTTGGAAGGCTTTAAGAGCCATTAGGGCGGCGTTGGTAAGCATGGTGTCGCTTATGCTATTGGCGATTTTAGCGACAGTATTTGATGACGCAGGTGCGATAAGCAGGAGCTCGTATTTGCCGCTTTGCATCCACGCCGCTAGGAATGGCGAGTTCGCGTTGACTTCAACCGTGACTTTGGAAAAGCTCTTTTTGACTTCCTCGTCCAACCTGTAGAATTTGAGCATAGTGTCGGCGGCTTTGGAGATGAAAACCTCAATCTCCACTTTGTCTTCTGACTGAGCTTTTAATTCCTTCATGGTTTCGACTATTTCAGCGATTTTATCGCCGGCGCCGCTTATTCCCCACGCCACTTTACGCTTCTTAACCTTAACATCTTCAGCCATAACATTCAACCTTTTGTTTCGCCATACTTCTCTGAATATTCAACAAACCGTTTAATCGTCTTTTTTAAACTTCTGAAGCCTTCTTCATCCGCTTTAACCCCTTCTAAGGTGTCTTTGCTCCAAAAAGTTGCACCTAAATTAGCCCCGAAAAATCCTCCCCCTGTAGGTATCATTCCGTTTATTATGTAAAATGTGTGAATTTGCATTAGGGTGAATTCTTGCCCGCCATTTCTGTCTCCGCCAACCGCTATGCCCATGCCAACTTTGCCTTTGAAAACATTTTTGTCTGCAGCAACTAATGCGCGTGTTCTATCCATTATTGCTTTGATTTGTGCGCTTACTCCGCCGTTATACACGGGAGTTGCAAAGATAATTCCTTTTGCTTCAGTAAGCAAAACGTAAAGCTCTTGCATATCATCTTGGATAGAGCATTCCTTGTTTTTGAGGCAGTAATCACAATGTGTACAATAATCAATCCAGTTTCCTTTAACGCTCCAAAACTTGGTTTCGAAGCCTTTTTCACTAAGCATTCTTAAAGCTTCTTTTAAAACGTATTCAGTAGCTTGATCTTCTCTTGGGCTACCACAAATTCCCAGTATCATAAGCCTCACTGAAAGGTTAACCGCTAATTTGCATTAAAGCCTTACTACACCAAAAAATATTTGCTTAAACTTAGCTAGATATGTTAAAAAGAAAAAACTAAAAAAGAAAAGAGTTTACTATTCTTTCTCGAAGTATTCTTCTGGTTTTGGCGGAATTGGTGGTAATCCTCTGCGTTCGCGTATCTTTTTGATAGTGTCTGCTTGCATTTGTTCTGGAACTGGTGCCCATCTGCTGAACTGTGTTGCCCAAAATGCTCTGCCTGAAGTTGAACCTCTCAGTTCGTCAGCAATGCCGAAGCTTTCGGAAACTGGCATTTCAGCTTTAACGGTGATCATGTCTTCTTCAGATGGCATGTCAAGGATTTTTCCTCG
This sequence comes from Candidatus Bathyarchaeota archaeon, assembly GCA_963833575.1. Taxonomy (GTDB): domain Archaea; phylum Thermoproteota; class Bathyarchaeia; order Bathyarchaeales; family Bathycorpusculaceae; genus Bathycorpusculum. The sequence goes on along the minus strand of CAWHXY010000006.1, from coordinate 51,218 downwards.
TCTCTTGTTAAGCATTGTGATTACTGCGCTGACGAATTCGCTTGGAACTTTGCATTCGAAACTCATGAGTGGCTCAAGCAGTTTTGGATCGCTTAGTAGTATACAGCAGTATATTGGTCTCCAGGTCATTGGGATAGCTTGTGCTGGACCTCTGTGGACTGGATCTTCGTGAAGTACAATGTCTTCTAGGTTGATTTTTAAGCCGTAAGCTGGTTCTTTAGCTAACGGCGATGTGTGGACTGCTTCTCGGAATCCGCCTTTAATGTGATCGAGAATTTCCTCGACGTATTGTCTTCCTCTAATGCGGTTAACAAGAATACAGTTTTCTTCAACAGCTACTGCGCCTTTAGCTTCATCTGCTTCCCATCCTAAAGAACGCAAAGTTTTCGTTCGTTCATCTTTGCTCTGCATGTCACTAATTTTATCAGATTTTATAGCATCAATAACTTCATCTGACAGCCTCTCAATTGTTATCCAGAGTTTGTTGTGTTTGTTAGGGCTTTTTCCCATAATAGCTGGACCCATGTAATTATGACTTATGGTTTCTCTGTAGATGACTATTGGCTTGCTAAGTTTTACTTTTAAGCCTGCTTCTTGCATTCGGTAAGCAGTGATTTCAAGGTGGAGTTCGCCCATTCCTGACAAGAGGAATTCGCCGCTTTCTTTATTCATAACGAAATGCAGGTTGGGGTCTTCTGTTGTGAGCTTGTGCATTACTTTATCGAATAAAGGTAGGTCTTTGACGTCTTCGGGTTCGACAGCTACGGTTACGACTGGGTCAGAAACGTATCTTAAGCCTTCAAACGAATGTACGTCTGCGCCTTCTTCTGCAATAGTTTCTCCTACATGTATTGATGGTAAACCTGAGATTGCTCCAATGTTCCCTGCTGGAACATGGTCAATAAGAACACGGTCAGTTGCCATACTCATAAAAACCTGTTGAATAGTGCCTTTCTGGTTACTGCTTAAAAGTTGGACTGTTTTTCCTCGCACAACTGAACCGCTGAAAATTCTGCCAATTGCAACTGTTCCGCTGTGTGGGTCAACTTCAATGGTCGATATGCACATCAGCAAAGGAGCTTTCGGATCAACTTTCGCCATTCCTTGACCTGTCGGACTACTAACATCTCCTGGCCAAATCTGTGGCTGCCTGTATGGCTGTGCTTCGAAAGGATTAGGTAAGTGTTTAACGAACATATCCAAAATCGGTTCTGGTAGTGGCGCTTTTTTACTTAATTCATCAACTTTTCTTCCAACTTCTATTGGATCGCCTGTGTAAGCGTCGATAATGTCCTGGAAAGTGACTTTCTTCATTTTCATGTGATCAAGATTCAATCCCCATTTATGTAGCGCTGAGCCAAATGCGACACGGCTATCTTCAATTTTTACTTGCCAGTCTTGTTTGTGCTCTGCAGGCGCATACCTCTCAATCAAACTATTTACTCTCATGAGAATCTTGGCAAATTTCTTTTGGATCTCTTGAGGTGTTAGTTTGATTTCTTTTATTAATCGGTCAACTTTATTGATGAATAGAATTGGTTTAACGCGTTCTCGAAGGGCCTGCATCAAAACGGTTTCTGTTTGAGTCATGGGGCCTTCAACAGCGTCGACAACTACAAGGGCTCCGTCGACAGCACGGAGGCTTCTTGTAACGGCGCCTGAAAAGTCAATGTGTCCAGGCGTATCAATCAGGTTGATGAGGTAATCTTGGTTTTGGTATGTATGGACTAGGCTAACGTTTGAGGCGAAAACTGTCATTTGACGTTTCTGCTCAAGATCCCACGAATCGAGGAAAAGTTTTTGCCCAGCAGTTTGGGTGCTGATAATTCCTGCTGCTGCAAGTAAACTGTCGGCAAGAGTGGTTTTTCCATGGTCAACATGTGCAATAATGCTAGTATTTCTGATGAATGTCGGAGTTTCCATCAGTTTGACTATTTCGTCAGTTTGCCTATAACGAGCCATAACTATACATTCTCCATTTTTTTAATGATATTTATTATTTGAAACTACATGGAAAGTGAATTTGTGTCCTATTAACTTTATGGCATCCTTTTTTGAAAAACTTGGAAAAGCAATATCTATGCAAACAACCGCAAACATGTTTCTGTCTTTAAATAACTTTGATTTCTGACGTTTTCCGCTTCTGTATTTTACATTAAGCGGTTGATTTTGCTTTGCAAGTTGGTTAAGCCCAGTTCGCAAGAAAGGATAAAAGAACAATTTTGTTTATATGCAAATATTAAATTTAAAGGTGAAAAGAATTAAATGAATAAGAAGAACATCGCTTGCTTAAAGTTTGCTAATTCAATGTTGAAAGTATCTTTCTATCCGATTGGTTTAAATTCAGCAAGCAACAATTTAACAAAAAATAACAATTATGTCTAATATTTACGTTAAAAATGCTGAGAATATGATTACACCTTTAGTTAATTCCGGTTCAAACTATAATTCTTCATTCACATATCCTATTTTGACGTTCAGATTCCCTTCGTTTGAGGTTGTTCCTAACTAGTTAATCGCGAGGTTTTGGCGGAATTAATTTGGAAAAAGCTTCTTCTTTGCCTGTTGATGAGGTCTTCGATGACTTAAACACATCAATTAATGGTTTGACTACTGAAGAGGCTAAACTTCGTCTGAAGAAATATGGCTACAACAAACTCACAGAAAAACGTCAAACCCCCCTTATTCACAAATTTATTCGTAACCTTCGAGATTTATTTGGAATACTGCTGCTTGTTGCAGCTATTTTATCCTACATTAGCGGCAGTCCAGAACTTGCGTTAATCATACTTACAGTTGTTTTTGTCAACATTTTCGTATCAATGTTTCAAGAGTCACGCGCAGAAAAAGCCATAGAAACACTCAGAAGCTGGATGCCAGAATTTGCAAAAGTAATGCGTGATGGTGAACTCAAAAAGATTTCAGTTAGTGAAATTGTCCCAGGTGACATAGTTGCTCTTGAGGAAGGTGATCGAGTACCTGCGGATGGACGCTTAATCGAAGCTTTTGATTTGTGGACAAATAATGTTCCATTAACAGGAGAATCTGAACCGCAACCACGCGTAGCTGAAACGGTCAAAATTGTTGAGAAAGCTTACTTGTACGCACCTAACCTGGTTTTCATGAGCACTAGCGTCGCGAAAGGTCAAGGTAAAGCAATTGTCTACGCGACTGGTATGAGTACTCAGTTTGGGAAAATCGCTAACTTAACTCAGACAATTCGTGAAGAAGAGAGCCCGCTCCAAAAAGAAATCGCTTTAACCGCAAAATATGACTTCATAATTGCTATTGCTGTGGGAGCTGCATTCTTTATCTCAAGTTTTCTCTTCTTGCATGTCGGTCTCGGCACTGCTATTTTGTTCATGATTGGTGTAATGGTCGCCTGCGTACCTGAAGGCTTGCAAGTCACCGTTTCCAGCGCCTTAGCTATCAACGTTCTGAAGATGGTGAAACAAAACGTTTTGGTAAAACGGTTATCAGCCGTGCAAACTTTAGGTAGTGTCACCGTAATTTGCACTGACAAGACAGGCACAATAACTAAAGGAGAAATGACCGTAAACAAGCTTTGGGTTTATGACTACGTAGCCGACGTTTCCGGTTTAGGCTATAAGCCTGAAGGTGATTTCACTGTAAACGGTCAGCCATTGCAGCAAGGCCAAACAGGCACTTTGGAAAAACTTCTTGAAATTGCTGCTCTTTGCAATGGTGCAAAACTTGATCCCCCATCAGATAGAAACAAAAATTGGAGCGTGATAGGCGATCCAACCGACGGTGCCTTACTTGTTGCCGCACTTAAATCCAACGTTAACGTTCCAAATGCATTGGAAGAGAAACCGATTATTCACGTTTTGCCCTTCAGTTTTGAGCGCAAACGGATGAGCACAGTTCACAGTTTGAACGGCAATATTTTAATTTACACTAAAGGCGCACCGAGAAACATTTTGGATTTATGTACTAAAGTGCTTGTGGACGGGAAAGTCGAAGAGTTAAATTCGGAAAAAATGACGTGGATAGAATCACGAATTCATGAGTTTGCCCGCGAAGGCTTGCGGGTTATTGCCGTCGCATACAAGCAGATGTTGAAAACTGAGTACAGCAAAGACGCAGGGTTTGAGTCTGAACTTGTTTTCGTTGGGTTAGCTGCAATGCGAGACCCTCCGCGAATGGAAGTTAAAGACGCTGTTTTGAAGGCAAAGCAAGCTGGAGTAAAAACGGTCATCATTACTGGAGACTATGGTCCAACTGCGGAGGCAATTGCTAAAGAAGTTGCAATTGTCGACCGAGACTGCTGTCAAGTTATTCGCGGTATAGATTTGGATGATTTAAGCGATAAAGCAGTAATTGATGAAGTTCGAAAAGGAAATGTAATTTTTGCCCGTGTTGCGCCTGAGCAGAAACTTCGCATAGTCAAGGCGCTCAAATCGAGTGGAGAGATCGTTGCAGTTACAGGCGACGGGGCAAATGATGCTCCAAGCCTTAAGGAAGCAGACATTGGTGTTGCTATGGGCGCTTCTGGAACTGACGTTGCACGTGAAGCCGCAGATATAGTCTTGCTTGATGACAGCTTTGCATCAATCGTTAAAGCAATAGAATCGGGCAGAGCAATTTATGAGAACATTCGCAAGTTCATCGTTTACGTGTTTTCGCACAACTGGGCAGAACTCATCCCCTTCGTGTTGTATGCCGGTTTAGGGTTTCCGTTGCCATTACTTGTTGTTCAGGTCTTATCCATAGATCTTGCAATAGACGTAATCCCCTCATTGGCGCTAAGTAGGGAACCAGCTGAACTTGGAATCATGGAAGAGCCACCAAGAAGCATTAAAGAGAGGTTGTTTACGCGCAAAGTCCTTCTACGCTCGGTTTTCATCGGAGTGATTATTGCAGTTGGCGCCATAATTGGGTGCTTAAACGTTTGGGCCACCGGCGGTTGGCACATTGGAATGCCTGTTCCATCAGATTGGCATTTCGGAGGAAGCTTACCCAACAACAATCCTATCTATCTCAAAGGAGTTACAATGATGTTTGCAGGTATAGTTGTAGCTCAAGCTGGTAACGTTCTCGCATGCAGAACATCGAAGCAATCAATTCTCAAAACAAGCCTTAAACACAACAAATGGATAATCTTTGGCATTGTTGCTCAACTTTCCATATTGGCATTTCTAGTTTACGTTCCAATAATGAACACAGTATTCGGAACACAACCATTAGGACTTGCCGATTGGGCATTTTTGCTGTCGCTGGCTGTAATCGTTGTATTGGCTGAGGAAATTCGAAAGTTTTTCAGCCGAAAATTCACCAAAACTGGCTCTGAATCGCTAAGAATTCATGATCACACTTAAAACTTGTGATGTCGGCAAAATCAGACGGCAATCAATTTTACTTCAGTTCTGAACTTTCCTAAATCTTTGTTGAAAGGTTTTTATTACGTTAATCGCAATGTAGAGTTGATGTCTGGCAAACAATTTTTCCTAGATCGTTATGTCCAACTTGGTTGGGACTTCGAAGAACCTAAGCCCAAACTTTCAATTAGGGTAAACCAAATTAACGCAAAAGCCAAAAAAATCCCTGAAAGGCTTCGCAGTTTAGGTGTTGAGCTTGAGAAAGTGCCTTTTTTGCAAGCAGGATATTGGGTAGTTAAATCAAAAGCTTCAGCAGGAGCAACAGCCGAATATCTGCTTGGACTGTACTCTATTCAGGAAGCTGCCGCTCAAATTCCCGCCACACTTTTCACCGCTTTGCATGGCAAAATGGTTCTGGATGACTCTGCAGCGCCAGGAGGAAAAACCGTTCAACTGGCCGACTTGATGGAAAACAGCGGAGTCATAACAGCCTTAGATGTTAATAAGGAGCGCTTGGGCGTCATGGCAAACCATTTAGAACGATGCCACATCAATAACACAATCGTTTACAATTTGGATGCTCGACAAGCTACAAAGCTAAATCGCACATTTGATCGTATATTGTTGGATGTTCCCTGCTCAGGAAACTTTGCTTCCGATAGTGAATGGTTCAGCCGAAGAACCCTTGCAGATGTAGAGAGAAATGCAAAGGTACAAAAGGAAATTCTGGCAGAAGCAGTCAAGTGTTTAGCCGTGAATGGCGAAATTGTTTATTCTACCTGCTCGTTAGAGCCCGAAGAAGACGAGTTAAACATAGACTGGGCAGTCAAAAACCTGGGGCTACAAGTTCAGAAAACTAATTGCTTAGGCGTGGACGGGCTTACCGAGGTTTTCGGCAAAAAACTTGATTCCGAAGTAGGATTTTCTAGACGAATCTGGCCAAAAGATACGCAGGGCTTCTTTGTGTGTAAACTAAAAAAGGTCGAAGCACAATGAAGCCGTATGAAGTTTTTGCCTCCCGTTTCGGTTGCGGAGTTGCCTTTAATTCTGAATTGGTTGTTGAAAAGAATCAACGTTATTATCTTTTGAGCCCACGTCTAAAGAAGGAATTGCAAGTTAACTATTATTATGCTGGGTTATACCTTGGCAAAGTAAAAAACGGTATGTTCTTTCCAAGCTTCAATCTGCTCAACATGCTTGTTAGTGTAGCAGCTAACAAAATCGTTGTTGACCAAAAAGCAGCCTGGCTCTTTATCTGCGGAAGAGATGTTTTTCGAACAGGCATAGTTAAAGTAATGGGTTCCAAACGGAAAGGTGATGATACTTTGGTGCTAAATGAGTTTGGAGAATGTCTGGGCTTTGGAAAGATACTTGCTGGGTCAAATGTGTCTGAAGGGAAAGTTGCAATTAAGAACGTGTTGGATGCAGGCGACTTTTTGCGCAGAGAAACAAGAGACAGGTTTTAGCTTTTTCAAATTTGGATTTTTTTTCACGTGTCTACTTTTGATATGTGTTTATTGTCATAAAAATCAGTTTTATTGAGTGAACGTTCATTCAAACATTTGAGGGATAAACTTATATATGTTTATGTTTTAAGTGGATTCTCAAACATATGAATTATCATGGTGAAAGTCATGGTGGATGAACAAGTAAAGAAAGCAATTGAAACTCTCAAATCAAACAATATTCGATGGGTGCACTCAGCATTTGTCGATGTCCGAGGAATCCTCCAAGATATGGTTCTTCCAGCTAGAGAATATCTAAGCGGCGCTGCCTTTACGGAAGGCATAGGCTTTGACGGATCCTCAGTTCGCGGCTTCAAATCTATCGAAGAATCAGACATGATCTTTATGCCTGATGCAAAAACACTCTCAATTATGCCATGGGTAACCGATGAATTACAGAAAAGCGCAATAATATTAGGCGATGCCCAAGAAGCATTCGGCGGAAAAGAACCCTCTGTTACCTGCCCAAGAGGCTACGTAGCAAAACGAGCAATAAAAGCAGCCAAAGACATGGGCTACACAGGCATATTCGCACCTGAACTAGAACACTTCGTTTTCACTTCAATCGACCCCACCAAATTAACATGGGATCTTTGGGCTGCGCCAAAAAGCGGTGAAGGCGACGCATGGGGAGCACCACGCGTTGTTCCTGAATCGCCAGAAATTAAACCAGGCGGTTTCATCTTAAGACCCAAAGAAGCATACTACAGGACTCCACCAGAAGACACAACTGTTGCGTACAGAAATGAAGTCTCTCAAGTATTGGAAGATAACTTTGGATTAACAATTGAAAAGCACCACCATGAAGTTGCCACAGTTGGCCAAGTTGAAATTGACTATAAATACGGTGAACTTCTGGAAACAGCGGACAGAGCTTTATTCTTCAAGTTCGTTGCCAAAAACATTGCGAAAAAGTATGGTTTAATCGCTACATTCATGCCTAAACCCATTTACTTAGATAACGCAAGCGGTATGCACGTCCATTCCAGCCTCTGGAAAGACGGAAAGAACATTATGTACGATGGAAAAGACGAATACGCAGAACTAAGCCAAATTGGCAGGTACTACGTAGGCGGAATCTTAGCCCATGCAAAAGCATTAACCGCAATATGTTGCCCAACCGTAAGCAGCTACAAACGACTCGTACCAGGATTTGAAGCACCAATCTACGTTATGTGGAGTCGACGCAACCGATCATCCCTCGCAAGAATACCCTTGTACTACAAGGGAGCAGGCTTTGCTGCACAGAAACGAGTTGAATACAGAGGCGTAGACCCATCATGCAACCCATACTTAGCATTCGCATGCATCATGAAAGCTGGTCTTGACGGAATCAAAAAGAAACTTGACCCAGGCGATCCAGTAGACGAAGACGTTTACAAACTCAGCAAGGCAAAACGCAAAGAATTAGGCATACAAGAACTTCCAACTACACTCAAAGACGCACTAGATGAAATGGAAGGCGACGAACTCATTAAAGAAACACTTGGCAACCATGTGTTCGAGGCGTTTATTGAGTTAAAAACGAATGATTGGAACCAATACTGTCTATACGTATCACCTTGGGAAATAATGAAGTACCTCGACTACTAAGTCGAGTATTTCTCTTCTTCTCTTTCTTTTAGGAAAAGATAAAAGGACAAAAATAATGTAGCGCTTTCTAAAAAAAGTAAAATAAATTGAAGAGGTTTAGGCAGTTTCAATTTCTTGGGCTGTCTTTTCGGGGTCGGTTTCTTGTTTGGGCTTAGTTTCCATCTGAGTTTCTAGTATTTTTTCATCTGCAGGTTTTATTGCGTTCGCCGTCAAAAATGCAACTACGAATGACACAACAGCAGAAACCAGGTAAGGCATCATTGTGCCGACGACGCTTAGTCGAATGAAGTTGGCGGGGGCAGCAGAAGTGTACTGAAGAATATCTATTTCGTAACTTAAGACTGCAACGATCGCTGCAAATATTATGAACACAATCCCTGAGATTAAAGAGATTTTTTGTATAATTTTCAAGTAACTTATTTGTCTTCACCAGTTATCTCTCTAACAGCTGTTTCCTCTTTAAGCCTTGCTATTTCGAGTTGAATTCGTAATTTTAGAAAATGGCTACATTGCGCGTCTGAAGAAAATAAGATATTTTGTAAAAATATGAGTTTCTCCGAGACGGTTGCTAAACATTAGATATATTTACCCAAAGAGCCCTATTAACTAAACAGTTAATCAAACGCTTAACGTTAGGTGAAAGAAAATGAAAAATTTCAAAGACGCGACATGGAAAGAAAATGTTACAAAAGTAATTCAGCAAATACAAGAACAAGAAATAAAATTCATCAGACTTCAATTTACCGACATTAATGGTATGCTAAAGAATTTAGCAGTAAGCGCAAAAAACATTGAAACCATTTTTGAAAATGGCCAATCCTTCGATGGTTCTTCTATAACAGGCTATAGACCAATTGAAGAATCAGACATGGTGCTGTACCCAGACCCAACTACATTTGCGGTTTTACCTTGGCGACCAAAAGAAAAATCTTCCGCAAGGTTACTGTGCGACATCTACACTCCGCAGAATAAACGCTTTGACGGAGATCCACGATTCGTTCTTGAACGAGCTGTAGAGAAAGCAGCAAAAGCAGGTTACACATTCATCTGCGCTCCTGAACTAGAATTCTTCATAGTAAAAGAAAGCGAAACTGGCGGCTTGCCCACACCAATAGACATGGCTGGCTACTTCGATTTTCACCCAGGTGACTTAACAGACGACTTGCGGCGAGAAATTGCTGATACTGCCGAAGCTTTCGGAATAGAAATAGAGATTTCACATCACGAAGTTGCACTTGGCCAAAACGAAATTGACTTCAAATATGACGAAGCATTGAAAACAGCTGACAGAACGATTACAATGAAAATGTGTGGAAAAGTAGTCGGTGCTCGAAACGGCTACATCACCACATACATGCCTAAGCCATTTGCGGGCATAAATGGTTCAGGTATGCATACTCACATGAGCCTTTGGAACAAAAATGTATCTCAAAACCTCTTCTATGAAGACGATGAAAAGAACGGATACCTTTCAGATTTGGCAAGAAACTTTATCGGTGGACAACTAGCTCACGGTCGAAAAATGTGCGCAATCCTTGATTCATGGCCAAACAGCTTCAAACGATTAGTCCCCGGCTACGAAGCACCAGTATATCTTGCTTGGGCACACAAAAATCGTTCACCGCTTATTCGTGTTCCAAACTTTGGCGGAAGAAAAAATGCAGCAAGATGCGAAATCCGATGCCCAGACGGCGCAGGAAACCCATACCTACAATTTGCAGTGTTACTAGCAACTGGGTTAGATGGTATTAGAAACCAAATTGACCCAGGCGATCCAGTGGAGCTAAACGTTTACCACATGACATATGAAGAACGTAAGGAACGAAACATCGTTTCGTTGCCAGAATCACTGAAAGAAGCGCTAGATGAGTTGGAAACCAGCGATTTAATACGCGAAACACTTGGCGAAACAGCATATATCAACTTCTTGACTGAAAAACGTAGAGAATGGGATCTCTATCGCACCCAAGTGACCGAGTGGGAAGTCAACCGCTACATAAAACGACTCTAAGCCCAAACGGCTTATTTTTCTTTCTTTGTTTTTATCTGTTTAATGTTATTTCAAGATGCAGTCACAATGTCTTATTTCGTAGAATACTTAACTTTGATTAGAGGTAATTTTAATGACGGAAATGAAAAAGCAATCTGACCCTTTAGTTGCCGCTCCAAACGTTTACGCTTTTATTAATGAAAATGACCGAATGCGTGTGCTAAAAGTCACTTTCAACCCAGGTGACACTGCTAAAATGCATCATCATCCGCAACACATGGCGTATGTACTGAAAGGCGGTATCGCGAAATTTACTTCTCAGGGAAAAACTCAAGAAATGAATTTAGTAGAAGGCAAAGCGGTTTTCTTAGATGAACAAGACCATGAAGTTACAAACATCGGTGGCACAGTAATTGATCTGCTTGTTGTGGAGCTAAAGTAGCAGCTGGATATTTTGTGCAGTCTAATCGTTTTTTAACTTTTGATTTTTTCTGATAATTCTTTAATCGGAACAATTGTTTGTTCTCGTTTCGCTAAATTCCTCAACATCACACCGCTTTCTTTTAACTCCCGTTCGCCAACAATCACGGCATAGTCGACTTTTCGTTTATCCGCATCTTCCAGCGCCTTCGCCATCTTTCGACCCATAATTTCGAACTCCACAATAACTCCCGAGGCCCTGAGTATTTGAGCAATCTTTAGTGCCTGAACTTTTAAAGCATCATTCACCGAGAGAACAAGAATTCTCTTTTCGCCCTTAGTTGCGATTTCTGTTTTTTGCGTTTGCAGGGCAAGTGCAACACGGTCAATCCCATGTGCACAACCAACCGCCGGCGTCAGTTCCCCGCCAAATAATTCGATAAGCCTATCATATCTGCCTCCACCGCCAAGTGCAATGTCTAATTGGGGAATGTAGATTTCAAAAATCATCCCTGTATAATATTCTAAGCCACGGGCAAATGCGGGTTCAACAACTTGAACGGGGCAGCCACTCTCGACTATTAGCTTGAGGATTTCGCCAAGGTTTTCTGCGGCAGCCTTAGCTTTCTCGTAACCAGCGACATAGTTTTTTATTTTTTCAATTGTCTCAAAACAATCGTTGCCCTTTAGTTTCAGTAATCCTTCCAGCACAAGCCGGCAATTGTCGGTCGGCGCTAGCTTAAACGCTTCCTCATACTCCTTCTTATCCATCCGTTGGAGAATTGCATTCTGGGTTTTTTCATCCACGTTCTCTTGGGAAAGTATGCCTCGTACAACACCTATGTGCCCGATTTTGAAAGCATAGCCTTGCAAGCCTAAACCTTTCATCAAACTGTTAGTTAACAAAACGATCTCTGCATCAGCTTCAGGCCTGTTCGAACCCATTATTTCAAAATTTGACTGCCAAAACTCCCTATATCGCCCACGTTGAGGCTCATCATAGCGATAAACGCTTCCAACAGAAAAAAGCCTGAGCGGCTTGGGCTCATTTTTTAGAGCTGTCGTAGCTAGACGTGCGATTGAAGCAGTAAATTCTGGTCGCAAAGCTACTTGGCGGTCGCCGAGGTCTTTGAAAATAAACATGCGCTGACGAATTTCTTCACCTGACTTCGCAGATAAAAGTTCAAGCGGTTCAACTACTGGCGTTATTACTTCTTTGTAACCGTAAAGCAGGCCAGTTTCTCGCGCTTTAGCGATAATGAACGTGAAGGTTTGTGCTTCTTCACCGATTAAATCTCTCATTCCACGAACCGTTTGGAAAGCGGGCATGCAATTTTTCTCCTTGCCTGTTAAACTTCAATTAAGAAGGTACAATTATTCTATTAAACTATCGCTAAAATCTACCAACTATATAATTAGTAATTGACAATTATTAACCGACTAAGATAGGATGAGGAGTTTGACCATGATTGACACGTTCTATGTGCATTTGGAATTCAAAAATAAGAAAAGTAAATGGTCGATTAACTTGCCTTTTTCCTGCATCAAATGTGGCGTTTGTTGTAAATTGGAAGATTTCTTGACTGCGGGGGAAATCTCTGCCAAACCTGAAGAGCAACCACAAGTCCACGCCAAAGTAAAAGCCCTATTTGAAGAGCTTGGCAAAATGTGGGAAGCAGACGAAACAAAATATGACCGACACACTGCGCAAGTATCATGCCCGTTTCTGGTTAACAAGGCTTGCTCCATCTACGAGATCCGACCTGAGGGCTGTCGGCTTTTCCCCAACACTACCTTTGGTATGCTGACTGAAGACTGCCCTTCCCTGATTCGATTCAAAAAACAGCGTTCTACGTTGAAGAAGGGTAGAACTGCTAAAGAAACCTACCACTTCACCAGCTCAACCACAAGTGAAGCCGTCAAGCCTACAAAATTCACAGAAAAACAATACCACGTATGCATCGCCAAACTGCGACAAGCAGGCATCACAGAAAACGAACTAACCCTCTTAAACGATTTTAATGGAAAAAACAAAAACCAACGTGCATGAGAAACAGAGATTGGTTTTACGGTTTGTGTGCTTGTACTTCTATGCGCATCATTCCAACATGAATGATGCCTGCCGCGTCAGCTGGGTGCTTTTGGAGATAGCTGTTAACGATTAGTTCTACGAATTTTGGTTTAAGCTCTGCTGGAATTCGATCGGTGAAAGGTAACCATGTCGTCCGTACCCATCCAGCTAAGCCTTCTGCGTCATTAAATTTCATGTCTTTGGGAAAAAGTTCAACCCGTTCTGTCAACAGACCCGCTTGCTGCAGGTACGCATTATATTCTTCTGGGTCGTAGAAGCCATAGGGAAACGTCATGCCTTGGAAAAATCCCTTCCATGGCTCTACAATTATTAGTTCGTTTATGAGGCTGAGTATGTCTTTAGCGTTGCCTTTTCCAGCCATCTGAAACAGCAGCCTGCCGCCCGATTTTAGGCTTTTTTGTACGCCGGCAAGGACTGCTTTTTGGTCAAGAATCCAATGTAATGCGGCGGTAGAAAATGCCCTGTCAAATTCAGATTGGAAAGTTAGTTTTCGCGCATCCATTACTTGGAAAGTAAGGTTTGGGTAATCTTTTTTGGGAAAATTGTTTCTTGCTAGATTTATCATTTTTTCTGAGCTGTCAATTCCGATTACCCTGCCTTTGGGTAGGCAACGAGCTAGTTCGGCAGTGATTTTTCCGTCGCCACAACCGATGTCTAGCAATGATTCGTTTCCTTTAAGTTTTAGTTTTGGAATTAGCTCTTGAGCCCATTGGAACTGGTTTTGACTGTTTTTGGCGTAATCCTGAGCATTCCAATTATACCCTATATGCACCATGTTTTTCACCTTTATTTGAACGTTAATTGGGAGACTGAATAGTAGACTATTTCGCCTCGACGGTTCATGACAGCTAAGGTTAGCTCTTTCTTTTGGTTTTGACACTGCTGAGTAGCGTTTGCTAATTCATCTATGCCGAGAGGTTTACCTTCTTGCATACTTAAAACCAAATACGGCGCAGTATCCTTTCCATAAGCTCCACGTTCGTACATTCGGAAGTCAATTCCAGCTCCAAACCCTTCCCGTGCAACATAACCACGACTCCTCAAATCACGGTAAACCATGTAGCTTACCCAAGCATTCTCATTCTGCGTTTCATAGCAGTGTAGCAAACTTTGAAAATCTTCAATTTTGCCATTTTCATCTTTGACTTCAAGCATTCCCTTATCTATTAGGTACAATGCTTCGAAGAAAGTAAGCTTGAAAATCTTATCCTCTAACGTGCCATATCCTCGAGCGGTAAGTGCATCAATACTGCTCTGCTCAGCCACAACAACGCCTTTTTTCGCTAAAGTACCGCTGGTCCTGAATTCTGGAGGTTGGGTTTTTTTGGTGTCGCTCATTAACAAAACAACCGCAATAGGCTTCTTTTTGGACTTGTTAACTCTTTAACATTATGCTTGGATGGAAACCATTTACACATAATATAGTAATATAGTCTGCAAGAAACCAGTTTGCAATTTCTTTAATGTTAAAAACAATTGGTTCTAATTCTGGAAAACTAATAAATTAGGTTCCGCTATAACTGAATGTTAAGGTGTAAAATTTTGGGGGCTAACGAAATACTGCATTTTCATGGATGCCAGATGGCAACTTCTGATTCCGTGAAACAGCACAAACTGAGGAAGCTCATAGCATGCATATCTGAGCAAAAGGGAAGAGGAATCGAGTTTATTTCGTTATATATACCCCATGAGACGTTCATAGATGAGGTTGTGGCATCCCTCAAAAAAGAGCTTGACTGCGTCTCTACAACTTCTCAAAATGTTAAAGTCGTTAAGAATCGCATAGAAGACGCAACCAAAAATTTACTTCAGTATCTGAAGCTTCAGAAACAAGTTCCCACCAATGGGCTAGCGATATTTGCTGGGGTATTCGCAAGTGAGTTAGAAAACAATGTTTTGAGTATCGAAGAAGTTATCCCGCCAGCGCCAATAACCACTTATCTATACCAAGTTGACGACCACTTCCATTTAGAACTACTGCGAGAAATGTTGAGAAACCAAAAAGATGTGGGATTTGTTGCCGTGGATTCAAAGGAGGCCAGTTTCGGAATAATCAAAGGTGAACAATTCGAATTAATTGAAAATATAGCCTCGGGCATTCATGGAAAGTCAGGTAAAGGCGGGTCAAGCCAAAGAAGATACGAAAGAGAACGCGATATGTCAGTCACCTATTTTTTCCACAGGGTTGCGGAGCATGCAGCAAAGGCGTTTCTCGAAGACCATAAAGTTACGGCGTTAATTGTTGGTGGTCCAGGCACCACTAAAGAAGATTTCTTGAGGGGCGATTACCTAAATTATGAGCTTCAAAATTCGGTTGTGACTGTAGTTGATACGCAATCCGCGGGCAAAGATGGCGTGAGGGAGATGCTGGATAAATCAGCTGAGATACGGCAAAATATGTGTTCGCCTGATGAGCGGCGAATTGTGCAGCGGCTAATGGCAGCTATTGGCAAGCAGGACGGCTTAGCCATTTACGGATTTGATCCAGTGTTGATGGCTATTAAAAAGGGTGAAGTGGAGGTTGCTTTAGTGACAGATACCATAGATATGGTCGAAACTGTTGCAGTTTGTAAAAAATGCGGGCTATCAAAAGAGCAGATGTTTCGTACATCGGATAAAGTTCATGCGGTGCAGGAAATGATTTCAAGCCCTTGCGAGAAATGCGGCGCCCTTGATTATGAATTGGAGGAGAAAGACATAATAGACGTGTTAGAAGATGCGACTTCACAGACAAACGCAAGAGTCGAGGTAATATCTACTGATTCTAAAGAAAAAGCGCAGCTTACGGCTTTGGGCGGTTTTGCTGCTCTCTTAAGATATAGAAAAGCGGAATAAACTCCGCAAGAATTTTCCCGGGTTTTTCTTAATTAACGCTGTTTTTTGAACAAACCAAAATTTTTGTTGTAGTAAACTTGAGTTTCGCAGATTATCGCAGACACATACTTTAAGGGCGTAATGTCAAATGCCGGATTCATAACGTTGACGCCGTCGGGAGCGATTTGTTGGGAGCCGATGTGGGTGACTTCTTCGGGTTTGCGCTCTTCAATAATAACGTCAGACGCTTTGTGTGCTAAGTCAAAGGTTGATTTTGGCGCTGTAACATAAAACGGTATCCCGTGCTCATGAGCCAATACCGCTACAGAGTACGTGCCAATCTTGTTAACTACTGCGTCTTGAACGATGCGGTCGGCGCCCACAATAACTTTGTTGACAAGTCCTTTGCTCATGAAGTAACCAGCCATGTTATCTGTTATCAAAGTGATGGGTATACCGTCGCGTTTAAGTTCATAAGCTGTGAGCCTCGCACCCTGCAATAGAGGTCGGGTTTCGTCGGCAACAACTTTGATTTTTTTGCCTTGTTCCCAAGCCGCACGAACAACACCCAAAGCAGTGCCATATTCAACAGTTGCCAATTCGCCAGCGTTACAATGCGTCAAAATTGTATCTCCATCTTTAATGAGCTCGGCACCGTTTTTACCAATTGCATGGTTCTGAGCCGCATCTTCATCCGCAATTTTTTTTGCTTCTTCGATGACCACTGCTTTGAGTTCTTCAACATTTCCTGAAAATGCTCGAGCCTTGTTTAGAACGCGGTCTGTGCCCCAAAACAAGTTCACAGCTGTTGGCCGTTGACTCTTAATAATTGAGCCTGCATCCTCAAGCTCAGATAACAGTTTTTCTTTGTTTATTGCTTTTGAATTATAAGCTGCCAAGGCTACTCCAAACGCTGCTGCCGCCCCAAGCAATGGAGCGCCCCTAACACGAAGAGTTTTTATCGCTTCAGCCATCTGAGCAACAGTATTAATTTCCAAAGTCACTTCTTGAAGGGGAAGTTTGGTTTGGTCTGGTGTTATGACGGTTCCGTTTTGCCACTTTATCATCCGCATTTTCAATACTCTCAGCTGTTAATGTTATTGGCTTACTTAGGTTGAAAGGGAGTGTTAAAGATTTTCGATAGTTATTGCTTAAACTCTCGTTGGACTAAATCGTATAGGTTGCCGTAGAGGTCTTCTAAAACAACTTCGATGCCCCACATTTGTTTTGTAGGTTCACCGTAGAACTTTACTCCCTTAGCTTTCATTGTTTGGTAATCTCGTTTGCAGTCATTCGTCAATAGAGTCATAAAAACATGGTCTCCTGCCTGCTTTCCCAAAGCTTTGAGCTTCTCTTCAGTGTCTGCTAAGACGAATGTTAACGCTATGTCCGGTTGATCTTTTGGCGAGACAGTAACCCAACGCATACTTCCCTCGAACTTGTCGTCTCGGATTTTCTGAAAACCCAATTTTTTAACATAAAAATTTATGGCTTCATCAAAATCTTTGACTAGTAAAGTTATATGACCTATTTTCAATTTATAATGCTTCCAAATGGCTGATAGAAAACTAAAAGAAAAATGTTGGCTTGTGGTTTAATTGGAAGAGTCTAAGGGCGATTTGAGTGCGGTAACTACTTCAACTGGGGAATCTTCGCCTGATTTTAGGCGTTTCTTCCATTCTTCTCCGACAGCGATGAGCGAGAAGATGCCGGAAACTTCAGCTTTCGATTTCTTGACAAGCGTTACGAGTGCTTCTTGTGTTTCGCCGCTTTTAATCATGTCATCTACGATTAGGACGCTGTCGCGTTTCTTTATTGCTTCTTTAGGAATGTAGAGTGTTACTGTTACTCCTGAATCTCTTCCTAGAACAAATGTTTCGTCTAGGAAAGCTTTTACGCCGACTTCTTTGTTTCGCTTTGCCACGATAAGGTTAACGCCTAACGCGTTAGCTACCATGGTGGCTAACGGAATTCCATCAACGGCTGCCGTCAAAACTTTGGTAACTCTTTTGCCTGCAAAATTTGCAAGTGCATGATTCGCTGCTTGCGAAAGGATGTTGTAATCACCTACAATTTCTGTGTTGTCAAAGTATCCATTGTCATCAAATTTTATTCTGCTACGAAGTTCGGCTTCTAAACCTACCATTTTGGTTAGAACTCGCCAAAGTTGTTTAGCTCTTGTTGTGTTTGGCAGCACATGGCCTTTTGCGTAACGACTAAGTACTGTGACTGGCAAGCCTGTTTTTGAAGCTAATTCGCGATAAGTAATATTTCGTTTGTATTTTGCTGTTCGCAACAGCTCGATTGTCATTAAACGAAGTTTCAAATCTTCCGCGTGAGTGCTCAATCTATACTCCCCTTTTTTCACACTAATAAGTCAAATATTGGATGTTAACTCATTATTGCAGCCTTGCAATTTATGCTTTTCTGTTTAAAACAAATGTCGCTCTAACTGCATTGCTCTTTGCGGGTTAACCCAAATTTTCAACATTTTTTGCATTACGCTTTTTAGAGAGCAAAGTGGAATCCTATACAAAGAGGGGCAAATGACGCATAAGATTAACCAATTAATTTTAACTGCGCTTTTCGGCTCAATCATCTTTGTCGTTAACGTCTTTTTACCGCCTCCATTAAATTATGTATTAATTGTGGTTGAAGCAGTTCTGCTTGCCCTCAGCGGATTATTCATCAGAAAAGTAGGTGCCACATACGTCGGTGCTGTTGGAGGGCTTCTAACAGCAATCGGAAACCCGGCTTTAGGGCCATTCACATTTTTCTTCACACTTATATTCGGAATCTTGGTCGATGCTTTCATGTATATTTTCAGAATCAATGGTTCCCGCGAAGGTGTAAATCGCAACCGGCTGATGGCTGTAATGGCACTTAGCACAATGCTAATTGGAATATTGAGCTACTCGGCATTTGCCCTATTTCCTCAGTTTATTCCTTTTGCAAAAGAGTTCTCAGGCATCGGCTTGTTCATTCAAAGAAGCACCATGCTAGATGCGATGGTACTGTTTATGGGTCCAGTAACTGGCATCGTAGCTGGTTACGCAGCCTCATACCTGTGGAACAAATACCTTCGCCACATCCTCATTTAAACATCAGTTTGATTTTCTCGTCAACTAGCTTGGCAATCATCAAATTAGAAATGAAAATACATTTGACACCCAGCAACTCTGTTAATTCAGCGGATTTTTGGTCTTGGGTAATGAGTATCAAATTGTGTTTGCCTGCGTATTCTACAACATCTCGGTCTTTTGCGCTTTTTAAGCCTGCTTCTTGAGCTGTTAATACTTCATAGCCTAAGGTTTCAAAGTACTCTTTCAAACCGGCGTACATTTCATCGAGCAGAAGTTTCATGTTTTCTCTTTTGTAAGTTAAGTTATTTAGATTTTGCTTTCTCACACATTTCTACTTATTTTGTCTGCATTTGGAGCTGAAATCCTAAGATTAATTGAGGTATGACCAATTTTTTCCTTGGTGCCTGTTGACATTTGATGAATAACAAGACTACTTGTTATGACTGCTATTGACTATTTATGACTATTAAGGACTATTTATGACTATTAATGACTGATAGTGACTATTACAGACTCAAGCTGCAAATGAATTAAAGCCTAAACTAAAGAAGCAACACAAAACAGCCTTACCAAAAAATGCGAAAATTAGTGTCCTTCTTCTTCATAAGAAAAGGAATCGTTAATCTATAAGAAGCAGTGCGAAAGATTCAGGGTTCTTTGCAAACGGGAAGGTAACCTCCATTCCAGCGTTGGCCGCGGTTTTTTTCACGTTTACTCCGACGGCGTCTTCCGACCAACGCGCTAGATTGGGGTGGGCGCAAATTTTTGTTTCTGTGTTACATTTTTCGCAGAGTTGACAGTGTCCCGAAACGAAGGATATTGCTAAGCTGTAGCCTTTGCTCATGGCTGCTTTTTCTAAATCAACCACGGATTGGAGCATTTTGCGTTTGTCAGCTTTCCAGTCTACCCAAAATTTTGCTGCTTTCTCCTTGATATCTTTTGGAACAGCAGGGTCAGTTTCTGCGACCATAAGTTTTTTGAGCACTTCTGGGTCAGCTTCTGCCTGTGATTTGAATTTCATAAACATAGCATAGCTGTATTCGCTTACGATTTTTCTAAATTCCTCAGCCGAAGGCGTGTAAGGTGGGCAAGCTAAGGTTTTGCCATAATGGTTGCAGCCTACTTTGCATTTGAGCACCACACGGTCTTCAACAACTACTTTAGTTGTTGGGATAATTTTAGCGTCAGCAGCCCCATGCTCCAAAGCCAACTTGACAAGAAACTGAAATTTCTCAGCATCATTTTGAAATGACATCATTTCTCACAATCTCCTTCGAGAAAATCTTCTTTCGATTTAAACATTTACCAAATATTATTGATTATTGATTGTTACGCGTCGCACACAACAGATTGCTTTTTTAAAAAAATATGTGTTGATTTGTCTCTCAATTTATCAAAAAGAAAAGATTTAGCAGTGAGGCCTTGAAATTGTTGCCACATTCGGTAAAAGTGTAATCGTTTCCGATCTCTTTTCTGATTGCTGAGCCCTTCCTTAGGTGGAGCAATTCAGCTTTTTTGTTATGCCACAGCTGTTAAGAAAACGATGTTTTTTCTCGTTTTGGTTGAGCGCACAACGGTTGCTCCGTATTTGGTTTGTGGCCTGCTCGCTTCGCGGTGGCTCCTGTGACATTGTATGCCCATTGTCTTTTGGTCTTGCGAAACCCAAACCACACATCCTAATGATCTGCATTCAGGACACATTCTATGGTCACCGATACTAACTATTGGTCGAATTAATCGCCCGGTACCTTCTTGGGTGCCCGAGCGTTTTAGGTTATCTTCTTTCTGAGCCGATGCTCCGCTATCAATATACAAAGTTTTTTACCCCTTTTTCCCTTGTTTTTCTTCGAAAAGAATCAGTGACTCAACCGGGTCAGCCAAGAGAACAAAAGAAGCTCTTCGTTTACATGAAGGCGCCCCACACTTATAAATCAAACAAAATCTCTTTCCAAGCCTTGTATAAAACTAATTCGTCTTCAGTCAGCAGTTCACGTAGGAAAGCTTCTGCTTCAAGACAAGGCTATTGCTGGAAAGGTTTATTTTGTTGCGTGGCACTATGATGTGAAATTGCAGGCGGACAATCATGTCCGTTGGGATGTGGCCAAAAGGCTGAACCGTAAGCAAAGAAACATTGGAGGAAAATTGAAAAAATGGCATATAAATACATAGCAGAAGAATGGACGCAGCCTGAAAAATCCTTCGTTGAAGAACTCATGCGCGAAAGATTAGTGCAATGGCGAAAGCAGCCATCGACGCTTCGCATTGAGCATGCAACAAGGCTTGACAGGGCGAGAAAACTTGGCTTTAAAGCCAAACAAGGTTTCATTATAGCCCGAACAAAAGTTCGTAGAGGCAATTTGAGGAAATTACGCCCACGGTCTGGCAGACGCCCCAAACGTATGGGTGTCGCCAAATTCAAACCAGGCAAAAGCCTAAAACTTATAGCTGAAGAACGTACAGCAAGACATTTTCCAAACATGGAAGTTTTGAACAGCTATTGGGTAGGCGAAGACGGAAAACACAAGTGGTTCGAAGTTATATTGGTTGATCCAAAGGCTCCAGGCATAAAAACAGACAAAGATATCAACTGGATAACTGAAAAGCAACATACAAGCAGAGTCTTCAGAAGCATGACAAGCGCAGGCAAAAACGTAAGAGGATTACATCACCGTGGAAAAGGCTCAGAAAAAGCTCGACCAAGCCATCAAAGAGGCGCAAGGCACCCCGACGTGCAAAGGTGGTAAAAAAATGCATCATATCAGAGCCATAGTAACTAAGCGAAATGGGAAACAAACCTTCGGAAAAGGATTTAGCCCAACTGAACTCGAGAAAGCAGGTTTAGACAAGCAGCAAGCTCAAAAAATAGGCATCCACCTTGATATTAAAAGAAAATCTTTCCATGACGAAAACGTCGCAACCTTAAAGGCACACGCAGAAAAAGCAAAAACGGAAGCAACCTCAAAACCACAAACTCCCCAAATCGAGACACAGCCAAAGAAAAAAGCTAAAAGCTAGAAGCCCAAAGACAAACCGGTAACCAATGTCTTCGAAACCGCCAATAGGATACATAGATATTCGAGTATTCGCACACGCAACCGAAGACACGGACAAAGTTGAAACTGCCGTAAAAAACTTGTTGCCAGAAGAATTGGCTCAAACCCTTATTTTCCAAAAAACAAGTTTAACAGGGCATCATGGAAACCCCATTACTCTTTTTACAATCCAACTAACTGATAAAAAGCTCCTTCCATTATTTTTAGAAAAAATTGGTGCAAACTTGAACTCGCTAGATAAAGAAGAGTTATGCCGCGATTTAAAATTGCATTTGGAAAAGCGAAATTTATACCTTAGATTTGACAAGCAAGCCGCCTTTTTAGGTACCGTAAAGTTTGGCCAAAATGACCCCATTCACCTCAAAATACATTTCAAGAATAAGACACCGGAAGAAATATCTGAAATCTGCAAGAGCTCTGGGTTGCTGCCATGACAAGAGTTTTCACCGACTTGCATTTACGAGTTAACCCCAAAGACCAAAAGGCAACCCGCGAACTAATCAACCGTGCTGCAAACTTCGGATATAGCTTAATTTCAATTCCCTTCACTTCCGGAATGCACGAAGACGACTTAGGCAAACTAAAATCAATTTGTGCAGAAGCAGGTATAGATTTTGTTTCACGCGCAGATTTTCATCCCAGGTCAGAAAATGACTTAACTCATTTCTTGCGTAAGTTCAGACGAAGATTCGAAGTCATATGCATCTCATGTGACAATAAGGAAGTAGCAAGGCAAGCGGCAAAAGATCGTCGCGTTGACCTTTTGAGTTTTCCAAGCTTAGATTATCATAAGCGGTTTTTTGATCGTGCTGAAGCAGAATTAGCAAGTGGCAGCTTAACGGCATTAGAAGTGGATGTCAAACCGCTGCTGATTTTGGAGGGGCCCCCACGCGTTAGGATCCTTATGAGCTTAAGACGTGAAATTAGCATTGCACGCGAATTCAAAGTGCCCATAGTGGTTTCCAGCGGCGTTGCCGAGCAAAGATTTATGCGTTTTCCAAGAGACATGGCAAGTTTAGCTTACCTGTTTGGGTTGGATGAAGCTTCAGGATTGGATGCTGTTTCGACCAATCCGGAGAGTATCGTTCTGCGTAATCGAGAGAAACTCAGCAACCGATTTGTTGCCCCAGGCATCAGCATAGTAAAGGAGGGCAAAGTGCTTTGAAGAGAGTAAAACGGCGTTACTTAGCTTTGCAATTGGATTGTGAAACCTTGCCCACTGAACGCGAATTTATTGATGCCGTTTGGGCTTCAGTAACCAGGCTTTATGGTGAGGTCGGCGCAAGTTTAACAGGGTTAACTCTGATCGGCTTGGACGTAGAACGGAAAATTGCTGTGATTCGGGTTGCGCTAGTGGCTTTGAACACGGTAAAAGCTTCTTTAGCTACAGTTACCGGTCTTGCTAACAAAGAAGCATCGGTGCATGTTTTGGCTGTTTCAGGCACGCTTAAAGCGCTATATTCAAATCTAAAATAGCTTTGCTAGATTTATGTGTAAAGTTTTTGCTTGCTTTTGACAAGACATTTAGTTTCTAAGTCTCATTATTCATTGAACAGTCTTACATAAGTATCGGAGAAACGTTTATCAATTACAGATAAGCGTTAATTAGCATTACGAAATGCATGGACGAAGCATTAAAAAAATGACAGAGTAGTACAAAAATGAACTTACAAGATTTCTATTTCAAGTTACCCGCTCTAAAAACCGAGCCAATCATAGATGATACCACATTGCGTGATGGCATTCAAATGCCCGGCTTAGCCGCTGGCCCAAAAGACTCAGCGAAAATAGCCCAGTTTCTGGCGAACATTGGGGTTGAACGCATTGAATTATTCCATTTTCAAGAACCTGACAAAAAAGCTGCAAAATTAATAATGGATTTACAGCTTGATTTACGCGTTGCAGGTTGGTGCCGCGCCGTAAAAGAGGACATTGATAGCGCTGTCGCGTGCGGGTTTAAGGAAGTGGGAATTTCTCATCCAGTCTCCGACTTACATTTTAAGGCTAAGTGGCCTGAAAAAACCAAAACCCAAATCTTGGAAAACATCGTGGGTGTCGTTGAGTATGCATCTAAAACTTGTGGATTAAGAACCTTTGTCCACGGTGAAGATAGCACTCGCGCGGACTGGGAATTTGAAAAAACTCTGATCAATGCAGTTTCCGAGGCTGGTGCAGAATGTTACCGTATCTGCGACACTGTAGGTATAGGATTATCTGATCCAACAGCCCCTCTTCCAAACGGTATTCCGGCAAAAGTATTAGCCATAAAGAGAGAAACCAAAATGAACTCAATTGAGATCCATGCGCATGATGACTTTGGGAACGCAGTAGAAAACACAATGGCGGCAATCAAAGCTGCATCGGGTGTATGGGACAAAGTGTACGCTAGCACAACGTTTCTGGGTATTGGCGAACGTGCAGGTAACGCTGAAACCGAGAAGGTGCTGTTGAACTTGTATTTGCATCATGCTGTCAAAAAGTTTGAAGGTAAAACTGATAAGCTAAAGCAAACTGCCGACTACATTGGCAAAGCTACAGGCTACATTGTTCCACCTAACAAAGCAATCGTCGGCGACTACGGTTTTGCGCATGAGTCAGGGATTCACACACACGGTGTTTTAAATGACCCATGGACCTATGAGCCTTATCCACCCGAATTAGTAGGAAACGAGCGGCGTTTGACAATTGGGAAGCAGTCTGGAAAAGGAATAATTAAACATAAAGTAACCGAGCTTGCTGGCAGCGAACCTGACGACCAAACTGTAGCTATCGTGGTTGATAGGATAAAGGAAGTCTATGCAAACGGCAGAAGAGCATCGTTAAAAGAGGAAGAATTCAAAAAAATTCTTCGCATACTAAAAATCCTTCCCGAAAACAACCACTAAACGTTATTTGTTATTTTTGTTTATTTGGCAATATAGTAGTTGCTACAATTGAGGTTGGGCGTGGAAGCGTTTTGCTTCTTGGTAAACTGCAACTGGCGTTTTTTATCCAACTCAAGCAACCGCAGTAAACACGCGTTGTACCGCATTCTGTAATTGATTTTGAGCACAGAGGCATTAGACAACATCGGAGATTCGACAAAACGGTTTCGGCTACCTACTGCCACAAACAATTCTCGGGACAAGGCAATGCTCGTTCCTATCGGTTTTGCCGCATTAATACGTCCTGTAGGTTTAATCGAACGTCCGTTTCATGGAAGAATAGTTCAAAACTTCACAGTGCTGCAAATCATATCCACGAAGCTTTAATGATTTTAAGCCTTCTTAAGTTGTTTTTCAAGTTAAAAACACGTACTTTTTGACCCCACAGGTTCAATTTAGTTCAGAAATTTAAGAAAATAGGTTCTAATAATTATTAAATTAGTAAAAAGCAAAAATAAGAAAAAGAATTAGGCGGGCTCACATTTTTGTAGAAGCCGTTGCCAACGTTCATCAGTATAGCGCTGCATCTCATCAAGCACATGTTGATTTTGCGGAGTAAACAGGTGCCTGAACCTGCCTTGGCCAGTAAGGTAATCTTTAACTGGCTTCTTTTTTTGCGGTGCTAGAGCAATCAGTTTGCTTGGCGTTGAGAGTTGTCGTTTGCCGTTTATTGCTTCCCAGATTGGGAACACGCATGATTCTACTGATAGTTTTGAGTACTCCATTGTTTTGCCCGGTTCGGTGCGCCATCCTCTTGGACAGGGTGCAAATATGTGTAGAAATGCTGGTCCATTGACTTCTAGGCCTTTGCGTACTTTTGTTATCAGGTCTTTCCAGTAATACGGTGTTGCAGTTGCTACATATTCCATTTCATGTGCTAGCATAATATCTGTGATAGGCTTTTTCTTCTCAAGTTTTCCAGGATTGACTGAGCCTGCTGGAGTGGTTGTTGTTGCTGCGCCAGTTGGTGTTGCACTGCTTCTTTGTATTCCAGTGTTCATGTATCCCTCATTATCGTACAAGATAAACAAGAAATCGTGTCCACGTTCAACAGCGCCAGATAATGCTTGCAAGCCAATATCGCAGGTCCCACCGTCACCAGCCAGGGCAATAATGTCAATGTGTTCTTTGATTTTGCCTTTTTTCTGCATGGCCTTAAGAGCTGCGTCTATTCCTGAAGCATTTGCAGCCGCATTTTCAAAAGCAGTGTGCAACCAAGGCACCGCCCACGATGTGTATGGGTAAATTGAACCGACGATTTCCATGCAGCCAGTTGCTTGGGTTACAATTGTTGGTCCACGGGTAGCTTTCATTATGAGCCGTAGAGTTGACGCTGGTCCACAGCCTGCACATGATCTATGGCCCGAAAGGAATAGATCTGGTTTGTTTGCAATATCTTTTGCCGTAAATTTCCATTCTTGTATTGTTGTCAACTATATTTCCTCCTTATTCTCTTAATCCGAAGTAGTGGACCTCTTTTTCCACTTGTCCTGTTTTAACGATTCGAGATAATTCATCAAAGATCTTTCGAAGGTTATGCGGATTGCTATCTCTGCCGCCTAAACCAAAAATGTAGCTTACGATAGTCGGATGCTGTTTTAGGTCATACAGTGAATTTCGGACTTCACTAAAGACGGCACCGCCTAAACCGCCGGGAACCATGCTTTTATCCATAACGGCTATGGCTTTAACGTCTTTTAATGCATTGCGAAGATCTTCAACTGGCAGTGGCCTAAACGTGCGTAACCTTAGAACCCCCGCTTTAATCCCGTCTTGTCTTAGTTGATCAACTATAACTTTTAATGTTCCCGCCGTTGAGCCGATAACAACAATCGCAATTTCAGCATCTTCAAGCTTGTAAGCATCAATTAACCCGTTACCGTAGCTTCTGCCACTGATTTTAGCGAATTCAGTGTTAACCTCTTGAATCTTTGTTAAGGCATTTCTCATGCCTTCCTCCTGTTGACGCTTAAACTCGAAATAATAGTTCTGCAACGCGTTTGGTCCCATTGTCATTGGGTTTTTTGGGTCAAGTTTGAACGGCACGGTTTTTCCCTCTTGGGTAAGCACTAAGGGGAACTGGCGTTCTCCAATGAACTGTTGAACAACATCTTCGGAAAGTACATCTACTTTTTCAAGAGTATGACTAATTGTGAATCCATCTAGACCGACGATTATCGGCAAAGATACACCAACGTCTTCGGCGATCTTGAATGCTTGAATAATGGAATCATAAGCTTCTTGAGCGTTTTCCACGTAAATATGAATCCATCCACTGTCTCGTTCTGCCATGCTGTCGGAGTGGTCGCCATGAATGTTTAGAGGTGATGATAAAGCGCGGTTGGCAACAGCCATTACTACTGGAGCGCGGGAGCCTGAAGTAACAAAAAGCATCTCGTGCATTAATGCTAAACCAGCAGATGCACTTGCAGTAAAAGTTCGTGCACCTGTCGATGATGCTGCAAGACACGCGGTCATTGCACTATGCTCTGATTCAGTGCAGACATACTCTGTTTTTACTTCTCCATTTGCGACGTATTCGCTGAATTTTTCAACTATGATGGTTTGGGGAGTAATTGGGTAGGCAGCAACAACATCGACATCACATTGTTTTGCTGCTAACGCAACTGCTTCGTCTCCGTTTAAAGCCATTGTTTCCTGATTAACTGTTTTCTTCATTTTTACTCCTCCACGTCTGGCAATTTCATAGTTATTGCTTTGCTTGGGCATTCATTAGCACATATTCCGCAACCTTTGCAGAAGCTAAAGTCAAATTGAATTTTGCCCAATTCTGGGCGCCACCTTATTGCTCCGTCAGGACAAAACATAACACACGTTAAGCATGTTGTGCATTTTTCTAGGTCTAAAACTGGCATGTAGGTTTTCCAATCGCCTGTCATGAATCCAATGCTGGATTTTGAACATACGCCAGCAATTGAAACTTCTTTCCAGGTTTTTTCTTTGCTGCTCATTCACTTTTTGCCTCCACGTAAGCTTCTCTTATTACTGCAAAGTTTTTCTCTGCTAAATCGGCTCGGAATCGTCCTTTGAGGGTTTTTTGGATTCCCTCAAGAGTCACTATGTTTGTCGCCTTAGCGACACACCCCAACAGTGCTGTGTTTGTTATTGGTGCACCCAAAATTCTCAGGGCAATTTCAGTTGCTGGGACTGTCCAAACTTTACCTTTTGTTACCTTGAGCTTTTCTTTCAAAGCACCTGGTTCCTCAGGGGAGTTAATAATTAAGACATCTTCATCTCGGTTTAATCCAGAGGTTACTTGAACGGATTTCAATAGGGTGTTATCAAGAACGACAACTACGTCTGGTTCGTAGATTGCGCAATGTAATCTTATTGGTTCGGTGCTTATTCTTGTAAAGGCGGTAACTGGTGCGCCCATTCGTTCAGGTCCAAATTCAGGGAATGATTGAATGTATTTTCCTTCATCGAGGGCTGTTCTTGCCAAAAGTTCGCTGGCTGTCCATGCTCCTTGACCGCCTCTGCCATGCCATCTAAATTCTATCATACTTTTCAAATAATCCCATTCTCCGATGACGTTTCCCATTAACTAGTAGATTACCTTCATAAACATTTTTCTATTAAAATGATTAAACCTGACCTTTTTATGTAAAGATCATCGTTTTGATCCTTGACAAAAGGTGTCACATGAGTATGAGTTAATTAAGCGATTTTTACTCTTTAACTCAATTTCTTAAAATTTCTCAGATTAAGCACGACGAAATAACTGCAAACGGTAACAACTCCTTCTATAAAGAGCCTAGAGGCTCTCAAAATACATCTGAAAAAACGACGGCAATGAACGCCAAATCAACATAAGCAGGTCAGCAATAAAGTTATATCTGCCTCATACTTTCTAGGAATGTAACTTTAAAGGGCTATGACAAGGTTGGTGACGGGCAATGGCAGACGTAGTTTTGACCGCTGATAGAACTTTAATGAGTAATTATCACAATAATGAATTCTTAGGGTTTGGTACTTGTGCCCCTCCTAATTTTATTCCAGAATTTCTCTACAGCTACCTTTTCTTTCCTCCGTTAAAAACGAAAAGTGGGCACCCCTGTTCTGCGCCTTATGGCCTGAGGAAAACTGAAGCTCAACTTTTAAAAGAAGGCTTCAACGTTGAAACGGTAAGCCCAAAGTACCTTGGCAAATATCTTAAAGACGCAAAAGTTCTTGGCATTCACACAATGGACCCATTCGGATTAGGTCCAGCTTCCACAACTCTTGCCTCAATTTTTAAGAAGGAACCATTTCTGGCAAAACACTTTCGAAGCCTGCTTAGAAGTCCAGCAGTTCAAAGGGCAAAACAAAACGGGGTAAAGATTATTGTCGGAGGCCCTGGCGCATGGCAGTTCCACTATCGGGAGAATGCTGTTAAGGCTTTAGGTATTGACTGCGTTGTTGAAGGTGAAGCAGAAAACATAATTGGGAAAGTTATCAAAGGCGCAATAGAGGGAGAACCTCTTCAAAGCCATTATGAAGTAGGAATAGGTGAAGCACCTTCTTTGGAAGAGATTCCTGATATTGTTAAGCCATCTGTCAATGGTTTGGTTGAGGTTGGAAGAGGCTGTTGCAGAGGATGTCAATTTTGCAATGTCACGTTAAGGCCTCTTCGTTGGTACCCAATTGAGAAGATCGATCGTGAATTAAACGTTAATATTGCTGCAGGCAACACTGGCACATGTTTACATTCAGAAGATGTCATGCTTTATGGCTCTAATAATACTACTCCAAATGAAGAGAAACTTGTACAATTGCATGAATTAGTAACAAAAAAAGTAGACGGGTTAAGTTGGAGCCACTGTTCTTTGGCCGCTGTTGCCTCAAAACCTAAGCTGCTTTCAAGATTGTCGGAGCTTATACTGCAAAATCAAAAATGGTGGGGAGCAGAAGTTGGAATTGAAACGGGTTCTTCAGAGATTGCAAAGAAGATAATGCCTGCAAAGGCCCATCCTTTTAGCGCCGATAACTGGCATGACGTAGTTGTTCAGGGCATGGGGGTAATGCATGACAACATGCTTGCTCCAGCCTGCACATTAATAGTTGGGTTGCCGGATGAGCAAGAATCGGACATCATGAAAACAATGGAACTAGTTGATGACCTTAAAGATATGCGGAGCCTTATTGTGCCACTGTTTTTTGTTCCGTTGGGCAAACTAAAAAGTGAAGACTGGTTTACCGATACCCAATTGAGTGATGCACACAAGCAGCTTCTAATTGAATGTGCAGAACATGATTTTCGATGGGTAGATAATCTACTTGACTTGTCTTTCGCAGATAAATGGTACCAACAAATATCCAAAGAGTTCTACAAGGGCTTCTCAGCAATTGCAAAGCGCAAAGTACGACAGATAGAATAGACAGGTTTGAAAAGACTAAACTTAAATACTATATTGAATCTGAAAAGTGACGTAAGCATTATGATGTGCCGTCGTGGCTCAGCCCGGTAGAGCGGCTGGCTGTTAACCAGTCGGTCAAAGGTCCGAATCCTTTCGACGGCGCCACTTCTCAGTTACAAGATATACCAGTTTTTTTCTTTTATCTACTTCTAACAATTCTCAAAACGCTAAAGTTTTCCATTGTATGGACTGCTTTTTTTGGTGTGGCCGTTGCGCGGAGCCCGCCTTGAAGGGTAAGAAATCAATTAATCAGTTAGCTTCGAGCAGTGCTTGCTCTAAGTTCCAGCCCAGAGGAGGCAGCCTCCAATGAGTTTTGCCGCTGATTCGTTTAAGCCTCCATGTCTTCTCGGATACTATCCTTGCCTGAGCAATCCAGCATCAAAAGACTGCGCCATGATGGACACTTGCTCTAAGGACTTGTTTTTCTGCAAGTTTGCAAAGCTTGCATATGCTGATGGAACTGATATTTCTTGCAAAGCTTACAGTTTTAGTAATCGGCATTGCACGCATGGCGGCGGATCCTGTTCCAGGCGAGCAGTTCTCGAGTACCGACGTTTTGGAGGGTTCTAATTTTTGGTTGAAGCATCTGATAACACCGCCAACACTTCAAGCAACACCTGTTTAAACAGTTTAGCGGATAAGTGTCGAGGCATTGAAGCTCGTGCTTACCATATAATTGATGCTTCCGAAGTTGAACTAAAACCCGTTGAAATCGCCCGCATAATACATTCCCATAAGAAACCTAAGGAAATCACAACTGGGCAATACACCACCGTTAGGGTTGTCTGTTCAAAGCTGCTTCAGAAAGGCTTGGTTTTGCAGCCTTATCCTGGAAGCTACTGCAATAAACTCACCTACAGGGTGCGGTTTGTGCCTTTGTGTGTGCATAACATTAGCTTGCAATCCAATGTCTGCCAAGACATCAAGCATTGGGAAACTGACGAGTTTGTCGGAGGAGTTAAGTTGCATGTTTGTTTTGGTTCCGAGAGACGAAAGATAAGCGGATACATTGCATGTGATATCGGCGGGATGAGCCATGATGCATGTCTTTTCGCACTTAACCGATGGTTTGATTTGGTTGAGGCTAAATTGGGTTTTGCACTATCAGATTTGGTTCTGACCACTTTTGAGATGAACAAAGATTACCATGGTGTCCGCGTAGATGGCGTGCAGTGCATAACGAAGAGAGACTTATTTGGCATGATTGATCGGACGTATCAAAAGGAAGAGTCGCTAATTCGAAGGGAGCGCAAGGTTACCAAGGCGATGAGTATTAACAAGTTTGAAGAGGCAATTTCTAAGGGCTTTAAAGATATGGAGAGTGCCCAAGCAAATTTCGAGTTACGTAGGGAAGTTAAAGAGAATTCTGAAGCTATTAAATTTAACAATAGTCGGCTGTTGCAGGTTGAACGTTTGACTGAGGCGATTTATAAGAATTTAAACAAGTTGCCCAAGCTTGAGGGTTTTGAGGCGGCTGCCGAAAAGATTGCGGTTAACGTTACCATGTTGAATGAGACTTTGAGAAAGTTCGGTGAGGAAGATAGTCCAAAAACTTTTGATGAGAAACAGCGGAAACTTGGAGAGTATGTGCGATGAGTCAGGCTGGTGGCAAATCTGCAGGTTACATAGCGGCTAATCGAGGCAGTGGAAAATTTGTTGTTATGATAGTCGTGGGTTACCAGAAAATTTATGCCTCTTGTGATTTGGTTGAAGCAGTTGAAGTTATTTCAGGACGTAGAAGCTTCTGCGTTCTTCGGAGGCGGTTTTGATGATCCAACCCCGCTTGCTGAAGGCCAAAGACGATCGGATGAATAATTTGATGTATCTTCGGGGAAAAGCTTGCAAGCGCGTCATAAAGGCCGCTTCACTAAATGATTTCTGGAGTATGAAGCGCTATTCTGCAATCAATAGCTATCTGGCTGAATTAGAGAAGAGAGGGTTATAATGTCTGTAAAAAGGTGTTCAAAAGCAATTTTTGCGCACACCCTCAGGCATGGGAAAAGTCCATGCTTTTCAGAAGTCACTTTTCTGTCACTGGTTGGTCCTGATTACCCACTGTCAATTTTGCCCTGTATTGATGTTGGAGAATTCTTGGAGTGTGCATTCTGACATGGGAACCATTGAAAAACCTGTTCAAAATCAGAAAAAGAAGCGTAGCCAAAGCGACAAGATCGGGCGATTGAAATATAATCAGCAGCTTCTCAAACAGACCCTATCAGAAATAGCAGAAGTAAAACTGATGCTGAGAACAATTTTTGCTGGACTTAAGGGATCTTTCAATTTTGAGCAATCTCTAGTCGAGAGGCTAGCCTGCAATGACGAAGTTGATCGAGAAATCTTGCGCTTGCTCTATGAGGCAGGTAGCCCAGGTCTGCTGCCAAAGGATTTGCAGTCAAAACTTGAACAGTTTAAAATTACTCGTCACCAGATAAGCAGAAGAATCCTAAGAATGAACAAGCGATTAGAAAAGGAGTTTGGAGAAAACGTTTCGGAGAAAAGGGGTTGGCACTGGGCATTAACTGGTTTTGCATTTGACGCTTGGGGAAGGTCGGAGTGATAAGTTAGAACTGTTGCGTATAAAATGGCAATATTTTTCCGAAGGTGTCCCAGAGTGTTTAACTGCAATGCCTAAATCTTATTCTTAAGTGCTGTTCTTCTTGAGAACAGGAGTGGAACACTTTTGTTCTTCAAGGACTATTATTAGGTGCCTTGGCTAATAGGTGACCGGTGAAAAACCAAATGGTCGAAAAAAAAGTAATACTATGCTCAATACTCGCAATAGCAATCGGAATCGCAACAGTCATACCAATGGAATACCTGATGGCGGCCCAAACAAAAGGAAATGCTGACCTGGCAAACGCTCAAGTTGTATCAACGCCTTGGTTCAACGTTAATGTTACATACGCTTATGTTAATCTTGACCAAAGTGGCTCAAATGGCACAGCGTCATGGGACGGCGTTGAACTCAATGGACTTGCAAACGTCACATTGACCCCTGCTGGCATGGCTCTCAAAGGTGCAGACGCAAAAATAGAATACTATCAGTTCCAGATCTCCTCTGACCAAGGACCAATCGCCAACGTAACCTACTCTGTCTGCTCAACCATAGAGGAACTGGGCTCTCATGGAAGCATAAACAACATTCCAGGCATTCAAGGCGGAGGCTATATGGCCATAACAGGTTTTGGTCCAGGCACCAGCTATACCTTTGCAAACGGTGTCACATACAACGGCATTCCAAACTACAACGGCTACTCCGGTGGATCAGGAGGCTTTACTGTACTCGTAGGTAGCAACAGCAGTCTGCCAGAAGGAGCAACCAACCAAACCTCTAGTCAAGGATTCATCAGCTCATACATAGCAAGCTACAACGGAAACCAAAACCAAGTAGTAACTGAACTTAGAAACGCTAAAACATTAAGCGTCGATGTAACCAGAATAGGTTCAGTCAGCTATAACGGCAACGTCACGGTCAACATGGGACCAAGCAACCAAATCCTGCAAACCATAGTGTTAACAAAAGAAGGCAACGCATTCATTTACGGAACCTGCACACCAACCATGCCAGTACCGATAGAGAGTCCATCAAACCCCACTGGAGCTATGCAAAAAACGTATCCATAGGTTGTTGGCATAAAGTGGCTAACGGTGAACTCGAAGGCAACACATTAACGGTCTATGCGTACATAGTCCACGCTGCAAAGCCAGTTGGTACAAGAGAAGTAACTAGAGGAGCCAACATTAGTAATACAAGCGTCGCATCCAGACACCTACAGAAACTTGAAGACATGGGCTTAATCGAAAAAAACCTGTACGGCGATTACATTCTAAGGGAGAAGACGAGCATCAAGGGGCACGTGTGGGTTGGACGAAACCTCGTGCCACGGTTGATGTTCTACTCCCTATTTTTTCTCGGAGCTTTCGCAGCCGAGATAACAATAATATTGCTCAGCGCTCTAATAAAGGGCTTTGTAGTTCAAATCAGCTTCTACTTTTTAACAGGCATGACTGGAGTAGCCATGGCTCTCTTCTTACTGGAGGGAGTAGCATTATACCGTAAGCTAAACCCAAAGCGTATTGAACGCCTGAGCAATGTGCAAAAGCCTTTAAAGATTACTACCATAGAAACCCATGAGGGGGCGAAAGATGACTAAGCGTACCTTGTCGGTAATAGCCATAGGCTTAATCGCAGTCATAACTGTTTCTTCATTATTAATTTATGCAAATTATGTCAAAAATCCCGACGGCTCGGGGATTCTTTGGCAACGCTCCATCCAAAACTTTGCTACTGGATTGGCTACTGATAACGGACAAGTGTTTACAATGGATATTTCAGGAAACGTTAACAGCTACGATGGCAAGAACGGCAATTCCATCTGGAACGGTAACAGTGTAGGCGGTTATTTCGCTGCTGACATCACAATATCAGATGGAAGAGTTTACGGTGGGTATAGGGATGCTTCAGTCGGCTGCTTAAATGAGTCTAACGGACTGTTTCAATGGAGCTTCATAAGCGACGTAGACCATGCATTAGCTCCAGATAACATAATCGTTAATGACGGCCAAGTATTAACACTTACGGAAGGAGTAAGCCCAGATGTTACTTCTCATAATGCAACCACTGGACAGTTTCTTTGGCAAGCATCTTACTATTACGGTTATGATAGTTTTGGTAACATAACCGATTCGAATACTTGGTGGGCAAGTGGTTTTCCATTGGTAGGCGACGCGTTTAATGGTAACGTATTATATGCCTTAGGTGGCAATGAGTCAAGCCCAAATATTTTTAAACTAAATACGGATAATGGCAGCATTTTTTGGCATGCTAATGTCAGCATATTTAGCGGAATTCCAAGTGTCTTAGCAACCTATCAAGGGCAAGTTGTAATAGAGAACGGTAACCAAATACAAAGTTTCAATGATACTTCTGGTGTTAGTCTTTGGAGCATTGATATTGGGTCGTCAATTTACCAGCCAACTCTGTATAAATGGGTTCTTTACTTTGGAGCATCAGATGGCAACTTTTATGCGCTCGACTTACGTAGCAGTACAGTAGTATCCAAAACGAAAGTTGATAATCAAAGCATTTTTCCAATGGTTAACGATAGCAACACTCTTGTTACTTATCCAATACAAGTTGATCCTCAAAACAATAGAATCTACTGGAGTTTTGGCGTTATTCAGCAACTTGGAACAACGAGCGAGAATAAGCATGATCATTATTTAGCAACATTATGCAGCCTTGATTTGGCCACTGGAAAACTTATGTGGGATAGACAAATAGAAGACAGCGGCGTATTTTACGGATTTTCTGCTGGTTTAGTTGTCAACAGAGATTCAGTGTTTTTAAATGAGAATAATGCTTTATGGGTTTTCGATGCGTCAACAGGAAACTTTGCAAGAAATCAACATTTTGACCACTATGTTTTGCCACCGATTATATCTGATAATAAAGTGTTCGTAGCATCCGACCTACAGCTTGCAGCTTATGGATAATCAACGTAACAAGCAAATAAGTTATAGGTTTATTTTCAACGTTTGAATAGATAACCAATCATTCCCTGCACCTAATGTAAATGCGTTTGAATTGTCACCCTTTCCGCGAAATCGACATTATGGGGGGGTTGAATCGCTTATTAAAGACATATGGAAAGGGCTAGCGCTGTTGCCTGAAACTCCACGCATTTGATTCTTGCTTTTTTCAGTTTAATGCTTGACAGATAGTTTTTTAAGAAACATGCTATATCTACTGCGCTCGATATTAGGCGGTGAGCGATAGCTCCTATTTGTTTCAGTTTTCGCCCCCTTCACCCAAAAGTTGGGAGTGCGGCTTGTTAGCATGAATCATAAACGCGGTAGACGAAGTTCTAAATCTTTAGAATTTAGGATTCAACAAAAACATTCTCGTCAGTTTGTTCGAGATAATGCTTTCTTCGACAGGGTCAAAGGAGAGTCTGTTTGCTTAGATACAATTGATGACATTACTTATCATTTAGCTTTAACTTTTGGGCAGCCCGTAGCTGAAGCAGTACCTATAGTGGAGCCTGGACTAGTTATTAGTAATCCGAGCGGCGAAGGCGCTTTTCAATTAATAGAACTTTAATCTTGAGGCAAGATAAATGGACACAAACCAAGAAAAAATAGAAGCTGCCGAGATATGTCCAGATGCTAACAAGAACCCCACTTGCCCATACATAACAGCAATCCACACCAATACGGCGCAAGTTAACCGAATAGAAAATGCTCTAGTAGGTGAGGATTTCCAATCGGGGTTGGTAGCTAAGGTGCAGCAACTTGAGGTTACTCAGAAAATTCTAATCGCTTTAGGCAGCGCTAGTCTCATTGGGCTGGTTAGCTTGGCCATAATTTTGATTGAAAGAATTTTGGTGAAGTGATGTCGATTAATATTCCGTCTGCTGAAACCGTAAATGTCAGCGATATTAAGACTGATGGGCAGAACCCAAACAAAATGGGCAAAGAGCAGCTCGAACGGCTTAAGGCTTCTATCAAAAAATGGGGCTTTATTATTCCCATCATCACTAACAAGGACCTCTTAATCGCTGATGGCGAACAGCGCTATACAGCTGCAAAAGCTTTGGGCATGACTGAAGTTTCCGTTATCCGATTGCCCGTCGAAGATGTAGATCGTCGGCTACTAAGGCAAGTTCTAAACAAACTCAAAGGCGAACACCAAAAAGAGCTTGACCAGGCAGAGTACGAACGCATCATAGAAGCTGGAAAAGAAGACGACCTCAAATACCTCCTCATGCTCTCAGACGACAAACTAACTAACGCCTTGAGTCAAGAAGAAAAAAGCGTCAACTTCGACGAATCATTTGAAGTAGTAATCGAATGCGAAGACGAAACCCAACAAGAAGCAATCTACAACAAATTAATTGGTGAAGGTTACAAATGCCGCGTTTTGAGTTTGTAAAAACCTGGACTAAACCTGAGAGTTTTCGAGCTCAATCCGTAATCGGAAGCTTCACACTAACAGATTGCAAAATGGAGAAGCATTTTGTTGGGGAGCTGCCAATCGAAAATGAATCCTGGCAAATAGGCGTCATAGTGGGTCGAAGTGGCACAGGCAAAACCAGCATCGCCAAAACCCTTTTCCCAGAGAGCTACATCAAAGGCTTCGACTATCACCATGAATCAATATTAGATGATTTTCCAGCAGGCCTACAGGTAAACGACATAACCAAAAACCTCTGCAGTGTAGGTTTTGCATCTCCTCCCGATTGGCTCAAAAACTATGAAGTACTCAGCCAAGGCGAGAAAATGCGCGTAGACATTGCAAGGGCATTGAGTTTAGATCAAAACCTTATCGTCTTTGATGAATTCACAAGCGTTGTTGATCGCGAGATTGCAAAAGTCAGCGCCTACGCAATCAGCAAAGCTGTTCGAAGATCAAACAAGAAGTTCATAGCAGTCACATGCCACTATGACGTTATTGATTGGTTAGAGCCTGATTGGGTTTTCTGCACAGACTCCATGGAGTTTATAAAAAAAAAGTTAGCCACCCAGCAATTGAGCTCTCAGTTCATAAATGCAGCAATTCCATGTGGCAGATCTTTAGGCCATATCACTATCTAAACGGACAGCTTGGCGCCGGCGTCAAATGCTATGCAACACTTTATCAGCAGAAACCTGTCGCCTTTATTGCAGTCGCACATGTGCATATGTTGGCAAACTATTATCGCGTTAGCCGTCTTGTAGTCTTGCCCGATTATCAGGGCATAGGCATTGGAAAACGTCTGTTGAATTTCATGGCTGAACTTTATTCATCTCAGAGTAGTTTGCCATTTTATTTGGTCACAAGCAATCCCCAGTTGGTACGGGGAAATCTCGGTAACTGGATAATCAAGCGTGTTGGACATGGCAGCCACGGAAAAGGAGACACCCGGATAAATCGAGAACTGGTTCGCTCTAACAGTAGATGCCGTTTGACAGTCTCCTTAAAGTATGTTTCAGCAAAAAACCTGAGATAAACTTCTCGTAACTGAGGTTAAAAAAATGGAACCAGAAGAATTTATTGAAAAAATAAAGAAAGCCTTCGCCAGAGTAGTAGCGATGCCTGAGTGGATGCAAACAATTCTGCTCGAAGACATAGACGCTGCAATCGAGAATAGAATCCGCACAATGGAAATTATAATTCAGAGCCACAACCAAGAAAGCTAAAATGCAGAGTGAAGTTATGTCGATTCCAACTGAACAAGAAAGCAAAGATGCCGTAAATCTTGAAAAACTTAACTCAGAAACAAACTTGGAGTCTGCTGAAAAAACCCTGAAAACGGCAGATCAGTACGGCGCGAGGGATAAACACCCAAAAGAACCTATCGTTCGAATGAATCTGCAGCTTTTTCGTCGACGCAAAACAATGTTAATAGCACATTATAGCGATCGTCTGAATCATACTAGTCTTGAGCAGATTGCGGAAGAATTTGATTGCACTGTGAAAGCGTTGCTTAACGATTTAGCGAAACGTGAAATTTGGGAGCCATTTATTTGGGAAGCACAGCAGGCTCATGAAGACGGAAAGAAACAGCTTAATTTGTTGCAGCTTGCTCGTGAAGAAGCCTTGTACATGATGAAAACATGCAAGTCTCCCAATGCACGTGTAGGTGCTATTGGCAAGTTTATTGATTCTATCAAAGCTGAAGTTGAGCTTAAACAGAGTTTAGGTCAACTACCAAAACAAATTCAACCTGCGGTTCTGATTCAGCAAAATGTTACCAACCCCACAACTGACATCAAAGAAACATTCGAAATCCTTGCCGAATACGACGCAATCATCCAATCGCGAAGAGGAACTTCAACGGAAAATATTCCAGAGAACAATCCTTAACAATCCCTACATTATTCAGAAGCCAACGCCAAAACAAATTGAATTTCTGACCTGCGGTGCTACTGAAGCGTTATTTGGCGGGGCAGCAGGACCAGGTAAAAGTTCAGCACTCTTAATGGCGGCTTTGCAATATGTAGAGTTTTCACATTATACAGCTTTGATTTTAAGGCGCACTTATCGGGATTTAGCGCTTCCCGGTGCACTGATGGATCGAAGCAAAGAATGGCTACAAGACACTGACGCACGTTGGAACGAGATTCAGCACTGTTGGACCTTTCCAAGCGGCGCCAAAGTACAATTTGGCTACCTTGAGTCAGAAACCGACAAATATCGTTATCAAGGCGCAGAATTCATAGGCATATTCCCAGATGAACTAACCCAGTTTAGCGAGACCCAATATGTTTACTTGAACAGTCGGTTGCGTCGGCCAGACAATTTTCCAGTGCCTTTGCGGTTGTGGGGAGCATCTAACCCGGGCGGCCTGGGGCATGCTTGGGTTAAGCAGCGGTTTATTGTGGAAGGTGAAAAATATGGAAGAGTTTTTGTGCCTGCGAGGTTGCAGGATAACCCGCACATTGACCAAGCAAGTTATATTAAACGGCTTCAAGCCCTAGATTCAACTACACGCAAGCAGCTGCTTGAGGGCAGCTGGGATGCAGCAGTCGGCAAAATGTTCAACCGCTCCTGGTTCACAATAATTGAAAAAGCCCAAGCGCCGACAGATATCTTTAAGGTTCGTTATTGGGATTTGGCAAGCTCCGAACCGGCGAAGGGCAAAGATCCTGACTGGACGGCTGGCGCTTTAATCGGCGTCTGTCAAGGGCAATATTATATTTTTGGTCTGGAGCATTTCCAGAAGACCCCCAAGGGCACTGCAGACAAGATCAAAACTGTTGCTCAGCTTGATGGTCGAGATCAAGAGGTTTGGATGGAAGAGGAAGGCGGCTCAAGCGGCAAAATTGCAGCTGATTACTATGCCCGAGAAATCCTGCAAGGCTTTATGTTTCGAAGTGAGCGCCCGACCGGAAGCAAAGAAGTAAGAGCAGGACCCTTCAGTACGGCGGCTGAAAATGGCAAGTCTTTTTGGTGCGGGGAGATTGGATCAGCGAGTTTCTTGATGAAGCTGAAGCATTCCCTGAAGGTGAACATGACGATCAAATTGACGCCTGCAGCGGCGCCATTAACATTTTGAATTCAAGTGCTCCGCCCGGGAAGTGTGCGGGCTTCATAAGACATTAAAATTTATGAAAATTATTCGTGAAGGCAAAACTGTTGAAGTACTAACTGCTGCAGATTGCAAAGCCATTCTATGTTCTCAAGAGTTTTTGAATTCTCACAATTCCTGGTACAAAAAATGAAAAATTCACAGTGATTAATTATGGATGTTCCTGAAAACGAAAAAGAACTCTTCAGCGCAGATGATAGACCGACTGATCCTGCTAAAAAGATAGTGCAAGCTTTAGGCGTAGAAATAACAGCGAAGCCTTCGGACCTGCATATTTACGTTAATGGCAAAGATATCCTGGAACATTACGTCTTGGATACGCTACTCATTACAGTTAAAAAGCCTGTTTCAAACGCGCCTAAACCATAAGTGAGTGATTTTTCTTATGCCTGCTCGCAGTAGTATTAGTATCACCGTTTCCGGCACAGATCGGAACGTTTCACTTGATGTTAGTACTCAGCAAATGCAGGAGCAAATTCCCTTCAGCTGGCGAACCGATGGCGAACTCTACAGCTATATTAACAGTAAATATAAGCAGCCAGCAAGTGGAGCCGGCTTTGTTTCTCAGCCTTATACGGCAATTTGGGATCTAGTTTGGGGAGTTACCCCAGTTGAAGATTTGGCAAAATACAAGGATTTAGCAACAAGAGTCCCCTATGTGGCTGCTTCTATTCGGGTTAAAGCTAACATGGCCATCAGCAACGGGTTTGAACTTGAAGGCGGCGATGAAGATGTTCGCACTTGGCTGATGGATTGGTGCGATAAACATAATTTTCTGCAAACCCTCCGCGTAGTTGCTTGGGATATGATGGTTTATGGCAATGCCTACCAAGAACTCTGCAGTGACGAAAGTGTGCCTCCTGAACTGTGGTGGCTTAAAGGGCTGGATCCAGTTCACATGCGCGTTCGCCGAGATGAATATGGCAACGTTTTTGGCTATATTCAACTGTTGACTTTTCCGCCTGTGCCTTTTACTGCTCAGGAAATTATGCATTTTAAAAATGAGCCGAAAAGTAACTGGTATGAAGCAATTTACGGAACAAGCGAAATTAGGCCATTAATTCTAAATCAAGCCTACATTGACTCTTATGAGCGGGACATGGCAACTATAGTCGGCGTTTACCTTAAGCCAATGCTTGTCGTGAAAGCAGGCACTCCGGAGCGCCCCTTCAACGATACGCAACTTGGTACCCTAATGGAAGCTTTTAGCGATCGCAGACCCAATACAGATGTTTTTGTCCGAGGAGACGTCACAGTTGACCAAGTTCAATCCTTAACGCGCACTCTGAATTTTGAGCCCTGGATGAATTACTTAGAGCGCCAAAGAAAAGCCATTTTGGGCGTGCCTGAAATCTTCTTAGGCGAGCCATCCGGGACAAATCGTGCAACAGCCGATATAGTAATGCAGGAATTCGTTACCCGACTGCGAATGCTTCAAGAAATCATGGGCGACGATGTCGAGACGATGCATTTTACTCGGCTTGTTGAAGCCAAATTTGGGGAGGGCACTGAGGTTCCGCATATTAAGTGGAAGCCGATTTGGGAGCCAAGTTTACAGGAGAAGTCAGCAATTTATGCGACTCTTGTTCAAGCAAATGCAGCCAGAATTAGTGAATGGCGAGTTGCTGTTGGCTTGCCAAAAGAGATGCCTCAAGACTCAAATCCTCTACCTGCACCTAAGCCGCAATTAAATCAGTCAGGAAACAAGTTTGGGAATCAAGCAACTTTCAACAAGGATGGAAAGAATTATCTTGTCGCAGAAATTATCGCTTCCTCTTCCTGAAGCGGTTCTATTTGAGGCAATTGAAGTTGCTGGACTTCTTAATACGCCTGTTTTAGCTGGAGTTGGCTTAAAAGCCGCTGTTGTTAACCCTGCAATTCGATATACCGTTTGGCGATATGTAACTGAGGGGTTAGCGCCTAGCCCTAATCTTTGCCACAACTGCGATGACAACAAAACCGACACTTACGAGCTGAAAGACCCTGATGAGCTCTTAGATATGTTTCCCTGGGGCGAATGGCTTGATGATGACACTTTTGCGGTGAATTTGCATCCCAACTGTCACTGCCTGGTCGTGAGAGAACATGACGTTTACTGGTAACTAGCCTTATTTCGACGCCTAAGCATTAAAGCAACAGAGACCAAGGCAAAGAACATTGGCAAAATTGCTGACCAAGATAACTCTGGAACAGTTGGAGATGGACTTGGTGAATTAGAAGTTGTTTCTCCTATTGTTATTGTTTGTGAGTTACTCCATCCACTTGCTGAATCATATGCAGTAGCAGGAGCAGAATATCCACCATAAGTAGGCGTAAAGGGATGTTGAATATACCAGTACGTAGAATTATGTCCAACTAATGCCTGTACTTGGAAATCAAGTTGAGCACCGCTTGGAATAGCATCAAGAAAATCAGGTAACCAAGCATTATGCCCTGTGTCTGCTCTCAAAACATCATAGCCAGAAGCCCCATAAACCTCAGTTGGAATAACAGGGAATGCAATTGTAGTATAGTCCTGATTTGATTGTGGGGGCGACTCAGGAAGCAAATACCATGCATAAGGAAAACCGTTTCCGCTAGCCTGTGAACTTGTCAAGTTTTCTAACGGATAAACTTCTGTCCAGTTATCTTTGTTTGAGAAATGCGGTTCGACACGTACATTAAAGTATATTTGATAAGGTAAACCGTTGTTTGAGTAATCGAAAGGTTGGTTCTTAATCGTTATTTCAATTGAGTTATTATTGATAAGTTGAGTTTGACTTTGACCAGTATAGGAATTTGTGGTTGTTGAAGTATAGGAGGCATTTACAAACTTGATAGTAAATTGTGGAGTAGAAAGGGTTGGTATACTCTGAGCATTGGTAGGTTTGATTATAAGCACAGTTAGGCATGACATAGCGATAATTAGAGTTAGAAAGAGAGCGAAAGTTTTGCCGATTTTACCCATACTTAGTATTAGGAAACTGTAGGCGATAAAAGGCTATTCGTCACAGAAAGTTGACTGAGGTTAGTCAAAGTTTCTTGACTATTAACAAGAGACGCTTAATGGGTGGTTTTAACGAAACTAAATTATGACATAGATGTTAAAGCTAGCATAGATGAAATTAGGCAAACGATAACGATTGAAGGTCAAGCAATCGACACGTCTATTAACGAAAATAATTGGCAAGTGCCCTCTGAAGATATTGACTATTTTGCTTCTACTCTGAAAAATTCGCAGTTACGAATTAACCATGGCACAAATGTGGAAGACGTCAAAGGGATTGTTAAAACCGTTAAGCGAGTCGGCGATACAGTTCTTTTTTCTGCCGAGGTCTCCGGAGATCCCATTTTACTAACTCAGATTGAGAAGAAATATCTCAACATGGTTAGCCCCAAAGTTATCTCAGACGAAATTGTCTGCAGCAAATGCGGCGACAAAACCCGAAACGAAACTTTAGGCATGATTCACCTTTGCTCCGGCGCATATGAAGTTGTCCATAAGCCGCAATGTGTCGAATTAAGCATCGTAGCAGTTGGAGCATATAAAAACAATATTTTTAGGCCTAAGGGTTTCGCAGCCGCCATGAATGAAGCCCAACAAAGAGCCTTGATTGCTTCTAAATGCAGTTGCCAAGACAAAACCAAGTGTCCTTGCGGAATTTCTCAGCTTAGATCACAGGTACAGCTCGCTAAAAAAGACGAGCCTAACCAACAAAAAGTAACAGGAGAAAAAAATCAATTGTCAGAAAAACCACCTAAACAAGAACCCCCCATTGAAGAAACTGAAGAAGAAAAAGCCAAAAAGGCAGCAGTCAAAGCCGGCACAGAACTGACATATCAGCAATTCCAAGATGAACTCACAAAAAACACTGCCACAATAATGAACGCTTGCAAAGCAGCCATAGCTGAAAGCTCAACAAAGCTTGAAGCAAAATTGACAACTGAAGTCAAAGCAGCTGTCTCAGCGATGCTTCCAAAAAT
The DNA here is from genome assembly GCA_963833575.1 of Candidatus Bathyarchaeota archaeon. Classification (GTDB taxonomy): domain Archaea; phylum Thermoproteota; class Bathyarchaeia; order Bathyarchaeales; family Bathycorpusculaceae; genus Bathycorpusculum. The sequence continues at coordinate 6,952 of CAWHXY010000006.1, read as the reverse complement.
CGCCGCAAAACCCACAGGCAAAGGCATCATAGCAGCACCGGATGATGCACAAAAACTCAACAACATGTTCGCCAGGAAAGCCAACCTGCAAAAAGCAGGTTTAGAACTCAAAGCAGCTGCCCACAGGATGGCGGGCTTAACTGCTGACATAACCCACGAAGAGGAAGAGGAGTCCTAAAAATGACATATTTTGATAGTTCAAGCATAAAAGTAATTCCAGATCTAGAGCAAACATTCTTCCCAGATTCAGGCTACACAGCACCCGCCGTCGGAGACCCAGTTTACATTTCCGCAGATAACAAAGTTTCACTATGCACCGCACCAAATCCAGCGTTCATCGGCTTTGTCCAAAGCATAGCAGTTGGCGGCAATAAAGCACTTAATGTCTACACTTTTGGTCATCGTTTGCGAGTGAAAAACACTTCAGGCGGGGCTTTGAGCGCAGGCGATGTCGTAACCTCAGGAAATGGCGGAATCACAAAACTTGCACCAACAACCGATGCAGCAGTCGCTGGCACCATAGCGATCACGGGTGCTGCCTCGCCATTTACAACCACTTGCACAGGACTTGCAGCCATAATTAACGCACAAATGAACAGAAGAGGCGTTGTCATCATCGGTGGAGCCAACAACGCAACAGTCGTAATAATATTTGGTTAAAGGAGAATAATGAAGAATGTCGTTTAATGAAGATGCCCTAACATGGGTAGATACAGGCGCTATTCAGTATCCCGAACTACATCAACAATTGCTCGAACTCACCATGCCCAATCTCGTTGTAAAACGGCTATTGGTCGATGATGTGCTTAAACACGGCAGAACCAAAACCTACGTAAAAGAAGCTGGATCCCGCAGCGTTGGCATAAGCGAAATAGCTCCAGGCTCAGCAGTACCAGTAGATTACACACCATTAAGCTACGCAGTTGTTAGCCCATACAAACGAGGCGAAGGAGTCGAAATTCCCAAAGAAATCGTTGAAGACGTGGATCTACCAGTTGTCAATCAGCAACTCAAAAGACTCGCAAGACGTTTAGCCTTCCAAATTGAAACTGACTGCATAGGCGTAATAGATGCAGCATGCCCAGTAGCCAACTCCAACGCTTGCACAGGCAAAACAATTACTGTCGCAGGAACCGAGTTCACAAAGGCTCAGACTCCAGGTATGGAAGACTTCAACAATGCAGAGGCTCTAATCAACAAAGCAGACTTCCAGATGGACACGATCCTTTGCAACCCTGTTCAGAAACGTGACATAAAGAACCTGCCAAACTACAGCTTGCTACGTGAAGTTACTAGCCCAATTACTCAGCAACCAATGCAGATGCTAGGCGAATGGGAACTCTGTTGGTCCAATGTAATTCCCGCAGGAACAGTCTACTGTATAAGCACAGGCAAAAACCTCTCAGCAGCATACGCACCTCTTGGCTACTTCTTAGTTAGAAGACCTCTAACAACTGATGTAGACTTAATTAAGAGCAAAGAAATCGTCAAGCCACTGCTAACAACACGGTATGCACCCATAGTCACCAACGGTGAATGTGTCGCCAAGATCACAGGTTGCTTAACAAGCTAAACTAATTTCTTTTTTTCTTTTTCTGGCCAAATTCAAAACGCTGGCTCGCTATAGCGTTACAGTTTGGAGAAGCGAGCAATAAGAAGGTCTTAATGTTCTAAGTTTTTGGTTTTTCGATGTCGTCTATAAAGCAACACTAAAACACCGATTGCAACAGATCCTGTCACGAATAAGATAATGAGAATTGATTTCGATACTGCCAAAGTGTTTGAAGTGACTGAAGGAGTCGGCGTAGGCATAAAGGAAGGCTCTGTAGCAGTTGCAAACATACTAAAATAGACAAAAGACTCAGGGTAGCCAGAAGGAAATGCGCCAAAGGCGATGTCGGCGTTTTCGTGCGAGTCAATTATTATTTGACCTCCACCATTTGGTATTGGACTGCCCTGTACTGTTTGATTAGTTGGACTAACGACTTGAGGTGCCCAATCAGTTCCATTCCAAACCGTATAAATCAAACCAGAATCGTTGAAATATGTTATATGCGGAACATCAATAGAATCAAATGCAAGATAACTATCACCCAAAGACTCATTCGAAATAACACTTTGAAAATTCCAACCCGACCCATCCTTACTGGCATAAAATAAGGTGTCGTTACCACTGTAGAGATATGGGTAATCGTGTCTGAAACAGAAGTGCGGATAGCCTTTAGAATCTAAAACCATATTGTACATTGCAGTTACATTCGAAACGACTGTCTGAAGGTTCCAATCCGTACCGTTCCAGAACGCAAACTTGATTGAGAAATCCCAGAGTAAACTTGCACCTGGTGCCGAATAATCAGTCTCATTACCATACATTATGATTGGGTAATTGTTTTTATCGAATGCTAGATAAAGATTGTCTACACCTATTCCGCCAATCTTGCCCGAATCAACGGTTTGAATAGTCCAGTTCTCGCCGTTCCAGTTTGCATACTCTAAAAGCGTTGGATTAAGCGGACTGCTATTGTCTGCGTAAACTACACTTGGGTTGCCATTCAAATCTAAGGCAAGAAAAGCTTTTCTTGCGCCTGATTGGATTGGGGTTGGTTGCGTGGTCCAATTTGACCCTAACGGACTGTCAATAGTTATGCCTTTATTGCTAGAATAGAGAATTTGAGGGTTATTGTTTGAATCTAACACGAAGTTGTAAACGCTGGTAAGATTGGGAATGACTTCGCTATTCCATCTTCCTCCAATCCAGCTCGAATAGATAAACTCGAACGGACCTGGATAAACGGAGCCATGGTAGGCATCGTTGTTCGTATAGTGGATGTAGAGTAAGTGTGGGTTGCCGTTGGAATCTAAAGCAAGGGCGCCTGCGCCAACACTGGCAGTGTCTATTGTCTGGATATTCCAAACAGGGTCAGCTTGAGAGGATAGCACGAAGACCTGAGAAGTTAAGAAGAATACTATAAGTATTGAAGAGATAGTCTTGCTCCAGCTGACCATAACCAGATCTTGAACGATTTTCGATATAAGCCTATTCGTATAACTTTCTTGACTAACCTGCGTCAAGGTTTCTTTACTAACTTTCAATATGAATGGTTTTCAAGATTTTCTGTTTACTTAGAAAATAGATAATTTGCCAGTTTCTTTAATTCAAAATAATTTGTGAGGCTTTGAAATGTCTGTACCTGCCTTTACTTCGATATCTGAACTTGTTAGCCATCTGAATGCAACAGGTCCAGACAGTAATAGCAATTATACGGTTTATGGCTTGACAATTTCCTCGGATTCTTTTCAGGCGCAGGTTGATCACGCCAATAAATATCTCTATTCAATAGTGCCTACCCTTTCGGATCCTACTGATCCGCGTTATGTCTGCGCACAGTTAGCCGCTCTTGATCTCGCTTGCTTAGGAGTATTAGTTACGGTTGTCGGAGGCAGCCTAATTGGCGCTTACGATTATGCCCTTGGAGACATGCACCTGCAAAGAGCAGGACCATATGCGAATTCGATAAAAATCGCGATTCAAAGTTACACCCAAAGTTTTGTCTCTAACTTGATGAATGTTTCCACAGTGGTAAAATTAGCACATTCTTCCCGCCATATTCCTCACAACAGTGGCCCAGAGCTCTCACCTTAGGGGAAACAAAATGAGTCTACCCTTAACAGAATTAATCTCGACTTTGCTTCAAACCAATTGGACTAGTGTGGGCACGGGCTTCCTTGTTACTGATGTTAACTGGAGTCACACTCGTTTCGAAGCCGTTAGCCAACTAGATGCTATAGCTCAAAATGTCATTATTAGCACCTATAATCCGCCTAAACCGACTAAAAGCACGTCTAAAACTCGAGAATTTACGTTAGTTGATGAACTTGTCATAATAGATCTCTTGGTTAAACCTGGAGATTCTCTTGAGACGGCTCTTCAAACGCGGGAAACCATTGCAAGATGGATCCAGGACACAGTGCAGATTAATCAATTGTCAGTTTCTGGTCAAGCAGTAGTTGAAATTACTGATGAATTGGTCAAGGCGGAGTTGCCTAACCTGATTCGTAGTGCTTGGCTTTTGAAAGGAACACGATTTCAAATTAAAAAATAGAGGGATTTTCTTTGAGCATCAGCTGCAGAATCACAAAAATCAATGTTACTTTAGAGAATCTTGCGCAAAGTATGCCCAAAGAAATTGTTCCGGAATTCGTTGAGAAACTTGCTGATGCATGCTTAGATAATGCGTATAAACGTGCACCATGGCGCAGCGGCTTCTTAGCAATGAGCATAACCAAAAAAATAGATGGAAACAGTGCTCAAGTTATCCCTACAGCATCTTATGCCTCATTTGTTTCTCTCGGCACCAGACCTCATCAAATTAGACCACGCAACGCGCGGGTTTTGGCTTTCCCAGGCGGCCAACTTGGCGGCATGGTATTTGCTGCAGTTGTGAATCATCCTGGAACGCAGCCAAATCCTTACCTACAATTAGCATCCCAAGACACAAGAGCGCAAGCCTTAGAGATTTTCCATCAAATTTGGACAAATTACGCGGGGCTATAAAACGAACAAGAAAAAACGAATAATCAAAATAGTTCTTAGCCCAGTTCTCGCCCTCATTTTCCTGATAGGCTGGATTCTTTATTATTTCGGCAGAAAGAACTTTGATCAAGTTCCCCGAGTAAAAAAACCCTTAAGTTATGTTTTTCATATTACTGGAATTTCCTCTTTGCTTGGCGGCTCTCTAGTAGTGTGCTGGATATTCTACACAATCACCGGATTGCACCAAGCTTTCAGATTATATGAAAACACTGCTTGGATAAGATATTCGGAATGCATCTTAGTCGGAATAGGCGTTATCTGCGCAATTTGGTTATTGGTCACTTTCATAAAAGGACCTTCCAAATAATCGAAGGTTACAGTTGTTAGCATCTGGATCTAAAGTTTTGGTGTCGAGCTAGTGGTATGTTAGCCCTGATTGCTTGAGTAACCAAGGAGTCTAGTTTCATAAAACTTAAATGCAACTCCAACAAAAAGCAAACCATGCCTTATCATTCGGGTTCATGGGGACCAGAAGCGCAAGAGCGAAGCAAAAGACGATTAGAGTATTTTCACGCTTATGGTCAACGAAAATATGAACTGAATAAGGATGAAATATTAGCAAAAGATCATATTTATTATGAGTTGCATCGTGAAGAGATATTGGAAAAAAAGGCAATTGCATATTCTAAAAAAGATTCTTACTTTAAAACAAACGCCCAAATGAGATATCAAATGAAAAAAGATGAAATAAAGGCAAAATGTGCAACTTATTATAAGTTGCATCGTGAAGAGATTTTGAGAAAGAAAGCCCTGGGTAACTCTAAAAAATAGTTATTTCAAAAATGACTTGTTGAGTACGTATCCATTTTTGATATATTGATTCTTAAGAAACGTAGTTTATAAGCAAACTCTACGAAGAGAAGGGTAAGAAAACTAAACAGAATTTAGCTTGGAGGTGAAAATTACAAAATGAATAATCTTAGAAAATTTATGAAGAACACTAAAGCTATTTCACCAATATTCGCAACTCTAATTCTCATCGCAATCGCAGTTATCGCCGGAGTAGTAGTTTACATGTTTACAAGCGGAACACTAGCAACAATGACTCAAGGCGGAACTGTAGCACAAGAAAAAGTTTCAATACAAGGTGTTTCAAACGGTGCAGTTTACGCTCAGAACACTGGAAGTGGAACAGTTACCATAACTTCTTTAATAATTAAAGATTCCACTGGCGCAGTAGTTGGCACTCCAGCCGCTCCAACTGGCGGTGCAGCATTGGCATCAGGCGCTCTAGTACCGGTCACTTTCGCTCCATTAACCACAGCAGGCACTTATACAGTAACCTTAGTAACTAGCCATGGTGGCAACTTCGTTAGCACAAGTTTCGTAGTATAAGAGTTCATGTTAAGTGGTTTTTACCGCTAAGCTCTATTTCTTTTTTGTTTTTTCAGAAGAATAATTCTTAGTCATTTTTGTTTAATTTTTGTATTAGGTCCTAATTGAAAAACTATGGTTCTGCGTTAGTATAGGCGGAAAACAGTGTTGCATTTGGATTTGAGGTTGCGTTTCTTGAAGGCTTTGCTTAATGTTCCCGTTCGAGTACTAGATCGGTTTTTGCCTGAGAGAGAACCAATTTTTCCGCAAACTAAGATTTTGGATTCCATGTATAAGCGGATGTATCAAGCCTATCGTCTCGAGGTTGCTCAGGGTGTCTTTAAAGAAGTTGGCAAGTTTGAGGGCGACGGCAATTTCTTAAGGATGCTTCGAGTTTCCCAGAAACTGCTAACGGCGATTGGCGATGATGACCGTTACTATCGCGAATGGCTTGGCCTACTGATTATTCTTGCGAAAGAAGAATATGACAAATGGCTCAAATCCCTCACGCCTGCAGAGATCAAGTATTGGTGTAAAGCGCAATGGTTTGTAGGTCCTGACTGCTTGAGTGATCAGTCAGTTTTGGAAGTGAAAGAGCAGTTGGCGCCGGATGTTTTGGCGTATTATCTGCATATAATTTCCCGTTAAGATTGTATGAAGTCACGCCGATTCTGGGTCGGAGTTTTCTCTTTTTGCCAAGATGTTTTCCAAGTCTCCAATCTTCTTCTCCAAGTTCCAAATAATCTGAGCCGAGGATAAAACACCCAGCCCTAAACCAAAAAATAACAAGCCAGGATCGATAAAAAAATCAGTCTGTGCACTAAAAAGCGGTCCATTTGCCTTATACACTCCATAGAACGCTAAAACAGCTCCAAAAACAATTCCAATCAGTGCAGAGGCTAACACATAATACAACTGGCTTTTGCGTTTCTTCTGGGTCATAAGGAACCTTCTGATATTTTTCAGTGTTTTTTGCATTTAAGTTTTTGCGAATAACCACACTATTCGCGGGAAAATAAAGCAAATAATCCTTTTTGAAACAGC
>CAWHXY010000005.1:0-110004 GCA_963833575.1 Candidatus Bathyarchaeota archaeon | reverse complement strand
CAATGATGCCTTGATTCTCGGTAAGTTATATTTGATGCGTTCTCCTATGGACTTACGTTGCCAAGAGCTTGAGAATGGCAAGGTGCGGATACTTTGGAAAACAAACCTATCATCGTTGTCGTTGGAGCAGGCGCAATAGGTTTAAGCTTGACAGGCTGGATTTCCTCTCAAAATAGAGACTTGTTCTTGCTCGCCAGAGGCAATAGTGTTCCAGAAATTAGAAGTCACGGCATACAGCTTCACCAAACAGACCAAAATACTTTCCCTTCAATACGGGTGAACGTAATTGAATCGTTGGAGGAAATACCTTCTCCAGACATTATAATAATCACAGTGAAAAACTATGACTTGGACCAAACAGCACAGACACTCAGGCGCCAGCTTGGGAACCGTCAGCCTATTATTACGAGCCTCCAAAATGGAGTCGAAAACCAGAGGATAATGCCAAAATATTTTTCTAAACCCGTATTTGGTGTGATATGCTATAATGCATGGCGCGAGGGTGCGTCAAAAGTCTCTTATGTAAAACGTGGACACGTAGTTATTGGAGCTCGGAAGACGGAGATGCAACCTGAACTTCAAAGTGTTGCAAACGTCCTAAATCCCGGATTAACCTGCTTCGTGACTGACCGTCTGCAAGATGCAGTTCACTGCAAACTGGCTATCAACCTCATAAACGCGGAAATGGCGCTAGTGGGATTTCGAAAACGGTCAATTGAATCTGAAAAGATCCTCGTGCACATCACAACTAGGTTACTGGAGGAGGGTGTTAACGTCCTCCAAGCCGCAGGCTTTAAGGAGCATTATCTTGGAGTCCTGCCTTCCTGGACCGAAATAAGATCTGCTGTTAACAATCCAGAATCACCGACAAATCCACTCCATGACTTTATTGTTAACAGAGTTGGACCAACCAGCATGACTCAGGACGTCTTTTGCGGGAAGACAAACACGGAACTAGAGTCGTTGAACGGCTATATGCTAGGCTTGGCGCATAGATCAGGAGTCCCGATGCCAATTAATCAGGCTATTTATGAGATTGCTAAAGAACGCTTCTGTTCTGGATTTAAGCCAATAGAAGAAATTGAACTTTGGGAAATGATAAACGAAAGAATTCTCAACCACTCCCTTGAGCTTCGCCGTAAATGACACGAAATCCTAAAAATTTTTTCCCACCCCGAGTTATTTTGTATTGCATGAAAAGAGAAAACACAACAGATTATCCTAGACGATAGAAGCGAAGGTACTACTAACGCACCTACGAAAATCCACTACCCGGCATGCAAGCCCAAAATGACTGAGAATCTGGGATTAGTAAGATAAAGAAAAGGAGGTTTGCGGGGGACACATCGAAACGGTTTATGGGTTCAATTCCCACCCCAGCTCTTTTGGACACAAGCCTTATTTGATATTTTGCCTCGTGTATGATGTAAATAATGTTAGCTATTTTTTCTTGACTAAGAATCGGAAAAACTCGAGATCCAGAAATTTAGTTCTACACATGTATGCTTATTAACTTGTATACAACTCTACATAAATGGTGAAGCTGTTTTGAATGAAACAACAACTATAAGGGTCTCGAAGAAGACGGCTGAAACACTCGAACGTCTTAGAGAGAAACTGAACGCAGAAAGTCTTGACGAGGCAATACAATCTCTTGTCAAAAAACAAAGAAAATCTGTTTTAGAAAAAGCATTTAGCGCAGATCAGGGAAGAATCAAGCCTTTTTCGGAGGGAGACCGTGGCGAAGATCGTGATTGATGCCTACGCATGGATTGAACTTTTCGTAGGTAGTGAAAAAGGGGTTGAGGTAAAGCAGATCTTGGAAAACGCAGACGAAATCTATACGCCTGGAACCGTCTTGGCAGAGATTGCTCGCAAGTACATCCGAGAAGGAGCCGATGAAAAGACAGTTGGCGCGAGACTTGAGGTTATTGCCTCGGCTTCAAACATAATCCATATTGATGTTGGAATAGCTTTGGAGGCTGCAAGATGCTATTTGGAACTGGCTACCTGCGCCAAGAAGTCCAAGCTGAATTCTCCAAGCTTGTTTGACGCTGTAGTATTGGCAACAGGCAGATTACTAAAGTCGAAAATTGTCACTGGAGACAAGCACTTCAAGAACTTGCCCGAAACACTTTGGGTAGGTAGATCCGAATAAGAGTCTTCCCAGCCAAACACTCGTTTTGTCAGACTCACACAGTTTTATTTCACAATATTAAGAAAGAAAACAAGGTTTAGGAGGTAACCCCTGTTATATAGGGTTCAATTCCCATCCATATACTCTGGCGACGTCTGTGGCTATTTGCGTTTTCTGGAAAGCTTGAACCCTCCATTTCGCAGAGGTATTCATAACCTGATTCAATGAGTTCGTTGGCTTGTTTGTCGTTTTCCTCCCTCTTGCAATCTATTTGTCATCTTCTAAGATTACGAGCTGCATATAGATGAGAGTTATTTTTGGTGTTTTGTGGCTGAGGAGGCATGACTATAAGAAAGCCCTTTTATGGTATTCCATTGTTGCTTTCCGATGTAATTGTAAAAACTTATTTACTTGTATGAACTTATAGAAAGTTTATGACGGAGCAAATTGAAGACATCATTAAGGTTTCGTCTAAGGGTCAAATTGTAATTCCAAGAGAAGTTCGCAAGAAATTGGGAGTGAAAGGCGGCGAGAAACTTTTAGTTCTGACCCGAGATGGAGATATTCTGCTTAGAAAAATCCAAGAACTCTCCATGGATGACATAGCCAGGAAAATCGGAAAGACAGTGCGCGAAGAACATATAGACGTTGACAAGCTTGTGGCTGAGGCAGTCGAGTGGGCAAGAAAGTCAAAGTAGTCTTCGACACGAACATCTGGGTTTCAATCTTTATGGAAGAGGTTCTTTATTATGAGTTTTCGCAGATAAAGCAAAAGTTAACCCTTTATGTCAGCAAAGACATTATGCTTGAATTATCAAGAGTTTTGCTCTACCCAAAAATCGCGACAGTTTTAGATAAGAACGGCATACGTCAAAAAGATGTTCTCCGAGTCATCTCAGCAGATTCTAAGATGATTGAGACTAAGGCGGAAGTGCGAATTGTCATTGAAGACGCGCAAGATAACAAAATACTGGAATGCGCATTAGCCGCCAGAGCGGACGTCATCGTATCTGGAGACACACACCTCCTTGAGCTTGGCAAGTTCAAGAAAACCAAAATACTATCAGCAAGAGAGTTTTTCGACAGCCTCAAATGAAACCCCACTCATGCTTAGCTCCTTCTAACTTGCCCCTGCAGAAGAAAAAAGGACAGAGGGCTGCGCAGGCACCAGAATTATTGGCGTATAACCCTAAATATGCGAAAGATTACATGCGAAAGATCGGATTGCCCCAAGAAGAAGCTAACCTTTCTTTTCTCTTTTTAATCTAGAAAAAACCTTAGAGACTTATTTTCTTTCTAAGCAAACATTATTTCTTTTTTTCCCACCCAATGATCTGCGATTGTTTGCGTGATTTAGGTCGGTTCAAGTGTTACTTCTATTAGGCAGCCTGCGGCGCTTTCGGTCTTGCTACTGGCTGCGAACATGGTGGCTTTTGGAATATATATGCGTCCGTCTTTACCCATTTTTGAGTAGAAATGTTCCCAGCCTCTTCCAAATCCGGTTATTCCGATGTACAGGACTTGGTTGGGTTCTAACTTAAATTGCCATCGAATGAGCTTTGGAACTTGTATTTTGTTGCAGCCTTCTATAGGTCTCTTAAACGTTACTCTGTGTGTTAAAGGCATAGGCTCATCTCGTTTTCTAATTTATTTTGACTTATTTCAACTTTTCCTGACTTATTGTGACTTTTTTTAACTAATTTTAACTTTTCCTGACTCAACCTGCAAACAATTCAAACCCCAAAACAGAAAAGCAACTCAAAACACAAACAAAAAAATTTGCTCCAAAAAACCGCTTCAAAATCAAGTCAACGTGTTTTGTTTATTGTTTTTATGTGCCTCAGAATTCGTTAACTGACATCATCAAATAGGACTACCAATCCTTTCTCCGACTGACGTGTTTATCTTCACAGGCAACACCTCTAATGCAGGCTGTTAAATAAAAATAATCGCACACACGTTGCACCATAAAATGATTAGATAACGTCAAGGGAGAATGATACTCATGCAGTATTTTCGTCCTCATTGCAACTAGTTTTGTATGCTAGAACAAGAAAGAGAAATGCGGGTGTCTGAGTTCATTTTTCGATTAATGTCTATGAAAGGTGTATTCTGACCAAAAAACTCATAGGCAAAACCTGTAACTTGAATTGTGAAGTAGGAAGGAAACGAGTGTCAGACTTAGCCAATAGCTGTGAATATTTAACAAGTGAGAAATTATGTCTAGCTGTCTCTGAAAGCGAGAAAGCAAAGGCTGCTAGGCAGGTTCGATGCAAAAACGATGAGAAGTTGACCTGTTGTTACCTTTGCATGCTTGTACTGGATTGCGCGACACCCTGCCGATTTTTAGGGAATAATGAAAATGTTTCCTCACCAATTGAGGCCGAAAAAACCGAGACCGAAAACACAGTTCTCAATGACAACAAAACCGAAGAACCCCAAACGGAAAATAACGTAGTTCCTTGTTGTTCAACATGTAACGTCGAGATGTCACAAACTCGAACCAAGTTTAGAATTGATGGAGGGGAAGAATCACATCGAAAACCAAATGATGGTGATTTAGGAAAATTCGTGGAAGAAGTGTTGCCTGTGATAGTTTATTTTTGTCCTAAATGTGGCAAAATTGACTTAAAGGTTGATGAAAAACTAAACACGAACTAACTGAAGAACAGAAGAAAAATAACAAAGAAAACTGTCAAACAATCTCAATTAGGTGCGTTCTTAAGTTAATCTGTTTGTGTTAAAGTTAGCTTATTGTAAAGTACACATTACTCTATATTTTGGAAGGCTTTTGTGAAGGTTAGCGTACTTGAATATGGTTTAAGGATTTGTGAGATTTGAGAACGACGGAGACTAAGGTGCTTTTGACGCCTTTGATCTTCATAATTTTTTTGTGCAAGACATTGCGGAATTCTTCCACACTCGAAGCTGAAACTATCGAAACAATATCAAATTCGCCTTTTACATCATAAATTTCTTCGATGTTTTCGACCTTTTCGAGAGCATCTATAACTTGGGCCTTCTGAGCGGGATCGACAAAAATGTTGACTGAGGCTTCGAACCGACCGTGACTATCGATGGACTCCATGTTGAATCATTAGAAACAGCTAAACGGGTCAGGAGGCTTTTGAGCTTTCTTGCGAACCAAAATTTGCTGATTTGAGAAGCACAGCGGGCTAAAGCTTGTCAAGAAATTGGCGGGATACGACGTTTGAGCATACTAAAAGAGTAGGCGTGAATTAGCGCAATAGGCTAAGAACAAATTTTTGAATCAGGTACTTCGAGGTTTAGCTGTCTCTTCAATGCTTTGTATCTGTTTCTAACTGTGACTTCGGTGACTCCAGCTGCTTCCGCGATGTCTTTTTGTGTATTTTTTTCGGTGTTCTGCAAACATGCGATATAGAGAGCAGCGGCAGCTAAGCCCATAGGGTCTTTTCCTGCTGAAAATCGTTTTTGTCTAGCCTCTCTGAGTATTGCTATGGCGGTGCCCTGTGTTTTACCTGATATTCCAGTTTTTCCTGCAATTTTTGAGACGTATGTCATTGGGTCAGAAATGGGCATGTGAAAGTCGAGCTCTTGCAGCAGAAGTCTGTAACATCTTGCAACATCTTTCTTGTTAACTAGACTTGCTTCAGCGATTTCACTGAGGGTTCTAGGTGATCCGCTTTTGCGGCAAGCAGCATAAAGCGAAGCTGCGGCGATGGCGTTGATTGATCTGCCTCGGACTAAGCCTTTGTCGAGTGCTTTTCTGTAAGCAACGGCGGCTTTTTCTTTTATAGGCGGTGAGATGGAAATTTTGCTGGATAAACGCTCAAGTTCAGCCATTGCTTGGGCAAGGTTTCGATCGGTAGATGAGTGTACTCGGCTGCGTATTTGCCATTTCCTAAGCCGCCACATCTGTAGCCTTGTGGATATTGGTAGTTTTCTTCCGAAGGCGTCTCTGTCTACTTGGCTGATAGCTGTAGATAATCCTTTATCATGAATTGAATATGATGTCGGCATGCCAACGCGGCTTCTCGATGTTTTCTCTTCTTGTGTAAAAGCCCGCCATTCCGGACCTTTATCCATCATTTGTTCATAAACAACAAGGCCACAATCACCGCAGATGGTTTCGCCTGTGTCATTATCGTGAACCAGATTTTTGCTTGTACATTCTGGGCACTTATCAACTATAGGATGATTAGTTTTTTGGACTTCATTAGGATTAATAATTTGGGTTATACTCATAATTTCTTACTCCATACACTTACTGTTTATTTGCGAGAACATTCTCGAATTTTTTTTTAAGCGGGCAAATAATAACGCCGTGGCTTGTTTGGGACTATTTTTCCAAGGGATCTTTCCAGCTAGATCGCCCATAACCCTCATGCGAGGATGTTCCAGGCTAGCTGGCTTGCCCTGGCCTTTTACACAGGCTTCTTATAATATAGTTATCGTCATTGAGGAAGAGGCGACTCTTTATTTGTTGCCGATCCATGTTTTGACTGCTTCTTGGACAGCTTTGGATAAGTCGCCTTTTTTGCCGCCGAATGTTTCCACTGTTTTTAGTCTTAGCTGTTTTTCCAGATCGTCTGAGATATCAACGTTTATGCGGCCCAATTTTATTCACTTGTTTTTATTTTTGAAATAAACGGGTTGCCATGTTTGCATGTGTTCTTATCTTTTTTGTCCCTTTGAACTCGCTTATTTACATTAGCACATACATACAAACACACTTATAAGTATATGTGTTTAAGTGTGTAAATGTAATGGGAAATTAGCTGAAAACGCCCGGTCTTGCCACTTAGTCAGTTAAAAAACGCAATGCCCAGAATGGGTAACTTGTTAATTTTCCACAAACATATCTTCAATACTTGAAAGCTAATCAGTTAACTCCAAACAGGTAGAAGAAGATGAGTGTTTCCTGCGAGTTTCTTCTTCTTTCAAAGTCAGAAGAAGGAGGACGGTGCTCCCTGCAATTGTCCTCCTCCTTCTTTCAAGAGAAGAACAACAACCCGGTGCACCCAACAACTGTTGTTGTTCTTCTTCTCTGAACATCCTGCACAAAGAGAGTTCAAATCCTAACAACAACGCGTCAGTTATGAAACCTGAGCCTTCGTTAGGTTTGCAACACTTGCTTTTTCTTTAATCACAGTTAATTTTGATAAATTGTTTTTTAACCATCCATCTTTTTATAGTGTGTTATCGAGTAGAACGCGATACTCTTGCCTGTTAAGCTCAAAAACAACCTCGAAGGCCAGCAACCCGATTCAGTAATTTCTAATTCTTGTGATAATACTTGTGAAAAATGCACTCCCCTTCAAAGCCTCGAATCATCTGCAAAAAAAATGGACAGCATCGAGACACAGCCGCCCCCCGCAAAAAAAATTAGGAAAAAACTGCAAAGCAGACCCTTAGCAGATTTATCCAACAGCGGTCCAATTCAGAGTTTGGAGGTGGAAGAGGAAACAGCAAGTGGTAAAGTTAGGCATAGGTATTTTTGCAGTTTTTCTGATCAGCACAACATAAAAAGACTCTTGGAACGTAAAACATTTTCAAGTTTTGAGACTTTCAGGCTTAACTTAGAAGCGCTTGAAATCAAGCGTTCATGCCAAATTGACAAGTTAATCTCTGCAGATGCTTTACGAGCAAAAATAGTACCATACAATTTTCAAATGCAGATTGCACTTCAAGTAATAAATGAAATGAATGGAAACGCAATACTTGCCGATGAAGTGGGACTTGGCAAAACAATCGAAGCCGGCCTCATCATGAAGGAGTTACTGTTAAGAGATGAAATAAATTCAATTCTTGTTATTGCTCCAAAAAGTCTGCTGTCTCAATGGAAAACTGAAATGGCAGAAAAATTTGGAGAAGACTTCACTGTAGCAAATAATCATAGAGTTGATTTGAGAACAAACAACAGAATAATTTGCTCACATAATCTGATGGCAAGAAAATATGATGATTTAGCAAGTCGAACCTGGGATTTAATTGTAGTAGATGAAGCTCACGCTTTTAGAAACACCCACAGCAAGGGGAGAGGTTTCTTAGCAAACCTCAGAAAAAACCATTTCTTGCTTCTTACCGCGACGCCCTTGTGTAATAAACTAACCGATTTGTATAGCATTTTAGATTTAATCCAACCCGGCATATTTGACAGTGAACGCTTATTCGTTTCTCGATTTGCAGAAGACACTAAAAACCGTGTTGTAAAACCTGAAAGTGCATATCAATTAAGGCAAATCCTTCGAGAGGTAATGTGCCGTACTCGAAGAGAACAAACCGGCATACCGTTTACGAAGCGACACGTTGACTCTAGAACACTTGAGGCTGATGAAAACGAGCGTGCGTTTATTGATAAAGCAATCGAATATCTGCAGGATATTTACAAAAATAATTTTAAAACAATTGAAACCTTGATGCGGGAGAACCCAATCAGAAAAATGAGCGAATCTCAAAGCAAAGCGATTCTGATCTTCCAAGCTATTGCTCTTCAGCAGTCTTTTTCAAGTTCCCCTGAAGCCTCAATTGAATCCTTGCAAAAAAGACAGGAACGTTTCCCATCTGAAACTCAAGCAACAAATAAACTAATTGAAATGGCAAAAGAAGTAGAGAGCTCAAAAATTAAACTTCTAAAACAAGTTCTGAACGAAATCCCAAATGAGCAAGCACTAATATTTTGCCTGAGAAGAATCACAGCTCACAAGCTTAAGGAAATATTGGATCAAGAATTTGGAAAGTCTGCTGTCCACTTAGGTAATATGAGTCAAAACGAAAGAGACAGCGTTATTTCAGCGTTCAAGAAAGGTGAAATCAAATATTTGGTTGCAACCGATTCTGCCGCTGAAGGACTAAACCTTCAAAATTGCTCTGTAATGTTCAATTATGATTTACATTGGAACCCAATGAAAATTGAGCAAAGAATTGGCCGAATCCATAGGTATAAGCAGGATCGCGATGTCACCGTTTTCAACTTAAGTATAAAAGACACCATTGACGACTATGTGCTTCACATTTTATACCAAAAAATCGATTTGTTTACAATGACAATCGGTAAAATGGAAACCGTTTTGGCAGAATTGAAAGAAGGGTCACAAGACATCCAAAAAACAATCATGGATATTCTGTTAAGAAGCAATTCACGCTTCGACATAAAGAAAGATCTGGAAAAACTTGCTGAGGACTTGAGCGTTTCAAGGAAAAATCAAGAGTTGTCTGAAAAGTTCATGCAAGGGGTAATTGATTGAGCAAAAAATACTCGGTCACAAAAGTTCATAACTTTATCAGATCATTTGTCAATTCCAAAAAGGGCGAGTTAATTGAGCAATCAAACGAAGTTTTCACTATTAAATACCAAAACCAAACAAACGCTACAGAGTACACTTATGAACCAGAAGTAGCGCGAGAAAAAAAATCAATTTTAGTAACTCTCGGAAGTCCAACATTCCAGCAAATACTAAACGAATGTTTAGATGACGGTGTACTATGCCAAATCAAAGTTAACGTAAAAAATGAGTTTGAAACTTTACTCAAAAGTATCTTTAAAGATTCGCCCTTTGTTTGTCAGGACTGCAAGAAGGTAGATAGTGGCGAAGAAATGATTAGTGTCTGCGAAAATATCCAATCATGTTACCACCAAATACGAAATGGAAAAATTGCTTCAATAAAAATTCTGAAAAAAGAGCCCATTAGGTATTTTCAATTCTATTTCTCTGCAACATTTCGAAACAAATTGAGACCAAGAAATGAAGAATTGATTGTACTATTGATAGATGAGGAAGGAAATATTGCCAGCGAAGAAGATTTCAACGCAAAAAGCATTTTGATTAATGAAACAATAGAAATTCAAGATTTCAAGGCGAAGCTTAAGCCAAAGATTTTTGATGAATTAAAAGGGACTGCAGACAAAAAATTGGAATCTATGCTTAAAGAAAAGTTGATTCTCTTTGATTTACCGCTCAGCAAGGAAAAGGAGACTAAACTAAGAAGGTTCGACAAAAGAATTCGAAGGCAAAATTTGGAACAGGCCATTCATAACAAATACGATTTAGACTCGCAGAAATGGCAAGCCACTCACGAAGCACTCCTAAAAAGAGAAGAAGAAACACTAACAACCAACATAGCAGTAAAATTCATCAACCTACTTGTAATCAACACAACTAAGGTTCATTTTGAATTAAATCTCGACAATAACTCAATCATACAGTCAGCAATCACACTAGGCATTAATCATGTTCCAGAAGCTACTTGCCCCATATGCCGAAACACTTTCTCAGAAGGTTACGCAACTCAAGATTCACTCTATGTCTGCAAAAATTGCATTAAACAATCCATCGACACAGCAAAAATTTACTCAAAAAAAGCATCACTAAAATTGGATGAAACATTAAATGAATATTTTGAACAAGACTCAGGTTTTGTCTGCTCTGTCTGCGGCAAGAAGCACAGTCGCTTACTAGAATTCAAATGCAGCCACGACGAATCAAGTATATGCATTTTTCACTATGACCATTGCGATTTTTGCGGCGAAATTTTCTCAAAATTGAACCTAACTTCTACACACGAGTTCAAGAGAAAATTATGCCCAAAACATGCTGCTAGATGTGATTATTGCCAATCAATTTTTGGAATTGATGAAGTAAAGGTTAGCAAAACCACAGGGGAAAGATTATGCACTAGCTGTATGGATAAATTGAAGGAGCACTAAGATGGACAATTTGAAGTTCAACGGTGTCTTGGAAGAAATCAGAAACCAACACCCAAACATCGACATCGCACAATTTCTGCAAGAGAAACTTCAACTTCCTGATTACAAGGCAGAAGAGCTGGCAACCAGAATAAAAAAAGAATACTTCCAAAAAACAACAAAAAAAATCGAGCAAAAAACCGTTAGAGCAATCTTACAAAAAACCGATAATCCAGAAGCTCCAGCTAAAACAAGCGCTTATTCAGTTGACTGCCTCTCGGAAAAGGAATTTGAATTTTTCATAAAATGGCTATTTGAAGAACTAGGATACGAAATCCACCTAGAAAAAAATCCAACTCGTTTAGGGGTTGATTTAGTCGCTATCAAGGATGGCGAAACATTCGCGGTTCAGGCCCGAAGGATTCCTAAAACTTGCGTGGTGTCGGAGGCTTTTGTTCTAATATCATATGAAGCGAAACGTATCTACGGGTGCCAAAAGTCGATTGTATTAGTCACCGGGTATTTTACTCAACAAGCAATTGCAGATGTTCAAAAGTCAAATGTAGAACTTTGGGATAGAGAAATTATTGAAAGCAAGATTAATGAAGTCAGAAGAAAAGCCACCCTACGAAAGCAACCTCGGTTTCCACAATATAACGGTTCACTATTGCAAAGTCTTCTAAAATTTGAAGAAACAGAAAATTTCATCATTGAACCAAAAACAGGAGGAAAATTCGATTTACATTTATCGGACATAAAATTTCCTCTGCTTACCTTCCAGATTCAGGCTGATAAGGTCATTCGATGTGTCTATCGAATTAAAAATAATAATCCAGTCGGAGAACATGAAGGCACTACACTGATTACGCGTGACCAAGAAAACAACAGAGTTGGCCCCAACGAAATTCAAGCTTACGCTTTAATCATACAATATCTTGAGGAATTCTTGACATAACCTTTAGACAAATATCTCTTCAATACTTGAAAGCTCAACAGACAAACCGAATCAGCAGAAGAAGTGCCCACCGCAGGTTTCTTCTTTTTTAACCAGTTAGAAGAAGGAGGACGGTGCTCCCTGCGATTGTCCTCCTCCTTCTTTCAAGAGAAGAACAACAACCCGGTACTACTGGCAACTGTTGTTGTTCTTACTTCTCGCTGTGTATGTAAGCTTTTGGAAAATTAGCTGGCAAACCAAGTTTACCATGTCTTTCGAGAGCCATACCGCCACCTACTTAATGACCATGCAATTCAATACTGCGAGAGAGCCTAACGAGATTTCACTGTCAGGGATGAGAATACACTAATACATTGACTATGTTCATCCGAATCTACTTTTGAATTGACTATTGGTCTTAGTCTCTATGTGGTCTGCCCCATTTCTCTGAAACGAACAACTTTGCTCTTAGATTTGTCCAAAAACATTTTTCCCTTCTCAACGCTCAGATAAGCTGCAAGTGTGCCCAAAGTAGCCATTCCATGAACCACCTTTGCGTTTGGCAGTGCACTTTTTATTCCTCCCCATGCAACTCAAAGCGATTGCTGCATCAGAATTTTTGAAAGACTTAGCTACAGCGCTTCGGGCTTTCTGATTTAGCTGGCAAAATGGCGGAAGAGGAAGATTGAAGAACTTGATGTTTGCGGTTTTTCCTTTGCTTTCTAACAATTGCTTAATGCGGTTAGCTTCTTGACCCATCGGGTAAGGATCAAAATGGAAACCAAAAAGCGATACTTTCCCAATTTCCGAAATGTCTTTCGCATACCCAACGCTTTGGTTAGCACAGTAGGGGCATCCAAATATTGTGATAGATTTTGAATCACCAACTTCCCTCAGAATATATGCATCAGTTGCAATTTCAGAATAGCTTCCCAAAATGAATTACCACTTTCTATTAGAGAATAAGTGGTATTTAGGATTATTCTTGGTTGGATTAGAATAGACTTACCGCTGGCTTGTTATAGAAATTCATCTAAGTCCGGCGACAAAATCTACTTATCTTTGCACTATTTTGACTCGTTATCAAAAACATTAGAAGAAGTGAATCGAAAAAAAGGAAAGGATTTTGGTTTATGCTGTTTTTATGCATGCTTTCTTAGTACAAGTATGCCGACTATAGCTATTGCAATAATTATTGCGATTACTGCTATGACTATGTATGTCATTAGTTCGACTGATGTTGCTAAGTTTGACGCGGGTGCGGCTGTTGGCGCTTGAGTTGCTGGTGGGCTACTTGCGTAGAATGCTGTTGCTGCTGACGATGGATAGTATGCTCCTGAGCCTGCGAAGGTTGCGGTGACTGTGTAATTGCCTGTAATATCTGGTGTCCATACTAGGCTGTAGGTGCCGTAGGCATTGCTTGTTGTTGTTCCGATGTCTCTGTAGTTGCCGTTAGAGTCTGTAACAGATATTGTCACTGGAACTCCGGTGATGTTGTGTGGCATTGCTTGCTGCTCATAAACTGCTTCCATAAACGGTGTCATGCTGGCGTCAGAAACGCATGGTAATCCATTGGGGAAGTTTGCTGCAACTGCTTGTTGGGATGCGCCGGCAGAAACATCAGTTACTGTACCTGTAATTGTCACTGGTGTGGCTGTTGATACGCCGATTTGTGGTGCGCTGATGGTTGTTTTGCTTGGTCCTTGTGCGTAAGCGTAAATCTGGCCGTCGTAGGAGTTAAATGTCGTCATTACTCCATATGCTACTGCTGTTGCTGTGTCATCGAAAGCTAGGTTGCTCCATATTAATTGTCCTGTAGTGCCGTTTATTGCTAATACTTGTGCATTGTGGAATAGTGGTGGACTGTATTCGTGACCTTCAGAGAGATATAGTACTGGGCTGGTACTGCCTGCTAGAGCTTCGTCAGAGAAGACCCATATTGGGTAAATACCGTAGGGTGTTTCAGTTCCTGCGTCTCCGTTGGCCTGTGCAGAACTAAACGACCAGATAATAGCACCGTTTGTCATGTTGACAGCCCAAACGTCTCCTCCTAAAGCCCAAACGTACAATACGCCAGTTGTTGTGTCTGGAACAGTTTCGAAGTCAAATTCGTCATAAGTGTTTGGCATGTGACCGTCAGACATTAGCACATTGAGAGAGTTTTCCCATACTTTTTGGCCTGTAGTTAGAGAGAAGGCTTCCATGTCATAGGTAGCTTGGTTTATTTCAACGTAGACTCCAGCTGCGGCTGAGGGGGTATTGCTTGTCCTTGTGAAAGGTACGTATGCGCCTCCTGTTCGATTTTGTATCCACAGTAATGAGCCGTCGGTTGCGCTAAAGCCTGCTTCGACTAGCCAGCCTAATGTTTCTTCGACAGAGGTGGCTCCTGCGCTCATCACTAGTGTATTGCCTGACCATGCTGAATAGCCAAAAGCTGAACCGCCTAAGCCTGCTGTAGATATGCCGTTAACAACTGGAGGTAGCGATTGAGTTACCCATTCTATTCCGTCAGTCCATGAATACTTCGTGCCTAGCGTTATGGCCCAGTTCAAACCGGTTTCTTGCATGGCTGCTGTCAAGTTGTACATTATCAATGCAGGTCCGTAGACAGTCGTGTTCTTAATGGTATAAGTTACTCCTTGAATGGCATTGCCAAATGCTCCAAATCTTCCGTTGGGATATGCAGTAATATTACCAGTAACGCTACTGAAAGCGTAGCCAATTATGTTGCCATTTGCGTCTTGTCCGAGGAAAGAGAACGAGGGAGTGTTATCGATTTCGCATTGATATTGACCAGTTAAACCGTCATATAATTTCCAATTGCCAGGAGGTGCGAAAAGTCCGCCGCCACCTTGTGTGACGATGTATGGACCGACTTCGCCGTATTGATTGATGTTTTCGAAGTTGACTATCATGCCGCATCTTAAGGGGTCAGTGGTGTTTATCACCCATATGGTTTGTCCATTGTATAGGTTTGTTGCCATGATTCCTTGCTGGCCACCGGTGTTGGTTGTATACCAAGTTGAGTACATTATTCCGTCCATTATTACTGGCGCAAATTTCGGGTCATATTGTGAGGTTGTCCAGTAGTTGCTGTTTTGCTCGTCGTTACCGAGTGCTCCTCCTGCGACGCCGCCAATACACCAGGGCTTTGTCCAGAGTATGTGAGCAGTGAGAGGTGTTGTTGTATATGGGTTATAGTTGCCTGTGTCATTAAATGCTCCAGTGTTGGCGAATGTATTTGCAGCGTATCCCATCCATGATCCACTGATGGAAGCCCAATTTTGAACGTTTTCTGCGTTAATTGGAGTCTGCCACCAACTTGTTGGAAGCGGAGTAAATGGAATACCGGTCACTGGGTTTTGTTGCACTATAAGAGTTGCCACAGCGCTTTGACTAGGTAGGTTAACATATCCTGCGAATGTTGGGCCTCCGAAAGCATTAGGGGCTCCAGCAAGTGTTTGTCCGCCGTAGAAGAATTGGAATGTATAGTTGCCAACCGCCGTTGGAGTGTATCGAGTAGTTGTGCCTCCAGTAAGATCTGAGGTAAATGGTCCGAGTGTTTCGGTTGTTCCATCTGGATGTGTTACGTGTACTGTCATGTTTGTTACGAGTTCTTGATCTGCGTTTGGTACGGCAAGCCAAAAGTTAACTGTCACTGGTTGTCCAACGCCGGTAGGGTTTGGGGCGACATTAATGTATGGATAAGTTTGAATGTTGTTTGCAGTTTGTGCATGCAGGGGTAGTAATGCTCCGATTGCGATTATCATAAACATCGAGATTACTATAGCTAAGATTTTGTTTTCAAAATTTTGCATTTGTTTGTTTTTCTCCTTTGTTTTTATCTAAGCAAGAGTCCTAAAATGCCCTTGCTTAACATCGACTTCTGTTTAAGTTACTATATAAAACTTGCTAGGCAGTGTTACTATCATCTAAATCAGTAATACTGCAACTTGTGATTTTGTCAAAAGCTAAAAATCCTTTGATTTTAGTCAAACTTCAGCAAATTTGGAAAGAAAACAATTTCAAAAATGATCTTAGAAAAAATCGGTTCAAATCCTACATACCCTTCCTAAGATAATTACTTAAGACAGGTCTGGTTTGCCTAAATACACGCAACTAATTCGGCAGTTTTGTTGTTGAGGGCACTCATAACAGCACGCTTTTTTGTTTGCATTTAGGCAGGATTGTTCTAGTGTATCTCGCCCTTTTTCGACATCAGATATGGCTTGACAACTTCCATTCTTCAAGTATTTGCATAGTACAAAAGTGTGTTTTGTATTCTGGATTTGGGTTTTGTTACTTAATTTAGAGTCCAATCCAACCTGTTTGTAACACGTTTCACACAAATATTTGCGACTGTACTCGGGAAAAATTTGGCCATAAAAGGATTGCGAACCTATATAATAGGAAGTAAAAACACTTATCGCTTTCCCGCATTTAGCACAAGGGATCATACTTTCACTGTGAGTTTCTGCTATTTAGTTAATTATCTTATAAGATTTTTGCAGAGATCCAAATAGTAGGAGGGCAAAACAATTTTATCCTTATTATCCGACCATTAAGATGCTCGAAGCATTAAGTGCGCTCCAACAATTTGCCAAATAAAAAAAGACTTTTAATAAAGTCATTATTTGCGATAATCTTTTATCGGCGTTAACGGAATGGTGATGGTCTCCATCACTCCTTCTATCAAGCGGATTTTGTCACCGACAAAATGCAAAGCATTCTCGTTATTATCAGCCTCAAAAAGTACAGCAAAATCCCATTTACCAAACACTTGATACGCTTCCTCAAGTTTGACACCTTCAATCGGGTTCTCAGTGAACTCCATTAGAGGCCCATATAGTTTCGCAGCCATATTTGGACTAATTCTTATCATAGCTAAATATTTTTGATTTGGCAAACAAAGCACCAATTAACAATCTAGTTAGCGCATCTAAAAAATTTGACGCTATTTTGATTACAAAAAGACAAAACATAACTAAAGAAACGCAGAGGAGCCACTTCGCTAACCAATAAAACACATAAAAACAATGCAAACATTTCATTTTTTTATTGTTTGATTGTTCATAAAGTATTGTTAATAGCATTCTATTCAATCATCGAGCCGAAGCTTGATTCAATAAAGTCAATTTAGAATTCATAAATTACTTAACTTCTACATTGCTCTTGGAAACTATAATAGAAGGCTAATTGATGGGTGAAGAAAAAATAGCAAAGAAAGGACGCTCAGTTGCTATCTCTGGCGTTATCGGTTTTGTACTATTGGCTCTTTTAGTAGGTATGATAATCGGAGGAGCTGTTAGTTTACTTGTAATAGCACCATACATTGGGCAACTTCATCAACAAAGTACTGATAATCAAGCAAACACTGGAAACCAAAACAGCAACAACCAAAATAGCAACAACAATCAAGGACCAACAAGCATCCCAAATAACCCAAATAACAACAATCAAAATACCTATAATCAAGGACCCACAAATAGCCCGGATAACAATAATAACCAAGTAAACACCGGAAACCAAACAAACAGCCAAAACAGCAATCCAAGCCAAGGAATGAATAATAACAATCCGCCAATAACTAATCCTACAAATCAATACAGTTCAACCGGCAACCAATTCTCAGTCAATGTTCCAAACCAAAATGGCGGTAAAGATTCAGGAACCATCACAGCAGATGTTAGTTGCGTTGTTCAACAAAGTGGAAATAATGTACAACTAGATCTAACTATAACGCCTACAAGTGTTCCTCAGAGCTTAGTTCAAGATATTCAGACATCAAATTCTGTGATTTTTAATTTTGCAGGCACAACTTCTGGTTCACAAATTAATGCAGAAGCTTCGGGCACGGGTGGCTCCGATAGTACAAGTCCAACGTTCAATCTAAATCTCAGCGGATCTTTTGGATCAAATACTTTGACTATAACTGTAACTTCAAATTCAGGATCACAAATTTCGATCTCGACCCAACACTCGATAACTCTTCAGTCCAGCTAAAATCCAAAGTTAACTACAAGCTGCAAAGAGCATAAGTGTATCACACGCGAACTGCAGAGATTCATGAAATAAGGATAAGCTTTTACTTAGAAACGTCTTTTTAAGACAATATGAATCTTGCTAGAAAAGGGCAAAAATCAAGAAGGCGTAACCATACTCGAAAATGGATAGTGACCCTTTCTGCCTTAATTGTTATTATAACAATTCTTACAATTGCATATCTTGTCTATCCAATAAGTACCAAGCCAAATATTGCAGAGACAGATCCAGCTTTCAACGCCTTCACTAGCCACTATCTATCAATTATGAATAACTTGAACTCAAGTAAGACACGATCTCAAATGGCATTACAACTAAATCCAAGTTACAATCAAACGGACCTTTTTGCTTGGCAACAAAGCAAAATGACATTTGTCCAAGATCCAACAGGATTCTATGAAGACCCATTTCAAATTCTCGACACCGGAAAAGGCATCTGTGTACAATGGAGCATTGTCTATGTCTCTGCTTGTTTAGCACTTGGATACCAAAGCAGACTTGTTGTAGCAGTTGACACTACAAGTTGGAATTTCATTCATGTCTGGGCCGAAGACTACTACAACGGAAAATGGGTTCATGTTGACCCTTCAGACAAAGCATGGAATAACCCACTTAGATACCAAAGTTGGCCTTGGGGTAGCGCTATTGGATCGCAAGTAAAAATCTTCGCGTTTGAAGACGGCACTTACAAAGACGTAACTGCTACTTACAATTCACATTAGAAGTAGTACTTCAAATTCTTGCATATATTTATCCTAGCAAAAGCCAAAATAATACCAGCTCAAAAAGTTAACAGTAGATAATCATGCAACTTAGGAAAATAGTCAGCGACCGATACTTCTGGGCTCTCTGCGTGATTGGCGCCTTCGCCATCCTAAGTTCCACCATGTCAAAGAACCCAGTTCTTAACCCTTTTGCATTGAGTATCGGAACGCCTCCGGACCTAACTGGCATAATTGCAGCTGCCTCAACCATTCCAGGCATCATTGTCAGCCTGCCAGCAGGTTCTCTTTCCGAAAACTATGGCAGAAAAAAAATGCTGTTATTCTCAGCATTTATTTTCGCTTCTGCGCCCTTTCTCTACTTGTTCGTGACAGTTTGGTGGCAACTGGCTATTGTGCGTTTTTACCATGGCTTCGCCACTGCCATCTTTGTTCCTGTGGCTGAAGCCGCAATTGCAGAGCGGTATCCTGCAAAGAGAGGTGAGCGAATTTCATCCTTCAACTCAGCAACTTACATTGGTCGAGGTGCAGCCCCGTTTTTAGGCGGCGCAATATTGACAGTGACAAATGCTGGTTCGGTAACGCTGCATAATTTTGGAGTGTTATACCTTGCTGTAGGTGTTGCAGGGGTTACATCGCTAATAATTACTTTGCTTTTGCTTAAGGAAACAAAAAACGCCGTTTCTCAGGCGCCTAAAACAAAACTAACAACTTCTCAGATGCTTCACGGTTGGATGGAAGTCGCGCGAAACAAGGGTGCCTTAATTATTAGCTTCGTACAAGCAATCCAATATTATGTTTACGGCGTCGTCGAATTCTATTTAGTCCAATACATGCAGCAAGTGGCAGGATTCAACCCGTTAGAGTTCGGCACCGTTATGGGCGTTCAGCTCATATCGTTGATAGTTTCGAGACCCATAATGGGGCGTTTCTCGGACAAAACCAGTAGACGCATTCCAATTATTCTGGGCTGTCTGATAAGTGCTACTTTACTGTTCTTGATTCCGTTCACAACTTCTTTTGTGTTCCTGCTTCTAATTTCCATTGGATTCGGTTTAGGTTTTGCCATGGCAGTCTCATCAACAGCGCCGCTAATGTGCGAATTAGCCTCAGACATCCCCGTAGGAACATCCATGGGTTTCTTGAGCACCATGATGGATGTTGGGCAGGCAGTTGGGCCAATAATCAGCGGGGTAATTTTAGCCTCCGTTTTCCAGTACAGTGGACTATTCGTTTCGCTAACCGTGCTACTTGCAGCTTCAGCCATTGTCTTTTATGTTTCAGGTATTGCAAAAAATGAGCTTGAGTGAAATTGTAACAATTTCTTAATAATAAGTCAGTTCTTAATTTTGATAATAAAAAAAGATGATAGGAAAAGCGGGGATTCTTAATTTTAAGTTCTTGAGATTCAAGCTTTTTGTTCGCTAAAGTATTTTTTAAGCGGATCCCAATACCATTCTGTCCAGCCGTCAGCTGTGTCGTCTGCTTGCTCTTCTGGAACGTTCGAGTGTACCATGATAATTTCTGTTCCACCTGCAACTTTGTTGAAACACAACTCTAACTTTGAAGGACCATAACCCTTTGGAAAATCGGTTGAAGTCCACTCTTGAACCACACGTTTTCCATCATCAAGTTCAAGGTATTTTCCGAAAATGTAACCATCCCAGGCTGTAAATTTGCCACCGACCACTGCTTTTCCCGTTGCTTTGCTTCCTGTGAATGCACTGTGTGTTTTCGGGTCGACGTAGGCCTCATAGACTTCTTGGGGAGAGGCTGGAATTACTACTTTTTGTTTTATGGCTTTGACTTGTGTTTTCATAAAAATATCACTATTTA
Organism: Candidatus Bathyarchaeota archaeon; assembly: GCA_963833575.1. Taxonomy (GTDB): domain Archaea; phylum Thermoproteota; class Bathyarchaeia; order Bathyarchaeales; family Bathycorpusculaceae; genus Bathycorpusculum. Next base: position 89,665 of record CAWHXY010000005.1, on the reverse strand, counting down.
ACAATTGTTGGAAGGGTTTTTTAACTTTAACGCTTAATCAATATTGAGTAAAAATGGGTAGATGTACAGTCACAAAGGGTCAACGCAGAATTGGCAGAACAATACGTAAACTTGAAGGCAGCGTAGAATTCAGTTCCAAAGAATGCAAAGCAAAAGTAGAAGAGCAAAATTATAAGCAAAAAACCCAGACGCCAGTTGGTAATTTGGACGATTCACCAGTTCAAAACCTGCGTGACGCCTCAAAATGGAAAAAAAGCAAATAATACAATTTTTTATTTTCTTTTTTAGAACTTAATTCGAATTGCCCAGCGAACCTACATTTAACAAGCGATGGACAGAGATCTGGGGAATCAAATCTTGGAGATATTAGCCTATTAAACGTGGGTTCGCCGAAGCTTTTATTTCACTATTGGCTTTGCGTTTCTCGGCGAAATATATAGATTATTCAATTGTTCTTAAGAGCTTCGCAAATAATCTATAGAGACTATTGAAACGGCTCAAAGCCATTCTTTAAGTTTTTAAAGCTAAGAAGCGTTTAGTCCAATGGTGAGATTTTTATGTCGGCTTCATCAAATTTAGAAGGCGATTGGAATTTCAGGGTTTTTGACAAACGATTAGTTGTTGTTAAAACTAAAAATAACAACGTGCGTAAGGTTGCTGTTTTGGATGTTTCAACAAATTTAGTTTTTGCCGTAGAGGTGCCTGACACGATTTCGATTCAGGAACTAAATGTTGACAAAGAATACTTGGCTAACTTGAAAGTGTACACAACAAAAAACGTGGGGTCTGTCGACAAAGATTTTACTGATTTCTTTGAAGTCTTAGATATTGATCAAAGTATTGAGGACTTCATCAAAGCATACTGGATTTACCCAAGCAAAATCCGTTTTGAACTAACAGAAATGGAAGAGCCTTAGCGTAACTTGGCGATTGGTTTGTTATGTAAGAGTTACAATTCCAGTAATTCCACTTAATGCACCGGCGAATAATTCATGAACCATAACAAATTGGTCAGGAATCGCTGGAACATGCTTAATGCCAAAAAGTGCAGATGATGTAAAACCGCACCTACTGTAAAATGCAGGGTTACCGACTACAAAAACAATGCCGTGCCCCAAGTTTTTGGCTAATCTAAAACTTTCGCTAACCAGTTTTGAGCCAATTCCACGTCTACGATACTCTAACGCCACGGAAAGAGGTGCTAACAAAAGGGCATCAAATTTTGAGTTACCCATCGTAACATAGGTTTTAGTCAACATAATATGTCCTACAAGTTTTGAGTCCTCTTCTGCTACTAATTCAAGTTCAGGAATGTAGTTTAGGCTGGCACGGAGTTTATTAACAAAATTTTGTTCGTTTCCATCAGAAACTTTGGCGGTTTGAAAAGCAATTTTAACTAACTCATAAACGCTCCGAAAGTCGGATGGTTGTTCCTGTCTAATTATCAACATCTCAACCTCTAAAGTGGAAATGATGGAATCAGTTAGCGTAGTATCATGTTGACGAATTTTTCAGGGTTAAACAGTTCCAAGTCTTTGTATGTTTGTCCTACCCCTATGAAGAGAATCGGTTTCTGCGTAACGTATGTCACGCTTAAAGCGGAACCACCCTTTACGTCAGCGTCCACTTTGGTTAAGATTGTTGCATCTATTCCGACTGCCTTATTGAATTCTTCCGCTTGTTGAACTGCATCATTGCCAATTAGAGAGTCAACAGTAAATACTGTTAAGTCTGGACCCACAACACGCTTCACTTTAACAAGTTCATTCATTAAGTTCTGGTTAGTTTGCATTCTTCCTGCAGTATCGATCAAAACTATGTTAATTCCATGAGCTTTAGCATGACTTACTGCGTCATAGGCTACTGCTGCAGGATCGCCACCGTAATTGCTTTTGATGACGCGGATGCCTAGACGTTTTCCGTGTTCTTCTAACTGTTCGATTGAGCCAGCTCGATAAGTGTCAGCGCCAGCAAGGATCACACTGTAGCTTTTATCTCGCAAGAAGTGCGCGACCTTTGCGATTGTGGTGGTTTTTCCTGTGCCGTTAATACCGACAAACATTAAAACAAAGGGTTCTTTCTTCTTGCGTTTTTCCTCAGCCATTTTGAGTAAATCAATTCTTATGCCGGTAAGCATAACATCCAAGAGAACTTGTCTAAGGTTTTCGTCGACGATTTTTTTTCTATCATCTAAGCGTTTTACTTGAACGCCGACAAGTCGCTTTTCAAGGTCATCACTGATTTTTTCTGCTACTGGAAAAGCAACATCGTTTTCACATAAGCTCATTTTAAATTCTGATAAAATAGGCTTTAAATTTTCAGATTTAAGTTCTGTTGTTGTTACCTTGTTTACTAAGCCTTTGAAACCTGACTTGAGCTTCTCAAACATCGCTTCAAGGTTTCCCTTCTCTTGCACTGGCAAGCATGGTTTCAAGTCGGTTTCTGCCCGAGTTTATTCTTTCAGCGACTTGAGTAAATTGTTGCTGAGCGGAGTTCATGGTTTTTTCCAGTTCATCTAACCGTTCTTTCAGAGCTAATTTTGCTTCTGCCAGAGTTTTTTCGATTGATACGCCAGCGCCCATTCCAATAATAACTTTGTTTGGGTCAGCAAGTTTAACTTTGAGGTAAGAGCTTCCGCCGATTGGAACTAAGAGTTCAGAGTTTTCCTTTTCTTTCTCAATTCCATCCAATGTCATGTTGGCATAGCTTATGTCAGTAATTGCAGCGTTTACCATGCTTATGCGTTGTTGCAAGGCATCGGCAGTTTGCTCTAGATACCGCATTTCCATGCTGAGTCTGCGAAGTTCTTCTTCGGATTGAGCTCTTTGGGCCAAATTTTAATCTCCTGCTACAATTTTCTTTAAGATTGGATTTTCGATTTCTTCAGCAGAGATCTCTTTAACAGACGATATTCTTATGTGGCATCTTTTTACACGGTGCCTGCTACCTATTTCAGCATAAACCTTTTCAACTGCATGCTCACTTTTGTCAGCTAATAATTCTCTTACAAAAGAAGTATTCAGCCTTGGTTTATTGATCTCGCCGGTTACTTTGAAAGCCTTCATTTTTCATCTTCCTGCACCACATCCAGCGCATTCCCAATAATAAACATCTCGGGTCCAGTTGTCATAGAACCAGCTACAGCCGCATGTGAATTAGCAAGTAATCCAGTACCGACATAAGGAACCCCGCAATTAATTGTGCCCACATCAACTGGAACTTTGAAAACGCTTTCCAAGATTTTTCGCTCTTCATCTTTCAGCAATGGATGAGCCAAAACGCCTTTGTTTGTTGCAGTTGCTAAGGACCCGACGTAGGGTAATCCTGCAATTTCTGTTGGCACCACTTCTACGCCTAAGGCGTCGGAGATACGTTTTATCTCATTTCCTTTGAAGCGAGGATCAACTACTGCTCCTTTATCGCTGACTAAGACTAGGTTGCCGTAAGCTGTCTTTTTTGTTTCCATAATTGTGATATTGCCTTCAAAAGCCGATTTGATTTGGGTTAATTCTTCTTCTCGGATATAGTTTGGAAGCAACATTCCGCTAGAGTTTGCACAAGTTAAGGCACCGTCGAGAACTGAGCCGCCGATAGATGTGTAGATTAATTTGACTTTTAACCAATCAGCATATTCCTGTGCTTTCTCTTTAGGAACCATTCTTGGAATCATAACTATATTTTCAGTTGCCAAAGCGTATACGCCTATGCTTGCGCTTCCAACTATGCTGGATAAATAAACAGTCAAGAATGATGTCTCCTGATGACAAACGTTATTGGCGAAGTCTCACACATACTCCTTTTTTTAGATTGTGGTCTGTTTAGCCGTTAAAAACTGCTTTTGTCCGCATTTTTTGTTTTTCTGTTCGAAAACTACAGAATGGCAATATTTCTCAGGTTCTAAGAGCAAAGAATTAAAGATTTAACAAATAAAGTATAGAAACAAAACATTAAGTTACATTCTGAGAATAAAATAATGATTTCGAGTTAGCACTTGTTGTTTCATTTTGTGACAACAATATGTTATATTCTTTTGAATTATTATGATGGTAACAAGAACGGAGAAGCACTAGGAGCCAACGATGTTGGGCGGGTCTGGCGGCTAAATCGGAATAAGGCGTTCCCGACGGTTTTTGCGCCTTATCGATGTTAGAGCGTGGCTAAATCCGCCTAACTCTTTCTTCTGCCCCTTTTAAACCATTTATGGACGCCGTTCGCCTAATCACCTTTCTGGGACTTTCCAAAACTTTTCGGGACAATTTGGAACAATTGGATACGTAACCTGCAAACAAAACAAGCCCTAAACTAAAAAATCAACTCAAGCAATCTCGAAAAAATTGCATCAACTGCCAACAAAACAGCAAACTGAACTTTGCGCTTTTAAGAAGTGGAAACTGATGATAGATCTTGTGCCAAAAACACTAACAGCACAGAACACCACACCCCAGCACATCCTAGCACATTCTGGCACATTCCAGCACATGACCTGCAAACGCTACAAACCCTAAATCAAAAAAGCAACCTTAAAAACAAAGAAAAAATTTTCAACAATAAACCAGAGAATAAACTTGGCTTATTCCAGTAGCGACGCAAAACAAAGATAAATGAAACTAAAGAAAAATAGTTATTGGGCTTCAGCTAAGTAGACGGTAACGTTGCCATCTTTATCTTTTGCTGCTCGAACCCGAATCTTTCGTGGAGGTTTCTCGATGCCTCGGTCCCAGATTTTCTGGTTTACTTCTTGGCTTATGATAAGTTGAGGTAACTCTTCTTCTTCCTCTTCTTCGGAAACCTTCATTTCAAGTTTCATGTGTTTGGTTATGAAGATCTTGAGCAGTTGTACGGCGCGTGGAGCACGTTTTTTTGGCGGTCTAATCAGCGCTCTTGAGAGGGGAACAGTGTAGGTTCGTTCTTCAACAATCTCTTCTTCTGCTTTCTTCTTTTTGCGCCCAGCTTCCTTTGCCTCTTCTTCGACCGGCTTTTCTTCAACTTCAGCTGGAAGTGCCTCTTCCACCGTAGGCTCTTTTTCCTCAGCCATTTCTTCTTCAGTTAAAGCTGGTAATTCTTCTTCGTCTTCAGCATTAATCTGCTCTTCTTTGACTTCTTTAACCATGTAAAATTACTCCTATGCCTTTATTTTTCTAGTTCGCCAATTTCGTCTTTGCTTAGGGTTATTTCTAACTTTACCGTCTGTACGAGCAATTACCCATGTTGGAACAGACGTTGCCTCTTTGCCAGCCTTAGCTAGCCTAAGCTTTTTTGCTGTAGGTTTAACTCTTGCCATATTTTCATATCCTTCTAATAGTTGGTTCTCGCTTCCGTGATTGAAGCTGCATTAATATTCCTTTAAGCTGAGCATCTGAAAGTGGAATAGGCAATTTACCTGTTTGCGCCATTTCAATCAGCTGCATCTCTATCTGCTCAGTGAACTCAGGTTTAACCATCTTCAAATTATTCAACCTTGCCCGAGCATCAGGCGCCAATATCTTAGCAAGCAACGCATTTTTTTGAGCTTCAACCTGCTGTTCTGCTTGAGCTTGCCTTTGCTCATCACTTACTCTCTGCTGCATTGAGGAAAGTTTTCGCCTGCGGATCTGGTCAAGCTGATCATCCGACATTTTCACTATTCGCCTTGATATTTCTTGAGCTCAGGGACAGTTTTAACTATTTCTTTATTCAGGTCTCCAGCAACTTCTTGAAGAAGCTTGCGACCTTTGGGAGACATAACTCTACCTTTAGGTTTTGTAGTTTGAATTAAACCAGCAGTCTCAAGTTGCTGCAGAATCTTGCGGATGTTATTGCCGCCTGCTTTGACAGCATGATTCTTCTTCACACCATTATTTTTTCTTCCGCCGTAGTCTGCACGCAGTTTCTCTAAACCGATTGGTCCATGAATGTAAACTTTACGAAGTATTGATGCGCTTCGAGTGTACCACCAATTAGGGTTTTGTGGTTGTTTTTCTACGTGGTTACCCGTTTTAGCGAAAGTTGCCCATGGAAGAGGCTGAACTTCATCAACGTTTTCCCTAAGATATTTAGCTAAACGATCGATAAATTTTGAAGCTGGAACGTCATGAGGAGTGGTCAAAGATATCTTTTCCCTTGTTTTTCCTTGCAGTTAAACAATGAAGCCTAATATAAATATTATCTGATAGGAACATCCGCTGAAACAACATTGCTGCCAATGGCTGTTTAATTAATGCGTATCGAACAAATCACGACTAAACTTACTTCTCTTAAAGAGAGAAATTCACTGCCTACGGATCAATGCCGTGCAAGCGGTTGTTGTAGGCTAGACGCTACAACAAATATTTTAAAGTAAATATCCTCTAAAAAACATGAGAATCTTCTATGAAAAAATCAATATTAGTTTTAACACTTTTACTCTCTATAGGATTACTTGCCGTTCCAATAGGAATCAGTCAGGTACATGCAGCCACTCAAGTAACATTGTATGCAGGAGAAATAGATTCGAGCCACTATGGGTTTGGAAACAGCGCCAGCAGCATAACCTCAAATCCTGGACCAACATTGACGCTTACATCGGGAGACTCAGTTACCGTCACGCTACATAATGCAGGAACAATGTCTCATAACTTCGCAATTGTAAATGCTAAATCCTCCACGGCCACTGTCTTGTGGAGTGCACAAGTTGACTCAGCTAGCAATGGAGTCCCAGCTGGATCAAGTGCCTCAGTAACTTTCACAGTTGGTAATGCAGGAAACTACTATTACATTTGCCAAGTTGATGGACACGTTGCACTAGGAATGTGGGGCAACGTAGTTGTTCAATCAGCTGTTCCAGAATTTCCCACAGCATTAGTTTTCGTTTTCTTCGCAGTTGCTGCAACAGCCTTAGTGGCATACATCAGCCGAGCCAAAATGAAATATAAAATAACTCCGTTTTAGAAACGCGTAAATTCCATTAATTTTCCTTTTTTTATTAAAAACGATAATTGGGTGTTTGAAGTTTTACAATGTTGGTTCTTCTTTTTCTTCGGCTTTGCGTTTTCTAAAAATAATAAACACGTGACCTCTAACTTCCACTAAACCGGCATTTGTTTTTTCTGCAGCCTTAACTGCAATCGTCTGGGTCGTAGTGTCCCCCTGTAGCGCGGCTGGTAAAACTCTAACTTTCACCATTTTGTTTTTCTGAAGTTGTTTCTCAATTTCACTTATCAATTGATCTGTTAAGCCTTCTTTGCCAACCCAAATTGTTGGGTTCTCATCTTTCAAAACATGCCTAACATGACGTTTCATTCGGGTGGTTATTTTGCTCAAGTTGTTTGCCTCTTCTTTTTTTACTTAATAATACGCGGGTTTGGTTGCCGCAGTTTAAACATGTTATTACAACATGGGACTCCCTTTTCTGCTTTATCCTAACACGGCAGTTAGATCCTTGCACAAGCAACGAGTTGCAGTTGTTGCAGGTTTGCCGTCGAAATTCAAGGGGCAGTCGGATTTTTGCTGCCATAGCAATGCGCCTTGCAGATTTGATATATTGTGAAGCTAAGTGGTTATCAGTTTTGGGAACCTTCTTTGCCTGCTCAAACAAGATTTGAATGCGTTGTCTTGCTATCTGCTTAATATTGGTGTGTTTCACAGTCAAAAGATAACTGAGCTTGAACATAATACTTGTGTTTAAGCGGAGATTTTTGTGAGCTTGATGTAAATGAATTTTGGACTATTATCATTAGAAGAACAACAACATCTGTGTTGCCAGTTTTGTTGTTTGCATTTTAGATTGCTTTTTTGATTTAGGTTTTGAAATGTTTGTAGACTGCGTCTAGATTTGTCCTGAATTATCCCTAACCGTCCCCATTTGTCCCAAAATGTCCCGAATTACCCTATTTTGAGACCCTCCTTAGTGGAGTTCCTCGGCGTTGAAGAATAAGGTGTCTATATTAAGCTGTTTTGCCGCAATTTTTTCAAGGCTTGTTTTGGGTTGCTTTTTTGGTTTAGTGCTTGAATTGATTGCAAGCAGAGACAATATTAGACATTATTAGACAATGGAGATGTAAAGTGAAAATAGTCTCAAAATTGTTTTTGATTGGGCCTTGAAAGAATGTTGCGAGGGAAATTTTTCCACTTTGCTTTAAGTTAAAAAAGAACAAGCTTGTGTGTCAAAAATGACATTTAATGTTTTTTCTCGGCGAGCTCAAGCTTCAACCTTTTCAATGCTTCAGCTATAGCCAGAGGCTTGTACGCCAGTGTTTGTTGGGCTTTGGATGTGTCAAGCGAAGAGTCCATAGGACGTTTAGCAGGCCAAGTAAACTTCGAAGACAAGACTGGATCGATCAAAGTTTTATCTAAATCAAAGGTTTCAGCAATTAATTGTGCAAATTCAAATCGACTAACACGTGAGGCACCGCAAAGATGAAACGTTCCAGTTAACTTTCGTTCAATAACTTCAAGGGTCATTTCAGCTAAATTAGTGTTCAACGTCGGCGTATTCCACTGATCCGTAATAATCTTGACATGTTCACCTTTTCGGAGTGTTTCAATAAGCCAGAGAGCAAAGTTGACCTTTCCAGCCGCCGGAGTAGAACCATAAATTACGCTTGGCCGCGCTATAAAATACTCCAATTGAACTTTTACCAGTTCTTCGGCTTTAAGCTTAGTTAATCCATAATAATTGATCGGGCTCGGCTCATCGTTTTCCACATAGTTGCCTTTCTCCCCGTTGAAAACGTAATCTGTTGAAATATAAATTACAAATGACCCCACGTTTTTAGCTGCATCCACAATATTTTTTGTGCCTTCAACGTTTATTTTCCAAGCAAGCTCTTTGTTGAGTTCACATTTGTCGACATCTGTTAAAGTAGCTGCGTGAACTACAACGTCAGGCTTAACCCGCTTGAACGCTTCATTTACTAACTCTTTATTTGAAACGTCAAATTTAACAAAGTTGCCACAAACTGGTAGTTCTTGAACATCACAAGAATAAACCTCAAAATTTTTCTCAACAGCAAGCGAAGCCAGTTTTGATCCGTAAAGGCCACTAGCGCCGGTGATTAAAAGCTTCAATGAAGAGCACCACTCAATTTCCAAGGCGTTGGATGAAGAATTACTTCTGTGGCAAAAGGTGTCCACCAATGCTCATGACTTAGATACCATTGAACCGTTGACTCCAAAGATTCTTCAAAACTAAATTTTGTTTGCCAACCCAAATTAGACTTTATTTTTGAAGAATCCAAACTGTACCGAGTATCGTGTCCTGGGCGATCTTCAACAAAAGTAATCAAGCTCTCAGGTTTATGCAGTAATGCAATGATTTTTCTGGCGATTTCAATGTTTGGAATTTCGTTTCCAGCCGAAACATTGTATATTTCTCCAGCATTACCGTTCTTGAGAACTGTTGCGATTGCTTCGCAATGATCTTGAACATATATCCAATCGCGAATGTTTTGTCCAGAGCCATAGATAGGTATTGGGAGATCGCGGAGCCCTCGGATAATAGTTTTTGGGATAAGTTTCTCTGGAAGCTGGTAAGGACCAAAATTATTGGTGCAGCGAGTGATTGAGACGTTCAAACCAAAAGTCTTATGGTAAGACAAAACGAACATATCGGCTGCGGCTTTTGAGGCTGAATAAGGATTAGAGGGTTTAGGCGGAGTAGTCTCAGTGAAAGATCCTTCAAGAGCTTCTCCGTAAACCTCGTCAGTAGAAACCTGCAAAAGCCTCGCCTTATGGTTATGCTTACGAATAGCTTCTAAAATAGTAAAAGTACCAAGAGTATTATTCTGCAAAAACACAAAGGGATCTGCAATGCTCCTGTCAACATGAGTTTCCGCCGCGATGTTTACAACAGCATCCACTTGGTGAATTAGCCTATTCATAAGCTGTGGATTACAAATGTCACCTTTAATGAAAGTGTATCTTTTGTCATTTTCAATGTCATGAAGATTAGCCGGGTTAGCACCTATTCCTATTTTGTCCACATTTATCAATTCATAATCAGGATTGTTTGCAAGCATGTACCTACAAAAGTTGCTTCCGATAAAACCTAAACCACCAGTAACTAACAGTTTCATAATTCATCACTTATTAGGAGGATAATTCCAATCCCAAGGTTTACCAACACGTGCATCATCTTTCTTTCCGTTTACAATTTTAGGGATAAGTGTTTGATCATTCCACGGTCGGCGTTCTTCATCAGGATGGGAAGGATCATATAAATTAGTTGTGAAGTAAAGAAGCATTGCTGGTTCATCTCCAAGAGATTTAAAGCCATGCCAATAATGACCTGGAACACGTACAATCTGCAAGTTTAATGCACTTGAAATGACTTCATCCAATTCCTCTGTTTTATCGTCAAATACGCCGATTTTTATCGATCCTCTTAAAGCCAAAAAATAGTCTACTTGACCTTTAAGATGCCTATGCCACGCTCGAATAATGTTTGGATAAGTAAATGAGAAATTAGATTGTGCCACGGTATCTTCTGCGAAAAGATCTTTCCAGTCTTTGCGCATTACTTCGCAGAAAAAGCCTCTTTCGTCAGGTAACCGATTAATTGACCTAATTTTTATCCCTTGTAACATCAATATCCCCTTGCTTTCTCGCTAATATATATTTTAAAAATATTTATAATAGTTGTTATACTAAGGTTAAACTTCCACTTCTGAGAAATCACCTATATGTAATCGGATGGTTCTGTTTCTTTGGTTTCTTGTAACCTTAGCGTTTTTACCAATTAGACTCTCTTCTAGACGCTCCACATCTTTGATAGTAACGTTTTCTTGGATAACACAATATTCAACATTAGAATTAACAATTGCTGAACAATCGCCAACGCTCGTAAATGGACCAATAAAAGAGTTTTCAATAGAAACATTTTTTCCAATAATACATGGTCCTCTAATTGTACTATTAACTATTTTTGCATCAGGCTCCACATGAACTCTACCGTCTAAAACGCTATTTGTAACCTTCCCCTTTACTTCATATTTGATATAGGTGTCCAATATTTTGGCGTTAGCTGATAGAATATCATCTTTTTTTCCTGTGTCAAGCCACCAAGAATTCAGAATTTCTGCTTTAACTGAAAAGCCCATGTCAATCATTTCTTGAATAGCATCAGTAATTTCCAGTTCTCCTCGCCCAGACGGTTTTATCTTTTCAATGGCTTGATGAACTTTGTTTGAAAAAAGGTAAGTGCCAATGATAGCAAGATTACCCATATGGATCTTAGGCTTCTCGACCAACCGGATAATGTTACCTTTTTCATCTAGTTGAGCTATACCAAAACTTGACGGATTCTCCACTTCTTTAAGAATAATCAGGGCATCAAGATGCTCATTTTTGAATTTCTTCACAAAGCCCTTTAAACCTTGACCAGTAACGTTGTCGCCTAAGCACATGACAAAAGAATCTTGTCCTAAGAATCGCTTTGCAGTCTTTACAGCATGTGCTAGTCCAAGAGGCTCTTGAGGAATATAATCAACTTGAAAATTCCAGTTTGACCCATCTTTAACGTAATCTTTCACAAATTGTCCTGTTTCAGGTGCAGTAATGATGCCGACTTTTTTAACATTTGTCGAGGCTACCTGATCAAGCACATACCCCAAAATAGGCTTGTTAGCTACTGGAATTAATTGTTTGGCGCATGTGAAAGTTAAAGGTCTAAGCCTAGTGCCTTTACCACCGCTAAGAACAAGTGCTTTCATGTCAATCCCTAACTATGTAGGTCATAGTTTTTATTATGATTTGCGATTTTGAACTTAGTTTTTCTGATAAATTTTTGTAGTTGCTGTATTGATACAACCACATATTTCTATTAACAATAACATGAATAACAATTACTTGATTGTTTTTGAGTTGAGATATGAGATGAAAATATTCAATCCTAAGGACCTGCCATCTATCATTATTCGAGAAAAACAATGCAAATTCAATCATTCCTGCGCCCTTTACTCATACGCAAGCTATACATGCACACACGTCGGGGGAGAATACTGCGGTAAGTACAGAGCATTACTCCAAACTAATAAAAATGATTCATTTTCGAATAATACCGAACAGAATTTGATTCTTTCATAAAAAATTGATTGTTAGTCGGTAGAGTCAATCAGTCTTTTTCTTAAGCTGCAACGTTTTCATTAATTTCTCAAGTAAACTAATTACGAAATTCAACGGTCCTCGCAGGTACCCAAGTCCATTTGCTATGTCTCGGAGATTATTAATGTCAGCACTGTTAACGGTTCGAGTAACCAGTGCAACAAAGATAAGAATAATGATGAAAACAATTGCACCGATAATTAAACTTATCAGACTGGAAAAAGGAAGCCGAGAAACCAAAATATAAGTCGAAAGAGCAGCTACTGCAGAAGAAAATAGAATTTTCCCTGAAGAACCCCAATCTACCGTGACTCCGAAACGTTGTTTGATGAACCGTAGACTGATAAATAAGCCTGGAAGACTCACTGTCAATGAGGTAACGATTAGGCCAATGACGCCAAAGTTAGATATTAGAATGAAACTCAATGGAAAACCAACAGCGATTGTGAGAATAGAGACTTTCAAGTTGAATGTTGTATAACCCTGACCATTTATCAAATTACCCACACTTAAACTGCCAAATGCGGTATAAAGATACGTGACTGACAACAAAGCTAAAAACAATGGCGCTTGAGCGTACTTATCTTGGAATATGGTACTTATTGCCGGCTGTGCAAGAGCCATAACCATAGCTGCAACTGGCACAACAACAAAAGAAGCATATTTTACAGAATATTGAAAGATATTTCCAAAAAGAGCTTTATCTTTTTGAGCATCCAACTTGGAGAATGCTGGAAAAAGCATTGTTGTTACAGGGGTAGCAAAAAAAGTAATCAAAACAACGAAATTTATCGCTACGGAATAATTACCAATAGCGGCGTTGTTTGATACGAAAAATGCCAAAATGTAACTGTAGAATTGAGTTAAAAACCCTATAAGAATTGTGCCTATCGATATGGGTAAACCATATTTGAACATGGTTTTGATTGTTGCTATGATTTCTAGTTTGCTCTCGTCAGGTTTAGGTAAGGATTTGTATATGGTCCACATTAAAAACACTCCAGTTAATCCTGCTACTACAACGGCAATTGTGAAGCCCGTAACTGCTCCCAGCGTGCCTAAACCTAACAGTACAAGAGTGAGGATTAGTGCAGTTTTAGCTATAGATTGAACTATCAACAAGATGCTGTTTAGATGCATTGTTTCCATGCCAGTGAAAGCTGCAGTTGCCGCGTTAACGAGTGCACTTGCCAAGATAAAAAAAGAAGCTATTTGAATTAGGGGTGCAATAGCTGGACGATTCAAGTTCGTAGCCAAAAATCCAGATAGGGCAAAAGAAACGATGGAGAGCGCTAAGCCCAAAATTATCTCGAACAGTAATCCAGAAACAAAAACACTTCTTATCTTAGTGATGTTGTTTTCGCTGTTGTGTTGCGCGGAATATTTTACCATCGCAACGTTTATTCCCCAGTCACGAAAAGTAGAAATTAAGTTTGGAGCAGCAAGTGCAACTGTATATAAACCATAGTTATCTGCACCTAAAAGTCGAGCGATAATTATTGTTCCTACAGCTGAAATGAGCGTTGAGACTACTAATCCCCATAGGAGGTGGAAACCGCCTTTAGCTGAAACTCTTGCCATCTCTGCAGTTTTGCTCATCGTTGTTTCCTGGTTTGCTTTTGGATTTCAAGTTAAGTGTTGTTTGTATAGTGGCGTTTATCGCTTTTGGTACTATGGGTTAATAAAGCTTATTTGCCCAATCCTATTGCTGTAAAGTTGAGTTTTTGGCTGTAAATTTCAGGGTTGTAGATACGTCTACCATCTATAAGTACAGGGTGTTTCATGTTTTTTATGAAGTCATCGGGACTGAGCTTTTTGAATTCTTCCCATTGTGTCACGAGTATGGCGGCATCTGCATTTTTGAGACAGCTAATTGCCGAGGGCGCATATTGGATTTTGTTTTGGAAAATGGATTTTGCCATGTTCACTGTGACTGGATCATATGCCGTTATGTTAGCGCCTTCCAGTAATAGCTGGTTTACTATTGGAATAACACGTGCTTCTCGCATGTCATCCGTATCAGGTTTAAAAGCTAAACCCAAGATAGCTATGTTTTTGCCTGACAGTTTACCTAGTTGTTGTCTACAGAACTCAACAGCTTTGAGAGGTTGTGTATGGTTTAGGTTTTCAACGGATTCTAAAATCTCAGGAGCATAGCCAAAGGCTTTTGAGCAAGCAATCAGCGCTTTAACATCTTTTGGAAAACATGATCCACCATATCCTAATCCAGCATCTAAGAAAAGCGGCCCGATACGTTTGTCTAACCCCATGGCTGTAGCAACGGTTTTGACGTCTGCACCAGGGATTTTTTCACATATATTGGCTATTGTGTTGATGAAGCTGATTTTTGTTGCAAGCATAGCGTTGCTGGCGTATTTTATAAGTTCGGCCGTCGCCAGGCTGGTTCTGATGATCGGAGGCAATTTCGGGTAGTAGAATCCTTTGTATAGTGCTTCTATTGCGTCGCCTGATTTTTGGTCAAAGGAACCTATGACCACACGGTCAGCATTGAAGGTGTCTTGGAAAGCGCTACCTTGACGGAGAAACTCTGGGTTCATACATAAACCGAAGTCTTCGCCGCATTTTTTTTTGGATTGCTTTTCCAAATTTGGATTAACAGTATTCTGCGTGGTACCGGGAACTACTGTACTTTTTACTACAACCACATGGTAGTTTCTTTTCTGGCTAAGAGCTTTTCCGATATCGCTCGACACCGTTTCGATGAACTGGAGATCTATGCTGCCGTCTGGTTTACTAGGGGTTCCAACTGCTATGTAGGTGATATCTGTCTCAAGAACCGCGTTCTGCGTCTGATTAGTTAAACATTTTAAGTTGCCATTCTCAATGGTTTGCCTTAGCATTTCTGGCAAACATGGCTCATGAAACGGAGGGATACCTTCTTTAATTTTCGCCACTTTCTCGGCGTCAATGTCTGAAGAAATAACAGCGTATCCTTTGCTGGCAAATCCAACAGCTGTACATAAACCAACGTAGCCAACGCCTACAACGGAGATTTTTGGCTTTTTTACCATCAGCATTCACCAAACATTGGAATAGCTCATTTTACGAGCGAATGCTACATATAACATCTTCGTTTCTGTAAAGCTTCATTAGTATAATTGCGCTAAGGATAGGATAAAAAAGAGGGTATCAAGTGATCCGCAAGGTCATTATTCCAGCCGCAGGTTTGGGAACACGTTTATTTCCAGCCACTAAAGAGCAACCAAAAGAAATGCTTCCGATTTTTTCAAAAACCGTCGACGGTGACATAGCGGTGAAACCTGTTGTTCAAGTGGTTTTTGAGCAATTATATGATGCTGGGCTTCGCGAGTTCTGTTACGTTGTTGGCAGAGGGAAACGAGGTATAGAAGACCATTTCACCCCCGATGTGAATTGTATTAGAGCCCTTGAGGGAATGGGAAAAAATGGTCAAGCATCAGATTTGGAGGATTTTTACGAAAAACTTGGAACTTCGACGATTATGTGGGTCAATCAACCGGAACCCAAAGGGTTTGGAAACGCTGTTTTAATGGCTCAACCTTTCATACAAAATGAAAGCTGCCTAGTACATGCTGGAGACAGCGTAATAATATCAAAAGACATGGATTACTTAAAGAAGTTGCTTAAAGCTTTTGGTCGATTGAAAGCAGATGCTGCATTTCTTGTTTTGGATATAGATAACCCTAGACAATATGGCATAGTCGAAGGAAATGAGATAGAACCTGGAATAATAAAAGTTAGAAACTTGGTTGAGAAACCTGAAAAGCCCAAGACACATTTAGCAATTATGGCTATGTATGTTTTTCGTCATGATATCTTTAGAGCTTTAGATCAGACAAAAATTGGAATAAACGGGGAAATCCAGTTAACTGATGCAATCCAAAAGCTTGTCGAGAAGGGACTTAAGGTTTATGCTATAAAATTGGATAAGAGCTACACGCATTTAGATATTGGCAGCCCTGAACGATATTGGGAAGCCCTAGAATTATCACACAAACAGTTTTGCAAGAGAGACAAAAAACATGATTGACAAGATAATCAACGAAGATCTTGAAAAAATAAAAGATGCGGTTAATGGAAATGCTTTTGCCGGGAAGAGAGTGCTTGTGACTGGCGGCGCAGGGTTTATTGGCAGCTGGGTTTGCGATGTATTAATCGGATTTGATGCTCTTGTGACAGCTTTAGATGACTTATCCACTGGGAGAAAGAAAAACATTGCTCACCTAACAAAAAACTCGTCTTTTAAGTTTTTGAAATCTGATGTTTGCGCTTTTAACACCAAAGAAAAATTTGATTTCATTTTCCATATGGCTGGGCATGCGTCTCCTGACGAGTATCAAGCTCATCCGATTGAGACTTTGCAAACTAGTGCTTTAGGCAGTTTTCGCATAGCTGAATTGGCAAGGAAAAATGATGCCTCATTATTGTTTGCGTCAACTTCAGAAGTTTATGGTGATACAGAAGTTATTCCTACGCCTGAGAGTTATTGGGGCAAAGTAAACCCCATCGGACCGAGATCTTGTTATGATGAAGGAAAACGTTTTGCCGAAGCGTTGCTAATGGCTTACAACAAACAATTTGGATTGGACGTTAAAATAGCTAGAATCTTCAATTCATATGGACCACGACTACGAGAAGACGGCTTGTATGGCAGAGCCATGTCACGCTTTATTTTACAGGGATTAAATAATAAACCAATAACTGTCTACGGTGATGGAAAACAAACACGATCATTCTGCTACATAACAGACACTGTAATAGGATTAATGTTGATGATGATGAGCTCGAAAGCCAGAGGAGAAGTTGTAAACTTAGGCAACACTCAAGAAGTTACAATACTCGAGTTAGCAAAGAAAATTAAGGAAAGCACAAAATGCAAATCACCCTTGGAATTTCAGCCACTCCCAAAAGACGACCCTAAAAGGCGCAGCCCAAACATAAGCAAGATAGAAAAACTAGTTTGTTGGACCCCGAACGTAAACTTGGAAGAAGGAATAAAGAGAACAATAGCATGGTTTTCAATAAATAGCAATTAATTGCTGACTTTGATTTTTTAAAAATATTTTTGGTAGATTTCTTTTATTTTATTTTTGCTAATGAATAAAGTACAGACTATTAGAGAAGCAACCGATATTGCAGCTCCTGCATAAAAGAGGTTTTGAGGCGTGAATTCCAAAGTTACAGTATATGTTCCAGTTTTGTTAATGTACCATCCATTTGCATAGCCGTTAGCAGTGAAATGGTATAGACTAGATATTCGTTGTCCGTTGATACTTGCAACCCAACCATTGTCGTAGGAATCGCTGAAGACAAGGTAGAACGGTTGCGAAGAGTTAACATGAACAGTGTACTGAGTTGGATTGATTTCTTCGTAAGTAACCGAAGCGCTGTTCCTTTGGTTAGAAGAAAGTAGGCTGTCAACGTTTACGAATGAATCATCATTCTTTAAAGAATAGAGTAACATGCTATCTGATTGAGGAGTGGACACATTTCCTTCACTTGGCGCTATTTCGTGGGAACCAGCAGCCAAGAATACGGGTCCAATGTATTTGTAAGTGTAAACTGGTCCCTGCTCTTCTGAATTGAGATTGACATTAAAGGACTGCTCATCGATTCTTACAGATAAATTGCCATAGCCGTATCCCGTTGCTACTTTAATCGCAAGCAAATAGTCAGAGGCATTAGGTGTGACTATTGTGGTTGGGATTTCATCAGGGTTTTTGATAGTTAAAGGACTTGTCCAACCATCTGAAACTGAAATCGTAATTGGACCTATGTCAGTTTGTAGTGTAATATTACTTGCCCGCTGACTCACTTGAATGACTGCATTTTGATTTGAGGGTATAGTTATTGGCCAACCCGTTATCCACGAAGTCCCGGTTTGCCACCAAGCAGTCCCAGTAACCGACGCACCATCGGCAATTACTGAGTTAATCGTTAACGGTGATGAGTTTATTATGTAAATTAGTGTAGAGTCATACGAACTCCAATTTGTAAAACTCATCGGAAAAGCGCTTAAATAAGGACATTGCATAGGCGATGAAAAGACAATCATGCCCGGATCACCTGTCCCGTTAGTGCTTACTACCTCCTTCCAACTTGAATAATATCGCGCTGCCGTAACTGGGTGGGGACTTAATATGTAAACAAGCCTACTGTTATTTTGAACGTCGGAGATTGGGCTGTAGTTCAAGTTTAGATCGGGATTTTGAACGAGCACCGTGTTCATAGGAAGAGTGGAGATTTGCTGAGCATCAAGCTGATTGGAAAGCGAGACAACTGAGTCATTGTAGATAAAATCGTTTCTTCCCACGATCTGTAATAGTTGATCCAAGTTCCCATCTGACAGAACACTTGTAGAGGCAGTATACACCTTCATAGGTTGCCAATAATTGTTCTTGTAGAAATCAAGTTCTCCGAAAGACTTCTCAAAAGAAAAACCTGTTTGATTATTGAGAATAGATCGAATTTGTTCTGGAGTAGCCGAAACGTACCAATTACTACCACTAAGATAAGTCAAGTCAGCATCATTGTGAACTAAAATGTATTTGACATTCATTAAAGCCAAAAGTTTAGCTATGTTATAGTCTGAGCCATTAATCAGATATTGGGCTGCAGCTAAACCTAATCCTTGACCAGTTAAACCTGCTAAAAGCGGTCTACCGAGCAAAGATTCAGTAGGATCAGGTCCATTGAACCCTTCAGGTGGCCAGTTGTATGCTCCATAGCCTAATATGGAGTATGGTAGAGGAAAAATCCTAAAGTCACTTGAATCAGTGCTAAGCCAACTTTTTGCATCATAATAATAGTTCGGAATACTGTAACGATTTGAAGCCATGACCTCATTTCCAGGGTATATAACGTTAGCATTCCAAAGTGGAAACGCGTACAATCCAATAATCAAGAAAATAATAAGTGCAGTCAAAATGTACTTGAATGACTGATTCCGAAAAATAGAAACTTTATTGACCACCCACTTAGAACAGCATAAATCAGATACAAAACATCCGAAAAGAAAAGCAAATGACAAAGCCACATACATTCCTCCAAACAGATAAGGGTTGGAAAATACATCAACAGCAAGCGGAACATGAGTTACTATAAATTCATTGATCCAGCCCAAAGGCGGCGTAGCTCCAACCATCACAAACAAGCCTAGTACGGCTAGAATGGCAAAAAAGAGCCTTTTCTGGCTTTTTGGCTTTCTCAAAAGGAAACCAAATGTAATGATGGGTATTAAGAATCCTATGGCGATGAAAAGAGCTGAATTATACGCAGGAGCCCAGTAAGCATATGGAAATCCCTTATATTCAGCGTTAAGTGACCAAAAACCAAGCAATCGAAAAGAGCCTGACAGTGGTGCACTGGCTAAAGCATAATTACTCAAACGTGATGTTCCAATAACAGCATATGCGTTCAAAGGTGACGCAATTACGCTTTTAATGGTAGATATGGTGGGAAGAATCCAAAAAGCGTTTAGAGCACAAAATACAATTAACAGTGATCCTGCAAAACGAAGCGAACGTTTCATTTCAGGTATATTTCTGTTAAGAATAAAATAAAATATTAAGAAAAGCAGAAGTGGTAAGACATCAAATAACAAATTTTTAGGATTTACGTAGTCAGATGATGTCGTTAATGTCCAAATTAAGCTCATGAGTAATATATATTTCAACCCACGCTTTTCCTTTAGTCCTTTTACGAACATTCCCAATATTAATGGAAGAAAAATTATATAGAGCCACATTTGTGGAACAACAGCTATGATCGTGTATGGATTAAACATGTAAAACAAAGCTGATACGAGACCAGCTAAATGACGATATTTTCCAACAATAGCCGTAGTTGTCAGAAAATACATTGAAAGACCAGCCGAACTGAAGAGAAGATAAAACCACAATTTCTCTGCGGTGACAATCGAAAGACCTGCAACTTCTGAAATTAACAAATAAAGATTTGCGGGGAAAAAACTGGCTGTTGTCCGTGCACTTTCACCCCCAAGCTGGAATATATCCCAAATGTAAAAGCTTCTTACAAAAAAAACTGTCCGATTCGGAGGAAAAGATCTATCAATCCCATTGATCAAAAAAGATCCTTGAAACCAACTAATTGAAATGAGACCAGCTATTAGTATTACCAAAACACTAAAGATCGCTATCTTATGGGAATATAATGACAGTTTAAATTGAGCTACGTCCATTCAGTAATCCATCGCTATTTCAATACCAAGTTTACATTAACTTTGTTCACTTGCTCATAAACTTTCGTGAAACCCCCAATTTATCAGCCAATAACAAAAACCAGCTGCAAAATTCAATTTCACAAATAATCAAACCAATGACTAAATGCTAATTACACTTGCTTCTAAAAATTAGTTTTGAAAAAAATAGAAAAATCTAAGATAAAGACCCAATTCGACGCCAAAGCTCTATAATGTTAATCCTAAACATAAGCCTCACAATTTCTTCATCAGAGACTTTTCTTACTTGATATTTAACTCTAAGATGCTGAGTCCATATATACTTGAAATGTTTTATATCCCAAATTAGTGCTTGCCCGATTGATTGAAACATAGAAAAATTATTTGTAAAAACAAACCATAATAATTGAAGCAAATCGAAAGTCAAAATAATCGGCATCACCCGAATTATATAACGAATAGTGTAATTCTTTATTGCAGTCATTATTCTATTTTTTTCTCTGTGATAAACAACTCGCGCTAAATTTACTTTTCGTGTAGTGCCTGCGACTTTGTGATATATTTTGCAACTGGAAACACAAACTACTTTATGGCCGCTGAGCCAAACCCGCCAACATAGATCAATATCATCAAATCCATGCACGTACATTGAATCAAGGAGCCCTATTTGCCTAAGAACACTTGTTCTGAGAAACAGAGCTGTTGTTCCCCCAGCAAAAATCTCAATTGTTTTGCCATTGTATTGATTGTTATCAATCTCAAATTCTCCAAGTTGATAATTAAACCCACATATGTCAATAAATGAACCAAATCCTTGAAGGCGTTCATGGTCATCCATCAACAATTGTTTTGAAGCAGCAGCACCAATTTTTGGGTCGCTTTCCAATGTGTTAATCATACAAGATAACCAATTCTCGATAAGTTCAGTATCGTTATTTAGTAAAAGAACATATTTTGTTTGACGATTTGAATGTAGAATACCAATGTTATTTCCTTCTATAGGTCCATAGTTTGATTTATTCTCTATAATTTTAAGGCGGGGATCATTTCCGAAGAATTTTTCAATATGGTGAACGCTCCCATCATTTGAGGCATTATCAACAAATATAAGTTCAAATTTAGAAAAACTTTGATTAAAAATGGAAGTTAGACATCTATCAAGAAACTGTTTACCATTATAATTCAGAATCACTATCGAAACAACTGGATTTTGTTTATCAGCCATATTTTTTCCTTTAATTGATTGATTTTATTGGAATGAAGGATATAATCTAAGAAGTTGAATCGTATTAATTTTCTGTATTTCTTTTCAAGAATTCATGGATTAACGCTTTTCTAGTTTCATGGGATAGGTTGTGATAAGACACAATTAAGTTACAGTTTTATCTTAAGAATTGAGCAAATTGTTTTTAGTTACTTCTAGCTAACAATTCGCTTAATAGTACCAGAATAAAATGCACCTATTAAGAAAAGTAAAATACCAAATTAATAACTATCAATCGAACATTTGAGGGTATGCCAGAAACTCGGAATATCATTAAACAAAACATTTAAGAAAAATGTTATATAATAATTGTTATGGTCCTTAACAATATTCAGAAGGTTAATTCTAAGGTTAAGGAAGGCATTGGTTTAGTCAAGTCACAGGGAACTATTACATTTTGCAAAGAAGTTTCTCAATACCTTTTTTGGGAATTAATAGGACATAGAGTTGTTTTGCCGTTAGCTATAAAAAAACTTGAGGAAAACATAAGAAAAATAAATCGGCTTGATGAAACGGTTGATCTTGCGTTTACTTTTAATTATTTCGGTCTGTCTATCAGACCGGGGCAGTTTAGAAATGAAATAATCCAATTGCTGAAAATTGTTAGAGAACTTCAGCCTAAGAATATAATGGAAATTGGGACTGCAAAAGGGGGGACACTTTTTCTATTCTCTCAAACCGCTGACCCAATGGCACGGGTAATAAGTGTTGATTTGCCAAGTGGAAAATTCGGGGGTGGCTACAGCAACGAAAAGAGAATATTTTACAAATCCCTAGCAAAACCAAAGCAACAGATTATTTTGATTAGAAAAAATGCTCATGAAGTCTCAACATTAAACGAGGTTAAGATCGCCCTTGCTGGAAAAGCGTTAGATTTTCTTTTCATTGATGGAGACCATACTTATGAGGGAGTAAAAAAAGACTTTGAAATGTATTCCTCTCTTGTTAGAAAAGGTGGTGCTATAGCTTTCCATGATATTGCAAAGCACCCTTCAAATAGTCAATGTGAAGTAAACAGATTTTGGAATGAAATAAAAAACAGCTATAAATTCAAGGAGTTTGTTAACGATTACAATCAGGGAATATATGGTATTGGGCTGATTTATGTTTAGCTAAATCACATTAATGTTTTCCAAATTTTAACCAAACGATTTTGACTCGATCTATCTCCTGAGGGTAATTTCCCATAAGTTTTTTGGTAAACCATTAAACTGATTAGAACATGGTTTAACCGTCGTCGTTAATTCTTTTCCGAAACGATTTTTTATTTCACTTTATGGTGCATGAATTAGCGAGGATTTCTTAACAGCAGCCACTATCATACTTCCCCTCCAAGCAGGAAACAATTTTACAGTAATTGAGATAATACGTAAGATGGGGGAGATTATAGAGCCCAGTAAACCATAGTTTGACCCAAGTTTCAGCTTAAGACTGAAGTAAAAGTCAAAAGGAAAATCAAATGGAGGAAAACTTATCTTAATCACTTCAAGGCCAGCTTTTTTGAGAAGAACGAGGATATTATTTGGAGAGTAAAAGATCAAGTGCCTCGGTATATCTAAATGCAACCACTTGTCTCCAGTTACCTCAAACTGGTAACTTGCGATATTGGGTGTGTATATGAAAACAACTCCGCTAGCTCTCAAAATTCTGCAAATTTCAACAAGTTCTTCATTTGGACGTGACATATGCTCAATAACGTGGTTAAGAAGCACGACATCAAAATAACTATCAGGAAAAAAACAATCTTTTAACGTAGAATTGCAGACCTTTATTCCTAAAGTCTTTGCAGCTAGTCTACACGCCTTTTCTGATGTATCCACCCCATAGGTTTCCCAACCTCTATCTTTAAAGGTAGAAAGTAACCCTCCGTCTCCACATCCAACATCTAATATTCGCCCAGCTTTTTTGAACTTATCAATTTCCCGAAATTTCAAACGATTCAAGAAATTGGATACCAATTTGGAAGTTAAATTAGACCCAGCGTAAAAGGCTTCGGGATAAAATTTAGCGAGTTCTTCTTCGTTAGGTCTAGGATTTAAATATAAGGTGCCACATCGGAGACAACGAACAAGGGCAAATACTTTTTCCGTCGTATGCAGTCGATAATCTTTGACTTGAAACAACGGGACATCGTTGATTGAACCGCATAGTGGGCAGTTAATTTGTTGCATTCGTGTCATTTAAATGAAAGAGACGTATTTAAACGCCGCATTTGCTTGGATTCATAATTAATTAAAAAGATGACACTTCCAAATTTTTCATTAACTTTGTTCACTTGCTCATAAACTTTCGTGAAACCCCCAATTTATCAGCCAATAACAAAAACCAGCTGCAAAATTCAATTTCACAAATAATCAAACCAATGACTAAATGCTAATTACACTTGCTTCTAAAAATTAGTTATGAAAAAAATAGAAAAATCTAAGATAAAGACCCAATTCGACGCCAAAGCTCTATAATGTTAATCCTAAACATAAGCGATACAATTTCTTCAACAAACTTTTATAATATGGTAACGTTCCATTAGCTTTAACTTGAAGTACTAGATGGGATTTAAACGAGCAAAGAAAAACTCAAGGAATATTTTAACAAGGATGGAACTGTAGCTTCTTGGTGGGAACCCGAAGGCGAAGGAGTATACAGAGAAGCATACATTAAAGAGAAAATGGACATAGTGCATTTCACTCATCCAGAAAACAAGTTAGTGGTTGATATTGGAATGGGCAAGGGACGGCTATCTATTACTCTAGTCAAATCTAATGCTGAGATGGTTGTCGGTGCAGATATTTCTAGAGAAATGATTAGCATAGCAAGGGAACGCGCAAAAGATGTTGGCGTTGCTGATAAGATTAGCATGGTTAATTGTGATGCTGAACATCTACCTTTTAGAAACAATTGTTTTCCTGTTGTTTATTGCATGCAAATTTTCCCGCATTTACCTAACCCTTTGATGTCAATGATCGAGTTGGCACGTATTACTCAAAAGAACGGTTTTGTTGTCGCGGATGCTATAGTTGTATCTCGTTACCAGAGAATTATCGAAAGTTTGTACTATGTCAAAGCTATGTACCCTCTGAGGGTAATTTTCCATAAGTTTTTTGGTAAACCATTAAACAGGCTAGAATATGGTTCAACTGTCGTCGTTAATTCTTTTTCGAAACGATTTTTTATTTCACTTTACCAAAAAGCAAAACTGCAGATTAACATAACTGAGAGATATGCAATATTCTTGATGGGTATTGCCAAAAAAAATTAGCGATTCTATCGTTTATTAAGAAATATTTGCTTTCCTTGGACTTAGTCCATAGCGGCTTAAGCAATCCCTCTTAATTATAATGCATTTCTTTTTCCAATTGATTTATTCTGTTAGATACTGTATAGCACTGATCCATTAGGGTTTATAGCCTATAAAAAGCAGATATTGTGCCAAAGAAGAAACAAAGCGTGGAAATATTGGAAGACCTCTATCGAATCGACCTACTAGCCCAATCCAGACGGAAATACAGTCACCAATTAAGCTGGTACCCTTGCACAGAGATGTAAATTGTGATTTGGTGTATTCTCTTACATGGATTGTATCGGGACCTAAATAGTATGGATAAGTTATCTTCTTGCCTAAAAGAGGCATTAACCTGTTAGATAACCTTACGCGATTAGGTGTACCAAGAATCACATAACCGCCACTTTTGCACACGCGATAAGCTTCAGAAACAAAATCTTTATCATTCCATATATGCTCAACTACATCAAAAGATGTAACGGCATCAAAGCTTTCATCTTTAAATGGCAGTTTTGTAGCATCAGCCATAAGAAACTCGAATTTCTGTTGTCCCAAGTAATCTATTTTATTCTTTATGTCAATACCAATTACTTCACTCTGATCATAGAATAACTTTGTTCTATCTCCGCTTCCACACCCTAGCTCCAAAATTCTTTTTCCTTTTAAATGATTATTGAAGAAATTATTGATGAGTTTGTCACGTGCTTGGTCAAACTTGCACACTATCATTAATATTATCTCCTATTCCTTCCAATGAGATCAGCAGATCTTCTGCCTTCTTATCCCAATCCCACTCTTTTGCCCACTCCAACGCATCTTTAGCAGTGCTTTTGTAAAGTTTTTCATCGGTTAACAATTTTAATATATTCGCTGCAAACGCCGCTAAGTCATAGCAGGGTATTTTAATCATCCCTTTTGGATAATAAGTTTTTAATGCAGCAAGATCAAAACTCACACCGGGTAAACCGCAAGCCATTGCCTCACATGCAGCCATTCCACCACTATCATAAATAGCGGGATGTACAACAACTCGGCTATTCTTGAAAATCTTGAGCTTTTCAATACCATCCTTAAAGCCGAACAGAACTATATTCTGTTCCAAACCACAAATTTTTATCTTGTTAATGACAGCGCTTTCAAGTTCACCTACACCAATCATGGCCAACTTCGCACCATTGTTCTTAGAACAAACTATTTTCCAAATATCTACAAGTTCCAAAACACCTTTTTGAGGATGAAATCTTCCAATGAAAACTGCCTCAAATTTCTTATTCTGTGGTTCAGGTATCGTTAAAGGAGTCTTGATATCAACTCCACCCCGAACAGCAACAACCTTACTCTTAGAAAGCCTTACGCCGATGAATTTCCACCGATCAGGTTCGCTTGTAACCCAAACTGAGTCAGCATATTTCCTAACTAAATAATAAATAGGCAATTGAGACAGATAGTAAACAAGCCCTTTCAGAACTGCCTTTCCCTTGTAAGGTGTTTCACTTGTGAAAGGATTAGGTGCGAAAAGATAGAAGCCTGCAACCCATTTTGCCTGTTTGAATCGCATTTTTAGAAAAAATGCGGGAACAGCATCAGGCCAAAAATCGGATCCTGAATAGATTACATTAACTTCACATTCGGGCTTAATTCTGATAACATTCAAACACTGCTTAATCATTCTAATTACATATAGTCCGTAGAGACCAAACCGTTGGTACTTTGAGGAATAGGCAACTATATACCTTATTGAGTTTAAACCGTACTTATGAAGCAGTTCATAACCTTCTTCTGATGTAAAAAAAAATATGTCTACCCCTTTGTCCAACCATCGTCTTGCACATTCTATGAATATTCGAGAACCACCATCTAGGCTATCAGCTCTAGTCGGCGAACCACCCAATACATACATAGATAAATCTGACTCTTTCAAGATCAAGGCACACCTTTGACTGAACTATTTCTAGTTATAACAAAAAGTAAATAACTTAACGTACCAACTAACAAGAGTTTTTTAAGGATTCTAATCAAGCGCCAGTTAACTAATTTGTATAAACCCAAAGAAGAAGCCATTAATTCCAACCTAACTTGTCTTAGGATTTTCAAGAAGAAGTCTTGTTGCTTCAAGAAGGTCTGTGCTTGTGTTAACATTAATATTGACCCCGTTTATGAATGCACCATAAGCTGAATTGTCGTCTGCTATTAACTTGATTGTATTTGTAATTTCTTTTTCGTTACGTGGAATAGAGGTAGGTGTATTTCCGATGTAATCGTAAACTTTCGGATTAAAAATGTAAATGCCACATCCACGAACATTTGAGGTGGGGTTGCATGGCTTCTCTTCGGCATTTTGAATTTTTCCATCATTATCTAGTTGAATGCAACAAGCTTGTCTAAGTTTTTCAATGTCTGCTTCGCGAACCACGCATTCAACTGCAATAGCTCTTTTAGTCCAGAACATTTCAACTATATTCTCGAAAGATTTTGATATTGTAAGATCATCACCTAAGGTAACAACAAAAGGTTCATGTATGTACTCTCTCGTCAACCCAATGGCGTGAGCTATTCCAAGCGGATTAGGTTGCAGAATATACTTAATATTAATTCCAAAATCTGAACCATCTTCAAAGTACTCTTGAATCAATTCTTTCTTAAATCCAACTATCATGTATACGTCCTCAACACCCATCTGTCTCATGTTTTCTATCACATACCCCAAGATTGGCTTATTCAGTATGGGAAGCAAGCATTTTGGAAGCACACGTGTTAGAGGAAGACTACTCAAACGACGACCATATCCTGCAGCGGGAATAACACCTATCTTAATTTTTTTCATCTATTCAGATCTCCAATTTATTGGGGGTTTATTACTTAATACAAGTCTCTCAGATCTAGATTGTTTTGTAAGAAATAAGCGTAGAAGCCAAGGGTTGAAGGGGTGCATAATCTGAAGGATTTCCTTATCAGAAACCGCTCTAAAACTCTGCGTTTCAAATCTTTTTTGCAAAATAATCCTTCGATCCGCTGCAAGCTGTAAAATACCCTTTAATGCTGCATACGATATTTTCAAATTCTTTTTAAAAATGGCCAAATAAACGATTTTTATTAGCTCCACCGTTAAGATTATTGGAGATAATCTAAGCAGAGTTTTTATTTCATAATTTTTTATCAGGGTAACAAGGTGATTCCTAGTATACCACTTAACATTGTTGATTCTTTGAAAATAAGTAGCTCCGACGGTGCCGCCTCTTGCATGATAAACTATAGCGGCTGGAACAAAAAACACTTTATAACCACCCAAACGGGCGCGCCAAGAAAGGTCCATGTCATCATATTCCATGAAGAAGTATTCGTCAAACATACCTACTTTTTTAATAACTTCTTTTTTAATAGCAAAAGCCATTCCTTCTGCAAAGAACACTTCATAATTCATTTTAGATGAAGTATAACTATAAGAGTAGCCAAATCTGTCAAGATAATTCATTCCAGAGTCGGGAGTTATTCGATCCCACATGGAAATAGAGTTGCACTGAACTATCCCAATGTTTTCGTTTAGTTCCATGACCTTTACAATTTCTTTGATCCAATTCGTATCGACAATCATGTCATTGCTTACACACACAATTATTTCGCCATTTGAAATTCTCATACCCTGATTGTTAGCTGGCGACCACCCCAAATTCTCAGTGTTTTGAATTATCTTCAAGCGCGTGTCATTCGCAAAGATGTCTTTGACGAATTCAACACTTCCATCAATGGAGCCATTATCCACAAAAATCATCTCTAATTTATTCTGAGGGTAGTCACTAGCCAAAATGGAGAGGAACAAATCCTTCAGCCATTTTTTGCCATTTAAACTGACAGTTACTACGGAGACAGTTGGCCATTCTTTCTTGGCTTGTTGCACGTCGCACCAGTCCTATTTTCTATCCTACTTCCGTTCCATCAATTAATAAGTTATTGCCTCAAGAGGATATAAAAATAGGCTTCCCCCGAAAAAAATCTCAGCGATATTTTCCAAACTCTACAAATCATGGAAAGTGCCTTACAAAAGCACCTAGTGCTACAGAAAACGTTTGAACAATTTTCATGACGAAAATTCCAACAAAATGCAGGGGGTCCGTCACAAAGTAATTGCGGTGCCGAAAATATGAAGGTCGAATTATTGATATTTGTTTTAATCCGCCCAAACCATGTTTCTTAGTGAATAATCCCAGCGACCCCGTCTTTCCATACCTTACCATTCTGACCACCATTTCACTTAGAGAAGATGCCTCACCAAGATGCCATAGTGCAGAATCCTGAAGCGAAGACACTCGACACCCTGATTTGATCAATCTATTATGAAGATCGTAATCTTCCCAAGCAACAATAGTTTCATCGTAGCCACCTACTTCCAAGAAAACATCTCGATTAATAAATCGTGGAGCAACGTTAACCATATCATCTAACAACATTTTTTGTTCCAATGTTCTACAGGATATCCAAAAATTATGTGGGCCATTTTGATGCGGAAGAACTGGAACTACGACTGCTTGAGCTCCTTCATCACATAGTTTGAGACATTTTTCTATGAGGTTTGGGTCCAAAATCATGTCTGAGTCTACACGAAGTATGAATTTCCCATTTGCAGTGAAAACACCTTGATTCATTTGGGCTGATCTTTCAGGTCCTTTCGTTAAAGTTATAACTCCGAGACCTTCAGCTATCCGCTTTGTACCGTCTGAACTGTGATTGTCAATAACTATTATCTCAATATTCTTGTAAGTTTGAGCTTTAACTGATTCAATACATTTCTTAATTGTACTGCCTGAGTCATAAGTCGGAATTAACACTGAAACTAGTGGCTTATTATCCAAAGGGTTAACGTAATTTTTCAGAGAACTACTTGTTTTTTCCAAAATCCTTCACGTGTCCCAAAACTTTTGCCGCACCCTTAACTGAGTATCTAAAATCTCTTAACGATCGTATTCGAACAAGCTGTTTAAGCATATATTGCGGTGTCAAAAACACCTTGTAAATTTCGTCACATAGCTTCATTACTTCTTCAGGCGTCATGTCGGGTGTAGTCATAACTGGCTCTTTCATATCAAAACGCTCATAATCTTTAGGGTCAACTCGGAACCAACCATTCTTTAACGCTTCAGCATATAATTTACTCCCCGGATAAGGAATAACAACGGTAGATTGCAAGGTAACAGCCCAGCCTTTAAGCATCATGGTTTTGGCAACATTCAAAGTTCTTAGCGCATCTTGGCGCGTTTCCCACGGATAACCCACCATAATTGTAATGTGCGGTTCTAATCCTTCTTCTCGAGGTATTCTACAATCATTAATGATATCATTTATTTTTGTTCCTTTGTTAAGGCGATCAAGAGTAGCTTGGCTTCCAGATTCCACGCCGAAAAGAAGCATTCTGAAACCTGCTCGCTTAATTAAACGATAATCCTCGCGTGAGAGGGCTCCAAATCGCATGTTGCAACTGAACTGGACTTTTCTGTTATATCCACGGTCTATCATTAGGTTGGCGAAGTGTCTGAGCCATTCTCCTGCAGGAAAACAGCCAGTGTCATCAAAAACCGATTTTACTCCATAATGCCCAATTAATAACCCAATTTCATCTGCCAAACGCTCAGGCTTCATCACTCTGAAAGTAGGATATAAAGTAGGCCAAGAACAAAAGGTGCAACCCCCGTCTTTTCGCCACCAACAGTCGCGACCTGCCATTGTGTAAGTGCCTGGGATAACCTTGAAGTTGCCGTTTCGCTCGTTGTAAAGCTGCCACTGAGTTAAGTCACGATTAATGTGTGGTAAATCGTCCAAACTGTGATTTAACTTGAATTGCCCAGTGCTTTTTATTGTATTGATTTCTCTATACCAAATCCCAGGTTCTAACTGTTTGGATTTGCCATTTAGGAAATCAACTAGATTTAGTATTAGAAAATCGTAGTCTCCACCAGTCAGAATAAAGTCAACAATACTCTGTTCCATAGACTCCAATGGCAAAGCAGTGACATGATCCCCAACCAAAACAACCCTTGATTTAGGAAGAATCTCTTTTAGTTCGCGAATTATGGACCAGTGCTTCTTAACAACTGGAGTTTTAGTCTCAATCATGATAATATCAGGATTGGTTTGTTCGACATCGATTAGCCACTGTTTGTAAGTTTTCTCTTGTGCAATGCCATCGTCCCAAACCACATCGTAACCAGCATTCTTCAACAAGGTTGCTGCAAAGGCAGGAACAACTGGATATATGTAAGTTGGCGATTGAAAGTATTGGAACTGGCGGTTCTGGGACAAGAGCGGAATTCCTTTTTCTGAATGTATCGGCGGGTAAGAGATACTGATTTTCATCTTTTCAGATCACGCTTAATCAAACCGGATAGGAAGAAAGAGCCGTAGATGATATGTGTTACTATTATGCCGAACCATACCGAGAGAAGCATTTTCATATTTCTAACTTGCAACGCGGCTGCAATTAAGCTTAAGACAAGGTATAGTGCTACTCCAAGAAGTAAGATGTAAATAAAGAAAGAAAAGACCACAGATAATGTAATCCCAATAATGAGTGAAAAAAGAAGAAGGGTTGGAACGAAGTATGTCAGTTTAGCAGAGTTTTCTGGAAACTTTTTGGTAAAGAACCCTCTATGTTCCCCAAATCTTGAAACTTGCTTCAGGTGTGGCTTAAAAAGTGATCGTCGATGATGATAAACAATTACTTCCGATGATTCAATGAGTTTTTTGTGAAGCTTCATAATTGCCAAACACATTAGAGTGTCCTCGCCAGGCCAGTATTTTTCGTTCCAACCACCTGCCTCTTCAATTGTTGATTTTTCAGCGATGAAATTACATGAGTGAATATCATCAGACTCAAAACAACTCTCGGTTCTATATCTACTAGTTAAGTTACCGACCATAAACGAGGATAAGACGTATCCGCCAGCTTTCTGCATAAAGTTGTCCGTTTCAGGTGTTAATCCAGGTCCTCCTACGCCGCCAACTTCTTGATTCTCAAAATATTTCATTGCATTAGTCAACCAGTCACTTCGAGGAAAAGCGTCGTTATCAATAAAAGCACAAAATTGGCCATTTGAGTTCTTGACGCCTACATTACGTTTGACGCCTGGCGACTCTGGTCCAGTGCTTATTATTCTAACTCCCTCAATAGATTTGGCGGAATGATCAGGTAACAATATTATCTCAAAATTTGAATAGTCCAAGAGTTTACAATATTTGATACACTCAATAGTGTAACTATCCACATCTTTACAGGGTATGATAATTGAAACAAGTCTCTCTGAAGACATCAATTTTCACGAAGAATAAGCGAAACCATACTTTGAAAACTGTTTTTCTCGGGAAGCGGACGCTGATACCAATGAATAACTCTAAGCCTGTACGCTATCCCAAGCAAATCAACAAACATGTGCCACATCTCTCTTGGCTTAAACGAAGCATCTAATTTAATGCTTACCGGCATCTCCACAACTTTCAAACCATAAAGGTTTGCGACAGCCAGCAGCTCAACATCAAAAGCATAACGTTTAACTGCCAATCGTGGGAAAACGTTGATAAAAGCGCTCTTCCTCATCGCTTTAAGCCCAGATTGGGTATCTTTGAGAGGAACACCAGTAAGAAAGCGAACTAAACCGTTGAAGCTTTCGCTCAAAATCTTTCGAGATATAGGTACGTCCACTCTTGAATCCACATGTTGTTTAGAAGCAATTACAATATCACCGTGTCTCAGAGCCTCAAGATATTTAGAAATAGTTCTCAAGTCGATTTCCATATCTCCGTCAGTGAAAATCACCACGTTACCCTTAGTTAGCATGAAACCAGTCTTTATTGCATGACCTTTTCCCACATTCTTCCTGTAACTTACTACTTTGACATGACCATTTAGCCCAGCGTATTTCTTTGCTTTTGCTAAAGTATCATCTCTGCTGCCATCATCTACTACCACAATTTCATATGGCACTTTCTTATCTTTTATAACTGAATCGATCGTTTCAAGCGTATCCTCAATAAAGTTTTCCTCATTGTACGCAGGAATTACAAAAGACAATTCAACTCGTTCCATCAAAAAACTACCTCATCATCGCTTCTCTTTCGATACTTTAGAAAGCAAGCAAGTTGAAGAAAGACCCCAACAACCAAGAAGCAATAGGCATAAACTGCTACAGCATCCGCTAAGGAAGACAAGCCAGCCGATAAGAAAGAAGCAGTGCTGATCAACAGTACCATAAATACAAATATGAAGGGAGAGCCCCAATTCTCCTTAACGTATACTTTAATCTCAGACATAATCGTATTAAGTCCAATTTTATTCATGTTTCAAAGGCAACATTATATAGCTAAAAAGCAAATCACAGAATTTAACATTTGCCATAATCTGATGAAATTTAACGTTTTGCGATTCATGCCGACGGGTGAATTCAAGATTTCCGTATTCCATTACTATTAAACTTCAAAATAGCCAAGAAAACTGAAAAGGAAGGGTCAAACATCCAACTGCTAGCTGAAGGGTTACCTAGGCTTTGCGCAACTAAACTTATTTTCTTAGATAGCGGCAAACCCATAGTCCTCAGACGATTAGAAAAACTACTTCCAGAATATTTTCCTAACTTCCTTATGAGCGAGAGTATGCTTTTAGCTAACTTGGCACTTCGAATACCGCCTACAACTCTTATCGTTAAATCAAAGAGTATTCTATCTATACTTTGCAAAGCTTTGAACCACGCGCCAGAACGCATAGCTTTAGATTTGAATCTTATCAATTGTTTTTTATTAAGGAAGTTGAAACCATCACAACTG
This sequence comes from Candidatus Bathyarchaeota archaeon, assembly GCA_963833575.1. Taxonomy (GTDB): domain Archaea; phylum Thermoproteota; class Bathyarchaeia; order Bathyarchaeales; family Bathycorpusculaceae; genus Bathycorpusculum. The sequence goes on along the minus strand of CAWHXY010000005.1, from coordinate 56,059 downwards.
TAGTTGGCTTTAGACATTATTTTGTTTCCTTATTACATGCCGTTGTATTTAGTATAGCCAGTTTTGTAAGTATTTATGAATTATTCATACAAATTGGAATTATCTTCCTTGAGATTTAGAGCAAAATGAAAAGAAATGGATCAAATTTTTCCCATGAATTACGCCTTCTTAAAATTAGCAATTCTGAAGGCTTCAGGCACTTGAGTTATAGTCATAAATTGCAATCCTTCCACTTTGGAAAACTTCATGAAAAGAAGGCGGCAAAGTCGGCTGTGCATACCAGCCTTGACCATTTGTCCACCATATAAGATATAGCTCCGCATTGCCTCCTTTAGCGGCTGCTGTCATGGCATCAACTGGATTGTCAAATCCGTAGTTCTTAATCTGAGTCTCATTCAGTGTTAGCAATGCCCAACCATAAAATACTGTATGCGTAAGCAAAATTGCATTGCCATTTGTGTTATCTCTGTACCACTCCAATGTCTTGACTGTGTCATGACAATCGATTATCGAAATCGTATTCTGCAACATTGATGTGGGAATTTGATATTCGAATTTATTAAGATAGTTTGGATTAAAGTAAAAAAAAGGGTTTTCAGAAGTCATAAAAATGAAGCCAAAGCTAAGAATACTCGTTGACAAGACAAGGTACAATACTGCAATTTTATGAATGGTTAACTTGAAACGCTTCCATTTAATTGACTTAAGCTTGCTAAGACAGTCCGTTGTAAAGAAGGCAAATGGAAATGTAAGCAATAAGACCCAACGATAAGGACTTACAGAACCAAGTGGAACAAGCAACAAAATAAAACTCAAAAGTAACCATGACCTAAGCTGAAGATTCCCAAATCTCCAAAGTCCAATCACCAGTAATGGTAGCAAAGGTAAAAAACAATATAAAAAGAACCCTCCTTCACTTATCAACATGGATTGATAGGAAGCAAAACCGGTCCAAGTGGCTAAAGGTGATGCGTTTGTTGAGTAACCAAGAATACCAGACTGTGCTACACCACTTAAATAAACTATGATAAAATAAATCTCGGCAGGCAAAGAACACAAAATCAGATCAATTGATCTAACAAAATCCTTACAATGCAAACCATAAGCAACTATAGAAATAACTACACCAAACATGAGAACTGAGATAAGCTGATGAGATAAAACCACTGCCATCATCGCTAAAGAAAGGAGAACATAGCTTTTCCAAGAATTACCTTTCCGATTGATGACCAATAATGTAAGGACAACAAAAAACAAAACCAAACCGGTTTCTTCTCGAAGTTGATCCCAAGAGGCTCTTAAAGCTACAAAATAAAGTGTTCCTAAAAGAGCAACAAATGTACTCTTTGGAGACGACCAACACAAACCTTTCTTGGCATATACAAAAATTGACAATCCTAAGAAACCGAGCAACAATGGCGAAATTATCTTAAGCACAAAGACTGGCGATGCGCCAATAGCAACTAATGACATAAAGATCGCGTAGAATAGAGGCGCGACTGAAAGAAATCCCCATAAACTTAAACCGCCATGTAGCCAAAGAAGAGCGTTTGGAACATAAAAGCCCAAGGTATCGAAGCCGATGATGTAAGGACCCATTAAAATCTCGGGTATCGTCCTTACAAATAGCGGTATAAGAAATGCAAGAACGAGTAAAATAATATCCCGATTTTGACTAATCAAATCCTTTAATGGATTACGATTAAGAACATCAACCAATTTTTATTCTCCAAAGCTTCATGCAATTTATAGACTTAGATTATTAAACTTTGGTTGCATGCCTAAAATGCCTTGCGCCTGTAAAAAGATGGATATTTCGGCAAGAAGATTATCAAAAGTCTACGGTTATTTGTTTTAGAGTTGAACTATGAAATAGGATTGTTAGAATAAATAATTTAGTGCCGTTAATTTACAGAGGCAAAGTCTGTCCTGAACTTGATGTAACGAAGCCCTTTTTGATTGTTTTACTCCAGACTCTTTTGCTTCTAAATATTAATTTTAGGAAAGCCCATCCTGCAATGCACATTTGAAGCAGCCAATAAATGTAAATTGATGGTATCCAGAAAAGATTTCTAAGTTTAATAGGTTTCTCAGATGCGGTTAATCCAATTCCAATTGAAAATAGTGAGACTGCTGTTAAGGCTATCACTATTCCGGTGAACCCAATTATTGGATTGGTTGATGAAAAGAATAACATGATAAAGAACCAATTTATGTAGCTGAGCAATGAGACAACCATCATGAAGGGTCCAGCCATGGAAATTTCTGCATCTACTGTTCTTTTGTTTAGACTGTCGAGAAGTCGCCCATATTTTAGTGCCGTCTCCATGTAGCCTCTATACCAACGGACCCGCTGCTTGACCAAGTCCTTCAAACCGTTCGGTGTTTCTTGTCTCGAACAGACTTCAGCTGCATATCTTATTAAGTGCTTTTTCTCAACGAGACGTAGTGCTAGTTCTACGTCTTCTGTAAGCGAATTTTCATCCCACCCATCCATCTCTTCTAAGATGTTGCGACGAATAAATTGGCAACTTCCATTTAATGGAATGAATAATTGCAAGTGTTCTCTTCCGCTAAGCAGCGCTTGGAACCAAGCTTTCTCTTCGGATGAGATAACGCGTGTTAATATGTTATTTTTTTCGTTTAGCGAGGTAGTTCTTCCTTGAACGGCCATTACCTGTTTATCGATAAAGCGTGATGCTACCTTCTTTAGAACATCTTTTTCAGGAACGCTGTCAGCGTCAAAAACTCCAACGATCTCACCTGTCACATAATGCATTGCAAGATTTAGAGCCGCAGGTTTACCTTTTGATTCTTCTTCATTAACCACCTTAATTATATCTCCATATTTCTGCGCGAATCTTGAACATATATTGCGTGTTTCATCCGTGGAATTTCCATCAACGACAATTATTTCCATTTTTTCTTTAGGATAATCCAAATCAAGAAGGCCTGTTAAGCAACGACTAATAACTAGTTCTTCATCCTTAGTTGGCACGATAATGGAAAACTTTGGAACTTCAGTATTTTCAGCATAGGCAACAGCAAGCTTACGTCTGCTTCTTACACCAACGTAAATAATTGAGCCGTTGTAGACAGTCCAAAACAGCAGAATTGAAAGCAAAATAAACGAAATTACATCTGTAATTATCATTTACTAGCCTCAATTGATTTTCCAAGCACTAAAAATATCGGTTTGATGGATTGGACTGCATAAAATATCTCTGATAAAGCATTTACCCAGAAGCGGAGAATAGCCTTTAAATTTAGCAAAACGGGCTTTGCCACCAGAGACGAAAGCATTTCAACTACAGCTCACTTATGCGTATTTATACCTTTTAAGTTTTGTTCACCTATTGAACGGATAGTTATTAAGCTATAGGTTAGAACGACTCCATAAAAAAGTATCTGAATAAACCAGATTCATTTTGTGAATACGGAAATGAAATTCAACCAAATTAGAGCGTTATTGGCATGAAAAAGAAATCATGAAACTTATCAACTGGAAGCATAAACAAATGACCTAAGGAGAATTCATAAAGTCAATAAAACCTTCGATGCTTCTGGGCTGCAATGTATAATTTGATTTTTTTTCTTCACCTATAGTTGAAGAAGGCTTGACGCCATAATCGTGGCCTGGGTAAACTTCCACATCATCATTTATTTTTGACAATTTATTAAACAAGCTGTCATACATGCTTTTGGTGTTGCCCCCTGAAAAGTCTGTTCTTCCACATTCGCCAACAAATAAAGTGTCACCAGTTAACAGTTTCTTGTTGTCGACCAGCAAGCAAATACTGTCTATTGTATGGCCAGGAGTGTAAATAACTTTTAACGAGATTTTGCCAACAGTCAATACGTCTCCGTCCGACACTGCAATATCAAAGTTAACCTTTGACACGTTATACGCAACTATTTTCGCGCCAAAAGCAGAAGTTAATTCATCGTTACCAGCGGTATGGTCTGAATGTCCATGGGTGTTTATTACGTATTTCAAATTGAATTTATTATTTTTTAGAAGCTCAATTATTGCACTTGAGTTAAAGCTTGAATCTACTACTGCAGCTTCTTTTGCTTTTTCATCGGCTATTACATAGGAAAAGTTGTCGCCGTGCTGTTGAATCTGTTTAAAAAACATATTTTTCTGCTCCAAGGTTTCTTATTGTAAAATAGTATTAAGCTAAGAGCTTTAAAAGCGAATATATGTCTGAAGGAGGGTACCCTGAGTAATATTTGCCGAAGTAGCCGAAAAGATGTCTTTGATGGTTCAGGAAAGGCTTTAGTTTGTTTGCCCATATCTTCAAGCTCTCTTCGATATCAGCTTCTATTTTGCCCAAAGTACCTTTAACTTTGCTTCGGTCACCTTCCCATCTAACATATAAAAAATCAGAAGTTACTTCTTCAAGCTGAGGCATATTGGGGCTGTCAACCCACGCTAAAGCAACATTGTTAGCTCTTAAAACTGAATAAAACTCTTCCTTGTTGAACGCTTCGTCTCGGACCTCAACCACATAACGGTTCTGTATAGGAAGTTTACGCAAGAAATCGTTCAAATCATTTAAGTGATTAATTCCAAAAGTTGGGGGAAACTGCAGTAGCAAAGCCCCAAGTTTTTCTTCAAGCAATTTTGTTCTTTCAAGAAAAATGTTAGTTTCACGCTCACAATCTTTAAGCATTTTGATGTGAGTTATTATGCGGGGGAATTTGAGGGAAAACAGGAAGTTTTTTGGCGTTTGATTTTTCCAGTTGGTTATGGCTTGCTCTGTTGGGATTCTATAGAATGTGCTGTCAACTTCAACTGTGTCAAATTTGGTCGCGTAATAAGACAAAAAATCCCTGGAAGCAGTCTTGTATGGGTAAAAATTGCCTTTCCAGAAAGTGTAGCTCCAACCTATCGTTCCTAAATGAAAAGAAAGCATATTATTCCTTACCCTTGAACAGTAGCCAATTTTTCCCTTTGCCTTTAGCTCTTTTTAGCCATACCAAAATATATCGTCCTTTAAGCTTCTGGCCGTTAAGCGTAACTTCAATTTTGTTTTCGTCCCAAAACTTGGTTTCGTAATGTCCTTTATCCCAGATTTTTACTGTCCCAGCGCCATATTGTCCTTGCGGAATTGAACCTTCAAAACTAGCGTACTCATACGGATGATCTTCTGTCTCCACTGCCAGATATCGCTGCGCAGACGTTTCAGGGATTCCTTTTGGAACGGCCCAACTTTTCAAAACACCGTCTTTTTCCAACCTTAAGTCGTAATGAAGTCGTCGAGCATGATGTTCTTGCACAACAAAAATTAGATTTTCGCCTTTTTTCTCTCCGCCAGCTGGCTCAGGAGTCTGCTGAAAATTACGTTTTGACTCATACTCTGAGAGGTTGTCGCCTACGGATTTATCCATTTTTTTGTTTTCTACTATTTGGTCAACTGTGCATTCTTGTGGCGACTTATCATCTCGTAAACCTTTAAAACGAGGCATTCTTAACCTCAAATGCTTTGTCACAACTTGATAAGCAACTTCACAAACCAGCCTTGGAACTAGCCAAGTTACCTTATCGCCGGCTTCTGGCATAAAAGGTGCGACATCTGCTTTTAATTTGTCAAACTTATACATTAGAAATCCCAACATTTTTCCAGTGAATCCAGTTCCAACCTTACCCACATAAACTGGTTTGCTATCCTTATCGTATAGACCTAAAAGTAATGCACCAAAAGTTTTTCCTCTCGATTGTGTTCCCAACGTGTACCCAAAAATTACGCAGTCACAAGTTTTTAATTTCTTAATTTTCAACCAACTTCCAGTTCGTAAACCTTCCTCATATAGACTATCCTTTTTCTTCGCCATCACACCTTCCAAGCCCTTCTCCAGCACAAGTTGATAATAAGCTTCACCTTTCTCCTCAATAAAATCAGAAAGAAGTACGTGTGAACTCTCTTTCAAAGAATCTTTCAAAATTTCTTTCCGCTCAAGCAACGGCAACTTAGTCAACGATTTTCCATCTTTTTCTAAAATATCAAACACAATATATGTTGCGGGCGCCAGTTGGGTTTGCTTTTGGATTTCTCCAGTAGAAACTACTTGACCACGTTCCAGTAAAGTTTGGAAATCAGGCTTGCCGTCGCGCATAACAACAATTTCGCCATCCACAACTATGTTCCCAGCTAACTTTTTTAGTTCTGAAAGTTCAGGAAAGTTATGTTTTAATTCCTTTCCATTGCGGCTTTTTACGCTAAACCCTTGGTCAACATAAGAGATGGCTCGGAAACCGTCCCATTTAATTTCAAATATCCAATCTTTATCTGTAAAAGCATCGGGGGCAACTTTTGCAAGCATAGGCTTGTAGATATGATGACTCATTTCTGTTCCAACTGCTTGAGAGTTTCGCGTAGGGCAACCATGAGACCTTTAGCTTCTACTTCTGGAGGCTTTTCAATGTGAATTTTTTCGCCTTTCACTTTTTGAGCTATAAGTTCTTCAACTCTTTTCATGTATGTGTCTTCAAATTCTGAAATATCAAAGTCTCCTGAAAGGTCAGTAACTATTTTTACGGCTAGGTCTAATTCGGATTTTTCTGGCTCTTTGAGCTTGTGAACTTCCTCAAAATCCCGTGGATCAACAACATCATAGCCATAACGAAGTGTTGTTAAAACCAATGCGCCTTTGTATGTGTGAAGTAGCGCGGGGTATTCTTTTGTTCGAAGGGTTATGCGTCCAGCGCCTGCTTTATTTTTTTTCTCAAGCGCCGTTAAAAGCAAGCCGTAAGCTTCTTTGTTTTTGTCAGGCATCAGAGCGTAGGTTTTGTCAAAGTATATGGGGTCAACTGAGAAATAATCAACGAATTTTCTGATCCTAATTCTATTGTCTGATTCAGGTTTTGCAGCATCCAAATCTTTTTTTTCTATAGTTACAAATTCATTTTTTGAAACTTCATAGCCTCGAACTACTTCATTCCAAGGTACGATTTTGTCATCTTTTGTGCACATCTTGACGTACTTAAGAGGTTGGCCGTCTATGCTGTGTAAAAAATGAAATCTTACGCCTCGGTCATAAATCATTGAATACAGCTTGACAGGAACATTAACTAACCCGATTGTTACGCTTCCTGACCAAATAGACCGTCTAGGGGCGGGAGCGCTGACTTTATTATTATCCAGTTCCGAAGTTTCTTCTACATCTTCTTGTTCCATAATTGAATCTCCAGTTTACATTTTTTTTCAAAAATACTTTTCCACGGATCACTTTTCCGATCTGCTACATTAAAAATAGTGAAGTCGGAAGGGTTTATTCCTTTCTTTACTTCACCCCAGTCCAAAGGTGTTGAAACAGTTGCTTGAGGCGTTGGCCGTAAACTATAAGGAACAACCATTGTTCGTAAAGGTGAATTCTGGAGGTAATCAGCGAAAACTTTGCCTGGTTTCTTTGTGTCTCTGAATTCGGAAACGACAATGTTGCTTTCTTTTGCTAAGTCAATGCCTATTTTATGTACAAAATCTCTTATTTCTTCAAACGAGTGGTCTGGAATAATTGGAATTACCACATGAAACCCTTTTTTGCCTGAAGTTTTAATGAATGGTGTTAGCCCTAAATCGAGAAGTTTTTCCTTTAGCAACAATGAGACTTCTGCAGCGTCACTCAATGTGGCTGGAGGTTCAGGGTCAACATCAAAAAATAGTAGGTCCGGCTTTTCTAAAGAATCAATTTGGGAGAAGGGCATGTGAATTTCTATGGCTGCTATGTTTGCAAGCCAGATTAGAGTATCCAGATCATTGCAAACGATATAGTGGACATCTCGTTTGGACGTTGGCGAGTAAATGGTTTTTGTCTTAACCCAATCAGGCTTTCCTTCTGGAGCATTTTTTTCAAAAAAGCTGACTGCCCCCCCAGCTACACCTTCAGGGTATCTAGTTAAAACTAATGGCCTGTTTGCTATTACAGGGAGTATTTTAGGAGCCATCTTGATATAATACTCAATAACTTGTGCTTTGTTAACACTAATTTTTGGGTAGAAAATTTTGTCCAAATTTTTAAGTTTTACTTTTGTTAGTTCTTTTAGTTCTTCCATAAAAGTGCTCCAAAAAGCAGATTTAAAATTTTTCTAATAGTTTATTGTGAAGCCTAGTTTTTTTCCTTTTTGGAAGTAATTCTTGATTCGTCAAATTTTTGGTTCTTTCACAAGAAATAAATTGTCTTTTTGCAGCTAAACCTATATACTTATTATTGTAATATTTAAATGTCAGAATTAATCGAGAAAAAGTAAATTTTGATACCTAACGTTTCCTTTTTCAAGATAATTCGCTATTGGAGGAGCATAAACACTGTGAAACCAAAAAAGCCGACGCTTGAAGACCAGCTTGCCTTTATCTCAGCGCAGCATAACATTTACCCGACTGAACTCTTTAACTCCTTAATTCAAGCTAAAGAACATGGCAAATCGATATGCGAAGATTTAACCGTCGAATATAGAGGAAGCGTAAACGAACAAGCCATTTTTTTGATTAAGAAAGAGAACAACGTTGTATCACAATTCCGAGTTCCCGAGGAAACATTGTCAAAAACAAATGTTTCATTCGATAATTCAATGGACACCAGTAGAGTCCGCAAAGAAATAGCAAAGCAAACCCCAACACCATCGCACATTAAAATAGAGAATTTAAACGTTGGAATGAAAAAGATAAATGTAATTGCAGAAGTGTTGGAGACGTCTGAGCCGTCTAAAGTCCATACGCAATTTAGAGATAATGCTCTTGTTTCTAATGCTTGGATAGGTGATGAAACTGGAAAAGTCATGCTTTGCCTCTGGGATCAACAGGTAAATGCCGTTTCAATGGGTGATCATATTGAAGTTAGGAATGCGCATGTCGCCAGTTTCAAAGGGGAGAAACAGCTGCGTCTTGGAAAAAATGGGACAATCACTAAATTAGAAAAATCCATGACAAATGAAACAGGATAAATCAAAAAAATAAACGTTTGATGGTAAGTTAAACGTATTTTTTGTCGTTGTAGCAATACCATCTTTTGTACTGCGGAATCCATGTAAGAGGTTTACCGCATGAAGGACAAATGGGCACAGTTTTTTCCTTGGAAACTCTCTGTTGTGCTGGCTCTTCAGTGACGCTTTGACCCTGAGGTTTCATGATTATAAAATCTGAAGCTGCCTGAATATCGTTCCATTGAACTGTTTGGATTTCCCCATCCTCGTTTTCAACTGACAATGAAATGCCTAATTTCCCTACTTCAAAGACTACGTCTTTCACTTTCCCCAAAGATCGCCCTTTTGAATCTATGACTTGCATCGAAACTAGTGCATCTCGAGTTAGAGGTTTATCGGTTTTTTCCATCCTGATACATCCCTTATGGTGTTTAAGCGTTATCTTCTTTAAAGAATTTTCCCCAAATCAACTCCAACTATTGAAGAGGGATTTCCCAATAGCTGATTATGTCACCTTTTACCCATTTGCCGCCTAAACTTCGGACAATCTCATTGATGTCATCCCATTCAGCCTTCAAAAACTGAATAGGCTTTACTATTACGTAGTCGCCCTTAACTGTGAAACTGAGAACTTTGCGCTGATCTGGACTAAACTCATTTTCCATGTTGATTGCTGTTTTATTTTGTTGAACCGTACTTGCAACTGCGATTTTAACTTCGGGCTTGGGTTCCGCTTTGACTGTAACATTTGGCTTAGGTGCAATTTTAGAGTCTATATTTCCTGTTAGGTTGTACTCTGGAAAGGGGTATGATTCGGCAATATCATCAAAACTGTTGCTTCTAACTACCGCAAGCACTTGTTTTGAAAATAAATCAAATTTTAAATCTAAAAGTTCAGCGTCACTTGGAAGGTTGGAAACGAAGGAAATAGCTTTTCCTTGCAATAATTCGATAAGGCGCTCTGGAGTTAGTTTTATTATTCTTACTTTCATTACGGGCACTCAAACTGGTTTTAAGGAGCAGATAACTTAAAAGTATTGTCTATTAATTTGACGCAAACCATTTTATTATTCTTAAATGGAATTTCAACTTAATGAATTAAATTTCTATTAAAGAAGAGGAGATTAAAGGGAGGTTATTACTTTCTTGCTTTGGATTTTGCTCTTATGCTTCTCCATTCCGAGAAAGTGCCAGAGTATACACCCCAATTTTTTAATCTAGGCGTAACAGTTCTTAGCAAAGCAGGGCATACGGCAAGTTGGATAGTAAAATTGAGGCCAAAAGTGGCAGCAAGAACTACTCCGAAAGAAAATCCACCTATAACTGGAAATGTCATTAACCCGATGTTAAACAAATAAGTGTATTGCCACAGTATGTAAGCAGTTCCTATAAACAGAGTGACAGCATAGAGAACAGTGAGCAACAAAAGATTTCTCTTTGACTTTACGTCTACCGCGGATCTTGGAATAAGAAGCCAATTTAAGCCAAAGATAATTAGTGCTGTGATTGATTCTACCCATGCAGCATAAGGAGGCACACCCTCAACATACACGCCTCCAATAAAAGCGCCTATCATGCATCCTGCGAGTCCGCTCCAGCCAAACCATAGAGGAAAGACACCTAACAGAATAACTGGGAGGTAAAGGAGGGTAAATCCCGGTAACATGCCTGGTGCTGATCCCAAAAATAATATAGCATAAATTGCGGCTACCATTGCGGTTATTGCAACTCGTTTGGCTTTACTTTGTGTGGGCATCATTTCGCAATTGATCCTTATTGTTTTACGTATTGCTGGTTTGAAGGGTGAAATTAGATAAAAGCATTTTCATTAGTATTACATGTGTAATACAACCTTCAATGTTCATGTTTTTTATTTAAATCTTACGAAACAGTCGAAAACATGGCAATCAAATATAAATGTCTCATAAATAATTAGATTCCAAAATGCAAAACCAGCAGGGTAAAAGATGGTTTGCCGATCCCGCTTAACTAAGATGGTTCTCACCATAGCGGTCGCGATAATTATTCTTTTGAACTTCTACACTTTCGTTGTTGCTTACCCTGAGACTTACACTGTAAATCCAGGCATAAACTCTTCAGGCACAAATCTGGCAAAGGATTTCTCAGCCTACTACATGGGCGCTTGGAGACTCTGGAATAACCCTGCGCACATATATAATTTTGGAGCTTTAAACGATGGAGAACCAATTATTCTTCCTCACCCTGAAGAGTACAAGTATCTGCCATCTTTTTTGTTAATTATCACTCCTTTCCTCTCATTGAACTATCAGCAGGCGCTACTTGCCTTTGACATAGCTCAATTCGCTCTTCTCCCCTTAATGGCGTATCTTCTCTACAAGCTCTTAAGTAACAAGCCTCTTGTGATAACCTTGGCAGTAATGGTAATCACATTATTGTTGCCATTTCCAACACCGCAAGGGGCTATTTCAACAAGCTATTATTGGCAGTGGGGTGAAGGACAAGCCAAAGTATTCGCCACTTTTCTGCTTTTAATTAGCTTTTACTTTGGCAGCCGAGGCAAATCATACCTGTCCGGAATTGCTTTGGCATTTGGGTTTTTTGACCCAAGATTTGGATTGTTAGCTCTGCCACTATTCATTATGTATAACCGCAAAAACCTCAAAGCCGCAACGATAAGCCTACTTGGCTCATTAGCATTATCAAATGCAATGCTTCTTTATCCAGGCATGGCATCCAATTTCTTGAACATGGTACTAGCCTCCGCAGTAACTACCCCTCTTTACTACTACTCACTCATACCCCTCTTCACCTTAGTGTCATTAATTATTGTTAATATCAAAGAATTGGGTTCGGCATTTGATTTCAGAAAAAACCACAGCAGAGCCGCCTCGGATGCGTCAAGACCTTAAGAGAAAAAAAGAGGTGTAATTTCCCTGTTTTAAAAAAGGCTAAGAAAGGTTGCTTTTTTGTTTTAGGGTTTACTTCAATTGCAGGTGGCACCGGGAATCATCGCAAATCATCGCGACCGATCAATAATTTTCTAAGGTGCGGGCAAACAATTTTTTGAAGCTCGTTTAGATCACTCTTTTTGGTCAGAGTTTATGGTTTGCTGGGTGCGGAATTATTCGTCACAAATCTCATCTTTCGTATGAATCGTTATCCATTACTCTCGTCAACTAATCATCACAAGGCATCATCACAAGGCTATAGATTATTCTGTTAACAACAAAAAACTAGAAAATGTCAATAAAATATAGACCCAAATGTTATAGGCAACATGCACAGTATAACGTGTTCAATTGGTTGGCAAGAACAGAGAATATAGATGGTAACTGAATGAGTGCAGCAGAAAAACTTGAGCCGACAGAAAAGCAAAAGCAGACACAGAATCATAGGTCAAAACGCTCAACAAACCTCAAGAAACCTCAAGAACCCCACGGCAGCAAGACAACAATCATTTTAGTTGGTTTAGTTATAGCCATCATAGGCTCAGTAATAGCTAGTTCTTACTCTAAAGCCACGTTAACGAATTATACTGGCTTTGGCATGATCATGGTAGGAATAGCTACTTCAATTTTAGGCATTTGTGCAACAGCCACATCAACCGTAAGAAACCGCTTGACCCAAAAAACACCTGCAAGCGGCAAAATTGCTGTGCCGAAAATGTTGTGTCCAAGTATATGGGGAATTGGTATTGGCGTAATCTTGACTATTATCGGTTCAATACTAGGCAGCACTTATGCGAAAAATACGGTAACAAACACATCAGGCTTCGCAATGCTATTAGCGGGAATTTGTGTTTTTGTATTGGGTGCATTCGGAACTGCTTTAGGAACGCTGAAAATTCAGCTAACCCAAAACAAAAGGAAATCAAGCCTTAGAGTTGAGAAACCGAGAATTCTGTTCTTAAGCATTTTATCAATGGGGATTGGAATTGTTCTTTTTGTCATTGGATCTATATTAGCAGGTGCTTATGCAAAACAGTCAATTATCAATTATGTGGGTTTTGGAATGCTATTGTCAGGGATAGTAGTTTTAAGCATAGGCATATCAGGAACCGTTGTATCCGCACTAAAAAGCCGTTTGGATCTAGATGAAGAATGCGAAGGCGAGTACAGACCAAACGTTATTTTGGGCAGCATATGGGCAATAGGCATTGGCGCAATGCTAGTGATTAATGGCTCTCTAATAGCCAGCGGCTATGCAAAAAGTACCTTTATGAATTATGCTGGCTTCGCAATGCTCCTAGCAGGAACAGGAGTTTTCGTTTATGGTATGTTTGAGACTGCACGAATGTCCGCAATGGGTTACTTGAATAACAAACTAACGCTCAAACCTAAAAGAGGCGGGAAAAAGTGCGTTCCTAAGAAAAAAGAAACATTTCCAGAGCGACTGCGAAACTTCAGGACATACCTTGTAAAAACAAATGCTATCTTTAATCTTGCAGGCGTAATGGTTGCTATGGGTTTACTTTTCTTCAGCTTATGGCAGCTTGACCTCATAGTAAGTGGACCAGTTTGGTGGCAAGCTGGACCTCATAGTCAAGGGTGGAGTTGGCCTGGCCCTGGCGCTTACGCAAACGATTACTTCCAGTGTTTCCTTTGGAAAACCACAGTAGGACAAGCATATGACACATTATTTATGCTGATCTTTATTTCATTCATTGTACTTTTTGCCAGTGCATTCTTCTGGCCGCGAAGAGTAAAAAAATAAACAAAAGAGTTTAGAAAACAGTGGTGCCGGGGGTGGGACTTGAACCCACGAAGGCCTGCGCCAGAGGATCTTAAGTCCTCCTCCATATCTTAGGCAATCAAATTATCTGGCCGCCTATTTAGACCTGGCTCGGATACCCCGGCACCAGCACCGTAACTGATAACACTGTATTGTTTAAGTTTTTTGCATTCATTTTACTTATCCATGTTTCTTGCTGACATTTGTGGGTAGGCTAATGTGCCAACATAACATTATATTCAATGTTGAGTACTGTAATAGTTGTCAGTTGAGGAACATGCTCAACAGTGACATTAGAAACCTGTAAGTAACTACGAGCGTTCTGCGATAGCATCAACGAAAGGTTTGAAAGTGCTTAAGGAAAAAAGATGTTTGCTGTGGGGTTTAGACTCAGCTGGCAATTTTTCTTAACAAGAATTGTCTCTATAATTGAAAAAGCATGCAAGTTTTCTTGGCTGAATTTATGACATGCTTATATCTACGGATGGGTGTATTCTGTTTTTAAGGAGACAAAAAAGATGCCCGCTATAGAAGTTGGCAGGATATGCGTTAAACAGGCTGGCCGAGAGAACGGCAAAAAATGCGTTGTAATAGACGTTATGGACAAGAGCTTTGTTTTGGTAACAGGTCCAAAAAAAGTTACTGGAATTAAGCGGAGACGAGTCAACATAAACCATGTTATGCCTCTGCAGGACAAAGTTGAAGTAAAACGTGGTGCATCAGACGAAGAAGTTGCTCAAGTCTTAGAGGCTGCAGGTAAACTACAAGAAATGACTCAACCTGTTAAAGCTGCATAGTCTAAGCTTTAATACCTCAAATTTCTTTTTCTTACACTTAGTTCAGGAGAGAATATACGCAGATGGCTCGATCTACCCCTCCATGGGAAATAAAACGTGAAATTTTAACTAAAGCAGAGGACACGACTGATCCAAAATATGGGCATTTGCCCTCTGAAAGGCCAGCGAAACAGTACATTCAGTATGGCACAATAAATCTTGACAAACCTGCTGGACCAACAAGCCATGAAGTTGCGGCATGGGTTAAAAGAATCATGAAAGTAAAGGCTATTGGGCATGGAGGGACTTTAGATCCTAAAGTCACGGGTATTTTACCCATCACACTTGAGGATTCAACCAAAGTGGTTCAAGCGTTTCTCTATACCGGTAAAGAATACGTTTGCGTAATGAAACTTCACAAGGATGCCCCAGAAGCTCAAATTAAAGAGGTTTTAGGCGAGTTTGAAGATGAAATTTATCAGCGTCCACCATTGCGCTCGTCGGTTAAGCGACAGCTTAGAACTAGACGCGTCTATTACATCGACTACATAGAAACCGATGGAAGAAATGTTTTATTCAAAGTCGGTTGTGAAGCAGGCACTTACATACGTAAACTATGCTTTGATATAGGTGAAATTCTTGGTGTCGGCGCACACATGCAAGAGTTGCGTAGAACTCGCTCAGGATCATTCACCGAAACCAGCGATTCAAAAGTCACGTTGCACGATGTAGCTTACTGGTTTGGAGAGTGGGAATCAAAGAAGGATGAGGCAATTCTGCACAAATTTATTGTGCCTATGGAAAACGCTTTGGTTTTACTTCCCAAAATTGTTGTTCGTGACTCTGCTGTTGATGCATTATGTCATGGTGCAAATTTGACTGCTCCTGGTGTTTGTCAGGTTGAAAGCGGTATTGTTAAGGGTTCGATTTTAGCGATTTTCACGTTGAAGGGCGAAGCGGTAGCTTTGGGAAAAGCTTTAGTTCCATCTGAGGAAATTATGGATTTAAAGCATGGCGCTGTTGCTGGTTTAGAGAGAGTTTTGATGCTTAGGGGTACTTATCCGAAGGTTTGGAAAAGCGGTAAGACACATGAACCCTAGCAACAATAACGCAGATCATTATTTCGTGGCTGAACCCAAGTCTGTGGAAAGGTTCGGTTTAGTTCGAACCAGCCTATGCGGCAGAAGCTTCGAGTTTCTCACTGCTTCGAGCGTTTTTTCGAAGAGACGAGTTGACGTCGGATCCCGTTTACTGATTGAATCCATGATTTTACCTAAAACAGGTTGTATTTTGGATATTGGCTGTGGATACGGCGCAGTTGGAATGGCTGCAGCTAAACTTAATCCAAAACTACGCGTGATCATGACGGATGTGAATGTAAGAGCAGTACGTTTAGCCAAGAAAAATGTTGTCTTAAACAAAGTATCAAACATTGAAGTGCGTTATGGCCATCTATATGAACCAGTTGAAGGTTCAATTTTTGATTGTGTTCTTTCGAATCCACCTGTAAGTGCAGGAATGGAAACAGTGAAAGCAATAATTTCTCAAGCTCCAAAAGTTATGGCTGACAAAGGCACTTTTCAAATGGTCATTCGATCTAAAATCGGAGTAAAAGCTTTGCCAACTCTGTTTAACAGGGTCTTTGGAAACTGCCAAGTACTCGAGAGGGAAAGCGGGTTTCGAGTGCTCCTAGGTCAGCAGTCTACAACTTGCCAGTGAACGAAACTATTGGAAAGCTCTTAAGCGGGTACTTATGTCAATAGCAAACTAGGATTTGTTGCTTGTTTTGGTGCACTTTGTTCTTTGTATTTTGGCCCAATTTTTCTAAATTGGGCTTTGGATCGTTTGCAGGTTGCGTCTAGAATTGTCCCCAATTGCCCCAAAAAGACTTCTAAAATTTCTAATTGTTGGAGAGTGAGTTTGGAGTTTTGGAAGTCGATGTCAATTTTTTTGAGCTGGCTTTGAGTTGCTTTTTTGATTTAGGGCTTGGATTGGTTGCAGGTTGATACATTTTTTGACATAATTTGACACGATTTGACACGAATTGACACGATTTGACATTTTTAGACATTATTAGACAATCGAGATGGAATGGTTAAGGTCAGCCTAAAAAATGATTTTCTGATCAAAAATTTGAAAGACGATTTCGAGGGAAAATTTTTTCCGTTTTGTTTTGGACTGCTTTTTTGGTTCAAGGCTTTAAACGTTTGCAGGTTGAGTACATTTTAATCTTTTTTAATCTAGTTTAATCTATTTCAATCTAGTTTAAGCTAGTTCAATCTAGTTTAAGCTAGTTCAATTGCAAACAATCGCCTTTATTCAGTTAAGAAAATCCTAAGCTTAGACCAATAATATTTGTCTATCTTGGAATCTGCTCAGTTTTGAGAAAAACTTGATTTAGTTTGTTTTTTAATTGGGAATTGGTTTCTTTCAAGCTAACTTTAAGAAAATGCAAAATTGTAAAAGGACAGAATTTGTTACATTACGTTGTATTCAAAATCAGGGAAGCTTTAAGGCGATTTTTTTCCCAAAAATTGATATCAACTTGTTCGTAAAATCATTATACTGAGTAGAATGGCATCTATTTCAGAGACCGAAGCTTCACGTAAAAGGGAGAAAATACAGATTCAACTTTGGAGCCAAGTCGGTTGGAAAGAACATATTTCATTGCCAAAGCTAGAGGATGCAATTAAAAAGGAGTTCAAATGCACCGATAACAGGTTTGTTCAGGCGCAAGTCAGGTTGATGAGTACAGAGTCAAGAATAAGAGTTCAAAGCAAGGTAAAAGTATGGATAAAACAGCCTAACCAAATTTAAAGAGGGGCTTTTCCAATAATGGCGTCTATGCTTTGACCTATTAATCAAATGAAAAGAAAAGTATTATTTGCGAAAGGGTATTGTTTATTTTATTAAGAGGCTTGGAAGTACACTCACAGTTCCTTTTTTGCCCAAACGAAGCTGCCTTTCACCTTTAAATGTAGAAACAGAAGCATTTTTAATCTGAACCGTATCGCCGACATTAACAAGATCAGCTTGTTCATTCCATAAACAAAGCTTTATTCTACCGGTCTCATCAGCTACCCAAGCATTAGTCACTCTGGCGCTATTTCCATATCGAGTTTGAACTGTTGCCGGTGTTGGAATCTCAAGGACTTTGGCTTCAATATTAATTTTTTTCATCCCGTGGCGCAGATCTTGCACTAGAACGGAAAGTTTAGGTGATATGCTTTGACGGTTCATTTGTTTACGCACTTTGTCGGTGTCCATCCAGTTTTCAAAGCAGATATCTTTTCTGAGTAGAAGTTCTTCAGCAACCCGAAACTGCAGTACAACCTTGGAATCTTTAGTAATTAGAAAAATGGCTTCGTCTTTTAGGCTGCAACGATATTCAACCAACAGATGTTGACACTTGACTTTTCCTTTTTCTCTGGCTTCAACCATGGCTTGGTAGAGTTCTGCTAGGTAGATTCCCTGCCTCACGGAAAGAAAAGCAAGATGCTCCATAATCGTTGGCTTTTTTTGATTCAAATTTTCCCCTCATGAAATGTATGCCAGAAATTCTCTTGAAAAAGCAGGTTCTCCTCGATTCAAATATTACTCTTTCTTGAATTATTCCGACACTTATCAAATAATGCACATTGAGTATATAGGCTAGACACTTAGAAAATTTAATTTTACCATTTAATTGCCTTTTTTGGAATTAAGTCAGGTTAAAAAGACGTCTAAATAAAAGAAAAGAGCCGAAATGTTCATGAAATAATCTGATAAAGTCGTGTATGTTTTTATTTGATGTTTTAATTAGAGCTACTACAAACTGGGAAAGACCCCACATGAAAACTATTGCATTAGTCGCACATGACAACAAGAAAAAAGATATTGTTGAGTGGTGTGATTTCAATAAAGGAACTTTATCTCACTATTTTCTGTTCGCAACAGGAACCACTGGCCAACAAATAATTGACAAAACAGGATTACAAATAAATCTGCTAAAAAGTGGACCATACGGCGGAGACATGGAGCTTGGAGCTTTAATCGCCAACAAAAAACTTGATATTCTCATTTTCTTTTGGGATCCTTTGGAGTCTCAGCCTCATGACGTTGATGTTAAAGCTGTTCTTAGACTAGCTGTACTATACAATATTCCAACTGCCTGCAATAGAGCAACCGCAGACATGATAATTTCCAGCCCACTGTTCAACACGCAATCCTAGCATCTACCAGAAAGTAATCTTTTGCGACAAGCATTTAGTCTTCTTCTTTATTTTACGAGAACCCTTAAGAGTACTCATGTGGTTATAGTAAAATAACCAAGTTTGTAGCCACCTGTCCAGATATTTTTGGTAAGTGTAGCGATTAAATTTGGATGGGCGAGGATAAAAAAAATTGAAAATATTTGAAGCTATGGTCTTTAAAAGGCAAATTGGAGCAAATTATAGTTTAGATGTAAAAATGCTCGATACTATAAATGATGGATTTGTTTTAACCATTGAACAAAGCTTGGTCAACAGCGATGATCTTTTATCAATAAAAGATTTTGTCAATCAACATAAACTGAGTCTGCTACTAGATAGCGAACGTTATTTTATTTCTACAAATGCTTTAATTGCATCCAGTCAATACTTCTGGGAAAGTTAGAATCGGCTGGTCATTTAATTAAGGTTCAGCGGATTAAGGCCATTTGAGCAATTATCGTTTAAGAAGCCGAGTTAATGCTTAAACAGCAGATGGTCGCAGTTGACTCGAGTGAACGATAGATAAATCGAGTTAACGGAAGCGCTTGAAAATATTCCTGGTTGTTAATAGGTTTCGCCAGGCAAACGAAGCCTTATCTTCACGATTTACCAATGTTTTTTCTATTAGCCCGCTGTTTTCTGCATCTTGAAGTTCTTGTTTAAGCGTTATTCTGTCTGTTTGCGTGTTTGTTAGTTTTTCTAGTTCATTGGCTATACCTTCTGTCGTTGGGCTACCTTGTTTCTGAGCGTTATCTACCGCCGTAACAAGCAGTTGATTTTGTTTGGGAGTTTAGAGTACATTTTTAATAGTGAGGATTTATGATTTCGGTGAAGATAAGATTGAAAATTAGGAGCACAACCAACATTGCTACAGCAATGGTGGATAATGCTAAGCCATTTTGGCTTATAGTCAATGAGATTGTAGTCCACGTTTTTATGGGTTGCCAATAATTGTTTGATGCTTCAGCTACAACTAAAAGTGTCTTCTCTGCTTGAGGAACATCTGCAGTGGATTGAGGATACATCACAAGACTAATTTTCGCTTGTTTCTGTTCTGATGTGCCATTTACTGTGAAAGTGGCCGTTTCAAACCAGTAGAGGACCACTTGGGTTTGGTTAGTTGAACGGTATTGGAAAGCGAAATAGCGGCCGACGATAGGAGGGTTGGCTTGGGTCTGTACATCTCTCAGATCTAGTTGTGTTACTTTTGGTTGTAATCCTTGGCTTATAGGGTAATTGATTAGACAGGTTTCCCAACGGTGAAGAGGACCAACAGTTGAAGCTAGTTCTAATGCCACCCAAATAGTTTGTTTTGAAGTGTCTGTTGATCCATAAGCGTAAACTAATGAGGCATCTTCACCGGAGACTTTCTCAAAGTTAGTATCTCGGTAGACATAACTAAGATTGTATCCTTCGACAGGGGGTAACGGAAGAATTTGCGTATTGGGCTGTATGCCTGAAGGCGTTCGGACTAGGACTTCTGCTGGTCCTTCAGTTAATTCGAATACTGGAGCTTGGATGCTTAGAAGGATAATGATTACTATGGCTACAGCAGCAATTTTTGCGAGGGCATTTTTGTTCAGCTTTATTCTTGGGAACAGGTGCAGTTTACCGCAATTTGGACAGAATTTTTCTGTTTGTAAGTTTTGCGTGTTTAGGTTGCATGTTGGGCATGGCTCTATAGGTTTGGGTTTTTTTACGAATTTTTCGGTTGTTGCCAATAGTATCAGGGTGCCGATGAACATTAGTACTGTTGCGCCTACTGCGTGGAAGATTTGTAGGGCTAGTTGGTCGCCGAAGTTGTAGCCGATGCCTAGTATGGTTGTTATACGTATTATGTTTAGGGCAATTATGAGCGGTATCCCTAAGAGTAGTATTCCGACTTTGGTCCACAGTTTACCTCTTGTTATGTATGCTATGAAGACTGCGAATATTGCAAATCCGATTAGGCTGTAGACTCCTGAACACGCAACGTCTACGCTGAAATTCATTATTGTATGATCAGCTCTTGTGAGTGTTATTATTGGACTGCCGTATTGAGCAGTAATTGTTGATGCCATACCAAAAGCGTTTGCCAGTGAGTTTGATGCGTGCGCGCTTAGGTCGGAGAGGGTTGAACCTACGCTATAGAGAATATCGCTGGGTGGAGGGGTTAAGAAAAACAGGAAAATTATGGGGAAGGCAAGTTGCTTGAGAGTTTGGCCATTGAAGAGGATTAATATTATTCCAGCTGTAAAAATTGGCAGAGTAAGCATGTGATATTCCAGAGGTGTGAAGGTGTAGGAGCCAAACCAATACACAAGAACCGCTGTTGCAAAAAGCAGGATACCTACAAGCAATGTGAAGTTTTTTTGGATGAAAGATTTTGTTTGTTTTTGCTGGCTAAAACTTGCGCTAATCATTGCTCTTTTACGATACACTAAATAGCCAAAAAGAAAAGGAATAGCCAATATATGATAAGTGGATTCATCGCTCAACGCGTTAGAAAAAACCAAAGTTAAATCTTGCAAATAAAACGCTATAACTCCAATAATTACGACAGAAAACTTTATGGCCACTGCTAGCCTATGCTGATTCAATTCTAAAGCAATCCTTTCGGCACTTAGTCTTTTAGGTTGCATGTAGCCCACGTTTATCGGTTACATCTATGTTAAGCTCTCATTAAATGTCTAATGTGCTTTTAAGGCATATTACTAAAATGAGAATAGGAAGAAAAAAGAAAAATGGAGCAGAATGCAGATCTTGCATTACTTCAATCAGCAACTCTTAGCTCATGTGTATTACTGCAATTTTTTTGTTTTGGGGTGCTTTCTTGTTTTAGGTTTTGAGTGGGTTGCAGGTTACGTCTAGAATTGACCCTAACTGTCCCCAATTGTCCCCAAACAAACTCTTCACGGGTGTGCGCCAAACTTCATACGCTTTGTTAAATCACGTTTGCAAAGTTCTCGTCAAACTTGACAATAAACGTTATTGAGCTTCTCAAAAAACCATAAGAATAGAAACAGCTCAGTGAAGTTGAGGCAGATAAAATGACTGACAAGCAATATTACGGCGGTATCGCATGGTTCCTGTTGAAACAGAAGACGAAAGGGAAAGAGGCAGAAAAGAGTAAAGTTGATTTTGAAACTTAAGAAAGAGGTTTAGCCAGAATCTCCTTCGGCAAAGAACTATTCTAGTTTGCGTTAATATTTCTAAAAGCATAACTGATATGCGTCGAATTGGACCTAAAATATATTGTCGGTATTTCCTTGATTTTCTCGGCTTCTTTATACTTAAGCCATAAAATACTCCAAAGATGAAAAGTGTGGGTAGTTTAAGCTTTCTTTTGCCGGAATGTCAGAGTGTGAAACCTGAAGCCTTGTAGAATTAATTCAAGTAGATTACTCACAAATTTTTTGGTTTGCAAGAACAATTTTGCTACAGTTCTTTTGTATAAAACAAAAGTTCCGGGGCGACCAAAACATACATTTACTAAACCATGACCAAACGAATAAAGTTCAGTTTCTTGATTGTCTGATAATTTCTTCCGCAAGCCCGTGCAAACAGATCCCCCTTTCCGACATTTACTCCACAACTTGGGCAAGACATTTTCTTTCCGTTCTCTTCAAACGAGTTAACTTATTCTGTGTTAGAATAAGATTTTTAAGCGTTGAAAACTCTGGGCAATGCATGCCTTTTGAGCAGAGAGAAAAAATATTCATGCCTTTGGTTACAACGAAACCTAAAGACCAAGGATCTGGTTTGGCAGTGGTTTAAAAAATTAACACAGGCATTAAACGGTACTGTGGCATTTAAGAGCGAATTAGGAAACTGTACAAAATTTGATATTGAACCTCCAATAAGCGAACAGCCGGTAACATGGCTTAAATTGTGTCTAATCTTCCTATGTACGTTCCTAACACGATGATTTTTCTAGATTTTCGGGAAAAACGGCGCAGGATATACTATTCCAAAAAGAGCACCAATTATTATGCTCAAAACGACAAAGATGACCCATGCAAGAATTGCTATGAGAATTGCTCTAAGCCAGCCTGTTTGGAAACTTGCCTTGAAAACCCAAATCCAAGCGATAAGCGCCAAAATGTAACCGAAAACCAAAGCCCAACCTCCGAGGAAAAAGCCCACCAAAAAAACAACGACGAAATAGATAATCGGTCCAGCAAGCGTTGCCAATAAAGCATCTCCAAAAGTCGCTTTCCCTCCAGTTACTGCTTTTCCAGCAAGCCAAACAGGAATAGAAACAATTATCCAAAGAATAATCAGACCAACTAAAGTGTAAAGTATGCCCGGAAAAGACACATCAAAACCTGCAATAATCAACTAAAAACCTCAATTTAATGTAAGTTAGAAGCTTTAATTAAAGCTTGCTGTTTTAGGTTCGGTTAGGCTCTTAACGGAGACGTTTTGTCAATTTTTGGAGTTTTTTCCGGAATTTTCTCCATGCTTACTGTCATTGAGTGATTTGTATAAAAGAGTGTTAGTTAAAATTTGGTTTCTTTAGATGTGAAGGCACACAACCTTTTCTACTAGTGTTTTATTATCGCACATTTTTGGCATCTAAATCCCTTCCTTATTACAAGGATAAGTTGTCAAGAAGAAAAACTCCAAAAGGTTATAACTAGACAACAACAATACTACACAAAGATAAAATGAGTTAAAGAAATAATTAAAGAATTACGAAGCCCTAAGGTGAGTCTACAAAGTTTTGAACTCAAACATGTTTAAGTCCTTTTTAGAACTCAGCAAGGATTTCAATTCAAGCTTTCAAATAGAATTCTCTTTAGAATAGTCGCACCATGTTTCATTTTCAATTTTTTCTCGCCCAATCGCTCTCGGTACTCAATTGGGACTTCGATAGTCTCAAATCCTTGTTTTCCAACCTGATGATTCAATTCCACTTCTATGTCAAAACCTTTTGACTTAATGACCCATTTCCGAAGTATATCTGCTCGGATAACTCTCAATCCGGTTAATGGATCTTGTAAATTTATACCGTTAAAAAAACTATGAGCAAAAGCCAATAGTTTATTTCCAAATGTAAACCGACCTTGAAAAGCGCTTCCCCTTGTTTGTTCACTGAATCTGTTCCCACAAACCATGCCTACCTGTGGCATGTTTTCGAGGATCTGGATCATTTCCGGTACATGCTCGGCTGGATAAGTAAAGTCTGCATCAGTGATAACCACATACTCAACATCGGTACCCATGCACTGCACAGCCTTGGCTAAGGCATTACCTTTACCTTTGCCGTCTTGAAAAAAGATTTCTGCCCCATGATCTTTGGCGACATCAACTGTCCGGTCACAGCTGTGACCATCAATCAATAGAATACGCTTCGCATTTATGCTCTCTGAAAGCTCAGATATGGTGGCACCAACTCCTTCTTCTTCGTTAAGGGCGGCAATAAATATGTTAACAGGTTGCGTGGGTTCATACCTTTGTCCAAACATTTTTAGTTCTCCAAATATATAGGGAAATTCAATTTTCTGCGAGAATTTCAAGAATCATGGGTCGGTCAAGGGAACGAAATAATTAACAAATGATTTAATCGATGGTGTTGGTTGGTTCCGAATTGACAAATTAAATGAAGCCTTTCCTTTCTCTTGTTACAGAAGACCGTTCATAACTATTAAACAAATGTGGGTGTAAGATAACACCAACAAATGATAAAAAACATGAAACTGATTACTACAATAATGGAAGAAAATACAGCACTTAAAACTAAACTGGCTGAAATTGTCGCTATAGAAACAAGAAAAAGAAGCTATAATCGTTTAACTAACAAAGCAAAAAGAAAAAGAGGCCATGTGAAAATCCTTAAACATTAGAATGCCATTGTTTTATCGGATATTTTTAACAAGGAAAGGCAATTATTATGAGTTATTCAAAAAGACAAGGTGGTAGTTACGAGGGAAGACGTGGTCATGGCAAGGGGTTTAAACGTTACCCTGTTAAAGTGGGCGAAGTATTAGAAGTGGATATTGTGGAATGCAGCCCAAAAGGGGAAGGCATTGCTAGAATTGAAGGTTTAGTAATACACGTTGCAAGCACAAAGACTGGCGAACATGTCAAAATAAAGATAAATCGGATTGGCGACACAACAGCAGAAGCAGAAGTAATAAAGTACTAGTTAGAGCCTTAAATACTTGGTGCAAAACCTGGCAAATAATTCTCACAGAATTAGATATCATTAGAAAACTAAATGAAAAATAATAACAGTTCACTTTTGTCGCTGTATGCTTACAGTCACAAGGCTATTTATCGCATCACTTAATTGTATTTGTTAGTTAAGAATGATTTAGGTTGGTTGAAAATTATGAGTGCTCCTGATGATATAGCAAAAATTCTTGGTCCAAACGAGAAGGTTGAATTATATATTAAGCAGAAAATCTACCATCCGAAGATTAATATTGACTCTGTAGTTTTTACTAACGAACGCATGATTCTGCGGCATCGTCATGCGCTTGGTCTCAAGAAGGATTATACCGATTACAATTACCGGGACATAGCTAATGTGGTTTTGGACAAAGGAATATTGCGTTCAACTATCAAATGTGAACTTAGGCTCGGCGGAGAACCGCTAGCATTGGGCGACTTGCCTAACTCCGAAGCGGAAAAGGCATACGGCATCATGAGAGAGAACATTGGCAAATACCAAACACCGTTTTCAACCGGATATGCTAGCACGACTAAGGCACCTGATTCTCCTACTGCTCCCACATAATCACTTTGGTGGTTGTGAAACGAAAAAAGTAACCACCTATAATCACGGTGATATAGCTATAAAATTATTGACTTATGACTCATTTTATGTAATTTACGCGGTGAGAGACTTCTTAACGACTTTTGGGCTTTAGATAAATTGGATTTTGGACTTAACACCCCGAAATGGGTATATATAGTTACTTTCGATCTAACATTATGGT
Source organism: Candidatus Bathyarchaeota archaeon (assembly GCA_963833575.1). Lineage (GTDB taxonomy): Archaea > Thermoproteota > Bathyarchaeia > Bathyarchaeales > Bathycorpusculaceae > Bathycorpusculum. The sequence goes on along the minus strand of CAWHXY010000005.1, from coordinate 30,489 downwards.
TAAGTTTATGCCTAAATGTCCAAATTGTACAGCCCACGCGAAAGAACCGGATAAGGAATGGGATTTTGGGCGATTCCGCGTTAAGATGTATAAATGTACTAAATGTGGGAATCAATTTAGAGAATTTTTCAAGGAAAATACGTTGCAATTTGTGCTGAGCGCACACAACGGTGGTTTAGGAAAAACCAAAGTAAACAAAGAAACTGTGGACAGACATAAAAGCTATTAATAGCCGTTTCTACTCGCACTATGCCTTTTTGGTTACAACTGCAATAAGTCCAACTATTCCTCCAAGGATAACCAACAATCCACCGAGTCCACCACCAATGATTCCAACGATAATGAGCACTATAGCCCAAAAAAGAGTAGCCGCGCTTTTTGCGCCAATGATTGCTATTATGCCACAGACAATAGTAACAATTCCGAAGTAAGCAAAGCCTAATGATATAAATGATCCAATATATACGAAAGCATATCCGATGAGCGATAGTAACCCAAAGATTACTAACAGTATTCCGCCTATAAGCGCTAAGTAGTAAGCTATTCGAGAAATTTCTGACATTTTCAAATTCATCTCCCACATCAATTTAGCAAGGGATACGAGTTGTTTGAGAGCAGCTTATACCAATTCAGTTCAATTTAGCCAAATACGAAGCCTATGATTACGCCCACTACGAATCCAATGCTTAGCGGTAGTATGCCAATGATGAGTGCCCCATATTGATAAACAATTGACCCGTATTGAGTTGCATAACTTTTCAAGGTGCTGAGACTTAAACCCCAGAAGCCAAAGTAGGCAACCACGAAGAGTATAATTGCAGCTATAATGGCGATCTTTAGGAACAAATGGATCAGATAGCCCACAATCAATCCGACGACAAATATTATTATCATTAAGACAATCGGTGGCAGACCACCTATGCTTCCGGAAGTAATAAAATGAAATATTTGATCTATTGCGGCCAAAACCCACAACTCCATAATTAACATAAATAGTCTCATGAATGGCTATAAGCTTGTGTGACTGTAGCCTCACACCAACAAAGCGGTATGCTGTTTGAAAATTCAAATTACGCCTCGGAGCTTACAACTACAAGGTTTTCTACAAGTAAACCCCGATTGATGATCAAATGTTACTGTAACTTCACAGTCACACAAACTTAATTCGGTAATAAACGTCTTTTAGATGGAAGATGATGGAGTGCCTGACGCGAAGAAAAAAGTTGAAAATGCTGCCGAAAAAACTGGAGAAGCGGTCGGCAAAGGTATCAAGAAAGGAGCTAAAGCCGTAAATGATTTTGGAAAAGGAATAAAAAAAGAACTAAAGAAAAAAGATTAAGGAAAGATTCCCCTTTCTCCGAACAAAAAAGAAAAGTACTTGTTTTTACCTATTTGAAATGATCTTGGAGGATGGAGACGGGTTTCCAGCTATTCTGGTGAAGAAAAAGACCTTCACCATTATGTACAGAACTTTGTGCTAGGAATAAGAGCTTATCGCGGGCTTATCTTAAACTTACTCGACGTGAAGTCTCCTATATTTTGTGGACATAAACTGACCTATAACTGTAATCTCAGGTGCAAAATGTGCCCATTCTGGAAAAGACCCAGCCGAGATTTAAGCCTTGAACAGGAAAAAACGATTTTGAAACAGGTTTATAATTCAGGAGCGGTTGGAATCGCCTTTGAAGGTGGAGAACCACTTCTTAGAAATGACTTGGTGGAAATTCTTGCATTTTCTCGATCGCTGCCTTTGCACACCAGCATCATAACCAACGGAACTCTACTTGAATCAAGGATAGACGAAATTGTCCCATACATTAATGGTGTTATTTACGTTTCGCTGGATGGTTTGGAGAAAACTCATGATGCTATTAGAGGAGTTGAGGGAAGTTTTAGAAAAGCGGTTCGAGGCATAAGTGCGGCGAAGGAAAAGGTTGCTGTAACCATAAACACAACAATAATGGCTGAAAATATTAATGAAATAGAAAAATTGGTCTGCTTGGCAAAAGAGTTGGGGACAAAAATATCGGTAGCTGTGGCTCATGAGTATTGCAATGTCAATGCATCTTCAGCTGCTATTGGAAAAACATCAAGAATAGCTCACAGACTTATTGAAATGAAGCGGGAAGGTTACCCTATTGTCAATTCAATCGGTTACTTGAGGGTGATGGCTAAAGAGAAAAACTGGCAATGCAAACCATGGGCGATGGTTAACATTGATCCAAACGGTAATTTAGTTTTGCCTTGCTATGTTCACAACGACTATGTAAGCAACGCTTCTATTTTTGAAAATAGCATTAAAACTTCCGTTTCAAACTTTGACTGGAAAAAAACAGAAAACTGCAGAAAATGCAGTCTTCACTGTTACGTTGAGCCTTCTTTGGTGCTTTCAAGAGATTTTAGATCGTTTATGCATTGGGCATTTCGAGTTAGTATCTAATATCTTGAGAAATTTTAGGTTAAAACTAGACCAAAATAATTGGAAAGGTGCTTAGATCAAAACGCTTGAGTGCATCAGAAATCATGGTTCAAATGATATGCAAAGGGCGCTAACTGTTTTGTTATTTTTATGAGAATTCAAAGAATAAGCCCATTTAACAAGGATCCTTGCTTGAGAAATTCTGTTCAACGGCAACTCCAGGTTCATCTAAAGGTAGTTTCATAATAGTCATTAGAAGCGAATTGAAAAGCTTAACTGTCCACTTGTGCTTTAGCTGTTAAAAGGTATGAGTTACCTTGCAATATGAAAATGTCATATTTCCAGATTCAGCAGGTTTTCAATGTAAGAACTGTGGTGTTTGTTGCAGAAACCAGCCGCCAGATATCAACTTAAGAGAACAACATATGATTGAAGCTGAAGGATTCATGAATTTTTTGGAAGAACCTACTGATCCAGCTAACAGGAACATTCGCAGAAACAAAGATGGAAGCTGCTTTTTTTTGACCGACGAAAACAAATGCAAGATTCACGCTATCAAACCGTTAATATGCATTTTAGAACCTTTCATTATAACAGATTTTGATTATAGAACAAATAAGATTTTTCTCGGCTTAAATCCGCTTGCAACCATAAACTGCAAAGGCATTTTTACCGGGGACATTATTTCTCTAAAGGAAATAGCAAATGCGGCCCAAACCATCGTCAAAGAGTTTTCAGAAATAATTTCAAAGAAAACAGGTCTTCCAGTTACTGACAAGAAAGTTGCCTCTTTAACGAAGAAACTACTAAGAGATTTCAATTCTCCTGGCAAGTAGCGGCAATAAAGTTCTTTAAAGAAAGAAGACTACTATAACTTAGATAGAACGAAACCAAATCAAGGATTTTTCTGTATGAAAAAAGAGTATAAGAACTTAATTTTACCAATTCCAAGATCAGGCAACTATATGCGTTTTGATGAACTAGTTGAAATGCTAAGTAAACATGGCGTTCAAGAAAAAACCATAGAACAGATTCACAACGAGATTACAGCATCTAAGATAATTGACGTCACATGAAAATAGCGTTAAATCTTCATAAAAAAGCATGATTTCCCTGACAAAACCACTATCGCCCCTATGACTACGTTTGTTAAAGGTGCAAAGGTAGAAACATTTCTGGTTTTTCGTCCAGAAATATCAGTAATTATTTTCTCAAAAAAGCCAAATAGTCGAGGTGAAAAAAATGAATGAAAAAGAAAGCCCGAAGGTTAACTTGCAAGAGACAACTCAACCTGAGCATCACGAAAAAAAACAAGTGAAACGGTACTCAGGTGAGAAGAACAAAAAAGTAACCGCGAAGCTTAACGAATCGCAAACTGGACCTCGAAGGTCTCGCGGTAAAAAACAAAGACGACAATTCAAACTCGCCCCTAACAGAGGATAAAACATATTAGAAAATGGTAGTGCAAGATAAGATAATCGTTTATCTAGCTTCTACGTACCAATCATAACTAGTTTCTCAAAATATTGCAGGAATAGTGAGCATGAAAATGCTACTATACCAACTATTTAACTGTCACTTTGTGCTTTTTAGGTGCGGGTGCAATCGTCTTCTTTGGAACGTTGACTTCGAGTAATCCGTCTCTATATGTGGATTCAGCTTTCTCGGGGATTACTTCTTCTGGGAACGATAGCTGTTTGTAAACATGGGAGTAAACGCGTTCTCTGAGAACAAAATTCTTTTCTTTGTCTTCCCTTTCAACATCTGTTTCAGCTGAGATTTCGATGCCATCCTTTGTCAGGGCTACGTCGATCTTGTCTTTCGCTACTCCAGGCAGTTCAGCATGCACCACAAACTTGTTTCCTTCATCAACTAGATCTACAGTTGCCTCACGAACCGGAACAATAGGCTCAAGACTTACCCAATCCCATGGAAAAGCGATACTTTCAATGAAGTTTTTGCGGAAATTATCAATCAAATCGTCAAAGGTCGTCAGAACGTGAACAGCGGGGACTTGTTTTGTAGGAATGAGTTTAGCTGGAAGATGTTTTACAGGTTTTATTGTAGCTTCAGATTTTACGATTGCCTTAACCGGCGCCTTTTTTTCTTTTTCAGTCATTTTTTCACCTCGACTAATTTGTTTTTTATAATCCTAAAAATAGGGAATTAATTGTTGGTTGATAGCTATTTTGGGTCGATTTCAGATGCGTTTGTTTCTTTAAGACCCCTTTATCGCAAATGGGGATGGACCCTTTTTGGGGGTTTATTCTTTGTTATTAATCCATGTTCTTATTGCTTCTTCGACGGCTTTGGATAAGTCGCCTTTTTTCCCGCCAAATCTCTCAACCGTTTTTATTCTGAGTTGCTTTTCCAATTCATCTGGGAGATCTACGCTGATTCGACCCAATTTTATCACCTAATTTGTAAAAGTTTTGTTGCACGTTGCCACGTGTCAGGCATTTTTCCAGTAAGCGAATTGCAAGATGCTTAATTTTGTTCTATTTTTTGTCATCATTTTTTGTTCACTTCAATTCACCTAATAGCTTATCAACATAAGTTACTATGTACTTACGTGCTTATATAGGTATTGGCTTAATCCAGCATAAACAAAAACACCAAAAATTTCGGTTTTTAATTAGATAATTGCGTCAACCCTCAATTAAGATAACCGTATTATAAGAATGCCCAACAAAAAAGCTCATGAAAAGGCAGTTAGCTACAAACACCCAAAACCGCGTGGGTAATATTATGGGCAACATAGCTGGAAGCCCACTTTTAGAATTGCCATCTTACTAAGTCGCATTAACCCAGCAAAAGAACCTGGGCAAGAAAAGTTTAAGCGATTCGCGAACACTTAAGTTAATTAATAGGTGGAAATTATGGTTAATAAAAAATTAGATCTTGTTTTCATTGATAAAGAGGGAAAATGGTATCCTTTAGATGAAGTTGATCGTGAAGAATTAGCACTAGGTTTAGAAAAAATCTCCAAAGAAGTCGCCAAACGACTGCAGCTGCTAAAAGATCAAAGGTAGAAACTTTCAGTCCAAAGCACAGTTTTTCACATGCCTTTTTGAAACTTAAATATAACTTGGCATTAACAATGTAGTGGAGATTGTTCTATGAGTAGTTTTCCAGTGTCTTTACCTGCAAATTGGGAAGAGTTCTTAAAACGTTTAGCTGACGAACATGAAATTGACGTTGGCAAAGTTATTGGTGGATTGTGTGATTGGGCTTTTTCTAATTCTGAATTCAAGACACAGTTTGAAGTTTGGTTAGATAAAGTTTATCCGCCAAAAGGCGAAGCTGAAGATAAAGCGGTTGCTGAAGGCGAAGAAGCAAGTGAAGCTGAAGAAGAAAGCGAAGACGAATCTGAAGAGGAAGCCCACGAAGACAGAGACTACAGTGAAGACAGAGAACTAAAGCCTTAACGAGCTCATGTTGGCTCTTTGTCGGGTAGAAGCCGTTTTTCCAAGAGTGCAAACGGTCGTTCAGAATGTTTGGTAGGAGTTTGAGGATTTTGATTTATTTAATAAGGACAGCTTACAGAAGATGGTTATGTTCAGAAAGAAGAACGCTCATTAGCTTAATTTGGAGAATAGTCGGTTGTTAACCGTCACTTTACTTAAACAACACGAAGAAGGAAGATGGCAATCAGAAAATCTGGAGATTTTACCTGAGGAAATTAATAAAAATGAAGTTCTTTGGGTAGATGCTCAGGACCCAACCGATTCCGAAATGAAAGAACTAAAGGATTATTTCAGTTTAGATGAACACAACCTTCAAGAGCTAACTCAAGAAGGGGTACGTTCAAGAATTGATGAACACGAAGACCGAGTTTTCTGTCTCCTCAATTTCCCAAATCGAGAAAGTTTTGTGTCGGAGGGGAAAATGGAAAGCTTGGCAACTCTTGTTTGTTCCAATTGGCTATTAACTCTTCATAGAGGCTATTCAGATCTGACTTGCGCAGTTTACAAAAAAATTGGTACTCACGGTTACTTCTCGCTATCACTTGCACCTTCAACTGATATTATGCTGTATATTTTCTTGGATTTGGTAACGAGCGAATACTATCCTGTATCAGACTTGGTGTTCGAAAAGATTGAGGCATTGAATCAAGGTGCTTTGATGCTTTTCAGAGAAAGGTCAAGGCAAGCAAACAGCGGTTTTGGGATGCAACTAATTAAGGTGAGAGAGAGGCTCGTGGCTCTCAGACAGAGTTTAAGCCCGCTTCGCGAGATCATGGGAAGAATAACAAGAGGTGAATTTGCACTAGTCCAAGGAGTGAACCTTCCTCGTTTCGGAGACCTCTACGACAGAACAATCCAGCTTGTCGAAGTTGTTGATACTCACAGGGAAGATCTGACCAATATCAGGGACATCTTAGTCAACGTTCAAACCGTAAACACCAACAACATAATTAGAGTCTTGACGATAATTTCCGCTATTTTCCTCCCTCTAACTTTGATTGCTGGAATTTACGGAACGAACTTCAACTCAGGATCAATCCCAGAAACAAACAACCCTTACGGCTTCTATATAATGGTTGGAATTATGGTTAGCATTGCTTGTATCCTCGCATTGATTTTCAAACTAAGAAAATGGATATAAAAAAAGCTAAACCGTTTGTAGAGCTTTATTCCAGAGTTTTATAAAATAGAAAAGGGACTCACATTAAGTGCAAATGTTAAAGGCAAGATACCTGTGCCACTATTCCGAGTGAGTTTAGACGCGCGGCCAAATAATAGTGGGTGTATATTAAAAGAGTTCAACAATTGACCTCATTTCCACTTCGTCAATATTTCCTCTCGATTGAAAGTAGCCCTACTTAAAAAGGAAAAAGCCACATCGATGGCTGCCACGGCGCCAGCAAAGATCAAAAGGTTAACGATGCTGAATGCGAAAATTCCTTCCGCTCCCGCAAAGAACACAACGACAAACGGGATAAACATGAGACCCGCAATCTGATTTGCACCCCTAACGTCGGTTACTCGTGATGACGCAATCACTGCCACTTCAATACTAAGAATTGCTGCAAGGGGAGCTATGAATAAGAGCATTACGCCTGCGTTCCAATTGGGAAAGTAATAGTAGCCTAACCCGGCTTTTAGCAATAGGTAATCCGCCGCAGCCATGAAGATTACTGCTCCACCCCAAGCAGACAGGATAGGTGGTATGAAAGCTGCAATACTTTTTCCCAGAAGAATCTCGCCGTCAGTCGTAGGGGTTGCAAGCAAAGGTTCCAAGGTCTTCTCAACTTTTTCGCCCACTATACTGTACGCTGCAATCGTACTGGGAAGAACAGTTGCTAAGACAACAAAAATGTAAATGATTGATTCAGCGCCTAGCGATAATGTGTTAGGGATTCCATTGACTATTTGTCCCCTGATAACGATCGTGAAGGCAATTGCGATGAGGAGGGGAATCCCAATGGTATAGATGAGGATACTTCTCTTTCTACTTATTACTTTCAGTTCTTTTCGCGCTATCTTCCAAGGCATCCAAGTCGTCATTGTGTATTCTCCTTAACTAGTTTCAGGTAAGCATCTTCGAGCGAGCTACTCGTTACTGTGACTGTTTCAATGCGTCCTCCTGCTGCGGCAATCGCGTCTACCATATCTGGATTCTCCTCCGCTGGATTCTCAACATCGACCGTCAACTTGTTACCTTCCTGGACCAAGTTCTTGACCTGTAGCCTTTTCAGCGAATTTAAGATAGCTTCGTTCGTCTGTTTTAGCTGAATCACAGTCTTCCTTCCGTGGATCGACCGTTCAAGTTCTTCAGGAGCGCCAATAGCCATCAGCCGGGTATTCAAGATACCAATCCTATTGCAGATCCGCTGTGCCTCATCAAGGTTGTGCGTATTGATAAAAATGGTCTTCTTTTCCTTCTTCAAATCAAGAATGAATTCCCTCACTGCCTTTGCAGCTTCAGGGTCTAGGTTCGCAGTCGGCTCATCCATAAAAAGTATCTCGGGGTCATGTACGAGTGCTCGTGCTATAGCAAGCTTCTGCTTCATACCTTTCGAGAACGTCCCCACCAGAGCATCTCTCTTCTCCCAGAGCCCAAGCAACCTGAGGAAATATTCATTACTCTCCTTCCGCTGGGAGTCAGTCCGCCTGTACAGTGTCCCGTAGTAGTCCAGGTTCTCATTGGCGGTCAGGGACTCATAGAGACCTACGTTATCAGGAACGAGACCTATGATCTTCCTAATCTTCAGGGCATCTTCTTGGCTGCCAATCTCATAATCGCCAATCCTCGCGCTGCCGCTGGTCTTGGATATCAAACAACAGAGCATCCTAACTGTGGTTGTTTTGCCCGCGCCATTGGGTCCAAGAAAGCCGAAGATTTCGCCTTGATTTACTTTGAAAGTCACGTTGTCAACCGCAGTCAGGTCACCGAACTTCCTCGTAAGGTTCTCAGCTTCAATCATGTTAAGCAGCTACTAATCATTTTTATTCTCTATGAAAAGCTCACAGATCTGAGCTCTTAACTCTTCTTTAACTAGAAAATCAGTGTTAAATATAAAGAGAGACAGTTGTTGAGTTTTTGAACTGAAAGTGGCAACCAATTAGGCAAAGTTAGTCGGCGCTTTCCGCCATATCATCTACTCAAATCTGCAGTCAAATTCTCTTCCTGTTACAACATGTTCAAATCCAGCGAGAATCCTATTTTTTGGCATAAGCCATTGAGGGTTTTGCTTCTGAATCCCCAATTATAAAATCTGCTTGGAAAATCTTTTTGGATGAATCTAACTTCATAGTTTCTTACGCATTTATCGGTCCAGCGAATTTTGTAGCCTTCCTCTCCTCGCATCATGTCATACTCATTGAACCCTTCTTTGATGCATTCACGCATCAAGAGCATAATACTGAGGTTGCCTACGGAATACACCGAATATGCCGGGTCCCAACCCATAAGGTAACAGAGCATTTTTCGATTGTACTTAAATCCATATTGAGCGGCTATTGGTTCATTGTTTGCCATGAGAAAATAAAGTCCTAGCCATCCCTTGTCTGCAAAAGTTTGGGCGACATCCAAATGGAACTTAATGAACTCTATATCTCTGCCTTCTGTGAAAATTCCAGTTTCGCCTTTTGTTGCCCATCGTTTCTGAAAAAGTGAAGCAAATGTTTTCATCCCAGCGGCTACTGTGAAACCTGCTTCATCATACTTTTCTAATTTGACTTCGTATTTTTGGGTGATTTTTCTCATACTCACTTTTAGATGTCTTCTCATGTTTGATTTAAGCGAACCCATCAGGAATTCGAATGAGTTTGGCAATGTTACGTAAGGACAGATGTTGCAGATGCGCTCTTCAATTTTAAGATCCTTCCCAAGTTCATGAGCCAAGTATCGGAAATTATCCATTGTTCCAGTGGTTTCTTTGACTTCTTTTAGCTCAATCCAGTTCCAGTTTGAAATATTGTTTCTCAGGTAAGCAAGTATTAGTTTCAGACATTCAGCTTCTTTATCTATGACGATAAAATCACGGTAGTCTGAGTCGGGGGTTCCTATGAACTCGACTCTTTGCGTTTTGCCTATGAGGGGCAAGTTGTATTCAGAAAGCATTAATGGAGCTATTGCCAAGACTTTCTTTTCATCTTCGACAAGCAGAATTATCGGTTTTCTTCCTTTTCCAAAGTGTTTCCACCAAGTGGATAGCCAGTCCCAAGTTAAGAAAATATTAGTATTGACCTGGCTCCTCTCTAAGAGGAGATCCCAGTTATCTTTCATCTCTTCGAAATCATTGATTTCTCTTACCTTCAACACAGACTACGCGGTCCCCCTAAAACAGGCGATTTTAGCAGGGTTGCCTTCGAAACACACAAGTGATATTATTGCGATTGTGGAAGATTTCAAGTCGTCTCGCACTCCTTTTCATATGTTCTATTTCGCCTTAAACAGGCTAACAACAAAAAAGCATATAATACATGTTTCAAAAGACGCAATATATCACAAACCCTGTAGTCGTTTTTAAGTCAAGATGAAATTCAGTTTTTGCGCTCTCCCTTTTAATTTTGATTTAGAGTATTCAATGTTCTTACGAACAAGATAGAGCTAAAGTTTAGGTTTTGAGAGACGATCTGAAGTTGTTTGAGCGAGTAGGTATTATTGAATTTAGTTGATTATGGAAATTAGAAAGAAATGCCCAACCGTCGAAAGCTGAAAAATCGCTCCTTTTCTCAAAAGAGAAATAGTTTTAATGGTAGGGCTGCCCGTCCCCAAACTCAAACGGGTTCAAAACTTGTTATCGTTTTCGAGTCAATCGTTAGTTCATGCGGACGACCGACTGCATAACTGAAAGGTTTCGGCCTCGACGAGAATTGCGAATATTTTTTGGAGTAATTGTCCAAAAACACGAAATCCATTAGGTGCAAAAATTTATTACACGCCGTGCTAGACCTTATAACTAGGCGATTTTTGTGAAAATTGTGGATAAAATAATTCTTACCCATTTGCTTGTGCGTGACATGGATAAAGCTAAAGCGTTCTATACTGATGTTTTTGGGTTTGAAGCGACTCAAGACGTCAAGTGGGGGAAAGGAAATCGCAGTGTCTTTGTTATTCCTCCTGGTGGCGGCACATACCTTGCTCTTGACTTTATATCTGGAGAAATGAAGTTTGATACAGGAAGAAATTTCTTTCTTTCAACACCTGATGTTGAAGCAGCATATAAGGCTATTATAGCAAAGGGCGTCAAGCCAAACAGCGAGATCATTCCTTATCCTCGGGGCGGCAGATTCTTCAGCGTAAATGATACTGACGGCAACGTCTGGAACATTCTACAATCATAGAGGCTTGCGAGTTACTTAATTAAAGGGCAGTTCACTTTTAAATATAGTAAAAAGAAAGATTCTATGGTGATATTATGGCCAAGAAGCAAGATACAAAGATAAAGAGTGGCCCCCCAGGAGTCGAATCCGCATCTCGAATGATAGACGCAAGAATCCAGGAGCTAGGCGACTGGCGCGGAGAAACGCTAGCCAAAGTGCGCCGGCTCATCAAGGAGGCAGACCCGGAGGTAGTTGAAGAGTGGAAGTGGGTAAAGCCAACCAATCCTGGGACTCCAGTATGGTCCCACAACAGCGGCATCTGCACAGGCGAGACATACAAAGATCACGTCAAGCTCACCTTCTTCAAGGGCGCTTCTCTGGAGGACCCATCTCACCTGTTCAACCAGCCTGGAACACTCAGGCGCGCCATCGACATCCGTGAAGGCGACAAGATTGACGAGGATGCTCTGAAAGCACTGGTTCGTTCAGCAGTGGAGCTGAACATCTCCTCCAGAAGCCGTTGATGAATAATATTGGCTAACTGTTCGCCGATCAAACCTAGCAGATAAGGGAAAAATGCGTAAGTACGGCAAACCCCAGTAAAAATGTCTCTACTCATTTAAGATTATTGTCTTAGCCCAACGACGTTGCCGTCAATGTCCTTGACCTGAGCTATCAACAAGCCATCACGTACTTCCTTAACGTCTTGTACAACTTCAGCACCGACCTTAACCAATGCTTGAAGACTGCTTTTAATATCCTGTACATCAGTATAAGCAATAGGCCCCACTTTAGAGCTAGGGTCTAAGCCGACTTCCTGATCACCAAGCTTATAACCTACATAGTAGGGGCTTGCAACGTACGGTTCTGCGTCTAGAAACTTGCTATAAAATGTTTTAGCTTTTTCGATATCTTTAACCGGACAAACAATCAGTCTAATGTTTTTTGCCATAATATGCTCCCATTAAAATTAAGAATTGATATCTGCATAATCAATTTTCTTAATATTAAAGTTACGAAACCTAAACGAGATAAGCATGTTTAGCTATGATTAGATTTATACTTGAAACAGCCATAATTAGAATAAGGAATAGTCCTAAGCCCTTTCTCATGCTAAACACTATTCACTCTTGTAATTATTTTCTAATAAAAGACTTCTCGCAAGAGACTCTTGACTGAACTTAGGTGAAGTTTCTTGACTAAGTCATAAACAGAAATTTGGGATGAGACAAGATTTGAGCACTGAGTGTAAAGTTAATAAAAAATCAGAATTTAATATTGCCCAGATCTTCGAAATGATTGGGTTTCGCGAACTTTACATTGCAGATTTAAACGCTAGTTACCATTTTCTAATCAGTTTAATCTAGCTCTCATCTAAACGGGCGATTGGTTTCCATGTTTCTCCTTAGTAATCCAGTATGACCAGACAGTACGTGGAAGTTTGTTGATTTACTGAAATTTGGTAGAGATTTGGGTGTAAATCTGAAAAACCAACAAATAGTCTTAAATAACAAAAGAGTATGAAAATCTGAAATTCAAAATAGGAGGCAAGAAGAATGAAACAAACTCACAGAGTAGATTTAGCCAAGATAGATGGAAATGGAGATTTCTCGTGTCCACAGTGTGGAATTGTGATCTCTCCTGAAGACTCCACAGAAGAAAAATACTCAATCTTAGAACCAAAGGTTAACAGCAATGGTTTAGAAGAAGTAGAGATTCTCTGCAACAGCTGCGGAAGCCACATTCGCTTAACTGGATTTTCTATCCTTCAAGAGATAGCTTGAATCACATTTCACTATAGATAGATGCCAATTGCTGTTTTCTTTTAATTTCATAGATACTACTTGATCCTAGTTCTTTTAGCAGTTTCATTATCGGGCCTAATTTGTCATAATGATCTACAGGTTAATAATACCCTAAAAAAGACAGATTCAAGCAATAAATTAAGAATAATGGTGGGGCTGCCCGGATTTGAACCGGAGTCTATAGAGCCCAAGTCTACAAGCCTAGACCAAGCTAGCCGACAGCCCCTTGTATTTTGCTGAATAAGGCTATTCTCAGAGTATTTCAGGTCATCGCTCTTTATTTGACCTGCTTGACCGCTCTCAACCTTTTCAGTATTCACAGAGATAGATTGTGTTTTTAATAAAGTTTTCAGAGGTGCAATATCTTCTATCTTGCAGATTGTGGTTTATGGGTGGTTGTGTCAATATGAAAGTAGTAACTAATCCTTGCATACTTAATGGTTTGGCAATAGTACATGAGCGAAAAAATGAAGAATTAATGGGTAAATAGTCAAAAACCTAATGGAAATTCTAATTAGGAAAACGAGCAGCCAAGAAGTGGGTATCTTTGAAAAAACAAGAAACCATCGTTGTAGCGCTACTATTAATTTGTTTATGTGTTTCTGTTGCTTTCCTTGGTTTTATCATTGATTTTTCAAGTGGTGGTACAGGTCCTGGTTGGGGCGGAGATCAATTTGACCTTTATAGTGAGGCCATTCCAGACTACTAACGCATCAACAGTACACATTTCAATGGGTTATATCCCTGCCAGAGGAGTAGTTCTCTACTGCACTTACACCATAACTGACACTAGTCATAAAGTAATTGCTAGTTCTGTGATGCTGCATTTTCCTTTTTCTTCTGAATATATTATTGATGAAACTTTAAAAAACTTGGCTAATGGCAATTACACATTCATGATAACTCCCCACTATGCTAATGGAAGCATACATACACTTGAAAACCAAACATTCACTGTGGATACCTCGTTCAAATACCCAGTGCTTGCTGTTATTTCTCCATTAAACCAAACCTATCATACTAATCAAATAAATTTGACTTATTACACCAATTCCAAGGTTATTTATTCTTATTATAATTTGAACGGAGGAAACTGGCTATGGTTCCATGGTAACACAACACTCAACGGATTGTCAAATGGTTCTTACGCATTGGGAGTTTTTGTAGTAACAGAAGCAAATCAACACATTAACGAGGCAAATGAAGGACAGACAGTTAACTTTACTGTAAACTCTCCCTAAGCAAGATGAACCCTCCTCTACCAAAAGAACTGATAGACCCTCCCGGTTCATGAAAGTATGTTCACCTATGTTGAAAAACAGTGACACAAAATGCGTAGAAGTACTACCAGCCCCAGTTTATTCAAAACGCATAGCGAATCGACACCCGTTTTTTGTAGGAAAAGAGAATTTCTATTGCGTCACAAAAAACTTAGCTAAAGTGTAGAAAGTTTAGCGGTTGAATGTTTAATTTTTTAAGGACTGGCGGCCAAAAAGGCTAACTGTAAAGTTTTCCTACCACTAGATTTTCCTCTTCACAAGGCTTTCTTTCAAAACTAAAGAGCCGTTAATGATGGCGCCTAAACCACCGAGTAAGCAAATGTACCAAATGTAGCTGCCAAAGAAATGTTGAGTTGTTTGGGAGCAACTAAATATGGCTAAGGTCAAAGCCAGCATTCCGACAATCAATGTTGTGCTGCCTAACGCCACTTTTACTCCAACATATTCATTTACTTTACCCATTTCATTGCTCCTCTAAATCCTAGTTAAAACCCGTCTTGCGGAAGTGGAGTAAATACGAATGTTGGAGTTATCGCAGTGTTGGTATCAACTTTATCATATGAGTAAGTTACTTGGATTTCATAATACTTTGTCGTTGAAACGTCTTGGTGAACGTAGGCAGCATCTCCAGGGGTTAATCCGTTAATTGAAGCTTTCGCATTTGTTCCTGTTGCAGCGTCATAAAGGGTTTCTGTGCCCCAGGCGCCTCCCGTTGAAGAGCGCACAGTAACGTCAAAATTTGAAAATTTGAGTCCATCCATCGCTGATTGAAGCTCTACTTTGACAGCACAAACCTTGTGAGCATCTGTTACAACTTTAAAGGCATAGGTAGTAGTGTCTCCCGTGTTTAACGTAAGCTCGGAGAACCCTCCTGTCGTTCCAGGTACATATCGTACTTGGTTAACTTCGTTTACGTAAACAGTAAATGCACTAGTGCCGACGCCAGCAGTAAGCTGTTGTGTCGGAGTTATTGTTACTGCAGTGCTATAAGTCACTAAGGCAAAGGCAACGGAAGCCAAGCAGACTATGCAAAGGACTCCTTTGATGCCTATCGAAATGAATAGCTTAACTATTTTGCTCTTCTTTGGCATAGCATGCCTGGATAAACCTCGATAAGCACGAATAAACGGTTTATGAAGAGGCAATCAATATTTTGAGTCTAAACCTTTGTAATCGCATATGACCAGAGTTCACAATTTGTTGCTTCTGCTAAAGTTAGGGACTGAAGAGTTGATCTGGAATTTGGGATGAAGCCTCGTTCCAATATTGCACAAACAATGCATTTGCCCATTCGAAAACTGAATCACTTTTCCCTTTGAATCCAGAGTAATCGAATTTCCCATCTATATTAGGGAAACCAATAGCTGCAACCTCTTTCTCTGAGAGACACAGAAAAGCCCCTAACTTGCCCACAAAGCGGCAATCAAGTTTTCGGAGGCGTACAGCCCTCTCAAAAATTGGGTTATTTACTAACTCTCTGATGCTTTTTGTGGGTTCAAAATCCTTGGGCATAAGAAGTCTGAACTCCGTACCTCGTTCACTGGCTTGCAGCAAGTAGGGAATTGTACTAGCTAACACCTGATTTGTAAGAATCCAAATGTGATCTTGGGCGTTAGCTATCATTTCTTCGATATTTCGGAAAGAAATCATTACGTCCTCTACGAGCTCGCAGTGTTCAAGCATTCCAATGCTACTTTGAAACTGTTTGGGCAACAAATTTAGCGAGTGTGTCAAAAAGTAGTTCCTATTTTTAAAAAGAAAGTTTAATCCAGAAATTTGGATTAAAGCTTCCTCACCATACGATGTTAGATGAAAAGCGCCTTCTACGTCTTTGAGAATTAGCTTAGCATCACTTAATCTTGCAATATTTCTTGAGGTTTCTTGCACTGTAAAATTAAGTTTGCTGGAAATATGTGATAACTTAAGAGGCGTTTTCTTCAGAAGAACCAGAATTTCCATTCTGTCGCTGCCGGAAAGTTCGAAAAGCAGGTTGCAAACATTTACCACAGGTAACCCTCTTTTGATTTCCCAACTTTGGAATTTCATAGTTGTTTGTGATATTTCATACTTGCTGTTGAGGTTACTTAATCATTTCAGGCAGCCTCCAAGAGTATCAAGGTGAAAAAATGATAAAGAAAAATGGCGAACATTCATTCTCAGTCGAAATGAAATCGGAACATTGCGTTAAGAGAATGTCTTTTCTTGACGAAGAAGACGGTCAAGTTTTTTTTGAAGGATTTTTGGGTGAACTCCGAAACGTTATGCTGGTTGAGGACCTAATGTTGGAGATGACTGGCGTTAATGGTATATTGAGAGTTGACATTTCCAAAGAAGAAATGGAAAAATTTCTTGGTTCAAAGGAAGCAGCCACAATAAGAGGGAAAAAACTTGAATAGGCAAAAAGTGAGGACACCCCTATCAGTTTTAATGGTTGTTCTGTTTCCCCTGATTTACTACTACTTATCACCATACCTCATCATAATGGGTGCAACCGAAGGCATCATCGCAGGCGACTTCATAGTCTTCGCAGGATTATTCATTACCTCGCTATTCTTCGGTAGAGCATGGTGCGGATGGGTATGCCCCGCAGGAGCCGCACAAGAACTCTGCAACAAAGTGAACGGTAGATCATACAATGGCAGAAAACGTAACCTCACAAAATATTTCATTTGGACACCATGGATCGCCATCATCGCAGTAATTTTCATTCAAGCTGGAGGAATCAAAGCAGTTGACCCACTCTACCAAACATGGAACGGAATTTCGATTAACGATCTACCATCCGCCTTAATGTTCGCGGCTATTGCTGGAGCAATCGCAGTTTTCGCCCTTGCAGCAGGAAAACGCGCGGCTTGCCACACAATCTGCTGGATGGCACCCTTCATGATAATAGGAAGAAAAATCCGAAACTCAGCTAATTGGCCAGCATTGCAACTCGAGGCTGATAAAACGAAATGCATTAACTGCAAAACGTGTACCAGAAACTGCTCTATGAGCCTAGATGTTAATGCAATGGTGCAAAGTCAATCGATTGAAAACTCAGAGTGCATCCTTTGCGGAAAATGTGTTGACAATTGCCCCAAAGGAGCAATCAAATACGCTTTCAGCAGAAGATAAAAGAATTCAGCAGATTAAGGGGAAAACAGTCCGAAACTCTTTTTTAGTAAGAATAGACTGATAGTAAGACAAAATACTCCAACCAAATAGTTAATCAATTGGTTTGAAGAGTGAGCTTTTGAGGTTATGAATGTGCTTATTATTGGACTAAGTGGTAGTCCCAGACTTGGTGGCAACACAGACATGATTTTACAAGAAGCATTGGAGGCTGCGAAAGCAGAGGGCGCGGAAGTAAAACTGATTCGAATTTCTGATTATCGCCTTCAGCCCTGCAACGGTTGCATGGCATGCTTTAGCACAAAGAAATGCGTTACGGACGATGAAGGCGAAACGCTTTACCAAGCGATAGTGGATGCTGACGGAATCATTTTGGGTAGCCCATCCTATTTTCAAGGAGTCACTGCTCAAATGAAGATCTTCATTGACAGAATAGGGTTTCTTGCGCTTGCAAGAGGAAGAAAAGACTTTGCGGAGAAGGTCGGTGGAGTAATCGCTGTTGCTCGTCGGTCAGGAGTTTCGAACACATGTAACCAGATGATCACATTCATGACTGCTGTTGGAATGACTATTCCAAGTGGTGGGCGAGCATTTTCTATTGGACGAGAGAAAGGAGATGTTGCTAAAGATAAGGAAGGCATAGACTCTGCAAGGCATTTAGGAAAAATGATTGTGCGAACTAAAGTTGCTTTAGATACCTCACGAAAAAGTACCGTTTAGTAACGGACATATTTGTGGAAAAAACGAAAACACTAATGCTAAGATATCGAGCTAAAATCGCTATGTCGTTTGGTTGATCTTTAGTGACTGATCTTATTCCTTTGATGATCGGGGCGGCATTGGTAGGAGTTTTGCATATGTCAGCTCCCGACCATTGGGTAACACTTTGCATTCTCAGCCGAACATCAGGTTGGAACGGACGAAAACTGCTTAGTGTGTCACTTGCAACAGCGACGGACCACTCTATCCTTTCAGCAACATTGGGATTTGGAATTGCGGTTGCAGGACTATTGTTCTCAAAGTTAGTCTCATACTACATTTCATACGCCGTTGGATTTGTAATGCTGGCAGTTGGGCTTTTCATCGGTGCCAAAGCTCTTGTGTCCAAAAAGAAAAGAGAAATTACGCCAGAAGAGAAATTACTAAAGCAGAAGAGGGTCAACGGAATTGGTTACTTTGCAATCCTTGGAGCAGCACTATCCCCTGACCTAAGCATTATACCCATTTTCCTTGGGTCAATTACAGTTAGTTTTCTATTTGCATTATATCTAGTAATCATCTTTGTAGTCACTTCAATTATTACGCAATTGATTCTGGTGCAAGTTGGTGTTAAAGGACTTGCCAAAACACTTGAGCACATTCCGGAGAAATACAACGATTCCATCGTAGGCTTCATAATTGCCATCATTGGAATTTACATAATATTTGCTGGAAAGACAATCAAAAAAATTGGCCAAAAAAACCAAAGCGTAGCATCGATGCGGGATGAGACTACCAAGTTACCAAATAAAAAAAATTTAAGAGACTTTTAAGAGAACAAGGCTAATCAGACAAAGACTTACTTTCTTAACGCCAAAAATAGTGTCGATTTAAAAGTTTCAATCTTTTTTTAAGAAGCAAATCGTTTATCATGATGATGATAGTGACGTAAATCCCTACAAATGGAATAACAAGAATAGTTTGAAAACTAACTGAATAACTTGATACAAGATAAAGAAGCAATAAATTTAAAGGGACATAGATTGAAAAGGCTAATGTGCTAACTTTTTTGTGTGTCTTATAGACTTTTGAGAATTGTTCTTCTTCAGTAGTCACGAATAAAGGTTTAACGAGAAAATATTTGAGACTTTAGAAAAAGAAAAATATAGAGTTGAATTTTACATGTTTGAGGCGACTGTTGATAAGTCTGCTATGTCGATTTTGAAGTGACCACAAAAGTCCATTTTGGCGTCATAGTTGCCCCAGCCAGGCATAGCTCCATAACTGTGCAAAACTGCTGCCACATCTGCTTTATTGACAGCTGTGCCAGTTGAGTCGTCAGTTACTTTGAACGGGTTAAATTGGACTTGTCTTTGGACTGACGCAAAAACTGAACCCGTCAGTGGGTCAATTCCGTTTATTGAGAGTGTGAATTTAGTCCAGTTGTCAGTAACATTGAGTTCTCCGTACGCTGTCTGAACTGATGTGTCTGAGTCCCGGTGGATGTTTGTTATTTGGCCGCTTGTGTCAGTGGTTATTGTTACCGTGCTTGTTATGTTGTAAACTTTCCATGTGCCGTTGAGGAAGTAATTTGTGTTAGCTGTACTTGCGCTTAAAGTGGATACGGAAGCGTTTGTTAATCGTGCTGCATAATAAGAGTATGTAAAGTTCTCTTTTGATTCAACAGCGCTAATTGGTCGTGAAGTATTGGTCGTCCAAATGGCTGTCGATGATGCTAACTGGTTTGTGCTTGAATCATTAAAAACCGCAATTCTTGCTTGAGTTTGCAGAACACCTGTTACAGCGGTTGTTCCCCACTGAGAAATGGTGCCGTCAATGCGTATGTAACTTCGTTGAGTGAGCCCGCTTGCAGTTGCATTCGTCACCATTGTGCTAGCGCCTGCTATGCTAAAACTGCTTAGTGCAATTAAGGCAATCGCCGCAATTACTAATGAGATTATTTTGTTCATTTTGTTCATCTTCATTTTTCGATTTAAAAAACTCTTGTCAGTTTATTTATAAAAGCGTTTCTGAGCTTATTTTTGCATAAACAGCCTTCTGACTGTTCATTTTAGTTCATTAAGGTTCATTTAAGCCTATTTTTGTTTTTGACGCCTAGATCGTCATCTTAACTTAAAACCAAAGGCGCTCGCAAGCGATTGTATTAATTCATCAGAAATCAGACGCAAACAGATTTAGCAAAGTGCGGCGGCAGACTCAGCTTGATTAGTGCGTTAAGTACATTCTCTGAAGGTCTTGATGTTGTGATGTTTTGGTGATCGGATAATGAAAACTACCTTAAAACAAGAAAGACTTCTGTATTTAGCTTACTGGCTTTGCTTTAAGCATTGGAGCCACTAAGCCCCAAATCCAAACGGGTTTAGAAACTTTTTCGGAACGCTTAGCCAGGGAAGAAGAGCTCAGGTTCTTTGGTTAAATCTAATAGACATGTTTGAGCGTGTCCTTCTGGCCTCACTTTTGTGTACATTTTTCGTATGATTCCTTTTTCGTTTATCAGAAACGTTGTTCGTTCGGTTCCCATGAATTTTCTTCCATAAAGCACTTTCTCTTTCCAAACCCCATACTCGTTTAACACTTTAGCTTCAGGATCACTAAGCAATGTGAATGGCAGCTGATACTTTTCTTTGAATTTCTGATGAGACTTAACATTATCTTTGCTTACGCCCAATATTACTGCACCTTCTTTGGCAAACTGTTCAGCAACATCTTTAAACTCAAGTGCCTCAGTTGTGCATCCAGATGTCCCATCTTTGGGATAAAAGTAAAGCACAACTTTTTTGCCTCTATAGTCTTTTAATGAAACTTGCTTTTCCTCATCCGTCTCCAAAGTAAAATTCGGAGCGATTTCACCGACAGCGACCAACTACACAACACCATCTTAATTATGAAGCCTGTTTGCTTAATTGATTTTACTCTTAATAGGCAAAAGTTCTGTTCCTCAATTATTTGATCCTTTTTTCACCGCACTACTTAGTTTTTTGTTGCTTTGCCTTTCTTAACAATTGACTGAGCGATAGATAACCGCCATGTTGTTAGTTCTGCTAGTTTTGCCAAGTCTTCTACATTGAGATAATTACTTGCTGTTTCATCAAAGAGGATGTTTGCTGTCGCCGGTAACTCTTCGTCAGTCCAAAGAATATACGTAATTGGAATTCCGGTTAAAGCAGAAACCTCTACAGATGATTGCCCATAGCTCAAGCGCTTTCCCGTCAGAAGATCGGCAGCTTCAATCAGTTCTTCAGGGT
The DNA here is from genome assembly GCA_963833575.1 of Candidatus Bathyarchaeota archaeon. Lineage (GTDB taxonomy): Archaea > Thermoproteota > Bathyarchaeia > Bathyarchaeales > Bathycorpusculaceae > Bathycorpusculum. The sequence goes on along the minus strand of CAWHXY010000005.1, from coordinate 9,132 downwards.
TTTTACTAAAACTTTTTGCAATGGGGTCAATTGCCAAACGAGAAAATGCCATTTCATATGCGTATCCCCCAGGGAAGTCTTTGAACTTAACTAATTTACCATTTAACTCGCGTCTCTCGGAATGAGAATAAGATGCAAGTAACTCAGTAATTTGACTATACATAGTTGGGTCTTTGAGCTCTATTGCCGTAGACGCGTTTTCTTGGAGAACATCGTGGAAATCAGTTGTATCCAAATCTAAAGAAAATCCCAAGAACCGAAAAATGTTGTCCTCTCCAACATCAGCTAACTGTTTGAGTTTTAGTCGTTGTTCGGGTAGAAGATTTAACTTAACCATTGCCTAACACTCGTTAAATAAATGAAATTCGATTGGTTTTATAGCAATTTCGATTTTCACATGCATTGACCGGGTTTTAACAGACAAGTGACCTATTTGGCTATTGAGTTGAAAAGGAGTCTAACGCCAGTTTACCAGTAAAAATGAACCTGATGATTTTTTAAAAAGTGTAGGCCTGTTGGATTTTGACCCCAAAGAACATGTGTACAAGCTCCGATAGATTTCAGGAAATCGCCATGTTTTGCTCAAAAAACAATTGTAATTTATGGCGGATTTCTGGAATAAATATGGAAATTTTTCCGAACATACTCGAGTCTTTACTGACTCTGAAAGGGTCTTATTGATAGCTTGTAGGCTTTCTAACCCGTACCGAAGAGAAATATTAGTACCTCTTGAGATGTTTTTATCTCACGAGAAAACGTTGAAAGGATAGTCGGGATTATTTAGTTCAGCTAAAGTCAACATCTTTTCTCTAAGTCTAGCTTGAGCTGCCACGAGTCTAGCAATGGGAACACGGTATGGGGAGCAGCTTACATATGTTAGACCAAGAGCTTGAAAGAATTCCACACTGCGCGGATTACCAGCGTGTTCACCGCAGACACCCAATTTGAGTTTAGAATTGCTTTTTTTGCCCCAATCGATGGTGATTTTCATAAGTCTGCCCACCCCTTTAATGTCCAGAACCTCGAAGGGATTGTCTATAAGAATCTTCAACTCATTATATAGTGGCAGAAACTTGTTCTCCGCATCCTCTCTTGAGAAAGAAAAAGTTGCCTGCGTCAAGTCATTTGTACCAAAAGAGAAGAAGTCGGTTACTTGTGCCAGTCGACCAGCTCGCATACAGGCTCTAACAGTTTCAATCATCGTTCCAAATTGAATGTGCAATTTAACACGGTGTTTTTTCTCTACTTCCGTCTTAATTTCTTCCAGCCAACTGTGGACCCTCTTGAGTTCTTGGGATGTGACAACTTGAGGAATTATAATTTCAGGTTGAGCGTCTACGCCTTCATTAAGCAGTTCAGCGGAAGCCTCAAGACAAGCTCGAATCTGCATCTGGTAAATCTCAGGATATTTGATGCCAAGCCTTACGCCTCGATGTCCAAGCATAGGGTTGACTTCGGTAGTTTCGCGAACCTTTTGTAGAATCTCTTCTTTCTTCTTGATTAGTTCGTCAAGAGGATGATCTTTCTTGATTTCTGAAAGCTCACTAATTACGTTTTCTACTTTTGGGATGTATTTTTGGAGTGAGGGCTCTATACTGGACTTAACAGAATCAGATATCATTTCCATCTGTTGAAAACCTTGCTGGACATCCTTGAGCCGTTCGATCTCGTTTAAAAGCGATTCGATGGATGGCAGGAACTCATGAAGCGGTGGATCAATTAGCCGAATCGTCACGGGGAGTCCTTCCATTATCTGCAGAATTTGTTTGAAATCATTTTTTTGCATTGGCAAAAGTCGATCTAAAGATTCCTGTCGTTTTGCGGCACTTTCAGCGAGAATCATCTCACGAACAATAGGAAGGCGGTCTGTAGCATTGAACATTCTTTCCGTACGGCAAAGGCCGATCCCTTCGGCGCCCAGTTTTCTTGCCCTCGCAGCATCTTCTGGGGTGTCGGCATTAGCTCGCACCTCTAGATTTCTAATTTCATCAGACCATCTAAGAATCTTATTTAACTCTGGACCGAACTGCGGATCGACAGTGGGGACCGCCCCAAGATAAATCAAACCAGTAGTTCCATCAATTGTTATCATGTCGCCTGCCTTAACTTTTCGGCCTTTGAAAATGGCCGATTTGCTGTGATTTTGAATCTGGATATCTTTGCAACCTACAACACAAGGTTTTCCCATTCCTCGTGCAACTACGGCTGCATGAGAGGTCTTGCCGCCGCGGCAGGTTAGTATCCCTCTAGCTTGAAAGAAGCCGTGAATGTCTTCCGGCTTCGTTTCTTCTCTTACAAGGATTACTGTTTCTCCCAACCGCCCCCTTCGTTCTGCCTCGTCGGCTTCAAAAACGACTTTTCCATGAGCAGCGCCTGGAGAAGCAGGAATCCCTTCCGCAACTGGTTCAGCATGCGCAGCCTGGTCGATTCGATGATGGAAGATCTGTTCGAGGTTCTCAGGGTTTATACGGAGAAGAGCTTTTTCCTTGGTGAGTAATTTCTCTGATACCATGTCAAGAGATGTTTTAATAAATGCAGTTGCGTTCATCTTCGCGTTACGGGTCTGGAGCAGATAGAGTTTTCCTCGCTCAATCGTGAATTCGAAATCTTGCACTTCACGAAAGTGCTGCTCAAGGACTTGTCGGGTCGCCTCAATTTCTTTGAACTGTTGTGGCATTTCTTTTTTCAACTGAGCAATCGGTTTGGGTGTCCTTATTCCTGCAACCACATCTTCGCCCTGCGCATTGATCAGGTATTCTCCGAAAAGTGTATTTTCGCCAGTCCCAGGGTCTCTAGTGAAGCCAACGCCTGTTGCGGAGTCATTGCCCATGTTTCCGAATACCATGGTAACGATGTTAACAGCGGTCCCGTCCGCCATTTTCGGAGTGATCTTGAATTCCCTGCGATAGTCGATCGCGCGTTTTCCTTTCCATGAACGGAAAACAGCTTCAATAGCCATTTGAAGTTGTTTCCAAGGATCTTGAGGGAATTCCTGCCCAAATTCTTTTTTATAAACTTCTTTAAATTCGTTGCAAATTTTAAAGAGATGATCTGTGTCTAAGTCCGTGTCAAATTCGACGCCTAACTGTTTTTTGATAGTTTCAAGGATGCTTTCAAAATGGCTCTCATCTAATCCCATTGCAATCTTTCCAAAGAGTTGCAGGAACCGGCGGTATGCATCGTAGGCGAAACGACGGTTACTTGTAGTCTTTCCAAGTCCCTCAACAACTGTGTCATTGAGTCCAAGATTAAGAATGGTATCCATCATGCCAGGCATTGATGAGGCTGCACCAGATCTAACTGACACAAGAAGTGGATTCTCGACATGGCCAAAGCCTTTTTTTGTCTTGTTCTCGAGAAGTTTCATATGTTTCGTTACTTCAGCCATCAGACTATCTGGAAGCTTCTTGCTTTTAGCGTAGTACTGGCGACAGGCTTCTGTCGTGATAACAAAGCCGAAAGGTATTGGAAGCCCAATCTGTGTCATCTCAACTAAGCCGGATCCTTTTCCCCCCAAAAGTTGCTTATTCTTGCCGTCTCCTTCTTCAAAATCAAAGACGAACTTCACGTTTCCTCTGAACTTTGAGTCCTTTGATTTTTGTGTTCCTGCTATTGTTCTTCCATGTTGCGAATTCGCTTTTTTTGCGTTGAGTGCATCTCTATCCACAGATCCGAGCTTGTTTTCTAGGTTCATTTATTGCTTTCCTCACATTGCCTATCCGAAGAATGTTGCAGCAATTTCGTAAAGCGTTGAATCAACCGTTTTTCGCTTACCGATAACATCTTTCAAGGGCACAGAACCCATGATGTTTCCTTGGATAGCAACCATCTGACCGAATTTACCTTCATGTACTAGGTCAATCGCAGCGATACCAAATCTGGTAGCTAAAACTCTATCATACGCGTTTGGAGAGCCGCCTCGTTGAAGATGCCCCAGAACCACTGCCCTAGTGTCGATATTTTCGAATCTCTTCTCTATTTCCTTTCCTATGTAGTAGCCTATGCCACCGAATCTTGCGTGACCAAACTCATCTACGCCGCTACTATAAACGATCTCTTCACCCCCTTTCGGTTTAGCGCCCTCCGCGGCAACGATTATGCTAAAGTTCCTACCACGTTTTTGCCTCTTCCTTATGCATTCGCAGACTTCCTCAATGTCAAAAGGTCTCTCAGGAATCAGTATTGCATCTGCCCCACCGGCAATCCCTGCCTCCAAAGCAATCCAACCAGTGTATCTGCCCATAACTTCAAGGATTATTACTCTATGATGCGATTCCGCCGTTGTATGAAGCCTATCAAGTGCCTCACAAGCAATAGCAACCGCCGTTTGAAAACCAAATGTATAGTCAGTGCCAACTAAATCATTGTCGATCGTTTTGGGAACTCCTACAACTGGAAGCCCCATTTCGCATAGTTTGGATGCTACGCCAAGCGTGTCTTCTCCGCCTATTGCGATGACCGCTTCAATGCCGTGTTCGGAAACGTTTCTCAGAATACGGTTAGCTCCGTCTTCGCTCTTGAACGGATTAGTCCTCGAAGTGCCCAATATGGATCCGCCTTTAGGAAGCAAACCTACAAGAGATTTTAAGTCTAACGGGATAAATTCACCTTCAACTAATCCTTTCCAACCGTCTTTGATGCCTACAGTTTCATATCCGTAATCTTGAATTGCCTTCCTTACGATTGCCCTCAGGACTGCATTGATTCCAGGTGCGTCTCCTCCGCCGCTTAATATACCAACTTTTATTTTGTTTTCTCCCCTCTCAATTATCATTTCTGCAGATTTAATATAGTGTGACTTGTTGCTATTATAGATGACAAGCTGAAGGACATTAATTCAGCGAGTTTTAAGTACGAAAATTGGCTTGAACATTTTTTGATAATGAGTTCTGAGTTCTGCCAGAGTTCACTCCTAACGGAAGATATGAATTCTCCAAGCCATATTTCTTAAGAGAATCCTGGACCTGTTTAACTGATCACAGTCTTACATCTTGCTCTGTTTAATTGATTTCACGTCTCCCATAGAAAACTTGAAGAATAATCCACTTCGTACAAACAAAAATCTTTGGACTAATTTTAGAGATATTTACAAATAAGCTATAGCTGCACCTATTCAGGCAAAATAAACTCTACTGCTTAAAAATTGGCACTGTAAAAATGGCGCCGGGAGGGGGATTTGAACCCCCGCGGCCCCGAGAGGCCACAAGCTGCTTGGTGATTGCCATTGGCAAACATCTCCAGGCTTGCTCCCTGCCTGGCTAGGATACCCCGGCACAAACGCAAACAGATACGCGCTAAAGGCGTTCGACACATTTCTCTGACCTAAGCATAATTTAAAGCTTTATCGGAATGTGTTTGCAACGCAATTTCATCTTTAACGATAGAGTCGTTTTTCCCGATTGATCAAATCAAATTTCTAAAAAATGCATAAATTTGAAACTATGAAATGAATTTTCGACGTTATTTTTTTAAATGCACCATTGATTCTAGTGTAAATTGCTTTCAGCTAGACAAAGTTTTTATTAGCGTTTGAAACTTAAACATCGACCGTTAAGATAAAGGATGATTCAAAATGTCCCTACAAAAAGGAGATTTTATACTAATCAATTATACATCGAAAGTTAAGGAAACAAACGAAGTTTTCGACACAACATATGAAGACGTTGCTAAAAAAGAGCATTTGTTTAAAGAAGGCGAAATATATGATCCTAAACTTGTTGTTATAGGCGAAGGCTGGGTACTCAAAGCCTTAGATGATAGTTTAACAACAATGGAAATTAGTAAGCCTTGTACAGTAGAGATTTCACCTGAAAAAGGCTTTGGCCCGAGAGACCCGGAAAAAATAAAGCGAGTATCGCTCAAGCAATTGTTGGCAAAAGAAATTAATCCTGTTATTGGAGCACGCATTGAATACCAAGGAAAAATGGCGACTGTGCGCTCGATTGGGGCAGGACGAGTACTTTTGGACTTTAATCCTCCACTTGCAGGAAGAACCCTAATTTATGAAACCATCGTTACCAAGAAACTAGAGAAAAACGAGGAAAAAATTAGCTCCCTTATTCACCGCCGGGTACCAGTTGTTGAAGAAGAAAAGTTCAAACTATGCATTCAAGACAAAAGTTTAACAATTGATATGCCAGAAGAGACGTTTTACGTTGAAGGTATTCAGATTGCCAAACGTGGAATTTCAATGGATATTCAGAAATTTATTCCTGATTTGTGCGAAACTAAATTTGTTGAAACTTTCAAGGCTGAACCGAAACCGGCACCAGCGCCAACAGAAGCAAAAGCCAGCACTACTTAAAATAATCAATCAACAAATCTTTTCTTCTTAGTTTTTCAATTTTTGAATTATGAGAATAGAGATAAATCTCTCTTGCTCAATATTATAGTGTAATCTCACTTCGTTATTTTCATTGTGTATGGGAGATGAAAAATCGGAATGGATCATACATTAGTTCATTTTGAAATTCCAGCACAAGATGTGGAAAAAATTAAACAATTTTATGAACAAGTCTTTGGTTGGAAAATAACCCAATACCCTTCACCATTAGATTACTGGATAATACAAACTGTCCCGGTTGATGAAAACGGTGTTCCGCAGCGACCAGGAATAAACGGTGGCATGTTTAGAAAGCAAGAAGCTGGGATTAAACCCATTAATTATTTTGCGGTTGAATCTATTAGCGAGTTCTTAGCAAAAATTGAGAAGCTTGGCGGCAAAGTAATCTCCCCGAACCAGGAAGTCCCCAATGTTGGTTGGATAGCTGCAGCGGAAGACCCTGAAGGAAACCAATTTGCACTTTTTCAGCCATTGTGAATTTAGAATTTAGTGAAAGTTAACTAATTACACCTGTCGCCTTAGCCGTTTTTTCGCAAGCATCATAGTCGAGATTTAATTTGTGAAGGATTGTATATCGTTCAGGTCTTATTTTCGCTGCTAACTCCAACGCTTTAACAACGTCAGTATCTCTCACGCCTAATTCCTTGGCAGTTGTTGGTGCGCCCATCTGCTTTAGACTTTTTTTTATTCGTTCCCAATTTGTTTTGTAAAGATAGGCAATCATTATTGAGCCTACCCCACATTGCTCTCCATGCATCGCGTGATGAGAATCAATCATGTCCAAAGCATGGCTAAACAAATGCTCGGAGCCACTGCATGGGCGACTGCTGCCTGCGATGCTCATGGCAACACCACAGCTTATTAATGCTTCAAGAAGTACACGTAATCCCTCATCTGTTCGGTAAACGATTAGGTCTGCGTTTTCAATTACCAATTTTGCGCTCATCAAAGCTAAACTTGCGGCGTAGCCCCCATAATACTCATTAACTTCTTGATGGGCAAGTTGCCAATCTTTTACAGCTGTGAACTTTGCAACGACATCTCCGCAGCCACTTATAACAAACCGCCAAGGACCTTTGGCGATAACTTCTGTATCGGCAATAATTGCCAGAGGCGCTTGCGCCATGACTGAATAAGGCTTATCTGATCCTTTGATTGAAGCTAATGGGCTCGCAATGCCGTCATGAGAAACAGTTGTGGGTACGCTGATGAATGGGATATTTTGGCTTCCAGAACTAACTTTGGCAGAATCAATTACAGTTCCACCGCCCACACCAAAAAGAACCTGCGGCTTCAAACGTTTTATTTGATCTTTAATATCTGATATGTCTTTTGGACACATACTTTTAACACAGAGAAATTCAACTGACAAACCCGCTTCAGCGAGAAAATCTGAAACCGTTTTTCCAGCCACATCGTAACATATGGGATCCGAGAGCACTAATGCTTTCCCTTGAAGCCCCAGCCGTTTTACCACTTCGGGAATCCGCTTTAAAGTTCCCTTTCCAACAATAACTTCACGTGGAAGCTGCATGTAATGGTAAGTTAAGGCCAAAGTGATCACAGTTAACTTGCAAACATAAGTTCCATTACGATGGTTTAAAGTCTTTGGGAATACCTCATAAGATCGATGTTTTCAACAAGGGATTTGCAATGAATGTAGACCCGTAATGTAGACGACCTCATATGGTCACGTAATCAACTTGAACGATCCCCCTCTCTGACAAAGACTCGCGAAGAGTGCCGGTGATAAAAGTGTGCACTTATCCTCAACATTCTTCATGGTTTTTTTAAACTTATTTAAGAATTGTTTAAATCTAATTTTGTTGGATTGATTTAGGTTTTGCCTTCTGGTTTGGGTATTGAAAATACTCTTATTTCAATCTATTTTTAGAAGGGTTTTAGTATCAATGCTTACTCTATGCTGTTGTTTTCAGGCTTTGGGCGAGTAGCTCAGTACGGATTGTGGAGCTCTTGTTTCAGGCACTGGCAAAGGGGCTGGTGCTGGGACTTTCGGGCTTCTCACGGATAGAGCACCAGCCTCCTAAGTTGGGGGTCGAGGGTTCAAATCCCTCCCCGCCCGCCAGGGTCTTATTTCTGCAAATAAAGCTATTCCTATGTGAATTACTGCTTTCTGACTCTTATTATTGGTTGTATTTCAATTTAGCGTTTGAACCCTCGGGCTAAAATGCAAAATTACCCAGTGTCAGCGAAACTATTGGAGTCCCAAGATTTCAAGTTCATGTCTTCCAAGATTAATGAGGCAGCCCATCGGTTCAAGTCCGATGGGGTATGCCCTTCTGGAGGAGAATTTATCCTGCTCTTTCTCTATTTTCTTGGCTGGCATTGGGCTTTAACCAATTTTGCGATTGAATGTTGGGGATAGGCCCTGCGCAACATTATTTATTTACCATTAACCTACTAACAAACAATCGGCAGCATTCAATCCAAAAGGTAATCGCATTGATAGATACTGAAAATCTTACCAAAAAGTTTGGGGACTTAACGGCGGTGGATAGCCTTACCCTGCATGTGGATGATGGTGAAGTTTTCGGTTTTCTTGGACCCAATGGTGCAGGCAAAACTACCACTGTGCGGATGCTTTGTTGCCTAATATCCAAGACAAGTGGAAGCGCCAGAATAGGTAGCTACGATATAGGCAATAAGGCGGACTCTTTAAAAATCAGAAAAATCATCGGATTAGTTCCTGATAACGTTGGGTTATCTGAACACCTGACCGCTTATGACAACTTGGATTTTTACGGAAAAATATACGACTGCTCAGATGC
>CAWHXY010000004.1:0-1186196 GCA_963833575.1 Candidatus Bathyarchaeota archaeon | reverse complement strand
AGAGAACAATAAGCGTTTTCTTGAAATGCTGGGGCTTTGGGACAAGAGAAACGTTTTGGCAGCGACCTTTTCCAAGGGCATGAAACAAAAACTCGCCATAGCCCGCGCCCTCATCCATGACCCACAAGTACTTTTCATGGACGAGCCTACTGCAAATTTAGATCCTGAGGCTGCAAAAACAGTCCGAGATTTCATCCTTCAACTAAAAAAAGAGAAAAAGACAATCTTCCTGAACACCCACAACCTCGACGAGGCCCAGAGAATCTGCGACAGGGTAGCAATAATGAATGCGAGCCTTGGGGCAATAGGCACACCGCAGGAACTTGAAAGGTCCGTCAGCGGCAAGAAGACAGTTATAGGATTGGAACAGAAAGTGAACGATGCCGTTTTGGCGGCATTGAAAAAACTGCCGCTCAAAAACCTGTCCATCGACGGCGACACGATAACATTTGACGTGGAAAACCCAGACAACGAAAATTCACCTGTTATAGAAGCTATAGTGCTGGCGGGCGGTCATGTCAAATCAATCAATGTAGTGGGCTCAACTTTAGAAGATACCTATCTAAAACTTGTGAGGAAATAAACATGAGACTCTCAAAGGCCTGGATTGTAGCAGCAAGGGACTTCAAAATATTTAGACGAGTAAAAAACGTCTGGTACTCAATTATTATTTTCCCAGTAGTTATCTCGATTCTGTTTCCGGTGATACTGGAGTATTTAGCAGTAAGGGGGAGCCACGGACTCGCAGCGCCAGGTGTGCTTCCAAATTTGCTTAACTCCTTTTCCTTCTTTTTAGTTATAGGCGCAGCATACGTTCCCTTAGGGATTGCCTCCTACAGTATAGTGGGGGAGAAAGTGGAGAAAAGTCTAGAACCGCTTCTAGCCACACCCCTTACTGATGGAGAAATATTGCTTGGAAAAGCCATTTCCGCAATTATTCCAACTTTAGTAGCAATGTATGCTGCTGCAGCAGTCTTCATGGTAGGCATTGATGGAGTTACTTACCACACGCTTGGCTACTATTATTTTCCAAACTGGAACATCGCCACTTTGCTCCTGGTTCTGATGCCGGTCGCCATTGTAATGAGCGTTTTGTTCAGCGTCGTTGTTTCATCGCGAGTTAATGATGCGCGCAGCGCTAGCAGTTTTGGAATTTTTATCCTCTTTCCACTCTTGGGCATATACCTTGCCAGTGAGACAAGCATAATAACTCTTGACGTAAACAGCCTGCTTATAATCTCAAGTATACTTTTAGCAGTTGATGTAGCGCTGTTCTATGTTAGCACAGCAACTTTCCGAAGGGAGGAAATACTAACAAAGTGGAAGTAGCGAAGTTAGAGGATGGAGGTTCAAAAAAATGACAAAAGCCAAGTTTGAAATAGGAGAGACTGAAAAACATACCATTATTGTTAATGTGACCCCTCTTCTAAAATACGCCGCCATAGAAGTGGATGGCGAAAAAGTCGTTAATGAATCACACTTTTCGTCATTGCCAAAAAGTTCCAGGTTGAAGTAATAAACACCGAAAAAAATTACGCTGCGCTAAGTGGAAGTATTTAGACTTAGACACTAAAAATGGAGGTGAGAGTAACGACTGAAGTAACAGCTGTGATAATTATCATTGTAACCATTGCTCTTATGTTAATAGGTTATTTTCTTATAGGACCACCTGGTAACCGCAGATGGAACAAGAGAAAAAATTAATACTGGACCGTTCTCGCCTACCCAAGTCACTGCAGATGGCAAAGCTGCTCAAAAAACCTAAAGGTGCATGCGCGCGGGTGCAAGCACGACTCAGTAGCGAAAAATAGTTAAACCTGCAAGAAAGAATCCGCACGCTCTTTTTCTTTTCCACATCGTCAATCATAGATACGGCGAGCAGAGGGTAACTAACCAAAGAGGTAGTTTTTTAAGGTAGATGTTATATCTGCTGCGCTCGATATTTGGGCGAGCGCACGCTCCAAGATGGCTTCTCGGTTTCGCCTCCTTCACCCAAAAGCTAGGAGTGCAGTCTTCAACGCCATTACGACCCGAGGGTTCAAACGAGGGCTCAATGCCATCCCCGCCCGCCATAAATCTTTCCAATGTCTAAAGGCTACATAACTAGAGCTCTAAATTTTTCCTAACTCAGTTCATGAATTGCAGAAAGAATTATATTTATGATTTTGTTAATGTGATAAATAGGTGATTTGTTTTGGTCAGTCTTGATAAAATTTCTGGAATGTATGTTATTTGTGCGGGCGGTTTTGATCTTGGCGAGGTTAATGGAATAGACATGGATACTAGCAGTTGGCAAGTTACCCATTTGCATGTGAAGTTGTCCAAACCTGCATCTGAGGATCTTGGATTCAAGAAAAGATTTAGAAGCTCAACTGTGTGTTTGCCTATCTCATTAGTCGCTAAAGTTGGAGACAATATATTGTTGAACAAGTCTCTTGACGAACTAACCAAAAACCCACAAATTTCAGAATGCATTGTATGAAAACAGAGTTTTCATTAAATCTCTTCCATCTACGAAACAACGCTTCCAAGTTTCTTATATTTTACTCTAAATGATACTAGGTAAAGACCACTTAGAAATTCGCCAGTTTATCTGTTAAAAGTTTAATCTTCAATACAATTGTTGCTCAAGATCTTCAGCTTAATTTTATCCTTTTTCAATAACCTCACTATTGCTTGCCTACCCATTAAGGCTGAAATTCAAATTTTCAAGCATAAGCTTGCCTTCAACCTTGACAAGTAAATCCCTAATTTCAAGTAAAGCCATAAAATAATCCAGTTCAAACTATTTTCAAACCAACAAACCCTATTTAAGTTTCCCTAAAAAATTTCAAGTAGACTCTTAAAATTTTCAAATATTTTTTTTGAAAAATAACCAGTTTTAGAAACCAATCATATTAGTTGCGAAGCTGTTTGTCAATAAAAATTGATTGTGATTTCATCAAATCGAAATTAACTCAGCTTTTTCAACCTACGTTTTCTTAGTGTTAGCATTGCTAAAGCAGCTATAACTAAGGTGATAAGCAGCGACAAAAGTTTTGATGATGGAAACTCTGGAATCGAAGAAGTTGGTGTAGGCGTTGTTGTTGGAGTTGCAGTTGGAGCTGTGGTTGGTGCCGCTGTAGGAGCTATGGTGGATATAGGTGTGGGATTTGAAATGGGCGTTGGAGAAGCCGTAGGTGTTGGAGTTGGGGTGGGAATTGGTGTGGGAGTTGGGAAAGGTGTTGTTTGTGAGGAGAGGATTTGCCCGGAAATGCTTCCGGAAGGTGCAGCCGCTAGTACAAAGTTAATGTTTGGTTTTACCTGGTTTGCTATTACCGAAACGCCAGTCTGCTGTTGCGAAACATAACCTGTCGCAGTAACGGTAACAGTATAAGTTCCTGAGCCTAAGGCAGTCGATATTATGTAGTTGCCATTGCTGTCTGTAAAATTTGAGTTAAGGCTGCCGGCACCTTCAGCAGTTACATAAGCGTTGGATATTGGACCAGTTGAATTCGTAACTTTTCCACTTATCGTTCCTGATGGTGTAACTGTTAGCTGGAAGTCAATGTTGGTTGTTACTTGTCCTGCGACAACACTTACGCTTGGATTAACGTCAAAAGAAGACCCATATGAAGCCTCGACAGCATAGCTTCCTGTCGTTAAATTCGTGTTTAGAATGTAAGTCCCAGATGAGTCGGTGCTGGCAACGCTGAAGGCTCCACTAGAAGAAGTAGCAATAACTGATGCCCCTGAAATGGGCTGTCCGTCCGCTGTGTTTGTTACAGTGCCAGTTACAACACCTGACCGGTCAAGTGCAATATCCTGGGTAGTTGTTTGACCAGCTGTCACTAAAATGCCCGTCAACGTTTTTGTCAAATGCTGCTCAATTGCAAATAATTCCATTAAATTATAGGTTCCATTAGGCAAGTTATAATTTATAACAAATTGCCCGGAAGAATCCGTTATCGCAGACGCCGCATAAGTTCCATTAGAATATACTGCCTGAACAGATACGCCAGACAGGACACCACGTGAAACTGAATCCGTTACTATACCAGTGATCACGCCCGATCTGTCGAGAGCAAAGTTTTGGTTGCTAGTCATGGATCCAGCAGTTACAGAAATGCCATTTTTGGTTGAAGATATGTACCCTATCGCACTAGAAAAGCATTGGGTTGTTATGTTATAAGTCCCAGTTTGGAGGTTTTGAGTAATATTCCAGTTTCCGTTCGTATCTGTTATAGCGTTTTCACTACTTGATCCGTCGGAGCTTTGGACAGTGACGATGGCTTGGGACACGGGCAAACCTGATACTGCATCAGTTACTGTTCCTGAAAGCCCGCCTGAAACGTTCATGATTATGTTAACATCTGAGGTTTGGGATCCGGCAGCCACAGCTATATTGTTAACTTGCTGGTCTATGAAACCCTGTGCAGAAACTGTTACTATATAATTTCCTGAACCCAGAAAGCTAGTTATATTGTATTGGCCCTGAGCGTCGGCTACAGCAGATCCGCTTCCAACAGTGCCTCCGGAAGCGTTCATTATTGCACCTGGAACAGGAACTAAAGTTGCAGCATTAGCAAATTGGGGAGCTACATGGTTCAAAGGAAAACCAAACTTAGCGAATGAAATTCCGGCAATCGCCCCAACCAGAAGTATAATGATTAGCAGATTTGAAAATATTTTGTTCTTAATCAATCTATGCCAACATCCAGTTCAAAGCAAATCTGAAAGAATCCATCTGCGAATTAATTAAAGTATTTATGGTTTCTGCCAAAGCAAACGAAAGTTTCTTCATAAATTAACCACAAAAGAGCTTTTTTTCTTTCTGAAAATGTCTTTGAATTATTTTATATAAAGACTTGCGGTAACAGAAAGAAGTATGAAACTTGGTCAATCCCGAAATTTATGAGACCTTTCTAATACCTAGAGCTTAAAAATGGTAGGCAACATTATAGAGATTCGGCAGCGAGATTTTAAGTTTTCAGCGCAAGAATTCATGCTAACATCCAAAATATCAAATTCGCTAGACTTCATTCACTTTGTTAAGCTGAATTTGCAAAAATTGATCAAAGTTGACAATTAACGTTATTGAACTTTTCAAAAAACTATAAAATAAATCAAGATGCCCTTCTAAAGTGTGCAGAAAAGCAGGCGCTATTTGGAGGAAAAAAACAATGAAAACTGAAGAATTGGCATGTCTAGCGAAGAAAGTAAGAAACTCTTTGCCTAATGTAGAAGCATATCCACTAGCCACAATTTATAACTCTATCAAAGAGCAAGAAAAAACGAGTATGAATTTACCAGACTTTAAAGAATTAATTTTTCATCTGACTGGCTGGGACATACCATTCCAGGTTATACGCAGACAACTTGAAATAAACCAGATAATATGGTGAGAGCCCGGGATAGGCAAATGGGGGTTGAAACTTGTCTGCCTTTAGCCTGATCTTTTTTCTTCTTGTATTTCCTCTAACTCGGCTTGGGTGGACGGAGATCACTTTTGTTTTATTTCGATTTGTCGTCAATGAAAATTAAGATTCGGTTTGAATGAGACATTGTCTTTTGTTGGGAAAAGTAAGAAAAGTTTTGGGAAAGAATATAAGTCAGACGCAGCCGTGCTGTGGTACAACAACACTTAAGCAGAGGTGAGTAAATGCGTAGAAGTTTAACAATAACAGCTGAAAACGATAAAAAAGTTCAATTAGCCAGAGGATTATTCCTAAATGACGCCGAAGCTCCAATAGACGTGGACTATACTACGATGGTCAACTTTTTCATAGAACTTGGACATAAACTATTCTGTTCAATGAAAAAAGATAGCTGCCAAATAACCATAGTGAAAAATGAAGTTAACGGCATTCTGGCAAAATACATTATGGGTTCAGAACTCAAAGATGAAGCAGTTGTCGATCAATTTACTGACGTGTTCTATAAGAGACTTATTGAGCAACTGCAAAAAACAGCAATGCAAGCAGACAACCAAGAAGCAATACCGGAATTGACAAATCAGAATCCAAATTCGCCAAGCTCTAATAAATCCTCCGAATACATAACATAACATAACATAACATAACATAACATAACATAACATAACATAACATAACATAACATAACATAACATAAAAAATAAGAAAAAAGAGCATTACACTGAAAGGTACAGCCTCCAAAAGGGGCAAATGTACCGTCTTTTGAGTGACCCTCAATTTTACGAATCCAACAGTCCTAGCGGATAAATGGTTGGTCTGACAAACCTTGCACATTTAATATAGCGGGGGTGTTCTGAGTGACTTGTTTAGAAGAATTCCATGTGTCTTCAACTATTTGCTGGAGTTCTATCAATACTGAGGCTAACTTTTTTCCTTTGCAAGTTAAGTTGTAGGTTTTCGGTGTTCTTCTTATGAACACCAGTTTTCTGCCTCTCAAGCGCTTCAGGTACTTGTAGGTTCTTCTCAAGGAAAGCCCTGTTTTCTCGGCAAGATTTCCAGCGGAAATTCCTTCACAATCAACTACATCGCAAATTTTTTGTTCAGTGATTGTAAGGGTTTCTTTGTTCGCATCTCTTTTTGACCTAAAGAAAAACACGTAATCCCTCGCTTTTGGAGTTTCTATTAGACGGGTTGAGCGAAGGCGTTTGAGGATTCGTGAAGCGATCTTTGGCGAGATGACTAATTCAATTTCTTCAGAAGTTTTGGGTCCCGAAAGCAAGAATTCTAAAAGAGTTTCTTCATGGCATTCTGACTGAGCCGGCAGCTTTTCGGCGAATTCCGGGAAACACCGAAGTTCGTCAGTTAAACGTCCGCCGAAAGTTGTAGCATAATACTCCTCTTGGGCTTCAGTTGCTAACCCCACTGCCATTAGAGGACGCAGGTATTCTTTGTTGATGTTATCTTGACTGTGTCTATGACCAGTTTTCTTAAGTTCTTGTTGAAGGCCGCTTACAGAATATCTACCGTCAGCGATTGACTGAAGAATTTGGAGTCTTGTCCCATTTTTTAAGACGTTAAAGAGATCTTTAACATAGTTTGGAGTGCCCATCATTTGGCGCAGTGTTCTGAGCTCATTTTTTAATTTGTAAACTTGGCATCGACTAATACATTCCAAGGGCGTTATTGGAGTGCATTTTTTGCATTCTGCGTCAAACGATTTTATTTTTTCAGACAAGTCGTGATTGTTTTCAGTTTTTCTCGTTAACAGAAGAACATTGGCCATTGTTTATCTCCAGTGGACCTTCTGATTTTTTTAATGTAAAAGCGTTTTCGTCAAGATTTCTTGACCTACACTTAGTCAAACTTTCTTGACTAAACATTTGCCTTCAATTTTTCATATTTGCAAGAGTAAGTCCAACGTTAATTTGAAAGAACCAATAGGTAACATTCAAGCCCTTCTTGAGGGTTCGATGAAGGCCTCAAACCTATCGCTGCTCTTTGATTCAAACGAATTACAGGTGACCAAAAATGATTGCCTATTTTCTTAAACTGTAAAAATTAGAATTGATACCAATAGAAATAGTTCTCTGTTTTAGCGTTTGATAGTAAGCATATGACCTTTGTGGTTAACCATTCTATGGATTCTAAGTTCTTCAGGATTTTTGAAATGTGCTGAACATAATCTGCACTTATAGTTTTCGCCAAATACATTTTTGTAATTATTATACATTGAATTTCTCCTTTCTTGCCAGTTGTAAAAAATTATTAATTACAACTAAGTATAATGGATAACAAGTCGCATATAAATCAAGCATCAATCTTTGAAAAACTTAATGAACGTAAACCGCTTTGTTGATGGATAACTGGGCAAAAGAGTAATCACAAAGCCGATAACTCAGATTTCACAAAATTAGGTTCAAAGCTTTAAGTTAAAAATTATAAGTGATTAAATCATTCCGTCTGGATGTTTCCCCATCCAGTTAATAGCGAAAACTTCAGCTTTTGCCTCAGTACGAAAATCAGGCGAAATCGTTTTACTTTCCTCTTTACTAGTTTGCTCTCCAACAAATAGGAGCACATGGTAGCTTTGGCTGAATTCTTTCTTTGAAATGATCAAAGTTTGCCCTGTGGTTTCGTTCACATAGCCGCCTTCGTTGCTTATTTTTTTCCAGCCTTTAATTAACTTCAATGTTTCACATTCAACCAACTGTTAGGATAATGGGAATAGATGTTTGAATTATCTTCTCCTTGCCCAAGCCTGTTTGGGTTCAAAATTGTGGTTCGCATCTGTCGTAGTGGTTTGACCGGTTAATCGTTTGGAAAAGCATGTTTTGCAGTAAACTGGTTTACCTGGAGTGGGCTTGAAAGGCACAACTGCTACTTGATTACAGACTGAACATTTTGCTTCATGAAGAGTTCGTTGAGACATATTTTCACCTCTATTAACTTATTTTTTACGGAAAAAAACTAAGGAGACTTTTCGCCCTTTTTCTTATTATCGGAAAAAGATTTTTGCCTTACTTTCTTTCTATAAACGCAATTTAGTCGAACGGATGATTTGCATCTTCGACAGTTTTTTACTAATCCTGCTCTTAACATACACAAATTTATTTACCTCTATATTGATTTTTGAAAAGAATCCGTTATGCAGATAGGTTAGTCCCAAAGGATAAAAGAGACTCTTCAACAACTATCCGATGGAGCTTGCGCCCTTATAAACACATAGATGAGAAAAGAGACTTTTTTACCTAAACAAAAGAAGTTTTTGATTTTTTCTGAATTATCGCCTCAGAAATAGAACAATTATGGAAAACCATGGAGAAAAAAGGCTTTCTGAATTAGTATATTAATATAGTTGGCACCTCCTTCTTATTTCAATTATTGGGATTCTTAGGGGAAGAGTTAGATCAAATAGTCGCTTTCACTTTTTCTCGAACTATTCTGATTATAAATTTTGGCGAAAGCCAAATTGGAAGTTGAAAAAATGGGTAAAAGAAAAATTACAAATGAGGGCAACCTCGATAGCATGGTTTTACCGTCTTCAAATGACGTATTAGGTGTGGCTATTAAGATGCTCGGCGCTGAAAGAATTACGGTTAAATGTCAAGATGGTAAAGAACGATTATGCAGAGTCAGGGGCAAACTAAAAAGGCGTGTGTGGATCAGAGAAGGAGACGTCGTTTTAGTGTCGCCATGGGATTTTCAAACGGAAACTAGGGGAGACATCTTTTGGCGTTACCGTAAGAACCAGTCAGATTGGCTCAGAGCACACAATTACTTAAAAATGTAGAGAAGGGGCTGAAAACATTATCTTAAAATGTTCAGAATGTGGAAATACTTTCAAAAAAGATGACGTTAAACAGGACGATATAGTGGCTTGTCCAATTTGTGAAGCAGACTACACGGTACAAATTAAAGATGGCAAAATTCGGTTGGAAGATTACGTTTACGAAACTAAAGATTTCGGCGAACTATGAACGCCAAAGTCTTTCTCAACCGTAACCTGAAAAATTCGTTTTCAACATTTAAGAGATTTTTTTAAACTATTTTAAAAGAAATTAACCGATTAATTCGACAATCGTTCCGAGCGCTTGGCCTGGAACTCCGTGTGGAAATCTTACTCGAACCATGCCGTTTTTGCCGTGTGGTCCCCTGATTTTTCCAAGCATCTTGCCTTTGCCATTTTTCCAGGATACCTTTTGGCCCACAAGTTTGCATGCTGTGGCTATCGAGTTAACTGTTTCAAATTCGACTAAGCATTCTTTGGACGTTTGCGATTTTGGACCTGTTCTGTAATTTGTTATTCTTCCATGTAGTGTTTGGGTCAAAAATATCACCATTCAGGTTAGTGAGTTATGTTGGACTGGCTAATAAAGATGTTCTGATAACTATTACCTTTAAAGAAGTTTTAGAGTGATTCAGATAAGTGAGTTTAGATACTTTCTGCTACACATTTTTATTTATTTTTTATCTTAACAAGTTGTCGTATACAAGACAAAATAAAGCGCATCGTCAAAAATTGAACTATCTAAAAATAAGCAAGAGTTTTTGTTTATTTGTATTCTTTTCAAAAAAGAAAAAGAAGCTTCTATTTATTTTCTTAAAAGAAGCTCTTGATTGGTGAATCGTCGGTGACTATTGTTGACCTAATTTCTTCAATCTTTGTTTTTGTCAAGGCTTTGATGTTGTTGAAGTCTGACATTTCGCCGTAGCTGACTAATGTTATTGCGGTTCCTTCTTCTCCTTTACGAGCGGTTCGTCCTATTCGGTGGAAATATACTGGTGCATCCATTGGTACATCATAGTTAATTATGTGTGTTATGCCTTCGATGTCTAAGCCTCTTGCAGCAACGTCTGTTGCAATAAGTAGGCTAAGTCTGTCTGAACGGAAGTCGTTAATTGCTCGGTCTCTTTGCGCTTGGGTAAAGCCAGCGTGTAATGCCTGTACTCGATATCCTTTCCTGTACAGTTGGTCTGAAAGTTTACTTGTTTCTCTACGGGTTCTGCAGAAGACGATTGCTTTGTTGACTCCTTCACTGCGAATGATATCGCATAGAGTGTCAAACTTGCCACCTTGATTAACTACTGTGTAGTATTGCTTCATTTGTGTTAATGCGATTTCGTCTTTGCTAACCAAGATTTTCTGCGGGTTTCTCATGTATTTGTTGCAGACTCTCATGACAGACTGCTCAATTGTTGCTGAAAAAAGACTTGTTTGTCTTTCACGTGGTGTTTTTGATAAGATGAATTCGATGTCTTCGACAAAGCCCATATCTAACATTCGGTCTGCTTCATCGAGAACCACCATTTTGACAGATCCGAGATTTAATACCCGCCTTTCCATAAGGTCAATTAATCTGCCGGGTGTACCAACAACAATTTGTACACCGTTTGATAAAGCGTGGATTTGCTTATTTATGGATTCTCCACCATAAACAGCCAAGACTTTGGCCCGGGCATATTTCGCAAAACACGCCATGTTTTCGGCTACTTGAACAGCTAGCTCGCGAGTTGGCACTAAAATTAAGCCTTGAACACCGCGGATTTCACGGTCTAACCGTTGAACCATTGGAATACCGAAAGCAGCTGTTTTTCCTGTTCCTGTTTGGGCTTGACCAATTACATCTTTGCCTTCAAGCAGGGGCATTATTGCTTGGGCTTGAATTGGAAAAAGACTATCAAACCCGAGTTCTTTTATACTTCTTAGGATTTCTCCAGTTAATGGTAAATCCTGAAATGTTTGAATTTGCATATACTATTTTTCTCCTGCCACAGAATGTTCATGATTTCTCTAAAAGCTTCAGGAGCTTTGGTGTGATACATGAGTTATTGTGACAATCCGAACGATGTGGTTTTGGCGTATAAAAAGCTTTAGCAAGATTTCAGGCAATTCAATACATCTAAAAAGCTGGTTTTCAACAAAAGAAGGCAACATGTGTGAAAAATCAGACATTCCATACAATAGATTTAAAAAATTGTTGTAATTTAAAAGAAAAAACCAATCTCAATTGAATTTCAATTGTTGCTGTATGAGGGCAGTCACATATTCATAAAAGGCGTCAGAAATATACTTGTTCAAGACATAGTGCTTGAATGTTTGAAATCAGGGAAATTAAATGAGCAAAACAAAATCAAGAAAAAAACCTCAACCTTACTTTTACGAAGGCCCCCCATTAACTAAACAAGAAAAAGCAGAGGAAACAGACGATGTATATGACACTGAAGAAAGAGAAACAATGTTGGAGGATGACGAAATTACTGCTGCTGAAGAAGGTTTCATGGAGGGAAGAGAGCAGGAACCGCCAGGTAAAAAAGAAACACGGAAAAACGCTGTCAGTCATGACGATTCAATTTCAGTTGAATTGGCCAAAGAAGACTCAGAAGATGATTAATACAATCTAAACCCATCACTTAGACTTTTGTTCAGTGGAAATGAGCGTATTTTTCTTTAACTTCTGACTAACAGATTCAATATTTTCTCTAAAACGTTATTATTGATACATCTGTAAGAAAAAATTTTTCAAAAGTAGTTCCTGTTGTTTCTGGAGAAAAATTTATAGCTTTAAGATATTTTTCGACAATCAAAAATCGTTTTTTTACTTTTTGCTACCATTAACCATAAAAGGCAGAAAGTAGAATAATTGCAGTGAGGCTATAAAACAAAGAATGTCGTTTAGAGATCCGGTTTGCGGAATGGTTCTTAACGAGGATACTGCTAAATTCAAAATCACCTACGAGGGTGAAACCTATCATTTCTGCAGTCTTGTATGCAAGAAAAGATTCAAGAGACATGCCACTAAATTCATTAAATAATTAGATATTTATTTTAAAATAAAAAAAAGAAAAATTTGTATATTTTTTTGGTTTACTTAAAGATTCTCCAGACGATGGCAGCGATGATTCCACCAATTATTGGTGCTACCCAAAAGACCCAAAGCTGACTTAATGCTGTGTAGGGTGCTATGCTACCGGCAAAGAGCGCAGGTCCAAGACTTCTTGCAGGGTTTACTGATGTTCCATCTATAGGTATTGCCACAAGGTGAATAAGCACTAAACTTAAACCGATTGATATTCCAGCGAATCCTTTAGGTGCTCTTTCACTAGTTGAACCGTGAACTACAAGAACGAATATGAAGGTGAGAACGATTTCAGCTATCAATACGGCAGTCAAAGAGTAGCCACCTATAGAAGCAGTTCCATATCCATTTTGTCCAAGCCCATTAGCTAATCTGTAAAGTGGGTTACCAAGAGCTATCGAGTAAAGTATTCCTGCTCCTATTATGGCGCCAATAGATTGGAAGACAACGTAGAATATTGTATCTTTTGCTGTTAATTTTCCAGCTACAAACATCGATATTGAAATTGCGGGATTTATGTGACATCCAGAAATTCCGCCTATCGCATATACCATCGTTAGCACGGCAAGACCGAAAGCAAGAGCGATACCCACGTAAGCATATTGTACTCCAAGGATTTGACCTGCAATAACTGCGCTTCCGCAGCCCATCAGCACTAACACCATTGTTCCAATTAGTTCAGCTATGTATTTCTTAATTGGAGAAATTGTCTCAGCCACTGCCGCCGGTGGTTCTGGAATAATGTTTATTGTTTTTTCCATTTCGCCCATTTTATTCTATCTCCGCTCTTTTTGTGTTGGCTTTCTTTTTTATAATTTAGCGCTTATAATATTTTCCTTGAGGAAAAATTGGCTAGAGTTTCTCGCTTGGTGAAATGGCCATAATCATTAGACCTGAAGCCATTTTGGGATAAAAATCAGTGCTTTTTTCAGGCAATAATTCATGCTGCTGAGCGATCTCCACAACTGTTTGGGCGTTTATCGGGTTAACTAGAAATGCAACGCTTGCTTCGCTGAGGTTGACTTTCTCCACCGCTTCCTTTGTCCAACGGGCGTATAGTATGTTCTCTTCCATGTTCAGTTCACCCGTTTTCAAAATATGTTTGAAAACTATATCTCGAAGTATTACAACGTCGAAAATTTTAGTTTCCTTAGAAACGTTGGCGTTAACAAAATTATACACATCTTTATTATGCTTCAAAGATAAACCATAAGCTTTCCCGATGCTGTAGACACTGAAAGCATGCTCATTAAAATGGCTCTTCAAAAATTGGTCTAAAGCTTCGATTGTCGGCTGGATTTCTGTAACATCGAAAAATCGTTTTAACCCTTCTAGAATTTCGTTAGTTAACTTGAATTTCTTTAGAAGCCTGTGCGTGGGCAAAACAACAAGGCCTTCTTCTTGAACTGGCACCATATAGCACATATGAAAATTGAATGCTGAATCCTCTGTCCAATCTACTTTGTTTCGCATTTCGTCTCTGTAGATTAATGCACTCTCATATCTGTGATGCCCATCAGTAATAACCATGGTTTTACCGTTAAGTTCAGTTTGTAACAGATTTATTTTCTGTTTATCGGTAACCTTCCAAATAGTATGTTTGACTTGTAATGGATCAGTAACTTGGATAATGGGTTTTGCCTTAGTTGCTTCTTCTATGAAATTGATTGTTTTCTTTTCAGTGTCCGAATAAATCAGAAAAACTGGTTCAAGATCTTTCTGGACCGCGCGTAACATATTTAATCTGTCTATTTTTGGTGATTTGTACGTGAATTCATGTGGAAATACCATGTTTTCACTGTAGTCATAGAGACGTAGGGCAGAAATCAATCCGGTGCGCTCATATTTTTTTCCATTCAGAATGAATTCTTGGCGAGATACAAAAATTACAGGGTCTTTTTCTTTCGCTAAAATGCCTTCTTTTAGCCATTGCTCAACCCGCTGCTGTGCTATTTGATACTTGTTATCTTCAATGGGTAGAATTAGTCTGCAGTAATTGTAGGGTGATTTCTGATAGTATTCTTTCTGCATTTCAGAATCTATTTTGTCATATGGTTGACTTATTAGGTTCTCTAGATTGCCAGCTTTTTGCGTGTACTGTATGGCTTTGAAGGGTCTAATGTCAACCAAGTGTTTCAGCTCAAGATGTTTTTGCTATTTTTTCCAACGCTTCAATAACAGTTTTAGCTACTTGTATACTTGCTTTTAGCTGGGCTTCATATGTTTGAGCACCCATATGTGGTGTCGCAATAACGTTGTTTAGTGTTAATAATTTAGCGTTTTTGGGCGGTTCTTCTTCGAAAACGTCAATTGCAGCGCCTTTAACTTTTCCCGAAATTAAAGCGTGGTATAATGCCTCTTGGTCAACAACTCCGCCGCGGGAGCAGTCAATCAACATCACCCCGTCTTTCATTAAGCTGAATTCTTTTGTTGAAATCATGTGTCTAGTGTGAGGCGTTAAGGGGACATGAATTGTGATGAAGTCTGCTCGCGGCAGCATTTCGGCAAGCGGTACAAAACGGTCATAGACGCATTCTTCAACTGGAAGGACATGCATACCCAATGCTATTGCTAAGCGTTCAACTGTTTTTCCAATATAGCCACAACCGATAACGCCGAGGGTTTTACCGTTTACTTCTGTTCCCATTAATTTTTCTTTTTCCCATTTGCCTTCACGCAAGCTTTCGGTTCCTTGCACAATGCTTCTTGCAAGCGCAATTAGGTAACCTATTGTTAGTTCTGCAACGCTCATGTAAGAGACATGAGGGGTATTAACCAAAATGATTCCCATGGAGTTAACTCTTTTAAAATCAACGTTGTCTAAGCCTTCTCCTGCACGCCCGATTACTTTGAGTTTCTTCGCTTTATCTAACAGTTCACCTTTAACTTTGGTGGCAGATCTGACAATTAAAACGTCGTAATCACAGATAATTTTTGGAAGCTCGTTTTTCGGTATATCCCATCCTTGAGTTACCTGGTATCCCTTTTCTTCAAGTAGCCTTATGCCATCTTCGAATATCTTGTCACTTATTAGAATTTTAAAGGTCACGCTAATCCCCAAAAAGAATCAATTAAGCTTATAACTTCTTTGACTCCTGACAGGTTCCATTCGCCCATATGACCAATTCGGAAGGTTTTGTCGGCCAGTTTGCCGTAACCATTAGATATCATATAGCCTTTTTCGCCGAGCTTTTGGTTAAGCTCCTTAAAATTTTTGTCTAAAGTGTTTTTTATGCAACTAACCGTTATGGATTCATAGCCTGATTCGGGGAACATTTGAAAGTGTTTTCTTGCCCATTGCTGAGTGTATTTTGCCATTTCCAAATGGCGTTGATAAACATGGTCATATGTTTCAGCGAGCAAAAGGTCCATGCGTTTGTTCAAAGCGTATAATAACGGTATGCACGGGGTAAAGGGTGTTTGATGTTTCTTTTCAAATTCGAAAATTTCAACCAAGTCGGTATAGGTGCCTCTATTGGGAACTTGTTTGGCTCTCTCTATCGCTCGGTCGTTAACTAATGCCACGGTTAATCCAGGCGGAAGAGCAAAGCATTTTTGGCTTGAAGCGAAAATAATGTCGCAACCTATTTCACTAGGCAAGGTTTTGTCGCCTGCCATTGAAGAAACTGCATCAATTGCGTAAATTACTTTCGGGTACTTCTTGCTTACCATTTGACCGATTTCTTTAATTGGGTTTCTTACCCCTGTAGAAGATTCGTTGTGGCATACAGTTAAAGTATCATATTCGCCGCTGTCAAGTTTTTCAGCTATCATTTCTGGCTTAACTGCTTTGCCCCATTCAACTTCTAAGAAATCAGTAGTTTTGCCGCATGCACGCAGGGTTTCAGCACAACGTTGAGCAAAAGCACCATTTATACAGGCTAAAGCTTTTTGTTTTATTATACTTCTGCCTACGATGTCAAACCAAAGAGTACCTGAAGACGTCGTTACGGTAGGCTTTACATTTTCGGTCAACTCAAAGTATTTACTGAGTTTATCTGTTATTCCAGCGTAAAGGTTTGAAAATTCTTTGTCTCTATGACCGATGAGCAAATGAGTTTGCTCGTTGAGTATTTCTTGGCTGACTTCTGTTGGGCCAGGAATCATTAGTTTTTTGTGCATACGTAAACCCTTCAGCAAGAAGGTTTAACATTGAAAATATAAGGCTTGTGCGCAATTCAACGATTATTTTTGCTGCTATAATTAGTTAACAGTTAAAATTTGACGCTATTTGTGTAATCGGGAATATATCAAAAAACGAAAGCTGATTCATAAACATCTAGCGAACAATTGTTTTCGAGGAAAAGGAGAAGGCGATTAATGTTAAAAGCAGAGGTAATTCCAAGTTTACTTCTAATAATAATGGGTTCTATAGACTGCATAACTACTGTTATTGGAGTTCTATATTCTGGTGCTGTTGAGTTAAACCCCTTCTTAGCGGGAATTGTTAGCACAAACATTGGAGCCTTCTTAGTGGTCAAGCTTGCAGCAACAATGATAGTCGCTCTGTCCTTTGTTGTGGCAAACAAAGCCTTAATGAAAACCCAAAACAAAAGCACAAAGTCGTTCGTTTACTCTTCCAGATTATTGAAAATATCTTCGGTTGGTCTTGTAATCTTTCTCACTATAGTAGTAATGAATAATCTGATAATTCTGTTTGCATAATCAAGAAAGCTAAATTCAAAAACTCCCGTTTTCTTTTGCTAGAATTTTTGTTCCTCAAAAATGGTAAATTGCCAAAGCTTACTACCGTTTGGTACAGCAAAATATTTAGGTGCTAAATAACCTAAAATATGGTAGTGTCGAGAGTTGAAAATAAAGAAACGCTTAACTGTCGAAGCATAGATATTAAGGGGTTGAGAGAGAAAATGCCGTTCAATCTATTCCGCAAAAAGAAACAACCAGAGCAGAATACACCATCTGCGCCTACTCAGGAAGAAACAAAACAAGAAACTCTCGCTCCAACTCAGGAAGAAACAAAACAAGAGCCAGTTGTTGCGGTTCAGGAACCAGTTCCAGAAAACCCTCTGCCTACAATAGAGGAAAAACCTGAAACCATTGTATCGCCTCCCGAACAAAAACCAGAAGCTGTAGTTGAAGCCCCGAGTAAAACCTATCTAAAAGCCATGCCACTCAAAGAGATTACAGACATTGAAAACATAGAGAACGAAGTCAAAAATGGCAACATCATAATTCTTAGAGTTACACCTCTTGCCACGAAGAGTATTGAAGATGTTAAAAACGCGGTTAACGAACTCTATCAATTTACCGAATCTATAGGCGGGGACATTGCGCGGTTAGGCGAGGAACGAGTTGTTATCTGCCCGAAAACTATAAGAATTTGGCGTGAAAAGTCGCCAGCGCCTATTTCTAATGAAGCGTTACCTAAAGTAGCCTAAAAGTTTCGAGAATTGCTGGGACAACGGTGTTTATGCCCATTTTCGTATCCATAAAATTGGCGAAACTCATAGTCTTCTGTTTTTCACCGTGCACAACAAATATGCGTTCAGGCTTTGGCGTCAGATGAGTTAAGTAATTAACCAGTTGCCGCCTATCTGAGTGACCTGAAAATCCTTCAATTGATTCATTTTGCATCTTAACCTGTAGCGCGGCTATCTTGCCTTCATTATCCATCATTGTTACTTCGCCAACGCCTTTTTGCACTCTTCGCCCCATCGTACCTTCAATTTGGTAGCTGACAAAAATTATTGTGTTCCTTTCGTCGTTAGCCCAATTTTTGAAATATTCGATTACTGGTCCGCCTTCAAGCATGCCTGAAGTAGCTAACACGATACACGGTTCTCCTTCAATAATGCTTTGTCTAACACTTGGATGCTCGACAATAGTGAAGTAGTCACTTTGAAATGGATTAATTCCTTCATGCAAGATGCTGTGGCGTACTTCTCTACCCAAATATTCGGGGTAAGCTGTGTGGATAGCTGTGGCTTCGCTAATCATGCCTTCAATGAAAACTGGTGCTTCCTTCATTAAACCACGTTTCATGTAACCATCGATGATAAGCATTATTTCTTGGGCTCTGCCGACGGCGGGCACTGGAATTAGGACTTTACCTTTTCGTTCCAATGTTTTGTTGATCACACGTGTCATAGCTTCTTCAGCTTCAAGTCGCGAAGGCATAACATCGTCCGCGCCGCTGTAAGTGCTCTCAGTAATAACCGTTTCAATGCGTGGGAATTCTGTGGCGGCAGCTTCTAACAGCATCGTTCTGGCGAATTTATAGTCGCCTGTGTAAACAATATTGTGTAAACCTTCGCCTATGTGCAGGTGAACCATTGCACCGCCCAAAATGTGACCTGAATTATGCAGAGTTAAACGAATATCAGGTGCAATATCAGTAACTACACCGTATCTAAGCGGGATAGTGTGCAAAACGCATTCTCGCACGTCTTTTTGGTCATAATAAGGCGTAACACCTTGCTTGCCTGCAACATCTAGATAATCTAACTGCAACATAGTCATTAAATTTGAGGTGGGCGCAGAACAGTAAACTGGACCATCATAACCATACTTGTAGAGAAATGGCACTAAACCGCAGTGGTCAAGATGAGCATGACTGATAACAACTGCATCTAATGAATCAATCTGGAATTCTGGACAATCGAACCTCGGAAATGATTCAAATGGACGGTTTGAACCAGGATTAATACCACAATCAAGCAAAACACTGCTTTCCCTCGTTTTAACTAGAAATGCTGAACGACCCACTTCTTGTGCTCCACCGAGAACGGTCATACGAATGTCTCCGACCTCGTAACTTTTAGGTCTAAAGATCCGTTCACCAACGGTGCGAAGGATTCTTTCTCGTTCTTTACTTTCAGAATGCAAGTAATGACGCATGTGAGTAACAATCTTTGACTTTATTGGCGGGCTGCGCAAAACATGGGGACGCCACTTAGTATTCTTTATAATTTCCTGCAAAACAGCGCCGTTTCTTCCAATAACCAAGCCAGGCTTTTTTGTTTCAATAATTATTTCGCCCAGACTTGGGTCAAAATTAATGTCTGTAATTTCAGCTTCAGCTGGAATCAGTTCCCGAGCGATTTTTTCAGCTTCTACTTCAGGTATTCTAACTGAGGGGTCCGGACGTATTACTATTCTCTTACGAATTACACCGACTATCTCCGCGACGATGCCACTTTGTTCAACCAAAATCTCGGGTTTCTTAGTGTAAACCGCAAGCATGGGCCCTTCATATTCAATTCTCGTAACTTCTGCCTCTCGCGGAACTTTCTCTAAAATAAATTGGCTAATTTCTATTTTATCTTTTTCTTTATCTTGATTTCGAGCAGGATTGCTTCGAGCCACAGTATTTAGCTTCCTACCTTGAGAAGTTTCGATTTCTCTTCATCAGATAATTCGCGGTAACCATTATCGTCGATTACAATGATATTATAACTGTTGCCGCTTGCGACGTCTCTTTTCATTGCTGCATTAACTGCTTTAGCAATCGTTGGCAACACTTCAGCAATAGTTAAGCCTTCACGATATTTGTCCTCAAGAATACCATAAGCGATCGGTGAACCAGAACCAGTTGAAACTGACTTTTCCTCAGTCAAGCTACCGTACGGATCCAAATTGTACACGTGTGGACCCGTATCATCTACACCGCCAACTAGAACCTGTGTCGCCAAAGGTATGTAGCGTGCAGAAAACAGTAAGTTAGCAACAAGCCTTGCCGCTGAGCTAATTGGCATCGGCCGATTCATGTTTATTTTATAGAGGTGCGCGTTGGCTGTTAGAATATCAACTACTCTTTGTGCATCGGCAACGGTTCCAGCGATAGTCATACCTATATGGTCATCGATTTTGTAGACTTTTTTGCCAGCTTTATGTGCAACATAGTAACCCATAGTTACTCGCGTATCTGAAGCTAATATTACGCCATCTTTGCAGACGACGCCAATCGTTGTGGTTCCTTTAAGGACTAGTTGACTAGCTGAATTATTTTGTGACATAGTTTTGTGCTCCCTAAAACTCGTTTTGAGGAATGCAATATCCATTAGGAGTATCATCATGTAATCTTTCCAAGGACTTTATTAATATTTCGCCCCTACGCAGCTCATTATGAAAAACCACCGCCATGTTAACTAAAGCTTTTTAGGCAACTATCAAGTTTCAAAGGGCAATTGGCGGGTGAGTGAAGTCTCCTACCCGTTCCGCCAACGATAAATAAAACCCGGGATAGGGAGGCAAATTTCACTTGAAAATAAAAACTAAAGATTTAGCCTTAATCGCCATGTACGCTGCACTCTACGCAGCGCTTGTTATTGTTCTCGGAGGCATCTCTTTTGGGCCTGTTCAAGTCCGAATCGCTGACTCGATGGTTGCTGTCATTCCATTATTGGGTTTACCTGGAGTTTTGGGGCACACACTTGGAGTATTCGTCGGTAATTTATACTCACCACTTGGTCCAATCGACCTAATTAACACGATACCATCATTTGCCATGTCTTTTGTAGTCTACTTTCTGTACAAACGGACAAAAAAGGACTATACCGTTATTGGAAGCTGTGCTGCGTACTCGGTTGTTTTAGGCATAACAGTCGGCTGGATGCTATCCGCCCCGTTCAACATACCTCTGCCGTTTAGCATAACCTACGTCATCATAGGAAACCTAGTTGCAACTGTACTAATCGGATGGCCATTATTCAAATTACTGAAAAGGAACTCTGTATTCCAAAAATGGTTTCCAAATTAAGCGAAAAGTTAGGAATTTGAAATTATGAAAGGTAAGGAAAAATGACACAAAAACTAAAATGTGTAGTGGTTCTCAGCGGAGGGCCAGACTCAGCCGTAGTGGCGTACTGGGCAAAAAAAGAGGGCTATGACCTCTATCCAATAACCTTCAATTACGGGCAAATCGCCGTAAAAGAAACCAAATCGGCAGAAAAAATCGCAGAAAGCCTCGGAGGCAAAACGAAAATCGTTAACCTCTCAGCCTTAAAAGAAGTCTTTGGTGAAGTAACCTCACTCTGCAACAACAACATTCCTCTAACCTCTGAGTTCAGCCAACCCATAATAGTTCCTTTCAGAAATGCGATTTTTCTCTCAGTTGCGGTTTCTTACGCAGTTTCGGTTGGCGCTAACAAAATCTTTTATGGTGCACATGGTTCAGACGAACCCTTCTACCCTGACTGCCGACGTGAATTCTACGAGGCATTCGAAAAGGCGGCGCAGTTGGGCACGGGCGAGCACATCAATATCCAAGCGCCGTTTGGCGGCAAACGAAAATCAGAAGTAATCAAAAAAGGAACTGAACTAGGCGTACCCTTAGAGTTCACTTGGTCTTGCTATCGTGACGCTCAGAAGCACTGCGGCAAATGCGAATCCTGTGTAAACCGCAAAAAAGCCTTCAAAGAAGCAGGTATAACAGATCCTTCAGAGTATGAAACGTAAAAAAAAAGTGATTCGACCACCAATCGACATTTGTTTCGTTTATCATATTTGGATTCTCTAGCAAACGCGGTGGGTCGGTTGGGAGAAGGACAAGAGACAAATCAAAACGAAAAAACACTTAACAAGAAAAACTGCTCCATGATAAGCTAGTATACCGTAAAATCCACTCTTATTTTAGGATGCGAACCCTTATGGATGTTTTTGAGGCTACATAAGAAAGAAGATCCATCCGTGCTTATCAAGATAAGCCTGTTCAAAGAGAAAAGCTGGAGAAGATTTTGGAGGCTGGACAACTTGCACCTTCAGCAAAAAACTC
Source organism: Candidatus Bathyarchaeota archaeon (assembly GCA_963833575.1). Taxonomy (GTDB): domain Archaea; phylum Thermoproteota; class Bathyarchaeia; order Bathyarchaeales; family Bathycorpusculaceae; genus Bathycorpusculum. The sequence goes on along the minus strand of CAWHXY010000004.1, from coordinate 1,164,192 downwards.
TGAACCTTGGCATTTTATTGCGGTAACTGATAAAGAAAAAAGGAAAGCGTTGTCTAAGGGATTGTACGCAAAGTTTCTTACGCAATCGCCTCTGGTCATTGTTGCTTGTGGTGACAAAAAAGGTTCTCCTGACTGGCACGCCATCGACGTTGCATTAGCCCTAGAAAACATGATTTTAACAGCTCTAAGCGAAGGATTAGGAACCTGCTGCGTGGGAAGCTTTAACGAGAAAGATGTTCAAGAGGTGCTAAAGATTCCTCACAACTTTGAAGTTCTAGTAATGCTTGCAGTTGGCTATGCACGTGAAAAAGTGGATTTGTCAAGCAAAATGTTACATCTGATACGTTCAAGAAAAACACTTAGTGAAGTGGCTAGCGAAGAAACTTTTGGCAAACCTCTGGTTCCACAAAAAGTTGAGGAGCCTTAGAGCAGCGTTTTCTGCTTTTCCATCGAAACCAAACTTGAAACCCTAATGCCTATAAGCCTGACTTTCCGGTCTTTGTGCAAATAGGGAGAAAGTAGGCCTCTTGCGGTTTTTTGTAGGTCATAAAGACGGTTAGTTAAGAAAGGTAGAGTTATGCTTTTGGTATGGGTCTCAAAATGTTCAAAACGAATTTTCAGAGTAACTGTTTTGAAGAGCAAATTCTGATTTTCGGCTTCTTTTTGAACAGAGATGCAAAGCGCCTCTAATGCTTGAAAAATAATAGTTGAATCTGCTGTATCCTCCTCAAAAGTTGTTTCGTGGCTTACACTCTTAACGCCAACACGCTCTTCAACCTCGTCGCTGTCAATGCCGTTTGCCATCAAATGCATCTGCCAACCCATCACTCCAAACATTGAAGTCAAAGCTGAAGCATCATACTTTGCTAAATCTCCGATGGTGCTTACTCCTAACTCTTTTAGTTTAGTCTCGGTTTTACGTCCAACCCATAATAGCTTACGCACAGGCAAAGGCGCCAAAAATAGCTCAACCTCCTCCTCTCGAACAACTGTTAAGCCGTCTGGTTTTTGAAAATCGCTGGCAACCTTAGCTACAAGCTTGTTAGGCCCAACACCGATAGAGGCAGTAAGACCTTCTTTCTCTTTTATCTCCGATTTAATCTGTCTCGCTAATTTTTCAGCCTCAAAATAATCTTTCACTTTGCAAGTAACATCCAAAAAAGCCTCATCAATTCCCCACTGCTCAAACTTATCCGCGTACCTACGTGCGATTTCCATGATTCCTTCTGAAACCTTGATGTATAGAGGAAAATTCGGCGGCAAATAAACTGCTTCTGGACACAGCCGCCAAGCATGGGAAATAGGCATAGCTGACCGGACACCCGATTTTCTCGCGACGTAGTTGCTTGTGCTAACTACGCCTCTGCCTTTGCCTCCTTTAGGGTCAGAACCTACGATTACTGCTTTGCCATGGATTTCTGGTCGTTCCCGCTCTTCAACTGCTGTATAGAAATGATCCATATCTAAATGGAAAATGAAACGCTTCCTCTTCTCACTCATCGACAATCAAGAAGCCATTAGCAAAATGACAATTTGAATTTATCTAACATCAAAAAAGCGAAACGCATGATCAAAAATTCAACTTACAGAGAATCGATTAACCAAAAATGAAGAAACCAAAATGCAATATGTTCGCCACGCATAGGCCAAACAAGAACTTATCAACACATATTGAGAAACATGTGCGCACCAAATATCGCTCAAACACCATCTAGAGGGCACGACATCTCAGGTGATTGGTGGCCGCAGGCTGAGCTAGTCGACCGAAGTCTTCTAGCTTACACCCCGGCTCCATCAAACCCATCTTTTATGGGAACCTTCGTCCCGGTTAAACGGGAATGGCTGCCTCTTTTCGGGAGAGGCTTCGAGCTTAGATGCTTTCAGCTCTTATCCACAACGGCGTGGCTGCCCAGCAACTGCCTTATCAGACAACTGGTTAACTAGAGGCCACAGCGTCCCGTTCCTCTCGTACTAGGGACCCTTTCCCCTCAGGCAGCCAACACTCCCAGCAGATAAAGTCCGACCTGTCTCACGACGGTCTAAACCCAGCTCACGTTCCCTTTTAATAGGCGAGCAGCCTCACCCTTGGCCCCTTATGCAGGGCCAGGATAGGAAGAGCCGACATCGAGGTACCAAGCCGCGGGGTCGATGGGGACTCTCGCCCGCGACGAGCCTGTTATCCCTAGGGTAATTTTTCTGACACATCCAGCACCCACCAAGGGAGACATGGATGATCGCTAAGCCCGGATTTCTCCTCTGCATCCTTTACTGTTTAGGATTCAGTCAGGCTGGCTTTTGCCCTTGCACTCTACGGAGGGTTTCTGTCCCTCCTGAGCCAACCTTAGGGCGCCCTTGATATCTTTTCAAGGGCGTGCCGCCCCAGCCGAACTGCCCACCTACCGTTGTTCCAGCCCGCAAGGGGCTGGTGAGAAACACGGTTGCAGAAAGTCGGTGTTCCATTGTTGCCTCCCCCATGTCCCGGAGAACATGAGATCGACGGCTCCCGACTACGCTCTGCATCCACAACCGTATTCCAGCGGCAGGCTGCAGTAAAACTCCACAGGGACTTCTTTTCCCGCTGGGAGATCGTGGACTGTTCGTCCACGTTATGTGGTTTCACCGGGTACTACGCGGGGACAGTGGGGCCCTCGTTGATCCATTCATGCACGTCGGAACTTACCCGACAAGGCATTTGGCTACCTTGAGAGAGTCAGAGTTACTCCCGGCGTTTGCAGGCCCTTAGCCCAGTTGGACCCAGGTTTCAGGTACCTGTACTGGCCAGGATTCAGAAGCCGTTCACAAGCTTTCGCTCTTGCGGCTTCCTGTGTTTTTATTAAACAGTCGAGACCCCTTTGTCACTGCGACCTGCTCTCTCAGCCGAAGCTGAAAGAACAGGCACCCCTTATACCAAAGGTACGGGGCTAATTTGCCGAGTTCCCTCGCATTAGTGTATACCCGACACGCCTTAGGTTCCTCGCCTAGGGACACCTGTGTCGGTTCTAGGTACGATCATACAGAATCCTTCTTAGTGCGTTTTTCAGTGGCTCCAGAGATCAGCTAAACCGCTCTAAAACGAGCTGCTATTCCCGATTTCGCCTAGTTCTCGCCATTACGGCACTCCCTAGGTTTATACGGTTAAACAAGGCGAAGACCTTGCTCAGCCTACCCCGAAACGTCAACACTAAGCTTGCGTCGCCGCATGTATCTGCATGGTTCCGGAATTTTAGCCGGATTCCCTTTTTCGGCATAATCGGTTAAGTTATGCCTTAGGATCGACTTACCCCCGGCTGACGATCGTTGCCGGGGAACCCTGGCCCCTTCGGCGGAGAAGATTCTCACTTCTCTTTGCTGTTACTACCACCGGGATTCGCAATCCTAATCGGTCCACTGGACCTCACAGCCCAGCTTCTGCCCAATCAGGACGCCTTCCTACCAGCGCAATGTGCACTGCGTTCTGAGGTATCGGTAGCTGGCTTAGCCCCGTCAATTTTCGGGGCCGTCAGCCTCGGCGGGTGAGCTGTTACGCTTTCTTTGAAGGATGGCTGCTTCTAAGCCTACCTCCCCGCTGTCTGAGGCTGACGACGCCCTTTGGTTTGACATTTAGCCAGCATTTGGGGACCTTAACCTCAGTCTGGGTTGTCCCCCTCTCGGTCCAGGAGCTTACCCCCTGTAACCCGTTTCCCAAGGTCTTTAGCGCGGGTGGATTCGTAGTTTGAAAGGAAAGTGGATCCTTTCGGATCCTTGTTTTCCAATCAGTGCTCTACCCCACCAGCTACCTCGCTCGGGACTGGGCTCAGGCCCACTTCGGAAGGAACTAGCTATCACCAGACTAGATTGGTCTTTAGCCCCTAGCCCCAGGTCTGGGGAACGAATTGCACGTCAGAACCCTTTCGAGCCTCCACTAGGCTTTCGCCTAGCTTCGCCCTGCCCAGGGCTAGATCGTCTGGTTTCTAGTATGTATGGCTATGACTTCAGGCCCTTTCAGACCTTGCACCTGGCTCCTTGCGAAGTTGCGTGCTTGTTGGTTTCCCTATGCTTACGGGTTTATCACCCTTAGGCTTGCCATAGCCATAAACTCCCCGGCCCGTGTTTCTAGACGGAACGTGCGACCCTGATCCCCTTTCCTCGTACATGCCGCTTCACAGCGGTTTCCTATGGAAAGGATCTACTCTTCTGGGCCGCACACGTCTGTAACTATCTGGTTTCAGGCACTTTTCACCCCCATTCCGGGGTACTTTTCAGTTTTCCGTCACCGTACTAGTGCGCTATCGGTCTTGAGGCGTATTTAGTCTTGGAAGTTGGTGACTCCCAACTTTCCGCACCAAAGCCATGGTACGGTAGTCTGGGACTCCAGCTCAACTCTTTCTGGTTTATGCTTACGGGGCTGTCACCCTCTTTGGCGAGCCATTTCAGGCTACTTCAGCTTCACCAGGGAAGAGGAAGCCGGGCCCTTAACCCTACATCTCCCACATATTTCTATGCGGGATTCGGTTTGGACTGTTCCCAGTTCGCTCGCTGCTACTAAGGGAATCCCGTGTTGGTTTCTTTTCCTCCCCCTACTAAGATGCTTCCGTTCGGGGGGTTCCCGCTCCGTGAAGGAGCATATTCTAGGAAGTCCCATTCAGGTATCCCCGGATCTAAGGCTGCATGCGCCTCCCCGGGGCGGTATCGCGGCTTGCCGCGCCCTTCTTCGGCTCTCAAGCCGAGCCATCCTCCAGATAGCGTGGCATGTTTCGGGCCATAGGTGGTGTTTGTTTGGCGTTTGATGAAACACACATTTCTCGTTAATTTATTGTGTTGCGTCGTTGTTTGTTTGACCTATGCATGGTGTCATTGTGATCTCCGCCGTGACTTGGCGAAGTCATTTCACCCTTCACTCCACATCGATGTTGATGGGGAGTTGCATCAGTTTAATGGTATAACCCATATTGCTGAATTGCATTAGAAGCGCCTTTCACTGATATAAGCATTATGTTGAGACCTAAAGAGGTTTATTGAAAAATGATTTGTGGCATCCTGAGTGCTTTTTGAAGTTTTAGATTCACCAAGTTCAATTCTCCACTCGTCATGGGTTAACTGTCGATGGATATGGGGAAGTAAATCTAAAACAAGCTTAAATCATTTAAATTTGGCGGCAAAAACAGGACATAAACTTCTCTTCATGTCTTAAATGATACTTTCTAACTAACCAGAGAAATAATATTTTAATAAATGAGATCAGTCGAATGAAAAAACAAAGTTAGCAACCGTATAGTTTTAAGAAATAGAGTTTTTTCACGAGATTTAAAAATGGACTGAAATTTAAGCGCTCTTTTAGTAGTAACTTTTATTTGGGTAAGGTTTTATGTGTTGGTGTAATCTGGGCAACTTTGTTGGGTGCCTCGATAGCTCAGCCCAGTAGAGCGGCTGCCTTGTAAGCAGCAGGCCGCGGGAGCAAGGCCCGCTCGAGGCTCCACAAAAAATTCTAATTTTAGTTATTCAGGTGGGGTTTCTGGTTCTTCTTTAGCTGCCGTGGGATCTTTGCCCGTCAATGAGTATTTACGTGCTTTTGTCTCGATAATCTCATGTTCAAAGAACTTCTTTAATGATTTGAATACTTTTTTGCAGGGCTCGCCTGTTTTGTCAGCTAATTCTTGAAGAGTTAACTCTTTATTTTCAGACTTTAATGTTTGAAAGACTTTTTCATCGACTTTGTTGAGTTTCAATTCAACCACTGCCCTATGCTATTTCTCTGTCTATGTGACAATGTGCTTTTTCAATTTTGCGGTCTTAGAACTAAAATTTAGCGATTAGATCACGCTATGGAACTCATATTCTATGCTGGCGTCTTGAGTTTTGAATGACTCCATTTGCCATTACAGACATGAGTGAACTCGCAGGTTATGCATGAATCTTTTAGGCCTAAGTCGCAACAATCATCTATTTCAGGGGTATTCACTTTTACAGCCTCAATCTTCAGAAACCATACATCAATTTCTTAATTTAAGCAGAGTTTCAAACTTGTTAATATATCGAATTCTGTAATACAGTGTCATATAGAGTAACCTATCTCGAAACGAAACAGCAAGGCTTATCTTGCGCAAAATGGCCATTCATTCTTTTCTTTGTGATGTTTTACGCATTCTTCACAGTTGCTTTTACGCGGACAATCCTTTTTTGGGCAAGGACAATTAGGAGCAGACATAACAAGATTAAATCATCTTTCCTTCGTAATATTTTTTTGGGAAAACTATAGAAATAAGCTTGCAAACTATGACTAAGAAGGATTAATATGGCTCACGCAATTCGCTCCCTGCAAAGACTCGTCTTCTACTTAATAATAACCTTAATCCTAACCATAAGCACGCTCTATTTTTTTCACCAGTTTGTTGCTACATCTATAAGCTTACCAACACTTATTGATCAAGCCATACGCATAATCATCATTGTAGGTTTTTGGTTTGCGGCATTAATAATCATACGTCGTTTTAAGCCACTTATTTCAGAGCGAATTGGGAACCAAGCCTCAACAATAGCACAGTACATCATGATCGCTGTTGCAGCATTATTCATGACGTTTGGTATTCTCAATACGCTGCAGGTATCTGCTTCAGAACTTTTAACTGGAGCCGGAATTATCTCAATTACGGTCGGTCTAGTTATATCGACGTTTGTTGGAAGCATCTTATCAGGTTTCTTGGTTTTTACTAATTACCAGTTTAGAGTTGGTGACGATGTCATATTCAACAACATCCCTGGAAGAGTTATAGAAATGACTGCTCTGGTCATGAGAATACAGACAGATGTAGGCAACGTTACTATTCCGAATAGTGCAATAGCTTCAGGCGGAGTAATCATAACTGCCGTTCGTAAATATGAAGGACAACCCGAAAGCAGATTACACTATATTGTAGGCGATCGAGTAATCACTTCATACATGAATGAGCAAGGTACCGTTAAAGAATTAACACCTTACCACACTATGGTCCAACTAGATTCTGGAAAAGAAATAACTTTCCTCAACACCAGTATCCTTTCAGGTGCAGTCCCAATAGCAAAAATAACCCAACTATCAACCGCAAAGAAAGAGCAGCCAACATAGCATTAATTAGCAAGGACAATATAAGCTTCTAAAAACTGGTAAGTAATCATGACTGTTGCTCCACTTGCAAGCACAATAGTTGCCGTAGCCTTAATTCCGGTAGCATTTCTGTTTTGCCATGCCTTTTTAACTGGTAGAGGAAAAAAACGTTTTCATCCAGTCTCGGGCGCCGTTGCAATTATATGGGATTTAACGGTTTCTATCGGCTACATGTTGTATCGGTCGTTAGGCGGCGCAATTGATGACGCAAGCTTACATTTGACGGCTACTTTAAACGTTTATTTCGCGGTTCACATAGCAACCGCAATTATTGTTATGACACTTGAAATTGTTGTTCTCGCTTTAGGTCTTTTACTACTAAAACGAAAAATCGTCAACAAGTGGCATGGAAAACTTGCAACAATTTTGTTCGTTATCTGGTGGTTTGCTTTCCTCTCCGGAGAAATATTCTACTTAGCAATGTATGTGTTGTAAAATTACAGCAAAATTTTTTCTTTTAATGCATCATAATCAATCCACGAACTTCAACTTGCTTTTAGTAACGGCTAAATACTGCTAAGCCTAATTTCGTTGATGATTTAAGCGTGGGAAGCAGAAAAAATGGAAAAATTCTCCGACCTATTCCTGAATTTAATTGAAGCATCTCGAAAGCATGAACAATATCGCGACAAAGAATGCATAAATATGATTGCAAGTGAAGGACTCAAGTCCCCAGCAGTTAACCAGATGCTCGACTTTTCACATGACCTTGACTGCAGATATGCAGAAGGTGAAAACGACATACATGGGCATGTTAAAAAACGGTATTATCAAGGCCAAAAATACATGTCCCAAATTGAGGATTTCTCAACGGACATAATGAAAAGCCTCTTTAAATCTGATTGGGCAGATGTCCGACTAGTTTCAGGTACCCACGCAAACCTAGCCACATTTAAAGGCTTATCCTTAGCGTCAAAAAACAACAAAATGGTCGTAACCCCATTAAGTTGCGGTGCACACATTTCTCACGATTATACTGGCTTAGCAGGCAACGTGTTAGGTTTAGAAAATATAAATCACGTTTACAACATAGACGAATTCAATATTGACCCGGACAAGTCAGCCTATGTCATACGCGCTGCAAAACCAGGCATAGTCACTTTTGGCGGTAGCCTCTTTTTATTTCCACATCCAATTAAAGAGCTTCGAGCTGTCTGCGAAGAAGTAGGAGCATACGTAGCTTACGACGCATCACATGTTCTTGGCCTAATTGCAGGCGGAGAATTCCAAGATCCCTTACGAGAAGGCGCAGACTTCATTACCTCTTCAACCCACAAAACTTTCCCAGGACCACAAGGCGGAGTCATAATGGGCAGCCCAACCAATCCATCCCTAGAAAAAGCAGTAAAAAAGATTCAGTTCGCCATTTTCCCACTAAGCGCTTCAAGTACACATTTAGGCAGGTTACCTGCACTTGGCATAGCCGCGTTAGAGATGAAAGTTTTTGGATCTCAGTTATCTAAGCAAATAATTAGAAATGCTCAGACAGCTGGACAATACTTGTGCGAAAACGGGGTCAAAGTTCTCGCTGAGAAAAAAGGCTTTACTAAATCTCACCAGATAGCAGTTGATATTCGCAGTTTCGGTGGCGGCAAAAAGATTGCTCAAGACCTCGAAGAAGCAAACATTATTCTTAACAAGAACCTGTTACCGTACGATGATCAAAGCAGTAAAGATGATCCTTCAGGACTGAGAATCGGCTTCCAAGATGTAACCAGACGGGGTTTTGGGGAAGGCGACATTAAACACTTGTGCGACCTCATGCTTGACGTGATAAAAAGCAAACGTAAACCTGCAGAGGTAAAACAAGACGTGTTGCTTTTGAGAAAAGAGTTTAGCGGAGTAAAGTATGGCTTCCAAAACGTGGAAGAAGCTCTGAATTACATCAAAAAGGCGTAAACAAGCCCTTTCCCACTTTTCAAAAAATCCATAAAACTTGGGCAAAAACCTTCTAAACTAAAGATTAAGCTTAAATGCTAATAAGTAAAATTCTTTCTCAAAGCTGAAGCCATTGGCAGACCTTCTATTACTCTACATAATTGTAACAGCAATAGTTTTCATAGCGGTTTTCATGTTGCTTCCAAGATATGGTCCACACACTATTTCAAGACTGACGTGCCCAAGATGCAAGAAAAAATTCAACTATCACTGGGTTCCAGGAGCTAGCTTTATTTCCTTATATCGTGGGCGAAATAGGCGACTAAAATGCCCTTACTGTCATGTAGTATCTATCTTTGATGTAGTATCCACAAAATTAAGTAAAGAGCAGGTTCGCCTTTTGAAAAGCAAACCTTAGAACTAAGGGCGCAAGGTTTTCTATAAGTTTTAATATTGTTTTGCCAATCAACTTTAAATCTAAAGCTTGATAACCACTTAAAGGAGTTGGCTAAAGTGAAGGTACTACTAAACGATGGTTTAGAAAAAGAAGGATTAAAACTCTTCCAAGACGCCGGCATAGAGACAGACATGCAGAAAAGAGACCAAAACAAGCTAGTCAATGACATCGGTGGATTTGACGCATTAATTGTGCGCAGCGCCACCAAAGTCACAAAAGAAATTATTGAAGCAGGCGCAAAAGGCAAACTCAAAATCATCGGAAGAGCAGGAGTAGGTTATGACAATATAGATGTTGTTGCCGCCTCAGAAAACGGCATAGTTGTGAAATCGGCTCCTTATGGCAGCACCAATGCAGTGGCAGAGTTAACCATTGGATTAATGCTTGCCATTTCCAGAAATACTCCTCAAGCTCATTTTTCAATCAAAAATGCGATATGGAAAAAAGAGAAATTAAAAGGCACCGAACTCTCCTACAAAACTTTAGGTATTTTAGGATGCGGTAGAATCGGTCAACGACTAGCCGAAATTGCACACCGCGGTTTTGATATGGAAGTAATTGGTTACGACATCAAGCCATATCTTGAATCAGGCATTAAATTCATGTCGAAAGAAGAAGTCATTTCAAAAGCCGATTATATTAGCCTCCATACAGGCGGAAAAGATGTAGTTATCAGCGAAAAAGAAATCCAGTTAATGAAGAAAACAGCTTATCTGATTAATACTTCTAGAGGTAGCAACATTGACGAGCAAGCATTATACAAAGCATTAAAAAAAGGCAAAATCGCTGGTGCAGCTATAGATGTTTATGTCGATGAACCTAAAGCTGAAGGAGCTGAATTCAAAAGCAAACTAAAAGAACCAGATAACATTGTTTTAAGCAGTCATCTAGGCGCATCAACTACTGAAGCACAAAGAGAAACATCGACTGAGATTGCCCGTGTAGTTTCAAATTACCTTTTAGGTGGAGACTTTACCAATGCCGTTAATGCTGGAGAAAACATTGAGCTGGAAGAAAAACCTGTGCATACATTATTCATTCATCATCGGGATGTGCCTGGAGTTTTTGCAAACATTGACAAAGTTTTAGCTGACAACGACATAAACATAAGAGCGAACTATTCGAGACAAATTGGAAACAGCGGCTATGCAATTTCAGTATATGTGCTTCACAGAAAAGTCAGCGTGGAAATAATTCAGAAGCTTAAAGCCATCCCAAACGTATGCGACGTCAAAGTTTAAGAAATGTCTGTTTTAAACAGGCATATAAACCAGTTTTCTTTTTAAGGTAGCTATGCGACTTGGAGTTCTATTCTCAGGTGGCAAAGATTCGACGCTTGCCCTTCATTATGCTGCAAAGAAGGAAGAAGTAGTTTGCCTCATCACGCTTGTTTCTCAAAACAGAGAGAGCTATATGTTCCATACACCAAACATTGACATCACCAAACTTCAAGCAGAAGCCTTAGGATTACCCCAAATAACAAAAAAAACTCAAGGCGAGAAGGAAAAAGAACTTTCAGATTTGGAAGATGCAATAGCTCAAGCAGCCAAAGACTACGAGATAGAAGGTGTGATAACCGGTGCAATTGAATCAGTTTACCAAGCCGAAAGAGTCCAGCGTATATGCCATAAACTCGGGCTTTGGTGTTTTAACCCTCTCTGGAAGCATGATCAGAAAGCTCTTTTGGAGGAACTTATTGAAAAACAGTTCAGAGTGATTATTTCAGGGATTTTTGCTTATCCTCTTGATGAAAAATGGCTTGGAAAACAAATCGACACAAAACTAATAGAAAGACTAGTTGATCTGCAGCAGGAATATGGCATAAGCCCTTCAGGAGAGGGTGGCGAAATAGAAACAAGCGTTTTAGACGCGCCTTTATTCAAAAACGAAATCGAAGTCCTTGATTATAGCGTTGAATCAAAAGGAAATAGTGGAATATTCGAAATTAAGCACGCTCGGCTGGTTCCAAAATGATTTTAATTGTGGACATGAATTGGAAAAAAGATTCACTAGGCTTTTATGAGTTTGTTCTACCTATAGCGGCAGTTGCCGAAAGACTGGACAACTACACAATAAAGCATTATTTTGAAGTAACCAAAGAAGACCTAAACCAGTGTGACAGAGTAATCCTTTCGGGTACTACGCTTAAAGATACTGCATCCTTATGCCAGCCAGAAAAATTTCAATGGCTTAAAGAGACAAATAAGCCGGTGCTGGGAGTATGCGCAGGCATGGAAACCATAGGCGTGGTTTATGGGATGCCCTTAGTTAAGTGCTTGGAAATAGGTATGACACAGATAACTACATTAAAAGAAAACCCATTTGTGTCGGGTAACTTCAAAGCATATTCACTTCACAGTTACTGTATCGAGTTTTCTGGGGATTTTGAGGTTTGGGCGACATCCGCAAAATGCACACAAATAGTAAAGCATAGACAAAATCCGATTTATGGGGTTTTATTTCATCCCGAAGTAAGAAATCAAGAACTAATCAACCTTTTTTGCCAGACTAATTCTTAACACCTGACTAGATACCGCTTGGTAACAGAAACTTAATTACATAGCAAATTAAAGAATAATATTAGTTTTAGAGATCTTAAAAGAAGTGATTTTGATATGGTTAACGCTTTACCAGTAGAAAAACTCAGAAGAGTATGTGATCCTACTTTCATGCAATGTGAATCAACACATGACCTGGTTCCCGTGAGTGAAATTATAGGCCAAGAAAGAGCAGTTCGAGCGTTAAAATTCGGTCTTGGCATTAAGAACCACGGATTTAATGTGTATGTAGCAGGTTACCCTGGAACAGGACGAAAAACCGCGGTGAAAAACTTTGTAGAAGCACAAGCTAAAATCCAGCCAGTTCCACCTGACTGGTGCTACGTCAACAATTTCGCTAATCAGTACGAACCAAAAGCTATTCAGTTCCCACCTGGAAAAGGAAAAGAATTTCGCGAGGACATGAAGAATTTTATTGAAAATATAAAGAACGCTTTGCCTAAGGCTTTTGAAAGCGAAGATTATGCTGCCAAAAGAGAATCTACACTTCGAGTATTGGAGACACAGAGAAAACAGTTGATTGACGAATTAAGCATCAAGGCCCAAAGGGAAGGTTTCGTAATCCAAACTACGCCTATCGGACTGCTTCTTATTCCTGTGTTAGACAGCAAACCGCTCAGCGAAGAAGAAATGTTAGCATTGCCTCAAAAAACTAAAGATAAACTTCAAGAAAAAAGAGAAGGGTTGGAAACAGAATTCCGAAATACAATGCGACAACTCATAGATATGGAGCGAAAAATCCACGAAGCGTTAAAGAACCTAAACAAAGAAGTTGCTCTTTACGCTATCGGCAACCAAGAAGAAAGCATGAACGAAAAGCACCGAGGCACTCCTGAGGTAACAGCTTACCTAAAGGCTATTGAGAACGATATTTTGGATAATTTGAGTCAATTCGTGAAAAGAGGGGGAGGCGAATCTCAAGAACAGTTTCCATTCGCCATGCCTTGGATGAAAGAAGATCCCTACAAGAAATATGAGGTTAATGTCATTATTGATAACTCTGAAACAAAAGGCGCACCTGTAATTGTGGAGGGCAATCCCACTTACCATAATCTGCTTGGGAGAACAGAAAAAGAAGCCCAATTTGGCGCTTTAACCACTGATTTCTCCATGATTCGAGCTGGCGCTTTACATAAAGCCAATGGCGGATACTTGATTATTCCAGTTGAAGAGCTGTTAAGAAACCCGTTCTCATACGACGGTTTGAAACGAGATCTCAGAGACGAAAACATAGTTATCGAGGAACCAGAAGAACGCTACGGTTTTCTGAGCGTTAAAACCCTTAAACCTCAACCAATTCCTTTGTCAACCAAAATAATCCTCATTGGAGATCCCTACATTTATCAAATGATGTTCCAATTAGACACTGATTTCAGAGAGCTTTTCAAGATAAAAGCAGAATTTGACACGGTAATGGATAGAACCGAAGATAAAGTGAATCAGTATGCCGCTTGGGTTTGCTCAATCTGCGAAAAAGAAAATCTTAAACACCTTGACGGTACAGGAATAGCGAAACTAGTTGAATACAGTTCAAGAGTTGCGGACGACCAATACAAACTATCGATTCAATTCTCACACATTGCAGATATAATTCGCGAAGCTAACTTTTATGCAGTAAAAGATAATGCTGAGTTTATAAGCGGAGAGCATATTAAAAAGGCCATAGAAGAAAAAGTTTATCGATCAAAACTCATCCAAGAAAAAATCCAGGAAATGATAAAACGCGGCTTCTTCTTAATTGACACGGTAGACCAAAGCATCGGGCAAGTGAACGGCTTATCTGTTATGGGTCTTGGCGATTTTGCCTTTGGCAACCCTTCACGCGTAACAGCAAGCATAGGGTTGGGAAGAGGAGGCGTTATCGATATTGAAAGAGAAGCAAAGATGGGTGGACCCATGCATACGAAAGGGGTTTTGATTCTTGGCGGGTTTTTAAACGATAAATACGCGAGAGATAAGCCACTGAGTCTTTCCGCCAGAATAGTTTTTGAACAGAATTACGAAGGTGTGGAAGGTGACAGCGCCTCAAGTACTGAATTATACTCGATCTTATCCGCGCTTTCTGAACTTCCGATTAGGCAGAATATAGCTGTTACCGGCTCAGTTAACCAGAAGGGAGAAGTGCAAGCGATAGGCGGAGTAAATGAAAAAATCGAAGGATTCTTTGAAGTCTGCAAGCTAAAAGGGCTTACTGGACAACAAGGAGTAATGATACCTGAAAGTAACGTGCAAAACCTAATGCTGAAAGAAGAAGTCGTAGAAGCTGCAAAAACAGGAAAATTCAATATTTACGCAGTTAGAACAATTGACGAAGGGATAGAATTTCTTACAGGAACAAAAGCCGGCTCAAGAAAATCAGACGGAACTTTTGAGGAAGGCACAGTAAACTATCTTGTTGACAAGCAACTCAAAGACATGGCAAACAAACTCAACCAATATGCTACCTCTGAGCCCCAGAAAAAAACTGAAAGTTAAAATCCAGACCAGTCAAAGAGTCTTACCTGTTTCTTTTCTTATTTACTTCTTGTCACATCGAATAGTGATTTTGAATCTATATTTTCAATAATCAAAGCTTTTAACGCTATCAACAGAAAGAGGAACCAGGTGCAAAGTTTGATAGCTCAAACTCGTAAAAGAAGCAAAGGCTTAACGATTATGCTTCTTCCATTGTTAATGTGCATTTTCTTGATGGGATTCTGTATGTCCTGCATTGGGGAAGAAAAGAGGACGAGCAAAACTAAGTATAAGCTACCTGAAAATGATCAAATAAGAATTATGCCCTTAGTTTTGGAAGAACAAGAAGAAGTAATATCCGCATAATCCTGGAAGTAAGCGCTCCTTCCTAATCATTTAACACTTTTGACTTTAAATCCAAACTAAAGCTTGCATGCTTGTTGTTGACTCAATACAACCACAATTCCATTTATACTTGGTAACGAGTTGTTAATTTGCGAGAAATAGCCATCCAAGAGGTACACCCATGCTTGGCTGGTCAGCCGTTAAACGGGACGCGAATCGCCACAGCCTGAGAAATCAGGTCTCATTTTGGTTCGCGACTTGGATTAACATGAGCGATCCGCCAAGCCTCCTTCTAGTTATTTCTTGCACTTAATACATCGCTTTTCAGTATAGAATTTATTATTGGCCTTTAGAGGCGCTTAAGAAGTCTTAGCGTTATGTTTGTATCTGTTTTTTTTCCCTTTAACATGGCCACCATGTATATAGGAGATATTGCTGTCCAAATATTTACAATGACCTTTATTATTACTTAGCAACCAAAATTCTTAGACAAAAAAAGAAATCAAACAAGCACCTATGCCTAAAGGGTTTATGCTTTTTCACTTTTACTATACCCTCCCCTGGTCGATGATGTCGTTTCTCCAACGCTTTAAATAGGGTTAGAAATGTATTCCTGTTTTGTCTATAAGCAGGAAGAACAAAAAGAATGTCTCAAAGTTTAATCTTTAAAGCTACAATTGGCTCATCCACTATTTTCTTTAAACGTGCCGCACGTGAACGATCTTTTCCGAGGATCAGTATGAGTCGACTCGTTTCATAGTCGCTTGAGTAGGTGCTCGCAAAGGTAGTGAATGCAAGTTGAGTTACAAAGCAAACATGCATCCTAGAGTCAGCCAAGCAGAAATGGCTGTTTTCCAAACACTAAGCATTGTTGGATTAACGAACGGTATGATTACACAAAAACCTATTATTTTGAAATCTACCGTTCCTGACTTTTGCTGGGTTGAAAAAAGAAAAATTGTTTATCTTGATGGTAATCCCGTTCATCGCAAAGATAAACAATTAGCGCGTGACAGTGAAATTGATGAGCTTTTGGAGTTGCAAGGTTGGGATGTGCTCCGAATCCCTTATGACCCCCCTCTCACGCAGAAGTGTTTGCAGGAAATTATGGCAAAGATAAAACAGTTCTTAAATGTTGATGAAGAAACCTAAAATTCAAGCAAGAATTGCTTCTTTTAGAACGCTGTCTTGATTGGTATCTTCAGGTATTTCTTTGAAACTTAATTTCTTGCAGAATTACTGAACCCATAAAAAGATATTTATTTGTTAGACCACACCTTTTTGCTAATGCTCCGGTAGTATAGTCCGGTCAAACCTTACTAAGACTTCTTACTAAGGGACTATGTATAGCGGCCTCTCGAGTCGCGGACCCGGGTCCAAATCCCGGCCGGAGCACCACCATTTTACTATGAAAAAGGAGATTGCGCAACTATTTGTACGCTAGTGTTGAGCATAGTTCTTCTACGGTTCGGTTGAGTGTTAACTCAGCCATGTTTCCACTGTAATCCATAATGCGTCTTGAACTATCAAAAATCAAGCGCAGGACAGAGGCTATGTTTGGATCCATTTTTTTGCTTGACATCAGCATAATTAGCTCGTTTTCCAGCGGTTTTAATGATTCACGTTTAGAGATTAGTTTTTCTGCATCTTTGTATTCTCTTTTAAAGAGCGCTTTTATTGAGTCATCGTAGAGTTGGTGTGCTTGTGTGCTGTAATTGACAAGTTGATTGTATATTTCTTCATCTATAGGGTCTTTTATGAAAAGAGTTTCATCGTTGATTAGTTTTTGCAAGGAACCAAGGTTGTTAATTATGTTCAGAGCATTTTGGGCTATGCTTTCAACATCGTTTACGGCTATGCGATAAAGCAGGAATTCTTTGGGCGTTCGAAAACCAAGTTCACGGTATAGGTTTCGCTCTATTCCATACTTCAGTTGGCGAACAATGTAGAGTCCTAGACGGTTTACATCGTTGTGAGAGTTGATAACGCTGTCAAACAAAGAGGTGCTTCTATCTTTTAGAGCGGCGATGGCATCTCTGTTTGCTGCGAGTGCCACGATAGCCATTCGTCTAACTGCTTTTTCGATTGGGAATTCTGAGTGTTTGATTAGGATTTGCAGTGTGATTTCGTCTGGTGTTTCATCGATTATTTCTGAACCTAAGAAATTGTCTCTGGCTAAGTTTTTTATTTCGTTTTTGTATTTTGCTGCATCTTGGGAGTTTTTGAAGTGGACTCTAATTATGTCGGCACCTATTGCGTATAAGGCGCGGGTCATGCGTAAAGTAGATTGTATTTTTTCTTTTGGGTCAATGCTAATGTAGTATTCTTTAGGTTTAGCTGCGTTGCCTCTTCCTTCTTTTTCCTGAATCTTCCGTGGAACTAGTGTTAATGTGGAGTCTGGTTGGATGTTGAATGCTATTTCGCTGCCTCGTTTTAGTTCTAGGTCTTGGACCCACTCTTTGGGCAATGAGATTATGTATGAGCCTCGTCCAGTGCATTGGACTCGTCTATAACCTAGATCTTTTTCTGCCAAGTCACTCACCAGATATATGTTTCGTATATTAAACATATTTCATGAAGTGGCATATAAATGATTAACAACAAAGTTATATAGAATACATGCATTAAATGCGCTAACTCTAACCAAAAAGTGATAAAAATGGCATTCAACACCTGCAAAATAATCGCTACAACTTGTAACCGATCAACTACAACCAACGGTGCTTTTTGCACAAACAACGTGGAACTACATATTCACATACTCACTTGTCCACGCTAAACACAAAATTCAAAGAGGCATAATTATGGTGAAAAGAATAATCGCAAAACAAGAAGTATGCATAGGCTGCGGACTATGCGAAGTATACTGTACAGTCCAACATTCAAAATCAAAAGACATAGTCAAAGCCTACAATAGCGAACGACCCAAACCAATAAGCAGAGTAACAGTAGAGAGAAACAAACCCGTGTCTTTCGCAATCCAATGCCGCCACTGCGACTACGCCCCATGCGTAACCGCTTGTTTATCAGGAGCAATGCAAAAAGACGAAAAAACAGGACAAGTAACCCACAACAAAGACAAATGCATGGGCTGCTGGACCTGTATAATGATTTGTCCCTATGGCGCCATAAAAATGGACATAGAAGGACACGTAGTCACTAAATGCGATTTATGCCAAGGCTTCGACGAGCCAGCATGCGTTGCCAATTGCCCAAATCAAGCATTAGTATTCAAAGAGGTGAAACCGTAAAATGTCAAAGTACGTAATTGTGGGAGCTTCAGCAGCAGGCTTAGGCGCAGTTGAAGCAATAAGAGAAGTAGACCCAACTGGAACCATAACAGTAATCACAGATGAAACATGCTCACATTACAGCCGCCCCATGATTAGCGACTTTGTCAGCGGCAAAGCAGACATGAAAAAAATCAACTGCCGAACCGAGGAATTCTGGAAAGAAAACAACGTAGAAACCTTAATGGGCAAAAAAGCCATAGCTCTAAACCTTACTGAAAAAACGGTCCAGCTTGAAAGCGGCGAAAAAGTCTCATACGAAAAGCTATTACTTGCAACAGGCGGCAAACCCTTCGTTCCAAAGACCGAGGGCTCAGACAAGGATGGCGTATTCACATTTACCACTATTGGGGATGCCCAGCGGATTATCGCTAAAATTGACGCGATAAACGCCAAGGCTGCAGTAGTGATAGGAGGGGGACTTATCGGTATAAGCGTAACAGAGGCACTCGTTAAACGTGGCTTGAAAGTTACAATGGTTGAGTTGCAAGATAAAATTCTCAGCTTGCTCTTAGATGCTAAAGGTTCAGATATTGTAGAAGCTGTTGTCAAGAAAGCAGGCGTCAATGTTGTTACAGGCCAATCTGTCCAGAAAATCTTGGGCAAACCAGACAACGACGGTGTCGTCGGCGGAGTGCTATTAACTAAAGGAGCACAAGTCGCGTGTGACCTTGTTATCATGGCTATCGGGGTTATTCCGCGCACAGATTTGGTTGCTGGAAGTGCTGTAAAAATTAACAGGGGAATAGTGGTTGACAATCTAATGCAGACAAGCGTACCTGACGTTTACGCCAGTGGTGATGTTGCTGAGGCTTATGACTTTATAATTAACCAAAACCGCACCTTGCCCCTTTGGCCCTTAGCAGTTTTGGAAGGACAAGTTGCAGGCTACAATATGGCAGGCAAAACAACCACCTACGGCGGCGGCACAAACATGAGCAGCCTCAAATACTTTGGCATACCCCTCGTCTCAATAGGTTTAGCTAACCCAAAAGAAGACCCAACGTTGGAAGTGCTCATTAACCAAGACTTTGAACATAACATCTACAAAAAACTGGTTCTCAGAAACAACGTTATCGTGGGCATAACGCTTGTCAACAGCATTGAACGCGCAGGCATATTATTCTACCTAATGAAAAATGCAATAAACGTAAAAAAATTCAAGCAAGAAATCCTCTCAGACGACTTCAGCTGGGCAAATTTGCCGGTCGGGCTTCAGAGAAAAATGAGTGTGGTGCAATAAAATGAACCAACAAGACAGAAAAATAATCAATCCATTTGGAGATGACAAGGATTTCTCAGGCTGCGCTCTTTTCGGCATGATGAATACGGAAGGCAAACGCTTTAGCTCAAAGGATCCAGTCAAAGCGATTACGAACATGCACGATCGCGGCAACGGTCTAGGTGGCGGCTTTGCAGTTTACGGCATATACCCAGAATTCAAAGATCACTACGCTTTCCACATAATGTACCTAAGCAAAGATTCGAAAGAAAAAACTGATCGTATACTCGCTTCAAAATTTGACACAATTTACGAAGAAGAAATGCAAACAAGACCAGCCAACGTTCACAATCCGCCATTAGTTTGGCGATATTTTGTTCAACCCAAAAAACTTCGACCCGAAAATCAAACCGAAGAAGATTACGTGATAGAAACTATCATGCGCATTAACACTGAAACGGGAAAAGCATTTGTTTTCTCAAGCGGCAAAAATATGGGTGTATTCAAAGGCGTTGGCTTTCCAGAAGACGTTGCAGATTTCTTCTGTCTAGAAGATTACCAAGGATACTTGTGGTCATGCCACAGCAGATTCCCGACAAATACTCCAGGCTGGTGGGGAGGAGCACATCCATTCAACATATTAGACTGGACAGTAGTGCACAACGGTGAACTTTCATCTTACGGCATAAATCGCCGTTACTTAGAAATGTATGGTTACAAATGCACCATGCAAACAGACACTGAAGTGCTAGCATATACAGTTGACTTACTAATGCGAAGAGAAAACCTACCAATTGAGATAGTTGCCCAAATCCTATCTGCGCCACTCTGGGAGGAAATAGACCAAATGGAACCCAAAAAAGCGCAGTTGCTAAGAACGCTTCGTCAAACTTACGGCAGCTTACTGATGAATGGACCTTTTAGCATAATTATTGCTCACCACGGCGAAATGATAGGACTAACCGACAGAATCAAACTGCGACCAATGGTTGCTGGCACAAACGGCGACTACATGTATCTATCATCTGAAGAATCAGCTATGCGCCTTGTTTCACCTCACCTTGACCATTTCTGGGCACCCAGAGGCGGAGAACCAGTTGTTGCAAGACTAAAAAACATGAACCCTAAAACCCTTGAGGTTTTAGCCGGAGGAAAAACACAATGAAAACTTACGTAATCCCCGAGTACCTAGTTGAACGCGACGAGAAACGTTGCATACGGTGCAAAGTATGCATTAACCAGTGCACATACGAAACCCATTACTACGACGCCGACACAGACACAGTTTTCAGTAAAGACGAGAACTGCGTTAACTGTCAACGCTGCGTAACATTCTGCCCAACCCACGCAATTACAATAAGAAAGAACCCCAATGTCAATAGAGAAAACGCCAATTGGACATTTGACGCAATCCGCGATGTGAAAAAACAAGCAGAAAGCGGCGGAGTAATCTTAACGGGAATGGGTTGTGACAAACCAGACTACACTTACTGGGACAGACTACTCCTAAACGCGAGTCAAGTAACCAACCCATCCATAGATCCGCTACGTGAACCAATGGAAATTCGAACTTATCTTGGTACAAAACCAGACAAACTGGAAATGCAGATGGAAAACGGTGAACTATCATTAAGAACCCAGCTTACACCACAACTCTGCCTTGATATCCCTGTAATGTTCTCAGCCATGTCTTATGGTGCAATCAGCCTAAACGTTCACGAATCCCTAGCTCGCGCAGCTACTGAATGCGGCACTTACTTTAACACTGGCGAAGGCGGCTTAGACCAAAGCCTCTACAAATATGGCGAACATGCTATCGTTCAAGTTGCATCAGGACGATTTGGCGTGCATCCGAAATACCTAAACGCTGGGGCAGCTGTAGAAATCAAAATTGGCCAAGGTGCAAAACCAGGAATAGGCGGCCACTTGCCAGGTGAAAAAGTAACTGAGCACGTAGCCAAGACACGCATGATTCCTGAAGGCACCGATGCGCTTTCGCCTTACCCACAGCATGATATTTACTCAATCGAAGACTTACGTCAATTAATTTACGCGTTAAAAGAAGCTACAAACTATACTAAACCAATTTCAGTGAAAATCGCAGCAGTTCACAATTCAGCGGCAATAGCCAGCGGTATGGTTAGGGCTGGGGCAGACATAATTGCTCTTGACGGTGTCAGAGGCGCGACTGGTGCAGCACCCAAAGTAATTAGAGATAACGTAGGCATACCCATCGAGTTAGCTCTTGGGCAAGTTGATCAACGCTTACGAGAGGAGGGCATACGCAACCAAGCTTCCGTCGTGATAGCAGGCGGTATCAGAAGTAGCGCTGACGTGTTTAAGGCTGTAGCACTGGGAGCTGACGCTGTGTACATTGGAACGGCAGCTCTGATAGCTATGGGCTGTACAGTTTGCCAGCGTTGCTATACAGGCAAATGCCCTTGGGGTATTGCTACAAGCGATCCATGGATTAGCAAACGCATAAACCCCGACATTGCTTCAAAACGCCTCGTTAACATGCTTAACAGCTGGAGCTTAGAAATTAAAGACATGATGGGCGGCATGGGTATAAACGCTATTGAAAGCTTACGAGGCAACCGACTGGCGCTTAGAGGAGTTGGGTTAAGCCGGGCTGAATCTAAAATCTTGGGCGTAAAATTGGCGGGAGAGTAAAACGATGCTTGAACAAAAACCGAAGTTAGAAATTGACCACAAATATCTTCCAAAAATTACAAAAGAAAACAATGTCTTAAAAGTTGATGCTGAAGGACTCTACTACAGAGACCTCAATTGTTTACTGCGACAAGCAATCTGTGCCAACGGCATTGAAAGAATTGAGATAAGAAACGTCTGTGGGCAACGATACATTGGCACTGACCTTGACAAAAATATCCAAATTGACATCTATGGAACCCCGGGAAATGACCTTGGTGCTTTCATGAACGGACCAAAAATTGTGGTGCACGGCAATGGGCAGGATGGATCGGGCAATACAATGAACGAAGGACAGATAATTATACATGGACACGCTGGAGACGTTACAGGCAACTCTATGCGAGGGGGAAAAATCTTCATTCGCGACTACGTTGGCTACCGTGTTGGCATTCACATGAAAGAGTACCAACACAAAATCCCACAAATCGTCATCGGACATTCGGCAGGCGACTTCTTGGCAGAGTACATGGCAGGCGGAGTAATGGTCATCTTAGGCTTAAACCTAAAGCAAGGAGAAAAATGCAACGCAAAATTTGTCGGCACAGGAATGCATGGCGGTGTCATCTATGAACGCGGAGAAATACTTGAACCAGTAAATGGAGCAAAAATAATGGATGTTGGGAAACGCGACTTAAAAAAGATTGAGAGCTTAGTTAACGAATACTGCAACCACTTCGGCGTTGCCCCCGAAGAAATCATGGCGGGAAAATTCAAGAAAATACTGCCAATCTCAAAAAGACCATACGAGAAACTATACTCACAATAGGTTCTTTTTTCCAGTTTCTAAACTTTTGTTTTTGACCTTCGCCTTTGTCCTTAACGCTTGCTTTTTACGCAGCTCTTTCTTCCCATAATACAATCTATCTCCTCGGTCAACCTGATGTTTCAAAAGAATCCAGTACAGCGCCTAAACATGTTCTAGAAATACTTTAGCACTTTAATTGATCAATTCAAAGAAAACTTAACCATCAAATCACTCTTTACGTTTTTCTACGAGCTCCACAATTTGGACAAAAGATTGCTGTTTGAGGCATCAGTACACTGCAGTAAGAGCAGGGTATCAATACAATTTCTCGCTCTATCTCCTTAACAATAGCGGGTGAAGTTTGGCTTATTTGCGGTCGTCTAACCTGTATTTCATATGTTGTTGTTTGAATGCTTGGGCGACCATTCGCTACCAGAGTTGCATTCAACAACCACTTGACATAATGGTCAACGCTGTAGAGCGTTTCCAAAGCCGCATCAGAAATAGTCAATGCATAAGGATAGGTCGCGATAAACCCTATGGGCATATGTGCAGCGCCAAATAATTTGCAAGAGGCAGTATATATGACGCCACCGTCCCAATATTCGCTTTGAAAAGTGCCATATTGAGTTCCCGAAATCCGTGTCTTTTTGATATTTTCATTGCAAGTCAAGCAAACAACAGCTTGGTTAACTTCGAATTCTTCGTCTGAAGAAATTTTTACTGTACCGCTTACTTGTTCTCCTAAACAGTATTGGGGTTTTTGCGCAGTTAACTCAATTTTTGCGTTAGGTGGACCTGACGGTTTGTTTGAAAACCATTTAGGGCTCATTGGGTATCTATGTTCTGTTGCGTGTATTTCGCTTTAATGCTTTGTAGGAAGAATTATCATGCCCAGTATTTTAAAAAAATGACATGAAACAAAAACAATTATTTATTTGAAAAAATGAAAGAAAATTAATAGAAGTTGCGTGCTTCTTTTCTTTTCTCTGCTTCTTCGTAGAAGCGCAGAACCTCGTCGATAATTTCGACATTTGAGAGTAGCATGCGTCTGCAACAGTACCGTTTCAAGCCAAGGCTATCTAAGATGTCACTTGCATTTTCGCCTGTTTTGATTCGGCGGGTGAATTCTTCCCATTGGTCTCCAACCAGTTTGCCGCAGGTGAAGCATCTTACGGGAATTATCATTCTGTTTTTTCACCTTACCTATAGCTTTTCTGTTCTTTTGATCGCGCGCCGGCTCCACCGAACTTTTTGGTTTCTTTAGCTCGGCTGTCCCCTGCAATCATGGTTCTATCATATTCACTGAAGACTGTTCGCAGATGAGTGCTCTTTGTCCATTTTAGAAGTGCGTTTGCAACTGCCATACGAGCTGCTTCTGCTTGACCCATGTAGCCTCCGCCGCTGGTTTGAACATCCATGTCCAATTGTTGCCAGACTTCTCCGCCTGCCTGCAGTAGCGGCTCCATTATTTTTGCGCGTGCAATGTCTGGTTCGTAAATTTCAACTGGAGTCATATTTATTCGCACTTTACCAACGCCTTGTCTAACTACGGCTCGGGCAACTGCGGTTTTTCTTTTTCCACTAACAACTAAGACTTTCTTTGCGGGCATAATTATTCCATCCTGTTTCTCCATCCGATTTCTTTTGCTAATTCTCCAAGGGTAAAATGTGGACCCTTCAGATTGGCAGATGAAGCTTCTTCGAATGTAATCATTTGTTGATTTTTAAGCTCAAGAGGTACACCCATGAATACTTTTAGCCTTTTGTAAGCGTTTTTGCCTTTAGGCTGCTTGAACGGAACCATACCTCTTACGGTTTTTCGTAGAAAACGGTCAGGTCTTCGATAATGGAATGGACCTCGTTCTGGAGCGCCAACTTCAAGGAATATATGAGCTTCTAAGATTTTGCTTTTCTTTTTACCTGAAAACACTGCTTTTTCAGCATTAAGAATAATGACTTCTTCGCCATTTAGTAATCGTTTGGCAACTTTGCTGCACATTCGACCAACTATTAATCCTTCAGCATTTACTACTGTGGGTTTTATTGTTTGCATTTTTTTCACCGAATAATTCTTACGTTTGCGCCCTTAGGATTCTTCTCCATGAGCTCAGGAATTGAAAGGTATTTTGCTTTTGCAACAAAAAGCTTATCTTTCGCTTTCTGGGAAGCACCAAATGCCGCTACTGTTACTGCATGGTCTATACTGCCTGACCCCAGAAGTTTGCCTGGAACCACAACCACATCACTTCGCTTTGTATTCCTGTTTACAGTGCTCAAGTTAACAGAGATGCGTTGACTACGTGTTTTAGAAAGGTATTCAGCTATGTCTAGCCAGATGCCTGCTTGTTTTTCTCTACTTTCTTTCTTTAGAAGACGGATAAGCGTGATCAATTCTGGGTTTGTACTATTAGTTTCCTTCATTGTGGTTCAGCCTTTAATAATTCTTCAAGTTCATTTAGTTCTTTACCTAATTGTTTGGTTGCTTCTTTTAGTATACGTTCTGGCGGAAGCGCACCTGTTGACTCAATATTCATTATGAAAGCGTTCTTTTCCCATTCAACCGTTAATGGAGATGGTTTCTTGGGGCAAGCTTCAACACAGTCCATGCAAAGATTACATGCTAAAATGTCTCTGACAGCAATCTTTGCATCATTAACTGAATAAACTTTTTTGGGGCAGATGTCAGCGCATTTTGTGCATTCTTCACATTTCTCAGTTGGAGTACTTATTTTTGGGAAATATTTGTAGGCACACATTGAAACAGGTTGCCATTTTGCGTGTGTTTTGCCTCTGCCAAGCCGTGCGTAAGCTTCAAGCTTTAGTTTTTGGTTTTTCGCTAATTTTATTATTGGAATTCTATCTGAAACTGGAATAATTTCTGGGTTATCGGAAACGATTTCTCCTGAATAAACTGTTCTTGTTCCATCTTTAGCTTCAGCATCTAGTGTAAGTGTAACCCGACATGAAGGACAGCCAAATTCGCTTTGGCATTTGCATTCTTCGGGGGTACTGTAAGCATCAAGATCAGTTCTTAGCGGGGTTAATCCTAATCTGTGAGCGATTATTTCATCCTGTAAAATCGAAGAGTTTTCAATCATGACAACTTCTTCAATTGCCATGCATGGAACCTCAGCGAGTGCTATTCGACGCAGAGCATTCATTAACGGAACATCTGCTTCACGAACGATCAACCGGAGGTTGTTATCGTTTTTTTCAATGATTTCAATTTTCACTTGCTGAGACACTCCAATAAGGTTACTATAATTACCTTGCGTTTCAATAGAGATATTGGTGCATTATTTCAATTTTTCTGTTAATAAAGAAGGGAAATTGAGATTAGACTCTTCTTCCTCTTCTGCCCCCAGGCCTTCTTGTGCCGTCGTGGGGAATCGGTGTAACCTCTTCAATGCGTTCAATTCTGAAACCGAATCTCGCTAAAGCACGTATGGCTGCTTGTGCACCTGGTCCTGGAGTTCTTGGTCCTGAACCGCCTGGCGCTCGAACTTTGATGTGAATAGCGGTTATTCCTTTATCTCGGGCTACTTCAGCCGCACCTGTGGCTGCACGCATAGCAGCGTATGGTGAAGATTCCATCCTGTCTGCTTTGACGAACATACCGCCGCTTGTGCGGGCGATTGTTTCTGCGCCTGAAATGTCAGTCACGTGGATCAAGGTGTTGTTGTAAGAGCTAAAGATGTGAACGATAGCCCATTTCTCATTACGTTTACTATTGCTGGCGCTCAGAATCTTCCGCCTCCTCGTCCGCCTCTTCGGCCTCTGGTAGGCTGCCTAATTTCTGGCTGTTTAGCCACCACTGACAACCCAGCCCTCAGCGGGTGGGCTTGGTTTGCAACTGCGCTCTCTGGGGAATAGACAACATTTGGTTCATCAGCTTTAAGTACTAAGTAGCCGGGAATTGTTACTCGTCGACCATTAATTGTTACGTGCCCATGTGTAATTAATTGACGTGACTGGAAGACTGTTCGTGCTAAACCTTTGCGGAAAACAATCGTCTGAAGTCGACGTTCTAAAATATCTTCTATGGTTAAGTCTAAAACATTGTCCAGTACGGCTGTTTCTTGCAATATTCCAAGTTTTTTGAGCTTGACCACTTGCTCATTTTCCATTTTTGCTCTTTCTTCAGGAGTTTTACTGATAAGAGAACGAGCGATACCTCTGGTTTTTGATAGAGTAGTTTTTAGCCGCCAAAGCTCATGCTTATTCCTTAAGCCGTATTGCCCTAGAAGCTTGAGTTCTTCTTGGAGAATATCTTTACGCCATCGGAATCGTGGCGTATCAAACTTTTTACGCTGCTTCTTTGGATCGCCCACGATTATTTGCCTCCTTCAGCTGCGGGTGCTCCACCAGGCTTCTGCATGAGAGTCTTCTTCTTTACTCCTAAAGCTTTGCCTGCTCTTCCAGTGGTTTTTGTATGTTGCCCACGGACTTTCAGGCTGTATGCATGGCGGTATCCACGCCACGACCTGATGTTTTTAGCTTCATCAATATCCTGTTTTGTTCTTAAAGCAAGGTCAGCACTCAAAAGATGTAAGTCTTTTCCAGTTTCCGTGTCTTTTCGCCTATTAAACATCCAGACCGGTAGGTTATATTTCGCTGGTTCCTGGATAACGTCTTCTATTTTTGAAATATCTGATTCTGTTATGAAGCCTACTCGGAGGTCAGGGTTCACTCCTGCCTTTTTCAAAATTGCGTTTGAGAGGCTCATGCTTACACCTTTTATTTGTGCGACTGCGTAAGAAGTCTTAAGGGTACCTTGAACATCGGTGCCCATAATACGCAGAATGTAACGATATTCCTGTGACATGCTAAGTTTTCATCCGTTTTTTTATGTTAAAGCATATAGGGAATAAGTCAGTATTTATTTAAACCTTTTTGACGAGATGCCAACATCAACCGTCAAACAGCAATTCAGATTATTTTGTTTCCCCATGATAGTTCCCTTTTGATAAGCGAAATGTAAATACCAATCGCCTACACGTTAGAGACAAGAGCATGATGGATACCACAACAATCATTGGCTTAATTGCCGCTTCCTTCACCACAGTCGCACTTCTTCCACAGTTAATTAAAGTTTGGAAAACAAAATCAACCAAAGATATCAGCATTGGAATGTTCATGCTTTATTGCGGTGGCGTTCTGTTATGGTTTGTTTATGGAGTCTACCGAAACGACGTCGTGATTATTCTTGCGAATTCGCTAGCTTTCATCCAAGCACTCGTAATCATGATGCTTAAAGTAAAATACAAATAAAAGTTACCAGTCAAAAAAAAACGCCTTCTCAAATTTACGAGAGAACTGATTTTCTTTGCAATCTGAGGATTAAGCATTTCACTTTAAGGTCGCCTGTTCAACAATCGCTATTACGTTAATTGTTGAGTTTATCCACCTCAAGTAAGCATTTAGCGTTGAGCGTAAAGCAACCGTGTCCTCGGCATCAATCGTCAGCAAGAGAAATAGGCCATCTATGTCTAATTTTACGTTAGCTCGCCTGGTAGATAACGCCTTGGTCTCAGGCTTCAAAGCATTAAGAAGCGTTGTTAGCTGTTTTTCTGACGAGAATCTTAAGCTTACGACAGCCTTTGCCCTAAACGTCATAAACACACCTAAGTTTAAACAAGAAGTTCAAAGTAATAAACAAAATTTATCTTTAGATTGCCCAGCAACAAGGATAATACCTTTTTTTACATCAATGTGTCGTGTCACTCGACTAAATGAAGTCTTAGAGCTTAAATGATCCTCGTTTGTTATTAAATTGCGTGTCAGTAATTTTTTCAAGGACGAACAAACAGCCAAATGTTGAAGATGATGCTTTTTGGCCGAATGTGACGAGTGTTGACGAACGGTGACGCAGCCTGCAACCAATTCAAATCCTAAATCAGTAAAGCAATGAAAATCAATTGAGAATAATCGACAAAATCAGCAAAATCCACGCCAAACGCATAAGCTAACTTCCTAAATCAGGTGTTTTAGTGACTTTATTTTTGTTAATACTTAAGCTTAACGCTTTTTTCATCGCGAGAAATGAGTTCGCGTATGTATAGTCACCCCTTTCTTTGAAGATCTGTCTCCTGCGCGCTTTAGCCTAACAAAGAACCAAGACTCTTCAGAATAAGCTTGTTCATGGGGTTCAAAACGAGTATCTTCTGATGTTTTTCCAGCAGACTTATAACAAATTCTAACGAGAAAATTATCCATGAGATGCAGACATTGCGGGCACCTAATCTTGGTTGTCAGCGCGGTTGATGACAAGGATACGGTTTACAAACATAAACAATCAAACCACTCCGTGTACTGTCCATGCAGGAAACCTGAACCATCTTAGTTTTTGTTTTCTTCTTAACCACCGAGTTTATAGCGATGGCGTACTTGCATGTCTTTCTGAATGCAATTGTCCACCAGTTGCCCAATTACTCTTTGGCGCTTCATAAATCACAATCTCAACTGCTTCCTTAGGAACCCCTAAATCTACAAAAACCTTAGTTATTCCCTCAACTGTTTTCCTCTTGTTCTCAAGAGTCATTCCTTCCCAAACAGAAACTTGAACTATTGGCATTTCATTTTTACCTCAAATAACACTTTGCCATTACGTCTAATTAATGTGTCCTAACGCAAATGCTGTGTTTGCACAAAAATTTAAAGGGGGATTCAAACTCATATGCTTGAGGGCGAACAATCGTGGACCTGATTCAGAAGGCAAATCTAAAAGCAATTGACCCTGAATCGTTAAACATAAGAAAATTATCCACAAAAGATGACAAATTTTTTGTTGAATTGCCTTTAGATAGCGTTCCGCAAGAGGATTGGCAAGAACTTTTTCAAGCGGAATTGAAAAAAATAGGTAAACCATTAGCTATACTCAAAAACTCGCAGGATTCTTTCCCGAAATTTGAAGTCAACTATCCAGACAGTTTGAAAGAGGACACAATTTCAATTATTACTAATCCAAAAAAACTCCAAGAAGACATCAAATTAGTTATGCAGTTGGTAGAAACAGTCAATGATCGAGTTGACAGACACAACAAAGAAGTAAACGAAGAAAACGCGAAAGAAAATCTAAAAACCGAAAATAATAAAGAAACTATACGAGAAATGCGTGAATCTCTCAAGAAAAAACCACCCACTCTCTAAACTTCTTAAGCTAGTCTATGGAAACAAGTGCCGTGGAATAAGTAAATACAGCCAATAAAGACTTTCCAGCTTTTGCTCCAAAGCTGAATTCTTTTGAGATAAGCTAAAATTGTACTTAGGTAAAAACTCAGTGTTATGAGTGATGAAAGGTTTGCTCAATTGCATGAAATCCTGAAGGATGCTTTGAGCCAAAAAATACTTCTGAAACTTGGTGAATTTGACAGCTTAAGCTTTGATGATTTAAGAAACAATTTGAAGATTGAGGACACACAAGAACTGAGTAATCAACTAAATACTCTTGAAAAACTAACAATTGACGGAGAGCATGTAGTATCTAAACAAGCAGACTTGCAGTATAAACTTACAGAAAAGGGTCACTATGTTTTAGATGAAATGATTGCCTTCCCAGAACTTGAATCAGATAACTACACACAGAAGGTTGAGCAAAGTAACCTTTCCTTAGGCAAAGCAATTTACGTAACAGTTGGAGCAGCAATACTTGGTTTTGTTTTCTGGGCCATAATGATGTCCGTTTCAAATACAAGTGGATTTAGATGGGAAATATCAAACACAACTTTTGATTTATTTTCCTTAACCAGCCTCATCATTTGCTGGTTAGTTGGCGGTTTCATTGGTTACATGATTGGCAAGAAAAAGAAGTACAAATTTCCAATGATGAGAGTACAACGATAAAAAAATGAAGACAGCGAATAATAAATCTGATGAAACTATGAGATGATGATTTTCCATTTTAATATTAGATATTTTATTTGATGGAATTAACTAACTGGAAATATCCAATATTCATAATTTATTTCATGGTTCAATCCACGATATATCATGCCCACCTTGCAAGTAATCATGTCTCCAAACTATTTCTGCAACAGGAAAAACCCAAGTGTAGTTTCCTTCAGCATCCGCATGATGTATTAGTTGCATAGTCTCATCGACCCGTACAACAGGCATTATATGCCAACCCTGACCGTTACCCAGAGCTAATGAAATCAGGCAAGGTTTTTGTTCTTCTAAAAGGAATTTAATCCTGTTCACTTTGTCTATTCCCTTGGTGAAACTTTTTACTTTGATATTAATTGCAGGATATACACGTCTAATCTTCGCTGAAACAGAGTCAAAACTATTATTTTACCCAAGGTCAAAATCCTCCTGAAAGGTCCCAAGATTTACCCCTTGAATCTTCAAATAACGAATAAGCCACTCATAACCTGTTTGAACACAACCAGATTCATGACGTTGCGGAACTCTAGTTTTGCTCCATTCCAATAATTGTGTCATTTGGTAACAGAGTAGTATAGAACATAATAACAGTTTAAGATTGCTGACTTGTGAAGGCTCGGGAAAAATCCGTGGGAACATTTACCTCCGTCGCTAATCTGCCATTTCTGATGATTATTTAACGGTACCCGCAGGTGCCGCAAGAACAGAGAGAAGCAGCATTATATTGGGTTACAGCCGTTCGGCTGAACAATTGACTGAATGGTATGATTTTAAACTGGTTCTACGCTCTATTGACCTTCGAACCTCAAAAAAAGAAAATCGAAGAATGAGTGTTGTTCTCTTGGAGAGCATTTTTAGGTTTTAAAGTTATCTATTGTCTAATTTTGTCTAATAATGTCTAATATTGTCTAATTTTGTCTAAAATTGTCTAATAATGTCCCTATTTGCAGATGATTTAAGCTTTGATTCAAAAAAGCAATCTAATCCAAACTGTTCAGAAAATCGCGCAATTCAACTGTTGCTGTTCTCTAACAAAAACTCAAAATAGTTCTACTTTGCAAAAAAAATACTCAAACAAAAAATAAATTAAAGAAAAGAAAGTTTAGTCGGTTTCTTCTTCAGTTACCGCTTCAACTGATTCAGATTCAGCTTTCGCCGCTTCTTTAGTAGCTTCCTCTACTGGCAACCCTTTAGCTGCACGCTTAGCAACAACTCCTAATTTAGTTACTGGAGTATATGCTCCGCCAGCAAAAGTGAAACTGCATTTACTGCATTTCCAGATGCCGACGCTTTCACGTTTTACCCGTACGAAGCCACAGTTTGGGCATTTGTGGGGTTTTTTGAGTTCAGTGATTACTTTAATGTAGCGTTTTCTAACTGTTGAACCGTAGCGTGGTCCTAAACCTCGAGTTGGACCTACTTTCTTTGTTTTGGGCACTTTTTTCACCAATTAAGTTTTTTGCGTATTTCCGCAGATTTCTCTTGAGCAATCTTTGATGCTTCTAAAATCTGTTGCGGTGTAAAATAGCCTGAGCCGCCTTTCTGTATAGCGCATATGTTATTGTCGTCATTGATTGCCATTGATATTCGTGAGTCCATTACTTGCTCTTCTTCAATCCAAGGATCAACAATTAGATTATTGCTGATTTTGCCCATGGTAACTGTTACGGGGTGACTTTTCATCGGTAATGGAACGTATCCTTGCTTCATCTTCAGTTCCCCATCCTTAAACTCGTAGTTAGGCATTTTGGTGTTCATCAAAGCAGACATGGCAGCTAAAGCAGAGCAATCAATCAAGTTTCCATCATGATTTAATACGTAGACATCGACAAAGACAACAAAGACTTTCTTGCCTGGTTCAATGCACAGTTTTTCAGTGTCAATAGCATGTGATTCACGTATTCCCCTGTCAACAACTCTTGCTAATTCAACCGAGTCTTCGCCTGGTGGTCCGGGCTCAAAATTCGGCGAAGCTAATGGAACAAGCTCTGCGTTAACAGTCATTACTCCATCATTAGGTGTGTCTGGGAAAGGTTCTCCGGTTTCAACTTTTACTCCACAAAGAACCTCGGTTTTGCCAAGGAAAGCTCTAGCTGAACCTTCAGCGCGTTCAATTAAGCCTTGCTCAATTTTGAGCGGTCTGTAATCATGTAAGCCTCTATCGTCTAAGCGTTTTCCTTTCTCGATTAACTGTTCAATCTGCTTTAGTTTAACCCGAGTAACAAGTGATGACATTACTCTTCACCTTCCTCCTTAACAACCATATATTTCGTTTTTAACGCTTCCTTCTGCATTTCATAGATTTTTTTACATCCATCAATGGCCATATTCATTGCCTTCTCAAATTCGTCAGTCGTAAGTATACCATCCATCTGAAGCAATGTAACTGCATTCAAACTGGGCATATAGGCTACCGGAACATCTGCCGCACCAAGTTTGTCTTCAGCATCATACAAATCTAAGACAACGGTATCGTCAATTTTTCCTGCAGCACAACCCACCACTAAGTCACGCATTGGAACCCCAGCATCGGCAATTGCAAGCGCAGCAGCGGTTATGCTCGCGCATCGTGTTCCACCGTCAGCTTGCAATACTTCAATATAGACATCAACGCCAGTGCGTGGATAAAGTTCCAAGAACAATGCCGGTTCTAAACATTCCTTTATTACTTTTGAAAGTTCGACTTCCCTTCTTGAAGGAGCAGGTGATTTACGTTCTTGCACTGAAAATGGAGCCATATGATAGCGGCAACGCAGAACCATTTTGTCTGGTTGAGACAAATGTTTCGGGTGCATTTCTCTTGGACCGAATGCTGCGGCCAAAATCTTGTTTTTTCCATGTTCAATATAGGCTGAACCATCAGCGTTTGACAAAACGCCAACCTGAAGCTTCAAAGGTCGAAGTTCATCGGCTTTTCTGCCATCTAATCTGATGCCTTTCTTATCGATTAATTTTTCAGTTTTTTCATTCATTCTTATTTTCCTCCACTTTAACTTTCTTTTCTTTAAGCAACTGTGTTATGCGATCTGTAAGGCCACTTGTATGGGATTCATCTTCAATTTTTTTGATCGCAGTTATGGCAAGTTCCTCTTCCTCAAGCGTTTTTCCCGTGACCAAAACAACACCGTTAAGTCCCAAAATGATTTGACAACCTGTTTCCTGCTTTATCATTGAAATCATTGAACCTTTTCTACCGATTACACGAGGAATCTTTGTGGGTGTCACATGAAGAATTTGTCCACGAGTTATTTTTCCTAACCCAGGCTCTCCAACAGTAAGCTGTGGATCATGTGCTCTATCGTATGAAGCGATTTTTGCAACAATCAAATCACCAGCGTTAAGAACTGCTGATAACTCGTCATTCTGAGGCTTAAAGGGTCTGCTTAACACATCTGATGCACGTAGGAGCGCTGTATAGGGTGATTTAATATCAACAGTCCAACCGTTAAATCCTACTTCCAAAACGGTTCCAATTATAATGTCACCCATTTTAGGCACATAAAAAGCCCGAAGTGCAACAACATTTACTTTTTTATTATCGGCATCTACAAGTCCAATTCGTTGGGCGTAGATTTTGCCTTCTTGCATATACGTATTTTCACCCGGTAAATAGTCGCCTTCAGCGAGCATTTCTCCCGGTGTCACAAGCTGTTTTTTTTCAAAGAATATCGGCATTAATTTCACCATCCAATTTTATTTTTTAAGAGATTATTTTTGCTTCTCCATTTCCTTTAGTTGCGTCGCCAAGTTTGTTTAGCAACGAGGCGTATGATCCAGCAGGCAACTCTATTTCGCCATACCATGAACCGTCTCCACGCCATTCCTCACGTTTAATAGTGCCCAAAGTTTTAACTGTTCCGTAAGCTCTTGCTGAGTATTGAGCAGGGATCTTCACCGCGACTGTCACTTGCTCTATCTTTAAGGGCAAAATTGGCCGCAACAGTTTCACTATGTCTTTTGCTTGTTCTTCCACTGGCTTATAGGGATCAATAGGGTACCGAATTTGCTCCATCGCATTCTCTATGCGAAGTGGAGGATGTGGCAGATTTGTTTTCGGGTCAACGGCTTGCCTTGAAATAAAATCAATTATTTGTCTTCTTTTGTCTTCAACCATTTTGCGTCTTTGCTCAGTGGTAAGTTGGAGTGTTCCTTTTTTCAGGATTGAGTCCGCAATTTTTAGTGAGTCCGTTGTTCCGAAGGCTTTATGCATTGCCTCTTCGGAAACTTTAGTACCTTTGTTTGCGTCTGAAAAGATTATTTCAGCAGCCAAAACTTCCGAAATCCCCGCGATTTTGCCGTTTCGATAGTCTAATGCTTTTTGGGGTTTTACCAGAATTTCGAAATGTTCATTTTCTTTAGTTAAGCGTGCGACGGTGAACTTTTCACTCATCGAATTTTCACTTGCTTGAACCCAGCTCTTTGATGTAGCCTTCTACGGTTTCATCGCTTAACATTTCTAGTTTCTTGGTTGCTACAGGTATGACTGCGATTTTTATTCTTGGCGGCAACTGTCTTGCTTCCAAGGCTTTCACAAGGCATTTTACTGCGAGTTTGATGCTTTTGTTTAAAGTTAGGTCTTCGTTGTATTCTTCCTTCAGGATTGACAGAACCGTTTCTCTTCCTGCACCTAATGCTGTGGCTTTGTATCCTCTATATGTTCCGCTGGGATGTGTACCGAAAACTCTTGTTCCAGTTTTGTCTACGCCCCCGAAAATTATTGAAACACCGAAGGGTCTAACACCTGCATGCTGTGTATACATTTGCTGGATGTCGCAGATACGTTTAGTTACTACTTCTACATCTATGGGTTCATCGTAAGTTAGTTTGTTACTTTGAGCGTATATTCTTGCTTGATCAATGAGTATTCGGGCGTCTGAACTTAAACCAACTATGGCTGCACCAATATGGTCATCTACCCTGAAGATTTTCCACGAGTAACCTGCTTCTTCAAGGACTTCAATATTTTCTTCTGAACCAAGCACTAAACCTTCTGGAGATTGGATACCTAAAATGGTGGCTCCACGATTCACTAATTCCATAGCGTATTCAACTTGGAAAAGCCTTCCATCAGGTGAGAAAACGGTTATTGCACGGTCATAAGCTCCTGGGGCTGCAAACACTGACATAATGTTAACCTCAATTTTCCACTATACACTTTTCACAGTCTCATATAATAACTACACTAAAAACCTTTCCTCTTGATTTAATACTTCATTTCTAAAACGTTTCAAGGATTACGATTTATTCAATGTCACTTTGTGCATAACAAATCTGCGTTTTTGCACATATATGATATTTATAACTTGGCACATCAATACTGTGGCAAATATTTTCCATACGGTGAAGGCGAAAAGTGTCGGTCCAGATTAACGCTTTAGAAATCTTGCAAATATTATGTAAAAGTCTGGCCTTGCCTAAGTTGGTAAAACCAAAAAACGACCCATTTGAAACCTTAATCATTACAATTATTTCACAAAACACCAATGACAACAACACTGAGCGAGCCTTCAAAAACCTCTCGGACAAGTTCGAGATAACACCTCCAACATTATCAGAAGCGGAAACAAGCAAGATTGAGGATTGCCTTCATGTTGGTGGACTATATAAAAACAAAGCCAAAACAATAAAGAATATATCAAAAATTATTCTGGAAAAATTTGGCGGTTCCCTGGAAACAATTTTGTCTTTGCCTTTGAATGATGCAAGAAAGACTCTGACTAAATTGCCTGGAATTGGCCCAAAAACAGCAGATGTTGTGTTGCTTTTCTCAGCGGACCAACCCACTATTCCAGTTGATACACATGTGAATCGGATATCGAAACGGCTCGGTTGGGTATCCACAAACGGCGATTATGATATTGTTCGCTTTAGGCTTCAATCATTATTTGACCAGAAAGATTACTTAAAAGTCCATTTGCTATTAATTGCACACGGCAGAAAATACTGCAAAGCCAGACATCCAAAATGTCATGAGTGCCCAGTGAATATTTATTGTCCATCAAGGAGTTCAGGGGAAAATTATGAGTAAGTTACCATCAGCAGTTACAAAGTATTTCCCCTATTCAAACGTACGTCCACATCAAGACGAATTTATCTCAACAGTTTATAACGCTGTTCGTGAGAGACGTTCAGTCCTCATCGAAGGAAGCAACGGTTTAGGAAAAACTATCTCGGCTCTCTCTGCTTGTTTACCGGTAGCTATGGAGAAAAATTTGAAGATACTCTACGTGGCCCGAACCCATAGGCAACATGACCGAGTAATAGAAGAATTAAAAGCCATTCACAGACAGCAACCGGTTACAGGAGTTTCAATTCGCGGACGCAATGAAATGTGCCTTAACGTTTTTGCTGCTAGAGGCGCTTTTGACTCAAAATCGTTAATGGAAGTTTGCGAATTACTGAAGGCAAAAAGCAGATGCCCTTACTACACTCATGTTGATGAACGAACATACGAGTATATTCAACTTCAACAACAAGTTGCAGTTCGACCGTATATGGCATCCGAAATCCTATCAATCTGCAGAAAAAAAGAAATTTGTCCATATGAACTCGTAAAATCCGCTCTATCTGACGCTAGAGTAGTAGCCTTAAGCTACCTTTACGTTTTTGACCCCGTAATTCGAAATGCTTTTCTAAAAAACATAGAGACAGAACTTCAAAAAGTAATTTTAATCGTTGACGAGGCGCATAACTTACCCGAAACAGCTGTTGACATCTCAGGCAGCACCTTATCGCTTTTTGTAATGAAACAGGCAGAATTAGAAGCTAACAGGTTCGGCAACAAGGACATTGAAGCTTTTGCACAATTTTTTAGAACTGAAGTTGAAAAATTAACTGACCACGTTTATAGGGAAGAGATAATTTCTCCGGATCGAATTATTGAAATCATTCAAAAGCACGGTAACATCTCTAATCCCCGGGAGTTTTTTGAAAGTCTACATGAAGCAGGCGGCGCCATTAAGAAAAGTTTGCTAGCAGAAGGAAAGAATCCAAGGTCCTATATCCACGCGATGGGAGATTTTCTACTCAAATGGGTCGACACATTAGGCGACAACTCATTCATAAACGTTGCAAGCCGATATCTAAACAAAGAAAAAAATAAGACGACAAAACTCCAGATAGTAGCATTGGATCCCTCGAAAATCACAGAGCCCGTATTCGCATCAACCTACTCCAACGTTATAATGTCTGGCACCCTCCAGCCTCTGGAAGCCTACGCACGAATCACAAAACTTCCACAAAACACCGTAAAATGTATTGTATCCTCGCCATTTCCAAAAGAACATGTGTTCTCAGCTGTTTGTTTAGGAGTTACCACCGCGATGGAAAAAAGAACCCCGGCAATGTACCAAACGATGATTCAACGGATAAACGAGGTTTCAGAGAATACCCCAACCAACACTGGAATTTTCACTGCTTCATTCGAAGTATTGAACGCGCTTCTCTCAGAAGGTTTAGAGAATTCTTTACAAAAACCCCTATTTCATGAACGGAGAGGCATGACTTCGAAAGCGAATGAGAAAATGGTCTCCGACTTCAAGGCGTTTGGTGGTCGAGGCGGCGCTGTTTTTCTCGGTGTTCAAGGGGGAAGAACCTCGGAAGGCGTGGATTTTCCAGGCAACCAAATGAATTCTGTAATAGTGTTAGGCGTACCTTATGCGGAGCCGACACCAAGGGTGAAAGCTCAGATTGATTATTACGATAAATGTTTTCCCGGGCTTGGAAGAGAATATGGTTATATGCTGCCAGCTATGAAAAAAGCTTCACAGGCAGCAGGGAGACCTATAAGGACTCTTGATGATCGAGGTGCCATAATTTTCTTGGACTATCGTTTCTCGACAAGCTATTGTCGAAGCTTCCTACCTCCATGGATAACCAATGGGATGAAAACGTTGCCGAACGAAAGAAATGCCTTAGGCAATGAAATCAAGAATTTCTTCAGAAATCAATCTTGAATTTCATGCAACTTCATGTTCAAAAAAACTTTTCCAAAAACGATCCTCTGCGGTTTAGCTGAAACTGCAGTCTGAACTTTTAGGACTTTTCGCACTTGGTTAATCTCACGTAACACACCAATGCCTAAAAATTCGTTCTTTAAAGCGTATAGCCCGACAAGCAGTCCTTTTTCTGGTTCTTGGTTCTTTGGAAGCGAAGCTCTTGGTTCAATTACTAACTGACTCAGAGGGTAACATTGCAGTTTGGCGTCTTTGAGATATCTTGTGTAGGTCATGTCCCTTAGGGTTTTACGTTTTTCTGGATTTCTTGGGTTGAGTGAAGAGGATGGCTCAACTAGAATTATTGGAGTTCCTTCTATATTAGCGATTAATGGCTCAAGTTCATTTTCTAGCGGGACACCGACTATGAGATCGGCCTTCATTTCGTTAATTAATTCGATCTTATATCTCACCGCAACATCACCTGCGACCCAACCATCGGTGTTGACAACTACAAAATCAATCGCTTGTTCTAAAATCTGAGCCTTCATTGCAGTTAACGCTTCAATCACGCTTTTCATTGCCAATATCGGCGACGTAACGCCTACAAAAGAAGCATTCTCCAACTTCAAATTATACAAATCCGATACAGGTTTGGAAGTTATGGCGTAACCAACGGTACCCGAAGGACCAATATCTGATTGACCTAAATCGCCATCTAAAACAGCAACTCTACATTTTTCGTTAACCAACTTATTTACTAAGTAAGTGCAATAACTGCTTTTCCCCGAATCAGCTTTACCCAAAATTAAAATAACTAATGGTTTTTTTTGGGCGCTTAGAATTGTTTCAATAGGTTTGTTCCAAGATTGCGGGATTGTACTTCTGCCTGCAACTTTGTCTATACTTGCGTTAACTCCTAATGAAATGTCAAAAACTGCTTTTTCACGTACAAAGAATGGCAGACGCTTAGCTTCACGAACAACAATTCTTGACTCTATCTTTATTTGAAAACCGAACACTTCAACTTTCCCAAAAACAACTTGGACTGATGCCGGACCATCAACCAGCAATGTGTTATTAGATTCGACTGTTTGTTGCAATTCTCTTTCTCCTTGAAAAAATATACCCCGTTCTTCCAGCGATCCTTTTCGCTGAAGAAATATGTCTGATTCCTCGACTACGTTTATTCTCTTTTAATGGAATATTTGTTCCTGCTTCATTTACAACTTCTAGTTCAATTTTTGGCGGTAATGCTTCATCTAGTGCTTCAAGTAAATCTTTGTGAACTGGAACACCGTTCCCAATTTTGACCAAAACAGTTGTCACAGAAAAATTAACGTTTCTTACTATCTTGCTTACTGTGTCAATTACCTCTTTTTTGTTGAAACAGTTATTTTCTTCGATGACTTTTCCGTCAGCGATTGCTACCAACCCAATTGCTTCCCCTGGGTCAATGCCGACGATTATTTTTGCATATGCTTCTTTTCCTTGAAGTATTTTCTCAACTTCGTCAATTAAAGTATCCAACCCATGCTCACCGGGGAAGGTTATTTTCCTGGAATGTATGATTAAATGCTTCTCCGTCTCAGTTGTGACAACAACTTTAACTTCAGCAGCCACATGATCGCCTGGAACCAAACTTAAAAATGGGATACTTCGTTCTCTCAGCTTATTAACAATTAGAAAGTAAGCTTTTCCCTCTACCGTTGCGACTGCAACTTTTTCTTCCACTAAATCAAACCTTACTAGTATACGTTTAAGTGCAAAAACATTACTAGGTTCAAGTTTATAATGTTGACGTGAGAAACCTTGATTAAAATCAGCACAGGCTGCAGAGGCATTGATAGCAATATCGGCGGAGGCATTTCACCAGAAAGCATTAGCTTAATTTATGGTGAACCCGAAACTGGAAAAACAACGCTATCCATCCAATGCGCCCTCAATTGCGGATTACAAAACTATAAAACCCTTTTTGTCGATTGTGACAATACTTTTTCAAGTAAAAGACTCTCACAACTTTCAGGAGACAAATTCGACCAAGTTGCTGAGCAAATTATCTTGATCAAACCAAAAGATTTCAAAGAACAAACGGCAATTATAGATCGTATTCAAGAATATACAGCTAAAAACTTTGGCTTAATCATAATTGACACTTTCACATCGTTGTATGGAGCCAGAGTCGCTGAGACAGCTGGAAAAACGTTTAGCGTTAATCGCGAGTTAAATCGGCAACTAGCTATTTTAGCGCAAACAACAAAAATCTGTAAAATCCCAGTTATAATAACAAGCCAAGTCCGAGCAGTTTTTGACAGCGAAAATAGTAGTTCTGTTGCCCCAGTTGCAACTAGAGTATTAAAATTCTGGGCTGATACAATAATTTCGATGAAACCTACCACTTACCCTCAAAATCTTAAAGTAGTTCTTGAGCAAACACGTAAAAACCCGAAGGAAACTACCTGTTATGTACAAATAGGCGAAACAGGAATATCTGATGCTGAATTCCACGAATGATGGTTAACCTCATGGACATAATACTGTTAATCTTTGCAGCACTGAAATTCATATTTCCAGCCTACTGCGCAAACGCTACCCCAGTACTTGCCGGAGGTGGATCCAAAATGGATTTCGGAAGGAGTTTTTATGATGGAAAACGTATTTTTGGCAATAACAAAACGTTTAGGGGCTTTTTTTTCGGTTGGGCTGTTGGTATAGGCGTTGGGTTAGTCGAAGGCTTAGTTTTTGGGTTTCAAAATTACCCAGTATTGTTTAGTGTGCTAATTCCTTTGGGTGCACTTTTGGGAGATTTAACCGGTGCTTTCATTAAGAGAAGAGTGGGTATTGCGCCTGGAGGATTGCTACCGATTGTCGATCAAGTAGATTTTGTGGTTGGGGCAATTGTGTTTTCGATTCCCTTGGCAATTATAAGCTGGGAGTTGGCAGTCACAGTTTTGCTGATAACGCCACCAATTCATCTATTCACGAATTACTTGGCATACAAAATGAAGTTAAAAAGAAACCCTTGGTAACCAAAACTTTAAAAAAGCAGATTTAAAGCCTGAAAGGCAACACGTCGCTCGAGTACGTGAAAAACAAATTATGTAAGCCAAGTTGGGTGATTGTAAGAAATACTAACGAATCAAAAAACCGCTTGTCAAATGGATGCCAATAGGGATTTTTAAGAGATTAGACCGCGGTCTAACCTCGATATGTTGATTTGAAATTGATTACGCCTTCCAGGAATATGTACGATAAGAAGAGGAGCGCTACCCCTATGACTAGCATCATGTAAGCTTGCCTGGGTTTATAGGCGCTCTTTGAACTTTGATAAATTATAAGCAGACCGATGAAGCCAAGAGCATACAATATCGCTGAAACGACAGTATCGGAAACGAATTGTTGACTTATACCTGGATACACGAAAAAGAATTGGCTACCGCTAACGTAAGCTGGAATTGGACGCATAATTAGTGTATACAATCCTCCACCGAAAATAAATATGGCATAAGCAAGTCCGGCTACAGTTAGTATAGTTATTGAAGGTGCGTTTGTTGAGATATTGCGGAACAATCGACTCAGCGAATAAGACAATGACGATGAGTTCTTCTTGATTTTATTTGACATTTCCCTTCTGCTCCACGATTAAGTCTTTTATTACTTCTTTAGCCCATTCTCCTGTTAATGAATTTTTCTGAAGCTCAACTAAATATTCAGCCCAAGAAATATTAGATGCTTGCTTCCAAAAAACGAATTTCTCTATAATATTATTATAAGCCTTTAGATGTAAGACACAAAAACCATTGTCTTCTACTTCTCTATTGCAAAGTTTGCATTTCAATTTATTTTGGCTCCTTTCGAGAGGCAATTAGGATCTAAGCATAATTTCCAAGGCTTCTTACCCCTTGTTAATACGTACACAGTCGGACAACCACAGGTTTTGCACGGCTTACTTAACGGTTTTATTGACCCAATTTGGGGTAAGGGATAGGTTACGTTGCACTTGAGTTGAAAATAGTTTGTGCAGCCTACGAAGCGTTTCCCAGTTTTTTTCGACCGCAAAATTACTAGTTTTCCTTCAATGCATTTTGGGCATGCTCCAACTACTCTTTCGTCCTGGTTAGCCTTTTTCAGCGCTTGATCTAGCTGTCTACCGATAACTGATTCTTTTTCTTTAAGCTCTGTTATGACTGGATTTAATATTTCAATGGCGTTTTGTAGTACGGCTTGTTTTGTTTCTCTTCCCAGTTGAATTTCACTCATTTTTGATTCAAGCTTCCTAGTTAATTGAGAAGAAACAACGTTTGGACAATATTTTGCCAAGATTTCGATAACTTCAAAGCCTAGAGCAGAAACGACAAAATTGTCTTCTCCATGAAGATATTTTCGGTCAAATAACGTTTGTATGGTTGCTCCCCGCGTAGCTTTGGTTCCTATTTCCTCTTTTTCCATTTTCAAAAGCAAACTTCGCGGATTGTATCGTACTGGAGGTTTAGAAAAGTTTTCTTTCAATAATACTTTTTTAACATCAATTTTTTGCCCTTCAACTAAAGTTGGCAGAGTAACATCTTGTAATTGAATGTATGGTTTGTAAAATTGAAGCCACCCATCACTTAACGTTCGTGTTCCGCTGAGCTGAAAACGTTGCCCATTAAGGCTTATTGTGGCTTTAACATTTTGGCGAATTGCCGGGTCACCGAATACTGCTAGAAACCTAAGGACTATAAGATCAAAAATGTTTTTTTCTGGAGTGCCAAGTGGTTTTTCCGGTTGATTTCCTGTTGGGTAAATTGCAGGGTGGGCTGAATCAACTTTTTGACCTTCATGTGGCTTTAGCATGGATTTGGAAAGCAGTTTTGTTGCCAGTTGTGAGTACATTGCCATCTTACTTAGTTTTCTCATTATGGTTTTGTAGCCGATTGTGGGGGGAAGTTTTTGGCTGCTGGTGCGTGGATAGGAAATTAATGCGCTTAAGTAAAGGTGTTGAGCGATGTTTGAAGTACGTATGGGTGAATAATGGAAGATTCTGTATGCTTCACTTTGAAGCTTACCTAAGTCAAAAGGCACAGGTGGATTCTGCTCAAATTCCTCAACCGTTACTGTCTCTATTAGGCCCTCCTTGGTTTTGCAAGCAGTTACTATTTCGGTTGCTTGTTGCTTGTTTTCGAGAATTTTTTCATATTCCACTTCGAAAGACTTGTCATGTATTTTTATTTTAGCAGTTATGGTCCAGTAAGGAGTAGGCACAAAGCATTTTATGGTTTTTTCGCGATCTTCCAAAAATTTGAGGGTTGGTCCTTGCACTCTTCCTGTGCTGAGCGTTGCGTATTGTCCACTGCTATTTTTTACAGCTGTTGTAAGGGCTCTGGATAAGTTTATGCCGTAGAGCCAATCTACTTCATGTCTTGTTAATCCAGCTTCAATAAGTGCAAAATCTAAATGAGGCAAAAGGTTGGCGTATGATTCTTGCAGTTCCTCTTTTGTGAGTGTTGAATATTTCATTCGTTTAGCATTCTCATCATTGCCGCCGCAAGCGTATTTGAGGATGGAGTAGCCAATTATGCTTCCTTCAATGTCAAAGTCGCAAGCGTCCACAAATTTTTCGGCATCACTTGCTAGTTTAGCAATTACTTTTAGCCAAGTACGAATCTTTGATGCTCCTCGTTCAGCTAAATAGCGTGGAACCCATTGATATTCAAAAATTGGGTAATCACGTTTGGTTTTGTCTTTGCTTGCCACCGTGTATAAATGTCCAAGAGCGGGAACAACAACTATTTCTCCGTTTCTAAATGCTTGGTAAAATGG
Organism: Candidatus Bathyarchaeota archaeon; assembly: GCA_963833575.1. Lineage (GTDB taxonomy): Archaea > Thermoproteota > Bathyarchaeia > Bathyarchaeales > Bathycorpusculaceae > Bathycorpusculum. Next base: position 1,119,785 of record CAWHXY010000004.1, on the reverse strand, counting down.
AACCCCGCTATCAAACATTTTTTTGGCATGTCCATTCTCGTCCAAAGCGTCGGCTATTCGATTTGCGGCGTCAGGTTTTTCAGTTATTATTAAGGTGTATTTTGCCAAAGCCTTGAATCACACTTAACACTCCAAATAATCTTCCTGTTAAAATAAGCTTTATTCAGTTGCAGCCTTGCAGACTCTGGTTCAGTTACTGGCTGACTTTTAAGCAATCAATAAATATGCCATGACCTGTAATTAGACGAGGATTTGGGTTGCCACAACGTGTTATTTGTCACGGATGCTCTCACGTATTATACGAAGGCAATGAACTTAAGCCTCCAGATGAAATTATTTCTGAAAATGGCGGAAAATGTCCAAAATGCAGTAGAAAACTTTCATTGTTGCCGATAGATGTTGAAGTTAAGCCACTGCCTAAGCGCAGATAGCTCAAGACTCACTTAAAACAGGAAGAATTTATTTTAGCTCCCTTAAACAGAAGTATCTACTTAAAAATGGCAGACTGATAGCTCGCTTAGAAAAAATTTGTCGGGCAAATTTTGTTCTTTGTGGTTTGGGTTGCTTTTTTGGTTTGGGGTTTGATGTATTTGCAGGTTAGGGGTTTTTGCGTTGTTCTGCGTTGGGGCGGGTGTTTATGCGTTTTTCTGCGTTGATTGGCGTTGTTTTGCGTTTCTAAAGGCTTAAGTATTGTTTAGATGCAAGAATCTGTATGCCCCTTACTGAGAAAGTAACTTTTACTGTGAATCTTCAGAGCAAAAATACTGTGCAGATTCCAAAGTTGGTACGGTGGCGTTTTAAAATGGAAAGTGACCAGGCGCTGAAGGCTGGAATAAATTTTTTGGGTTTGCATAAGGGCTGGCAGTTTTTTTATGCAAAAATGCGTAAAGATGGACGTATAACTGTTTCAAAGTTGATTCTAAGCCTCTTTCAGGATGAAAAAACAAGCCTAGCAGGCTGTCCGTTAGAAGCAACGATTGAACCTGCGTAAGAGACGCTGGTTTACCATCCCCGCACCAAGATTTGTTGAAATCTTATATTTTAATAACGCATTATCACTGTCTGAAGGGCCCTATTTGGCAAAGGATCGTCAATTAACTGTTTTCACGATCGGTCACTCCATAAGAACCATGAACGAGTTTGTTGAGTTACTAAAAATTTACGGCGTCACATTGTTAGTGGATGTGCGAACTGTGCCAAGAAGCCGACACAACCCACAATTTAACAAAGAAACCCTACCAAACACACTCAAAACCTATAACATAAAATACATCCACATACCAGAAATCGGCGGCCTACGCAGACCCAAACATGACTCCATAAACTTGGCATGGAAAAACCTGGGCTTCCGCGGCTACGCAGACTACATGCAAACCCAAGAGTTCACCGACAACCTATTAAAAATCGTTGCACTTGCTCGGGAAAACTGTCTGGCATTAATGTGCGCTGAAGCCCTTCCCTGGCGATGCCACCGAAGCCTCATCTCCGACGCCCTCGTGGTTCGGCGCATAAAAGTACAACATATTATTAGTTCAAACAGCTGCCTAAACCACCAGCTTAGCGAGATGGCTCATGTGGAAGGCACACAAATAACCTACCCATTATTCGCTAAAGAAACGCCACAGAGAACGCTTGGAGATTTTGGGTCGACAGATTGATTTTTCGTTCTTATACTTTTTGCAGTTTCGCTATAAAAAAGCCGTTACATTGATGTAGGTGTGGGTAGAGTCTTTGGCATTTTGTTAGTTCATTTAGTCCAGGTAACCCGATTTTAGGCTCCATTTCGGCTAACGTGAATTCAGGATGCACCTTCAGAAACCGCTCAATGATCATTTCGTTCTCTTCCACTGTTATGCTACATGTAGAATAAGTTAATACTCCTCCTGCTGCAACTTTTTCTGCGCAATTGTTAATCATTCGCCATTGAATAGCAGCCATCTTCTCCACCGATTTGGGTCTAAGGCGCCATTTAGCTGAAGGCTGCTTGGCAAAGATACCTGTACTTGTACATGGCGGGTCCAAAATCACCAAATCTGCCTGCATGTTAAATGGCAAAGCACCGCAGGCATCCGCTATTAGTGGCCAGGCAATCTTGATGCCCATGCGAGCTGTCTCTTTTTTCCATACTTTCATTCGTCTATTTGAGAAATCTACCGAATAAATCGCGCCATCATTTTGCATTAATTGAGCCAAATAAGTCGTTTTAGCGCCTGGGGCAGCACAAATATCAAAAACCGTGTTACCTGGTTTGGGATTTGCGGCTTCTGCGGCGAAGCAGCTTGCTTTATCTTGGATATATAATAAACCTTCTTTGTAGCTGGACAAAGTGTTTAATGGCTGCTTCATTTCCGCGATTTTGTAAGTGTATTTTAAGGACTGAGCTTTTTCTAGTTTAACGCCTTCGGCATCGATTTTTTGCAAGATTGCTTCTTCTGTTGCAGCCAGCGTATTGAGTCTGATGTACGTTGGCGGCGGAGTTACACTGCCTTCAAGAAAAGCGATGGCTTGGTCTCGTCCCATGAGCTTATAACAATACTTGACAAACCAAGAAGGATGAAAAGTTTCCAAACTAACTTTCTCCACATCGTTTGCCCCTGCCAAGATAGGCTTCAGCTGTTGAGTTAGGAAAAAGCCCAAGAACGGCTCAATTTCACGAAGAGTTTCCCATCCCAAAATTGCTCTGCCTAAACTAGCGACATGAGTTGCTTCTTGCAAATTAATCTTAATCCAGTTCTTGGTAACACGTGTTTGGTAAACATAAAGTCTCAAAAAAGATTGGATGCCTAAACTGTACTCGCCGATTTTTTTAGGCGCCACTACCGTGTTGACGAATTTATCTATGAGGTTTCTGCGTCTTGTAGTCTCAACGACTAAACCGTATGCATAGCGTATTGCGTTTGGATCTTTTGCGCCGAGTTGCTTGACGGTTCTTGCTAAGGCTAAGCGTTCGCTTAGTTTTTGCATATCCATCCAGCTTAGGGTTTCAATCGCGATTGTCCAGGCATCTTTCAGCAATAATTTTCACGCAATAGAAAAGAGGTAGTGCTTCTAAATAAGAATTCAAAAGTGGAGAGCGTAACTTCATGGAAATAGCCCTTATTTTAAGCTCTTAAAATGAGAGGTAAAGGGTTTGTCAAGAAGACGAAATTAAGAAGGAGGAAAAATGTCGGTACCTGAAGCTGGGTAAATGGATAGTGAAAGTTGGAACACGCCGTTGGGAACTAATTGAGGGGAAAGAACATAAAAACTAATAAAGTGCGTAATGAAATGTCCGCACAAATTAGTTTATGCAACTTTTTTCTTCTCTTATCTAATTTAGGATGATAGTTAATGAGTCAAACGGTTAAACGTCGAAGTACCTCTCAAACCAAAGCAGGACAATATATGTGCGCAGAGTGTGGCAAAATCTTCGATGGCAAAAAAGAGGTTAACAACCACATCCAAACGATGCATGAGCCTTTTCTTCGAACGGCATAAGATCATAACATCAAAATTTATCAAATAGTTATGAATTATTTCATCTTTAAATGCGTATTTTGATCTTGTAATCAAAAGGTAAATTTAGAATTTTTAGTAAGTAAAGATTTTAGTCTCCTTGCGCCATAGGAAAGCTAAGGTCACATTGGGGATGGCGCGAACTCTTTTAGACTACTGCAGTGAGCAAGCTAAACCTGTAGTAAAAGAACAGGCTAAAGCGGTAGCTCCAGCTCCTTCATCCCCTCTTACTGCTAAAGTTGAACCAAAAAAAACTAAGAAAACTCGGGCTTTTCCACCCATAGCGCCCGATAATCTGCCACCATCATATTTTGTTTCAGCCTCTTATGATGGGCGTCAAAAGAAAGCAATTATCAAGCTTTATGAGCCTGAATCAGGCGAAATATACTTTTGGTATGATAACACAGGCCACAAACCATACTGTTTAACCAACTTGACAATAGAAAAATTGAGGAAATTTGATCGAATAGTAAAACATGAAGGTTTCTACGCTTTTGAAAAAATAAAAAAGTTTGACCCTTTGGAAAACAAAGTTATTGACCTTGTCAAAATCACCACAAAAGATCCTTTAGCAATTGGGGGAAGACCAGCTGGCACAATCAGAGATATAATTCCTGAAGATTACCCCATTGTTTGCGGATGCAGAATAGAGGATAGCGATACTAAAGTTTGGGAGTCAAAAATAAAGTACTATCAATCGTACATCTATGACCGTCAACTTTTGCCAGGCATGATTTATGAGGTTAAAGACGGCAATTTAGTTCCAAAAGTGCTTGAAGAAGCCACAGAAAACCTGAACAAAATAAAAACTCTCTTCAACGACTGCACAGATGAAGAACGAGACTTTGCTGAAATGTGGGCAAAACTCTTAGAGTATCCTGCCCCAAAGTTCCGCAGAGCTGCCATAGACATAGAAGTATATTCACCGCTATCCACCAGAATGCCTGACGCTCGAGAAGGAGCTTGCCCAGTAATCGCAGTGTCAGTTTACAGTTCAGATGGTGAAAAAAAAGTGTTAATTCTCAAGCGTGAAGGTCTGCGAGAAGGCAACCAACATCTGGCAGCAGACGTAGATGTCGAATATTGCGAAACCGAAGAAGACTTACTTAAAAAAACATTTGCAGTGCTCTCGGATTACCCGTTTATTTTAACTTTCAATGGAGACGACTTTGACCTCCGCTACCTTACCCATCGAGCTATGAATCTGGGCTTTAGAAGAAGCGAAATTCCAATAGAGGTCGGTAAACGGGTCTGCCTTCTAAAATACGGTGTCCACATAGATCTATACAAGTTTTTCTTCAACAGGTCAGTTCAAATCTACGCTTACGGCGGTCGCTACAAAGACGTAAGCCTAGACGATGTGGGCAATGCGCTTTTAGGCGTCCAAAAAATTCATTTAGAAAAAGCCTTTGGAGATCTAACTTACTCTGAGCTTGCAGCCTATTGCCTTCGAGATTCAGAAATTACTTTCAAACTAACTAGTTTTGATGACGATTCAGCAATGAAACTGATGCTTGTGCTTACAAGAATTAGCAGCATGCCCATGGAAGATGTAAGCCGCCAGGGTGTAAGCCGCTGGATCCGCAACTTCATGCATCGTGAACACCGAAAAAGAAACATGCTCATACCAAACGCAGAAGATATTTTAACAAAAAAAGGCAAAACCTCCACCACCGCTGTAATAAAAGGCAAAAAATACAAAGGCGCCATAGTAGTCGAACCAACACCTGGTGTGCACTTTAACGTCGCGGTCATGGACTTCCCGAGTCTGTATCCATCTATTATCAAAGTCTGGAACCTCGGCTATCAGTCAATTGATTGCCAACACCACGGCTGCAAAGTCCACACAATTCCTGACACGCAGCATTGGGTGTGCACTGAAAAGCGGGCACTAGAGAGTTTACTCATAGGTTCGCTGCGAGATTTGCGGGTGAAATGGTATAAACAGCGATCAAAGGACAAAACCCTATCGCCCGAACTTAGAAGCTGGTACAACACTACCCAAGGAGCACTTAAAGTCATTTTGAATGCAAGTTACGGAGTCTTTGGCGCAGACAGCTTCGACCTTTACTGTCCCCCGGTAGCTGAAGCAACAGCAGCCATCGGCAGGTACTCTATTACCCAAATACTCAAGCATTCTGAATCGGTAGGCATAAAAGTTCTCTACGGCGACACCGACAGCCTTTTTCTCAAAAACCCTTCTAAAGAACAGATAGAGGAAGTTGTCCGCTACACCGAGCATGAATTGAATATGGGCATCGATGTTGACAAAGTCTATCGATATGCAGTCTTTAGCTCGCGAAAAAAGAACTACCTTGGCGTTTTGGAAGACGGCACTGTAGATGTAAAAGGTTTGACGGGTAAGAAAAAACATATTCCAATCTTCATAAAAGAAGCTTTTAACAAAATGAAAGACAGTCTTGCAAGGGTTAAATCTCCATCTGATTTCGAAAATGCAAGAAAAGAAATTGCCAAAATCATTCAGGAACGACACACTCGGCTAAAACGACGCGAATGGGCTGACATTAATGAGCTTGCATTCCATGTAGCACTGGGAGATGAACTTGCAAGTTATACTAAGACAACGCCTCAACATGTGAAAGCTGCAAGAATCCTTCAAGAAAGCGGAAAAGAGCTGCATACTGGCGATTTGATTAGTTTTGTTAAGGTTATTCGAGAACCGCATGTGAAACCTGTTGAATTAACTTCTAGAAATGAAGTTGATGTTGACAAGTATATCGCTTATTTGCGTGCGACTTTTGATCAAGTTCTTGATGCGTTAGGCTTAAGTTTTGACGAAATTATTGGCTTAACTAAGCTTGAAAGGTTTCTCGGCTAATTAACTTATAAAAATTCGATAATAACACCAAGCAAAGTAAAAAGTGCAACTATTGCGGCTATTATAATGACTACTTGACGCTCAGTTAAAGGTCGATGATAAGTAATTAAAGTGACCAAGCTTTTTTTGTGTTCAGAGACTAGCTTTTTTCCGTCAAATCTTAGAGCTGCTCTTTTGTGTGTGAAGAAAATTGTCAATAGTATTAGGGATGAATTGAAGATATATGGCAAAATCATGACGAGGAGACTTAGTTTTAAGTCGGAAATAACGGCGAATGACGCTATAGTTATGCCTATGGCAAAAGATCCTGAGTTGCCCACAAAAATCTTTCCGTTAAAATTAAGGTAGCCTAGAACTAGCCAAAATAATAGGGGTGCAACCATTAGAACATAGAGTGGCGATATTGTCATTAAGCCCAATATGACTACAGCTGGGCATATTGTTTCTAAACCGTTTAAGCCGCCAAGCATATTCACTGTGTTTGTAATTATCATAACAATTAGAGGGATAATTACATAGAAGTATAACGAACCGAACTGGATGGTTCCAATGAAAGGTAATGCTATAGATGTTCTTGCTTGCGCTTCTTGCGCGAAGGCTATCAACGGCAACGCGGCAATTAAAGGCATAAATGCTTTGTATCGCCATTTCAAGTCTACCCAGTCATCAAGTAATCCCATGAAACCGCCAAAGAGAATACATCCGGCAAGCGTGAACGGGGCAGAAGCATTTGGTATTTTTAAAAAATACAGAATGAAAAGATAGACGGTTGTGAATAGGACGTAGAGCACGCCTAAACCGTTGGAAATTAAAGGTTGACCAACTTTATGTTGATCAGGAACCTTTGGAAACAATTTTGCTCCCTTGTTTTTGCGCTATTTAGGTTGGCCCTGTTGTGCCGGTTGCGTTATAGTATGCATTCCAGTCGATCTTGTAGATAGCTACTAATGGTACTAATCCGCCGTATTGGCCTGGTGATGTGTCTAAACCACCGAAGTATGCTTCTTGGAAGTAGGTTGGAGGTGAAGTTGTTGCGCTTGGCGTGATTGTATAGCCCACGTTTAAGCTGTTTATGTTGTTGCAATATGTTACTTCTGCATAGTTCATGAGTTCGTAGACTGTGCTGTTTTCGCCTTGGAGGTTCCATTGCCATTGTCCGGTCGTCGTGGAAGTTGATCCGAAAGCTTTTTCGTCTGTCCATGCTGCGGACGCGTTCATGAAGCCATCATTTATTAGCCTGTCTTTGGCGCCACCTGAAATTCTTGCCATCCATACCCATTTACCTTCATCGCCGTATCCTGCAGGGCTAGCAACGTATGATGAGCCACCGCTGCTTGATTGGCTGATCTGTAAGACTGTGAAGACCATAATGTAGTTAACGCGAGCAGGATTGTTGTAGTCATTGTAAGTAGCTAGCATTTTCATTGAGTCGTTTTCGGGAGCCATATAGATGAAGCCTACGTTTTCAATCTGTGTCGTGTTTTCTGTGGTATTATCATTTAATGTTGTAACGTTTCCAAGGTAAGATAGCCAGAACCCATAGTCCCACCATGAAACCACCACATTATTTGAGGGAACATTAGATTTTAGCCAATCTACCGAATTAAGCCATGCACTTACAGGTTGACTTAGACTTGCACCACCTATCGGAAGGCTTGAAGCACTAATCGCAGTTGGGATGAAAGCTTGGTTAATGGCTCTTGGCACTCCACCTGTTTGTGGCGAGAAAGCAAAGTTTGTTACCAATATCATAAATATCAAGAAAATTGCAACACCACTGTATTCTTTGCTTACTCGTGCTAGTTTACGCTTTGTTTTAGCGATTGTACGTGGACTCTCCTGTAGTAAAGTGTAAAACGGTTTAATTATGCCCAAAATGCCTATTGCTGCTACTATTGCGAACGCAGGCGCAAAAATCGCAAGCAAACGCACCATTGAAGCTGCAAAGTAAAGCGCTGTAATGCTAAATACTATTAAGAAAACGTTTTTTGTAGTCGGGTTTCTTATTATCAGGTATAAACCGACGAGGAAGAACAATATTCCAATGCCTAGTTCGATGTAGATATTTCCCCAGGCGGAAATTTGCTGTTCTGCGACTGAATTGATGATGGGTGCTGAGGCTCTTATGAATGGATCGATAACGGTATCGAATTTTCCTGCAATTCTTCCTAGATATCCAGTTAGCGCCAGAACAACAAAAGAGCCGGCAATTACGACTATTGCTGAAACTGCAAGTGTGAGTTTTGTTTTAGCAGACAGGTTCTGACGTAAAGTCTCTGCGACAAGAAGCAAAAGGAATCCTGCGGCAATTGGAAGAACCGCATATGTAGTTAAGTAGCTAAGGGAAATATATGGAATCTTCGTTGCAATAAATAATCCTAACCCGAAAGTTATGCTGTAACTCAGCAAAAGTCTTTGACTGTATCTCTTTAGTAAGATTACGACAAAGACGAACAAGACGGTTAAACCAAGTATGTAGTATGCTCCTCCCCAACCGCCTATGAAATATGCTAAAGCTGCGGCAGCGCTTAAGGAGTACAATACTGAAGCACGTATCGATCTATTGTTGTCAATTGATCTTAGGAATAGAAAGATAAACAGTACTAGACCGAGTGTACCTACAACTTGGGTATCAAAGAACCCGAGAGAAGTTCTTTGTACAATTGATGGTTCTAGAGCAAAAAATAGCGCAGCTAGTAAACCAACTGCTTTACCACCCATATCCTTGCCTAAGAAATAAACTACTAAACATGAAAGCACACCAATAAATGGCGGTATCAACGAGCAAAACGTCATTAAATCAATGTTTGCACCAAACACCTTGACAATGTCATACAGCACCGCTCCTGTAATGGGAGTTGATGGCAACGAGGTAGCCATGTTATATCCCCATGGATACCAAAGTTGAGTGTTAACCCAACCCGTGCCCAAATAAGGTGAAAGCAAACCGAAATTAACCATATGCTGGGTAATTCCAAATTGATAATAGGGGTCAAATTCGTTAAGGAGTGCTGTGCCTCCAGAGAGATTTTCCCAGCGTAAAGGTAAAATACGAATAACAAAAGCTACAAACAATATTAGCGCCAATGCAGCGATTGCAATTATTGAACCGTGGCTAACCGTAATACGTAACGGTTCCATACGGTCACTAAGTTTGTCTTTAATTCCTTCCCCCACTTTAAGCCATCTCTCCAAAGGTTTCTATATCTAAAGTTACTTTTCTTGGTTAATCTCAATTTATACACATTCAACGTTTATTTATGGCTTTCCAAAATGGGCTAAAACACCTTGAAGTTACAATATAAACAGGGGCAAAAAGAATTTTGAAAAAATTAACGGATTAGAACAATGCTGCGTCAACTATCATTGACGTTAACAGTTGCGAATCATTATTTTTTTCCAGATTTTTCCAGTTGACAAAGCATTTCAAATATGACTTTAGCTGCAACAACTGCAGAGACGCCCTGATCATAAATCGGTGCCACTTCTACTACGTCAAAGCCTATAACGCGTTTGCTACATTGAGCCAAAACAAGATCCAGTAGCTGGGTTGTGGTGATGCCTTCAGGCTCAGGGTTCTGCACTGCAGGAGCAAACGCTGGATCAAGCACATCCATGTCCACAGTCAAATACAAGTTATCGTAACACGCAAGTTTCTCTTTCAACTGTTCAGCAACCTGCTCTGAACCCTTCTTAATGATTTGTTGTGAAGTGAAAAATTCTATCCCCGTCTTCTTGGCGTAAGCTAGTTCTTCTCTGCAAACTGAACGGGTGCCAATTTCAATTATTTTCGCTGGCGTCACTTCCTCGTTTATCAACTGCATAAACGTAGTGTGCGACAGGTTTGAACCTAAAAATTCACAGCGTAAATCTAAATGCGCATCAAAACTTATCACTGCCGTTTTGGCTGCTTTGGCGCTAAGAGCTTTTGCAATTCCAAGTGTAATTGTGTGTTCTCCGCCAATAGCAACTGGGATTTTTCCAGCGTTTAAAATATCTTCAACCACGAGACGGGTCATATCAACCGTTTTTGTCACGTCAGATGAAACATGTAAGTCTCCAGCATCATAGATGGCTAAATCTTCAATGTTAATTCCGCTGCGGAAACTGTAGGTTTCAATGTTTAGGGATGCTTGCCTGATCGCGTTGGGTCCAAACCTTGCCCCTGAGCGATAAGAGCTTGTTGCATCAAATGGCACCCCGAAAATAACGTATTTCGCTTCTTCAAAAGTCTTTTGCATGCCGCTGAAAACGTTTGTTTGCGAAGTGAAAAGGTCAAGATAACTCATATCTTAATTTCAATCCTCTCATCTGTGGTATTCGCCAAATCCTACTCTAAACCTTTTCGATGACTTCAACAAAAAGAAAAACCCGTTTGAAACAAAGTAAATTCGTAAATAATCAATCGAGTTAGCCAAGAATTGTCAGGTTTATAATCTCACATAAATAGTTTTAACTTGCTGTAGCAGCATTCCAAAAATTTATTAGTTATACCCATACTGCTTAAGGTAAAAGGCGAATTCAATTGACCATAGCGACTAAACTAAAAAGTTTCAATCGAATCGAATTAGCATCTCTAGCTTTCTATGCAGTTTCAGGAATAATCCTTTTGGTATTTTTGCCTTTAACTTCTTTTGCACCACAATTGGGGTTACTTGGTATTCTAAGTTTAATCGTGGCTTATGGTCTTTTCACTAATAGAGGCTGGGCACCTTGGCTACTGTTCATTTTACTTGTTGCCGGATTAGCCTTTTCATTGTACACTCTGTACGCGGTAGGATTTAGCAATGCCTTAGTGGGCATATCCATGATTGCTTACACAGCCTTGATAGTAGTATTTTCAGTTTCAATCTTGCTTAAGAAATAAACTCCTTAGGCCCTTGCAGAATTGCGGAAAAGCATAACAGCAACTTCTTCATCTGCATCAACAAACTGCTGATTTTCAGGAATTTCGACAAATCCGTCAGCCTTCGCTAAAGTTGTGATCGCTCCAGACGCACCAGACTCTACGGGTTCAGCAAGCAACCTGAGATCTTTGTCGAATTCTAACTTAACCATAACAAATGTTCGTCTCCCTTTCGCACTAAACATCCGTGAGCCAGCAAAAGCTCTAACCATTTTCATTGGTGTTACTGGTCGGCCAGCTAACTGCAAAATTAAAGGTCTGGCAAGCAAGTAAAAAATTAACAAAGCAGAAGTGGGATGACCAGGCAAAGAAAAAACAGGTTTATCTCCTAAAAACCCAACAGTTGTGGGTTTACCAGGCTTAACTGCTATACCATAAACAACTATTCCGGGCTTGCCCAGTGAATCAACGATTTGAGGTGTGTAGTCTCGTGGACCAACTGAGACACCCCCTGAAGTAATCACCATGTCTGATGAAGCGACAGCATTCAGTAAAGCTTTAGATAAGGCTGCTTTATCATCTGGAACAACACCGAAGTAAACTGGTTTCGCTCCGCTTTCAATTACCGCGGTGCTTAAGCTATATGCGTTGATATCATAGATTTTTCCTGCGGGCAAGAACTTGCCCGGCTCTATGATCTCTCCGCCTGTTGACAAAACAGCAATTATGGGCATTTTTAAAACTTTAACTTTAGTTAAACCCAAAGCAGCCAAAACACCGATCTCTGAAGAACCCAAAACTTGTCCTTTTTTCAGCACCATTGTGCCTTCTTTTATGTCTGATCCTTTCTTCATTACATTCTCATTAACGGTCACTGTGCTGAAAACATGTAGTTCGTCGCTTTCTCTCTCAGTATCTTCAACCATTACAACGGCATTTGCTCCTTCAGGAATTGGTGCGCCAGTAACAATTTCAACCGCTTCACCCTTGGCTAAAACGACCTTTGGTTGCTCACCGATGTTCACGGTGCCAGAAACCCTCAAAATTGCTGGTTGGTTTTCGTCTGCTTCAAAAGTATCTTCAGCCTTCACTGCATAGCCATCAACAGTTGAACGATTAAACGGTGGAATATCAAGCGTTGAAACTATTTCTTCGTTTAAAACCCGATTGTAAGCTTCAAGTAATACAGCTTCTTCTTCCCCTAAAAAAAAGGGTTTAAACTGGTCTCTAATCTCTCGTTGCGCCTCATCAAATGTCATAAGTTTCCTAAACATTAATTCTGAACCTCCAAAATACCAAACAGGTGAACTACAACTGTTTCGCCTTCGCTGACGCCTTCACGATTTTCCGGAACAATAACAAACCCATTGCTTTGAGTCATAGTAGATATTGATCCTGAACCTTTGGCACTAACCGGCTCAGCCATAAATTCGCCATCCTTAAAGACTACACAAACCCTGACGTAAGTTTTTCTTCCAAGAACACTAGCAACTCTTCGGGCTAAAGTAGCCTTCAACATGGGTCTTGGCTCTGTTTTGGTCATGCCAAGCATCGAGCAAACCATTGGTCTACCAAAAACTTCAAAACCAATTAGCGCTGCTACAGGATTGCCTGACAAAATCAGAACAGGTTTACCTTCCAGAGCAGCAACAGCTGTCGGCATCGCAGGTCTAAGTGCAACACCATGAACAATTACGCCGGGTTTTCCAATCTTATTTACCGCATCAGGCACCAAGTCTAATCCTCCAACACTTGTACCACCTGTTGTAATGACAGCATCTTGTGTTTCTAAGGCTTTTTTGATTACAATAGCGATTTCGTCGATGTCGTCTTTGCTTATGCCAAAATCAGTTGTTTCTGCCCCAAGTTCCCGGCAAACAGCTGAAATCATTACTTTGTTTGAATCATAAATTAAGCCACCTGAAAGCTGAGTGCCCACTTCTGCAAGTTCGTTTCCTGTGGCTAAAATGCCAATCTTTGGTTTCTTCGCCACCTTTAGTTCAGTATATCCTAATGCAGCAGATAGTCCAATGTGGTAAGGAGTTAAACGAGTGCCAGTTTTGGCCATGACCTCATCTTTTTTGATGTCTTCGCCTATTTTAGAAATGTTCGCCGAAGGCGCTAGTTGGCTCCAAACTTCCAATTTTCCATCAATTTTTTGAGTGTTTTCAAGCATCACTACAGCGTTTGCACCTTTAGGGATAGGATTTCCAGTCCAAACTTGCTTAGCTTGCTTGCTTGTTATTTCTTGGTTGTCAGTTAATTGGAAAATTGCTGGTTTTGATTGTGAAGCCCCAATTGTTTCAGCGGATTTTAATGCGTACCCATCCATAGCTGACTTATCAAATCGTGGCAAAGAATCTTGTGCAATTAAGTCCTCAGCTAAAACACGACCTAAGGCATCCTGCAAAGACACCATTTCTACTTGAGGTTTACCGATTTGCAGCACATTAAGCCAGCGTTGTAGGGCTTGATCTGTTAATGTAAGTTTTTGGAATCCTTGCAATTTTACCAAAATGGTTCCCAATACTGCATTAGCGACTTATCATAAAAAACATATCGAAACAAAATTACTAAATAACAAAGCGATTATGACCTGGTCTCGTAAACCACAACTGAATCGCTCTTTATCTGCATGACTAGGTCATGACCTTCTACTATTTTCCTCAGACCACTCATACTTTCTTTAGTAAAGTTTGCCTTTATGTGAATGTGGTATCCCTTGTACAATGGATACATGGCCTTCTGTGGAATCAACGAAATAGTACTCCCATCTAAACCGGGACACCTATCAACAATTTCTCTTAGCAAGACAGCAATTTCTGCAAATTTCATAAATTACCACTATTTTATGATTATTTTATAAACGCCATAGTATAATTCTTTTTCTAATAATTTAGAGTTTTTGAAGAACGATTTTCCAAAAATATCCATAATTAGAATTGAGTTGAGCATTTTGCCGGTGAAGACCTAATTTGCCACTATTTCTTGTTTGTTTCTGTCGTCATTTTTTTGATGACCCCTTTGATATCTTCTGGTTGTCCATAGACTACTAGGCGCCCGTCTTTTTGTGCGTTAACTGAGAGATTGTTTTCTTTGACCATCTGTTTTATCCGTTCCGAAGTGAAATTACCGTGGGGTTCAATTCTTACCCATTTTTGGTCTCTGGGAACTCCTGTGATAAACGCGTTTTCCTCTATTTTTTCCTCACTTGTTTCTGCAGCGGCTTCTTCTATACGCCTGAGCCATTGATCAGCTGTTTCAGAGCTTAGTGTTTTTTGAGCTTCATTAATAAGGGATGACTCAACGCTTCCAAGGTATTCTTCTACTTTTTGTTCAGCATCGCCTCTGCTACCTTCTGTTTCTGAAATTTTAATCATGAGCTTGGCGCTTCTTAAATCGTTAAGAACGTTAGGAGGTACGATTGCTCCTTTTTTCCTAACCTCTATCATCAAGTCCTCGAGAACTTTCCAAGTTGCAGTGTGACCCATGTTCTTCCCCTACACAAATATTTCGTTAGAAGGCTATAAGATTTAACGTTGGAAAGAAATAAATTATAATCTATTCTGTAATATTTGTAGGGTCAGCTAATTTTTGTCTCCCGACAAAAAGACTGGTTGACAACAACTTTGTTTTGGCGAATAAGATGAAACTAGAAATAATAAAGTCGGAAGGTTTAGCCCACAATAGTTACTACTTATCAGACGAGAATGAAGCGGTAGTTATTGATCCACGCCGCGATTGTGAAATTTACACTCAACTTGCCGAAAAAGATTGCATAAAAATCAAATATATTCTTGAAACTCACCGAAATGAAGACTATGTTGTCGGCTCGCTTGAACTCCAAAACCTGACCGAAGCAGAAATAGGTCACAGCAACGCTTTACCGTTCAAGTATGGAGAACACAACTTAGCCGAAGGCGACACCTTAAAAGTTGGCAGCATCAAAATAAAAGTCCTCAATACTCCGGGGCACACAAATGAATCGTTATGTTACGTTGCCAACTCTTCGGTGAGCGATGATCCATTGATGGCTTTTAGCGGCGACACTCTTTTCGCTGGTTCGGTGGGAAGAACAGATCTTTATGGCAAAACAGTTCAATCAACTCAAGCTGAAAAACTCTATAACAGCCTCTTTGAGAAGCTTTTACCTCTTGGCGATCATATTCTTATTTATCCGGCTCATGGTGCTGGAAGCGTTTGCGGTCACAGCATAAACGGACAAGAGCCAACCACCATCGGGTACGAGAAAAAAACTAATCCCTATCTGCAGTTAAGCAGGGAAAGTTTTGTTGAGAAGATGAGTAATGAAGAGTTGGTTGTGCCGCGATATTTCCGTCAGATGGAAAAGCATAACCTAAACGGACCGCCTTTGCTTAGCGAGTTATCGTATCCGAAGCCATTTTCTCTTGCGGCTTTTGAAGAAAAAATTCAAGAACCCATCGTCATGATAATGGACACACGGATGCCTTATGCTTTCGCGGGGTCACATATTCCTAATTCGCTAAGCATGTGGCTTGGCGGAACCAGCGTTTACCCCGGGTGGCTTCTTGACACCAAACAATACATCGTTTTTATTCTAGAACGACCCAGCGACATTAGCAGTGTTGTTCCAAGGCTACGCAGGTTAGGGTTTGATAATATGTGCGGTTACCTATGTGGAGGCATGAACGAGTGGCAAGAAGCAGGCAACCCCATAACCAACACTGGCACCATATCGGCCTTTGATCTTAAAAATAAGCTCGAAAAAGAGGAAGTTATTGTTTTGGACGTTCGTGAACCAAACGAGTGGAAAGAAGACGGGATAATAGACGGCGCAAAATGCATTCATTTCGCTGACTTATTAGATAAAACGGGTTCTCTGCCAAAAGACAAGCCGATCGCAGTAACGTGTTCAGTAGGTAACCGCGCCAGCACCGCCGCAAGCATACTGGAAAAAGCAGGCTACAAAAACGTCAACAACGTTCTCGGCGGCATGACAGCTTGGACAAACCTTGGCTACCCAACAATAAAATAGCTTTTAAGTTATCCAGTAAGAATAAACAGGCAGCTTCTCGTCGAGTTCTTTTTTAAGAAAGGCTCTTATGTCGTCATCTTCTATGCAGCGCGTTCCGGTTGCGTCTTTGCGAATTGAAATTCCTGTTTCCCTCAATGCGTCGCCTTTTGGGAAATCAACATAAACATAATAGTTTTTAGCTGGGATTATTAGCCGTAAGCTTGTAAACTCCCTTGTTTTTGAAATTCCAGTTTGCTCAATATTGTAAACAATCGAGTTGGGTTTCAACTCGTCAACTAAACGTTTGAATTCTAACCATTTGCTAACCCGAACCAGTCTATCGCTCAAAACTTCTCGCCGATAACTCTTTTGGGGTTTCTTGCATGCCCATTGCCATTCTGCTGGCTTTATCTTTGGGCTCTAAGAGTTCTTTAACGAGGTTGAATTGTCGCTTGTAAATATGACAGTTTTTGGAGTGAAAAATCAATTTGCCTGTTTGCAACCCAAGATTTGCCCGCTCGTTAATCTCAGAAACAAAAGCCTCATTAAACATCTGCAACCCCGCAATGTTAGCTGGTAAACCGGCGTAAGCATCCCATGAACGGAAGTAACATGTTAAATGCATTTTGCTGTTAAGAATTTCCGTGTCTATGAGGCTTAAGCAGGGCGGCTCATGTCTCTCCTTTGTTTTTGGATTAATCTTGTAAATGTCGTCAGGTAACCTAACTACCATAGTAACTTGCCTGTCCCTTTGCTCTTTTACGTAGTTTTTGATTGCTTCTTCAACTTGATCTACGGGTTCACGTAACCTGCTGCCATAAGTGTAAATTTCATCTTGTTTTCCTTCGCCGCACCAAAGGTAAGTTAAGGCATACCACTGCACATATTTCATGTCGCAGGGTGCTTTGTCACTAACAATCGGGCGGTTCTCAGGATGGGAAATTTCTATTGATAAGTTGAGTTTCTTGGTGTCGGTAACTTCGGAGCCGTAACCTACTTTAAAATCGTCCCCTTCCTTCCAGATAAGGTTTAACGTTTTGAAATAAGCATCAGGACAATCAAACGCGGTTATCTTAACATGCTTCAAAGCCAACTCTCCGAGATACCGAACAATGTCTATGCGTGTGAATAATAACTTTACTTAAAAATATCTAATCGAAAAATGACGAAAACTTGCGTCTTAAAAATTAAAAAAGAGTAAAGAAGGGTTTTTAGTAGGGCATTCCGCCGCCCATACCGCCCATGCCACCCATTCCGCCCATACCTCCCATTCCTCCTGGAGGCATTGGTGGCATCTTGCTGCCGCCTTTGACGCTGATTAAGTCGTCGATTTTCATTATCATGTTTGCTGCTTCTGTGGCTGATTTTATTACTTGTTGCTTTACCCGGAGTGGTTCGAGGACTAGTAGCTCGCGCATGTTTTTGATTTTGCCTGTTGAGACTTCGATGCCGAAGTATTGGCTGTCTGGTTTCTCGTGTTGTGCTCGGAGTGCTACCATGATGTCTATGGGGTCTAAGCCTGCATTTTCTGCTAGAGTTAGTGGGATTGCTTCAACTGCGTCTGCAAATGCTTCTACTGCAAGCTGCTCTCGTCCTCCGACTTTTACTGCGTAGGCGCGTAGGTTTTTGGATAGTTCTGCTTCTGGTGCGCCGCCGCCTGCGACGATTTTGCCGTCTTCAATTGCATTGCGAACAACGCATAAGCCGTCGTGTAGTGAGCGTTCTGCTTCATCAATAACTTGATTGGATGCGCCTCGGATAACGATGGTTACTGCTTTAGGATTTTTGGCCTCTCGGACGTAAAGAAGTTTGTCGTCGCCGATTTTTACTTCTTCAACACGTTTAGCTTTTCCAAGAACATCAGCCGAGATATCTTTTACGCTGGCAACTATTTTTGCGCTTGTAGCTTTAGATAACTTTTCTATGTCGCTGCTGCTTACGCTCTTAACTGCTAAAACTCCAGCTTTGCCAAGAAAGTGAAGTGCCATGTCGTCAATGCCTTTTTCGCAGAAAAGAACATTGGCGCCGGCTTTTGTAACTGAAGTAACCATTTCTTTGAGCATGCGTTCTTCTTCGTCTAGGAAAGCCTGCATTTGATTTGGACTTTCTATGTTTATTTTAGCGTCAAACTCTGTCTTTTCAATCTCCATCTTAGCGTTTAACAAGACGATTTTGGCACCGTCAATGATTTTGGGCATTTGTGAGCTTGCGATTTCTTTGTCGATAACCATGCCTTTGACAAGTTCTGTTTCGTCTAGGCTTTTGCCATGTTTTTTAATGACTTTTATCAGATCTATGTCTGCAACGTATTTGCCGTCGATTTTTTCTGAAACTTGTTTTACAGCTTCAACGATGATTTTTGCGAAGTGATCTTCTGCAACGTTAATGCCTTTGCTAGATAATGATGTGATGGCTATATCCCTTAGGGTTTTGTCATCTTCAAAGGAAATCGGGATTGCGATTTTATCTAAAATTTCGAGAGCTTTCTCGCTAGCTTTCTTATAACCTTCAATAATAACCGTTGGATGAACGTTTTTGTCAACTAAGCTTTCAGCTTTTGAAAGTAGTTCGCCCGCCAAAACCACTGCAGTTGTTGTTCCGTCGCCAACTTCGTTGTCTTGAGCCTTTGCAACTTCCACAAGCATTTTTCCCGCTGGATGTTGAATGTCTAGCTCTTTCATTATGGTTGCGCCGTCATTAGTTATAGAAACGTCGCCCATGCTGTTAACGAGCATTTTATCCATACCGCATGGTCCAAGCGTACTTTTTACCGATTCAGCGACAATTTTTGCCGCCATAATGTTGTTTTTTAGCGCTTCGCGGCCGCTATTTCTGTTTGTACCTTCTTTAAGTACTAGAACTGGAATGTTTCCTCCACCTTGAGACATAATTTCACCAATTTTCTATTTTTGATAATAACGGAATTCAACAATCATATATTTAAATATAAATTTTTCTCATCAACTTAACTAATTAACGAACACTAGCTCAAGAAAATAAGCTGGCAATTTTACGTTTCTGTTTCACCCTTTTCTTTTCGGGTTTTATTAGTAGTTGCTGCGGCAATCCGCTCTGCATCTTCTTCCGATGCACCGCGCTTCAGCTCTGACTCTTTAATATGTTCATATTGCCGTTTTCGCTTTGGATTTTCTATTCCTCTTGGAGGCACATAATCACCACCTTAAGTTGGTAACAAATAACAAATTGATTTGAAAATAGCCTATATTATCGGACCATGTCTCGACATGACTCAGCACAGCTTCTGCATACGTTTGCACATTGCTTCATGAAGTCTTCGTCAAACGTGTCACATGAGTCAGCACATTCATCACATATGTTGGCAGTTATGCTACAGGTTTGTTGGTAATAATTTGAGTTCCTTAGCATAAAATCTGCGTTTGTAACGCATATTCTGGCGCAGTCCATTAACAGTTTCAGATGTTTGGGTTCAGCGTGTTTTCCTCCCATTGCTGTGCATCTTGTCAGGGTTTCGGTGCATTCTTGGTAGCAATCAAGAGAGTTTTTGAGGCATTCAAGAATTTCATCACTTTTGGAAAATTCGGGTCCCTGTACCCGTTCTAATTCCTCCATAGAGCCTGACATTTTGCCAGCTATCGGCGACTGGTTTTCACTGGTCCATTGCTCATCTTCCTCATCTTCCAATGTTACGCCCGTGTAACCCTGATCATCAATGTTTCTCATATCTCTTGAAGAAAGTTCATCCATGTAATCTGGTTTTACTTTCTCGAGATAATCTTTATCATGGTCATAAGACCTTGACACTACTTCACTTCACCTCCTCATTAATTCTCTATTTTGAGAAATTCCTAAATGGAAAAATCAACTCATTTCCGGACTCGATGGATACCAATAGTTCAAGTTTGTCCAAAATTTAAGAGTATGTGACTGTTAGTCTGCGCCAACAGCTGTTCTGCAAAAGGAAAAAAGTTTTCTTTTCGCCATTAATTCATCGATTACAGGCTATTCTGCTTTTATTATATGATAGCCTGATGCTTTGCGAAGCCTGTTCATTACAGCTAAACCCATTCCTTCAAAAGGCACCCCTTCAGCGATTATCACATCAACGTTTCGCTCATCAATTTCCCTAAGTAGACGGAATAGACTTTGGGCAACAGTTGCTAAGTTAGAGCGGCTACCAGCACTCGTAACCACATCTGCTTTGTATGAGGTTTGGGTTTCATCTGTTGCTAAAATGCCTACTTTTAGGCCCTTAAGAGCATAATCACTAGCTATTTCTTGGATTTTGTCTTTAATCTTTGATACACTGCCTTCAACCAAAATGACTTCAGCTTTAGGTGCATAGTGTCTATGTTTCATTCCAGGAGACCGCATCTTTTCAAGGGGCAACTCCTTTTCTGCTTGCACAAAAGGGTGAAGCTTCACGTCGCTAAGAACCTGTTTTATAGCTTCAAAAGTTGTTCCTCCTGGACGAAGAAGCACGGGAGGATCAACGCTTAGGTCTAAAACAGTGGATTCCACGCCTATTTTTGTTGGTCCTCCGTCGAGAATGGCGTCGATTCTTCCGTTAAGATCTTCGTAAACGTGTTTGGCGGTTGTTGGGCTGGGTTTTCCCGCAAGATTTGCGCTTGGCGCAGCTATGGAACACCGGCTTTGTTTGATAAGTGCAAGAGCTACCTTATGCTTTGGCATTCGAATAGCAACAGTGTCTAATCCAGCCACCGTCACATCCAGAACAATGTTTGAACGCTTGAAAACCAGAGTTAAAGGGCCAGGCCAAAATTTACTCATAAGCAACTCAGCCTTCTTTGAGACGTCCTCAGCAAGCTTGTAAACTTCGCGTGGATCGGCGATATGAACAATTGGCGGGTTATCTAAAGGTCTCCTCTTAGCCTCAAAAAGTGCTAAAACTGCTGTCGGATTTAGTGCGTCTGCCCCTAATCCATAAACAGTTTCAGTCGGAAAAGCCACTAAACCGCCGTTCTGGATGATCTGGGCAGCTGTTTGTATTTTAGATAAGTCTGGGTTTTCTGGGTTAATTTTCAAGAGAAGTGTTTCTTTCATCTTGCTTGCCTTTTTAGTTCAAGTACTACCGATGTTTCGACCTGCCGCTCCGGAATGCTCCAGTATCTCTTCAACAGCTTATTCTTTTCCTCTATTGAAAGAAGCTCGAATCCATGTTTTTGATAGAATCTTATCGCCCAATCCGCAGCTTCCCAAGTTCCCACATAAACCTTCGCTGTTTCAGCTAACTTTAGCAAATATTGGAGCAATTTTTCTCCAAGGCCTTTTCTCTGTTGGCTTGTCAGCGTATAGGCATGTCTAATTAGCGTGACATTGTTAACCCGTTGAATTCCCATTACGGCTAGAATAATTTTGTTTTCTTTCCAACCGTAAAATTCTATGCCGTTTTGGATTTCCTCGTTTAATTCTTGCGCGGTCATGTAAGGAGTTTTCCATCTATCGATTGGGATTTTACCTTTGTAGGCTATTGCTGCATCATTTACCACAGTCAGAATATCCTGGAAATCGTCAGCAGTTAATTTGCAGATCATTGCGTTTCACGGAAGATGGAAAAAGAGTTGTAGTTATATTGCCACTGGCTCTCTTTGGCTTTCACTCTTAATCAACTTATCAATAAGATGCATAAAGAATTCTTGCGCTTGTATCTCGCCGACTTTTTCAAGGTAAACGGAAACCATGGCAATTTTTCCCTTCTTAGAAGCCACGTATTCAGCAAACATTCTTGCAGAAATTTCGTTTTTGTCACCTAAAAGAATCGATGAAGTAGCTGTACCAACTGCGTCTTTGGCTTTTGGAACAGCGATTGCCAAAGTACCAAGCTTATCTTCTTTTTCGCTTAGCATTATCATGCACGAATTTTTTGATTCAACATAAACAGCTAGAAAATGAATGTCTCGTTCAACTATCTCTTCTTTTGTAACTTTGGCGCGCTCCACTTGCATTCCTCAAAAATGGTTAACGTTGGGTTGCTTAAAAGACTTCACAAAAGAAGTCCGAAAGAATAATAAAAATCCGTTGTCAAAAAACGAAAATTGATTGTTGCTCTTCTGAAAATTGTTTTTCTTTAGGATGCTTTATAGAAAAACATTAAGGTTTGCCATTTAACACTGTGAGGTAAGGCTTAGGCATGAGTAGAGTCAAACAGGTTAGGAAGTATTTAGTTCCAATCTTCCTCATCGTTATACTGGCTATTTCTGCCTTAGCCTTCGACGTATTTTACATAAACCATGATCAGGCACAAAGTAAACCTATGCCTTACGTTGGGGTTGCTTTCGGCGGAAACACCACTCAAGAAGCTAAACTCCTTATTGACAAGATTTCAGGTTATACAAACCTCTTTGTTTTGGATTCTGGAAGAAATCCCATTAGCCGAAACCAATCAAGTGTTGAAGAAATCTGTAGCTATGCTGTTTCTAAAGGCCTTAGCGTAATCGTTAATCTTGGAATTGATGACGTTTTAGAAACCAATGAGAAAACATGGTTTTGGGATCAGCCGTTGAATAGCACTAAGCAACGTTGGACGGATATGTGGGGTGACAAATTTTTAGGGATTTATTATAATGACGAGCCGGCAGGGATACAGCTTGACGGAAATTGGTCAGCTTGGTACGAATACTGGGCACCTAAACTCAGCCAAATGGGAACGAATACGAGTACGCCTTATTACGTGATAGCACAGGATTTACAAAAAATTTATTCAAACATGTTAAACGCTATGAGTAATGACACTAAACCTCTGGATTATGATTTGGAAGCAAAGTTTTTCGTTGATGACGTTCTGAAGTTAGACCCTGGTCTTAGAGCTTTAAACGCCAATGGAATTAAAGCGTACACTTCAGATTATTCGTTATACTGGTTTGATTACTTAGGAGGATATAACACTCTTTTCGCGGAGCTAGGCTCAAACAATAGTGTAACAGAGGAAATAGCTCAGGTTAAGGGAGCAGCAAGATTAGAGAATAAAGATTGGGGTACAATGATAACTTGGAAATATAACGAAACACCGTACCTTGACAGCGGAGATCAAATTTACAATCAAATGTTAACTTCTTATGAAGCTGGAGCAAGATACATCACAATTTTTGACTACCCGTACGATAAAGGAAATGAGTATGGAACAATGACCAATGATCAATTTAATGCAATGCAAAGATTCTGGAATGATGTAACACAAAAGAAATTTACCGATTTAAGCTCTCCAGAAGCCGTGTTAATTCTGCCCAAGAATTTTGGTTGGGGTATGCGTCAACCTAACGATACCATTTGGGGTTTCTGGACAAGTGATTACAGAACACAACAAACAGCAACAATTACAAGCAAACTCTTAGTTCAATACGGCGCTAGACTTGACATAGTTTATGATGACGCAACCTACCCAGTCACTAAAATTGGCTACAAAAGCATTTACTATTGGAACTCGACAATTTCTTAGAATTTATGTTACTGTTTTCCTTGTTGGAAATACTTAATTAATAGCTTATCGTATTGGCTGATACGGAAGTATGAAAATTTGAGTGACGAACTTTCCAAGTTACCGCCTAATGTACAAGAAAGGCTTCTTAGACTGCAACAACTTCAGCAGACATTACAATCAATTTTAGCACAAAAACAGCAAGTTGAAATGGAAAAAACTGAAGTAGAGCAGACAATAGCTGAACTTCAGAAAACTGCTGATGACTCAGTAATTTACAAAGCAATCGGCTCATTACTGGTAAAAGCAGAAAAACCAAAAGTAACCGAAGATCTAGTTGAGAGAAAAGAGCTTTTGGACACAAGAAGCACCGTTCTGGCAAGACAAGAAGAAAGAATGAAAAGCCAAATAAAAGAAGCCCAGACAAAACTCCAAGAAGACCTAAGTCCAGTTTCTCAGCCATCGTCTTAAAGGTGAAGCTTGTGGTAGAGCTGGGAATACCAGAGCTAACCACGGAGCAAATAGAAACTTTATGCTCGACAGCAGAGAATGCTGCGAGAAAATACGTTCTCTCTAAAATTTCTTCTAAAATGGTTGAACGCTTAGACATTAGCGTTGAAGCTACGGGGTCAAAACCCTGCAGTGTTACTGTTGAAGCAGACCTTGCCTTAAGCTCCGAAGCAAAAGGTGTTGATGCAGAGGCGTTGGTTAAAGAAGCGACAAACGAAGCCCATAAAGCCATTGAAAACTACTTGAGAAAACTAAAATGAACGATTTCCAAAAATTACTCAGAATTCTGGAGCAAACCAATCCAGCCTTTGTGCTTTTGCTATGTCACCGCAGTGCCGATGCGGACGCGATCTGTTCAGCTTACGCATTACAATGTTTACTCAAACGGTTCAAACCTGATATTGTAACTGAAATTGGATGCCCACAAGGCGTAAACAAACCTTCCAAAGTGCTTCTTGAACACATGCCAATAACCGTCAACCTAAAACCTAACATTGAATCAGCAGAAATCATAATTTTCTTGGACACCAACACTGTCGAGCAACTTGATCAAGTCGCTGAAATAATAAAGAAGTCTCCAGCTCAAAAAATAATTATTGACCACCATTCAGCAAACCCAGAAACCACCAAAATATGCAAACTATGCATCATAAATGAGAAGGCTGCAGCTAACTGCGAAATAGTTTACAAACTTTTTACTCAAGCAAAAATCAAGCCAAACCTCAACGAGGCTAAGGCATTATTTATTGGCATAGCTTTTGATACACGACATTTTGCGTTATCAAGCGCTGCAACATTGCAAATTATAGCAAAATTGGTAACTGCGGGAATAGACGTGCAGGAAACCTTGGCATTATTTGCTCTACCCATCGATACTTCTGAGCGGCTTGCAAAGTTGAAAGCTTGTAAAAGGGCCAAAATCGTAAGAGTTGGAGAGTGGATAATTGCGCTTTCCCATGTTAGTGCTTATCAAGCTTCAGGAGCCAAGGCTCTAGTAGATTTAGGGGCTCATGTGTCGGCTGTTGCAGGAATGAAAAACGGCAAAATCGAGATTAGCCTACGAAGCACGCGACAGTTCGCCGAGACAGGAGTAAACTTAGGGAAAGATATTGCGACGCCGCTTGGTGAATGGTTGCATGGAGTCGGCGGAGGACACGCAATGGCGGCAGGCGTAAGCGGCACAGGCGAAATAGAACCCACACTAAAACAATGCCTAAAATTGTTGAAGCATTCCATACCACAGTCTTAAACAGAAAAAAACGCAGTTTTTTAAACAATCGAAATAAAATCACACATTTTTTCACAAAATTTGAATTAGTAGTTATAGCATGATTAATCCGCCTAGAATGAACCCTTCTTGCCCTCCTAATCCGATTACAATAACCAGAGCCACGTTTTCCACGATAACCTAAACCAAATCAACTTCAAAAGAAAAAACTAAAACCATAGCCCAAAAATATTTAGGATTAAGTATCATACTCATTAAGTATGATAGCCCTTAGCAAAATATCAAAGTATACCAAAATTGGTATTTTGCTTATGCTTATGGGTTTGTTTGTTTTGGGTGTTGAGGATATTTTTTTGGATGAAAGTAGACTATTACTAACTCTATACATTCTTCCAATCGGATGTTTCTTTTCTAGTTTTATTGCCTTTTTAATTTCTGCAACAAATACATCAGATAAGCAATCATCCAACTATTAAGGCCCTTTTCAAACCGACATAAATATCATCCAATTCTTAAAATGAAAATTTATCGCATACGAAGGGAACAGAACCTAAAGAAAACAAATTATCAAAAATGCGTAGCTACGCTTAAATGAGCAAACTCTCACGCTTAAGGTGAGCAGGCACAAAAAATGGCTGTAATTGAAACAAAAAACCTCACCTACACTTATCCAGGCGCATCCAAACCGTCAATTTTGGATGTCTCCATCAAAGTGGAGAAGGGAGAGTTTGTTTTAATTACTGGACCAAGCGGCTGTGGTAAAACAACTTTGTGCCGAACTTTCAACGGGCTCGTTCCGCATTTCTATCAAGGGGAATTGAAAGGGGAAATCTCTGTTGCAGGCATAGACACACTTAAACATCATACTTACGAAATGGCAAAACATGTAGGCTTGGTTTTTCAGAACCCAGAAAACCAATTGTTTGCATTATCCGTCGAGAAAGATGTGGCTTTCGGATTGGAGAACATGGGATTCCCTCGAGAGGAAATGCGCAAAAAAGTTGATTGGGCACTAAACTTAACGGGCATTTATGATTTACGGGAACGGTCGCCTCACGAGATTTCGGGAGGCCAGCAACAAAGGGTTGCAATAGCATCTGTTTTAGCGATGGAACCAGAAATCATCGTGTTAGATGAACCTACATCTTTTCTTGATCCGTTAAGCGCTGAAAAAATTTTCGAAGTAATATACGATTTAAACCAGAAACAGGGAATAACAGTCATTCTTGTGGAACATAGATTAGACTTAACAGCAAAATACACAAACCACCTTATCGTCATGGACCAAGGGCAAGTTCGTTTTGAAGGAAAACCGCGAGAGATCCTTAGCTCAGAGGAAACACGTTTAATCGGCGTTGGAATTCCCAAAGCAACATTACTATATGAAATGCTAAAAAAAGACGGCTTAAACCTGAGCGACACTATCCCATTATCTTCCGAAGAATTAGCAGACCAGTTGCTGGAGGCTCTAAAGCCAATTGATTGAGGCAATAGACGTCCATTTTTCTTACCCTAACAGAGTAGAAGCTTTGAAGGGCGTTTCAATAAAAATCAAAGACGGCGAATTCGTCGCCATCATGGGACAAAACGGCGCAGGAAAATCAACGATAGTAAAGCATTTCAACGGTCTTTTGAAACCCAGAGTAGGAAAAGTTCGTGCGGATGGAGTTGAAACAACTAAAACAAGTGTGGCAGCCCTATCCAGAAACGTCGGATTTGTTTTCCAAAACCCAGATCATCAATTATTCAGCGAAACAGTCGAAGACGAAATCGCATTTGCACTGAAGAATTTTGGGTTTGCCGCCGACGTCATTGAAAATAGAGTAACTTGGGCTTTGGAGCTCCTATCGTTAACCCAATACCGAAAAACATCACCTTTTCTTCTCAGCGGAGGCGAGCGGAAACGTGTTGCATTGGCTTCCGTGTTGGCTTGGGATCCGAAAACACTGATTTTGGATGAACCTACAATTGGGCAAGATCATGAGCAAAAGGAAAAGCTCCGTCAGTTTATTTTGCAGATGCAAACGCAAGGAAAAACTGTTGTTATTGTTACGCACGATGTTGAGTTTGTAGCGGAAAGCAATCCTAGAGTTATTTTGATGAAAGATGGCAAGATTGTAGCTGACGGTGTTGGAAAAGATATTCTTACAGATCCGGCATTGTTAGAGTTGGCGTCTATTGTTTTACCACAGATAGCCCAAATCTTCACAAAGTTATCGCCTTTGGGTTTTCCGAAAAATATTATTGACATTTACGAAGCCAAAGAAATAATCCTGAAAGCACGGGAGAGTAAAACATAGAAATGAGTGTTTTTGATGGCTTAAGATTTAGAAAAGTTTACTCTCCTATCCACAATTTAGACCCAAGAATAAAATTTGTCTATGTAATTTCGATTTTTGTATGTGCTATTCTTTTCTCCCAAATAATTCCGTTACTCTTGCTCTTCCTCTTGCAGGTGCCTTTTGTTTTGCTTGCAAAAGTTCAGAGACAATGGATTCGTTCCCTGCGAGGTGCCTCTTTTCTGGCAATACTCATTTTCGCAATTAACATTGCAACATCCTTTTTCACTTCAGGCTACCACTTGACAGCACCAATCGTTGAAAACGCAGCTGCACTAACTCTCCGTTTCGTTGTGCTTGTCGAGTCTTTCTCAGTTTTCTTCCTAACTACTTCACCTGACCACTTAGGCTTAGCCCTGGAGGAATCGCGAGTACCATACGAGTTTGCCTTCGCCTTCACTACAGCTGTAAGATTTGTTCCTGTTCTTGCAGAAGAAGCTCAAACAATCATGGATGCACAAAAAGCCAGAGGACTCGAACTTGAGAAGGGCGGGTTACTGAAGAGAATTAGAAATTATGTACCAGTGCTTATCCCATTGATTGTCAGTGCTATTCGCAGAAGCCTCGAATTAGCGGAAGCAATGGAGTCTCGAGCGTGGGGCGCCACAAAAAAACGCACCAACCTCTATCTGCTCAAATTTCATCGAGGAGATTTCGCCTTGTTGGCAATTACTATCGGAATTTTGGCAGCTGCCGTTTACATCCACTTTTACGTGTCAATTCCAACAATAACTCAATTAATACATTGAAATAATTCGCTAACAATTTCAGAGATTGCAGCTTTTGTAAGAAAAAGTGAATCTTGCCAACGTCGATTGTTTGAATTTTAGCCACTGTCAGCGGCGCCTTAATCTACTTCTTGCAAATGTTCTAAATTGGAATATAGAAGGATTAAGATGGCAGAGAATACTCGGTTTGGTCCAGCAGGAGTTCCACCCATGTTCAAACTAATGGGAGCAACTACATCTGACGTGCCAAAGCTTTTGCGTGAAGAGGGCTTGAACGCTTTTGAGTATGAAGCAGTTCAGTGGGGTCAAAAACCGCAGATAAAACAAGAGAATGCACAAAAGCTCGGCGAAGAGGCAAGGAAAAACGATGTTATGCTCAGTATGCATGGCTCATACTACATTAATCTGTCTGGAAAAAAAGAAGTTGTTGAAGCGAGCAAACGCCGCTTAATTGCATGTGCAACCGCAGCTGACTGGATGGGAGCTTACGTCATGGTTTTTCACACGGGATTCTACGGACTTTTTGAAAAGGACTTTGCGTTCAAAACATGCTTAGATGCTCTAAAAGAAGTTAACGCTGAAATGCAAAGCCTCGGTTTGAAGGTGAAGCTGGGGCCTGAAACAATGGGAAGAAAATTCCAAGTCGGAAGCCTAGACGAAATACTAACCATCAACGAAGAAGTAGAAGGTACACAACTCGTCATAGACTGGGGGCACCTACATGCAAGGGGGCTTGGCTGCTTGAAGACAATTGAAGATTTCAGAGCAATCGCAGAAAAGGTCGAGCAGCAACTTGGAACAGAAACGCTCAGAAACATGCACTGCCATTTCTCAGCCATCGAGTTTACGAGTCAGGGAGAAAAGGAACATCATACACTTGACGAGAAACGGTATGGCCCTGACTTTCGATTGTTGGCTGAGGTGATTGCCGATTTTGAGATGCATCCGACACTTATATGCGAAACACCAAACCTAGATGTGGATGCAAGAAGAATGAAAGAAACATTAAAGCAAGTTCTTGAAAGTAAGCAAACAACGAATAAATTATGACTACTGCAATCAGAGATTATTCAGGTACCAAATCAAATGAAAGATTATTTTTTCTTAGCGAGAAGCCGTTCAGCTAGTTGAAATTCATTTACAGTGTTAATGTTGATGGCTAACTCGTCTAGATCGAGCAGATAGATATCTTGGTCGAGCCATTCGTCGCCGTACCGTTTATGCCCGTCAATAACGTTGATCCCGACAGGAACTACGTCTTTGTTATCCATTTTGAATGAATATTCCATGCTCATGCCAAGTTTGGTTTTGGTTTCAAGCGAAACAGCAACTGTTAGTGCTGGCTTGCCGCAGCTCTCGTATCGTTCAATTATGGTATCCAAAGCTTGACTTGTAACCAATGGAAGGTCAGCTGCGATGGCTAAAAAGACACCGAGTTTGAGGTTTTGACTGGCATACCCCATGTCGGAGACATAATCTTTGCCGGGTGTTTCAATGACTTTAACAGGAAATTGACTTAGATATTTGGCAGTTTTAGGCGTACAATCAGTTACAGCGACAACGATTGAATCAATCTTCTTGGCACCCTTTAATGCTGTAATGACATATTCGATTACTGGTTTGCCACAGACTTTAATGAGTGGTTTCTCTTCGGCGATTCTCATGCGGGTGCCTTTTCCACCAGCCATGATAAGCGCGGTTACGCCCATGCTACCGCCGCCAACAGGACAATCACGCAGACCATTCGGGTTATCTCGTTTGATGTGCCGAATACGTCGCCAGTAACTCCGTTAAAGTGTCTATGTGCAACCGCGGTCAATACTAAACTTGTGACTATAGCGGCCAAAACAATTAGAGCGCCTGCCCAACGCAATAGCGGCAAAGCAACTACCAGCGAAATGATAAGGGCAACAACCAAACGCACGTTACCTTTTCCGCCATGCATGGCTTCAAGAAAAGGTGAATTCATACCTTCATGCACTGATTTTCCTGCCCAAGCCATAACAACCATAGAAAGTTTTGCGGAAAGCTCAACCACAATGATGCCGCTGACTATTAGGCCTACACTTAACTGGCCAATAGCTAAAGCGGAAATCAACATAGTCATTATGCCAAGAGATAGGCCACCAGCCCCTGTTAACTGGTCATGCATAACTTCAATTTTATGTTCAAAAGTTCCATGAGCCATAATTCCATCGCCAAAATCCAGTAAGCCATCTGTATGATGCAATCCAGTAATTAGCAACAATAAAGCCAACACTAAGCCGCCAACAACTATGCCGGGCAAGAAATGGTACGCTACCCAACCGAAAACTCCAGCTAACAAACCGATAAATGCTCCAATTAAGGGAAAAAACCACATGTTCTCAGCGCAGTCAACAAGCATGTCCTTATCCATTGATACTGGAAAAATTGTGAGGAAAGAAAAAAGGTTTTTTAACTCTTTAACAACCAAGCCCGTCTCACTTCAAATCCATCAAAGAGGCATAATTACGTTCTATCTCTTTAAGCAATATGTCTTTTGTTACTGCACCGCCAAGCTTAGCCATCGCTGCTATTGACGCACCGCCAGCACCGACACCTTCCTTAACAAGACCAGTCTCGTAAATCTGTAAACCATGGTAACGTGAGCATGTGAAGTTTAAATCAGCTGCTAAAATTGGCACGTCGCAAAATTGTGTAACTATGCCTTTTAAGTCGGATGATTTGTCTTTTGCAACCCATCGAGTTGTGCCCACAGCTACGTTACAAAGTACGCTAGAATCTAAAACATTTATCAAGGCTAAGACTGCACTCATTTGGGTTCCCCCAGCCATAAGTACAGGAACTTGAGATCCTGCACCGATTACTAATCCTGAGAAAGCCGCCATCATTGGGTCGCCAACGCATGAAATAGCTCTAACTGGATCGTTTGCTAAACTACCGAATCTTTCACCCGCAGCCGCCAAGCCTGTATTAACTGTTTGGGATTTGAGGCTATGGGGATTTTCGGGCAGAGTACTACTTACTTTTCCTTCAGCTTTTATGCCTAAGGCTGAAAGTACGCCAAGTGCCGTTGTTGTTCCACCAGGAATACTTTCACCTATAACAAGGTAATCAACTGCTTTGGAAAGGTTTACACCTGCAGTTTTTGCTCGCTCAATAACTTCCGCAACATTATCAACAGAGTTGCCTGTTCGGATGTCTCTTCCCGGGTTTCCGCCAAGGTCTAGAAATGGAATTTGTGGTTTTACTTTTACTCCTCCGCTGGCAACTATGACGGGAATGTCTGCTAAATGCAGAGCTGACATTGTAATTAATGCGGGTGTTGGGATTCCATCAGGAGTTATAGGCACTCCAGCGATGGATTTGCATCGTCCAAGCAGGAGCAGTTCAGCGTCTGCTGGTGGGGTGTAATCGGTGAATTCTGGGTTTGCTCCCGCTGCCGATATGCCTGCAATTTTTCCTGTTTCGGTTGTGCCGATTGTACATATGAAAAGGGGATTTTTGCCTTCAATTTCAGCGAGGAAAGCTTTTGCTTTCAATGGGTTATGGGCTATTAATACGTCAAGTACTGTGTCCATTTTACGGGTTTACCTTGCCTTTCGGCTTGACTCCGAACTTTTTGATTTCTAAGTAGCCGAAGCCGCCGTCTATCTTGTGCTTTTGCGTTTCTAGAATTTCAATCTTTTTCTTAAAAGTGGGTCCATCAGTCACGACAGTGTGGTATTCGCCGCCTTCTCCGCAGGGGTCAACGTTGCCGAACTTCAGGATGTCGTCATAGAATTTTTTGTCCAGCACTTTGCCAAGCCATTCAACGCCTAATTTTTCAAGGTTCGTCCGCACAACAGTCGCTTTGAAACCGGTTTTCAAATAATCAAGATAGATTTGTTTTGTGTCACCCATCCACAGCGGCTTCACAGGTGTTAAGCCAACTTCTTTTAGAACACGTCCCAACCAACCTTCTTCGTGCCCTGCTACCTCGTAGATGTCGCCTGTCACTAAGCCTTCAGCGCCTTTGGTTTTGAACTTTCTAAGTGCACTTTTGAAATCGTTCTCGTAGGTTTTAGGAGTAGCTTGCTGTTTTACCAGTGGAATTCCGATGGCATCCGATTGGGCATCCAGCATACTGGAAGGTATCATGTGGAAGTTTGATTTTTCCTCATTCATCATCATAGTTAATAGGTTCATTATTTCGTGACCTTGTTGTGCTGCCAAGTAGTATGCATAGCAGCTATCTTTTCCTCCACTCCATGAAGCAACAACTTTCATTTCATTTTACACTCCCTAAGTTACTTCACCCTCAACCGTTATTTCATTTGCTGGTTTCAGGTGAATGTAAATACCATAGTTTCCAATTGAACTACAGAAACAAACAAGTAAACATAAAAAAGATGTTTTATTAATCAAATTTTTAGATAATTTGCTGTTCAATAGATTTTTGAGCGAATTAGAGGTTTTTTTCTTGATGTTTAGCAAATTATCACGTCTTAATGCTTGGTTGGTTTATCCAACCTATTCATATAAATATTACGGAACAACACCCACGCAACGCTTAAAGCACACTGTACCTTTAAAAAAGCGGTGGAAAAATAATGACCAACAAAACGCCAGCCTTACTAAAATTCCTTGAACAAAAAGGCATCTCCCTACAAAGCCTAATCAGCTGCGCACTTGAAATGTATGTTCCCCATCCAGGAATAGAAACTCAGGAAAAAGCAACTGAAATGCTAAAAGAAGAATTCCTCGACGCCTTGAACGATGTTAACATTTCCATCCTTGAAACCGCAGCTTTTCATGCACAAGAAGATGCAGAGAAAGGCTTGATCCCCGGGTTGACTCAGGAAAGGTTCAAGGGCAGACCAGGGCCAATCGCTGACGAGATTTTAGGGATAGCCATAGCCACTTATATCGCAGGAACTAGAGGCGTTTTTGAGTATGTAAGGTTTGACCAAGCTAAGCCAGGCATCTTGAAGAAGCTCGGGTCAATAACAAACGATGCAATAGGTGCTTTGGTTGCTGGAGTATCTGCAAATGTTTATACCCGTGCCACCAGAAATGCAGAAGCAGATCAGGTTAGTCGAGACGACACGGTTTTTTACTGAGATACTTGGTTTTTTTCAGCGATTTTGTGGCTGGGTAATTAGACAGTCAATCTCTTAGCCTTCTTTTAGAATCCTACATGTTGGGCAAAGGGTTGATCGTTTGCGCCTAGTTTCCGTAACAAAAGCAACTTTTTAGCTATTTCTTAGGGCAACCCCTGTTTTACCATAATGTTATAATAGGATGCTGTTTGAGGAATTAACGTTGGGCTTCCATGGTTCAAACAAAGCTGTGCATTGTTACACACACTTTTCTGCCCCATGTAGGCGGAATAGAAAAAGTTGTGAACGAACAAAGCAAACGGCTGTTACGCAGAAATTTTCAGCCCATGGTGGTTACCAACCGTATTGGAACTACCAAGCATTATGTTATTGACGGCGTAAACGTTGAATGTTATGAATCTTTAAACACGGGTTTTCGCCTTGGAATACCTTACTCTATTCCGACAGTTCCGAGTTTTGAAGTTTTTCTTAAGGCAGTAAAATCAAGCAAAATCGTCCATGCCCACGGTCACCCATACCTTACCTCGCTTATTGCAGCCAAACTTGCAAAACGATACGATAAGCCATTTGTACTTACTCAGCACAATACCTTCATCGAATACGACAACATTTTTGACAAGATTGAGCGGTTAAATGACTTGATGGTTGGAAAAGAGACACTAAAAGAAGC
The DNA here is from genome assembly GCA_963833575.1 of Candidatus Bathyarchaeota archaeon. GTDB lineage: Archaea > Thermoproteota > Bathyarchaeia > Bathyarchaeales > Bathycorpusculaceae > Bathycorpusculum. Next base: position 1,085,636 of record CAWHXY010000004.1, on the reverse strand, counting down.
AGACAAAATAATAACCGTCAGCAGCGCTACTAAAGATTACGTTTTAAGTTTAGGAGCAAAACCAGCGAAAGTTAAAGTCATGTACAACGGGGTTGACCTACAACGTTTCAGACCTTTGGCTGGAAAACGCGAAGAAATGAGAAGAAAACTGGGAATTCCCCAAAGTGCCATTGTAGCAGTAACTGTTAGGAGACTTGTTTATAAAAATGGTATCGATACTCTGATAGAATGTGCAAACATCGCGGTCAAAAAGAATCCTAACATAATTTTTCTTGCTGTAGGGAAAGGCCCAGATCAAAACAATGTTCAGATAAGAGCCCAGCAGTTAGGAATAGAAAATAACTTTAAGTTAACAGGCTTTGTTGCAGATGCAGATTTGCCTCTCTACTATAATGCAGCAGATTTCTTTGTTTTGCCTTCAAAATCTGGAGAAGGTTTGCCTTTAGTTACCCTTGAAGCTATGGCGTGCGGATTGCCCGTCATAGCCACAAACGTTGGAGGAATCAGTGAAATTTTGATGGATGATTGGGGAAGATTGGTACCACCTAATGAGCCGGAATTACTTGCGAAAGCAGTTTTGGAGTTCGCGGCGATTGATTTTTCTTCACGCAGATTAGAGCTCAGATCAGTGATGGAAGAAAAGTTTAGTTGGGACAAGAATGTTGAAAGCCTTGTTGAAATATACGAAGAGCTTATTTAACCAAAGTATGGAAACAATATAGCCTTTGCAACTTGGGAGAAGCGCAGATGACGTCAAAAGTTGATTTGGTCTCAGTAGTCATTCCGACACTCAATGAAGCAGGAAACATCTTGGAAGCAGTGACAACTATTCAAAACGACTTGACTTATCCAAAAGAAATAATCATTGTAGATGGGAATTCTACTGACGGTACAATAGAAATTGTTAAAGACACAAATTTTTGCCGACTAATTATTGAACCAAGACGTGGTTATGGTCTTGCTCTGAGAACTGGTATGAAAAATGCGAAAGGCAACATCATCGTGATGGTTGATGGTGATGGAACCTATGAAGTAAGGCACATTAACCGCATGCTTGATAAAATGGTTGAGAAAGATGTCGACATGGTTTTAGCCACGCGTATGTATGATCCAAATAAGGCTATGGGATTGATGAATTTTCTTGGGAACAAAGTAATAACTTGGTTTTTTGATTTCTTCTACAGTCAATTTCTCAGCGATACGCAATCAGGTTTCCGAGCGATATCACGTGAAGCCATTAACAACGTAGAGTTGATTGAGGATGATATGGCTTATGCTACGGAAATGCTCATAAAATTCGCGGTAGAAGGATACAACATGGTTGAGGTTCCCACAACGTATAAAGCACGAAAGTATGGGAGACCTAAACTGAGAAGATTCAAATCGGGAATAGAGATATTTAGCACTATATTTAGGGGGGTGTTGGATGCCAACACTGTCAGAACATGTTATGCGCATTGGCAGAAAAATCGGTTTAAACGATGAGAAAGGCTATGTTATTGCCATTTTTCTCGTTCTAATAATCGTCGTCGCAATTGTTGCGGGTTATTTTTTGGTTTTAAAGCCGCAATCATCTGGATCTGGATACAATACGGTTTACCTGCTGGACAATCAAAAAAAGGCCGTTGATTACCCAATAACATTGGTTGCTAACCAGAACAGCACTTTTAACATTTGGATAGGAGTTGTGAACAACATGGGAGGAAGCGGGAATCAAACCTACCAAGTTCGCGAAAAAATTACCCAAAACCTCTTAAATTTTCCCGTTGATGCTCAACCAATTCAAACATATGATTTGAGCTTAGCAAATGGAGCAATGTGGCAAACCTCATCATCAATTACGCAAAACGAAGTTGGAAGCTTCTCTGTGGTTTTCGAGCTCTGGCACCAGAATTCAACAGGAACATATGACTTTACAAACGATTACTGCGTGCTAAACATCCAAGTAATAAGTTAAGTGTGCTTCTTTCGACAAAGTTAGTTAAGTTTGTTGATTGAATTTTTTTGTCTTTCCGCAAATTCTTTTTCGATGGCGACTCTGTGGATGTTGTTATAGGCGCAGAATGGTATGATTTTGAGGTCAGGTGTAATGTAGTGGACTACACATCGTCTTACGCGGTTTACATCGAAGTTGTAAGAGTCCATAAATGCCATGCATCCGAGCAAAAAGATTCTTCGACGTATTTTGCCAAGTGACTGGTAAGAAGGCGAAAGGTGCATTCTCATTATGGAGTTCAGCAGAGTTAGCATACCGACTTCTTTGGTAACTAAGAACATGTTCATCGACAACATTGATGCCATGAATAGCGATGAGAGCAGAGATATTTTGCCTTTGGATTCTGCTGTCTCAGCTGTTTTGCGAATGTGTCTAAAAAATCTGTCAAAATTGACAAAGCGGTTGATTGGGAACATTTTGCCGTCTTCTGAAACAAAAATCCAGTTCACTATGCCACATTGAGGGCTGCAGGAAAATAGTGGCCATGGTTTTTGCATGAACTTTCTCATTATCTTTATCGGCGAAGTCATAACTGACATTGGATACAAGTCAGTGCTTTTTATTTCGCCATGCGTTTGCTTCTCTACGTCTTCAGCAAAATGCCATTCACGGAAATTCTCTCTAAATCGGTTCTCCGTGGCTCTGCCAGTAAAAGCAATAGGTTGAAAAATCAAGCCTCTAACGATGTCGGTGTTTTTGGCTGCAAACCTAATTATGTCCCCGACTTCTTCATCATTTAAACTCTTCATAAGAGTGTTAACAAGGATTACTTCCATGTCGTATTTACGGCAAACATCTAGGGCTTTTAGCTTATAGTCAAAAAGTGCTTGTCCACGAACCTTCTTGTAGAAGTCGTCGTGAAAACTGTCAAACTGCAAATAAACAATGTTTAACCCGCTTTTCTTTAGTCTTTCCGCTAACTGGGGGTTTTCGGCTAAACGTACACCATTTGTTGCAAGAATAGTCATGAATTTGAGTTTATGCGCTACAGCGATAATTTCAGGCATATCTTCTCGTTCGGTCGGTTCTCCTCCTGAGAAAAGGATGGCTGGCGGTTTGGGGTTAGCTTGGCTTGCGAACTCGAGCATTCTGATCAAGTGTTCTTTTGTGGGTTCGTAATCAATTTCTTGCTCTGGAAATGTTGAGAAGCACACGGCGCATTTAAGGTTGCATCGTTTTGTTACGTCAATAACTCCTATGACCGTACCCGAAGCGTGATTGGTGCAGGTTTCACAGACGTAAGGGCAACCTTGCGGGTCTTTTGGAGCGTTCAAGTCGCCGAGGTACTGAAATTGGTCGTACGTTTGCATATGCTTGAAGATTGGGGGGCTTTGCCAGTGTGTAGCTTCGAAGCTTCCATGTTCAGGACATACTTTAGTTATTTTGATTTTTTCGTTAGCCTGGGTTAGTTGAGCATCAATTTTTTTCTGGCATTCGGGACAGATGCTCTTTGTTTTAGTCATATTAACCCTCCAAGTGTCGCCTCGATTATTAATGCTAACGGAAGAAGAATCATCGACATAGTAATTATACGCTCATATTTCCTTACATTAGAAACTGTTGAAGCTAAAGTGATAAGGCGTGCAGAAGCGTAAATCAGAAGTGCACTCCACAGCAGAATAAGCGGTAAATAATAAAGGGTGAAGTGACCTGCAAAGAAAGGAAGAGATGGAAGAGGAGCCAACACAGCAGTCAGGATAAAAAACAGTGCAGCCAGCTTCGTTGACTTAGCTGTACCGATTTTTTGAGGAAGCGTTGGGTACCCAACCTTCGAATCCCCTTCCGAGCTGAGGATGTCACGAAGGACATTGCCGCCGATAGTGCCGAAAGCGATTGGATAAAGACTAAGTGAAATCAAGCCGACAGTTGCAGGGAAGGAAATTGTAACTTGTCCGTACATGAAAGCTGTACCAGTCAAAACTCCAATCAAGATGTTGGCGATGAAGCCTGATTTGCGTTTAACAAGGGTTGAGTAAATTAAAAGCAGAATTGAGTCAACAGCTATGATTGCGAAGCTTAGCCAATTAATGTACGCAGCCATAATCAAACCCACAACAAAGAGCAAGCCTGAAATGACTACAACTTGTTTAAGTGATAGGGCGCCTGAGGGGATGGGACGTTTCGGCTTGATTACTGCATCGCTTTCCCGATCGAAATAGTCATTGATCGCGAAACCTGCAGAAGTTATGAAGGCCATTGAAAAAAATATCAGCACGATCGTTTCGGGCGCAATCATGCTTTTCTTAATGGCAAACGCTGTTAAGACTGATAAACCACCTGTCATGAGCCAGTAGGGAAGTCGCAATAGAGCGATTAATCCCTTAGCTGGCACCGACATGGTCATTTCGAGAGTTTCCTCTCAGCAATAACTTCTTTTATAGCGTCCTCAAGGCTTACCTTAGGGTTCCAGTTTAACTCTTTCCGAGCCCTAGAATTGTCAAACCAGATTTTCGTAACATCGCCCTGCCAAGAAACACCAGTAGTCGAAACAAACGTTTTCTTTTCCAAGTTTAGGATTTTAAGCATCATTTTGGCAAGATCAATTATAGTAATGGTTGTTCCGTAACCTAAGTTGTAAACTTTGCCGTTAGCAGAATCCTCGGAGCCCACAGTCACCAAAGCATCTACGACGTCTGAAACATGAACAAAATCGCGCGACTGCAATCCAGTGCCGATGATTTCCAGTTTGCCAGGGTTTGCTGCAAGTTTATCTAGGAAGTCATGAATGACGCCGTGGCATCTTGACCCATAAACGTTTGCGAACCTTGTTATTGCAATATCTAAGCCGTATTGGCTTTGGTACATGTTGCAGTATTCTTCGCCGACGACTTTGGATAAACCGTAGCAGGAGAAGGGGTGAAATCCGTAGTCTTCAGGAGTTGGAAAGACGGTTGGGTTGCCGTAAACTGCTGCGCTTGATGCGAAAACCACTTTTGCGTCGTCTTTACGGGCTTTTTCAAGAACCTGAACGGTGCCTTTCGCGTTTGTTTCAAAATCGATAAGTGGATTCTCCATAGAGTAAGGAACAACAACTTGGGCGGCTAAATGATAAATCAAATCAGCCTTTTCTAAAGATAACAGTTTTTTTAGGTCTAATATATCCCCTTTAACAAGCTTGGCTTTAGGCACGTCCTTTGCGTTTTCCATTTTGCCGCTTGACAAATTATCGTAAATCGTCAAGTTGGAAGTAAGTTTTGACAGTCTACTGCAGAGGTGAAAACCGATAAACCCTGCGCCGCCAGTAACTAGTATTTTTTTCCCCTCAAGTTCTCCCATGTAAATCACGATAAAGTCTATATTCTCTTTAGATTAGTTGTAGGGTATATGTCGCCAGTGAAACCTATAAAAACTTTTAGGGATTTGCTATCTTTCCTAACAATAATTCCTGTGGGCGGAAAAGAAGATTTCATCTTCACCACAGCTGAGCACGTTTACCTTTTCCCTATCATCGGTGGCTTAATAGGCGTACTAGCAGCCGCATATTTTGTCGGTTCAGGCTATGTCATCCGGTTCTTGCTTGGATTAGTAAGTTCGGTCATTGCATTACCGACGGATTTCTTATCTAAGCTCGCCGTTGCTGCCATGACTGTGGCTTTCCTGCTGGTAATAACTGGGCTTCAACACTTCGATGGTTTAATCGATTTAGGCAACGCAGTTGGCTTAGGAAACCTGCATGACCGCAAAATGGTTGCTCATGCGTGGACAGTAACATATGCAGGCGCCGTACTTGCGATAGCTGTAGAGTTTGCCGCATTTGTCGGCTTATTCTTCATAAGTCCCCTGTTTGCTTTTGGCGCAATAATTGCTGCTGAAGTCTCAGCAAAATTAGCAATGGTGACAATTGTTTGGGTAGGAAAACCCACCCATAAAGGATTAGGCTCGATTTTTCTGGCAAAAGCCAAAAAGAAAATCAACCTTATCGCTTACGCTCTTTCGGTTCTGATTGTTTACCCCTTTTTTGCTTTTTCACTTAACCCCATTCTTGGTTTAATCGGAATCGCGATTGTTCTGGTAAGCATTCCAGTTGCTTTGGTAATGGAAAAGGTTTCGGAAAATGTTTTTGGGGGAGTTTCAGGCGACACTATTGGGGCAACAAACGAGGTTGCGAGGGCGGTTACGCTTATTTTACTAGGAGTGTTGACGGTGCTGGCGATACTGAAATGAAAGTGCCTGCATTGATCATGGCTGGCGGAAAGGGCAAACGGATAAGTTCACCTGTAGAGAAGCCGCTTCTGCCCTTTGTCGGTAAGCCCCTCATTGATTGGGTAGCTGAGGCAGTTATCAGCGCTAAAAACGTTTCCGAATTTTATGTAGTGACCAGCCCAAACACTCCTCAAACAGAAAAGCACTGCCAAAGCAAGGGATGGAAGATTTTACGCGCTGACGCCAAAGGCTACCACAACGACCTCAAGCAGGCAACACTAATGGAAGAGTTAATGGGTCCTGTATTGACTGTTCCAGCTGATTCTCCAGCCGTCACAGGCAAATTCCTTGACAAAATCGTCAGTCAGTTTGAAATCTGTGGCAAAGATTTCTACGCAATTTTCGTTCCTATTCAAGCTCGCGAAACCTTGGGACTTTCCGTAGACTCCACCGACGAATTCATGGGCGAGTGGTATGCGGTTTCAGGAGTCAACATAGTAAACGGCGCCAAAATTCAAGGCGAAGGAAAAATCGAAACAAGCGCCCTAATCACAGAAGAAGTTGAAGTGCTCTTAAACATTAACACGCTTAAGGATTTAGAAATAGCAGAAAAAATAATGCAAAATAGAATGCATTAAGCTAAGTGTCAAACAACGGGATTTTAGAGAAATATTTAACATCCGCTCGCACCCTACTGTAAACCAGTTGCCGCCTCAGGAGACAATCTTGGATGAGCCTACTAAGTCATGATAGCTTCTGGAATGCAGTGATTACTCTGCCAATGACAAAAAAAATGCTGAGAATGTCTTTGAAAAAGTGCCCTGCATGCGGCAGAACAGTGCTTGAAGCAGCACTTGACGACTACGCAGGCAAAACTCAAGAGAAATGCGAAAAGTGCAGTGGGCTTTACTCGCAGATTATTGGTTTCTGGGTTGAATTTCTGAGGAGAAGTTTAAATTTTAAGCGGGAAAAAGTTGAGAAGCTCTTGGCAGACCCATATGCAAGACGAGCAGTCATGAACTTAACCAAGAGCTTCGCTTATATCGGAATCAAAAAACCGATCTCGCTGTACGCGCCCTTCCTTATCGTTTGGGATTTTACTCATAAGTGTAATTTGAAGTGCAAACACTGCTACTCAAACAGTGGCGCAATCAGAGAAGAAGAATTAACCACTCAACAGGCTAAAGACGTTGTCGACCAGATTGCAGATGCTGGAGTCACAGCTCTTGCTTTTTCAGGCGGTGAACCCTTAACCCGCAGTGACTTTTTTGAGGTCGCACGATATGCTGCCGACCGCGGACTCTACATCTCTGTTGCCACAAATGGTACCCTATTAACCAAAGAAACGGTTCAGAAGCTCAAAGCTGCCAAAGTAAATTATTTGGACATAAGTATTGACGGTGCATGCGCTAAAACGCACGATGAATTCCGAGGCGTCCCAGGAGCATTTAATCAGGCAGTTACGGGTTTGAAGAATTGTATTGAAGCGGATTTATGTGTGTGCATTGCTACAACTGCAACTAAAAATAATCTTGAGGAAATGCCTGCGATTATTGACTTAGCGGAAGAATTGGGAGCAGAGAGATTTACTAACTTTAATTTTGTTCCAGCCGGTAGAGGCAAAACACATTATGAACAAGATCTATCGCCTGAAGAACGGGAAAAATTGATGCATTATTTGCTTGCAAGAATGTCAAAGGGCTGCAAAACGACAATTCTAACCACTGCACCCCAACTGGCTCGAGTAGGTATACAATGCCAGGGAGTCCAGGGAACTGGCGATGTAACTATGTCAATGGCGCATATGCAAACAGTCAAAGTTACCAAGAAAGCAGTTCCGCTTGCTGATTTTATCGGAGGTTGCGGAGCAGGAAGGCTATACTGTTCGTTGTCGCCGCAGGGGGACCTTCATCCGTGTGTTTTCTTGCCTGTTAACGTCGGTAACCTCAAAACCGAAAAGTTCCAAGATTTATGGTTAAACGCGCCACTTTTTAATGCATTCAGAAACAGGGCGAACCTCAAGGGGGCCTGCGGAAAATGCGATTACAAGTTTATTTGCGGCGGCTGCAGAGCACGGTCATCAGCATACCATAATGGTGATATGTTGAATAGTGATCCTGGCTGCATTATGGGAGTGAAAGGTGCCTAAAGTGCCTAATCCACAAAAAACCGTCAAGATTTTCCGAGCAAAAGAAGACATAAGCGATATTGTAAAGGAAGCTGTAGCTAATTCAGGGTTACACGGAAAACACAAGATTTTCATTAAGCCAAACTTAAGTCACCCAGAATATTTGCCGGGAGTTGTTACAAGTCCTGAATTGATGCAGCAACTCGTAGGCTTGTTACGCGATGGAAACAGCGAGGTTATTGTGGGCGAATCAAATGGCTTCAATTATCCCTGCTGGACAGCGTTTGATAAAACAGGCGCCGAAGCGGCAGTCAAAAAAGCAGGCGGAACCGTAATCAATCTATCAGAAGATAAAGTTGTTGAAGTAAAATTTCAAGGCAATACTCCAGTGAAGCGTTTGTTTCTGCCCAAAACCATCTTGGACGCCGATGCTGTGGTAGATTTGCCCTTGATGAAGACGCATGAGTTTATGGCTTACAGTGGAGCCATCAAGAACCTTTTTGGCTGCGTGCCCAGCAACAAACGCATCTATTTACATCCCTATTTGCCTGAAGTGTTTTATCGCCTCTACACTCTGTTTAAGCCGAAGTTAACGATTATGGATGCAAGAATAGGCATCGAAGGCAACGGCCCAACTAAGGGCAAACCGGTCAAAATGGGTCTGATGTTGACGGGCATCGACGCATTAGCCGTAGACATAATCGCTGCCAAAGTTATGAAACTGAATTGGAAAGAAACCTATCTGAGCTACATTGCAAACAAAACAGGCATGCGCGAAGACGACATCAATGTTGAAGGCTTACCAATTGCCAAGGTTGAACATAGGTTTGAGCCACCGCGGATTGATTTACCTGTAAAAGCGCAAATGATGATTTACCAACATGAGTACTTAACAAAATTTTTCTTTTGCTCTCTGGACATAGTTAAACTGTTTCAGAAAGTAACGGTAGCTTATCGAGGCAAACCTGTAGAAATCGGCTAACTTAGGACTTCATCGTAGACTTTCATAGCATCTTTGACTACAATGCGCCAGTCAAGTTGCTGCTCAACTGTTTTGCGTGCTTTTGTGCCCATTTCCTCAGCCGCAACTGGATGTTCAAGCAAATACAAGATTCTATCAGAGAATTGGTTTGGATTGAAGGTGTCCACAAGAAAGCCGTTTTTGCCGTTGTCAATAGTTTCAGGGATACCTCCTACTTTAGTTGTCACTACAGGTAAGCCTGTTGCAAGTGCTTCTAGAACGGCGAAGGGATGATGTTCATAGAAGGTGGAGAACGCAAAAACGTCTGCGGCTTGGTAGAGTTTTGGCAGTTTCTTGTCCGGGTAGTACCCTGTGAAGACGATGTTGTCTTTGACCTCGAGTTTCTTTGCGTAAGCGATTAATTTGTTCATCTCGTCGCTTTGTCCTTTTCCTGAAATGATGAATTTAGCGTTAGGAAAACGTTTTGTAACGGCTGGAATGCTTTCGATTAAGGTAAACAATCCTTTTCGGGCATAAAGCCGTCCTACCGAGACGATGGCTATGTCGTCAGGGTTAAAGCCTAATTCCGTCTTAGCCTTGCGTTTGTCGGTGGCTGGCTTAAACTTGTTAATGTCAACGCCGTTGTGGATGACTTGTATCTTGCTTGCTGGAATCTTGTAGTAATTGGTCAACTCCCACTTGGTGAAGTGGCTGACGGCAATGATTTTCCGTGCTCGCCTAAGCATGCCTTCTTCAAAGAAACGCAAAAACCGGTTAAAACTTACCAAAAACTTTTCGTTTGCGTTTAGACGGAAATAGGGTTCACCGCGAATAGCTTCAGCCTCGCCTTTCCATGTAGAGTGGACTGTGCATACGAGGGCTTTTCCAAAGCTGGGTGGCACCGCAAAGTTGGGTGTGAGGGGCAGTTGGGGATGGGTAATATCCACATTTGCCGTGTTGAGGACGCTTTGGAGTTTGCGGTTGCTGGCGGCTGCAAGCATGAAGGATTTGATTATTGGCATTCGGGGGGTTTTCAGGAAAGAAACGCCAAGGTTAGGGTTGACTTGGATGTCTTGGGCTTGGTTTGAGCCCGTGACGACATAAACTTTGTAGCCATTTTTTAGAAGTTGGTTGGATAGGTAGTAAACGTAGGCGCCTGTTCCACCAGACAATGGCCAATATTCAGGCGAGATGAAGCATACTTTACTTATGGGGTCTTTTCCTCCCTTTGGCTCTTAAGAACTGAACTGCCGTTATTACTGCGCCGACAAACCATGCGAACGCCCTCACAAAATAAAGCACCACAAACCGCAAAGCAACCCTATCATGAAACTTAATTACAAGTTTGGCGGCTGAGTAAATGAAGTAAGCGAGCATAGCCAGCAAAATTAAACCTGAAACATACCATAAAGGTCTGAGCAATGGTATAATTCCTACAAGGGAAAAGACAATAACTGCCAAGAGAAGAACGGGCTGGATGTTCATGCCAAAATCAGTGATTTCATCGCCCTTCGCCAAACCACCATGTTTGAAGTAGAGCTTGAGCGTGTTTTTCCCATATTGCAACTGCTGCTTATAATAAGCGTGGAGAGTTGGTCTGTTGTAGTGGTAGCAGACAGCGTTTGGTTCGTAGGCTATCTTGTAGCCTTTGGCGCTTAATCGATAACCCAAGTCGGTGTCATATTGGCTTGGCAAGTTTTCATCCCATCCGCCTGCCTCTTCGATAACCTCTTTTTTTAGCAGCAGGTTCATAGTGGCTATTCGTCCGGCATATTTTCCTATTCGTCTGTAACGGTTTTTAAGTTCGTAACCGATGCTTCTTGCCCACTTATTATCGGTGTTCCAGGTTTCGATGCCACCGCTAACCCCTGCTACTTTAGGCTCTTCCAAGTGAGGAACCAGATGCTTTAGCCATCCTGCTTCAACTTTTGCGTCTGCATCTACGAAGCCAAGAATGGGATGTTGCACTATTTTCATGGCGTAATTGTAGGCGGCGGGTGCGTTTAGACGAATTGAGACGACTTCGATTGGGAATTTTTCTGCTATCTTAACTGTCGCGTCTTTTGAGCCTCCATCCATCACAATGACCTCGATTGAGCCCTTAGTATAATCCAGTGCTAGAAGTGACTTGAGGCATTCCTCTATTGTTTGCTGGCTATTGTAAGATGCAACAATGATTGAAACTTTGGGGTATGCACTGTCAGCCACTTGTTTAAGCCCTCATGTATGCTGAAAGTATTGATATTAAAATTTTGAACCCATCAATTAGTGGATCTACACCAGATCTGCCATAGGTCCGCTGTTCAAAACTTATCGGCACTTCAGTCACTCGAAATCCGTGTTTAGCTGTTTTCACAAGCATTTCAGATTCTATTTCGTATCCGCCTGACTTTGGCTTTTGAGTCTTCAGGACTTGACGTTTCATGGCACGGTAGCCTGATTGAGAATCAGTTATTGCTACGCCTGTCAAAAATTGAATAAAATAGTTGAAGAGTTTTACTCCAAAAGCGTTGAGTTTTCTTGCAGCAACTCTTTTGTGGTTCATGTACCTTGACCCGATTACTAGATCGGCTTTATCTTCCAAAACAAGAGCTAGCACTTCAGGTAGTTCTTCAGGGCGGTGAGAGCCATCAGAGTCTATAGTAACTATTATGTCACCTTTTGCTTTTGCAAACCCAGCCCTTAACCCGTAGCCTTTGCCTAGATGCTGTTTTAGAGTGTATACTTTTACACCGCGATGCATCGCCAATTCAAGCGACTTGTCATAGGAGTGGTCATCAACAACAATTATTTCATTCTCTAAGCCTATTTGCTGCATAACTTTTTTTGTACGATCAATGATGTTGCCTATCGTTAATTCCTCGTTGTAAACGGGAATTATTATCGAAAGCAGCATATTCTTCCAGCTCATTTTACTTTTAGATGCCAATGGAAGACCTTATAAAGTTTGGCACTGCAACCTTGTAAGCAGTTAATCAGATAGTTTGATGCCTAAGATGGAAACAAATATGCAGAGTAAAGTTTACGCTGACAAAAAAGTGTGGTTTTCCATGTGGTTTCTTGGAGCTGTTGTCACTTTCGGCGTAGCTTTTTTTCCTATGTTTTACCGTCTAGTTGAGGGTAGAAACAAGCATCTTCAACATGACATGGAAATGGAGAAACAGATTTCTGATTATTTACAAAGAAAAGGCAAACAATTACCTTCAAGAGCGGAGCATTTTACAGAGAGGAATTCTAAGATGTGGGCTGCCAGTATTATTTTGGGAATACCTGTTTTTATCATTGTATATTTGTTATCTAGGGATTTATTGGTTCATGAACGGAATCAAGATGCATTTCTTGCAGCTGCTCTTCCACAAAGAATTTTTATGCCGCAGACGATACTCATAAAAACCTATGTTTTGATTACGATTGTTACGTTGGGCGTTGGAGTAATTTACTGGCTGTACAAGGTTGTCAACTTGTACAACGCTCACTATAAGGCAGAGCTGCAAGTGGAAAAAGAAATAAAAAAAATAACGGAGGAAGAGAAAGCTGTCGGACAAATGTAAAGAACGCAGGTTTGTCAGCCATGGAGGGGACATCTGGGGTTTTAGCAGAAAAAATAATGTTCCACTTGAAGATGTACTCGAGTTCAGCGGCCCAATCAATTTTCTTGGACCTTCACCTAAAGCAGTAGAAGCCGTAAAGCAATGTGCCAAGTTCATAAAGTTTTATCCTGATCCAAACCCCGTGGAGTTCAAAGAAAAAATCGCCCAGTACGTAGGACACGGGGTCGAAGAGGAAAACATAATTTTAGGCAATGGCTCAATCGAACTTATCTACGCAATAACCGAGATTTTACCAAGCACATTTAACGCGGTAATTCCTGTGCCCTCTTTCTCCGAGTACGAGAAGGCAGCTTTGCGAGTTGGCGGCAAAGTAATTTTTGTCCAGCTCCCGGAAGATTTTGCTCTTGACATAGAACGGATTAAAAAGGCAGTGACTAAGGAAACAAAAATAATTTGCATATGCAACCCACACAGCCCTTCAGGAACTCTCTACAGCAAAAAATCCATTCTGGACCTTTTACAATTCAGCCAAAAAAAAGACATCGTCTTGAGCATTGACGAAAACTATATTGAGTTTGCAGAAAAAGGGGAAGACAACACTGTCGCTGGCTTGGTTAAAGAGTATGAAAATCTCTTTGTGATTCGTTCAGTTACGAAATTTTATGGTATGGCAGGCATCCGCTTTGGCTATGGAATATCTACAAATAAACTCGTCGACAAACTCGAAAACGTTAGACTTCCATGGAGCATCAATGGGTTAGCCGCTTTCGCAACGCTTGCAGCATTTAATGACACGGAATTCATACAAAACACAAAAACCACAATCGCCAAAGAAAAAGCCCAGCTTGCTAAAGGCTTGGAAGAAATTGGAGGCTTACATGTTTACCCTTCGGTAACGAACTTTCTGCTTGTAAAAATAACGAACGGAAAAATTAACTCAACCAAACTTAAAGAAGCTTTAACGAAAGAGAAAATTCTAATTCGGGACTGCTGCACCTTCATGGGCTTAGACGACAAATACTTCAGAGTTACAATAAGATCAACCAAAGACAACCAAAAACTCATAGAAACAATAAAACAAATACTTAAATGACAAAAATAAACAGTAAAAAAAGCATTAAATGCTTGACGGAGCTGGGTTCCGTTAAAGCTATAAACTTGCAACTAATCGTCTTAAGCAACACATTCACTGAAACACAAAATTACCTCAAGGATGTTTGATTTGGAATGAAAGTCATTGTTCATTGGAGCGGAGGAAAAGATTGCTGTACCGCACTTCACAAAGTTGTTGAGCAGGGTCACGAAGTAGCCTCTTTAGTCACTTACATTTACATGGAACCTTATGTGTTTCACAGTTTCAAAGTTATAGAACAACAAGTCAAAGCTCTTGGCATGCCCCACCAGTTTGTGAAAATTACGGATAACCGCTATGACGATATAATGGGAACCTTGGAACGGTTGCATAAAGAGGAGGGTGCTCAAGCCATCGCAACAGGTGATATCGACAATGTACATCATAGGCGAGTATGGCGGGACGCGTGCAAGAAATTAGGCGTCGAGCTTATGATGCCTCTTTGGGATAGACCTCTTAATCTCATACCGGGCAATCGTCGTCGCAAACGGATCATGGAAATGGAACAGGCAACAGGCGTTAAAGCAATCCTAAGCTGCATCGACCAAAGGTACTTCACCGAGGAGTGGCTGGGTAGAGAAATAGATAGAAAATGCATCGAAGACATGCAGCCCCTAGTTGGCCCAGCAGGCAAAGGAATAGACGTTTCAGGAGAACCAGGAGAATACCATTCCACCTCGCTCGATGCTCCGTTGTTCAAGCAACGCATCGAAATCACCAAGTACACCAAAAGAAGCAAAGTTGTCGATTTCGGCGGTTCACCTTACCGAGAAGGAAATTTCCTCTACATGGATGTTGAAGAAGCAGGGCTTAAGCCAAAAGGTTCCAGTCCTGCTTAACCGACTTAGATTTCTCTTGCCAATTTTAGTCGAGGTTGGGGTTTTTATGGGAATATTGATAAACCAAGTAAACTCCTAAAATGAGCAAGGCTGGAGTTGAAGCAGTTGGTAGAAAAAGAAGCTATAGGTAACCTAAACGTTGTTTGGCTCTGTGGAGGAAAAACTGCAGACATATCTCCAGCGCAACCGTTGAAGTTCAACATGAACGATGCATGTGACAAGATTAAGAAGCAGCACTTTAAGATTCGAGTGAAGTCGCAGATGGTTTTGATGTTTGATTACATGAAGTTGGATGTCAGCTTGTTTGACGGCGGGCGAATGCTGATAAAAAATGTAACTGACAAGGAAACTCCTGTGAAAGCTTACAAGGATATTCTCAAAACAATTAACATACAAATATAGAAACTAATAGGCTTAGATTTTGGCTTACTTAATTGTAAAAAACAACTATTTTAAAAGCCAAAACCAATTCAGTCCTAAGTTGAACCCTAATTCCACAACATTCAGGTAGAAGAAGAAGTGAGCCCCTACAAAGTTTCTTCTTCTTCTTTCAACAAATCAAGAGAAGAAGTAGGACACAGTGCTCCCTGCGAATGTTCTACTTCTTTCAAAAGAAGAACAACACCCGGTGCACCCACCAACTGTTGTTGTTCTTCTTTCAGCGAATTGGTTGTTATTTGATGTTGAAACACCCATGGACTAATTTTCTGAGAGAATTCAATCATAGTCGAGAGTTAACGCCGTTGTTGAGGATAAAGTTGTTGATAACAATTGATTTCTTTCTTAAAGTCGACAAGACAACCTTAAAACCAACGCAAGCCCCAAACGTGAAAAACAATAAAAGACCATAATTTCAGCTTATTTCCGACGAAAGATAATTGAGCTACCTTTTTTGACTGCGCTGCCTAAGCCTTCCTTCTTAATTACCCGAATCAGCTTAGAAGCCGCCGACTTCTGGCTCCCGCGCTGAAAATCTCGCTGGATCTTCACAAGCATGTCATAATCGAAATCTTTTGTTTTGACTCGTGCCAAATAATTGTCCATCTGGTCATACAAGCATTGGCTTATGACTTCATCGTACAGTTTGCTGCCTGGGCAAGCGATGTAAATGTTGAACATGCACCAGTCTGCATGCAGAGTCTTTGCATAGTTGAAGGTGGTATTCATGTCTTCAACTGTTTCGCCGGGGATGCCCAGCATAAAAGAAGTTGCCGTTTGTATGCCCACTTCTTTGCAAAGCTCAAAGGTACGTTTGACCTCTTGCAGATCAATGTTTTTGTTAAGCTTTTTCTGTATGCGAAGCGAACCTGATTCTACACCAAAAAATATGGTCTCGCATCCGGCCGATTTCATGGTTACAAGCAACTCTTTTGAGATAAGGTCAGCTCTGGTTTCGCATGTCCATCGGAGGTCTATTTTGTTATCTTTCATTAAACGACAAAGGTCAGCTGTACGGTTTTTGTTTATGGTAAAGTTGTCGCCGACAAAATAAATGCCCTTTGAATCGTAGTTTTCAACCATGTGCTTGAGTTCGTCAACGACTCTTTGCGGTGAAAAAGTACGACAGGTGGTTCCCCATAACTCTCTGGTTTCACAATACGCGCAACTGTAGGGGCAGCCACGATGTATACTCATGGTATCAACAGGTTTCACGCTCAAATAGGGTAAAGCACGGTCATACATCCGCATCGGAAGCAAATGACGTGCTGGAAACGGAACTGTATCTAAATCGCTGATAAATTCAGGAGAAGTCTCCACCATCTCGCCACCGATTCGGCAAGCTAAGCCTGGAATCTTGGCAACTAATTTGTCTGGCTGATGGTTCATGATGGCAGCGGCAAGACTCACCATAGCCTGCTCACCCTCGCCAATAACCACGTAATCTACCTCTTCATGATGTAACATTGTTTGAGGCATGTACGACGGATGCGGACCACCCACTACAACTTTGCAGGATGGAAGAACTTCTTTGACCGCCTTTGCCATTTCTATAGAACGCGAATAATTCAACGAATTGCAAGTTATGCCAACTATTTCTGGCGCACGCTTTTTCAATTCTGATTTAACTTCTTCTATGGGTCTTTGGAGCAGGTAGTTGTCAAAAATTTCAACTTCGTAGCCATTTTTTTGTAAAGCTGCGGCAACATAAGCTAAGCCAAGTGGAGGAAGCTTCCCAGCCATTCCCCATGGAGACTTCAAAGGTGGAGCAGCGGTTATCAACAAAATCAACGTTGAGCTTTCTCCATCCCAGATTTTTTCTACTTCATCAAATTACTTGCTTTTGATCTAATTGCCCTTCGAGCATGTGCCAAAATTAAACGAGTCGCGCCCAAACCCCACATTTTTCCTTTCTTAAACATACCCAATGCACTAACAAAGTAAGCTGGACTGAGGTAGAAGCTTTGGAATGCCTGTTCCCGAATCTGAGACAATTCTTTCATAGTCATGTTTGGAATCTCAAAGGTCGGCGTAGCGGTATCATATCTGTCAAAATCAGTTATTTTTAGTGAGCCGTTGGTTTTGACTTCTTCATACATTGGTGTTCCAGGGTAAGGTGTGGCTATGTAGAATCCTACATCGTTGGGGTTGAGTTCTTTTACAAACCGAATTGTTTCCCAAGCGCTCTCTTTGGTTTCACCTGGAAAACCCAAAATTACGCCGGCAACCGTCATTAACCCTGCTTCTTTTGCCCATTTGAATGCTCTTCTGGTTTGGGTAAGTGAGAAGCCTTTGCCCATGCTAGTTAAAACTTTTTTGGATCCTGATTCAACACCGAACCAAACAGCTATACAGCCTGCTTCCCTCATTTTTACAAGCAGCTCTTTACTTACCATGTCAACTCGGGTTTCACAATCCCACTTAATTTTTAGCCCTCTGCGCTGAATCTCATTGCATATTTCGGCGGTTCGGTCCTGATCAACGGTGAAAGCATCATCATAAAAAGTGAACTGATTTGCATAGTAGTTTTTATGCAAAAACTCTAATTCGTCTACCACATTTTTGGGGGTACGCATTCGGTATTTTCTGCCGAACATCCTAACCGCTGTGCAGAAGTTGCACCAATACACGCAACCTCGACTAGTCATAACTGGGTAAGGTATCGTTCCATATTTTCGCAGATTCTCCATATGTTTCCAAAGATGAAGTGCTGGAGTTGGCAAACTATCAAGATTTTCTAAGAAAGGGCGATCAGCATTTTTCACAATTTCAGTACCTTTCCTGCAGGTAGTTCCAATAAGATCCTGAAAAGGTTGACCTTGTTCGATTCTTTGGGCAAGTTCCAACATGGTATTTTCGCCCTCACCCCTGACAACAACGTCTAAAGAGGGCGCTTCCTGCAACGCTTTGTCATCCCAAAAGGTAACATGAGGACCGCCAATTGCAGTTATACAGGTAGGCCAAACCTCCTTGCATATTTTTAGTATTTTCAGGGCAGACTTGTAGGTGAGAGTAGTACAGGTAACGCCAACTATGTCTGGTTTAACCTTTCCAATTTCATCTCTGAACTGTTGGTGAGTAAATTTTTGTGCTTGGCAATCAATCACGTTAACTTCAAAATTATTCTGGTACAACATTGCACCTATGTAGCCGATGCCTAAAGGCATGAAAGGCGGATGTTGATGAGAACCAGCAGGATAGGGCGGATTAACAAGCGTTACGTGAGTTTTCATGTTCTTCCCTTAGGCGAGTGAGTTTTGTACCTTCTAAGCGCGTTCATGTTCATTTACTTTATGCAAAAACACAGATTTTATGGAACAGGCTCTTTTTATCAAACTTGAAAATGAAAATTACTTGGACGCATCTTTGGGTTGCAATTGAGCTTCTTTTATGTCCATGTAAAGCCAGTTTCTTTTCCAGTTCTTCGATTTTTCTTTTTTCTTCCCTTTCTTGAATTTCCCAATTACGATGGATTGTTTGAAAAGTGGTGCATCTACAACTGAGGTGTGATAGCCTTGCCCGTCTTCGCTGGAAACATCGATGTCTTTTGCGTCTGTTAATTCTTTTAGTTCTTTTATGGAATTTTTGTCAATTGGTCGTCCTAACCATTCTTCCTCGAAAAAGTTGGTGTTAATGCAGTTTAATACTGGTCTTAAGCCGGTATTGACGACTTCTTTGAGTACGTCGTATGTGTCTCCTGAAGGGTTTTCATTGGGCATTGTAAATGCTAAGCCTACCTGTTTAGCCATACTCTCGTAGTAGCTTGAGTGGACAATGGCGCATCCTGCTCCAACAATGTCGCCAGTTACAATGCCCTCGATGCCTTCTTCATCGTGCAAAGTTGTGAGAGCTTTCAGTATATCCTCGTATGCCTTCTTAATTCTCACAACCTTCAAAGGAGTTCCTAAAGTTTGAGATTGCAATTCCATTACTTTGAAGCTATGAAAAACATAGGGTCGCATGTATTCAAAACTAAGCAAATAAGCAACTTGATGCCCCTGTTTAATGACTTTATGATAAGCCAAGCAGCATTCTTTGCCACCGCTCCAATGAACAACAACTTTCAACTTTAACCCCTCTTCAATCTGGAACAGCATACGTAAAGGCTATAAATCTTTTCTTTAAACTGGCGCTTGCTCAAACGTCTTTTAAAATGAGAACTTATAACCAAAATAAAGTTTACACCGTGAAACTCAAAACCAAAGCCAATTTTTTGACGTTTAAATTTACATTTACAGAAATGCTAGAGGGCAGATCATCATTCAACTCGAACAAGTAGAAGAAGAAGTGTGCCCCGCAAAGTTTCTTCTTCTTCTTTCAACAAATCCAGAGAAGAAGGAGGCGCGGTGCACCCTGTGATTGTCCTCCTCCTTCTACCAAAGCCTTAGAAGAACAACACCCGGTGCTACAGGCAGTGTCAAAACTGCAAAATCACATACGAACTAGTTGGATGGACCCATTCAGTTAAAGCTATAAACGCGCGTATAATCAAATTAACAAATATTCAGAGAGAAAATCATGCCAAGTTACCTGCGAAAGTATATGTGTAAACAGGAGAATCAGATTTGATTCTGTTAATGACCACTGCGCCGCCAGAAAATGGCGCGTGGTACCTTGGCAAACGGTTGCCTCCAATAGGATTAATGTATGTTGCCGCGGCACTTGAAAAAGCAGGTTTTGAGGTTCAAATGCTCGACAACTACCTTATGAAAAAACCAATTGAAGAAATTAAGCAACTTGTTATCAATCTTAATCCGCAAATTGTCGGCATTACGTGTGGTTCAGCCACTTATGCACGTTGTATAGAGACGGCTAAAGCAATCAAAGAAGTCTTACTTGGCTGCAAAATAGTTGTTGGCGGATGGCATGCTTCCTATGTTCCTGATAGCTTGATGGCAAATCCAGAAATTGATTATGTTGTTATGGGTGAAGGCGAGAGAGCAATAACAGAACTTGCTACATGCATCATAAACGGTAATGAACCCGCCGCAAAGTCGATAGCAGGAGTTGCATGCAGACGCCAAGGAACAAACATTAAAAATCCACCGAAATTTATCGAAAACATGGATGAAATCCCCTTTCCAGCAAGACACCTATTGCCCCTCGAACTCTACGATAGAACCATAGAATACTTGAATGTTAAACCAGCTGACGTAATGAGCATTTCACGCGGATGCGTGTATAACTGCGGTTTCTGCGAAACAAAAAAACTTTGGGGAAACATCTGCCGCACCTTCAGTCCGCAGAGAGTTGTCGATGAAATCCAAGATTTACAGAACAAGTACGGGACAAAAGGAATTTACTTTATCAACGATAATTTTACTCTTAGAAAAAACCAAACCCTTGAACTATGCAATCTCATGATAAAAAACAAAATGGATCTAGAATGGGTCTGTGACACACGCGTTGATTTAGTTAATCAAGAACTTTTAGAAAAAATGAGCCAAGCAGGATGCAAAACCATTTGGTTCGGAGTAGAGTCTGGTTCGCAGAGAATTTTGAAGCGAATCGGTAGAAACACAACGCTTGAACAGATAGAAAACGCGTTCAAACTTTGCCGAAAAAACAAAATACAAACTGCCTGCTCATTTATGCTAGGCGTTCCAGATGAAACGCTAAATGACATGGAAGCCTCGTTGAAATTTGCTAAGAAATTAAATCCTGACTGGTGTTTGTTTAACGTTTTTATCGCTAATCCAGACAGTAAGCTGTACCAAGAAGTTTTGGAGTCAAAAAATTATGATCAGCTTGACGAGTTTTTGCTGAGCGTTAAAACCGAAGAATTTGACTATAACTCGCTTTTGGCGATTCAGAGAAGATTTTTCAAAGATTTCAATATGTCACCAAAGCAGATAATAAAAAGAATCAAGCGGGAAGGCGCTTTGAACTTTGCCAAAAGAAGACTAAATCCCCAAGCTCCAAAACGTGTAGGAATTGCTTAATTATTTTTTAGCTGTCCAAAAACTCATTTCAGGTCTACAAAGCATACGGTAAATTATAGACAGAGGGTTTGGAATCCACGTGCTGTTTTGATAATAGTCCACACGCTTCGAATATGCATAGTTTTCTTTTTTGAATAATTGCTCTACTTTTTTGTGGTCTAAGGCATGTTCTTTTTTATGCCAGTAATCCGACATTGAATAATCAATGGATGGAACTTTTAAGCCTATGATTTGAAAGTATAGACTGTTAAGTATGGGGTTTGAATGGAAATAGATACCTTTGACAATGGTGGCTAACATGCTTGGTTCATTTCTCCAGTAGAATGGGGATGCTTCATGATCAATGTAGATTACACCGCCTTTTTTCAGAAAGACCAAGAGACTTTGTAGTGCTGCGATGTAATCAGGCAAGTGATGAAGCACCGAGTAACATGTTATTAAATCGAATTTGCCGAAACCAAAAAATAAGTCCTCTATTGGCGAATTTATAACATTCAACTTGCCACTTCTTATGTAAACTTCATATTTTTTTCGTAAAATAACACACATTTCTGCTGAGATATCTACGGCTGTAACATTATAGCCCATTTGCAAAAGTTTGTTTGTTAAGTTGCCGCTGCCCGCTCCTATGTCAAGAGCGTTTTTATGATTATCAATGACAAGTTTATCCAACATAGTAAGTTTTTCGGTTATTCTTTTTTGTTCTTGTCTAGCGTATACTTCGGGATGTAGTCGTTCGTAGTATTGCGCTTCAAGTCTATGTACGTTAACGTTTGCTTGATGGATTTGTTCTTTAAGGGTTTCGTCTTTGGGCAACTGATTTTTTACGCCTCTTTCTCAAGATTTAGCATTGCCCATAAGTAGAGTTTTTGACATTTAAACAATTTGAAGAAAAACTAATTCTCAAAAATTAACAAAAAAATAAAGAGGGGAATTTTTTCCCTTGTTTTGTTTATGGTCGTTTTCTAAGCATCAACATTGCTAATACTATGGCAACAATGATGATCAAAACGAACAATCCGGCTATTGCTGGTACAAAGTATAGGTCAGCGGCTGATGGGGCTGGGGTTGCATTTGATGGGGCAGTTGTTGCGTGCGGTTCTGCGACTGCAAAGGTGGTTTCTGAGTATGATGGATAGTAAGCGTTAGTGCCGTGGAATGTTGCGACGACTGTGTAGTTGCCTGAGATGTTAGGTGTCCATGCGAGACTATACATGCCAGTGGCATCAGTGGTTGCAGTTCCTATGTTTCGGTAGTTGCCATTAGAGTCCAAAACGTCCACAGTTACCTGAACACCAGTAAAGCTGGTTGGAAGTGGCTTCTGTTGGTAAACATAACCCATCCAATCCTTCATACTAGCATCAGAAGCAACTGGAACACCGTTTGGAAATTGACCTGCTTGCTGTGTTTGTGTTGTTCCTGCAGATACGTCCATGACTGTGCCGCGTATTACTACTGGTGATCCTGAATCGGCTGCGTTGTTTGGCGCTGTTACTGTTAAGCTGCTTGGTCCTCGGCCTACGACGTAGATTTGGTTGTCATAGCCGTTAAACCAGGTGTTGTATCCGTCTGCCATAGCATAGCTCATAGCTGAAAACTCGCCAGTGTAACCTGAGATTGTCCAGATTTCTGATCCGTCGGTTGCATTGATAGCTCGCTGTAATGCGCCTTTGTATATTGGTGTGTTGACTGTGTGTTCAGAGGCTACTGTGTATATTATTCCGTTGCCAACGGCGTTTATGAAGCTTGGGTAATCACCGAATGGTGAGTTGAGACCTGCGTTAGTGCTGTTGCCTGCTACGCCGTTGCCATATGTCCATTTTAGAGCGCCAGTTTTTGCATCATAGCAATAGAGTATTCCTGCATAGCCCATGCTGTAAAGGTTGCCGTAAGCAAGTTGAGCTTGGATTAGTGGTGTAATTGGGTTGCCGTAGTAGTCAAGGGGTGCTTGAGATGGTGTTGGACCCCAGAGTTTGGCTCCCGTGTATAGGTTATATCCTACCCATTGCATGGTTTCTTTGTATCCTTCTGTGAAGACGCCTGAGGTTGGATCAGCTGGACCCAATAAGACGGTTACGTTGCCTGGTGCTGCTGGAACTGTATTTGTCCACATTACCGAACCTAATGCACCTCTGCTAGCGTTGACGTTGAGAGCAAAGTATGTGTATGGTGCCCAACTGCTGCTTACTCCGCCGCTTAGCAAGCCAATGCTGACTCCAGATAGTGTGCCGCTTTCACAGAGTATCATGTTGCCGTAGAACGCTGCGACCTGCTGGAAAGAACTGGGTAAAGTTGTGGGTAATGAAACGTTCCAATCGTAGCATTGAGATGCGCCTCCGTTGACTGTATTGGTATAGCTGGTTGTTGTTGGACCGGTAAAGCCTACTGATGTAACTTGGAAGTTAGTTAATGCAGCTGCTGGTACTCCTCCACCAACTTGTATGTTCCAATTCCATAAGCCTGAAGAGTTCCACTCAGCTAAATAGCCGTTTGAAACAGTATACATCACGGTTTCACCGTTTGGACCCATGCTTATTGGAACACCACTTGGAACGTTAGTAACGTTGAACAGGTACTGTCCTGTGTAAGCGTCGTAGGCTTGGGCAAAGCTGCTTGTGAATAGAATCGGCTGCATTACGCCTTTTTGGTTGGGTTGTTGCGAGTCATATATGTAACCGAATGATAGTGCTCCAGTGGGTATTGCATTGTTTTGCCAAAGTACTTTGCCGGTTTGTAGATCTACAGCGTAAGTTCCTCCTCCTTGTCCGCTAGAGTATCCGAGTGGGGCTTGGTAGTAGAGTATTCCGTCCATTATTATCGGGTTGTCGTATCTTTGTACGTATGCAGACCCTTCAAAGTAACTGTCTCCAACAATAGCAAAGTTGTTTCCTCCAACGATTCCGCCGGCTTGAAGAGGCTTTGTCCACATAACGTGACTTGTTTGCGAACCTATTGCATCGCCAGGGTTTCTATTCATTGCTGCACCAGCGAACCCACTGTTTGCACCGTACGCACCGATGGCCCAAGAGCCTGCTGAAGCTTCAACAGGTGAACCTGAACCTAGCCAGTTTGATGAGATTGTCCACCAGCCTGGGTTTTCACCGTATATTGGGCGTGTCCAGTATTCAGTTGGAAGTGGATAGGTGGCTGTGAATGGTATTGCTTGTTGCTGTACCGTGAGGGTTGTTGATGCACTACTGGGCAGATAAGTGTCGTTGATTAGGGTTTCAGGTGAAGCTGGACCGAAAAATGCTGGAATAGTAGTATCATGGCTATATGTGTTGAAGTCTTGTCCTGGGAAAGTGAATGTCAAATTGTATGTGCCAACTTGGCTTGGTGCAAAAGAATAGTCTTGTGCAGATGTTGAGTCAGCGACTATACCATAGCTTTGTGTTGTTACTGTTCCGTCAGGGGCTGTAATGGTAAGTTTGTAGTTGTGGAATCTGTAATCGTTTCCAATGCCAGATGCGGGGGAAAACAGGTTAGTCAACCACATGATAACAACCACATTTTGACCAACGCCTACAGGACTAGGGGCAGCGTTAATGTATGCAAATGTTGGAATTTGCCAAGCCGGTACGTGTGCGCTTGCAGATGGAACTAGTGCAAGTGAAGCTGTCATTGAAATTATTAAAAGTACTGATATAGCAATAGCTAATGTTCTATTTTTACTAAATTGCATTTATTTTTTCTTCTCCTTTAAGGTTTGTAATCATAAACAAATCCAAATTTATATTTAAAGCTATGCCCAACTCGCAAAAAACGTTTGATTTCGATTCAAAAAAGCATTTTTTTGATGTCCTTTTAACTTAAGTTTACACTAAAAAACCTATAAAAAGAAACTTAAGACGCAGTTATGCAGGAATGAATGTTTTTCAGGTAAAGGTTGAAGCTGAAAACAATGAGCTCGACATATCTTCGGCGTGAATTATTGGAACCGGATTTTGCATTCAAGTGAAAACTTTCGGCAGCATTATGAAAATAGCTATGTTGAGCAGCTATTTTGTTTGCGGATTAAGTGAAGAGAGATTTGATATTATAATTTTTTTGCCAACATGACTTTTTTGAATATATTCAAGTAGAATTTACCAAAATCAAATTAGGTTTTATCTATGGGTTCTATCTAGTTGGAACTTTTTGAAGTAATTTATAAGAAATTTTATATAAAAGGTTACAGTGATTGGCTGAGAAGATGTAATGGGTTTTCAGGGTAAGAGGATTGGCAAGTCGAATCAAAATAGACAAGATTGATGCGAAAATTCTAAAGATTTTATTAGCGGAGTCTCGAACAAGTTTTACAAATATTGCGAAAGAATGTAAAATTACTGTAACTGCCGTTAGAATGCGCTACAAACGTTTGTGGAGAGAGGGCGTTATTAATGGCGAGAAAATGCTTGTGAACCCTCACTGTTTGGGGTATCGCCACGTTATAGATTTAGGTATTACAACCGCAGTAGAAGATGAAAAAGAAGTTGCAAAATTTCTTGAAACCAAGCAGTATGTTTCGGAGCTTGCGGGTCCATTAGGTAAATATAATTTTTTGGGAAAAGTAGTTTTGCGTGATCTCAACAAACTCCACGAGATAATTGCCGATTTGGAATCAAACCACAAAATCAAACATGTTGATGCCTTGATCTGGGCAGAGGCAGTAAATATAGAGTTTCCTCAAAACTTAACTATCAAACCAGAATTTCAAGAAAATAGCCAATTCGTTGACCGCAAATCTACTTTAACTGATCTAGATCAACCTTCACTAGATATTGATCAAACAGATAGAAAAATCGCGAAAATTCTTTCAGATAATTCCCGAATTCCATTTAAATCAATAGCTGAACAATTAGACATGTCGACAAAAGCGGTAATTCAGAGATACAAAAAACTTCGAGAAAACTTGTTAACCCTCTCTACAATAAGTCTTAACCTTACTAAGCTCGGATATACAGCTCTAGGAGCGGTATATTTGAAAGTCTCAAATAGAAGCAAAATGCCAGAGATATATTCTCAATTGCTTCAAATTCCAAATCTAATTGTAATAATAAGGCTCATAGACACGTATGACGTGTACTGTGCAATTGCACTAGAAAATTTTGAAAAGCTCTTTGAAGTAAACGAAAAAATTAGAAGAATCAAGGGCATAGAAGCTACAGAGACTTATGTAACACCCATGGCTCCTTCTTGGCCTCTAAACCTATTTCCTTCTCTGCTTGAAAGCGAATATATGAAGCCAAAATATTGGCCTAGTGAACCAGAAAAGAAAACAGAAAACGCATAAACAGATAAAGTTTTAGCATTTTTTTGACCTTGACTATTTTTGGTTAAAAATACGAAATGTTTAAGGACAAAGAATCTACCTTTGAGGGATAAATAGTGAAGTAGAAATGAAACCTCATGTGACCTTAGTTAACCCAGCCGCTCCTGTTGGCGCCGCAATGCACATGCCTTTTGCTTTGTTAGGTTTAGGATATTTAGCTGCGGTTTTGGAAAAAAATCAATACCAAGTTGACGTTATCGATTGTCAAGTGCTGAAACTTTCTTTGGAAGATTTTAGAAAAGAGATTGGCAAGCGTCAACCAGACATTATCGGGGTAACATCTTCTACCCTTACGTATCAAGCTGCACTTAAGCTGGTGAAGATTGCAAAAGAGGTTTGCCCGAACTGCGTAACAGTGGTAGGTGGTGCTCATGTTACCTTTTGGGACGATAAGGCGCTTGAGGAATGCCCAGAATTAGACATTGTTGTTCGGAAAGAAGGAGAAAACACACTTTTGGAAGTGGTTCAGAGAATAGCAGCCGGAGAAAGCTACCAAGATGTTGTTGGGACAACCTGCAGAAAAGACGGCAAAATCGTTAGGAATTCAGATAGACCATACATAGAAGACTTGGATTCTCTTCCATTTCCCGCACGTCACCTTTGGCCTATGGAGCGGTTCCGCGAATACGAGGATATACTTTACTTAGCGACAAGTAGAGGATGTGTGTATTGGTGTGAATTTTGCTCAACAGTTAGAATACATGGGCGCAAGTACCGCATGAGAAGCCCAAAAAACGTAGTGGATGAATTAGAGTTTTTATACAAAACTTACGGCATCAGCAAATTTACTTTTTGCGATGATGCTTTTACAGTAGACCAGCAAAGAACTGAGGTATTATGCAACGAAATTCTCAGTCGCGGATTAAAAATTCAATGGAACTGTGGCACACGTGTTGACATGATAACAAGAGAACTTCTAGTTAAGATGAAGGATGCTGGATGCATCACCGTGTGGTTCGGAGTCGAGTCTGGAACACAGCAAGTTTTAGATGCCATGAAAAAAGGCATTTCGCCTGAATTAACAATAAAAGTTCTCGGGTGGGTAAGAGAACTCGGCATGCAGCCTATTCCAAACGTCATTCTCGGTTTCCCAGGAGAAACAAAGGAAAGCGCATGGAAAACCATAAAATTCGTGGAAAAAATATCTCCTGACGCAGTGGGCTTCTATAACGTAGCAACACCTTTTCCTGGAACACCAATGTATGACACAGTGAAAGAGAAGGGATGGCTCAAAGTCACCGACTTTGACATGTACGACACCACACATCCAATCTTTGAGACACCGTGGCTTAGTATGAAAGACCTGGGAAAATTACGAGAAGGAGCATTTCATCATTTCTATCTGCGACGGGCCTACTTCTGGGATAAGAGAAGAAGATTCAAAACATATACGCCGCTGATTGTAACCTCAAATCTCATCGCTGACATAAAGTTGAAACTCCGGAGAAAGTAGCAGAACCCATCTTTCGAATGCAAACTTTTTTTGCCTTACGCTTTAACATCAGCTACTTCCCAAGAGCTTAGTTCTGACTGAAAGAAAAGCCACGATACATACACCTAAGAGCAAAATTGCTGGAACCACCAACATCGGAAACTCGGGTATCACTGGTGAAGCAATTGGCATAGTGGATAGTAACGTGGTTGGTACGTATGTAGGACCCATCAGAGGATAGTTGTCGGTAGCGGTTCCTAATAAGGCAACCTTGTTTATGACAGTGCCATTGTCGAATTGCTCTTGGTAGTCTAAGGTGTCAGTGATTGCATAATGTATGTTGCCTATGTTTGTGTTTCCTATTTCTGACGCGTTCAGATACTTTGCTGTGTAGTCGCTCCAGTAGTTTCCGACTGAGCCGTTGTCCCATTGTCCAGCGGGCGAAATTGGGACAAAGCCCTCCCAAGTGGGAGAGAAAACGGGAACAGTGAGTGCCTGAACGTTGTTTGTGAAATTGTTAAAGAACAAGATTGTGGTGCCCGTGGTTTGTCCGTACGCGAGTATTACATTGTTGTCGGCGATGTTGTTTGTTGTGACTACTGTGCCATTGCTTTTGGTGATGTCTAATGCTTGAGTATTGCCCGCTATTTGGTTTAGAGTTATGATGTTATTGTCACCTTGCTCTCGAAAGCCGCCATCGACAAATACTGCGGTGCTGCTGTTGGATATGCTATTTTGGCTAACAACATAATCATCGCCAAAGATGGCAACGGCTTCGTCATTGCTCATAAAAACATTTCTAGATACAGTATTGTTATTCCAAGTGCCTAAAAAACCCACCCACCAACTAGTTATCCGTATGTTTTGGACGGTTACGTTGGTCGCAGTAAGGTTTACGCCTATACTGTTCAGGTTCATGTTTGGTCCCTGAAGGGTATGACCAGCCCCGTCAAGTATGATGTTATTTGCCTCGATGACTATAGGGCTGTTTAAGTTGCTGGTTAAGGTGTAAATGTCTCCAAACCGCTGTATGGCAACATCTGGCGGTGAAATTTCACCGTTTGCATGTATGGTTACTGTTTGGGTAGATTGCGCTTTAACAGGCATAACACAAACCATGCCGACAGCTGTCAAGATTAAGAGGATTAAACCCAAAGTCTTTCGCATCTGCTCACTGTCAAACAATAGCTAAGGGTAGCTTTTAGTTCTATACGCGGAACAAAACGTTCCAAACCTGGAACACAAAATTAGTTCAGGTTAATACATTGGCTTCTAAACAAAAAATAAAAATTTGAAGCTTGCAGGGTACCGTAAACCGTAATTGATATTAACTGTTTACCGGAAGTATTTCGAAAGCAATGTTTAGGTAACTCTTGGTGCTAAACCTCTCCAACGTATTGATGCCCATAGTCGTGCTGGTTCTGGCTATACTGTTAGATTTGGTTCTTGGCGATCCCTCACCTAATAATCCTGACAAATGGGTTTTCAAGTTGCACCCAACTGTTCTCATGGGTAATTTCACTGGAAAAATCGAGCCATACTTCAAAAATAAAGACCCCAAAATCGAAAAGTTCTTAGGCATACTCTTAGGGTTGACAGTAATTTGCGTGTTTACCGTGCCCGTTTTTCTTGGCTTATGGGCAATCTACACATATGTCCCATTTTACTTTAACCTCTTGATTTACGCCTTAATCGGCATTATTCTTCTCAAGATGACCATTTGTATTAAACTTGAAACTGACTGGGCAAAAGCCGCAGCTATCGCCATTAAAGCAAACGATCTTGATGAGGCAAAAAAATACAGTCACTTCTCAAGAAGAGACTCTAGAACCCTAAATGGCTCACAAATTAGCAGTGCAGTTATTGAGTCAATGGCGGAAAACTTAATTGACTTCAAACTATCGCCGATGATGTCCTTCGCATTGTTTGGAGTTACAGGAGCAATCGCTTTTCGAGCGGTAAACACGCTTGACGGCATGGTGGGATTCAAAGACAAGGAACACATCAATACTGGATGGTTTAGCGCAAATCTAGATACAGTTGTTAACTACATACCTACACGGTTAACGGCGTTGCTTATGATTGTGGCAGCGGCAATCCTTAGAAAAGATGCGAAGAACGCTTGGCGAGTAGCTTACCGAGACCATAAGAAAACCCCGAGCAGAAACCATGGCTGGCCAATGGCGGCTATGGCTGGAGCGTTGCGGGTGCAGTTAGAAAAGCCTGATCAATACGTTTTAGGAGATAGTTTAGAACCTTTGACGGGTGATAAGATTTTGGGTGCCCTTCGTATTCGGGATGTTACGATTGTTTTGTGGGGGCTTTTGTGTGTTGGTGTCATCGTAGTTGTGCGGTTATTCTTTTTGCCTATTTAGTGCAAAGTTTTAATCGAAGCTTTGGGGTATTGGTGTTTTAAGAAGTGCCTGTTGCATGCGTATTTGCTTGATTAATCCACCGAGGATTCAGCCTAAAGCATGGGGAAAACCAAACGTTTTTCCACCAATAGTCCTAGCGTCAGTAGCCGCTGTTTTAGAAAAAAAGCACAGTGTCAGCATAATTGATGCTCCAACGGAAGGCTGGAAAAATCTTGTGGAAATGGATGAAACCAAGTATCGAGTGGGTTTAAGTGCCCAAACTATCGCAGAACGTGTGAACCAATGGAAAAGTGATGTTGTGGTCGTTGAAATTCCTTTTTCAGGTTGGTCTAGGACCGCGTTTGAAGTCGTTTCTACAGTCAAATCAGTTAATAGCAAGATTACGGTTATTTTGATGGGACAGCATCCTTCGGCCAGACCCGAAGCTTGCCTTTCAGAGCCCAACGTAGATTTTGTTGTTATCGGTGAAGCAGAAAATACAGTTTCTGAACTCGTTAATGCGCTCGAGTCAGGCAAGCAAGAGCTTGCAGACATAGATGGTTTAGGTTTCAGGCAGAATGGAAAACCTGTTCTCACTGCTAAACGTGAAATAATTAAGGACATGGATTCCTTGCCATTTCCTGCCAGACATCTACTTCCTATGAAAGTTTACAATGAAGCTGTCAAGGAGAATCCGTTAAGGGGCGAAATAAGTAAACCGTGGACAATTGTAACTACCAGTAGAGGCTGCCCCTACAGCTGTGTGTTCTGCACAACCTGTATTGTTTGGGGTAGAGAATGGCGTGCCAGAAGCCCAAAAAACGTAGTTGATGAATTGGAGCACGTAGTGAAGACTTATGGCATTAAGCAGATTGATTTTTATGATGAGAACATGACACTCGACAAAAAGCGTATGGCTAACATTTGCGACTTAATTGTTGAGCGAGGCTTGCATATTGATTGGTTTACACCTAACGGCGTTAGAGCAGACACATTAGATGAACCACTACTGCGAAAAATGAAGAAAGCTGGTGCCAAAAAAATCCGTGTTGCACCTGAATCAGGTGTGCAGCGAGTTGTAAATGATGTTATTGGCAAGAATTTAGATTTGAAGTGTGTGGAACAAGCTGTTGTTTTATGCAAAAAAGTAGGGATAAAAGTTGGCTGCTTCTTTGTTATCGGCTTAATTGGTGAAACCAAAGCAGACATCGAGGAAACCATAAAGTTTGCATATAAGCTTAGACGTTTAGGCGCTGATAGCCTCATATTTAGCATTGCTATGCCACTTTACGGAACAGCACTCTACGAGCAAGCAAAAGAAGGCGGTTTTCTAAAAGAAGGCTTTTGTGATTATGCACTGGCAGCAACTGAACCCCTGATTGAGACACCACAATTCTCAGCTGAAGACTTGCAGCAATTATGCATAAAGGCAAACATGGCAAATCCGACTTTCACAAGATACAAAGTCTTAAGGGCTATGCGGAATCCTAAAAAAACTATCAAAGTACTACTAAAAATGAAGTAGACCTACTTAATTCATTTTTTCGTTTAAGCATTTTTGATGTTTCAATAAGTTTTAGAATAAGGTTGTCGGTTGGAATAAACGATTTTCCCGTTTATAATTGTCAGTTCTACTTTAACGTCCTTAATTTTGTTCGTATTAATAGCCAATGGGTCGTCTGATAGAACCGTTAGATCCGCCAGCTTGCCCGCTTCAATTGATCCCTTAATCTTTTCCCCACCTGAACAGTAGGCAGCATCAATCGTGTACATACGCAAGGCTTCTTCGACGCTTAGGCGCTGTTCAGGAAAATGCTCTCTTAGTACAGCTTCCTGCATCCCAAGAAACGGGTTTAAAGGCTCCATTGGGCAATCTGAACCGCCAGCAACCTTCACGCCCTCTTTAAGAAGGGTTTTGATCGGATGAAGCCACTTAGCTCTCTTAACACCGAGACGCGTTGTCGCTGACCAAACAGAAAATTCGGTAGCAATCACTTTGGGTTGAACAGAAACAACCACATTCTGCTTTTTCAAACGTTCAATTATTGCTCGATTTAGAACTGCGGCTTGTTCAATGCGAAAACGAACGGGTTTTCCTTTTGGTTGTTGTGAATTTTGCTCAATAATCGTCAACGCTAAATCCACGGCTTTGTCGCCCATGGCGTGTATAACTGGTTGAAGACCCAATGCTAAAACTTGCCCAATTGAAGCCGCCAACTTTGTTTTGTCAAGAAGCATTTTGCCGATGCTCTCTGGGTCATCGCTGTAGGGCTCAGATAATGCAGCTGTTTTGGAGTCCAAGTACCCATCTACAGCAATAAAGACGCCGTCAACATGGAGCATTAGGCGATCAGTTGATTGGAAGCGCCCCGTTTCTTTCACAAGAGCCTCGGGCAATATCACATTAACCCTGACTAGAAGCTTTCCCTCTGCATGCAAACGCTGAATTATGGGAAGCTCATTTTCCAAGAGCACTATCCAGTTTACGCTAGTAAGTCCATTTTCGGCAATTTTTTGGCAAGCCAAAGCCGTCGCCTCCGACAACTCATCAGAGGTTGGTTGAAGAACCACTTGCCAAACTATATTTGTGGCGCTATCTCGTAAAATTCCCGTTAGTTTACCAGTATGGGCGTTTTTGTCTATTGTTCCACCTGAAAGCGTAACCGTTTGTTCTTTAATACCAGCCAAAGCTATGGCATTGCTGTTTACAGCACAAATCATTTCTGATTCATGATATAGAATTACTGGGTTATCAGGTGCAACCTTATCTAGGTCTGACAGGTCAGGTAAACGTTTTTCTTTGAATCGGTTTTGGTTCCAGCCACGACCGATAATCCATTTTTTTGCAGGTGTTTGCTTTGCCTTCTTTTTTAAGAGGTTTTGCAGTTCCTTGATTGATTTTGCATTGGTTAAGTCAAGCCATAAGAGACATCTTCCAAAATCAGCGATGTGAATGTGAGTGTCAATTAAGCCTGGAATCACAGTTTTTTTGTCTAAATTAATAACTTTGGTGTCCCTGCCAATTAGCTGGTTTACCTCTTGGTCTGTACCAACTTTGACGATTTTTGTGTCTTTAATAGCCACTGCTTGAGCAACAGGCTGATTTAGGTTCATGGTCCTAACGTTCGCATGGACGAGAGCTATATCTGCTGACAAACTCGCACTTTACCTAAATTTACTTCCAATTGTAAGTCGCTATTGCAGCTTGACAATAAAACCCTTGTGTTTTAGCTACTAAAATTAGGCAAACATCAAAAACTCAACAGAATTAATAGTCCATTGTTTTTGCAGGTTCTGTGAAGTCTCTATCGGATTAGGGTTCATGTGAAATTTCATCGGATAGACTATTTTTTCTATTGAGGCAGTTTGGTTTGAATTATAGAAGTAAACCTAAGGGTTCTTATGGCAGTCAAATTAGAAGGGCAAGAAAGGTTCAAGCTAATCGAAGTGACCACGCAAAAGCCATAGACAGAAGTTTGAAAGCACCTAAAGCTAGAAGTGTTGATGAATGGCTAAGCGCACCAAACCGTTTCGACTTACCGACAGTTGACACAAACAAACCACAAAAAGAAGAGACAGAAGCATCATCAATGCAAATAACAGATGAAAAATATGTTTTCGAGCATCAATACGACTTTGATAGACTTATCAACAAAGATAATATCGATACGAGCATTCCTAAAAACAAAGCAACATACCTGAAAATACTTGAAATTTTAGAAAAAAATAAAATCCCTTACTATATTGATCCCAAATACGACATAAAGATTGGTGGCGAACCTGACTCTTCAATTCTCGTTCTAAAAAAAGACTTGAAGAAAGCCCTTAAACTAACAGATAAATACAATGAAATTCTGTGGAAAACTTTTCAATAATCCTTTCTCATTTTTTTGGGAAAACCTTAGTAAATTCGTTTTGTCTTACCTCATAAATTGAAAGGTAAACTCTTCCACTTTTATTCAAATCTCTATTATCACTCAAATAATTTATTCCTCTTTCAAACCATCCACCAACAACTTTGAGTTGACCTCTTTTAGCATCAATATCTTTATGGGTTTCAATATGCCTAAGACATTCTTCAGTCAATTTTTTAGAAGTTACAAAAAATGATTCTTCCAAAATGCCTTTGGAAAAGTCAAATAGTCTTTTGGTATTCTCTATCCATTTATCCAAATAGTCAACTTTAACGGATGTATCTTTGCATTCAGCCATAACTAAGGGAATGTCTTTGGAATCAAAACCTACTACATCAAGCTGTTTCACTTCTAAACATGGTTTTACTCGGATTCTTATTTGATTTACTTTCTTATTTTTACACTTGATAAAATTGGCAGTTCTATATTCCAAAAATAAACCATGCCCTTCTGATTCTTTCTTAACAAAAATTCGATTAAGATAATCAAGCATTTTATCGCTCATTTTATCATAAAGACTAAAGCCTTTACCTTTTGGAGCAGGTTCCCCTAAGTTTTTTGCAATATCGTCTAAAACAGATAAATCAATTTTTTCTTCTTGAGTTAATTCACGGATAACCTCAAGCTTATCAAACTTAATTTTCGTTGTTTCTTTTGCCTTAATTCTAATGCCCTTTTCTTTTATCGTTTCATGGATTACTGTTGTTCTTTTGGTTTCTTTTTCGTAAACTTCAGCGGTGTATTCTTTGATTTTCTCTAAAGTCAACATTCCGTTTAAGTATTTTACAAGGTCACGTTTGCCATAGTTTTTAGGAATAGAAAGTTCTTCGTTTTTTGCGATTTTTCTTAGAGCTTCTTCGTCTAGTTTTGAAAGTAACTCAGCTTTTGTCATGCTTTTCAGTTATGCTTGGATGTGGTATAAATGATTTTAACTCTTTTTGCTTGCGTTCTGAATTAGAGTTAGCCACTTATTTTTTCCTTCGATTGTTATTCCACAAGCTTCAGAGGGTGTTTTTCCGTCTAATGCTTCATGGGGTCTAATGTAGTTATGATAAAGTTGGTAGCCTTTGAGAATGTCAGTATCAGTTTTCTTTAATCCTCTCATCGTCTTTTCTCTATCACGAATTTCTCCGTTCATGCGCTCCATTTTATTGTTGTTGTGATCGCCTCTCAAAGTGATATGTCTTATATGTTCAGTTCTCGGATTTCTTAAACTCCAAAACTCTTTTTTGTAAGCATCATTGTAAGCGAATAACCCATCCGTTATGAAAGTCAAAGGTTTTTTTCCCATTAGTTCTTTAGACATTCGTAAAATATTTCTTGCATCGTGTTTATCTTTGGTTTCTGCGACTTCTTGAGCAATCCAAAAGCGTGTTTCATCGTCCATCATTGAGAACAGGTATTTCATATTTCCAGAAATTTTTAGGTAAATTTCGTCTGCTCTCCATGTGTCGCTTACGTTTGGAGTTATTTTTTCAGCGTAGTTTTTCATTAGGGTTATGTATTTTTTTATCCAATTTAGAATTGTTCGGTAAGATACTTGGATTCCCATTAGTTCTAGTGCTTTCATGGTGTTTCTTAGGCTTTCACCGCTAAAGTAAAGCTGAAGGCTTGTGGTGATTGCTTGTGGATTGTGTTTCATTCTTTCAAAGCCTATGTTGAACGTGAAGTATTTGTGGCAGTCTCTACATTCAAAAATCTGTATTATTCCTGATTTATTTTTGCGTTTTCCGTCTTTAACGATGTTTGATGATCCACAATAGATGCATTCTGTTAGGTTTTCGATTGGAGAGATTGTTCTTACTTTTACTTCTGCTCGGATTGTTAATGAGAAGTTTACTGCGTGGATGTGTTTGCATGGTACATGGCGATAAGTAAAATCTGGGCAATCGCATAACCATTCGCTATCAACCTTGTTAACGGTATATTCGCCATTGTTGGATTGCGATTTTACGATGTAAAGGTAATCATCTATGCGTTTGACCTGTCCGTTGTGCTGTGCGATTGCTTGACCTTTTTGTTCTCTGAGGTTTTCGGTCATCATTGTGCTTACCAACACATTTACCTATAGGCTTACCTATTAATAAATATATTGGTAAATACATAGGTAAAGCTAATATAGACGTTTACCGATAGATACACCTAACAAGAGGTAAACAATATGGGAGAAATAACATTCCTAAACAAATCAGCAACAAAAAGCGAATCACTCAGAACAACCGTACCCTACAGCATAGTAAAACAGTTTGGATTAACCGAATATGACAAACTCGATTGGACATTGAAAGTTGAAAATGGAGAATTGGTAATTCAGGTAAAACCGATTAAAGTAAAGTAGATTCGGAAGAGAATTATGCCAAAAGG
Organism: Candidatus Bathyarchaeota archaeon; assembly: GCA_963833575.1. Taxonomy (GTDB): domain Archaea; phylum Thermoproteota; class Bathyarchaeia; order Bathyarchaeales; family Bathycorpusculaceae; genus Bathycorpusculum. The sequence goes on along the minus strand of CAWHXY010000004.1, from coordinate 1,049,131 downwards.
TAATGCGTTCATTAGGTTACTTCAGAACCCAATAATTGCTTTTATTTTAGTAGTTTTGGCTTTACTAGCTCTCGGTTGGTTATTACCTGAATACTGGATATTTGGATTTACAGCAATTTTCACTTATTTACTAAGCGACATATTGCTTAGTTTGATTATCAAAGGTGGAAACGGAATTGCCATTATTCCAGCTATTAACAATCAAACAAAGCACAAAGGTCACGCTTATTTAGCATTTTTTGTTGGCATGATATTTGCCACTGTTGTTAGTGGTTTGTTTAACGATTTCATTTTGATGGTGGTAAAAAATTCTAATTCTTGGATGTTTGCGGTTTTTCTTGCAAGCATTGGTCTAAGTATTGGGGTTTTTGCTGATTTGCAATCCAAATTTTATGCTCATAACGGATAAGTACAATCATAGAACCAGCACAAACAGAAAACCCCACTATTGTGTTTATTCTTAACCAAATAGCAATTCCCAAAAAAATCATTTCTGCAAATGCACCTATCATCATTATTTTTTCATGTGGTAAAAATTCATTCCATAAACCTTGAATTATTCCAAGCATAATTTGTCAATAGAAAAATATCCGATGATTTTTCACAGAGAAAACCATCCGTTAAAGACTTCACAGAACCTTTTTGCAAAACACATAATAGTTCCCGTAGCCGTTTTCCATAATTAAGTCGAGGAAACAACGTGAAAGCTCACGTAGTGCTAGCAAATCCACCATATCCAGACGACGTGCCGCAAGCCGTCTTTATCCCGCTGGGCATAAGCTATTTGGCAGCGGTGCTTGAAGAAAAAGGCTACAAGGTGGATGTGGTCGATTGCCAAGTTAACCGACCAAGCCAAAAAGAAATGGAAGAAAAGTTCAGAAGTTTAAGCCCCGACATAATCGGTGTAACTGCAGCAACCGTAACCTATTTCCCAGCGCTCAAAATTCTGGAAGCTGCAAAAGCAGCCGTTCCAAATTGTATAACTATGATTGGCGGTCCTCATGTCACAGTACTTGACGAGCGCACTTTCGCCGACAGCAAAGATGTAGACATTGTTGTCCGCGGAGAGGGCGAACAGACAATGCTGGAGTTGGCACGAATATTTTCAGAGGGTAAGCTCGAGGACTTAAATGATGTTTTAGGTATAACTTTCAAGAAAAACGGTAAAATGGTGGCTACTGCCGACCGACCATTCATACAAGACATCGATTTGCTTCCTCGCCCAGCTCACCACCACTTTGACATGACAAGGTACAAAATTAACAGCAAAAACTACATGCCCATAATAACTAGCAGGGGATGCCCCTTCAACTGTGCCTTCTGTCTTGCGTCTAAAATGTGCGGCAGCGGCTTTAGGGCAAGAAGCCCAGGCAAGGTTGTTGATGAACTCGAATGGTTAAGGGACACTTTTGGGGCGGAAGCATTTGCATTCTATGATGATACATTCACTCACGACATAAACAGAGCAATAGCTATATGTAACGAGATGCAGGCGAGAAAGTTTTTGCTTCCTTGGGATTGCCGAACAAGAGTAGACAGAATATCCGTAGAGTTATTAACTAAGCTTAGGAGTACAAACTGCCAGCTCATCCACTTCGGTATTGAGTCAGGCAGCCAACAGATGCTAAACACAATGCGCAAAGGCACTACAGTTAAGCAAAACGCCAAAGCCATAAAAATGGTGAAAGATTCAGGCATTCTTGTTGCAATTTCATTAGTTATAGGTTATCCAGGCGAAACGCCGGAGATGCTACAGCAAACCGTAGACTTTGTCCGCAAAACCAAACCTGACTACGTTTACATGTGTGAAGCCGTTCCATATCCAGGCACTGAGCTTGCAGACTACGTTCGGAAATTGGGTTTGCCTATGAGCGAAGATTGGAACCGTTACCATGAACAGATGCAGGTTTTCGAGAACAAACTGTTACCGCTTCCAAAGCTTGAAGCAACCAAAAAAGCTGTCTATGACAACATGTTCACTCCGACGTATTACCTTAAGATGAGAAGGCGAGGAGACTTCCATAGTCAAATTATGGCTCGTATGGCATTAAACCATCTTGTTTGGAAATACAGGAGTACGAGATGGGCTTTTAGGCAATTAGGCAAAATCAGGCCTGTAAAGAAGAGCCCAGGCGGTCACAGCACACCAAGCAAAGACCAGCAAGACTAAGCCCAACAAAGGGCGGAATTAATTGTAGATTAGAGAAAAAAGCAACCGCAAGGTCCCGTTTAACCGATTACTGTTTTGGCAGTAGCGGGTTTTCAGTCTTTTTTCCGGTTTGTATAGCCGTAGGCAAAAAGTGTGGCTACAGCAACGGCAGCTATTATGGCAACCACTATTACCAAGTCATGCCCCAAGGTAACGGTGTTTTGTGGAGAAGCAGTTGAAGCTTGTTTGCTGACGTATTCAGAAAAGCAATAAATGTTCCAGTCGTTGCATCCGATGTATAATTTTCCGTTAGCTATGCTTGGTGAAGACCAACTGCTCGAAGGCATGGTTGCATTTGCGATGGTTACACCGTTATTAGTCGTGTCCAAAACGAATATGTGGCGTTGACTAGTTGTAACATATATTTTTCCATCAGCATACGAGGGCGAAACATATAGCTCGTCTCCTGTGTATGCACTCCAAAGGCTCTTGCCAGTGGCGGCGTTGAGGCAGTCTATATTGAACTTATCAATAATGAAGAGGTCACCGTTCGAATAGATTGGCGAGGAAACTATGAATTCTATAGCGACAGGGTCAATAAAAGGCCAAATTACATGCCCTGTTGAAGAGTTTACTGCATAGTAAGCGCCCCAGTCGGAAGACGCAAACACCATACCTGCCGCAACTGAAGGAGAACCGAGCATTTCGGTACCGCCTACGAATGAATATTGGTAAGGAAGCGTTAGATTCCAAATCACGTTTCCAGTATTAGCGTCTAGTTTGTAGAGCATGCCTGAAGCTAGCTCTTGGGAAGTGAAATAGACTGCGCCGTCTGCAAACGCTGGGGAAGATTCTATTGGACCTCCCGATTGGAATTTCCAGGCTATGTCACCATTGTTTTCGTTAATAGCGTACAGGTTGCCATCGAGCGACCCAATGTAAACCATGCCGTTGGATATTACAGGTGAAGACTTAAGCACTAAGTCACCAAACGTAAAAGTCAAATTGCTATCAACGAAGGTTTGCCACTCAAAAGTGCCCTTGTTGGAGTCGAGGCAGTAAACATATCCGTCTTCACTTGCAATGTAAACTTTGCCGTCACCAATGGCTGGCGAAGAAACAATGGGGCCGCCGGTTGAGTATTTCCAGATAAGGTTGCCATTTTGTGCATTAATGGCGTAGATGTTTTTGTCTTGTGAACCTGCGTAGACGATGTTGTTTACGATGCTTGGTGAAGATATTACAGATCCTTTCGTCGTATATTTCCAAGCCAAAGTGAGATTAGATGGACCCACTGTAGCGGTTGAGGAGTGCGTTGGGTCAGCCCGCCACATAGCCCAATCACTAGCGGTTGAAGATGGAATAAGAGTTACTGACGGCTGTACCGTAGGTATTGCTGTTGGAGTAATAGCGGTTGGAGTTGGACTAGGAAAAGGTACCGATTTAGATTTGTCGCCTATTGCCCACAGTTGACTATCAGTTGAGTACTCTGTTCCTGAGGTTGTATCCACTGCCGTTGACACGCTGCCTGGAATAATGTATAGAGTACCATAAGCAACAATAGCGGATTCCCGCGGAGGCAATGCTTCTATCGGAAGAGACCAAATCAACTGTCCATTGTAAGCGTTTAGACACGCGAATTCTGAAGTTTGGGATGGGCCATTGTACTCTTCCCTTTCGCCTATGGTTACGTAGATTTTGCCGTCGGCAACTGTCGGCATCCCCGGCCATATAAGTTCAGAATCTGGACCCTTGTACTTCCAGACTAGATTGCCAGTCTGTGCGTTAACAGCGTAAAGGTATCCGTCTTTGTTCATTTCATAAACGTTGCCGTATGCTACTGCTGGACCTGTTGTGAAGTACCCGATCTGGTCATTGGGCGAAGTGTAAGTCCACAGGATTTTACCATTTGCTGCATTGAAACAGTAGAGCGTGTTATCGTCTGTTCCACCCCTGAAATATCTTCCGTTGGAGTAGGCGCCGTTAAAAATCATCGGCCCTTTAGTCAGGGTATCCCATACGATTGCTCCTGTCGTGGCATTGAGTGCTAACTGCTGGTTTTCAAAAGAACCAGTAAACACTAAGCCGTCACCGTAGCAGGTTCCAATACCCGTTATGCCGCCGCCTGGAATGTAAGTTTGCCAAGCTAAAGTTGTCGGGATAGACGGGTTAGAAAAATCCCAAGCTTGAATGTACGAGTTAACTTTCACGTAAAACATTTTTTGTTCTGGGCTGTAGACGGGTGAGTTGAAGATTCCTGTGTCAGTGGAGAAGGCCGTGTTTGTCCATAGTATTTTGCCAGTGAGTGGGTCAAGGCAGCTTCCTTCAACAACTAGGTGGCTAGAGTCGATTTCATAGGCTATTGGCCACGTTTTATTGAGGGGAATTTCAGTGTTCCAAACAATGTCCCCTGTTTGGTCAACTGCAACCATAGAAGTGTTGGTGCCCACGAAGATCATCCCGTCAAAGGCTGTAATGTAAGGTTGTATGCCAGTTATGTTAGCTTTCCAAAGTATGTTTGATGTGTTAGGAGCTGGTCCTGCCGAGAAACGGGTAAATGACTCATTACCTTGGAATTGGGGCCACTCGTATTGGTTTACATTGGCTGAAGTTGAGCTGTCGTTTGTCGGGGCGTTTGCACCTAAACTGAGGCTTGAAATTGAAACGAAAACTGAAAAAAGAAGTACAATAAGAATGCCTATAGCGAACCCTTTTTTGTGTATCATGAAGTGCAAATTTTCATTTAAGAGTTTAACGAGTTGCCACCATTGACTTTATGATAGTTGGTTTCACTATAAACCTTACGGAACTTGACCCTTTTTTATTTTTTCATAAAATAGGTAACAAAGTTTGCTGATGAATCAAAAAGTGATACTAAGAGAGGCAGCGCATAATCTTTTTTAGTGTGAAAGGAAACGTTAACATAAATAATGAATCAGCGAAGAGACTTTGAGGGTGGATTTTGACTTGACGAATAAGGGTCCTTTACTTATGACTTCTTGGAGGGCAACAGGAGCCTGTAATGCTCGCTGTAGATATTGCAATGTTGATGCAACAGGTAAACGTTCGCCAAGAGAAATGACCACGAAAGAGGCGTTGCATCTTGTCGATGAAGTTCACAGTTTTGGCGTCAGATGGTTCGGCTTAAAAGGCGGAGAACCTCTAATGCGTGAGGATATTTTTGAAATTGTTACTTACGCAAAAAATCTTGGCCTCAACGTATGCTTACTAACCAACGGGTGCTTTGTAGATGGAAAAATTTACGATAACTTAGTCAAAAATCAAGTTTGGACATCCGTCAGTATAGATGGACCGGAAGAAATTAACGACCAATTAAGAGGAAAAGGATCGTACCATAAGGCAATCGCAGCCATTGAAAAATTATCAAACGGTAAAATCCTTAATGGTTTAGCATGCGCAATCACAAAAATAAACTACAAACATTTGGATCATGTGGCAGAATTAGCCGAAAAATATCACGCTAACTTTGTTTGGTATAATCATCTTGTGCCGAGCGGACGAGCAAAAGAAATGGCTGAAACAAGTGAGCTTACGCCAACTCCTGAGGAATATGAGTGGACTCTTAATCATATATGGGATTTGACACAAAAATACGAAGGTAAATTCGAAATCCATGTGCATTGTCCACATTTTGTCCGTGTTGTAAAACAAAGGAATCCGTCTAATTTTGACGATTGGTACGAGCATAAGTTTCATGGAAAATGCACCTACTTTGCCTTCGGTGGATATCTAAGCGTAACCGAAAACGGCGATTTAATACCGTGCTTCTACACAGATCTCAGACCTTCAGAGCCAATGATGTTGGGAAACATTAGAGAAAAAAGCCTCACAACAGCGTGGAAAGAAATCCAAGCATCAAAATACTACAAGAGTTTCCAAGACAGAAATGTCTTGAAAGGCAAGTGTGGAGTGTGCGAATATCGAGAACTCTGCGGAGGCTGCAGAAATAGAGCTTACGCCTACACAGGAGACATTTATGAATCCGATCCTGCATGCGCCTATATTCCTGAAAGTCTCCGCGAGAAATAGCCCATATTTTCTTCAATTTATTGGAGACAAAATGTCATAAGCTTATAAGAGTAGAAAATAAATTAGAGAAAAAATGAAGAAAATAGCTATTGCAAGTCTCATTATAGTAGCGATATTTTTGGTTTCAAGTATTGCAATAATCTTTTCTCTTCAACAAAACCAACCTATCTTAGATTCATGGCCCATGTTCCATAAAGATCTTACACATTCGGGCTACTCGAATACTCAAACTCCGCAAACAAACCAGACACTGTGGAAATTTAACACCGGCGGCCAAGTTGACTCGCCTACGGTCGTTGATAATGTTGTTTACGTGGGATCTTATGACCACAAAATTTACGCTTTTAATGCTTCAGATGGTGCCCTCATATGGGATTCATCAACAGGCGCCGTAGTGATATCTCGTCCCGCAGTAGTAGACGGTATTCTCTACGTGGGTTCAGAGGATCACAACCTTTACGCTTTTAACGCAACCAATGGCAACAAACTGTGGAATTATACAACAGGATATTATGTTGATTGTGACCCAGCTGTTGCGAATGGAATAGTTTACTTTGGGTCTGAAGACAATAATATTTATGCGGTGAACGCTACAACAGGAGCGTTTATTTGGAGTTTTGAAACAGGTTACAAAATCATGATGTCTTCTCCTGATGTAAGCAACGGGATTGTTTACATAGGCTCAGAAGACCACAAAATTTACGCGCTAAACGCTTCTATCGGCGCCTATGTTTGGAGCTTTTTAACAGACAACCAAGTAGTCTCTTCACCCGTCTGCACTAATAGCAGAGTGTACGTGGGCTCGGTAGATGGAACTGTCTATGCTTTAGATGCTCTTAATGGAAAATCAATGTGGAACTACACTACTGGAGGACCTGTCTTTTCATCCCCATGTATTACAAATGGGTTAATCTATATTGGATCATCAGATAACAGAGTTTATGCTCTTAATGCATCAAATGGGAAAGAAACTTGGAATTTCACAACAAACGGTATTGTTGCATCCTCGCCAACAATCGCCGGCAACGCAGTCTACTTTGGGTCGGAGGATAACAAAATCTACAAGGTGAATGCATTAAATGGAGAATTATTGTGGAACTTCACGACTAATGATATGGTCATTTCTAGTCCTGCAGTAACTAAAAGCGTGGTTTACTTAGGTTCATGGGATGGCAAACTTTATGCGCTAAACGTCGCAGATGGAAATTATATTTGGAGTTTTGCAACTGGTGGCGAGATTGATTCGTCGCCGACCATAGAGGGTGGATTAGTGTATGTTGGTTCGCATGATGGTAAAGTGTACGCTTTGAATGCTTCCACGGGAATGGTTGGCTATAATTTGGAGCTCCATAATAATGTTGTTTGGAGCTTTACTACCGGAAACATGGTTATGTTTTCTTCTCCAGCGGTTGCTGATGGCATAGTTTACTTTGGCTCATATGACGATAAAGTTTACGCTCTTAATGCAACAACAGGTACCGGCGTATGGAGTTACAAAACGGCTGGTCCAGTTATCAGCTCCCCTGCAATAAGCAACGGCATAATCTACATAGGTTCAGAGGACGACAAAATTTACGCGTTGAATGCAACCACAGGTGCTTTCGAGTGGGACTATTCGACCGGTGGCCAAATAATTGTTTCTTCGCCTACCGTATTTGATGGCAGAGTCTACGTCGGGTCAATCGATAATAACGTTTATTCGTTAAATGCATCTAATGGAGCGTTAATCTGGAAGTACAGTACAAACGGTTATGTAATTTCTTCTCCTGCAATTGCAAACCTTACAGTCTTTGTAGGTTCATATGACCATAGAATTTACGCGTTAAACGCTTTCACCGGAAAGCTTGTCTGGAGTTATTTGACAGGCGGTGAGGTTTCTTCGTCTCCTGCCACAGCTAATGGCGTAGTCTACGTAGGTTCAGGAGATAACAATCTTTATGCTCTACGTGCATCTGACGGCGACGTTTTGTGGAACTACACAGTCGGAGGAGAAGTGGTTTCTTCGCCTGCCATAGCTAATGGATTAGTCTATGTGGGTTCTAATGACGGCAAAGTTTATGCTTTTAATTCTATGAGTGGCACGTGTGTTTGGAGTTATGCAACAGGAGGAATGGTTGTTTCTTCACCCGCTATTTCAAACGACAGAGTTTACATTGGTTCATACAACCACATATTCTACGCATTTGGGTCTTAATTTTCGAAGCTTACCCTTTGTGATTTGTATCTCTGGATCAGAGATCGAACAATGTCCGAGAAAATTCAACTAATTTCTAATGATTTCTAATTGCAAAATTCACCTGTTATCAAAATTTTATGAGAAAATGCTTGTTTAGCATAAACTTAAAATTCCCAAACAATATTGTCTAAGGTCTATAATACCTCAGAATTACTAGTAAATCACATGTGTATGCCTAATGACTACAACCAAATCTAAGATTGCACTAGTTAATACACCACTTCTACAAAAAACTGGACATCACCCACTTTTTCCTCCACTTGGATTAGCCTACATGGCGGCTGTCCTAGATCAAAACAATATCGAAGTAAAAATCTTCGATTGCCCAGTATGCGAAATGGACCATGAAAAGCTTAAAGCTGAACTGGATTCCTTTCAGCCAACGATAGTCGGAATCGGTGCAATGACTCCTATAATAGAGTCAGCCTTAAAATCTGCAAATGTTGCTAAACAAGTTTGCCCTGATGCCAAAGTTGTAATGGGAGGCCCTCACGCAACCTTCGCAGACAAACAAATCATTTCTGACGAGAAAGATGTGGATATTATTGTCAGGGGCGAAGGAGAAGAAACGCTCTTGGAGTTGGCTATACAGTCGCCTGAAATGCAGAAAATCGACAACATTAAAGGCATAATCTTTCGAAAAGACAATCAAGTCATACGGTCACAAGATAGGCCTTTTATCCAAAACTTAGATGCATTACCCCTTCCAGCGTACAAGTTCATACAAATGAAGCGGTATCGAATTACAGGAATGAAGCTTCTTCCAATAATCTCAAGCAGAGGATGCCCATTTCAGTGCTCTTTTTGCGTGGCATCTCAAATGTTCGGAGCAAAATACAGAGCAAGAAGTTCAAAAAACGTTCTAGATGAACTAGAATGGCTAAAGAATGAGTACGATGCTGAAGGGATCGCGTTCCAAGATGACACTTTAACGTTTGATAAGAAAAGAGCAATGGAAATCTGCGACGGAATGATTGAGAGAAAATTGAAATTACCATGGGGCTGCAGTAGCAGAGCGGACGTAGTTACAAAAGAAGTTCTGGCAAAGATGGCTGAAGCTGGATGTGACGAAATCTGTTTTGGAGTGGAGTCTGGTTGCCAAAGAATCCGCGATTCACTAAAAAAGAAAGTTACCACCGAACAATGCGAAAATGCGATTAAATGGGCGAAAGAAGCAGGCATCTTTGTTACAGTCTCTGTCATCTTAGGGTACCCTGGAGAAACAAAGGAAACGCTGCGTGAAAGCCTTGAGTTTGTCCGTCAAGTAGAACCCGACGATGTATGGTTATGTCATGCTACACCTTACTTAGGAACCGAGCTTCGAGCTTTAGTTGAAAGTAATGGGTGGAAAATGTCAGAGGACTGGAAACTGTACAATACGATGAATCCAATCTTTGAAGATCCGCTTTTGCCCGCGAAAGAAATAGCAGAAATGAGGAAAACCTTTTACAATAAATTCTATGGTCCAAAGTACATTATGCGCCAAGCCATGAAAGGATACGTTAAAGGCAACATGTACAGCAAGATAATGGCGAGAACAGCAGTGAACTACAACCTCTGGCGAGTCATGGCAAGGATGTAGTCGGCCATAACGCTTCTGAAATGATAAAAGCGCAATCGGATCATCAATCCTGAAGTTATAAACGAGCGGTTGGTAACCTGGCCGTTTGAGGACTAACTGCTAGTTTACTTTTTGTGATCGCATTTTTCCTTTAGACCTAAATTTTACGGGGTTTTGATCAGGCAGGTTAATTTATGAAACTATGACCAGATCCTCAAAAAAGACTACACAAGTGTCAGTTACTGGAAAATAATTGTTCTTTGAAAAAACGTTCAGGCATAAAAGTGATAAACTCCAATTTTTTGACTTACCTATCTTTTTAAAGTAATCTTTAATGTGTTAGTACTCATTAACGTAACTTAAGCGTAAAATGTTGATCTGACTTAGGATATTGTAGGGTTTGCTGAGGCTCAGGCACAGAATATAGGAAGAAAATTTCTTTTAGGAGAAAAAGAAAAATGCAAAATTTCCCTCACGAAACTATGACGTGTATCGTGAATTTTAGCCAAAGCCTACTCAGCCCCTATCTATACTCCATTAACTTCAAAAAAATAAAAAGGGAAAAGATTTTTGATGTGCATTTTTGGTTTATGGGTGTTTCCTTGTGACAAGAATTGCGAGAACTGCGCCAATTATGACTATCACGATTATGATTGCAATACCAATGTATTCAAGTGTGCTTTGCGTAGCTACGTTGCCAATTGGTGCTGCTGTGGGCGCTTGTGTTGCTGGTGGGCTGCTTGCGTAGAATGCTGTCGCTGCTGACGATGAATAGTAGGATTGAGAGCCTGCAAAGGTTGCGGTAAGCGTGTAGTTGCCGGGGATGTCTGGTGTCCAAGTTAGACTGTAGGTGCCGTACGCATTGCTGGTTGTGGTTCCGATATCTCTGTAGTTACCGTTAGAGTCTGTAACGGATAGTGTAACTGGTACTCCAGTTATGTTGTGTGGCATTACTTGCTGCATATAGACTGATTCCATAAATTGAGTCATGCTTGTGTCAGATACTGCTGGCAAACCATTGGGGAAGTTTGCTGCCACTGCTTCCTGTGAGACGCCTGCAGAGATGTCAGTTACAGTGCCAGTTATTGTTATTGGAGTGTCTGTTGTCACGCCAATGTTGGGTGCATTAACAGTTGTTTTGGTTGGACCCATGCCGTATGCATAGATTTGGTTGTCATAAGCGTTTAGTGTGGTCATAACTCCGTCTGAGATTGCTGGTGCACTAGTGGTGTCAAATGCGTCAATGCTCCATATTACGCTGCCATCTGTAATGTTTAGGCATAGTTGTTGTGCGTTGTGGAATAATGGTGGACTGTACATGTGTCCTTCAGGAACAAAGAGTTTGCCGTCAGCAACTGTTCCCACTGTGAAAGTCCAGATAGATTCTGAACCATATGGTGATTCATATCCGCCGCTTGGTGTGTGGTATTGCCAGTTTAGGTTACCTGATTGTAGGTCGTATGCATACACGTCTCCACCGTAACAATATAGATAGATTGTACCGTTTGCTACAACAGCGTTTACGCCTAGAGAACTAAAGGGACTTGCATTCGGAAGTGTGTGTGTCCAAAGTTGTTTTCCGGTTGTTAAGCTATAAGCATATACGGTTTGTGTTGATAGTACAACCATTGTATAGACACCACTGCCTGTTCCTATCCATGGTTGAGGGTCAGCGTTTAGTAGTGAGTAGGGTGCATAGGTTCTGTTTTCTATCCATAGCTGTGAACCGTCAATTGCACTGTAGCCTGCTTCGATTTGATATCCCGTTTGATAGCCAGATGCGCTAGCCGATGCGCTAGTACCATCGTTTTCTACTAAGAGTAGTGTATCACTGCTTGTCGCCTTGATTGAAAGAGAACCGTCGATTGGAACGCCGCTAATGTTGGTTGCTAATGGCTTCGTCCATTGAATACCATAGGAAAAGTTAACGGATACGTCATTTCCCGGTCTCCATGCCCAGCTATTTGCATCAGGGAACGCTGTGAATATAGTAAATGGTGTACCTCCGAGGTTAATGCATCTTGTTGAGTTCCACATGTTCAATGTGTTACTTGCCGAGTCTACATAGTAAACGATCAGGTTTCCGTTGGCATCTTGTGTCATGGCCGTATAAATTGGGGTCACGGGTACGCCTGTGACTTGCAGAATGTAGTTGCCTGTCATTGCATCCCACATCGAAAGTGTGCCATAAGGACCGACTATACTGAATGGACTATATGGAATACTCCACAGGTATGCGAGGGCTCCGTATTGATTAGGTGTATCATAATAGAGTATTTGACCGCATCTTAGAATCTCAGTAGTGTTTTTTGTCCAAATTACTTCGCCGGTTTTTAGGTTTACTGCTGTCCACCCAGCGGGGTTGGTGCCTGAACCTGGATAGTTGGTGTAGTATAGTATTCCGTTCATTATGATTGGTGCAAATTTGGGTTCATACTGGGAGGTTGAATAGTAATTGCTTTGTTCAGAACCATTACCGTAAGAGCCGCCAATCGTTCCACCGAAGGCTACGGGTTTTGTCCAGAGAATGTGCGCGCTATTTGGGGCAGTGGTATATGGATTATAGTTGCCAGATGCGTCGTACATGCCAGAACTTGCGAATGTAGAAACCCCTAGACCAAGCCAGCTACCGCCTATTGAATACCAGTTATTGTTTTCAGCGTAAATTGGCCTTGTCCAGTACTCTGTTGGAAGAGGCGTTTGTGAGGCGTAAGATATAGGATCTTGCTGTACGGTCAGTTGGAAAACGTTGCTGCTGCTTGGCTCGAAGTAGTCACCAATGTATGCATTTGTTGGGTTTGCGCCGTTTTCACCTGCCAATGTTTGTCCACCGAATAACATTTGGAATGAATAGTTGCCGATGGCAGTTGGTGTATATGTAGTGTGTGATCCCCCTGTAGCGTCAGATGAAAATGGACCAAGGGTTTCTTTTGTTCCGTCAGGGTGTGTGACAACGACTGTCATATTGTGGTATCTGTCACCAGCTGCTGCGCTGGCTGTCGGTGGTGGCTGATTAATCCAGAAGTTGACGTTAACATATTGACCGACACCTATTGGGTTGGGTGAAACGCTGCAAAAAGCATAGGTTGGTATGTTAATTGGTGGTGTATGTGAGCTAGCTGTTGGTAGAAGTATTGGAGCGCATAGCATGATTGTGAGGATTGCGATTGTCAGAGTAAATATTGATGTCTTATAGGTTTTATTTATTTTCATTTATTATTCTCCTTTTATGATGTTCGTTTTATGCAGCATTGACCGTTTAATTCCTTGTAAACACAAAAAAACATGACAATTCCGAGTTCTATGGAAAAAAATAAGAAAGAGTTCGTTGCATAAGTAACAAGCAAGGAGAAGGACATTGGCTGATAGCGCTTGTTTCTTGGAAAAAGAGGATCAAATACTAATCAGATTAGGTCTAAGTAAAGTTCAAGCAAAAATATACTATACTCTCTTAAAAATGATGAGTGGATCAAGCGCTACCATCGCACAAGCCAGCAATATTACACGTCAGCAGATATATCGTGAAATGCCGATTATGGTGGACCTAGGGCTCGTGGAAAAAATTGTTGGCTCACCAACCAAATATCAGGCGACCCCGATCGAAACCTCCCTAAAAATTCTGCGAGCAAAAAAAGCGACTGAGCTTTCAGATCTAGATCAAGAGACTAAATTATTTCTGGAAAACTATGCTTCTATTAAAAGAAATAAGACACTTGAAGAAACAAGTCATTTTGTCTATGCTTCCGAAAAAGAAATCGCTTTCAATAAATATGATAAAGAATGTGCAAACGCACAAATTAGCATAGAGGCAATCGGACCAACTTTAGATAATGAAAGGGGAATATTAAGGAATAAAGGATTTTTCTTGGAAAAATTTAAACAAGGAGTCCAGCTTCGAATTGTTACAGAGAAGCTTCGGAAGGACAGGGAAATCCTAAATGCTATAAAGCAACTTCAAAGAAGTCGGTTGTTTGAAATAAGGGAACTCCCAGAAAAGCCACCTGTTCAATTGGCAATGTATGACCGAAAAAGGGTAAATATAGTGGTGCCTGACGCCTATCATAAGTATGCAGATTTATGGACTGACAATGCAAGCCTTAGGACATTGGCGATAAATTATTTTGAATATATGTGGGAGAAAGCAAGTGTTTTGCAAGTTCCCTAAGTGATGCTCTGACGAGTAAGCATTATTTAGGGTTCAAATACTTTACATAGCCTTTGAATCTCTACTTCTTAGAAAAAAGAGTTTACTATGTTTGGCTGATTTCTCTTTTGTAAAATAAGATTACAATTTGGATGAATTAGCCCCTTTATCTAGCTGAAAGCTCAAGAATCAACTGCAACAGGTTACTTCACACTCCGTAAACATGCAGTTATAGTTCAAAGGCACTTTCGAATTTATAGGACTTGCATCCGCGTTCTACTGGCAAATAGTCTTCTCCGTTGTGGTGAATAGGTGTGTGTCTTAGCCTTTGCCGCCATTTCCCTATTGTGTCCTTACAATAAGTCGCTAATCAATTTTGTGAATGACATTAAAATAACTTGAATACTCTAAAATTGGAAAAAATTGTTTCTCAGCTGGGTTTACTGGGTCTTCTCGATTTTTTTATTCTTAGGAGACAGAACAATGCACACGCGCTTATAATTATGGCAGGAATTACCAATATAATTCTAAATTATTTCTAAATTTTTGAGGGGTAATTTTTCTCTGTTTGTTCGTACTATTTTTCTCATTTTCTATAAGATCAAATTAAATATTGTTTGAATTCTGCTATTTGGTCATCATACAAGGTAACTAGAATTAATGAGTAATCTTTATTATGGTATCAAACCGTTTTAAAATGGCATTTAAGGGGACTCTGGATGGAAAAAAGCTCTAAGCTTGAAAAAGGAAACTCAGAAGCTTACGATACACGCGAAAATTGGCCACCATACACTTATCGAGATTACCCAGACATTAAACCTCAAACTTACGAAGCATTCATGGAATTCCTGAATACAGAAAATACGTCAGGAAGATTGATGGAGCTTCAACCATGGATTTCTGTTTGCGATTCAAAATGTGCCTTTTGCTATTTCCCCACTACTGCCACAAGCAAGGTGAAGATAGAACCCTATCTTGAATTGCTGAAGAAAGAGCTTGGAATGTACGCCAAAACCAAATATGTTAAGACAAGCACATTTGACGAAATAGTCTTAGGTGGCGGAACCCCTAGCGTGCTAGAGGCTGAGCAGATGATTGATCTCATAGACTTCTGCAAGGCAAACTTCAACATAAACAAGGAATACTTCATCAAAGTAACTGGTTCCTCAAAAACATTAGCTCTTAAAAAAATTAATAAACTAGCAGAATACGGAGTTTATCAAATGGACATGGGCGCACAAACATTTGATGACAAGCTAAGGAAAAATCTTTGTTTACCAGACAGCGCCGAGGACGTTGAAAAAGCCATTAAACACGCAAGGAAACTGAATTTGTGTGTTTGTGTGGATCTTATGTATAATCTCCCTGGTCAGACAATGGAAAGCTGGATTAGCACGCTAAAGAAAGCGATTGAACTTGACGTGGAGATTGACGCTTATTCGCTGCATGTGGATCCTGGCACGATGCTTGAGAAAATGATTAAGACAGGAGTTTCTCCGCCGACTGGAGATGCGGACTATGAGAAGCAGATGTATTTAACGGCTTACAAAATGTTAACTGCTGCTGGCTACAAGGCAGTAGGTCACGATCGCTATAGCCGAGTGGAATGGCACATGAGAGAAAACTGCCTTAACGGCTGGCCATGGGGAGGAATTTTAACAACTGGCGCTGGATGCTTCATGGGTTACCTACAGCGATTTTCATATTCTAACCTTGAAAACATTAACGATTACATGGCAACAGTAAAGACTGGAAAACTGCCTATAAGTAAGCTTTCGGAATCTACAGACGAAGATATGATGAGACGAACAATGACCAGGCTGTACTTACGGTTACCAGTCAGTAAAAAAGAGTTCATGCAGAAATTTGGCACTTCACCAGAAAAAGTTTTTCCAAAGCAACTGCAAAAACTAAAAGACAAAGGATTAATTGAAACTGACGACAAGGAAATAAGATTAACTAAATTAGGTGAGATTTGGAAAGGCAATATCGCTTGGGAATTCGCGCCCAACCAATCCTAATTTTTTGATTTTGAAACTTGCACATGGCGTCAATCATTTCTTTATATATCATAATTAAACTTAACAATACTTTTTCAGAAAGACTTAGGATTAAAAAAGAAAAGGAAATAGGGAGTTTTTTAGTGCTTCATCGGCTGAATTCCATACCAGGTCATCACTTTAGCAAGAATAGGAACTATTACTCCCAAAGCAATGCTCGGAATGAATTGTAACACGAATCCATAGACTCCAGCAAATCCTAACGATGTGTTCGCCCAAAGGCCATGATTCATCGACTGCGCCGGGGCAAGTGAAACAGTATAGTTAAGATAAGCTTGGATTGTTGCAGTTATCACCGCTGCAGTCATGCCTGCTCCTAGCATTCGTTTGAAATTCGTTGATCCGCTGTTCAATGCGCCAGCCATGTAACCTATAACGATAGCGTTAACTAGGTATCCTAGCATGCTCATGTCGCCAAAAAAGTTGTATGGTGGGTTCGAACCTGCATAGTATCCGTTGTAAAGCCCTGCGCTAGCCACATAGTAAAGGCCGCCCATGATAAAGCCTGCTGCTCCGCCTGCCCATTTATTCCACAATAAGCCCAAAACCAGTGGGATGCCGAGAATAATCATTTGAGCAAAGCCAGATGTTAGAATGACAGCAATGGTATTGTTTGCGCCGAGAATATGATGTGTTCCGCTTACGTTCACGTAGATTGCCAAGAAGAAAATCAAGAGAACCAGAATGATTGGTATAACTACACCGTTGAATATGTCAGCCAGTTTAAATTTTTGTGTTTCCAATTTTTATCCCTTGAATTATTTACATTGCGGCATGTTAATAAGCTTAATGCTTGAAAGGTTGATTCATAGTGTTGCGGCATTAAAATATTTTACATAACAACAAGATTTGTCAAATATCATTTATCGAGTTTTAATAAGAAAAATAAAAGAAAAGGTTGAGGAAATGAAGTTTTATTCTTGTTGTCTAAGCATTGCTTTTGATCGAAGTACGGAGTTTCTGAGGTCAATTCTTGCTGGGCAAACGAAAGTACAATGACCGCATCCTGTGCAGTAATCCGCGTGGAGCTTACTCATCGTGTCGAAATCCATTTTGTCAAACGCTTGCTTAATCAGTATCGGGCTAAGACCGTGGCAGCAGACACGCATACAAGCTCCGCATCTCATGCATTGGTATGTTTTGACTTTTTCAGGCGCAAATGCTTGGGCTTTAGGTAGCTTAGGTTCTTTAGATTCTGTCGTAGCTTTCATTCTGCCGATTTTGTCAAGTGCTGGCGACGTCAAGTTCATTATTACTAATGCGACGATTGAGCCTCCGAAGAAGCTAGCATAAGTCTGCAACAATACGGTGATGATAGCTAAACCTGCGCCGAATATTATTTGTCCTGTGTACGTTAGAGGTGTTGATGCTGGATCGGTTGCCATGAAGAACGCTAGAAATATTGAGCTGCCAATTAAAAGTTCAAACATTAATCTTAGTGCTACGTCCCCACCGTAGGCAGCAGTCATTAGCAGTGACATTACTATTGTTATGCCTAAGTAAGCAGCAGTAATTCTCCATTTAATGTATTTGCGAGCAATAACAAACAGGGCTATACCCACAACAATGACTGCAAGAGATGAAGCGCCGCCAGTCCAGCCGTGGAATTTGTCCAAGAACAATGTCTGGAAAACATCTGACGCAGAATAAGGTGGTAGATGTGCGTTCTTTATTGGGCCAGGATTACTGAAGCACAATTGCATCCAAGCACCAAAGGAACCGGCACCGCTGTAATTGATGTGTGTTGTTAGCGCTGGAATAGTGTTGGTTGTGTGGTCTTTAGGAATTAAGACAGTATACAAGAAGGGTAATAGAACCAGAATTTTCGCAATTGCAGCTGGGTTAACTAATTTTCTGCCGGCCAAGCCTTGAAGTTTCTTGAATAATACCAGACCGATCAAAGATATCAATGCAACATAAACAAAACATTGTGGAGCCGCTAATGGCAACATCGATTCTTCAACCGATGCCATTGCAGGAACACCCAATGAATATGAAAGAGCAACGATTAAGCCGAAGACCGCAGCAGACATGGTGTTCAACGGGCTGTCAGAGGCAATTTTGTAGAGGAACGCATCAACACCTACAGCAATTGCAACAGCAATGATACAGTCTAATGCAACTGTGAGTCCTAGATTCATAAATGGTTTGCCTGTTACGGTATCATATGGAGTTACCTGTGACCATAAAATTGCAGAAATTATCGCAAGAACTAAGAGTGCAACAAAGGTGTAAGTCATTAGTTTATCTTTAGTCATCCATGAGTAATCTTTTGGTTTAGACATTCCTTTCATTATCTCCTGATTATTTCTCCGTTCATTTTTAGCGCTGGTTGGTTTAATAAGACTTTCTCAAAATACTAAGGGATGTTCTATATTTAATATAGAAAATATAGAAACATCCGATTTTAAGATAAATCGATTCGCGGACATTTTCCTGTTCAATTCAATTGTGAATATTAGAAAAAGTGGTGGCTTGGGCAAAGCTAATACGGGTAAATTACCAAACAGTCAATTCATAAGTGATCATTAAAAATGACAAAGGCCAACAGCGAAGAACTTGAAGGAACCACATTAAACGTATATTTATACGTTGTAAAGAAGGGCAAACCAATCGGTCCTAGAGATGTTATGAAAGCTTTAAACTTAAGCAGTCCCAGCGTAGCTTACAGGCACTTGCAGAAACTTGAAGACCTTGATTATCTACAAAAAGACGATTATGGCGAATACATAGCAAAAAACAAAGCCCAAATAAGAGGCTACTTCTGGCTTGGTCACCGTTTAGTTCCAGCGTTGTGGCGTTACTCCCTTGTTTTCCTAGTTATTTTAATTGTTGAACTTTTTGTTTTGCTTATTCATTTTGCGCATGAAACATACGAGTTTAAAGTTTTCTTTCTGTTATTGATGCTTATAACTGGGTTGGCACTGAGTGTTTTCACTGTTGAAGGGATACGTCAAAACAAGCATAAGAAAGGTAGCAAGCCTGAATAATTCCGCCTAAACAGCTAGTTAGAAAAAATAAAGATGTTAAAAGAAACTAAGTTTTCCTATATCTTGGCAAAAGCACAAAATCAGTTTCTAGGAGCAAGTTTTATATCGCAACGGTGAATTTACTTTCACTCAGGTAAATTTAATGGCTCCAAATAAACCACCACTGTACATGGTAGTTTGGCGGTGTACTAGAAATTGTGTTGGTAATTGCATGTACTGCAGTTACACCAAAGAATACGCCAAAGACCAAGAACTTAGTACTAAACAAGCCAAAAAAATGGTTGACGAAATTCATGATTTTGGCGCCGAATGGTTCGGAATTAGCGGTGGGGAACCCCTTGTTCGAAATGATGTTTTTGATGTTATCGCTTATGCTGAAAAAGAATATGGCATGAAGGTTAGCCTCATCACAAGCGGTTTTGCATGGGATGAAGAACGATTCGAAAAATTACATAAATACGAAGTTCACACAGCCATCAGCATTGATGGAAACGAAGAATCAAACGAAATCATCAGACGCAAAGGCAGTTATGCCAAAGCGTTAAACGCGATGAAGAAACTTGGAAGCGTTGGGTTATTAGACTGCTTAGTCACAACTATGACTAAATACAACATTAAGCATATGGCACATCCAGCAGCACTTGCTGAAGAATACAAAGCACGAATGATTGTCTACCACAACCTTGTCCCAGTAGGCAGAGCAGGAAGCAACATGCCTGATTTAGCGCCCACACCTGAGCAATATGAAGAAGCATTCAACGAAATCTATGACATTCAACGCAAGTTGTACGGTAAAGTAAAAGTCAATGTGTACGCACCCTTTTACGCACGCATCGTCCGCCAAAAAAACCCAGTAGACTTCTGGGACTGGTACCATGAAGGTTATCTCGGAAGATGCACCATCGGCGGCAACTACATCGGCATTACCGAAAACGGCGACTACCGAAGCTGCGGCTTCCACGAAGGCTACCGCATAGGCAACGTCAAAGACAAACACTTATCCACTGCATGGGACGAACTCCAACACAGCGAATTGCACTTAAAACTTCGTGACAAAAGCAACATCAAGGGCAGATGCGGAGTTTGCGAATACAGGGAAATATGCGGCGGATGCCGAACACGAGCTGAATACTACACCGGCGACCTATTTGAGTCAGATCCAGCATGCAACTACATACCCAAAGTCTTACAAGAAGACCCTAAAGCAGTTGAAGCAATGCGTAAAGAAGCAAACGCATTGAAGAAGCATTAAACATAATCTTTCTTTCCTTGAGTTTTTATTCATTTCAAACTAAAACCAGAATTCTTTGTGTTTCAGGTTTGCGTTTGGTTGTAGCTGCTTAGAACTTTGAAAATGTCATATCGATCGTTTGAATAGATTAGTTGCAGAAATTTGCATCGAGCTATTTTAGTGTCAAGTTGGTTTTTGTCGTAAACTATGAATCCGATGTTATTTTCAGCGATATAATCTTTGTAGTCACGCGTTAACACTGTAAATTCGCCAGGTTTATTATCGAAGAGGCTTTTCAGTTCGTTTGGCTGTAAAGTAGGAAAATTATTCTTTGAAAGTGCAAGAACTTGATATTGCATTGTGACTGTCTGGTTGGCGTTAATTTCATTGAATTGATATTGGAATCTTACAGCATCTATTTGCTTGTTTTCTAAGGCACCGATATTTCCCCAGTCAGGCAACTCGGTGAAGTTAAAGGCGTATGCAAGCTGATTTTTGTCGTCGTAAAGTCCTATGTAATTATCCATTAAGTTAGAGTTTGTAAATGTGGCAACCGCCCATTGTGCTCCAACGGGACCGCCAACAGTTTTCGAAGACACATCCCATGGATTAACCCAATCCATGAATTGAGGTATCTGAACTTTGTCAAAGTCAAATTGCAAATCAAAATTAGTAGTCAAATATAGAGTCACATTGGATACGTTGCTTTGCAAAGGCGTTATTGCCCAAGATACATCTGTTGCATAACTGTAATTTTGCACAAGCATTGACTGCATTATGGCCACATAGTTATTGGAATAAGTGAAGGTCAAATTTTTGGGGTAGCTTTGATCATCAAAAGATATAGCTTTGCTTAAATCTGCGAGAGCAAATGTGTAATTCGCGCCGTTTTGAGTAAACGTCACAAAATCTCCAGCAATAGAGGAGTAAGAAACTCTATACCAGACATCATTTACCGAAACGTAATTTTCATCTACAATATCGCCCTTTGCTCCATAAGCCCTAATCAAGTTTTGGGGATCCTGAATTTCATAAGAAAGACTCAGAACAGATTCGGCAATTTCGTTTCTTTGCACAACGGGATCAGTCTGAGCAATCACGTTCTCGCCAGAAAAAGTTGAAAACCAAAAACCAGGAATTTTTGTTACAACAACCGTCGAGTTATTTGGATAATTTTGCCCTAGCCAAACTCCCGCGTCAAACGCCTTTATATCAGTTGACGAGTAAAAAACGCTGGCTTCCATGATTTTTCCATAAACTGTGTTTGAGCGAAAAACAAGGAGCAAGCACATCAAGACGATAAGGGAAATAGTAATTATCTTTAAAGAATTCTTATGTAGACTTGTTTTGTTTTTGGCATAGTAAGCCATGAATTTTTCTTGAACGAAGACAAGGGAAACAGCTGCGAAAATAGCCATTGGAACAATCAAATAATAAATAAACCATTGAAACGGCATGAAGAAACCAATAAGATAAGATTCAGCGAAAAAAAGAGGAACGGAGAAAACAAGAATTAATGTCAAATAATATATCATCTTTTTTTGTGTTTTCAAAATATTGTAAGAGATAAAAATGCCGCCTAAAGCAAAGAAAAATATGAATCCAAAATTAACCATAAAAGAATTAAAACTAACCGCTGGAATCTGGTAAGCGTAGGTTTTGACCGCAAAAAACACATACTCAATAACAAGACCGATATAACCAATCATAGCTTTAAAATAATACAAGATGAAGGCTATTCCGCCTCCCAAGATTAAAGCAATTACAACTTTAAGGTTAGCACCTTTAGATTTTATCAGCATATAAAGCAATATTGGAGGCATTATAAAGATGGCAAGGAATGCAGCAAGTTGATGCGATAAAACAAGAGCAAAAGCTGCAAGAAAAGCGACAACAAGGTAACCCATATTCTCAACTGCTAAAGTCGAGTAAAGAAATACTAAGAGCATGAACGCTATTGCAAGAACAGTTGTGTAACCGCCAAACGCATTAACCTCGTACATAGGAAAACACATCAACAACAAAACAACGGCTACAGCACCAACTTTTTTATTAAAGAATCTTGTTGCAATCAAATAAACGGAAAGAAACAGAAGCCAATCAACTATTACTGCTAAAGCTTTTACTAAAAAAATTAGCTGCCCAATGTCAGTTGCACCGCTGAAAGAAATGAACATCGCAAGGACAATTTCATAAAGTGGAGGGGTCCAGCCTAGGTTGCTTAGAGGGATTTTTCCTGTTTGCAGGAAGATTTGGGCTTTTTCCAAGTGGACGGCAGGGTCGTTTCCTAAGACTACACCGTTCATTGATATGAGGGTGTAGAATATTGAGATAACTAGCACTGAAAAAACAGCGATAAAGGCGATTTCAATTTGTCGCTCTTTTGTCAATTTCCCCATCAAGATTGCAGCTAACTCCCACCGATACTGTCGTTACCTTTGACCTTAAAGATGGCGATTTCACTGTTAATAAATACAAGGCTAAATTTCGGGTCGCTAGCAAATTTCGGATTTAGTTCAAAATCCCTGTTAACAAGGTAAGAAACCGAGTATTGTTGCATGGATGCTTGGTAATCAAACGTGTCCATTGAGGGAGCATTTTCTTGTTGTTTTTGTGGATTTTGTTCATGAGCCAGCAGTGTTTGGTTGAGGGTTGTTGGATTTCCTATCTCATTGTCAGAAATAGGGTAGATACCAACTAGAATTTGAATTTCGGCTGATGATTTGCCTTGTAAATCATAGGATAATTGTGTAATACATGGGTACGCCGAATTGTAAGATGAAACTTGTGGCTGGTTTTGAGCAAAAACGAGTTGACCAACCTCTTTCGTGCCAGTATCTAACATTGCAACCGAATTTGCATCTGGCTGCAAAAATTTACCTTCCGAGTTTAAAACGAAATTAAGCCAGTCTAGTGAAACGTTCTCTGAGTTGCTTGAAAGCACTATTGTCATATTTGCGAATTGGACGCCTTTTGTGACCGTTAATATTTCTGAGTAGCTGAAGTTGCCGTTTGCTTTGTTAACAATAATTGATGGATTATCGGTTTGGGCACCAATGAGTTGCATGCTTGTTACAGGTATTTGGGTAATGTCATTAGATTGCTGGGTAACGCCACTCTGAGAAAGCAGAGTAATTTCGCTGTCGTTAAATTGGAAGAAAGAGTATGGGAAGTAGGTCCAGTTGAGATCAGCTAGAAACATAGGGTTATGTCTACCAATATACCCACCATCTTCTCTAACCTGAATGTACCCATTGTCAATCATGTAGTCTGTATCAAGAATGTTCTTAGCAAATTTCGCCGGTTCGAACTCACGAGCAAGCGTTAAATATTGAGGATCAACAGCGCTTAAGGTTGGTCTTTGAGCAAAGCCGCCAAACCACCATCCGTAAAGCGCGTCAGAAACAAAAACTGCATTGGCTGGCGTGTTTTGCTTAGCCCATTGAATTGCTTGGTAACCTGGATTATCCATAACTTGGTAGAAACTCTGGTCTATATTTCCTTGCCAGGGAGTTATGAAAAGCGGAACGGCAAAAAGGCACGTGAGCACTATAACCACTACGAAGGTTGCATAAAGTTTCTTGCGGTTTATGCTGCTTAAAACCTTGTCCAGCCTATTGTATGCTTTCTTTGCTGGCTTCTGCAATTGTTCGTTTAAAACACGATAATTGTCTATTATGTATGCAAAGAAAGAGGAGCCGCGTTCTATGAACATGCCAATAAGTATCAGTACAGGCAAAACAAGGAAGTAAAGGAAGCGATTATAATCTACATATAGCCCAAATAGGAAGCCTTGAGTCAGAATCGTGGGAACTAGCAGCCACATGAAAAGCAAAAAAGCTGGAAGCGAAAGAAATCGTCCTCGATATTCTTTTGACAAGAAAAAAAATAAGAATGTACAGGCGAAAAGCGGCAATATTAAAGTAAGCGGAAGAACCCTTGTCGATAAGAGTGCTGAGTTAATGGCGGAGATATCCACGAATGAGGAGTTAGCGCTCAAATATGCAGGAATAGCCTTTACCAGAAAAGGTACGACGAGAACGGCGCCAAGAAAAAGTGGAAGTAGCCAATAGAAGACCTGTTTTCTTGATGTGTTGAACGTTTTTGGAGAGATCATTACAATCAATACTGTTGAAATGATTGTAGCTCCAAATACGGCTGCACTCAAAGAGTGTGTTAAGTATATTGACCCTACTAAAATAGAGGTAGAAACAAGAAAAGGAGTTAATGTGAATCGGTCTTTTTGAAGATACAAATAAAATATTGCAGGAATTATAAGCAAAGTTATTACGTTTGGGTAGCCTCCCCAGAGGAGTATTTCAATGTCGGGCCGTGAGATGGCAACCAGAAAGGCAACGATTAAAGCTCCCGATTCTATCCATACGCTTTTTGTTATTAAGTAGGCGCAGAGGACAATTAGCGACGAGAATAAGGCTGCAATCACCGCTTGGGCTATATAGTCAGGCATTCCAGTCATCATGATTATTCCTGCAGCGAAAATGTGGTATCCTGGAAAAGTTAATGATAAACCGCCGCCCATCTGATAATTATTCCATAGAAAATTAGTGTTGCCTGATTGTGTAATTGAGTTAATTACGCTATTATGCAATCCAATATCGGCGCCAGGAGGATAAGATGACCATAGCATCAGAATGATGCGGTACGCAAATGCAAAAACAAAGATTAGAAGTAGCAAAATATGCGTTCTAGTTGCTTTAAACATTTGCACCCCTCCCTTCTCTATTTACATTTACGATTGCTGAAATTATTAGTCAAACTTTAAATATGAAATTCGAGTATAAAAAGCCCAGAGTAACTAAAAAGGAAAAAGGTGTTTAAATGTCATGGCTTAAATCTATGATGGAAAAAGAGCCTCCAGAACCAGAGAATCCATTAGGCGTTATCGTAATAGGAAACATTGAACCAGACATGCATGACACTGCAAAAGAAGCAGTCAGAAGATCGCTAAAACGCGCAGGATTCAAGACAATTGACGTTGGCAAAAGCGTAGCTCCACAAGTCTTTGTTGACAAAGCAAAAGAAAACAATGCAAACATTATTGCAATTTCGGTAAACACAGTACCTGCAAAAAACAATCTTGCAAAACTTGACGAATTATTGAAAGCAGCTGGATTAAAAGACAAAGTCGCAATAATCATGGGTGGCGCTGCAGTCAAAAAAGAAGATGCTGACGCACTTGGTGCACTCTTTGGTAAAAATAAGGAAGAGGCCCCAGAATTAGCGAAGAAAGCAATGGGCAAGAAATAAATCCATCAGACGTGGAAAAATGTCCTTTAAATTCAATACAAAACAGAATGTATACACTATTGGAAGAGCAAAAGTCGGCGGTCAACCAGGAGAACTACCTACTTTTCTGATTGGCTCCATCTTTTGGCTAGGCCAGAAAATGGTTAAAGATGCAAACAAAGGAATTTTTGATGCAGCCGAAGCAGAAAAAATAATCAACACAATGCAAACTCAAAGTGACATTACAGGCGTACAATTTGCTTTTGATATTGTCGGAACAACTGAATTAGCATTTGAGAAATACATTGACTTCGTTTCAAAACACAGCGATGCTCCACTAATGCTCGATGCAATGAGCCCAAAGACACGTATGGCAGCAGCTGATATGGCAAAGAAGATGGGTCTTTCAGACAGATGCCTCTACAATTCTGTTTACAAAGGCGTCACCGATGTAGAATTGGCAAAACTCAAAGAAAGCGGAATCAAAATGTCCATAGTACTTGCCGACGATCCAAAAGACACAACTCTTGAAGGCAAAATGAAAGTCATTCAAGAAGCATTAGCTCTGGCTGACAAAGCCGGAATCACAAAACCTCTGATTGACACAGCAATCCCCGCATTTGCTCCAGACATGGGCACTGCAGTAAGAACCATACCCATCATGAAAGAGAAGTATGGTCACCCAGTAGGCTTAGGCAGCGGAAACGTTGTCACAACCATGGGTTGGGTCAAAGCAAACTTCGCCAAAGAATTCCGCCCCGGATGCAGAACTGCAACAAACGCAATCATGCAAGTAGCAGGCGCAAACTGGCTAATGATCGGACCAGCAGAACAGGCAGAATGGGTATTCCCAGCAGTCGCAGTAACAGACACATACATTGCTTCAGCCGCAGGCGACCTTGGAACAAGACCAGTAGACGAAACTCATCCAATCTACAAGGCCTTCATGTAAACTTCCTTCCTTTATTTTTTCTTGTTTTAGTCTTTTGAAGTGTTAAAAGCTGAAACCGCTTAAATGGTTTGAAATTATCTTTGTTTTCACAGTTTTAACGTTACTTGTAACTTATCTTATTCCAAGCGATTCATTGCTTGTTTTTTTTCGTTACTTTTTTGCTTTTGTTTTCGTCTCTTTTTTGCCAGGGTATTGTCTAATTAACATTTTGTTTATTGCCAAAAGTAAGCTTGAATTCATCGAGCAATTAGTTTTATCGGTCGCTTTAAGTTTCGGCTTAGATGGGCTTGTAGGCTTATTCTTAGGGCTCTCGCCCATCGGTATTAATTTTACTTCAATTACGGTTTCGCTTAGTGCTGTGGTGCTGGTTTTCGCTGCAGTTGCTCTAATAAGAAAGTTAAGAGAGCTTCACGTGCAGAGCCCTGAGCAAATAAGCACCTGAAGTTTTTACTGCTGATATGCCATATGTTCCGCCTTTACGCATCATATGAAACACGTATCCCGGCCGAAGATAGAATTGTTGATACGCTTTATAGCGGATTTCTGCAAGTTTTTCCATGCTTAACTGGGGGGTTTCGAAGGTCGGCCCTGCAGTGTCATATTTATCAAAGTCTGTGATGCGTAACCAGCCATTGTTTTTGACTTGTTCGTACATGGGTGTTCCAGGATATGGTGTTGCGACGTAGAAGCCGACATCATCAGGATTTAGTTCTTTGACGAAGCGGATGGTTTCTTTCGCCGTTTGTTCTGTTTCGCCAGGGAACCCAAGGACTACATTAGCAATCGTCATTAATCCGACGGCCTGTGCTGTTTTGTAGGCTAGACGTGTTTGGTCAAGCTTTATTTTTTTGTTCATTTTGCCCAGCATCGCTTCAGAACCTGATTCTACTCCTAGCCAAACCGCTATGCATCCTGCATCATGCATGGTTTCGAGCAGTTCCCGGTCAACCATGTCAACTCGTGTTCCACAATCCCAAGTCATATTCAGTTTTCGAGCGTGAAGTTCCTCGCAGATTTTCAGTACACGATCACGGTTTACTGTGAAGGCATCATCATAAAACGTGACTTGATCGATCCCATATTTATCATGAACAAGTTGCATTTCATCTACGACGTTTTTGGAGCTTCTCCAGCGGTATCCTCTACCAAACATGCGTACTGTGCTGCAGAAATCACACCAATAAACGCATCCGCGGCTGGTGATTAGTGGAAAAAGGATTTTGCCCATGCGTTTTAGCGATTCAAGTGGGAGAAGGTCGTGTGCTGGGAAAGGCAATGCATCTAGGTCTTCAATGAATGGGCGGTCTTCGTTGCGCACTATTGTGCCATCTTTTTTGCGAAAGGTTATACCCAAAATATCTGCTAAACTGCTGTTTTGGAGTTTGTTTAGCACTTCTATAAAAGTGATTTCGCCTTCTCTTCGAACCACGATGTCCAGGCTTGGATACTCTTTAAGAGCATTTTCATCCCAGAAGGTTCCGTGGCTTCCGCCAAGTATTGTTACGGCTTTCGGGTGTACTTCTTTGGCTATACTGATTAGCTGCATTGCTGATTTGTAGAGTAAGGTTGTTGCAGTTACTCCGATGACGTCGGGGTTTACTTCGCTGATTCTTCCTCTGAAAGTATCATTTGTTAATCTTTCTGCTTGGCAGTCAATTACGTTTACGTCATGCCCCTCTTTTTGAGCTACGGCTCCAAGGTAAGCTAAGCCGAGTGGGATAAAGGGTGGGTGTGAATGCACATTTGGCGGGTAAGGTGGATTGATAAGAGTAATTTTCACTGTGATATTCGCCCTTTGGTAGTGAGTGGTTAGACGTTAAGACGCATTATATAGTTTTCTAAATAAGATGGTGAAAGGCGGGAATAGTAGTTAAAGGAAGATTAAAAAATTAGTTGGCCTAGATACAGAAACCCGTTCTAATAGCAATCTCGGGAAATATTATTGACAAAAAATATTTATTTTTGATCTGACTTGAAGAAAAAAATAAAACAAATTGAAGAGGGAAATGTTATGCTTTTAGCATCTTTTCCCAGCGGTTGAAGAGTTCTAAGACTTCATCGCCGTTGTGGTTTTTGAGGAACTCTCGTGTTTCTTTGTCTGCGACAGCGTTCTTTTGGAATTCGCGGATATAGTCAGCTTTTTCTGCTAGGAAGATTATGCCATCAACGCCTTGTCTTGCAACGCGTGTGGCAACAGTCATGACTTGTTTTGTCGGTGCTACGGTGTCCCATGTTTCGTTTGGACCGCGGACATAGAAGTTCACGTAAACGGGTTTCTTTAGAAAGCTCTTGTAACCTCTTGCAATGGTTTCCCAGTACCATGGAGTTGGGTATGCTTTGCTGAACATTGGGATCACAAAATAGTCAGCGTATTGTGCCATGGCTTCAAAGTCATAGCCAAAGCGTTCTTTGCCCAGTAAGGGGTCAGGGAGACAGTTGACAAAGAGTGGTTTGCCTGAGACGATTTCTTTAACTTCTGCTAAGAAGTCAGTTACTGTTTTTGCGCGCCATGCAACCCAGCTTAAGCCGCTTTTACTTTGTTGCTCTATGCATCGTGGGCAGGTGCAAAAACCTTGGTCTGCAAAATGTTGGCTGCTTATGCTGATGCCTGGGGTGGCTTTGGCTGATTCAGCTATTATTTTTAGGTTATATTCTCTGGCTTCTGGATTGGTCATGCATACGACGTCCCAGCGGAGGTTATATCGTTTGTTAGTACGGAGTGCAGGGCCAAATGAGCTTACGGATACCCAGTCTGGGCGTTTTGCTGCCATGAAATTGTCGCCGAAGCAGGCGATGTTAGTATACATTTCTGGGTTGGGTTTTCCAACTATTCCTGATTCTGACTTTAACCGATAAAAGTTGTAGTCGACGCCTTCAACAGGCTCGGGTTTATAGAGAAATACGCCGAATTTCAAGTTCAATACACCATTTTATCTCTTGTTTTTACAAGCGAATAAATTTGCAAGTTATTTAAGTCTTTTTGGTGAACTCTCATACAGTAAGCAAAGTCTTGAAAACCAACGATTCGAAATTAACCGAATGAAAAACAATTCTACGCTGATGGCTTTTTAGGGAAAACTGTTAGCAACCAGTTATCAGAACCTATTTTGCCATAACGTGTATATGTGAGGGGCAAGAGAGAGACAAAGACCATCTAATGCCAAGACTTTGTATCGCAACTGCTTTCTTAATTCTTCGAATAAGCTTCTCGCACAATACTGATTAATGCATGCTTCACAAACGGTGGCAAATCAACTAAATCATACCCTGGCGATTTGGAGAAATTGTGGGCTATATGGGCAAGACTATCAAAGTATTTAGTTACCATTTCGGGGTCTCCAAACTCAGCAGGCAACAAGTTTTTTTTGTAATCATCATCCATTTTAGCCGCCGCGAATAAGAATGCCAAAGTAGCAGGCGTGTCTTTCAAAATAGTCTCCAAACCCTTAGTGTCAATAGTTAAGCCTTTAACTTTAGATACTTCAATTGATAGCTTCTCAATTGGAAGATGTCTCTCTTTCAACCTGTCCATTACGGTTCGGTTTTTCCAAAAAGGCTCCTGCTTAACTAGTGCTTCAGCCACAGCTTGTCTGGTGCAGTGCCCGACCAACTTGCCCAATTTTGATGCTGGTCCACCGTAACTAATTGTTTTGCCTTGATTAGTTGATGCTATAGTTACGCTGTCAGTTATTGAGCCAGTTGCTGAGTCACCCGTATAGAGACTTCTAATGTCTAAATCTCTTAGCGCAGCTGATTTAGCTTCAGTTGCAGTAATTATGGAGGCTACCATGCAGCTTTCCGTAGGCTTGGCGTCAATTAAAACAATTAAGTTTATTGTGCCATCTGAGATTTCTTGAACGTTCATTTCTTCGCCAGATGATTCACCGTGTTTGCAGCCAGCAGTTGCAGCAACGCTGACTGAAAAATCACCAGCTTTCTTTGTTACTAAGCTGTAGTTACTCATTTTTGCGGCAGTAACCATTGCAAGATAGTCTTTAGTAAATCCAAGCTTTGCAGCTGATGAAGTGATTAGTGCGAGCGGGTCAAGGTGCAAGGAACGGTCATTATACCCTTCCGGCACGCCTACATTGAGGACAGCTTTAATCTGTTTGGTCCCGCCATTGTAAAATGCTGAACTTAAGGCCATTAAAGCGTTATCGCAAATTACGGCTAGCACATTGTCTTTTACAACAAGTTTGACGCTGCCGGTAAGGTTAAACTCTTCCAAAAGCAAGCCACCAATGCAGAGTTATTTTTTAGGGCTAATTGAATCAATACTGATTGCTTTGGTTGGGCATAGGTTTACGCATACCCCACACCTAGTACACTCAACAACATTGATGACTTGAGGTTTCCTATTTTTACCCTCTTCCAGAGCACCTTGTGGACAAACACCAATACAAATTTGGCCAGTACATGGAGCACATTTAGCGGTATCGATAAGAATGGCGGATTTCTGCTGCTTGCCCATTTAAATCACCAATTAATTAAGCGCCAAGAATATATTGTTTGCGAGCACTGGTGAAGAACATGCAAATTGGGTTAGTCACCTATAAACCTGAAAAAGTAGAGGGTTTTGACCTTCACGTTTACTATTCAAAATGGGCAGACGGGCAAATTTTTCCAGCCGCAAAATGTATGCAAAATGACGTGACAGTTTTTTGTGATGCTAAAGCCATTCGCGAAGACCCAAGAATAGTTGCAATATCAGATACAGGTCCAGCTTTGCGAAAAAATAGAAGAAGCAATCTGGCTTTTGATTTCGTCTGCCCAACAGAACCCATCTACAGAGCAAAAGTGTATGACTACTTGGACTGCTTAAGTAAGGAAAACATCATGGGCATAACGTTAAATCTTTATCATTTTCCCGATCAAGAATTCTGCGTCTGCCCTAGGTGCTTAGGACAATGGAAAGAAAGCGACTTGAGCTGGATACAGTGGCGAGCTCAAACAATAGCAAAATTCCTCAAAGAAGCCAAATCCCACACAAAAGGAACGTTCGCGGTTGAAATTTACCCCGACCCCCTGCTTGCAAAGCAAAGATTCGGCTTAGACTTAGATGCGATTGCCGAATTAGTTGATTATTTTCATGTGCCACTTTCCTCACGAGACTACTTCACAATGTATTGGGTTGATATGCTCGCACGAGACTTCGCAGAGTCACTGAAGAAACCTGTTGTTTTAGAGTTAAGTGCTGAAATGCCAACCGACGAAAAACTGAATGCGCTACTTAAAACGGTGGCTTATGTTTCAAGACACAAATTGGACGCAGTACTTCTCTTAGTACATGATTCAGAAAATGCCCGACAAGTCTGCAGGTTTGCTGTTCACAATAGTGATTTTCGAGAATGGCTGGGAAAATACAAATTTGAAGAAATGAGTCGAATAGTTGATCAGTGGACTAAAATTTACTGAGTTTCTTTCTGTATTCACCCAGTCGTTTCATGTCAAGTTCTCTGGTTAAGATCGAATCTTCAGGTGAATCTGTTACTTCACCAAGTATCCCCCAGGGAGCAATAATTGCGCTTCTTCCACCTCTCATACTTGAGCAGACGTTTCCAACTTTAAGCACAAACAAACCATAATCCGAAGCGATTTTTTCAGTTAACGGGTGACCTTGAACAATTGGATGAGTGCCCATTGCTGCTACAGGCAAAGAAAGTATCTCTGCACCCAATTTGGCAGTATGCTTTACAAGCTCGGGGTCAAACGAGTCTGCACATACCAGAAGCCCGATTTTCCCAATTTCTGTATTAACTACGAGGGGTTGGTTGCCTCTGGCAACGCCGGCTTTAATTTCGGCTGCAATTGGGTTTATTTTTTTGTATTTAGCTAAAAGAGAACCATTTTTCCATAGGGTACTTGTGTTGTAGTATTTGCCTTCATTTTCTTCAAGAACTGAGCCGCCTAGCAGGTAAGTGTCACCGAGTTCTGTAGAAATTTTCTCAAGAAAATCTAGCGTCTTTTCACAGGTTTCTTGTGAAATTTTTTGTGCGTTAGTAAAGTCTCCCATGCAGTTGGGGACTGTGAAGTATTCTGGAAGAGCAATGAGCGCTGGTTTTTGTTTGGCAGCTTTTTGGATTGCTGATTTAGCGGCTTCTATGTTGCCGTCTATGGAATTTCGTATTTTCATATGGAGTATGCAAGTTTTCAATTTGTATCCTCTGATGTGTTAAGGCTGTTTATTGATTTTCAGTTTTGCACTTTTAAATGTGCTGTTTTAGATGGAGCATAACTCGTCTGTTCAGTATTTTGCTAACTTTTAACACATCTGTTTACTATTCTTTTGCTTTTATTTGCATACGAATAAGGCTTAAATACTGGATGGAAGACAAACAATGTAATTGCGAGGGAAAAAAATGGCACTAAATCCATCAGAATACACAAAACTCTTGCCCGAAGTAAGAACTTTAGTAAACAAAGTTGTAAAGAAAAACATGGCAGATGGCTTTCTATTTTCAGCAGGAACAGACACGCAAATAATTGCTTATGAAGCAGTTAAGTACAAACCCGACATTCCATGCTTAACCTTAGCTTTTAAACATGGAAAACCAAAAGACACTGAATATGTAAAGAAAATGGTTGAACTTCTACATCTAAAACAAGAAACCTACGAATTCGGCAAAGAAGACGTATTCAAATTCTACCCCAAAGTTGTGGAAGCACTCAAAAAATTTGACCCCATGGAAATCAGAAACAGCCTACCAGTTTACATAGGCTTAACTTTGTTGAAGCCAAAAGGAATCAAAAGCGTATTCACAGGCGATGCACTCGACGAACTATTTGGTTACCCATGGCAGTTCCATTTAACGGAATCTGAATTTGCTAAGAAACAAGAAGAAATGTGGGCAGAAATGGGCTTCTCCTCATTCCCCATGGCAGAGTCTCTTGGAATGACAATCAAGGCACCATATAGGGACCCAGAATTTATGAAGTGGGCAATGGCATTACCAATCAAATTCAAGATAAACATGTACAATGGCGTAAAATACAGCAAATGGATCCTAAGAAAAGCCTACGAAGACGTAATACCTAAAGATATCATTTGGAGACCGAAAGCACCACTTGAACAAGGAACAGGAACGGAAACGCTGAGAACTTACTTTAATGATATGTTGAGTGACAAAGATTTCGAGGAGAAAAAGAAGGCGATAAAAGCAGAAGATGATGTGGAAATCCAAGATAAAGAACAACTGCTCTATTACGAAATATTCCGAAAGAAATTTGGCAAACCCAAAGACGTTTTCCCCAAGGTTGAAGGCGCCGTCCAGTGCCCCAAGTGCAAGAGCTACATTAAAACAAAGATTCAGTTCTGCAAAACCTGCGGAGCATACCCAATCTAATCTTTCTTTTTATTTTTTTGGAATCTTAAGTTTGTAACAGTAAATCGCCAGAATTTATTTTGTTCAAACTGTTTTGATAAGTCTCTCTAAGTCTATGAATGACCTCAGAATTTCAGTGTAATTTTTGTTCTTTGTGTTTTAAGTTGCTTTTTTGAAGCGAAGCTTAGATTGTTTGCAGGTTGTGTGCTGGAATGTGTGTATTTGTGCTTAAATGTGTGGAAATGTGTGATTTTGTGTGGAAATGTGATGGAAAGAAGCTGGTAATTTGCCGTTAACTCAAAGAGTAGCTTTTAAAGCGCTGTTAAAAAAAAGAGATCTTTTGTACATTCCTAAATTGATCCGTTGGCAATGCAAGCTGGAGTCGTCGGAGGTCTTACGAATCACCGTTAGCGTGGTTGGCGCGATGGGTGTAAGAGAAAGTTTTCTTGGCAAAATGCACATGGACGGACGAATAGTTGTTCCAAAGCTACAGATAGCCCTACTTAGACGTGATGAACCAAGTCTTGCAGGCTTACCGTTAGAGGTCACAATTGAACCAACAGAATAAATTCCAAGACAAAATCACTTTTAACTTAGCCTCTCCAGCACAATTATGTTGGTTGCCCATCGGCTTCTATTAACTTTGAGAGTTCATCTTTAGCTTTTAGAAGCTTCATCTCAGGGTTTTCTTTGGCTTTGGCTCTTGCGGTTAAATGAACCTCAATATGAGGTTTATTTTCCACACTCATTGAATGAGCTCCCGTGAAAACATGAGATTTAATATAAACGCCCTCATTAGCCTCCATGACTTTGTCGATTAATGGAGCCAAAAATGATTCCGCCATGTTGTCCACAAACATACTTTCCTCGACAAAAACTCTGTCACCTACAGCTTGACTAAGCAGCGACGATATTGAATCCATAAAAATCGCTTCCATCTCTAAAGGCACACCTGGCAGCGCAAACAAAACGGTACCTTCAATAGCCGCTCTCACTCCAGGTGCCGATCCGATGGGGTTGCAAATTGGCTCTGCCTTATCTGGCAACATCGCCATTTTCACTCTAGCCGGCGTCAATTCAATAGGGATTTGAAGATGCCTTTTTCTAGCGTATTCTTCACATTTTTCTTTAACCATAGCTAACGCTTTTTGGTTGACCTGCAATTTGCAGTTCAAAGCTTTTGCAATACCCTCTAACGTTTTGTCGTCAAAAGTTGGGCCTAACCCCCCAGTGACAAATATGAATTGAGGCTTTCGACGTATGACTTCGCAAATGATACCGGCTATCTCATCAACAATATCCTGTACCACAGTAATGCGTTTCACATTTGCCCCAAGAATAGTCGCTTGTCTTCCAAGCCAATGTGCATTTGTATTTAGGGTTTTGCCTATCAACAATTCGTTACCTATACAGATTATTTCTACGTCTACAGTCATATTGCTTCGCATCTTTCTACAGATGGCTAAACTAGAAGGTTGTTTTCTTTTATACCGTTTCCTTGTACTAAACTCAAAAGCATGTCTAAGGAGCCATTTTATTGCTAACCACTAAATTTGTTGAAAATCAAAGATTAGAAAAAGAGTCAAAACTAACCAAAAGGTTCGTTTCTTTTTGTTTCGGTTTTATTTCTTGCTTAGATACCATTTGAGGTATTCTTTTTTGCGGTTCTGTTTTGCTTCTTCTTCGGTTTCATAAGCTGGTCTGTTTTTGTCGTGCAAGTCATTGAGTTCTTGCCCAGTGCATGATAAACCGCAGCTTTTGCAAACATAATGCTTGGTCAACGAGATATACTGAATTTCTCCGCCGCATTCAGGACAGTAATTTACCATTCTTTTTGTTCTCTCCTGATCAATTTTATAATAAATCGATACAGCAAAGATATTAGTCTTCGCATGGTTTTAAACTGGTTTAAATCAAAAAAGTTGTTATTCTAGACGTGAGAATAGATTTTGTCGCTGCTATATTTGCCTGTGTCCATTTCCTGCTCGATTTCCCGCAAAAGCAAAATACGTTTAAACGTCGGTGGATGAGTGGCAAACAAACTATTCATTTGCACCCACGTACCTTTTGCTTCTTTCTCCATCGCTAACTCCAATTCATGTTCATCTAACACGCCGTCATGGTCCAAATCATATTCATCTTTATGTTCCATGATATGCTGAACTTCCTGCTTCGCCGCTGCTGGGTCTTCAATGTAGAATGCTCTAACTCCCTCTGGAGCTTTAGGCGAAAGCGATAAACCATAGGTAATTTTTGCCAAAGCACTTTCTAATTGTCTGGGCGAACCAGTCACGTAGGCAGAATATGCATCTGCATAATGTTCGCGAAGCCTGCTAAGTCTCATAACAATAAGGAATGTTAAAATATAAATCACAAAAGCGATTACGCCTATTGCAATTAAAACTGCACCAGAGTTATCTTTACTGTTTCTTCGCCCTCCGCTAAAAGCTCCAGCATACAATGTTGCCTGTGCAATGAAGTAGGCGATTAACGGCAAGGCTGAGAGTACAGTCATAACAATGTAATCTTTATGTTTAACATGGCCTAACTCGTGAGCTATAACGCCTTTGATTTCCTCTTCATTTAACTGCCTGAGTAAACCTTCATGCACAGCCAAGGTTGAGCTGCTTGTGTTTCTACCAAAAGTAAACGCGTTAGGCGTATTATTTGGGACTGTTGCCAACTTTGGCATGGGTAAACCGCTTTTATCAGCTAAATCTTTAACGGTTTTTTCAAGCCACGGATTTTCGCCAGGCTTGAGATAATGCAAATGCGTTGACGCTACAACAATCGCTGGACCCACTGCCCACTGGAATAATATGAAAAGTGCCGAACCCCCTAAGGCGACAGCTAAACCAACAAAGACATCCAATTGTAAAAAGAATACTATTACAAATACAAGAAGGCCAAATATGAAGGCTGATAAGAAAATCGAAAGCCACATTGCAAATTTTAACTGCGAAAGACTAGCCAACTATAGTGCCTTCTTGTTATTTTTCAAACAAATATTAGAATAAGGAATTAAGTCTTTCCCACAATAATAGCTAATACTTAATTCGTTTAACAGGGAACATAATAATCCAGCTTCAATCTAAAGCCATTATCTGTTACACGTCTCTTAAAAAAAATACAATTCTCTGACTTGATGAACGGTGTTTGTGAATTCCATATTGCTGTTTTTAGTGCAATTTTTTTGTTTGCCTTTCGGGTTTCTTTTTGATTTAGGGCTCGAATTGGTTGCAGGTTGAGTGTATCTTAAGCTATTTCAAGCTAGTTTAAGCTAGTTCAAGCTCTTTTAAGCTATTTTAAGCCCATTTGAGAATTTTAATCAAAACTATAGAATCAGCTAATTAATTGTCAGAGTAGAAGAAAATGAAAAAATAAATTAAGAATTTAGGTTTTTTTGGCTTTTTCTAATTCTTTTTTCAGTTGCTCTGCTTTGTCGGTTTTTTCCCAGGTGAATTCTGGTTCTTCTCTTCCAAAATGGCCGAAAACCGCTGTTTTCTTGTATATTGGTCTTAGCAAGTCAAGTTGATCAATGATTGCCTTTGGTCTCATATCAAAATATTTTTGCACCAGCTCAAGGACTTGCGAGTCAGGCAGTTTTCCAGTTTCATAAGTATTCACTAGCACTGAGATTGGTTGAGCTACTCCGATTGCGTAGGAGATTTGGATTTCGCATTGATCCGCCAAGCCCGAAGCAACAATGTTTTTGGCTATGTATCTTGCCATGTAGCAGCCTGATCGATCTACTTTTGATGGGTCTTTGCCGCTGAAGCATCCGCCGCCGTGGCTTCCCACTCCACCATATGTGTCAACAATTATCTTTCTACCGGTTAATCCTGAATCTGCAAGTGTTCCGCCTATGACGAATCTGCCTGTTCCGTTGATAACATATTTTATGTCCTCAGCAAGCATGTTTGCGGGTATTACATTTTTGATAACTTTTTCAATAATTTCCTTCTTTAAAGTTGCGTCATCCATTGTTCCATTGTTTTGTGCTGCAATAACAACGGTTTTTACACATTTTGGCTTGCCATTCTCGTATTCCACAGTGACCTGAGATTTGCAGTCCGGACGCAGGCAAGGAATAAGTTTTGTTTTTCTGCACTCAGCTAAACGCTTAACAAGTTTATGCGACAGCATAATTGGCAGCGGCATAAGCTCTTTTGTCTCGTTTGATGCGTAACCGAAAACCATTCCTTGGTCACCAGCGCCTTGCTCGTGACCTGCGGATTCGTTGACTCCCATCGCAATGTCTGGAGACTGAGCAGTTAATGAAACTAGAATTCCGCATGTTTCCCAGTCTAAGCCATCTTTGGCATTGTCAAATCCGATTTCTTTTAGCGTTTGGCGGACAACTTTCGGGATATCAATGTATGTACAAGTGGTTATTTGTCCAGTGATCATTACGGTTCCTTGCATAACGAGCGTTTCGCAGTCAACTCGCGCTTTGGGATCATGTGTGAATATTGCGTCTAAAACGCTGTCGGATATTTGGTCTGATACTTTATCTGGGTGACCTTCTCCGACTGACTCAGAAGTAAACAAGTATTTTCCGTTTCTTTTCATAGGAATCTTTTCCGTGCTGTTGTAAATAAGAACATAAGTAACTTGCTATTTTTCTTAAAAGTCTTTCTGCAATACAGAGGCTAATTAACGGGCGATTATAGCTGATGCTTGCTGGCAGAAACCATTTTAATGCCTGAACAACACTGGCATAATAGGGAAAAACGTGAGAACAACAGTATTCAGCGAAAAAGCGCCAAAACCGGTGGGTCCGTATAATCAAGCAGTAATAGCAGGCAAATTCCTATTTGTTTCAGGCCAACTTGCGATCGACCCAAAGGAAGGAAAAATAGTAACTAATGATGTAACGTTGCAGACAAGAAAGGTAATGGAGAACATAAAAGCTATCTTAGAAGCTGCAGGCTATAGTTTGAAAGATATTGTTCAATCCAATGTTTATCTTTCGTCTATGGATTTGTTTGATGAGTTTAATTTGGAATATGCAAGATGGTTTGCTTTTGAATTTCCTGCGAGGGCCACCGTTGGTGTAGAATTGAAAGGTAATGCGCTTGTTGAGATTTCAGTTGTTGCTTACAGAGACTAAACATTAACCTTTTGGCAAATTATAAAAACCTAGTAGATGTTAAGTTAGAGTAGTGCAAAATATGGCTGTATCGTTAAAAAAGTTCATTCAAGGAATTGCTGGAAAGAAAGCTCCGGGGCCATCCACTTCTTTTAGTGTGTTCCATATTTTTTATGCTTTAGAGCTTCTATCGCAAGAACCCTTAGGTAGAAACAAATTGGCTAAGAAACTTAATGTTGGCGATGGAGCAGTGCGAACCATAATAAGTAGACTCAAAGACGCTGGCTTAATTGAAACCAGCAAAGAGGGCTGCAGTTTATCAAAAAAAGGCTTAGAGGTTTGGGGACAATTTGAGCAGGTTTTTCCAAAAAGGGTTGAAATAAGAAAATCGGAATTAATTGAATCTGATTTTGTTTTTGCTTTTCTAGTTAAGGGTAGCGGACAGAAAGTACAGTCTGGAATTGACCAGCGGGATGCAGCCATCATTGCTGGTGCACGAAAAGCCCTAGTCATCGTTTTTGATCAGGGTCATTTGTGTATTAAGTCAGTCAGCGATTGCATCGAGAAGCAGTATCCAACAGCTGCAAACCAAATTCTAAAAGAGTTAACTCCCGAAGATAATGATGTTATCATTGTCGCTGGAGGCGATTCAGCCCTGAAGGCTAAGCGTGGGGCTTTTGCTGCTAGTTGGTCATTGATTGAAGTGTAACTATTCTAAGTGAGATTGAGGTCGGCGGTGGGAACTGGTGCATTTTTTGCTGTTTGTTTTGGATTGCTTTTTTGAAGCAAAGCTTGAATTCGTTACAGGTTGATACATTTTTTGACATAATTTGACATAAATTGACACAATTTGACACAATTTGACATTTTCAGACAATGAAAGCTGACAGAGACATTCGGATGGCATTGATTAACTGATAAGATAATGTCCAGAAGAATATTTCAGAGAGGACAGAATAAATTTCCTTAAGCAAATTTTTTCCTTTGTGTTTTGGGTTGTTTTTTTGATTTGGGGTTTAAAACGTTTGCTGGTTGAGTGCATTTTGATCTAGTTTAATCTATTTTAATCTAGTTTAATCCTTTTTGATCTAGTTTAATCTAGAAAAGATTGCAAACAATTGCTTCATTTAATTGGAAAGAACGACGACACCTGTAATTGTCATTTTTGATTTAGGGTCTTTTTCGTTTACAGGTTGCGTCAAAAGAAATCAAGGAAAGTTAAAATAAGTCGAAGAAAGTCTGAAAATAGTTAAAAAAAGCTTAAAAAGTCTAACTTAGTTTTTGGAGCAGGGATTAAGTTGTGTATTTTTCTCCTTCATTCAAAATCCGCTCAAGAGTAGTATTAATGTTAGTCATGCCTTCATTGGTCTTAGAGGAAAGTGGCATTAGCAAAAATTGCATACCAAGCTTGTTGATTGCCTGCATCATGTTTCGACTAAAAAGCCGTTTTGTACCTTCCAGCTTCTCTTCAATTGCATCCTCAAGTGCCCTGGTGTTAGCTGACCAAGTTGCAAGTGCCTCAACATCCTTTTTTGGGAGCAAATCGGTTTTTGAGAGAACATGAAGTTGCGGTTGGAAAAAGCGGTTATAAACTGCAGCAGCAAGAAACATGTTCGAAACATAGTTAAGCGGATTAATTGAGAAAACGGCGTCAAAGAGGTAAATCAACGCCTTAGGCTCCTTGGTCAACTCGTTAACAATGTATGGTCCACTTGCTCTAAAAGCAAACAACTCCATTTGCCCAGGAGTATCCACCAAAACAAAATCAGCATGAGCCTCCTCAATATCACGAGTTAAATTTTCAATTTCATCAGCAATCAAATCCGCAGCCATAATCAAAGCACCATTAGGCCCCAACCCATACTTTTCCATTATATCCCCGACATCAACATAGTTGCGTACATCAACATCTGGCGAATAAGGCAGCTTAAGCGCTCCAGGATCCAAATTAACCACGGCAACATCCTGTTTTGACATTTTAAGCCATTCACTAAACGCTGCAGTAAAAAGAGATTTACCAGAACCAGCAGTTCCAATTACAAATGTAAGGGGCACCTTTATTGTCTCCGTGGTACGTAAGTCATTCTAAAAGTAATAACCTTTCGCTTAAATTTGCAGCCGCAAAATGGTTATTGTTTATCTAAGTTCAAAATTTTTAGCCATTTTACTGCAAGAGTACAAGTTCTCATTTTTGAATAAATATTGCAATTTTGGGGGGGTACTCTAACTCAGATAAGCTCATTTTAACGTTGAAATAGCTAAATCTCCAAGAATTAAGCTTTCTTCAGGTTTAGAAATTGAAAGAATTGACCATAGCAGTAACGTCTTCTGACATAAAAAAAACTCATTAATTGAAGCTCATGAAAACCACATATCAAAAAATTCGAGGCTCCACAAATTCATAAATCAAAACCCAAGAAAAAAAAATAACACCGACGTCATCTGATTGACCTTACAATTGAGAGCTTAGAAGCCTTTAAACCCTAAAAAAGCACGTAACTATTGATATCATCTATATAGTTGCTGAAAACTATTAAGGCATCTCTTAATTGA
Source organism: Candidatus Bathyarchaeota archaeon (assembly GCA_963833575.1). GTDB lineage: Archaea > Thermoproteota > Bathyarchaeia > Bathyarchaeales > Bathycorpusculaceae > Bathycorpusculum. The sequence continues at coordinate 1,007,544 of CAWHXY010000004.1, read as the reverse complement.
CTCCACACCCACCCTTTTCAAGGGGAGCAAGAAACAGTGGAAAAGATGACGTCAATAGTATTCATTTGCCCAGAATGCGAAAAAACTTTTGAATTTGACCATATTGGAGAAAACGAATTAGTGCTTTGCCCAATATGCGGAACCGAATTCATAACGGTCAAAAAAGGTCAAAGACTATTGCTTGAACAATTTGATTTTAGCCCTACTGAAAACTCCCTTTGTTTTGAGATAATTGAGGTGAACAAAATTGAAAGTTAAATGTTTAGGTTGCACAAAAAAATTTGATGTTCTTCCAGAAATCTTTGCGAACTATGAGATAGTATTCTGTCCAGTCTGCGGATTAGATCACCAAGTCATCAAAGACACAAGCCACGTAACAGTAACGCCTATGCACATAAGCAAAGCAAACAGCATCCACTCTCAAATTATTCAAATGCCCCTTCCAAACGCTTAGAGAACTAACATCCGAGATTAAGCTGAGACGCCATGTTTTTAACCAATAAAGGCTAGTTTGACTTATGAAAGAAATAGAAGCAAAAATTCTAGAAGTCAACAGACCAAAAATCGAAGAACCCCTTATCGCCTTAGGAGCCAAAAAAATTTTCGACGGAGACATTCAAACCTTCTTCTTTGACTTCAAAGACCACACAATAATCAAATCAAAAGACGTACTGCGCCTAAGAAAAGAACAAAACGAAACGGAACTAACATATAAAAAAGTTCATTTTACAGAAACATCAAAAGAAGCAGAAGAATACTCAGTTGAAATCTCCGATTTTAAGACTATGAAAAAAATCTTAGAGAACCTGGGCTTATTCGTCATTGAGAGCATGGAAAAACATAGAGTTAGTTACAAACTTGATCAAGCAAGATTTGACATCGATTGTTACAAAGGTGACTATGAATTTATTCCAGAGTTTTTAGAAATAGAGGCTGAAAATCCTGAGTCAATTCATAAATATGCGGGTTTTTTAGGGTTCAAACCTGAAGATTGCTTGCCTTGGTCAACACAGGAACTTATTCAATATTATTCTTCAAAGAAAGAAAAAATGATTAAGAATTAATTTGGGGTTCTTGCTAAGCGGTTTTTTGCGTCGAATCTGCGCTCGGGTGCGCGGTACTTGCACTGGGGTCTGTTGGCTTTGGAGTAGTTGTGACTTTTTGGGCAATTGTTAACTTTGCAGATGAGGACTTTACAGCCTTAGCTTTTGCTGGTGCAGTGGATTTTTCAGCTTTTGAAGCCTTGCCTGAGACAGTTGTTGCGAGCTTTTTCTTTGTCTCAACTTTTTGAATTTTCTCTGGTTTTTTCTTTGAGGCATTCCACAATGGAACTTTACCGTGCTCTTTTACGTATTTGTCTAACAGTTCTTTTTGTATTACTTTTGGTTTGTCACAGGACATCCAGCTTATGGCAGTTTTTTCAAGGTAGCCGTCGCTCATTAGGCCTGCATTGATTTTCTTTGTGTTTTTTCCGCCGTAACCAGATAGGTATCCGCCAAGAATTTTTTTGGCAGGTTTTTTGGATCTACCAATGAATATGATGTCTGTTTCAGATTTGCCTGTTAGAGATGTGTCGATTATTGCTAAAACACTGCTACCATCAGAAGGTAGGTTTTGGAATGATATATTTTTGAATGCGCAAGGTTGCGAGAAACCCAGTTCTTTTAATGTTGAAGAATTCATACTTTTCACACTTCCTTTTTTATTTTAAAGAATCAATACATCCTAAAATCTTTGAGTGAAATATAACTCTTGCTATAACAGATTTTATCGAATTAAATATATAGTAATATATATTGCTATATAATCTATTTTGGAAGCACTTAACCCTCTTCATGTTTCATTATATACAGGAGAAAGACAAACTATGGCATCAAAAAAAATTCCTCTTTTCGAATTCGAGAATTATGCTTGTCGAAAACCAAAAACGGTGGAAACCAACGATTTTCCAGGGAAGCGCCACCGCTGATCATAAAATTCCTGTTTCTCAGAAAGAAATATCTCTACAGATTAACTGATGAAAAGGTAAACTAATTATCTCTGCTTGATGGTAACTCTATCAGAAACCTCGCGAAAATCTGCTGGAAGAAATAGTTATGTCAGAACAAAAAACGGATCCTGATAGTAACGTTGCCTTAAGCGAGAAAAAACTCTTGGATAACCCAAGCTTTTTTTTAAACCGGGAACTTAGCTGGATCAGATTTAACGCACGCGTCCTAGAGGAAGCACGTGACCGGTGGCATCCCTTGCTGGAAAGAGTGAAATTCATTGCAATCTGCGGAAGCAACCTCGACGAATTTTTCATGACACGAATCCCTCGTCTTATGAAAAAAATCAAGTCAGGGTCTTCCGAAAAATCGGTAGATGGGATGAGCGCTATTGAACAGATTGAAGCCACAAGAAAAGAAATAATGCCACTTATTAAAAACCATGCAGATTGTTGGAGGGAAGAACTTCTCCCAGCTCTAGCCAAAGAGAGAATCTTTATTTGGAAATTTAGTGAATTGGGGGAAAAAGATAAGGAAAACTTACGCAATTTCTTAAAACAAAGTATTCTTCCCAATATCAAGACCCCGCGAGAAGGTTTCGATGGCGGAGTTTTAGAGAATTTGCACATTACACTGTACGTTACTGGCTTTGCTAATCAGGATTCATTCTTTTTGGTTGACGTCCCAACTGAAACATTTGGAAGATTAATAAGAATCCCGACAAGCAGTAGCCAACTAACTCTTGAAGGAGAAGCAAGTGTCCATTATAACTATGTGTTCTTAGAAGATTTGATGGAAAGTAATTTGCAGTTATTTTTCCCAGATGAAAAAAACCTTTCTTGTTGCAAATTTAGAATTACACGCAACGGTGAAATTAATATTTTGATGGATGAGTCTGCCGACTTTCTTAGCTCAGTCAAAAAGAGCCTGTCAACTAGAAGAGCTGGGTTCCCAAGCAGACTAGAGTTTGAACGTAAGGTTCCTGAAATTGTAAGGGAAAAGGTAGCAGCAGCATTAGGATTGCCTGAATATCTAATCTACGAGTTTGATGGACCTTTAGGTCTGGTAGATCTTTGGCAACTGCTCAAAGTAAACCGCCCAAACCTTAAAGATAAAAGCTTCTTGCCCTGTTTTTCGCCTCTTTTGTCTCCCGAAAAAGACATGTTCAAAACCATCGCCAAACAAGATTTTGTTTTATATCACCCCTATGACAGCTTTGAAGTAATAGTCGACCTGCTAAAAGAAGCAGTGAAGGACCCTAGCGTAATGGAAATTTGCATAACAATGTATCGAATGGATCATAATTCACCAGTCGTGGATGCATTGATAGAGGCTGCTGAAAGAGGCAAAAAAGTTACAGCGATAGTTGAATTGAAAGCAAAATTCGACGAAGAAAACAATATCATCTTAGTTTCAAAACTAAGACAGGGCGGAGTAAACACTGTTTATAATTTTCCCAATTTCAAGGTCCACGCAAAGCTATGCTTAATTGTCAAAAAAGAAAAAGATCAAATTACAAGATTTAGCCATATTGGTTCAGGAAACTACAATGCTGTAACAGCAAAAATATACGGTGACATTGGTTACCTAACAGCAAACCCCGAAGTCGGAGCAGAACTCGAAGAACTTTTCAACATAATAATAAATGGACTACAGGAAAAAGAATTCAACCATTTGCTCGTAGCTCCAAAAACTCTGAAGAAGGAAATTCTCAAAAGAATAGACAGAGAAATAGCTTTTCACAAACAAACGGGCAAAGGCTACTTAGCATTTAAACTAAATAATTTAGAAGAAACAGAAATTATCCAAGCTCTCTACAAAGCGTCTATGGCTGGAATCAAAATCGACCTCAATGTCAGAGGTTTGTGCTGTTTAAGACCAGGAATAAAAGGAATAAGCGACAACGTTTCAGTCATATCAATAGTAGGACGCTTTCTTGAGCACGCTAGGATCTATTATTTCCGAGACGACACAGACCATGAAGTGCTTATTGGAAGCTCAGATATGATGTTTAGAAACCTAAACGAAAGAATTGAAGTTCTCTTGTCAGTTCCAGATCCATACCTTAAAAAAGCAATCTTGGAAAATATGCTGAAAATCCACCTTTTAGATAATGTTAAAGCAAGAAGGCTCTTGCCAGAAGGAACATATGAGAGAGTTATACCGAAACAAGGAGAAAAAGTCATCAATTCGCAAGCTTGGCTTATCCAGAATAGAGGCATATGGAATGAGCGCCCCAATTAGTTCTCAAAGGTGCCAAGTTGACCCAAGTTACTGCAAATTCGGCTCAGAAACTATCCTAAATCTCCTCAATATATTCAAAAATCAAATAGATGGCGTTATAGATAACAAGGATTCTGAATATGTCCACAAAACACGTGTCGCCTCTCGCAGACTCAGAGCTGCACTACCTGTCTTTAGATCCTGCTTTGCTAGAAAAGAATACAAAAAATGGAAAGGCGAAATTAAAAAAGTTACACGATTATTAGCTGATGCAAGAGATCTTGACGTACAAATAGCGTTCATACAACAATACATCGAAAAGCTTAGTTCTATAAATGATAAAGAAAGCCTCGATATATTGCTGCAAAATCATAAAAACCGAAGAAACAATATCCAACCTAACCTTGCTAATGAAATGCAGAAACTGAAGGCGTCATACACTTTAGAAGACATTATTGCCGCTTGTCACCAAACTATTTCTGCTCAATCAAATTCAATTTTTAACCAGACAATTATTCTAGAAAAAGCTCAAGGCAACATAGCCTTTGGATTACAAAATTTTCTCGGCATGGAAGAATATGTTCATAAAGAAAATGAAAAACAAAAACATCATGAAATGAGAATATACGCAAAAAAACTCCGCTACACAATGGAAATTTTTGCACCAATGTATCAAAACAAACTCACAAAAGAAATTGATAACATAAAAAAGTATCAAGATATCTTGGGGGAAATGCATGATTGTGATGTCTGGATTGACTATCTACCAAAATTCATTGAAGAAACAAAACCTTCAATAATCGACATAAAAAACCAAGCCGACTTCGAACAAGCCCTTCTAAATTTTCTGGCTTTCATAAAAGATGAAAGGAAAAAGTATTATTTGCAGTTTGAGCGTCAGTGGGAAGAAAATAAGAAAGAAGATTTTTTCCCTCAATTGAAAGAGACAATTAAGGCTGAATTGATCCAAGCTGAGGAAAAAACTATGAGAATTATAGTAGATTCTAATGTCAAAATTGCAGTATTATCAGATATTCACGCAAACATTAATGCTTTGGAAACGGTTGTTCGTGACGCGGAACAACGTGGCGCTAGTCTTTTAGTTAATGCTGGAGATTCAATTGGCTTCGGTCCTTGTCCCAACGAAGTTATCAAATTCCTATGTGAAAAAAATGTCCTAAGTATTTTAGGCAATTACGACGTCGAAGTCATCAACGGCAAAACTAAAGATAAAGGTCAAAACAACACAGCTTACAAATTTGCTAAAAAAGAGCTGTCAAAATCGAGCGAAAATTATCTCAACGCTCTTCCTTTGGAACGCAGGCTAGTAGTTGCAGGGAAAAAACTGCTCATAACGCATGGAAGCCCCGAAGATATAAAAGAACACATTTACGGTTATACTCCAGTTGAAAGGCTAAAAACTATAGCCGAAACCGCCAAAGTGGACATAATAATCATGGGTCACTCTCATGAACAATTTTGGAGGCAGGTAAACGGAATATCGTTTGTTAATCCTGGAAGCGTCGGAAGACCTGGAGATGGAAACCCTCAAACGGCTTATGCAATATTAAGTTTTAATCCGTTTAAAGTTGAATTGTTTAGGCTAAACTACGATGTTGATTGTGCTGTAGAAGCTCTGAGAAAAAAGCGGTTGCCTCAAGGCTTCGCTCAGATGCTGCTACAGGGTCTATCTTTGGATGCGATAAACAAAGAAGACGAGAAGAAAAAAGAAATTTTAACCCAAAATTGCAGGGAAATCATTCAGAATTGTCGGAATTTTGCACTTAAGTATTGGAAAGATACCAAACACAGCTCGCAGGTTACTCGACTTTCATTGAGACTCTTTGATTGTTTGGCTAGCATGCACAAGTTGGGTAAACGTGAGAGATGCTACCTTGAATGTGCTGCGATCCTTCACGACATAGGCTTATCCAAAGGCAGGGGAGGACACAACAAAGAAACAGCCAAGATAATCCTCAATGACACACAATTGCAATTTTCTTCACAAGACAGACAAATTATAGCCAACATCGCTCGATACCACCGCAAAGGCTTACCCAAGCTAAAACATTATAACCTTGGTACATTAGACCGCATGACTATAAACAAAATAAAGGTGCTATCAAGCCTCCTTCGGATAGCAGATAGCTTAGATTATACACACCAATCGATTGTTAAGAGATTAAACATCAAAGAAGATACAAATTACATTATAGTAGAATATGAATCGGGGAATAAGTCAATCTTAGAAGAGCAGGCTTTTAATAGGAAAAAAGATTTGTTTGAAAAGGTCTTTGCAAAAACAGTGGTGCTGATTTGGAAGCAACACTCATAAAGAATTCCGCTCGTGTGGTCGGCTTCGTAGACATCGGGACGAACGCCGTACGCCTCTTAGTTGTCAGAATGAACCCTAATTTCTCTTACACAATTGTCAGCCAAGAAAAAGAAGTAATTCGACTTGGCGAACAAGAATTCAAAGACCATGTTCTCAAACCAGAAGCAATGGAACGGGCTATCTTTGTATGTGGAAAATTCCTAGAGTTGGCCAAAACATACGGCGCTACAGAAATAATAGCAGTGGGAACTTCAGCGATTCGAGAAGCAAAAAATCAGACTGAATTCTTAAAAAAACTGTTCGACGAAACTGGGCTTAAAGTAAACGTGATTAGTGGAGAAGAAGAAGCACGATTAATCTGTCTAGGTGTGTCAAGCGGGATAGATATCGGTGAAGAAAAAGTTGTTTTTATGGATTTAGGAGGCGGCAGCACTGAAATCTGCATCGGAAACCAGTTCGACTGTTTTTACGTGAGTAGCCTTAAGTTAGGTGCAATAAGACTGACTGCCCAGTTTATTGGCGAAGGATGGACTAAAGCCGTAGACTTCAACGTATACCTTCAAATAAAAAAATATGCAGCCACTAAAATGAGAGCAGCGAAAGCGAAAGTCAAAGAGTACGGAGTTAGACTAGCGTGGGGATCGTCAGGCACCGTCATAAACTTGGCAGAAATATCAAGCAAATTATTCAAAAAGAATGGAAACGGAAACGGCGGTCTAACGCTGTCAAGAAAGAACTTAAAGAAATTAGCCCCCGTTCTTTGCTCTCTATCGCTTGAAGAAAGAAAAAAGTTGCCCGCAATAAACCCTGATCGTGCAGACATTTTAATCGCAGGAGCAGCCATAATGGACGCCCTTATGGAAGAGTTAGGCTTGGGAGAAATAAAAATTAGCCATAGAGAGCTGCGAGATGGACTTCTCGTTGACTATCTCTCAAATTTTGAAGGCTTTCGAGAACTTCAAAAGACACCTATGAGAAATAGGAGTGTTTTACATTTAGGCAGATCCTGCAACTTTGACGAGAAACATTCTGAAACCGTTGCTTCACTGGCGCTCCAACTCTTTGATAGCGCAAAACAAATTGGCCTCCACCATTTGAGTGAAAACGAAAGAGAACTCTTGAAATATTCCTCAACCTTGCATGATGTCGGCGATTTTCTTTCTTTTAACAATCATCATCTTCATTCTCACTACATAATCTGCAATGCCGACCTTCTTGGTTTTGACCCGCAAGAAATCCAATTAATGGCAAATATCGCACGTTTCCACCGGAAAAAATTACCTTCAAAAAAAGCCATGAAAGCAATAGGAATGGATGAAAAAATTAAGGAGTGCGTTGCCATTCTTTCAACATTTCTAAGATTTGCAGAAAAACTTGACAGGAGCCATAGTGGACTAGTGAAAAAAGTTGAGTTTATCAGGGAGGACAAAGACCGGATTTTGCTGGAGTTTTATTCAGACTCAGACTGTAGCTTCGAAGAATGGAGCGTTATTCAAAATAGGCAAGCGTTCTACGAAGCCTTCGGCAAGCAACTAGACGTGCACTGTGAAGTTACACCCAGTACGTGAGTACGTTTATTCTTTTTCTAGCTCATCCTTTGCTTTCTTTAGAGCTTCACGCTGCTCTTTGCTTAAAACGGGATATTTTAGTTTGAGCTTGTCAATTTGCGACACTATGATTTCAGAGATCAGTGCATGAGAAACCCATTTCTTGTCAGCAGGAATAATGTACCAAGGTGCCCATTCAGTGCTTGTATTGTTAAGCATATCTTCATACGCTTGCTCATAATCAGCCCATTTTGTCCGTTCAGAAAGGTCAAAAAGCGAAAATTTCCATTCCTTATCCGGAGTTTCTAGGCGTTTAAGCAAACGCTGTTTCTGTTCTTCTTTTGAAATATGAAGAAAGAATTTTAGAACTATTGTACCATTTCGGATAAGATGGCGTTCAAACATATTTATGTCGTCATATCGTTGATCCCAAAACCCTTTGCCCTCTAACTGTTCAGGAAGCTTCATCTTCTCAAAAACTTCTGGGCGAACCTTCACTATGAGAACATCTTCATAGTAAGATCTATTAAAAATTCCAATTTTTCCTCTCTCTGGCAAAGCTTTTATATGTCGCCAAAGAAAATCATGATTTAATTCTTCTTCTGAAGGAGTTTTAAAGCTAGTAACCTGACAACCTTGAGGATTAACTCCTGACATTACATGTTGAATGGTGCCATCTTTTCCTGCAGCATCCATACCTTGCAAAATAATTAGCATAGAATAGCTGTCGCTTGCCCAAAGCAACTCCTGCATTTCAATCAGTTTCTGCCTATTAGCTTCAAGCATGTCTGCCGCTTCTTCTTTTATCGCTTTTTTATCTTCTTTGCCCTCTTTTTCCTTAGCCCATTTAGGAATCCAAGCTGGATCATAATTGTCCAAACTGATTTTTTTGCCAACGGGAACCTTAAAATTTTCTGCGTCGGTTTGCACGTCAAAACATCCTTTATTTACTTTAGGTTATGGTGCTTAATAACAGCTACTGCGACAGTCAAACATCTTTATTGACAGAGTTTTAAGCCATAACGGTAAATTTCTATAAACAATCTGGCTTAGGCTAATATTCTTATGTGGTTACTCTAAACCATTAAAGAACTAAATTGGTCATTGGTAATTTTAAATTACATAAGTGTCTTGAATGGTTACCAAACCGTTGTCTCCAACGATTCTCTTAAGGTCTGGAAGAAGAGGCTCCAGTTTTGATTGTTCATCAATCACTTCAATTATTAAGGGCATGTTAACTGTAACACCCTCGAGCTTCAGCGTTGACTTGCCCCTTTTACCAAAACCGTCAACCCCAGTCCACACCGTTGCACCGCTTACACCGGCATTGATTAAAAAATCAATCACAAGACGTTCTAGACGCTTGCCGCCAACCTCATCATTTCTCTTAATCCGAATCATTACACTCCACATTTTTATTCGCATCAGAGAATCCTCGTCATTAACTCGTTGCCCAAAACTTTTCCACCTATGAGCGCTCCGAGAGACAATCCCACGTTGGCTAGTATGTTTAGTATTACAAGGATAAAGCGGTTGCCATCCATCAAGTTGCTGGTTTCGAGGGCAAAAGAGGACATGGTTGTGAATGCACCACAAAATCCGGTAGCTATTAGCAATGTGTAATTAGAGTTTAAGTTTAAGGCGATTGCTAAGACCGAAAACAATCCTAGTATGAAGCTGCCGATGATGTTAACGGCTAAAACGTTGACCGGTAGTCCTCCGATGGTCTGTGGAGAAGCAACCATTATGTATCGTAGAGAGGCTCCGACTACCGCGCCAACCGCTAAGAGCACGAATTCAATCATTTTCATGTTTACCTACCTGCATTCTTTTAGGGTAGGCATTATCAGCATCCAAAAAGGAGCGGTTCTGACTGATTAGTCAAGGCTAATGCCATAGCCAGATTTTCTTTTCAAAAAACATGCCAGAAACTATTATACCTATTGGCTTTTGAAATACGATTTTTGTGTTTCCGAAACCTAAAATAAGCTGGCAACAAAATTATAGCCGTTTGAGGTTTGCAACAGTGTCATCTATCATCGAAGACCTCATTGCAAGAAAGGTTTTCAATAATCGAGGAGAAGAAACAATAGAGGTCGACGTAATCACTAATGGTGGTTTCGGTAGAGCATCTGCTCCAGCGGGAAAGAGCCGGGGAAAAGCTGAAGTCATTTATTACCCGCAAGGTGGAGTCGAGGCAGCTATAAAGAAAGTAGATGATTTGATTGCTCCTGAACTTGCTGGGTTAAACGCTGACTATCAAGAAGAAATTGACAACACACTTCACGAATTAGATGGTACTACAGACTTCAAAAACATTGGCGGAAACACCGCGGTTGCAATTTCCCTCGCCAACGCTGAAGCTGCAGCAAACTCTCACGGATTTCTCTTATTCCAATTCATGGGTGGAAACGCCGCAACGACCTTGCCTTATCCTCTCGGCAACTGTTTGAGCGGGGGTCAGCATGCAAGGGGTAAAGCACCAGACATTCAAGAGTACTTAGCATTGCCGCATGGGGCTGAAAGTTTTATTGAAGCTCAAACAGCCAATACTCAAATCCACAAAAAAATCGGTGATGCCTTAAAAAGGAAAAGCAGCCAATTTAACGGTGGAAAAAGTGACGAGGGCGCATGGATAGCCAACATAGACACTATCGATGCCTTCGAAGTGATGGCCAAAGTATGTGAAGAAGTTGGTAACGAACTAGATTTTGAATGTGGCTTTGGCATTGATGTTGCTGCTTCCTCGCTTTGGAAACCTAAGGATGAAAAGTATGTTTACGAGAATGAAGGCAAGAAACGTGATACAGCCGAACAGCTAGACTTTATGTTGGAACTAATTGAAAAATATCATCTTGCCTATGTTGAAGATCCTTTTCATGAAGAAGATTATGAAAGCTTTGCTGAATTAACCCGCAAAGCCAAAAACTGCTTAATATGCGGCGATGATTTATTTACAACGAATACTGAAAGGTTAAATAATGGAATCAAGATTAACGCTGGAAATGCTATCATAATAAAAGTCAACCAGATAGGCACCCTGTCGGATGCAGCACAAACAATTCAAACTGCACAACGACATGGTTACGATCCAGTTGTGTCTCATCGTTCAGGTGATACATGCGATTGGCACATAGCTCATTTGGCTGTAGCGTACAACTGCCCTTTAATAAAAACAGGCGTAGTTGAAGGCGCACGCATAGCCAAACTTAACGAGCTAATAAGAATAGAGCATTTCCTTGGAAACAGAGCCAAAATGGCTGATTTAAAAATACGCTAATAGAGAAAGTGAAAAAATGTCAGAAGACGAAAATAAAGAGATTCAACCAGTAGGAAATGGAGAGGAAAACCAAGCAGAAAACTCAGAGGAACCTTTTGAAGAGGTTTCTGAAGAGCAACCAACAGCGCAAGAAGAAGAAAAAGTTCAAGACACCCAGCCTACAGAGGAACTTCTCTTACCAAGAGACACTCTGTTGTCCGCAGGCATTCACATCGGAACACGAATGAAAACACTAGACATGGAACCTTTCATCTACCGGGTAAGACCAGACGGATTATTCGTACTTGACGTTAAAAAAACTGACGACCGAATAAGAGTCACTGCAAAATTTCTCTCACGTTATGAACACGCAAAAGTCGCAATTGCAGCAACAAGACTCTACGCTCAAGAACCAATTAAAAAATTCTGCCAACTAACAGGCGCAACACCCTTAATCGGACGCTTCATTCCAGGACAACTATCCAATCCACAGTATCCAGGAAGAATTGACCCTGAAGTCATAGTTGTTTCTGACCCAAGAGCAGATGCACAAGCAGTCAAAGAAGCCTCCAAAGTCGGTATTCCAATCGTCGCATTATGCAGCACAGATAACGAATTTGCTGGCGTTGACCTAGTTATTCCAACAAACAATAAGGGCAGAAGAGCTTTGGCAGTCATATTCTGGTTACTAGCGAGACAAGTTCTCCGCGAAAGAGGCGAATTAGGCCCAGACAAAGATCCACCAGCAACCATAGATGACTTCGAAGCAAAAGTCACTCGGGAAGAGGAGGAGGAACCCTAACCCGTTGCCGACGATTCGGCGTCCAAATGTCGCTGGTCAATTTTATGAAGCCGACGCCGAAGCGCTCAGGGCACAAATTAAAAACTGTTTCCTCCATGAACTTGGTCCAAAAAAACTTCCCAATGTAAACTTGCATAGCTACCCAAGAAACATTGCAGGGATGATTTGCCCCCATGCAGGGTACATGTATTCTGGTCCTGTGGCAGCATCTGCTTTTTATGAATTGGCGTTAGATGGCAAACCGGACACGATAGTGCTTTTAGGTCCCAATCATACTGGATACGGAAGCGCCTTGAGCCTTATGTCTGAAGGTATTTGGAAAACACCACTAGGCGATATAGAGGTCGACTCCAAATTAGCAAACGAAATTATACATGAAACCAGCGTCATCGATATTGACGAGCTTGCACACCGCTATGAACATTCCCTTGAAGTACAATTGCCTTTTCTTCAATTCCTCTATGGCAACACATTCAAGATTGTGCCAATCTGTTTTCTAATGCAGGACTATGAAAGTGCTGTTGAAGTTGGAAGAGCACTTGAAGAAGCATTAGACACCAAAAACACAGTTGTTATTGCTTCCTCAGATATGACGCATTATGAACCTGCAAAAAACGCATCTACAAAAGACCACGCAGCACTCAAAGCAATCACTGATATGGATGCAAAAGGTTTCTATGAAACTATTGAAAAGCAAAACATAACAGCATGCGGGTACGCCCCAATAACAGCCCTAATCACCTATGCAAGTGGCATATGTGCTAAAGCTACATTATTAAATTATCATAACAGCGGAGACGTAACAGGTGACCACTCAAGCGTAGTAGGGTATGCCGCAGTAAGCTTCAAAAAACAACTCTAGATGGAGTCCCATCGTGTAAGTGCTTTTTGTCTCTTCTTTTCCTCTTTTAATTCATGTATTTCCTTGAATGACGCCAGAGCTTCGATAAATTTTGAATCGTAATATCCAAGTGTCTCTTCCATTTCGTCGGACCATTTGAGAAGATGAGGATAATATGGTTTTGTTGCGTATTCGTTTCCTACAGGGTGATCAAACCAGAATTCTTGAAATGAGCCTGCGTTGCCATTTGCAGTGACATGAAAGCTGAATTCTTCTAGAATTACGCCCAAGTATCCTAGTGCGTGTCTTACCGCGCGGTCAATGATTTCGGGATACTTATCGGCAACTTGAATGTACTGATCAATCGCTGTTTGAAAATCTGGTTGTTGATGCCACCATAATTTGGGATCGTCCAATTCGGTTTTTACTGTTTTTTCTGTTTCCTTAACCAGTTCATTTACTTTAGTTTTCATAGTAGCAATTTTTTCTTCACTTAAACTTAAGGTAGTTTCAGGAAATTTAGTAATGTATTTTTTTGCTGTTTTAACATACCAATCAGCGGCAAAGGTCACTGATTCTTGGATAAACTTATTTTTGAGTTCTTCCATACTTGAGAAAAGAGGAAAAAGAACAGCTTCTTTTTTCTGAATTATTTTATCTATTTCTTCACTCACGACTGAAACCTTCCTCATTTACTATTGAGTTACCTTTTCCTATATTTCTTAACATGATAAAAAAACTTTTGCAATTCGTTCAGAAGAAGGAGGGCAAGGTGCTCCCGCCGATTGTCCTTCTTCTTCTAACGTAATTTGCAAAATATCAGTATAGTACCTTCACAAGATCATTCAAACGATGGGTCGGCATTATAAATAGGCTACTTGGTTTAACTTAGCGGTTGTAACAACAGAATGTAACAACATTATTTTATATTGTCTGAAATCGTAAGCAGATCACGGAGAAAAAGAGTCATTAGGGTAGCCATCGAGTTAGGCGGTCTGGCTGCTAACATTGCATAAGGTATCTTGCCCACAGACTTCTCTTCCTTATCTCTGTTAGCCATGGCTTGACCTACCTAACCTTAATTTTTCCCCTAACCAAGAACTTTGAAAGATTGTTTTACCCCAAAATGGCATCAAACGAATGTTTTTATTTCCACGGTGTAATAACTTCCTCTCAAGGTGCGAAGTTAAATGGGTAAAGGGTCAGGTTACGGAAAAGTAATCTTATTTGGTGAACACTTTGTTGTGCATGGCTTACCAGGCGTCGTCTCCGCAATTGATTCAACCACAGATGCTGAAGTTAAACAAAGCTTCAAAGGACTACAAATTAAAGATGAAAGAAAAACTGCTAAAGGCTACAGCGAAGAAAAACGCCTCCAACAGATCGAATCAATCGAGAGAATGCTAAAAACCATGGGCATTGACCCTAAGAGCTGCTTGGATATTTGGATTGGTGGAACCCTACCAGGTTTTAGCGGTTTAGGTGCTTCTGCAGCAAGCAGCGTCGCCATCGCACGAGCCATCGCCCAAGAGTTTAATATGCAAGTTTCTGATGAGAAAATTAATCAAATCGCATATGAAGCCGAGAAAGCGTATGCGGGCAATCCTTCAGGTATTGATAACACCGCTGCAACTTACGGCGGCTTAATGTGGTTTAAGAAAGATTTAGCTGGCGGGCTAGACAAGATAGAAAAACTTCACTTACGAAGGCCAATCGAAATTGTCATTGGCAGCACAGGCAAAGTCGCTAACACAAAAGCCATGGTTGAAGGTGTAGCAGAGCGCAAGAAGAAAAATCCTCAGAAATACGACCCCATCTTCAAACAGGCTGAAAACGTGGCAGTTGCAGGACGTAAGGCATTTGAGAATTATGATCTTAAGAAAATTGGCGACCTCATGAACGAAAACCATCATCTGCTCCAAGAAATCGGTGTATCAAGCAAGGAACTCGATTCCCTAGTCGATTTAGCGAGAAAACAAGGTGCTTTTGGCGCAAAACTTACAGGTGGAGGCGGCGGCGGATGCATGGTGGCGCTAACTCCTGGGAAGGAGTTGCAGGGCAAAGTTCTAAGTGCTATTAAGTTCTTGGGGTTTGAAGTGCTAAGTACAAAAATTGGTATTGAGAAATACTAAGGTTGATGCAGATTGGAATTTAGAAACCTTATTGAAACTTTGGATAAAAAAGGCGAGTTAACAAGAATAACAAAACCTGTTTCCACCGAGTTTGAGATTGCAGGAATAATTGATGCTTTAGGCGAGAAACCAGTTTATTTTGAGAAGATTAAAGAATCAAGTTACCCCGTTGTCGCAGGGCTCGTTTCTTCTAAAGATTTAATCGCAACTTCACTCGGAATAAGTAAGGAACAGCTGCTACCTAAACTTTCTGATGCTATTCAGCAGCCTATGCCGCCGCAAGTAGTTGAAAATGGCAATTGCCAAGAAGTCGTGGAAACAACCGTTGACTTAACTAAACTCCCAATAATGCACTATACCGAAAAGGACGGGGGAAAATACATCGCCTCAGCAGTAACAATCATCAAAGACACAGATTTGGGCAGAAACATGTGCTTCCACCGCCTTATGCTTAAAGACAAAAACCATTTTGTCGCACGAATAGTCGAAGATCGAGGAACTGACACAGCACTCAAAAAAGCTGGCGGCGAACTCGACGTAGCCATCTGCATAGGCAACTCAACTGCCGTATTGCTTTCAGCCGCAACTTCTCTACCTAGAGGCACAGATGAGTTGGGAATGGCTAACGCGCTTGAAAAAACGGACGTGGTCAAATGCAAAACCGTTGACATAGAGGTTCCAGCAGAGACTGAGTTTGTGCTTGAAGGACGCATAACTAAGGAGAAAGCCACGGAGGGCCCATTTCTGGATTTGACAGGAGTCGTCGATCGGGTTCGTCAGCAGCCAATCTTAGAAATCAAATGTGTCACCCATCGCAAGAACCCTATCTATCAAACCATTCTGGCAGGCAAAAACGAGCACAAGTTCCTCATGGGTATGCCAAAAGAACCCACAATCTACAACGAAGTGAACAAAGTCTGCCAATGCAAAGACGTTTACATCACCCCAGGCGGATGCAGCTGGCTCCACGCCGTAGTCCAGATCAAAAAGCAAAACACGGAGGATGGCAAAAAAGCAATCGCCGCCGCTTTCGAGGGGCATAAATCACTCAAACACTGCGTCGTGGTGGATGAGGACATTAACATTTATGACCCGCACGATGTGGAATGGGCTATCGCCACAAGGTTCCAAGCCGATAAAAATGCAGTTATTCTTTCTAACCAGCCAGGCTCTTCACTTGACCCGTCAGGTGATTTGACCGAGGGCAAGAAAGCTACCACCGCTAAAGCAGGCTTAGACGCAACTGCACCGCTTGTAACAACGGGTAAGGGCTTCAAAAAAGAGCAATACGTTAAAGTGGATTTAAACAAGTACCTGTGACCAATATGCAATTAACTAAACAAGAACAGAAAATGCTCGACGGCGAGGAAGGATACGCTGTCCAGAAAAGCATGGAAATCCTCACCGCTTTAGGCGAAATTTACGGCGCAAAAAGCCTAATTAAAGTGAGCAGCGTCCAAGTCGCAGGTGTATCTTACCATAATCTAGGCGACGCAGGTTTAGAGTTCCTCAATGAGTTAGCCAAAGACGGCAGAGTCAAAGTTTTAACTACCTTGAACCCTGCAGGCATGGACCTGGAAAATTGGCAACAACTTGGAATTAGCCCAGAGTTTGCCGAAAAACAAAACCTCGTAATCGACGCCTTCGAACGCATGGGCATACTCGTTAGTTGCACCTGCACACCCTACCTGATTGGGAATTTACCGCTCTATGGCGAACACCTCGCATGGTCCGAAAGCTCAGCGGTCACTTTTGCGAACTCGGTTATAGGTGCAAAAACAAACCGTGAAGGCGGCCCATCCGCATTAGCAGCAGCATTTGTCGGAAAAACGCCTTGCTACGGATTGCATTTGGACGAAAACAGAGCTCCAGATATCCACGTAGAGGTGAACGCTGAAATAACGAAGCTTTCAGATTGGGGAGCATTGGGTTATGCAATTGGCAAAAAGGCAGAAAACAAAATTTCTTACGTTACGGGCATAAAATCGATTGACCTTGACGAAATCAAGTCTTTCTGTGCTTCCGTTGTAACTTACGGTGCAAAACCCCTTTTCTACATGAAAGGCGTAACTCCTGGAGCCGAATTGCAGACTCAACCAAAAGATACAGTAACAATCGAGGAAGCAGATATCAAAAATGCCTACGATAGCATCAATGACTTCGTAACTGACATTGAGTTGGTGTGCGTTGGTTGCCCACATTGTTCGATCAACGAAATTTCTAAAGTCGCAGAATTGTTGAAAGGAAAAAAAGTGGCTGAGGGCACGGAATTTTGGGTTGCTACTTCACGAACAGTCAAACAACTTGCTGACAAACGCGGTTACACCCAAACTATTGAAACATCTGGCGCCAAATTCGCATGCGACACATGCATGGCAGTAGCGCCATTAAAAGGCAGGTTTAAATCGCTTGCAACAACCTCGGCGAAAGGATGCTTTTATTCAAGACAGAATAACATGAAAACTAAAATGGGCAGTATTGAAGAGTGCGTTCAGGCTGCGGTGACTGGAAAATGGAACAGCTAAATGGCAGATTAATTTCGAAAGGCAAAGGCAAAGGCGATGCCCTCGCCACTACACAGCCTATATCTTTCTACGGCGGAGTAGACCCCAATACAGGCATTGTAATCGAAAAAGGACATGAGTTACAAGGGCAAAGCGTTAAAGACAAGATCCTCGTGTTCCCAACGGGCAAAGGCTCAACCGTAGGCTCCTATACACTCTATCGCATGAAGAAGAATGGCACAGCCCCTGCGGGAATGATAAACAAAGAATGCGAAACCGTTGTTGCTGTTGGTGCCATAATTAGCGAAATCCCATGTGTTGACAAAATTGACATCTTAAAAATCAAGACAGGCACCAAAGTCATCGTTGAAAATGGCATTGTAAAAATTTTTTAACTCTTCCTCTTAACTCATGTTCCGCCCATACCTTTGACTCGATGCATTACGCGGTAATGCTTTTCAATAAGTGCTCTAATATCAAATGTAAAGGTGCAAAGAACTTGAACGATGCGAAACCAATAATCCTAAAAATCGGCGGTTCAGCCATCACTGACAAAGCAGAACCATTAGCCGCAAAAACAGAAATAATAAATCGTTTAGCCGAAGAAATAAAGCGGGCAGATCTTGATAACCTGATAATTGTACATGGTGGAGGGAGCTTTGGCCATCCAACCGCGGCAAAGTACGGAATAAAAGAAGGCTACAAAGAAGACCCAACTCAAAAACTAGGCTTTGCAGAAACTCACCATGTTATGACTGTACTAAATGGGTTAGTTATGGACGCACTTATTTGGCATGAAGTCCCAGCCCTAAGCATCGCTCCATCATCGTGTATAATAACTGAAAATGGGCAAATCAAATCTTTCGACGAAACCGTAATAAAAGCGATGCAGAAAATGACGTTCACCCCGGTCATGTATGGCGATGCTATTTTAGATGATAAATTAGGCTTCACAATTCTTTCGGGTGATCAATTGGTTGCTTATTTGGCAATTAAATACAAGGCTTCAAAAATAGTTCTTGGCGTTGACACAGATGGCTTATATGATGCTGACCCTAAAACCAACCCAAATGCAAAACCTTACAAACACCTAACGTTAGCAGAATTAAAGCAGATTCAACCTAAAATTGGCAAAACAGCAAATACAGACGTCACCGGCGGCATGGCAGGCAAAATAGCAGAGCTTATTCCAGCCATAGAGCAGGGAGTACGCATTACGATTACTGGTGCCACGAAAGGATTATCCATTTACAGGGCATTGACGGACCAAAGCGTTTTGGGCACTGAAATAGAGAAGGCGTAAGATGGCTGAGGACACCGGCAGACGCAAAGGTGACCACATTAGGATTTGTTTGGACAAGAAAGCTCAAGCCAAGAATGCGACCGCGGGCTTTGAAGACATCCAACTCATACATCACGCATTGCCAGAGGTCAACAAGAAAAAAATAGATTTATCAACTACTTTCTTAGGCAAGAAATTTTCAGCGCCAATTATTGTCGGTGCAATGACTGGGGGAACAGAACAAGCAATTAAAATAAATTCTTCAATCGCCGAAGCTGTGGAAAAACTTGGTTTGGGGATGGGAGTTGGGAGCCAGAGAGCAGCGATTGAAAAAAAAGAGCTGGAAAAAACCTACTCTGTTGCACGCAAAAAGGCGCCCCATGCCTTCTTAATAGCAAACATCGGCGGCGTTCAACTAGTGCACGGATACGGATTGAAGGAAGTCAAGAAAGTCGTTGAAATGATAGATGCCGACGCGGTAGCGATACATTTGAACGCTTTGCAAGAAGCCGTCCAGCCTGAGGGGCAAACTAACTTCAAAGGCATCTTGGCTAAAATTAGTGAAATAGCCGATAGAATCGAGACGCCAGTGATAGTCAAAGAGACAGGCTCAGGAATCTCCGCGGAAGATGCGAAAGCGCTTGAAACCGCAGGGGTCAAAGCAATAGACGTCGGTGGAGTAGGCGGAACAAGTTTTGCAGCCGTTGAATATTTTAGGTCAAACGGAAAAAAAGATGAGATCGAGCATTTTTTAGGGGAAACATTCTGGGATTGGGGCATAACAACTGCAGTTAGTCTTATCGAAACAGCTCAAACAGTCAAATTACCTATAATTGCTTCAGGTGGCGTACGAAGCGGCACAGATATAGCTAAAGCATTAGCGCTTAATGCAAGTTTAGCAAGCATTTCTCAGCCAATTCTTCAAACGGCAGTTAATAGTACAAAAGAAACTGAGAATAAACTGTCATGTCTAATTGAAGAACTTCGAAACATTATGTTCCTAGTGGGTGTAGAAAAAATAGTTGATTTATCAAACATACCAGCAGTGATCACTGGCAAAACTGCACAATGGCTCTGGGCCAGAGGCTTTAACTTAGAAAAATACGGTAAAAGAGGAGCTCACTAAAAAGTGGATATTGAAAGGTTTCTTGAAGAAAAAGCGCCCTTAATCGACAAAACAATTGAAAAATATATTCCAAGAAAATTCAGCAAAAACTCGGTCCTTTTCAAAATTAACCCTCCAATGTTTAGTTACAACCTAGAACCACTCAACAAAGCAATTTCAGACCCCATCTGGGACATGCTAGACCGCGGCGGAAAAAGGTGGCGACCAAGCCTATTCCTGCTCATATGTGAAGCGCTTGGCAAAAATGAGGATTACTGCTTGGACTTCTCAATTATCCCTGAAGTCATTCACAACGGAACATTAGTTATTGATGACATTGAGGATTCCTCGGAACTACGACGAGGCAAACTCTGCACTTACAAAATTTTCCAAACAGACATCGCGGTAAACGCTGGAAACGCAATGTACTATCTGCCGCTTCTGCCCCTGATGGAGCAAAGAGCAAAGCTTACACCCGAGATTCAACGGGATGTTTACGAGGTATATGTGCAAGAAATGATTAATCTCAGCATGGGACAAGCTATGGATATTGCATGGCACCGAGGCATAGCCAATGCAGACGAATTGGAAGAAGAGGATTATTTGCAGATGTGTGCTTACAAAACTGGAACACTCGCGCGGATGTCAGCAAAAATAGCGGCGGTTCTATCAGGTGCAAACAAGCCATTAGTTGAAAACCTTGGGCGTTTTGCAGAAAGTATCGGCGTTGCATTCCAAATGCAAGACGATATCTTGGATTTAACCGGCACAGAGTTTGCAAAAAAGAAAGGCGGTGTCGGGCAAGATATTACCGAAGGCAAAAGAAGCTTAATGGTCATTTACACGCTAAGAAAAGCCAATATCAACGAAAAAAAACGTCTAATTGAAATTCTCAACATACACACTTCCGATCAAGCTCTTCGAGATGAAGCAATAGCAGTAATGCAAAAGTACGGCGCTTTTGAACATGTCAAACGCACTGCGGAACGCATGGTTGCCGAAAGTTGGAAAGAAGCCGAAAAATTTCTGCCAACCCCTGAGGCCAAGGAAAAATTAAAAGAGTTCGCTGAATTCTTGATTAAGAGAAACAAGTAATGTTTCAGCGAGCGTAAAGAATTTGGCACTTGAAAACGATAATGATCTTAGAGAACAGATTCGGAAAGCTGCTTTACTCAATGCAGTTTCGCATGATGGCAAGGCTCAAGCAGGCGTCATGGTCGGCAAAATTCTTGGCGAAAGACAAGACCTAAGATCCAAGATAAAAGAGCTCTCAATCATAATTAACTCAGTTGTAAATGAAGTAAACAGCCTCTCATTGACAGAGCAGAAGGCAATTGTCGAGGAAAAATGGCCTGAAACTCAAAAGAAAGAGAAAGCTGAAGAAAAAAAACTTCCGCCCCTTCCTAATGCTGATAAATACGCTCAGATAGTGACTCGGTTTTCCCCAAACCCTGATTGTGTCCTACATTTGGGTTCAGCAAGAGCAATTCTGCTAAGTCACGAGTACGCCCGTATTTACAAAGGCAAGTTTATTTTGCGCTTTGAAGATACAGATCCCAAAATCAAAAAACCGTCTTTAGTGTTTTATGAAAGCATTAAGCAAGATCTAAAGTGGCTAGGTTGCAAAGTTGACGAAGAATATATCCAAAGCGACCGTTTGCCAGTTTACTACGAGTATACCGAGCGGCTAATTGGAGATGGCAACGCTTATGTCTGTGAGTGCCCGCCTGAGGAATTCAGGAAAAAAATCATAGCAAAACAAGCTTGCCCATGCAGAATCCTACCGGCTGCTGAGAACTTAGAACGTTGGCACCGCATGTTAGACGGCGGCTATAAAGAAGGCCAAGCTGTGGTTCGAGTAAAAACGGACTTAGAAAATCCAAACCCCGCAGTCCGTGATTGGCCAGCGCTTAGAATCATAGACACAAAAAAGTATCCTCACCCTCGGGTGGGAAGTAAATACATTGTTTGGCCTCTCTACAATTTAGCAGCGGGCTTAGACGACCACCTAATGGGCATGACCCATATCATCCGCGGCAAAGAACATTACACTAACATGGTTCGCCAAAAATTCATGTACAAATATTTGGGTTGGGAATACCCTGAAGCCATACATTATGGTAGGTTAAAGATCACAGGGGCTTTTTTGAGTAAGTCTAAGATTGTTCAGGGCGTAAAAGAAGGCATATATTCAGGCTTTGATGATCCACGGCTCGGCACGTTCTTAGCACTAAGGAAACGAGGCATAACACCAGAAGCCATCAAAAAAATGATTATTGATGTTGGAATAAAATCAAACGATGTTACATTAAGCTGGGAGAACCTGTTTTCTTACAACCGCAAAATCCTTGACGCCACAAGCCACCGGTATTTCTTCGTTCCCGCGCCAGTTGAGCTTAAAGTTTTGGAAGTCCCGAAAACCTTCGATGCAATGCTTCCAATGCATCCTGAGAAACCTGAGCAAGGCTTCAGAGAGTACACCATATCGCCTCAAGGGAACGAGAAAGCAGTTACTTTCTGGATTTCAAAGAAAGATTTAGAAGCTATAAAAACAGGCGATATCGTTAGGCTCATGGAACTTTTTAACGTTAAAATCGAAAGCAAAATAGGTAATTCAGAAACTGCAACTTTTGTCAGCGAATCCTACGAAGACATCAGAAAAATCAAAGCCCCGCTCATCCAATGGATACCTAAGGACGAGGAATTCCCCTGCGAAATAGTTATGCCAAACGCATCAGTAATTGAAGGTTTTGCTGAAAGCGCCTGCAAAAAGTTAAAGCCAGACGCAATAATACAGTTTGAACGCTTCGGATTCACACGCATAGACGAAGCAAACCAAAAACTCGTAGGTTATTATGCCCACAAATAAATGGTGAAACAACGTGAAAAAACTCGATAAAGCAATAATTTGGCCCATATACTTTGATTCCTCAAAAACCAGGAAAAAAGGTCGACGAGTATCAAAAAATTTGGCAGTGCAATCCCCAAAAATCGCAGAGCTCAAAGAAGCAACGGACAAATTAGGATTAAAAAATGAGATAAACCTTGAAGCTCATTTCCCAAAAATGCCGTGGGCTAAGACTGGAATGTTGCTTGTTGAAAAGAAGGAACCAAAAGAAAAGATAATTCAGAAAATAGCAAAACAATTAATGAAAATCAAAAACCAGCAACAGACGACAAAATACTAAATGGATTTTTAGCTTTTTTCTTTGCCTGCAATTAAGACTGCGTTGATTACTCCGTCGCTGCCTGGGCGACTGGTAACTTTTGCTTGTCCTAGAGCGGTTTCGATTTCTGCGCCTTTGGTTATGACGCCTCTTCTGTTAAAGTCAACGTTTGCACCGTTTTTGACCACACGTGTGATTTCAGTTTTTTGTGTCTTGCCGGTTTTTGGGTCAGTTACTGAAGCGAATTTGTCGGTTAAAACTTTAACTTTACTGATACCGCCTAATCCTCTTGTGCTTTTTCTCTTTGGTTCGCCAAGTACTGTTTCCGCTGCATATCCGCCTACCTCATATTTTTTCTTTGATCTGTAGGCTCTTTTTTTGCCGCCTGAGAGTTTTCTTTTGTATATACTGCTATGGAAAGCCATATTCTACATTTCCTTTTTATGAATTATTAATTCGAGTAGTCACTAAAACGGTTAATTTCCATATAAACGTATCCGTTTTAAGGCTAAGCTTCTTCGCCAAGAAATGTTCCTTGTTACTTTTCTGCTTCGTCTTTTAAGGCTTCACCAAAAATCTTCTTCAGGTTTTTTTTCATCTCAGTGATATCATTCGGTAACCCGAAATAGTCAGCGAAGTCACTAGTCGTTTTCAGCGCCATTGTGCGTCCGCTTTTTTCGGCCTGAATCAAACGCCTTTCTTTTAGCTCCTTTATATGACCGTATGCGTGTTGCCCCCTAACGTCAATTACTCTTTTCTGGGAAATTGGCTGCCGAAGGGCAATGTAAGAAAGTGTTTTTAACGGTCCAGAAGACAGCAATGGACGATTCACAAGTTTTTGGATCAAATGAGTAAATTCTGCCTTAACCTGAAGCACGTAGCGTTCATCTTTTAAAGCTAAAATTTCCAGTGCGGTATTTCTTGCGTTATACTCTTGAACGAGCGTGTCAGCAAACTTTGTGGCTTTCTTTTTTGAGCGGCTGCCGATGACTTGACATAACTCATTGACATCTAGTGGACGACCAGCAACAAATAACGCTGCTTCCAAAAGTGCGATGGAGTGAGCTTTTCGCTCGTTATCTTGAGCTTGTTCCGCTTCGGCGTTTAGATCAACTGGTTGTACCTTGGGCTTTTCCAACGTTTAATTTCCCCACTGCAATGTATAATTCTTCAGTTTCTTCGTTCTGCCATAGACTTACCATGCCATCTTGAGCTAAAAACAGGAGATAAATAAACATTCTTAACGCTTCAATTCTGGTTGAACCTTTCGTTAAAGTTGAAAAATCTATTATTCCCGAGCCTTTCACTTTTTCACATAAGATAGCGTATAGTTGATCAACCTGCAATTCCAGTTCAGCGATAAACCTGTCAAACTGGGGCATCAAATCTGTGACAGATGGAAGAACCGGATGCTGCTCAACCGTGTGATTGAGATGAAGAAGTTTTTCTCCCTTTAGAACATCGTCTAAGACTTCAAGCAAATGCTGAATAGTTGTAGAAGTTAACTCGTGACGAAGTGGCAAGAATAATGGTGGAGGAACAAAGTCCTGCGGACCTTTAGGCGGCGTCACTGGAGGCTCTTGCAAAGTAAGCAGAAGTTTGGACTTCATTAAGTAAATAAGCGCTGAAGAATCCAATGCAACTCCTGAAGCGCGGAAATCTACGTTTTTTGTTCGCTCCATTTCCGTAAGAAATGACTGCAACAGGTAGGCTATGTTTACATTCCAAGGAGTAAGCTTCTCAAGCTTGCTAATTTCAAATAGAATGTTCCATGGTGGGCGAAGGTAGAATGGTCTTCTAAGTGGTGTAGTCGATGCTGAAGCCATTTAAGCGGCTACCTCCGCTGGGAACTTTGCTGTTACAACATTTGAGACTCCATTTCGTTCATAAACACCATAGACTTTTTGTGCTTTGTTAACCATTTCAGGACGCAGGCTAATCACAACAAACTGCATTTTTGCTGCTTCTTCAAGTAGCACTTCAGCAAGTTTTGCTGTATGGTAAGCGTCTAAGTGGGCGTCAACCTCGTCGAGAATGTAGAATGATGCAGGAGTGAATTCTTTTAGTGAGAAAATGAAGCTGACTGCTGAAACTGATCTTTCGCCACCGCTTGCCCCGCTAACGACAATTGAGGGTTTGTTTGGGAATTGCACTATCATGTCTATGCCGCCGGAAAAAGGTTCTTCTGGGTTTTCAAGCTTAAGTGTAGCTTCTCCACCGCCGGTGAGTTTAGAAAAGTAGGTTTTGAGTCCAATATTGATTTTTTCGAAGGCTGTCATGAAAACTTTGCGTTTTTTAGATTCAATTTCATCCATGAACTGAACGATGGCTTGCTTTTCTTTTTCCAGCTCGTTTAACCGCACGGATAATTCTCTATACCTAGAAATCTGCTCAGAGTAATGTGATAGCGCTAGCTGGTTTATGGCGCCAATTCTTTCTATTTCAAACTGCATCATGCGTATAGTTGTTTCTGCATCTTCGACCTGTTTTTGATTTGTTTCAAATGGCTGTTCATAGCCGAATTGGCGAAGTTGATATTGGAGTTGCTGAAGGCGAAGTTGGCTTGTTTCCATGCTTAGTTGAAGTTGGTTTAGTAACCGCTCCGCTTGCTCATACTCCGAATCGAGTAAACGTAAATCAGCATCAATACTATCTATTTGTGAAGTGAATTTTTTGGATTCTTCGCGTGCAGAAAAAACGGCTTTTGAGAGCTCAACGCGGTTTTTGTCTAGCTCATCGAGCTCTTTCTTGATTGTCTCGCGTTCTTGAATTGCCTCAACAATCTCTTTTTCCAGTTTTTTCTGTTGCTGATCAACTTTAACTATCTGAATCTTAATGTTTTTGTAACCATTTCGCAGAACTCGGTCAAATTGAGACTGGTAAGTTGAAATTTCTGTTTGAGTTGACCCTGATTTCTGGCGCAGATTATTTATTTCCTCGCCAAGTTTTTCCCTTTGAACCTCAAGTTCTTGGATGTGGGCAACATCAGTTTTCAATCTTAAATTAACAATATCAGCATGTAACCTCTGATCGTCTCTTCTGATGGAATTCCGTTCATTCATATATATGCTCATACGACCCTTGTAAGAAGCTGCTTCACGCTCAAGTTTGCCACCGTACTTTTCGGTATGCCGAATATTGAATTGCGTTCTTTTAACACTTCTTTTTATCCTAACTATTTCCCTATCTAAAGTCGCGATTGACTCTGATAAACGAGTAATTTCGATTTTGCTTCGTTCAATTTCTTCCTCGATGCCAGTTATGTCAGTTCCCCTTTGAGTGAGGTGTGTTTGCAGAGCTTTGACTGCTTCATCTAAACTTTTCAAAGCATTCTCGCTAGGAATAATTGTTGAGAAATCAATTGGTGCACGGTAATAGCCGCTTTCAAAAGCGCCTGGCTCATACAAATCGCCATTAACAGTAACTGCTCGGTAGCCTTCGTTCGAAATAGCAAACGCTGCCTTATCGTTTGAAACAACAACCGTGTCTCCGAAAACATAATTCACGGCCAAATCATAGTTGTTTTCATATTTCATGAAGCTTGAAAGTGCGCCTACTACGCCATCTCGACTGGGCGTGGCTTTGTTCTTGACGTTTATGGCTCCCTGCAACGGAATTATTTTGACTCTGCCCAGTTTCATACGCCTGAGAGTCTCGGCACAAGTGAACGCTGTTTCAATGTTTGACACAACTAAAGCATCAAGCCAACCAGTTGCCGCCGCCTCTATGGCTTTCTTATAATTTTTATCTATTTTAATTAATTCGCGTAATCTACCGTGAATTCCAACTATTGCACCGACATTACCCATTTCCTCAATACTTCTCAAAGCTTTTTCTTCAGCCGCTATGGTTGAGGCAAGGTCTCGTTGAGTAGCAAATTCTACTACAGCATCTTTAGCTGAACTAGCTATTTTTTCGGCTTCACTTATTTCTCTTTCAACCGTTTCTTTTTGGATCTTTTTGCGTTCAATGACGTGTTCGAGATTTTTAAATTGAGCTTTCTGATCCTTTTGAACTTGTTCAAGTTCCGATAATGACTTTTCGATTTCGGCTATGTTTGTCTGGAATTTTTCTTTTCGCACGGTTAAGTTTTTGAGTCTTCCGGTGCAGAGACGCAAAGCTGCTTTATCTTTTGTATATTCTGACCGTAAATAAGCAAGCCGTTTAACGTGGTTATCAATTTCTGCTTGCTTTAAGTGTATTTGCTGATTATTATCGCCTAGTCCACCCCAAAGCTCGGCAGTTTGTTTTGCCAAAGCTTCATGTTCCAGCTCTTTTTGCTCTATTTGATCTTTGATTTTACAGTATTCACTACGAAATACCCTAATTTTTAAACGGTTTTCTCTTATTTCATTTCTAAGATTTTCTTGCTGAGCAATGTTGTTTTCTCTTATTCGACGTAGACTTTCGAAGCTGCCTTGCCCAGAAGTAATTCTTGTCGATAATTCAGTTAGTCTAGATTTTAAATCACCAATCGTTATTTGAACCTTAAGAACTTCAGATCCGCCTGCCTCAAGGTTTTCGCCGCTGAGTTTTCTCCAGTCAGCCTCAATTTCATGTCGTTTTGATCTTCGCAGATCCCGTTGTTCTTTTAATTTGTCAACTCTGGCTTTTACTTTTTCAGTTTGGCCGGTTGCTTCATTTATTTTGAGGTTTAGTTGTGTTATGTCGCTTGAGATTTTTATTGCTTGAAACTTTCTGGTTTCACTTTGAATGAAATTGTATCGTAAGAGTTGGTTGCGTTCACGCTCCAAATCATCTAAACGTTTTTGAACTTCATCTATTCTACCCATGGCTGTACGTATTGAAATGTCAGCTGCTCGAAGTTTTTCTTCTGCTTCGGCCTTTTCCGCATCATATTGACCGATTCCAACAAGGTCTTCAATAATTCTTCGACGTTCAACAGAAGTAAGATCGGTTAACCTAGTTAATGTGCCCTGAGGAATAATGTTTTGGCTCATACTGCTGATTGAGCTCATCGATAACGTTTCTGTAATGTATGCCCTTGACATTCTTCTACCATTTAACCGATAAACGCTTTGACCGTTTCGAAAAACTTCACGTGAAATAGTTACTGTGGTTGTATCAACTGGCATTGTTCCATCTGTATTATCAAATTGAATGACAACTTTTGCCATTTTAGCTTTTTCTTGCCCAGCTTTTTCTGAGCCATGAAATATGAGTTGAGCAGCATTTTCAGCGCGTAACCTTCTGGTACTTAGTTCGCCAAGCGAGAAAAGCACTGCATCCATAATGTTGGATTTTCCGCTTCCGTTTGGACCTGTTACTGCTGTGAAACCTTTGTCCAAATTAATTTTGACAGTCTGTGGCCCAAAAGACTTGAATCCCTTTAACTCGATTTTTTTTATGTAGGGCATTTAGTCTTTATCCTCACGGAAGCAATTAACATTATTTTAACATCTCATCAACATACGTATAAAAGCTTATACATATGCTACTGTTTTTATAAGTATACTTTTGAGACAGCGATCAGCTTAAGCGTTTGAAAATTTTTTTGGTTTTTTGTAGAAATTAATGTGCTTTTCACTAACGACAATTTCGCAGTATTTTAACCAGCCTACCAAGCCCAGCTTTCGATTTCATCGATTGTTGTTTGTCTTGTTACCTCAAACTCGTCATCTTCTAGATTAAGCATCTGAACTATACTTCATCATTCGGTCAGCCCGTTTGTGTCTTAGAATTTTTCTGGATTTTCAGAACATAACTGTTTAAGATAATGTGCAAACATAGTTTTTTCCTCTCCAGTATCTGAAGCGTCTTAATTCAATGGGGGGGGGGGACGCGAATTTTTGTGAACTGTTTCGCAATCTTTTTCGGATTCGTGTGTTGATTGCTTGACATAATTCCGTATGTTTCGAAAAGAATCGCTCTGATTCTTTTGTTAGTGAATATAGCATCGCGATGATTTTGATCGAGATTTGGATTGGTTCTGGGTAATGTCCTTTGACTGGGAAATTATGGTGATATGTTGTCGTTGATGTCGATTCGACTTATTTTTAATGTCTCACTTGGCGCTTGCAAAAATTTCCTGAAAAAGTTTTCGGTTAAAGTTTGCATTGTATCATTGATATAGCAGATGCCTTTCAAAAACTGGCGGTATTGAGTAGATATGTTTGAATTTATTTATTTGATTTTTATATGTTCTGATATGTTATTTTTCGACTATCCTTTCCCAATATGCCCCTTATTTTTGGAAGGTCATGGTAGCCACCGCTAAAACGGCATTAGCCATATACGAGACGGAATCATTTGACATGGAGAAGTGACAAGAATATGACAGAAAAACCTAGCGACGTAATCTTCGTCGGAAACAAACCACCCATGAGCTATGTGCTCGCCATCATAACCGCATTCTCTTCTGGCGTAAACAAAGAAATTACTCTGAAAGCAAGAGGCCAAGCAATAACGACCGCAGTTGACTGCTCAGAAATCACAAGAAACCGCTTCATAAAAGACCTTAAAGTGACAAAAGTAGCTATTGGAACAGCGGAGATGCCACCAAGAGAAGGCGAAAACAGGTCTCGAATGGTTTCCACTATAGAGATAACTCTCACAAAGCTATAGGGTAGAAATTCAACATGGAGTTTTATTCTCCACTTTCTTGTTGATAGAGTTTTTTATCCTAAAGTCTTTTCGAGAAATAGCGGCATAGAATAAGGCAAGCCCTAAATTAATTATTTATTCTCTTTTAGTGACTATTCCAACAGGCACCTCGCCATCTATAATAACAGCGACCTAACAGTTCAGAACCATAATTTCTCCATCAAAAACCTTTGATTGACATCGATTGAAACAACTTAAGTCATAAATATCCCTGCTGATGTAAAAGGTTCTCTTAAATGAACATACTGAAAATACTGTTAGGCTAAACGTTTTGTTTTAAAGCAATATTTTGCCCATTTTTTATTGCACTTGGTCCTTCATCAACGTATTTTCCCCCTCTGAATGCAGAGCAAACTGCTGCTAAAATGCACATTGCCGCGCCGATAATGAATGCTTCTCTAAGCGCTGTCATGAATGGACTTGAAATTGCATTTGGGAAAAACGTCGATCCCGTAAGATAAGTCATTGTTGCAGTGGGTATGGAACTAATGACTGATGCTGGAAGTGTATGAAGTATGGTTGCAACTGGATTGTAGCCTAGAAATGCTCCAAATAATGCTCCTGAAGCTGGTGTTGAGCTGAAGATATGTGCAATCTGTGGAGAAGCGCCCGCGCTAGTCACGGCGGCGGAAAGTGCACCTGGAAGAGTGGCGCTAAGCGAAACTATTATGATTGTGAAAAATACGGCTTGACTTATCATCATTGCACTATTCTGAATGGTTGCGCGCATTCCAGATGCAGCGCCTCTACATTCTGCAGGAACTGAGTTCATTATCGATGCCATGTTAGGAGATGCAAACACTCCGCCGCCAATTCCCATAACAAAAAGCACAGAGGCAAATGCTAAGTAAATGAAATCGACTGGAAGCAAAACGAATCCTATGAATGCAGTTGCAGAGATTATCATACCAGCAGTAGCAAGCAGCCTTGCACCATGTTTGTCAGAGAGCCAGCCGCTAATCGGTCCAGTTAAGACAAAACCAATGGACATTGGTATCATAAAAATTCCAGCCCAAAATGGCGTTGAATCAAAGCTGTAGCCGTGAAGTGGAAGCCAAATTCCCTGAAGCAATATTATAAGCATGATCATGACTCCCCCTCTTGACATTGAACTGAAAAATGAAGCAAGGTTTCCTGCAGTAAACGCTCTTATCTTAAACAGATCAAGCCTAAACATGGGCTCAGAAACATGATTTTCTATGAATGGAAAAGCAACTAGGAGACTAACACCTGAGACAAGGGAAGCAACGACCCATGGATTCGTCCAGCCCATAGACGAGTTTCCGTACGGTATCAAACCGTAAATAAAACCTGTTAAAACCAATGTTAAGCCGCCGCCAAAAGCAATGTTGCCCCATATATCCAGTTTCTGGTGTTTCTTGATATTGCCTTGTTCTTTAAGCTTCAAGTATGACCAAATGGTACCTATCACTCCAACTGGGACACTTACCAAAAACACTAGCCGCCAATTGATAATCGCTAGTACACCGCCAAGAATCAAACCAATTAATGAGCCGGCGAGAAAAGCAATCTGGTTTATTCCAAGCGCTTTTCCACGTTCATTGCTTGGGAATGCATCAGTTAATATTGCGGCGCTGTTTGCAAATAGGAACGCTCCGCCGATTCCCTGAATTATTCTGAAAACTATTAATTCGATTGCTCCTGCGTCTCCTTGATTAGGTGTTATTGAGAGCAGTATTGAGCCAAGTGTGAATATGGCGAATCCAAGGTTATAGAGTTTTACGCGCCCAAACATGTCGGACAGTCTACCGAATGTCACAAGTAATGTGGCAGTAACTATGCTGTACCCAAAAAGTATCCAAAGCATATACTGGAAAGATGAGAAGGGATCAATGTTTATTCCTCGGAAAATAGCTGGCAGCGCAATCATAACGATGGTGCTATCTATTGAAGCCATCAACATGCCAAGAGTCGTATTCGAAAGCGCAACCCACTTGTACTCGACCATAAATTTCACTAAAAGTCTTCTTGGTGTATCAAGACTTCCCTAAAAAGTTTACCAACCAAAACGATGTTTACGCACAACATCAACAGGTAACTGAGCAACTCTCCTCGTTTGAGATGATATGGAAAAATACATTATGAGTGGTCAACACATCTGCCTCAGATTTTCTAACTCCGCTCCGAGTAGTCTAATCGGAGTTGCTGCAAGCTCGCGAATTCGGTTCATCCCCGCATCCGTAAGCTGGTAAATTTTCCTATTTGGCGCTTTATATTTTTTTTCAATTTAGAGAAGGCTAAGCCGTCAGTTTCAACCATGAATTCCTCGGATAAACTGCGCTTAAGTTGGGGTATTGAGAGCGAAACGCGATGGTTATGCGCTTCTTGACTTCTAGCCATGAGCTGACCGCCTAGCAATGCGGCTAAGACTATCAAGTATAGTTTGAGCAATTTCCAATTATTGAGGTTAATTACGGAACAGAAGCAACAGTATTTAACTCGTGCATCAAAACATTATACAGATTTATTTTCATCTTTAAGCTCAAAATGCAGGGATTTCTTGGCAACAATAGGCAGAAAATTAATATCTTACGCTTACGCAAGGGTTTTGGAAATATTGGTGAATGAAAATGAGTTTTGGACCAAAAATCTTTAGCGGCGTTCAAGAAGTGCTGGTTTTAGCATTGATGCTTGTGGCTGTTTTTGCGCTTTTTTATGTTAACATAGATCTCACGTATAAGGTCGGGATGGCAGTTATAGTGTTTGTAGTAATTTTTCTGATTACTTTAGCAACCCAAATGTTAAGAATGGAAAAAGAAACTAAGCAAGCCGCTGCCTAAGTGCTTAAGCCTTTTTCACTTTCACTTTACCCTCCCCTGCTCTGTAATGTTGTTTCTTCAATGCCTTAAAAAGGGTAAGAACCGTACCTCCTTCTTTGTCTTGAACATGGAGAACGAAGAGATTGCAAAATTTAATCGTTAAACCTACTACATTAGTTCAACCACTATTTTCTTTAAACATGCCCGGTGTAGACGAGCTTTTCCCAGGATTTGCGCCAGGCGACTTCGCCGTGCTTTATGGGTCACCATCAGTTATTTCATTAACTTCTTTACTCTGCATCCGCGCACAATTGCCAACGCAGCTTGGCGGTTTAGGAAGCAATGTTGTTTTTGTTGATGGTGGAAACACGTTTAGGCTCTACAAAATCGCCCGTTTAGCCCAACTTCACGACTTAAACCCAAGGCAAGTGCTTGAACGCATCTTTATTTCAAGAGCTTTTACCGCTTATCAGTTAACTTCGCTTATACTAGATAAGCTAGAAGAAACCATACAAAAATATAAGGCCAAACTAGTAGTGATTTCCGACATAGCAGGATTCTTTTTAGGCAGTGATGTTCCTAATGAAGAAGCTGTAAGAGTTTACAGTCAAATTATCAGTTATCTCTCAAGCTTCGCAAGAAAACATCGTATAATCATAATTGCAACTTACTTACCTTGCTCAGACAATAAAAGAAGCAATTTACTTCAAGACATAACTTGCTCAAAAGCAAACACAGTATTAGCCTTTAGCAAAACCACTTATACACGAGAAGTAAGCTTAGAGAAGCATCCTTCTTTCGTTTTAGGCACAGCCGAGCTACCATCGGACAACTTGACCCTAACCGAATTCATGGGAGGGGGCTATGCAACACAGACATTTGTGCAAAAAGCGCTTATGTAGTCATTTAAGAACTAAAATTCTCGCAAAAGCTTATCGAAGAGTGCCTTACTTTTAGCAATTTCGTCCATGCTGCTTGTATGCACCAGCTCCAGTGTTATTGGACCAGAATACCCGAAGTCATGCAGTTTGCCCAAAAATGCGGTTAATTCTTTTTTTGGCTCTATGAATGGCTTATGCGCTTTGTCTGCCATGTGAACGTTGCAGATACGCCGCCCATATTTCTCTAGCAGATTGTCTGTTTGCTTTGTTTCCAGCGCATGACACAAATCAAAAGTTATCCCCATACTGCTTTCACCTATAACTCCAAGTACTTCTTCCAGCTGCTCCACGTTCTTGCCAAACCCCGTGGACGTATATGAGAGATTCTCCAATGCCAACTTTATACCCAACTTTTTTGCGAGTGGCTTGATTTCGTCATTAAAAATTTCCGTTAGGCACCTTTCTCTGACATTATGAGGCAACTTCTTCGAAACGTTCGAGTGTATGGTCATAAGTGGCGCATTCAGGGCGACGGCGCACTCAAGTGAGATTTTGCCGTAATATACAGCCTGATGAACCTCGATAGGATCTTTTACATGTAGGCTGGCAGAATGCAGCGTTAAACAATTTAGTCCAGAATCTATCAAAGCTTTTTTTTCACGATAAACATCCGTGTCGTGTTCTTTCTTTATTGACTTCATATTAAACTCAACGTTCTTAAAACCAAGTTGTTTAACAGTTTCGAAATTTTCTTTTATGCTTAGCTTGCTAAAGAGTCCGTTAGACAGACTTAATTTCAATTTCCCAGACCTACGTACAGTTTTTTTGGTATGTATTAAATGTATAACTGTTTCTTGCCCAAATTATTTTCTATTTCAAAAATAGATGTGAAATGTCACGTCAATCCATTTCAGATCTTAAATGATTCAACTTTTTCCTTTTTCAACTTGTTTCTTCTTCTTTTTGAATCAAGAATTGAACACTACTTTATTTCTTTTCCAATTCTGGCTTAATTATGAAAAAAATATATATAGCTCGTTTGCTAAATTTACATTATTGGCTGAGAAGCTCTGGAGAAAATTCACGATATTCATGTTTCGTGTTTTGCATTCTTTTCTCCTAAAGACTGTTCCAGAGCCTCAGTCAATCCTTTTGTCTATTAAAGAAATTCAGGATGTAATAATGATTCTGCGGAAGGGTTATTTTTCACAATTTTTTCATATATAACTGCTGTGTGCGAATGGTAGAAATAAAAGTTCGTTTCTTCACAAGTCTAAGAGAAATCGTGAACAAAAGAGAAGAGACTCTGTACTTTGCAAAACGCGAGAATGTTACAGTTAACTTGGTTCTTAAAACCCTCTCGCAAAAATATGGCACCCCCTTCACAGAATATGTTTACAACGGCAAAACGCAGCAACCTAAAAATTTCCTTCAGTTCCTCATAAACGGAACTGCTACCTCAACACTAAGCGGGCTAGAAACTGAGTTAAAAAATGGTGACGTCTTAGCTATTCTTCCGCCAGTAGGCGGAGGATAAAAGAATCTCAAGAACCCGTTAACCCAGCATTGGCAAATATGAGCTGTTACAACGTGAGTCCTTACATGACGCCTGCCCAGAAAGGAACCTTCTTTCTCATAAGATTGATGTATTCTTTTAGCACTTCTTGTTCATCAGCGGTTAAGTCATCAGCATGAGCTTTCTGCAATGCTTGTGCATCTTTCTCAGGCACTTTCACAAATAACAAATCTCTTTCAAATATATGTCTGCCAGCGATTGGCTTATCCATTGAAATTGCGACTTCCATGCCAACTTTGGCTTCAGGAACTGCTTTGCCTTGGTCTTGAATCTGATCAATTTCGCCTAAATCGCTTCCATCTTCAGCACGCATAAGTCCATATTTTGGTTTTAATCGTCCTCCTAGCACTTCCACGCCTACGACTAATGGTTTAGCTCTATGGAAGATACAATTAGGTAAGACCCTGACTTTTCCAGGTTTCACTAGCGCCTCAAATTCTGCTTCGCTCTTGGTTTCGCGTTTGTTTTTAGCCCACTGCAAGTATGAGTCTATTAAATTGTATATGATCGGTTGATTAAAAATTGGAATATTGTTTGCTGTAGCTTCCTCTTGTGCATCAGGCAATGTTTTAACGCCGAATGCTAAGATTGCGCCGACCAATGGCTCGCGCGTTTTTACAACAGACGCCTCAATTACATCTCGCTTGCTAATATCCCCAACATCGGCAATTCGCACCTGCACATTGTTGGTCTTCAAAATTTCCGCCATTGCCTCTAACGAGCCAAGCGTATCAGCTTTAACAATAACTCCCTCAATCTCTTTTGCAATTCGAATTCTGCCTATCTCTTCAGTGATGAGTTTGCAGTATTTTGCAGGGTCTTCGCCAGATGGCACAGCAAAAAGGGGCGCCCCCGCTAATGCGCCCTCTAAACCTGGAGCTACTACCTTAACACCTGCACTGGCAATAACGCAATCGACGGAAGTAAATTTGTCACGAGGATCCCTCATCTCATCCAAAGGTTTTGGCACCAGAATTGCCCGAACCCGAGCTGAAATAGCTCCGTCTCGGCCACCGACAACAATCAGATCATCCTTATGTAACGTGCCATCATAAACAATTGCGTTTAATGTTAAACCTAAGCCAGGCTCCTCTTTAACCTCCAGCACTGACCCCTTGGCTGCACCCTCAGTTGTCTGCAACCGCTTAGTAAGAAACTGCTGAGTTAACCCAACTAAAACCATAACTAGTTCAGATAAGCCCTCGCCAGTTTTTGCGCTAACCGGTACTAAAGCAACGTTAACGGTGAAATCTCGAATATGGTCAAAACGATCAGTTTTAAACGATAAGCGGGAAAACTCGCCCATAACTTGGTATAAACGGTTATCTAATGCCTCACGAACAAAACTTGATTGGGATGCATAAGACTTCAGAAATGGAGCAGCTTGCTGAGGAGTCCAGCCTGGAATTCGATCTATCTTGTTAACAGCCACAATGAAGGGAGTTTTGCGAGCTTTTAAAATTTCTATACATTCAAAAGTTTGAGCTTCGAAACCTTTCAAAACATCTATGACAAGAATCGCTATATCAGCGACACTTCCGCCTCTACGCCGAAGATTAGTGAACGCTTCGTGCCCGGGCGTATCAACGATGAGTAAGCCGGGGATTTCTATGCCTGTTTTGAAGTTAGAGAGATATGGTCCGATAAGTTGCTTGAGGGTTTCCACGGGGAAGAAGCTTGCGCCGATGTGCTGAGTCATGCCTCCGGCTTCACGCGCTTGAACGCTAGTTTTCCTCAATTCGTCAAGAAGTGATGTTTTTCCTGCATCTACGTGTCCAAGTACGCATACTATTGGTTGACGGGTTGGCATGTTTAATCCTTCTGAATAAATTTTTTCTATGAACTAAATGGTTTTTTGGTTAATAAATGATAATGGGTGTTTTTTTTCTTTAGATTTGTTTTGTGGTGAGGAGTAAAATCTAATTCGAGTGATTAAAGGAAACAAATTGGTTTATTCAGGCGCTCTAACCAAAAGCAAAAACAGACCGATAATAAGCATTACTACGCTTATGACGCCAAAGAATACGCTGAAATCACCGAGTTCGGTTGTGCTTGTGGCTGTGAAATAGATCATTAATCCGCCA
Organism: Candidatus Bathyarchaeota archaeon; assembly: GCA_963833575.1. GTDB lineage: Archaea > Thermoproteota > Bathyarchaeia > Bathyarchaeales > Bathycorpusculaceae > Bathycorpusculum. The sequence goes on along the minus strand of CAWHXY010000004.1, from coordinate 970,414 downwards.
ATTATAAGTAATATTACGCCAAAGAATTTTTCCATAAGCGATACCCAGAATGTGTCGCCTTCTTCACTCATCTTTTCGCCCTTCTCTCCGTGTTAATGGCTACAATAAACATGATGGGTTATTTTAAATTATTTGTTGTTTACAAGGTTCTCTTCAGGGTATTTGGAGTTTAAGGTTTTCCAACTCTTGCTTTTGACTTATCCCTTTGAAAGAGCCTGATTACTCAGCATTTGCAAAAGAAAGATCAAATTTTGTATTGTCAAAAGAATAGAAAACCTATGGTCATAGAGAGCGAACTTAGAATTGAAAAAGAAAAATTAAGAAATGTGGTTTATTTATTCTTCGCCGCCGGGCATTCCGCCGGGTCCACCTGGACCACCTGGGCCACCTTTTGGTGATTTGCTGGTAATTACGTCGTCTATGCGTAGTATCATGGCTGCTGATTCTGCTGCTGATTTTATGGCTTGTTCTTTGACAACTATTGGTTCTATGACGCCGTTCTCAATGCTGTTTTGTAGTTTACCAGTGAAGACGTTTATTCCTATGTTTTTGCCTTCGGCGGTATCGTGTTTTGAGCGTAGTTCGACGAGGATATCTATAGGTTCGAGACCAGCGTTTTCTGCTAATGCTCTTGGGATTACTTCGACTGCGTCTGCGAATGCTTCAACGGCTAGTTGCTCTCTTCCACCAACTTTTGTTGCATATTTGCGTAGTTCTTTGGCTATTTCTATTTCAACTGCTCCGCCGCCTGCGACAATTTTGTTATTCTCAATTACGTCTGACACAACTGAGAGTGAGTCGATCATGGCTCTTTCTGCTTCGTCAACCATGCGTTCTAAGCCTGCGCGGATGAGTATAGCCACGCTATGTGGATCTTTACATTTTTCGACAAAAATCATTTTGTCGTCGCCGATTTTGCGTTCTTCCACTAAGCCTGCCAAACCAAGATCTGCGGCTTTTAGGTCGTCTAAATCGCTGCTTATTCTTGCGCCTGTTGCTCTTGCAAGTTTCTCCATATCTGATTCTTTTACGCGTCGAGCTGCCATTATGCCTTCTTTAGCTAAGAAGTGTTGAACCATGTCATCTATGCCTTTTTGGCAGAAAACTATGTCCGCTTTTGATGCTTTGATTTTTGTGACCATTTTCTGCATCATGTCGTTTTCTTGGTCTAGGAAGGCTTTCATTTGTGATGGGTCTTTGATGCGGATTTCAGCTGTAATCTCAGTTTTTTCTATTTCGAGTGCTGAGTCTAGGAGAGCAATTTTTGCGTTTTCTTTCTTTTTCGGCATGCCTGGGTTAACTACTTCTTTGTCGATGATTATGCCTTGGATCAATTCTGTTTCTAGGAGGCTTTTGCCTGTTTTCTTGATTAGTTGGATATTATCTATGTCGGCTATGGTTTTGTCGCCGCGTTGTTCTGCGATTTGTTTGACCGCGTCGATGGAAATTTCTGCCAGGTGATCTTTTGCTCCGCCTACGGATTTGCTACTCATAGATGTTAATGCAACTTTGAGGAGTGTTTTGCGATCGTTTACGTCCAATGGAACAGCTATTTTGTTTATGACTTCGATTGCTTTTTGTGATGCTTTTCGGTAGCCGCTAACTAAGATTATGGGGTGGATATTTTGGTCTAGAAGTTCTTCTGCTTTCTTGAGCAGTTCGCTTGCGAGGACTACTGCTGTTGTGGTTCCGTCGCCGACCATGTCGTCTTGTGTTTTTGCGATTTCAACCATCATTTTCGCTGCTGGGTGTTCAACGTCTATTTCTTTTAGGATCGTTGCCCCGTCGTTTGTAATTGTAATGTCGCCTAGGCTGTCGATGAGCATCTTGTCCATGCCTCGTGGGCCTAAGGTGGTTTTGAGTACTTCGCCGATTACTCGTGCGGCCATAATGTTGTTTCTTTGGGCTTCTTTGCCTCTACTTCGGGTTGTTCCTTCTTTAAGAATCAAGACTGGCTGTCCTGAACCTGTTGTTGTTAAATACGCCATATTGTTATCCCTACTTTAATAGAACTTTATTTAATTCGGAAATAAGCAAAAAAGGCTACGGAAATATAAACTTTTACCCTTAAAACAGACTGGTTATCTTATTCTGCTTATTAGTTGTTGAGGGTTGTTCCTACTGGCTGATGCAGACCTTTATTTATCGTTGCCGAATTCGTTAACAAAGAATGACTTACTATCGCCCTTCCCTAGTTAAATCATTAGTGTTACAAAGACTTTTTAAATTGAATAGTCCTTTTTCAATGTGACTAACATGAGCGACAATTTCCTAATTGAATCTAACGATTTCATAATGCAAAAGAAAATCCTCTCTGCAAGAGAACACTATGATTTTATCGACCTAAAAGGCAATAAGATGGCCGAGGCAGACGGTAAAATCGTCCAGGTTCCACCCAAATTCACAGTTTTGGATACTCATGGCTTGGAACTCATGCATCTGCATGGAAAAACGTTGTCACTACACCGAGAATTTACTTTTTTCAGCTCAAGCGGCGAAGAGCTCGGCACCATAAAGCGCAAAATCGCCAAGCTGGTCGGCGAAGAATTCTGGATAGAAAAAAATGGCCAAGAGTTCATGCGAATCTATGGAGACTTTACTGAACACGAATATCAAATGGAGGTCGATAGAGCACCAGTTGCAATTATTCATCGGAAATGGGTATCTGTAAGAGATCAACTTGGAGTGTCAATTACAGGAGATGTCGACCACCGAATAGTCATCGGAGCAGTGATTGTAATAGAACATGTGGAAGTTACAGAAAGGCAATCTTCGTCAGGTGCTTGGAACCCAAATATTAGATTTTAGATCAAATCTACTATTTCTTGCGTATGTTGCATTGGAGAACCTTGGGGCATATTAGGCATTCGTCCATCGTCAGAATTTGTTGTCCTGGCTGCAGAAGTCCGCTGAAGATGGCACATTTTGCAGGAGAATCCAAAACTGTTGAATACTCAGTTGGTTTTATCTCCAAGATTTTCTCTTTGTCCATTATTAGGTTAAGCTTGGACATGCAGTAGGGACAGGCGTAGTGTGTTTGTCTTGGTAGGACTGAGGTGTCAGTTATGACGGTTGGCTTGTCGAATGTTTTTTCGCAGCCTTTGTATGGGCATTTAAGTTTTTCTTCGTGTTGGTGCCCGAAAATCTGCATGTCAATCGCCTCCTGATGTAATTATCATCGAGTATAGTAATATTTAATAAAGATTTCCAACTTAGCCGTGTGAGCGCCGACATGCACAACACAAATACAACCACGCTAGAAAAGCACCTATTCTACAATTGTTAACTTGTTAAGCATTTTTTGATATTTAGTTACATAATAAATGGCGTTAAACCACTATTCATCCAACTTTTCACAATATTTATGAACAAATCTCAAACACCCTTATATTGCTCATCAAGTAATTAATATCAAAAATTAGTGGTGGAAAAAATGGAAAAAACGTCCCAAAAGAAAACAGCTCAAAAAGAAAGCGTGTACTTCCCACACGTATAGGAGAACAAAAATGATTGTAGAAACAAGCATGCCATTAATCGTGTTATTCACAAGCTCGTTGATGGCAGCCTTCGTATATTACAATACAAAATATCGAAAATTCCTAAAAAACGCAGCTTAACAAAAACATAAAACAAAAAATGGAGATGACAAAAAACCGAGCACAATAATAAATTAGGACCCTTCGAAAAACCCAAATCTCTTATTTCCCTCAAAAACAACGCTTCTTGTTTTATTGCAAAGTTTAAATGGAGCCTCGAGCGGGCTTTGATCCCGCGGCCTGCTGCTTACGAGGCAGCCGCTCTACCAGGCTGAGCCATCGGGGCATCGCATTTGCTAATGAGTGAAACCCAAGTTTTTAAGGTTTTCAGGTAAATCTGTATTTCAAGATTTGAAGTCAACAACCATTTGGGATTATCTAGTGAACTCGAAGGATGATAGAGAGACCAAAAGAATTCTTCAGGCAGTTTAAGCGTCAATTTTAAAAGTCTTAACCAACCTTATATTTTTTGACTGCAGTTTTATTGAAAAGAGAATAAATTTATGGATAACGACAAAACTGGAAACGACCTCTATTCAGGCGAAAAAAGCACAGACTTAGGCGAACGAAAAATAATTGAAATCCTCGCCAACAACCTGGAACCGATGCCTAATTTAACCGTTCCTTTTGGAGACGACGTTTCCGGTGTTAATCTGGACGAAAAACAAATCGCAGTATTAAAAACTGATATGTTAGTAGGTAAAACCGATGTTCCCAGAAAAATGAGTCTTTGGCAAGCAGCTCGGAAAGCAATTGTAATGAATGTAAGTGATTTCGCATCTAAAGGGGCTCAACCTACAGCTGCTCTTGTGGCACTTGGTTTGCCGAAAGAATTCATGCGCAAAGACATCGAAGAAATTGCAAGAGGATTAAACGCTGGAGCACGAGAATATGGCGCATACATTATCGGCGGCGACACAAGTGAAACTTCAGATCTCATCATTTCAATTTCGCTTTTTGGAACCGCTACAAAAGAAGCCTTAATGTTGCGCAATGGAGCAAAACCAGGCGATATTCTGGCAGTTACAGGTTTTTTTGGCAAATCCGCTTCTGGTCTACGCTTGCTTAAAGACAACTGCTCAGTATCTCCAAACCTCAACGAAGTTCTGTTAAGCGCAGTTTGCATGCCTAAAGCCAGACTCAAAGAGGGATTAGCACTTAGCCACTCAGGCGCAGTCTCAGCTTCTATAGATTCAAGTGATGGCTTAGCATGGAGTCTGCACGAAATCGGAAGAATGAGTGATGTCGGTTTCATTGTTAATAGCATTCCTGTTGCGGACGAAGTAAAACGATTTGCAGAGTTCAACCATCTCGACCCTTTAGAACTGGCACTTTACGGCGGGGAAGAATACGAACTGGTAGTTACTGTAAAACCAAAAATGTGGGTTAATGCTGAAACCGCAGTGGAAGCAATCGGCGGATGCCTTCTACCTATCGGGAAAGTTGCAAGGGATAAAGAGATGATTTTAGATGTTGATGGAAAGAAACATACTATTGCCGCTCGAGGCTGGGAACATTTCAAAAGCGAGTTTTAACTCGGCAGTCTAGCAGGTAATTGATTATTGTTATGCATGAGGCGGCCAAATAGGGCTGTTTGCCTAAACTAATTTTTTCGCCGTACCGAAGGGCGAAGGTTTCAGCTTTTTTGGGCAACCCCACATGATCGCCCAAGATAAAAACTGCATTTTCCTCAAGTTTTGACTCAGTGACGTCTTTTCCACCCTCTTCCAAAACATACACCTTGCGTGTTTGAGCTTCTGTTTTGAGTAGCGCTTCAAAGCTTGACTTGTCCATGCTAATGCCAGGATGGGATTTGCCAGCAATTACTTTTCTTAGGATTTGCTGCCATGTGTCCACATCTGTCCGTACGTCATAGACGGTACTGCCGTCGATTTGTATGTGCCGTGGTGGATTTGGTGGACCATTCAATACTGCGTGGAAAGTTACGTCTCTGCGTATGCCATGAGAAAGAAAAAGGCTTGTGACTATACATTCGTAGACTATATCTAATCTTCCTGCATCATGCAGGTTGCTAAATAACGAGTTGGTTTTTCCCAAACGAGAGAACAAAATGAATTCTCGAGACAAATTCTTCACTTACTAAATCTATTGACAGTTTCTCTAAAGTGCTTTCCTGCAAAAATAATCAAACGACAAGATCGAAATTATTAGACTTTATTGATCACTGTTATAATAAAATTCTTTTAATTATCCAAGAATGATTGGCGTCTTTTTCCATTAAAATGCTTATTCTATTTTCTCCCACACTAAGACAGAGCACCTTAACGTTTTTGCCTTCAATTATTGCAGTTTCAGTTTCACCTAAATTTAGATGATTTGTTATGTTTTGGCATGACTCATGAATTTCAGAAGTTAAGAGAGCATATTCACTAATCTTATCTGGTTCCGTTAAGTCTACTACCGCTGAAGTATTACTTCTTATAATGTAGCCTATGACACCTTTTAGTTTACGTATTTCCTCTAAACTCGCACTTAGGCTTACGAAAGCAGAATTCTCTTCAACAATCGGTTTTGGCGCAGCCTCGTTTGTTACTGAGATTTCGTCGCGGGTGGGGCTTGTTTTTTGTTTCAACGCATTATCTCTCCTGAGACTGGGTTATTACCGGTTTAACGATTACGAGTTTACCTTTACTAGTTTGTAACGATTGAAGGATTTTTTCCGGAATTTGTATTATGCCTTTAGCATTAATGTCCGCTTCTTTTACAGCTCTAAACTTGCAGATTGTTGTTTTGCCCTCTAAGGTTTCTATGTGTATCTGTGTGATTTGTGTGTCGCCGAAGAGATCACTCCATTTTTCTATTACTCCGCTATCAACCCGCACAGTGTCAGAAGAGACTAGTAAGCCCCCGATCTTTTCCACCATAAACTGGGTCACGGGAGGTTGCGGAAGCGGCGGATCAGAACCAAATGTTACCGGCACGTCAGTAGATAAATCAGTGGATATAGGGTCTTGAGGTGTTAGAACCACATCTTCAACCGGTTCCGTTTCAAGCTCGGCAGTTTGAGGTAGCTCGTTTTCTAATCTCTCAGATGGGACTTCATCAATTAGCGTCATAATTGTTGGAATAATAACACGAGTTAAACTATTGACAATTTTCACATCCGCTGAACGGGAAGAAACAGTTGTAAGGTATCGATCGTTCATAGACGTAATGTTTAGTTGGCTATCCGCACCTTGAATGGCCAGATTTTCTATGCCACCTATAACTTCAGCTTCACTTGACAAGTTAAGAAAAGCAACGGCTAGTTTTTTACTTTGATCTTGGGTTGTAGTTTCGTCGCAAGCAACAATTTCGCCGTTTGTCTTAAAAATAAAAGTTTTCTTTATTTCTGGACTTATGTTTTTGAATTCATCTATGATTATTTGCAGTGGATTAGAGTAGGTTTGGGTCATATTTTGCTCCTTTTCGTATTTGCTTATCACGTTATTTTGAATAGTATGCGTTCTGGAACGCCCTCGTCTTCTAAAACAAGGTATCTGAGTCCTTCGGTGTCTCCGAGTTGATCAAGCCATTTTAGCGCTTCACGAACTTTCTGCAAAATCAAAAGTCGTTCCTGGTGACTGCGCACAACAGCTTCTATAGCGGTTAACTCGTGGAACGCATTAGCATCTAAGATGATGTTTAGTGTTCCTACAGTTACTTCGCTCGGGTTTTCGCTGTTGGGTTTTTTGCCTGCAAGCTTCATGACGACTTCGCGGACTTTTTTTGATTTTTCCGCCAAGTTTCTTATTTCATCTAAGCGACGCAGATATTCTCCGAGTACGCTTTTGGTTTCAGATAATTCTTTGTCTAAGGCTTCGGCAATTGCCTGGGCTGAATTGTATTCTTTTATTTGTGTTACCATGATTTTTTTACTCCCTTAAATGATATAAGAAAAGGAAAATTGGGTGAATGATTGCTTCACCTTACCCCCAAATTTCTAAATTAAATGTCGGAATTTAATATGGTGCATATGTTTGAGTTGTCGAAAGTTGAGTACCTTTTGCGGTGACCAGTTTGACTGCGAATGAAGTTCCTTGGTCTGCACTTAAAGCGCCTAGACTTGATGGGACATCCAAAACTATGGCTCCTGAGCTGCTCTTTAGAATCTGAGCTGTGGCGTTGACAATTGTTGCTGATGCGCCGTTGATAAATGCGGTTGAGATTGTTACGGTGTTACTTCCTGAATTCTGTACTAGCGCTACTATTTCATCAGGGTTACCTGTTCCGGCAGGTAAGAATTGAATGTTGGTGATTGATGCTTGCTCTGTTGAACCCATTAATCCGATGGTCATTCCGCCCATCCATGCTGCGACGACAACGCTAACGGCTACTGTGACGGCTATGAGTATGATTGATGCGACTACTGGGCTGAGGGCTTTTGAGTTTTTCTTAAATTTTCTGATGTAGTTCATTTTTATTTTCAACTCTTGTTAGTTCATTGAAACATATTTTGGATAACTTGACCTAATAAATATTACGACTTAATATACAGTAGTATATGCCTGTACAACAAGAATACAATTCAAAAAGCTAAAGAAAAGAAAAAAGAAAAAACTAAATTGTTTAAGTGCTAATTTCGTCGAAAAGCTTGAGAAGAAGATTCGTTATTTTCTCGCCAAATTCAGTTTTGACGTAATATTTCTTGAGCGGATCAATACGTTCGCTCTTAGCTAAACCCAACGATTCAATTTCGATCATTCTTGCCCTAAAAGTTCCGTCGCTTAATGTGAGCTTATTTTTATGCATGAAATCCTTAGCGTCTTTCCATTTACCTCTGCCAGCGTGCAGCAGCAACAAGCAATCAATAGCATGATCTTTTTCTAGCATAGCTTTAATAGCCGATAGCTTTGAGTCAGTTAGCACATGCTTAATTTTTTCTTCTTCCATATTTTTCACCATTTCAAACACTCCTTTCTATTTTATAATCAAAAATCCGTCTGAGACTTTTAAACCAATATTACGAATTGCGAAACATATCTGCAGACGCCTTCCTCCCGACATCAAATAATGAAATAATAACTGATCCCCTTTATAAATAATACTAAACTAGCCCAAAAAAGATTAGAGCTACAATCATTATAACTGGCAAAAGATAGAATTGGAATCATTAACATGCCTAAACTTTTACAATTAAATGCCAGTGAAATTCAACTCCAGCTATCCCAAAGAATAGACTTACAGGAAAAACACTTAACAAACCAAAATCAAATTATGAGTCCCTAACAAAAATAGAGTCACAAGAGGCAGATAAATGTCCGATAACACCAACATTCAATTTGAAGTTCCAACGTGGAACCAAATATATGCCATGCTGCTTTGCCAAACCAAAAAATTACAATCAGATTACAAACCTGATATTATAGTGGGAATTGCACGAGGCGGGATAGTGCCGGCGCGATTTCTATCTGATCTCCTAGAAACAAGAAATCTTACCACAATTCAAATCGAATATTACAAAGGAATCAACCAAACAAAAGATGAACCCTCTCTAAAACGGTGCTTAAATCTGCAATTGACAAGTAAAACAGTCCTGTTAGTGGATGACATCTCTGACAGTGGGAGCAGCCTACAGCTTGCAAAAAACCACCTGAAACAAAACGGCGCAAAAGAAATCAAAATCGCCACCCTCTACGCTAAACCTACATCAATAACTAAACCCGACTACTTTGAAAAACAAACAAGCAACTGGATAGTTTTTCCATGGGATATTAAGGAAACTGTGAGAAAAATAATTGAAACCCAACTGGACAAACGTGCCCCGGGAAAAGAAATCGCAAAACTTGTGAAAGCAGGCTTGCCAAAACAATTAGTTAAAGAATTTCTTAAAGATATGCAGTAGGAGCCACAAAATGCTATATCACCTTAAGGAATACGGCAAATTTGCGGAGATAACAGGGTACAGAAATATAGCGTTTGCTAAAGCTGAAGAATTCCTAAAATCCAATCGGAAAGAAACTGGAAAAGTTATTGATGTTCAATTTTTTGATGCAGCATTAATTGCCACGCAAGAGCACTTGTATTTCGCAGCGATAAATGCCTTGCAAGGTTTCCAAAACAAAACAAACATTTCTAAAAGCCTAGCCATGGAAACAATGCTTTACGCTTCAGGGCAGCGGCAAATAACGAAAGCGATCCAGCTCTGCGGCATAAAGCCTGAAACTAAAAACATGGCAGTAGTAATAATCGGTGAAAACCAAGTCTGGCTCAAAACCGTTCTTCAAGCAGTGACCGAATGTCTTGGTTCAGATCCAGATGAACGGGTTCTTGATCTAACTAAAACCAAGAAAACCGAAATCAAAAAAGCCTTTCAAATTAGTGATGAAGAAATCAAGACAATAATAAAAAATGATGAAAGTGAAAAAGCCCTAATTAACCTCGTTATTGAACGTGTTGCGTTGCTGTCGACTCAGCTTTAGAGCATTTTTTCTTTAATTACAGCCAAAATATCGTTGGGCTTTAGCAATGATAAACCGGTTAAAGCTCCGAGAACTTCGATAAGCAAGATTTTGTCTGGATTTTCAAGGTTGGCTCTGCGCTTGATATCTCCTGCTGCAGCCTCGATAATGTCTTTTGAATGAAGAGTAGTAAAACGTTTTTCAACTGTAACTCTGAAAGTTTCCTGTTCGCCGATTCTTAAAGCTAAATCTTCGGCGACACGCTTTATTTCTTCCAAGCCTGTGGGCACAACCCGTTCAATGGGTAAAATTCTCAGGGCGTAGCGGAACTCGTATGGACGCTCCACTAGAATGCTGCGCAATTTTTCTATAGCGACACATGGGTCTAACGTAGTTTTGCCGACGATTAAGCCTCTAACTTTGGTTTTGCTGGTTTCTGCTTGCTCATCGCCTACCTGTTCTTTTAGCAGGTAGAGCAGTTCGTTGCACATAGGACGCTCGTTTCCCCGCGAAGTTGTTGCTACAAGGTTAAAGTCATTAATCATAGATAGTTCTCTCAGAAAGAAAAATGCATGCAGGTTATTTTGCGTTTACCTCGAAATTGCGCAAAAAATCAATTTCTTGTATTTGGGTCAGCGTTATTTGACGATTTCTCACAGCTTAGGCTCGAAGCCGTCGCCTCACATCATCCCAAGATGAGAAAACGTTTTTGGGAAATTTATCTATTGTGATGACTTTTCGTAGAACTTTAGTGTTTAGTATTCAGATTTTTTCACAAAAAAAGTATGTTGGGTTGTTTTTTTACTCTCTACTTTACTAGCTGGTTCACGAAGTCTACTGCTCGAGTGTTGAGGTCTTCTTTTTCGCCGATTTTAACAATTATAGCATTTGATAAAGAACCCGTGCTTGAGAGTGCTGGTACTGAGCTTTTTATCGTGTCTATGTCACTTTGAGAGGTCGCTCCTTGACCGCTTCCAAATACACCAATCTTTGTTCCAGAATCAGGCTTCAAGTTGTTTAAGCAGTCTTTGACTGAGGCGGTGGGTGAGCCTGCATAGATTGGTCCTCCAACGACAAGGATGATGTAACCTGAAGTTTTAGCTGCGGCTGAACTTTTTATGCCAGCCAACGTAACAGTATAGCTTTGGGCTTGTAGGTCGCTGGCGACTTTGTCCGCAACGCCTTTTGCGGTTCCTGACAATCCAGGATCGTAGACAACTAGAGCTTTTCCAACTGAGGTTCCGGTTGGGTTAAGAGTTTGTGATCCTGTTGCCGTATAGGCAGCTAAATCTAAAAATATTATAGCAGCAAAAGCAACGATTACAATTATTATTACAGCTAATACTACTAGAATTATTTTGAATATTTTTCTCATTTTTTACTCCCATCTTTTGTTGGATGGCACTATTGTTCGGGTTTACATAAAAAACTATCTTACAGCGAAAACCTTAATGATCGAATGAAGACTTGAAAAAATAAGTAGAAAAATCGGTGCGTGTCACATGTTTTTTGCAAGAATTTTCTTCATTATTAACGACAGTTGACGAATCTAAATGTTTTAAACTGCCGTAGCGATACGTTGCATAAAGCGTTTTAATGCGAGGTGAAAAAGAGACATGATATTCGAAGAAGAAGATGAATGGGAAGAAGGCGAAGACGAAGAGTGGGAAGAAGAAGAATGGTAAACTAAATCCTAAAAGAGTTTTTTTAATTTTTCTTTTAAGATAGAAATCTACCTGAGCGGTTGAGGCTTAATTTTTTAAAAACCGATGAAAAGAAATATTTTGCTAAAAATTTATTGTTGACAAGTGGATAATCAGTTTATTTTTCATGTGCCCCCCGGTTCATGGAACTATGTTAGCATTTATATACCCTATTTAGAGCAAAAAATGTGATTTCTCAGGTTTCCCAAACAAGCCCAGAGGCCCCCAGATACATGAAACCATGTTGACCTATGTTGAAAACCAGTAACACAAAAACCTACGAAAGGCATCACTTCACCTGAAAGCTAAATTTGCACAATTAAAGATATTTGATGTAACACCGGCGCGAAAATAGTAATAAAACGAAAATTCATTTTCAATTTCTGGTTTACATTTATAACTCACTTGTTAGCATCTTTAGGACGTTTAACCATGACTCGAATCGCTGTACTTAACGAAGATAAATGCAAAGTCAAAAAGTGCAATTCACTTTGTGTTAGCTTCTGCCCTATGGTAAGAAGCCGAGTCGAAGCCATCAAAGTAGAAGGAAACAAAGCAGTCATTGCTGAAACGCTGTGCAGTGGCTGTGGCATCTGTGTGAAAAAGTGCCCCTTCAAGGCGATTAGCATCGTTAACCTTCCAGACGAATTAGAAAAGGATTGTAGCCACCGTTTCAGTGCAAACAGCTTCAAACTTTTCCGTTTACCTATGCCCTCTCCCGGCACAGTTTTGGGTTTGCTTGGCCAAAACGGTATTGGCAAAACAACCACGCTTAAGGTGTTTTCAGGCGAAATAAAACCAAACCTTGGCAAATATGATGACCCGCCAGATTGGCCAGCGATAATTCAGTATTATCGTGGTTCTAGCCTTCAAGATTACTTCCAAAAGATGAGTGAGAAGAAACTCAAGGTCAGCAGCAAGCCCCAGTACGTTGATAAAATTCCGAAAGCGATCACTGGGAAAGTCGGTGATTTACTTGAAAAGGTTGATGAAAGAAAACAGCTTGATGCTCTTGCTGAAGAGTTTGAACTGAAAAAGATTTGGGATAGACCTTTAGATGTTTTGAGTGGTGGAGAACTTCAGCGTGTAGCGGTTGCGGCGGCGCTTAGTCGTGATGCGGATGTTTACCTTTTTGATGAACCGTCAAGCTATTTGGATGTGAAACAGAGGCTTGTGGTTGCAAAAACAATTCGCGGTCTCAAAGAACAGCAAAAAACCATAATTGTTGCGGAACATGACTTAGCCATCATTGATTATTTGTCAGATCAAATCTGCCTCTTCTATGGGGAACCAGGCGTGTACGGTGTCGTATCACATGTACATGGTGTCAGAACAGGCATTAACATTTACCTGCAAGGCTACATTCCAGACGAGAACATCATGTTCCGTAAAGAATCCATCGTTTTTCATGAGAAACCACCTACTGCAGGCACCAACCTAGGCGATGCACTACTCAAATGGGGTAAAATGAAGAAAACGTTCAAAGGATTCGAATTATCCGTAGAGCCAGGTGAGATTTTACGTGGCGAAATCATCGGTATTCTTGGACCTAACGGCATCGGAAAAACGACATTTGTAAAAATTCTTGCAGGAATTGAAGAGACTGATGATAAACAAAAACTCGGTGAGTTAACTGTCAGCTATAAACCCCAGTACATTGCACCAGACTACGCTGGCACAGTAGCAGAACTTCTAATGAGTGTAGCTAAAGAAAACTTTACGTCTAGTTGGTACAAAACCGAGATTGCTCAACCTTTGCGACTTCAGGTTCTAATGGATAGAAATGTGATGGAGCTAAGCGGCGGAGAACTGCAAAAAGTTGCCATAGCCGCCTGCCTTAGTCGAAAAACTGATCTGTTGCTTCTTGACGAGCCAAGCGCGTACTTGGATGTTGAAGAACGTCTCAACATGGCTAAAACACTCCGGCGAGTAGTTGAAGCACATGGCATTCCAGCGTTCGTAGTTGAACATGATGTGGTAACTCAAGATTTCATTGCTGACCGATTAATGGTTTTCAATGGTGAACCAGGTGTAAGTGGCGTAGCTAATCCGCCAACGAGTTTAAGAAAAGGCATGAACATCTTCCTCAAAGAAATGAACATTACCTTCCGCAGAGACCCAGCGACTATGCGACCCAGAGTAAACAAAGAAGCATCACAAATGGATATGTTCCAGAAAGGAATCGGCGAATACTACTATACTAAAACCAATAAAACAGAGAAAGACGAAAAAAAACAAGCAGCCAAAAAATAATGCATGTATATTTTACTGCTTAACCTTAATAATTATACACATTTGTGGCAAAAGTTACCATTTCCCAAGCAATTCCGCACTTTCGATAATAACGGTTTTCAGTATGAAGTGCAGTTAACTTAAAGAACAAGCAACAAATATACTAAGCAAACTGAAAAATAAAATCGAAATAAGTGGGTAGGCAACAAGTGGCTCAAGCAACCTTTGAAGAAATTAGCGCATCAGACTTTTTCTATCGAAACCGAGACATTGCAGGCTTAACAAATCCTTCACGCGCTATCTTTGTTGCAATACGAGAAATCGTTGAAAACTCGTTAGATGCAGCGGAGAGTCAAAGGATTCCGCCAGAAATTTACGTTCGGTTATCTTATGAAGGAGAAGCGACAAAAGAAACCCAAATCTACAAACTTCGTGTAGAAGATAATGGAAGCGGGATTCAACCGAGATTTATTCCATCTGCTTTCGGTCAAGTTCTTTATGGCAGCAAATACAAGCTCAAACAAACGAGAGGAACCTTCGGTTTAGGAGGAAAAATGGCTGTCCTCTACGGGCAAGTCACCACTCACCAGCCAGTATACGTTACCTCGTCTACGGGACAAGAAAAAATTTATAGTTTTAAATTAATGATTGACATCCAAAGGAATCGGCCAATAATTCTTGATCGCAAAGTCTTGATCAATAAGGAAAATTGGCGAGGAACCATCGTTGAGTTTACTCTTGAAGGCGACTACCTTAGAGCAATGCCCAAGATTTTAGAGTATTTTAAGCAAACCGCAATGGTCAATCCGTATGCGAATTTGACGTTTGTTGACCCCAAAGGCAGGCTCTATAAGTTTACTCGTGCTACAACAGAAATGCCTGAGCCGCCAACAGAAATATCTCCCCATCCATACGGCGTAGACGTAGAACTTCTCCAACGGCTCATTCAAATTACAACTTACAATAATATGTCGGATTTTCTTAAGGGTCATTTTCATCGAGTTGGCGAAATCACTGCACAAAAATTCTTGGAGTTCAGTCAGCTAAGCCCCAGCAAGAATCCAAAGAAGCTCTCCCATGAAGAAATTGTGCGTTTGATGCAGAATTTAAAGAAATACAAGGATTTCTTGCCGCCAGACGCAAGTTGCCTCTCACCTTTAGGCGAGGACTTGCTCAGGGCAGGTGTTATGAAAGAGTTGAATCCTGAGTACCTTGTTGTTCATCAACGCAAACCATCAACATATGCGGGTCATCCTTTCACTATTGAAATGGCAATCGCCTATGGAGGAGGAGTGCCTAAACGAGGCACTTTTGTAATTTACAGGTTTGCTAACAAAATCCCCTTGTTGTATGATGAAGCAAGCGATGTTTCTTATCGAGTGATCTCAGCTATGAATTGGAGGCGTTACAAAGTAGCACCTGACATGCCAATCGCTATCGTGGTTCACATTTGCAGCACAAAAGTGCCTTACAAAACGGTTGGAAAAGAATTCATTGCTGATCGCCCCGAAGTACGCCGTGAAGAAGCAAACGCATTGCGTGAGGTAGCGCGTCAACTTCAGCATTTTCTGTCACGTCAAGAACACGTGCATATGGAAAAGAAGCGTTTGGGAATTTTCAGCAAGTATCTTCCAAAAATTGCTCAGTTCTCGGCAACATTGGCTGGGGAAAAACGTATTCCAGATATTGACAAACTTTTGAAGAGTGTACAGAAGTATGGCGCAGAAGAAAGCTAAGATACTTGAACGTCAAAATGAAGTAATCAAAGGTCTTCATGAATTCGGCAGCAAAATCTACAATCAGCTAGATCAAGGCGTTTTTCCAACGATTGAAATGCCAAGCCGCGGCACAGACAACATTGCTTACGACCCAACCTTACGACAGTATATTTTAGGCGAAAGAAACGTTAGCCGAAGCGCTAGAAACATCCGCCACATTAAGCCTTTCACTCAACTTGCGTGGGCAGCGATGTTTAGCAATGAACTAACAACTCAACGCAAAACCAGCACATTAAGAGACGTTTACTATTCCGCGCAAGCCTACGAGATGACTTTCACTGACCAGCAGGAATCCAACAACATTATCACCGATCTAGAAACTCTGACGGGTTTTGCTCGAGAAGACTTTCACATTTTTCCAGAAGAACGCAGCGCAATTTTCGGCGACTTAGACATCGGCTACACTGTTCCCGGTTATGAAGGAAAAACGTTGAATCTAACCAGTCACCCAGACGGCGTTTTGATTGGTCCAGCTTTGACCTCATCAGAGCTTATTAAAACAAGAGCAGACAAAGTCATCGCGATAGAGAAAGGCGCCCTCTTTACAAGATTCATCGAAGAAAACGTGCATAACAAACATCACGCTTTGCTAATTTCATGCGGTGGACAAGCCCCCAGGCAAACCCGCAGTTTCATCCGACGCCTACATGACGAGTTGAATTTGCCAGTTTACATTTTGACTGATGGTGATCCGTGGGGAATGCACATTGCACAAGTCATCATTTCAGGCTCAGCCAACGCAGCACACCTGCGAGAACTAAACACGCCAGACGCTGTTTGGAGCGGAGTGTGGGCAAGCGACATAATTGAATACAAACTCCCAACCGACCCCCTAGACGAAGTAGACATCAAACGACTATACGAATTGCAAAGAGACCCAAGATACCAAAATGACCCCATCTGGCAAAAAGAAATCAAACTATTCCTAAAAATAAAAAGAAAAGCCGAACAGGAAGCTTTCAGCAGATACGGATTAACATACATAGTTGACGAATACTTACCTACAAAACTAAAGAACTAAGAAATAGAGTACATTATTTGGACGCGTTAATTGAACCGTTGTTGTTGATTTTAAAAAGAGAGATTATCAGATCAGGAATGCGTTCTCAACGAAAATGAATATGGTTAAGCAAGATGAAATTTGATTTTGAAGCTTTTCCTTCAATTTTTGCGATGATTCGTTTTGAGAGAGGCTTGGAATAAGCTTAGATTGGCGAAAGCTTGGAGCTTGCGACGTTTTGCTTTTGAAGTTATGAAGAGATTTGACGTCTTTCTGCGCGGTTTTAACGTCTTTTTGCGCATTTCTTACGTGTTCTTGCGTGTTTTGAACGAAAAAGTAATCTTGCATTGGTTTCTGTTGGTTTTTCAGCTCAGAATCAGTAAGTAGTTATTTGGGTTTTCGTGTTGACTTATTCAAATCATATTTTTTTGGCTTGCTCGTTGCGAACCAGCAAATTTTCAAGTTCGCCGTGTGGATCAGATGTATCAAGTTTGGCTTGAAGGACTTCGGATAAAGCTAGCAGGGGTTTGCCGCCTGCGGTACATTAGATTTTTCTTCATTGTTGAATTTTTGTTTTTGCCCGCATTCTGGGCAAAATTTCGCGGTAGCTAGTATTCGGGTTTGGCATTTCGGACAAATTTTCAGCAGCATGGGTAGACGTATTTTTGTCCCGCATATATTGCAGTAGTTTGAGAAAGCAGGCACTTGTGATCTGCAATTTGGACAATAAATGTATTGGGTGTAACTTGGAGTAGGTAGCATAATAAAAGCTGAAAGAATTCTTCAACACCAAATTGTATAGTGTCACATCCTGCTTTTTTCTTTTTTCATGTCGGTTTATCTTAAAACATAGATAATTTGTTGTCTTCCAGCTTTTTCTTTAAGAAGGCAGACAAAACACTTATGCGTTTGATGTATAATACTAAATGTTAATTATGTTTAAAGCGAGGAAGATGCACTTTTAGCCCAAAAAAACGAGCCCCAAGAAATGCCAAAAATAGAGGCAGAGGAATTGATTACCCCTTTGAAATTGGAGACGAATATGAAGTGGACGTCGTCGATATGAGCCCAAACGGAGAAGGCATAGCCAAAATCAAAGGTTTTCCAGTCTTCATCGGCAATGCAAAAGCTAACGAACACGTAAAAGTAAGAATCACCAAAATAGTCAGCGGTTGCGCAGACGCCGAAATAATTCCTCTGTAGAATACAAAGATCGAAAAATCACTTCTAAATATGAAACCCGTTTTTTTGGGAAATTGATGTAATCAAAGAGAGTTAAATCTGAACGGTTCAAGTCCCACGTCATTGACGACACTATTTCAGAAACAAGTTTTTTTCCCTTACGGCGATTGTGATGGAATTTGAACCAAAAGGATTCGAGTCTTGAATTTCAATTGGAGAATTCAGGGTTTGCTGAGGCTCTGGCGCAGAAAATAAAGGATAAAAACACAAATGCAACTGCACTATCACGAACTATTGCTATCTCGTGAATCTTAGCCAGAGCCTACTCAGCCCAATTTTTTCTCCATTGCTTTTTCAAAACTAAAAAAAAGGGATGTGATTTTTTTTTTTGTTTTTGTCTGGTGTTTTTATGGTCGTTTTCTTAGCAACAGTACTGCAAGTATGGCGCCAATTATGATTATTACGAGAATCATTGCGATTGACAGCGGGATGAAGTATTGGTCAGCAATTGAGACAGGTGTAGCTGTTGGAGCAGCAGTGTCTGGGTGAGCAGCAGTAGCATAGAAGGATGTTTCCGCGGAAGATGAATAATACGATTGCGTGCCTGCAAACGATGCGGTTACGGTATAGTTACCTGAGATTGTAGGTGCCCAAGTTAGCGTGAACATGCCGCTTGGATCAGTTGAAGTAGTGCCTATGCTGTAGCAGTTTCCATTCGAGTCAGTAACACTTACCGTAACAGGAACACCTGTAATGTTGGTTGGCATTGGCTGCTGTTCGTAAACGGCTTCCATAAATGAAGTCATACTAGCGTCAGAAACGCATGGTAACCCGTTAGGGAAGTTTGCTGCAACTGCTTCTTGTTGTGAGCCGCTGGAGATGTCAGTGACTGTGCCGCGTAAGATCATAGGCGAACCTACAGACGTAACAGGATCAGGTGCATTGACCGCAACTCTTGTTGGTCCAGTGCCGAAAGCGTATATTTGACTGTCGTAGCCGTTAAATCCAAGCAGTTCTCCATCAGCAACAGGGCTTGGCGATCTCATGAATGCTCCGCTTATTGCCCAGACAAGTGAACCATCAGTGCAGTTTATCGCGAGTTTTTCTCCGCCTGGAAACAGCGGTGGATCATATAGTCGACCTTCAGAGAGGAACAGCATTCCGTTAGCAATGGTTTGTGTTCCGTAGACCCAGATTGGATATATGCCGTAGGGTGTGTCATAACCTGCTGATCCGCGAGTGTAGGTCCAGTCGAGTTTTCCAGTTTTGAGATCAACAGCATTTACGTAGCCGCCGAAGTCCCAAATGTAAACTCTACCGTAAGCTATAGCAGCAGAAGCGAAAAGATGGGTCAAAGCGTTTCCTACGAGTTGTGTTGGTCCCCAGAGCAGTTGGCCAGTTGTCAGTGAGTAGCCATAGAGTTGATTTGTGTCTTTGTCATGTCTGACGTATGCACCATCTCCTACAGCAACTATTCCAACGTCATCAAAGTTCGTTGTCGTCTGGTTAGTTGGTCCCCAAAGCTTAGCGCCAGTAGCGGGATCATAGGCCACATCAGTTGCAAAATCAGCGCCAAATTGGTCGGCAAACGTAGAAAGTGTCGGTGGATGTGAACTCAAAAGTATTGCTTGATTATTCATCTCAGCGATGCCAAATGCTGGGTTTGCGTTAGGAAGCGTGATTGACCATTGTATGCCTGCTGTAAAGTTGTAGGATCCTGATGGCTTGTAAGAGCCTGTGGGTGATCCGAATCCGCCGGAAGGACTAAGACATTGGCTTGAGTTCCACATTATTAGATTATTGCTGTCGCCTAAATAGTAGATTAGAATTGCTCCTGAGGTATTGGTTTCATTGGAATCTATAAGTGCACTTGGTGATGTTCCGAAGAGATTAGCTATGCTGCTGGGAACATCGGTTACGGTAGCCATCTGATTTCCAGTCACTGGATCCAATATATTATAATCGTAGACTGCATTTGGGCCAAACATACCCATGCCGTCATAGCCGGCTAAATGCGATGTCCATAGAAATGCTTGAGAGCCAAATTCTTCATTGTTGTGGAAATTTACAACTTGACCATAAATTAAGACGTCAGAAGTGTTCTGATCCCACAATGTTTGTCCTGTGCGGAGGTCTATTGCAATAATGCCTGCGTTATCGGTTTGAGCTGCCCACAAGTTTTCATAAAGTACTCCATTGAGAATTATTGGTTCAAATAGGTGGTAGAGCGGGGATGCTGTTGAGTAAGCATTCTCTTCATTAGCGATAGTTTCGCCGCCAGGTTGACCTCCGGTTGTTGTTGCCTTAGTCCAAAGTATGTGAGCAGTAGTTGGCGCAGTGCTGTATTGTTGGAAGTTGTTTCCAGTTCCATCGTATCCACCAGTGTTGTCGAAGGCGGGTCTTCCTAAACCGTACCAGTTTCCACCAATAGTTTGCCAGTAAAAGTTCGATGCGTATATTGGGCGTGTCCAGTAGTTTGTTGGGAGCGGAGAGCCAGAATTATACGATATTTGCCCTTGTTGAACGACAACTGAAACAGGAGGGCTATTGGAAGCATCCATAATATAGGTCGTGCCCGTAGCATCGGTCCCTATATTTTGCCCCGGAAATATTCCTTGGAAAGTATAGTTTCCAACTGTAGCAGGTGCGAATGAAAGTCCTCCAACACCGCCCGTAGTATCAGCCGTGTAAGGTCCGAGAGTTTCATTAGTTCCATCTGGCTTGATAACATTGATTGACATACCAGTGTACAATGTAGAAACGAAACCGCTGACTGTGGGTATAGGCTTAGTGAAGAAGAGGTTAAGGTATATGGTTTGTCCAACGCCTACAGGACTAGGCCCAGCGCTGACATACAAATAGTCTGTCACATTAAGCGTAGATGCCGCATGTACAGTATGAGGAATTTGCATCATCATTGACATACTTAGCACTATCATGAGAATTAGAGATAGCATAAATTTTCTGTTTTTCATTTTTCTGTTTTTCATTTTTTTTCCTTCATTTTTTATTGAGCTAGAAAATGCTAGACACCAAAAGTGCGCTTAAGCCTTTGTAACAAGTTCCACTTCTTCCAAACCGCCTTCGCAAAGTTTAGAAAAAATCTTGTTTTGTTTCCAAAAAATAGTAACCTCAAAGGTTTGCTGAGGCTCTGGAAACTTTAAGAGAAAACAAACCAAATACGAGTCAACTATCACGATTGCACCATAATGATCAAACCAAAACCTATTCAGCGCTTATTTTAAGCTTTTTCCTTCACTGTTTTAATTGCTTCAAACAGCTTTTTAAAAGTTGGCAACCAGTGTCATTTCTGACAATTTTTGCTGAGTTGGAGAAAAGCTGATCTATTTTCTTTACGGCAGGTCCGTGGAATTTGAAACCAAAATGGTGCCGATTCTAAATTTAAATTGGAGAATTTAGGGTTTGCTGAGGTTCTGGACAGAAAAATTTTCTTTTAGGAGAAAAAGAAAAAATGCAAAATTCTCAACGATCCTATGTCACGTATCGTGAGTTTAACCAGAACCTACTCAGCCCGAATTTGTTCTCCATTTGTTTTAAGACTAAAAAAGGGGAAATGTTGTTTTTGTTTTTGTTTTCCTTTTTTTATGGTCGTTTGCGTACCATCATCATCAGGATTGCGCCCACGATGATTAGCACGACTATGATTGCGATAGCTGAAGCCAGAATGTATGTGTCAGTGTTTGAAGCTACTGGCGCTGTCGTTGGAGCTGGTGTAGCTGCTGCCGGATCTACTACGAAAGTGGTTTCTGAATACGATGGCCAATAAGCGTTGGTGCCGTGGAAAGTAGCGACGACAGTGTAGTTGCCTGAAATGTTAGGTTTCCAAGACAAACTGTACATGCCGGTTGCATCAGTATTAACAGTGCCAATGTTTCGGTAGTTGCCATTAGAGTCTAAAACGTCGATCGTCACCTGAACACCAGTAAAGTTACTGGGCAAGGGTTTCTGTTGGTAAACATAGCCCATCCAATCCTTCATGCTCGCGTCAGATGCCACTGGAACACCGTTAGGGAAATCAGCTGCCTGCTGTGCCTGTTTTGTACCTGCAGAAATATCCAGTACTGAACCGTCAATTACCAACGATTTGCCCAGTTCGTTTGATGTCTTTGGCGCTTCTACTGTTAAGGCGCTAGGTCCTCTGCCTATGCTATAAATTTGGTTATCATAGCCATTGAAAACTGTTGCAAAGCCGTCTGCGATAGCAGCTGTTGCAGTAGCAAACGAGCCACAGTAATCATCGAGAGTATAGATTTCCGTTCCGTCTGTAGCGTTAATGCCGCGTGTCTCTGCACCCTTGTAAATTGGTGTTTGAACAGTATGCTCCGTAGTAATCGTGTACACCACGCCGTTGCCAACCGCATATATGCTAGTTGGATAGTTACCACGTACACCATAATCCATACTAGTACTGTTGCCCTCGCCACCATTACCATAAGTCCAAAGTAGGTTCCCATTGTTCAGATCATAACAGTAGACTATTCCGCCATATCCAGCGCTGTAGAGTTTACCGTAAGCAAGTACGCATCCGCCTATTCCGCCGCTGTAGTATCCAGTAGTGCTGTAGTATTGGAAGGCCACTTGATCGCCAACTGGACCCCAAATTTGCTTGCCTGTCGCCATACTGAAGCCTACTCGCTGCATCGTTTCCTTATATGTTTCAGCGAAGACACCGACCGTTGGATCAGCCCCGGCATATGAGACACTAATATTGCCCGCTGGCGGTTGAACAGTATTTGTCCACAGTATCGAACCGACTGCACCTTTAGTAGCGTTAAGGTTTACACCGAAGTATGTGTAGGGAGACCAGCTTGCTACACTGAACAAACTAGGAGCTCCAGGGTAGGAGCCGCTCATGCCAATCAGCATATTGTTGGTGAACGCTGCAACTATAGAAGATGTTGAGGTCAGGGTGTTTAGTGAGGGTATCGAAATGTTCCAGTCGTACATAAGGGGGTTGCTCCCGTCAGTTATAGGTGGAACTACGGATGGTGTTGTTGATGCGCCGTTGTATTGACCGGACCACAGGTTAGACGAGTTCCATTGAGCTAAATAATACTGAGGATGTGCAACAGTGCCATCATTTGTCAAGACATATATCAAGTATTCCCCATTTGCGCCCATAGCCGTTACGCCTGAAGGAATGTTAGTTACGTTGAACATCGGATCTCCTGTGTCTGCATCAAAAGCTCTCCAGACAGACGCAGTCGAAAAGAAGCTTTGCCCAACAGCATCAATTAGTATTGGTGGGTAAGTTCCGTGTTGGTTGGGTTCCTGAACGTCAAATATGAGACCGAAGGATGGCTGCGGTACATCAGTGCGAGACCAAATAAGCTGTCCAGTGCGCAGATCAACGCAGTCCGTTGGCCCGTAGTTGTTGCCCCCGAACGATATTGGTTCTGCATAGTAGAGTTTTCCATCAAGTATTATTGGTTCTTCAAATCTTTGAGCGTAGGCAGAACCCTCGAAGTAAGTGGCGCCTTGAATTTCAAAGTTGTTACCGCCGACCACTCCACCGCTTTGAACCGACCTAGTCCACATAACATGGCCCGTTTGAGGACCCACAGCATCACCAGGGTAACCTGAAGTATATCCTGGTGCATTGATGCCTAGCCAGTTTGATGAAATTGAGTACCAGTTAGGGTTCTCTCCATAAATTGGGCGTGTCCAATAAGCTGATGGAAGCGGATTGGCTGGAATTGTAGGTATAGCTGAGTTCTGGACAGTAAACGTTGTAGATGCTGAACTGGCCAAATAGGTATCATTTACGTAATCGCTTGGCGCGGGAGGACCGAAGAAGCCTGCGAGGAGCCCTGTATATGTGTATGCGTATCCTGGGAATGTAAAGTTAAGGGTGTATGTGCCGGTTTGAGTTGGAGTGAAATAATAGTGCTGATTTGACGTGGGATCTTGGACAGTTGCAAAAGTCTTTGTTGTTACTGTTTTGTCAGGTGCAGTAATGGTAAGTTGGTAGTTCTGGAATCGAATGCTGTTGCCTAGTTCTGCTCCATCGGGTATCTTGTCAACCCACATATATATGATCGCTTGCTGGCCTACACCCACAGGGTTAGGCACAGCCTGCACATATGCGTATGTTGGAATCTGCCAAGCAGGAGTATGAGCACTAGCATTCGACACTAGCATTATCGAAGCTGACATTGAAATCATTAAAAATATCGCAATCACAATAGTTACAATTCTATTTCTTGTTTTTTCCATTTCTTTTCCTTTCCTTTATTCTGTGGCTTCAACGATATTCAAAAAGAGCCTTTAAAGACTAGTAACAAGTTCGACTTGTGACAATTAGTAAAAAAGCTTATGTGAGTCTCCTGACTGATAAATGCCTTAAGGAAGGGCTTCAACATAATTCAGGAAGAACAAATTCAGACACTGATAAGCTTGGGACTAAGCTATCTACAGTCAAAAACATACTTGAATCTCGCAAAACTCGGAAAAACAGACGTAAAAACACTAGCAAAAACTTCAAACACGGCTCGACAAGACATCTACAGAATAATGCCTTCACTACAAAAGTTGGGGCTTGCAGAAAAAATCATAGCCAAAACAACGATGTATAAAGCCACCCCAATCAAAGAAGGTCTTTGTAGCCTACTGCAACACAAAAAAGAAGATTACATTAAAACAAAAAAGCAAGTAAACTCGATGTTTAACAATTTTAATGACAATTACGACCAACAAATTTTGAATGAAAATATTCAGTTCACCATTACTTCTGAAAGGGCTCTTCTTGCAAAAATGCATACTAATTTGGCCGACATGACCAAAAAAGATATTGATTTTGTTTTTCCATTGAATGAGAAAATATTATTCCAATATTGCAATTACATCACGCGGGCGATAAGAAGAGGCGTAAAAATTCGAGCTATTGCAGAAAAAGTTGATGAAGAAACAATTTCCAAAACCCCAAAAACTTTATCGAAAAATCCCTTATTTGAACTCAGGTACTTACCCCGGAAATCAATTCCCTTTGGAATGCATATATTTGATAAACAACAAGTGACCCTAGCCATATCCGAAAAGGCGATACCCAGCTTATGGACAAATAGCCCCCATGTTATAAAACTGGCGGAGACCCACTTTGAAGACCTCTGGAATAAAGCTCAAAAAAAGTGCGATAGCGAAGCGTTACCTGCGATCAAACAATCCAAGTCCAATAAAAGTAATTCAGCATTGGCATAAGATCACATGAAAAAAGGGTACTCACCGTTGCATCTACCAACTGCGCCTGAAATTAAGTTCCTTAGCCAAAAAG
Source organism: Candidatus Bathyarchaeota archaeon (assembly GCA_963833575.1). Taxonomy (GTDB): domain Archaea; phylum Thermoproteota; class Bathyarchaeia; order Bathyarchaeales; family Bathycorpusculaceae; genus Bathycorpusculum. Next base: position 945,291 of record CAWHXY010000004.1, on the reverse strand, counting down.
AGATTGAATATTTGCGTTATCAGGATAGCTTTGATTAAAATTACAAATATTTATTGAAAGATCAAATCAGAAGAAAGCCAAGATTTACCAAGGCGTGATTCTCAGTTATGCAGGTTTCTTGAATAATTTTAATACAAAGGCTAAGTTTCTTAGGGATTTCAATAAGACGCTATAAGCTCAAAGCCAGCTTCTTTTAGTGAATTAAGGTGCGGTCACCGGGATTTGAACCCGGGTCGTCAGCTTGGGAAGCTGATGTCCTACCGAACTAGACTACGACCGCAAATATTGTTTGTTATGTACAGTGGCTATTGCATAGGATTGGTTCATTTGATATAGAAACTTTGCGATCTAAAAATCAAGTGACTGGAAAGAGTTTATTTTAGAATTCTTTTTCCGTCGACTGTGTACCCGCTTTTAGTTAGTTCCCGTATTAGTGCAAGTTTCCAACTGTCACGGTCGTCGAATGCTGTGAATTTTATTCCTTCAAAATCAAGAGGGATTTCAAAGTTTTCGTGTTCTCTGAAGAATACAAGTACGTTGCCTTTGCCGAGCGCGCCTATCAGGAAGCCAAGTAGGAAAATAACATCTTGACGAGGCTTTAGCTTGCTTTTTGTGAATGGATCAGCCCTAGAGTAAACATGATCATCTGGGGAGAGCAAAACTAGGGCAAATTTCACGTCATTGTAGTCTGTGAAATGTTCTATTATTTTTCTGCCTAAACCAGGCTCTTCATGAATTATAACCGGCGATAGCAAAAGTTTGGTCAAAGACCCAGTAAGAGCTTGTTTCATTACATCGTCAGTGCCAGAAACAACGAAAATTCTGCGCCGGGTATTTCCCAAAGAAGCCTCTACCGATTGAGTGGGTACAGTAGCTCTCTCTGGTGTCTCTAAGAATTTTTCTGTGCAAAGGTACGCCCCTTTGACTTTGCCTTTGATAATGCTTTCGATTAGATATTTTTTGTCTTTGACAGCTACAATGCTTTCTTGGTTAGGCAGCTTTAGTTTATCGGCTGTTTCATACGACCAGAAGAGTACAACTTTAGAGGCTTTGATGGGGTTGAGAAGTCTACCAGCGAACCAAAAGGGTTGGTTGGCATTGAAGGGTGTGGCGAAGGTTCGATTAAGTTCCTCTTGAGAAATATTGAAGCGCACTCCAGACTTATCTAGCTCAGAATATTCTAAGTAGATATGATATTTGGGATTGGGCAAACTAATCAGTTGTAATCAACGCTCGGAACACAAAAACGTTGCCCACTAAAAGTTACAAAAGAAACCGGTCAGGATTTTAGAGAAACAAAATCGTTATGAGACAGTAACTTAATCATTAGCGTGCAAGGAGAAACCTGTCTATGCCCAAAAACTTTACTTATACTGATGCAGGCGTTAACCGAAAACAACGTGTTGAATCAAAAAAGGCGCTGCAGAACCTGAAAGAAACATACAAGCACAGCCTTTATGGCGGCATCATGCATTTACCTTATGGCAATATTTTTCCAATTGCAGAAAATTTGTTTTTGGATCTTGAAATTGAAGGAGTAGGCACCAAAGTTCTCTTAGCACAATTAGCCAGGAAATATGACACAATCGGCATTGATGCAGTTGCTATGGTCGTTAATGATGTAATTCGATCAGGAGCTAAGCCACTTGCAATCGCAGACAATATACATGCACAAGAAAGTAACCCACTGCTTGTAAAAGAGTGGCTGAAAGGAATTATTCAAGGCGCAGCTGAATCTGAATGTCCAGTTACTAATGGAGAAACAGGCGACGTAGCTGAAATAATTAAAGGGGTAACCGAAAAGGTTGGGTTTGACATGGTCGTCGCCTCAGTCGGTCAAGTTGAAAAACAAAGAATCATAACTGGAGAAAACATCAAACCAGGTGACCCAATTATAGGTTTAGCGAGCAGCGGATTGCATAGCAACGGCATAACAATGGCAAGAAAAATCCTCTTTAAAGAATGGGGAGGAAAATACGAACTCAACGATATCCCCAAAGGATTGGATAGAGAAATCGTTTTGGAAGCATTAGAACCCACTAAAATCTATGTTAAACCCTTACTCAAACTAGCCAGTGAAGTGAAAGTCAAAGGAGCTGTACACATAACAGGCGACGCTTACATGAAATTCAATAACCTTGTTAGTGTCTCGCCTGGAATAGGCTTCGAATTCAACAATTTTAAGCCACAACCGATTTTTGGCTTGATCCAAAAAACAGCAGCTGAACTCGGCTTTACAATCACAGATGAAGAAATGTTCAAAACATTCAATATGGGTTGGGGTTTTGGCATAATCGTAGACAAAAAAGAGACCGACAAAGCAATTAATACGCTTGAGCAAGGCGACTTAAAGCCTGAGATAATAGGAAAAGTAACAGACAAACAAACGGTTGAAATAAAGTTCCAAAACAAAAAATTGGTTTTAACGTAAAGTTTTGCATTCTTTATGGCGAAAGTCTTTAAATCCTAAACCTCGATTTAAAGGCTTTATGAAATACCTAGCGAAAATAGAGGTCAGCTTAAAGCCAGGCCACAGCAATCCTGAAGGAGAAACAACATCCCATTTACTCAAAGAACTCGGATACAAAGTCGAAAGCGTAGACGTTAGCAAAGTTTACACAGTCACTCTTGATGCCTCAACAATTGCCGAAGCCAAAGCAAAAGCGGAAGACATGAGCAAGCGCCTTTTGGCAAACCCAACCAAAGATAATTACACAATAAATGTTGAGGAGCATAAATGAACGCTAACCTCTACATCCAACGAGAAGCAAACTACTCACTTTACGAAGCTGCACTGACCACAGCAACTGACCAACAGCTAATTGAAATCAGCAATGAACTAGCTTTGGGCTTAAGCTTAGAAGAAATGAAAAGCATTCAAACCTACTTCAAATCTGAAGGCAGAAACCCAACAGACTTGGAACTGCAAACCATTAGTCAAACGTGGTCCGAACACTGCTACCACAAAACATTCAAAGGAAAAATCCAAATTGACGGCAAAGAAATCGACAGCCTATTCAAAACCTACATTCAAAAAGCCACCAAAGAAATCAAAGCCCCTTGGTGCTTTAGCGTTTTTGAAGATAACGCAGGGATCGTAAAATTTGACAAAGGCTATGGAATAGCAGCCAAAGTTGAAACTCACAATCATCCGTCTGCAGTTGAGCCTTTCGGTGGGGCAGCTACAGGGGTCGGAGGCGTCATCCGAGATATCCTTGGTGTATGGGCTGATCCAATCGCCTGCACGGATGTTTTAGGCTTCGGACCATTAGACTATGATTATAACAAGCTTCCCGCAGGAGTCAAACATCCAAAATACGTTTACATGGGCGTCACCGCGGGAATTAGCGCGTATGGAAATAACATGGGCATCCCAACTGTTAACGGAGCAATATATTTTGACGAAAGCTACACAGGCAACGTCACTGTACATTGCGGATGCATCGGGATTTTACCATTAAGCAAATTCACAAAAAATGCTAAACCAGAACACATAATCGTCGTAGCAGGAGGAAAAACTGGTCGTGACGGAATCCACGGCGTAACATTTGCCTCAGCCGAATTAACTGAGAAATCAGAAGAAATATCCCGTCCTGCCGTACAAATCGCCGACCCAATCGAAGAAGAGAAAGTGAAGCGGGCAATAATAGAAATCCGCGATTTACAATTGGCGTCGGCGACAACTGACCTTGGCGGAGGAGGCTTATCTTCAGCAGTCGGAGAAACTGGCGAGAGATTTGACTGCGGAGTTGCAATTGACCTTGGCAAGGTGCCTTTGAAGCATCAGGGCTTGGCTCCATGGGAAATTTACATTTCTGAATCACAAGAGAGAATGCTTATAACAGTTCCACCGGAAAATCTCGAGCAAGTTATGGCAGTTTTTGAGAAGGAAGATGTTCAAGCCACTGCAATTGGCAAACTGACAATCGAACGCCGTTTGCAACTCAGTTTTAACGGCGAAAAGGTTGCAGACATGGAAATGGCATTTCTGTTCAATCCATGCAAAAGCATGAAAATCGCAACCATTGAAAAACAAAGTTTCATTGAACCAGAGTTCCCTGAACCGCAGAACCTAACTGAAAGCTTAATGCAGCTTCTTTCTTCGCCAAACATTGCCAGCAAAGAAAGCGTCATCCGAACATACGACCACGAAGTAAAAGGAAACACCACACTCAAGCCTCTTCAGGGAGAATATGCAGGGCCAAACGATGCAGCTGTTCTAAAACCCCTTGATGATTCATGGAAAGGTTTAACGATTTCTTGCGGCATGAACCCGAATTACGGTAAGATTGATGCTTATTGGATGGCGGCTTCAGCAATTGACGAGGCAGTGAGAAATAACATTGCTGTTGGCGGTAGAAGAATTGCTCTGCTAGATAATTTTACATGGGGAAATCCTGAGAAACCAGAGCGATTGGGTTCACTGGTTAAAGCTTGTGAAGCCTGCTACGATTTTGCAACAGCGTTTAGGACGCCATTCATCTCTGGAAAAGACAGTCTCTATAACGAGTCTCCTCTAGGTCCAATCACACCGACTCTTCTTATTACAGCAGTTGGCGTGATTCCAAATCTTCAATACACCACATCCATGGATTTGAAAGCACCAGGCAACCTACTCTACATTATCGGAGAAACCTTCAACGAACTTGGCGGCTCAGAATACTACAAACTCAAAGGCTACTTAGGCGCAAACGTACCCAAAGTCAAAGGAGCAAAAGCCAAACGCACATTCAAAGCCGTAACCAAAGCCATCGATTCTGGTTTAGTCAAATCATGCCACGACCTCTCAGAAGGAGGATTAGCAGTAGCTGCAGCGGAGATGGCATTTGCAGGCGGCTATGGGTTAGAACTGGATTTATCAAAAGTGCCTGGCAAACCACTAGAACGGAATGACTTTATCTTATTTTCGGAGTCAAATAGCCGTTTCCTTATGGAAGTGGCGGAACAAGACAGAAAAGAATTTGAAGCTTTGATGAAGGGTAAAATGTGTGCCCAAATTGGGAAAGTAACCAAAAATGAGAAACTGGCCATTCACGGATTAAATCAGAAAACGGTGGTCGATGCTTCACTTGTCGAGTTGCGGCATGCTTGGAAGAAAACGTTAAGCGGGGAATCCTAATGAACCAAGAAGAAATCAAAGTCTGCGTTATGCGTGTCGGCGGTACCAACTGTGACGCCGAAACCCAACGGGCATTTCAAGAAATAGGTGTTAAAGCAGAAACTTTACATGTTAACGAGTTAATGAAACGCAAAAACCTGCTGGACTATCAAGTGCTGGTTTTTCCAGGCGGCTTCTCGTTCGGCGATTATGTGCGTTCCGGCGTGATTTTTGCAAGACACCTCTCAGTCAAATTAGGAAAAGAAATGGAAACTTTCATCGATGAAGGCAGACCAATTCTGGGCATTTGCAACGGCTTCCAAATCCTTGTTGAATACGGTTTACTTCCAGGTTTGGAAGGAGTAAGCACCTATCCAGAAGTAACATTGACTACAAATGAGCCATCGGGCTTCAAGTGCCAATGGGTTTATCTTAAGCATGAAAATAAAGGAAAAAGCATTTTTACGAATAAAATTCCAGTTGGCAAAGTGTTAGGGATGCCTATTGCCCATGGAGAAGGCAGGTTATTGTTTCCTAAGGAAAAAGAAGAAGAGATGCTGGCAAAATTAATCGATAACGATATGGTTGTTTTTCGATACTGCGACAAAAACGGCAACATTGCAAACGGCAGTTATCCAATTAATCCAAACGGCTCCACTTATGATATTGCTGGAATATGTAACAGGGAAGGAAACATTTTTGGTTTAATGCCTCACCCAGAGAGATCAATGTACTGGTGGCAACAACCCAACTGGACTCGCGAACATCAGATGCTACAGTATGGCGACGGAAAACTAATCTTCCAAAGCATAATTGATAATCTAGTAAAGAAATGCTAAATCCTTAACATAGGGCAAGCCTGCACGGGCACCCAACGCCATCACGCTTCTGGAAGCTACAAAATTCCCAATCTGCCCACATTCAAAGAGGCTTTTCTTGTTAATTAAACCGTAAAGGAAGCCTGCACAGAAAGCATCGCCAGCACCAGTTGTGTCGACCGCTTTAACTTTGAAAGGTTCTATTGTAAGCTGGTCTTGACCGTCAGTAACGTAGCTACCTTTTTCGCCAAGCTTAACTGCCACAATTTTTACGCCCGCATCAATCATTAAATCGGCGCCTTTACGGTAATCCGTTTCCCCAGTTAAAAGTTCGAGTTCAAGGACATTAGGCATTAAAACATGAGTACTTCGAATAATTGGTTCTATGGCTGTAAAACCCTTCTGTGCATAGACCGATCCAGGGTCAAAACTTATTTTTATAGTGTTAGGCAAAGCAGCTAGGAGCTTTTTCTGGGCACGAAGAGATTTTTCCCCAACAAAAGACGAGTAATGTATAAATTTTGTTTGAGAAACATAACCATAATCTATTTCGCGCGGCTCGATTGTGTCGTTGACGCCAGAGTTGATGTAGAGGGTTCTTGCGCCTTTCTTGTCCACGAACCCCATTACTGAACCGCTTTTGCCCTTTTTTGCCTGAATGATTCCGCTGGTGTCAACACCTTCATTGTCAAAACAGTTAATTTGAAGTTTACCTTCTCGATCATCAGCTACTTTTCCTATGAACCCTGTCTTGCAGCCAAGCCTGGCCAAGGCGACTACTGTATTTGCAGCTGAGCCACCGCAGGCTTCAGTGTAATCTTCGACGAAGCTTTCCTCTTCTGCTTTTGCGAGTCTATCAACTTTAAAAATAACATCAACATTAAGTGCGCCAAAACCAACGACATCAAATTTAGTCATGAAAACAACTCCAGTAACGGGATTTTGTATTCGCCTAGTTTGCCGCCGTAGTTGCCAGCGGAAACTTTCACAACACCATTAATATTCAAAACGGCTTCTATTCCTGCTTTTGTTGCTTGCTTAATGGCTTGTAAGGAGATGCCGTCGTAAACTATTTCGGCTATATATCCTACGCCTTCGGGAACAAGCGAGTCTTTACCTAAACGTTCCTTTAGCGATGGGCAATAGAGATGGTTGGTTGTTGGACCAATTTTGGGAAAATGGGTTTCTGGTTTGGAGCCCGCGGAACACACATCAAACGGCGTAACCACGCCTTCAACTGTGTGGATTGCGGCTAAGGCTTTTTTTCCTGCTTGTTTTAGGGCTTGTTTTGTTTTGCAAATTATCCAAAAGTTCCCACCCATAACACCGCGACTGTAGCCTAAGTAATGCTCGATGACAAAGTCAGGAACCATCAAAGGCACGACGATAACTTCTCTTCCATCGCGCTTTTCAACCCATTCAAAGCCGTCGCCGCAGTGCCCAACAGTTTCCATCATATCAATTTTACCTTCAGCAGTGGGTAGAGAATCAAATACGGCAGTGAAGGGCTTGACTAGGATGTCTTGTCTGATACGGTAAGAAAGTTCGGTTTCAAACTTTTTGAGTGACTCAGCAAAAGTTTTTTTAGGGTTTATTTCTCCCCAGAACTGCAATAATGCACCGTAACGTTTGTCTGGAGTTTCTTTGGGAGTGAGGTATTTTTCAACTCCGCCTTCTGTTCTGCCAATTACAACGGATGGTGTTGCTGTTGAATCTTCAGCCGCCTTACGCAAGATTTCCTCATCATCTGCAGTTACTATTATTCGACAAAATATTCCGGTAAAGGCTTCAGCGTAAGTGTCCTCTATCTCTGCTTTTGCCACTTATCCGAGTCTCCCGATGGCTACGCCGCGCACATTTTTTCTAAATTCGCTACTTTCTTTTACCAACATTTCCATATTTTGGGGTGTTACTAATTTTGCTTTAGGCGAAACATCAATTGCGCCGCTGTTTTCAAGCGCCTCAAATCCCCAAGATCGGAGGGTGTTGATTGTTTTTTCTTTTCCAAACCTGCAGAACAAATCAGCAATCACGCCAGTAACAACATTGTTTTCAGATAAGATCGCTACTTCAGCATTCTTAACGGCATAACTGTTACCATTGAAAGAGACTGTTAAGCCGCCGTTGGTTCGAACCAGCTTGAAGGCTTCGACGTCGGTTATGCTATCTCCCACATACATTACATCCTCTAAGCTTGCACCTACGCGTTTAACTGCATCACGAATTGCTTCGGCTTTTTGTTTCCCCCCTACGGTAACCACATCGGTCATTACTTTGCCAACGGTCATTTTGGGTATTTCATTCCAGAAAATTTCGTCTAAACGCTGAATTATCGCTTGTTCGCTGTTTGAAAAGGCATTTACTGATTTTGCTCCTTGAGGTATATCGATTAAGCGCATCTTGGAGATTTCATGCGCAATTTGTTTTAGGCGTTCCTTTTCTCTTGATGTAATAGCGTATTTGTCTAGGCATATTTTGGTGCAATACGTGTTTTTGTATGGAAAATTGAGTGTTTTACATAAAGCTTTGATGTAATGTTCATAGCTGGTGCTAATGATGAAAGCATTAGCTATAGCTTGTAAATGGCGTAGAGTGTTTTTGCTGTTAGCAACTAAAACAATGTTTTTTTCTGAAAAGTCTTCCATCTGTTTGTCCGTGATATCGTATGCTTTGAAGAATGGCAAAATTAGCTTCAATGTGCTGCCCGCTGAGTAATCTGGTTTCTGCAGAACATCCGCCAGCACATCGTCGTACTTGCTTATGTTAGCGAAAAGTTTGTCTCCGTTTGGAATAAAATGTGACGCTAACTCGAAAGCATTATCATTTTTTGAGATTGGCCCTTCACAATCAGATATAAAAACACGTTTCATGCTCTACACCTCAAATTTTCCATGTGACTAACTGCTTTGGCAATATGCTGCTTTGTAGCAATATCTGTTCGATTCCATAGGCCGCCGCCCGTGATTGCCGTAGCACCTTCTTGGCTGATTTGTCGTGCTTCCTCAATGCTGTCGCCAATGCCTAAAATTCCAACTGCACGGGATTTTAAAGCATAGTTTTTGCCGTATCTAACTTCCATTGAGCCAGGGTAAACTCGGATTTTATTGCCATATTTTTTGGTTAATGCATAAGCTTTTGAAAGGTCAACTGGCGAGTTAAGAGATGCTTGATCCACTTGGTTTGGAAATACGTCTGCGTAGCCACCGTAATCAGGCGGAACTTTGTAAGTTAAAACAGAAGAAGCCTTTTCCAACTCAACAATCCCCAAGCTTCCTTCAATCATCCTGAAACATAAATCAACAAAGTCACCTTTGATTAAAGCAAGAAGATTAATTATTTCTGGGTCACCAGGACGACTATTGTTCTCAAGAACTTTAATTCCTTTACCAGTATGCATAAAAGCAAGATAAAGCGGCACGCCTCTGAGAGCTGAGTCATCTTCGATTTTGTAGCTCCAACCCGTGAAAATCTTGTTAGCCAACAAAAGCTCTTGTTCGCGTTCCATCGCGGTTAAAAATGGTAATTTGTCGCCAGAATCTTTGTAAGAGCCCATTCCGCCAGTATTTGGTCCTTTGTCATCGTCCAAGGCGCGCTTGTAGTCACGTGTATCTGGAAGTGGCGAAAAGTGTTTACCGTCGCAGAAAGCCATGAAACTTGATTCTTCGCCATCAATTTTTTCTTCTATGATAACTGAGCCATAATGAAAGTTAGACATGAAATGCTCAAAAAGTTGTTCCCTATTGGCAAAGTGATCTCCCCAGACACCGACACCTTTACCCAATGCAGGCTTATCGGGCTTGACTGCAGCTTGGTTATCTAGTTCATCTAGCCAATGGTAAACGTCTGTTTTAACGTCTGAACCATCTTTGTAATCGGATGGATTGAAAACTTTGAAGCGTGGATTAGCTTCTGGCGCGATTTCGTCAAAAAGCACTCGCTGCTCTACCTTGCTGACTTCGATAGCGTATTGTTGCTTTGGACAAATAACAGGTATGCCAGTGCGTTTTTCTACTTGGTCGCGGATACCTTCAATAATGGGTTTTTCTGATCCGACTAACGCAAAACTTATTTTGTCCCTGTTTGCCTGCGCGAATTTGCAGATTTCTTCAACATCTAGATTTGGAATGACAACGTGTTTGGTGGCTTTTTCAGCGTTGAAAGGATTTCGTTGTTTGTCGGCGATGTAGAGTTCCACTTGATATTTTTTGCTTTGTAGAAGTGCGTCAACCATAGCGACTTCTCTTGCACCATAAGAAACAACCAGCACACCAATTTTTTCCATTAAAGATACACCTTTCCGCTAAGACAAAATAGAAGGGGTCACTTAATTTGCTTTGCGACCGCAGTTATGGCTGCACTTCTTCAGACTCATAAATTCTTGTTGTTTCTTGATACCCATTCACAAATCTTTGTTTCATTACGTCCGCCATTTTTTGTGCACATGGCGTTGGGTATTCTCCGTTTATGCAGGCTAGGCAGAGTTGATCTTTTGTTTGACCCGTGGCTCCTATTAATGCTTCAATGGATTGGTAGCATACGCCGTCTGCACCTATGATTTTTGCGATTCCTTCTGCATCATGCCGTGAGCCGACAAGTTGACCGTAGGTTGACATGTCGATGCCGTAGAAGCATGGGCCAATGATGCGTGGGAAAGTAACGAATACGTAAACACTTTTGGCTCCTGCTTTGCGAAGTTTATCAATGATTACTTTGGTTGTGTCTCCTCTGACTATGCTGTCTTCGGTGATGATAACTCGTTTTCCATCTACTTTTGAGCCTAAAATATTAATTTTCTTATCAATGGTGGAAAAGCGTTCGACGTTTAGAAGTATGAAAGCTCTTTCAGTAACATAGCGGTGCCGTCTTGACGCGCGTTCCCATCTTAAACCAGACGCTTCGTGGACGCCCATTGCTGAGTCATCGCCGGTTTCAGGCACTGAAAGAATGATGTCGCTTTCTTTTACAATTTGAGGGTTTTCTTTTACTATGTTTCTTCCGAAGTCTTCTCGGATTTCATAAACGTATTTTCCGTTAAATCTTGAGTCAGGTCTCGCAAAATAGGCATATTCGAAGGCGCAAAATGCTGGGCGCGGGTTTTCTATAAGTTGGGTGCGTTTGAATCCGTCTTGTGAAACGGTTACTAGTTCGCCTGGTTTTAATTCAAAGTCTCTTACAAAACTGTTCATGTCTAAACTTACGGTTTCAGAGGAGAAAGCGTAGGTTTTGCCTGCTGGGTCATGACCTGCACACAAGGGTTTTATTCCGTGTGGATCTTTGAAAGCGAAAAAGTCGCCTTCTCCAGTTATACCTGTTACGCTAAATGCCCCATCTAGACTTTCCATAACAATTTTAGCTGCAGACGGCAGGTCTTTGCCTTGTTTTAGGGCTAGTAGCATTTTGTTGCATACGATGTCTGAATCGCAGCTGTAGGTAAAGTCTGGGAAATTTGCAAACATTTCTTTTCTCAGCGGCAAAGTGTTAACAATGTTGCCGTTAAATGAAAGAGCAAGTTTTATGCCATTTACCGAAGCCACAACTGGCTGTGTACCCTCAATTATGGAGACGTCATCACATTTGCCTGACGTTGTATATCGTACGTTGCCAATACCTATTGATCCTGGAAGACGACCAAACCATTCTTTTATGGCATCATTTTTCACTTTAGGAACTAAATCTAAATTTTTATACGTAAAAAATTCTTTATCACTAAAAGTAAGAAACCCGTGCGATTGATGCCCTCGATGATTTTGAGCGCGTAACCCCCAGTAAACATATGGAAACACAGGTTGATTTTCATAGTTTATAGCGCCAAAGATACCACAGCCCATTTGGTCCCTTCCCGCGTGATAATCCATGTACTTGCAGAAGGGGTTTATCAGCTTTATGTACAAATTTTAGATAAAACCATGGGATTTTTGACATAATGCACCCCAAACTTCACGCATATTCAAGTTGAGCTTTTGGTCAAGAAGAAACAGACCTATGGTCAAAAATATCGGGGGGAATTAGAGTAGATCTTGTTCTTTGTGTTTTAGATTGTTTTTTTGATTCGGGGTTTGTTTTGTTTGCAGGTTGCGTGTTTTCGCGTGTTTCTGCGTTATTCCGCGTTGATTGCCGTTGTCTTGCGTTTCTAAGGGCTTAGGCTATTTGTGGTTCAATGTTTTTGTAGCTCTTTTTCTTAAAAAGAAAGATTTGGCGTTATTTTTGCTTGTATTCAAGTATGCCGAAGCGGTTGCCTTCGAGGTCTAGCGCCAGTGCCCACCAGCCTAAACCCGGAATCTCCATTTTAGGCACAACAATTTTGCCACCTAAAGCTCCAATCTTTTTGCTGTATTCTTCGACTGATTCAACCGAAATGTAGTTTGTTGGCTTAGCCATATCAGGCACCGCGGAATCCTTTCTCAAATATAGCCCGCCATTAACTCCAAGACGAATCGGCATCATCGTTCTTTCATCGACAGGAACTGTTCCTAACAAATAATATTCGGTTGGTCCAGGGTATTTTTCTATTGTCCAGCCAAACAACTCACCATAGAATTCTTTTAGCTTTTCTGCGTCGTTGGCTGGGATTTCAAAATGCACAATTGTATGATCCAAAAAAAATCACATGCGGTTTGTTGCCGTCCACAGTTCCCATGTATGCCACAGGATTCCTATTGATGAAATCCAAAATCTCGCTCTTTTTCATGTCGGAATGCTCCATAAACTATTGTTTTGAAGTTAACTTATCCCTCTTAAATCATATGTTACTTTTGAGGTAACATCCAAGCTTAGCTTTGAGGATACCAATTTCACGTGTACGTTCAATCAATGAGACTATCATTATGTTCATAATTCCGATGCCTGCGACAAGCAGCGAGATGGCGGCTATGTCGACTAAAAACAATTGCAATAAACTAAAGATACTATTTATCGTGCTGAATACTGCAGTAGAAGATGTTACGGAGACTTGGTTGCTGAAATGATCAACAATGGCTTTTGAGACATCGGTAATCGTTGCATTATCACTGTTCTTAAGTTGAAGCACGCATAACAGATGAATGGGTTCAAAAAACCCTAAAAATGGTGGTTGGAGGTCTTTTTAGGAAACTTTCCTTCTAAAGAGCATGATTCTAGCTCCAAGGCTAATTGTGCCGACTAAGCACCAAAAGTGGTTCGATCGACCAGATACTGATCCGAAGCATCATTTTGTCAGCAAATTGGTGCTAGGATTCCACTCGCGAGCTTATTACGAAGCATTTGGAAGCCAGTCTTAAGCAAACTGTTTTTTTTCCAACAATATTTTTAGTCGTCTCTCCTTTTTCCTAACAATTTGATCAAGTCCAAGAAGATATTCACGAAATCCAAGTAGAGATTGAGGGCACCTAGTATTTCTTTCTTTATAAGATCGCCATCATCATATATAGTGTTCTTAATGTTTTGCGTGTCATAAGCTGTAAGAGCCGAAAAAACGATAACACCAAAAATACTAAGAATTGTGTCAAGAACCGAATTTCCAATAAATAAGTTCACGATTAATGCTAGAATAATACCGAATAAGGCCATTAACGCGATGTTGCCCAGCGAAGTTAGGTCTGTCTTTGTTACGTAACCGTAAAGGCTCATAAAGCCGAACATAGCCGCCGTAATCATGACTACATAAGCAATTGAGCTTATCGAAAACTCCAGAAAGATTGCTGAAAGGGTAAGCCCAGTGAGAAAGCAGTACACTCCAAATGTTATTTCTGCAAGATTATCCGGTATTCTCTTTATAAAAGCAACTATGCTAATGGCAGCTAAAAACTGTGCAATTAATATGCCATAAAAGACAATGTCATTGCCCAATATCACGTTGTATAGGTCTGGATCCTGCGAAATAAAGAAGGCAGTGACGCTGGTTATTATTAGACCTATGAACATCCAGAGATATACTTTCTGAATATAGTTATTGGTTATTTCAGTTAAGTTTGAAACTCGAGTCCGCATAATGGTCACTCCAATTCGATATCTTATCACGTTTAACTTCAAAGAAAAGGTGGACCCAAGAAGCTTGTTTTCTTGGGGCTTCAGTCTTTCTTGACATCGCTACTAGCACCTATTTCACATCCAATTCGTCTTTCGCGGCTTTTACTATATCTCCAAGCCATGTGCGACCAACCGCTCCGGAGACTATCATCTCGGCTCCGCTAACGAGCAACGCCAACGCGAGAATTACAGCAACCATTAGCACCGCGAGACCTGGGAGAACGAACACGACGAACGATAGAATGACATCGACGATGCCTACGGCTACCATCATACCTTTGATCCAGCTAGCCGTCGCCTTAAGCGTGTAGGCTACGAATATTCTGCCAACTCCATATACTAGAAGAGCTGTCGAAACTAGGATCAGCAGAGTTAGAATGGCGAAACCTGGAAAGATTAAGACCAGCACTGCAAATATCAAAGATATAATTCCTGCTATGACGCTGATTGCCCTCAACCCTTTAGAGAGGCCGCTAAAGCCTACCAGAGAGATAGACCTGATCGCAGAAAAGAAAATGCCGAACGACAGTAGAATGACAAGCGTTGAAATGCCCCAGTTAGGAAAGATAAGCACTAGAACGCCTAAAAGCATTGACAATAAACCAGTTGATATTTCTAAGGCGCGGAGCCAACTAGGTTGCTTTAGTAGATTCATAACTGTCCTACCTCCAGTAGTTGTTTAGTTCTTTCTTTGGATTCTTTTGCGTTCTTTTTGATTTCAGCAATTCTCGCTTCAATGGTCACTTTTGCTTCACCCTTTGCTTTTGCTGCCTTCTTTTCTAGAGCTTCCACTTTGGCTTTGGCTTCTTCTTCTTGCTGCTCGGACCTCTGCTTTGCCTTCTCTAATTTAGAACACAGTTTCTTGTTCAAGTTGTCAATTTTTGTTTGAAGCTTGTCTTTGTGTTCTGCCCGGGATTTGGCTTGCTCTGCTTTTAATTGAGCAATGTCTGCTTTGATAGCTGCAACATCTTTTGCATACTGTTCGTGTTCAACGTTTTCTCTGGCAGTGCGAATTACAGTGCCGCCTAGTGCTTCCATTCGTGTATCGACAGGGGTGATCCATTCTTCGCTGACATCTGAAACTATTGCCCATTTGCCAGGTGTAAGTTTAGCAGATACGTCGTCTAGGAACTCCGCGTTTACTCCTGCTCGACTCATGTCCCAAACGCTTCCAACAAAAGTTCCGCCTACAGCGCCAATGGCGACGCCAATTGGTCCGCCTAAGAGTCCAATGAGAGCACCGATTGCCGTTCCACCAATTGTTTTAATCGGGAAATCATCACCCTCCTGCTTTATTGTAGACGTGCCGTCATCATTTTTCTTTATTACTGCTTTGGCATGAATTGAAATACTGCCTTCGGATTCAAGGTCTGATAACGCTCTAGATCCATCATATGCTTTTAACTCGTTTTCAAAAACTACTACCAACATTCTTTCCATGTTAATTCACCTCCTTTTTTGCTGCATTATCTTTGAGCATTCGCTTTTTTTCTTTTTATTTCGTTTTCGCTGATGTCAATTCTTAAAACACCCTTTATTCCTTGAACTTCCAAAACCGCGTCTTCGACGAATTCGGCGTGTTCCAGTTTGCCTATTGTGCCTTCGATGAAGGCATTTTCCTGGGCGTCATTGTTTAAGGTTATGTTCTTGAGGTTGGCTTTTGATTTTAGTTCGACAGAGAATGAGCGTTCTTTTTCTATTGGTTTGTTTTCATTCGCCATATTTATTTCCTTCGGAATACAAGTAGCTCGCTAATCCCCATTAGTTTTATTTGACGAGTATGTGTACTAGAATACAATAGTGTGTACGCGTTAACATCGGTAACGAAGCATGGAAAAAAACAAAGATATAGAAAAATTGTATTTGGTCTTATCCTGAAAAATTATCAATCGGTCGCTCTCTAAAATAATGTTGAGGTTTTCAGTTTGGTGTATGAAAAGATAATGCGTTTTAAGGGACAAAACAAGGGCTTGAACCAGTTAATGATTTTACAATTCACACTGGCGTAGAAAAGTGGATCTAGAACCTAGCAGTGACAGCGATCGAAGCCGTCTTAACACTCTTATTTTTTATGCCCGTCGAATATAGTCAAAACTTTAGCGAACCCCTCTAATAAAGATGCTACAACAGTTACTGTCAAAGAGTAAGAAAAAGAGCAAAACTACTTAAGGACCAAAGCATGAGTAAAACTCAAAAGGATTCCGCAAGAAAAAGATGATTAATTCTTAAGCATGTGATTTTATGAAGTGGAATAGCCCATCGTCGTTCGCTTTCCGCAAAAAAGCTTCCTGACTATTGACATACCTCTGCTTCATCAACATTTCTCGCGGACACACACTAAAGTTTTCCTCTTCAGTTGCTGTTATCTGGTCATCAGTCTTCTAAACACTGGCACTGCAACAGCCATCATAACTGTTCCGAAAATTATTAGTACCAATAGTTGAGTGGTTATGTCGGATATTCCTGCTCCTAGCACCATGACTTGCCTGAGGGCTTGCGCCTCGTAGGTAAGTGGGAGTACCTTTGAGATGTCTTGCATGTACCATGGCATTTGCTGGATGGGGAAGAAGACACCGCTGAGGAACATCATTGGAAAACTTATTGTCATCAGCAGCATCAACGCGGTTTGTTGATCTTTTGCAATTGAGGTTATCACAATACCTAAGCCGACGAAGGCGTACACTCCCAGTATGAGCAGCGCAAATACGAGGAGTATGTTTCCTTGTATTGTTACTCCAAACAAGCCCACAGCCAATAGGAGTACAATGGTTCCTTGAATCATTCCTCTTGCAGTTTGTCCAAGTGCTTTACCGAAGATTATGGAGAGCCTTTTGACTGGCGCTACCAATATGCCGTCCATCGTGCCAAGCTCTTTCTCCTCCGAGATAGCAACCGGCAGCCCCGTCATAACACTCATCGTAACAGTCAGAGCCATTATTCCTGGAGCTACAAAGCTAAAATAGCTTGGGTTACCTGGGACGACACCTTGAGTTTGAACGTTATAAGGTTGAACGACTGCTAAAGTGTTTGTTGCATTAAGAGGCAGAACTCTTTGCTGTGCCAAGGCGGTACCCATGTCATCGAACACAGTTTTCAATTCACCCTGAAGTGCTGCTGATACTTGCGGGTTAGACTCATCACTAATAATTATAAGGGTCCCTTGCTGTCCAGTCATCAAGCTTGTAGAGAAATTACTAGGAATAATGATTCCGCCTTCAAGTTCCCCCTTTTTAATCATATCGCGTATATCCGTTACGCTGGAAACATTGGAAAGTACGAGAATGTGAGTTTGGCTGTTAATCTGCTGAAGCCCAGTTATGAAAGTTTGACTGATAAGGGTTGAATTGTTAAAGCCTGAATCATTATTAACCAGTCCAACTTGTAGGTTAGTCACTGTGCCTGTGGATGGATAAATCAAACTAACCATAACCATCATAAACAGCGGCATCAAGATTAGCAGAACCATGCCCAAGTGATTTCTGAACAGGTCAGTTAGGTCTTTCCAAGCAATTCTGAGAGAGTGTGAAAGATCTTTTGCGGCCATGTTGCTCACCTGATTCTCCCTTGCGGCGCCCCAAAACGACTATTCGCCATTGGAATTTTCTGGTCTGCACTATCACGTACCTGATGACCTGTAATGTGGAGAAATACATCCTCAAGGGTTGGTTGAAGATTTTCCATGGAGCTTATTTTTCCGCCGTTTGCTCTTGTGGCATCAATAATGTTATCTAACGCGTCATCTCCATGAACCAAAAACTTAAGTTCGATCTGACTCTCTTGGGTTACAGCGTCCGCGCATTTGAGCGCCTGAAGTTTTTCTACCAGAGTTGAAGATAGGTTTGGTATGACAAGTTTCACTATGGGTGTGTCTGTTCCTGAGATTGTTTTTTTCAAGTTGGCTGAAGTATCCAGCGCCACGACTTTTCCGTGGTCAACGATGGCTATGCGGTTACACATTAAATCAGCGTCAACCATCATGTGTGTAGTTAAAACAACAGTTGTGCCATTTTCCCGATTCATTTTTTTTACAAATTCTCTAATTTCAACGGAAGATTGAGGATCTAAGCCTAATGTGGGTTCATCTAAATAGAGCACCTGAGGCGTGTTAAGTAGCGCACGAATTACATTCATTCTTTGGCGCATGCCAGTCGAAAACGTACCCACTTGGGAATTCTTCCACTTCGTCAGTTGTACCATATCTAAAAGTTCATCAATACGTTTGGTTAAGACTTCTTTGGGGATGTCAAAGAGGCAACCGAAGAACCAGAGGTTTTCTCTGGCGGTTAGGCGATTGTACATTATCATTTTTTCGGATACAATGCCGATGAGCTGGCGTACTTTTGTATCGTCTTTAACGATATCGTAGCCTGCTATTGTTGCCGTTCCTTTTGTGGGTCTGGCTAAGGTGGAGAGCATACGCAGAGTTGTGCTTTTGCCTGCTCCGTTAGGTCCCAGTAACCCGAAGATTTCGCCTTTTTTTACATCAAATGATATGTCGTCTACAGCTGTGAACTTGTTGAACATTTTTGTAAGGTGTTTAACTTCGATTATCGACTCATTCGCCATTTTTGCTTCCTTCAAAATACAAATAGGTCGCAATACCCATTAGTTTTATTTGACGGGCATGTGTACTCGTTTACAGCAGTGTATACGCGTTAACATCGGTGAGGCAGCTTGGAAAAAAATGAAGGAATAGAAAAACTGTTTTTTGATCTTGCAAGTGAAAGCAGGCTTAGCATAATACGCGAACTCAAAGATCGAAATCTCAAAAACAACGAGTTAGCCGGAAAGCTGGATCTAACAGCCACTGAAGCTTTCAGACAGCTACAACACCTAACCGAGACACTTATAGTTCAGAGACTCCCTGATGGAACGTACGCAATTACAAACTACGGTAAATTAACTCTGCAGCTTCTTCAATCACTCGAATTTACCTTCGAGCACAAAGAGTACTTTTTAAATCACGACGTTTGGCGACTTCCATACCAGTTTGTTAACAGGATAGGCGAGCTATCAAGGAGCACGCTGAGTATGGACGCAATTGAAAACATGAACAAAGCGGGTGACATGTTTAGCGAAGCCGAGACGTATGCGTGGGCTATGGGCGAAAAACTCCTAGAATCGTTAGGTCCAGCGATGACGGGCCCAATCTCCAAAGGAGTCAAATTCAGATTCATGGGCTGCGAAAGCAGGCTTCCCAACTTCAATCATGTTTCTGGAGAAGTCCCACATATTGAAATAAGAACTCTCACCGACGCCCCAATAACAATAGTTTGCACAGAAAAAGAAGCCTTAATATGTCTGCCTTCAACCGAAGGAAGAATGGACTACGCTGCATTCTACGGCAAAGACCAAATGTTCGTGAACTGGGCAAGGGAACTTTTCCTTTACTACTGGGACAAAGGAAAACCGTGCAACCCAACATAACGCATGTGGTTGTTTCTAAATAGTTAAGAAGAAGGGGAATTATTCCCATATGAGCAGTCAAGCTTGCTCTTAATTTCCATTCAAAACTATTACGAAAAAATTTTAAATAATTTTCAAGCCGCTTGTATTTATATGGCCTTCCTGTTTTTGGGAAGACCTTAACGGTCACCCATGCAGGCGGGCACAATTTTGATATAAGTGCGAGTCCCCAGATTATTTGGTGTCAGTCTGTCTGAGAATGAGAAGCTTGAACCGCCCAAGCCTAAACCTAGGATTGAGGGTCTTTC
The DNA here is from genome assembly GCA_963833575.1 of Candidatus Bathyarchaeota archaeon. GTDB lineage: Archaea > Thermoproteota > Bathyarchaeia > Bathyarchaeales > Bathycorpusculaceae > Bathycorpusculum. The sequence goes on along the minus strand of CAWHXY010000004.1, from coordinate 925,657 downwards.
GGATCTATTGTTTGGACTCGCGTTATCCATCGGGGCAATCACTCTCGTTGATAACCCGCCACAAACGAGCCCGGCAATATATCAGGACGTTGGGACTTTTGCAGTTAGCTTCTACATTCTCATTTCGATTTGGCTCCGTTATACTCGGATTATGTCGGTGCTACCGCTGGAAAGACGTAGAACCACTTTTGCGAATGTTCTGCTCCTGTTTTGCGTGGCTATTGAGCCATTCCTGTTCAACTTGCTTCAAAGACCTTTCGCAGGCGTTGAAACCTCCGCTTTTCTTGACACAGCATCCGCTCTTTTCGCTTTGGATGTCGGCGGAATGATGCTAATGCTGGGGCTTTTCTGCAACGAGATTGCAACGAAAGACAGAAAACTAGTTGCAATGGACCTAAATGAGACGTTTAGATCAGAAAGAAACGTGTGGTTGTTCTCCGCTGCCTTTTTCTTCGTTTCAGCCATTCCAATATTTTGGGTGCTCCAGATTAATGGAATCCCGATTCGATTCTTGATTTGGGTGGTTCCTTTGGTTTTAGTCTGGGTGGCAAGAATGCACAGGCGACGGCTAGAAAAAGATCAAGCGAAAAGCTAAAACCGGCAACTGCGTTATGCTTGGCGATAGGAGATCGCGGCGTTGCTTCTGGCGTCTGACGAGTAGCGGAGAAAGAGATTGTACTCCACTGCGAATAGTAATCGCGCGTCGCTTTGTCCCTGGCATTTAAACGAGGTAATGCCAAGTAGCTTCTTAATAACTGATCAGATAGTCGTTGGGACAAGTGTACATTAGCAGGGAACGTTTTCTAACTTCTAACGATATACGCAATATGCTTATCAACATCTTGCTTTGCCATTCTAGTTATAGCCGTGATAGGCGAAAACAGAGAAATGATATTTTCAGCCGGAGTCATCATAGCAATCATAGTAGCTCTCGCTGTCGTTAGAACTTTCGGTGTTGGCATTATCTTCCGCCTTATCATCCTTAAGAATGGAGTAGACCAAAAAAGGGCTGTTTCAGCAACTTTGTCCAGTACTTACAAAAATACGGGGATGGCAGCTTCATTAGCACTTGTTCTTGTAGCCGAATAGCAGCTTTGCCAACAGCGTGCATGATTACAGAGGTTTTCTGGTTGTCTTCGCAGGAAAATTTCTGTTCTAAAAAGAGCAGACTTCGACTAACAATAAGCCATGGCGTTAAATTGTGCAAAAACGTTTTTTTATAATATTTGTTAGCTAATTATGATTTGAATGCATTTAACCGAATACTACTGATCAAATCCGTATAACTCCATTTTGATAGAAGGGTACTATATTATAGAGGTCTAATTGGCAAGCGAACTCTATGTCCTTGGCAAACCCAATTTTCATCAGTTCTTGAGCATGTTTGCTTTTGCATATATTCTCATGCAGGTTATTTTTGGCTCCTTTAAAAGCTAAGAGTGCTCCTAATGCCTTGTCGGAAAACTCAACAGTGTTCTCTGCAAGCGTCTTAATTATTCCACCAGCACAAATAAAATCCTCCAACGCAAAATGGTTTTCTTGACCAGCGAGAACAAAGGAAATACCAACCTCATGCTCGCTTGCTATCCCAATGCTCTTCTGAGCAACCGCAGTAGCATTCACAAAAGCCCCAACAAAAACCCATTTTGACCCCTTCGATTGTACTAAAGCTCGTGTTCCATTAGTTGTAGTCATAATAAGATTTTTGTTTTCCACATTTTCTTTGGATAATGACATAGGTGAGTTATCAAGATCAAATCCTTCTGGTTTGATACCTTTCCGTTCTCCAGCAAGCAGGTAATTAGGGTTTTCTTTGCGTATTTTTTTTGCTTCTTTTAGGGTTTGAACCGGAATTACCGTTTTGGCTCCATTAGCTAATGAGGCAATGATGCTGGTGGTAGCTCTGACAACATCAATTGTGATGATAACGTCTCCCCTTTTAGTGACTCTATTTGCGTTTTTTGCGACCAGTTCAATATCAATTGGAACAATCATTGGATACCAGCTAAAGCGATAAATAAAGAATATACTAATAAATGCAGATGGGTTAGCTTATTGAGCCAAAAACATTAACATGAAAAATCAGCAATCAACCGTAAAAAACACTGGCAAAAGCATTTCCTTCTCAGATTCTTTTTGGAAAAGGTGAATTTTAACCTTTTTTGAACAATTAGGAAACAGCTTTGCGAACGACACTTCAAGAACTAAATTTTCATACAAGAAAAAAGGCTTGATAGAAAAAAAATTGCTTCAACAAAATTATAGTTTATTCTTGGTTTTTTCCTCTTACGTCTTTAATCAGGTGTCTAAATCGTCAAGCCTTTTCTTATCCGTATGTTTCGCTGCAGAGGTATGCTTTTTAACAGTCGCTTCAAGTTCTTCAACCTTCTTCTTAATTTTATCCATTTCGCTAGACATTTTTTATCACCCTAAAAACTCTGATTTACAGGCACTTAAAAAGTTTCAGTTAACAATTCTGGCGCTCATTTACGACTTTCCAGCAAACATGTTCAATTAGGAATACCATGCCCAAAACCAGAGTTCTTCAATATGGCGAAATTTCTATTTTCGCCCACTCGAAGCCGACAGATACATGGACTGCGCTAATTCTAAGCTTTGAGAGAAGCTGGCGCAGATTAGTTATCGTTTCTCCCTCACAGCCTTTTTCGCAATTCAGAACTGCAACTAAATTAGTAGCGCCATAGCACTTCCAAAGAAGCTTAGTATGTGGCAGTTGCTTGAGAGCTTCCGTCACTTCTTCAGTGTCATCGTAAGCCAACTCCATGCCCAAAATTATGGCGGAGAGATTGAGGACTGCAAAGTTTGGTATTGCCATAATTTTCTTTTCGATGACATTGGTTTTTTCCAGCTTTTCTATTCTTCTATAGACCGTTCCTCTAGTCACATTTAGTGTTTTAGCCAAATCATCATAAGAATGAATTCCGCTGCAAATTTCATGAAGGATTTTCTTGTCCAATTCATCCAAAACAACTGACAAAACGATACCTCATGCCTGGTTATTATTTCTGATAAGTTGCTTAAAAAATATTGCTCACACTTTGTTTCGATTAACCTATCGAAAAACTTACAGAAATGGGCATTTTTCGGTGACAGATGTTCCACAAAATATCCAAAAAACACTGTTTTGTGTCACGCAGTAAATACTTATTGTACACTGATGCTTATGTTTCGCAGCTAAGGCGGTTTCGAACGAAAGAAAGAAACTCACAAGAAGAACCCGTTTCCTTTTCCGAAAGCAGGATTTTCAGCGAAGAAAAGAAAAATATTCTAACAGAAGATTCAATTCAAAAGGTTTCTTATCATATTTTGCATGTTGATGATGATGCATCTATTTTACGAGTTTCCAAGCAAATATTGATGGATAGGGATGCCAGATTCGAGATTGACGATGCCAGCAGTGTTGAAGAAGCGTTCTCTAAATTGGCATGTGGAAGCTATGATATTATAATTTCTGATTTTGAGATGCCTCAGAAAAACGGTCTCCAATTTCTAAAAGAGTTACGTGAAACAAAAAATGAAATCCCCTTCATAATATTTACGGGCAAGGGTCGAGAAGAAGTAGCCATAAAAGCAATAAATCTTGGAGCTATAGGATACTTCAACAAGATAGGTGACCCCGAAACAGTTTACGGTGAACTGGCACATGGAATAGTACTCTCTGTGGAGCGGGCTAAATTGGCTCAGGATTTGAGGGAAAAACTATCCATTATAGAAAGTGTTACTGAGAATATTGGTGCTGGGTTAACAATCATCGGAAAGAATTATCGAATTATCTGGGCAAACAAGGTTCTAAGGCAGTTTGGTGGAGAACGGAACAAACTGTGCTATTCGACCTACAACAAAATGAACGATGTTTGTCCAGATTGCGGAGTAAAAAAGATTTTTAAAAACGGAGCAACTTTTGACTCTCACGAATACACCAACATAGATTCCAATGGAGAAGTGTTTTGGATACAAATCATAGTTACCCCAATTAGAGATGAAAAAGGAAATGTTGTATCCGCTTTAGAGTTGACAATCTCCACAACTGAACGTAAGAAAGCTGAGGAACAACTAAGAAGAGCATACGAACTCTTGAACTCCAAAAACAATTTCAGTTTGGCATGATCTCGGTTTTTCGGCAAAGAAATCGCAATAGAAATTCCAAGGGTTTACGATTTTTCCAGTCTTGAGGTTTGACAGATAGTTTTTTAAGAAAGATGATATATCTTCTACGCTCAAACTTAGGCGAGCAATCGCTCAAGCTCCTTCTCTTGTTCACCCTTCACCCAAAAGTTGCAATGTGGGGCATTATGGTATGGTACATAAACGAGGCCCACGAAACCGTAAATCTTATGAATTTAGAAATCAGTGGCATGATGAAGTTTTGTCGAATCTGCACTTAAATCTATTGTGAAAGTGTCGGATTCATAGACGGAAAACCAAGTTTCTTAAAAAGATTAAAGACAAAGGGAAAAAATGGATGGCTTATGGTTGCCATTTTTCTATGAGATACTTTGGTATCTCGCTGCTGTCGCGTGGTCCAACCAGTACTTTCCAGCCGCTTAGTTCTTCGATTTCGCCGCTTATGCGTGAGGCTTTGCCTGGGATGATGATTTTTCGGTGTTTAACTTTGCTTTCTATGCCTGATGCTTTGATTGCGTCTGCGACTCTTTCTGCGGTTAGTTTGCGTCCTGCGACTCCGCTGTCGATTGCTGAGCCTTCTGTTTCGACTACGATTAGGTAGGCGTTGAGTTTGTTGCTTTCTATGTCTGAGGCTACTGTGTAGTAGGTTAATGCGAAGTTTGTTGTGAACATTACTGGTGAGTTTTCGTCGGGTGTGCCGTAGACTTTGAGTCCTGGAGCTACTGCGACTGGCTTGCGTGGGTCCGTGTAAATGTTCTGGCGCAATACTGCGGTCGGTAGAAGTGACCATCCGCTGTCGCCGTGCATTATGAGTACGTCTGCGTATCGGACGATAAGCATTGACGCTACATATGCTTCTCGCCATTTGATTAGGTCGTCGGCTGTGTCTCCTTTGTCTACCCAAGCTACCATGGGCACGCCAAGTAATGGTAAACCTGCTAGTTCCTCGCCGCCTTTGGTTGCTGCTCTTCGGAGCATTGTGAAATTGTTAATTGTGTCGGGTAATCCTTCGTTGATGAATGTGCCTGGATCTAAAACTATGTCTTTTACCCCGTACGTCATCAATGTCTTTGCAAGAGATACGAGTGCAGTCATATCGTTAGGTGCCGACGCCACTAATGGACAATCATACATTATTGCGAGTTCTGCCATGTCTTTCCAGTTGGTTGTGGTTGCTGCGTAGAGTAGTGGTCTTGCTTTTGGTGAAGCCATTAAGCCTGCTTCTGCGATTGTTGGGTTTAGGGTGCAAAGTATCATGGGTAGTTTGGTTGTTTCTGAAACTTTCTTGACAATCGCTTTGAATTTGTCTGCATCTTCTGAGGTGCATCTAATTGCTATCATGTCTAGTTTTAGTGTATTGCCGATGTATTCGAAAGTGAAGTTTTCTGTTTTTTGGACACGGGCAACTACTTCATTCTCGGGCATTTCGTCAGTTACATCAATTGCGATGGCTGTGGGGTTTTTGTAAGTGAATTCATGGCGGTACATGACAAGCTTTCCGCCGATTTTCTTTGCTTTGTCGCCAACGCCAACAATAACTTCTTTTACTGCTGGTTTTAGGAGTTCTTTGAGTACGGCGTAGGATTTGGCGTTTTCTGGTTTGAGGAGTGGTTTGCAGCTGTCTAGTTCAACTTCTCGGTTGACAATCTTGGTGGCGAATGCCATGCAGTTGTCGACGCCGCATTCTTTGCAGTTAATTTTTGGCAAGGACTTGTAAATGAGTATGGGGCTAAGTTCTTTTAATCCGCCTTTTTTCTTTTCTGCCATTTCAGTCATATCTCCTTAAGCTTTTACTGTAACCCAGCTTGCGTATTTTGATGGGTCGGCTTTTTTGCCGCTTGTCATGTAGTTTGTGACGTCTTTTAGTGTTTTTACGGCTGCTGGGTGCATCATCATGAATAGATCAACGCCTGCAAGCAATAATGTCAATGCCGTGGTTACTTCCCAAAGTGGACCTCTAAGTTCGCGTGGTTCCCATTCAGCTGACATCTTTAGCCATGCTTCACGGGCTGCCCAAGCGTTGGTTGTGCCTGAGGACATTGGATGAGCTAACTCGGAATCGCCCATTAATCCGCCTATTCGTGCGCGTTCCATGTTTGTGAATGCGTAGTCTAAACCGTAGCCTAATGCAGCAGTTGTTAAGTCCATAACTATGTCTTCTCTTCCAAGGAAGTCGTATAGTCGTCTGTTTAGTTCTCGTGCTAAGTTAAGGTCCATTGGAGTGAATGATAGGACCGCGTGACCTGCTTTCTTTATGTATTTTGCACATCGTTCGACGTCCATGTCGCGTGTTACTGAACTGATTAGGAACCGCTCTCCAGGGAAGGCTTCGCATATTGCTTCGAAAACATCTGCATCTTTAACTGGGTCTCCGCATCCACCGATAACAAGTGGTACGTCAACTGCTTGAAGAACTTTTTCAACGGTTTTTACTGCATCTTTTGGTGTAGCGTCTTTCAGTAAGGGATCTATGCTGATTAAGTGGACTGTTACCATGTCCGCGCCAAATTTTTCTACGGCTAGTTTTGCCCATGCTGCTGGGTCGCCAACGACGTCTTTTACGTGCATTTTGACGGCTTTGCTTAATGGAACTTCCATGTCGAAAACGTCAAGGGTAATTACTGGTTTGTGAGGCATTGGGTTCTCAAAACTGTAGAAAGCAGGGGAGACTTCTCCGCCTATAGTGAATGATTTTCCGCGTGTGCCGCCGTCTTTTCTTGTTGCCCCAAGTGTTACTTCGGTAATTTTGTTTGGGTAAGTTTCGATTGGCGGCAGGAAAGGCACCTGTAGCATTGAAATTGGTTTTCCGCCTGCTACTGCGCCTGGAAGCTTTAGTTTGGGCATTATTTGTCCAGCCATGCCGGGTTCAAAGACTATTTCCAAGTCCTTGACGTCCATTTGGAAGTCTTGCAGCTCTATTTGCTGGAATTTTGCGAGCGCATTAAGTAATTCTTCGCTTAGTATTAATCCTTCATTGTCTTTCTTTTTGTCTTTGTCTGTGTCGTTTTGGGGCGTAGAAATCACCGTTTGTCTTTGTCGTCTTTGACTGTTGTTATGATGACTTTGTTTGCATAGATTTTTGCGTCTTTAAGTATGATTTTGAATCCGCCGGCCATTATTGGGAGTGTGCCTGCTGTTGCAACTGGCATCATTGTTCCTGCTGCTTCTTCATTAATTTGCATTGTTGGTGCTTCTGCTACTGGTGCTTCTTCTTTTTCCCATCTTGCGACGACTGGGTGATTCTTAGCTTTAAGGAAAGCTTTGAGTTCATCTACGTTCTTTGCGTCTTCTTCAGTCGCTATTTTATCAACGAGTTCTGGGGGTATGAAGTCTTTCACTTTTTCTTTGACTTCTTTAGGTACCCAAACTATTCGGTTCCATCCACCGTCTGCAGCGAAGAATTTTTTGCTTCTCATGTATTCAATGGACATTCCGTGGAACCCGTCAATTTGTCTTCCGCCTGCGGCTGAATCTGCGATAGTGCTGAAGGGTAAGCCGTTTACAGCTGCACCTTTGAAGGCTCTGTTTACTACTGCTAATCCGTCGACTTCAGGGATATAGAATGTTACTGCTTCGAAGCATCCGCATGAAGTGTGTGGGTGGTCAAATGCTGTGTAGAGCCAAACTTGGTTAACTTCGCCCATGGTACGTTTTTTCGCGGCTTCGTTGACGCCTGAGAACTCGCCTTTCTCTTCGTTGATCATTTCTCCTCTTGGAATAGCGAATACTGGACCTTTCGGATCAATGCTTGCTGAGGCTTTGCCGTCAAACCAGCTGATTGCGCCGCAGTTGCTGTACCTTTGAGGTGTAATTATGCAGACGTGGCTTGGTGCAAATGATTGGCAGAGCGCACAACCATAGAATGTGTCTACTTCTGAGTCTTTGAGGCCTCTGGCTTTTGCATCGCGTGATTCATATGCTTGCATTGCTTCAGGAGTCATTTCTTCTAGTTTTGCTGGGTCTGTTATGAAGGTAATTTGCACTTTCTCAATAATTGGTAGTTCACTCTTGAATAAGCGTAAGAGAACTTTGCCGATTGGTTCAAAACTGTTCAAACCTTTTTGGAATGATTTTTTGCCAATGCGTATCCAGATGTCATAACGCTGATTGAGGTGCATGAAGCCTTCGATGTAGTTCAGATAGCCGTGAATGCGCCTTTCAATAACTCCTTCGAGGCCTTGGTCAAGTTTTGCGCCTGCAGCTTCGACAAGAATACCGAAGGGGTATGCGCCGCCTTCTTTCAGGTCTTTTAAGTCTGGGCCGATGATGGTAATTTTTCCATCTTCGACTTCATCCATGGGTTTTACTTTAGCTAATTCAAACTTTTGTTTTACAGTGGGTCCGCCGAGTTCTACTTGCATGTCATTTCTTCGGATACGTTCGCCTTCGAATATTACGCCAACTTCAACAGGTATATCTTTAAACATAGACATTTTTTAATTTCCTCCATTAAATTTTGAGGTCATTACTTTGAGGTTTGCAGCCCATTCTTCTAGGGTTGCATTTGGGAAAGACCAGCTCGCATGCACATGAAACAGGTTGTCGAGAGTCATAGTTTTTAGGTCCGGTGCAAAATGTTTGAGCCCTGAGAGCATCAACGATTCAACATAGTAAGGCAACCCGACAAACATAACTAAGTCTGGGTGTCCTTTGCCGTCCAACCCCTGCCAGGTTGGATCAACTACTAGGTTTCCAATCTCCATTGCATTCATAAATGCCGCTGGTTGGTATCCACGCTTTATGAATTCGCCCACCATGTGAGCAGTTGCTACCACTGGTACTTTGGAGGCGTTAGCAAAGTCAATCATGTATTCGATTAATTGTTTGCCTTCCATGTACCTTTCAGTCGCATTGCTTCCCACAATAAGAAGGGGACGTTGGGCTTTTTTGATCATTGCTACTGCTATCTCGGGTTTAGTTATGGGGTTTGCTTTTTTAGTTGAGGCTATTTCTGCACATTGCCATGGTTCACAGGACATGTTTTTTCTCCTCCATTTACTCCTTCATTTTTCGGACCATTCTTGGAAGTAATGTTGGGTCCGGAATTACTGTTTCTTTCCAGTCGTGTGCTTCAAGTATCTTTGTGAATTCGTCTTTCATGGTCATTGGGACATCAGCCATTGTTCTTACGAACAGGTGCAAGTCATCAGGCATAACGCCTAAGTATCGTTTGCTTAAGTCGACATAGTGGCTTAGTTTTATGCTGCGTCCTTTCCATGTATCGTTTGGTCTAATGCAAAGCTTTGCGATGGCAACCATACATTCTTCTTTGGTTTCTACTGAGTTAAAGAGGTGTTCTGGTGCTGGTCCGACTCTTACTTTGTCGCCTGTGCGTGCATCGTAAACTTCAAAGTCTTCTGGGTGATCTTTTCTACCAAGGAGCATACGACGGTACTTTACACCGTGTGGTCCAACGAGGACTGGTACGCCTAAACGCCAGAATCCCGCTCCAATTGCTGCGGCTTTCTGTGAATATGCACCCCAAGCTAAGCCAACTGCACCTAAGCGGTTGTGGATGTAATCTGCGATTTCTTCATAGTTGCCTCTTAATGGGCGTTTTGCGAATATGTTTGCTACTTTGATACATGCACCGGCGATGTGGCTGTTTGCTACGCATGAGCCGACGTTGAGCACTCCTCCAGCTTCGAATCCGCCTGGGAATTCTTCGTATATTGTTTGGCCTTCGCTGTTTCTGTAGCTGCCAGCTGACATGGCTGAGCATCCTGATAAGACAACGATGTATCGTCTCAGTGCGAATTCTCTGCATATATCATAGACGTCTTTTCCGCCTTTTGGATAGTTGCTGCAACCAACTACTGCAAGGATACCTGGGATTTCTCCAAGGACGATTGGGCTGCCTACATTGCGGATTTCAACGTCCTGAACTGCGCCTCTGCCTACCCTGCAAAGATTGTTTTCTGCAAGCATTGCTTTTTCGCCTGCTTTAACGATGAGACTGTGGATCATGATTTTTTGTGGGCATGCTTCTTCGCACCTTCCGCAGCCGATGCACGTCTCATACAAGTCGGTTAGTAAGGTTATGTCACCTTTTGCTGCTGCTTTGATTGCTGCTGGAATTGCGTAGTCTTGTGGACAGTTACGTTGGCAACTCTTGCATTGTGTGCAAGTCTTAGCAATTTGGGTAATTTCCTCTAACGTTGGAAGGCTGCTCTTTCGTTTGCGTAATGGAGCAACACTCTGAGCGACACGGACTGCGACTTCGCCAACTTTTTCTGGGTCAAGGATCAGCACACCTTGAACTTTGCCGCTTACTAGGTCAGAGACAATTTCGTCTGTTGGGTCATTTGTGCGGTTCTTGAAGCCCATGCAGTTCTTTTCTGATGCAGCGATTACTGGAGCGTTAACTTTTGCTGCTTCTTCGTAGACGTCTGTTCGAATGCATTGTTCGTCAAGAACGACCACGTCTGCCAAACCTGCACGTATGTATCTTAACTCCCAGCTGATTGGTCCAACGATTCTGGCTTTGTTATAGTACCTAGTTATGTCGTGTGCTGTGCAGCATAAGCCGACTACTTCTATTTTGTCGTCAGCTTTGGTTTCTTTTGCATAATCGATAATTCCAATCGATGGAACCACGTTGTGTCCGATGACCATAACAACGGGCTTTGCTCGATCAACACTACCAATACCAAGCTTCACAAGTGGTGCGTCAGCCTCAGCTTTTGGGTAACCTAAGGTGGAAATCTGTGCAATGTCACCGACTTCCATACCAACGTGGTCAATCATGCCGACGTGGAAAGCTTTGGATTCAAAATCTAAATTGTGACCTTCTTGACCTGTGTGTCCAACTGCAAGAACTTGGGTGATTTGTTCTTCAACATAAGACAAAACATCTTCAAGATCTCCGAGAGTTTCGGGTTTTACTCCTACAACAAGGCGTGTAACTGGCGCTTCAACTTTAATGTTTAGGCCGCCGACGTTTAATGGGTATCTGCGACCGTATTTTTCAATTAAGTGTTGAACTAAGTGGCGTGAGTGTGCTGAGTGGCATGCTGCGCCAATTGCACAAGCTAACATCACAATTCGAGATGATTGGGTTGCTATGTCTATGCCGCATGCACCGCGTTTTCCAGCTGTCAAATCGCATTTTCCAAAAGTGCACAGACAGCAAAGATCACAATCTGGCATGTAAAATGGCTTGTACTTATTGAGGAGTTTCATGTCCCAATCTCGCAGGGTAGTCATGGATGGCATTGGGGTAGGACCCATCGGTTCTGTGTAATTATCGTTGATAACTTTGCCAATGGACAATTCAAAGTTTTTAATTTGACCATTACTGGTCTTCATTTCGTCGATTTTAATTTGGACGTTTTTACTTGTCAAATGAGAAACCTCTGTAAAGGTTTACGTGTATGTCACATTACAATCTTTTTAAACCTTTCCAGATTTCTTAGGCAAAAGTCATGTTGCAGCTGTAGATATGGAATGTTTTTGAAAAACTATGTAAAAAAATATGGGACTACAAATAGCCCAAAGTTTTCAGTATTTCCTTAACTGAGAGGTATGCTTTGTTGTCTTTTGGCAATTCAAGAAGCGACTTTCCACCCAAAACATATTCATCTAACGTCTCATCAGCTTCAATTTTTCCCAAGTACTTGAATTTTAGGTCAGCTTCAGCTTGTTTTCCAAGTTCTGCTGGAAAACGGTAGCCACCCACTAAGTAAAAGTTTTCAAATTTCATGTCAACTTCATTAGCTATTTTGACGGCTCGTCTAACATGGTCTTGGGATTTCTTTGAGTGATCGAGAATATCGAAAATGTCGTTTACGTTTGAAGTAATTCGTCTGTTTAGGTTTTCTAGTCCAGCTGGAGAGTCAACGAGTATATATTTGTAATTTTTAGTTAATGATTCTAGTGCACCTTTCAGAGCTGAATTCGGCATGCAATAGCAGCCTTCAACCCATTTAGTGCCAACCGAGAGAAAATCGAAATTTTCGCTCTCGTATAACCCTTTTTCCCAGATGCGGCTTTCTATTCGTTGGGTCGGAGGAACGCCGATTGTAGTGCCTCCTTGCTCGATGAATGTGCTCACAAGAAGCTCGGCTATGGTTGATTTTCCTGCTTCTTTCAGGTCAATTCCAAGCATTTCGCCTAGGTTCTGGTCTGGATCAGCATCAACTAGCAAAAGAGGTGATTGGTAAGTTTCTATGAAACTTTTAGCCATTAAAGCCGTGAAGCTGGATTTTCCTGTTCCACCACGCCCAATAGTAACAAGAGTTTTCATTTAATAAAACCTCATAGTCTAAGCTGCTTTCTTAAGCAAAAGCTCACATATATTATCTATGGTTTTAACAGCAACTATTTCCTTATTCTTAAGCGGGGTTTCGCCTTGCATGTCAGCATCTATGACTTTTTGATCCCACGGTATAAAAGCAAGCACCGTTAAGCCATTTTTGTCTGCGAAGTTCTGAATGGCCTCTTTTTGGGCATCGTTCATGACTCTGTTGCCGATGAGGTAAAGTTTTTTCATGCCAGCGACAGACGCCATGTCATGTATGTGCTTAGCGATTTCCAGAGATTTCAGGTTAGAGTCAGCAATAATTAGTAATGCGTCTACTTGTCTGGCGGTGCCCCTGCCTATATGCTCTACACCGGCTTCAAGGTCCAAAACAACAGCTTCGTCTCGTTCCACAACTAGATGGCGAAGCAAAGCGCGTATGACAGCGTTTGGAGCACACATGCATCCTGCCTCCATTGCCTGAACGGTACCCATAACAATCAAGTTTACACCTAATGGTGTGGGAACAGAATATTCCTTGACAATGTCGTCAACCGTGAAATTTAAGTTGTAAACACCTGTGTATTCAGTGCTTGTTTTGGACTCGACTAGAGTCTTATTCTCGGAAATAGGCACGATTTTACGCGTTTCCTCAGCCGACAAACCCAGCGTTAAAGCCAGATTTGGAGAGGAATCTGCATCAATCGCAATAGTTTTTAAGCCGCGTTCAGCAAAACCATGGGCTAAACCACCAGCAATTAGGGTTTTGCCGACTCCGCCTTTACCAGAAACTGCTACCTTCATAGAATTCACTATTGAATAAATTTAAGCGTACATTAATTTACGTTTCCTTAAAATTGAATAATTGAATATGAATCTTAACGGAAATTTTTATATCTTCAGATAAGCAAAATACCATTTGGTCATTAACCAAAAATCTAGGCTTTTTTAGTCTAAAAATGGGAGGTGAAATACTTGTTATATGAAGCAACCCACACTCATTCCGCTGCTCGATGTCCCCTGCTAAGCAATGAAGGCAAAGCCATGCTTAAGCAACTTTTCAGCTCTGACAACATCAAAAAATCAGGCATCAATTTAGTCGCAGCTTAAATGAGCTGCCCGGCAGACACTACAGCAGATCACAAAGGCTTCTTCACCATAGATGCAGATAGCCCGATGACAGTTTCGAAATTCTTCGGTCAGATGGCAGTTGAAGTGAGGCCAGTTCAACCCTTGAGCGAGGTAGCTAAAAAACTATAGAAACAAAACATAATAACGAATTCGAGGTATCGGCAGTACCTTGAAATAAATCCTCTTTTTGTCAACAAATGTTTTGGCTTTAGATACGCTGCTTAGTACCCTTTCGCCTATTTTTTACCAATTGCGTTAGCTGCGGGTAATACTTTCAAACGCTTCTTTTGCGAGAGTGCTTAAGAGTTCCGAGGTTAAAGCGTTAACAACATTGTATATTCTGGCATCAACAATTGAGTACATTCGTTTTGTTCCGTCCTTTCGGCATCTAACTATTCCGGTATCTTTGAGGATTTTCAAGTGACGTGAGACGAGTGGTTGAATGAGGTTTAAGTGAGGAACTATTTCGCAGACACATTTTTCTCCGTCGCGCAAATATGTTATTATTTCGAGTCGGATTGGATCGGAAAGCGCGTAGAATATTGTTGATTCAAACCGGTTCTGATTTTCCAGTTTCGCTGACATGGTTTGACTTAATATTCATAACAATATTTAAAAGTTGCTATTAATATGAATATAAAACAGCATGCAATATAGGGGAAAAAATATGTCTGAAGAAAACTGGTATGGAATTCCTCGAAGCAAGATACAATGGTACCCCACAATAGATTATGAAAAATGTGTTAGTTGTGGAAAATGTGTAGACTATTGCAAACTTGGAACTTACGGGTTTGAAGAAAGGGACGGAAAGAACAGGCCAGTTGTAAAGAACCCAAATAATTGTGTGGTGCTCTGCACGGGTTGTGACTCTATATGCCCTTCTGACGCAATCGCTCACCAATCTAATAAACAGACGCGCGAAATAATCAAGGGCTTGAGAAAGAACTATCCTTTGCAAAACAAAATGGAAACGTGAAAAAATGAAGAAAGTCTTGTTTGTGTGCGTTGAAAATGCCGGTAGAAGCCAAATGGCAGAAGCATTTACCAACAAGTTTGGAAAAGATAAGTTTGTTGCGTCCAGTGCGGGCAACAAACCTGCTGACGAAGTTAACCCAGTAGTTGTTGAATCAATGAAGGAGATAGGCATTGAAATTTCAAATAACAAGCCAAAATTGCTCACTGCCAAAATGGCGGAAGATGTAGATCTAATTGTTACTATGGGCTGCAATGATCAGGGAATCTGCCCTGGTCCATTTTTTAAACCAACAATCGATTGGAAACTTGAGGACCCAAAAGGAAAGTCAATCGAAAAAGTACGGGAAATCAGAGATGAAATTGAGAAACAAGTTGATAAGTTGATAAATGAAAACTGATGTCAAGGTTATGAGTGAGGGTCACGTAAGGGTTAGAAAATGGGATGAATTCAAACGTTTGGTCAGAGAAAAAAAGCCTGGCTCAATCGTTTTTGTCCTTGAGCAAAATGGCTTTTCTCCAAACAAGGAATTAACCTCGTTAAGACTAATAATGCTCTACGACAGACGTTACTACATTTTTCTTGATTTTCCGAAAGGCGAGGCACTCAGAGAAACTGGAATCCCACTTCACAGGGACAAGAATGGAATTAATAACTTGGATGAGGATGAAGTGAAAATGATTCTAGAAAAAGAGTTCAAGAACGAAAATCTAAAAGTTTTTTCTTTTTGGACCGCTTAGACAGCCATGTTTTAAGTTGCCTTTACTATTTCCTAACATAACAACATTTAAATGTTGACATGGACTTGTTTACAAAGCGCGGGGCAAAAATTTTGAAAAGCATAATCACAAAAATTCTCTATTTGATTCTTCTTATGGCTTTCTTGTTTTCGATTGAATTGCAAGCCTTCGCTACTGCTGCCTCAAATAACTGGCCGATGTTTCATCACGACTTAACTCACACAGGCTATTCAGCCAGTACAGCACCCGCAACTTCTGCCAATTTGCTTTGGAATTACACAACCAAAAACCCCATAGGGGCTTCGCCTGCAATAGTTGACGGTTACGTCTACATACCCTCCGATGATGGAACCGTCTATAAGCTTAATGCCGCAGATGGGTCCCAAGTATGGACCTACTCACCTATGGGTCGACCAGCAGCAATAAGTTCCTCCATTGCTGTTGCAGAAGGCTATGTCTATTTTGGAAGTTATGACCGTAATGTGTACTGTTTGAATGCTTCTACAGGTAATGAAGTGTGGAATTTCACAACTGGAAATACCGTGGAATCTTGCCCCTCAGTTGCCAACGGCTACGTTTACGTGGGTTCTTGGGACGGAAACATTTACTGCCTTGACGCATTAACCGGCACTAGAATATGGAATTACACAACCGGAAACCTTGTTGAGTCTTCTCCAGCGATCCTCAACGACCATGTTTATGTTGGTTCAGCAGATAGCAACGTTTATTGTTTTGATGCCTTAACAGGCAGTAAGATATGGAATTACACGACTGGGAATCTGATAATGTCTTCTCCTGCAGTTGTCGGCGACCGTGTCTACATAGGATCTGAAGATATGAATATTTATTGTCTAGATGCTTCAACAGGAACAAAACTGTGGAATTACACAACGCAAGGGTGGGTTGACTCTTCTCCCGCAGTTGCCAACGGCTATGTTTACATTGGGTCAGGCGTATCAGATAACCCAGATAAAAACGTTTATTGCCTAAACGCCTCAAGCGGCCAGAAAATATGGAATTACACAACTAAAGACGGAGTAAATTCGTCTCCAGCAGTCGCAGGCGGATATGTCTACGTGGGAGGTTGGGATGACAATGTTTACTGCCTAAACGCCTCAAGTGGAGCAAGCAAATGGACATACACAACCCAAGGTCACGTAAGTTCTTCTCCCGCAGTTGCAGGAGGAACAGTATACATTGGGTCATGGGACCACAATATTTACGCGTTTGGCAACCCACAAACAACGCCTAAACAATCGTCTTCAAACTCACCCACATCAAATATATTCTCTCTGGGAGAGTTAGAGTTATCAATAACCGTTGTAATCGCAGCTAGCACCATCGTTGCCATTGTTATAATAATTCGGGGCAGAAAACGCTAATATCCACGATAGTTAGCATAACTTAAATCTCATTAGCTTGTCCAGCTTAGTTTCGGATAGTGTAGCTCGGCATCTAATTTTTTTGCGACCATTTCTTCGGTTTACACAGTAAAAGGAAAGATAAACGAACTCGTGATCAGTGCATATTCTAAGGTAGAACTGTTGGCTTGCAAATTAATTCATAATGGTATGGTCCTGCATCAGTCTGTTTTACAACGTTGAAGCCACTCTCTGAAAGGATTTGCTTAGATTCAACTTCGGATAGACGACTTTTTAGTGGCGGTCCGTGTTCTGTTTTAATCTTTTTCCAATCCACATCAACGATGTATGCTGTGAGTTTAGATATGCGGTTCACTTCTTGAAAGAAAGCTTTCTTGTCAGTCACTTCATGAAGAACATTCGCAAAAAGAACAAAGTCGATGGATTTTTCAGGAATTCCTGTATGACACACATCACTTTTAACAATTTTTATTAATTTTGGATTTACTTCCGACTTGGCAATGTTTTCCTTCAAACTTTCCAGCATATGCTGATCACTATCAACAGCATACACGAGACCTTTTTTTCCGGTAATATGAGCCATTTGTATCGTGAAGAAACCAGGTCCTGAGCCAAGGTCCGCCATCGTCATTCCTTCTGTTGCGCCTGCAAATTTTAAGATTGTTTCCGGATTATGCCATTGCTTTCTTTCTTCAGACATTAAGAACTTAGCACGATCTAGATGATTTTCCATAGTTAACTCCTCAATAGGTAAACTCCGCGAGGCTATAGTACCTCTTTTGTGTTTTTTGGTTTTCTTGGTCTCCATGTTAAGGCGCTATAGATCGTAAACACTAAGAGAGCCCCAAACACCGCTGCTTTGATGGCCGTGAAATCTACGATTGCTGAGTAGAGTGCGAATGCTGCGGGGAATCCTCCGATGTATAGTGTGAAAAATATTGCAGTGGGCAGTTTGTAGTTGTATTTGTAGTCTTTAAAGATACGTCTGCCAAAGTACAAGGCTGCCAAGCGCCCCATGCCATGAGTGCATTTTATGCAATTGTAGCATGGACGTAGGCAACCCAGAATATGCAGTACACCATAAATCAAGATAAGAGTTAGGACAAAAAACACAATACCGGTTGTGAAATCATATAGCAGAAAAGCCACCGAATCAAGAACAATCCAAAGAAAAAGCGCTAGGTTACCAAAGAGAACCAGTTTTTCTGGAAAGAAAATTGGTCGACCGTTTTTTGGTTCTGTCATGCCAACCTCTTCCAAACGATTGAAATATAAGTTTTTAGAACAACAAATTCGCGTGCGTGCAATAACCTGTTCCAGCTGATAACCAAGCGGTAACGGCCAGCAAACCGTGATTTTACTGCGTCTATTTTTTCTACGACATTCGTCATGTGCTATCCTCTGTGGCTGCTATCCCAGATACCGTTTGATCATCGCTTCGATATGCGCTTTGGGGTAAGCGCCAACTAACCTCTCAACTTCTTTGCCATGACTAAAGATGATTATAGTTGGAATGCTCATTATTCCAAATCTGCTCGGCACTACTTGATTCTCGTCAACGTTCATTTTTCCAAACGCTGCTTTACCGGTATATTCAGCTGATAGTGCCTCAATTATGGGTCCTACCATTCGGCATGGGCCACACCAAGGAGCCCAAAAATCTACCACCAATAATTCATTTGCTGAGACTGCTCCTGAAAAGTTGCTATCAGTCAGAATTATTGGCTGTCTTACAACCGGTGCTTGACCTTTTTTGGCAGCATCTCGCATAGCTTGAACTTTTTTAAATCTTATTTGTTCTGGTTCATTTTCTTCATACATACCTTAACTACCTTCATTTTCTTTTTAATGGAACTTTTAAACTTGTTTTTGAGCGTTTAACCTTGCTACCCAGACCTTGCAGGTTGGAGAGTGGTCACATAGCTCTTCGGGAATACCGCGTGGACATTCAATTTTTTTCTGCATCGCTATACTTCCTATGCTGTACCATTGCATCTCACTTCCAAATATATCTTACGGTATTGTCAATACCAAACAATACCATTTATATGCAAGATTCAATAATCTCTTACTCATGGAAAGCATAAACCTACTAACAAAAAAGGGCGCTTCTTGCACCGACTTACTAACATGCCTATACAACCTAAAACCCTCAGACCTTGAAGTCCTCCTTGCACTGGCAAAAAATGAAAACGCTACGCTTGACCAAATCGCAAAAATAGTGCAGAAGGATCGAAGCTCAGTACACCGCTGCCTTTCTAAACTTGTAAGTATAAATCTAATAAACAAGCAATCAAAATCCCTCAAAGGCGGCGGATACTACCACACTTACGCTATGCTTGACCCAGCAACAATTAAGAAGCATTCACTCGAGAGAGTAAAAGAAATCACTGAAAGCCTTGAAGCACTTATAGACAGCTTCGAATCAGATCTCCAAAAACACTTAAAACAAGCGCAAAAAACATAAGTCAAGAAAAGAAAATAAAGAAAGAACATAACGGTGAGAGCAAATGGAATGTGAACGCTGCAAATCATCTATTAATGAAAGAGAATCTTATGACCTCAACGGACAAGTTTTATGCGAAGATTGCTACATGTATGAAACTAACCCTCCAAAAGCTTGTGACCCCATGGCTGTGTCATCAGCCTTATCTGTGCGAAAACAATTAGGCCAATCAGGAAGTTCAGGCTTAACTGAGTTACAGCAAAAAATCTACAACACCGTAGAGAAATACGGTAAAACTACAAAAGAAGATTTGATCAAGACCCTAAACATCAAACCAGAGCAGTTAGAGCAAGAATTTGCTTTCTTTAGGCATTGCGAACTACTCCGAGCCTTTAGAGAAGACGGCAAAATTTACTTTACGAAATGGGAAACAAAAAGCGTTTGAAATTTTAGCCCTTAGAAAAAGGCTCGCAACTATCTAACCGTCGCAATCAAGATGATCTAACGTGATAACTTCAATTCTGCAATTCTTTTTTGCACTATGTCCGCTAACTTTTCTTGGAGGCTTTCTTCTGGAGTTTTCTTGTCTAATTTGTCAATTATTAGGGCGAGTTTCTCATCGCCGACTGTAGTTCTTAACCACTTCTGGAAGTCACCGCGGTCAAAGTGAAATTTGATCGATTGTGTATCAATGCTTCCCATGTCTTTTAAGAATGAGCAAAGGGATAATGCTATTTCACCGGTATAATGGCCATCTGGCATGAAAAAATGGAAGCCTTGAGCATAGGGAACTGGTCTCAGAATTTTCTGAGACGCTTCTGCATTGCAACTATTTTGAGTGTTATCCAAATTGACCACAAACAGAATTAGAGCAGCTTACCTATGCGCCTTGAGTCATCTTTTACGACTTGCAATTGTTCAGAAGTCGGTTTTCCCCTAACATCGCCTAATCTACCCAAAGTGCTATGTTCAAGTGAACCGTGAAATTCGCTTAAAACGTACCATTCATCGATAACATTGAAACCTATGTGCTCAAAATATTGTCGTATATCTTTGCCAACTGGAGTTGCTTCGTCAATTCCTGTATGTGGTCCAGAGTAAGTTACGAAGACTATAGCGTTTTTGCCTGGAACTTTTGGAGCTGAAGGCTTGATTTTACCATTTTGTCGATATTCAGCGAATTTTTTCTTAAGAAAGTTTGTCACGGGTTCAGGAGGATGCCAAGAGTACGACGGACAACCTATGCAAACTAAATCATAGTCAAAGTAATCAAGCGCTTCTGCTTCCTCAGGCTTCTTAATTGTTACTTGAATGCTCGCGTCTTCTAAGCCCTGTTTGATTGCATTAGCCACTTTTTCAGTGTTACCTGTCTTAGACCAGTAAATTATCAGAGCAGTCTTCATTTGTAGGTCCTTAGGCGTCTATTCCGTTTTTCCTTCAAATTCAACCTTGACTGGCGTTGGTTCTTTAAAGACAAACAACACAGGACAATTTGCTTCGGTTCTTCGCCAAGCAGCCTCTAGCAGCTCTTTTCTTGCATCAGAGGAAGCATTAACTTTCATAATAACACCACTTATCATCGGTGAATCTGGCGATTTGTCAGCTTCAGCGGTAATTTCAACCATCTTTAGTTTAATGTTGCTTTTCTTGCAAACCTCGGCAAAGATTGTCACGCCGCAGTCTGCTAACGCCATCAAGCTAAGCTCAAGTGCGGTCGGACCACAATCTGTTCCTCCCGCAGCCGTGGAGAGGTCACATTCTACGCTGTGGTTTCTTTGATTATCAACCTTTGAGCGGACATTTTCAACCCATGTTGCTTTTGCTTTTATTTTCGGCAATTTTCTTCACCTCTATTGATTTTAGTTTAATTTAATGTTCGTGTTCATGGTGGTGGGCGTGTTCGCATCCGCCAACTAGCTCTTCGAGTTTGCCTTCTTTGAAAGATTCAACGTTGCCCTTCACCGTATTTTCAGTTGCTTTTAAAACTGTGATGCCGGCATTTTGGAAAGTGCTCAGTGCTCCAGGACCCATTGTGTAGGCCACGACGACGTCTGGTTTTAGTGCTAGAAAGCTTTCATGTGAGTGCCCTGGGGCGCCTCCCATGTGTTCGCTTCTGTTTGGTTCAGTTTTAACTTTCGAGGTTTTTTGGTTTTCGTCGAGTTCTACTATGGCGAAGTAGGGTGCTCTTCCGAAGTGGTGTGCTAATTGAGCTTCTAATCCTGCATCATCTTCAACTGGCATCATTATTCTTTTTGTCATTTCGATAACCTTTTATTTTAATTATAACATAGTTTAATAGATAAACAATATTAATAGGTTATGTTTAGAAAGTAAACGGGTATGGCAATGGATGAGGTTGACAAGAAAATAATAGCTCAACTTCAAGCAGATGGCAGGACGTCTCTTGAGGATTTATCAAAACTAACAGGCTTCACGAGTATGGGAACAAAGAAAAGACTTGAAAAACTTATTGATAACGGTGTAATCAAAATATCCGCTCTGGTCAACCCAAGCGCACTTGGGCTTCATCTGGCTATCGTAATGCTGGAAATGGAGAGCGCAGAAGCGATGCAAAACGTCCTCGACCGTTTCGAAGAATGCCCCAGGATAGTTCAGATTTTTAAAACAATAGGCGGCTACAATTTAATGGCACTTATAGTTGCAGAAACGAGAGAAACCTTAGAAAGCATCTCGATGGAGAAATGCTCCTTAAGATGCAGCAAAGGAATTCGAAGATCAGAATTCTACCCTGTAAGCGACACCTATTTTTCACCTTTCCTTCAAATAAGAGAAAACCTGGCAAACAAAGAAAAAAAAGTTGCACCGTGCAATATTGAATGCGACCCCTGCAGCCGATATGAAACCCAAAAGTGTGTCGGTTGCCCAACCACAGAAAATTACCGAGGAATTTTATAGTTGGATCAGTATTTGGTCACAGAAACTATAGACTTGAAAGAAGCATCAAAAATAGAAATCGTTTCCTTAATGGACAACAATATAGATTTTCTTTCAAGCAACACTAGAAAAGAAGTGAAATCGCTTTGGCACTGGGCTAAAGATCAATATGGCGCGGAGTGGGCTTCAGCGCATAAAGACTTGCCGTTTGCAGAGCATGGTTTTTCTATACTCGTTCGCATTTTTACAGATCAAGAGCGTTGGAGCATTCTTTTTGATACTGGCGTTAGTTCCAACGGAGTAATTGTGAACTCAAAGCGTATGGGAATCGACCTAAACGAAGTTTCTTATGTTGTCCTTTCCCATGGCCATTACGATCATTTTGGGGGATTACAAGCAGTAATTAAAGTTGTTAACAAAATCGACTTGCCAATAATAGCTCACGAAGACGTGGTTAAACGTAGAGGAACCGCCAGTCTTAGCGGAAATATAAGAGAGTATCCACTTTTCCCGGATTTAGAGCAGCTAATTCCAGCGAAAATCGTTAACACAAAAAAGCCGTATTTAATTGCAAATGATTTAGCCTGCATCACTGGAGAAATTCCAAGAAAAGCGACTTTTGAACATGGCTTAACGCAAAATAGAATTTATGATGACAACACTTGGCAACCCGACCTAGTAGTCCTGGATGACCGTGCTATAGTCATTAAAGTCAAAGGCAAAGGTTTAGTTATCATTTCTGGGTGTGCTCACGCTGGCATTATAAACACCATTCGATATGCTCAAGAGATTACAGGATTAACAAAGGTTTACGCAATATTGGGCGGCTTTCATTTAGCTGGAAAAGAATTTGAGAAAAGAATTGAACCTACGATAGATGCGCTAAAAGAGATTAACCCGGAATTAATCGTACCCTCTCATTGCACTGGATGGCGAGCATTAATCTTGATAGCTCAAACATTCCCAAATGCCTTTACTTACAACAGTGTTGGAAATAGTTACCAGTTCGAATAACAGATTTATCAAAAATGGACTTGACTAAGATAAACGCAAAAAAGACACAACTCAAGGCAAAGATAATATGAGCCAAGAAAAAAACAAGAGAATCACCCTCAACATCGGTGGCATGAGCTGCATAAACTGCGCACATACCATCGAAAAGGAACTCGCCAAACTAAAAGGCGTAACCCAAGCTACAGTAAATCTCGCCGCTGAACAAGCACTAATTGACTACAACCCCGACCTCATCACCCAAAAAACCATCGAAACCGTCATCACCGACTCAGGCTATCATGTAATCCACGAAAAAATCGTCCTCCAAATCGGCGGCATGTCATGCGTTAACTGCGCCAAAACCATCGAGAAAGCCTTGGGCAACCGCGAAGGAGTCTATAACGCAGTCGTCAACTTTGTCGCTGAAAGCGTCTCAGTCGAATATAACCCCCAGCAAATCAGCTTGCCAAGCATCAAAAAAACCATCCAGGACAGCGGATACCAAGTAATCGAACAACAACAAAAAACCCATGAGGACACAGCGGGAGAAGAACGCAAACGCCACATTCGACACCTAAAAATCCTTTTAGCCACAAGCGTTGCTCTGACTATTCCGATCCTTGTTTTGATGTGGCTCTCACCTCTGCCCATGGAGCAAAACAACATCTTCATGTTCCTACTTGCAACGCCAGTTCAGTTCATCGTGGGCTGGACCTTCTACGTTGGCACCTACAAAGGGCTACGAAACAAGACCACTAACATGGACACCTTAATTGCCATGGGCACATCCACCGCATGGATTTACAGCACCGTCGTAACCTTTGCCCCAAACGTTTTCCCAGGTGCAGGAGTGTTCTTCGATACCGCCACCATGATTATGAGCTTCATCTTGCTGGGAAAACTCTTAGATGCCGTAGCTAAGGGCAGAACCTCGGAAGCCATCCGAAAAATCATGGGTCTCCAAGCCAAAACAGCCCGAGTAATCCGCAACGGCGAAGAACAGGAAATTCCAGTTGAAGACGTACAAGTAGGCGACATCGTCGTAGTTAGACCAGGAGAAAAAATTCCCGTCGACGGCACTGTTACCGAAGGATACTCGGCAGTGGACGAAAAAGTCATCACGGGCGAAAGCATCCCAGTCGAAAAGAGAATCAGCGACCAAGTCATAGGAGCCACCATGAACAAGACAGGTATGCTAAAGTTCAAAGCCACAAAAGTCGGCAAAGACACAGTTCTTGCACAAATCATAAGCATGGTTGAAGATGCGTTAACTTCCAAAGCGCCAATTCAAAGATTAGCCGACATTGCTTCGGGATATTTTGTTCCAGCCATCATAATTACGGCGACACTTTCAGCGTTGGCATGGTACTTTATTGTCGGAGCATCATTTATCTTCTCACTCACAGTTTTCATCGCAGTGTTAATAGTGGCTTGCCCTTGCGCTCTTGGACTCGCTACTCCTACAGCGATAATGGTGGGTGTCGGAAAAGGAGCAGAAAACGGCATCCTGATAAAAAGCGGCGAAGCATTGGAAGCGGTATACAAGCTTCAAGCAATTGTCTTTGATAAAACAGGAACACTAACGAAGGGCGAACCCGAAGTAACCGACATCGCCCCATCTGAACCGTTCGGGGAAGCTCAACTTCTTCAGTTCGCCGCCATCGCAGAGAAAAACTCCGAGCATCCCCTGG
Organism: Candidatus Bathyarchaeota archaeon; assembly: GCA_963833575.1. GTDB lineage: Archaea > Thermoproteota > Bathyarchaeia > Bathyarchaeales > Bathycorpusculaceae > Bathycorpusculum. Next base: position 901,021 of record CAWHXY010000004.1, on the reverse strand, counting down.
GAGCAGCCATAGTGAAAAAAGCAAAAGAAAAGGGAATCCAAATTGATGAACCGGAATTGTTCAACGCTATCCCCGGATACGGAGTAGAGGTGGAACATAGAGGCGCCAAAATATTGTTGGGCAACCGAAAACTGATGGAAGCAAACAACTTGGACATCAGAGCGCTTGAGGGGGAAATGTCGGCGTTTGAGGAAGAAGGCAAAACCGCCATGCTCCTAGCCGTTGACAACCAGTTTGCAGGTTTGATAGCGGTGGCTGACACCTTAAAGGAGCACTCCGCCGATGCAGTAAAGACCCTTCAACAGATGGGATTGGAAGTCATCATGATTACGGGCGACAACCAGAGAACAGCCAAAGCCATCGCAGCGCAGGTAGGCGTTAACCGCGTCTTTGCAGAGGTTCTTCCAAGCGAAAAAGCAACAGAGATAAAGAGGCTTCAAGCAGAAGGCAAAGTTGTCGCTATGGTCGGAGACGGAATAAACGATGCACCCGCATTAGCCCAGGCTAACATTGGGATAGCTGTGGGCAGCGGAACAGATGTAGCTATTGAAACGGGAGATATAGTGTTAATAAAGAACGATTTGCGAGATGTAGTTGTCGCAATCCAGTTAAGTCGAGCGACGATGAAGAAAATTCGGCAGAATCTATTCTGGGCATTCTTCTACAACATCATCCTCGTTCCCTTGGCGGCAGGCGCATTCTATCCTATCTTGCATGTCCTCTTTAACCCGGTGTATGCGGCAGCAGCCATGGCAAGCAGTTCAGTAACTGTAGTCACAAACGCCTCACTCCTCAGGAGATTTAAACCAAAAATATAGTCACAGACATCAAGCAATGTTTTGGAGGTGAAAAAATATGGCTAAAGATTTAGTATGCAACATGGAAGTCGATGAGAAAACTGCAAAGTACAAAACAATCTATCAAGGCAAATACTACTATTTCTGCGCTCCAGGCTGCAAAAAATCCTTTGAAGCAAATCCCCAAAAATACATCAGCGGTACGTCATCGAGTCAAAATTGCAGTTGCGGTCGCGACCACTGCTAAGCGGTTAAGGTTTAGCCTTAACATTCTTCTTCAAATATTTTGGAAAAGGAAACTAACATTTTGTTGATGACATGAAGAAATGTCGTCACTGAAACTAATTAGGATCCAGATGTTTTTTGTACAGTGTAACCTTTGACCCAATCCGACAGAATTATTTCATTGGTGTTCCCGAATTCATTAACTGTTACGATGCCTCGTTGGGCGAAACGAGCTACTACCCTATGAGTCTTAAGTCTGCTAAGACCAGCTTCTTTTACAACATATTTCTGCAAATATTTGCCCTGATGATTGATCAAAATGTTTAGAACTTTCTGCTCTTCAGGAGTCATTGTTTTCAAAAGTACTTCGCAGCTATTTGAAACAGCTGAAACACTTGAAACAGGCGGAACAGAAGCAGGAGAAACGTTGGCAGTTGTACTTGTGTTTGTTGTTTGGGTGGGAGTAAGTTCTGGCATTTGAGGATTGAATGAACCTTTGCTTTTAATGTACCTTAGCTCAGGAAAAACCAAGTAAAAAACAACTCCGATGACGGCAACTGCGGAAGCAACAATCAACAATACAGGTACTATCCACAAATAAGAGGTTGTGTTTGTTCCATTGCTTCCATTGCCGGTTCCCATCATGCCGCCCATTCCTCCATAGTTTCCGCTGGCGCCTAGATGGTTACCCCACATTTGGCTCATCCAGCTTGACCCGTAGTAGGATGGATCTGTAACGGATAGATACCAAGCGACTGTAGCTATGGATATCAGCACCGCAATTGTCGTGATAAGAATAATGAGGAAAATATGCAATCTTTGCATATCTCAGAGAAAGTCTGAGCGATGAATTAAAGTTTATGCGCTTCCGTCTGTTTTTTATCCATAGCCCGATTGTTTAGACTGTTTCAATATTGTTTCATAGATCACTGACTTTGTTTCAGCGAACTATCTTACCACTCCAAGCATAATAGTATGTTGAGGTGAAAAAGAATGGAAAAGACAAAAGCCATAATACTCCTGGTAGTAGCTTCGGTTCTGGTCGCTGTAGTTGCTGGCATTGCGTTTGCACAATTTGCAGGTGCGCAGACAAGAAACAATTCTACAAACCAAATTTTACAGGGGGCTAGTGGCAGTTACTATCCGTATCCACAGCAAGGGTCCTATGGGTCAGGACAATCTGTATATCCTTATGGGCATGGAATGGGCATGGGCATGTGCGGTCGCTGGTAGTAATCCTACTCCCACAAGTCCTTGATTGCCCAACTTCAAGAAACTACAAAAGCACTCTATAAGTTTGAAGACTGTGTTTACATCATTATTCCAATAAAATCCTTGAACATACTGGAACACGAGGAACAACCAAAATTCAAATATGGAGCCAAAGAAAGAGCCGGTTTCACTATTCCTTTTATCCTATTTTGATATATTATTTGCATTCTATTTATATCTGACTTTAATGTGTGCAAAGGATATTCGAGATGGAAAAAATAAGTGAAATCCCCAAGTGCTTCTCAGGAGTTCAGTTATCTTAGAAAATGGGTTCCTATCGCTATTTTGATTGGCCTGGTCAGCGGAGTAGGAAGTATTGTTTTCTATGAAGCCATTAGACTCGCAAGTAAAGTTTTACTCGGGGGCGTCGCTGGTTTTTTTGCTCCTTCACCGGCGGGAGAAGGCGGAACCTTAGGGTTAGTTTCTTCCCGTTTTTACTTGATCCCGCTGGTGACTACTGTTGGTGGACTCTTGAGTGGCATACTTGTATATGGCTTTGCACCAGAAGCTGAGGGCCACGGAACTGACGCAGCAATTGATGCCTTTCATAATAAAAAGGGCGAGATTAGATCCCGAATACCTTTAGTTAAGCTTGTGGCCTCAGCGATAACAATTGGCTCTGGAGGAAGTGCTGGCAGAGAAGGCCCAACAGCGCAGATAGGCGCAGGTTTCGGTTCTTTCTTAGGTAGGAGACTTCATCTTAGCTCAAAAGACAGAAGAATTGCAGTTGCAGTTGGCATAGGCGCAGGAATCGGCTCTATCTTCAAGGCACCATTTGGAGGGGCTATATTAAGCACTGAAATTCTCTACATTGGTGATTTTGAAGTTGAGACGTTGCTGCCAGCCTTCATTGCTTCCACTGTGGGCTACAGCATATTCGCGTCCTATACTGGATGGACACCCATATTTGGGTACATGAATCTGGGTGCCTTCAACGATCCAATTAATCTGCCATTTTACGCTGTCTTGGGTTTACTCTGTGGTTTAGTAGGCATAGTTTACGTCAAGGGATTTTACGGCATGAGAGCTTATTTTCAGCGTCTAGGAATATCGCGTTTCTTGAAACCAGCATTGGGCGGATTACTTGTGGGTATTATCGGAATGTTTCTCCCGCAAGTGCTCGGCATGGGTTACGGTTGGCTTCAAATAGCAATGACGGGTAACTTCGTCTTGTTCCCTATCATTTTGATTCCTGTAATTATAGTAGTCAAAATAATAGCTACTTCACTTACGGTAGGTTCCGGAGGAAGCGGAGGCGTTTTCGCTCCGGCCTTGGTTGTAGGAGGCTTGCTAGGCGCATCACTTTGGATACTTCTAAGCAATGTTTTTCCAAACTTTAGTCCAGTTATTGCAGCGTTTGTAATTGTTGGGATGATGGCGTTTTTCGGTGGGGTAGGCAAAGTGCCTGTTGCAGTAATACTTATGGTTAGCGAAATGACGGGAGGATTCACTCTGCTTGTTCCATCTATGATAGCTACAACTATTGCATATGTAATCACAGGAAAAATAACGATCTATAGAAGCCAGGTTCAATCAAGGGCTGAGTCTCCAGCACACAGAGGCGAATACTCAATTCCTCTACTTCAAAAGCTATTTGTCAAAGATGCAATGACCAAAAAGATCATCACAACTACGCCTAACTCATTGATTTCAGAAGTCGCTGAGATATTGTCAAAGAACGGAATAAAAGGCAATCCAGTCTTGGATAACAACAGCAAACTTGTTGGCATAGTTACACTTACCGATGTTCTTCAAGTCCATCCAGATCAGAGGGCTAAGACCAAAGTGAGCTCAGTAATGGCGAAAGAGCTGGTCACAACAACCCCAAATGAAAGCCTCTATACAGCGTTTGACAAGATGACAAGCAACCAAGTCGGACGCTTACCAGTTATTGAACAGGAAGGTAAACTAAAGTTGATAGGTATAATCACACGAGAAGACATCTGGCGGGTCTATAACATTGAGATTAGATCAAAATTGGACGAGGTTAAACTTTCAGGAAGCGTCGATGGAGAAGAAGAAAAGAGAACTTAGCGAAAAAATCATGCAAATGAGCTGCAAAGTTACTAAGGGTAAATGGCGCCAGATTGTTTTCTTGTCTTTTTTATAGTTGACCTATTTCGCTTCCTTCATTTTCAGGGTTTGACGATTTTTAAAAGTTTTGAAAAAGTACAATTTGACATGAGAAAATGTGGTTGAAATTATGGATTGTTCTCTATTAGAAATCGCTTCTTCATGCCCCATTAACCTGAAGAAGTGAATCTTTAACTGGTCGGTTATCAAGAAAGCAAGCAATGCATACCCCCAGACGAAAGCGGCGAATCCCCACCCAATCGGATTCATAAATACACCATAGACAGCAAACAACGTTCCAACAACTTGAGTGACCTCTGTGGCAACAAAGAGAATACTGGCCGGAAGCGGACGTTTCCAGAAGTGGTTCACTCCAGTTCGAGCCAAATAAATAGTCAAGTGTCCTGCGACGGCCATTTTTAAGAAAATCAGCGTCTGCAGTGTACTAAAGCTTAGGTGAAATATTGTTAAGCCAATCAAGAATAGCCCAAAACTTGAAATGACACCTGTTGTGCCAAGCAGAGACGCTACGATTAATACCCCACGCATGTTCCAGCGAACGGGTTTCTCTTGCACCCTCACATTATCATAAGCAATGGTCATGATTGGAATGTCGTTGAGCAACGCCAGAATGACTAGCATTACTGCCGTTAACGGATAAAAGTTGAAGGCAAGGATTGCAAGCGATAAGAAAATTAACACTCGAGTAGTCTCAGCGATTCGGTAGACGGCGTAATTGGTCATACGTTCGAAAATCTTGCGGCTCTCTTTTATCGCGTCAATGATGACGGAAAGACCCGGCTTCGTTAATACCACGTCCGCTGCCGATTTAGCCGCGTCAGTGGCTCCGTCAACGGCAACTCCTGCATCAGCCTTTTTTAACGCCGGAGCATCATTAACTCCATCGCCTGTCATGCCTACAATGTGTCCTTGTTCTTGGAGCAACTCAACGATGCGATATTTATGCTCAGGAAAAACTTGGGCAAAACCATCTGCACCCTCAATAATGCCTTTAGCTTCGCTGTCGGGCTTGTCTGTGAAGGCGGATGCGGGTATTATGTTTGTGCCCAGATTGACTTCTTGCGCAATCTGTTTAGCTATAGCAATATGATCGCCAGTAACCATCTTGACGTTTATACCCATTTTCTGGGCTGTTTTTATTGTCTCAGCAGAGTCTTCTCTGGGCGGGTCGTAAATTGCAAGGAGACCAACAAATTCCCAATTACCTTCTTCGTCTCCCTTAATTACTCCTAACGCTCGGTGACCTTTGATTGCAAAAGTGTTTACAATTTCGTTAACTCTATCTTCGATTTCCGTCTTGTTAGAAACAAGAGACAAAACAACCTGCGGCGCACCCTTGGCCACTTTGAATCGTTCATGATCTGGACTCTCTACCGTGGCTTCTGTCCTCTTCAAAACAGGGTCAAACGGCTTAAAATCAACTACGCTGTATTGACCAAGAGCATCGGCTACTGCTCTGATCGACCTAGCTTTGGTGATGACAGCATCATCTATGGGATCGTGATTTTCTCCTCTGGATGCCAATGTTCCAAATAGGAGGGCATCGTCGATTTCGAATTTTCCTAAAGTTTTTGCTTCTGCAATAGTAAGTTCATTCTTCGTTATTGTGCCTGTTTTGTCTGAGCATAACACGTCAACTCCAGCCATTTCTTCAATTGAAACCAACTTGCTTACGATGGCTTCTTTTTTAGCGAGCACGATTGCCCCAACAGCCATAGTGACTGTCAAAACGGCTGGCAACGCGACAGGTATTGAAGCTACAACCAAAATCAGCGCAAACTGCAGAATAGCTAACGGATTGGCATGCCGAAAAAGAGCTGCGATAACAACAGCAGAAACCATTACTGCAGCAAGGATGATCAAGTAGTTTCCTATTCGTATAACTGCTTTTTGGAAGTGACTTATGGTTCTGGCTTCCGCCACCAGTTTTGCGGTTTTTCCAAAGAAGCTGCTTATTCCTGTTGCCACAACATAAGCGTCCATTTCGCCTTGCCTAATGATAGCTCCAGCATAGGCAATGTCAGAAACATGTTTCTCTACAGGAAGCGACTCCCCCGTTAACGCAGATTCGTCCGCAAGCAAGTAGGTTCCTTTCATAAGTTTGATATCAGCAGGGACAATGTCACCCAAACGGACACGTACAATGTCTCCCGGGACAAGTTCCTTTGAAGCTATCTCATTCCATGTTCCATCTCTTAACACGCGGGCTTTAGGGGCAAGTCGCTTTTTTAACAATTCTATAGCATTGTCGGCTTTCCGTTCTTGCCAAAATCCCACTGCTGCATTCACAATTAGCAACGTGAAAATAATTGCAAAATCGTCATAGTGTTGTATAATTATAGATAGAACCGAGGCAATTTCTATCATCCAAGGAATGGGTCCCGAGAAATAACCTAAAAACTTGCGAAAAGGACTAATTTTCTTTTCAGGGATTTCGTTATTGCCGTACTTTTGAAGTTTTCGAACTACCTCTTCTGAAGATAACCCAGTTTTAACATAGACCGAAAATGGGGTTTCTTCCAATGGTTTTTTTGTTTGATCGGATTCCGACTACAAAACCTTCTATTCCACTAAACGGATTAATTATTTTACTAACGGAATTGACAAATTTAAATGCCATTGTTTCTTAATGCTTTTCAGAGATTGGAGAAGCGCTCATTTGGATTGAACATATTTTTGCGGTCTATTCTTCAACTGTATTAGTTTTTGTTTCCTTGTTTTTGGTTTTACGTTTTGGGATTTTGGGGAAAGAAGTATATAATGCGGCAGCTCTTGCGCGGATAATTTTTCTTGTTTCTATCGTGATGGGCGTAGTTGCGATCAGGTCGTCGAGTTTCTTTTTGTTTACGTCTATTCTTTTTGTGAATTCCTCGTTGGATATTTTGCCTTCTGATTTTAGTTTTTTCAATTCTTGCATGTGCGAGGCTATTAGCTCGAATTGTTCGTCAATTTCTGTAGTTGAAACAGTTTCCGTTTGCGGTATTTTTTTACTTACGTAGCGGAAGAGCAAGGGCACCTGAAGAACAATTGAGATGAAGGCTACTCCAAGCACCATTGTGTTTAGCATGTTAATGTCTCCCTGAGAGATAACTGCAGAAGTTGTTATCGTAGCTACTAAAGCAATGGACAATGCACCTCGGACTCCGCCAAGCATAGCAATGTTACGCCAAATTGTGGATATTTTGTCTCCGAATTTATTGAATATTGTGAGAATTGGGTAAACTGTGGCAGCTCTTGCTATGGTCACTGCAGCGTAGGCTGCAACAATGACAAAAACTGATTGCGAAAGTGTAATAAGGTTTGTTTCGAAACCGATGATTGTGAACGCAATCGAGTTGCCTAAGAATGCTGCTATCTGCCAGAAGGTAGTCACGGCTTCTTTTGATGCTGGTTCCATTGCAGATCGCATTGTGAAGTTACCAAAGTATAAACCTGCAACCGCAACCGCTATCAGTCCAGAAGCACCTATTCCCGTTGCTAAAGCGTAGGACCCGTACACTACGGCTACCGCTAGAATGGTTTCTGCCACTTTGTCTTCTATTAGACTTGAGAGCAATTCGCCTAGAAATGCGACTCCGATGCCGATTAAGACACCTGCGCCTAGATTAAACCCGAAACTGAAGATTGTTTGTGTTATCGCGACTTTTTGAAGACTGATAGTTGAAAGAATTACTGAGAAGATAACAATTCCAGTGGCATCGTTGAATGCTGCTTCGGTGTCGAGTAGCGTAGATAGTTTAGAAGGAACCTTGACTCGTCGAAAAACCTCTAAAACCGTGACTGTGTCCGTTGGAGCAATTAAGGCAGCAAAAAGAAAAGAAACATATGGAGAAAGACCAACTACCTTCCACAAGATTAACCCCCCAACCGAGGTTGCTATCAAGACACCCACGGTCGCTAAAGCTAATGAAGGTTTGATTACAGCCTTTAGATCACTGGCGCGAAGGTGAATCATTGCTTCAAAAATCAATGGTGGAACCACTAAACCCACGAAAAGTCCGCCTCCACCGCCTTGAAGCAATTGAGTATAAATTGATCTCAGTTGAGAAATCAGGTTTTGGAAAGACCCACCTTGCAATGTTAGCGAAGATGCGATGACAGTGACCAATACTCCTGCCAAAACTAAAATCAAAGTGTACGGTATCTTGAGCTTGTTAGATAGAACCGCGGCTAAGAAAGCCATAAGCAGAAACGCCGCTACAATGAGCTCAATACTAGGAGCCATTCAATCGCCTTCTCTTTCGCTACAGTTCCGTGGTAGCGATTGTTTTGTAATTCTCCAAAGCAGTTAATCAATCTGTCTGGGTTAACATATCACTTAACGTTTTCATAATTTGATTTTCTTGCTCCTTTGTTTTGCCATAGGTCTTTTTTTCGCTGAAATCCCTAAGCCACGGGTAGACTAAGAAATCCACTATGAACATTGTAGCGGTTTAACTAATTTTGACTTTTTCAAACTTTCTTAATCTATTTCTAACTTTTTTTGACTTATCTAAACTTTTTTAGACTCATCCTGCAACCAATTCAAACCCAAACCAAAAAGCAATCTAAACTTCAAAGAACAAAACTGCGGGAAAAGCCAATGTAGAAACCTCGTTCTTCAAAACAAGACTTCCCCTAAGAGTTTCAAAGGTTGAGTTTTCGGGATATTTGGGGACAAACAAGGACAAATGGGGACAATTCTGGACATTTAGGGACATTTTGGGACACTGTCTGCAAACGATTAAAGCTCTAAATCAAAAAAGCAACTCAAAACGGTCTTTCCAGAAAATGGCAATTTCAATTGTTGTTCTTTCAGAAAAGTGCGAGAGCTAAAAACAAATAATGTTTTAATTCTTGGAAAACAAAGTTTATTGTAGTCAAAGTCTGATTTTAATAAATTATGAATTAAGGGGTTGCTGATTTGAAAATAGGCATTATTGGTGGAGTGGGTAGAATGGGCAGAGGTCTTGCCTTTAGGATGGCAAAAAACCACGATGTGCTCATTACTTCAAGGAACTATGAAAAAGCAGTTCAAACCGCGAAAAGGCTTGAAGCTGACGCCCGTGACTTTCATAAGAGTAACATGTTGGGAAGCATTAATGGTGCTTCTGCTAAGGATGCGGTAGAAAAGTCTGAAACGGTAATCGTTACCATTCCAGCCGACGCTACTCTTCAAGCAATGCAAGAACTGAAACCATATTTTCATCAAAATCAAATAGTCATTTCAACAATAGTCTCAATGAAAAGAAGTCAAGGTATCTTTAGGCACATACCAATTTCAAACTCTACCGCGGGAAGCTTTGAGGCTGAAGCAGCAGAACAGAAATCAGTTGCAGAGCTAATTCAGGAAATTGTAAGACCAGCCAGCGTAGTGTCCTCGTTTCACACTATTCCCGCGGTGTACTTGAGTGACACAGAGAAATCACTAAATATCGATGTTTTTGCAGCAGGCAACGATGACTGGTCAGTCACTGAAGTGGCTAAGCTGATCTGCGAAATACCTAACTTGAGACCACTGAAAGCAGGCCCTCTAGAAAACTCCAGACTGATTGAAGCCATGGTTCCTCTCCTGCTAACCGTAGCCACCCTTAACGAGCTTAAAGAACCGTCAATTCGAGTAGTACCGTGGATTCCCTCTGCATACAACGGATGCACATAACCCCGTGGGTTTAGCGAAAGTAAGGGAAGAAAAAGCAATTATTGAACTGCGAGTTTTGGTGCTACTTGAATTGGAGGTTCAGGCGGCATAATCTTGGCGAAGTTCTTTTTCGCCCGACCCTTTTTGAATCCTGACAGCTTCGTAAGTTCGTCTTTGTTGACGTCTATTTTAGTGAACTCAACGTTTTCTAGCAGCTTAGCTCCGATGTCGGACCTGACTATGATGGTTGAGAAGCCCTCTGGAGTTCCGACTGAACCTACAGAGATGTCAGCGAATTTGTTAGTGAGGTCATCGCAGAAGTTGCAGCCATGCGCCTGTGCAGCGCTCATTTCTTTAACGGGTATTGTGTGGTCGGTTCCGTTGACGGTTGCAATAAATTTGCCTTTGGTTATCTGTGTTTTTTCGACGGTGTCAATGTCGACGCCCATAAGCTGCTGTGCTGCCTCCTTGAGTTTGTCGTATTCGAATGCTTCGAAGCAGAACAGGCCCACAAGTGTTAACTGCAAATCAGGGTGCGCCTCAAGAAGTGCTTGCTGAATCTTTCGTGCCGCACGGATTTCACAGGGCGTGCCTACCAAGGCAATTTTACGCTTTCCCTTGGCCACCAAATCAGTCAGCAAAGAAAGCATCTTTACACGAAGATACTTTGTGCCCTTGGCTTTCATAATATCATCAATGTTTTCTGCTACGACTGCTTCCGCTTGATAGCCATCTTTTCGTTGGACAACGATTGCTGAATCAAACATGCCCTTTTGCATGCCTGAGATCAAAAGTGCTGTGGCCATGCCGCCGTCTTGGCCGGCAACCAAGCTTTTAGCTCCGATTATTTCTTGATAGACGCCTATATTCTCGTCGCAAGTGCCTTTGAGGAACTGCTCGTTAATTTTCTTAGCGTCTTCCTCTAATACCGGGTACGTGGTTATCCTTGTTCTTTTTGATTTAGTTGGGCATATGGCAGCGCAGGCACCACAACCTATGCAGTCATTGGAAAACTCGTGATACGGAGCAGTGACTTCACGTTCAAGCCCACGGTTGGCAAAATCTATTGCGTTTACGCCTACAAGTTCGTCACATACACGAGTGCATAAACCACACAAGATACAGTCTTCATTTTCATCGGCTACCCAAAAACCCGTCGTTTTAACGCCATATTCAAGGGCTAACTCTTGAATTTTCGCAACCTTGGGGCAACGCGCCAGCAGCAGTTCAAGCAACATTTTGCGAATCTTTATGGTTTTTTCGGATCTCGTAAAAACGACCAAGCCTTCTTGAACAGGATAATTGCAGCTAGTCACCATGCGGCTTTTTCCATTTTTTTCGGCGATCTCCACTGAGCACAGGCGGCAAGCGCCAAACGGAGAGAGCGCCTTCACAAAGCATAGTGTAGGTATGTTTATGTTCAGCCTTTTGGCAACGTCGAGGATGGTTTCGCCCTCTTTTGCCTTGACTTCTTGGTTATCTATTTTTAAAGTGATTTCTTTAACCGCCGGTTCCGCATTATTTGTCGTCATTTTAGTTCGCCCGTCCAACTGGCTTTTTTATCCTTTGCTCCTCGGGAATTGGCGGAGGAACGGGTTCTCCAGATATCTTTGTAACCGCTTTGAACTTGCATTGGTCAAAACAAGTACCGCATTTAACACATTTATTTTGGTCAATGATATGGATCTTGCCTGGCGCGCCATCGATGGCTTTCACTGGGCAATTTCTTGAGCAGAGCGTGCAGGCCATGCATTTCAATGGGTCAATGTAGAAGTTTATCAGAGGCTTGCAAGACAGCGCGGGGCATCTTTTCCCGTTTATGTGCTCTTCGTATTCGTACGCAAAATACCGAAGAGATGTAAGCATTGGATTAGCAGATGTCGCTCCCAAAGCACAAAGAGAAGCAAGGCTAGATGTCTCGGCGATTTGCCGAAGTTTCTCGATGTCTTTTTCTTCACCTTTTCCCGACACGATCCTAGTAAGTATTTCGTTTGCCTGTAGCAGACCCTCTCTACAGGGTACACATTTGCCACAGGACTCTTTGGAGAGGAAGTTAACAAAGTAACGCGCTGCATCAACCATACAGGTTTCATTATCCATTACGATTAATCCACCTGAACCCATCTTGGCACCCAATTTTTCGAGTTCGTCAAAGGCTATTGGGACATCAAGGTATTGCTCAGGAATCATGCCACCTGCGGGTCCACCTATTTGAACCGCTTTGAACTTTTTTCCATTTCGTATGCCGCCGCCAATTTTGAAGACTATGTCTCTCATGGTTACGCCTAGCGGAACCTCAATCAATCCAGTGTTGATAGCGTTTCCTGACAAAACAAAGATTTTGGTACCTTTGTTTCCTGCTAAACCTATTCCTGAGAACCATTCTGCGCCGTTGTTGATAATTAATGGAATGTTTGCCCATGTTTCTACGTTGTTGAGAACTGTAGGTTTACCCCAAAGCCCCTTTTCTGAGCTACGTATGTACTTAGGCCTTGGTTCACCTGCTTTGCCTTCAATCGCCTTCATGAGGGCGGTTGATTCTCCCGAAACGAAGCCTCCTGCACTTCGGTAGATCTTAACTTCAAAGTCGAAGCCTGATCCGAGAATGTTCTTTCCGAGCAGCCCAAAAGCCGTTGCTTGATCGATGGCAGCTTGCATGTTTTCTAAGGCAAGCGGGTAGTCTTGACGTAAGTAGATAAAGCCTTCATGTGCACCGATTGTGTACCCTCCAATTATTAGGCCTTCAAGGATAACGTTCGGGTTTCCTTCCATTAAAATGCGGCTCATGAACGTTCCAGGGTTGCTCTCGTTGCCGTTGACGATTACGTACTTGGGGGTGCCATTTGCTTTGCGAGCTGAGTCCCACTTCTGAAAAGTTGGGAATCCCCCTCCCCCTCGTCCTCGGAGCCCAGATTTTTTGATTTCTTCAATCACTTGGTCTGGGGTCATATGAAATAGAGCTTTAGCTAAAGCTTGGTAACCGTTTAATTTAATGTAGTCTTCTATGTTTTTTGGGTCAAGCTTTGCATTTCTGTCTAGGAGAAGCCTATTTTGATATTTGTAAAAAGGCACTTCGTAAAGATATCGAGCTACCACGCCCGTGGTCGGATCAATGTAGAGCAGCCGCTCAATTATTTCTTTGTTAAGCAGGGTCCTTTCAACTATTTCAGCGACATCAGACGCTTTCACACGGAAATAAGCGATTTCTTCAGGCTGTATGGTGACACGTGGTCCTTTTTCACACGATCCCAAACAGCCGGTTTCTTTGATGTCTACTTTGCCTTCTAAGTTTCGTTTCTCAAATTCTTCTTTAAAAGCTTTAACGACTTCTTTTGCTCCAAGAGTATCGCAACCTGTAGCTCCACATAATATGACTGTGGGCTTTTTGTAGTCGCTTATGGCTAGTAGAACTCGTCGGAGCTGTTCTAAATCCTCAGGGGAAGTTAAGAAGGGCATCTTTTTTTTCCTCCGTGCTCTTTTTACCTATTTATACTTGGAAAGAATCTCCCCGAGATTTGTCGGAGTGAGCCTTCCATGATATTTTCCATCCAATTCAATAACGGGTCCCAAATCGCATGCACCTAAACAACTTACTGTTTCTAAGCTGAAACGACCGTCAGCTGTGGTTTCGCCAGGCTTTACGGTGAAACATCGCTCTACAGAATCAAGAATTCTTGGGCCTCCACGTACGTAGCAGGCGGTACCGAGGCACACGCGTATTAGATGGCGTCCTCGCGGTTTGAGGCTTAATGAAGTGTAGAAGCTTGCAACTCGGTAGATTTCGCTTACTGGAATTTTCAATCTCTGATTTATTCTGATAACGGCTTCTTTCGGTATCCAATTGAACTCTTTCTGTACATCTAATAAAAGTTGAATCAAAACACCTTTTTGGTCAGCATATTTATCGATGATTCTATCAATTTTCTCTACTGACACAAATCAACCTCAACACTGAGTTCGGTTATATTTGCATTTAATTGGGTGCTTTCGGCTTTAAGTATTTTTCCTAAACCTTGCTAACGGGCATTTTAACAATGGAACTTGCAGAAAAAAATGATTCTTTTTGAATAAAATACATAAAAAAACGGACTTTCTCGATTTTATCGTGCTGAAGGAAATACTGTACTGCTACGTGGAACTCGCGTTCTACCGTTTGGTTTAACAAGTCAATAGAATCTGGTTTGGCAGCCATAAAATATCACAACGTCTAATCGAGAAAGGAGCAAACATAGTGATATAAAATTTGTAATCGTATCGCTATCTCAAATGCCTGAAGAGAGAACCGCATACATGGCGCTAAGTTTTATTCTGATCAGAAAGGCGAGGGATTCAACTTCCTTGTGCTAATTCATTCTTCAAATGCCGACCGCATTTATAGTTATAAGATATTTTAATTTTGGACAGCCAGCGCGCACAACCAAAATGGAGTAGTTTTCAAATTGGCTTTTCATTGTCCCAAGCAAGGGCTGCCAATAGGAAAGGCGTCTACACTCTTTACTTCATAACAGATACAAGCACAGCTAGTACAAGCATAGCTAGCTCTCTTACTACTTATTCTATATTAGTTAAATTGGAGGAAATCATATGAACCCGTGTTAATGTTGTTATATTGCAACTTAATCTATACACTTGCTTGTAAATTGTCTTAAGGTGGAGGAGCAGGAGAATATGGAGAAAGAGCAGAGGCAAGCGGCAATCAAATCTAACATCATGCTCTGCGAAATGCAAGCTCAGTTGCTAAGAAACATGGCGCACCCAACACGTCTTATGATTCTACATTTTCTGGAAGGAGGTGAAAAAACTATGACGGACCTAATGGAAATAGTCAGTGTAAGTCATAGCAATCTCTCGCAGCATTTAGCTCTCATGAGGCAACAAAAAATCATAACGGTCAGGAGAGACGGAGCAGTAGTTTATTATCAGATTGCTAGCCCAAAAATAATTCATCTGTGCCGATTAATAAGAGAAATAATCACACAACAAACAAAAAAAGCATACACGTAGGAGGGCTCTAACCGCGCTCGATAGTAACATATAATCGGTCAACTGTGCATTTGAATGAAAGAACTGTGCAAAAACATACTACAGGTCAGAAACATTTATATATTGCTTTGTGAAAGCAAAGTCTAAAATATAAACATATAGGATGATTAAAAATGTCGCAAAATAAATCCTCAATAGCTATAATCGGTGGAACGGGTAAAGAAGGATTTGCGATTGCCGCTAGATTTGCTAGAGCAGGTTTTCGCACAATTATCGGATCTCGTTCTTCTGAAAAGGCCATAAACGCGGCTTATAATCTCAACACCGAATTCAACGTTCTTACAGCTGAAGGCTCCACCAATCGCGACGCAACAGCCAAAGCCGACATTGTACTCCTCGCTATTCCATACGACGGAATGAAACCCATACTTGAAGACATCAAACCAGTCACACCAGGAAAAATCATAATCAACATAGCCTCATCACTTGATGCTGAAAAGAAAAGCCGAGCAAGAATCAACCCTGCAGGCTCAATCGCCCAGGAAATACAAAATTTCCTAGGTCCTGAAGCAAAAGTAGTTGATGCATTCCAGAACATAAGCCCAGAGCAACTAGAAAAATTTGACGAGAAAATAGAAACAAACGTTCTAGTCGTCGGCGCAAATAGAGAAACACGCGACATGATTATAGGCATGATAAAGAAAATCGGCATAGACGCCTACGATGCAGGCGCAATCGAGAACGCAGTAGTCGTTGAAACCATGACAGCAGCCCTAATCGCTATAAACATACGCTACAAGATCAAAGGCGCAGGCATCCAATTAGTCGGTGTTCCACCAGCTTAAACTCGACAGAAAGAATAGGCAGTTTTTGCCTACTACTTTCAACTTTTTGTTATTTTGAAACCCTGCAAAACTTGTCTACTTAACGTTTCATTCTTAACCTTAAGCAAAACTTGGAGATCATCGGTAGAATCAACATCCAAACCGACCCCCTGTGAATAGTAATATTTGACGCAAGCCCCTTTGCTATGCGCTTCTTTTGTGTGTTTTATGAAGCTGTCGTTTCCAAAATTTGCGTGAACAATATGTGGTGGGCACTGGTAAAAAGCGTTGGTGCCCCAATCTTTGGATGGAGCTAAAACCACATGGCGGTTACCTGAACCTAATTGGACTATGCAATCAATATCCTTTGAGGCCAATAGTGGAATGTCAGCGGGCAAAACCAAAACTGAATCAGCTTTATTTCTTATACACCAAGCCCACGCTTCTTCAATAGCGGAGTTCAGGCCCTTGCGAAACGGAGAAAAAAAGTCGGCGCCAAACCGTTCGGCTATGGGGCGAACCTTGGGGTCGTTGCTAACGACCAAAACCTTGTTGACAACCGATGTTTGTAGTGCTTTTAAAACGTCCTCCAGCATGGCTACGGTTAAAGATTTGCGTTCGTGCAGGCTGAGGCTTTGAGAGAGACGTCTTTTGGAAACGCCAATTTTTTTTACTGGAACTATCGCGTAAACAACCATTGTGAAGGAACTCCTTTAGCGACATTGTTGAACGCTACTGCTATGTTCTTAGTTTGTTTGGTTTGGTTGCCTAAAAATATTTAGATGCCCCTAAGGGCAATGCTTGTTTATTTAAAGTGGGGGATGATTTTGCTGCCGATGAGGTCAATTGAGTTCTTGACGTTAGTGCCGATTGGAGATCCTACGACGAATTGACCTATGCCGATTTTTTGTAGTGCTGCGATTTTTTCAATGCACATGTCGGGTGTACCACATATTGAGAAGGCGTCAAGCATTTCCGGTGTTACAGCTGCTAATGCCTTGGGAAAATCTCCTGCTTTGAGACCTGCGCGTATTTCGTCTGCTTTGGCAACATCAATTTTGTGTTTTTCAAGTACTGGCGGTGGACTGCCTGCGACTATGAAAGCTACGACTGGCGTTGCAGCTTTTACTGCTTTTTTCGGATCTTCGTTAACTGAGAATGATGTGTAAGCTGTTATGTCAACATCGCTTGGTGATTTGCCTGCTTGTTTTATGCCTTCATTTGCCATTTTAACAGCGAATTCTATATCGCTTGGGTGACTTGCGTTGATGAGGACACCATCACCGATTTTTCCGGCTAGCTCTAACATTTTTGGCCCTTGAGCGCCGATGTAAACGGGAATCTTGTGTGCTGGTTTAAAGTTGAATTTGGCGCCGGCAGCTTTGAAGACTTCGCCTTGGAAAGCTACTTTTTCGCCGTTTGTTAGTTTGCGGAACATGTCTATTGCTTCTTTTACTGCCGCTAAGGGTTTGCCCATATCTATGCCAACTGCTTCAAGAGTGGTTTTGTCTCCTGCACCCATGCCGAGCACAACTCTTCCCGGCGCTAGCTCGTCTAGTGTTGCGATGGCTTGTGCGGTTATGACTGGGTTAACCATCCATGGGTTGGTTACGCCTGTGCCGAAGACAATTTTGTTTGTATATATGGCTGCGGCTGCAAGGGTCACGTAGACATTACGGTTGCCATAGTGGTCTGTTATCCAGAGGTTATCAAAACCGCTGTTTTCTGCTTGTATAGCGTAGGCTGCTAGTTTCCAGTAGGGGTCTTTTGGAACGAATTCGATTCCGAACTTGAGCGCCAAATTACATGCCTCCTTTCCTTATCTCGTCAACCAATGTCGCCATTTGCATTTCATTTAGCGCAGTCAGGGTTTTTTCTGGCTCAAGCAATAACGCCGCTTCTAACAGAACAGATACACCGGTTTTGTTTTTGATTGCACCCATCTGCATTGCGCTCAGCATACAATTGGCCACTTTGGTCGGCATTTTTCCTTCATTTTTTGTGGTTAAAATAAAGTTAAGAAGTTGATCCGACAAAGGTCCTAACTTTTCGGATGGAACAAGTTCAACTAATTTAGGGTAATCCATACATGGTTCGCTCCTAAAACAAAAGTAATCGCAAGTTGTGTTTAAAAAGATGTCGTTTACGATATAATTAAGGATGTAATTAAGGTCTCAGAATCAAGAGTTCCAGTTACGAATCCAAGTCTATTGCAAAGGTTTACCATTTTAGTGTTATCCGCCATGACGTAACCATAAATTTTCTCTAAATTCTTGTCCTTAGCTATTTTTATTAGATAATCCATCAGTTTGCCACCTACCCCAAAGCCTTGCCAGTCGTCTCCAATTAAGACAGCGTATTCGCCGCTTTTTCCAGTGGCATCTACTATTAATCGGGCTACGCCAATGATTTGTCTGCTCTCTGGAATTTCGGCTACTACAGCAATTTCTCTATCATAATCTAAATTACAGTATCGTGTCAATGTTTCATGAGAAAGCTCTTTTATTATCTCAAAGAAGCGGAAATGCATTGTTTGTGGAGAAAGAGATTTGAAAAGTTCATTGAATCTATCTTCATCTTCAGGTTTTATTGCCCGCAACTGAAGTACCACTCCATTTTTGGCTTTCCAACTAGATTTATACTTACTTGGATAAGGAGCGATGACAAGATGTTCATAAGACCTAACTCGTTGAGTTATACGATCCATATCCATAACGATGCGTGCATCTACCGCAACAACGCTATTTTTATCCACAATCAAAGGGTTTATGTCTATTTCTTTGACTTCTGGAAAATCAATAATTAGCTGAGAAAACTTCACCAAGGTTTCTTCAATTGCTTTAACGTTTAATGGAAAATCTGACAACGCCGCATACTTGTAGACATTAGTATCCTCAATTAGTCTTCTTGCAAGCACCTGATTCAAAGGTGGGAAACCTATACTAACGTCCTTAAGTAACTCGGCATCTGTTCCACCCCTACCAAAAATTACGACAGAACCGAATTGAAGATCTTTTTTGGATCCGATTAACAATTCGTAACTTTTTTTGCAGATCATAGGCTGTATTGCAACGCCTTCAAATTCAGTGCTATTACTTAGTTGCTTCACTTTTTCAGATAATTCATCAAAGCAATTATGAACGGCCTCATTAGAGCATATGTTGAGGATAACCCCTGCGATTCTGGATTTATGAGTAACCTGCGGAGACAAGACTTTCATTACTACAGGAAACCCCATTTTAGAAGCTAAAACTTCAGCTTCATCTGAGGTTTTCGCTACCAAAGTCTTGATGGCGGGTATTTTGTAGGCTTCTAAAAATCTGAGAGAGTCAACTAACCCAAGGACCTGGTGCCCTTGTTGATAAGCTTGCTTTAAAATGGATTTTAGTACTTTTGAATTTGCTGGCTCTTCAGAAATCTCTTCAGGTGTTTGATAAAGAAGTTCCAAATCTTGGGTGTAACGGTACATATACATGAAAGTTGACACAGCTTGTTCAGGAGTCGGAAAATTTGGAATACCGCTTTTTTGAAGAAACCTACGAGCTTCACCACATCTCGAGTCTTGGCCCATTAAACAGGTGAGTATTGGCTTTTGCGTTTGGTGCGACAATTCTACAACTGCATTCGCTAAGGCCGACGGATCTGATGCTGCTTGAGGAGCATAGATCAAAAGAAAACCATTACTGTTTGGATCTTTCAAACAAACGTTCATAACATCCTTGAACCTTGCCGCCGTTGCTTCCTCAAAAATATCAATTGGATTTGTTGTGTTACAGTAGGAAGGCAGTATATTTTTTAAAGATTGTATAGTTTCCTGACTTAGCGGCGATAGCTTTCCACCTTTGTCGATAAGCTGGTCAGTAGCCATAATACCTGGGCCTCCTGCATTGGTAATAATGGTCAAATTAGGTCCTGTAGGATTTGGCTGCATAGCTAATGCTTCGGCACAATTAAACAGATCAATCATGCTTTCGACTCTGACTACTCCGGCACGTCTAAAAGCTGAGTCATAAACTGCATCTTCCCCGCCTAAAGAACCACTATGAGACAGGGTTGGAATGACACTCTCCTGAAAACGTCCAGCTTTAACAACCACAATAGGTTTGGTTCTGGCAAAGCCACGTGCAGCACTCATAAATTTCCTGGCGTTCTTAATTGACTCAACATACAAAACAATACTTTTAGTTTGAGCATCAGCTCCAAAATAATCTATTAAGTCACCTAAATCAACATCAAGCATTGAACCGGTAGACACAACGGCGCTGAATCCAACTTGAGCTTCAGACGCCCAATCAAGCGCCGAAGCACACAAAGCCCCACTTTGGGATATGAAAGCGATTTTTCCAGAAACTGCTTTTTCATCTGCAAATGTAGCATAAAGATTTGCTTTGGGTCTGATGATTCCGAAACTGTTGGGACCAATAATCCGCATTCCGTATTTCTTTTGGCTTTCAAGGATTTTCCTTTCGAGTAGAACGCCTTCTTCACCAACTTCTCTAAAACCGGCGGAGCAGATTATGATTCCAGAAACGCCAGCTTCACCACATTCTTCAACGATCTGTGGCACAGTATGGGCTGGAACGGCAATTATCGCTAGATCGATTAAACGATGGATTTTGCAAATGCTTGGATAAGCGGTTATTCCGTGTACAGTGTCTCTAAATGCATTTACGGGGAAAACCGCGCCTTTATAACCGACTCCAATTAGATTTCCTAAAATTTTCGCGCCTATGGAACCTTCTCTGTCGCTTGCACCGATAACTGCTATTCGTTTAGGATTGAATAAATTCTCAAGTTTCTCGATGCCCATCCATTAAACACCAATTAGAAAACAGACAACTATTGTATGTAGCCGTAAGTAGTTCTTAAAACTTGTCAGTATTTACCTAATTTTGGACACCAGTAACGAATAGCTGAACAGATAAGCTTTAAAGTGATTTTCCCGTAGCCTCTTTAATTCAGAAGGAAGCACAAAAATGGATATTATAAAGATAATTGCTGTTGAAAATCTACCGCTAATAAAAGATGGAGATAATTTAGCAGAGCTCATTTCAAACGCTACAGAAAAACAGGGTACACCACTAATGGAAAACGACATATTAGTTGTTACTCATGTGGTAGTTTCAAAAGCTGAAGGAAACATTATCGACCTTGACAAAGTGACTCCTTCTGAGAGAGCAATGGAGTTAGCAGAAGAAACTAACAAAGAGCCTGCTCTAGTCGAGGTCATTCTTAGAGAAACTAAAGAAATAGTGCGATTGGGACAAAACAGCATTATAACGGAGACTAAAAACGGAATAATTTGTGCAAATGCTGGAATTGACAGGTCAAATGTTTCAGGCGACCGCAACGTGGTACCATTGCCAAAAAACCCAAACGTTTCTGCACAAAACATAAGACGGGGAATAAAACGGTTAACCGGAGCCACCGTTGCAGTAATCATTTCTGATACTCATGGAAGACCTCTACGTTTAGGAGAAATAAACGTGGCAGTTGGTGTTGCAGGAATTAAACCAATTAGGGATAGACGTGGAGAAAAAGATCTCTTTGGATACGTTCTTCGAATAAAACAAACCGCCATTGCCGATGAATTATCTTCGGCAGCGGAACTTGTGATTGGACAAGCCAACGAGGGAATACCTGTTGCTATCATTCGAGGATACAAGTACCAAACAACTGAGGGCGCATCAACTACCGAACTTATTAGAGCCAAAGAAAAAGACCTCTTCAGATAATTTTTCAACAAAGTTCAATAGCTCAAGTGTGTAACTTACCTGAAAACACGAGTTGAACATGATGGAAGTCAAAAATCCTGAGGAATTTTTCGAGAAACAGCTTCCCGCAAGATTCAAACCGGACAAAGCAGCAGGCATCGATACGGTAATTCAATTGAGCTTAAGCGGCGGACAAAAGGAACAAAACTGGGTAATAATCATAAAAAACCAGAAACTGCAAGTGACAGAAGGAACTAATCCATCAGCCTCATTATCGATCAGGGTTTCGGAAAATGACTTCATGGACATGTTAAATGGAAAATTAAGCACGGAAAAGGCTTTTTTTACAGGAAGAATCCGTTTTAATGGTGACATAAGTTTAGCTCTAAAATTGAGGGATGCAGGATTACTTTAAGCCGTTACTAACCCAAGTTTTTTCTTTACGCCTAAAGGCAAGTCATCTTCGCCAACTTTGAATGTTAGAGGCTCAGCAATTCTCACAATCGCCCGTAACTCTTCGGCGTCTAATTGACAAATAAGCTCAGTTAATTCTTTCTTAGCCGCTTCCAAATGTTGTTTGAAAGCAGCTTTGTCCCTATACAGTATTCCGGCAAAAGCGCAAAGTTCCGATTTCTTAAGAAACCACTCAACTTTCTTTGTTGAAAAGTTAATGTCAAAAGTAACTGGTCCCGCCACGCAGGTTTCAGGCTTGACAACGTGCACCGAACATTTACCAGTTTTCTTATTGAACAGCCTACAAAAAACAAGTTCATCAACAGCTGGATAAGAATAATCTTCTTTTGCGAATGGTTTTTCAATGTTAATTTTCTGTTCTCTTAGATATTTTTCTACGATTTTTTTTCGGTTTTCAGTTAGCGGTGGTTTTGCGTCTTGACAACAGATGCTTTTGCACTGGCTACATACATCAAATGAGAAAGTTGCTCCTTCGTTGTCTTCAGGCATTGCGATTTCGCCATTTTTTAGAAGTAGGGTTCATTATCGGAGAGGCACTTAATAAGCGTTGAAAAGACATTTATGATTGCTTCGTGGAAATCGGTTTTTTCTGCTCGCCTCAAGACGCGATTTCGCACAATTTCTGATAGGCTGCCGTTTTCTAGTCTTTTCTTTATAATCCACAAATACTTTTTTTCATCGTCATTTGCGAATTCACAAGCCAAGTGTAGGAAATGTTGGCAAACCTGCCTTGCTGTCTTGCCGTAAGAGCTTGAAACCTGAGCGTCTAATCCTTCCTTAACTATTATGTTGAAGTCTTTAACTATCAAGTCATGTGGAGAAAGCTCAGCCTTTAAAGCGATTAATCCTCTGAGGGTAGCCCGTACAAAACAGCTCAAAGCAACATCAGACTTAATGCATTCTTGCTCATCCATCACTCGTACTTCAAGAGCACAACGGTCAAAACGGAAAATTACGCCTCTTGAATTAACCCATTCCCGATTCAGCAAGGTTTTGCTTGCCCCGGATTTAGCTAAGTCCTCTGAGTATCGTTCGATAACGTCATGTTTGTACTGGCTAAATGAAGTGACGTATTCTGGGATAACTTCGCCAGTTATTGACGGAATTTCTTTCTGGTTTACCCTGTAGAATTGAAGTCGGTTATCGATGTCGGGTCCATTTTTGCATTCATAAATTGGCGAGGAAGAAGCAATAGCAGGTAGATATGCACTCAAATTAGCAAGCAGATTATGGATTTGAACGCCGTCGGGTTCTTTTTGGTACGGGAGATTTAAGTGAAAGCTTTGTATGTTTAGCCATCCATGCTGATTTAGGTTGAAGATTTTGCCGTATTCGCAGTAGATTTTTTTGTGGTAATGAGGCCAGATGGCGGTGTCTTCTAGTTTAAGTAAAGGATGCATTCCAGTTCCGAGAAGTTTGGCGCCACGTTTCTGTACAATTTGGTTTAAGGTTGTGACTGCCTGTTGCATTGTTTCTTCAAATTCCACAGGGGATTTGAAAGGCGAGTTTGCTTTTACCTCCATGACATGCATTTGCAGTTCTTTCCCAAATGTGAAAGACGTCAACTCAACAAAGTTGACGATTTTTCCGCAGTAGTCTTTTATAATTTTGTCTGAGATTGGCAGAACTTTTAGCTCTGGGTTAACGAGAGAAAATTCATGTTCTGGCCCTAAGACTTCAAGCGGTTTAAACGTAGGATTTTACCTCTTATATTTTAACCTTCGATTTTTGGCATAAATATGTCATAGTTAATCTTAAATATAACTGCACCAATATCGGGTTTTAAGCAACCTGGTGTCTCATGACCGTGTTGGTCGTCTCAAACATCGACCTAACAACCAATATGCAAATAATGAAGCCCGCAACGTTTTTAGATTCCACACTCAAAGAAACCACTATCAACATTAACAACGAATACCGATACATGAAAACAGGCTATTACGTCTCGATGCATGCCGAAATTCTCGGCAACCAAGTAATTCCATCATGTGAAAACATTATTGATTCAAGCAGAACTCCTATTCTAATTTTGAGAGCAGCAAGAGCTGGAGTTCCAACCTTACCGTTTCTCGTCACAGATTCCGTTAGAAAAATAACTGCTGAACTTGGCTATCCCGTCATTCTTTTTGCAGTAAACCCATTCATTTACGACGGCTACAAAATCGCCAATAATAAAAGCGCGCTTTATCGAGGCATGAAAAGTCTAGGAATGAACTACAAATTCGCCGTTTGTGCCCAACCGCTTAAAGGTGAGCTTATCACCATCAAATCATTCTTCGGGAAAACAACAAATCAAGATTCGCAGACACAGGAAATTGCAAAACGTGTATTTGAAACATTCAAGATTCCAGTTTGCAATTTGCATATACAAAAAACAGTAGATAAAGCTTATTTGTGTGGATTGCAACCCGTAAGCAAAGAGGAGCTTTCAGAGATAGACTTGCAACAGATCTCCAAAGAGGTCATGCTCATTTCTGAGCAGGGTGAACACTTCGGTGTCTAAGATCGCATGCTTTGTTGAGAAATATAATTTTACTGATCCCCGAGAAGAAGGCGCACTCCAAAACTTCAAGTCAGCCGCAGAAAAACAAGGGAGCGAATTTAGTTTCCTTTTTCGCGAAAACATCTCTGACGTCCCAAAATATGATTCTGTCTTCATCAGGGCAACAACCGACCCTTTGAATACGGCCTATGTGGTTTCCAAAACAGCATGGGAACTAGGGTTAAAAGTCATTGATGATCCTGAATCCATAACAATCTGCGGCAACAAAATCCACCAATACGCTTTATTCGAAAAGTTCAACGTTCCACACATACCCACCGTTTTCCTAAACAAAGACGAACTGCACCACAAGAAAATTAGCGACATATTCGACGAACTTGGAAAACCAGTTGTCATAAAAGCACCTTATACAAGCTTCTCACGCTACGTAGAAAAGGCTGCTTGCGAAACAAGTTTCAGAGATGTAGCGAAACGGTTCTTTAAGAAATCTGATGTTTTGGCAATTCAACAGTTTACGCCAACAGCGTTTGACTGGAGAGTCGGCGTACTAAACAATGACATACTGTACGTGTGCAAATACATGATTCCAAAAGGCAAATGGAAACATGGCGCCAAACTCCGCGGAAAACCAACAGTGATATGGGGCAGAACAGTAAGCCTCCACAAAAAAGAGTTGCCTGCTAGACTTAGAGAAGTAGCTTTGAAAGCATGCAGCGTTGTCGGAAAAGGACTCTACGGCGTTGACATCAAAGAAGTAAACGGCAACTACGTTGTAGTAGAAGTTAACGATAACCCAAGCATTTACGCCGGATACGAAGACTCATCCGACAAAGACATCTACAATCGGATCATCTCCTACCTATCAGAATAAAAGCCGACGTTTTCGACACGTATTTATCCTAACGTTTCTTAACAAACTGCATCGAGTGACTTGTTATGGCGCATAAAGAAACAGAGGCACATAAGGTACCAGTTGAAGATTATCAGTTTACTGAAAAAATGACGGTAAATAAACTTGTTGGGCAAATGGATAAGGCGTGGGGTTTCACGGCAGGAAAGCTCTCAACAGGCGTCAGCATCATGGAATCCATGATAAAAGCCAAAGGCTGCGTAAAGTTTCTCTCATTCACCGCCGACATAGTGGCTACTGGGACACGAGGCGTTATCAAAGAACTAGTGAAACGCAGACTAGTTGATGTCGTAATCACCACATGTGGGACGCTTGATCACGACGTTGCACGCAGCTGGAAAGACTACTATAAAGGCAGCTTCATCATGAACGATTCCAAACTTCACCAAGAAGGCCTAAACCGCCTGGGAAACGTACTTGTCCCAAATGACAGCTACGGCATAATTATAGAAAAGAAAATCCTCGGGCTTCTTGAAGAACTATACAAGGAAGGCAAAAGGGAACTCTCCACCACTGAGCTGTGCCGCGAAATTGGATTACGCTGTTGCAATGAGAGCTCGATTCTTTATTGGGCAGCCAAAAACAACATTCCCATCTTCGTACCAGGCATAACTGATGGATCAGTAGGTTACCAACTCTGGTTCTTCAGCCAAGACCATCACGACTTCAGAATTAACCTGTTAAAAGACGAAGGCGACCTAAACAACATCGTTTTCGACGCTAAGAAAAGCGGCGCCCTGATCGTTGGCGGAGGTATCAGCAAGCATCATACGATTTGGTGGAACCAATTCAAAGACGGCTTAGACTACGTCGTCTACATAACCACAGCAGACGAGTGGGATGGAAGCCTCAGCGGCGCACGCCCCAGAGAAGCCGTTTCGTGGGGAAAAATCAACGAAAAAGCCAAACGCATAATGATAGAAGGCGACGCCACAGTAATAATGCCAATAATGACAAGCGCACTCCTTGACAGGCTGGGCAAAAAGAAAAAACCTTAACATTGCAGAGAAAAACAAAAAAGTAAAGGGGCGTTTTATTGGACGCCATTGAAGAGCCAGCTCATATCTGGCCCTTTGCGTTTTTCTGGCACTCTTTCGCATAGTGCGTGGGCTATTAGTGGCAGTGCGATTGTGGCGTCGCAGTAGCATACTGCTCTTGTACCTTCCTTGCTGTTTATTTTGCCCCAGCTGATTGCTTCTTCCAGTGTGCATCCACTTAAGCCTCCCCATTGTGGTGAATCTGTGGTTATTTGTATGGCGTATTTGTGGGGGTAGTAGTATTCTTGTAGACCTTTGCGCAGGCCACCTTTTCTGCCTTTTACTCCTTCATCACAGGTGAATGGTGAAACTGAGATGGCGATGAGTTGGGTTAAATCTTTGGGGACGCCGCCACCAATGTAGACTACACCGACTTCTTTGGTTTTTGTGCCTATGCTAACGAATTGGTCGAATTCTTTGACACTGTCGATGTGGACGTTATGGCCTTGGTTTTTGGCTAAGAGGAAGGTTTCACCGTATGCGCTGTCAACCATTGCTGGGCTGAAAATTGGAACGCCATTTGCTGCTGCAACTGCGGAGATTGCAGGAATCTTTTTCTTTCCCAAGTATTTGCCAAGTCCGTAGAGGAATTCTGCTGAAGTGTAATTGTAATCTTCTTTGCATGTCATTACGAAGTCGGTGACGACTTCTTCCATTTTACGGTAGTCTGTTTCTTTTCCGTAAACGTCGTAGTATCGGTTGACGTCATCTTGGAGAAGTTGCTCGTCGTTTACCATGTGGCTACCTTGATAGTAGCCTAAGCCCATGGCATCCACAATGTCTTCGGAAACGTTCGCGCCCGTGGAAACCAGAACATCGATGAAGCGATTTTCTATAAGCCAATTAATAATTGTCCATTGCCCTGCTGTGCTCATGGAACCGGCAAAGCCCATAGCTATGGTGAGATTTTTTTCTTTAAGCATGTTTTCCCAAACATCAACTGCTTCGCCAAGCTTGCGTCCTTGGTAAGCGGTTTTGCTCATTTCTGATAAAAGTTGTGAAATGCTTTTTTGTTTAACGTGGATTGGTTCAAGTTTCTTTTTGAAGTATGGATCACTCATTATGGTGCACCTCGTTGTAAATTATTAGGCTTCTATATGAAATTTGTCATCGAAACAAATAGCAAAATAATCTGGATAAACTGTTTTCTCTAGCGCAGGCTCTTTTCTCATTCTAAACAAGTTATTGATAGTTTGTTATTGATGATTAATTGCTCTATTTTATCAAAATTGAAAAGAAGGATTGGTGTTTTCAGTGTCAAAATCCTAAATTCAACAGTTTATTACATTTTCTCGGGAGCAACGACACCGATCAGGGTTAGGGCGTTATGCATTACGATCTGTATAGCTTGTGTCAAGGTTAATCGTGCGTCACTTAGCTCTTGTGATTCGGCTTTTATGACGGGGAGCGCATTGTAGAAAGTGTTAAATTTGTCTGCCAACGCATTTGCGTAATCAGCAATCAAGTTTGGCTTGAGGTATTCTGCGGCGTCTATGAATGTGTCCGGGAAACTTGCAAGATTCAAGATAAGTTCGCGTTCAAGCTTTTCTGATAGCAGTTCATAAGCTGGTTTTTCTGGTTCTCTGGCGGCCTTGCGTAAAATACTGCATGCCCTTGCATGAGTATACTGCACATATGGGGCACTGTTAGTTTCGAAATTGAGGACACGTTCCCAGGTGAAGATGACTGGTTTTGAACTGTCTACATCAACAAGGGCATAACGGACGGCGCCTAAACCTACAAAATTCGCGATTTTACGTTTTTCTTCCTCGGATAGTTGTGGCGAGCGTTTCGAAACTTCTTCGTATGCGCGTTGGACCGCTTCGTCAAGAACTTGGTCGAAGGTAATGTAGTGTCCTCTGCGGCTGCTCATCTTGTAACCTGGTAATGTAACCAAGTTGTAAGCAAAATGAACTAAATTCTCAGCACATTCAGTGTAGCCTAATGCATAGAGTGCAATTTTTAATTGCAGTTGTGCAAGTGACTGTTCCATACCGATGACATTTATGACTTTTTGTGCCCGCTTAAACTTCCATAACGTGTAAGCAATGTCACGTGTTGTGTAGAGTGTTGTGCCGTCTGCTCGCCCAAGCGTTAACGGAGGAACTTCATTGTTCTCACTTAAACCCAATTTGCCTCTCAAGTTCAAAACGTTGGATACTTTGTCAGCATCAAACTCCAGCACATCTTTTTCATTATAAACAAAAGGTGAAGTTTTGAGCTTCTGCAAAACCTCATTAACCTGAGCGCTCCAAACAAAGTCGCTTTCCCAATCCCACGAATCATAGGTGACATCAACCCGTTTCATTGTTTCTCTAAAACCCTCAAGGCACAAATCGCTGACTTCACGGATAAGCTGTTTAGCGTGGGGTTCTCCGTCCTCGTAAGCTCGGTTTAGGCGGTTTATTTCTTCCTCTGGGTTTTCGTCTTCTCCGATTTTAGTCATTAAAAGATCAAAAAGAACAGGGAATTTTTCTTTGAGTTCAGCCGCGATTGACATCCACTCGTCAATTTCCTTATTTGCCTTGGCCAAATCTTCTATCGACTGGACAACTATAGCGAGTTCACGCACTCTTTTTTGTCGATTAATTTCAACAATGCAACTAGTAACTGTGTAGATTTTGCCAACGAAAAGATCTGGTTTTTCGGTTGGCTTGGGTCTTCCAAGCTTTTCATAGCCATAAGCAACCACAGATGATTGTCTGCCCACATCATCAATGTAATAATGTCGCGAAACCTCATGCCCTCTGCATTCTAGAATTCGTGCTAACGCATCACCAAGCATAGGATTCCTGGCTTGTCCAATGTGAATTGGGTGAAGAGGATTGACGCTTGTATGCTCCACAATGATTTTGGTGCGTCTAGCAGCTTTAACAAAGCCGTAATCTGACTTCAATTGCTTAACCGACTGAAGAGTTGAAGCTGAAAACTTTTCGAAGTTAACATGAAAATTTATGTACCCTGCGCCCGCGCACGTAACCTTTTCGATTAATTCAAAACTGGATTTGTCGATTGCGTCAACAATAATATTTGCAACGCTTAGCGGTTTTTCGTTGAGTTTTTTTGCCAATTCAAAACTAAGCGAGGACGCTAACTGACCATAATCAATGTTAGGTGTTTTATTTAGTGCAATAGTCGGCGTTTTAATTTCTGGCAACGCTTTTTTTAGCGCGTTTGCTAACGCATTTTCGCACTCTAGTCGAAATTGTTCGTACGGATTTACTGAAATCATCATTTTTCGCCCGTTTTCTAGTTGACGCTTACTTTGTTTGCGTTATGTTTTTTAAATGTGTACGCGCATTTATCTGTCTAATGGATGCATTTAGCCATGAAAACTAAGGTAGTCTATTCAGAAAAGTGTTTAGGCTATGGCACCTGGCATATTGAAGGCCCGCAAAGAGTTAAAACTGCACATGACATTTTGAAAACTAAAGGTTATGAGTTTTTGACGCCAACACCTGCAAGCGAAGATGATATTTTAGCTGTTCATGACCCAGAGTATATTTGGAAAGTCAAGAAAGGGCTGGTCGAAGATTCCGATACTCCCGCATACGACAACATCTTCGAATTTGCGAGACTCTCAGTCGGAGGCTCACTTTTAGCCAGCAAAATTAATGGATTCTCACTTATGCGTCCGCCAGGGCATCATGTTGGCAGGTACGGCGCTGCCTTAGGTGTCTATACCCGTGGATTCTGCTACTTCAACAACATAGCAATCGCAGTTAAAGAGTTGGACAAAAAAACTTTGATTTTAGATATTGATGGACACCACGGAAATGGAACACAAGAGGTTTTTCAAAACGACGACAAAGTGACTTATGTATCCTTGCATCAGTCACCAAATTTTCCAGGAACAGGAGCTTTAACAGAAGGAAATTGCATCAATTTCGCTTTACAACCAGAATGCGGCGGCGCAAATTATCTAAAGACTCTTGACAAGGCGTTATGTATGGTTCAGTTGGATAAGATTGAGCAAGTCGCGGTTTCCTGTGGTTTTGACACACACCTTAAAGACTTGGCATCTTTGGGTTTAATTTGTGCTGACTACCAGAAAATTGGCAAAAGAATTGCACAATTACAAAAACCCACGTTCTTTGTTTTAGAAGGCGGCTACGTTGGTGAAAATGTGGGATTGGATATAGATAATTTATTGAGAGGTTATGAAGAAAACCTCTAACGAAAAAATTTACTTTTGTTTTTGCGACGCCATTGCCTTCTTGTTTAAGGCAACAAGTTTCTCTGTTACTTTTTCGGATCTTTTCTCTGCATTTGCAAGCAGCGGTTTCCAGTCCTTATTTTTGATGGTAGTTGTTAACTGTTCAGTTTGTGCAGGCAATTTTTCTAATGCGTCGTTGAAGAGTTTGTCTGCCGCTTCATCGGAATCAACGATTTGCAAAGCTTCTTCTGGACAAGAGTCGACACATTTTGGTTCGCCTTGGCACAAATCGCAGGCTATGGCTATTCCCGTGTCAGCATGTATGGTTATTCCGCCGTGGTCACAGGCTTGTACGCACCAGTCGCAGCCTTTACATTTCTTTTCATCGATAATTAGTAAACCTGTACTTTCTGATTGAGAAATTGCTCTTTCCGGGCAGGCTTTTACGCATTTAGCGTCTTTGCAGGCGCGGCATGACAATGCAAAATTGAAAACTGGAGCCATACGAACTACTCGAATTCGGGACCTAATTGGGTTCCATACGCCTTCTCCCTTTTCTACTGTGCAAGCGTACTCGCAGATTCCACAGCCAATACACTTACCAGGGTCAACAGATACGAATTTTCTTTTTTGTTCGGTTTTAGCAGACTGCATTTTTAACCAAACCTTTCGGTTTTAGATATTGTGTGCATCATTAGCTTTTAACCATTACTTAAGAAAAATGAATTTTTAATCAAAAAAGGTGCTTTCCAATTCAGTTATGCAACTAAATTACGTGGAAACTAAGTGCATTCTTCCGCCATTGCTTTTGCCAAAAGCTTCCAAGCAGCCGCATCCTCCTTGCACAATCGATCGGCAAGCAGCTTAGCATCCGCTTTTTCGTCATACTCAATGTGGAGAGCAGTAAAGTTCAAAGCTGAAAAGCCCTTACCCTCTGAAGTAATCTTGTATAGAAATTGTGAGTATTTGTTTGGACCTGTTAAATGCGTTGATGTCCATGATAGTCGGTTTGGATAAAGTTGTACAAGCTTTTCCTTTTCCAAAGGGCCTGATGGTGTTAGAAAAACATCTTTCAATATTATGGTATCATCAGTGATGTGGCTAATTTGTCGCTTAGCATTCGCGTCACCCATTAGCACATGGTCCTTAGGATCAAAATCGGTGCACCAATCGAACACCTTCTGGGCAGGGAAAGCAAAACGCTGGCTAAAATAATACCTAACCGCTAAAGCCATTTTAGTCACAGTGGTCAGAGTATAAAAAACAATTATATTACATTTTTGCTGTTGCAACTTTACAATTAATTTGGTGCGGAGGATGGGATCTCAACCTTATTTTACCGGCAAAAATAGCTTGGTGAAGTTTAATAGAAGAAATTAGGTTTCCGTCGCTCGAGGTGGGTACATGGTTATAACTATGTCTCTGCCGATTGTTCCTTCAGTTCCGGGACCAGAATATTTTGACGCTGGATGAAAGAAAGTTACAAACGCATCGAAACCATTATACTCAATATTTGTCTTTACGCCGGAAGGTAACACATACTCAACAACGCCGCTGTTGAGTTTACTGTAGCCTTCAAGCAATATGCAAGCAGGTGGTAGACTAAGTGATGGAAGAAGTGGGATAGGCTTAGTCCATCCAGCGAAAACAATGTTACCTTGAACTCGTACCTGGAGCTCGTTTTTCCTGACGAGATGAACGTTTTCTCCGGCAGGAGTGCCTGCATTTTGTACCTTCTCAGACTCCACAGCTCGGGGGTTGTCTGTAACGACAACTACTGGCACGTAAGCGTAGCCCTTAGGTGTTTCAAGCCACAAGTAGACTATTAGCCTGTCCCCGCCACCTTGCTGGGATTGCTTGTTGAAATGGTTGACCCAAATCATCATATCAGGCAGGTTAAAGCTGTCTGGCGGGTGAATAACGGCGTGTCCGCTGCTACCGTAAACTCTTATTATATCCTTAGCCCAGTCTTTGAGCGGGTATTTCTCGGCGTTGACGATCTTGTTCAAAACGTCTTTTTCTGTGATTATCCCAGGTTTCTCCACGACCGCATGGATCATTTTCTGGTATGCCCCATCTGGCTTGGACCAAGCGTGTTCTTCTTCAGGAGGAGGAACGCTTGCGGGTATTGGAGGTTTCAGGATAGAGTCCAGAGTGATGACTGAAGGAACGGATGAGTTTTTCCAAACTTCATTTAACATCTTTTTGGTCTTTACCACGTATTCAAAATCATCAGTATAGAAATGCGGCGTTAAGGCAGATTTCTGATTGGAGAATGCTTGAGACTGGAAGAGGCGTTTTCCATCAACAATAACTGTGTCAGAGTAGCTTGCAATCACATGCTTGACAGCACAGCATTTCAATAACTCTTGAGCAGCCTGCAAGTTGTCCTTGATTATGGGCGACATGATTTTAACAGAGATTCCTCGTTCAATCTGTTCTTTCAGCATGGAAATATGTTTCCAAGATTCAATGAGACCTTTTGAAGAGGTCATTATCATGATTTCCTCTTGAGCTGACCTCAGGGTCTCATTGTAGGTCTCAAGGGCAGTGTGAGCGTCACTGATAACGCGCGTTGTCGGTGTTGGTTTACCAGTTTCAATCTCCGAAATTTTTTCATTTATGTCTGTGGAGTTAGTCCACAAATCCTCAAAGACAGCTGTAAAAGCTTGTACCAGAGACTTACAGTTCGTCCAAAGGCATACGTCATCCTTTTCTGTCTTGTCCGATCTTGGCGTGATGAAGAACAATATTTCTTCGTTATCTCTTGTGACCATTCTGGGAAAAAGACTCAGGCCTAAATCAGGATTTCTTGCCTTCAGATTGAAGTCGGTCTTACGTGCTCTCTTGAGAACGGTTTTCATAATATTCAGGTTTTTTTCTGACAATTCGGTGAGAAAACGATACGTAATTTGTGACCTCAAAGGATGAGTAAAGGCCATGTCAAAAATGCCAAATTGGTCAGCACGCATCAGACCTGGAACAGTCGTTGCTGTCAACAGTTGATGTTTAGTATCTAGAATCATCTTGGATATTCTTGAGTAGATTCTTTTGTTTCCTTTGAATACGACAAACTTTTCTAAGGAAGGTTCCAGCTCTGTCTTGTGTTTTTTCTTTAGGTAGTCAAGGAGTTCTTTCCTGCTTTTCTCTATAAGGGTAACTTCTTTTTGCCTAGCTCCAATAATCGAGTCTAGAATGTTCTCGAATGGAACTACTGTGAAGTGTGTGGGAAACTCTGCAGTTGACTCTGCAAAACCTTTGGCTTGAAGCTTATTTAGAATGTGAAAAACCTGCGCCTTATCTTTCCCAAGCAGTCTGGCGATTTCGGTAACTTTCATCGCGTCGCGCTTGGCGAGGAAAATGTACACCTCTGCCTCTTTTTCGGTTAAGCCAGAATTCATGAGAACTTTTTTTATTGTTTCCTCGCTCAATCCAGCTACCCCGATCGTACGGTGATAGACTTTGTCACTCGTCCAAGTTTAAGTAACGTCAAGGGCTTAATTGTTTTTCGATGATTTGAAACGAACCATCCACTAATCTGTAGGGAGGTGAGAAAAAATGAAAAGAAAGACTCTTTTAATCTCCATCATCGCATTAACGACTATACTCATATCATCATCGATGTTAACACTGTCCCAAGCAGGGTTGCCCTGTAAACCCAAACCAGAATATGTAATCTACGACTTCAAAGTAAGTATTAACCCGGCCGGTGTCGTCAATACTCTCATGGATACCAGCGGTTTCCCAGTCGTCGTCCAAGAAATCTATAGTACAGAAGCAGCTATAGTATCGGCTAGTGTCACAATAAACGGCGTGGTGTATAATTATCCTAAGGATTTTGACTACAGTTATGCCGGCCACATGGAACTCAATTATGTCACGGGATATGGTTTAGATATAATTCAGGAGACACTTACCTTCAAAAACTTGCCTGGGCATCCAACTTTGAACGGTCGGGCGGAGGAGAAAGTTTCGGGTTTAATTCTATCTCCTGCTATGGATATCAGCCATTGGGAAGAGTTTGGCAATTTCCAATTAAGCGGTACTAAAATGTTCAGCAATGTGCATGGTGATGGATCTGCAATGGGAGGAGTTTCAACGGGTTATGTCGTACGCCACTTCGGCCTAATCGGCGGTTGGCCTCTATAGCAAACAAACAGCTTACAAATTTCTTTCCTCATTTTTTCCGTTTTATCTTTCCAGGAGGATGCGGTTCGATTGAGTAAAGACTGGATGCTCAAAACACTCGTAAGTGTAGGATTCTCAGAAACAGACGCCCAAATCTACGTCTATCTCACAACCGAAGGTCTCCAAAAAGCAACAGACATAGCTGAAGCGCTAAAACTTTACAAGCAACAACTCTATAGAAGTCTGAAACGTCTCCAGAGGAAAGGCATAGTAAATGCTACTCTTGAGCGTCCTGCACTGTTTTCGGCGTTATCGATCGAGAAAGCTTTAGACTTCTTGATTGAAACCAAAAAGGAACAAGCTTTAATCTTGCAAGCAAGCAGAAAAGAACTCCTTTCTTCTTGGAAATCTATGATTCAGAAACATTCTGTAGATAGCTGACATATTTGCACCTTTCCGTTGTGTATATTACCGCCCTTGCTTCAAAACAAGCAAACCATTTTCTGCAACAGCAACCCAGAGAGCCTTAATCCTACAAACGCTGCTCCTTTTAGCTAAATAAGTCTGCATTGAAGTTTAATGGTGCGGAGGGTGGGATTTGAACCCACGAACCCCTGCGGGATAGGAGCCTCAGTCCTACGCCTTTGGCCATGCTGGGCGACCTCCGCTTGGAATTTTTTGAGCTGGTGCGAAATATAGAATTAGTCTTGACATTTAAAGGCTTTACTTTGCGGTTGCGTGCGGTTGGTCGTTAGATTTGTTTATAAATTTGAAGTTGCTGATTATTTTTTGTAATTGGAAAAGTTTATTTCCTCGAGAATTATAACAGTGTTATAATCAGGTGATTATATGACAAAAATCTACCAAAACGTCCTAGAAACCATAGGAAAAACCCCACTAGTAAAGCTAAACAAACTAACCCAAGACACAAACGCAACTGTAGTAGCCAAGCTTGAAGCGCGCAACCCCGGAGGAAGCGTCAAAGACCGCATCTGCCTAAGCATGATAGCTGAAGCAGAAAAACAAGGCTTAATCAAACCCGGCGCAACTCTCATCGAACCCACAAGCGGCAACACAGGCATCGGCTTAGCCATGGTAGCAGCAGTAAAAGGATACAAACTAATACTAACCATGCCAGAAACCATGAGTGTCGAACGCCGCAACCTCCTCAAAGCCTACGGCGCACAACTCGTCCTGACTCCAGGATCAGAGGGTATGGGAGGCGCAATCAAAAAAGCCGAAGAACTCGTTAAAGAAACCCTTAACAGTTTCATGCCCCAGCAGTTCAAAAACCTAGCCAACCCCAAAATTCATAGAGAAACTACTGGGCCAGAAATTTGGGAAGATACCGACGGCAAAGTTGACATCGTAGTTGCAGGTGTTGGAACTGGCGGAACCATAACGGGCATAGCTCAATTCATTAAGCCACAGAAACCAGAGTTCAAAGCGATAGCCATTGAACCCGCTGCCTCTCCAGTTCTAAGTGGAGGGCAGAAAGGACCCCACAAAATACAAGGAATAGGCGCAGGCTTCAAACCAGATGTACTAAAGCTCGACATAGTGGATGAAATATTCAAAGTTACTGACGATCAAGCACTTCAGACGGCAAGGCAACTAGCTCAAAAAGAAGGATTACTCGTTGGCATATCGTCAGGCGCAGCAGCCTACGCAGCAATCGAAATAGCGAAAAGAGCCGAAAACAAAGACAAACTAATAGTTGTCATCCTACCGGACACGGGCGAGCGTTACCTTAGCACAGTATTATTTCAAGAACCTGCAAACACAAACTCAAGCATCTAAGTCTCGACTTAAAGACGCTTATTTTATATCCCCCTTTCTTCATTATTGAGCGAAAAGGGAAGCATAATGTCCACAAAAACAAACCAGCCTCGACCAAAGAACTGCAAAGAATGCGCAGAGCAGAATCGAGATATCGACTGCTGGAACCCAGATCGCATGCTTGACACATTAATGAAGAACAATGATGAAGTAGAGAAGGACTGGGTTGAAAAGGGCTTACCGAATTTAGTCGATCAGATCATTTCTAATTATCAAGCTTTCGGTGGCATGGATCATCTTGAAGGCAGAGATTTACCATCAAAGAAAGTAGTAACCGAAGTTTTAGAGGATTTGTTCACCATTCTTTTTCCAGGTTATCTTGGAAAGGAAGAAATGACAAAAGCTAATATTAAATATCGTTTAGGCAACACGTTGACCTCTGTTTATGCGCGGCTTACGGTTGAGATTGAGAAAAGTCTAAAGTACATTTGCAGAAAAATCGCGTGCCCCCAAGATGTTTGCCAAAAGCGAGCAAATATTGTCGTCAAAGGTCTTCTTGAAAAACTACCTGAAATCAGGGCAACCTTAAGCGGTGACATCCAAGCAGCCTACGCAGGCGACCCCGCAGCGGTAAGCACTGATGAAGTTATCCTAAGCTACCCATGTGTACTAGCGATTACAACATACAGAATTGCTCATGAACTTTACCTTAGCGGCGTTCCATTGATCCCACGAATAATGAGCGAGCACCTTCACTCTTTAACCGGAATAGATATTCATCCTGGAGCAAGAATTGGCAAGAACTTTTTCATAGACCATGGCACAGGTGTTGTTATTGGAGAAACAGCAGAAATAGGCGACAACGTCAAACTCTACCAAGGCGTAACATTGGGCGCACTTAGCTTTCCAAAAGACGAGAAAGGAAACATTATCAAAGGAAGAAAAAGACATCCAACCGTTGGCAGCAATGTAGTTATTTACTCAGGGGCAACACTTCTGGGAGCAGAAGCAGTAATAGGCGACAATGTCGTAATCGGGGGAAATGTTTGGGTAACCTCCCCTGTAGCTTCAGGAACAAAAATAACTATCTCTGCGCCAGAACTAAAATATAAGAAAGAAAACCATACCTAAAAAATAGGTAATTAGAGCAGACGGAAGTTTTCTTTAACTGTCGTCAAAACCACATGAGTGTTTGTCCGCTCAATGTATGGCAAAGACAAAAGCTTCTTAGTAAACGCGCCAAGATCCTCTCGGCTCTTAAACTTTGCAACAATTATGGCGTCAGTTAAGCCTGTTACATCATAAACGCTACAAACGTTGGAGATTTTAGCGATTTCATTTTCAGTTTCCACAAGCCTGCCTTTTGAAACAGTAATTTCAGTTACTACAGTCAATTGGAAACCAAGTTTTTCATGGTCCAAAAGGACTGAATATCCTTTGATGAGACCTTCGTCCTCCATCTTTTTAATTCTAGACAAAACGGTCCCAACTGAAACACCGACGTTTTTGGCTATTTGTCTACTTGAAAACCGTGCGTCCTCTAAGAGACCTTTAAGAATTTTTAAGTCTGTTTCATTTAAGTCCATAATCAACTTTCCTGAACGTTCATTCAATTTGGTCAGTCTTCTTGAAACGAATTTTAATTATCATATGATTATCTTAATAAAAGTTTAGTATTTTCCACTAAAATATAACCGCTGACTAAACTAAATCTGTGAGGTTCTAAAGACACTTAACTTTATAGAAAACAGATAGTAATCTTAAATTACTAGCTTAAACCCCAATAAATAGAGCCCACTAAAATGCAAGTAAAATATGATACGATATTAGTTCTGGACTTTGGAGGGCAATACTGCCACCTTATCGGCAGAAGAATTAGAGAAAACGGGGTCTACTCAGAAATTGTCCCGCATGACATATCACCTGAAGAAATTAAAGCTCTGAATGAAAAATTCAATGTTAAAGGCTTAATTCTCTCCGGCGGTCCCTCAAGCGTTTATGAACCAAATGCCCCTAAACTTAATCCTCGCATTTTAGAGGTAAATTTACCTGTCTTAGGACTATGTTATGGACACCAACTCCTAGCTCAACTAACCAACGGAAAAGTTGAACCAGCAGCATGCAAAGAATATGGAATCGCACAAGTAGCTATTGACAAGCCGGTAGGGGTGCTAGAAGGGTCAAGCGGGCAAGAAAAAGTTTGGATGAGCCACGGCGACACAGTTTTTGCCTTACCGCCGGATTTTGAGGTGTTAGCGCATACAGACAACTGCCCAGTTGCCGCCTTCAGACATAAACAAAAACCCATTTACGGGTTGCAGTGGCACCCAGAAGTGATCCATACAGAAAAAGGCGCCCGCATGCTTCGCAATTTCATATTTGAGGTCTGCAAATGTGAAGCTAATTGGAAAGTAGAAGATATAATCGAAAAAATGGTTAATGAGATAAAAACTGATGTTGGTTCAGCCGAAGCTATAATAGGCTTGAGCGGCGGAATAGACTCAAGCGTCGCCACCGTATTAGCTGCAAAAGCATTAGGAGATAAACTCACAGCCGTTTTCGTTGATCATGGATTCATGCGGGAAGGCGAACCTGAGGCCATCCGCGAAACATTCGGAAAATTCCCCATAAACTTCATTGTGGCAGATGCACAAGACCGCTTTATGAAAAAGCTCAACGGAGTAGTCGACCCTGAAAAGAAACGCAAGGTAATTGGAGAAGAGTTTATCAGGGTTTTTGAGGAAATAGCAAAAAAGTCCGGCGCCCAATATCTGCTTCAAGGCACTATTTACCCAGACAGAATAGAATCAGGCATAAGAAAAAACTCAGATGTAATAAAATCCCACCATAATGTCGCTGGACTGCCAACAAACATAAGTTTTAAAAAAATCGTTGAACCTCTCCGTGATCTCTACAAAGACGAGGTGCGTAAAGTTGCAACAATGCTTAACTTACCCAAGGAACTGGTCAATCGACAACCATTTCCAGGACCAGGATTGGCAGTTCGAATAATAGGTGAACTGACCCCGGAGAAAGTAAGTGTTGCCAAGAAAGCCGATGCAATCGTCCGTCAGGAAATTGAGAAAAATAACTTAGAAGAGAAGCTGTGGCAATACTTTGCGGTGCTAACAGATACAAAAGCAACTGGCGTTAAAGGTGACTCCAGAGCATATGGGTACGTAGTGGCGGTTCGTGCAGCGGAAAGCCGAGAAGCTATGACAGCCAATTTTGCCCAAATTCCTTATCCAGTGCTTGAAAAAATCTCAACTAGGATTACAAATGAGATTCCACAAGTCACTCGTGTGGTTTATGATATTACTCATAAGCCACCTGCAACCATCGAGTGGGAGTAAAATAGTTCCCAAAACTGTTTAAGTAAAAAAGAACCAATACATTACCCCAAAACAAGGTGTCACAACTGAAAGCAGTAATCTTAGCAGGAGGCTTCGCAACAAGGCTCAGACCACTAAGTTGCGCTCGACCTAAGACTCTTTTTCCAATAGTTAACAAACCCTTGCTGGAATGGATTCTTGAAGGATTATCCAACAATGGCGTTAATGAAGCTATATTGGCAGTTAATGCATTAACACAATTTCACATAAGACAGCAACGTCTCCGCAGGCACGGTTTGAAAATAAAGTTTTCGATTGATCCGTCCAAAACACCTCTGGGAACTGCAGGACCAGTAAAAAAAGCTGAAAAGTTGATTGGAAACAATGATCCATTCATTGTTTTGAACGGCGACATTTTTGCACAACTAAGCATCAAAGAGTTGCTAAATGTACATTTAAAATCGAACGCTTTAGCAACAATTGCCCTCTGCAAGGTTAACGATCCTTCAAGATATGGGGTGGCTGAAATGGGAAATGGCAACTGCATAAAACGATTCATCGAAAAACCACCCAAAGACCAAGCTCCAAGTAACCTCATTAATGCAGGTGTTTACGTTCTAAGCCCTAAAGTCTTCGATTATATTCCTTCTAGAAAAGCAGTTTCAGTGGAACGAGAAGTTTTCCCTAAACTTGCCGAAGAAGGTAAACTCTCCGGTTACATCACTAATGGCTTATGGATGGATATAGGTAGACCAGAAGAGTACCTAGAGACAAACAGAATAATACTTGATTCACTAAACAAAAATACCAAATTGAAAAAAGGAAAAAACTTTGAGTTAAGAAACCCAGTTGCCCTCGATAGAGGGGTTTCTGTTGGGGAAAAGTCGGTTATTGGGCCTTATGCCATTTTGGGAAAAAATGTTAAGGTCGGCAAAAATGCACAAATAAGCAATTCCGTAATCTTTGCAGATGTAACAATAGACGATTGCGTATCAATCGAGGGAGCAATAATTGGCGAGGCAGCAAGTATTGGAAAAAATGTGAAAATTTGCAGTGACTGCATAATTGCTGACTACGCAAAAGTTAGAGACAATCTCGAACTTTCAGGCAAGATCTGTCCAGGTAAAGAAGTGGCTGAAAACGTTTTAAAACCCAAGATTCACTGTTAGATAGCAATGAAGTGAAATTTATGAGCGAAAGAAAGCTTTTCGGAACAAACGGAATACGGGGATTAGTTAACATAGAATTAACACCTGAAATGGCCATAAAAGTAGGCTGTGCAATTGGAACTTTTTTTGGAAGAAAAAATCTACTTTTAGGATTTGACGCTAGAACAAGCGGAAACATGCTTGCTAAAGCAGTAATTTCAGGTTTAACAGCAACTGGGTGCAACGTGTTTTTCGCTGGTATGGCTCCAACACCAGCCCTGCAATTTGCTGTTAAGAATCACAAAATGGATGGCGGAGTAATAATAACAGCTTCACATAACCCACCAGAATATAATGGCATTAAAGTCATTTGGAGCGACGGAATTGAAACTTCACACGAGCAAGAAACAGAAATAGAAAATATTTACTTTGATAACAAACTAGTTTTTGCACAATGGGATCAGCTTGGAACAGTACGTGATTTATCAGCAATTAACGATGAATATATCCAAGCCATAAAAAAACATGTAAATATAAAGAAAATTGCTGAAAAGCACTTCCATGTTGTCGTAGATGCAGCGAATAGCGTGGGCGGTCTCACTGCGCCTCCCTTGCTAAGGGAACTTGGCTGTAAGATAACAACTATTAACGCTAACATTGATGGCACTTTTCCCGGAAGACTTCCTGAGCCTAGACCTGAAAGCCTCACAGATTTATCTTCAATTGTGAAAGCAATCGGCGCAGATATGGGAGTAGCTTTTGACGGCGACGCTGATCGCTCAATCTTCACAGACGAAAACGGCACCATCTACTGGGGCGACAAAACCTTTGCCGTGGTCATAAAACAATTCCTAACCAAAAACTCAGGAGCAAAAATAATCACACCTGTAAGCTCCTCGACATTAATCAAAGACACTGTACAAGCCTACAAAGGCGAGCTAATTTGGACCAAAGTTGGAAGCGTCACCGTTTCACAGAAGATGAAAGAGCTAGATGCTAAACTGGGTGGAGAAGAAAACGGTGGAATTTTTTACGGTCCCCACCAAGCAGTTAGAGATGGCGCAATGACAACTGCTTTGCTTCTTGACATAATGGCTCAAACTGGAAAGAAGCTTTCTGCTCTAGTGGCTGAGCAACCGCAATATTTCATTGAGAAGGGGAAAATCGAGTGCCCCGACGAGAAAAAAGAACCATTGCTTAAAAAAATCGTTGAGCAAGTGAAAGGCGAAAACATTAACACGCTTGACGGCGTAAAAATTTGGTTCAGCGATAACAGTGCCATACTTATTAGACCAAGCGGGACAGAACCAGTGTTTAGGTTATATGCTGAGGCAAAAAACCAAGAAAAAGCCTTAAAGCTAGTCAAGGATTACACTCTGATGCTTCAAAAAAGCCTCAAAACCTTGCAATAGCAGATTCAACAATCGGAGAATCCATTCTGTGCCTGAAGTCCTAAACATAAAGCCAGAAGACGTTGACAGTGCTGAAAAACGTTCAAAATATACGATAGGTGTTATTGGATGCAGGCAAAGAGGAATCTGGCTAGCTATTGAGTTTGCTCATGCAGGCTTCAAAGTTGCATGTTCAGACGCCGAGTTAAGCGTAATAAAAAAAGTTGCAAAAGGTAAAGCACCTTTCGCGGGACAAGAAGCTGAAAACAAACTAAGAGGCCTAATCAATTCAGGAAAATTAAACGTAACAAGCGAATTAAAAAAAATGGTTTCACAAAGCGACATAATAATTATTACTACAGGCGCAAAAATTGACGACCAGAAAAAAATTGATTACACGGAAGCAGTGAACGCTTGCAAACAAGTTGCATCGGCAATTCACAGTGGCATGTTAGTTGTCATCTCTAATGTTGCAGGCTTCGGGTTTAACGAAGACATAGTAAAACAAACAATAGAGAACACATCCGGTCTGAAGATTGGACAAGAAGTCGATTTAGCTTATGTTCCGATGCAAAATCCAAAGCAATTGGTCAACATGGAGTTTAAGATCGCTCCAATCGGAAAAAGCAATATAGATTCCGCAACAAATGTTCTAGAGACAATAGCTAAGAAAGTAAAGCAAGTAAGCGATGTAAAAACTGCGGAAATAGCAACCCTTTTTGCAATTGCAAAACAGGATACAAACACCGCGTTAGCCAATGAGCTGGCGGTTTTCTGTGAAAGCGCCTGCATCGACTATTTTGAAGTTCTAAAGTTTCTAGATTTTAATGATGCGAGTTTTTTACCCACAACTATTGATCAAGGGAACAGAAACGAAGCGTATCTGCTATTAGACGGTGCAGACAATATTAGCGTTAAGCTTAGACTTCCAGCATTGGCTAGGCAGATAAACGAAGATATGGTTAAACATGCAGTTAATTTAACACAAGATGCCCTGCGAAGCTGTAATAAAACGTTGAGGAGAGCAAGAGTTGCCATTTTAGGCACAGCCAATGAGACAACTGGCGTTTTTGTTAAAATGTTGCAGTTAAAGGGCGCTAAACCCAGCCTTTATGATCCCTTATCAAAAAAAGATGTGTTGGATCTAGGAGTGGTAAAAACTAACCTCAATGAGGCGGTTGAAGGCACCGATTGTATAGTAATAGTCACAGCAGAAGACCAGTTTAGAAACTTAAACCTCAAGAAGCTTAAAGCATTAACGAAAACACCTTCCGTTCTTGTAGATTTAGCAGGTGCGTTTGAGCCAAAAAAAGTGGAAGCAGAAGGCTTCATATATCGTGGATTGGGAAGAGGTAAAGAGCAGCATTGAAGAAACTCGGAGTAGCAGTTATTGGTACAGGTTTTTGGGGGAAAAATCACGCAAGAGTATACAAGGAACTGCCCGGAACTGAATTAGTTGCTATTTGTGATGTTGATTCAGAAAGAGCCAAAACTGTCGCTGGCCAGTTTGGCGTAAAAGCATATACTAATAGTGCTCGAATGCTGAAAAATAAAGAAATAGAAGCCATAAGCGTGTGCACTTGGTCAACGGTTCTCGCCAAGGAAGCGCTCAAAGGACTTAGAGCAGGAAAACATGTTCTGGTTGAAAAACCCATGGCCACAAACACAAAGCAGGCTCAAAAACTCTGTGAAACCGCAGAACAGAATGGTCTTGTATTAACTGTCGGTTTCTTGATGAGGTTT
The DNA here is from genome assembly GCA_963833575.1 of Candidatus Bathyarchaeota archaeon. GTDB lineage: Archaea > Thermoproteota > Bathyarchaeia > Bathyarchaeales > Bathycorpusculaceae > Bathycorpusculum. The sequence continues at coordinate 856,891 of CAWHXY010000004.1, read as the reverse complement.
ATACCTGGATTACAAAGTATTCGAGACGCAGTAGAAAGCAAAAAAATCGGTCAGTTAGTATGTGCAAACGCAAAACGTGTTTCCCAGTGGCCTGAACGAATTGGAGACGTTGGAGTAGTAAAAGACACAGCAATTCACGACATAGACGTTATGCGGTTCATATCCAAACAAGACCCAATTACCGTTTACGCAAAAATGGGAAACATGAAGCACCGAAAATTCGAGGATTACGCACACATAATGCTAACATACAAAAGTGGAGAAAGCGCTTTCATTGAATCTAACTGGCTAACACCCTACAAAACAAGAACACTAACCGTCACAGGATCAGAAGCCATAATGAGATTAGATTACATAACTCAAGATCTATGGATTGAGCAGCAAAAAGAAAGCGTACAACCTAGATATCCATTCCAAGAACCACTAAAATGTGAACTTCAACATTTTGCAGAATGCATACAGGAAAAGAAAAAGCCACTCATAACTGGAGAAGACGGTTTAAAAGCATTAGAAGTTGCTCAAGCAGCAATGCAATCTTCAGCTAAAAATAGAGCAATCAGCTTAGAAAAATAGAGACTATTTTAGGTTGAAAGGTTTTCCTTCAGTCACTATTTTTTCTGGAACTTTTGCCTTCCATTTCTTCAAAAATGGCAGATCATCTGCTTCCTTTCGCAATTCATCAGGTAGCATTTCTGGAATTTCATCTCTTATTGGATACCAACGTAAACATTTCGGGCATACGATTAAGCCCTCCGTTATTTCGTCTTTTTCTTCAAAAACATGTAGTTCAAGAGGGTGATACTTATCAATTGGGCAAGCTAAAATTTCCATCAATTTCCGCTTCATTATTTTTCACGGATTAATTAGTTAAAGGCTGAGTTATTAAAACTTACTTGGCATCGAATTAACATGTATATCTAAAACGGTCTGGTACCAGTTAGGACCTGTACTACGCACTACGCGTGAAAAAGCAAAAGTATAAGCTACGCCTTTGTTATCAAGCTGATCTGCGACCTTCCTCTTGGTTTTTTCGACTGGATTTTCCAGTCCAATCGCGTGTTGGAAATCGTAGTAGTGGATCCAACCTCCTTCTTTTTTAAGTGCAGAAAGTGCATAAGGCAAATATTCGAGAGCTTTTTCAGGTAGAGGCATCAAAACACGGTCAGCCATACCAGTCATTTGGGATTGGATTATTTCCTTTGAGTCGCCGAGCAAAGGAATCACTTTACCGAAAACTCTGTTAATTCTAATGTTCTCACTCATACATTGAACCGCTACTGGATTAATGTCAATTGAAAAAACCTTAGCTTGATTTACGTTCTTGGCGATTATTATACTGAAACACCCTACACCTGCAAACATGTTAACAATTGTCTCGCCCGACGAAACCAAGCGTGCAATCCTTGATCGTTCATTCAAAAGCCGAGGTGAAAAATAACATTTCTCCACATCAACTACAAAAACGCAGCCACTTTCTTTGTATATAGTATTTGTTTTATTTTCCCCAATCAACAGGTTTAGTTTTCGGATTCTAAAATTGCCTAAGACAGGGCTAGTTTGTAAAAGAACTGTTTTTACCCCCCTGTGCGTAGCCATTATTTGGGTAGCTACAGTTTTTGCGTTAACATTGTCGTTGTTTGGAGTTTTAATAATTGCAATATCGCCAACTATGTCAAAGGAAGCGTATACTTTAGCTAACTCTTCAGGATCAAGGGACATTGAAAGCTTTTCGCGAAAGCGTTTAGTCAACTAACATATCCTCATTAAATGGGTAAGTATTGGAAATGTTTAAAAGCAAAATACTTTTCTTTGTAGGAAGAGGCGTTTCTAATGGAAAAGTCAGGAATTGTTTACGAATGCATGAGATGCGGGGCAAGAGTGCCATCTGAAGAACTAGAGCTACGCGGCGGAGAAACAAAATGTATCATTTGCGGTTATAGGATTCTAAAGAAAGTTAAGCCGCCAGTAGTAAAACGTGTTCAATCAAAATAAGAAAGGGATACTCGTTATTCTTTTACGAGTAACTTATTTTTGATTTTTTCAAACCAATTTTTTAATAGATTTCCTTGTCTCCGAGTTTCCGCAGTGCTTTACCTTTAATCCTTATCGATTCACCTAATAAATCGTCGTCAACGTCTTTTTCAACAGTTTTGCGTTTGACTGTTTCACCGCAAACTCCTCCAGGTAGCAATCGTCGTTTCATGCACATTGAATATGTGCAGTTGGCAATGTCGCACTTTTCCTCTGTTAATCTACACCCTATAGAGTCTCTACGGTAGAAAACATTGTTTTGGGCGCATTTAAAAGAGCTGCAGTTTGGAGAGCAAGCTTTTGATTGATCCAATAGATACACCTCAAGTGTCAAATCAAAATCTTAGTTGTTTGTCCTTGTATTTTCTCTATGTTCATTGATAACAATATAAACTTTTTTCCTAATAAGGGGGAAATTGCATTTCTTAGCTTCCAGAAGTATGTTTACTTCTTTTTCGCATATAGACTTCCACAATGACCAACAAGATTATGCCCATCAAAATGACCAGAACAGCAATCAATGAACTTACAGGAATCAAAAGAGACCCAAGAGCAACGTATCTATCGATTTTTAGTTGAACTGTGGTTGGCTGATCGACGGTTAGCGTTAAGGCTTGATAATCATTTTGTCCGCTTGAAGCAAAAGCTACTACTTGCATATCGCCGCCAACAACATTACTGAAGGTTGCAGTTCCATCACTTTTAGTCATAGCAGAGAACCGCTCTGTTGCTGGCCCATTTAATGTCACGTTAGCGTTTGAAATTGGGCTACCGAAAAAGTCAACAACTCGTACTGAAACTTGAATTCCGTAAAGACTGCAAACTACTCGCGTTTGAGTGTTACTGAACACTGAGATGTCTGTTTGGTTAATTAGAATATTATCTTTGTAGAATCTTGCTCGATACATTCCAAAGCTAACTTGGCTTGTTACTGAGCCTGAAGTATCTGTTGTTGCTGCGTAGAATATGCCATTTGTTAATTCAACTAGTTCTATTCGTGCATTAGGGACTGCTTCTTGGTTGTAACCGACTACATTAAGAGACACAGTTTCGTTTGGACAAGTTATGACTACGGTTGTAATTGGTTGTGCTGGAATATTGTTAAATGTGTTGTTACCTGAATTGAAAACTTTGTCATATAATGAAGCGTTTATTGTGTAACTTACTCCCGTTAGAGTAGAGTTTAAGATGAAGACGCCCGTGGAATCTGTCTGCCCGGAAGCACTTCCAGTTTGGGAACCTCCAGCTGCTGGTTGAAATTGATATGTAATGGCTAAGTCAACGAATGGCATTGCAATGCTGTTTTGGTTCTGGACTTCAATCTTGAGATTGGTTAATTGGCATTGAAAAGTGAACGTTGCATTGCCGGTAACTGTTATGTTGGTTGTTCCAATGTTAACGCCGTTTTTAAATGCGTTCAAAACATCGGTTCCTGATTCAAGGTTTAGACTTGCGATGCCGTTTGCTGCACTTGTGCTATTATATGGTGTATTGGTTGGTCCATCAATGGCTTGAACTTGTATCTGCGGAACCACATCACCAGCCAAGTTTACTGTTTTAACTTGAATAGCGTATCCATTAATTGAAAAAGTCTGTGAATCTTCTATTCCCTTCGCGGTACCTTGAGGAGTTATTGTTACCTTATAACTTCCAACTGCAGCGTTGGATGGAACTACCCATGCTTTACTAATAACGCCATCGGTTCCAGCTGTTACCGTCTCAGAATCGAGATTGGCACCACCTGAGGTGCCGGTAACGCTCAAAGTCGCGGTTTCACCCGATGAATAGCCTACCGCTCGTATTGTAACTGTTTGACCTCTATGGTATGTTGATGAATCGAGAAAACCTACTGAAAATTGGCTTTGGGCCAACGACTGATTAAAGTTGAGGGAGTATGTGCCCGAATAATCGGTAACCGAACCGCTTGGTAGGAAGGCACTTCCCGGATAAGTAACTTGAGCACTTGCACTTCCAGCTTGATTGGTTGTTCCTAATGATACTATTTGTGAGTATTGTGTGGTGAGCGGGCTTGGAAGCACGACAGAAACATTAGCATAATAGGGGGTGCTAGGAGCACCGCCAGTAACACCTACATTGATCACTACGCTACTGCCTTCTTGAACTTGTGAAGGGAGGGCATTTAAGATGTAGGATGTTGTAACTTGAAAGTCATCTTCAGTTGAATTTGTGTTAAGCACGACGTCTCTGAGCCTTAGTGCATAAGTGCCAGTTGGAACTGCAGGCACACTGAAATTCGCGTTTACGTAGTATCCCTCAGATGTGCCGCTAGCGACAACTTGGTTGGCAAATATTACGTCATAGCTACTATTAGAAGTGTAAATTGTCCCTTGAAGATTCAACGCATAGCCTACGGGTCCGGTCAATGTGCTTGATCCGTTATTAAGAGTTTGACCTGCAGGTTGAACCTGCAAAATTGATACCTGATTGTATTGACCAGAGGCTAGTTTTGATGGCATATACATCATAGCTAATGACATCATAACTAAGAGAATGATCGTAACTATTTTATTATTCAAACCGCTCTGCTCTCCCGATTTATTCCTATCCTTTTCCGTAATGACTCATGATTTAACTAAGAGATGATTTTAAACTTTGCCATTTAATCGTTGCATAAAGACACAAATTGACTTAAACGGGTTAGAATAAACATTATTCCCATTAAAACAATCATTATACCACACAGTTTTTAAATGATCGGGTTTCCTTGGTTAACAAGTTCGGTGAACCCTTGGAAAAAACCACTGCAACTGTGCTTTCGGGAGCTTTAAAGAAACAAAAATACCATTTAGTAGGCAATCATTCTGCGGTTAAAAGGTGCAAGTGGCTCTACGAATCTATAGTAAATGATAGAGCCTGCTATAAACAAAAATTTTACGGAATAAAATCGCATAGATGTATCCAAATGTCACCGTCTCTGTATTATTGTACGCAAGAATGCTTGTTTTGCTGGAGAGCTCAAAGCGGAGACTTACAAGTGACTTGGGACGAGCTGAAAATTCCAAAAATTGACTCGCCAGAAGAAATTGTGGAAGGCTGCTTCAAAGCCCAAGAAAAAATTTTAACCGGTTACAAAGGAAACCCAAAAACCAACTGGCGTAAATTCCAAGAAGCCCTAATTCCAAAGCAGGTTGCCATAAGTCTAACAGGCGAACCGACAATCTATGAACCCTTAGGAGAGTTAATTCAAACATTTTCCAGAAAAGGTTTAACGACTTTTCTTGTTTCTAACGGCACCTTACCCTCCAAACTTTCAAGACTTAGCAAAGAACCTACCCAACTTTATATCTCCGTGTGCGCCCCCAACGATCAAGTGTACAAGCAGGTTTGCCGTCCTCACTTTCCCGGCGCTTGGGCAAAATTAAACGAGACACTATGTTTATTGCAGAGTTTCCGTTGCCCAACAGTAGTTCGAACGACGCTTGTAAAAGAACACAACATGGAACATGTAGATCAATATGCTAAACTTATTGAGAAAGCGAATCCTACCTACATAGAAACCAAGGCATACATGCACATTGGTTTTTCAAACTTACGTTTAGGTTTTGAACGTATGCCAATGCATACGGAAGTGAAGGATTTTGCTCTCCAGTTATCCGAGAAAACTGGGTATAAGATAATTAATGAAGCGCCAGAAAGCAGAGTGGTTTTGTTAAGCAGATTGGAAAAGCCTATTCAAGTTGGCAATAGTTAGTATTTTTCTTGGGCAATTCAGTCTTCGGTTAAACGTAAATAGTTATTTTTTTCCCTTATGTGCTTGATTACCAATCATGCAGTTGCTAAAGTTGTAAGTGAAGGAAAAGTACGCTTATTCAAAAAAAAGATGGCAAGTATCTATTCTGTTTGCCTAAAGAAACAGCAGAGGACAGTATACTTCCATTTAAAATATTAGATTCAGCATTCGTTAAAGTTAGCTTTCATTAGAAGATACCAAGCCTTTCATAGAAAATTGACTTCCGAATTAAAATAAGAAAACGTAGCCAAGTTTTTTTGGGAAATTGAAATAAGTATCTTTAATTCATTTAATAATTTGGTGAATTTTTGTCCGCCCTAGAAACTGTCCTTCAAAAAATTAAAAACGACCTTATGCAGAAAAATGATGTACGTGAACAAGCTCATGAAAGCATGCGGAAAGCAACAAGCCTTTCAAAACAAGCAATACTTCTAATTCACCAAAAGAAATATGCTGACGCTGAAGAGCTTATAGAAAATGCTAAAGAAAAAATTTCGAATCTTCAAGATTTAGCTAAACAATATCCCGAGATTATTTATGGTGGCATGTTTAGTGCAGCACTTCAGGAACACTCTGAAGCACGAATATTTTTAACACTTATCAAAGAATCACGTTTTATAACGCCTGCTGAAGTAGGCGTGCCTTCGGTTGATTACGTTCTTGGTTTAGCAGACGTTATTGGCGAATACAGACGCCTAGCGCTAGATGATTTGCGTGAAGGTGAAGTAAGAAAAGGCGAAGAATGCTTAGAAATTATGGATCAGATATTTATCCAACTCTTGGCTCTTGACGAGGCCTACATGTTTGTCCCAGGACTTAGACACAAATCAGATACAGCAAGAAGAATAATAGAGTCGACGCGCGGCGATGTCACAGTTGAAGTTCGCAGAAAATCTCTTGAAGATTACTTAAAAAAGTTTGACCCAGCAATACGAACCCCTAAACGAAAATCGAAAAAGGCTAAGATTTGAGTGAACCGTTTAAGCTAATGAAGGTTTTTTCTGCAAAAAAAGCTCACAGAACGCAACAGTGTTTATCGCAAAAAATTATTTTAGAAGATAGACTATCGTCAAAAATAAAAACTGTGGCAGGCGTCGATGTTTCTTATGTAGGACAATTAGGTGTTAGTGCTGTAGTTGTTTTAGATTTTGATTCTTTGGGGCTTTTGGAAACTCAGGTTGCAACTTGTCAAGTTAAAATTCCGTGCATTCCTACTTTGCTTTCGTTTAGAGAAATTCCACCGACGATAGCGGCAATAAAAAAACTCAAAGTTCAATCTGACATGTTTCTGGTTGATGCACATGGACTTGCCCATCCCTACAGGTGTGGATTTGCAAGCCATCTTGGGCTGGCTTTAGACAAGCCGACTATTGGAGCTGCAAAAAGCAGATTGATTGGTATACAAATTGAGCGTGACGGGGAGACTTTTCTGGTTGATAAAGACGAAATTATCGGTGCGGTAGTAACTACAAAGCAAAACACCAAGCCTGTTTTCGTAAGTATTGGCCACATGGTTTCCCTTGAAACAGCAATAAAAATCGTTAAGCACTGTGCCAAAAATCGTATTCCCGAACCGCTGTTTCAAGCTCATAATTTAGCCACAAAAGAAAGAATCAGGCTTACACTTGAAAGCAAAGTAAATATCACTGAAAACTAAACTATCGCTAGAGCGTGAAAACATTTGGCTGAAGAAGTAACATTCGATGAATTTCAAAAACTTGATTTGCGCATTGGAAAAATAGTTGAAGCAATTCCAATTCCTAATTCGAAAAAACTCATCAAAATAATGGTTGATTTTGGCTTGGAAAAACGGCAGGCGGTTGCAGGTCTACTTAAGTATTATCAGCCTGAGGAGTTGGTAGGGAAAAAATGTGTTTTTCTATTGAACCTTCAAAGACGCATGTTAGCTGGAGTGGAATCACAATGTATGGTTTTAGCGGCCGAGGACAGCGAAGGAAACGTTACCGTGCTTCAACCAGAGAAGGATATTTTGGAAGGAAGCAAAATAGGCTAGTAATGTAGAATTCACGGTTCTGTTAGATTAGAGTAAGTCGCTAGGGAAAAGTTAAATTCTTTAATTAAACCACTTTACTGTATAATTTATTGTTGAAGGTTATCTTAATGGCTGTTAATGAAGAAGCACTTATGTGGGTTGAGAAATACCGTCCGAAAAACCTGAATGAAGTTGTAGATTTACATGATATCGTCGAAAGTCTTAAAGCTTTTATGAGAAATCCCAAAACGATGCCTCATCTTATGTTCGCGGGGATACCGGGAACTGGAAAAACTACGCTTGCTTTATGTATTGCTCATGAACTTTTTGGTCCAAACTGGAAAAACTTCACCCTTGAGCTTAATGCTTCCGATGAAAGAGGCATTGACACAGTGCGTGAAAGAGTTAAGGATTTCTCGCGTTATAGCCGTGCAGGTTTTGGAGATATCCCGTTTGCACTAATTATTCTTGATGAATGCGACCAAATGACTGGTCCTGCTCAGACAGCGCTAAGAAGAATTATGGAAACAAGCTCCCGCACATCCAGATTTATTCTAATTTGTAACCAATCAAGCAAAATAATTGAACCCATCCAAAGCCGATGCGCCATATTCAGGTTTTCAAGGCTCGACAAACAAGCGATGAAAGAACAACTGCAGTGCATCGCCAAAAAAGAAAAAGTTAAACTTTTACCTGAAGCAGCTGAGAGAATAGTAGATTTCTCTGAGGGCGACCTTAGACACGCAATAAATGCTTTGCAGACAGCGTCAGCCTACAAGGAAGGAGGAGAAATAGATGAAAAAACAATCTCACTTGTTATCGGGGAAGCTAGCCCAATGCAGGTTCAAAAAATGATTAGAAAGGCACTTTTTGGCGAGTTCATGGAATCAAGGAAGACAATGTATGAAATAATGGGGTCTTTTGGCTTTTCAGGCACCGAAATAATTCGTCAAATCCAACGGGAAATCTTTAAAATGTCTGACCTTACACCTGAACAAAAAGCAGATCTGTCAAACGTAATCGGCGAATATGATTACCGCTTAACACAAGGCGCGAACAGTGACATCCAGTTGAGTGCTCTGCTTGCTCAATTTGGAAAATTCGGTAAAGTCCTAGGGGAAACTTATTGAGAAATGATCTTCTGTGGGTGGAAAAGTACCGCCCAAAAAAAATAGAAGACATCGTTGGAAACGAAGAAGCTAAAGCTACCTTCATCGAATGGCTAAAAAACAAGCGCAAAACCAAGAAAGCAGTCTTACTTTATGGTTCACCCGGCGTTGGCAAGACAGCGATGGTTAATGCTGCCGCAAAAGAGTTCGGCTTTACAATCATTGAAATGAACGCCAGCGACACAAGATCAGAAAAAGCTGTTAATGAGATTGCTAAACCAGCCACTTCCTATTTGGCACTTGACACTTTTACTGCTGAAAGCAAAGGCAACCTCCTCTTTCTCGACGAGGTTGATGGTATTGCAGGGAACGAGGACAGGGGTGGAGTAAGCGCCATTATAGACATTGTTGAAAAATCAAGAGTCCCGGTTATAATGGCAGCAAACGATCCTGACGTAGACAAGTTAAGACCTTTAAAGAAAGTTTGTTTGCTGATTCGTTTTCACCAAATCCGACTACCGCTCGTTATAACATTACTGCAAAAGATTTGTCTGCTTGAGCATGTGAAGGCAGATTTTGAAGCTCTTGAACACATAGCTCAAAATAGCAAAGGCGACGTCCGCTCAGCAATAAACGATCTGCAAAGTCTAAGCGAAGAAAATCAGGTCTTAACACTGCAGGACACAATGGCGTTGGCTCCAAGAAATAAAGACATCAGCATGGACGAAACACTTAGAGGCTTTTTCAGTGCAAAATCAGTTGATGAGGCTTCATCGTTACTTTTCCGCTCAAACGTTGACTATGATGAGTTTTTAATGTCGATAAGCGACAACCTTCCCAGACGATACACTAACCCAGATGAACTTGCAGTCGCCTACGATTATATTTCTCAAGCAGACCTTTTCCGAGGACGAATTGGAACAGAGTATTGGCATCTTCTAAAGTACTTTTTCAATGATTTGTCAAAAGCAGCCGCAGTCGCCCCTGAATCGTATAAGCCCTTTGAATTTATTTCGCCGCCGATTAGGATCATTACATTGTTTTTGACTAAAGGCAAAAGAACAATGCTTAACGGCATTTGCGGAAAAATTGGGGCTCAATGTCATGTTTCCATTTCAATAGCTAAACATGAATTTGTGCCATTCATAAAATCTATGCTGCAAAAGCAAAAGTCAAGCGCATTGATTTCTTGGCTTAAGCTTACACCTGAAGAGGTTGATTTCCTAGTTAAAATGAACAGGTACTAGAGGAATGTAAACATTGGTTATTGTTTTGAATCCAAAAGGTTTCAAGCTTCCAAGGGTTGAAAAAGAAAAATTTATGCTCTTGATACGCTTAGGCTTAGACTATAACCGGGAGCAAAGCCTCTATTCCATCAAAAATTATAACAATATTGAAAAAGTAATTGACACAGTCGCTTCTATACTAAACACTGAAGTCGTTTTTTCTCAAACATGCATCCGATGTGGAAAAAACTTTCCATGTTCAGAGTGCAAATACAATGAGTTATGCGCCACAAAAGATCAACCTTTTAGTTGCGTCTGCCCTCAATGTTTGAGGGATAGAAAACATTTTGAAGAATATATAGAAAAATTATAGTTTTTTCCGTATTCTATCTTTCTTGCGAATTGTTGTTTTCTTGCTAACTTATTGTGAGTACGTATTGTGATTACCAACTGTGAACTGACTATTTATTGCATTTAGATGATTTACAAAGAAAGATGTGAATTGAATGAAAAATATGATAATCGAGGCTGAAAAACTCACCAAAATATATAAGAAATCGGTAAAAGCTGTGGACGACATTTCTTTTTCGGTTGAAGAAGGAGAACTATTTGGGTTTCTTGGTCCCAACGGCGCTGGAAAAACCACAACCATAAAAATGCTAACAACACTAGCAGCCATAACCTCTGGAAAAGCGACAGTAGCAGGTTATGAGGTGGGTAAAAACCCTGCAGAAGTCCGCAAAGCGATAGGAATAGTACCTCAGGAACTTACTGCAGACGATGAGCTAAAAGGCATTGAAAACCTGCTTCTTGCAGCTAAGCTTCACCATGTTCCAAACGCTTTAGCGCACAATAAGGCGCAGGATTTGCTGAAACTTTTAGAGCTTGAAAGTGCTGCCCAGAGGCAAGTTAAAACATATTCAGGCGGCATGCGCAGGCGATTACAACTAGCGATGGGGTTGATTCATGACCCAAAAATCCTGTTTTTAGATGAACCCACTTTGGGTTTAGATATTCAAACCAGGCAGAAAATGTGGGCATACATTGAAGAACTAAACCGGAAGGATGGAATCACCGTTTTTATGACAACTCATTACCTAGAAGAGGCAGATTCGCTTTGCCGAAGAATTGCCATAATTGACAATGGAGAAATCAAACTGTCAGGTTCACCCTCGGAGCTTAAAGGCAAACTTGGAGCAACCATTCTAACTTTGAAACTGATTGATGGCGCTGATATGTCGGAGCCACTGAGCAAACTCCAAGACGTGACCACAGTTACAAAAGAAAACGACACTTACAATATAAAACTTGCACGAACCGAAACCGCACTACCAGCAATAGTTGAAGCCGTAACCAAGAAAGGACTCAAAATATCCGACATTAACTTGACAAAACCGACACTAGACCAAGTGTTCCTGCAAATTACAGGCAACACCATGCGCGATGGGTCAACAAATGGCGACGGTTTTGGACAACATGTGCTGATTGAGAGGCTGAAGTAAAATGTTCAATGACACCTTAACCTTAACAGCACGCTCACTTAAGAAATGGATAAGAAACCCAGCAGCAATTATGCCAGGACTCTTCACGGCCATTTTCTGGCTGGCACTTTTCGGAAGCTCGTTTAACCCAACTAACATGATACCTTCCCAAATCAGCGGCGTCTCACTCTCGCCGGAAATGCTCCAGCAAGTCCGCTCCACTATTCTAACGCAAACTTTCAGCGGTGCCCCAAACTACATAACTTTCCTAACAATAGGCATCATAGGGCTCATAGTCGTGATCAACATGGCTTACGGCGGCATAGACATAGTGCTTGACAGACAACTTGGGTATCTAAACACGCTCTTAACGGAGCCAATTAGCAGAGCATCGATATTCTTCTCAGGCGTAATGCAGAACTTTGTTAAAGCCATGGTTATCGCGGTGTTAGCGTTTATTGTAGCTTTGGTTATTCCTAGCGGCTTGGAGTTAGCGCAGGGCTTTGGCGTCTTAGGCTTGCTTGGAGTTTTCGCTACTATTTCGTTGTTAGCATTTGGTTTCTGCTGCATATTCACCGCTGTGGCATTCTCAGTAAGAACCGTTGATTCCCTTGTGGCGATAATCAATTTCATAGCGTTCCCAGTAGTATTCCTCAGCAACGCCATGTTCCCAACAGCATCGTTTCCAGACTGGATGAAAACCGTAGCTCAAGTCAACCCCATCTCTAAAGCTAACGATGCAGCAAGACTACTAATAATTAATAGCACACTATCAAGCGGTCAATTTGCTACTTTCGCTTGGGACATGCTATATCTGGTAATCTTTGCTTTGGCGTTCACCATCGTAGGGTACTTGGTTGCGAAAAAAGCCCTAAGAGCGGAGTGAAATGGCGTGGTTGTAGTAACGCAAAGTGAATCACCCTTAAAAGCACAGGAGTTGTACTAAAAACCATGTCAGATTTACGGATTCCAAGCGGACAGATCGCAACCCTTGACAAAGTTGAGGGAGAACTAAAAGTAGGCCACGACGCAAGAATCCAAGCTGAAAACGGCAAAACTATAGTTGTAACCAAAGGCGTGTTTTTCGAAAGCAGTGCTAAAATAAGCGGGGACTTAGAATGTGATTCACTGGAATGTCATCGCGGAAGACTTGAAGTAAACGGTAACCTTACGGTTCACAAAAGGCTCGATGTAGGACACTCAATAGAGGTACAAGGCATAATTAATGCTCAAGACATTGATGTAGGCGGAAAAATTTTTGCTGGCGCTATAATCTGCAATCGGATAAGGGTAGGCGGGCGAGCTGATATCCAGAACGCGTTTGAAGCCTCCAGCGTTGATGTAGGCGGCAAAGTAAATGCTTCTGGCATGGTCAAACTGGGCGACTTGCGCGTTGGCGGCGAAGCTGAGTTTGGAGGAGGCTCTATCTCAGGCAACATAACAGTCGGGGGAAAATTCAGCAGCAAACAACAACTTGAATTTGGCGAACTACTAGTTTATGGTAAGGGCTTTTTGCCTGCTAACTGCAAGGGACACCGAGTCTCAACTTATGGTAAACTCGAAGTAGACGGTAACCTCACCTGCGACTTTATCGAAGCTGGTGGCTCCATAGAAATACAAGGCGATTGTCATGCGCAACGTGTTGAAATCGGTGGGAAATTGGAAGTTTCTGGTTCATTGTTTTCAGACAGGGTTGAAGGTTACGGAAATACAGAAATCGAGGGCACACTAGAAACGAACACTCTTAGAATCAGCGGCAAATTAGAGGCAAACAAGATAATTGCCCGTGAAGAAGCGGATATTAGCGGTAAAATAGAGACCGACTTGGGGCTCAAAGCTAAACAGTTAACGGTGCGTAGCGGAAGCCGATGTGAAGGATTTCTGATCGGAGAAAGAGTGGAAGTTGGCAAAAGTGCGGACTTAAGCTATGTCGGATGGGGAATGAATTGGGCGACAAAATGGGCTATTGCGGGAGGGATGGCCAGAGTTGACGACATTTATGCGACTGAAGTTGTAATCGGACCGATGTGCAGGGTAGGACGCATTTTCGCGGACACAGTAAAGTTGGAGCAGGGTTCAGCTGCAGAGCAAGTGACGTATACAAATGAGCTTAAGATTGACTTCGGTGCGGTTATAAGCGAACCTCCAAAAAAGGTCACTATTCTACCTAACCCGCCATTCTAAGAAAACCCCTGGAGAACATTACAAATGAGGGACCGAGAAACTAAGCGTTCCAAAACCGACCTTTATGCACAAGTTTTAGAGGTGCTCATACGCTACCCCGAAGGTGGAAAAATCACCCGCCTCTCCTACGGTGTAGGCGTCCCAGTCGACCGCCTCAGATCTATCTTAGAAGCACTCAGTAATTATGGATTAACAAGAAAACTCACCACAGATGAACAAAACCTCTATTTTGCCACACCCCGTGGCTTAGAATTCTTAGATACTTATTGGAAAATGAAGGGCTTTCTGGAAATTTTTAGAGATAAAGAAGCATCAAGTAAACCATCAAAATAATGTCAAAACAGCTTGTCGTAACATCAATAATTTTAACTTAAAATATATTGAAAATCAGAATTTTTATGTCAGAATGTACAAATTTCAGTCTATATTAAAGTATGTTGAACTATATTTTGAGCACAAATTTGACCGAGAAAGCAAAAGTGCAGAGGCACCTTATTTGGATCAAAAGTCTTAACAAAAATTAAACACGAACTCTGTATACAAAAGCATCAACCAAACCCACAAAATACGCGACGGCAATTCTTATCTAGCCAACCCCAATTACTTTTAATTCAGAAGGCCTTGTTATGTCAGAAGAACATACTGGATTATCGGTCGCTCTCTCTCAACTCAAACTTGCATGTAAAAAGTTACAGTTAGATGCCGGGATGCATAAAATGCTCAGCTCACCAAAACGCTCCATCAGCGTCAGCATCGACATCCGCATGGACAACGGTTCCGTTGGCGTATTCAACGGCTTAAGAGTCCAACATTGGGATGCACGTGGGCCATTCAAAGGCGGAATCCGCTACTACCCAAACATCACCCTTGACGAAGTAACAGCGTTGGCTATGCTAATGACTTGGAAATGCGCCATCGCCGACATACCCTTTGGAGGAGCAAAAGGCGGCATATGCGTTGACACTAAGAAAATGAGCAAACACGAGCTTGAACGATTAACCAGAAGATACGTCAGCCTAATCTTTGAGTACCTCGGACCCCAACGCGATATTCCCGCGCCAGACATGTACACTGACGCACAAACCATGGCGTGGATAATGGACACCTACAGCCAACTGAAAGGCTACAGCATACCCGAAAGCGTCACTGGCAAACCTGTTGAAATCGGCGGTTCATGGGGCAGAACCGAAGCCACTGGCAGAGGCGTCATCCACTGCGTAAAACAAGCCGCAGAAAACAACAGCGTAAAACTCAAAAACGCCAGCATAGCAATCCAAGGCTTCGGCAACGTCGGCTATAACGCTGCAGTTGCAGCCCAAGAAATAGGCGCCAAAGTAATAGCTGTCAGCGATTCAACAGGAGGAATCTACTGCCAAGATGGATTAAACATTCCAGACGTTTTAACCCATAAAGAAAAAGCTAACTCTATCCAGAACTACAAAGGCTGCAAAAACATAACTAACGAAGAACTGCTAGAAATGCAATGTGACGTGCTTATTCCTGCAGCTTTAGAGAATCAAATCACCATCAAAAACGCTGACAAAATCAAAGCAAAGATGGTTGCTGAAGCAGCAAACGGACCAACCACACCTGACGCGGACAAGGTGTTATATGAAAAAGAAATCTGCCTCATCCCAGACATCCTTGCCAACAGTGGCGGAGTTACTGTAAGTTACTTTGAATGGGTACAAAACTTGACGCGTGAGCAGTGGCCGCTTGAGAAGGTAAACAGGAGGCTTGAAGCCAAAATGACCAAAGCATTTACCGATGTGGTTGGCATTGCTGAGAAGGAGGAGAGTGACATGCGCACAGGGGCCTTAATGCTGGGTGTGGGAAGAGTAGCTAACGCCATAAAAACGCTGGGACTATGGCCATAAACAATCTTTTCCGTTTTATGCAAACCCTTAAAACCAGTCTTGCTATATCTGTTGAACCCCACAAAAGGGAAAACAATCGGGTTTGGGAAGGGAAAAAGTAACTTGGCAGCAAAAATCTGTACCTTAGACTTCCGTTATGAAAATTCACTGGTCAAGATTGTTGCTAATAGGAATTGTCCTGAGATTAAGCTTGCGGGATTAACGGTTGGCCCTTTTGATGAAGGAAATGAATATGAAGTTTATTTCTGGGTGGCAAAACAATTAGCGAGTTCGGGAATGGTTCATTTCCGAGAAGACGATGTTTTGGATGCCACAAAACTGTTTAAGGTGCAGTGGAAAGAAGGCGTACAAATTCCAGGGCAAATTTCTGAACTACCAGATGATTTTTACCCAAAACTCCGTAGGTTTATTTTCGATTTGAAAGATCAGGCATCAAAAGAAACCGAAAAATATCAAGAATACAATAAAGCAAAACATTTAGCACGCGACATTGTAAATTCACGGTTAAAAAAAATAGTGGCTTTATCCTCTGCCCCCACACAAACCGATCAGATTTTAAAGAAACTTACAAGCGAAGAAAAAATCCTCTTCGAACAACTCGTCAAAATAATCTCGCAATGGAAAACTGAAATAATAGAAACCGAAGGAGAAAAGTAAGATGGCTAACGACCAATTAATGGTAGATCCACAACAACTTTTCCAAGAGTTCTTCAAAAAAGAAAAATATCGACAGAGAATAGCACAGTTAGCCATCTCTGGAAAGAACTCAATAGTAATTGATTTCGAAGAACTTTATGGGTTCGATCAGGCACTAGCTGAACAATTGCTCAACAAGCCTGAAGAATACTTGCAGCATGCGGGAAAAGGAGCCTACGAACAACTCCGCATAGAAGATTCTGAATACGCTGAGAAAATAGAAAAAATCAATGTAAGAATTGTTCAGCTTCTAGGCAAAGAGGTTCTAAGAAAACTTGGCTCAAGACAAATGTCAAAGTTAATCATGGTTGAAGGCATTGTAGTTAGAGCCACACCAGTACGACCAATGGTTCTACAAGGAGCTTTCAAATGCAAACGTTGTGGAACAATGAACCTAGTAGAACAAACCGGGCAATTCCTAAAAACCCCAACCATATGCCAAGCCCCCGACTGTGGAAGAGATGGCCCCTTCGAATTTACTCAAGAAGAATCCACATTTATTGATTCCCAAGATCTACGGCTACAAGAAAAACCTGAAGATCTGCCTCCGGGGCAATTGCCACGCACATTGGCTGTAAAGACTATCGGCGACGACATAGTTGATGTTGCAAGACCCGGAGATCACATTTCTATAGTTGGCATTGTCCGCGCTTTTGCACCTTCGCTAATGGGAATGGGAAAACTTCGAACATTCATTCTTCAGCTTGATGCTAACTCTGTGGAAGTGCTCGGAAAAGAACCAGAAACTTCACCTCCAACGCCTGAAGAAGAAGAAAAAATCCGTGCACTCTCTCAAGATCCATGGGTTCACAAAAAAATCATGCAGTCAATTGCACCGTCTATCTTCGGTTATGAGCACATAAAAGAAGCAATAATGTACTTGCTTTTCGGCGGGGTATCAAAAAGTCTGCCAGATGTTAACATTAGGGGCGAAATGAATGCTTTACTTATTGGAGATCCTGGTACTGCAAAAAGCCAACTACTCCAATATGTGGCCAGAATAGCGCCAAGGGGACTCTACACTTCCGGTAGAGGAACCACCGCCGCAGGCTTAACCGCTGCAGTTGTGAGAGAAAAAGGCGGAAGCATGAGCCTTGAAGCAGGAGCACTTGTACTAGCTGACAAAGGAATTGCCTGCATTGACGAAATGGACAAAATGCGTCCTGAAGACCGAGTTGCCATCCACGAAGCCATGGAACAACACACGGTTTCCGTTGCAAAAGGCGGAATCGTAGCCACATTAAACGCTAGAACAGCAGTACTTGCAGCCGCCAACCCATCCTTGGGCAGGTATGAACCCAACAGAACAGTTGCCGAAAACGTTCCACTACCAGTAACAATCCTTTCCCGTTTCGACTTAATTTTCGTTTTGCGAGACGTACCCAATAAGGAATCAGACGGCAAGATGTCTCACCACATTTTAGAAATTCACCGTAGAGGAGTAAGCCCTGTAGAAGCTCAAGTCGATGTGGAATTACTTCGAAAATATGTTAGCTTCGCAAAAGGGATCAAACCAGTGCTTAGTGTTGAAGCGTCAAAGCAACTAAGTGATTTTTACTTAGCTATGCGTGGAGCAAGCGAAACTGAAGGTTCACCTGTCGCAATAACGGCACGACAATTAGAGTCTCTGGTCCGGATTTCAGAAGCTCGAGCCCGTGTTGCATTGCGCAAAGAAGTGACGGCTGAAGATGCAGGAGCGGCAATAAACATAATGAAGAGGTCTTTAGAAGAAGTAGGAATCGACTTGTCCTCCTACAAAGTGGACATTGACTTGATCATGACGGGCAGACCAAAAAGCATGCGAGATAGATTACATATTATCTTGTCAGCTTTGATGGATATGGAAAAAGTAACAGGCATAGTTGAGAAAGAAGCACTTGTCACCGAATTAGAAACCAAGCATAAGATCCCAAGAGGAGAAATTGAACGCATGATTAGCCAGCTGCTACGTGAAGGGACAATCTATGAACCCAGAGAAGGATGTTTAAAGAAAACTTAGCCGAAATGAGAAGTCGCCGTGAACCCAATACTAGTAGTTGCAGGGACAAGACCTGAAATAATCAAAATGGCTCCGGTAATCAGAGCCTTAAACAAGACAAAAATGAAATCAGTATTTGTCCACTGCGGTCAACACTATGATTACAACATGTCTCAGCAATTCATCGAAAACCTCGAATTGCCACCACCAGACTTCTCTTTTAAAATTAAAGCCTCGTCCCCAGGATCTCAAACAGCAGAAATAATGGCGAAAATGAACCAGTTGCTGGAAAAGATCAAACCCTCAATAGTTCTGGTTGAAGGCGATACAAATAGTGTTTTGGCAACAGCTTTAGCGGCCAATAAACAAACGATACCTATTGGCCATGTAGAAGCTGGTTTAAGAAGCTTTGATCTTCGCATGCCTGAAGAACATAACCGACGCTTAACCGACCACATATCTGAGTACTTATTTGCACCTACCGAACGAGCAAAAGCAAATCTTATAAAAGAAAATGTCTGGGGCAAAATCTACCTAACTGGAAACACAGCAATTGACGCCGTAATTGAAAATTTAACAATCGCCGAAAAAAAATCATCAATCATGAAAACAATTCCGTTTGAAACATTCGCCTTAACAACTGCGCACAGAGCAGAAAATGTTGATGACCCATCCTTTCTTGAATCTTTGATTTACATTTTCTCGAAATCACCCATCCCCTTTGTTTACCCGATGCATCCGAGAACACGAAAACAACTTCAACAAAACAACTTACTAACGAAAATGGAAGCGCTAAAAAATCTGCTAATACTTCCACCCCAAGGATATTTGGATTTTTTGGTCTTGTTGAAAAACTGTAAACTATTAATCACCGATTCAGGCGGTATCCAAGAGGAAGCAACCGCTCCAAACATAAGGAAACCAGTTATAGTAATGCGTTTGTCAACTGAAAGAATAGAGGCAGTGGAAGCAGGATTCGCCAAAGTCGTTGGAACTGATAAGAAAGACATTTTAGTAGCTATAGAAGAAGCTGTAGAAAAGAAAACGAGTTTGCCGTTTACTTCACCCTTCGGAGATGGTACTGCAGCCCAAAAAATTCTCGAAATAATAAAGAAAAGCTTTGCCACTTAAGAAATGTAAGTGGTTTTCTTATCATCTTCTTTACGTGTTTCTTCTGCTTGCAAAGCACGCTTTTCTTCAATTTGCTGTAGACGAGCCACCATTGTTTCTGCCCGAGTAATTTCTTCGTTTAATCCGGTTAAGTCTAAGTCGAAGTTAAAAGTAGATTTTAAGACTTCTAAAATGCTTTTTGCCGCAAGAGGATCAGGCAGATAACCTCGTGTTTCACCAAGGAGGCAAAGAGCGCTTATTTTTTTGAATTTGGCTAGACCAAGAATTAATCCTGCTGTGCCAACAATGGGGCTTCCTGAAGTGCTCAAGGTTGCGCCTGCTTGCAAAGCTTTGTCCAATACCTCCTGTGATGTTGCAGCGATGAAAACTTTGGGTTTTTCTTGTGGCTCCATTCGGTACCCTCCAATGGTCGCTATGGTTTTTACGCCGTATTTTTCTGAGAAATCAAGGATGCGATCAGCAATTTCGTATTGGCCTTCAATTGTTTGTGATTGGCTATCTCCGGTGAACAAGATTATATCGTTTGATCCAGTTGGATTTTTGTAAAAGTAAAATGCCCCTCTTAATAGACGAACGTTGCCCTTTTTGTTAACTAAGACGAAGTAAGGAAAATGAGGCGAGTAAAGATAAGCAATTTTCTTGGCCTTTAATTGTTTAATCAGGTAACGAAGTGCAATTTTGCCCACAAGGCCTAAACCTGGGAGACCCTCGATAAGAACAGGATTGTTTGGCTCAATTTCCATGAATTCTTTAATGTAGGTTTCTTTCATTCAGTACAACTCTTTTTCATAGCCATTCGATATTTTAGATATTTGTCATCAGGAGAAAATTTCGGCGGATGTGGAATCCTAACTGGTCCTCCACAGAAAGGGCATTTATCCTTCTGCAGAGTGTATTTTTCGCAGTTTACGCATTTGCGCAGTTGCCATACCATTTAATCTTCCCTTCTGAAAATGTCTTGCCCACATGCTTTGTTGGCGACTAAAATGTATTTATTATTTTCGTCAAGTTCACTATAAGCGCCGAAGTCAGTGAATGTTTTCATACTGGTTATTGTTAAGTTGCCGGCTTCTCGCCACTCGGGCTTACGCTCAGCCATTAAGTTACTTCATCCCTTATTCAAGAACTGCTTGTACGTCGCCTTTGATTTTTGCCCTTCCACCAGAAGGTTCGGCTAAGGTTTCCCCACAAACGTTGCAGTTAATTTTGTTAACAGCATTGCTGAAGACCAATTGTTCGTTACCACATTTTGGACATTTAACTCTAAGGAAGACGCTTCGTGGTTTCGGAATAAGTTTACTCCATTCAGACATAACAGTTTTCTCCATTATTGTATAACTAGTTTTCTTAGTCGAATACCATCCTTGTGCCTCATGAAATTGCAGACTTTGCACTTAAGGCGCAAGGTTTGTTTCTTAGTTGTTTTAGCAAATTCTCTTTGAAGTGCATATTTTTGTCCGCCGTAACCCTCTTTTTCTCTAGCATGGGCACGCTCACCGTGAGCTAACGCTCTGCGCTTCCCAGGCTTGTAAAGGGTTACACTGTGAATCTGATGAGCTTTACATTTTGGACAGTAAGTTTTAACTTCTTTGGGAACGTTCACGTTCTTCACGACCAGCTTTGCATAGAAGAAACATACGCATTCTTATACTTTTTCACTTATGAGATAAAAACTCGAGGCATTCACCCATTGAACTACCGTCCATCGAATCTACAAAGCTTATTTATCCATCATAATTCTGGTGGATGCTCTCAGTAACCCGTTATTTGACAAAAAGCCATAGCCTTTTTTAAACTGAAAGTAATGTTACATCATATCTAGTCTGCAGGTATGAATGCATTGACATCGCAACTTTTTATGAAAATCAAAAGTCACTCAGCATTCTTCATAAAAATGCTTCCGTTATTTGCGTTCGTTGTTCCGCTGGCTTTGCTGTATTGGCTAAATCTGCCTGATCCATACCTTGGACCAAGTTCCCAGTTTTCGTTTCAATTAATGTGGAAGGGCAGAACCTTCGAATTGTTCTTTATTTGGTTAATAGCATTAGAGTTCATTCTCAGCTGGGAAAATATTCAGCTGAAAATTAACAAACAAAACAAGGCAGGACTTATCGCAGTCGCCGTTGCCTTGTTGCTTCCAACGTTGTATGTAATTTCGGAGTATTATTTTGGTCTAAACTGGACGATTGCAAATGCATCCAAACAAATCGGGATTACCTTCTTCTTGTCCATGCCGATTGCGATGGAGTACCTTGTTTTCTCAGTTCTCTGCCTTTTAATCACTTTCTTATTTTTTGGAAAAAAGGGTTTGACTGGTTTTGCATTACCTGCGTTATTTGTCTGTTTAGTCGGGGTAATTTATGCCATTGATAATATATTTCCTTATGGCCAATTTACTCCATTTCAACTATTAGTTCCAACAACTGCCACCCTTGCAGCTTTTGTTCTGGGCTTAATGGGATACGCCGTTTTGACTGGAACAGAAAATGGCATGCCAACCTTGCAAGTAACAGGATCATTAGGAACAGCTAAATTTGCGATAGCTTGGCCTTGTGCAGGCATTGAAAGTCTTCTAATTTTCACGGCTGTTACTTTGCTGTTTTTGCAGCGGATGCCAATCTCTTGGAAAGCTAAGGTGGGATACTTCGCCTTCGGAGCAGGGGTTACTTACTTCATAAACGTCTTGCGAATAGTCACAATCTTTACAATTGGTACAGAATATGGCATAGACTCGGCCCAAGTGCAAACATTCCATTACTACTACGGCCCCATATATGCGATTATCTGGATTGTTTGTTATCCACTAATTATTCTTGTGAGTCAAGGTTTATGGCGGAAGATAAAGACAAAGAAAGTCGATTCTATCATAGATAACGCTATGAAACCTCAATCGACACAGCTAAACCCTGTTTAACTAACATTTTAGCATTCTCAACAGGTAAAGAAGCAACATCCTCAACTACGAATGGACCATAAGTCTTCATATCGGCCCCAATGATAGTTGGAATATTCTTTATGAATCGTAAAGCTACTCGCTTATGAGTAACTGGAGTTTCCACTTTGGATTCTATCTTCAAGTCTGCCTTCGAGTCAATGGCGGCGACAACTGCCACTTTGATGATTTGCCCTTGAAGGATGTCTCTAGCGAACCTTTGGTATACATCAGCGAAGGCGACAAAACTTTCACACATCTTGGTTTCTTCAACCGTTAACAAGTCAGATGGCAACTTCTTGCTTTGAGTGATGGTTTTAACAAGTTTCCTGTATCTTGCCCAAAGCAGTTCCTCAAGCATCCGCTTAACGTTCTGAGCTTCATGGTCTAACAGGTTTACTTTGATGGATTTTTTGTCAAGCATTTTGTTCTCTTCGTTTATGTGTCGCAGGTAATCGGCTATTCTAGCGTAGAAGTCAGGTGGTAAACCTCCAAGCGATCTTTCTTCGATTTCTCTTTGCCATGCTGCATAAAGTTCATTATACATTCAATTCGCCACCTTTGCTCTACCCTTACAAATAAGCATAACCGCTGCCGCAACAGGCAATTCTATTGTCTCATCCTTGTATGGACCCAAAGTTTCTCCACCCAACTTAAACATCGGCGCATCAGAGACCAACACCTTTACAGCGCCCTTTTTAAAAGCTACCGCTCCAGTAAAAGGATCGAAATCCTCCAGATTTTTAGCTGGGAACTCAACTTTTTTCAATCCTGTTTTGCCATGCAAAGTACCATTCATCCTGATAAGCCGGTGCACATCAGTTGTAACAACCGTATCTATATTAGCTGATTGCAGTTCGCGTATATGATCAGCAAGTTTTAGCCACGTTTGAATGCTTATGTCCTTAACGCTGTCCCATCGGCCCTCATTTATACAGCGTTTAATAATAATTTCCTTATTTTTTAGAACTGCGTTATTTCTTAAACCTATTTTTTTCAGGTCTTCCTTCGTGGCGTTTAACAGAAAATTTTGCATTCCTAATTTTAGTCGTCTGTTCCATCCAAAATTGTGTAAACTAAATTTTTGAGTAGCACGCTTGCCAGGTTTTGACCTAGCATCTTTGTCAAACAAAGATAAGCCTAATCCAGTGACATAATCAACTATTTCCTTTCTTGCCATGGCATCTAATGACCTCACTGATTCTTCCTCGACATGGACATGGTATCCTCTATGCCCGGAAAAAAACACGTGTAACTCATCTAGAGAAAAGCCAAAATCATTTTCCAGCATATCAATCAGTTTGGCGGTTTCATCTCTGGCAGATTTTATGCATATTTCGCAAGGCCAGGTTTTGGCTTCAAATTTTGTCGCTTCACAAGCGGGACAAGTTTCTGGAGTTATTCCTCTGACTTTGAATCCGCATCTTACACATGTGAATTCGTCATGGATTTTGTCACAGGTTGTGGGAATATGGTCCGCATCTATGTCGAAGACTAAGTCGGCGCCTAGCCAACCTTTTTTGTTCATGTCGAAATCTGGGTTTTCATAATACGCGCACGAGTGATAAACGTCTGATGGGATAGTTTCATTTAGCACTGACCGTAAGTTTTCAATTTTCTCAAATCTTTTGTGTCTAACCATAAATCGTTCTTTGAAAAGCAGATAGGCAAACTCTCTTTGGCTACTTGAAACTGGTGCAGGTATAACTGTGGAGGGATCTCGGTAGTAATCGCAGAATTTTTGATAAACGAAGTCTCGAGAAACCTCCATTTTTCGTTGCTCCCTCTTTAAATAAGTTATTTTAATAATTGCTTTTCCTAAATTTAACTATATACCGGACATAAGAGAAAATGCACTATAATGGTCAAACCTCCAAAAAATATGCAATAAACTATGAGACTTGGGTAAACGAAAGTACTATAATCACAAAAGGTAACCATTGTTGAGCTGAAACAATCTGAAAAAAGTACAATTATGAACGAGAGATTGCCTTTAATGTGTAGGTCAGGTAGCTTCGGATTTCAGTTGATGTGAGTTTTGATTTTCCGCTTTTTCTGTTAACAAATAAGACAGGAGTCTCTTTCATGTTGAAATTTCTGAGAGATGCTTGTCTTATGGTTTCTATTTGGATTTCGTAAGTGTGACTGTGAAGATTGCTGATAGCTTCTGTTAAGAACTTGGTTGAGTAACAGCGAAAGCCACTTGTACAATCAAGGGGCTTTAGACTAAGCGAAAATTTTGCTATGGAGTTAGCTGTTCGGCTAATTATTTTTCTAGTGAAAGGCCAACCTTCTATTTTTCCACCTTTAACATATCGGCTGCCAATTACTATCGCGCAATCATTTGCATACATGGTTGAGAGCAGCCTTGGAATATCCTGAGGATTATGCGAGTAATCAGCATCCATGGTCATAACATATTTTGGCATTTGTTTTAGTGATAAAAAGAATCTAAAGCCATCAGTAATGGCTGTACCTAAACCACTTTTCTTAGGCCTGATCATTAAACGGATATTGTTGTATTTGCATTGTTTTTCCTTTACGATTTCAGCAGTTCCATCAGGGCTTGAATCGTCAATAACAAGAATTGAAGCATCAATTTTTAAGTTTTCAATGGCTTCAATTAGTTTGGAAATGTTCTCCTCTTCTCGATAAGTGGGTAAGATTATCCCAATCTGTGAGCTAAGCTGATCATTTCCAATTAATTGATAATTCATATGAATTCTATTTATTTTACTGTGGCGTTCAATTAATAAATGTTAACTAATTAGCTCCTGCCAGGAGTTGTTTTCGCTTATAATAAGCAAGCGGATGATAAATTCGATGGCACAGATCATCCCTGCCTTTACAGAGGCCATGCGTTTGCAAAATAGAGCATTGTGGAGGAGTATATCGTGTTCCAGAACCCCGCTCTCCTGCAATATGTTCAATTTGATACCGAGTTAACCTTTCATTATAGTCTGAAAAACTCTTATAGAGTTCACTCACTTTTTCCGAAGACATTCCAAT
The DNA here is from genome assembly GCA_963833575.1 of Candidatus Bathyarchaeota archaeon. Classification (GTDB taxonomy): domain Archaea; phylum Thermoproteota; class Bathyarchaeia; order Bathyarchaeales; family Bathycorpusculaceae; genus Bathycorpusculum. The sequence goes on along the minus strand of CAWHXY010000004.1, from coordinate 831,493 downwards.
GTTTAAAAGAAAGGACGTCAGTGTAAAACGTTCCATTTGGGAAAGATGATGGGTTACAGATGCCGCCTCGTAAATTGCGTTAATACAGGGCGGAAAAGCTGCTTGCACGACTACTTTGGGTATGTCTTCAATTTCTTGTCCCATTATCGTCTGCGCCGATTTTATTAATCCTTCAGCGATCAAAGTTATCTCTGGAGGAAGGTTTTTGATTTCTGGAACGTCGAGCCGTTTTTCTACCCGATTCTTTACTTCTTCTTGTAGCAGGCGAACAATTTTGTCTTTATTTAGAAAGACCATGCCCTTATCCATGATTTGATTAACGAGCTTCCACTCTGAACCATGCATATGAGCAGCATTCTTCAAGTAGAAACTAAACCCAATACGAAAATCCTTTCCAAAGGCGCCTTCTCCGATATCCCAACCAAAGTCTTGGGCGATAGCAAAAATTTTTCCTTTATTCTCGGCAAGCATCTGTATATGCGCCGTTTTTGCGATAGATAGAGCATATCTTTTTTTTATCCACGAATTCTTAGTCGCAATAATCAAAATTAATGCTGCTGCAAAAGATGAAATTTCAGCTCTTTTATCCCTAACGGCTTCACCAGTACTCGTTTCCAAAATAGCTTTTTCAGCGCGATTTTTAGCGCGGTCAAAAACCTGTTTTTCTGAAGACAACGTTCCGATTGTAAATTGGAGTTCTTCTATCTGTTTTGAGGCGTGTTTCAAAAAAGGGTATTTGGCAAAATCTTCAGAAGATAATGCCGAATCCATTTGCAATTTGAAGCCCTTATTCTGTTTCGATTCTTGGCGCCAAGAAGAAAGTTAGCCTTCCCTCTTTTGTCTGTTGAAAATCAATTTTTACTGGCATATCGCTGGAGAATTCTAGCGTTGCAATGTCAGATGTGGCTGATGCAGCCTTAATTATTTCTGAAAGATAGCTTAGACTGAATGTTGCTTTTGCATTTTCTTTTACTTCTAAATCAAGAAGAGCATCATTGCCTTTTTGAAGAGTTATAGTGGCTCCCATCAAGTCGCCCGAAGCGCTAAGTGTTAGTTTTTCAGGTTCAGCTTCAATTCGAACATGATCGCTTACTAGTTGGGCGTCTTCTATGGCTTGGCTTAAGCCTTGTGTTGTAGTTTTAGCCTTAACGTTAAAGGTTATTTTTGGAGTTGGAACTTCTTCTTCTGAAGCTTCCAAAGTGGGCATCGTAAAGTTGCGACTATATTTACCTGTTATTGTAATTTGTAATCGTCCAGTTTTATCATCAAGAGATAACTCAACTGCTTCATCTCTTCCAGCACGTTTGAGAAGTTTTAGCAGTTCGCTTATGTTGATGCACATTTTCGTTGGATCTGTAGAAATGTATTCTTGAAAGATGGTTTTTGGCCATTCAAAATCAATCATGGCAACGCGTGAAGGATCCATTGCGCGTAATTTCAAACCGTCAGGGTCAATTTTGAATGTAGCTTCATCAACAAGAATTGATATGGCAGTAGCCATGTCTCTTAATAATTTAGCATCAGACACTTTAAGCTTGAACATGTTATTTCTCTTCCTCGATATTGCATATTATTGTGAATTATATAGCTTATGATTACACATTGTGCTAATAAATAAGTTGTTCTAGTCGAACAAAAACCACGCCTTAACAGAATATTGCGTCTACAAGAATCAAAATAGAATACTTAAGAAATAAAAAGAAAAAGTTTAGCTATATTCTCTAAAGGTGTAATTGCACTTGGTGCAGCGTAGAAACTGAGTCGAAGATTCATCCGCTCCCCGCGTTTGGACTTGCCAAACATAAGCATTGTTGTTTCCGCATCTTGGACATTCGATCCGCACTGTTGGTAATGTACTTAATTTCTGCTCTTCTTTGCCGATGACTGCAACAAGTTGCTGGGGACTATGTTGGATAACTTTCGGTGCCACTTTCGTCTCCGCTTCGCCACCTTCTGGCTTTTTATATCCGCATTTGGGGCACGCGAGAACTAACGAAGCGTCTTTTCCACTCTTAGATTTCTTTGGTTCAAGACGCGATCCACATTTAGGGCAGAATTCCATATACCGTCACTTCTCTATCCGTTTCGGATTCCCTTAGCATTGTACCTTTTAAACTTTTTCTAATTCGGACCTAATCAAGTAGTAACTCCTGATGCAATCAGATGTGCAACCCGCAAAGGTTCAGGAATCAGGCTTCTTGTCGCCGTTAACTCAACAACCTTTCTAGCGTCACTTTCAGAAATCCTAGCTATCTCCATGTAAATACTCTTGCCTCTGCACTTTACCTCTAGAAGTTTTCCAGCGGCAAGAATCATTTTCAAGCGTTCATCACCTCGGGGCAAATTATTAAGCGCCTTACGAATCGCGTCCAGATCAGGTTTTTTACGCATCAAGGCTATAACTGGAAGGCTTGTCGCTAAACTGAGCTTGTTGATATCAACTATGTTAAAGCCACCAAATGTTATCCCATTTAACATAACCAAACGCAATTGCTTGCAGTGTGATGAACTGTTAATCATTAACTCTATCTGTTCAGTGGAGTCAAAACCATCAATTGCAACGCTAGTATGCATTACTCCTTCGAGCCAACAGCCGCCTCGCAAGACAACTCCAACAATCAATACGTTTCCTTGTGTGCGCGGAACAAATTTGCCATCATCTACTCCGAGCACGCGGATTTCAGATTTTATAGCTCGAAACTCTTTAGCTTCCAACTTTTACCTTAAAATGATAATGTTTATTTTACTTTTAAATTTAGACATCAATCAATTAGACATAACTTTGAAAACCTGATTATTTTGGGGAATTAATCATAAGAAAACCTAGAAACTTAACGGGCTCTAATGGATCGAAAAAGAATCAATTTGACAAGAAAACTTGAGGAAAATTTAATGAAATAATTAAGGCTTTAGAACACGATCTAACTCTTTGCTAAAAGCATCATTTGTCTCGCGAACCTTTTCAACAGCCTTGATTAAGGCAGCTTCAGGCTTAGTGTCACCTTTCATCCTAACATAAATAACAGGGCTTGACGCCAAAGGATGCGGAACATCATAACCAGCAAACTCAACAGTTTTATCCTCTAGAAGTCTCTTCTGAACGAGGTTACAAATACCGTGCGTGCCGCCTTCAATTTCAATTTTAAGCTCATTACCCGATCGTGTTAGTACTTTTATTTTCATCAATCATTTCTCCTTTGTTATAACGGTTCTTTTCCATAATCTGGCGAAATTTTACGTTTTTCTATGTTGCCGCATTTTGGACAACGCAATTCATCATAGCGCTGGTGTTCCAGCAGAGTGCTGCATCGAGAACAAAAAGCGTACATTATTCCTAAGTTCTTGTCGTTAGTTGACAGATGATAAACGCGGTTTTTTGAACTAATAACTTTAGCTCTAACAATGTCACCAGGCTTAACGACATCACTCATCATATCGACATACCTATCAGAAACGTCGGAAACATGCAAGATACCGCTGAATTCGCCCGAGAGATTTTTGTTGTTTAACTTAAAGATTTTTACTAAGACGTTATCTGATTGAGCATTACCAATTTGCCCTATAACGATGCTTGAAGCTTTCGGGACAAGTTCATCTTTAACGAGTGGATAAACTGAAACACGTCTGTTTTGTAAGTCGATTAAAGCTCGACCTATTACTTTAGAGTAGATAACACCGTCTTTAACGTATGTTCCGGAGTCTGGAATAAACTCTTCAATAACGCCTAAGCGTTCTCCAGGCACCACTAAACGCCCAGTTTTTTGTTCGGGTGAGTTTAAAGTCATGATAATTCCCTTTTATGTTAAATAAGCTGAACCCTTGTGATAATGCATATCCTAAGTTTCCATGCCCATCAATAAACCTTTTGATGAATACACAAATTAACTCTAATTCTACTACGGAAAATGCTATTTATCGCTGACATTTTTGATAAAATACAGGTCAACAACAAAATCGTGCTTAAGCTTCGTGTGAAAATCAAACATGCGAGGTATAGTCATAAGCATAGTATAAACTGATTTTACGAATCCATTATGCTGTGAAACAAACCTCTCCAAGAAGGGCGAAGGCGAAACCTGCAAAAAGCCGCCACTTGACTTAAGCTGCTTAATTAACCGCATATCGGTCTCTGGATGATTATGTAAAGAATAAATGGAACTACCAACTTCCAAAGCCTTTACTAAAAATGCTCTGTCAGCCTTACGTTTTTGGACCCCAAAAGGTGGGTTTTGTAAAACCGTGTCAAAATTGCCCATAACGGAATGGATATCACCATTAACCCATTGAACTTTTTTGGATAAACCAGTTTCTAACGAGTTTTTCACTGCAGTTTTTATAGCCAACTTATCAAAGTCAATCCCAACAACTGTTTTTGCGCCAAGATAAGACGCGCCAATAGCAAGTCTGCCTGTTCCACAGCCTAAATCAACCACTTTTTTTCCAACAATATCATTATTTGTGTAAGCCGCTAGGTACAGCATGGTTGATGCAACCGACTCAGAAATAGTGTATTGTTCAAAACTCACCTGTGGAGTAGGCTGAGGAGCAATTTTCGAGAGAAAGAGCTCTAAATCTAATTTTCGAATAATCCTTTTTTGAGCAGGCTCTCCCATGAATACTCGCCACAAACAACCATGAACTCATTAACAGTTAAAACAGGTTTTGAAAACTTTTGCGGCGCCTCAAGAGATATTCTGGGGCATGCCGTATTTACGTATGCGTCAATGGATGGAAATTCCAAAAGCGTTTCAGGATTTATCTCTCTAGAAATCAAAAGATAAACTTCTTTGTCATGTTTATTTGCCAACGCTTTGATGCTTAAAGCTTGGTCAAACCGTTTTTGGCCTTGTTTCGAACCTACTAGAATCCCGAATGTTTTAGCATTTTGCGATTCTTGAATGCATGTCCAGCGTTGTTTGAGGATTTTTTGGGCTTCATCATTAATTGAAAAAGCTCGACTATCATATGGGTCTGCTACGAAAGTTGGTTTTGAAGTGCTTAAAGCAATTCCCAAAGCATGAAACATCCCACCGCCCACAAAAAGAAAAGCGTCTACATCTTTGTCAATGGATTGCGCATTACTATAGTTGCAACCTATGACCTGGCCTGGATAAATATTCTGACCGTTATTGCCGATAAACACCTTTTTTCCAGCTTGAACTAAAATGTCTTTTGCGTTACTTAACTCGTGTAAATGTTGAACTGAAGTTGCTAAACCAATGCGGAAATAATTTTGTAGAAGTAATAAGGATTGCTTAACAGCCTCCTTAACAGCCACTGTTGCTCTCGCTTCAACATAAATTGTTGGAGTCTTGTCATAAGTTGTGAGCTTGGCATGCCCAAAGTGTACAATCAAATCTACGCCCAAGCTTTCGGCTTCATTGATAGCTATGTCGCATGCACCGTAGCATGGGTCTGCAGAGATTATTGGTATGGCTCCTTCTTTCTCAACTATTTTCGCAATGCGCGGACCTTCAGGTTTAAGTCCTTCTGGGAATTGCAACAATACTCGTTTGGCGCAAATTTTGCCAATTTCTTGTTTAATGCGTTCTTCCTCAAAATCAAATCCTTTCAAATAGCGCTCTCACCAGTGACGGAAAATATGAAAACTAAAAGATAAGGAAATAAGATGTTGGTTGATTTTTGCCTTTGTGTTAGCGCGGCCATTCCCAGTCTGGGGTTGGTTTTTTAAGTGGTTGTCCGCGTGCTATTGCAGCTTGCTCGGCGAGGCGTTCGAGAATTATTTTTTGTTCTATGCTTGCAACATTCTTTCTTGTTACAATAACGGCGTCATTGTTTACGGATATGCTGTCGATTCCGACGCGGACCAGAAATTCTGCGAAGTCTGGATAGTTTGATGGCCCTTCACCGCAGATGGATACGGTACATCCGTTTTCGTGAGCGGCTTTGATTAGGTGCGCAATGATTCTTTTGACTGCTGGGTCTCTTTCGTCAAAGTAGCCCATTTGTCCTAGGCGTTCGGAGTCACGGTCGATCATTAGTACGCCTTGGGTCATGTCGTTTGAGCCTATTGAGAAACCGTCAACTAGCTTTGAGAATTCGTCAGCCATTATGCCTATTGAAGGTGTTTCGGCCATAAACCATATCTTGAAGTCACGTGAGCGTTCTAAGCCTTCTTCTTTCATTATGTCGAGAACTTTTCGGGCTTCCCAGAGAGTGCGTACCATTGGAAGCATAACATAAACGTTTTTCAGAGCCCATTCTGTGCGACATTTTTTGATGGCTTGGCATTCCAGTCTGAATGCTTTGTCATACCATTTGCTGATGTAGCGGCTGCAACCTCTCCAACCTAACATTGGGTTTTCTTCCACGATTTCGTATTTTTCTCCGCCTTTCAAGCCGCGGTATTCGTTAGTTTTAAAGTCACTTAATCGCACAACAACTGGTTTGGGCTGAATTACGCGTGCCACCGTAGCTATGCCATCAGCTAGTTTGTCGACGAATTGTTGGCTTTGGCCTGCGTCAACAAATGCCATTGGATGTTGTCCTATGGCGCTTGCAAGGATGAACTCGGTTCGCATTAAGCCGATGCCTTCGAACGGCAGATTTTTGTATTGTTCGATCATTTCTGGAGTTCCCAGATTCATGTAGATTCTTGTAGCTGTAACTGGAGCAGCTTCTGCTCCTTGCACGACCATGCCTGACTCATTATTTCCTGCGGCTGGTTGAACGGCTTGAGCGATTATGCCTTCATAAATTACGCCGTTTCGTGAGTCGACAGTGTATTCTTTGCCAGTTTTCATGACTTGTGTGGCTGTTTCGGTTCCTACAACGCAGGGAATGTTAAGTTCTCGGCTTACAATTGCTGCGTGAGATGTGATTCCGCCTTTGTCGGTAACTATGGCACTTGCCATTTTCATGAATGGTACAAAGTCAGGGTCGGTCATGCCTGTTACGAGAATGTCGCCTTTTTTCATGTCTCTGTTTGCGTCATCGGGGTTGAGGACAACAGTTGCTTTGCCTACACCGTAGCCTCTTCTTCCAGCTGAAATACCTCTGACTATTACTTTTAATTGTTCCTGGGCTCTTGTATCATCCATTTTAGGTGCTTCCATTTCTTTTGTGCCAAAAATTGTTTCTGGCCGAGCTTGAACTATAAACATGTTTTCAGGATAAGGCAGATCTTGATCAATTGCCCATTCAATATCCATGGGTTTGCCATAATGTTTCTCAATTTGTTTGGCAAGCTGTGCTAACTTTAAAATTTCCTGATCATTTATGCAAGTTACTTTTTGTTTATCTAAAGGAACATCCAAGTGTACCGTCTTGCCAGTTTTGGGATCACGAATGTACTCTATTGTTTTGCGTTCAATTCTTCTTTCTTTAATTGTCTCAGTAGCCTTGTCGACTACAAAATCGTCAGGGTTAACCACGCCTGAAACGACGGTTTCACCTAAACCGTAGTTGCCTTCAATGACAATTTCATCTTTATTCCCTGTTACAGGGTTTATTGTGAACATGACTCCGGCGCATCCCGAGTTGACCATTTTTTGGACGCCCACACTTATGAATACTTTTTCATGAGGGAATCCTTTTTCGGTTCGGTAAAATATCGCGCGTGGAGTAAAGAGGCTTGACCAGCATTTAATTACTTTTAGTAGAAGGTCTTCTGGCCCTCTAACGTTAAGGTAAGTTTCTTGTTGACCCGCAAATGATGCATCTGGTAAATCTTCTGCTGTCGCACTTGATCGGACGGCAACAAAAGTGTCTTTTAACTTTAGGCGCTCATTTAGTTCTTTGTAAGCAGTTCTTATGGCAGTTTCGATGTCTTTGGGCATTGGAGTTTTTTCCATCAGTTCACGGATTTTCTTAGATGCCACGTCATACTGTTTTGGATCGTTTGGGTTTGTGACTGTTTCTTTAATAATTTTGTATATTTGTTCAGCTATACGCTTTTCTTCGATGTATTTTTCGTAGGAATAAGCTGTTACTGCAAAACCGGGTGGAACAGGGAGTCCTGCATTAATCATTTCGCCTAGGCTGGAGTTCTTGCCTCCAACAACAGGAATGTCTTCTTTTCTTACTTCATCAAACCATAAAACCAGTTCTTTCCCTTTGACGCTCAAGCCGTCTCCGTCTCCGGTTCCGCGTTCTCAGCTTCGTCAGCTGAGTCTACTTCTGGAGGAGCTACAATTTTGGAGATAACTATTTTGCAGGGAATTGGAAGTTTTGCACTTCCTCTTTTGAGAGATTCTTTGGCTGTCTCAGCAGCTGACGCTTTTACTTTAACCGTTTCTATGACTTGGTCAACTTCAACTTTTGCTGCAGTACCAATCGCTGTTCCGAAAGAACGTCTCATTCCTTGTTGAAGTCGGTCAGCGTGAGCGCCGAAAATCATTTTGTTTTCTCTTAGAATAATGTGAGGATAAAGATTAACAACCATAAGATAATCATTAATTAATTTGTCCATTAGGATACGGTTCGTGGCTACACGCATTGCTTCAAGTGCACTGTGGCGTATTTGAGCTCGTTCCAAAGCGATAAGTTTCCCTTCAACTTCAAAGGTTCCCTTAGTATCGCCCATGGTGAACTTCACTATTTTTGGTGGTGGAAAACCTCTAGCATATTCTTTTCTTGTGTAGGCTCGATTTTTCACGTGCCTATAATTTTTTGCGTGCATGGAAACGTCCCTTTTTAGCATACTCATTTAGCGGTATTTAAACGATTTGTAACATTTCATATAAGCTTATGTGTCTTTTCAATTTAAGATTGTAAAGATAGCAAACGCATTTCTAGTCATAACGGGGCGTCACTTCTTATATACTTAAGTAACTCTTCATCTTCCAGATGCAAACAATATTATTCATTTCAGGAAAAAACTGGAAACTCTCTCTAGCAGAGCTAACCGCTTACCTAAAAGCGAGAGAAGTCAAATTTGAGGTAGAATTTTCCTCCAAGGAATTCTTTACGTTTAACTTTGAAAACGGCTTTGACGCTTCCGCGATGCCAAATTTAGGTGGAACAATAAAAATTGGAGAAGAGAAAACAAAAACTTCAACTCAAATTATTAAAGAAGCATTTCTTGACAAAAATAAGCAAGCTCAATCAGAAATAACCGAAACGTTAGCAGCAAGCAGTTTAGTTGAAGAAATAAACAAATCTGCTGAAAAGCTGTTTTTTGGAGTAAGTGTATACTGCGCTGAAAATCCAGTACGCCCTTTCTCAGGGATCATTCAACGGTTTGTCGGAAGCGCAATAAAAGATGAGTTGAAAGGGTATGGCAAGAAATCAAAGTTCATGGGTTTTTCTAAAGACAGAAAAGCTGCGCAACTAAGTCATGTAGAAGTTTTAAAGAAGAACCTAGTCGAAAACAAGTCAGAAGTACTGCTATGCATTGGCAGAGAAGAAACATGGATAGCTCAAACTATCGCAGTTCACAATCCATTTGAATTTCAAAAAAGAGACGTATACAAACCAGTACAACGAAAAATTTTCGGTATGCCACCAAGGATTGCCAGAATAATGGTGAACTTATCCTCTTGTACACCAGGCAAAGTTTTGCTTGACCCGTTTTGCGGTGTAGGCACTGTCCTTCAAGAAGCCTTACTGGAAGGAGCAAATGTCGTTGGTGTAGATGTAAATCCTTGGTGTGTCAAGGCATCAAACGAAAATCTTGATTGGATAAAAAAAGAATATAGCCTTGAAAATGCGGAGTTTAGAGTGCTGCAGGGTGACGTTAGTAGATTGGCACAGAAGGTAGGACAAGAAACAGTTGATTGTATTGTAACAGAGCCTGATTTGGGTCCAGCGTTACGTCAAGTGCCTACAGGACCGTACGCTCAAAAAATTATTGAGAAGCTTACGCCCCTGTTCTTCGGTTTAGCTGAACAAGCATATAGAGTGCTAAAAGAGAATGGACGACTAGTTCTTGTAACGCCCTACATCATGACTCGTTCCGGACAATCAGTAACTATGCCTATTGCTGTGAAACTTGAGAAAACAGGATTCAAATTAGTTCAACCTTTTTCGAAAGACATGTTTTCTCAAGACTCTAAGAATGTTCAAGAATTAACCGATATGTATTCTTTAATTGAAGTTGATGAACGACACAAAATCGGAAGACAAATTCATATCTGCCGAAAATAACTTGTATTTTTCCAAGATATGATTTATTAATTTGTTGTGATGAACTATGTCCTAAAAGATTTGAGGCTGAGGAACATTGGACAGCAATTCAAGACCCAATTGGGACAGATATTTTTTAGACTTATGCGAAGCAGTGGCTAAACGAGCGACCTGCGACCGTGGGAGAAGCGGCTGTGTCATTGTCAAGGACAAGCGAATTATGACCACTGGTTATGTTGGTGCCCCTGCTGGATTACCTCACTGCGATGAAGCCGGCCATGACATGCGCAAAGTATTAGACAGTAACGGTAATGTAACTCAGCATTGCGTGCGCACGCTACATGCGGAGCAAAACGCGATCATTCAAGCAGCTAGGTTTGGGATACCCCTTGAAGGATCAACACTTTATTGTAAAATGACGCCTTGCAGAACTTGTGCAATGATAATAATTAACGCGGGCATAAAGAAAGTAGTTTGCGAAAAACGCTATCATGCCGACGCCGATACAACACAGATGTTCAAACAAGCATGTGTCGAATTAATTGTTATGAATGATGAAGTAGAAAAATACGACAAACAATAACGCAGGACATAAAAGAAATCTTTTTATTAATAATAAAAAAGAAAGTTTACTTTATTTTTTGGACAACGATCCACTTGACGTTGTCAAACCCGTATTGTGTTATTAAGGGGTCAAGGAAGTCGGGAGTCAAATCATCATCTATTTCAGCTAAAACCACTGTGTCGCCTATCCTGTAAACGATCCCTATTTCTGTTAAGTCTTTTAGTTTCGCATATTTGCCTTTGATCTCCCAATAGCCTGGCTCATCTTTCCCAGCTTCAATAATCCAAGAGTATTTGTCTCCCGGATGAATGCCTTCGGCAACATTGAAGCTGCAGACAATGTCTCCAACAGCTTTCGGTTCATCACTTGTTTTAACGTAAACCCAAATCGTCATCTAACCACTCCAATAAACCAATGCTACATACCTTTATTTGCTTTTCATAAGCACAAAAACTCCCCGAAAAATAAGTCTCATTTCGTTTACGAAACCACTGTTGAAAATTTCAACTATTTTTTTGATTTGGGTTACCAAGAAACCTCTTTTCTTGTTAAGGAGAAACCCTGAAGCCTGCTTCTATGAGCGTTAGAGTTTCAAAGAAAGGTAATTTACGTTTGGCTTTAATCTGCGCTTTCAAATGCTGTTCTGCAAATTTCTGAATGGTTTCTTCAGCGTTCGCAAGGGTAGACTGCATCATGAGAATTCGCCCGTTGGCTTTCAAATGCGATGGCGCTTCAAAGATAAACCGGTCGATAACTTTACGACCATTTACTCCTCCGGCCCAACTGCGTCCAATCCAACTTTCCGCTTCGTCTTCGGCCGAAGGAAGATACGGTGCATTAAAGAGAATTAGATCAAACCTGGCTTTCTCGTTAAAAGCGGTTAGTAGACCCGCCTGCAGGAAAGTTATTTTATTTCGTACATTATTGAGCGATGCATTCTCTTTTGCAGATTGAATAGCGTAAGGGCTTAAGTCAACTGCAATCACATCTGCGCCTTTTTCGGCTGCTACTATACCAAGAATACCGCAGCCAGTTCCAACATCTAAAACTTCAGCGCCTCGTTCTATTTCGAGATTTTCGGCGAAGAGAAAAGAGTCCTCGGCAGGCTCATAAACGTCCTCGCAAACATCAAATGCTTGCTTTTCAAAATACACTCGCTTAACGGGGAATGACATTTTCCAATTCTCCAAAATCTTTAGGCTGCAACTCTCTTGCACGTTTATCATGATATGGCAAGGTTAGAGTTAGTTTTTCTGCATCCTGCTTGCTTAACTTTAAAGTAGTCTTGAGGAATGGCGCAAGTGCTTTGCCTAACTTTTTGTTGCGCTGAGTAAAAAGCCACTTAACCATTTGCTTGAAAAACACTGCATCTTTCACTTCAAACAGAGTTTTACTCCAAGGCTTCAAACTAAGAATCACTGAATCTACGTCCGGTTGAGGGTAAAACATCTCTTTTGGAACCGCATCCAGAAGCTCAACTTGGGCGCGTTGATTGGTCACAACCGTTAACCAACCGTATTCCTCGCTCCCTGCAGGGGCAATAAGCCTATTGGAAAATTCTTTCTGCAAAATCATTACTGCACAGTCGAATCTGCGTTCAAGAAGCCATGTTATAAGATGAGAGGAGAGGTAGTATGGCGGGATGGCTATTACCTTGTTAAATTCAGGTAGCGTTGCTTTCAATACATCGCCTTCTACAACAATCACATTGCCGATTCCTTTGATTTGTTCACGAAGCACTTCAGCAACTTGCCGATCCTTTTCAGCAGCTATAACCATTTTGCATTTGTTAGCCATGAAGCGACTCAGAAAGCCAAAACCTGCACCAGCATCCAACACCACATCCGAACGGGCAAGTTCGGCGTAAGAGCACAGTTTATCGTAGAGCGAATGGTCTACCATGAAGTTTTGGCCCAGAAGCTTGTTCGGTGATATTCGGTATTTCCGAAGCATTTGCTTCGTTTCTTCAAGGCTCATCGTTTATGCCTTATTGTGCCCTTGTGAACAAACGGTACTTGCTATCGCCTTCAAGTTCTTCCATAACACGCTTGGTGATTAATTTAACTGGATTAGGTAACTCTGTGCGTTTCTGCAAATCTTCGAAACTTTCAAAGGGTTTGCGCTCTCTCTCGTTAATTACCTGCCACATATATTTTTTTCCAATTCCTGGAACAAGTTCTAAGGCGTGCATGCGAGGGGTAATGGCGCGTGTTGTGTTGAAAAAGTTTACAAACCACTTTTCCCGATTTATGACTATTTTAGCTATGTCGCTGGTGAGCTCAGCTTTGGCTGAGGCGGTTAATTCTTCAAAGCCAATTCGTCCGATGATATAGGTGACTTCTTGTCGGCTATCTTTGCCAACGTATACGCGGTCTCCTGGCTTAAGCATTAAACCTTCTTTGACTAAAGCTTCTAAAAGTGTAAAGAATTCTTCTCCGATACACTGAATCAGAGCTCCCGCTCGATAACCGGCCCGTCCTGTTGGGCGAAATCCAGGCTTACCGTGGGACAAGAAGTCTAACACGTAAGCGTATTCTTCATACCGCTTTTCCATAATAGTCACTGAGCCCTCTAGTTATTACGCGCACTACTTAAAAATACTTAGTCACTAAGCGCCTACTTCAGAATTCTATTCTCATTCAATAGCGTTACAATGGCCTTTAATTTTGATGTCTCTATGATTTTGCGACCGCCAGCCAAGAAAATTCTTAGCTCATCAACAGTTTCTGGCAAGCAATTTAGAATTTGAATTGCTTCAGTTTCATCAATTTCATATTCTTTAACTAACGTTTGAAGGAGCTCTTCCGCTTTCTCTGGTTCAACTTTGGAAAATTTATTTACATAATCCAACGTTCTACGTTGTAGTTGGTCTAGATTTTCTTCGCCGACTGATTCTAATACTTTCTTGACTTGTGGCAGAGTCAAGCGACTTTCGCTAATTTCTCTCTTGCTCATTTCCCTCACTTACCTGTATAGAGCTGTATGTGTTCTGCGCGAGTAATGATTTCTTTAATGCTATTGCCTTGGGGAACCGTAATTACGTATCCACGGCCACGCTTTTCCTTGATAACGCCTATTTTGCCATGGAATCTTTTATGAGGCATACTCTTCTGTACACTAGAATCCATCTTTATTAGGACTTTAGAACCGATTGGATAGACTTGAAGTATTCTTCCAATGTTTAGCTTTCCTCTTTCTCTGAGTGGCTTTTTCAGCAAACTGCGAGTGCCAGTATAATATCCTTTTGAACCTCTCATGCAATTTTCACCTTTTTTAATCATCCATTATTACTTTTAATACGTCAAGCTTAAGCGTCTTCGCCTTGTTTCCAAGGAGGTCTGAAACGTTGGGTATTGTTCGACCTTCATCGCCAGACACGAGTTCTTTGACGTAGAGACCGCCTTGGCAACGAATTTCCATAAGCGCCCTCTTAAGCGACACCTTCTTAACTTTAACCTTATATATGTACCTTTCTCGGATTAAATCCGCCCTTCTATGCATAACACGCAGAGGCGTCTGTTGTCTAATTGTAACCCCAGTGAGCTTTTCCTCCAACAGTCGCAAATCCTGATCAGAAATATCATTCTCAAATTCGGCAAGCAAGCGATATTCTTTCTGAGCGCCTTCTCCTTTCTTGAGATGTCTAACCACATTCTTAGTTGTGAAACGTAACCGAGAAACCTGCACTTTTCCCACTGCTTCGGCGTTTATTTTGGCTTCAATTTCTTTCAAATTGATAAATCGCTTCTTAGGTTTAGAGACTTCAATAACAAAAGGTCTCCCTGTTCCAAGCATTCGAGCATCAATGTCTTCGCGACCTGAAGCGTGAAATGAAGTTGATTCGCCATCCGCGGCTTCCAACAGTGGTTTTGATGATAGCTCTTCAACCGATTCGGGGTACATTTTGCCTGTTCCACCGCATTTCTCACAGCCCCTTCCATGACAGCTTGAACAGAACCATTTTGACTGTGGAATGGTCCGTACTAGTTTTCGATATCTTCCTCCGACAAAAAGTGGGTTAACCTGAAGGCGTATCCTTTCTTGAAATGGATTGATTACTACAACAATGTCGGGAATTAGGTAATCTGCTGTTTTGCCTGTTCGTTCAGCAAGGGCTTTTCCGAATAATCGTCCAAATTCATGCTTTATACTCTCGCTGTATCCAAGGTTGAAAGTCGCTTTAAACTCGTCTTCTCGTTCTTCAACCTCAATAGGTACTTCTATTCCGACAAGAAATGTAGTAAACTCATAACCTTCAACCATTTTCAAGGATTTGTCGGTTAAGTTATTTAGAAGCCCAAACTTGCCATCACAGAGATAACATTTTTTTTCTGAAGCTTTAGGGACCCGTTTTTTTAGGTGTTTTAGGGTTTCTTCGGCTTCTCTGGAAAAACCGTTTGTTGCTAAAACTTTTAGTTGTTTGATACCTTCAACGTTTTTTTCTTTGGCGGCGTCAGTGGCTTGTAAGGTTAAGCTGACTTTTAGCGCTGAGCCTCGAACATTGTTTTCCATACTGTAGCCAAGCAACGCAAATTGTCTACCAAGACAGTGGTCACAGAGGGGATATCTGCTAACAAGTTCAAGCGCTTTTTGTAAAACATCCATGTCTTTTTAGCCTACTGGAAAGTTCGCTGGCATTCCTTTTCCGCCGCCGAGCCCGAAAGGCAGCTTCTTTTTGCGTTTGAACTGCTTTAGCATTTTACGCATCATAATGTATTGTTTTAGAAGATCTTTGACTTCCTTTTCAGTTGTTCCTGAGCCGCGGGCAATACGTTTGGCCCTAGAAGAGTTCAATATCTTTGGGTTTTCCTTTTCTTTAGGAGTCATAGATTGAATTATAACGGCCCACTTGTCCAAACGGCCTTCTGCGTTATTTACCATTTCATCAGGCAAATTATTAGCCGACATTCCAGGTAACATCTTTAGGACTTTGCCGAAAGGACCCATTTTTTTTACTGCTTGGAATTGCTCATACATGTCGGTTAATGTGAAGTTTCCGCTGAGTATTTCTTTGGCTTTTTTCTCTGGAACTTTAATTTCTGCGTCATGTACCTTTTCTAAAAGCGTCTCTAAGTCGCCCATGCCTAAGAGTCGACCGACAAAACGCGAGGGTATGAAAGGTTCAATGTCTTCGATTTTTTCGCCTGTGCCTATAAATTTGATTGGTGCGCCTGTTGCTGCAACGGCGGAGAGTGCGCCTCCTCCACGTGAAGAACCGTCAAGTTTTGTCACGATTATGGCGCCGATGGGTGTTGCTTCATGGAATGTTTTGGCTTGGATGAGGGCTTGTTGTCCGATGGTGCCGTCAATAACCATAATGACTTCGTCGGGCTTGATGTGTTTTTCAAGATCTTTCATTTCTTTGATGAGGTCTTTTTCTTCTTTGTGCCTGCCTGCGGTGTCTATGATTATTAAGTCCTTGTCTGGAAACTGTTTTAATCCCTCTTTAGCTACTTTAACTGGATCTTTGGCTTTGACGTCGCCGTAAATGGGCATGTTTATTCTTGTTGCCAATTGCTGAAGCTGAGCATAAGCACCTGGACGGAAAGTATCAGCTGCAATTAGTGCGGGTTTTAATCCTCGCTTCTGAAAATATCGTGCCAGTTTAGCAGCGTGAGTGGTTTTGCCCGAGCCTTGGATTCCGACAAGCATTACAACTTTTCTTTTGCCTGGTTCCATTTTTAGTGGAACTGGCTTATCACCTACAAACCGTGTTAGTTCTTCGTAAACGACCTTTATAACATGCTCGCGCCTTGAAATGCCTGGAGGAACTTTTTCTTTTAGCGCACGTTCTTCTATGCGCTTTGATATTTCAAGAACAAGTTGGACATTAACGTCTGATTGGAGAAGCGCTCTTTGTATATCGCGGACAAGTTCTTTCACTGTGTTCTCGTCTATTACGCCAGCTTTAAACAGCTTTTTTATAGCGTCTGTTAAAGAAGAACTTAATTTGTCAAGCGCCATCAGAGTCTCTCAGTCTTAATAATTCTATAATCCTTTTAAATAAAGATTACAGGTTAAAAACAAATAAACTAGCCTAAAGGCTTCAATAAACTTTGAGAGTACTGATTTGGTAACGAATCCCAAGCTGCTAACGAGTTAATTTCCCTCAAGATTGCGGAAGGGTTGATAGTGAAGAGACATAGATTTCGTAGTAATCAATGTTCAAGCTAGAAGGGGAAAGATAAAAGATGACTTGTGTTGTCGCACTACTTTCTGAAATAAATTTTTGATCGCCCAATGCCATGTTATTTGGGGCGTAAGTAACGTTTAGGGATTTGGTTTGAACAATGCTGTTGTCCTGACCGTAAAGTCTTACGGTCAAGGTCAGATAGGACAGATAAGAACCTCTAAGATTACCAATTGGCGCGGTAGGATTATTGCTGTTCCCAGCATCGGCCGCTGTATAATCATTTCTAACACTAACGTCTATCACGAGGTAGGGTTCTCCGCTCATAAGTAGCCAGCTATAATTTCCTGGCGCATACTGCCAACCGAAATCTGGTAAGCTTACCGACCCATTATTCAATGGTACTGTTAAGGCATCTCTGAGGGTCTCATTAAACGGATTTGGATTAGGACTGTAGAAGTAACCAATGTTTGCTGAAAGAAGAAGGATTTTTGTGGGGTTGCCTTCACTATTGCTATCGGGAAGGGTTGTTAAGTATTGAAATTCACTTGGCTGCTTTATATTGAGCATTGCTTGTGAAAAGTTTAGAGCTGTGTCAAGCTGAGTAATTGCCGTGTTTCGTTTGCTCAATTCATTTTGATAGGACGCCTTCTGGTTGCCGAGGGCCGTATAGTCAAACACCGCAAGAGTTGAACTAACTGCCAACAGGAAAGCAAGTGCGATGACCTGTAGGCTTTTCCATTTTTTTCTCTAATTTAGCCGTACTTTCTACAGCCTGAACACTGAGCAATGCATCTTTTCCTTGGTCTGAAAGTGTGTACTTTCCATATTCATCCGTTTTGAGTAAGTCATTGAGCTTGTTCAGATGGTGCTAGAGATGCCCGCTGCTCTCTATACCAAGTTTCTTCTTTAGATCGGAAAAACCCAGAGCTTCATCGCTTAAAGCTTTTAGAATCATTATACGGGTCGGATGACTTAGAGCATCAAAAACCTCAGCCCGCTGCCGGTCTTGATCAATGTCGTTGGCAACCATAAACAAGTTTCCTCGAAAAACTTATGGTTTACTTTGATATTTAATACCTCGTTCTTAGACCAAAACAAGAAATAAATTTCACAGGATTAATTCACCAAACTTAAGTCTACATTTCTGGACCCTTTAAGCACTCTACTTCAAAATGCAATTTTGGGACAGGTAGAGCACAGCAGAACCTAACCATAAGAATTTTAGACAGAAATTTCCTTGATTAAACCCTCTTCAGGATATGGAAAGAGATGAGCCTTTTCAAGTGGATAAGTTATTGTTACTTCTTCACCAATTTCAAACCAATTTTCAGCTAGTGATTGCCGGTTTATTATCAAGTGGTCTCCGTTTTCAAGCCTGATATCATAGCGAACCATAGTTCCTTCAAATGTGACTTTTACAATTTTTCCAACCAAACCTTCTGTAAGGTCGTTTCCTTTTTTCATCTCGCAAGTTTCAGGTCTAATAGCTAAAACTACTCTTTCACCTTGTTTTATGCCGGGATTTACTGCGTTAACTCTCAATCCATCTCGTAACTCTAGCTTAGAGTACCCATTTGTTTGGGCAATGTAGCCTTCTAAAAAATTGGATTCCCCAATAAAGTGGGCAACAAACAAGCTGTTCGGATGCATATATAGTTCTTGTGGAGTTCCAATTTGAACGATTTTTCCTTTTTTCATGACTGCAATTCTGTCTGAGATTGACATGGCTTCTGCCTGGTCATGAGTGACGTGGATAGCAGTTAATTTGAGGTCTTTTGCCATCTTTCTGATTTCATATCGTATGTCATTTCGTACTTTTGCGTCTAATTGACCGAGTGGTTCATCTAAGAGCAATGTTTTGGCGCCGGCGGCCAATGCTCGAGCAACTGCTATTCTTTGCATCATGCCGCCGCTTAGTTCGGAGGGGTAAGCATCTAAGCGTTCATCAAGTTTCACCAGTTCAAGAACTTCATGACCGATAACGTCGGCCTCTTTAGCATCGTAGTTTTTAACTTTTGGACCATAAATAACGTTGCCCCAAGCAGTCATGTGTGGAAACAACGCGAAAGTTTGGAAAACAAAGCCTACGTCTCTATCTTCAGGAGGAATATTGTCAACTCGTCTATCGCCTATGTAAATTTCCCCTTCGTCAGGTTCAATAAGACCCGCTACAAGCCGCAACAGGGTGGTTTTTCCGCAGCCGCTCGGTCCCAACAAAGAGAAATATTCTTGGTCACGTATCATTAAACTGACATTATCTAGGGCGTATATTTTTCCGTATTTTTTGGTTAAGTTTACGACTTTAATGTCCGGCACAAGTTAACTCTCCTTCGAAAGATTTTTAACGCTTTTGCAAGTTGCCATTCTAAGTCTTCCCCTTTCTAGTGAATAGCCTCAAAACCAACAGGATTATGAAACTAAACAGTATCAGAAAGCCACAAGCTAAACCAACAGTTAATGAATTAACACCTGCAATTGGCGGGATTGTGCCCCTTAGCGAATTAACCCAACTGACAATAAGTACAGGAGCAGTCTTCAGGTTTGACGAAACAGCTAAGGTGGCCCCGGTCTCGCTTACGCTTCTTGTAAAAACGATAATGGCGCCAGATAGAATCGAGTATTTTGTTAAAGGCAACACTATTGAGCGGAAAACAGTGAAGGGTTTGGCGCCCAGAGTTCTTGCCGCTTCTTCCATATCAACATTTATTCTCTCCATAGCCGCTGACATAGATCTAACAAAGTACGGGTAAGTAATTGCCAAGTGCGCAAAAACTAGCAAAAGAAATTCGGGTATGCCAGGGATGCCTTGCCAGAAGAATTTCAAGGAAACGCCAAGTGCAATTGAGGGCACAATAATTGGAACATTCAGTAGACTGTCAAGAATGGTACTCGGTAATTTGCCGAATGTTTTGCGCGCAATGAGGATCGCCATAGGGATGCCAAGTAAAATACCTAAAACTGTTACAATAACCCCTAAACCGTAGGATAAAACTAGGCTTTGCCAAAAGCTACTCCAAATCCCCTGGCCACTAAGAGCTTGAATTAATGGTGTTCCGCTGGCGATTGCCTGGAAGGCTGGCAATGCAACGAAAACTGAGGGAATTAATATTATTATTATGAAGACGGCAAGGGTGATGCTGTTTCGTGACCAAGCAGCTTTCTTGTAGCTAAGTTTCTTTTCGAAAACGGGCAAGCCATGACCAAAAGGTAACTTTACCCTTTGACCTACTACGCGTATTAACGCAAAAAGTGTTAACGAAACCGCTATCAAAATAATGCTTGCAAAAACCGTTGCGCCCTCGTAAGTACTTAAGGGTATGGCACCACTTTTGAATTCATTGCTTAGATTCTGAAGAAAAACAGGTCCATTCATGAATACTGCCCCTGCTACAATGAAGGTGGCGCCTGTTTCAGAAAGAGATCTTGCGAAAGCAAGAGAAAATGCCGCAATTAAAGACGGCTTAATGATGGGAAAAGTGACAGTTCTTGAAGCCGTCAATGGAGGAGCCCCAAGCGTTCGAGAAGCGCGTTCATACTCCATTTTATAATCGAGCATTGCGCCAACCATGATGCGAACAACAACTGGGAATGAAAAAGTGAAATGCAGGAGCATAACAAGAAGCCATCCAGGAGAAACGAGAGGACCAGCAAAGAAAGAGGATATTCCTCCGCCAAGGCTCCAAAACAACAAAAGAGAGTAGCCCAAAGCTGCAGTGGGCACCACAAAAGGAAGATCAGCCAAAGTATCAAGGATACTTAGCCAACGTGATTTTCCCCGGGAGATAAGCCAAGCTAATGGTACCCCTGCCAGCAAATCAAGAGCTGCAACAATCAAACCGATAATAAAAGAGTTAGAGATAGCGCCTAAGGCTTGGTTCATCAAAGCAGGCTGGTTAAAAACGCTTTGCATTGTTGGCGCTTTGATCAGGATTCCAATTATTGGTGGAACAAGAATTATCGCAAAAAAAACAACGATCACAGAAAGGTAGAGAGAGTACTTTAAGGGTTTTTTAGAGGACAACTTATTGAGCGTGTTCCACAGTTTACTAAGCAATGTACTGCTCCTTTCCCTTAGTATAGAGATGCTACCGCTTTCAAGCTTGATTATTGTTTGCTTTGGACATATATAGGGTAGCTTTTTGTTTTCGCTTTTTGCCACTAAACTATGCAATTTAGTAGTTTTAAGACTTAACTATATATTCTTCGCTCGATTTTTTGGGCGGACGCCACTTTGTATCAATTCTGTAACGTTAAGCGAAAAGGTGGATGCGATTTTTTAAAACATAAGTTTAGAAGTTAGAGGGGTAAAAGAGCATTCCAGTTAATAGAGGTCTATTCTTTTGCTTTTTCAGGGCAATGTTTCCTTTGAAGCCTCAGTTCCCCATTAAAGTATTCTTCACAATTCAGACGGCTCTTCATGCATCATTGGCTTCAACCAAAAAAGCTCTACCTAGAAAATAAACATTGATAGAAAATCTTTTAACAACACACGGAAATAGAGAAGGTTATAAGGTGTATTAAATGTCGGCAGAACGAGTAATTCATGCAAGCATTTTCTTTTTGTTAGTTGTAGGTTTAGGTGTTATAGGCGCTTGGGCGAGTTACGCTTTATTGAAAAGTAACTTTATTCTTGTTATTGCGTGCACTGCATTAGTTTGGGGAGCAATTCTTTCAGTAGTATATCTTGTCTTTAAAATACTAGGCTGGAAATGGTGGAGCTAAGAAATAGAAATAGCTATTCACATTTTTTGCCACGTTGGCCGTTTATCAATTGGCTTTAAGCCTGAACAATTTAGGCTGTGAAATTTCTGAAAAAGAGTAGAAGATGGAATAAACAAAAGCTAAAATCAGGTTTTACTTTATTTTTTCAACCTATTGACTTTTACTTTAAACGTTTCTATCTTTCAATCTCTCTTTCAAACGTAAATGAGTGTTTGACAAGGTATTCGTAAAACTTTAAGTTTAAGTTTAAAACTCAACTATTTTCAAGAGCATCTATCTATGAGCATCCGAGTCTTGAGACTATCGCGTTTAGGGTTTGCTGAGACTCTGGAAAACAAGGAGAAAACGAGCAAATGCAAATGCTCCATTACGACTACGGCTATTTTGTGAAATTTAACCAGAGTCTACTCAGCCCCAGCTTAAAGCTCAAATTGAAACTAAAAAAAGGAAAGGAAAATAGTTTTCATTGTTTTCGCCTTTATGGATGTTTTCTAAGCATTAGCAGAGCTAGAACAGCGCCGACTATCACTATTGCGATAATTATTGCAATTGATACTGGTAGGAAGTACTGATCAGCGGTTGAAATTGGTGTTGGTGTTGGAGCGTTAGTTGATGATGGTGCGTTTGTTACGGCAAATGTGCTCTCTGCGTATGATGGCCAGTAACCGTTGGTTCCGTGGAAAGTTGCGATAACATTGTAGTTGCCTGAGATGTTAGGTGTCCATGCAAGACTATACATGCCAGTAGCATCAGTGGTTGCAGTTCCAATATTTCGGTAGTTACCATTAGAATCTACAACGTCAATTGTTACCTGAACGCCGGTAAAGTTGGTTGGAAGCGGCTTCTGTTGGTAAACATAACCCATCCAATCCTTCATACTAGCATCAGAAGCAACTGGAACACCGTTTGGAAAATCAGCTGTTTGCTGTGTTTGCATTGTTCCTGCAGATTTGTCCATGACTGTACCGCGTATTATTACTGGTGTGCCAAAAGATACGCCAAAGTTTGGTGCTGTAACTGTAATTGCACTTGGTCCTCTGCCTACACTGTAGATGTTGTTGTCGTAGCTATTCATGAATGTTGCATAGCCGTCCGCAACAACGTATGCTGTGCCGCTGGATGACCATTCAGCTGGATAGTCTGAAAGCGTCCAAATTTCTTGTCCTGTAGTAGCATTGATACCTGCAGTTGTTGAGCCTTTATACAATGGATCAGGGATTGTGTGTTCATCAGTTGCTATGTAGACTATTCCGTTGGCAATAGATTGTACGAAAGTTGGATAGACCCCGTAGGGTGTCGCAAAGCCTGCGAAAGTTGAGTTACCTTCACCACCATTTCCATATGTCCATAGAAGATTTCCTGTCATGATGTCGTAGGTGTACATTATTCCTGCAAATGACATGCTATAGAGTTTGCCATATGCAAGTGTAGCTGTCAAGGTAGGAACACCTGGTGTACCATAGTAGTCAAAGGCTGCTTGCGGTACCGTTGGACCCCACATTAACGCGCCGGTGTCAAGATTGTAAGCTATCCACTGCATTGTCTCTCTGTAACTTAGAATAAAGACACGGTTCTGGTAATCGACTGCGCTCTGTTGCAAAGTGATGTTGCCTGCTGGTGGATCATAGTTCTTCATCCAGAGAATTGAACCGATCGCTCCGCGAGAAGAATTGAGGTTGACTGCGAACATTGTGTATGGAAGTTGTGGATAGCCTGTGGTAGTTGTTGCGTAACCAGTGGGCAGAGTGCCGTTTCTGCAGAGCATAATGTCTCCGGTATTAGCTGCTACTATTGATACTGGGTTAACTCCGCCTGCTGCGAGGAATGTTGGACAGTTTCCCTGCATAACTTGTGGAACTATTCCGCCCGTGTTAACGTTATATGCGGGTTGCAGAGGCATCGTGTTTAGCCAAGCCACCGAAACGTTCCAGTCGTACTTGCCTGTTGGGTTAGCTGAGGATATGGCATTGCCTTGAGCGGTTGTGGTGCTGCCGTTAACGGTTATTGTAGAACCATATGGGATAAAGACCGACCCTCCAGTTGGAGTAGTGCCTGTTTCGCCTGCAAGTGGGATGGGCATGTTAACAACAAGGTTTCCTCCGCCGTTTCCAACAGTAACATTGACAACGTCAGGTGAGAGGCTCCCGCCGCCTGTGTATGGGTTGACGTCATATAGCCAGAGTTTGGACATGTTCCATTCAGCAAGGTACCAGTTTGGATTTGTTGATGTGCCTGCGTTTTCAAAGACGTATCTTAGTGGTTCGCCGTTTGGTCCTGCTGCTGTAAATGTTGTAAGAGCTGTGGCTGGTTGACCGCCTACGGTTTGGCCTGTTTGTCCTGCGAAACCTGGAATATCAGTTACATTGAAGAGACCTACGCCTGTGTAGGCGTCAATCAACATCCATGTAACAGGCAGACCGGTAACGCCGCCTCCGATTTGGGCAACTAATACTGGTGGATAGACTCCGTGTTGGTCTGGATCCCAGAGGTTG
The DNA here is from genome assembly GCA_963833575.1 of Candidatus Bathyarchaeota archaeon. Taxonomy (GTDB): domain Archaea; phylum Thermoproteota; class Bathyarchaeia; order Bathyarchaeales; family Bathycorpusculaceae; genus Bathycorpusculum. Next base: position 807,495 of record CAWHXY010000004.1, on the reverse strand, counting down.
AATATGTAGCCAAATGATAGTGGTGGAATCATCTTGGACCAAAGAACTTGCCCTGTGCGAAGATCAACTGCATCGGTTGGCCCGCTTGTGGGACCTGTAAATGATGATACTTCAGTGTAGAATAGGTATCCATTGATTATGATTGGGTTTGTGAATCTTGGCTGATACGAAACACCGTCGAAGTAGGCTGCGCCTGGAACTGCTCCGTTTGGATTTGAACCGCCTGCGACAAATTGGTTACCGCCGACAACTCCTCCGAATTGAAGTGGCTTTGTCCACATTACGTGTCCTGTTTGTGGTCCTACTGCGTCTCCATGATACAGTGTTGAGCTAGTGTAGCCTGCTGGAACGGGGTTACCTGAACCTAACCAGTTTGATGAGATTGTCCACCAGTCGGTGTTTTCACCGTAGATTGGATGGGTCCAGTATGCTTCGGGAAGAGGATAGCTATTTACCGGTAGAGGTATGGCAGTTTGCTGAACGGTGACTGTTGTTGAAGCAGAACTTGGCAGGTAAGTATCGTTAACGAGTATTGATTTTTCGTAACCAACGTATGGTTCGCCTGGATAGTTAAATGTGAAAGTGTAAGTGCCAGTTTGGGATGGGACGTATGTTGCGTATTGGTTTGATGTCGTGTCTTGGACAGTTGCGAAAGTTTGTGTTGAGTTTGTTCCGTCTGGAGCCGTAATTGTAAGTTTGTAGTTGTGGAATCTGTAGCTGTTTGCTAGCAATGCTGCGCTAACTGTTGAGGCATTTGTGCCTATAGCGGCTGTAGTTCCGCCGGCTGCTCCATATACTGTGTCAAGCCACATGTAAATTTGAATTCTTTGACCGACACCTATTGGGCTAGGTTCTGCGACAATGTAAGCGTATGTTGGAATCTGCCAGGATGGTGTATGTGCTTTTGTAGTTGGCATAAGCGATGTTGAAGCTCCGATAGAAATTATCATCAATATAGCAATCACGATAGCTGAAGTTTTAGTTTTTAAATTCATTTTCTTCTTCTCCATATTTTGTAAATAGCCAACTTGCAGAGACAGCTAATAAGCCTCCCTCACCTATCGTGAGTGCAAAATAAGTTGTCCATTTAAAAAAAAACAAACAATGACACTCACAGCTAATATCAATTGAGAAAAATTTAATGAATCCGCAACAATTGGGTCTGGAATCTATAAAGACTTGAATTATTCCAAGTTCAAAATCGTGGCTGAGTAATCAATTTTTGAATGCGCAGAACAGAACAGGGTTTGCTGAGACTCTGGCACATTTTCTTCTTTAGGAGAAAAGAAAAATGTCAATGCATCACGAAACTATGGCTATTTTCATGAATTTCAGCCAGAGCCTTCTCAGCCCTTATTAATCTACCTAAAGTTTGACTAAAAAAGGGAAAGGGATAGTGGTTTTCGTTGGGTTCATCTTATGGTCGTTTTCTTAGCATCACTATTGCTATTGCTACGCAAACAATGACTACTACAATGATTGCAGTTATTCCTATCATGAAGTCGGTTGTTGTTGCATAGTTAGCTGTTACTGGAGCGGGCGTAGAAGTTGCTGTTGTTACGGGGCTTGCGTAGAAGGCGGTATCTGCTGATGATCCATAATATGATTGTGTTCCAGCGAAGGTTGCTGTTACTGTGAAGCTGCCTGAGATTGTGGGTGTCCAATTGAAGCTATAGAAGCCCTTTGCATCAGTGCTTGTGGTACCTATGTTGTAGCAGTTGCCGTTTGAGTCTGTGACTGATAGAGTGATGGGGACACCTGTTACGTTAGTAGGCATGGGTTGTTGTTGGTAGACGTATTCCATCCATTGGGTCATGCTTTGGTCAGAAACGCATGGAAGGCCTTGTGGGAAGTTTGCTGCAACTGCTTCCTGCTTTGAGCCTGCAGATATGTCTGTCAGTGTTCCGCGTATTGTTACAGGTGTAGATGTTGTTACGCCGACGCTAGGTGCATCAACGGTGATAGCAGTTGGTCCTGTGCCATAAGCGTAGATTTGGTTGTCATATGCGCTTTCAGCCACCAGTACTTGATCGGAGATCGCTGTGCCGCCGTCTACATCAAAAGCCATATCTTCCCATACGAGCTGTCCAGTGGTTAGGTTAACTGCAATGAGGTTTGCTCCACGAAATAGCGGTGGGCTGTACTCATGGCCTTCGCCGAGGAATAGCATTCCGTCTGCGATTGCTCCTGGGTTTCCGAATTGCCACATTGGCCAAACTCCATAGGGAGTGTCAGAGCCAGCGGGACCTGAGAGTGCGTTGGTGTTTGTTTGCCAGATGATCGCTCCTGTCTGAATATTAATTTTATATATGTCTCCTCCAAAACTGCTCAGATACAGTGTGCCGTTAGCGACTTGGCCGTAATAGCTGCCGATGCTGTTGTATGCGTTCGCATTAGGAAGTGTGAATGGTCCCCATAGTTGTTGACCTGTTATAATGCTGTAGCCTGTGTATGCAGCTGTATCCTGGTTGATTTCTACGAAGATGCCGTTTGAAGTTTGTGAGAAGTCTACTCTGGTATATGGTGTTTCTGTCCTGTTAACTATCCATAGTTGTTGACCAGTGTCAGAACTGTAGCCAGCTTCAATGATGAATCCCGCGTTATAGCTTGAAGCGCCGGTTGTTGCTACTGAACTCAAAAATAGCACGCCACTATTCGGTTGGGCACCGCCGGTTGTGTAGGCTCCAGCAGGGAGTGAAAGAGTTGCGCTAGACACAGCTGCGATTGTAGAATAAGGCAGAGGGACACCTGAAATGTTAGTAGCTAATGGTTGCGCCCACATTAACCCGAGACCAAAGGGTATTTGACCGTTTTGTGTGGGTCTCCACATCCAAGCTGCTGCGCCGTTGGTTCCAGCAATAATACATTGTGTTGAGTTCCAGCATTCTAACATTGCTCCACCGGAAGGATTAGTGACACGTTGCCCATTGACTATTTGTGTGCCAACAGTAGCGTTGGTATAGTAGCCGATTAAGTCTCCTCCATTATCTTCAAGGAGGTTGCCCATTGAACTGCCGTTGACGACGCTGAGAATGTATTGCCCTGTTACGGCGTCAAACATATTCCATGTTGTTGTTCCTGCTGCAGCATTGATTCCGATTGGCGTTCCTGTGCTCCATAGGTATGCTAAGGCTCCATATTGGTTTGGCGTTATATAGTTGAGTGTTTGACCACAGCGTAGAGACGTAACTAAGCCGGTTGAAGTTAAGGCGCTTTGTGCTGGGGAACCACCGCCTAAGTTTTGGGCATTGTTAGTCCAAATTGTTTGTCCTGTCTTCAAGTTGACTGCAATCCATCCTGTGGGATTATTCGAGCTTCCCGGATATTGTTCGTAATAGAGAACACCGTTCATAATTATTGGCTGGAACATTCTCTCATACTGTCTGGTTGAGTAGTAATTGCTTGTATCGCTCCCACCGAATTCTCCACCGATTAAGCCTCCGAAAGTCTCAGGTTTTGTCCACATGATGTGAGCCGTTGTAGGCGCCGTAGTGTAAGGATTGTAGTTTCCTGTTGCGTTATACATTCCAGTATTAGCACTAAATAGTACACCTAGTCCAAGCCAGTTTCCGCTAATGCTGTACCAATAATCATTGACTGATTCTATTGGGCGGGTCCAGTAGTTTGTTGGAAGTGGAGTTTGAGGAATAGCAGGAACGGGTTCTTGCTGCACTGTTAGAGTTGCTATGTTGCTGGTGCTAGGTAGATAGGAATCATTGATGAATGCAGCTATTGCGGCAGAATAACCGGTAGGTGGGGGATTAGCGCCCGTTAATGTTTGTCCAAGATAGCTCATTTGGAATGTATAATTGCCCAGTTGGCTGGGAGTATATTCGGTGTGTGATCCGCCTGTGTCGTCGGATGTAAATGGTCCTAAGGTCTCAGTGCTTTTGTCTGGTTTGGTAACTTTGACTGTCATGCCAGTCCATTTGTCACCGTAAATAGTTCCTGCCGTAGGTGGGGGTAGACCGAGCCAGAAGCCAACGTTAACAGACTGTCCAACACCTGCAGGGTTAGGCGCAACATTACAGAAAGCATAAGTTGGAATTTGGTATGCCGGTGTATGTGCGCTAGCCATTGGTGTAACCATAAAGGGAATTACAAAAGATAGCATTAGAAACAAAGCCATCATCGAAAATATCTTGAGTCTTAAATTTTTCATGTTTTTTTCTCCTAAATTCATAGTACCCTTCACTGACGAGAACAGCTAATAAGACTCACTCACGTATCGTGAATACAAAAAAATGATAAACTTTTTTTAATTACAACCAAACGTGTTGGTTTTAGACTAATTATCGAAATAAGAGAAAATATCTTATAGAAAGAATGCATAAGTTGAGCACTATGTCTGCTAACATGTATCCCACAGAGCGGATGATAGTAGAGGTTGTCGCGACAATTCTTTGTTTTGTTATTGTAAGGTTCATGGCAAAACCGTATAAACTGACTAGGGAGGGAAGTTACCTAGGTTTACCGCTCGGATTTGCTTTTCTGGGAATATCAAACGCTCTTGCAGCCCTAGCATACTCCCCGCTAGGGTTTGACCCTAAATTAATGTGGCTTCCACAACTAACAAGAACATTTGCGTTTGTATTCCTTGCAACTACATACTTATTTTCAAACAGGAAATCAAACAGTAGCAAGCTGTTAGGAGAGACAACTATTAGTCTGTTAATTATTGCGGTCGCCATTTCATTTCTACTTGCTTTTGTTGCTCCACAATTTGCTTTCGAAGGTTACTCGCAAGCTAATGTGTACCTGAGGATTTTCAATGTAATCTGTCTCGCCTATATTTCAATCTACACGCTCCGAAGTCATGTCAAGAATCTCGATCCAACCACGATTTGGATTCCTTTCGGTTTTATTTTTCTTGCAATAGGTCAATACACGTTACTCTTTTGGTATATTGATTCAAGCTTTTCGGCATTTGTGGGATCCTTGGTTACTACTTTTGTAGGTTTAGCTATCTTTCTTTTTGTCAGCTATCGAACCTTCTACAGTTCAGACAAAGAAAGGGGATAAAATGAAGACAATTCCTCGCAGAGACAAGATGAAGATATACGGGGATCTTTTGTCAGCGCTGAAAAGCCAAGATAGTGAAAGAGAAAGAGTCGTTCTAACGCATATTCAAGTGCGAATAAACGTTCCCTTTGATCGGCTAAAAAGCTACATAACAGAACTTAAAGAGCTTGGTTTTATTGAGGATGAAACGTCGCTTAAACTTACTGAAAAAGGTAAACAATATCTCCGGGAGTACGAAAAGATCCTTGATTTCATGAAACGCATGGGACTTACCTACCTGTAACAAGCCTCACTAGTTTACAGGGGACAACCCTCACCCGAAGCAGGCAAGTACGATATTGTAATTCCGCTATTTCTCTTGCGTGAAAGCAAATTATGTTCAGTCAATAATGTTTGCTTAATATTTGATGCAGTGAGGGTTTTGAACTCTCCCCTAATGGAGACACCACCGCAATCCTTTTTTTGCACTAAATTATAGTTAAAAATAATCAATATAAGGGAAAAGTTGGAAGTTAAATAATCTATTATTTTGCTCTAACGATCTTTACTCTGCCCAGAATTCTCCAGTACTCAATTTCTGTGCCTGGAGTAAGCTTGGCTTTAGGAACCTCATCTTCTTCTGGAAACGGAGCATCTAGGTACTCGTAGGTTTCCAAGTCCATAATTTGAATGCCTGTTGGATTAACTGCGAAAACTTGTCCTGCCCTTTTATCAATTATAGGTACCTCAGCGCCAAGATCAACTGGTTTTACGAATTGTCTCTTTTGTTTATCAAAGACGCCGATTGCGACAATTCTTGCTTTGGCTGATCCGTGTTTTCCTGGTTTAGATTTGGCAATGTCGACTATGCGGCATGGTTCGCCTTCAATCATCATGTAGCCGCCAACGCGTAATTCTCCGACATCGACTGGTTTACTCATTTGCTCACCAATAGTTATAGTTCTAATCAAAACATTCTGAACAACACCAATATATAGATTTAGGACTTACTTTTTGGTACCTTTTCGTCTTTTCAAAAAAACTCTTTCTTTGGCCCCCCCACACGCCTTTGAGGTTTTTCTTTGTCCTTTCCTTCAGAACAAAATTTCTTCTGATTTTTGACTCTGAAATACTAACAAAATAATATTTCTAAGAGCCTAATCTACTGAAAAGAATGAAACAAAAGATTATTTTCAATATAGAGGGAATGTTATTGTGGATAATTGTTTTGCCCGTATTGACGCCAATATCTTCTTCGTGATCGCCAAAATAGCATTCGAGCAGCAAACACGGCTAACAAGATAACCAGAAGTATGATTAGAAGTTCTCCTTGGTAAAATCCTGCTCCAGTGTTTGCAAAAAGGAAGTATAGCACGACCACGACAATTAGGCCGATAGGTAACATAAGCAAAATTCCAGCGTAACGTAGCCATGACGGAGGCTGCTGCCTGTTCCCACCGCCGTAGCCACCAGAGGCTGAATTGGACCTTTGTTCCTGAATTTGTTTTAGCCGATCTTCATTTAGATAATACTTGTTGTTTATTTCCACAATAATTCCCGTTTGACCTAGCCTGCGATGCATGGCTTGTTCGAAACGGGGCGGCAAACCCAATTCTTGAATGGTCAGAGCTCTTTCTGGAGATGTAGCTCCTTTTTGGCGAAACTTTTCCACTATTTCGTTTAGCCGTCTCCGCATTTCTTCCGGATTTCTAAACATTTGTTTTCCTCAGTTATCTCTTTCAGATTAATTAATTCTCATTTTTTACATGAGAGTTATTATTAATTTGACCGTATCTGAAGCTGACTTTCTTTTTGCTGTTTTCATTTTTTTGAAACAGATATTTGATGTATTTTAATTCTTCAGGCATATTTGTTAGATTTGATTAAAGGTGGCGATTTATTTTCCGTCTAAAGATTTAAGATCAAACTTGCGAGCATTAGAATTAGATTTTTTTTCTTTTGAATTGCGGTTAAAAAAACGGGTTTGGAATAACGAAAAAGAAAAAGAATAAGGAAACAAGACAGAAGGGGTCTACATCATTTTGTGTTCTTTTAGCATAGTCATCGGTGAAGTGCTTGTTTCAGCTATGCCAGGTATCTTTCGCAAGACCTCGCCAACGAAGTGCAGGCTGTTTTCATTGCTGTCGGCTTTGAAGAAAATGACGAAATCCCAGTATCCGAATAGGCTCCATGAAGATTCTATCATTACTCCCTTCATTGGATCGGTAGGCATCTTTTGGAACGCCTCCCAGAACTCGCCGCCTTTTCCCGAAATCGTTTTGATCATAACTTGATATTTCATCATACTTTTTTCCAACATAAAACACCGATCTTAATTTTGTAAAAGCATGCCTATAAGACTCTGTGACTGCACAACTGCAACCACAATTTAGCGCTCTTCTACAGGGTTTGCTGAGGCTCCGGCACAGAATATAGGAGAAAAACGCAAATGCAAATGCGTCACCACGAAACTATGGCTTGTATCGTGAATATTAACCAGAGCCTACTCAGCCCATTTTCTTTTGCTCCAATGCTTTTTAGAGGACTGAATGCTGTTACACTCTTCTTTAGTTATTTTGAAGTTTGAGTAACTATCGTTAGCCAGTTGGACTCGCCTTACTATCTATTTACTGTTAAATTGGGGGTTTGAATCCTTCCCCGGCACTATTACGCCTTTTTGCTTTGATTTCTGATATGAACTAATGATTTCTGGAAGGCTCTATTGTTCTATTGAATAGAATTAATGCGGAATAAAACCAACGCCTATACCCGGCATTGGTGTTCTAACTGAACCTAGAACTGCAAGGGCTATACTCCAGAAGACATCGTCATGTGTTCCTTCAGGGTGGCTAAATCCTAAGTGTCCAGTTTTCATGAGCTCGTACCTTTCAACGTTTAACTCTGATGTTAAGTCGATGTCTCCCAGCTTTCTTGCGGGTACATATGGAATTTTTATTTCGCCAGCTCGCATCTTTTCTCGAAGGATATTGGCCATTTCTTCTTTGGATTGAACTGTAAAAGTTATGCCATTTATTCCCTCAATGCCGCTGCGGAACATGTCTTCAACAATGTAGTTTCCAACTCCTGTAACGTCTGCATAAACAGACTCAATGCCTTTCCAACGGTCTTGTAGGCTTTTAACGTAACCGATGACACTTGCGTACTCTGAATGTAGGGGGAAGCGGTGAACGTGAACCACCCTCACGATATGGCCTATCTTTTCAACTACAACTACTATGCTGTAGTCGCGTTCTTTGCCAAAGTCAACGCCGATGTAAAATTCGCTGCGCAGTGGAGTGCTGTGGAAGTCGTAGGGGATTAGTGTGCTGTCGATGCAGCTTACGATGAGGCTTTGGGTTAGCCAGACGTCTTCGTCGTCTGCCCATTCAGCTTCCATTTCGCGGCGCCACCTCGCCGAGTCATTACTAAACTGCCGCTTTATTTTTTCAATTATTGTTGTACTTAGTGGACCATTTGGTTCGATAGCTTGCTCCCAAGAAATGTTGTATCGCCCGAAATCTGCAAAGTCATCGTGGTTGCACATTTTCCAAAACAGAGAATCAGAATTGAAAGGTGTGCTGGTTGCAATTAGTTTTGCCTCTTTTTTTGGTGCTCATTGTGAACAAGATTGCATCGTACAGGTCTTCATCGTTGGGTGTGAAGTTGGTTTCATCCCACCATAACCTGTCAAAAGTGTTGCCTCTTATTGTGTCAGCGTTATTTGGGAAAGCCTCAATCACACTGCCATTTGGAAGGGTTATTCTTGTTCTCTGAACATGAAGTCCTTGCGAAGGAAGATTTCGGCAAAAACCAGCCACCCGCCGAACATTGAGTTTAGTTTGGCGCCAGCTTGGTCCAACAAATCCAATGTAGAGATCCGGATGTTCCCAAGCATCCTGCAAAATCAAAGCGCCAACGGTAGTGCTCTTGTCAGTCTGCCTAGGAAAACGTAAAGCCATGAATTGATAATCAGAATACAATTTGGCAATGTCAAGTGTATGCTTGTACGGCTTAAGTTTGCAGTAATCAACCAGAAATTTAGCAATATCGCCAGTTTCAGATTTAATTTTCCGCCTAGCAATAGCTTCAACAGTGGCAATATCTTTGAGCAGTTGCGCGCGTTCAGAGAATAACCGATCCGGCCTGAAAGTTCTAGCCTCATGTGTCCTGGGACTTCTTGGCAAGTGCCTCATACTTGTTTCTCCACTCTAAAAGTTCAGCTTCAAGCGCTCGATAATTACCAAGGCTTACCTTTTGTCAATTATTAGTTTCCATCCTTTTTTGCTGTGACTTCTCTGCAAACCATTCTACTGAATTTTCCAAAACATCCGTGTTTTTCACGAATTTAACATCGGAAACTTGTCTGGTTTTGTTAAAAATGTTGGGTCTAATTCCATCTCCAATTGTAGCAAAAGCAAAAGAAACCTTGCCAAAGAAGCTTCTCTTAAATTTGTTATAAGCCCCTGATGAATTTATGCTTCGGTAAAATCCAAAATTCAACTTGTCCTTCTGAAAAGAGAAAGGATAGCAAACGAATTTGTATTCGCTTCCATGCTCGATGAATCGCATTTTAAGCGTTTGATCCTCTAAAGGCTCTATCTGGTTATTCCAGATCTTTTTTGCGTTTGAGGGACTACTAAAAATAGGAAATACTAGCCAACCTTTCTGCTCGTATGCATAACCAACACCAAGGAAATCAGTATACCAAATCAATTTCAAATAATCCATATCAGCCAATTAATATCCCCCGTGGGAATCGCCATATCACTGACATTGCTTAAAAATCAAGCTTAGAAACGACATCTCATAGCAGTAGGGGGACAACTGAAAGTGAAAAAACTACTGAAACGTGACTGATGGTCCTACTGTGTCCCTTAAGATTTATATTGGCTTTTAAACGTGATATTATTGGTGATTTTATAGGTGCTAAACAACAGTTGAGCTAATGCACACTCTTAATCACCTATGAAACAATCAAGACAAAAATGGAAGGCAGGTATTTTTGTGGAAAGAAAAGTGGAAAAGATTTTAGAACGTCAAGTAACCATGGAAGGGGCAGGCGTCAAACTTAAACGAGTGCTGGGAAACGACGAAAACTCTACTCTTGACCCTTTCTTGCTTTTAGACCATTTTGGATCTGACGATCCTAACGATTACATTAAAGGTTTTCCTTGGCACCCTCATAGAGGAATGGAAACAGTTACTTACATGTGGACTGGCGAAGTTGAACATGGCGACAGCATGGGCAATGAGGGCGTTATCAAATCTGGAGATGTGCAATGGATGACTGCTGGTTCAGGCGTTATCCATCAAGAAATGCCCAAAAAATACAATGGTTTGATGCAGGGCTTTCAACTGTGGGTAAATTTGCCTGCAAAGAAAAAAATGACCGACCCAAAATATCGAGGAATAGAAAAACAGCAAAGTCCAATATTCCAAAAAGATGGGTCAAAAATCAAGGTCATAGCAGGAAAAGTAGATGGAACAAAAGGGCCAGTTCAAGATTTGGCAGTAGACATAGAATACTTTGATATAGAATTGGCAGCTGGAAAAAAATTCGAGCATGCGACTCCCAAAAAGTACACAGTATTTGCTTACGTTGTCGAGGGATCAATTGAAATTTTAGGCAAACATGTAACGCAGGGACAGTGTGCAGTTTTGGGTGAAGGTGATCTGGTCAAAATTACCTCATGCAGTGACAGCCGCTTTCTATTTATTTCAGGTGAACTATTGAATGAGCCTGTTGCTTGGAGAGGTCCTATCGTTATGAACACTGAGGAAGAATTAGAGAAAGCTTTTGAAGAACTTGAATCAGGTACATTCATCAAATCAAGTGTTTCTCCAAAACCAACTTAAAAAACAGAGAAAATGAGGTGAATTAACTATGAGCAAAGCAAAAAAAACGGAAAACAAAACTGTTAAAAAAGCCTTTTTCACGAAAAAATAGACAACAAAGACAAAGCGTTTGTTCTGTTTTATGCAGATTGGTGCCCGCATTCGCAAAGGTTTCTGCCAGTCTTTGAAGAATACTCGAAAAAAAATCCTGAGGTTTGTTTGAGCGTTATTGCAGATGAGGAACCAGAAGTTTTCGAAGAATTTGGCATAGAATACTATCCAACGGTGATAGTTTTCAAAAACGGAAAGGTTGAGAAGCGCCTAGATGCGGAACCCGGGGTTGGCTTAGACAAAAAACAATTCAAAAACTTAACTGAAAAACAGTAAGTGCGACAAGACATGGCAAAGACTGTTGGAACGATGCCGGTGCTCTTCATTGGACATGGTTCCCCAATGAACATTGTTTTAAACAACGACTACACGCAAAGCTTAGTCAAAGCTGCTGAAAAACTTCCCGAGCCCAAAGCGATTCTGGTGATTTCTGCACATTGGTTGACAAAGGGCACCTACGTTACATGCGTTAGTAAACCTGAAACTATCTATGATTTCTACGGTTTCCCAGACGAGCTGTATCGCTTGAGCTATCCAAGCCCAGGATCACCAGAAGACGCCGAACTAACAATTAAAACAGTAAAGTCCACCGATGTAAAATGCGGCGATTGGGGACTAGATCACGCAGCGTGAGCAGTTCTTAAGCACACGTATCCTGAGGCTAACGTTCCTGTTTTTGAAATGAGTTTAGATTACTCTCCTTATAATGATTGGAACCCAAAACCGCTGGAACACCATTACAAATTGGCTTCCGAATTGGCCGCGCTAAGAGAGAAAGGGATTCTCATCATCGGCAGCGGCAACATCGTTCACAACCTAGGCCTAATAGACTTTGACATCGACGCAAAACCATTCGACTGGGCAGTAAAATTCGACGAAAAAATCAAAAAGAACCTACAATCAGGAAATCATGAAGCCCTCATCAACTATCTGGACATTGGAAAAGAGGCAATGTATGCGGTGCCAACTCAAGACCATTATTTGCCCATGATTTACGCCATTGGATTGCAGAAAAAAGGGGAGAGCCTAAAATTTATCCATGAAGGTTTTCAAAACGGCTCAGTTTCAATGAGAGCCTTCCAAATAGGATAAGAACAAGAACCTGCAAAGCAAAACAAACAAAAACTATGTCTCAAAACGGACAACCATTCTTGCAATTTGTATACAGTTTCATCAACAAAACACACAAACAAATCAAAAAACCATTTTCCAAAGGCCCCTTCAAAAATTACTCAAAAGTGAGTAATAACTCCTGCCAAAGTCAGCCCAGTCACCAATTGAAACTAAGAATAAAGAGATACTTGAATAAAAAATGAGTAAAGAAGTTTAGAAGCTTAATATAGAATAAGTCAAACGCTATTTATTGGCAGTGAAATTATTGTTCAAAACTGTGGGATTAATCGCCCGCTACGATAAGAAACCAGCTTTAGAGCTTGTTGAAGAGTTAGCAGACTATCTAAGAGAGAAAGGGTTGAAAGTTTGCATTGAAGATACCTTAGCGGGAAAAATCACCATAAAAGAAGAGATGGTTCCTCTATCGAAAATGAAAACCGATTTCCTAATAACAATCGGTGGCGACGGAACAATACTGCGTACATGCATAAATGTGCCAAAGCCAGAACCCCCAATTCTGGCAGTAAATATGGGCGTTCGAGGATTCCTAACTTCAGTTGAACCGAAAGACGCTTTTGAAGGATTAGACAAGATCTTGAAAGGCGATTACAAAATCGAAAAATGCGCCAAACTCTGTATAAAAGCAGGCGAAGAAGTCTTGCCTGATGCTCTAAACGATATTGTCATTTCCTCTGGTGAACCTTCAAAAATACTTAATGCACAAATATGTAAAGACGGCAAACCTATCCTTAATTGCCAAGCAGATGGCTTAATCGTGGCTACCCAAACCGGTTCTACAGGATATTCCTTCTCAGCCGGTGGCCCAGTTTTAGATCCTGAAGCAGGTGCATTCGTGATTACTCCCATCTGCTCTTTAACTATGTTCCATTCGCTTGTTTTTCCATCCAACTCAACTATCACGTTTAACATAGCTAAAACAGAGGAAGTTCTTGTTCTGATTGATGGAAAATACCACAAACGCGTAAACAGTAAACAGCCAAAATTAGAAGTCACAATATCTAAAAACGTAACTTCATTCATACGGTTTGAAACAGACTTTTATGACAGATTAAGAAGCCGGCTACTGTTTAAGGGAACAGAATGACCCATCAAAACTACAATGAACGAAAACGAGTGATTGTTTTAGATACTTCTGCTTTTGTAGCAGGGTTTGATCCTTTCTCTTCTGACAAAGAACAAATGATTGCTCCAAAAGTTGAAGAAGAAATAAAAAGAAACTCGATGGTTAAGATGCGTTTTGAAGCTGCTCTTGAAAGCGGAAGAGTCAAGGTTATAGCGCCGTTACAAGAATTTTTGATTCAAACTAAGAAGGCATCAAATAAAGTTGGCGATTCATTCAAATTATCGGAAACCGACATTGAACTTTTAGCCTTAGCTTTAGAGTTAAAGTCAATGGGTTACGCTCCTCAGATTGTCAGCGACGATTATTCTATACAAAATGTAGCCACCCAACTAGGGATAGAGTTCTTGGCTCTCGCCACTCTTGGCATTAAGCGACTTTTAGAATGGATCAGGTATTGCCCCGCATGCTACAAAGAATATCCAGCCAACTCTTCAACTAAAGAATGCCAAGTTTGCGGAACCGCCCTGAAGAGAAAACCGCGTAGAACATTGAAAAAAGTGAAGTCAAGATAGAGATCTTTGTTTTGCGACCTCATTAATTGTATCTTCCACAATATCCAAGGCAGCTCCAAGCATTTCTGTTTGTATAGTGAGTGGCGGAACAATTCTAAGCGTTGATACACCACATGTAACAACGGCCACGCCCCGCTTCCAAGAACGTAACATTACTTCAACTGCCTTTTGATGGGAAGGCTTCTTTGTTTCTTTGTCCTCGACAAGTTCAACTCCAATCATTAAACCCTTACCCCGTACATCCCCAACTATGTTGTTGGTTTCTTTGAGTTCATCTAACCTTTTCATCGCGTAAGCTCCTTGCTTGTTAGCGTTGTCAAGCAGTTGCTGTTCCTTAATGATGTCAAGAACAGCGTTTGCAGCAGCACAGGACAAGGGATTTCCACCAAAAGTGCTTGCATGTGATCCGCTGGTCCAATCCATAATTTTTGCATTGGCGATTGTTGCACCGATGGGTAATCCAGACGCTAAAGCTTTTGAACTACAGACTATGTCTGGTTCGACATCCCAGTGTTCGATAGCGAACCATTTGCCTGTTCTTCCTATGCCAGACTGCACTTCATCATCGATTAATAGTAAACCATACTTGTCGGCGATTTTCTTTAGTTTTTGAAAGAACTCAGGTGGGGGTATAATATAGCCGCCTTCACCTTGGATTGGTTCAAACAGAATCGCCGCCACATCTTCAGAAGGCATATACTTCTGCAATACTTGTTCGTCAATAAAATCTGCACACCAATAGTTGCATTCTGGCTTTTCCAGTTTGAAGGGGCAACGGTAGCAATGGGGATAGGGTACATGGGCTACACCCAGCATAAAAGGTGAAAAATGCCTTCTTTGGGCTGGTTTGCTAGCGGTGAATGATAGCGAACCCATAGTTCGACCATGGAATGCGTCTATGAAGCCTATGAATTGGGGTTTGCGTGTGTGCCATCGCGCCAGCTTTACTGCTGCTTCAACGGCTTCGGTGCCACTGTTGCCGAAATACGTTTTTTTCTCAAATTCGCCCGGAGCTATGTTTGCGAGCTTTTCTGCCAATGTGATGACTTCTTTGTAGTAAAAATCGGTGTTAGAATAATGCAGAAAACGGTCACATTGACTTTTTATAGCTTCAACAACGCGTGGATGGGTGTGGCCGACGTTCATGCAAGCTATGCCTGAATTAAGATCGATGTATTCGTTGCCATCAACGTCTTTAACTATGCAATCGCTTGCTGACTCAACAACAAGGGGGTAATACCGTGTATAAGAAGGAGAAACAACCCGTTCATCCCGAACTACAAGCTCCCTTGCCTTTGGACCTGGTGGGGAAACAATAATTTTGGGATAAGAATTCATTGAAATAACTCCAACAAAAAGCCTAGTAAAGAACCAATATTAACCTTTACTAACAGAGTGAACCCGGTTTAATTAGAAAAGCAGTAAGAGCAGAATTAGAAGCAGGCCTTCTAATCCAAAAATAGGAACCAAAGTCTGTTTTGCCTTCTTAATCGCTTTGTCAACTAGAAGTGTGATTGATTTTAATCGTTCTTCCCCGATTACTCTCACTTGTGGAACTATGAAATGTATGAATCCTGAATTGGAGATTTCGAGATTTGCCTCTGCGTTTTTTGCTACTTCACAGATATAACGAATCAACAATTCTTGATCCATAGCTTCGCCGACTGGGTTGTAACCTCGACTGCGAGTTATTAATGCGGTTACGGCATGAGTGTCGGTTGTAAAAACTTCACTTTCTGCGAAGCCTATAGAACTTAAGGCCGCAAGAATTTTTTCACGCAGTCCTGGAACCATATTATTTCCGTCAATAACGACATAGGCGGCTTTCTGGTCATTTACCTGAACAACTATTGCAGTAATTCCTCCGGTGCCCATCCCTGCTTTTAGAGAAAATTCTTTTGGAAACACGCTGGCTCCGCCAACCTTGAACTGTCTAGTTTGCAATTTGATTGCTTTTTGAATACATTTCGAAGCAGCGGTTTGAAGCGCGTCTAAGTGTTCTTGTGTATCAACTAGGTCGGTTAGGCAATTGTGAGTATTGACGACAAGAGCATTTTTTAAGCCATATTTTGCGGCTTCCCTACTAACATATTGACCTAATTCTTGAGGTAAATCTTCAGTTGTTTTTGGAGCAAGAGTAAAAGAAAGGAAAATAGTTTCCCCGAAAATTTGTCCTGAAGCGGTGGCGGCACCCTCTGTAACTCTAACAAAGGGTGATGCTAAACTCTCCGTTGCTTTAGACTTTGCAGAGGCGATCACTTGAGAAATTATTTTGTGATTCTGTTCTTGCGAAGCTAAATCAAGTTCATGCCCCAGAATGCCTAAAGGAGTACAAGTTGCACAGCCGTATTCTGTTTCGAATCCTTGCTTTAGGAGAGAAGGCAAAAGGCTGCTGCCTATGTTTTTGAATGGGCCTGGGTGAACAAGAGGAACAATTATTGCGGCTTTAGGTTTTGAAGAGTCAAACTTTAGGAGAGTGACTTCTATGTCTTTGTTTTCGCCCATTTCTTCAAGATATTTTTCCAGAGGTGCGTTTTGGTCGGTTGCCCAGTTAACTATGAATGCTCTAAACAGGGGTATCGAGTGCAGTGAATAGGTTTTCTGACTTAAACGCTCGATTGAGTAAAAAAATAGACTTACAGCAAGAAAACAAATTATTGGAGAAAGAACCATGTAAATCAAAACTTGCTGAAGCGGAAATGCGTTTGATGTGCCAATCCAAAAAATAATAAAAGCTGCGAGGCAAAGAGTTGGCTGAAGCAAAATGGATAGCCCTTTTCTCCAACTGGCGGCGGTTGAAGTTGCAATCAGTACAATGATTCTTAGAGTTATGATCGCAGCGTAACCTAGTAGGCAGAGTTTAACCCATATTAAAAAGCCAAAGGGAAAACTTAGTGCTATTCCTATTACATTGAAAAGAAGCCAAATCAACCAACTGACAAGGGATACGACAAGAGTTCGCCTCAACGAAAAAATCGGGTCATTTCTAAGAATGATTTTATTCATCGATAAATCCGCGATAAGGGTAAGAGCGAAAAAACTCAGTCCAAGAGCCAAACCATCAACTAACGTAGTAGGGTGTGGGACAGCCAAAGTTGAAAGCCCAATCACTACACAGAGCCCTCCCACTGCAACAAGCGCTTTTTTGAATGATGGAAGAGAAAACATGGAGGAGTAGTGCTTACTAGCATTATCAATCGAGGAATTAAGCGAACTTTCATTCTCCATATTTTCAACTCAGCTAGGCTTTCTTTATGGTGTTAGCGGAGGCTTATTAAAATTCTTTAGCCATTTGGATACGCACCTTAGAACAGGAAATACAAATTCCTTAATATCACGCAAACAGGGCAGTTGTAATTTATCACAAAGAAATAAAAGAAGACCCCTCACAACGATACTTTGCCATTGTAATCGCTAACCGTTAACATGCTTGTGGCAGGGGGAACTGTTTTATCTTAAGAATGACTATCATATTAGTTTGCGAGCTCTATGCCAGATCAAGATTTGCCCCCATCAATTTTCCACATGTTGGAGAGGAACGTGGGCAAGAAAATCAGAGTTATTATAGATCCGGCCTACGGTTTTGAAGGCACTCTTGTGGCAGTAACGCATGAACCTTCAGGAATCTGGTTGTCAGATGCAGAAGCGATCGTTTTAAGGTCAACTATTGCCCAGCCAATTCCTCAAGTTGCAAGTCGAGAAGAAAGAAGCGAACTATTTCTCCATTTGAATTCGGTTCAAAGACTAGAAGTGTTACACGCTACCCTACCTAGGAGGTAGGAAAGAACACTTTGGCTAGGACAGAAATAACGATTAATGTTACAGAGATAACGACAAGAAGTTCAGGTCTAATTTTTATTCCTTCGGTCTCTTCCTCGAAGAACCTGAGTAATCCTGCACTTGCTGCAGGCATTGGACCTGTTTCTTTCTTTTTCCGTCTACTCACTAAATATCCCTGCCCCATCATGTATTGCAGGCGTTTAATTAATCTTGCGCAGATAATAGAAACTTAACCGTGAGATTTTATTATCGAAACCTGAAATGTTTAAACTCAATAGCATTTAACAGTAAAATCGTGGTTGGATGAAACTATGCAGATACACGAATTTCAAGAAATGATGCGCCAACTATATTTTAAAAGAGATCTTGCGCGCGGAATAACTGGAACATACAATTGGCTTGTCGATGAAGTCGAAGAATTAGGAGAAGAATTACAAAAAGGAACTAGTCGAGAGGCTACTGAAAAAGAGTTTGCAGACGTTATTGCATGGCTTGCTTCCCTTGCCAACATAATGGGTATCGACCTGGAAAAAGCAGTCCTTGACAAATATAATCATAAATGTCCAAAATGTCAGCAGGCACCTTGTCAATGCACATTCTAACTTAGCCGCTTCTGGCCAAACCCCGTAGACACCCAATAGTAGGGTCGACTTCCCTTACTCTGAACAATACCTTCGTTTGAAAGAAGACGCAAGTGATGTATCACAACGCTATAAGATAGAGACAATTCTTTTGCTATCGTTCCGGCTGAGCTTTGCTTAATTTCGAGGACTTCCAATATTTTGGTTCTCGCTCTGAGACCACTATTTACGTTTCTAATATTTTTCAAGTAAGCGTTCGGATGCATTGTTTCCTTTATGCCTCTTCACTGAAAGATAAACAGGCGCTTTACATTGAAAAGCTTTAGCTTATCCAAAATCAAAAAGTTTAGCTTGCTTTGGCTTTTTGTTATCGAACATAGAAGCTATTTCCTCTTTTATCAGGTCCATGCGTTGAGTGTAATAGTTCGGCAAACCATAAGTGTCAACTAGCTGCTGAGCTGCAACTAAGTACTTTTCTATACCTCCACGGTAGACGGTAAGAGTCAATTTTCCGCCACAGAAAGTGCATTTCCCTTTCAGAGGTAGGCGTCGAAACTTTTTGTTGCATGATTTGCAACGGAACCCTTGGGTAGAGAAAGCACGCAAATTACCCGCAATATCTCGTATGAAATGAGTTGTCAGAACTTTTAGTGCGACTCGTTTGACATCGACGGCATCAATTCTAGAGCCTAACTCTAGTTGCATATTGAGTTTCTCTATCATTGATTTGAATTCTTTGTATGCGCTGTTGGCGTTTCCGAGGTTTATGTTTGTAACTGGAGTGGTGTATTGGAATCCTTCAAACTGTGCTTCAG
Source organism: Candidatus Bathyarchaeota archaeon (assembly GCA_963833575.1). Taxonomy (GTDB): domain Archaea; phylum Thermoproteota; class Bathyarchaeia; order Bathyarchaeales; family Bathycorpusculaceae; genus Bathycorpusculum. The sequence goes on along the minus strand of CAWHXY010000004.1, from coordinate 788,603 downwards.
TCCCAAGTCTATGACTGATAATATCCATAATGGAGCTTACAGGCCTAGAATCGCCTTTGTCCCAAGTTTTTTGGTAAAACTCGAGAGGATATGTTGCATCAACATCAAAATCGTGAGCTTGCCTTTGAACTTCTTTCGTGTTTACAAAGGGAATTAAGAGTATAGGGGCATCCATGATACCTCCTATCTGCGCAGGCAGGTATATGCGTGAAAAGTTCAGAAGGGTATCCAAGGCAAGCATGATAGCGTCCTCGTCTCCGTCGCAGTCTCGACGCTTAGCCGAGTGCCAAATAGGATGCGCGTAAATCACGTTGCGGTCTGTATACCCAATAATGCGTCCCATAATACAAGCGCATGTGTGAGGAGCCAAACCAAAAACCAAATGCCCAACAAGATCTTCAGGCTTCTTAATGTTATAGTACGCTGGAAGCTTGTAAACTCTAACCAGAAGATCATCAATAAAAGCGGCAATCTGAATAAAGTAATCTCCTGCACGCCATGGAATCACAATATCCTGAACCTTAAGCTCACAAACTTGACTAGGATCAGCTAAACTTACACCATGAGTATCAGAGCAGTATCCTAGCTGCCTGATCTTCTCAACGGGGACGCCAACCTCAGCAGGAGTAAAATGCGTTAAAGGTGCATTGGTAGCGTCAAAACGGATCGTTCCATCCTTGTAAACTGACAAGTCATATTTTGCACGTAAAATCCCTTTTTCAATAATCTCTGGAGTCTTATCCTTGTTAGTTAAGCCTTTGACGCCTCTTAGAATTTTTGGGGCAGGATAACCAAGTGACTTACAAGCTTCACCAACAACTTCTCTAAAATTAATAGCTTGTCGCTGGTACTGAATAGCTTCAGTTTTACAAGTGGGACAAAAGCCACCTTCTTTCAAAACTCGCCCACAACGAGGACAACAACTCTCAGGAACTGTATTGCACCCACAGCTGGAGCATTTTACCTTCAGAGTGTAAGCTTTGCAAGTCGGACACTTGCGCTTAGCCATCTCAACAAACACAGGACCCTGTTTTGCCGCTTCCAAAAGGTCTCTATGCATTCCGCCGGCTAGGCTTACTGGGAATAGGACATGAACGGCAGGTCTCATATCGCGTTTCTTTGCTTTCTCAGGACGTCCCATCCTGCCACCAACATAGGTTGGAGCTTTATCCTTGATTTGAACTTCTGAAATCATATTAACAGCTTCTAACACACTCGCAGCATGTGAGATATCAATTGTTTTAGAGTTACCGAAACCAAGACAAATCGCTAAAGTAGCTGCAGATTCACCTTCTAACAAAATATTACAATCAATTAACCTGTGAGGAACAAGGACTCTTCTCAAAAGTCTTATAGCGTCTTCGTTAGCTGGACCTAAAATTTTGCAAACAACTCCATCAGTAGACAGAACTTCACAAGAATTCAGCCACTTTCTCAGAAACTCAACATCTTGAACATTGGACAAACTTGACCAAAATAACAGATAACTTGGGTGCAAGGGCACTCCTAATTGTGAACTAAGAATCACTGCTTCCCTAAAAGTTGGTTTGTTGCAAAAAGGATCTGCCACAAAACTGTTTAGGCGTACCAAAGAGATCTGAGTATCTTCCGCCAGCTTAGGATAATCCGAATGGAATTTTCCTACAGTAGCTTTCTGAACGTCTTTAATCCACCATTCCTCAACGTATCCTGAAGGAGGAAGCACTTTGTTAGAATACAGAAAATCTCCAAAACTAATTAGAATGTCGCCTAGAAAAAGGATTTTTTGGATTTTACCTTTAACTTCGCCAAAATTTTCTAATGTTACTCGAACTACGGAGTTATCGTTTAGCAAAACAACAGGAGGTTCAATAGAATCTACTGGGAGAGTAACACATCCTTTGCCAGGAAGTTCTAGCCGCATCTGAGTACCTGCAGCGAGAAAATTCTCCAACACATGCATCGTAGCAGGATGAATTCCTACAGCTGAAAGGCCAGTGTTACGTGATCTGCCGTACCTTAACCTGAAACCGCCCCGCCTTGAAGGAAAAGCAAAAATTGGACGCCCAGCAATCACGTCATCCATAAATCCACCTGATTTCTTCTCTGATTTCTTTTTGAATTCTCTTAGCCAATCCCATCCTTGGAAACCAAGTTTTTCGATAATGACATATACCTTTTGAGCGCGACCAACAATGCCATCGTTAACCACCCTAAGCGCGCCGCCTCTCACTCGGTTCGTCTCGACTCTTGGCAGGTTTCGGTAGGAGGAGACTTCTACAGGATCAGATTCAGTTCCCGTGCATTCAACAGGAATCAGATTTAACGCTTTTTTTAATTCATCGTCAGGAATGTGATATTGGAAGCGTCCTACCGAACGTTCATATAACCGTAATTCCTCGACAAAACGGGAGACCTCTTCCTCTGTTGGCTTATACTTATCTAAGCCTAGCTTACTCCGCACAAAATCGCCAACAACTAAAGTCAATGCTTGATCTGTTCCACCCGCTGACCTTATTGGACCAGCAAAGTATATGGCTAAGTAGCGGGTTCTGTCGGCGTTAGTTTTTATTTTAACTTGAGCAATACCTTGAATTGGTGCGGCAGTTAAACCTTCAGTGAAAATAGCAAGTGCCGTTCGAATCGCCTGTTCAGCAGCACTTTCAGGATCCATGGCGCCAAATTTACCCAAGACAATTTCTTCAGCAACCTTAAACGCTATTTCTTCTCGTGGGATTTTAGTGCTTAAATCCCTAATGCTAAGTGCAACTTTTGGGGGGCCTACTAGACCTTCTACTAAGTCAGCAATATCTTGTGCGACAATGCACTCTGTTTTTAACGAAGGATCTAAGCCTTCCGATCTAGCGCTGTCGCTTATTGCATACAGTTGCTTCAGAGTATTTTCCATTGTTTCAATGTAGTTTCGATAGCCTTTGCTGATGTTCAAAGCGTAACTTCTCTTGGCAAGATATAGAGTAATGGGTTATTTTGGCTTTCTAAAAACTAAACAAAAAGGCAAAAGAAAATACTTTAGCTAAACTTTGACGGCTTTGATTGCTCCGATGATCTCAGAAACTCGTTGCTTTGCATCGGAAGTCTCAGTAATATTGCCTGTGACGATTATGTCTGCGCCGGCTGTTGCAGCAGCTATAGCTTGTTCCTTAGTTCTTATTCCCCCGCCCACTATTAATGGAATTTCGAGCAAGTGTTTGACTGCCCGAATCATTTCAGGCGGTACAGGATGTGCTGCTCCAGAACCTCCTTCTAGATAAATGAAACGCATCCCGAGGTATTGGCCAGCAAGAGCATGAGCAGCTGCGAGTTCAGGCTTAGAGTAAGGTACTGATATTGCTTTTCCTACAATACCGGCGGTACCGCCGTCGCCTACTATTATATAACCCATGGAAATAGGTTCCAAACCGTATCTTTTGACAAGCGGGGCTCCTAAAATCTGGGCTCCCATTAGAAAGTAAGGATCTACTGAATTTAGTAGAGACATAAACCAAATGGCATCTGCATAGCTACTTATTCCTGTGATGTTATTTGGAAAAAGGATTGTAGGAAGTTTTACTGAGGACTTTATGGATTTTACGACGTCATCAAGGTGGGTTTGAGAAGCAAATGTTGAGCCTCCAATCATTATGGCGGCTGTTCCGCTGTTTTTGGAGTTTTCAGCAATGTGGGCAGCTTGTTGAACTGTTACTTTTTCGGGGTCGATTAGAGTTATGTGAATTGAGCCTTCAGCTTTTATTTTTTCGAGCAAGTATTTTTCGGTCGGCCCTAGCATAACAATAATCCTTCGATTATTCTTCTTTAACGTTCTTTACAGGAGTTTTTTTTATGGAACTATAAACTCGGTCGGTTAACATGCAGTAAACGTCAACTTCGCCTTGTGCATGCTTAACTGGAAACTCCTCTTTAAGACCGCAGCTACTACATTGAGCAACGGCATGACCATCTTCCCTGAATAATTCAACTTTAACTGTTTCTTTTCCGCATGTCGGGCATGAGAAGAATTTTGGCAAACGTTTCTTAGGAATATGAACAACTTTTTTTCTTCTTCGCCCCAAACATAACAGCCTTCAAATTGATGGTAATGGTCAATTAATATTTATGCTTGTCCTTAAATACTTGCCTACAAACTCAAGATTATGGAGCTGAGTGAAGACTAATTGAAATTAACAATGTCATTATTAGCAGTAGATTTCTCTGAAGCAGAAAAAAGAATCTGCCGCTTCATTAAGGAGTACGTGGAAAACGCAGGAGCCAAAGGAATAGTACTTGGGCTTTCCGGAGGAATTGATAGCGGAACAATAGCCGCACTTTCAAGCAGAGCAATAGGTGGCGACAACGTGCTAGGGCTTATGATTCCAGAAGAAGAAAACTTTAATCAAAAGGACATTGATGACGCAAAGCTTGTTGCAGAAAAATTCAATTTACAAACACAGATCTGTGACATGTCGTCTGCTCTTGGTTGCTTATACAAAGCCATACCGGTGTTTGATCCAAAAGATAGGCTGTGTAAAGGTAACATAAAAGCTAGGACAAGAATGATTTACCTTTATTATTACGCTAACAAGTTTAACAAAATTGTTTCCGGTAGCTCTGATAAATCTGAAACGATGATGGGTTACTTTACCAAATGGGGAGACGTCGCCGCAGATATAGCGCCAATTATGGATTTGTACAAAACACAAGTCCGAAATCTTGCAATTCATTTAGGAATCCCCAAAGAGCTTGCCTTGAAACCCTCAACCCCTGCGCTTTGGCCAGATCAACTTGCAGAGACAGAACTTGGAATTCAGTATGAAACGTTAGACCTTATCCTCTATGGGTTGGAAAGATTCATGGCGACAGAAGAGATTGCCAATCAGCTAAGCATCCAGAAGTCCTTAGTTGATAAAGTCAAGAGTAGATGGCTATCAAATGAGCATAAGAGAAGAATGCCACTCGCCCCGAAAATTGGATTTAGAACGGTAGGAAACGATTTTAGGCTTCCAAGACATACTTATTGAAAAGGAACAAAAACCATGAAAGCTAAATTCAAACTTGCCCTCGCCCAAATAAGCAGTAAACGAGAAAACAAAGAAGCTAATCTTCAGAAAATAGAAAAATTAACATTAAGGGCAAAAGAGCAGGGTGCGGATCTAGCTATCTTTCCAGAGCTTTCATTGTCTGGGTACGTTGTCAGAGATCAACTTTACGAGTTAGCGGAAACCATTCCTGGACCAACGGTGAAAAAAGTAGAGACGTTAGCCAAGAAGTCGAAGATGCACATCATTTTTGGGATGCCAGAGTTAAGTGAGAAAACGCAAGCAACAATTTTCAATACCGCAGTTCTCATTGGTCCCGATGGTTTAATTGGTAAATATCGAAAAATGTATTTACCAACTCATAGTGTTTTTGAAGAAAAAAGGTATTTCCGTCCAGGCTATCAGGCAGAGACGTTTCAAACAGATTTAGGTCCAATTGGATTATGCATTTGCTATGATATTTTCTTTCCCGAAGTGGTCAGGCTTACACGCTTGAAAGGGGCACAATTAATCATTTGCATATCGGCATCTCCAGCAGTACGTAAAAGCTACTTTGAAACACTAACATGCGCTAGAGCGTTGGAAAATACAGCCTATTTAGCCTACGTTAACCTTGCAGGCGTTCAAGATGGTTTGCAATTTTGGGGGGGAAGTAGATTGGTTAGCCCATCTGGAGATGTTCTTGCCAAGGCAAAGTATGACAAAGAAGATTTTGTTATTTGTGAATTAGATTACAGCGACTTAAGAACAGCAGAAACATTTATTCCTACTCTGAGGGATTTGCGGCCTGAACTTTTTGATCAACTTAAAGAGTACTCAGTGCGTCTCTGACAATTAACTCATGAAATTTCAAAATCACAAAGGCATCACAGTCTCATCACAAAGCTGTGATATCGAGGATTTTAAGTTAAGATCACGGTTATTTCATTATTATTGGTGACGTCACATGCATTCTTCAATCTCCGTGCTTCTGATCAGCTGAGATAAAAGTATGTGCTCGAGAGTTAACATGATTCAAGGGAGTATGGACTGATTTTGTGCATATTCGAGGAGCAAATGTAATTTTGTGGAAGAAGATGTAAGCAATAATGCATTTTTTGGTATAATTTTACTATTAATCGTTGACAAACGCTTCAATAATCTTGCCGTTTATCTGTTAACTGTACCAATTGTTGACTCAAATCTTGAAAAACAGAGTAATCAGCCCTATTTTTACATTTACTGCTCTATTCTCCAAGTTATATTCTAATAATAATCAAATTCTTACTTGGATAAGCCTTAAAAGCCGAGGCAGTATACAAAAGTGTATCCATTTCGAAATACGAGGAAGCGATCGACTTGAAGTTAAAAGACGGCGTCCAAGCCTGGCTAAATGGAGCTATAAGTGACCCCATTGTCAAAATACTGGCTAAAAACAGCCAATTAACAAAAATTCAACTTGAAACATTGCTTATTGATATTTTAGCGGAAAATATATCGGGCAAACAGCTAAAATACGACGAAAAAGCTAACTTACGACTAACTAAGGCTAAAATAAGCCGCGGATCCTTTAACAGGACACTAAAACAGTCAAAAGAAAACGTTATAAAATCCATCTATACAGTACTGCTTTTGGGATATTTGGGTGTATTTGATAGCACAACTCTTGATCCCTATCTCGAAATAGCCAACAAACTGCACGAATATGTTGATGCGCATCAAGAAACACCCAACAAGGAAGAAGAATTAAAAGACCATCTAAAAGTGATAGAAATCATACGCCAAGAGCTCGAAACAAGCCTAAAACGGCTTTCCAGTCCATCAGACGAGGCTTTGTGATGTCACAAATCACGTGATAATTTAGCATTTAATAACAATCTGGAAAGGAGTAATTAAGTCCATATAACAGTAATCAATATTAGGCGTTAAATGTCAAAATAAGCTTGAATTAAGGGTATATCTTCAATGAATTGAGTCAACGTCTAAGTTAATAAATCAGCTGTGACATGTGATATCATAGTTAACATCAAAATAGATCACCAAAAACCTTAAAAAGTCCATAGATAACTGTGATCTGTGATGCGACCGATAAAATCACCGCTAATCACGTTTAGATCACAGAGGGGAATATCACGGCTGACTTTGTAACCATACTATTAGGCGTTTTACTGAGTGCGACTATCGTAGCTTCAGTCGAGTACTATAGGGAAATACGCAAAGCCCAAAAAGAGTATGAAAAAGCTAAAGGGTTTGTTGAAGATATTGTCCTTAGTTTTAACCGAGAGCTGAAAAGGGAAGCTGATAAACTAAATTTAATTGCGTTCAAGATTGAGGGAAACTTGGCTAAAGCCGATACCAGCCTTAGAAAAGTAGATGCATTAGAAAAGAATATGCTACCTCTTGAAAAACAAATAACCGTTATTGCATCTGAGTCGCAAAACAACATAAGCATTCTGTCAGGGCTAACAGGTTTAGAATCAAAGATTAAAGATATTGAATCATCACAGGAAAGCTTGAAGAAAAAAATCGTAGGCTTCGAAGAGCAAATTCAAAAGCTCACGATTGCTCCCGAAATTAGAGTTGAGCCCGTTATACCTATTAGACGTGATAAAGCTATGGCAACACTAACTGACACAGAAATTGCCGTCCTGGAAATGTTGTCTTCAGAAGGCCCCAAGACCGCTCCGGAAATCAAAGATAGAGTACATCTTAGCAGAGAACACACGGCTAGACTTATGAAGAAACTTTATGAAGAAGGTTATTTGGAGAGGGAAGTGGGTAAAATACCGTTCAGCTACAGTATCAAAAAAGAAATGGAAAAGCTACTAAGAAAACCCGAAAATAGCCAAACTGAATAAAACTTTAAAAAAGGTATTGTTGCTCACTTCTTTCAACTTGCACTTGCCCTTGTTGATTCTAATTATTTAATGCGTGGCTTCAAAGCTGTTTGAGGAATACTTGGGGCAGATTTGTACTTCAAATTATTTGATCCACCTGTTCTTAGAAGCATCCCCTTGCTTGCCATCCTTGAAAGATAAGTTGAAACGGTACTTAGGCTAACAGGCTCCTTAAGTTCTTGCTCATAGACAGATTGGATATCTTTTGAAGAAAACCAAATCAACGGAAAACTCTTCTGAACTACCAACTGAACTTTTTCAAAACGTGAAAGAATTCGACTTGGTAAAGAAGCTCCTGCATTTACAGTAGGACCTTCGCTCGGTGCACCGCCCAACAACTCGACAAGGTCTAAGAGGCGTAGAGCTTTATCACGGGTTACTTGACCCTCGAAAGCAATGGTATATCGATTACCATCGCTATCGAACAGCTCCACACGAATTTTACGAGCTGGCATCGGGTCTACACCTTAAGGACAGTTCACAGCTTTACACTTCACAACTTATAGCTGTTATGGTGAAACAAGAAAATTGAAAGAAGCAAAAAATCAGCTATTTTAGCTAAATGATCACTATTTACATCCAATTCGGTATAACCAGCTTCACAGCAAATCCGAATAGCTAAATAACTAAAGTTCGTGTTTGGTTTCAGTTCTCCAGTAGAAGCTGAGGGGTGGGCCGTTCACAGTTAACTGACAAGAAATAGGTAATTTTTGAACAAAGGAAAGTGATTAAGCGACAAAATTAATGCTATTTCACATGTATTCACAATTTTGTGAAGTAAGAAAATAGAAATTGCAGTGAGACAAGATGAATCGCGGCAAGCTCGAAAATCTTGAAACGTTTATGGTTGTAAAAAATCCAAGTTATTACTGATTAACAATGGAAAATACGTGTGAAGAGCCACCCCTATGTTTCCTCTCGAGCCTTGAGGTCAAAAGAAAGCTTAGAAATCTTCGAAATAATTTTAAAAGAATCTTTATCTAAAAAAATGGATAACAATTATTAATATACAAACTCTCTATTTAGTAGTCAGAGTATAGTTACTAAATATTATATATAATGGGTTTTCTTTTAGCTGACAAATTTTTTCCAGTAGAAGCTTTGGGGTGTGTCTTACACCTTATTTAATTAGTTTCAATCTGATTTTTTCATATCCTTTTAGAATATTGTGCTATGAATTTAGTTTTTTGTACTGCATCCTTTATCTTCTCCACACGAAATAACGGTTCTACCTCTGAAGTTAAGGCGATGGGAAAATGGGCAATCCAAGCATATTAGATGATGTATTCGAAAATTTCGTTAATGGCCTTCGGCTTTTTAAAGATCGAGAAGTATTAAGGCATGATTATCTACCAGAAAAATTACCGCACAGGGAAGAACAAATAAAATTATTGGGACAAACTGTTGCGCCAGTTTTAAAAGATGAAAGATGCTCCAACATTTTTATTTACGGAAAAACTGGAACAGGTAAAACTGCAGTAACCAAATACGTATTGAGTCACTTAGAATCTAAGGCAAAAGAATATGGTTCTCAAGTAAAATTTTGTTACATAAACTGTCGAATGACGGGTTCGGAATATCGAGTTTTCGCAGCTCTAAGTCAGAATATTGGGATGGCTATACCTTTTACAGGTTTATCTGTGGGTGAAGTTTTTGATAGATTCCGCGCTGCATTAGATTCTTCCAGAATAATTTTCATAATAATTCTCGATGAAATCGACGCTTTGATTAAAGATAAAGGAGATGCCTTCATGTACGAGTTAACTAGAATAAATGAAACTCTGTCTAGAAGCAAAGTTGCAATAATTGGCATATCCAATGACCTTCGTTTGAAGGAATTTTTGGATCCTAGGGTTTTTAGTTCTCTTAGCGAAGAAGAACTAGTTTTCAGACCGTATGATGCGGGTGAACTTCGAAATATTCTTCTTGAACGTTCAAGGCTATCTTTTCAAGATGGTGTTTTGTCTGATTCGGCGTTAAGCATTTGCGCAGCTTTGGCCGCTGCAGAACATGGCGACGCGAGGCGAGCTTTGGATTTGTTGCGTGTCGCTGGAGAAGTTGCTGAACGGCAAGGTGCTTCAGTGGTTACTGAGGAGCATGTGCGTCAGGCAGAGAAACATATAGAGCATAACCGCGTTGTCGAGTCTCTTAAGAATTTGACCTTGCACTCTAAACTAGTCCTTCTCAGTGTTTATCATTTGAACAAGCCAAGCGCTACGACAGGCGAAATATACGATGTTTACAACGAATTGTGCGGAGAAATGGGCTCTGGGCTTCTGACACAACGTCGTTTGGGTACTCTAATCAACGAGCTAGATTCTATGGGGCTTGTGAATGCAAAAGTTGTGAGCATGGGACGATATGGCCGAACTAAAAAAATTCGGCTTGAAATCTCGAGAAGCCTAATCAAGGATGTGTTTAACGATGACACCCGATTTAACCGCTTAATCAGCTATTCTCCGCAACCCTCACGTAAAACTCAAACTGAAACTTGTTGATTTAGTTGAAAATACTTTAGAGGAATGAAAGAACCGTTATCTCTAATGTCTGGAGGTTAACCACTGGAACTTTTCCCGGCGTTGGAACCAACCCTAATTTTTCCATGTAATCTGTCTGTTGTTGCCAACCTCCAGAATTTACAACCAGCACTCCACGATAATTGAGGTAACCTAATACATGGATATGCCCGGCATGAAAAATATCAGGTACTCTATCAATGACTAAGTAATCGCGGTTTTCTGGAGAAAGCAAAGTTTTTCCACCATAAACTGGTGCTAAATGGCGGCTTTGCATAAGCAGCTTCATTGATTTTTCTGGGTGCGCATGGTCCATTCCAGGTATAACCGCAACTATATCATCTAAGCTTCTGCCATGATACATTAAAACTTCAACGCCGTGTAAACTCAAAAGGCAGGGGCTTCCAACTGAGTGAATGTTCTTTTTGCCTTGTATTCCAGTTAAGTAGCCTTCAGGTATGGCAGGCTGAGGCAACGCTTTGCGTGAAGCATCATGGTTGCCAGGAGAAATTACTATTTCTATATAATCTGGGATCTTATGTAAATATTTAGCGGCAAAATCGTATTGTTTGTGAACATCACGGATTGATAATTCTTTTGCTTGGTTGGGGTAAACTCCTACTCCGTCGACAATGTCACCTGCAATTAAGACATACTTGACCCTGCCAGCCATTTCTCTCATTTGGTCGGTTCCATATTTGCCCCTGAGCCACAGAATGAATCGTTTGAATGCTTCTTTTTCAAACTTGTTGCTTCCAATATGAAGATCTGACGTTAAGACAGCATATACAGGCTCGTTAGCTCTCTGTGGAGGTCTTTTGCCTATTTCTGGAAAAATAATGTCTTCAGCTAGGAAAAGATTAGTTCTTGTCTTTATCAGAGCCAAGCATACTACTTGATCTGGCAAAAGAAGGAGGGCTTTTTTGCGTACATCGTCTTGGGCTTTTTGAGGAACCAATACTGTTGCAGTTCCTTGCAGATCTTCAACAGACAATATCATTTGGTTTTTTGAGTCCCTTTTTTCTGTTATCATACAAATTATTTTGAGTTTTGTTTTGGCAGGAGATTTTAGTGCTTCAAGAATTGAGGTTGCAGATCTAACATCGATTCTTTGCCTTAGTAAATGCTCTATTCTTCTGAACCTGTCTTGAAAATATTGTACGTATTCTTCCAATGTTCCATTTGAACTAAGTTTACCTGTAGCATCTTCGAGGATATTGAGACATGATTTTATGTCTCTCGCATATGGATAAAAAATGGTGCTTTCATCAATCTTGCCTTGATTTAATTGCTGCGTAAATGGTGGATCTACGACTTTTTGATTCTGAGGTTCTGTTTGTGTTTCGACAACGGAAGCGGTTAGCTGTTGCGATAAGCTTTCCAAGAAAACTCTGTCAATAAAAAACGGTTTTTCTTCAAGATCTTGGAGCTTTAGAAGTGCAGAATTCATAATGTCAACTGGATCGTTGGTGTCTGAGTTTTGGCTTAAGAATTCAAAAGCTTCGCTATTTAGTTGGTACCCCGCTGCGATTGTCGTCTCGATTGCTTTTTGTAGTTTTTCTTGTGCGCTCATTTTGATCTTGTCTTTTTAACCAGTTGCTTTGGGTCATGCTTTTGTGCCTAAGCTTTTATGTTTTTGCTTTGTTTGCTATTTTTTGTTTGTGATTTAGCCTTTTGAACCGCTCCGAACTCCTTAATTAGTTTAATATAGGGTTGATTGCACACTGCTTTTGTTTAATTACTCATTAACGTTAACTATTCAAACTTAATTTAATTTATATAAGCAACGTATAGTTTAGATACGTTATATCTAGATTGGTGCAAGACTTATGAGTGAATCACGAAAAGTTCAACAAACGCCAACTGGGACTTTTTTTGTTTGCGTACCTAGAGATTGGGCTAACAAGAGTGGTTTGAAAAAAGGCGATTTGGTAAGCTTGGATGTAACTAGTGATGGCAAACTCATTGTGGACCCTTCTAATAATGTTGAATCCCCGCCCCGAATTACTTCTCTAACTGTAGGTCCTTACCTAGGTCGAGAAATTGTTGGACGCTATCTTCTAGGCTACGACATTATCGATATTGAAGCAAAGGATAGGATTGATTCCGCTGCAAGAAAAGTAGTTAAGTCAACTGCAAGTTCTTTGGTTGGTTTAGAGATTGTGGAGGAAACCAGCTCAAAGATTTCCCTCCAAACTTTGATGCAGCAGCCATCTGGATTTATACCAGAAAAAATCCTGCATCGAACATATGCCATTGTGGCAGGAATGACTCGTGATGCTGCCAACTCATTTGTTTATGGCGACGTAGAGTTAGCTAAGAATGTGATCGAGCGAGATTCTGAAAGTAATAAATTGTATTTTTTGCTGGTAAGAATTCTTCGAACAATTATTCAAAATCCGCGTTTAAGCGAGAAACTAGGGATTACTCCAATAGAATGTTTGGATTATCGTTTAGCCGCAAGTTTGATTGAAGGAATAGGCGATGCAAGCGTGCAGGTAGCTTCAAAAACAATAGCGCTTAATGGCGTGAAGATGTCTAGCGAATTGCAAAAGTTGCTGCTTGATTTACAGGAAGCTTGCTGTAGAGCCAATGAACAGGCACTAAAATCCTTTATAACCAAAGACATCTCATTAGCCGAAAATGTACGTAACCTAAGAACAAGAATAGATGCCACATACTCAAACATTGAGCGGGTCGCAAAAGATTCTTCTATTGATTTGATGCCGCAGCTATTGGCAGCGGTTTCTTTCCTTAGACAAATTTACGAACGTAGTGTAGACATGGCCGATCTTGTCGTTTAATTGATTGTAAAGGGTTAAATTTCCTATTTTACAATCACAATATGGATATTCAAATGTCAAACATTACAGACAAAGTTGCGAATGCTCTCTACTTATCAGGGTGCTTGAAGTTTGGCAGCTTCAAAATCAAATCTGGCGCTATCAGTCCTTACTATATTGATCTTGCTCGTTTGCTTTCCTCCCCAACACAATTATGTGTTGTCGCCGAGGTTGCGGCTAAACAAGTTAGGCAAATAATGGTTTCTGATAAAATAGACAAATTGGCTTCGATCGAACTTAAAGGTGCGTTGATAATTCCAAGTATCGCTGCTCAAGTAAATTTGCCTTGCATTATAGTTAGAAAGGAGGAGAAGGCTTATGGTGTCACTGGTAGAATTGCCGGTGCAGATGTTGCAAAAGGTGATAATATCCTATTTTTTGATGATGTCATAAGCGAAGGCTTATCTAAAGTTGAAGGAATCAAGCCGTTGCAAGAGCTAGGTGGCATTGTTAAGCATTTACTAGTTGTTGTCAACCGTGAGCAGGGTGGAAAAGAAAAATTAGAAAAGTTAGGTTTCAAAGTACACGCTTTAGCAAAAGTTTCTGAACTAGCAGAGTCACTGTATAATAACAAACATATTTCAAAAAAGCAGACCGATGAAGTATTAGCTTTCGTAACAACTTTCAAAGCACTTTGACATATAGTCTGATTTTTTTCTTCAGACGTTTCTTTAGTTAACCATTATTAACAAAAAATATACCGTATATTTATTGGGATCAAATTCACAAGATTACATATTCAGGAAGAATAATATGCACATCCAAAAACAAGTAGTTGACGCCCTTCTAAAACCAGAAGCTTACCCTGAAAACCCCGGCGAAATTGGATTAATTCAAACCCATATTTCCTTTGTTTTTCTCACTGAGAATTTTGTTTATAAGGTAAAGAAAGCAGTGAATTTTGGATTTTTAGATTTCTCTACCCTTGAAAGAAGACATTTCTTTTGCGAGAAAGAGTTAGAGCTCAATAGAAGACTCTGTTCAGACGTGTACCTTGAAGTGGTTCCTATTACCAAGAAATCAGACATTATTAAGATAAACGGTGATGGTGAATCAGTTGAGTATGCTTTAAAAATGAAGCGTCTTCCTCAGGAAAGAATAATGACGGTTCTTCTTAAAGAGAATAAAGTTGACGAGAAGACAATCGACGATATAGCAAAGATTATTGTGCAATTCCATTCTAAAGCGCAAACTAGTGGCGACATTAACGAGTATGGCTCTCTTAAAACTATTAAGATTAATTGGGATGAAAATTTCGCTCAGACCATAAAGTACACCAATCAAACGATCTCACAAATTGATTTCCAATTTATTCAAAATAAAATTTTTGAATTTATGAATCAAAAGCATTGGCTTTTTGAAAGCAGAGTAATAAACAATAAAATTAAAGACTGCCATGGCGACATGCACTCAGGAAACATATTCATTACAGATCCGATTTGTATTTTTGATGCGATAGAGTTTAATGATCGTTTTAGGTACTCGGATGTAGCCTCAGATGTCGCCTTTTTAGCAATGGATCTGGACTTTCAAGAGAGTCATAACTTATCAGATTACTTTATCGATAGATATGTACTATATTCCAAAGATCGTGAGTTGGTGCAGGTTCTTCCATTCTACAAGTGTTACAGAGCATATGTACGAGGCAAAGTTATCAGCTTCAAACTCGACGACCCAAACGTTGACGCTGATGAAAAGAAACTAGCTGTGAAAGAGGCTCAAGCATACTTCAAATTAGCTGCCACCTACGCAAAAGAATTTTAATGAACTATCTGGTGATCAAATTGGTTTGCTACCCAATCTGGAATTTGAACTGTGCCCATTAGAATTGGTTTTTGATGGCAATCACTTCCGCCAGTCATCATTAGCCCATGATTCTTTGCAAATGTAACGTAGTGATTTGTTGTTTCAACATCATTTCGTGAATGCCAACATTCAACACCGTCAATGAAAGGAAACATTTTTTCTTGAATAATTTCGGTTTGGTCAAATAATGATTTAGACAATGCAGCCAACGAAGTTCCGTGAGGATCGTTGGGATGAGCCAAAACCAGTTTTCCGCCAGCGCCTCTGATTAGTTTTGATGCTTCTTCCAAATAAAGCGGGTATTTTGGAACATCGCATCTTACAAGGTATTTATCGAAGGCTTCCTGGCGCGATTTAACAATGTTTTTCTTGACTAAATAATCTGCAATGTGGGGTCTGCCAAGCACTCCGTCAACTGATTCTTCAATCATTCTAAAATCCTTATCAGTTAATGCAGATATGTTTTCTTTTCTAAATTCTGCATTTAGGTTGTTGAGGATTTTTGCCGCTCTTTCCACCCGATATTTCGCTACGGTTTCCAATTTGCTATTTAGCTCTTTATTGTTAGGATCGAATTGATAGCCTAAGAAATCAAGCGAAACGGCTTTCCCTTCATGATACTTTGGGTGTGAGAAAGTTACGTTTAACTCAACGCCACTAATGTATCTAATTTGGTGTTTTTTTGCTGCAGCTATAGCTTGGGTTTGGCAGATAATAGAATCATGATCTGTAATTGCCATTAGGTTCAGTTTTCTTTTTTTTGCTTCTTTGAATATTTCTTTGACTGTTAGTTTGCCGTCTGACTCTTTAGAGTGAATATGTAAGTCAATAATCATTTTAGAACGGTGTCCAGCTACTTTTTTTCTATCCCTATAATTTGCCAATCTTCTGCGTTATCTCGGCAGGTGTCGACTGTTAAATGAATTATGTTGAGTTTCGGATAATTTTTCTTAACGGCTTCAATGTCTACTGGTTCAAATTTTTTCTTGTTAGCAAGATATGCATCTGCAGTTAACGCATTAGATTCGTACTTCTCTTTGGTTCTTCTCTCAATTCTTGCAACTGACACTTCTTGTGGGCAATTTGTCTGCATAATTACAAAGTTCATATTGTGCTTAGCTGCAACTTCAGCCGCGCGAAGCCGTAATTCTTGTGTGACAAAAGTAGCGTCTAAAATAATGCCTGCATCATTTTTTCCTGCAAGTTCATCTGCTCGACGGAAAACTTCATCATAAACTGACATACGTTTGTTCATGTTTCCAGCAACTTTAGGATCAAAAACATCTTCGTTTTTAAGTACTTCTAACCGGATTATGTCGCTTCTGAGAATTGGGTATCCTTTGATTTTTGAAACTTCTTCCGCGGTCTCTGTTTTCCATGTTCCTGGTAACCCGCATGTAATTAGTAACGTTTTGGTTTCTAGGTTGGCTTTAATGAACTTGGTAAAAGGTTCTTTCAACTGTACACCCTCGTCCAGTTAGCTTTTGGATATGGCGTAATTAAACTTTTTCCAGACGATTAATTGCGCTTTCAAGTTGCTGCTTGATTTATAATAGCAAGAATAAAGCAAATTCTAAATAGGAAGACGGTATATTCTTCCTAAAAAGAGGAGTATTAATGGAAAAATTCCAAGTTAAAGATAAAAGTCTAGCCCCTCAAGGTCACTTACAAATTGAATGGGCAGCAAAGCACATGCCCGTCCTCAACATCATCAAAAATCGTTTTGAAAAAGAAAAACCACTTAAAGGCCAAACTTTAGCCGCCTGCCTACACGTAACGAAGGAAACGGCAGTTCTGATAAAAGCATTGATCGCTGGAGGCGCAGAAATTGCACTCTGCGGATCTAACCCTCTTTCAACCCAGGACGATGTCGCTGCCGCGTTAGCAGATAGTGGCGTGCATGTTTTCGCCTGGAGAGGACAAAATACCGAAGAATACTACCAATGTATAGACAAAGTCCTTGACTACAAGCCAACAATTACCCTTGACGATGGCGCAGACTTAGTAGGAACATTGCACAGTAAACGCCAAAAACAGATAAAAGATCTTAAAGGCGGAACCGAAGAAACAACAACTGGAGTCATACGCCTAAGAGCCATGGAACAAGATGGTAGCCTCAAATACCCCATAGTAGCCGTCAACGATGCATATACCAAATACCTTTTCGACAACCGCTACGGAACAGGTCAAAGTACCATGGACGGAATACTTCGTGCAACTTCAGTTTTGATCGCAGGTAAAAACTTTGTCGTCGGAGGATACGGATGGTGCAGCCGAGGCATAGCTATGCGGGCGCAAGGTATGGGCGCAAACGTAATAGTCACCGAGGTTCAACCGACTCGCGCGTTAGAAGCAGCCATGAATGGTCTTCGTGTTATGCCGATGTCTGAAGCTGCAGCTATTGGTGATATCTTTGTAACTGCAACTGGCGACCTTAATGTCATCCGCAAGGAGCACATGCAAAAAATGAAGGACGGCGCCATCATGTGCAATAGTGGCCACTTCAACGTAGAAATTAGTATTCCTGACTTAGAATCGCTTTCCAAAGGCAAACGGACGATTCGACCAAACATGGAAGAATATTCACTAAATGATGGCAGAAAACTATACCTGCTTGCCGAAGGAAGGCTGGTCAATTTAGCCGCGGCGGAAGGGCACCCCTCAGAAGTCATGGATATGTCCTTTGCAAACCAAGCCCTTAGCTCTGAATTTATAGCTAAATCTGAAAAACTTCAAACCAAAGTTTACTGCGTGCCTAAAGAAATTGACGAGAAAGTTGCTGAATTAAAATTAAAATCTATGGGTATAAAAATCGATGAGCTCACCGCTGAACAGAAAAAGTACTTATCAACTTGGGAAATGGGAACTACATAATCAAGGGTACGCTTAAAACCATGACAAACTTTAAATTGTCTGAGATAGTACATGGCTATAAAGTGGTGACTTAAATGGTTAGCAAAGATCAAGGAATAGGTGGAGCAATACTGGCCGTATGCGTTATAGTCGCTGTAGGCTTTGTCCTTCTTGTTGGAATTCCTAAACAGCTGTTCGGATGGGATCCAACTACTGTTAGACTAGATGCAGTATTGATTCTCGTTTCCATAGCATTCATCGCTATATTAGCAATTGGTGCTTGGATCGGATGGACAATGGCAACAACACCGCCTCCAAAACCAATCGAAGAGATTACAACTGAGATTGAAGAGAAGAAAGAAGAACCAAAAGCAGAAGAGCCAGCTAAACAAACCGAAATGCCTGCCACCGAAGACAAAACTGCACCTAAGAAAAAGAAATAATTCAAATAATTTCTTTCTATTTTAATTCTTTAATTTTTTTATTTATTAATATCAACACATTTTGTTAATTCGTTATCTCATTTTTCTCAGCATGCATTCAAGAATGTCCTTGCAAATAATGCAATCGTCAGGTATTTGCTCTTTCTTCTCACGTTCGCTTAAGTAGCCGAAGTGATAGTGACAAGTGATAGGTTTTTCTTTCTTTTGGGTTAATTTTTCTTTATGAAGTGTTGACTTAATAGTTGTTTTGTCAGGTTCGTTATTCCTTTCTGTTTTTGTGTCTGATATTTTAGTTAAACAATATGGGCAAGCGTCAAATGGCTCAGCTGGATCCTGATTTAGATTTAAGGTTTTAAGTGGCGTATCGAAAGTTTTCTTGCATGAAGGGTTAGAGCAGGTAAACGTTCTCTACTGTCTCCATTAGAACCCATTACCAGCTACTTAGATATACCCGTTAAGAATCCAAAATTCATACAGCAACTATCTAAAATAGACCTTGTAAAAACGTTCTTTTTCCTCTCGCATCACATTAATTAAATTATGCTTTGCTTAGTATTTCGCTAAGGTGCAACTTCTTTATAGTTTTAATGGATCTGAAATTAAGCTATTGACTACTCGACAGCGCAGGTTTGAGAAGGAGATGCTAGCTTTTTCAAGTCATCTGCACCTTCGGCATATCCTGAAGCGACTAATACATCACCGTTTTGGATTTTTGAATCCGCTTTAGGACGAAGGCATTTTTCGCCTCTTTTAATGACTAAAATCCACATACCAGTTTCTTCATGTACACGTGCTTCTTTCAATGTTTTGTTTACAAGCGGAGACTCTGCAGTGACACATGCTTGGGCAACTGTTTCTTCAGCTTCCGTAATTGTTAATTTTAAAATTGGATGTGGCTCGATTCCTCTTAGAACTACTTCAGCCATATCGGCAGCGGCATCAGCGATTTTTTCAGTTGCAACACCCAGCCGAATCAAACCTAGAAAACCTGAGGCTTCTTCTTTTTTAAAATCACTTGTTAACGCAAGCAATTCAAAAGCAGTGTGTAATTGATCCATGCGTTCTTCCAGGCGCTCGACTTCTTCAGCCAGTTCCTTGCTATTTAGCAGTAGAGAAGAGTAAGCCAAGTCTAACATTACTTCAGATGTATCTTTGAGTTCCACAAATCTGGAAACTATTTCCTCAAATTTGGCACGTTGTTCAGTGTTTAGTTTTGCAAGTTCACCTTCGGCCAAATCTTTAAACTCTTCGATTCCTGAGGCTGCTCCACGAGTGATTAAGATATCTCCCTGAAACACTTTTTCAGTTTTCTTAGGATTAAGTATCCAATCGTTGTTTCTTCGAATAGCAATAATGTCAACGCCCATTCTTGCTGCTAAGTTCAATTCATCTATTCTTTGTTTAGCGATCACAGAATTGGGTTTAACAGTTACTTTCATTATACGTTCTTCTACTTTTTCGAAGATTTCGCCAACTATTGGGTGGATGCCGATATTGCGAGTTACTATAGCTGCTATATCAGCGGCAGCGTCTGAAATCTTGTCCGTAGCAGAAGCCACCCTGGAAATTCCTACCATAGCTTCTGCGTCTCTGGGGTCTCGTGAAGCAACCATTATTTCCATATCTAAAAGATATGCTAAGGTATCTACACGGCTTTCAAGCGCAAGAACGTCTTCAGCAAGATCTTTATCATTGTATAAAGCCGAAGAATAAGCTAAATCAATCATAAGTTCGGAAAGATTTTTCATTTCAAGCAAAAGCTCTCTAACGGGGATAGGTTTGTATTGTATTTTTTCAAATTTAGGCATCCCTTAAGGTCGCTCCAAAATAATATTGTCTTTTAGTTATTTAATTGTACTCTTCTATTATCCAATAAAGAGCAAAGCTACTAACAAGGCTATTGAGGTTACTATTGTTGACAATGAGGTTTCAATTGGAATCACGAAGTTTTCTGGGTTTAAGCCTCTTCTGAAGGTAACTACTGAAATTCCATAGGATATTAGCACTATTCCGATGACGGCAATTACATTAGCTATCCAAATTATCCCCAAAAAATTTAACAAGCTTGAGAGTGGAAACACGCGATTAATTGCTAGAGATATGAGCGCCAAAATGGTGGAGATTAAAAATGAGGCTCCCCACGCGCTTGCTATGTTTTTTAGGTGATTTTTTATTGAAGAGAACGTGGGTGCCAGTACTCCTAATGCAAGTTTTGTGTTAGCAGTGGATCCGACAACTGAGCCAACATTGCTTACTAAATTAATTAATGCAGGATAAATGGTGTAAATTTCTTTACGGTCTAAGGCAAATTTGCTTATTCCTTTGAAAATCGTTCCGGTTAAAGTTACCAATACGGCCACAACCATTAACATAATGAAGGATTCGCGAATAGTTTTTAGGAATTCACTATCTTGTTTGTTTTTTGATAATAAATATAGAACGAGAAACACGTGCGTAAAACCGATGGCAAGAATAGCTAACCTACCGAAATAGGGCAAAAAGAAGAATAGATTTAGTACTCCAACATAGCAGAGCGTAATGAATATGCTTGCTGCTGTAGATACTACAGGATAAACTACGATGTCTGGATCCAATCCTCGCTTGAAAGAAATGAATGCAACTTTGATAGTAAATAAAGAAAAAAGCAAACCTATGGCTAATGTCGAAACCATTACCGACACGATGGCTGAGAAATCAGCTATGGTTATCCCCCAAAGTAAGTAACCGAAAAGTAATGAGATAACGCTAACCATCAGGCTTGTGACTAGGGTTAATACGATTATGGCATGCATTAATTTATGGAAACTTTTCGTGTTTCCAGAAAATCTGGGATAAATTGTGCCAAGATGTAAACCAGTGCTTAAGCGACCGGTAAGTAAACCGCTAATTACTCTTGTACTTATCAATGTTGGATAAAGAGCTAAAGCCCATGGTGAAAGCCTAAAAACATTAAGCTGATACGCAATAAGAAAACCAGCCAACAAACCCGCTATATCAAAAAAATAAGCAAATGATGTTTCTTTGAACAGTCCCCAGAAATTTCTTGAAAGGCGCCCATTTGAGATTCAGGTTGCCTCCTTAACTTTTAGAAAAGAGTGAATTATTATGTCCAAATAGTCCCGGAAAATTAACAATTAAGGTTTGAATAACTCTTATTAACGGATCAATTAAAGGTATTCTCTTAAGAGCCTTTTTTGAGTTTTTTAGTATGTGGACTCTTATCATTTTCGTCGCCATCGATTTTCTTGGTTGGCGGTCCACAGTTATTGAATAGCTGCGTTAAGGGCTGCCAAACCCATTTTCACTGCCAATTAAAGTTTTTGAAAGACACCCATGTCTTAAATAGTTTCTGTCATTACACTTTAGTTAATTGACTCTTTTTTTCATTAGTATCTCAAAACTTATGGTTTTTCAGAGGCATTTTTTGGTTTATACACACACCAAGGGTCCTCTGTCAGATAATCGCTTTTTAACTCTTCAGGTTCGTGCAAGTCTCCGCAGTAATCTATGAAGTCGTTTGAAAGACCATAAGCGCGAGCTCGGCAGCCACCACATAAAGAGCGATAATCGCAGATGCCGCATTTCCCTTTAAGCGAATTTGGCTCCCTTAGATCTTTGAAAACTTTTGAGTTAAACCAAATTTCTTTGAAGCTTTTTTCCCGAATATTTCCCAGCTTAATCGGTAGGTAGGGACAGGGTGTCACGTCTCCATTTGGGTAAATGCGGCAATAATACAGTCCCGCTATACAGCCACGAATCCACTGTCTCATATCTAAACCCATACCTTTAGCGATCCTCATAAACTGGGGAGCACAAGAAGGTCTAACGTTTAGCTTATGATTGGCAGTTTTTGCGAAGGTTTTTGTAATCATTTCTTCGTATTTTTCTGGCGAAATATCTGTTAATTTGGTTCCTCGCCCTGTTGGAACAAGGAAAAACAGGTGGAAGTTCTCAACGCCTATATCTTCAGCAAGTGACATGATGTCGTCTATCTGATTGTAGTTATGCTGTGTTAATGTGGTGTTGACTTGAACAAGGACATTGTTTTTTCTCAAAGCTTTACAGGCTTGGACCGCTTTTTCCCAAGCTCCAGTTACTCCTCTAAACTCATCATGCTGGGCTGCAATATTAGAATCCAAGCTGATGGAAACAGTCGCAATACCTGCTTTCTTAAGTTTTCTTGCCACTGACTCATCGATGAGACTTCCGTTGCTTCCTAGTCCCATCTTTAAACCTATCTTTGCACCGTAACTTATTAGTTCAAAAATGTCTGGGCGCAAAAGAGGTTCACCCCCACTAAGTATGAGAAGCGGGGTGCTAACTTGGTGAATTTGATCCATAAGGCTTTTTGCTTCTTGAGTTGTCAATTCATTATTAAGTTTTTTCTCTGTAGCATTAATGTAGCAGTGTGAGCATTTCATGTTGCATTCGCGAGTAACGTTCCATGACATGACAAGGGGAACAAACCGTTCAGAAGTCTTTGCCGCTGGTGAGTGGGCGAGTTTTAGGTAATATTCGCAGTTCCCATGTGTCGCTATTAGTTTAGGTTGCCAAAGTGTAAATGGGAACGGAAGCACAGTGTACAGCATTGCTTTGGCATGAGCAAAACAAAAATGGGTACAAAACAAAGAAGACACTTGAGGGCTTAAATCATATTTTTCATTGACGTATTTGTGGCTTCCAAAGATTGGACAATTCAAGAACTCCATGTGTCCATCTAACGTGTCGGTAGACATGGTGTAGTTGATGAAGTGATCGCTTAACATAATTGACTGCAGTTTTTCTCTTCGCATTCCAACCTTTAATGTTACATCAAGAGCGATATTCACTGTTTCTTGGCCGAATTTGTCCTGCACCCTTTGCATTGCATTCTCAAGAGTTGCCAAGTCTATGTGTTTCGCAAGTTCCGTCATTACTAGCAAACCCTTGATTGTCTCGTATTCCTGAATTAAACGCATCCGCACGATTTGTTCAGACCAATCACGAAATAGTTTTCTTAATTCTTCAGATGCCTCTGGGTTCTTTGCAGTTAAAAGGCTTTGAACTTTTTTGTTTTCTTTACTTAGGTTTTTGAAAAGATTAATTTTTTCGCTTGTTCCAAGGTGTGGACTTGAGCTTATTTCTTTAGGGAAAAAGCTAAAAGGAATAATTTCTTTGGTTAGTTCTTTGGCATCAGATTCAAAGTCGCTATAAATGTTGTTAACTTTGGTGGCAATGTCAGGTAAGTCTACTTGCAACTCTTCAAGTAGCGTGCGTGTTTCAGACTCCATTTTTGTAACCATAGCCATATGATATAAAAGCGATCCAGCCATACCTGGGTCGGCTTGTTTGCCGCCGCTAACTCCATTAAAGATTTGAGAAAACAAACGCTTTGCCAAATCAAAGTCATTTTCTGTTATGGCCGTTAAGGCTTGATTGAGTTTTTGTTGTCTTGCAAGTAAAAGTTGAGCCCATTTGTGACAATGTCTTGCGTCGAATTTTGTTAACGTATCCACATCCTAGGAGATGGTTAAGAGACATAGTTGAAGGTAAAAAAGGTTAACTATATGTGCCTGTGTAAATTACAATCCATCTTTAATTGGCACTTGTATTCGATAAACTAATTAAGCTCTAAATCAACTTAGCCAGACAAACAGGTGAAAAGCTTGAGTTACGATTGGATTTTTGCATTAATTGGCTTTATAATAATGATCGGTGTCTTGGGCGGTATTGGCATTGAAAAGCCGCGGGGAATGAGCGTTAAGATGTGGTGCGTGGGTTATTTGGCAGTTGCACTAGTTTTTGATGCGCTAGTTGTATTAGGTCTGGTTGGACAACTCGGATGGCTTAACAATCTGCTAATTGGGCTTTCTGCTGGTGCAGCGACGGGTTTGGCGATCCATGTTATGCATCATATCAATGAAGAAAATGTTAACCCAACTATTATGGGTTAATAATGATAATAATTCATTACTCGTTTTTCTAAAGTGTTTTCTTTCTTCTTAAAGTCGCAATTCGTATTCTGAGCTTACACTTTGCAGATTTTATTACTCAATTTTGATTAATTTGAAGATACCCATGGTAAAAAAACATGATGATTTGGTCTTTGGTATTTGCTTTAGCCTAAACTGAAGCTACTGAGTTGTTTTGGCTCTACTTCAAGATTTGTCAAGCTTGTTCATAAACTAAAATGTTGATATAACTTCTCTGGGAATTGGCCAAACACTAAGTGCTCTTTCTACAGCTATTTCCATTTTTGATAGGCCCGGCATGCTGGCAATTTCTTCTTTGACGTCCACTAATTGATTGATGTCTTTTACCCATAAACTTGCTAGATAGTCAAATTGGCCAGTTGTCTTAAATATGAAATTGATATCTGGAATCTTGGCAAGAGCCTCCATCTTTTCAGGCCAATTATCTTGGGAAATGAAGGACAAATTGAAAACAGCGAACGCATAATAGCCTATTTTTGTGGGGTTTATCTGTATTATCGCTCTAATTTCTCCATTTTTCTTTAGTCTTTCATACCTTCTTATAACTGTGTCAGTTGAGACCTTCAGCTCTAAAGCGATTTGTTTAAAGGGCGAACGAGAGTTTGTTGCAAGTTTTTCAATTATTTGAGAGTCAATTTTGTCAATTTTAATATCAACTATTTTCAGCGTTTTCTTTTTCACAATTTCGTTATCATTTTTTTTGCCGCTCTCTTCCATTAATATCGATAAATTGTCTGGATTATTTTTTATTTCTGTATACAGTCTTGTATCTACATCCACAACATAAGGCATAGTCTTTATTACTTGTTTGATCTGGTCCAATTCACTTATGCTTTTCATAATTGCCATGACTGCCAAACTTGGGTTAATACTCAAACGAAAAACGTCAATTGCTTGAGGTATTTTTTTGGCTAGTTGCAGTACAAACTCCGCCTTGTTTGGTTGAGTGAAGACGTAGAAACCCGCAACAAAGTTACCCCCATAACAAGCAGGGCTATTCTGTATCGTAGCCCCAACTATGATTCCTTTATCTTTCATTTGTCTGTAACGTTTTGCGATAACATCTTTTGAAGTATTGCTCTCCTTCGCAATTTCTGCGAAACTCTTGCGTCCATCTTTGAGTAACTCCCTTAGAATTTTGGCGTTTATTGCGTCAATCTCTGTTCTCATTAGTCCTTTTCTTTTTAAACTGCCTAATTAAGTATTCTCAAAATCAAGAAAATATAAACTAAGCATTAGTGGTAGCAAATAATCTTGAAAGTATACTTTTATGTCGTATATTTTCTCCTTTTTTAGGGCTTTTTTTCTAAAACACGAAAAATCTAAATACACCTTGGTTGCTAATGAGACTCTCACAGAAATATAGGAAGAAAAAATATGAAAAACCTTAAAACAATAGCTATCGCGATATTATTAACTCTTTCAATTGCTACTTCAATTATGTTAGTACCAAACGTTAATGCACACACACACCAGCATGGAACATTCCAACTTTTGCTTTCATAAATGCAGCACCTAACCCTGTAGGTGTCGGCCAAAAAGCCTACGTAATCATGTGGCTTGACGACACATATGACTTATCAAGTGCCTTGTCAAACAATTACAGATTCCTAAACTACCAACTCACCATTACTGCACCTGACGGTACAATAACACATGAGAATTTTGCGACCGTAACAGATCCAACATCAGCACAGGACTATCCATTTACTCCTAGCCAAATAGGCACATACAGTTTCAACTTTACATTCCCAGGACAATTAGTAACTGTAAACAACGATAGTCCAACCTCAGCATTGGTTAATGATACTTATTTGCCTAGCACTGCCTCTACAACACTAACTGTTCAGCAGCAAGCAATATCCAATTACCCAACTACTCCTCTACCAACAAGTTATTGGACACGCCCAATTTACGGCACAAACAGTAACTGGTACACAATTTCTTCAAACTGGCTAGGCTCAGGTGCACCAGGCTACTCTGGTTACTCTTTTGGGGGATCAGCCCAATCAAGTTTTCCAGGTGACGCTGTGGGACCACTTACTAGCCACGTAATGTGGACAACACCAATTCAAGGCGGAGGAGTCGTAGGAGGAAACAACTTTGCCATTGCAGGAGACACATACTTTGAAGGTTCAGCCTATCAGCAAAGATTTACCAATCCAATAATTCTTGATGGAATGCTCTTCTACACACAACCAGTATCATTCTCAGGACCTAGCAATGGACCAACAGTTGCCGTAGACCTGCAAACAGGAAAAACTATTTGGTCTCGCACTGACGTACCTGCCCTGTCCTTCGGCTACATTTATGACGTTCAAGACCCCAACCAACACGGAGTTTACCCGCCAATACTGTTCACAAGCTCATGGCGTGCTTTTGATGCATACACAGGAGACCCAATGTTCAACATAACCAACGTTCCATCAGGCACAACTATACTAGGTCCAAACGGTGAACACCTAATATTATCCATTGTAAACTGTGGGCCAACGACGACAATAAACACAATCTATGGCCCAGTTGCGGTTCCCGCAGGTCCTACACAATATTATTTGCAGGAATGGAACTCATCAAAACTTTGGGAACCTGACTACTCGGGCTCGTCAACATCGCCACCAATAATTCCGGTAACAACTAACGGAGCTACTAAGAGCTTATATGACTTCAACGTTTCAGTACCAGCGCTCAACACACTCTCCGGAACACCTACAATTGAAGATGCTTTCTACAACAACATGCTGATTGTGGAAGTTGGCACGTTGCCCTCCTCGTCAACACTCATATTCCGAACAGTAAGCAGCACCCCATACACATACCTCGGTATAAGTCTCAATGGAATTAGCAAGACTACCACAACTATCACTCCATCATGGACAAACACACTTAATGCACCCGCAGGCAACGTCACTGTCTTACCAGGTCCGGCAGACGCAAAAACTGGCGTCTTCACTGAAGCATATGCAGAAACTATGCAGTGGGTAGGATACAGCATGGCAACAGGCGCTAAACTTTGGGGTCCAACCGCAGGTCAAACAGCTTTTGACTACTATGGCAACCCAGCTACCCCCAACGTTAATGGCATAGCTGCTAACGGTATTCTCTACAGCAGTGGATTCGGAGGAATATGCTACGCTTATGACATTGCACATGGAACTCTACTGTGGACATATGGTAACGGCGGCGAAGGCAACAGCACTTATGCAGGCCTTGAAACTGCTTTCGGCGAATATCCCACCTTCATACAAGCTATTGGCAACGGAGTAGTATACTTAATTACAACTGAGCACACTGTCGAAACACCCATTTTCAAAGGTGCATTGGCACGCGCTATTAACGCAACAACTGGCGCTGAAATCTGGACTCTCTCAGATTATACTGGTGAGTTCGCAGCGATGAGTTTTGCCATGGCAGACGGCTATGCAACATTCTTCAACGGCTATGACAACCAAGTCTATAGTGTTGGCAGAGGACCAAGCGCTACCACAGTACAGGCGCCAATGACCCAAATTACAGCAGGCGAAAAGGTTGTAATACAAGGCACGGTAACAGACGTTTCTGCTGGCACAAAGCAAACACAGGTTGCAGCTAATTTTCCAAACGGCGTTCCAGTCTCTTCTGATGCAAGCATGAGAGAATGGATGGGCTACGTATACCAGCAACAAGCAATGCCAACCAATTTCACAGGTGTTCAAGTAAGCATAACGGCATATGACCCTAATGGGAACTACATAACAATCGGCAGCGCCACAACTGATGCAAACGGCTTATTCCATTACGTTTGGACTATTCCAAATGTCCCAGGAGGCTACTCAGTCTACGCTATATTCGCCGGAACCAATGGCTACTATCAATCAAACGCAGAAACCAACCTTGTAGTACAATCAGCACCTCAAGCTACAACTGCACCTACGGCAACTCCAACATCTGTCGCTGACGCATACTTTGTTCCCGCAATCGCTGGACTATTCGTCTTAATCATTATTGTCTTAGCTGTCGTAATGGTACTAATGCTTAGGAAACGACCATAAAAAAATGCTAAACTAAACTAGCATTTCCCCTTTTTTAGTCTCAAACTATTTTAGGAGCAAATTGGGGCTGAGTGGGCTCGGGTTAAAATTCACGATGCGTGACATAGGATCGTGAAAAAAGAAATTTGCATTTTTTCTTTTTCTCCTAAAAGAAAAGATTTTTGCCAGAGCCTCAGCAAACCCTACTGCTCAAAGATCGATCATCCTAGCAGCGTTTTATCATGATCGCTACTATATTCTTAAGTGGGCGAAGTCAAAAATAGTTTGGTTTGAAATTTAGTTTCTTTTTGTATTGTTGTTTAGACACTATTCTAAATTAAGACTGTTTACGTAAACATAGATTGCTGGTTGTCGCATAAATTGACAACCTTTATATGCACATAAGAAAAACAAGTCTTTCCATAGGATGAGACATTTATGGGAAAGTCCCTTACTCGAAAAATAATAGAAAAACATCTGGTGGTCGGAGAATACATACCTGGAAACGAGATAGGCATAAAGATTGATCAAACTCTCACTCAGGACGCCACAGGAACCATGGCATACCTGCAGTTTGAAGCAATGGGACTCAAACAGGTGAAAACAGAGCTTTCTGTTAGCTATGTTGACCACAACACCATCCAAGTGGGTTACGAAAACGCTGATGATCATAAGTACCTTCAGACAGTAGCGGCCAAATATGGCGTAATTTATTCAAAGGCAGGTAACGGAATATGCCATCAAGTCCATCTGGAGAGATTTGGTAAGCCTGGAAAGACGCTCCTTGGATCTGACAGTCACACGACCACCGGCGGAGGCATCGGTATGGTAGCTATTGGAGCAGGAGGTCTGGATGTAGCTGTTGCAATGGGCGGCGGAGAATTCTACATAACATGCCCAAAAGTTTACAAGATAAATCTAAGGGGAAGTCTTCAGCCCTGGGTCAGCGCCAAAGACGTTGTCTTGAAGATGCTGGACATATTCACAGTAAAAGGCAATGTCGGTGTCATAATAGAGTACACTGGACCTGGAGTGCAGAACCTTACGGTTCCAGAAAGAGCAACAATCACAAACATGGGCGCCGAAATGGGTGTTACCACTTCTATATTTCCCTCAGATGAGGAGACAAAGAGGTTTCTTAAAGCACAGGGTCGAGAAGCAGATTGGATTGAGCTAAAGGCTGACGACGACGCTGAGTACGACAAAGTAATCGATCTTGATCTTAGTACGCTTGAACCACTTGCTGCAGCACCTCACAGCCCAGGCAACATTGTCAAAGTAAGCGAACTGAAAGATGTTAAAGTGGATCAAATAATGGTCGGTTCCTGCACAAATTCCTCCTACAAAGAAATAGCCACAGTAGCAAAGATAATAAAGGGTAAAAAAGTCCATCCTGACGTATCATTTGGAGTTGCACCCGGCTCGAGACAAGTTCTGCAGATGGCGACAAGAGACGGTTACATCCTTGACCTACTAGATTCTGGCGCCAGGCTTCTAGAGGCAGCATGCGGATTCTGTATCGGCAACAGCCAAAGTCCCAAGACTACCGGCGTATCGCTCAGAACAAGCAACAGAAACTTCGAAGGAAGAAGCGGAACCTCAGACGCTCAGGTCTACCTCGTAAGCCCTGAAGTCGCAGCTATAGCTGCAATCACAGGTAAACTTACTGATCCAAGAAATGCAGGCTTCGAATACCCAAATGTTAACATGCCAACGAAATTTCTAATTGATGATTCAATGTTCATATTCCCCAAAGAATCTGACAAAAACATTGAAATCGCTAGGGGACCAAACATAGGCACTCCACCAGTAAACGACAAAATGCCCGAGCAAATAAAGGGCATTGTCGGAATAAAAGTCGGAGACAAAATTACTACAGACCATATAATGCCGGCTGGAGCAAGGCTAAAATACAGATCCAACGTGCCCAAATATTCAGAATTTGTTTTCGAGCCGATTGACCCAGCATTCCCCAAGAGAGCAATGGAAGCAAAAAAGAAAGGATTGCACATCGTAATAGTTGCTGGCGAATCATATGGTCAAGGAAGTTCTAGAGAGCACGCTGCATTGTGCCCAATGTACTTAGGCGTCAAAGCGATCATAGCCAAGTCGGTAGAGCGAATCCATGCAGCCAACCTTGTTAACTTCGGAATAATCTCGCTATCCTTCAAGAATATGGCTGACTACGACAAAATAGCTCAAGGAGATGAGATTGAAATTCCAGGCATCAAGAAGAAACTGCAGAATAATGAACCAGTCATCCTTGTAAACAAGACCAAGAATCTCCAAATAGAGCTTACCTACAACCTTTCCCAGAGACAAAAAGACATTCTCTATGAGGGCGGACTGCTCTCCTATACAGTAAAATAAATGATTGAGGAATGAGATTGAGCAAAATAAATGTGAAGACACCGATCGTCGAAATAGACGGAGACGAAATGACGAGAATAATGTGGAAGATGGTTAAAGATCAGCTCCTTTTACCCTTTCTCGACATGAACACGGCATATTATGACCTTCAACTCAAAAAGAGAGACGAAACTGACGACAAAATAACCTTAGAAGCAGCAGACGCCATAAAGAAATACGGTGTCGGAGTAAAATGCGCCACTATCACTCCAAACAAAGACCGCGTTAAAGAATATAATTTGAAGAAGGAATGGAGTAGCCCAAACGGCACCATTAGAGCAGCTTTAGATGGCACGGTTTTCAGGGCACCGATCCTTGTGAAAAATATTCCTCCGGCAGTTAGATCTTGGAAGAAACCAATCCACATAGGAAGACACGCCTATGGAGATGTTTACAAGAACTGTGAGTACAGGGTTCCAGAAGAAGGAAAGGCCGAGATGGTATTCACAAACGCTGCGGGCAAGGAACTTTGGCGAGGAACAATTCAAGATTTCAAAGGTCCAGGAGTCATTCAAGGCATTCATAATACTGATAAATCAATTTCCAGCTTTGCCAAAGCCTGCTTCACCTATGCATATGACCAGAAACTTCATGTTTGGTTTGGCGCTAAGGATACAATTTCTAAGACATATGATGCGGATTTTCGTAAGATATTCGAAGAAGAATACCAGAAAAACTGGAAATCCAAATTCAAAGAAGCAGGACTCGAGTATTTCTTTACTTTAATTGATGATGCTGTTGCACGAATAATGAAGACGGAAGGCGGTATGCTTTGGGCTTGCAAAAACTATGATGGCGATGTTATGAGCGATATGTTGGGCTCAGCTTATGGTAGTTTGGCAATGATGACTTCTGTGCTTGTTAGCCCTCAAGGATTTTATGAGTTCGAAGCTTCTCATGGCACGGTTCAGAAACACTATTACAAATACTTGAAAGGTGAAAAGACCTCAAGTAACTCCATGGCTTTAATATTTGCTTGGACTGGCTGCTTGCGAAAGAGAGGTGAGTTGGATAAGACGCCGGAAGTTGTGGATTTCGCGAAAAAGTTGGAGGATGCGGCTCTTGAGACTGTTGAAAGCGGTATTATGACCGGTGACTTGATGATTGTTGCAACGTCGGACCCAAACAATAGACAAGTTTACACCGAGGAGTTTATTGCTGAGGTTGCCAAAAGGCTCAAACAGAAGCTTGAATAGTGGGAGAATATAATGGCGCATAAAGCAATCAGAGAAGCAGACGGTAAGCGCATGCTAGCCCGTCTCTTGAAAGATTACTCACACGGAGAGTACAATATTTCTGATAAGATTGTCACGGTTGGACCACAAACCGATATGACAAAGCTGCTGAATGAAAATAAGTGGCTAACAACAGAGAAGTTGGTTGTAAAACCCGACCAATTGATAAAGCGTAGAGGAAAGAATAACCTAATTCTTGCAGGCGCAAACTACAACCAAGCCAAAGCATGGATAGAAGAGAAGTCAAAAGGACCGATAACTATCTACGGTAAATTTGATGCCAACGGAAATCCCGCGGACAAGGGGACAATTGGTCAACTGACACATTTTATTATCGAGCCACTGGTACCGCACAAAAATCAGGATGAATATTACCTCGCTATAATGTCGACTAGAGATGGAGATACTATCCTGTTCTACCCTGAAGGCGGTGTAGACGTCGGGGACGTTGACGCTAAAGCATTGCGTTTGGAGGTGCCCATCGGCAAGTTTCCAAGCATTGCAGAAATCGAGAAAAAACTACTAGAAAAAGTTGCAGCTACCCACAGTAAGTGCCTTTCAGGATTCACAGAAGCATTATTCAAATTTTATGCTGATCTAAACTTCACCTATTTGGAAATGAACCCGATTGTAGTAACAGAGGATTCGGTTATCCCACTAGATTTGGCATCCAAGCTGGACAGCTGTGCCGAATTTGAGAGCGGCGAGAAGTGGGGCAAAATAGAGTTTCCGGTTCCTTTTGGGAGAACTCCGACTGAAGAAGAAGCTTACATCGAAGACTTAGACTCAAAAACTGGGGCCTCATTGAAACTAACCATCCTCAATCCGGAAGGAAGAGTATGGACCATGGTTGCAGGCGGTGGTGCCTCTGTCATCTATGCTGATACGATTACTGATCTAGGCTACATAACCGAACTGGCTAATTACGGGGAATATTCAGGTGACCCAAGCGAGGAGTTCACCTATCTCTACGCCAATACAATACTAGACCTCATGACCAGAAAGGTAAACCCGAAAGGCAAATTCCTGATAATAGGTGGTGGCATAGCAAACTTTACTGATGTCGCAAGTACCTTCAAAGGCATAATCAAAGCCCTTAAAGAACACCAAAAGAATCTCCAAGAGAATAAGGTCAAGATATACGTCCGAAGGGGCGGACCCAACTATCTGGAGGGCTTGTGTCAGATGAGAGCGCTTGGCGAAAAAATAGGTGTGCCAATTGAAGTTTTCGGACCAGAAACTCATATGACCAAGATTGTTTCAATGGCGTTGAAGGGAGCAAAGTAAATGTCAAACAAAGAATCAATCGCGCAAACTCCCTCAAGTGAGTTGTTCACCAAAAAAACCCAATCATTCATTTATAACAACCAAGTGGCAGCAACACAACGGATGCTAGATTTTGACTATGCCTCAGGTCGAGAGACCCCGTCTGTAGCAGCAATCATCAACCCAACAGGTTCAGATAGCTTCTCAAAGTGCTTCTTTGGCACGCGCGAAATTTTAATCCCCATTTACAAAACGATTGAAAAAGCGGCGATGATGCATCCTAATGCTGATGTGATGATTAATTTTGCTTCTTTCAGGTCAGCCGCACCTTCAACCGATGAAGCGTTGGCTATACCGCAACTTCGCACTATTGTGATAATAGCCGAGGGAGTGCCGGAGCGGCGAATGAAGTTGCTCACAGCCAAATCGAAAGCACTTGGAAAGGTCATCATCGGTCCAGCGACTGTTGGAGGAATAAAAGCTGGGTGCTTTAAAATTGGAAATGCAGGCGGTACAATCGAAAACATAATAGAGTCGAAGCTTCATAGACCAGGGTCTGTTGGTTTTGTTTCTAAATCAGGTGGTCTAAGCAATGAGGCGTATAACATTATTGCTAGAAACACTGATGGACTGTACGAGGGCATTGCAATTGGCGGAGATACACACCCTGGATCAACACTTTTAGATCATCTTCTTAGGTTCGAGTCTATTCCAGAAATTAAGATGCTGGTGTGCTTGGGCGAAGTAGGGGGCAGGGGAGAATACGAAATCGCTGAAGCTATAAAGAAAAAGAAGATAACAAAGCCACTGGTTATTTGGGTAACCGGCACTTGTTCCAAGGCATTCAAAACTGAGGTTCAGTTCGGCCACGCAGGCGCAAAAGCAGGTTCAGAAGTGGAAACTGCAGATGCAAAGAACTTGGCTCTAAAAGCAGCTGGAGCAATTGTTCCAAACTCCTACGACGATTACGACGAAAAAATAAGGGAGACATACGAAAACTTGGTTCAAAAGGGCATCATCAAGCCAAAGCCAGAACCACCAGTACCGAAGATTCCGATGGATTATGCCAAGGCATTGAAAGCAGGGATTATCAGAAAGCCCTCTAACTTTATATGCACAATTTCTGACGACAGAGGAGAAGAACTGCTTTACGGTAAGATGCCAATTTCCGAGGTTTTCAAGCAGGACATAGGAATTGGTGGCGTATTGAGCATACTGTGGTTCAAACGTCAGTTCCCCTCATATGCCTCAAAGTTTATAGAGATGACCATCATGGTGACGGCTGACCATGGACCTGCAGTGTCAGGTGCCCACAACGCTATAGTCGCAGCAAGAGCAGGAAAAGACTTGATGTCCTCAGTGGCAAGCGGTATGCTAACTATCGGTCCACGGTTCGGAGGCGCAATCGACGGAGCTGCTCAGAGTTTTTCTGACGCTTTTGACAGAGGCTTAACGCCAGCAGAGTTCGTCGAGGAAATGAAGAAAAAGGGTGAAAACATCCAAGGCATCGGGCACTTGGTAAAGAGCGTAAACAACCCTGACAAGAGAGTAACTATACTGAAAGAATACGCCAAGAAACACTTCAAAGCTACCCCGCTTTTGGACTATGCACTTGAAGTTGAAAAGCTGACAACAGCCAAGAAAGACAATCTCATCCTCAATGTTGATGGGTGCATTGGCATTTGCTTCGTTGACATGCTAAGAACCGAGATGACCAAGCAGGAAGCCGACGAGTATATTAAAATGGGTGCATTAAACGGGTTGTTTGTTGTGGGCAGAACCATAGGAATGACAGCCCACTTTTTGGACCAAAAACGGCTAAAGCAGGGCCTCTATAGGCACCCATGGGATGACATCACTTACATGACAGAATAGACATCCGCAAAAGGGGTTATGTCCACAACTCTTTCTTACATATCCTCACTTAACCCTGGATTAGAGTAATTCACGTTGCAGAACATTTATCACAACATCTGAGCCATTCCAAATAGTCATCACCAGGAAGCCACTGCGTGTGAGGTTTTTCCGAGTTCTCAAAGGGCAGAAACCGCACAAAATGACGACCATCTGACGTTTTGAACAAAATCGCTCTAAAATCACCAAAGTCACTGATGCCTTCAGCAATCTTCTCCATTTCGCTAAATCCACTCATAAATAGACTATTCTTCATTTAGATATAAAATTAACCTAAATACACAGCTTGAGACTCATTTTGATTTAAAAGTATTAAGTTAGGAAAACTGAGTTAAAAATATGGTACGCTCTAACATATTTTAGCTGCTTTTCGAAGAGGAATAACCTATCCTGCAAAATTTTCCGGATCTTTTCCCAACTTTTAGATACTTACCTTCAAGAATTGCGTTTTTTTCTCTTAGCAAACTCTAAGAATATTTATCAAAGACCTGACGTAATCCAGAGAAATTGTTTTTTGTTTTTTCTTTTGACTGCTATATCAAGTTTGCCTCATTTTGTTGCTAGTGCGCAACATCTTTGACTAAGTATAGTGTTAAAATTCGGTCCTATTGGGAAATGCGTGTCATCTATACATGCTATTTCAACTCTTTGCAAACAAGGGGCCTCTCTTACCTCTTTAACCAGTGTTTGAATATTTTTTAGGTCCGTAATGGGGGCAATTGCAATAATATCATACGGTCCAATTATTTCTGTAATAACCATAATATTTCTAATTTTCTTAAGGTAAGCTAATGTGTCAGATTTATTGCTGTTCGGAGCTACAGTGATTAATAATAATGCTTTTCCCTGATAGCCTAATTTTGAAAGGTCAATAGACACGATGCATTTTTGGATTGCTCCTTCTTTTTTCATTTTTTCATAGTGTCTCCTGACTGTGTACGATGAGATGCCTAATTTATGTGAAATCTTAACATATGAAAGAGAAGCGTCTTTCAACAGTTCACTAAATATTAGGTAATCTATCTTATCCATGATTCAACCTTTTTTTAATGGGTTCAGATCAATATTCTCAAAAGTGATGTGCGGTATACCTGACCAAACATTAACTATTACTTTTCTTATACCAAATCGCTTTCTAACTGCTTCAGTTTTTTCATTTAAGTTCGAAATGTTTTCGGCGTAGATTAGAGCGCATAAGTCATATTCACCAACACTTGTCGCTGGCTCGATCAAGTATGTATTTTGCTTGAAGTAGCTAATGATTTCATCTGAATTTGAGTCTGTTTCCATTCCAATTGTAGCAACGATGTGAAACCCTACTAAGCTAAGGTCAGTGAAGAGTGTTGCCCCCGTAATCACTCCAAGGTTTTTCAAACGCTTAATTCTATTTAAAACAGACACGGACGATACATTGCATTCCTTCGCAATATCCTTTAAACTTGTATGCGCATCTTCGATCAATATATGTAAAATCTTTTCATCAGTATCATCTATTTCTACGATACCATCCATTTAGCTCACGGAATTTAATTCTATTCTTAAATAATAAGCTTCTCAGCCGCTTGCCCAAATTTACCGACTGGACTAAAAAAATCTTAATTAATAATAATGCCCGATGAACTTGCGATTTCTCTTTTTTGATGTTCCCAATTATTGGAAACACGTCTGCTTAAAAAGTAGGCCCTGGTTAGTTTCTTTACTATTATTCTGAAAAAATTTTCCGAGTATTGACTCTAAACAAGAACCAATATTTCGCTTTTTTTCAGTTCTTAAACGCATAATAGGGACGAATTGAGGCTCAGTTGGCTTTGACTTAATCATAATAGTTTGCAATCATGATAGAACATTTGCCTTTGCTCGTTTTCTCCTAAGGAACAACTCAAGAGCCTAAGCAAACCACTACTACGCTTAAGATTTTTATGTGGCTTTATTTCGAGAATATTCTTAATGGGCTTCTAAAAAAGGTAAAATATTTTCTCAACAACCTAGGAGCAAAATGATTTGTCTCTGTAAATAAAGTAATTATTTTGGAAAAAATGCTTATTTAGAATGTTGATATATACTGTTGTGGCGTCGGCCATTTGTCGGGGATTTTTCTAGCGCTAGTTTCAATTTTCGTGATTCCGTAAATTCTCGATATCTGATCTTGAATAGTGAAAGATTGCGGAATATCTCTTATCATGGCTGTCACTTGCAAATCGAAGTCGCCGCTAGTTTTTGTGATGATGATTACGTCTGGTATTCTTGCCAATGATTCAATCACCGCATCTGAGAAATTACCGGGCGTTGTAAAAGCCACATTAAAATCCAAGATCGATTTATAACCAATTTTGTTTGGATTAATTTGGATTGAAACTTTTATTGATCCGCTTTTTCTAAGCTTATAGTATCTTTTCAAAACTGTGTCCGTTGACAATTTCATTTCTTGGGCAATTCGGGTAAAAGACATTTCCCCGTCTGATGTGAGTTTGTTAACTATTAGTTTGTCCAACTCATCAATTAGGTATCCTTCATTTTGCATAGAGATTGTGTTGCTTTGATTTCGCTCAATGTTTTCGTCATAAGCATTGGAAGAATTGGTCAGGTTTAAGTTTTCAGGAATATTTCTGACCCCTGTCCAAATATAAGATTTTAAACCTAACGTGGGAAGTTTTCGTTTGATTAATTGCTTAAAATGATCTAACTCGTTTAGGTCCTTGAGAGTTGCTACTGCTCGAATATTATAAACGCTGTTATACTGCCGATAAGCTCTTACGTCAGTTACTTGACTTATGGTTTCCATAGCTTTTTCTATTTGTTGTGCTTCAACACTTATTAACAAAGTTACAAGTGCATCGAATCCAAAATGACCAAAATTCATCTGAACGCTTGCTCCAGTAATTATGCCTTTTTGCTCCATTGCTCTGCAGCGCTTCCAAACTTTGTTTTCTGAAATTCTGTGTTCTTCAGCTATTTCGTTATAGCCCCGTCGCCCGTCTTGTAGTAGTTTTTTTAGTATTTGTGAATCAAGTTCGTTGATTTTATGCACGCGAATTTTACCCTTTTGTCTAACTTTTGATAATTCATGAAATTTAAGATTTCTTATTGTTTTACTTGTTTTTTCAGATGAAATTACTATTTTTCAAAATTCTTAGCTATTTTGGTTGATTTAATCAAAAAGTTGATGTGTACTGGCGTGGGCTTGGCCATTTCTGCAATCTGTCTAACCGCAATATTTCTGTGTCCATTCTCATTATACCAGGAATTTTGCCTAGTTCTTCTCGAATAGAAAGTAATTGATCGAGATCCTGTATCATTGCGTATATTTGAAGATCATAGTCCCCTGTCGTTTTCATTATGCTTATTATGTCATGTATTCTGCCGATTCTGTTAATGATTAAAAATGTGTTTTCGTTCGAAGTTGTGATGAAAAAGACGCATAAGGCTTGGTATCCTATTTTGGTAGGGTTAACTTGAATTGTCACCTTTAGGAGGCCATTCTTCTTGAGTTTTTCATATCTTCTCTTGGCCATTTCAGGGGCAATATCTAATTCTTTGCCCAAGATCTCCATTGACAATCGGCCATTCTCGGACAATTTATCCGCAATTTTCTGGTCGATCTTATCCAAAACGATATTCTGAGAATTACTGGTTATTTGCGACTTGCTTTGAAGATAATCTGTTTGAATTTTGTTTTTCCTATTCTCTGGAATTATTGCCAAGTTTTCGTTCATTTCTTTTACGTCTGTCCAGATTGCGGTTTTCATTTCTAAAATTGAAAAATCTCTTTTGATATTGTCCTTAATTTCGTTTAATTGTTCAAGAGTTTTGAGGGTTGTAACAACGTCTATGTTTCCTTTGATCCCTCTGCTATAGAAGGAATAGATCTCTGGCATTTTTTTCAGGCATTCAATTAGCTGATCTTCTTGTTTCGGATCAACATTGATTAGAATGTGAGCAACAGCCTTATAGCCAAATTTTTTGTAGTTAATGTGTATTGTTGCACCCGTGATTATTCCATTTTCTTGCATTTTAGCAAAATTCTTTTTAACATCTTCTTTTTTTTGGCTGATTTTTTTGGCTATTTCGTTTTCAGTTTTGCGGCCATCTGCTAGCAACTCTTTGAGAATTTTTGCCTGAACTGCGCTAACAGGTTCGTTTAGGACTATTATCCCTCGTTTGAGTTCATGGTACTTTTTCATTATATTTAAATTCATCGTGTATTGTCACATAATTGGTGTTACGGATTTTTGTTATGGTTTTTTTACAATAACTTATAAAAATGCATTTTAACTATTAGATTTGCATTCTTTTTGAGGAAATTCTAAGTTTTTATAAAGTTTTAAATATGTACACCCTGAATCTCTTTGCATCGAAAAAAGGAGAAAACAAAAAAATGTCTAGAAATTTAAAAACCAAATCTATTGCGATCGCTATCTTCTTAACAATCTCAATGATGGCATCAGTCATGCTATTACCATCTACCAGCGCACACACACCTGCTTGGCAGATTCCAACTTACGCTTACATTAATGCTTCACCAAACCCAGTCGGCACAGGTCAATCAGTGGAAGTTATCATGTGGCTTAACTTGGTTCCAGATGGAGCAGTAATAGCTAATGATATTCGATTCCAGAACTACAAACTCATCATTACTGCGCCTGACGGTACAAATACAACACAAACTTGGCCTATTGTACAGGATTCAACATCAGCACAGGACTATTTCTTCACGCCTACCCAAACTGGCACGTACACTCTTACCTTCAGTTTCCCAGGAATGGTATACACATGGACTGAGCCCGTTATGTCATTTATCACCTTCTCTTTTGGACCAAGCGCATACACTAATGACACTTATTTAGCCAGCAGTGCTTCGACAACTCTCAACGTTCAAAATTCACCAATTTCCAATTACCCATTAGCTCCTCTTCCAACAAACTACTGGACACGACCAATATACCAATATAACACCAACTGGTACTCAATTTCATCAAACTGGCTAGGTACCGGTGCGCCAGGATACTATGGCTTTGCTAATACTTTTAACATGGGAGGAAACGGTGAACAATATGCCGGAGCAGGAGACCTAGTAGGCTCTCTTACCAGCCACGTTATGTGGACCAAGCCCCTGCAAATGGGCGGTATTGTTGGAGGAAACCAAACTGCAATCGTGGCAGACTCATACTTCGAGGGGTCCGCGTACAATCAAAGATACCAAAATCCAATAATTGTTGACGGATATTTGTACTACACTGAACCAATATCATTCAACGGCGCCAGCACCGGACCAACTGACTGCGTGAATTTGCAAACAGGACAACTCATTTGGTCTCGAACCGACGTACCTGCACTGTCATTCGCCTACATTTATGATGTCCAAGACTCTAACCAACACGGAGTTTACCCACCAATTCTTTTCACGTCATCTTGGCAAGCTTTTGATGCTTACACAGGCGACCCAATGTTCAACGTATCTAACGTTCCTTCAGGCACAACTATACTCGGTCCAAACGGTGAACACATAATACTAACCTTGAACAACCTTGGCACTCCAACCGCTCCAAAATACTATCTGCAAGAATGGAACTCATCCCGACTGTGGACTGGTCAATACAATGGTGCATCAACATCACCTGCTGTCATTCCACCTATCACTAACGGAGCAGATCCAAGAATGTTCGACTTTAACGTTTCCATACCATACCTGAACACTGCAGCCCCTGTAACTGAACTCGGAGCAACCAATGATATACTGCTTGGTTACACTGGCTCTCTACCATCAATAGGCACTACCTTCATGGGGACAGCAAGCTGGACTCCATACACATACTTCACAATCAACATTGCCCAAAGCAGCGGCAGTCTCGGTTCGATAATATGGCATGAAACCCTTAACCCACCAGCAGGAAATATCACTGTCCTAGCAGCAGGGATTGACCCAGTAAACCGCGTCTTCACCGAAAACTATAGGGAAACTTCGCAGTACGTAGGATATAGCTTGGATACAGGTGCAAAGCTTTGGGGTCCAACTGCAGCTCAAGCATACCTTGACTACTATGGCAGCCCAGCATCAGGCAGTTTAGCTAACGGATTCGGTTATGGCAACATGTACGTCAGCGCTTACGCTGGAATAGTCTACTGCTATGATACAAAGACTGGCACTCTTCTATGGACATACGGTAACGGCGGCGAAGGCAACAGCACAAATTCAGGACTAGAAACACCTTTCGCTCACTATCCAACATTCGTTAACGCTATCGGCAGCGGAGTAGTCTACCTCGTTACAACAGAACACACACCTGAATCACCACTATTCAAAGGAGGATTGCACCGCGCAATCAACGCTACAACCGGAGCAGAAATCTGGACAATCTCAGGATACACGGGTGAATTCTTGGTCTTCAGCTACGCTATGGCAGACGGCTACAACACGTGGTTCAACGGCTATGACAACCAAATCTACGTTGTAGGCAGAGGCCCAAGTCAAACCACAGTCCAAGCACCACTTACAACCGTGAATACAGGAACCAACGTAGTCATACAAGGCACAGTAACAGACATCGCCGCAGGCTCAAAGCAAACACAGGTAGCTGGTAATTTTCCAAACGGAGTTCCAGTATCATCTGACGCTAGCATGCGTGAATGGATGGGCTATGTTTACCAACAACAACCTGAACCAACAAACTTCACAGGAGTTCCAGTGCAGCTCGCAGTCTTAGACTCTAACGGCAACCACTATGCCATCGGAAGCGCAACAACCGACGCAAGCGGCAGCTACAGCTTAACATGGGCACCCACAATTCCAGGCAGCTACACAATTTATGCTACTTTCGCAGGCACAAACGGGTACTATCCATCATACTCTGAAACACATCTCACCGCAACCACCGCAGCAACAGCAGCACCAACAGCTACACCGATAAGCTTGGCATCAACCCAGTCATACATCATGAGCTTAGGAATAGCAACGATAATTATCATAATCATTATCGGCGCTGTTCTCGCGATGCTACTGCTCAGAAAACGACAATAAAGTGAAGCAAAAATGGAAACAACTTTCCCTTTTCTTTTTTTAGTCTTTAAAAACAGTTTAAGCAAAAATTGGGGCTGAGTGGGCTCGGGTTAAAAATTCACGATACGTGACATAGGATCGTGAAGAAAGAAATTTGCATTTTTCTTTTTCTCCTAAAAGAAAAAATTTTTTTTCCGGAGCCTCAGCAAACCCCTTAACTGTTTAAGAAACTAATTACCTGCATATCAAGTTTATGATTACTCTTCTATTATTCAAAGAGTAAGTTGTGTTACAAGAAACTTAAAAATTTAGTTAATCCACTGTATGTT
The DNA here is from genome assembly GCA_963833575.1 of Candidatus Bathyarchaeota archaeon. Classification (GTDB taxonomy): domain Archaea; phylum Thermoproteota; class Bathyarchaeia; order Bathyarchaeales; family Bathycorpusculaceae; genus Bathycorpusculum. The sequence continues at coordinate 746,125 of CAWHXY010000004.1, read as the reverse complement.
GTTAAAGTCAGTTTTCTTTCACTGTTTTTGTTGAGTTTTCAACTTTGATTAAGATTACTCCTTGCTTGGAGAAGCGAACTTTTATCTGCGCATTCATATTGTCTCGTGCTTTAATGAATTCAAGTACGGCTGACCTTTTGCTGTCTTCGCTAAAATGTAGTTCTACGCTTTGTACGATGCAGTTTTTATTGGTTTGTGTTTGGGTGTTTGTGTTTGCAATCGGTATTCCTGCAGCAGTAAATTGCTGAATTATTGCTGTTCGCGTTTCTGTACTTTTTGTTGCTAAGAATTTAGTTATGATTTCTTCACACTGACTTTGTGAAGGTGCCTCTGAGAGTTGAATCGTAGCTTCTTTTTTGCTCTTTTCTTTTAGTATTTTGGGTTTGGCAACCGTTTTCTTTTCTTTTGAGACTGTTTTTGTGCTTCGTGAATGTTTCCCATTCTTGCTATCAACTGTTGTTTGCGCGTTATCTTTTTCCAAAACTATACTTTTTTCTTTTATAGAGATTCTTATGTGCGCATTTAAGCTGTCACGAGCTTCAGTAAATTGTGCTGCTGCAATAGTAAGCTGGTCTTTTTGCACTGGCACTTCTAAAGTTGATGCACTCATCATTAAGAAATTAGAGATTACCCGCTCGCAGACTCTCTGCTGTTTATTTGTTATTGAATTATTTTCTTTTCTCTGAGTCTGACCCTTTTTGTGGAGTGCCATACCCAGAAGCTTACACTTTTGAGTTAATAAAATGATCCGTGATAAATTGCTCTTATTTTAATTGTTTTGCTTTATCTGATTAATGAAATAGCTAAATAGGGCAAGTCTTTGCAAAATCTTATAAAGAGATATCGCTAACCTTGCAAAAGAGAAAAAGGGGAAAGAATACCATGAAATTTGCTACAGTAACGACCATTAGAATGCTGAAAAAAACTCATTTCCCCTTTTAGTTTCTAACTATTTTAGTAGTAAATTGGGGCTGAGTGGGCTCGGGTTAAAATTCACGATGCGTGACATAGGATCGTGAAAAAAGAAATTTGCATTTTTTCTTTTTCTCCTAAAAGAAAAGATTTTTTCCGGAGCCTCAGCAAACCCTTATTTTACAAAACGAATTTGTATGAAAAAATAGCAAGTTAAGGCTGTCAATACATGCAAGAATAACCGCAATGAAAGAAAACTTGCAAAATAGGTAATTACTTACTTGAATCAAAAGAATGTTTATTCACCTGATTGTTTTCTTATTAAAAACGAATTAACGCCAGTCAACACCAACGCTTAAGCGCGTTTGCATTTGATGGCTATTTCTATAATTGGCGCCGGGGAAGGGATTCGAACCCCTGCGGGCGCGAAGCCCACCAGCTAACTTGCCTTTTGGCTTAGCCCTCTTTTGTTAGATCTCGAGGCTGGCGCGATAACCACTCCGCCACCCCGGCTTAGATACAACGATTGCGTCTGCGATGTAAAAATGTTTCCAACAGGCTGAATTTATTCTGTAAACCACTAATTATCTTGTAGAGCCATCTATTTCTTTTTTGAGCCAAGGAATATCAAAATCTTCTTTGCAGAGTCGGCAAAGTTTTAAACAAACCCTCAACACTCAAAAGCTAATCAGTTAACTCCAAACAGGTAGAAGAAGAAGTGTGCACCCACACAGTTTCTTCTTCTTTCACAGTTTAGAAGAAGGAGGACGGTGCACTCTGCGATTGTCCTCCTTCTTCTTTCACGAAAAGAACAACACCCGGTGCTACCACAAACTGTTGTTGTTCTTTCAAACAATAACCCCCAATCCAAAAACTTTGATAAACGCATTATCGCTTTGCCGGTATCATAAACCAAAAGATTGGGCTGTGTGAGAAAATACATAGTATTTATTGCCATTTTATACTTGCAACCCGAGATCTAAGTTAAACCTCAACTAAAAAATAAACGATGTTTTAATTGATTAGAAACAGCTTAAAATTTTAGGTAAACAATAGAATGTTTTTTGCTTTCTCATTTTAAATGGTAACGTTTATAACTTAATTTACTATTAGCTGAAGGCGCGAAGCGGAAGTACTATGGGACATCGTAAAACTCACGCTCCTAAACATGGTTCACTTGCATATTTACCTAGGAAACGTGCCAAGAAACCAACTGCACGAATCCGATATTGGCCAAAAATCAAATCTGATTCTCCTCGTCTTTTAGGCTTTACAGCTTACAAAGCAGGCATGACGTACGTTTTTACCATCGAAGATCGTAAACGTTCACCTAACTTTGGTAAAGAAGTTGTGCGAGCTGCAACCATACTAGAAACGCCACCAATTCTTGCATGTGGCATTCGAACTTACACAAAAACACCATATGGGCTCCAAAACATAGGAGAAGCCTGGATGAAAGACCCCCCAGCAATCTTAGACCGACTGTTGGTTCTTCCAGAAAACTTTAATACTGAAGCAATGCTTGAAAAAATCCAGCAAAACCTAGACCAAACATCAATAATCCGAATAATTACAGCAACACAACCATCTCAAACCAGCCTCTCAAAGAAAAAACCCGAAGTTTGCGAAATACAAATTGGCGGAGGCACAATTCAGCAACAATTTGAATACGGAAAACAACTTTTAGGCAAAACTGTAGCGCCCGAAGAAGTATTCAAAGATGGTCAATACGTTGACATTGCTGGAATTACAGTTGGAAAAGGTTGGCAGGGACCAGTAAAACGTTGGGGAGTAACCTGCCTGCAGCATAAGGGAAGAAAAACAAAACGTGGCATCGCCACCTTGGGACCATGGAATCCGCACCACCTTATGTACTCAATTCCAAGAGCAGGACAAATGGGTTATCACCAACGAATAGAATTCAATAAACGCATATTAAAAATCGGCAAAGACGGCAAAGAAGTAACCGTCAAAGGCGGATACATACGCTATGGCGAAGTAAAAGGACCATACATACTAATGGAAGGAAGTATTCCGGGAACAGAAAAACGCCAAATCCGCTTGCGTGTTCCAGCACGTCCACCCACAGAAGTCCCAGAGGCAGCACCACAAGTTACTTATGTATCTCTGGAGTCTCCACAAGGAAAATAGGTTGAAAAGCTATGCCCGAACAAAACAACGTTGAAATCTTTGATTTACAAGGAAAATCAGCTGGAAAAACCAAGCTTCCAAACATTTTCTCAACACCGCTAAGACCAGACGTGATAAAACGCGCGGTACTCGCAATACAATCCAACAGGATACAACCACAAGGCAGAGACCCTATGGCTGGAAAAAGAACAACCGCAGAATCACGCGGAACAGGTAGCGCAACCGCAAGAGTTCCCCGTATAAAAGGCGGCAGTGGAAGAGCAGCTTTTGCACCAAGCACAGTTAAAGGAAGACAACCTCACCCGCCACGAGCCGAAAAGAAAATCGTAAAGAACATCCCAAAGAAAGAAGCAAAATTAGCATTATTCTCAGCGATTGCGGCGACTGCACAAAAAGACACAGTCGCTTCACGCGGTCACAAAATTAATGATGCTCTACAAATACCCTTGATAGTTGAGGATGCTATTGAAGGATTAACAAGGGTTAAAGAGGTTGAAGAAACCCTTACAAGTTTAGGAGTCATGGCCGATATTACTCGAGTGCGAAACAGTCGGAAAGTCCGAGCAGGCAAAGGCAAGCGCAGAGGCAGAAAAATGAAGCAAGCCGTTGGACCCCTAATTGTTGTGGTTGATAGCAAAGACTTAGCCAACGCCGCAAGTAACATTCCAGGCGTACAAGTTACCACAGTTGCCAATCTTAATACTGAAATGTTAGCCCCAGGGACTCATCCGGGTAGATTGACATTATGGACCAATAGCGCTATTGAAACCCTGAATAAAATGTACAACAAAGGAGAAAAAGCATAATGGACTCCAACGAAGTAATTTCTTACCCATTAATGACTGAATCTGCCAGTTTAATGGTTGAACGAGACAACAAACTCATATTCATTGTTAACTTAAAAGCAGGAAAAAGTGACATCAAAAAAGCCGTTGAGGAACTCTACGAAGTCAAAGTAAGCAGAGTGAACCTTCTTGTTACCCCTCAAGGCGTAAAAAAAGCTTTTGTGAAGCTAAAGCCAGAATTCAGAGCTTCAGATGTCGCAATTAAACTTGGAATACTGTAAAATATTTAGAAGGCATGACTTATGGGAAAACGAATTCGAGTTCAAAGACGTGGTCGAGGTGGCCAAAACTGGCGCGCTTCCACTCACAAACGTGTAGCTCCAGCAAAATACCCAATTATGGCGCCCAAAATATCTTTTGACGCCTCATTATTAGGTAAGATCGAAGCCCTCATGCATAATCCTGGAAGCGGTTCGCCACTAGCACTGGTTAAATTTGAAAATGGCTTAACCTGTTACACAGTTACCCCCGAAGGCGTTTTCACCGGTCAACAAATATGCTACGGCGGAAAGGCTCCAGCCGAAATAGGCAACATTATTCCATTAGGAAAAGTACCTGAGGGAACGCTAGTTTGTGATTTAGAACTCAACCCAGGCGATGGAGGCAAAATGGCAAAGTCTTCAGGCGCTTACGCAACTGTTGTCGGTCACACTCCGCAAGGTACGATGATTCGCTTACCATCAGGAAGAACAAGATATGTCAATGACTATTGCTTGGCAACTGTAGGCGTAGTTTCCGCTGCTGGAAGAATTGATAAGCCTTTCCTTAAAGCAGGCGAAAAATTCCACTTAATGAAAGCTAAAGGTCACAAATATCCAAGAACAAGCGGACGCAAAATGGTTCCAGCAGTCCACCCATACGGTAGCAGCAAACGAAGCTCACGCAGATGCACAACAACATCGCATGGTGCACCACCGGGACAGAAAGTTGGTCTAATCGCAGCAAGAGGTCCAGGACAAAAGAAGAAGCGAGCAATCCGCTAAGAATTGGCAGAAGGTTTATAGTGTTTAAAATAAGTTTAAGGTGAAGATGAAAAATGCCCAAAGAATTTAGTTACCGCGGACACAGCTTAGTCAGTTTGACAGGAATGTCTATGGACGAATTCATAAATCTGCTTCCGTCACGCCAAAGAAGAAGTCTACAGCGAGGATTAACTCCTGAACAACGCATACTTCTAGAAAAGTTGCGAGAAGCTAAAGAAGCCCAAAAACAAGGCAAAGAAGCCAGCATAAAAACTCATGTCCGAGACCTAATTATCCTTCCTGAAATGGTTGGCATAAAAATTCAAGTGCATAACGGCAAAGAATTCGTTGCTATGGAAATAAAACCAGAAATGATCGGACACTACCTTGGCGAATTCGCGATAACTAATAAGCCTGTTAGACATGGAACTCCAGGTATCGGCGCCTCACGTTCATCAATGTACGTGCCGCTAAAATAGACCTGTTTTCCCAATTTTACTTTGTTTTTGTTGATGCTTCGGTATCCACAAATCTGAGCGCACATTATGTTGCGCTAAAGTTGCTCACAATTAGGAAAGATTAAAAGCCTTTAATAACTAGTCATTTATTGAGGTTTTTCAGGATTGTTTAGTCCTCAAACATGTTTATCTCATTATTGCAACATTTATTCGGGCAACAATCGGAAAGATGTTTTACTTGTTTTTCCTGGAAAATTCAAAGCCCCTGATCCACAGGTTCCCCTTTCTCTTTTGTATTTAGCTGCTTCACTCCAAGAAGAGGGTTTTGCTGTTCGTATTCTTGACATGAGGCTTGAAGATTACCGTCATTTTGAGATAGGAAATCCTGTTTTTGTAGGTATTAGCTGCATGAGCGGTTTACAAATTAAGTATGCCTTGGAATTCGCTCATTATGTAAGAGTTATGGCTCCCTCTTCCTCCATCGTCTGGGGGGGTGTTCACCCGACATTGCTGCCTGAACAAACGGCAAGTAACGATTTTGTGGACATTGTCGTTCGGGGCGAGGGCGAATTAATCATCAAAGACTTAGCGAATGCTCTTGCATTAAATGAACCGCTCGATGACGTTTCAGGAATAACTTATTACTGTAACGGATTAATCAAAAATAACCCAGACGGCAAAGTGTTAGATTTAGATTCTGCACCAATCGCTTTGCCATACGACCTGCTTAAAATGGATAGGTATCCTTCAGAGAAATCAGGCCGTTTTCATATTCAAACTAGCCGAGGCTGCCCTCACAGATGCGGGTTCTGCTACAACAGCTATTTTAACAAAAATAAATGGAGAGGCAAAAGCGCCAACCGAGTGCTTGACGAAGTCGAGTACATACTAAAAAAGTTTCCACATGTCAAAATAATTGATCCAATTGACGACAACGTTTTTGTTGATAAAAAACGTGTTGAAGAAATATGCCATGGACTTTTAGATCGCAAGCTCCATATTCAATGGCGAGCAAACTGCAGATTCGATTACCTATCAACTTATGAAAAAGATTTTCTTGAGCTTCTAGAAAAGTCTGGGTGTGTTGAACTGGATTTTGGAGGGGAATCAGGCTCTGAACGTATACAGCAGTTCATTTGCAAAGATGTCACAGCGGAGCAGATTTTGCAATCGGTTAAGAATCTTCGAAGTTGGGCGCCCTCTATTGAGCCTTATGTTTCATGGATGAGTGGTCTTCCAGGCGAAACAGACCAAGATTTGGATCAAACTTTTGATTTAATGGATAAAATGTCTGAAGTGAACCCTAAAACGCAGCATTATGGCATATTCGTTTACACGCCGTTTCCAAGTCCCGTCATGGCTTTTTTGCCTGACCAATTTAAAGCTCCAAGGTCCCTTGAAGAATGGGGAAGCATTCATGTTTTTCATTTTGACCCACCTTGGCACAGCAAGGCTCAAATGGAAAAACTACACACGATTTCAGCCGTTACACGGCTCGCATTTTATCCTGAGGCAAGAATAAACGAACGTGACTTAGCATACAAGTTTGCCTACACTATAATGAACCGCATGGCAAAATACAGGTGGAAACACAGAAACTTTTCATTTCCAATTGAACTAAGAATTGTGGATGCAATTGCTAGGAAATTTAAAGGGTTCTTGTAAACAGCATGTTATGCGCTGTAGTCTCTGCCTTCGGGCTTAGAGCTTGGGGGTTTTCCAGTTTCAGGAATCTGAGGTAGAGGAATTGGAGGTGGAAGATTCAGTATTCTTGAGATAAGCACAGATTCAATAAAGACAACATTGGATACTGACTGAATTATTATTTGCGGCGGCGGCTTTTTTTGCTCATAATCTTTAAGAGTCTTTTCAATCTCGTTTTTTTCGCCAGTGACAAAAGCATTTCCTTTAATGTTCATCTGGGCAATAGACGGATTGAAACCAATTGATAAAACAAATGGCACTTCTAAAGATCCATCTTGACTTTTTTCCATCCCAACAACATTAATGTTAGTATTTATTTGAATTGGCGGGATCGGTTTTCTTATATCCCAAAATCGTTCAGCAGAAATGCTGGTAATAACCACGTTAACTCTAAGCATTACCGGTCATCAGAACCTAATCGTGCTATGGCGAATTTAAGACTGCTTATTTCTGCTTGTAACGCGTAAAGCCACAATGTCCGCAAGTGTACCTGTCATGGTGATCTGCCATGAAGTATCCGGGGCCACACCGCTCGCAGGTTGGATGAGCTCGATTACATTTATCTCCTTCCACTTTGTACATTGCGTGAACTCCCTTCTCCTCTTTATGCTTCTTCTCTCTTTTTTTCTCAGCTTTTTGAGGTTTTGCTGCTTCTGTCGCTGCGGGTGCTGCTGCAGTTGGAGGCGTTTCTTCTTTCTTTACTGGTGCTTTCTTGGACATTATGCTTTAGCCTCTTCTTTAGGTTTTTCAGGAGGACTGTTACGTTTTCTAATATATTCAGGTTCCACAATTTGAGATTGAGCAACATTTTGGTAAACGTTTGCATCTCCTGTTGTGATGCTCGTTCCCGTTTTTGTGTGCATCCTCTTAATAAAAACTACATCATCACCGATTTTCATTTCAATGGCTACGGCTCTTTTTACTTCAAGCCTTGGAGGTGTTTTCTCTTTTGGACCTTGAATAATAGTAAAGACTACTTCTTTCCGTTTCAGAAGCGGGTTATCTTTGGTTGATTCAATTTTGATTTGCATTAATATTCACTTAAGGCGTAAATTCATACAGTTTTCTTCTTATTTAGCTTTTCTAAAGGGTTTCATGGCATTTAAGAATTCTTGAGCTTGAAGCTTCTTTTCGGTGGTGACTTTGACTATGACAATGCCTGCATGTGGTTGTCCATAAACAACATAAGCGTTTTCGGGAGCATATGTTACTGCGATGAGGGTAAGTAGATCTTCTTCGCCTTCAACAACGATGTGGGTATGCTGTCTTTTTTCTAAGGCTTCCTTAATCGCTAGAATCGCTTCCTCGGTGATTGTTCCTTTGGGATTATTTACGTTAACTGTTTTTTCCACGGAGGCTGTTCTAGGTATGCTTTGAGTTCTCAGAAACTTATTGTCAATAATTGTCAGTTGGGGGTTAATGTTGTATTCATGTAAATTATGAGATACTATGTCTCCGACCGAGATTATCTTGAGTGGTTTTTCCTTTTCTACTAACTCTTTCATTTTAGTCATGGTTTCATTGAATGAACCTTCGATCAAGATGCCGAAGGGTTCTTTGAATTTAGTGCGCAGTTTTGGCGTTAAAGTATACGCTACAGTCATGACTTTCAACCTTTGGGACCCAAGTATTTATGGTCGAAATTACCCTGTATGTTTGAAAAACTTAGCGGACTTTGAGTGCGTATCTGCCTTTTTCTTTTATGTTCATGGCTTTTGCGATTGCTGAGTTGTCCGGGTCAAACATTACCAACAAGCCGCTGAAATCTTCACTGAAATTTGAGGATTTGCATTTACCACAAACGTTTTCTTTTGTTATGAAATGGCAGTTAGCGCAGGCTTTTTCACTCATTCAATTTCACTCCTTTATTCCGCTTTTTCTTTGCCTTCGACCTGTTTCTTTTCTGGCGATGGAGGAGTCTCCTTTAACCAGTCGAGTTTACCTAAGAATGGTTGCCTAGCGGTAACCCCAATTTTTCCTGAGCTTCCAGCTCTGCCAAGCGAAACGGCAGTTATTCTAACACGTACTTGATCGCCTGTTGTTACTTTTCTTTTACTTTCTTTCCCAAGCAGAACACCTTGTTTTTCATCATAAGAGATGTAGTCATCCATAAGTTGTGAAACGTGAAGTAATGCGTCTACTGGTCCGATTCGGACAAAAGCGCCGAAATCCGCTATTTCTACTACGTCTCCTTCGACTACTTCTTGAATTACTGGGTAGAATGTTAACAATGAAAAAGTTACTTTGTGGAAGGTTGCTCCGTCGCCTGGAATTATTTTGCCGATAGGACTTACTTCTATGCTTGTAACTGCAATTACGTACCCTAGCTCCTCATCTACAACTCCCTCGTACTTCTGTTTTACTTGTTCCCGTCCAACTTTTTCCAGAGGGTTACCGAAGGTTTCAGGTGGAATGCGGATAGTGTCCTGCAGTGTTATTAGCTTAAACATGGTTATATCAATCCGTCAATCTCTAGGCGAGATTTTTGTCTCACATAAATCACTGGCACACTTATATCTCTTAGCCTCCTTCGTAGTTGACTATCGTTGGTAAATACTGGCGAATTCCAAGCTTTTGCAACCTTAACTATGATGTCGTCTGTCGTTAATTTTCCGTCAAAGTCAACTGAAACGTATGTGCATTTTTCAGCTAGCTTTATCGCAAAAAGAGCTTCCCTGCGAGTTTTAGGTGATTCCTTGGTAGCTAGAAGTTCAAGTTCATGCTTAATTGGCGAAATTAAAACAAAATTAACCCGGCGATTTAGTAAGCGTTCCGCTTCTGAAAAAATATCTATTTTAAAGTGGAGAGGAACAAACAATGAATTTGAATCTAAAATAATTTTTAATGTATCATTTTTTTTTGGTAACCCTGTCACTTTAATGGCTCCTAATCATTGAAAACTTTGCGCGCTTAAAAATTTTTAATCGTCTTTATGTTTCACTGAGTTGCAGATAGTCTTAAACTTGCTATCAGTTTAAATACCTTAAGTAAATGATTTGAGCAACAGTCAGGTGAATGTATGCTTCGAGAGAAATCTTGCGGTGCAGTCATTTTCACAAAAAAAGATGAGTCAACAAAATATCTTCTACTCAATTACGCCGCAGGCCACTGGGATTTTGTTAAGGGCAATGTTGAACCAAATGAAAACGAAAAACAAACCGTTGTCCGCGAACTGCAAGAGGAAACGAGCATTACCAACGCCCAATTCATAGAAGACTTTAGAGAACCAATTGTTTATTTTTACAGAAGACAAGGCTTAACAGTTCATAAAGAAGTAGTTTTTTTTGTGATGGAAGCGTACACCGACAAGGTGCAGTTGTCTTTCGAGCATGTGGGCTACTCTTGGTTGGATTATCAGCATGCGATGGAAAAATTAACTTTCAAAAACTCCAAAGACGTATTGCAAAAAGCTCATGATTTTTTGAAGAAAAACGGTTTAATAAAGCCTATTGAATAAGTAATTAACTATTTACTTTGTTATTATGAGTCCGTATCCAATTAATCTCCAGCGGGCAGTAATTTTTCTGCTGATGGCGACTCTGGAGCCCGGCAGAGCACAAATTGGTCTAGTTAACTTTACTTTAATGATGTTTTGCTTTATTGAGAGAATTTTACCAACATTTACTGCGGCTCCAATGTGAAGTAACAGAACTTCGTCAGGATTAAATTTTTCAACTTTCAATAATTCTTTTGTCCCTACGGCTCGCTCTAAAACGTGAGTTTCCAACGTAAGCTCCGTTAAGGTCGGGGGAAGTCCTCCAACTTTTCCAGCGATGCTGCCTGTTAAACCGTCTGCTTTTGAATAAGATGGATCAAGACAAGTTCCTACAGCAACTAATCCACCACTGGCTGCTTCTTTAACGCTTTTTTCACCAGCGTTTAGCGTCACTATTTCGCTCATTAAGGGATCGTAAATTGTTTTTCCTTCTCTTTCAACGCTGATTCCTGGACGAATTTCAATTTCTTCTCCAACAACGAATTTTCCTTGGGCTATGGTTCCTCCGATGATTCCCCCTTCTAGACATTCGATGGTGGTTCCTGGCTTGTTTATGTCGAAAGAACGAATAATATACATTAGCGGAGGTTTAGTTTCATCTCTTTTTGGAGTTGGAATAATTGTTTCAATAGCGTTAAGTAGCACATCAATGTTTATTCCGCGCTGTGCGGAAATTGGAATGATTGGTGCTTTCTCAGCAACTGTGCCTTTTACAAAGTTCTTGATTTCTTTATAACTTTCCAGCGCTCTTTTCTCATCTACAATATCAATCTTGTTTTGAACAATTATCAGATTCTTTATGCCGGATACTTCTGCAGCTGCAAGATGTTCCCGTGTTTGCGGTTGAGGACATGGTTCATCAGCTGCAATGACAAGAATCGCGCCATCCATAATGGCTGCGCCGGAAAGCATCGTGGCCATTAAAGCTTCATGTCCGGGTGCATCAACAAAACTTATTGCTCGAACAAACTCTGCTTCAGACTTGCAAGCTTCACAATAAGGTTTGATTGTATAGTTTCTTGGTGGCTCACATTTTGGACATTTGTAAATTGGCATGTCAGCATAGCCCAATTTTATGGTAATGCCTCTTTTTAATTCTTCACTGTGCCTAGACGCCCATACACCAGTTAAAGCTTGTACTAAGGTTGTTTTTCCATGATCGACGTGACCAATAGTACCAACGTTGGCTTCGGGTTGTTTGGGTAAGGCTTTACTATTGTTGCTCATTTTATTCTCTTCTTAGATAAGTCTGGTGAATTATGAATAAATTATTGGCTGTTTATAAGTTTTAAGGATTTTATTTTGTCAAACTTTGCTTATTTTGTGACTTGTTGAAGTTTCGCTTCGGTGGCTTTTGCGACTGGTTTTTCAATGATTTTCATGTTGATTTGCGCAATTTCATCTGTTATTGTGCTTCCTCGAACAGTTTTGCGTTTTCTTTCGCCGCTTTTCTTGGCTTTAAATCCTGCTCCACCGCTGAGCACAATTTTTCGGCGAACACCACCGTGAACGTTTCCTATCATAGGAAAGCCGTCTTTGTCGGATCCGCCCATTATTTGTATTTTATGCGCTGGCAGGTCTACTACTGCGCCGTCGATTATTTCTCCCAGTCTTCTACCGATGAATGAAGCTGCGCGTGCTTCTTCAAGCTCTACAACTTTTGAAGTTCCTGTCTCAGGATCCGATACTATTATCTTAAACTTTGTCATTTTGCTGATTATCTCCAGCGGAGTATGAAGTTGGGCAACTCTCTATTAAGGATTTATGAAAAAATATTGGCTATTCTCTACTTTTAGACGAATTAAAATTTATTTAGGTAAATGTTTTAATTTAACTTTCATGTCGTCTTTTGGCTATGTGGCGGTTGGGGTTCTTCTTCCATGACATGGCGTTTGGGTTACTTACGGTTTTCATACCCCTGTATGTAGTAGTTTTCCTGCATGGAACGCTGATTGCTCTTGGCGTAATGACTTCAATAGCTATTTTCTCCTCGATACCTGCTTCATTTCTCTGGGGATACCTCTGTGACAAAACGCGACATTACAAAGCATTTATTCTTCTTTCTTTCTCTTCGATCGCTGTAATTCTTTTCGTAATGACGCTTCCATTCGCCAAGACTTTGATCGTTTTTGTTATCTTATACGTTTTCATGCAGATGCTTCATGTTGCACATGAATCACCAAAAAATGTGCTTATTACCGAGCATTACAGTCGCAAAGATTGGGAGAAATCCTTCGGTTTTTATGAAGCTATCACTGAAATTGGATTTATTATTGGCTTAGCTGTTGGAATGTTCATTTTTGTTTCTACTCTGAGCTTTTCTGTTTTGTCAATATATGCTTTGTATTTCTGTAGTGGTTTAAGCTTGGTTTCATTAATTTTGGCATTAGCGCTAATTGCTGACCCAATGATGATTTTTGAAAGACGCTTAGTAAACATAGAAAGAAAACTCGATTATACTAATCGTGGAATTGAAGCCTCATCAAGGCTAATGGATGGATTACCCTGGCACGGCTCGATGAAAAAAGACAGTTTTCGAGGTTTCGCTTTGGCAATAGTCTTGTTTTCTCTTGCAACAAGCATCTTTTTCACGCCTCTACCGATTTATCTCAAATACATATTTGGGGAACAACAACAGTACGTTTATCTAGCGTATATCCTGAATTCCATAGGCGCAACTGCAGGTTACTTCCTAATACGTGGACGCGCAGATTCAATTAATATTAAAAAACAAATGCCTCGCTTTGTTTTTTCGCGAAGTATTCTTGTTTTTATACTAGTCGCTTTGATTTCGCTTGCTTTTGCACCTACTTTTATAACTTGCCTTATTCTCGTTTGCCTAGGCTTCACATATGCAATGTATTACATTATGATGATATCTCTCTCAATGGAACTCATACCTGAAGGAAAAGCTGGTCTATTCGACGGAATGGTCGGCTTAGGCGCAGCAATAGGTGCTTTTCTCGGACCTTTCCTAGCCACCAACTTGAACTATCTGCCAACTTTCTTAATTGCAGCTGTCCTCTTCTTGGTTGCATTCTTAACTCTAAAATTATTTCATTAAAACTAAAAAGAAAAAAAATTGAGCGAGCCTTTTGGGCTCAAGTTCAAATTATTCTGTATGTACTCTGAATAAGTCTATGTCTTCGCGCATGGCTGGGGTAAGTTCAAGGAAGTCTCTAACTGCACGTTCAATGTCTTTTGACTGTGTGACATATCTTCCAACAATTAGGATATCAGCACCTTGTTCTAAAGCTTCTTTGGCTGTCTCTGGCACGATTCCACCTGCAACTGCGATTAGGAACTTTTTACCTGCGAATGTTTGGCGTATGATTTTTATACGTTCTAGTCCGCAAGTTCTGCCGCTTTCTTGATCGATACCTCTGTGCAATATGACAATGTCTGGGAATTCCTTAAGTGATTTAAGTTTTCCAAGTACATCTTCAACGTTTAACATGTCGATGACCCCGTAGATTCCAAGTCGTTTTGCTTCATGTACGAATGCGTCGAGTGTTTCTGGCGGCGCTAATCCAGCTGCAACTACTGCGTCAGCTGTGTCTTCATATGCTATGTCTGCTTCGACTTTTCCAACATCAAGTGTTTTTAGGTCCGCAACCATGAAAACTTCTTTGGCTGATTGTCTAAGTTCGCTAATTACTCTTGTTCCGTAGCGTTTGATTAAGGGTGTACCTACTTCAATGATGATTCTGTCGCTTCCTGGAAGTTGAGAAATGATTTTCTTGGCATTTTCAATCGAGGGTGCATCGAGCGAAATTTGTAGATATGGTGGTCTCCACAAACGTGCTACTTTGAAACCCATGATTGGGTGTTTTGCGCGATCTTTGTCGTAGATTATTTTCTCTAACGATGGATACTTCTTTAAGGCTCGTTGTAACGCCATTTTTGTTGCGCCATAGTTGTATTGGTATATTTTGCGGTAATCTGTTGCTTTTGGATGAATGAACACGCTGCAGATGATAACCCATTCATCTAGCTTGTTTGCTGGGATGATTCCTTCTTCAGCTGAGTCAGCGATGGCTTTTGCGACTGCTGCTTGTGCTGGACCAAAAATCTTGCCTGTGTCTTCCATGTTTTTTATGGTGACTTTTGGCACGATTAGGGTGTGTGGTTTTGGTGGCAGGTTGGGTCTGATGACTGCTAGTACTGGTGTGTGTCCGGCTGATAGTTGTGTCATTCCATTTGCGAAGGCTTGTCCAATAGGGCCGTTTTTGTCACCGATCATCAGATCAATGTGTGCAACCTCGTTACCCTCTCCCAATAAGGATTCACCGATTAGGTATGTAGGTCCTGAATCTTCTTCAACGTCGTTAGCTACTGTCGGTACCCTGTCAGCAATATCTTTGAAATCGACATTGAACTCCTTCAACCAAGTGTAAAGTGTGTCTCTATGTATTTCCATTTCTTTTGCAGTTCCAATAACTGTCGGTTTTGATGGCTTATTCTTAACATCTATTTCCTTTTTTGATGCTTCTGTGAGCATTTTGATGAATTCTTCTTTTGTTTCTGGCTTTTTAACTTCTGATCCCGACATCTGTTTTAGCCTCAGCGCTCTCTTAGTTTTTCACATATATAAAAATGTCGGAACCATTGAAAAATATTTAGGAAGTTTATGATAAATTTAGCAGACAATTGAGATATAATATTTTACTATTGGGTTGGCGGTTTTTATGAAAAAGCTATGGGTAAATCTATATATCCTGAAGTTTTATTGTTTTGTCATCGTGAGGAAATGCAGTGTCTTGGACTGACTGGGCTTGCTTGGGCATATTCATATTGGGTTTTTTGCTCTTCTTAGTTAGCGCTAACATTTATAATGCAGTGGTTGGTTACTCAGGCATTTACCTTTTCATCGGTGCAATTGCTGCTTATCTAATTATATATGTGTACAAAGAATTGAACAAGACTCCGTCCACTCAAAAACCATAAAGATTACCGTATTTTTCATTTAGATATTGCAAGTAAAATTGAATATCCAATTTTTTTTCCGTTGCCTTCTTTATTAGCTCTTCAGGGTAATACAGGTCACCTTGACTGTGAATGTTTCTTTTCAGCCAATCGTTAAGATGATTTATTTTTCCCTCTGTCAACTGTTTGCGCCAGTCTGGAATGTCCTTAGTGATTGCGGCAGTTATTTGTCCACTGTAAATGTTGCCAAGTGCGTAGCTTGGGAAATAACCGTATAATCCGCTTGCCCAATGTGTATCTTGCATTACTCCTTCAGAGTCATTTTCGACTTTCACTCCTAGGTATTCTTCATACTTCTCATTCCATATTTGGGGAAGTTCGTTGATTGTAATTTTGTCGGCGAATAGATCTCTTTCAATTTCAAAGCGTATGATTATATGTAGGTTGTATGTTACTTCGTCGGCTTCTATCCGGATTTTTGATTGCTCAACTTTGTTGATGGCTTTGATAAATTTGCTTAATTCAATGTTGGCGAGGTTGGGAGCGGCTTTCTTTAGTTTTGGCATAAAGTATGTCCAGAACTCTTGTGAGCGGCCAATTACGTTTTCGTAGAAGCGGGATTGTGATTCATGTATTCCGTAAGAGCAGGTTGAACCTACGGGTTGGTACTTCCATTTTGGGTTCAGGTTTTGCTCATAAATTGCATGGCCAGTCTCATGAAGCACCGAAAAGATTGAACTTGCAAAATTGTTTAGGTGATAATGGGTGGTTATGCGTACATCGTCATAATAGCCAGTGGTAAATGGATGTTCCGTCTCATCAATTCTGCCGCGAGCTTCGGACGAAGAAGTATCGTAACCTAATGTTTGAGTTAGAAGCTGGGCAATTTGACGTTGGCTCTCAATTGGAACAGGCAGATCAAGCATCGTCATATCTGGCTTTTCTGCATTGGCTTGAATACTTTTTATTAGCTTCTTTAAGCCCTTTTGGAGTTCATTAAAAGTCGCAGTAATCTGAGCCGCAGTCATTTTAGGTTCAAAATTATCAATCAGCGCTTCGTACGGTGTTTTGGTTTCCTTAACTTTCATGAGGATTTCTGCCGCTTGTTTGCTTAAGTCTAAGAGTTTCTGCAAGTCGGTTTTGAAGAGGCTAAAGTTCTTTTGGGCTTTGGCTTTTTTCCAAACATTTACAGTCAAAGCCTCCTGTTTGGCAAGGTCAGCTACCAGTTTTTCTGGCAGGCTGGTTTGTTCTAAGTAGCTTTTTCTGATCAGGTAAAGATTTCGTTTTTCCACTTGACCAAGCGCTTCGTATTCTGGGCTTTTTTGTATGGTGTTTAAGAGTTTCTCTTTTTCTGGATCAGTGGCTAGCTTGTGTTGAATGAGGCTCAACAAAGCAAGTTGTTCACTGCGTTGCTCCACAGCTCCGGGAGGCATCATAGTTTCCATATCCCAATGAATTATTCCTCCAGCTGTGGCAAGCACAGTTGAATCTTTGTTTTTTGAAAGGAGCTCGTTGTAAGCTGAACGAATGTTTGTGGTCAAATCCTATTCCTCTTTCTCTTTTCTAGGTTAACTCCTTTTAAATCTGTTGCGTTTGAATTTATCAAGCGCTAATATGGTTGGAATCTGTAGCATGGACTGGGATAAAGAAAGGCTGCTTCCCGACGTTTGCTATTGTTTTTCTTGTTTTTTTGCGTTGTTTTTGGTGAAGGTGTAGTTTTTGGCTGTTAAACTCAGTGCGATTATCATTATCATTAAGCCGATGCCTATTGCGAATATTGTGTTAAAGGCAGTTTTGTTCCCGAACTCCATGACCGTTGGCAATATTGGCGGTCCAACTTTGTCGTAATATGTAGAAATTATGGTTGTAGCTAGGACTGGACCTACTGCGCCTCCGAGGTTTCGCAACATAGTGTTCATCCCTAAGCCTACTGCTGTGTTTTCTTTAGGCACCGACACAGAAATCATGTTCACTATTGGTATAATCAGGGATACGACTCCCACTAGTGCTACAGCTACGTCTATAGTTAGTTCCGTTGTGTTTCCTCTTGAGAAGATAAACAGTAACAAACCTACAATACTGATTGATGCCCCCAAAGTGAGTATGGGTTTTGGCCCTATCCTGGTTACAAGCCTGCCCATCAATGGTCCAACGATAAGCATAACTATGGTTGCAGGTGCTAGTGTCAATCCAGTATTGATGACGCTTAGACCCAGTCCATAATGTCCAAATGTAGGGTATTGAGCGTAGTAAATGACTGCAAAGAACACTAAAAACATGGACATGCTGGACAGTATGCCAACTAAGTTTGAAATCAGGACATTTCTGATTCTAAGCAAACTCAAGTGGATAAGTGGGCTGGTTTGTTTGTTTTCGAAAGCAAAGAAGCCAACCGTTAAGATTATTCCTGGTATTAGGAGCGCGATGTTTTCAAGCGATAACCAACCTAAAGTTGGGCCTTCCGTCAAGTACAACAATACAAGAACTATACCTGACATTAACATAGCTGCCCCCGTGACGTCTACTTTACTCTTTTCGCCAGGCACGTCTTTCTTAAGTGCAACTAAAGCTACAAAGAATAGAACTATGCTTAGTATGAAGGCTGTGTGGAAAGCCCATTGCCAGCTTAAATCTTGTACTATGTACGCACCTATGATTAGGCCTGCGGCGGCTCCGATGGCGAAGGTTCCGCTGATTATACCCTGGGCGGTGGCTACTCGCTCCCTTGGGAAGACATCTGTAATTATAGCTAATCCCAATGGAACTATGGCGAAGCCGATGCCTTGGACAGCTCTGGCGCCTATAAGCATATATATGTTTGTGGCAAATCCGGCTAAACCTACTCCAGCAATATAGAAAAGCAGTACAGTAAGAAAGACCCTTTTTTTTCCGTAAATATCCCCGAGTTTTCCAAATAGTGGTGAGACCGCAGCTCCAACAATTAAGAAGGCTGAGGTAATCCATGATGCGATTGTGGATGTAGTTGATAAGTCCTTTTGGATATTGTATATGCCGGGAATAACCATTGTTTCAACATAATTCATCAGTAGCGAGACTGCTGTTACTGTTAAGAGAACTCTGGTTGCGTAACTTGAGCCGGAGCCACCTTTTAGAGTAGCCGCGTTTGCTTTAGCTGGATTGCTTGCGCCCATGATGTTTTCACTTCGTGATTCAAAATAGCGACTATCAGTCAATTAATATACTTATCGTCGTCAATAGCAATAGTTTTAAAGTAATACACATCAATATTACGCGGTTAGAAATGCCCAAAGTAGTTCCAGAATATAAAGAAGCAGCTAAATCCAAAATTGTAGAAGCTGCCCGTGTAGTTTTCGGCAAAAAAGGCTACCATGACGCCACCATGGATGATGTCGCTAAAGAAGTAGGAGTAAGCAAAGGAGCTCTCTACTCATACTTTAAGAGCAAAGAGGACCTCCTCAAAGAAATCAGCCATCAAGGTCACCAAACATTGCGAACCATCCTCGGCGAAACAGGCGCATGCAAAAATCTTGAAGTTGCACTAGAACAGGTTTATGCAACCATTACTGGGAAATACAAAACTAACTTACATACCCACTTTGAAATAGTCGCACTTGCATCACATGACGCCAACATCAGAAAAATCGTGTTTAAGGATTATCAAAAAGACATAGATGCAATAGAAGCTTTTGTCAATGAAAAAAAGAAACAAGGCGTAATTCGCATGGATGTGAATGCTAGGGTTTTGGCAGAACTTTTCACATCTCTCTATGTTGGAACGCTGGCTAAACTCGTGATGGGGTTCCCCAATGAAGTTGTGCGCGATCAATGGATCAAATCAATGGTACTTATTTTAGGAATAGCTTCAAAACAATCTAATATTTAATTGAACTTTATGATTTAGACTAAACTTAAAGTGAAACAATGAATAATTATTATAACCGAGTGCTGTTTTTATGAGCAAAAAACCGAGTGGTAAACCAAACAAGATGCCCACTACTCTTCCCAAAGCCACTGCATTGCATGAAGAACCCATACAAGGGCTGCATTCAGAAAAAGAAGTATGCAAAATATGTGGAAAAACTTTCAAGACTCACACCCAACTTGACAGACATATGGAAAACGAACATGGAAATCCAGAAAAAACACATATCAAACCACATACTATGCATGATTAGTATGTAGATCGTAAACCGTCTAATTCATTTGATCTTTTCTTTTGAAATCTCGATGACAATCCTATTCTTTCTGTTTTCGAAGTAGTATTGATGACGTATCCGTTTTCGACTTTTACCTCTCTGCTATAGCGAAAAAATCAGACCATTAAACAATCCTTTAAGCAAATTAAGACCATGCATACCGAGATAATTCAAAAATGGACTGGTATAAATAAAGCCAAATTTGTAAGCAAGTTAGTGCTCCGGCCGGGATTTGGACCCGGGTCGCCGACTCGAAAGGCCGGCATACTTGACCGGACTATACTACCGGAGCGCTTTTGACAAAAGCATCAAGCAGAATGCTTTTTCTTTCGAATAAACCTTACCCTTAAAGAATCAAGCTTTTAGCTAGCTTGAGCTTTCTTAGTTGAGTTTTTTGGTTTAAATAAAAATCCAGTTATCTGATCAACAAGTTTACTTTGGTCTTTTACTGTTTTTTCTAGTTCTTCAACTCTTTTTTCTAGGTCATTTGAGAGGAGTTTTCCTTCGATTCGGTTTGCGGATCGAAACATCATCAGCATTTTGAAAACTTCGGAAATAGCCTTCTCTTGCTCGTCGATGGATCCTGATTTTATTCCTGTTATTACAGATAACAAGTCTACATAATGTTCTTTAATTTTCAGTTCTGCGTTTACCGATGGGTCGGTTGGAAAAGCAATGCTTAGAGGTGTTTTTTTGGCTAGTTCGGCTGCTGTTGGAAATCGGATTATGAGGTCTCCTCTTATCCATGATGAGATAAATTCGGACACGAATTTTCGTATGTCGCTTTGATTAAAAAGTACCGTAGGTTCTGTTTTTGTTTCAGTTTTCTTTTTGATTCTTACACTGATGATTTTCTTGTCATCTGAGTCATTCTCCATAGCATTTTCCTCCGCAGACTTTCAGGTGCTCCACTTTTCTTCTTAAGCAGGACTAGTATTTAAGAAAAAACCGCTAAAACGAGATTTTAGCGGCGGATGGCACCTTGCCTAAGATTTTAGCTGTGGCTTTCTCCACTTTCTCACGATCAGCTGCTACCGTATAAACCCGAAGTATGTTCATAAAACCCTTAAGCGTTTCAAAGATTTTTGAGCTTTCGCTTAGTCGCTGTAGCTTCCTGTCTCCTGCCTGATTTCTTGTGAAGACTGGGATTTCCATGGATTCCATTAATACTGCATGATGATAAGGTACCGACGGCACAGTAGGAACATCAATTATTACCGATTCGAGATCCACACCAGCTTCTTTGGCTATTTCACTTTGCATCTGGCGCCTGTATGATTCCCGACCAAAAATGTTCGAGATCATTGTGTCTTTCTCATAAAAAGTTCGTTCATAAGCGCACTTTAGCATTTTGCGGGTTTCTAGGTCGTTGATGATTCCTTTGGATGCTTTGCATTTTTTGAGGGCTGACCAGACGGTGTAGTCGTCAAGCGCTAGGTATTCTTCAGGAGTCTTAAATGCTGTTAAGCCTAACTCGCTGTTTGCTTTTTCCATGGCAGAAGCGAGCATGATTTGGGCTGCCCGACCAACGCGGTGGAAATAGATGCTTTTGAACGATTCAATCCTCGCAATCATAAATGCTTCCAAAGCTGAAAGAGCACCAAGTTCCACAGCTAGATTTTCTCCTAAAACATCAAGTGCATGGATCAAACGGTAAACATCGATGAAGCCGTATTCAGCCCCAGTGTGGTAGGTGTCTCGTACGATGAAATCTTGCTTGTCAACGTCAACGGCGCTGCTTATTATTTGGTCAAGAAACGCTTTGTTAGGCTTATGAAGTTTTCCAACGGCAAGCTGTGACACATCTTTAGGATTAAAACCCATCTTTGATAGTTTATCCGAAACTTCACTTTTTTCAATAATCCACGAAGTCATATCTTCATGTGTCTTTTCCAAATCTTTTATGAGTAAATGTTCAAACACATGAGAGAAAGGTCCATGTCCTGCATCATGGAGCAGAGCTGAAATTCGGCACATATCAACTTCTTCATCAATTACGCATCGAGAAACGTTGGGGTTTTCTAAGACTTCGCCTGATAGAAACATCACGCCTAAACAATGTTCAAAACGTGTATGGTTGGCGCCTGGGTAAACGTATTCTGATCCTGCAAGCTGACGCAGGCGTCTTAGACGCTGCATTGGGTAAGAGTCGATGATGTTTTTTTCTGGCTCGGTAATGTACACGTATCCGTGTACTGGATCCTTTATTTCTCCCCAGTATGTCTTGGGCAAAAGCAACCCTCGCAATTGTAAGTTATATTTATACGTCTCCCTATAATGTGTAACGCTAATTTGCTGAGTTGAAAAAATGGTCAAAAAAGGCATTTTCATTGTCATCGAAGGCTTAGATGGAAGTGGGAAAACCACACAAGCAGACATTCTGTCAAAAAAACTCTCAGAAAACTACAAAGTGTTTTGTACAGCTGAACCTAGTCAAGGTAAAATAGGCAGTTTTATACGAAATGGCTGTCTTTATGAAGAAAAACGTCTTCCAAAAGAAGCTGAAGCACTACTGTTTGCGGCAGACCGAATTGAGCATATGCAAAATGAAATAGCTCCAGCTTTAGCCGAAGACAAAATAGTAATCTGTGATCGCTACATTTGCTCATCTTTAGCCTACCAAGGTAGCACTGGTCTCAGCTTAGATTGGATTAAAACTATTAATGCTCGTGCTTTGCAACCGGATTTCAGCATTTTTATTGACGTGTCTCCAGAACAAGTGCTTGCGCGTTTGCAGAGGAAGAAGTCGGTTATGGAAACGTTAGAAACACAGCAGAAAGTTCGGGAAGTCTACCTTAAATTTGTTGAGAAAGGCGAGCTTATTCTAATAGATGGCGATAAACCAAAAGATGACGTTGCCTACACGTTGTATTCTGAGGTTTTAAGGTTACTGAAAAAAAAATAGTTATCAATAAAAAAGAAAAGATTTGGGTTAGTCTTCTCTCCATTTAAACAGCTTTACTGCCAACCCAAAAATTACGGCTGTTATGACCGCGATGACTGCAAAGTCAATCAGTGCTCCTGTTAAGTTTCCATAAACCATGACATTGTTTAAGCCTTCAATTACGTAGAATAGTGGTAGTACGTGAGCAAGTGTTTGTAAATATTGTGGCATGGTGCTGATGGGGAAGAACGTGCCTGAGAGAAACATCATTGGGAACGTTACTATGTTGCCTATTACGCCTGCAGTTTCAGGACTCTTTGTTACGGTGCCGACAAGCATCCCTAGTGCTGCGAAGAGCATTGGACCTAAGACCAGGAATGGAATTAGCCCAAAAGTTAATGTAACATGTGCGCCGAAAGCGAAGATTCCGACTCCAACCATAAGCAGGAAGCCGGCGATTGTTAAAACGATGTACCATAGTACTTTAGAGGTTAACCACTCCATTTTTGTTAGTGGCGTAAGTGATAGTTGCTTGAAGAGCTTTGTCTTTTTGTATTCTGAAGAAATGTTGACTAATGAGAACATTGGGCTTGTGAGTATTGAGAACCCGATTAGGCCTGGTATTAGGAAGTCTATATATTTTGTTTGCTGCGTATTTACTGTTGCTGATTTTATGCCTATGATTGAACTGGCATTTTGTTTATAATAATTAAGGTTAAAATAGTTTGCATAGCCATTAACGGTTCCACTAACGATGCCGCTTGAAGCTGAGGAAGGATTACCGTAGACTGTTACATTCACCTGGTGACCTGCCAAATAATTCGCTGAAAAGTTTTCTGGAATTACTATTCCGTCCGAAGCTGAATGCGCTGCTAGATACTTTGAAAAGTCCTCGGTTGCATTCACCGTTATTACTCTTATTATGGTGGAACTGTTGAGCGCAGTTAGAAACTGTGAAGCAATATCTGCTTGTGGAGGAGCGTTAGTATCTTGGTTTTGCACATAAATATTCAGGGTTCCAGACGATCCTGCTGAAAAGATGGCGCCGAAAATCAAGATCAAAATTACTGGGAAAATTAACCCAAAAAATAAGCCAAATTTATTTCTTAGGTAGCCACGACTGAAAACTTTGAAGTCTGACAGGATTCTTTTTCCACTTACCATTTTCTTAGCGCCCCTTCTTTTTGCTGGTCGTAGTGTCGACTTCTTCAGGTGAGATTTCACCTTGCTCGTTGACTAACTTAATGAAAACATCGTCTAAACTATCCTGGCGTGTTTGAATTTCTCCCCATTCCATGCCTGACTGTTCTGCAGCAGCCAAAGCCGCCAATGCATCAATTTTCTTTCTTAGCGGTATGAAGATTTCCCCCTTCGCTGTATCGTAAACTACTTCTAAGTCAGTATTTGCTTTAATGTAGTCAGCCACCTTTTGGCTTCCATGGATTTCCAACCTTTCACCTGACCCATGTTCCTTGATGATTTCTTCAGACGTTCCCATAGCAACTATGTGTCCATGATCCATAATCGCAACTCTGTCGCATAATTGCTGAGCTTCGTCTAAGTAATGAGTTGTTAAAATGATTGTTTTACCCTTGGACTTCAATCCCCTTATGACTTCCCAGATTGCCCTTCGAGCGTTAGGATCCAATCCTGTAGTAGGCTCGTCAAGAAAGAGCAGTTCAGGCGAATTAACAAGCGATAATGCAAGTCCTGTTTTCTGTTTTTGTCCACCCGAAAGGCTATCGAAATTTACTTTAGCCGATTCTTGAAGTAAGACTTCTTTTAATATTTCGTCTGGGTTAACTTTGACATTGAAGAGATCAGCATAATAGATTATCGCTTCTCGTGGAGTTGTTTTTTCAAAAAAAGTGAATTCTTGAGGTATGACTCCGATTTTCTTGTGAACTTCATAACCATTTTTCCACGGGTCAAAACCTAAAACTTTAACGTCTCCTCCGTCTCTCTCCCGCAAACCTTCTAGAATTTCTATGGTTGTAGTTTTGCCTGCCCCGTTTGGACCTAAAAGACCAAAGACTTCACCATTATTAACTTGGAATGACACGTCATCCACAGCTTTTAAACTACCATAGCACTTTTTGAGATTAGAAACTTCGATTGGAATCAATTGCATTTTACTCCTGCTTTCTGGCTATTTTAGGAATCTTTCTTTTTAATTATCTTTACGGATTATCGCTTGTTGAAAATATAACTTTCGGCTATAGCATTATCCTCTTCTATTTAGTTCTCTTAACTAAGGGTTTGTTTTTCTTAAGGCTTTTTTGTTTGATCCTTGGTTTGTTTGGGTAAAAATGAACTGTGTTAGATCTTCTGGGGAAATGTATCTTGGGCCTCTTTCGTGATGAATTTGAATTTGAATGGTTCCTCTGCTGAACACGAATCGAAGAAGATAATAATCAAACTTTAACGCTGTTTTCTTTTCCGTATTGACTTTATAATATCGTATTCCGCAGAAGAAATCGATAATATGCAAATGTTCGTTTACTATTGAATTAAGTGCTATTTTTGCTTCTTCATCGTCAATATAATTGAAACCTTCAGCGTCAGCCAATCCAAACTCAAAGATTACTTTGCATTCTGGAATTGTTGGGTTAGTGACTTCTTCAAAACTGAATTCTTTTCGATTTATTTCATAAAAAATTTGAATTAGTTTTTGTTGAAGTTGCACGTTAGAAAAACCTGAAGCGAAACTCTCAACTCTGTGAATGTGCGAAGGAAAATTTTCGTAAAATCCAAAAGGCAAACTATTTCTGCTCAGGACTTTTTCATTTTCTGTATTTTGTCAAGACTATTCAGCAATTCCGAAAGTGCATTGGTAAGCTTTTGTAACTCATCCACATTTTCTGTTTTTTCGATTTTATCTTGCAAATCTTGAACTTTATTCATCAAAGTTGCTTCAAGTTTATCATATGCTGAGCCGGTGGCTGAGGGTTTAATTGGTTCTTCCCCTTCTTTAACTATCACAACTTTCTTTTCATCATTTGCACACCACAACGTGCCATCTTGCAGTCTGAAAAGCGGCGAATTGCACGCTGGGCATGATATGTCGGTTAAAGTGGCGCCTTGCATTAGCAAATCAGCCATTCGCTTAATTGATGTGTTATCTTTTTTTTGCTGCAATAAGAACCCCAAAGTAAATACGTATCAATACTTATATAACTTGGTTACTGCGTGAAGGCAGTGAGGTTGTGAATTTATGGTTCGAAAGAAAAAAGCTGAAGAATATGAAGCCAAAATTCAGCAAGCGTTAGTGGTGCTTGCAGAGGTTTCTGAGGACAGTACAACACCACGAAATATTAGACGCTCTGCAAAAGACGCCATGAATACTCTACAAAGCGGCGAGTTCACGCCAGCAGTACGTGCCTCAAACGCAGTTTCGCTTCTTGACGAAATTCTTCAAGACCCAAATATGCCCGCTTACACGCGAGTTAAACTTTGGAATGTCATGAGTTTTATAGAAGCCATAAAAGACTAGTTAATATCTAACAAACTTTTTGTTTTCACTTACTTTTTGAAAATATTAGCTCATTCACCTTATTTTGTCGTGTCGCTTAGTTTTTTTGTTGTCTTCTTTGATTCCTTGTAAGAGTTAGCACAATGTATGCAGCAGAAGGCTGTCTCTTTACCGTCGATGGTTTCTCTGTAAGCGCCTTCAAAGACTTTACATCCACAATGGGCACAGATGTAGAGGCTTGGTTCAATAGCGATTGACACCAGTTCAGCGAAGCGTTTGAACAGATCAGTGCATAATTCTCTTCCAGGAAGCGTTAATTCAAAAACTTTTCTTTCTTTTTCGCCCACCGGCTCCTCGGTATGTGTAACTAAGCCTTTTTCCTCCAGTTGCTGCAGGAACGGATAAACTAAGCTTGGGCTCACTTCTTTTTTGACTCTTTTTTTGAACCTGCTAATAATGCTGTAACCATGCGTTGGTCCTTCATAAAGTATGGTAAGTATGTAAAACCGTGAAAAATCCGAAATAAATTCATCAATGTTTTCAGGTTCTTTTTTCGACATGCTCTTCTTCGTTCCTATCTACAAATTTACGATTATAAATGTTCTTTAGATATATCCTAAGAATACATATGCTAATGCTGAAAACCAGAATTTTCTTCCCTGCACCAACAAATATATGTTACCTGATGCATCTAACTCTGGGTTCCAAAGAAGGCAGTACCTATGAAATACGACGTCATAATCGTGGGTGCAGGTCCAGCAGGCATCTTCTCAGCGTTAGAATTAACAGAAAAAACAAACCTCAATGTCCTCATTGTAGACAGAGGACCAGATATTGATAAACGCAAATGCCCATCAAGCAGAGGATTCGAATGCGTTCATTGTGAACCATGCTCGGTTCTTTCAGGCTGGGGTGGAGCAGGCGCTTACAGTGACGGAAAACTAACCCTTTCAACTGAAGTTGGCGGTTGGCTAAACCAGTACGTTTCAACCAAAGAACTCCAAGCCCTAGTAAAATATGTGGATGGCATCTATATCAAATTCGGGGCTAGCGACAAGGTTTACGGTGGAGAAAACGAACAAGTAGATGAAATAGAACGTCAAGCTTCACTTGCTGGTTTAAAACTAATCAAACAAGAAGTTCGCCATATGGGTACAGACAAATGCCTAGAAACTCTCCAAAGAATGCGCAAAGAACTCAATGGCAAAATCACATTTATGCCTAAAACTGATGTCAAAGGGCTTATCACCGAAAATCATACCGTTCAAGGCATTGAGACTGTTAACGGCGAAAAATTTCTGGGGAAATATGTAATTATTGCACCTGGCAGAAGTGGAGCAGAATGGCTTCAAACAGAAGCTCAAGTTCGCGGACTAAAAACCATAAACAACCCGGTTGACATTGGTGTAAGGGTTGAAGTTTTAGCTTCAGTGATGGAGAACCTAACGAAAGTTCTTTATGAACCAAAACTTGTCTATTTCTCACGTCTGTTCGATGATCAAGTTCGTACTTTCTGTGTGTCGCCCTATGGGGAA
This sequence comes from Candidatus Bathyarchaeota archaeon, assembly GCA_963833575.1. Classification (GTDB taxonomy): domain Archaea; phylum Thermoproteota; class Bathyarchaeia; order Bathyarchaeales; family Bathycorpusculaceae; genus Bathycorpusculum. The sequence goes on along the minus strand of CAWHXY010000004.1, from coordinate 718,602 downwards.
GTCACGACGGAATCTTATGATGGAGTTTTAACAGTTAACGGTGGAAGTCATGCTGAAACAAAAACCGATAACACAAACTTCGCCATTTTAGTCAGCACCTCCTTTACAGAGCCTTTCAAAGAGCCTATTGCTTACGGTAAGTACGTCGCCAGACTTTCAAACCTTTTAAGTGGAGGAGTAATGGTTCAGAGATTAGGGGATTTGGTTTCTGGACGACGTTCAACACCTGAACGTATAGCAAGAAGCGTAGTTGTACCAACTCTAAAGAATGCTACGCCTGGCGACTTAAGTTTCGTTTTGCCCTATCGCTATTTAGCTGACATCCGTGAAATGCTTCAAGCTTTAGACGTGATAGCGCCAGGAGTCCACTCAAGAGATACCCTGCTTTATGGTATTGAAGTCAAATTTTATTCTTCACACTTGCAGCTAACCAACTCGTTAGAGACAAAAATCCAAAACATGTTCACCATCGGTGACGGCGCAGGTGTTACACGTGGTTTGATTCAAGCGTCAGCTTCGGGTGTAATCGTTGCTCGAGAAATTTTGAAGCGTGAACGTTTGGTGCAGTAAACTATGACCACGGTTGCCCAAGAAATCCGTTGTAGCCATTGCGGCGCTCCAGTAGAGTTTAAACCCGGAGAACTTATTGCCACCTGCAAATACTGCGGTTTCACAACCGTAATCGAAACTGGGCAAGCATTCACATTTGAGCACTCACTAATCCTGAACGCATTTGATTTAACAAGCATCGATAAGCAAATTCATGGCTGGATGAGTGGCGGTTTTCTAAAACCAGGTGACCTTGCTAAAAAGTCAAAAGTTAATTCAAAAGAATTGGTTTATTTGCCGTTTTGGGTGGTTTCCGTTGAAGCTAAAAGTACTTACAAGGGCATATTCGAACGCATATCACCTGCCCTAGTTAAAGAGGGCACAATCTCGAAGGAATATGACTGGATAGTTTTGGCACGGGAAGCATCAGAGTTCCCTACACATGAATACGACGTTCCACTAGAAGGAAAAATTCCATTCGATTTTCGCAAAATTGAAGGGTTTGCCAAACTTTTAAACAGTGAAATCGATCGAGATGCTGCCTTAGAAATGGCTAAGCAACAAATTGAAGATCATCATAGGTTTCTCCTTCAGCAAGATGTGGATAAAATAGTCGAGATAAAAACGGAAGTAATCCAAAAGCAGATTGTCTATTTGCATGCGCCCATTTGGTTTATAAAATACGAATACAAAGGTAAAGTATACCAGTTGATAATTGAAGGAACTGCTGGAACAGCCTTAAAAGGCGACATACCGTCTACAAGATTCTAAGCTTCATTTACCTGAACAAACTTTAAAAGCGACTTCTTATTATCAACGGATAATAAAAATAGGCGGATAGGATAAAATGAGCGATAAAAACGATGTAACTCCAAACGTTCAAGGTCAAATGCGCCTTTCTGAGCGCATAGCCGCGTTCATTCCAGGTTTCCGCGGCTACAAAGAAAAGGAAATACGTCGCGAAAGCGACAGACTAATCAGGAATCACCTATATCTCAAGCTTTCAATTGAAAAAACAGATCTACGGGAAATTGAGCAGAAGCTAGCTGACCGCCGCTACTTCGATCTTCTGACAGATATGGATCGCCTGTTAGCCAAGATAGACCGTGTCGTTGAAAAAATTAATCATGCCTCTTATGGGTACAGCGGGTTCTTTGACGCTGTCAAGGTCAGAGAGGAAAATCTTGACAACATGATTGCTTTCGATAACAAGCTTTTAGACGGCATCAACGCCTTGACTACGGAAATTGACGCTTTTAAAGCAGATTTAGCCAGCGGAGCAACTGCAAATTTGAAGACTAGAGTTCAGAATGTAACGGACAAGCTTGAAAGTTTAGAAAACACATTTGATCAACGTAATGAAGTTATCATGGGAGTGAGTTAAGATGCCACAAGTAATAGAATGGGTAAATGCGGGTCCAGACGCGATAATTTACAAATACCCAAACGAAGATATCACATGGGGCGCCCAACTCGTCGTGCACGAGTATGAAATGGCCGTTTTCTTCAGGGACGGCAAAGCCTACGATGTTTTTGGTCCCGGCAGACACACATTGACAACATTGAATCTGCCTTTACTCACAAGTTTGCTTACTCGCATAGCAGGGTTCGGCAGCAATAAACCGTTTAAAACGATGGTACTATACATAGCCACTAAAGTTTTCAACGGAAAATGGGGAACAAGTGCACAAACCACCGAGTTGGCTCCACTTAAAGTGTTTGGGCAATTCTTATTTAAAATCGAAGATGCTTCGCTGTTCGTGAACGAAGTCGTCGGTGGACAAAACGCTTACACGACTGAAGACGTTAACAATTTCCTACGTGGTTTCCTGAATGAGAAAATAATTTCGGAACTTTCCCACTATGACTTGGTGACTGTCTTTACTAGGCTCCAAGAGACATCTATTATTGTTAAAAACTCAGTCTTAGACTACTTCAAACGATTAGGTATCGAGTTGACAGACTTACGTTTCGAAGGAATCGACACCACGCCTGAGTATCGTGAACGGCTATTTTGGCTTAAAACCGGAAGCACCCCCGCGGATACAGTCTTGCGCATGGAAACGGTGAAGAGTGCAGCAGCATCTCTAGGTCAGGGCGGCGGTGGCGGCGGAGCAGGCTTAGGCACAGGCATGGTACTCATACCTCAAATTATGAATTCAGCTGGTCAAGTTCAGGCACAAGCCCCAACAGCAGCCCTGGTAATATGCCCCAAATGCGGCGCGCACGTTCCAGCCACATCAAAGTTCTGCCCTGAATGCGGAACCAATCTAACACCTCCCTCACAAGCAACGATTAACTGCCCCAAATGCGGACACTCAATCCCCGCCGGTTCCAAGTTCTGCCCTGAATGCGGTGCAACTATATCGTAGGTTGACATAATAATGTCTGAAAGTAGACGACAACTGCTAACTATTGGCGTCTTCTTTATCATTATTGTAGCAGCAATACTGCTCTATCCAGCCAATGTAACTCATAACTGGTGGAACATTCTACAGTTAATCATTGTGCTGTTCGGAGTGTGGATGATAGTTCTTGCAGGCATCAGAGCTTCGGGTCCTAATAAGAACGAACGCTCGCCATACAGCACCGTTCAAATGGGGGTGCTTCTCATGGCTTTAGGTGCTGCATGGTTCTTGTTTGGCTACAGCTGGATTTACTCGTTAGCCTTATTGTTGCTTGCTCTTGGCATCATAGCCATCGTTTCAGCCCTAAGAAAGAAACCATGAGCTTTTTTTGGCTCTAAACATTTTTCTATTCCAATGTATAGTCAATTGGCTGAAGGCTCAAAGCTATGAGTGAAGAAACGATCGGACGCGGCACATGGTACGACATGATGGCCAAAAAAGTCATTGAAAGAGAACAATCACTTGGTAGAACCACAGATAAAATCAGAACCGAAATGGGTCTTGGCGCCTCAGGATTCCCACATATCGGCAGCCTCGGCGATGCTGCGCGCTCATACACAGTTACCCTTGCCCTCCGCGATCAAAAAATCAACTCGGAACTAATTGCCTACTGTGATGACAAAGATGGCTTACGCAAAGTCCCTGTAGGTCTTTCAAACGAGGGCTTAGAAAAATACCTTGGATTTCCAGTTTCTAGTATTCCTGACCCGTTCGGTTGCCATGAAAGCTACGGCAAACACATGAGCTCACTTTTACTTGAGTCTTTAGATAAATGCGGCATAGAATACCGTTATTATTCCGCCAAAGAAGTCTACGAAAAAGGAATCATACTAAACGAAGTTAGAACTATTCTCACTAACGCCAAACAAGTCGGCCAAATAGTAAAAGAAGAAGTTGGACAAGACACTTACACTGAAGTTTTGCCCTATTTTGCAGTTTGCGAAAATTGCGGACGCATTTACACCACACGCGCTTACTCGTTTGACCCAAAAACCGATAAAGTTCACTATAAATGTGAAGGGCTAGAAATCCGCGGCAAACTGATACAAGGATGTGGACATGAAGGCCAAGCAGACATCAAAAAAGGTGAAGGAAAATTAACTTGGAAAGGTGAATTCGCCGCCCGCTGGAAAGCGCTTGACATCCGATTTGAAGCTTACGGAAAAGACATTGCTGACTCAGTAAAAATCAACGACCGAATATGCCGGGAAGTTCTATGTTTCGAGCCTCCATCCCACGCAAAATACGAGATGTTTCTTGATAAAGGAGGAAAGAAAATTTCCAAGTCCGCAGGCAACGTTTTCACTCCGCAGGTGTGGTTCCAGTATGGTTCTCCACAATCGCTTCTTTTGTTGATGCTCAAACGGTTTGTTGGCACGAGAAGCCTAGATGTATCAGATATTCCAGCTTACATGAATGAACTGGATTATCTTGAGGACCTTTATTTTGGCAAGAAACAGGCAGGCGAGAAAGAAGCCACCAAACTCAGGGGTTTGTTTGAGTACTGCTACGTTATGAAGCCACCAGCGAAGCCCAATGCTCATGTGCCTTATAATTTGATGGCATTTCTGGTTAAAATGGCTCCAAAAGATTGCCAAGAGGACTATATAATAGAAAAACTCCAGAGCTACGGGTACCTGCAAAAAAATCAAGCCTTAGACATTAACTTGAAGCAGCGCATCGAATATGCCTCGAATTGGACTAGAGACTTTGAGGAAATCAAAGAAACAGAAGTACCCTTGATAGATGTCGAGAAAAAAGCAATAACTGAACTCATTATCAAATTGGAAACTGAAAACGAACCTGACCAAATCCAAAACGCCATTTTCAACGCTGCAAAAAGCAACAATATACAACCCAGCGGCTTTTTCAAAACTCTGTACCGGATTCTGATGGGTGCACCACAAGGTCCACGTTTAGGTCCATATGTACTTGCAATGGGGAAACAAAACGTCATTGCCGCTCTAAAAAGGTCTATAAACAAAAGTTAGCGGACAAGCTTTTCATCTCTATTCTCAACCACTATTTTTAAGTTTAAGCAAAGTATTTACTCTTCTGCCCTTTTTCTTTCTGGGTAAATCTTTAGGGCTCGTAGTCTAGTACGGACAAGGCATCGGCCTGCGGAGCCGGGAATCCTGGGTTCAAATCCCAGCGGGCCCGCCACTTATCTTCTACGGTTTTATCACCACAGCAAGGAAATTTATGTTGTTATCTTTTTCTTGACATTGAAAAAACAAGCAGAATATTAATCGCTATGAGATAGGTTGGGAAAGCCAACTCAGAAAATGCCCAAGTTGTCGCTGCCAAAAAACTTGTCAATGGACTAAATACGCCAATAATGAAGGGCCAAGCAGATTCAGTCTCTGGGTTATGCCATGCCTTCGTTAGAGTTGGCACTGCGGCGAATGCATCGCTAACAATCGCAAAGATGATCGCTAAATTCGCATCATTAGTTGTAAACCAAAGAACAAGGGCTAAACCGGATAGTGCTCCGCAGAGATAGTCAAAGGATGACAGTTTCCAGTATGCTTTTTTGTTGAAAAATGAAGAAGTAAACACCAGAAAAGGACAAAATCCGGACATGAATACTGGTATGACTGCCCAACCTACGCCTTTGGACAGGGCAGCGGCGGTCGCTATAGAAGGAGCAACTGACCACATAAACCAGGTAATCCTGTTGGGTTTGGTTTGACCCTCAAACATGGAACGTATATAAATACAGACGGCAAGCAACGACGCAGCGGCGGCAACCAATACCAAGTACTCTAACATACGCTATCTATTGGGTAGCACAGATATTTTAAAAGCAGCTATAAAGCCCTCGCCTCCTTCAAACGGGTTGAAGTTTTGTGTCGGTCGTCTAGTATGGATTATGACACCAGCCTGCGGAGCCGGAGGTTCTGGGGTCAAATCCCAGTAGACGTGCCAATTGTATTTAAGGCTCAGGCTACTTCAAGCGCCTTTTATGGTTTAGGTTTGGGTAGCGTTGGAATATTGTCTTTGATAGTTGATATAGTAAATTTGCGATGGCAATGGCGAACGCTGGAAACGCAGGCAGGATATACCAGAAAAGTTTTGTTTGGGCGAAGGTAAAAATTGCAAGTACAATAAGCATCCAAGTAAGAATCAAGGTATCCTCCTTTAAACGCCTAATAAGCGAATTGAATACACAAAGCCCAACCGCAAAAGGTAGCAAAATCGCCCACCACATTTCATTATTGGCTAAGTAGCTAAAATAGAAAAGGTAGCTCCCGGCATGACCTTCAATAGGACTAATTGTACGCGTCACGGTGCTGTACACAAAATAGTTCTGCCAAAAATCTGATCCAAAACGGACGCTCATAAAGATTAACCAAGGAGAAAAAAGCAGAAGTCCAACACCTAAGAGATAACTAAGCTGTTTTGTGAAAAGAAACTTTATGTTTCTCTTTGTAGCGATGAGATAAATGAAAATGATTAATGGAATTAGTAAGGCCTCGGTTTGCTTTGTCATTAACGCCAAACCAAAGAATAAGCCGCTTAGAGCCGCATATTTTCTGGTTTTTTCTTTTTTCTCGCTCAGAATAAAAAAGTATAAGCTGGCAACTATGAAAAAGACGAAAGGAACGTCGGTCATAGCATGTCTTGCAAAAGAGCAAAAGGTTGTAAATGTGCCTAAAACTAACGCCGACAAAAACCCTACATATCGGTTGTATAGTTTTTTTCCTAAGTAGAAGACTAGAACCAGAGATAAAGACCCAAATATGGGACTCCAAATTCTTGTTGAAAAATTGCTTACGCCGAAAACTTGGTAAGCGAGAGACATTAGCCACATATTGAGTGGTGGCTTAGCTATGTATAATGTTACATCACCAAAAGCCCAAGGAGTAAGGTAGTCTCCATTTTTAACCATGTGGAACGCCCATTGAGAATATGTTTGTTCGTCGGCAACCCAAAGAACTCCTTTTCCCAAGTTGATGAAGAAAATAGTTGAAAAAGCTAAGATTGCTAAAATACAAACTAAATCGGTGTGTGCTGAAAACCAAGAGACATTCTGGCTAGAAATGTTCGTTGGTTGTGCGTTTGGTTTGGTTCGTTTATTCGAGCGAACAAAGCGGGCTATTGAAAAAACAAAAATGGCCGCCAAAGTACCTGCAATTGCATCAAAAGCAATCGTGGTCCACGCAAGATTGTTTTTAGATTGCAAAGGCAAGGATTCAGCGGTCGCATTGTATAACGAAAAAGCGTAAACATTTTTGTCATCGGAACCAACATAGAGGGTATCGTTCGAAACAGCTGGCGAAGATTCCACAAAATTTCCAGTAGGATAACTCCATTCCTTTGATCCTGTAAAGGCGTTGAAACAATAAATATTGTAATCTTTAGAACCCACGTACACGTTGCCGTATGCAACTGCGGGTGAAGAAGTAACCGAGTAACTAGTTGGGCTCCGCCATATTTTCTGGCCGTTGGAAGCATTTAGACAATAAACGTAATTGTCATCAGATCCTATGTAAACGCATCCATAACCAACGGCGGGAGAAGAGGTTACAACGCCATCCGTTTGATATTTCCATATCTGAGCGCCAGTAGAGGCATTTAAACAAAAAACATTACCGTCGTATGATGCACCTAGGTAGACATAACCGTTGTAAACGCTAGGCGAAGAGATAGTGCTTCCAGTGTGGCAGCTCCATATTTCATTTCCAGTAGTTGCATTAAGAGCATAAGTACAATAGTTGTCAGCAGTGACGAAAACTACGCCATTTGAGACAGCAGGCGACGATTGCACTCGGTAAGAATTAAGACAACCCCATATTGTTGTTCCGTCGGACGCATTAAGACAGAACACTCCATGATCACCTGAACCTATGTAGACGTTACCATTAGCAATTACAGGAGAAGAACGCACTGCGCCCCCTATTTTTGATGCCCAAATAGGCATTCCTGTGGTAACGTTTAGAGTGCAAATCCAGCCATCGTCTACGCCTATGTAGATACACCCATTATAGATTGTTGGTGACGACCATACTTCACTTCCAATTTGAAATTTCCATATACTTCCTCCGCTGGAGGCGTTAAGGCAGTAAACTTGGCCATCCCTGCAACCTCCAAAAACGCAGCCGTTAGCTACTGCAGGCGAAGATTGTACCATTCTGCCTGTAGCATACGTCCACAATAGTTTGGCGGAGTCCATTGAACTGTTACTATTTAGGCATCCACTATGGTCTGAATCATGGCGGAACGTCGTCCAGTCGTCGGTGCTAGAATTGATGGAACAAGAAGCTTTTGATAGCCAATATGATTGGACTAGGATAAAAATTAGGAAAATTAGAATGAGCTTACACTTTTTCATTGTTTTCCTTACAAGAAGCCACATTAAAAATTATGTATATTAAATTAATTGAAATCAGAGACGGAATCCTTCAAACCTACAAATACGAATAGGCCAAAAAGAGCTATTAAAAATGTATGAATTACAACCTGGAATTAATAATTAAGAAATATTAAAGAAATGTTAAGTGTTTTATTCTCTGCTTGAGAGTATCAAGATGTAGTCTGCTGTGTCTGCGCACATGTCTGCTGCTTGCTCAATGAATTCTATGAGGTCATCAAAAATCACCATGGCTCCGCAGTTTATGTTTGCGCCATATTTCACGAATAAGCTTTTAGTTTTCAAGTATTCGACATCAATTGCGTGTTCTATGTCGCCGACTTGTTTCGCTTCTTTAATTGCTTCCGTTGGGTTAGAGGAGATTTTTTCTATACTGCTTCGTAATGTTTGAGCTGTATCGACAAGTTTTCCTGTCATAAAAACTGTTTTGTCGCTAAGTTCCTGTGGAATATCTGCTCCAGAGAGCATTTCAAGGCATCTTGCTGCGTCTTTAGTGTGGTCAGCTAACGTATCTAGCCGTTTAACGAGGTGCAAGAGATCTTCTCGGTAATCTGCCACAAGAGCTGCGCCTTTGGATAACTCCATGAATACATCCGTTCGAAGTGAATCTACACCTTCTTCAGTCTTGTACAAATTGTCGATGTATTTTTGAGTTTCTTGAAAATTTTTCTCCGCAAAGCTTTTGGTTGCTTTATGAAGCCAAGTTACGGTGTCGAAAGCTTTGGCTATCTGATCATGGGCTAGCTCTAATCCTCTAGTTTTGCGTCGTTGCTCAAACCAATCGTAACTTTTTCTTTCCAATTCTCATCACTGCCTTACTATTGACTTAATTTGAAATATAACCCTTCTTCTAAAAAACACAATACCATTTAGTGTTAGACACATTATCTCTTCCTCTCAGCGGACCATTTAATCATACATTACTTTAATGATGCATCAATTGCTAATAGCCAGTCCAAGAGATCGGCTTTTTCGTCTTCTATTTTCTTTTTTCACCACTATTTCCCTTCAGAATTTCCCCCTTCTCTAAAACTGATGTTTCAATGCATTAGACATGGTTGAAGTACCATGGTGTTTCGTTTTTTGCACATTGGTTTTTGGTTTTCTTCTTTTGCATGGCGCTCTTGCTTTAGAAAGCATTCTTCTAGCTTATTTAGTCAGTCCAGATAGTATATAGTCACTTATTTAGTCTATATATTTGCTTTTTTCTTTATTCTTCTAAAACAACTTTGGCCAATTGACTCTTATTTTCCAAACTCTTCATAATTGTGTTCGTAACTTTCACTCGAATGCCAAGGCTCTCTATACGATTCTTCTCAGCTTCATCAATATTATCGATGACAAAAGTATCTATAAAATCGGCGTAAAGCTTAGCGACACCAAAAGCTGATACTTCAAACCCTAAACCGCGCAACAGTTTATCTGCAGGACCCTTAATCGGGGCACCGGCAACAATAGGGCTAATCCCAATAACTGTACCGCTTGTTTTCCTTAACGCGTCTCTTATACCATCTATTGATAAAATAGTGCCAATGCTAACTATCGGGTTGCTAGGGCAAATGATGACTGTATCTGCATCCATAATTGAGTCTATCACTTTAGGCGAAGGCTTCGCGCTGGGAGCGCCAGCGAACTCTACTCCTAAAACTTTTTCTTTTGATCCCCTTTTGACAAAATATTCTTCAAAATGAATTGACCCATCCTCAACTTTTATCCTCGTCTCAAACTTGTCATTCGTCATAGGCAAAAGTTTAACGCTAATGCCTAAGGCGTGACAGATTTTGTCAGTTGCCTGTGAAAGAGTAAAACCTGCTTTTAACAATTCAGTTCGAAAAATATGTGTAGCAAAATCCTTATCGCCTAATGCAAACCATGTTTCTAGGCCAAGTTTTTTCAGCATTTCCAGACCTTGAAAGGTATCGCCTTTTATTCCCCACCCTCTTTCTTCGTCGACAATTCCTGCTAAAGTGTAAGCTACGATGTCGATGTCAGGCGAAATATGTAGGCCGAACATTTCTATGTCGTCACCGGTATTTACGATCACAGAAAGGTCTTCTTCTTTAACAATCTTCAATAAACCAGTGAGAAATCTTGCTGCGCCAACTCCGCCTGCTAAAGCTGTAATCATAGCATTTACCTCGTAGGTAATTTGGGGTTAGTGTTCGTGTTTTTCTGAAACCCAATATTTAGATGTTGAACCTTCTGTGTCAACTATTTGTTCTTTTTTGAAAACTGGTGCCTCACTTTTGTATCTCTCTACTGCTTCTCGAAGAACTGGAAAGATATCTGTTCGATGAGAACCAGCAACAGCGACATAAACTAAGTCATCCCCAACGTTAAATTCGCCTAGCAAATGATGGATTTGAACATTGGTTATTCCTGGTTTTAAGGTTAAATCATCACAGATTTTAGCCAAAACTTGGTTAGCTTTTTCTTCATAGGCTTCGAGCTCCAGCTTTTCGACTTTTTCTCCTTTTAGAGTTTCGCCCCTCACTACTCCGATAAAAAGTCCTATCGCTCCAGCTTTAGGATAGTTGGGGTCTTTCTTAATGTTATCAATTGTATCTTGAACCGTGAAAGTTCCTTTTTCATGTACTCCCGCATTTGCCGACAAGTATCACACTTCCCGCTCCAACCCGAAGCGTTTTAGTCTAGACTGTCGTTTCTAAAGTATTTTGCTCTAAGAAACCAAGAAATAAAAAAGAGTTAGGTTATGCTTGAGCTTCGGGAGCTTGAAGAACTTGGGCTTCTTTCACTGGTGCAATCTGTGGTGCTGCTAAGAGCTTAGATTTTCTTATACCTACATGTCTTAATGGAGCAACTTCTTTTGCTTGATTATAGATGTCTGAAGCGATTTTGCCAAGAACCATCTCTTGAACAAACTGGTCGAGCGATAAAGCGGCGGCTTTTTGATGGATTGTGGCATCCATTATTTTGCGGATTATTTTCTCCTGAGAGGTCTTTATCCTGGATAGTGTCAACGCGGAAACTGCAATCCTGAGCTTGTATCCATCTTTAGTGGTTAGATTAATCAGTGAATCAACTTTTGTGGTTCTTCTTCGAACTAGGCTTCTAAGATAATCTCGTGAGTATTCATGACCTTTAAACAGTGTCTTGGCATTTTTTTGGTCAACCTCATTAACTTGAAAGAACATTTTCAAATAGTGATGTGAAAAGTCGCTTGTTATATCATATAAAGTCGCTTCAACAACTCTTCCGATAAGCTGTTCTGGCTCTTGAGCCGGTATTGCACCTAACTCAATGTTCCCAAAGAAGGATGGGGCAACAACCATGTACCATCCTTTTCCACGCCATTTATCTCTAATGTGTTTTGATTTTGAAGACAAATTAATTTCTCCAAACGTGCATCAACAATCTCATAGAAATATTAAAAGGTTTAGAGTTTTCTCACGATTTTATCTGTATTCCCCATGTATTTCCTCAAAGCTTCAGGTACTTTTATTGTACCATCCTCTTGCTGATTGTTTTCCAATAGAGCTACTATGGTTCTCCCAGTAGCAACAGCCGTAGAGTTTAAAGTATGAACAAATCCTTTTGTCGGTGCGCCTTCTTTTTCTCTATAACGAATACCTAACCGTCTTCCTTGATAATCGGTACAGTTGCTACATGAGACCACTTCACGGTAACCGTTTTGGGCAGGCATCCAAGCTTCAATGTCATATTTTTTAGCCGCTACAGTTCCAATGTCGCCCGTACAAACATTGACAACTCGGTATGGTAATTCAAGTTTTTGAAGAAACTCTTCTGCGTTCTGAAGTAGTTCTTCATGTAGCTTAGTCGAGTCTTCTGGCTTACAAAAGATGAATTGTTCTATTTTGTTGAATTGGTGAGTGCGAAATATTCCTCTTGTGTCTTTGCCATGAGCCCCTGCTTCTTTCCTAAAACAGGTGCTTATTCCAGCAAGCTTCACAGGCATTTCTTGTTCTTTTAACACTTCGTTCATGTACATTGCAGCCATAGGATGCTCAGAAGTGGCAATGAGGTACAGGTCTTCGTTTTCAACTTTGTAGAGCACATCAGCGAAGTCGTCTAGAGCTGTTACTCCCTCGTATGCTTTTCGTGTCATTAAATACGGAGGAATAATTGGGGTGTACCCTTTTTTTGCTAGCTCCTCAATCGCAAGACACATTAAAGCCATATCTAACTGGGCAACTTGGTTTTTAAGATAGAAAAATCTGGCGCCTGAAATTTTCCCAGCCCTTTCCATATCAATTTGGTCCAGCTCCAGGGCTAAGTCAATGTGATTTTTTATTTGAAAACTAAATTTCGGGATTACTCCCCACGTTTTAATTTGGACGTTATCATTAGAGTCTTTTCCAAGCGGAACAGAATCATCCAGCAAATTTGGAAGTTGCATGAGGTAATCATGTTCTTTTTGTTCTTGCGAAACAACTAATTTCTCAAGGCTTGTTATTTTTTCGTCAATGTCTTGAGCGCTTCGAACTTCGTCGTCAGCTTCTTTGCGGGCCTTTTTTAGTTTAGCAATTTCTATAGTTACTTGTTTTCTTTCGTGGCGAAATTCGTTTAGTTTTGTTAGGTTCATCCGCCATTCTTTGTCTATTGCGATTAAGTCTGCTAACATTTGAACGCATTCAGGGTTGCCTCGCTTAGCCAAGTTATCCTTTATAAGGTCTGGATTTTCACGAATAAGCTTGATATCTAACATTGGACTCACACGGAATAATTCTCTAACTAACAAAATCAGCTATTTAACTTTGCGATGTAGGATTGTCTTGATTCAGAGTTTTGTAAAGGGCTTCACTTTGGATGATCAAGTTAGAACCTGATGAGTGGTAAAACGTTTAGTTGATGTGAAATATTGCTAAGGGTGGATTAAAAAATAAGAAAAGTTTTGGAATTGATTTCTGTTGGTTTACTGTATCCAGTTTTTACTTTTTGCTTAGGGTTATCTCCATCGTGGAAACCATTCTGGACTTGCTTTCTCCCTCACGTGGTGGCATCTCGGCTGTCCCTATAGCAATCTTGCTTACTTTGAGGTCTTTAATGAACCGGTTTCTTGTGATCTCAGCTACGTCAACAGCAGTAGTAATAGCCTGACCTCGCGCTTTCAAAGTGATTTCTTTTAGGTTACTTGCTGATAGGCTTGTTATGATTGCCAGAACATAGCTCATTGGAGGTTTGTTTCCCACGAAGATAACATCTGCATTTTCAGTCATTTTGTTTATGCTCCTTTTTGTTTGCTTTGTATAACGTTGCTGTTACATGCACTTGGCTTGCAACGGAAACGTTAATTCAAAATAATAATTGTTCTTCCTAATAAGTTTCATTGAAAGAAGCAGTTCGTAGCCAGAATTGTTAAGCATGTAAGCTCTATATTCGCTGGAAAGCCTTTTCTACAGCCAACTTATAATGAGCTTTTAACATTTAAGCTGGTTGAGAGTTAACTTGCTTACTAAATTGAAGAAAAGAATTCAGCAAATGCTAAGTTCCCAAGCAATAGCAGCTCACAAAATAGGTTTGACTCCAAACAAAATAAGCATTGTAGGATTTATCCTCGCCTTAGCATCAGCTGGTGCATACACTTTAGCTCAAAATCAATTGTGGCTTCTTCTATTCGCAACAGTACTTCTTTTAGCTTCGGGCTTCTGCGACACTCTTGATGGTATTGTCGCAAGAACTTTCAAACAAACAACCGTCTTCGGCGGCTTTTTTGATTCAATTCTTGACAGGTACGCGGATGCAGCAGTCTACGCCGCTATAATTATCGCGGGATTGTGCAATACAGTTTGGGGATCAACTTGGGGGCCAATTTGGGGCTTAGCCGCTTTAGCAGGCTCTTTGCTGGTAAGTTACAGTCGTGCAAGGGCGGAAGCGGCAGGTATAAAAATGGAGTCAGTGGGTTTGGCTGAAAGGGCAGAACGTATGCTTATTTTGGCTGCTGTAAGCATAATCGCATTTTTCTGGTTACCCGCCTTAGGCTACGGCATATTCCTGTTGGCTGTACTTTCAAACTTTACCGTTGTACAAAGAGCATTTCATGTTTACACGGAATTAAAGAAAAAAGCTGTAGCGATTTAGTATCTTCTTTTTGCCCGTGAATGGCGTTCGGCTTCTGCTCTAACGTTAACAATTCCACGGTGAACAGCACAAGATATACAATAGTATTTCGTGTCCACCCACGAAGCTAGAAACGTGCCTTTTTGCCTAAGCTCCTTAGCTAATTGAGGCTCAACAAACGAAACACGTCGGGTATTTCTCTTTGCCTTATCGCGTGGTACCATTGCCCCGCAATTAGCGCATTGAACAAGGCTGCTGCTTCCTTTGCTTCCTTTGGCTCTTCCTCGGCTTTTTCGCTTAGATGGCAATTATTTTAACCTCTTATTCTCTCTATTTTTCCAATTATGGATTAAACTATCTTATATATATGCTCTTAAGTTTAGTAGAGAAGCAATATTAGCTTTGGCACTTATTTCCGGGATAATTTTTCCAACAGATGAAGTCATTAAAGTTGTGACTCCTGGACCATGCCCGGCAGTGACACAATTTGAATGAATTACTACACCCACTGTGACAGCGCCCTGACGGTAAATTCTTCCAAATGAATGATCTGCATCTATAATAGCTACCAAGTCACCAAGCCGTAAGCTTTCAAGATCATACTGCTTAACGATTGTTTCATCGAATAATTGGATGTCATAGTCTCCTGAGTTAACTTGATTAGCTCCCAAGCCTGAACCCATGATGGCGGCTGGAATAATATGAGTAACTTGTACCTCAAGCTTGTCGTCCTTCGGCTGTGGGTTCCATGCCTCAAGCAATGACGGGTCCATATTTAGAACTTTGATTTCTGGTAAGTCGATGAGTTTTAACCCGATGCCAAAAGATTTTACTAGAATTCTATCTCCAGGTATGAGCTTATGCAGAATCTCTATTGGAAAATCAACTAGCACATGTTCGATTCCACCATGTTTACCTGTAACTGTTCCCTCAGCGCCCTTGGCATCGCCATTAACAACTATTGCTTTGTTTCCAATGCAGGATAGCACGTTAAAGGCAGTGTTAGCTGCTTGTCCTGAGCGAGTATCGTTTTCTTTGTTTTCAACACTAACGCCAGGCTCTACATGATCCGCTTCCCAACCGCACGCTAAATCTCCAATTCTCAAATTGTAAGTTATGCCACCTACTCCAGGCAACACCATCGGCTTCCCAGTTGCCGAAACATTATATACTGATCGGATTGTCGGGCTAGCTATTTCGCCCATGACTGACATTTTAATGAGTTTCTCAGTATTTGTTCGAAGCATAATTGTTTCCTCGATTTGCATTGTGTCCTATCGGTTATGAGTCTAATAAAACTTCACAGGGCAAAATTCCCTGTTAAGTAAGTCTTAAATTATGGATCTCTTTATTGTTGAAGTGAAGCTGAGCTTACATAATTGTGTAGGAAGTGAAATTGTGTCTGAACTTGGGTTAGGAACAAAAATGTTGGTAAGAGATGTTATGAGTAGTCCAGTTGTGACTATGGATGAGAATGAATGTTCAAACAAAGCTGCAATCGCTATGGATCACGAGGCCTTAGGTGCAGTAATAGTAACAAATCAGGTGGGTAAGTCAATCGGAATTATTACCGAACGGGACCTAGTGATTAGAGTCCTAGCTAAAAACCTCAAACCAGACACAGTTAAGGCTAAAGAAATTATGACAACCCCATTGGTAACAATTGAACCAGAAGCAACAATCACTGAAGCAGCCAGAAGAATGAATCGACTAGATATCAGACGTCTAGGCGTAATTTACAAGGGTAACCTTGTTGGAATAATCTCAAGTAAAGATGTACTAGGCGTAATGCCTGAACTAATAGAGACGATTCTCGAAAGATCAAGGATCGAAGGCAACGCTAGAACTGAAGAAACCGAAGAGGTTCCAATGTCTGGATACTGCGATCGATGCAATGTATACTCGGAAAGTCTCAAAGAACGAAACGGACAAAACATTTGCGATGAATGCAGGATAGAACTCGACCAAGAAAAATAAACCATGTTTTTTCTTATATTAAGCGATTGTTTGAACGATAAATAAACTTTAATTAGCAAATTACTCGCTATTCAATGTGAACGTGAACTGATGTGATTGTTGATTCTGTCCTTACAAATGCGAAAGCTTACCTCAACGGGCAAATCGTTGATTGTAGTTTAGCCATTGAAGAGGGCAAAATTTTCAAAATTGGTAAAGAAACTCAAATGCCGAGTGCTGACCAAAAAACTAACCTAAAAAACCTCTTAGTCCTGCCCGGTTTGATAGATGAACACGTTCATTTGAGGGATGAAGGAAGAGCATACAAAGAAGATTTCCAAACGGGAACTGCCGCTGCCGCCGCTGGGGGCTTCACCACGGTTTTGGATATGCCAAATAACGAACCAGTTACTATGAGCGTCCAAACTCTGAAAGATCGCATGGGCATTGCTTCAAGAAAAATTCTTGTTCATGTTGGGTTTTACTCTGAATTTCCAAAACGAATCTCAGAAATTAAAGACATAGTTGAGCAAGGAGCAGTAGCGTTCAAGCTTTTTATGGGTTGTCAAATCGGCGGATTAGATATTGATGATGATCAAGCCTTAGAAGCTGCGTTTAAAGAAGTCGCTGAGTTGAATGTGCCAGTGGCGGTTCATGCTGAAGACAAAACGTTGCTTACATCAAATGAAGAAAAACTTAAGCAAGCGAAAAAGACCAGTAATGCTGCTTTTCAGCAGGCGCATTCAGAAACTGTTGAGCTTAAAGCGATTGCACGACTACTAAAAATTAATGAATCAAGTGGTGTGCGACTCCATTTTTGTCATGTTTCAACTGAAAAGGGTTTAAACACTATCTGGGAAGCTAAAAAATCAGGAAGAAAAGTAACTTGCGAAGTGACTCCTAATCACCTGTTGTTGTCTGATGCTGATTTTGTTCATTACGGTCAAATGCTGATTATGGCACCGCCTCTCCGCAGCAAAAGCAATGTTGAAGCGTTATGGAAGTGTTTGGTAAAAGGTTGGATTGATACTTTAGGCTCGGATCATGCGCCACACACTTTAAGCGAGAAGTCGGCAAGCAGCGTGTGGGATGTTAAAGTCGGAGTACCTGGTTTAGAAACAACTTTACCTCTGATTTTGACGCAGGTTAGGAAGAATCGGTTATCTTTAGGTCAAATCGTTCAACTTCTCGCGGAGAAGCCTGCTGAAATTTATGGTTTGAAGGATAGGGGTTATTTGGAGCAGGGACTGAATGCAGATTTAGCGGTGGTTGATTTTAACCAAAAATTCAAAATTGATGCATCAAAATTAAAGTCTAAAGCAAAATACTCACCCTTTAATGGATGGGATGTTGTAGGAAAGCCAGTAAAAACCTTTGTTGATGGGTCGTTAGTATTTGATGAAGGGGATATAGTTACTAAAACGGGTAGTGCTTCGATTGTTCGGAGAGAAAATGTTTGAAGTTCCTTGCGGATAGCATGCTGGGAAAACTGGCACGCTGGCTACGCATGTTAGGACACGATGTCATATATGATACCCAACTAAACGATTCTGTACTTCTTGAAACAGCTAAGAAGGAGAACCGCGTTTTATTAACAAAAGATTTAGAGCTCTACAAACGAGCCATCGCAAGGAACGTTGATGCTTACTATGTCGAGGGTAAAACGGAATCTGAAAGGCTGGCCGAGCTTGCTCAGCGATACCTAATACCTTTAGTAGTAGATATGGAAAAGTCAAATTGCCCCATATGCAACACGAAACTTAAAGCTACACCTAAACAACAACTTTTAGAGAAACTAGAGAAAAACACTTCAACTTATTACGAAAAGTTTTGGAAGTGCCCAAATTGTGGGCAAATCTATTGGCAAGGAACACACTGGAAACAAATCATTAATATGCTAAATGAAGCTCAAGCGAAAATGGGAAAATTAAAAGAAAAATGAAGCTCAAGATAGCCATTTTAGAGGAATATCTTGGAAGGTTCCGTCTGGTAGCGTTCTTCTGATGGTTATCGGGAGTATTCCAGCCTCAAGTTCTTTTAGAGCGATATCAATAGGGTTTGTATTTTCAGCTGCATCCACCAAAATTGGTGCTCCCATCGAGATCTGAAGTGCTCTAGCTCCAACTATTCTAGCTTTCTCGAAACGAGTAATTTTTGGTGGTCCAACAATTATTTCTTGTTTTGACGTATTTTATTACTCTCCTGCGCCTGGATATCCGCCCATGCCACCCATACCTCCCATTCCGCCCATTCCTCCTGGTGGCATTGGAGGTGCTTTCATTTTGGTGGCGGAAATTAGGTCATCGATTCTGAGAATCATAGAAGCAGCTTCGTTTGCGGATTTGATTATTTGTTTTTTAACTGAAAGGGGTTCAAAAATGTTTGCCTTTGACATATCTTGAACTTTTCCTTCATTAACTTCAATGCCGGCCCATGTTTCTCCTTTTTCATGCCTTGATCGTAATTCTACAAGTATATCAATTGGGTCTACGCCAGCATTCTCAGCAAGTGTAACTGCAATAGATTCGAGGGCTTCTGCGAATACTCTAACTGCAAGTTGCTCTCTTCCCGGCACTGTCTCAGCAAATTTTCTAAGAACACTTGCCATTTCAAGCTCTGGAGCACTTCCTCCAGCAACAATTTTTGGTTCTTGTAGTAGGTCTCTAATAACGCATAGTGCATCGTGAATTGAGCGTTCCGCCTCTGCGGTCATACGTTGCGATCCGGCTCTGATTAAGATGGTTACAGATTTGGGGTTCTTACAGCCTTCGACGAACGTCATTTTGTCGTCGCCAATTTTGCGTTCCTCAACCAAAGCGGCATACCCGAGATCTGATTTTGAAATATCATCAATACTGCTTACTATTTTTCCACCCGTTGCTCTTGCAAGTTTTTCCATGTCTGATTTTTTGGCTCTTCTAATTGCAATTGCCCCTTTTCTTGCAAGAAAACTCTGAGCCAAATCGTCTATGCCTTTTTGGCAGATGACCACGTTGGCACCTGAAGCTAAAATTTTGTCAGTCATTTCTTGTAGCATTGTTTCTTCTTGTTTGAGGAATGCTTCAATCTGGTCGGGACTTTCAATACTTATTTTTGCATCTAGCTCGGTTTTCTCGTTCTCTAACGATGCGTCAATTAATGCAATCTTTGCTTTTTCTACTCGCTTGAGCATTCCTGAATGAACAATTTCTTTATCTAAAACAATGCCATTTATCAGGCTGGTATCCTTGAGGGACTCGCCTGTTTTTTTTTCAACTTTGACGTCGTCGACATCCGCCTTATAGGCACCATTTTGTTTTTCGGCTACGGCCATCATTGCTTTAACTGCCAAATCAGCCAAGTATTCTTTGTATTCGGCAACGATTTTGCTACCCATTGAGGTAGTTGCAGCTTTTTTCAGGTATTCCTGAGATTTCAAGTCTACCGGTATGGATATTTTCTCAAGTGTTTCTAACGCCTTTGCCGCTGCCTTTTGATAACCATCAATAATAATTGTAGGGTGAATGTTTTTGTCTATTAGTTCTTCGGCTCTGCTTAAAAGTTCTCCCGCAATAATTACTACTGATGTTGTTCCGTCGCCAGCTTCGTTGTCTTGTGTTTTGGCAACTTCAACAAGCATTTTTGCTGTTGGATGCTGAATATCCATTTCATCTAAGATGGTTCGCCCATCGCTTGTTATTGTGACATCGCCAAAGCTGTCAACTAGCATTTTATCCATGCCTTTTGGTCCTAAAGAGCTTCGGACGCTTTCTGCTATAACCTTCGCGGCAGTTATATTTCCGTGTTGAGCTTCTCTTCCACGGGACCTGTTTGAGCCTTCCCTTAAAACAAGAATAGGGGTTCCGCCCGCTTGGGTTGGGAATGATGACAAATCAAGTAATCTCCTTTAATCGAGAACAACAACAAAATGTTACTATCAATATAAGTTTTTCTAGGCAGGGCGTAATTAATAAAGCCTACGCAAGCGATTTTTGCATCATTTAGCCTACTTTTGAGGTTTTCTTTGTGTCAATTTTGCCACGGTTAATAGACTGAAACTTTGGCTATTCCAGGTATTTTTAGAATCTCTGGGATAATTTCCCCAGGGATTTTTTTCTCAACAATCAGAGTAAGTTTTGGTTCAGGTGAGAGCTCTGGGTCATCTACGATTGCTTGTCTGATGCTTAATCCTGCCTTGTTGAGAACGGTGGCTGCATTGGATAATATTCCCAGCGATTTTGCGTTTATAGGAGTTATTTCCAACACTCCGAGGTTAATGTGTTTAGCGATTTCTTTTAGCGAGTGACCTGCGGGGCGTATTTCTTCAAAAATTAATTTGAGATCAGGGCTGTTTTTTATGGTGTTTATCGTCTCGTTCACTGTTCGTCTGTCGACTCCAGCTACTCTTGCAATACGTACTGGTGGGATTTCGATTTGGTTTAGGTATATTTTGTTGTTTTGGACGCTTAACCCGTTTTCTACGAGTACGCGTGCGACTTTGAGTCGTTCAGGGTATTCTTGGAGTTGATTTTTTATTTGGTTCCACATTTTGTTTCGCTTATGCGTGTTTCTGTTCGTTTGGGTATAAATGTGTTGTTTATGTGTTTCAAGGTTTTAAATGAACAAAAGTGTACACAAAAGCCTTAAATAAAACT
The DNA here is from genome assembly GCA_963833575.1 of Candidatus Bathyarchaeota archaeon. Lineage (GTDB taxonomy): Archaea > Thermoproteota > Bathyarchaeia > Bathyarchaeales > Bathycorpusculaceae > Bathycorpusculum. Next base: position 697,642 of record CAWHXY010000004.1, on the reverse strand, counting down.
TGAAAGTACATTTCATCGCTTTAAACGTTAAAAGGCGAAAAAAATGCCCGACAAAAAAATCCTACTAAAAGAAAACGACATACCAAAACAATGGTACAACATAGTGCCCGACCTACCCCACCCGCTTCCGCCATTCATAGATGCGGCAACAGGGCAACCAGGCGTTGGCATAGTTCCGAGAATATTCCCAAAAGAAATAATCGGCCAAGAAATAAGCCAAGAACGATGGATAAACATCCCAGATGAAGTACGAGAAATATACAAGATCTGGAGACCCTCCCCGCTGTTTCGAGCCTTAGGACTAGAAAAAGTGCTCAAAACACCCGCCAAAATCTACTACAAATATGAAGGTGTTAGCCCCTCAGGCAGCCACAAAACTAACAGCGCAGTCCCACAAGCCTACTATAACATGAAAGAAGGCATAACAAGAGTAACAACCGAAACAGGCGCAGGCCAATGGGGTTCAGCACTATCGTTTGCAGCTGGCATGTTCGGTTTAGAAGCAACTGTTTACATGGTCCGCGCAAGCTTTAATCAAAAGCCATACCGCAAAGCAATGATGAACGCTTTTGGCGCCACAGTCTATGCCAGCCCAAGCAACAAAACGGAGTCCGGACGAAAAATCCTCGCTGAAGACCCAGAAAACCAAGGGTCACTGGGCATCGCAATAAGTGAAGCAGTAGAAGACTCACTGGAAAGCGAAAAAACAGGCAAGAAAGCAAATTACACCATCGGAAGCGTGTTCAACCACGTCTGCATGCATCAAACCGTGGCAGGAATAGAAGCTAAAAAACAGGTGGAAATGGTGGAGGACTATCCTGATGCGATTTATGGATGCATCGGCGGTGGAAGCAGCTTTTCGGGTCTCTTCTGGCCTTTCTACTACGATAAAGTTTCCAAGAAGGCACCAAAGCAAACCAAGTATATCGCGGTTGAACCATCAGCGTGCCCCAAAGTCACAAGGGGCTATTATACCTATGATCACGGTGACACTGCGAAATTGACGCCGCTCGTACCTATGCACACGCTGGGACACGACTTTATGCCGGCCCCAATCCACGCAGGTGGACTACGTTACCACGGTATCGCACCAACCATCAGCGTACTAGCCAAAGAGAAACAAATAAGCACCCTAGCGGTTAACCAAGTTGACGCTTTCGACGCTGCTAAAATATTCATACGTTCAGAAGGAATAATCCCCTCACCAGAATCGACTCATGCCATCAAAGTGGTAATCGACGACGCGCGCCAATGCGCAAAAACCAATGAATCCAAAACGCTGCTGTTCGCATTAACAGGACATGGTTTCTTTGATATGTCAGCTTACGACGAATACTTCAATGGACGCCTCCAACCCTACGAGTACCCAGCAGCTAAAGTTGCAGAGTCGATGGATAAGCTGCGCAACCTCTATCCATGGCTAAATGAAGTCTCAAAACAATACATCGGCTGCGAAACATACTAAACAAAACTTTTTCTTTTCTTTTTTGTTCTTTTTGTTGTTGTTTTTTGTCCACAAATAGCAGGTATCCCTATTGGTCTGCATCAGTGCTCTTTTTTAATTCTTTTTCCTACTTTCGAGAAAAGATAATTACTGTGCGACTTGCCATGAGACGCATGTTGAAGTTCTTGTCGGTGTTCGTTTGCCATTGTTTTGAGTACCTGCCATGGCAGCACCGCTCGAGTGATGTGGATCATGATGACATTTGTAACAAGCTATTTTGTTCCAAAGGTAGTTAAGACTTTTTCAAACGAATTCGTTTTTTAAATGTGATACAAAGGGGTTTTATGATAGTAACCTAATACCAACTTAGGCACACCCAAATTGACCTCTCTCAAAAAGTCTCTGCCAACCAAAACCCTCGGTTTTATCGTCAACCCAGTGGCAGGTATGGGCGGCGCAGTTGGGTTGAAAGGAACCGACGGCAAAGCTATCCTTGAAAAAGCTATTTCGTTGGGTGCTAAGCCTATCGCTGCACGGAGGGCTGAGACTTTTCTTGCCGCTCTAGTTGAGGCTAATGATTTGCGTTTGGTGGTTGGTGCTGGTAGCATGGGGGCAGAAGAGGCTAAGAAATGCGGGTTGGCTTTTGAGGCTGTTGGTGAGAGCAAAGTTCAGACCACTTCAGAAGATACCGGCGATATGGCAAAGTCGATGCTTGTGGCGCGGGTGGATTTGCTTGTTTTCTGTGGCGGCGATGGAACCGCTCGTGACATACTCAAAACAGCCGGCTTGAAGGTTCCAGTGTTGGGTGTGCCCACTGGAGTTAAAATGCACAGTGCCCTGTTTGCGGTGACAGCGCAGGCTGCAGCCAGAGTCGCCCTTGGGTATCTGTGGGGTTTGCTGCCTTTGAGGGAAGCAGAAGTTATGGACATAGACGAGCAAGCCTTCCGTGAAGGCCACCTTTCTGCAGAGCTTTATGGTTACATGCTTAGCCCGTTTGAGCCGCATCTGATTCAAGGCAACAAACTTGAAAGCCCAATGACCGAGAATGAAGTCCGCAATCAAGTTGCAGTAGCCATTCAAATTATTGAAGAAATGACGCCTAACACAATTTACGTTATGGGTCCTGGAACAACAACCCGTACAATCAGTGACCTTTTAGACCAGAAAAAAACGTTACTTGGCGTAGATTTGTTTTTAGACAAAAAAATAATCTCAAGCGATGTAAACGAAAAAGAAATATTGGAAGCCACAAAGGGTAAGGCAGCTCAAATAATTGTGACTCCGATTGGGGGGCAAGGCTTCATTTTTGGCAGAGGAAATCAGCAGATAAGTTCTCGAGTTATCCGTCAAATAGGCTTGGACAACATTGGTGTGGTTGCTACTAAAAGCAAGTTGGATAGGTTGAAGAGTTTAAGGGTTGATACTGGCGATTTGGCGTTGGATAAAGAGCTTAGTACTCGTGGAATTAGCGTTGTGATTGATTATAAAATTACCCAAAAAATGAATATCGAATAATTTTTTATCTATTTCTTCAAGTTCAAGTGTCAATGAAAGGTTGCTTTGTTTTGAGCAAATTAAAATATTGCTTGACGCAGTATCTAACAGAATGAGGCTAAACGATGATACCCATTAACCTACCAAAGATTGGCGAAGAAGAAGTCCAAGCAGTAGTAAAAGTTCTCAGAAGTGGCATGTTAACAAGCGGGCTTGGCGCTGGCCTAATGGTGACGGAATTTGAGAAAAACTTCGCACACTTTGCGGGTGTAAAACATGCAGTTGCAGTTAACACGGGTACTGCCGCCTTGCACTCAGCAGTTATGGCTTGCGGTGTAAAACAGGGTGATGAAGTTATTTTGCCAAGCTTCACTTTTGTAGCCACTGCAGAAGCCGTCGTTTTAGCAGGTGGGAAACCAGTTTTCGTCGATATCAACGCAGAAACTTACAATTTATCACCTATTGCAGTTGAAAAATCAATAACAAAACGCACAAAGGCTATTCTTCCTGTCGACCTCTACGGTTTTTCAGCTGATATGGAACCTTTACGGGAAATCGCCCAGAAACACGGCTTAGCTTTAATTGAAGACGCTGCACAAGCGCATGGAACAACATACGCTGGGAAACCCGCTGGCACCTTTGCAGATGCTGCCTGCTGGAGCTTATACGCAAGCAAAAACATGACCACAGGTGAAGGTGGACTAGCAACAACAAACGAAGATGAAATGGATGAGACTTTGCGGATGATTAGGACCCATGGGGAAAAAGCAAAGTATTCATCACTTATGCTTGGAACAAACTACCGCATGTCAGAAATGCAGGCGGCAATAGGCAATGCGCAAATGGAAAAGTTGCCATCTTTTTTGTCTAAACGCAGACAAAATGCACAGCAATTAACAAAAATTCTTAAGGAAAGCAATAGCCTTATTTTGCCTTGGGAATCAAAAGACCGACAACACAGTTGGTACCTGTATACTGCGAGACTGAAAGACGGCACCGAGACACAACGTAACACCTTAATGGATAAGCTGAGAAAAGAGGGGATTGGATCGGAAGCTTACTATGTTAATCCAGTGCATCAAATGCCGTTCTACCGAGAAAACTTTGAAACTTCTAAACTGCCTGAAACCGACAGGGCATCAAAACAGGTTTTCTCACTGCCGATTCACCCTGGAGTCACCGCTGAGCAGATTGATTTCATAGGAAAAACAGTTTTAAGTCTCCTGTGACCAAATTAACGATGCCCTGATTTGTCATTGCCGATAATGGTTGACTGTAAGAGTTAAATTGAACTTCGACCATTGAATAGCCTATCCTAAGAGATTTTGGATTTTCATTAAAGGAGCATGAAACAGTGAGTAATGAACCAGACGTTCAATCAGGCGTTCAAGCAGACGTTTCCCATATAAAAGTCAAGTTTATCATCGAAGGCCTAGGTGAAGCTGAAGGTGAATTAGTCAGGTTCTTAGCGCCACGAACAATCGACTATATCGTTCGAAAGCTTCCAGTAGAAGGCAGAGCTGCTTTATGGAAAGAAGAAGTTTATTTTGAAATCCCAATAAAAATGGGTGAAGAAAAAGCAAAGCCCACGGTAGAAACTGGCACTATTGCTTTTTGGCCTATGGGTGGTGCTTTATGCGTTTTCTACGGGAAGTCACAACCCTACAGCCCCGTAAGTATACTTGGTAAAATAACAAATAATTTGGAAATTTTTAAACAAGTCAAAAGTGGAACGGCAATTAAGGTTGAACTATTGACCGCTTAAAAAGCTAATGAGCTTTCTTTCCACATTTGCAACAGTCGGTTGCATTCTTCTTTCACTTCTTTGTCAACGCTTCTGTCACTGAGAGCCTGCAAGAACTCGACGCGTTTTGCGACCGAACGCTTTTCTGCGTTGCCCCCATAGTAAAGATCGCCTTCTACGTACTCTTTCATATGGTAAGCTTTTTGAATGAAAAGGCTCGAAGCGTCAACGGGATTTTCTACGGCGAATTTGTTTGCCCAGATAGCAACTTCTGTTTCACGCAACTGTGTTATTCCGTCAATTTCTATAATTCTTCTTATGTAAGTACTTAGAAAATCAAAGTAATTTGCGGTTTTGATAAGTTCAAGAGCCCGATTGACTTTTGCTTTGAAATCCGGTGAGCCCTCAACCGTTAGGTTGTGTTTGTAGCCTTCACTAGCTAGTTCTTTAGCAGTTTTTACTTCTTCTGAAGTGTAAACTCTTTCAGGAAAATCTTTCAACGAAAACTAGACTCCATTACAACAAAAAATAATAAAATATGATGTTAGACTGAAGAATATTAACTTGCGTTGGCTTTGTAGATTTTGATGTTGTGGCTTCCGGAAACAAGCTGCACTGCGCCATTGGCTTCTAATTGTCTAAGAAAGTCTTTGGCTGCGCTTACTCGTATGCCATACCTTGCTGAAACAGAATAAGGTGTTAGAACGCCCATTTTTTTGACTTCAGCAACGATTTTGCCATCTTTTGCATCTGGAGCCATGATCCCTATAGTTTTTCTTTCTTTTGGCGGTCCGGCTTTCTCTTTTTTCTTCTCTTGCTTAGCTTCGTCTTGAGTAACTTGCTGCTTTTCCATCTGCTTTATGCCAAGCTTCTTTTTTCCACCCATAAATTTTCACTTTGATATTTTATGTTCTCAACATCTAGAATGGTTGGCTTATTTCAACTTTATGTTGTGCCTTCCATTCTTTGATTGGGACACCAAGTTTCTTTTCAACTTCAGTTCTATGAATGGAGTTCATGGTGCAGAACGGAATTATGCGCCCATCTGGTACGGCATAGTGGATTAGGCAGCGTTGCACTCTTTCAAGGTCAAAGTTATATGGATCCATGAAATGCATCGCTGAGAGCAAAATTGATTGCCTTTGTAGGTCGCCAAGAGATTTGTAATCGCCTTTCGTAACTACGGGGAACACTTTTCGTAGGGTGCTGAACTTTAGATGGCGAACGGTGCCAAGCAAAGATAAATATGCTCTTGTTTTATGTCCACTGGATGCTTTTTCGTAAACATCTCTCATTCCAGCAAAGAAAGCGTCAACATTTGCCATTTCACCGATGGTTTTCACTTTGCCTTTGTCAATCATGAGATATGTTGCCATGCCGCAGTGCGGGTGAGCAGTGAACTCGAGGTATCGTCTATTTTTTAATGCGCCAACAGCTTTAGACACTATCGCCACTGAAGGTACTGGGTAGAAGTCTGAGGTTTTAATCATGCCACTGGTTTGCTCTTCAACTTTTTTCATGAAGTCTGGGATTGTGATACGCATCTTTTCCCGATCTTTTTGCGGCAAACGCCCGCATAAGCTTACAGGTTGAACATTGATGCATCTTACAACATCAAAGTTTTTGACTGCGAAGTTCACAATGTCTCCAAGTTGATGATCGTTTACACCCTTTACTAACGTGACAACTAACACGACGCTGTTGAATCCTGCCGCACGAAGGTTCTCAATAGCCTTCATTTTAATGTCAAGCAAATCAACTCCACGGATAAACTTGAAAACATCTGAAGTTAACCCGTCAAATTGGAGGTAAATAGTGCTTACGCCAGCCTCTTTGAGTTCTTTGCAGTATTCTACGCTTTGTGAAAGTCGAAGCCCATTGGTATTAACCTCCACATGGCTGAAACCAAGCTCTTTTGCTTTTCGAACGAAATCAGGGAGTTCTTTGCGTATTGTCGGTTCTCCGCCAGAGAACTGAAGCGCTGTGGCTGCCACGGGTTTGTTGGCTCGAAGGTTCTCCAGCATTCCAGTAATCTGTTCTTTCGTTGGTTCGTAAACGTATCCCGCAGCAGCCGCATTCGCAAAACAAACTGGGCAAGTAAGATTGCACCTGTTTGTGACATCGATTATTGCTAGTGCAGTATGCGATTTGTGCTCGGGACATATGCCGCAGTCGTTTGGGCAACTATTTTTTTTCTCGGTTCGCGGATTACTTATTCCGTCACCGTCAAAGCGGAACTTTTCTGCCCGCACATATTGGTCATAGTCTGACCAGTAGAGTTCTTGAAAAGGCCCATGTTCGGGGCATTCTTTTTTGATAAAGACTTTACCGTCGTCTTCGTAAATTGTTGCATCTATAGCCTTTAGGCATTCAGGACAAATGCTTCTTGTAGGTTTGATATCTTTCATTTTTTTGCCTTCTAACATCTAAGCGCTTTAGAAGGGCTTAAGTGCAAACGTAATGATAATAAGGTTTCCAGACGTTTCATAAGGTGATTGAGGGGAGAATATGGCAATTAACGAGAACACTCGAGCCGCTTTGAGAGAAATGGGCTTAAACGCCTACGAAATTGACGCTTACATAATATTGTTAGGCGGCGGTCAAATGACCGCTATGGAGATAAGTCAAGAAGCCAAAGTGCCCTATAGTAAAATCTATGAAGTTCTTAACTCCCTTAAAGAAAAGGGTTGGATAAAGAGCAACGAGAGTCGCCCCTTCAAATATTACCCCGTTCCGCCTCTCGAAGCGACAAGATCCACGAAGATGCGGCTTGAGGATAAATACTTGAGTTGGGAAAATACTGTCACTGAAACGCTTCAACCGTTATATGAAAAACGAGAACTCATCGAGCGACCAGACATGCTTATACTGCGTGGTCAACAAGCCGTTCTCGGAAAACTTGAAGAAGTCTTAACCAAAGCTACCAAAGAAGTTGTAATTGCAGCACCAGAGTTTGCTAAACCAGTAATTGCTTTAGCTGAACCATTGCTGGGTAACGGCTTAAAAAAAACTGTTAGCGTTAAACTCATGGCTGCTGGGAAAAAAGAAGACTGGCTTTTCTTGAGAAAATACACTGGTTTGAAAGAGCTACGTATAAGAGATCACATGTTTGGAGGTGGTGTAATTGCTGATGGCAAAGAAGCTATGCTTTTTCTGGGTGAAGACAAACCTACACTGGTCATATGGAGTAATCATGTAGGTTTGGTTGGTTTCGCCCGTGAATATTTCCAGTTCCTTTGGGATTCTTCAGCAACTGCTTGAAAAGCTAAGTTTTATATTTATTCTTTTGAAAACGTCATAAATGAGTTAACGACTACAAAAAAGAAGAAAGGGAGAAAAACTATTATTAGATTATTATTTTCCCATGACTTTTTTTGCTGCAATCTCTATATCTTCAGATTTTATGGTTTTTCTGCCAGCGTGCATCGCAAAATCCAATGCTTCTTTAGCAATCTTGACACCAATTTCTTCAAGTGCTTTTGCAAGTTCTTTTGCTGCTGCTTCACTTACTCTATCGGCGCCGGCTTTTTTGCATAATCTGTGCATGGGCGCTACAGCTATTTCTAAATCGGTCATAAAGACATCTCCGTTGCTTCTTTTTCATTTTAAAGCAATATTTAACCTTTGTTGTCGCTTTTTTCTTTAAATTATCCTTGACATAAAACTTGGTTGATGAGAGAAGAAAATTATAAAAATGCTAAGATTATATTAGCGCTGAGAAAAATGAAGCTAATAGATGCGCATGTTCACCTTTCAGATGCAGAATATATTGGTCATATTGATGAGCTCATAGCAGATGCAAAAACTGCAGGTGTAATGGCATTAGTTACAAATTCGATGGATTTCAAGACCTGCCAAAATGATATTCTTCTTGCAGAGAAATACCCAAACCTAGTTTACCCCGCTTTAGGTATTCATCCATGGAACGTTAACGTCCTTAAAGAGAACGAGCTTGAAGAAACAATCGATTTTATCCAAAAACAAAAAAACAACATAAAAGCAATTGGTGAAATCGGTTTAGACTATAAGTACGAAACAATTTGGGAAAAACAAACTATGGTCTTTGACAGAATGCTAAAGCTTGCTGAAACACTTGAGCTTCCCGTAGTTATTCATTCAAGAGGTACAACCGACAAAGTTGTTGAAATACTTCCATCTTACCGTCTGAAACAGGTGCTGTTACACTGGTTTAGTCATCCAATGAGCGCCTTAGACAAAGCCATGGACGAAGGATACTTTATCACTGAAGGTCCGCCAGTGACTTACTCCAACGGCATCCGAGAAGTCGTAGAGAAAGTGCCTCTGACAAACTTTTTAACAGAAACAGACGGCCCCGTAACCTATTGGAAACGCCCATACAACGGACAATTAACCAAGCCTTCTTTCATACACAACGTCGTAGAAGCTGTGGCTGAGATCAAGAAAATGCAGATTGAGGCTGTTTCAGAACAAATCGCCAAAAACTTTGAGACTTTCTTTAACATAAAGCTAAACTAACCAAGCATCTCAGAAAATTTGCAGATCCTAAATCTAGCCACAACTAACTTTTTCCATTTAACCTATAAAAATTCTAATCGCTGAAGCTAAAAAGAATTGAATTCAAGCTGTTCAAATTAAGCAGCTTCAAAACTGAGAATATCTCTTGGTTGTAGAATTTCTAGGGACAATTCGGGACACTTCTAGACGCAACCTGCAAACAATTCAAGCCCTAAATTAAAAAAGCAATCAAAAACACAAACAAAAATCTCAGACTAAAAACTGCAAATGACTAACTAGCTTACTGGTAGGATTTCCACGGCATGTTTCTCTAAATAATAGTGTATCTGTCTTTAATCGCTCAGTTAATCTGGCAATGTAAGCCGTAAGCTTAAATTAAGCCTGTTATCTATTGAGAATTGCTCCTACGCTTTTAAGCGACGGACAACTTAAAATATTGATAATTCCGAGGAATTGAAATTTGGGAAAAGTAAAGACTGATCAAGTTAAACGAGCAGGCAAAGAACTCATGCGTCGATTTCCAACCACATTTACCATCAGCTTTGATGAAAACAAACGTTCAGTTGATAATTTGACGAAAGGCACAACCACGCGAGTAAGAAACCAGATAGCTGGATACATAACCCGTACCAAAGCATTAGCTCAAACAGACAATGCAATTGACTCTGATGATGGAGACGACGAAGAAGAATCGGATTAACTAGCAATTTTGGAAAAGTAACTTCTATGATGGATGAGTATAGAAAAGGTTGGGCGCTAAGATATCTGCGCGAAGCAAAGGCTGAATTGGAAGCAGCGCGAAAAATACCTTATATGGCGCCTGGCTTAGTTTTGGAAGCCATAAGGAAAGCAAGAAACGCTATTTACTATAGCCTTGGTGAACCAGCTTTCATAGAAATACTTATTCGGGAAGAGGTAACTAAAAATCCAAATACAAACGATTCAATTCTACGTTTTCTAATTGAAATTGAAAGTATTATACAGCAAATTTCACAGTTAGAAGAAGTGAACGGCGATGCAATGATGAAGCAAGCTGACTCAATCGTTGGCATTGCAACTGACATTGTGGAAACTTTAACTGAAGAAAGATTCCAGAACTTTTAAAGTAACTCTTAGAACTGCAAAAATAATTTAACATAATCTGATTCTATAGATTGAAGTGAAGCGACTAAATGACTCTGACCATAAAATTCATCGGTGCATTACGCCACATCTCAAGTAAAACACAGTTAACCCTTAATTATCAAGAAGGCATATCGCTAAAAGACTTACTAGTCAAACTTAGTCAAGAATTGCCCGCGCTGAAAAAAACCTTCAGTGACCAGCAACTCAACGATTCAAGATCAAATTCTTTAATACTTGTAAATGGTCGGGAAATCAGCGTTCTGAATGGTTTAGAAACCAAATTAGACGACGGTGACGAAATCGTTTTCGTTCCTGTTGTACACGGCGGTTAACGTTTATGATAACTCTGATTAGTGACTTTGGATTAAAAGATCCATACGTTGGGGAAATGAAAGGCGCCATCCTGACACTAAATCCAAAAGCCACAATAATCGACATAACTCATGATATTGAAAAGTTCAACATTAAAATGGCGGCTTTCACGTTGGCTTCAGCGGTTCCGTACTTTCCCAAAGACACTGTTCATTTAGCTGTGGTAGACCCTGGGGTGGGAACGGAAAGACGCGCCATAATCATCCAAACCAAGAGAGCTTATTTTGTAGGACCTGACAACGGAATTTTAATGTTAGCAGCCAAAACCCAAGGAATAGAAAACATCTGTGAACTTTCAAACCCCAATTTGATGCTTCCTCACTCTTCTAACACTTTTCATGGAAGAGACATTTTTGCACCAACTGCAGCCTACGTAGACAAAGGCGTTAAAATAAGCGAGTTTGGACAAGAAATAAAAAATCCAGTTGCACTCAACTTCTCTGAACCCCAACAAATTAGCAGCGTTTTGACCAGTGAAATAATATACGTCGATGGCTTCGGCAACATTGTGACTAACATAAAAGAAGAAAAAATGCTGGATTCTAAAATTATCAATGTACGGTTTCCCGAGGTTTCAATAAAGGTCAAACGCGGAAAAGCCTATTCGGACGCAGATCCAAATAAGCCCATTGTTTTGATTGGAAGCTCTGGGTTTGTCGAAATAGCAATAAACCAGGGAAGCGCAGCGGGCAAGTTTAATTTGAAAGTAGGCGATAAAATCACAGTTACTTCTGTTTGAAGCTTTCAACGACTTTTTCTATTACGTCAACAGGGCTCTCCAATTCATCAAGATTAGCTTGCATGTCGAATCTTTTGCCTAAATACTTTTTTGCATACGCCAACACACTGCGTTCTGTTGTGGCAAACAGAGGGAACCCTTTCTTGGTGAGATATGTGTTAACGTAGGTTTTAGCCATGTCAGAGATAGCTATGCTGGGTACTCCTTGAAGAGCTGCTTCCCTTGCAATCGTTCCCCCATAGCTGACCACCAAGTCAGCGTTTGAAACTAAACTTGCTGAATCAACAAAACCATCTTTGACGCCGAATGATTTTCCCTCATTGTTGTACCTTTCAATAAAATGCACATTGCCATAGGCAGAAAGCTTGTCAGCGATACTTTGTGCGCTGTCTTTTTTGCCGCTTGCGTAAGCTGCTTTTGTTTCAACTTGCCGGATAACTATCAGAGGTTTCTTTAGATTGGGGATTTTTGTTGGTTTAAACCCTTTAATCCATGCGACCTCGTCTACGCCTTTGAAGGGAACAACGTTTTTGGCGCAGTTCTCGGCGGTGAAACGACGGGGCAAGGCTTCGCAAACTACGACTGTGTGTGCGAAGGGAATTGTTAACTTGTTAACTGAAGTGGCGTAAGGCGTGTCTGCGGTCAAGATTATTGGAATTTTTAAACCGTAGGCAGTGCGGCATAACTCGACAGATTGGTGAGCTATGGCAATGTCTGGGGGGTTATCTTTGAAGAGCTTGGAAAACAGCATTACGCGTTCAGCACTCTCCTCAAGTCTAGAGAAAAGCGTTGATGGATTGTACTTGCCAACCACAATGGGTTTTTCTCCGAGGATTTTGGCTAACGGTATGGTGTCTGGATGCTCGCGGGTTGTAAAAATAAAATCATGCCCTGATTTTCTAAGACGCTGCCCAATAGCTGAACCATACCTGACGTGTTTGCCAGTGCAGGCGTCATACCATATTTTCATTTCTTCACCTTAGATTTTGCTTTAATGAAGGCGTCGCGTTTGGCTTCATAATCTTCAAGCGTCATAACAATCTTTGCGGGATCACCGGCTGATACAGTTCTGGGAGGAACGTTTTTAGTGACCACGCTTCCCCCTCCGATCACTGCTTTCTCACCTATTGTTACATCTGGTAGTATGGTGACACCTCCGCCAATTACTGCGTTATCCTTAACGATTGGGGGTGTCAGGAATGGGCTTTTTGGGTACTTATCGTTTAGAAGCGAGCTGTTGGGCGCAATAAACACGTTATCACCTAATATGCAACCGTTTGAGATGGTTACATGTGCCTGTATGTTGCAGTTTTTGCCTAAAACCACATCTTTGCCTATGTCGCAGAAGCTTCCGATGAGGGTTCCGTCGCCGATTTTTGTGTTGTCACCTATTACAACGTAATTCCAGATGGCGACGTTAATTCCTATTTTCACGTTGGCTCCTGTAACGATGCCTATTCCTTTCTTTGGGTTTAGCATAAGCTCTCCTGTTAAGCTCCAGATTTAAATAGTTTAACATCAACTTGACTTTTCAAAGGCTGGAATGGGCACTTGGATAAAGAAATAGTTTTGATATTAGGCATAGGTGAGATAGGCCACACGCTATTTGCCTTATTGAAAGATGCAAAAGAAAGTTTTGATGTTTACGGCTTGGATCTTGATCAAACAAAAATGAAGCAACTTGGACAAGAAAGAAAAAACATACCAAGCAAAATCGACACAATGCACATTTGTTTGCCATGCAGTAGTGAACAAAAATTCGCTGACGTAACAATTGGCTACATCGAAGAGTTCAAGCCAAACCTCACAATTATCAACAGCACCGTTCCTCCAGGTACAACAATGAAAATTGCTGAGCAATGCAAGTGCCTGGTTGCTCATTCACCCTCACGCGGCGTACACATAAACGATAGTCATATGATATGGGAAATGAAGCGATGGACAAAATATATCGGTGGCGCAAATGCCGAAGCCGCAAAAGAAGCTAGTACCCACTTTAAGAAACTGGGCTTAAAAGTCACAGTTCTCAAAAGCTGCAAGGAAACCGAGTTAGCAAAGCTTTTTGAAACAACCTACCGTGCGTGGATGATAGCTTGTTTTCAGGAGATGCATCGAATTTCAAAGGCTTTCGGTGCCGATTTTGACGAGACAGTTGATTTTCTTGAGGACACCCATCGTGTACGTTTTGATAGACCTGTAATGTTTCCAGGAGTCATAGGTGGGCACTGTTTGATACCTAACACTGAACTACTGTCAGAAGTTTATGACTCGAAGTTTTTGCAATTAATTCTGGAATCGAATGAAAAACGTAAGCAAGAAATTAAAGACAAAAGCATTCAGGCAGAAGCCGAGAAAGTTAAAGCACGAGCTGAAGCATTAGAGACCGAAATTACGCATCAGACTAGCAAATCTGAAGAGTGCCAATAATTTTCTTCATTTACTGTCTCTTAATTTTTCAGCAACAAGCTCCTTTGCCCAACCAGCTATGAACTCGACATTTAGTTTAGACAAGTACCAAAATGTCTTAAAGCTTAGATTATTAATCGCTGCAAATGGTGTAAAAATAAATCTAGCTACCATTCTTCTTACGAGCTGGAAAACAGAAAAGTGACCATACCGTCTGTATGATATGCCAATCAAAACGTAGTTTTTAGAGGAGCCAAGGTGTGTTGCCCCGAGAAACGGTAGCACTTTCCAAGTGTACCCAGTTTTTTCAACATATCTTTTAAGTTGCTGGTCTTCGCCGAAAAACAAAGAAGGTGGATTATAATTTTCCATGATTTTTCGTCGAATAATTACGTTATTGATATGAGGCGAAGTATCTATCTTGTTTAGCTTAACTACGGTTCCAACTACTCGGTCATAAGCTGCAACATGCTTGTTCTTGTGAACTGCGACTGTTCCTATTGCACCAACGCTGGGAGCAATATTTGCGGTAACTTGTTGCAGCCAATTATCTGGTAAGAGCATGTCATCATCAATCATTGCTACCCATTCGGTTTCAGCTCGTAAAACAGCGTTTTTTCGTGCAATACTAAGCGGTCGTTCTGTCGTGATTATTATTTGTCCTGCGCAAGGCATTCGTTCTACAATATGGAGCAATGTATCGTTTGGTTTCTCTCTTGTAGGAATAACAAGATCAAGCTTAAAATTCGCCTCGGAGCACGTTGGCATAGTGCACTAATGTTTTTTCGATCGATAAATAGTTTCTCGCCTTTGATAATTAGAAAATATTTTGTATATTTGAATTAGATTTTTGATGTTCAATTGTCAAGGGCTGTTCAAACTTGTTCCGCGAATGTATCCTATGAGCCAACATAACCTGATGATTGGATAACTGAACATTAATCTTGAATCATGCATTTTTAAAGCCATCTTAAAGCTAGATATTGGTGATTTGGCAAATCTGAGAAACAAACGCATCACAGTCTCGTTTGAATAAAAATTATACTTCTTGAGTCTATTGTAAATCTCAGGTAAGCTTAAGCCATAAAAATAATAGTGTTTGAACTCGTTCAAAAGACCGCCTTGATGCAAATGTAAACTTGTTACTTCATAATTTACTAGCCATCTGTAACCTTTTAAGTCGAGTGAATGGAAAAGTAATGTGTCAATGCCTGCATAATTGACTTTTGGAAATCCTCCTACGGACCTTAATGCGTCTGTGTTCCAAATTGTATTGTCTAATGTTTTTCCATATCCACCGTAAAAATCAATATTTTTTCTGGTTAGTTGATATGGTTCAATACTGAAACAAAAATTATTGCGCGGTAGGAAACGCAATCCGCAGGCGGCTGCAACACTTTTTTTGTTTATTATTAGGTTAGAAATTTCTTTCCACCAATTGCTAGATAAAAAGACGTCTTGTTCAAAGCTGCAAAAATAATCGGTTTTGACGTGTTTGAGGGCGGTATTTGCGCCGTCACTTATTCCTTTGCCTTCATTCTTGATGACAGTCCATCCGCAATTCTTTGCTATTGTAACTGATTGATCTTTGCTGCCGTCGTCAACAATGATTTTATTATTGACAATTTCTTTAGGAATAATTTTGTTAATACGATTAAGGACAAGTGCCAGTGTTTTTTCGCCATTAAAGGTCCACATTACCAAGTCAACTTTCAATCCTTGTCCTCCAAATAACATATTACAGAAAAATCAAAGATGTGGCTTTATTAATGTTCTGTAGTTTCCATGATGTGTCTAAATTTTGGAAGTTACGTAATCGCTGGTTAAGGCAAGCTTATAAGTAAAACTTCATTAGGTTTACTGAAATAGCGCAAATCAAAAAATGAAGAAAGTAAACTGGGAGCAAGTTAATTGGCAAAATTCCTTGTAGTGCATCCATACTTAGACATTTATGGAGGGGGCGAAAGAGTTTGCCACAATGTAATCAAAGCTTTAGTTGCTCATGGTCAAAATGTGGAATTACTTACCTTTGATTTTGACGCTCATAGATATCAGGAGATTGTGGGAGAAGAATTTCCTAAAACTGTTGTCATTCACTCATTGGGCAAAAGAATTGAAGTTGAACCACCATTCACGATTTACAAAAGACGAGGTAATTTTGTAAACTTACTAAAAAAATACAGAGACAATTTGCAATATGACTATTTGTTTTCCACACAATCCTCCGCCCCATTCGAACCTGTATTTCTTACTAAAGCCAAAAAGAACATTGCATACGTTCACTTTCCAGAAATAGAATATGATTATGATAGAAGCAACCTAAAACGGAAGGCTTACCTTTGGCCTTTTAAGAAGTGGGTTGAACAAGGAGTAAGTAAACTCGATCTAGTTTTCTGCAATAGCGTCTATACAAAAGGAATGATTGAACGCTACTGGAAACTACACAGTGTAAAAGAACCAATTGTTGCCTACCCACCAGTAAACTTGAACAATTTCTGGTCAGATAAACCGCTTTCGGAGAGAACCAAACGAGTAGTTTACGTGGCTCGTTTTATCCCGATAAAAAGACACGAAATATTGAAAAAATTGGCTATTGATTTGCCTTCATATGAATTTCAGAGTATTGGCGGATTAATTGGAGCTGAAAAAAATTGGTTCGCTAAATTCTCAGAAAACTTGCCACAGAACTACATCTTAAAGACTAATTTGCCCAGCTCAGAATTAATAATGACACTTCAAAACTCACGAGTTTACGTTCATTTAATGGAAGGTGAACACTTCGGCATAGCACCAATAGAAGCCTTAGCAAGTGGCTGCGTTACGATAGTTCATGATAGTGGAGGAATGAGAGAATTCATTCCTGAAGAATTTAGATGGACAAGTTATGAAGATTTAAAAGAAAAATTTGTTCGCTATATGGAATTATCAGACGATCGTTGGGAGCAAAATCGCAAAGACCTATGGACAAAAATCTCTGGGTTAAATGCAGAAGCTTTTCAAAGTGGTATCTGGTCAAATCTAAAAGATATCATCTCTTAACTTGATCTTTCTTCTCAAATGATGATTTTTTTCTTACAAAATTCTTCCGAAGTGGGAAGAATGAACCTTACAGAAATGGGGCCTGCAGAATGGCAGTCAGAAAGCATACTTCGTCATGCACAAAACCAATAAAAATCTACCACAAATTCAATTTAAGATTATTAAATAAATTTCAATTGTATGTTTTTGAAAGTCGATTGGCCTTTTAAAGATATGATCAAAATTTTGGAACTAAGAATATACGAGGTTGACTCGAATTGCACAAGGTAAATATTAACAGCTATTCAATTCCTACATGATGACCCAAAAATACATTAACAAAGTAAGAGTGCAAATCGAAGATGTTGTAAGTCAAAAAAGTTTGCGGGCAAGAGCGCAAATTGTTTTGTGTGTGGTTAATCGTAGAAGAATACCGTTGCCTTCGGCAATCTACCAATTTTTCACTGAACCTTGTGAAGATGACGCTGCGGATCTTGGGAACGAAAAGTTCCTTGCTGAATATATAATACCCGAATCTGATAAGTGCTTTGTTGATGTTGGAGCGAGCATCGGAGACTGGACGTTTTTCGTCGCCAAAGAAGGCAATGAAGTTTACGCATTTGAGCCTAGCCCTAAGGCTTATGGCATATTAAGGAAGAAAGCCCAGAATTATTCTAACGTCAAATCATACAAGTATGCGTTGGGGGATAAAGACGTTGTTGGAAGATTAGGTTTATCGGCTTTCACTTTAAGCGGTACAATGGATTTAGAAATCAACGATCTTCCTGGTGGAGGGACAATAGACGTTCCGGTGCATAAATTGGATACTCTACAATTGCCAACAGTTGGTGTAATTAAAATAGACACAGAAGGTTATGAAATTCCGATATTGCAAGGGGCTAGAAAGACGATTCAAAAAGATAAACCTCGAATAATCATTGAAGTTCATAAAGCGACAGGTAAAGCTGCGGAAACCTATGAAGAAGAGCTAAAAAGAATCAAAAGCGTTCTTGATGATTTTGGATACAAATGGATTGTACGACATCGGCTGATACGTTTAAGTGAACACCAACCATTTGTAATTGGCTTTCCGATAATTGCAACGAAAGAATAAGACTTTAAAATATTATTCCTGCTTCTACACATAACTTTTTGATTAAATCGTATATAAAATAGTCCAGTTAGCCTACTTTCAGTATTGGCAATTTATTCAGTTAGCTTGACAATTTCGAGAAATCCTTCAACGGTTTAATCAATTTTTATTTTCCAACGCTAACAATGAAGTTGAAAGTATTCAAACTGAAGTGTTGAAAGTCACAACTATACAAAAAGTGTGCAGATATTAATACAAAATTGAGAAAAAACAAGGTGACATCGGCAATCTATAACTGCTCTATGACAGAGGGTTTATAAACAAAATAATATTCCCTAACTGGCAATTGAACGAGCAATGATAAAGCTAAGAATTGATGTGGATTACCCTTATCCATCCCGATACAAGAGTTTTCTATACATAGCTCTTGGAATCAAAAAAAGAAAAAGCGTAGATTACCTAAGAAACGCTAAAGTTATTGCTAGAATGATTAATGAGTCGCCAAAACAAGTTATGGCTTACTGGTTCTTTACACCCTACACGATACCGGACAAGAAAATGCTTGACTTACTGAAAACTGATAAACATGAGGTAGCTCTGCATGTTACGACTGATCCCTTCCGCAACTTGAAAATCTTAGAGACTGAAACTCAAAGAAAAGTAAACTATTACAGCATTCATGGAACCTCACGATTTATTGCCCAGTTATTGTGGCGAAGGAAGATCGGACAAAAACAAGCGAAAATCCCGAAAGATTTTCCGCTAAAGTCTTTTCATGATTATCCTACTGCCAGTCTAGACACTATTCGTTATTGCCACAACTTTGAGCAAGCCAAAAAAGAAGCTGAAGAATGGATTCAACAGAATAATGTGCTCTCTATTCATCCTGATTGGCTATTTCGAACAGGCAAGAGAAACCGAAGGGGAGCCTACTATGATGTTTTAAAAAGTATTTTAGAAGTGGATAGTGAACTTGAAACTTTAAGGATTACTAAGAGACTTTCGGTCAAAGTAGCCCATGATAGCAAGGAATATGAAAAAAACATTGCTGTAACGAATCAATATCTCAGTAAATTAGGTGAAAGAGGCGTAGATGTTTTTACCTTTCTTGAGAGAAAATGGTGTTGTCCAATTCTTGATCCTCCGAGCACTTGGATAAAAACGGAAGACAACGTTGGGTTGCTCGAGATAAAAGAATATGCTGTTTGGTGGAGCAGTGTTGGAAAAAAAACGCGCAACATGGTCAGGCGGGCTGAGAAAAACAATGTAGAGGTAAGAATCGGTGAACCAGATGAAAAGTTTGTTGAGGGGGTCTGGAAAATTTATAACGAAACTCCGATTCGGCAAGAGAGGGCATTTTCGCATTTTGGGCAGTCTCTTCAATCAGTCGATTGGAACATTCATGCCGAACCAAACTCCACCTTTGTTGGCGCCTACCTGAAGGAAGAGCTCGTTGGATTCATCCAAATAATCCATGGCGACAACATAGCTATTATCTCACAGATTCTTTCCATGCAGAAGCATTGGGATAAAGCGGTAAATAATGTGCTCATTGCCAAAGCGGTTGAAGTCTGCGCATCGAAAGGTGAGCAATGGCTTATGTATGGAAGAATAGGAAACCACCCTTCACTTGACCGATTCAAGCAAAGTAATGGGTTTGTGAAGTTTCCGATTGCACGTTATTATATTCCCATAACTGGAAGAGGGAGGATTTTAGTACGTTTGGGTTTTCACAGGGATTTTAAAGATTCGTTGCCTCAGCCGGTTAAGAGTATTCTTGTTCCAGTTAATAATTGGGTAAGTAGAAACAAGGTGCGAATAAAACTTGGATTAGCAAAACGGTAAACACTTTTTTCAAGCTTTTTTGGCTTGTTCATATAGCTCAAAGTTGTCAATTAGAAATACTAAAAGAATTCGCAAATAATCACGGAATTCGAGATGCACTTACAAGTGACGAAAAAATGTTTGTTATTAACAATTAATGTCGAAATTGCTTAGGGAGAATGGTTTGAGATCTTAATCGGTATTCTTGAATCTGAAACTAAAATAGAAGTTTTAGGGTGAAAATTTCTTATCAAACATTATTGCTTTCAGAGAACGCGGATTACAGTTTAAACCTATCATGCTTCTAAAGGGATTCATTATTTTCGCTGAATGTTTTTTGCTATAGTCTTAAATCAGCTACAGCTAAATAAGAGTTAATAATTAGTTCCAAAGGGAGAAGTTTATCTTTAATGAAAATAGAATTACCGCTTATGGAAAACAACCGTGTGTTATGGCGGTGCAAAAGTTAGTCAGTTTCAAAAAAATTCACATTCTTCTCTGTTTCAAATTTGTTTTCTTAAATGCTTTTCTTGCAGTTGAAAATAAAAAGATCTTTTCTGGACACAATCGTTGGCGATTTAGCAGGAAAGCAAAGAGTTTGATTGTTTTTGCAATTATACTTGTAATGTTAATTTCTGCTTTAGCGTTTTTGCCAAAACAAAGCGAATCCAAACCCCTTCCTCAAAATACTGCTACACCAACAGATTCTCCGTCAAGCACTGTAAAACCCACTAGCACTCCCCAACCTACTAGTGCACCTACACCCAAGCCTATTGCAGTGATTTGGCAAGACCCAAAAATGCCTAGTTCTACTTCCAACACTTTTACTAAATCTCCTGGCGTGATAAAATCGGCCCAAACAGTTAACAGTACAATGTGGTTGGCGGTAGCAAAAAATGCTTGGGCATATTTCCAGCCTGATGTAGGTGTAAATTCTACAACCGGGCTTCCCTATTCTGGTTATGCTGCCCCCGCCTTTACTGATTGGGATCTAGGTGTTTATATTCAGGCTATAATTGATGCCCAAAACTTAAATCTGACTACAACTGACGGTGATTGGGGCTCTAGCGCAAGAATAGAAAAGGTTTTAACATTCCTAGAAACTCGACCGCTTAACAATACAACGCATTATCCATTTTGGTTCTATCAAACGGCAGATGGACAAGATTGGCAACAAACTTCAGATTTAGCTACATCACCAGTAGATGTGGTTGATACTGGGCGATTATTTGTTGCTCTTAACAATCTCCGAGATTTTAATAGTAGTTTAGTTTCGCGTATAAACAACATAGTTATGTACGGGCAATATTTTAACAGATCCAATTATGCCGCTTTAGTGCCTAGTATCAAGACGGATAGCCTTACTTCAACCAGCATTTATGCTTACTACATTGAAAGCGGGTTTGCAAGTTTTTGGCCTGATAGTCTTGGTGATGTTCCTATTACAATTATGAACAATATTTTTTCAGCTGGGAATGTTACTTTGAACGGTGTTTCGTTGCCTGATGCTGAATTAACGGGTGACCCATTGCTTTGTTCAGTTTTTGAGCTTAACAATAACGATTCTAAATTGATGGCTTTAGCAAACCAGTTTTATCTTGCTCACCAGGCATATTATAATGCTACAGGTCTGTATCGAGCTTTCAGTGAAGGTCCGTCACTTTCAGGTGATTGGCAATATGAATGGGTGGTTTATCCAGGCAAAGGTACTTGGGTTGTTATGATGGATGATTCGCAAGTTAACATAAGTCCAATGATTTATACAAAAGTAGCGTTCAGTTTTCTTGCAATTTATAATTCAAGTTTTGCAAAAAACCTTAGCGTTTACGTTGAGGATGCAATCCCCAATCCAATAGACGGATATTGCGAAGGTCTCGATGAAGCGGGAACTCTTTTTCCAGGTGTCGGTCTGAATACAAACGGCTTGATTTTAGACGCCGCTTTATACGCCATCTATGATAGTCCTCAAAACTTATAACTTGTTATTGCCTTTCAATAACACGTAAGCCTTTGAATGCTGGATTTAGAAAAAATCCAAAAAGAATTTTTCAGAAATTACTTTTTAGAAGAATGAGTCCAGGTTTTTAAAGAGAGGAAAATTTCATTATTTCTCGTTAATTCTAAACGTTAATACAGAGAAATTCTGAGTCTTATCGGCTTCTTTTTTTAGTTTGAAACCTGCTTTCTGAAACTTTTCAAGGATTGCACCTTTAATTTTAAGAGAATGTGTTTCAATTATGTAATATTCAATTTTTCTGAGAATATCTTCTGGAACATCAACGAGGCTTTCTTCTGCCCCTTCGCAATCAAATTTCGCTATCTCTGCTCCGCTTTCTTGGATAACTTCTGAGACATTTCGAATTTTAATCTCCATATTTTTTGTTCCTTTGCTATGAAATCCAAATCCCGGGTCAGTCACATTGTACTGAATCAAATGTGTGCCATTTTGGTTTCCAATGCCTATTGGGTGAAGTTCTGCGTTGATTTTGTTTAATTCTATGTTCTTTTCAATGAATCGAACATGCTCAGCAACTGGCTCATAAATGATTATTTTTTTGGCTTTCTTACTCCAGAAATAGACAGCGGATTCACCTTCAAAACCACCAATGTCTAGTACTACTTTATTTTGGTAGTCACATTCGTATTCTCCTGTTTTCAGTTCCTGAACACAAATTAGCATTTCTTTCGATCCGACGACTTGAAAGTTCTCTTTTTTAATGTGAAATGTGTCTTCATCCATTTGATTAATAGTAAAGTCTTCCATAAGATTGCAGATTACTGGCATCAGTTGAGAATTGCAGACTACTTCGCTTCTTTGATCTTTGATCTTGAAAATGTCCTCATCAATTTGAGTGACGCCACAATTAGCAAAAAGTGAGTAAGTATCTCGAAACGTTCTGAACTGTGGCCAATTAAGATTGTAAGTTAGACCATTTCTAAATGTTATTGCTTTTCTGCTTTTGTCACGTTTCATAGATAAAACGATAAAAGGGTTCTTTGTTAAAGTCAGCGTTTTCCATATTACGCTTAGCTTTGTCATGATATTTTTCCTTGTTGTCCTTTTTGATTGTTTATGATCAAAAGCTATTCATTTCTAATTTAAACTTTGGCGCAAAGAGATCTTAATCATTCGTTAATTGTCAAGATGTTGAAACGAAAGAAAATATTTAGAGAAGGAGCTTTTCTTTTTGATAAACTATTATGTTGGATCGGCATATTGTTGGAAAGAGAATGAATATGATAGGGTGAACAGCTTTGAACAAAGTGGGCATCTTGAGAGGTCCCGGATTAAACCCTTATGAAGGGCAGTACTTTGAGAAACTACCCAAGTATGGCTTTCAGCCAGTAGGCATAACTACCTACAACAACGCATTTGATCTCTCAGAAATTCACTATCCCGCAAGAGTAGGGCATAACTTAAACACCGTCACTAAAGGGAAGTTTAGACGATTAATAAGCCTGGCAAGAAAAATTACAACGTATGATTTTAACTCTTTGAATTTTCAAATATTTGATCTGAAAAAATTAACCAAAGACTTAGACCTAATTTATTCTGCTGATGAATGGTATCCTTACACTTACCAAGCAATAAAAACAGGCGTTCCAACGATAGTAATGGAATGGGAAAACATACCATTCTACCCCGAAGGCATCCCTTATTTAAAAATCAAAAAATTCAATCGTGAGCACGCAACTCATTTCGTTGCTATAACACAGAAAGCAAAAGAAGCCCTTATTATGGAGGGTTTAAGAGCTGATCGGATTTCCGTTGTTCCTGCTGGATTAGACTGCGAAAAATTTAGACCAGACGAAAAGAATGTGCAACTTGCCAAAAAACTGGAAATTAATGAGTTTTCAACCAAAATTCTGTTTGTTGGACGGCTAGTTCCTGAAAAGGGCATATTTGACCTGTTAACTGCCTTTTCTGCACTGCTTAAAAAAGTCGAAAATGTCGAGCTTTTGATTGTAGGTTCAGGTTCTCCTTCCAATTTATTTCAAATCAGACACCTTGTAGCTAACCTCAAAATTACAGGCAAAGTCAAGTTTTTAGGAAGTATCGAATACTCTTGTATGTCTCAAATACATAATCTGGCAGATGTTTTCTGTTTACCGAGCATTCCAACCAAGATTTGGGCTGAGCAGTTCGGTTATTCAATGGTTGAAGCTATGGCATGCGGAAAACCTGTTATTTCCACTTCTTCAGGTTCAATACCTGAAATTGTTAAAGATCGAGTTACTGGAATTTTGGTCAAACCTAACAACCCCCGTGAGCTTGAGACTGCCTTGGAAGAGCTAATCCTTAACGAACATGAAAGGAAAATATTAGGCGATAATGGGCGAAAATGGGTTTTAAAGTCATTTGAGGCCAATATGATCGCAGAAAAACTTGCAGCGATTTACAAAAAATACATGTAATGTTTTTGATATATAGCTACCTAAAGTAGCAGGCTGGCAAGGAGACTATTCAGATCTTGCCTATTCTTGATACTTCTAAAAATAGCTTTTCCACTAGTATAGAGCCGGAAAGATGTGTCTTGAAAAGTTAATTCAAAAATTATTCCAGCTATTTTGTTTTTAACTTGGGCTTTTTTCAAAATGTTAGCGATGGCTTCGTCTTTCTTTTCATATTTGAAGACAACAATAACGTCTTTTTCTGCCCCACATGTTCCTTCAATTCTCGACACATAATCGTCAATAGTTGTCATTAGAGTTGCGCAATCTCCTTTAGAACTTCAACAAATCGGTCAATTTCTTCTTTAGTATTGTAAACGTAAAAGCTTGCGCGATCCGAGGATTGAAGTTTAAGAACCTCTTGATGAAGAGGCTGAGCACAATGATATCCACTTCTTATCATAATCCCATAATTATCACAAATAAGTGCAACATCATGTGATGACATGTCTTTGACGCTGAAGGATATGATTCCGCAATTGCTTGAAAGATCCTTTGAACCATGAATTATTATCTTGTCGCATTGTTGCATCTTTTCAACTGCGTATTTTGTCAGTTCCTTCTCATGATTCAGCACATTATCCATGCCAATTGCTTGAAGATATTTAACGGCTTCAGCTAAGCCGATGGCGCCAGAAATGTTAGGTGTACCTGCTTCAAACTTCCACGGCAGCTCATTCCATGATAAAGTGCAGCCTTTGCCTTGGTTATATTCTACTTCTCTTATCATTTCGCCTCCGCCCTGGAAGGGTTTCATCTTTTGGAGAACTTCTTTTTTGCCGTAGAGCACTCCGATGCCTGTGGGTCCAAGCATTTTATGGCCTGAAAAAGCCAAGAAATCCATGTCCAAATCTTGGACATCAACTGCCATATGAGGTACCGATTGTGCTCCATCAACAAGCATTAAACTACCATTATCATGTGCAGCTTTTGTTATTCGTTTTACGTCGTTTGTTATGCCTGTTACGTTTGAAACTTGGCTTAGGCACGCGATTTTTGTTTTGCTGGAAAATTGGTTTTCGAAATCGTCATAGTCTAATGTGCCGTCCGTGTTTACTTTGGCGTATTTGATTGTGAAGCCTTTTTGTTTAGCTGTAATTTCCCAAGGGACAATGTTGCTGTGGTGCTCCATTAATGAAACTAGTACTTCGTCGCCTTTGCTCATGTTGTTTAGTCCCCAAGAGTATGCAACGAGGTTGATGGCTTCTGTTGTGCCTCTGACGAATACTACTTCTGACCAGTCTTTTGCTTTGATGAATTCTGCTATTTTTTGTCTAGAATTTTCATAAAGATCTGTTGCTTCTAGGGATAGCGTGTGTACTGCTCTGTGTACGTTGGCGTTGGAGTTTTCGTAAAAGTTGCTTATGGCGTTGATTACTTGGCGGGGTTTCTGGGTAGTTGCTGCATTGTCAAAATAGATTAGGGGATTGTTGTTTACTTGACGTTTTAGTATTGGAAAGTCTTTGCGAAGCGCTTGTGCGTCCACGATTAGTTCTCTGCCTTTTTCTCTTCCTCTGGCTTTAATCTCTTAGATAGTGTCTTTGCCAACTCTTCTTCTTCCAGTGCTTGTTTTTCCTCAAACGTATGTTCCGCCGGCATCCAACTTGGGGCTGTTGCACCTTTTTCTTTGAAATACTGCCTAATGGCACGCTTCAATGCGCCTACTGCAAGTACTCCACAGTGGAATTTGACGCTTGGTAATCCACCTATTTCCTCGGTGACTCTCTTCCAAGTTATATCTTTCCATGCAGCTTCAAGACTTAAGCCCTTAATCATTTCTGTAACTATGCTTGAAGTTGCAATGTTTGCAGCGCAACCATAGCTCTCAAAGCTTGCTTTTTCAATGATGTCTTCTTTGGTTATTTTTAGGTAGAAGGTTATCATGTCTCCGCAAGCTGGGTTTCCTGCTACGGCTACAACTGTAGCGTCGTCCATTTTTCCTAGGTTTTTCGGGTTTCTAAATAAATCCATAACTTTTGGGTTGTAAGGTAAAGGTATACGTGACATACTAATGCACTCCTGTCGAGCCAACTATCCCTCTAATACGATTGACAGCTGTTGGTAAGACTTTCAAAACGTAAGCTATATCCTCTTCTGTGTGGTTTCGCGTGACTTTCATGAGAATGCTGCCGTGCGCTTCTTCGAATATACGTCCAATGGCAATTAAAACGTGGCTTGGCTGCAACAGTCTTCGGCTGCATGCGCTTCCGCTGGAAACATACACTCCCGTGAGGCTGAGTTCGATGGTTAACGCTTCGCCTTCAGCACGCAAAATACTTACATTTGCGTTGTCTGGGGATCGTTTTTCTCCTTTTGGACCATTAAAGCGTAAATCATCTAGTTCGCCAAATATTCCATCAACAAGTTTATCACGTAACATTCGCATTTTCGTGGTGTTTGCTTCGAAGTTTTGAAATGCAAGCTCCGACGCCTTGGTGAAACCAACAATTAATGGTGTATTTTCGACTCCTGGCCAAAGCTTCTGAGTTCCAATTTGCCCCTCTAAAATGCGTTCCATGTTTAATCCATCTCGTAAGTACATTGCACCCATGCCGCGTGGACCCTGAATCTTGAAGCTGCTGATGGTGGCTAAGTCAACGTTTAGGTTTTGAACGTTAAATGGTATTCTTCCGTAGGCGTCTGAGGCATCTGTGTGGAAGAGAGCTTGTGGGTTTTTGGCTTTTACGATATCAACCGCTTCTTTAATGGGTTGTACTGTGCCGATTTCATTGTTGACTGCTGAAATGCTGACAAGTATGGTTTCGTTGTCGACGGCTTCTTTCAGTTTTTCAAGGTTGATGAATCCTTCTTGGTTTACTGGGATTTTTTGGGTTGTGAAACCGAATTTCTGCATCATCTCAGCAACTTGCAAGACGTTTATTGGTTCAATTTCGGATATGATGATTTTTTTGCCTTTGTTTTTTTGTGCAAAGCATGTGCCCATAATAGCTAAGTTATTTGCTTCTGTTTCGCCTGGGGTGAACGTGATTTCTTCGAGAATTTTTGCGCCTATGTCTTGGCTGATTTTCTTGAAGCAGTTTATTATTACTTCGAAAGCTTCCCAGCCGGGTTTGTGCGTGAGGGTTGGATTGCCGTAAGCTTTTTTATTAAAATATGGCAGCATTTCGTCAATGACTTCTTGGGGGACTATGCTGGAGTTTTCGTTGTCTAAGTAAACTTCATGTGTTATGCCTTCATGAAGTTTAAGGAGTTCTTTTACGTTTTCAACCATACAGTATCCTACCTGATATTAGGGATAATATAACTCGTCACTTTGCTTAATATCATATCAAGTAGAAAAATGTAGCTGAAAAAAACGCTTTCGTTTGGACTAATTCTATTAATTAGCTTGTCGATACTCATAAATTAAGTAACATAACGGCGAGTTTAATGTTGAAGATTGTTGAGTTACCTGTTCCAGAATCGGTCAAAGAAGTCCTTCTTAACTTGGGGATTACGGAGTTGTTTCCTCCTCAAGAGGACACCATACGGGCAGGAGTGCTGGAAGGAAAAAATATTGTTTTGGCAAGCCCAACTGCTTCGGGTAAAACTTTGATAGCTGAGCTTTGTAGTCTCAAGCATGTGCTTGAAAAGGGTGGCAAAGTAATTTATCTGGCACCGCTTCGGGCTTTGGCGAGCGAAAAATTCGAAGACTTCAAAAAATATGCGTCTATCAAGAAAGCGGATGGCCGAAAAGTTAGCGTCGGCATTAGCACAGGCGACTTTGACACCGCCGACAATTGGCTTCAACGATACGACATAATAGTTACCACCAACGAGAAAGCTGATTCACTTCTGCGGCACCGTGCCAAATGGATGGATGAGATTTCTTTGGTGATAGCTGATGAGGTTCATCTATTAAATGATGCTGGGAGGGGTCCAACTCTTGAAGTAGTGTTGGCTAGGCTTTTGCAGGTTAATCCTGGCATTCAGGTTTTGGCATTAAGTGCCACCATAGGGAATGTTGATGAAATCGCTGGGTGGCTAAATGCTGCCTATATCGTTACTGACTGGAGACCGGTAAGCCTCAAAGAAGGTATCGTTTTAAACGATGAAATTCAATACAAAGATGGCGACGCAAGAAAAGTAGAAAAGAAAACACACATCCCGACAGTAAACCTCGTATTAAATACAATCAAAACGGGTGGCCAAGCACTCGTTTTTGCTTCTACAAGGAAAAACGCAGTTTCAGCAGCAAAAACGGTGGCTCAACACACGAGCGACGTCTTATCTAAACCGATGAAACGAACGTTGGAGCATGAGGCTGCGAAAATTTTGTTAGCGGGCGAACGGACTCAAATTAGTGAAACCCTTGCTGACTTTGTTAAGTGTGGTGCGGCTTTTCATCATGCGGGTTTGGTAGGTGCTCATCGTAAGATAATTGAAGATGGGTTTAAGGAGGGAAAAATCAAAGTTTTAACCGCTACCCCAACACTGGCTTTTGGTGTTAATCTTCCAGCGCGAACGGTTATCATTCAGGATTATAGACGATATGAGCCAGGCTACGGAAACTACCCTATCAGCGTGTTAGAGTATAAGCAGATGGCAGGTAGAGCAGGGAGACCAAAATACGACAAAGTAGGAGAATCGATACTCATCGCCAAGACCTCTGACGAAGCGGATTATCTGATGGAGGGCTATATTATGGCTAAACCGGAGCGGATTTGGTCAAGACTTGGAGTTGAAAAAATAATTAGAGGTCACGTTTTGGCAACGGTGGCTTCAGATTTTGCTCACTCTGAAGAGGGCATTTACGAGTTCTTCGCTAAAACATTTTACGCTTACCAATACGATGTAAAAGCAATCAAGGGTATTATCGGGAAAATTTTGAAGACGTTGTATGAAGAAGAAATGATTGATTTAAGTGGAGACAATATTTATGCCACAAGGTTTGGAAAACGAACAAGCGAATTATACATCGATCCACTTTCCGCGATTGTTCTTCGTAATGCTCTGCTAAATAAACCAGCTAATTTAACGGATTTTGGTTTGCTTCATTTGATTTCTCACACGCCTGACATGGGACCTGTTATGAGACCATATGCTAGGGAATTTGATGTATTGGCGGTTCAAATGGAACAACATAGAGATGAGCTGTTTGTTGATGTTCCAAACGAGTGGGACGACCATTTAACATATGAGCAGTTCCTTGGTGAAATCAAGACTGCCCAAGTTATGAAAAGCTGGATTGAAGAAGTCAGCGAAGAAAAACTCATAGAACAATATAATGTGCAGCCCGGCGATCTTTACAGAACAATTGAGAATGCAAAATGGCTGCTTCATGCCACCGACGAGTTAGCCCCCCTTTTTGGAGCAAAAGAGATCTTACCCCTTACGTGCGAGTTGGTTGAACGTGTTTCTAAAGGCATAAAGAAAGAACTCCTGCCCCTTGTTCACCTTGAGGGGATCGGTAGAGTCCGTGGACGCATAATTTACAATGCAGGCTACCAAACTATCGAAGACATAAAACATGCGTCAATCGAAGACTTAACAAACCTGCCAACTGTAGGCCCACGATTGGCTAAGAAAATTAAGGAGCAAGTTGGCGGCTACGTGAAAAAAGACGAATGGGACAAACTGGGTACTGAGCAGGAATTTAAGCAAAAAGCTCTTGGCGATTTTTAGCTTTTCGCGAATTTTTCTGCTTGCTTAACCGCTGTGCCCAAATAATTCTTCGGATCTAATGCTTGGTCGATTTCTACTTCGGTCAGCTTGCTGCTTACTAGTTTGTCTTGGAGTAAAACATGCTTGAAATCCCCTTTTTCGGCTGCACTTTTGATTGTCAGTTTTCTCAGCAGTTCGTGGGCTTCTTGCCTATTCACGCCTTTCTTTGCCAAAGCCATCATAACTGACTCTGACATTGCCCGTCCCTGAGTTATGCTAAGGTTCTGAAGCATTTTCTCTTTGTCAATTCTCAGGTTAGCCACAATATTGCACATTAAGCTAAGCAAATAATCTAGCAATATATTTGATTCAGGCAGAATAAACCGTTCAGCTGAAGATTGAGTCAGGTCTCTTTCATGCCAAGTAATCATGTCTTCCAATGAAGGAGTGCTGAGGCTTCGCACGATTCTGGCTAAACCGCAAACTCGTTCGCATGTTTCTGGGTTCTGTTTGTGGGGCATTGTGGAACTACCGACCTGTTTGCTGGCTTCGAATGCTTCAAAAACCTCGGCTATTTCAGGTCTTTGGAGTTCCCGTATTTCAGTTGCAAAATTTTCTAGCGAAGAAGCAATCATTGCATAAATGCATATGAGTTCAGCGTAGCGATCTCTTTGTACAATCTGCGTTGAAATTTCTGCGGCATTGAGGCCAAGCCGTTTCATAACGAGTTCCTGAATCACCGCGGCATGTTCGCCCAAACCCGCCTGCGTACCCACCGCACCGCTAACCTTCCCCACAAGAACGCGTTTCTTGCATTCCTCTAACCGTTCAAAGTGCCTGTTAACCTCGTAGCCCCAAACAGCAAACTTAAAGCCCAAAGTAATCGGCAAAGCATGCTGTCCATGAGTTCTGCCAATCATAACGGTATCTTTATACCGAGCCGCCTGCCTCTGCAAAATCCCTTTCAAATCAATAAGTTTTTTCTCAATAAGAGTCTCAGCATCTTTAAGCTGCAACGCATTTGCGGTATCGACAATGTCGTAGCTTGTTGCTCCCAAATGCACGAACGCGCCACTTGAGCCACTCACTTCTGAAAGAGCACGAACTAATGAGGCAATATCATGCTTTATTTCTTTTTCAATAGCTTTTACCCGTTCAACCTTAACGTGTTTAGTGTTAGCCATGGCTACGATTGTTTCAGCATCTTCTGTTGGAATGTTGCCTACTTCAGCATGCGCCAAAGCAAGGGCAGCTTCCACATCAAGCAACTTTTGGACCCTTGCTTCTTCTTCGAAGATTTTTAGCATTTCTGGCGTTCCATAACGACCAGTATCGATGGGTAATATAGGCAAGCAGTTTCTCCTCAAAGTCTAACGATACACAGATTAAAGATTAATGTTTTACCAATGGTATAGAACATTGATATTGGTATTGAGGTTTTAAGGTATGAAAACAGCAGTTGCGGTATTAGATAAAGAGGGAAATAACGTAGTTGATCAAGTTCTTGATGTTCTCAACAGCCTTAGCGGAAGACAGCCATCCCATTTTGGATTAATCTCACCGGAGAAAATTATTCTCGAAAAAAGCCCGGGCATCCTAAGCAGGCAAGGCATTGAGTCTTCCACAGCCATGGGTTATGTCTCAACGAAACCTGCAGTATCAAGCGGCTACGAATTTTTGCAGTTAGATGATGCCGCACTCATGTTCGAAGGCAAAATCTACGCGCCCATACCAAAAAACGCAGTTATGGAACAACTTGCAAAGGAACCGCTCCATTGCGAAGCCCTCCTGCAAACGTTAATAGCTAATTCAGATGGAGATTATGATTTTCTGATGGCTAAAGAGGGCATGATTGGGGCAGGAAGAGACCCCGTCGGAGTTCAACCGCTTTATTATGGTGAAAATAAAACCGTTGCTGCCATCGCTACAAACAGAAAAGCGTTATGGCTGCTGGGATTAGAAAAACCCATTTCTTTTCCGCCTGGTAATATCGGTTTTTTGAATCGCGATGGATTCCAGTTTAAACCCGTTAAAACATTAACATACAATGAGCCTACAGCAATAACATTGGAAGATGCCGCCAAAAAACTTCAAGCTCTACTTGAAGAATCCATCAAAAGGCGTACACATGGCGTGAAAGACGTTGCTGTAGCATTTTCAGGCGGATTAGACAGTAGCATAGTGGCTTATTTAGCCAGTAAACTTGGATTGAAAGTTCAGCTTCTCCACGTAAGCATTGAAAACCGGCCTGAAACCGAAGAAGCAATCAAAGCATCTGAACTGTTGAATTTGCCGCTTCAAGTTGATTTGTTCAAGGATTCTGACGTTGAAAACACTTTGGCTCAGGTTGTAGCTCTTATTGAGGAAGCTGACCCGATTAAAGCCAGTGTGGGTTTACCTTTTTATTGGGTTGCACAGAAGGCATCTGAAGCCCGTCTCAATGTAATGTTGGCGGGTCAAGGAGCAGACGAATTGTTTGGGGGCTACCAACGTTATGTCAAAGAATATTGCAAAGACGGCGGCGAAAAAGTCCGAAAAACAATGTTTAACGATGTAGCTAACATTTTTGAGAGCAATCTTGAACGAGACCTCAAAATCACAAGTTACTTCGATGTGCAACTACGTTTGCCTTTTGCATCATTTGACCTTGCCGAGTTTGCTATGAGTTTGCCCCTTGAATGTAAAATGGAGCAAAAAGAAGACACATTAAGAAAACTAGTACTTCGAAAAGTCGCTTTAAACGTTGGCATGCCAAATGAACTTGTGTCTAAACCCAAGAAAGCAGTGCAATACTCAACTGGCATTAACGACGCCATAAAACGAGTTGCAAAAACTCAGGACAAAACAGTCAACCAATACATAAACGAGTTACTGGAAAAATCAAAACGCTAAATCATCACCAATCGTTGCTGTCTTAATTTTTTGATCTCGCTTAATTGAATGAAATCGGAAAACTTTCTACTTGGCCAACTATCCTTGGCAGGTGGGGTGGGATTTGAAGCCTCAACCCTCATTTTTAAAAGTTGATGCTCACATTATTTTTAAATATCACATGTATACATTTTAATTATTGTGTATACGGGTGAAACTGTGACCGAAGTGCTATCTGTAAGAGTTAAGAAAAGTTTGAAGCTTGAGGCTGAAAAGCTAGGAATCGACTTAAAACTGGCGGTAGAGAAAACCCTCGAGGAACTCGTAGCCGAGAAGAAAAAAAATGCGCAAAAAATAGCAAAAGAACTCAAAGATCTCATGGACGTTACACCTGAAGAGTGGATCGATGATGTCAGAACAACAAGGCAAGAAATGTAAATACCTCATCGATACCTCAGCACTTTATCCTATGCTTATCTCAGGTATTCCCTTCAACGTCGAGGAATGTGCAGTGAGCACACTAACTGAGTACGAAGTTGGCAATGTGCTTTGGCGGGAGAACAAGCAAGGAAAACTCAAGAATCCCAGAAAGGTTGTCTCAATTTTTTCTGAGGTGATGGCGCCCCTGAAGAAGATGGCGATTGATTCAGTCGCTATCGTTTTGGAAATTGCGATAGAACGGAATCTAACGTTTTACGATGCTTCGCATGCCTACATGGCTGAAAAACAAAACCTGAAATTGGTAACACAAGACACAGATCTACTCAAGAAGTGCAAGGTCGCAATTCCAATAGACAAAATGAAATAACTTTTAACGTTAACTGAAAATGCTGAGGCATGCTGGGCGAGATTTGAAGCCTCGACCCCAACTTAAGAGGCTAGTGGATCCTGCCCTTTGGTAGCTCTTGAGCGGAAACGTTTTTTATGTTGTGCTTGCAGCTTTAATGTGCAATTAACATGTGCTATATGTGATGTGCATGAGTAACATTACAGTAAGAGTCCCTGAAGAACTAAAAGAGCGTATGAAGCGCTGCAAAAGCGTGAACTGGAGCGATGTTGCAAGAAAAGCGTTTGAGGACGCCGCGCGTAGAGAAGAGATGCAGTGTGCTGTTGAGGCAATCAAAAACCTTCGATTAGAAAGCAAAGTTGAATGGGATGGAGCTAAGGAGATACGGAAATGGCGAGACGCCGCGACATAGTGTTAGATTCTTCAGTTGTGGTCAAATGGTTTAGCACGGAAACAAAATCGGATGAAGCACTAAAATTCTTGGATTCGTACGTACAAGGTACGGTTGAGTTGGCAATCTCGGAAATTCTAATTTGTGAGGTTAGTAATGCCTTAAGATTTAAACCAGATTACGATGCCGCGAAATGGAAAACCGCCATTACTCAACTATTCAATCTCAGTATGAACGTGATTCACCTGAACGAAAACCTCACAAGTAGAACAGGCGAGATAGCATACGAGGGACGAATAACGTTTTATGACGCCTTGCCAGTCGCCATCGCTGAAAACAAAAAAACAATCTGCGTTACAGCAGATGAAGAGACACAATACAAAAAACTCAAGCCAACAGGTTACCCTATCGAACTTTTATGACCGTGGCGGGGAGATAGATCTAAACCCACGTTTAAATTTCACGCGCATTAACTGTGCTCTTGGTGGCGCCCCTGTTGATTGTTGGGTTATTTATGGGAAAAAATTTTAAGGTGAAAAAGGCTCTTTGAGAACTAACTTGTAAAGAGGGAAGCCTTTGCCTAAGCAAACAGCTTTTGATTCGGAAGAAGTTCTGGAAAAGGAGAAACAGGCTCGGAAAGTAATAAAAGCATGCCGAACAGACCGAGGCTTCAACGCCAGCACCCAGCTTTATCGTCAACTTTGGCTTAGAGACCTGGTTTACTCGGAAGATGCCCTTCTACGACTTGGATACCAAAAAGATGTTGAAAATCATTTGTCAGAATTTATAGCGTTGCAGCGCAGTAGCGGACAGATGCCGACCGTTATCGATTACAGCGTAAGCAAAGTGATTCGTCAAAGATATCAGCGCTGCTCAACTGATGCAGAAATTTTGTTTGTCATTGGGATGCAAAAACTCGTATCCGTCGGGTGTGACGAGTTTTTTGATGAAAATTTGGAATCGGTGAAATTGTGCATTGCCTTTATCGAGAATAAACAGGATGCGCATAGATTTATTCCCGGCATGGATTGGAGGGATGCAATGCCAGTTTACATCGGTAAGTACCTTTTGGCAAACCAGATGCTGTTGGCTGATATGTACGAATTGCAGGGAAACTTGTCGGCGTCAAATTTGGTTAAGGAAAACGTGAACAAGCTCTTTTATTGTGGAGATTTAGGTTGGTATGCGGACAGCATTTATTGGAGTGGAAATGAGCTAAAGCTAGATCGACACTTTGACTGCCTTGGCAACGCTTTAGCAATCCTCAATGGAACAGCTTCTCAAAAAGTTTCAGAAGGTATTCTTAAGGGGTTTGATGTTGCAAAAACATCTTTCGGCTACAGAAACATTATGCCATATTACGTATTCAACCGAGAGAAGGCACTTGCAACATGGTACAGGACATGTCGAGTACCGTTTGGCGTATTTCTCAGAAATAGGGTTGGCAAATACCAAAACTCAGCGATCTGGCCGTTTGTTGAGATAAGAGTGATTGATGCATTAAGAAAACTGCAAGCAGAAAACGAAGTTGAAGCCGCAGTTAACATTATGATTAAACGCAAAGGCTTCGGCGAGTATTACGATCCAACGACTGGCGCTCCTGAAGGCAGCGAAGGGCAGCTCTGGACAGCGGCCGCAGCACTTTCGGCAATTAGTTATTTCAGGTCTTGAAGACAAGGGAGCATTGGTTCTTTGGCTCATTTTGCTATTGAAGTTTTAATCTTGTTATAACTTTTAGGTTTATCATTTGAAAACTCAAACTGCAACGGCTTTGATTCAGAAACTGAAATTAAGGTGTTTTGCAAAATTAGCTCTTGTCAACCAGAGCTGTTAGTCGGTCTCTGACAGTTTTGAGTTTATCGATGTTTGTTGTGATCTTGGAGGGATCCATACGTTTTAGGTCTTCAAGATAGGCGAGAAAGCTGTTCATTTCTTCCACGGTACCTTCTACCGTGCGTGGTTGCCGTGAGTGCATTTTGTAGGGCCATTCGAATTCTTGTTTGCCCTTTTCGGTAATTTCATATCGTCCATCTTCTCGCTTAATGATGCTTGCTCCTTTTTGGAGTTCATCTAGCAGAGGGTAGATTGAGCCTGGTGATGGTCGCCAATGTCCTTGGCTGGCTAACTCTATTTGGTTCATTATTTCAGCGCCGTTTTTTGGTGCTTGTCGAAGTATTGAGAATACCCATATTCTAAGGCCACCACGTCTGCGGTGGTGCTCATAGCCATGGTGATGCCCATGTTGCTCCATCTTTTTTACTCCTTACTATTCCGGGAATCGTTCTGAAGTTCCGAAACCAACGATGAACCGACAGCCTTCAAAGCAATGTCGAGTTCTTTTCTTTCATGTGCGGGTCCATTTCTTGTACCGGCAACAACAGGTACCACTTTGACGTCAAATTCCAGCATCTCAAAAATGTGTTTCGTGTAATCAATATATTGCTGGAACATGCTGGAATCAGGATTACCCTGACTAAAAGTAAGAATGAGCTTTCTTTTGACTGCACGTTCTTTGAAGTGCGGAGAGAACCGCGGAGAGATTTGTGCGAACAACCTGTCGGTGAATATCTTGGCCTGGGCACTCATCTGACCCATGTAAATTGGTGAGCCGAAAACGATGGCGTCGGCATGCTCAATCGCGTCATAAATTTTCTGCATGTCGTCGTTGATAATACAACCTCCGTCGCCCTTGTGGCAGCCTAAGCAGCCCTGGCACGGTTTGATATCAAGATCGCTGAAATACCATGATTGTGTTTCGGCGCCCTGTTCTTTCGCACCTTCGAGTATTTTGTTTACTATCCAGGCGGTATTGCCTTCTTTGTGAGGACTTGCGCTAAATCCCATGATTTTCATCTTTTTTGTCCCTTTATTATTTCGGAAGTCGGGATGTTCAGTTTTTTCGTTCATTTTATCATCTTGTTGATATCGATTAATCGATATTGAATAATCGATATTGCTGATAAAGCTTCCGCGGACATCAATAAGGAGTCATAACGCAATTGCAGAAATCATTAATTGTTGAGCAAGCGCATGTAATACACGCACGCTCTTAAAAGTCAAACCCTTATATTGTAACCATCAATCGTTTGGATGATGGAAAATGGGATTGATTAGCTCCATTATGGTGTGGCTGCTCAGAGCACAACCCTTTGAAATGCAAGCACTTGACACGCTAGCAGAGAGTATGAAAGCAACTTCAATCCTCAAAAAAGATAGGTTCCACCGCTATTACAAATCGAGTATTCTTCCCATCCCTTGCTTAGCCTACTCTGACGCGCTCGTCTTTAACTCAAATTATTACCAAATGCTTTCGCTTGATGAGGTCCTCGCTATTGGTGCCCACGAATTTAATCACATAGCAAAAAAGCATGTTGCAAAGAGGTTGCCTCGAACGGTTCTTCCCTCTGCAGTGCTTGCTGTTGTGATAGGTTACCTGTTTTTTGTTAACTCTGCCTCATTTCTGTTTACTGCATCGGCAGTGGTTATGTCTTTCATTTTGTTTTTGTTTTGTTCGTATTATGTTAACGCTAAATGGTTTAGAAAACAAGAAACTGAATCTGACCTTAGTGCCGTCGAGTTTGTTAATGGAGCTGCCATGATATCTGCCCTAGCGAGGCTAAGTCCACAAAAAACAAGTTGGCTTTCTAAATTAATTCCTCATACCCATCCAACTATAGAGCAAAGAATGCTTTATATTCAAGCGGCTATGAACACTAAAAATTCATTTAACTTTACTATCACTGTTGGTGGCGGCACTTCTAAGCAACAGATAAACTAATTTGTTAGTGCTCCAGTGTGCGCTTCTGTTAATGCTGATGAAATTATTTCGGCTTGCTCGCAAGATAGCGTCAGCTATAGAGATCCAGTTCTTGCGCTTTATGGCCAAGGGAAGAAAGCGCCAAACATCTTCGTTCACATGAAAGGAAACCACAGAACGCCGCCTTCATCAAGCTTTCGCCAATCCAAACCCATTCCAAGCCAATTTAAAAATGAAATAGCACCAAAATTGAAGAAAAAACTTCAAATCAAAATCTTAAATTACATTAAGGAGTGCGGATTTCAAAAACCTAGACGCTGAACTTGATCTAAGGGGTTAGCCTTACTCGATCCCGCGGGTAAAGCGTTACTTCTCGGATGTTCTTTTTTCCGGTCAAAATCATTGTTAGCCGTTCAAGCCCGATTGCCCAGCCCGCGTGAGGCGGCATGCCGTAGTCGAAGGCTTGTAGGTGATATTTGAAGGATTCAGGGTTAAGTCCCTTTTCTGTCATTCTTTGCATTAACTGTTCTTTTTGGCTAATTCTTGTTCCGCCCGACACGAGTTCAATGTATCGCCACATCAAGTCGAAACCTTCGCAGACTTCAGGTTTGTCATCGCATGGTTTAATGTAGAACGCTTTTGCGTGGGTTGGCCAGTCGGTTATGAAGTAGAAGAATGGGTAGAGTTTGGCGAGTTCTCGGAAGGCTTCTGTGGGAATGTCTTCACCCCATGGAATGGTTACACCTTGCCCTTTGAGGTCTTCGAGAACTTGGGTGTAGGTTAAACGTTTGAACGGAATCACGGGGACTTCAAATTTATATTTGAGCAGCGAGAGCTCAGCTGAGCACTTCTCCCTCACCGTAACGCAGGCGTGGTGTATGACTTGTTCCAGAAGCGCCATAACATCTTGGGCATTGGCAAAAGCCTGTTCAATATCTATAGATGTGAACTCGCTAAGGTGCCTGCGAGTATGAGATTCTTCAGCTCTAAAGAATGGACCCACCTCAAACACTTTCTCAAAACTTAAAGTCAATTCTTCTTTGTAGAGCTGTGGACTTTGGGCAAGGTACGCTTTTTGGTCAAAATATTTAACTGAGAAAAGTTCTGCACCGCCCTCAGTTGCTGAGGCAATTATGCGTGGTGTGTGAACTTCCAAAAATCCCTTCTCAAACAGGTAGTTTCTGATCGCGTTAAGAGCTGTATGCTGTATTTTGAAGGCTGCTAACACTTTATCCTGTGTCAAATCCAGAGCTCTTGCATCTAAACGAGCCTCAATATTGGCGGGAGTTTTACCTGTGATGTCTATCGGCAATGCTTCGATGGCTGTGTTTAAGATTTTGATAGCGCTGGGGATTACTTCTACGCCTCTTGGCGTCATATTAGTTTTTTTAACATTGCCTTTAACTGCTAGACTGAATCTTTTCTGAAGCAAATCCGATTTGGCTAAAACTTCAGGTGCGATTCTTTTTTTAGGAATGGTTATTTGAATAGTTCCTTCGCGATCCTGAAGTATAATGAAGCGGATTCCGCCTAAATCGCGGATTTCTTGAACCCATCCAAAAAGAGTGACTTCTTGACCGTCAACTTCAGATGTTACGCTATTGGTATAGTGAGTTCTAGTCCATTCACCAAAAGAGTCCAAGTTCATGGTTTATCGCTAATCCTTAATCTGCAATTTCAACGCGTAAGGACATTTTACGCACTTTACTGGCGATTTCCTTTAAAGCCTTAAGGTCAAAAGGCAATTGCGCGCCGCGTTTCCTCTTAAGGATAACTCGGGTTTCAGTAGTTCCGTCTGGAAGCCAAATAGTGTTGATTGTTAGTATACTGAAGGGTATGAATAGGTCTTCTAGGAATTTGCGGTCATCAACACCATTCTCTAAAACCTTCACGTTCTTGCCTGTCTCGTCACCTATGGTTTTGATTATTTTGCCGCTGTAACCTAAAAGTTTCGGTACATCCCCATGTCCAACTATAATGGCTAAGGTTTTTTCTACATCAACTGCTTTGTAAAAGCAGACGTTTTGCAGGGAAGGATATTTCTCTTCCAGCGAAAGCATTAAACGGGCTATTTTTAAGTCTAAATCACTGATTTCGCCAGACTTAACTTTAGATGAACATTTTTGGCATAGAATGCCACTTTTTAAGCAGAAACTGCATAGTTCCGTTTTCATTTTGTTGGTCGTTTTTCCTGCAAAGCTTGGAGTTCAGCTACTTCGTGGTTTGCCTTGTCAATGTTATTTCTATTGTGCTTACGTTAGTTGTTGCGTCCCCTTCTTCTTGAGGCTGAAACTGATCTGTTCCGATGCTGATGCTTTTGATTTTTGCATCAGGAAGGAATCTGTGTCTGACAACTTCGGCCACATCTATTGCTCGACTTATTGATCTGCCGCGTGCTTTTATGCTTACTTCTTTTGCTCCGCCATGAAAGAAAGTTATGCAGGCGAGGACATAGTTCATTATCGGTTTTTTGCCGATTAAGACTGCATTGCCTTCCGTCACGCCTTCGCTTCACTCCTAGTTTACTTTTTAAGTGGCTTCAGTAAAGATTTTTTTAAAAATAAATACATTGTGGTATAACCTTAACGTTCTGACTGAACATTTGCAACTCGCTCAAAAATAGTTCCCTAAAATATTTTTTGGTTACAGAATACTGAATTTTATTTCAGATTATTATTCTTAAAACTACTCAGCATCAAATTATTAAGCAACCCTCACTATTGTAAAGGTTTAAGTTAACAAAACACAACAAAAGTGACCAATTTGGAACCATTAACTAAACGTTCAATACAACTCTTAAAAACACTTTATGAGAAGGGAAAATCAACAAACACCTACACCCTGAGAGTTAAACAAGACGAGTTATCAAGCCAATTAGGAGTAAGTAGACAAGCGTTAAACGTTCATTTGCGCAAACTCAAAAACCGTGGATACATCCGAACTGGTAGAGGTTTTATTGATGTCACTGATAAGGGCTTGAGTGCTCTTGGTGTTTCAACTACACCAGCATTTATCCTTCTCAAAGTCGCGCCAATCAAAAGAATTCATGTTTACGATCAGATTCGCGAGCTCGCTGTTTCGAGGGCTTTCCGTATCGCTGGCGAAGTAGATGCTTTAATTATTGTTGAACGTGACAATCTTGATGACGTTCTAAAAAAACTCTACAACATAGATGGGATTGAAGATACACGTTCTTATGTCACTATCGAGGAAATCTAAAACCTATTTCTTAATTTATTTCAAAATAAAACAATACATGTTGATTTGGGATATCATAGAAATATGAGTTTGAATAAAACCTCAGTTGCTGCGAGCGTCAGCCCCAATCAAATTGTTTGTTAGGCGTTTTAGCTCAGTTTTTGTAAAGTGTAAAGTTTAGACAAAAGGTATATTTGATACTTAACCATCAAAGAGTTAGCCAAAATGGAAGGTTAATAAAATGCCAATATTAGATCCAGTTAAAAAAGCCATAGCACAGAAGCACAGGTTGTACATGAAAATCTGCAGAGACTGCGGCGCACGCAATGCTGAAACCGCCTTAAAATGCAGAAAGTGTAAGGGCAAGAACCTGCGCTGGAAGAAACGAGAAATAGTGAAGTAAATTTAACTTGTGAGTTATTAGTAGAATAGTACTACTATCCCTCGCCACAATTTTCGACAATCACATGTTACATTATTTGCATAACTTACAACAAACTATGATGTATTGATTAATGGTGAATCTCTCTTTTTCGCAAATATGCTTTTTTGTTTTTGCTTTTAACAGTAATTTACTTCAAGTTACAATGTTTCAAGAGTTAAAATTAGACGCTTTGCAAGGTCTCGCTTTCTTGATGAGCAGTCAGTCAATGACGACTATAGCGCATTTACGAGTGTTTCCATGTTGAAAACAGTGTTTGCACAGCCATTCTTAATCAACGGTATCGCTTGGCCTGCAAGACCGATACTATTCAGAAACGGTCCAAATAGCTTGATTTCTTCGCCGCAAGCGACACCTACTACGCCCTCATACCTGGTGTTTTTCAAAATTTTAGGAATACACGAACCGCCTGGTACAATATAAACGTCATAACCTTTTGTTTTGGCTAGCCGGCTAGATTGGTTCACTAAGCAGTCTTCTGAACAGTGTGCACATGTATATGATGGAATATCTGAGTTAAACGAAGCTTTACATCGGTTGTCTAAATATTTTCGAGAGCAGTGAGGCAGGAAAAGAGCTCTTTTCTTGGTCTGCAAGAATTTATTTCGCTCAATCATATTAACCGCTTGTACATCAATAAAATCCTGAAGCAGAACTATTGCGTCATTAATGTTTAGCCCAGTAGCCTCTTCAATTCTAAATTTAATGATGAGGCTTTGAAGCTTATCAAGCAGGCTTTTATGCATGCCCTTCTGGTAACTAACGGTCGCAATTTCTGTGAAGAAGAATCGCGGAACCTTGGAAAGGTCAAAAATGAATCTATAGGGCATAGAATAGCATAGTTAATAAGGTGCTTAAAAAAATACCTGTGTCTTTCTAATATTCAACAGGAGATTTTTTCGTATTTAACCCTAAAATCTCTTTAATGATTTCAAGTTGTTCACGAAG
The DNA here is from genome assembly GCA_963833575.1 of Candidatus Bathyarchaeota archaeon. Classification (GTDB taxonomy): domain Archaea; phylum Thermoproteota; class Bathyarchaeia; order Bathyarchaeales; family Bathycorpusculaceae; genus Bathycorpusculum. Next base: position 655,436 of record CAWHXY010000004.1, on the reverse strand, counting down.
CTGCTTTACCTCTGCTTCCAAATTACTGGCTCGGGATTCTGCATCTTTCTCAAAAAGTTCAAGGCCATTTAATAATTCAGGTTTTGAATCAAGGGTTTCTATTGTTTGGTGTAAAATAGATAAATTCCGTTGAAACCCTGTCTGAATTTCCTTAAGCTCAGTAATTAACTCTTCTAATTTTGGTGCTTCTGTTTTCATCATGTCTGAATTAGCCATTTGTCATGGACCTGATTAGCAGAGTACAGGACGGAAATTAAATGCTTATTTGGAACATTAATCGTTCTACAAGTTCCTTGTACCTATTCCGAATGGTGACCTCAGTGACCTGCGCAATCTCGGCGATTTCTCTTTGCGTCTTTCTCTCGCCGGTTAAAACAGATGCTACGTAACTTGCTGCTGCAGCAATGCCCGTTGGTCCTCGACCTGATGTAAGTTTAAGTTCTTTTGCAGCCGCCAAGATTTTGTGAGCAATTTCTTCAACTTTTCCCTGCATCGTCAGCTGGTTCGAGAACTTTGTTATGTACTGACTTGGTCTGAGCGGTGGAATAGAATAGTTTAATTCTCTGATGAGAAAACGGTAGCTTCTACCAACTTCTTTCTTATTTACTGTTGACGACTGAGCGATTTCGTCCAAGGTTCGAGGTAAGCCACATTGCCTGCATGCCAAATAAATTGCTGCTGAAGTTACGCCCTGAATTGACCTACCTCTGATTAGGCGTTCTTTTACGGCTTTTCGATAAATTACTGAGGCTGTTTCAAGAATATTTTTTGGAAGATTCAAATTGTTCGAAATTTTTGTAATTTCAGAGAGAGCAAATGCCAGATTCCGCTCTGTTGCGTCTGAAACCCTGATGCGCCTTTGCCATTTTCTAAGGCGATAAACTTGAGCTTTCTGTCCTGGCGAGAGGCTTTTACCATAGATGTCGCGGTCATGCCAATCGATAGTTGTTGATAACCCCTTATCGTGGATCGTATATGTTAAGGGTGCTCCAACTCTGGTTCGCTTTGATCTTTGTTCATCATCAAAAGCTCTCCATTCAGGTCCTCGGTCAGCTATTTTGGCTGCGACAACGAACCCGCAGTCCATACATACTATTTCGGCGCATTCGTAATCGCGCATAAGTCGGGTGCTGCCGCATTCAGGGCAAGATTGTATCTTTGCTGGTTCTGTTTTTACAGATTGGTCTGTTTCAAGCTTGCTGTCTCTACTCATTTATTTTTTGCTCCGTGTCGTTTTCGAGAGGAGCAAGTACACCGGTTTATTCAATAGTTTAGCAGGTTCCCTAATTGTTGGTTTAACAACCGCATAAGGAGCCGACACTGGACCTATAATATCAAAAACTTTACCGACAACATTTAAGTTCTCATCAATAACTTCTGAGCCAATTCTAGGCGCTTGTTCACTCTTTACAATCATGTTTTTAGATGGAGTTAACGCCCGCACCCTGCCCAATTTTTGCAAACGCCCATTCCCCTCTCGAAAAACATGTACGATGCCGTAGTAGCTTATTTAAAGCTTTCTAAGAGCTTTAAAAGCCGTAAGTTTAGACTAACCTTTCTGAGCAGAAAGCTTCTTAAACAAGAAGTGTGGATAAGACTGTGCCTTAAAAGGGTGAGGCTAATATGTCCAAACCATTCTATGTAAAATATGAAGTACCGAAAGAAATCGTAGATGCAGCCTATGAAGCCCTAACCATTGCTTCTAAATCAGGAGTAGTTAGGAAAGGAACAAACGAAGCTACAAAAGCTGTTGAACGATCAATAGCGAAACTAGTTATTATAGCTGAAGATGTAGATCCACCGGAAGTGGTGGCGCATTTACCGCTTCTCTGTGAAGAAAGAAAAATTCCATACGTATTCGTTCCAAGCAAAGACAAGATAGGCACCTCCATAGGTATCGACGTTCCGTGTGCAGCAGCATGCATTCTCAAAGAAGGAGAAGCCGCAGGATTAATCAGAGAAATAGTCACGCGAATTGACCAGGTCAAACGAGGAACTCAGTAATGAGTAAAGAAGCAGCAGAAGAGCTTATTCCATCAGAAGTTATTCAGGTTATAGGTCGAACTGGCGTAACAGGCGAAATCACACAGGTTCGAGTTCGCATAATGGAAGGCAAAGACAAAGGCAGAATCATAACACGCAACGTTAAAGGACCAGTTCGCGTTCAAGATATCCTAATGCTGCGAGAAACAGAAAGAGAAGCAAAGAAAATCACAAGATAACATAAAGGAGAAAAATTATCATGCCAAAAAACCGTAAATGCTCATTCTGTGGTGCTGATTTCCCAGCTGGCACAGGCATGATGTTCGTCAAAAACGATGGATCAATTCTATGGTTCGATTCCGGCAAATGCAAGAAAAGCTCATTGCAATTTAAACGAGATGCACGCAAACTAAAATGGACCAAGTACTTCGGTAAAGAAGAGAAAGGCAAAGGGTAAACCAAAGTTTTTCTCAGTTTCAACCCATTTTTTCCTATTCCATACAATTTAGTTATTCGCTTTTCTTGCTAAAGTTTATTTCTTAGGCAAGTGACTCTAAAATTTCAGGTTTAAACGTGCCACTTTTCCGTACGAAGAAAGAGCCATTTGAATGGCTAAAATCTGGAAAAAAATCCATCGAAGTTCGAAAAGGCAGTTCTCTCTATGGTGAGTTTGCAGTCTTTCTTTCAGGGCGCAAAGTTTTAAGAATGAAAATTCTGAAAAAAGAAACTGGAAAGTTGACCGAAGTTGTGCGGTTGGATAATTTCAGGTTGGTTATTCCATCTGCGCTGGTTCTTGAGGATGCAATTGCTTTTTTGCGAGGGCTTTACATTGGCTACGATGATGTTTTTACGTCTTATTATGTTGTGCCGTTAGAATGTTAAGCCAAGTTTTTTAATTGGTTTCTTACGAAAAGCATTGGTTCAAGTCTGAATTTATCTGAAATTTATGTAATATTTTTTCGTTTTTAGTAAAAAAACTATGTTAAACGTAATACTTAAATACAAAGCTATGCATGTTGCTTCCAATAAATGAGGAATTAATAATGGTGACATTTAGCGGTTGTTATACTGCACTAATAACTCCAATGACCAGTAATCGTCAAGTCGATTACGAAGGTTTACGTCAACTGGTGAATTTTCAAATAGAAGAAGGCGTAAAAGGCATATTAGCTGTCGGCACAACTGGCGAAAGCCCTACCTTAGACTGGCATGAACACAACCAGGTAATCGAAAAAACTCATGACTACATAGGCGCACGTTGCTTAACTATAGCTGGGACAGGAAGCAACTCGACACAAGAAGCAATTGAAGGAACAGAACACGCCCAGCACCTAGGTATAAAATGCGTTTTACTTGTAGATCCATATTACAATGGGCCGAGCTCTCTAGAAATACGCCGAGAATACATCGAACCAATCGCGAGACAATTCACTGAAACTCAAGTAATTCCCTACATTATCCCAGGTAGAACTGGAACTCAGCTTTACCCTCAAGACCTTGCAGCGATTCATTACCAATACCCAAACGTTCGCTGTGTGAAAGAAGCTACAGGCGATCTAAAGAACATGGAGTTAACTCGGCAACTCTGTGGAGAAGATTTCGATATTCTCTCAGGCGATGATGATAAGACCTACACCATGATGATTTCGCCTGACATTTCTGCTAGCGGAGTAATCTCAGTTGTTTCCAATGTCGTTCCAAATGCGGTCGTGGATATGGTGCATTACTTGCAGGATGGAAACGAGGAAGCAGCCAGTGTAATCTCTCAAGCTCTCCAGCCGCTCTTTAGCTTAGTTACTGTAAAAACCCAAGAACAGACGCCCTACGGTCCAGTTGCTTGCAAGGCAAGAAATCCACTGGCGTACAAGACATTGATGAACGTACTTGGCATGCCGTCGGGTCCATGTAGGCAACCTTTGGGAAAGATGACGCGTTCTGGATTAGAGGTCGTCCTTACAAACGCTAGAAAAGTATTTGAGACAAATCCAGAAATTCTTCAGCCTGTCGCCGACTACTTTAACGTTGACATAAAGGATCGATTATATAATACAAAGTATCTGGAGGGGCTCTATTATGCTTAAATTGTGTGTAGCAGGCGCCGCAGGTAGAATGGGTAACGCTATCATAACTGAAGCAACCGCGAAGGGACATCAAATCGCTGGTGCAATAGACGCTCCAAACAGTCCTAGCATAGGCAAGACCCTGCGAGAACTTGGTATAGCTAATTCCGACACACAAATCATGAGTTCCAACAGACTAAGTGAAGCTGTCCAAACTTCAGATACGTATGTAAGCTTCACAACGCCTGACGCCGAAGTAATTAACATCCCTACGGTAGCGAATCTTGGAAAACGCATAATCCTCGGAACCACAGGTTTTACATCAGAGCAAAACCGCCAAGTCGTAGCTGCTATGACAGACAAAGTACCGGCAGTATTCTCACCAAACTATTCTGTAGGTGTCAACATACTCTTCAAATTGGCAGAAGCTTTGAAAGCATTTCCTACAGGGTACGATTTCAGTTTAAGCGAAATCCACCATACAGGGAAGAAAGATGCTCCGAGTGGGACAGCTAAGAAGCTTGAGCAAATAATATCAAAAACTCGTGGCTACTCAAAAATCGTTTCAGGGAGAGAAGGTATTAACCCGCGGCAACCAAACGAACTCGAATCGATGGCAATACGTGTTGGCGGAGTTCCAGGAATTCATGACTTAATCGTTGCAGGCCCTTACGAGATGCTTAAAATAGAGCACATAGCGTTCTCACGTAACGTCTTTGCGCAAGGAGCAGTTTACGCAGCCGAATGGTTGAGCAATAAAAAAGAGCTTAAAGTGTTCAACATGGCAGATGTCTTAGGTTTATCTTAACCTGTAAATCAACCATTAACTTTTTTATCAACGACAACCAGATCAAAAGGGCAAAGGAAGAAACAAACAATGACAATAAAGCGTAAAGTCGCAATATTAGGAGCAACCGGAGCTGTTGGTCAGCGGTACATTCAACTCCTGCAGGGGCACCCATGGTTCCAAATTGAAGTGCTTGCTGCTTCAGAGCGATCAGCAGGCAAAAAATATGGAGATGCTTGCAATTGGGTTATGGAGTCAAATTTACCTAAAGAAATTGCCGAAATGCACGTAACAAACGCTGACGTTGTATCAGTAGAGAAGGCAGGGGATGTTGATCTAGTGTTTTCATCGTTGCCAGGAGACTTAGCGGGTCCAGTTGAATCAGAGTTTGCAGCGCTTTATCCAGTTTTTAGCAAGGCAAGCGCTCATAGAATGGAAAAAGATGTTCCGTTACTTATTCCAGAAATTAACCCAGATCACGCTAATTTGATAAAGATTCAGCAAAAACTAAGGGGTTGGAAAGGCTTCATTACAACAGACCCCAACTGCAGTACAATTCAACTTGCGGTTACTCTTAAGCCTTTGATACAGTTTGGCTTAAAGGAAATCATTGTATCAACTATGCAAGCGTTAAGCGGAGCAGGATACCCAGGTGTACCCTCATTAGACATAATCGATAATGTGGTTCCCTTTATTTCAGGGGAGGAAGAGAAGATGGAGGCGGAAGCTCTAAAGATACTTGGTAACTTCAACGGCATGGCGATCAAGAATGCTGAGTTCAAGCTTAGTGCAAGCTGCAACAGAGTTCACGTAAAAGATGGACATTTAGAATCAGTCTTCGTAAAGCTCTCAGAAGATCCGTCAATAGAGGAAATAGAAGGTGCTTTTGCCAACTTTAGCGGTGAACCGCAAAAGCTCAAGTTGCCTTCTGCCCCACTTAACCCAATTGTGGTTCGGCATGAGAAAAACAGGCCTCAGCCACGCTTTGATCGTGATACCGGCTGCGGAATGAGTGTTGTAGTTGGCAGAATACGCAAAGATCCAATTATGACTTTTAAATACATGTGTCTTGGGCATAATACAGTTCGTGGCGGTGCAGGCGCCGGAGTTTTAAGTGCTGAGCTCTTTGTAGCTAAAGGTTTAGCTTAAACTATTCTAATCCGACATAACGTGGGTGTAAACAAGTATGGTTAAAAATAGGAAGCTTCGTGAACCGTTGGAGGAGCGGAAAGGATGCTTGTTCTTTGATGGATGTTCAGTCAAAGATTTAGCTCAAAAATATGATACTCCTTTGTATGTGGTAAGCGAGAAACGCATTAGGGACAATTACAATCGGATTCATGACGCTTTAATCCGCAACTACAAATACGTCCGGGTCTATTATGCTGCAAAAGCAAATTCTAACCTTACAGTGCTAAAGATTTTGCAGTCACAAGGTGCATATTTAGACACGGTTAGTCCTGGAGAAGTATTCATGGGCTTAATCAGTGGATATACTCAAGACCGCATAATGTTCACTGGAACCAGTGTCCGAAACGATGAATTAAAAATGCTGGCAGATGCAAATGTCACTGTAAACATTGATTCACAGTCCGAGTTAGATCGATTGCTAAAGGTTGCCGTGCCACAAATTGTATCAGTGCGTGTTAATCCTGAAATTGGTGCAGGGCATCATAGTCATTGCATAACTGCAGGTCACGACTCGAAATTTGGACTTTGCGAAGAAGAAGTAATTCAGGCTTATGCGATTGCAAAAAGAGCCAGGGTTGAACGTTTCGGCATTCAAATGCACATCGGTTCAGGTATTCTTGAAGTTGAACCTTACACTTTAGCCGTGGAAAAGCTGTTGAGTATTGCTAAGCGTGTTCATGACGAAGTAGGAGTAGACTTTGAATTTATTGATATAGGCGGTGGCTTTGGTGTTCCTTACAAGCCGGAAGATAAAGACTTTGATTTATCAGAATTCGCCAACAAAGTGGTTGCGCCATTCAAGACTAAGGTTGCTGAATATGGACTTGGAAAGCCGTTTCTGTGCATTGAACCAGGCAGATACTTAGTCTGCGACGCAAGCATTTTGCTAACAACTGTTAACACAGTAAAAGTGACGCCTTCAAAGAAGTTCGTAGGTGTGGATGCAGGCTTCAACACACTAATTAGACCAACTATGTACGGTTCCTACCATCCCATATTGGTTGCCAACAAGCTTGGAGCAGCAGATAAGGAAACCTATGATGTGGTAGGGCCAATCTGTGAGTCAGGCGATGCCTTAGCAAAAGACCGGATGCTACCAGTTATTGAGGAAGGTGACTTGTTGGCAGTCTTGAACGCTGGGGCATACGGTTTCAGCATGAGCTCACAGTACAATGCAAGACCAAAAGCTGCAGAAGTTCTGATTAGGCAAGGCAAGTCTTTCGTGATTAGGGAACGGGAAAAACTTGATAATTTAACGAGCAATCAACAGGCGGCAGAGTGACTTATGCGTTTTTGGAAGATGCATGGTTTAGGCAATGATTACATAGTGGTCGACAACCGAGACGAAGGGATTAGCGGTAATCGGGCTGAGGATCTAGCTAAGCGGCTTTGTGAACGACGCTTTTCGATTGGAGCAGACGGTCTATTGCTTGTTTCCAACTCCAAAGTAGCTGATGCTAAGATGAGGATCTTCAACGCTGATGGTAGCGAAGCAGAAATGTGTGGCAACGGGATAAGATGTTTTGTCAAGTACTGTTATGAAAATGGCATCGTAGTTAAGCCGGAGTTCATGGTCGAGACGCTATCTGGTTTAAAACACGTTTGGTTGACCCTAAACGGCAAAGAAGTCACAGATGTTAAAGTGGATATGGGTGCGCCAAATTGGGAACGAAAGTCTCTTCCTATGATTGGACAAGGCACTTGCATCAACGAAAAATTAGAAGTAGAGAGTGAAATATTCAAAGTAACTTGCCTCTCAATGGGAAATCCGCACTGCATAATATTCGTCGAAGATGTAAACGATTTTCCAGTCGAGAAGGTCGGCTCGAAAATTGAGAATCACACGGCTTTTCCAAATCGAACCAACGTCGGCTTCGCACAAGTCGTAAACCAAAACGAGCTTAGAGTCCGTGTTTGGGAACGTGGCTGCGGAGAAACTCTAGCGTGCGGTACCGGAACCTGCGCTGCTGTTGCAGCTGCAAACAAGCTTGGAAAAGTTGGAAACAAAGTTACAGTACATGTGCTTGGTGGCGATTTGCGAGTGGAAGTTGCTGAAAACTTGTTTTTGAGCGGAGCAGCTGAAAAAGTTTTTGAAGCAACCCTATTTGGAGAACAATAAAATGACCTTTGAATCTGCAAATCGAATAAAGCGATTACCTCCATACTTATTCGCAGAAATAGAGAAAATCATTAAAGAAAAGAAAGCACAAGGCATCGACCTGATTTCGTTAAGCATCGGTGACCCTGACCTCCCTCCTCCTCAATTCATCATAGAAGCGCTAAAAGAAGAAGTAGCTAACATAAAAAACCATAATTATTCATTTAGCCAAGGCGAACCAGACTTCCGCGAAGCAGTTGCAGCATGGTACAAGAATCGCTTCAATGTTGACCTTCAACAAGACCAAGTAATTGCTCTTTTGGGCTCAAAAGAAGGCATTGCAAATATTGCCCGAGCTTTCATAAATCCGAGAGACAAAGTATTGGTGCCTAATCCAGCTTACCCAGTTTACGCTAACGGTAGCACCATTCTTTGTGACGGCAATCCAGTTTCTTTGCCTCTGCTTGAGGAAACCGGTTTTAAGCCAAATTTTGACGCTGTAAATGCAAAGGGCATTAAGATGATGTTTCTCAACTATCCAAACAACCCGACAGCAGCAACAATCGACATTCGATTCCTCAAAGAAGCCGTTGACTTCGCCAAAGACAATAACATAATCCTTTGTTATGATAATGCCTACTCAGAAATCACTTACGACGGCTATCAAGCACCCAGCATTTTGGAAGTTGACGGCGCAACAGATGTTGCAGTTGAATTCCATTCCCTTTCAAAAACTTTCAACATGACTGGCGATCGCATCGGCTTCGCTGTAGGCAACAAGCAGCTTATAAGCGGATTAACAAAAATCAAGTCACAGATCGATTCTGGACCCCCAGTTTACACTCAGAAAGTCGCCGTCAAAGCCTTAGCAACCTACACAAGCAACGACAAACCAGAGTTCCTAAAGAAAAACAATCAAATTCTCCAGGAACGCCGCGACTTACTTGTTGAAACACTCTGCAAGATTGGCTACAAATGCGACAAGCCCAAAGCAACCTTTTACGTTTGGGTTAACTGCAAAGGCGATTCAATGCAATTCGCTACCAAACTGCTTGACGTTGGTGTAGCAGTGACGCCGGGTATCGGTTTTGGCAAGTTTGGCGAAGGTTATGCGAGAATGACGTTTACACAGCCCAAGGAACGTGTAATTGAAGCCTGTAACAGAATCGCTGGCGCCTTCTAACACTTCCTTTTTTCAAAAAATCTGTCTGAATCTAAAAGCGAAGAAAAAAATGGTTTAAGTAAAGAGCAAAAAAGTGAGAAAATAGCTGTTTTATTTAGCAGCTGCCTTTGCAAGCTTTTTCAAGATTGCGTCTTTAGCAATGGTATAGGCGATTGAGTAATCAAATAATCCCTGCGGCTCGTTGGTTGCCCGTTTTATCATTTCTGTCTCTGTCTTAATTTTGAGTTTGCCGATAGCTAATGCGCCTATGCCATAAACACCTGGTTTAATTTCTATGCCATCATCATTTGAGCCTAAGCCTTCCACGCCTAAGGGTTTGATAGCGTTGATGTCGGCAACGATTTTGCAGGATGCACCAATTTGTGATTGTGACAGGAGTTGTATTCCGCCTGCGCCTGCTGAAAGTATGATTTCCGCGTCTTTGACGGCGTCTGCTGTTTGTTCTGGTTTTGCTACTTCGACAACTTTGACTCTTTGTGCGCCGACTTCTTGGTTGATTTTTTCAGCGACCGCTTGTCCTTTTGCCATTGTGCGGGATGTGATGGTTACGTTTGCTTTTTCGGCTGCATAGATTCTTGCGGCTGTTTGTCCGACTGGTCCTGTTCCTGCGAGTACTGTGACTTTTTTGCCTTCCAATGTGCCGAAACCTTTCTCCATGGCTGCTCCGAAAGTTTTTGCTACTGCTGCTGCGGCTGTTGAGTATCCTCCTCGTGGGTCAACGATTATGCTGTTTCCCCATGGGGCTGACTTCATAGCTTTCTGAGTTGCTTCGACTACTTTCTCAACCATTTCGAAGTTGCTTCCGTTGATGAAAATTTTTGTGTGTTTTGCTCCCTCTGGTCCACGCGGAAAGAGTAAGTCAAAAACTATTTTGGGGGCGTCTTCAGCGGTTACGTTTTCGTATTTGAATATCATTGAGTCTGGGAAAGCGTCAATAGCTACTAGCATATCAAATGGGCTACAATATTTGTCTGTGTCTAAAAAAACAAAAACTGTTTTGTAACTTGGTGGTTGTGCCAATTTTTTACACCTTAAGATGTTTGTGAATGCAGTTTAACGATTTAAGAATTATCTTCGTAGAATTTTGAAAGACTAATATCAAAAGTGTCAACACTTTGTTTCTTAAGCTGACAACTTATATGTCGATGGTCCATGTGGATATTTTCTTATCTACATCCATAAGTATTTTCTTAGAGCAACTTTTCCGTGAAATGAACTTTTTTATACCCGTAGAACCTAAATTTCAGAAAGTACGGTGTTTAACTTGCCCATAGATTCTTTATCCAATGCATTGTCAAAAGCTCTCAGCGTCGATGGGAAACAGTTTAACATGTTTTTTGATAGAATGCTCGACGGTTTTTCCTATCACAAAATTGTAGTTGACCAAAACGGTAAACCAGTTGACTATATTTTTTTGGAAGTTAACCCTGCTTTTGAGATAATGACTGGCTTGCAAAGAGATAAGATTATTGGAAAACGAGTGACTGAAGTTCTGAAGGGCATAGAGAATGACCCTGCAGATTGGATAGGCATTTACGGTAAAGTTGCGTTGACTTGTGAATCAATTCAGTTTGAAAATTTCGCTGAACCGCTTGGTAAATGGTATAACGTGTCAGCATATTGCCCAGAAAAAGGTTACTTCGTTGCACTTTTTGAGGATATAACTGAACGCAAAAAAGCTGAACAGGCGCTTCGAAGAGCAAGAAACGATTGGGAGCGCACATTTGACACCATTCCAGACTTTATCGCAATATTGGATAAAAAACACAAAATCGTGCGAGCTAACAGAGCTATGGCAAAGCAACTTGGTTTTACCTCGCAAGAAGCTATCGGATTAAGCTGCTACAAATGTGTTCATGGAACGGATATTCCACCAGAATTTTGTCCTCATGCCAAGACCTTGGAAGACGGCAAAGAACATATTGCGGAAGTCTACGCGCCCAGTCTTGGAGGCTACTTCTTAGTCAGTACAACTCCTATCAAAGATGAACAGGGACGCGTAACTGGTTCGGTACACGTTGCCCGAAACATTACAGAGCGCAAAAGAGCTGAAAAAGAAATTGAGCGTTTAGCATCATTTCCAACTCTCAATCCTAATGCAATATTCGAAGCTGATTTTAGCGGAAAACTGACCTATTCTAATCCAGCAACAAAAATACTCTTTCCAGATTTTGAAAATTTAGGTCTTAGACATCCTTTTCTTTCTGATTGGCATGCTATTGCCAAAAAATTTGTAGGAGAAACAAAAAAAGTTTTTGGGAGAGAAGTAAAAGTTGCTGACCACTGGTATCATGAAACCTTTTATCTTGTTCCCGAAACCCAGAAAATACGTGCCTACACAGTGGATATCGATGAGATGAAGAAAGCTGAAGAGGCACGGGCCAAAGTTCAGGTTAAACTTGAAGAAAATGCTGTTTTACTTGAAGAATACGCCAGCCAAATGGAAGAACTAGCTGAGCAAAGGGCACAGCAACTTAAAAACTCTGAGCGTCTAGCAGCCATCGGGCAGACAGCCGGTATGGTTGGTCATGATATTCGCAACCCGCTTCAGGCGATAACTGGGGATATGTACTTGATAACAGAAGAACTGAAAACAATGCCTGAAGGCGAAAGCAAACAAGAGGTCTTTGAAAGCATCGATGCAGTCAACGAAAATCTCGCCTACATAGATAAGATTGTTAGCGACTTGCAAGACTACACAAGACCCTTAAAACCCAGCATTCAAGAAGCAAATCTTTCAGAAATAGTAGAAGGCACAATTTCAACAATTACTGTTCCAAAAAGAATAGAGTTAACGACCGATATCAAAGATAACTCAAAAGCAATCCAAACAGATGTTGCTTACCTTAGAAGGATACTGACGAATCTAATCACTAACGCAGTGCAGGCGATGCCCAACGAGGGTGAATTAACCGTTAAAGCAAACAAGAAAAAAGACAAAATAGTGATTATTGTTGAAGACACAGGTTTAGGTATATCTGATGAAGTTAAAACTAGACTATTTACACCGCTTTTCACGACAAAATCAAAAGGTCAAGGCCTAGGTTTGGCGGTTGTAAAACGGCTTGTAGACGCATTAAAAGGCGAAATCACATTCGAAAGCCAACCAAATAAAGGAACCAAATTCACAGTTGAATTACCACAAACAAGGCAATAGAAACTACAAGTCCACACCTTACTAGTCAAAAAATATTTAGTTCTTAACTCCGAACACTTGTTTGCCAATTCTAGCCTAAAAATTTGTATTAACACCAATTTTGACCACAATTGTTTAATAAGCAATCTCTCAAAGTTTTATCTATAAAAACTTAGGAAGTCATTTAATTGTCCATAAATGAGAATTTATCGAAACTTTCTAACGCCTGCGGAGTAACAGGCAGAGAGAATGAAGTTAGGGAATTAATGATTAGACTCATGACGCCCTACTCAGACGAAATAATTGTTGATAGACTTGAAAATGTTATTGCGGTCAAAAAGGGAAAAGAAAATTCGCCCAAAATTATGCTGGCAGCTCACATGGATGAAGTTGGCTTAATGGTGAAAACTATCACTAAAGATGGTTTTCTACAATTTGCCAAAATGGGCGGGATAGATGACCGCATCCTCCCCGCTCAGAGAGTCACCGTCTTTTCTAAAAAACGTGCTTTCTCAGGGATAATAGGCTCAAAACCTCCCCACATTCAAAAGGAAGAAGAACGCAAAAAAATCATAGCTTCCGACGAACTCTTCATTGACATCGGGGCAGAGAGCAAAGATGATGCTTTAGCAATGGGCGTATCAATAGGTGACCCAGTAGGTTTTGACGTTAAGTATGTTCAGTTAGACAAAGACGTCGTTGTCGGTAAAGCATTTGACAACCGAGCTGGTTGCGTCACAATGGTAGAGACACTCCGGATACTGGAGAAAACAGACTTCACAATATATGCAGTCGGCACTGTTCAAGAAGAAGTAGGCTTGCGCGGTGCAGGAGCAGCAGCTTTCAACATTGACCCCGACGTGGCGATAGCGCTTGATGTAACTATAGCCGGTGATACTCCTGGAGTAAAAGAGTTTGATACCAGCGTAAAGATGGGTAAAGGACCAGCGCTCACAATCACTGATTCAGGCCTGATAACTTCGTCTAAGATTTTGCGATGGCTTTTGGATTCTGCAGAAGAAGAAAAAATTCCCTACCAGATAGAAACAGGCTTAATGGGCTCAACTGATGCGGCAAGAATTTCGCTTACACGACAAGGGATTCCATGCGGAAACATATCTATGCCCGTGCGCTATATTCACAGCCCCGTTGGTATGCTATGCCTAAGAGACATTGAAAACTGCGCGAAACTCACAGTTTCAGCAATCCAGAGAACCTCAAAATATCTCTAAAGGAGGTGACCCTGCGTGTCATCAGATCAGGAAGTATCTGAAAACGCAATCAAAAACTTTCAAAGTGGGTATAACTGTGCCGAAAGCGTGCTTTTAGCATTATATGAGTACATTGAACCAAAAAGCAAAAATGAGCTTGTTCCAAAGATAGCGGCATGCTTCGGCGGTGGCATAGGACGTTGCGGCTCTATATGCGGTGCATTGACTGGCAGCATAATGGCAGTCGGCATAAAATATGCCTCAAATGAAACTGGCGTAGAAAAACGAGCAAAAGCTTATGCTTATGCGAAAACGCTTCTTGAGAAGTTTGAAGAGCAGCATGGCACCACTTTCTGCAGAGACTTAATCAAATATGACTTATCTAACCCTGAGGAAGCAGCCAAGTTTCGTCAGGAAGGCATACCTCAAAAAGTATGCGCTAAACTCATTAAGGCTTCTATCGAAAACTATTTTGCATTAGAAACTAAATAGTCCAGTATTTCTTTGCAGTTGGCATATTAGCGAAAGCGTTTTTAGAACAACCTGTTCACATTATCCTTGGGTCTTTATCGATGAATGACGACAAGCCCCAAAAATTTGAGGGGAAATTTGAGTTTCTAGAACACACGGCAGACGTCTATGTAAGTGCACGTGGGAAAACAATGGAAGAAGCCTACGAAAACGCTGCCCTAGCAATGTTTGAAACAATGACCGACTCAGACAAAATCGCTCAAACACAAGAGCAAACTATTGAGATTGAGGCTGAAGACCAGTATGCGTTACTATATAACTGGCTTGAAGCTTTGCTTGTAAAGTTTGAAACTGAAAACATGCTTTACTCAAAATTCCAAATCCTAAATTGGAAAGAAACCTCTGAAACGTTCAAATTCAAAGCGAAGATTTGGGGTGAAAAATTTGATCCTCAAAAACATCCGCAAAAAGTTGGGGTTAAAGCTGTGACTTATCATAGAATGGTAATAATAAGGGAAAGAGATTGGGTGGTATTAGAGTTTATTTTGGATATTTAGGCGAGTTTGAGTTTATTTAGCTCTGTTATTATTTTCTCGACTATGGGTTCTGGCTTTTGATCAAGAGCTGTGGTGCCTGAAATAACAAACGGAATCCTTTTTTGCTTAAAGAATTCAACTAGTGGCTTTGTTTGTTCTTGGTACACTTCGAGTCTTTTCTTTATAACTTCAGGATTGTCATCGGATCGTTGATAGAGTTGTCCTCCACATTTGTCGCAGACGCCTTCAACTTTTGGTTTCAAATAGCTAATGTTGTAAACAGTTCCGCAGTTACGGCATATCCGGCGAGTTGATAAACGTTCGATAATTATCCAATCTGGAACATCAAGCATTAGTACAACATCAATTTTTGTAATAGTTTCCAACATTTTTGCCTGATCAAGCGTTCGTGGGTACCCATCTAAAATGAATCCTTTACCTTCAGGAATTTTACTTAACCGCTGCCTCAGTACCTCTGTTACGACTTCATCGGGAACTAGCATTCCCTTTTCCACGTAACCTTTAACTTTCTTGCCTAGTTCCGAGTCTTGCTTCATTAATTCACGAAAAATATCGCCTGTTGCGATTGTTTCTACACCGATTTTTTCTTTAAGCCTTGAGGAATATGTTCCTTTTCCTGCACCTGGAGCTCCCAACATAATTGCTTTCAATTTTTTGCCAACCTTTAGCCCTTCATAAAAGCATTATCTGTAATTAAATTTTATCATTTTTACAAAAACATTTATGGTGCAACAGTGCTCAAGCCTAACTAAGGTGTGGATATTTGCATACACGAGAGATCGGAAAAAACCTTTTTCAAATCGAGCTTGAAACGGGTGGGTTCAAAAACCTAATTTGTAGTTATGTAATCAAAGCTGCTAAAATCACTCTTGTAGAGTCTGGTCCAACATCTTCTGTGCCTAAACTTGTTTCTGGCTTAAATGAACTCGACATACCGTTTGAAAACGTCCAGTATCTTGCAATCACACATGTACATTTAGATCATGGAGGTGGTGCAGGTACCCTGTTGAAATTGTTGCCTAACGCCAAGGTGCTTGTTCATCCGAGAGGCATGCCTCACTTGATTAATCCTGAACGTCTCTGGACATCAGCTCAAACAGTCCTAGGATTTGTCAGCGAAATTTTCGGTGAACCTGAGCCAGTTCAAAAAGAACGCATAATTCCGGTTACGGCAGGCTTATTTGATTTAGGCGAAGGCGCCACATTAAAGGTTGTAGAAACACTTGGGCACGCTTCACATAACCTGAGTTACCACGAGTCATTTAATAGAGGTGTTTTTCCTGGAGATGCTGCAGGCACATATTTTCCAGAGTTCGATGTTGTAGTTCCAACTACCCCGCCACCATTCCATTTAGAGTCAGCATTAGCTTCTCTCGACAAATTAATCAGTCTAGAACCAACTGTTTTGTATTATAGTCATTTTGGAATAGCCGCCGATGGGGTTAAGCGCCTAAAAGACTACAAGTTACAACTCGAATTATGGGCAAAGATAGCCGAAGAGGGAATTAAGAAAAATCAAACTTTAGAAAAGGTACGCGATAGAATTATTGCTGAAGACAAAGTCATGACCAAAATTGGGGATTTCGTCAAGGCTCATCGCATTTACTCAAAAACGGTTTTGGAAAATTGCGTAAAAGGGTTTATGGAATACGCAAAACAGAAGCAAGCTTGATAAAGTTTTATAATCTCATTAATCTCTTGTTTGGAAACGGTGAAGATTTTTGGGCGAAAGTGAAAGCAGAGGGGCTCCTGAGAGAGTTCCTTTAGAAAAAATTAATGATTACATGTGGCGGATCCCGCAGTACAAGCCTGCAATGCGTGTTCCAGGCATGGTTTTTGCTAACGAAGCATTGTTAGATAAGATGAAGACCGATAGGACTCTTTGGCAATGCTCAAACGTCAGTCAGTTGCCTGGAATCTACAAACATTCTATTACATTACCAGATGGTCACGAAGGTTACGGTTTTCCTATTGGCGGTGTAGCAGCAACCGACTATGACGATGGCGTTATCAGCCCGGGCGGAGTAGGTTATGATATTAATTGTGGCGTTCGTCTTTTAGCAACAACGCTTACCGAACAGGAAATCAGACCCAAACTTGCACCATTAGCTGAAACTATTTTCCGTAATGTTCCTTCTGGACTTGGAAGTCGCAGAAAAGACCTCTCAATATCCAACGCTGACTTAGACCATTTAGCCATTGAAGGCGTACCTTGGCTTATAAAACGCGGGTTTGGCTGGCCAGAGGATGCAGAACACTGTGAAGAACAAGGTGCCATGCCTAATGCAGACCCAGACAAAGTTTCAAACACCGCTAAAAGCAGAGGCTTAACCCAAATTGGTACTTTAGGTTCAGGAAACCACTTCTTAGAAATACAAAAAATAGACAAAATCTACAATCCCAAAACAGCCAAGGCTTTTGGAATCACACACGAAGGTCAAGTAACTGTCATGATCCATTGCGGCTCTAGGGGATATGGTCATCAAGTTTGCTCTGATTATCTAAGAGTGATGGAGCATGCAGTGTTAAAGTATAAAATAGCATTACCTGATCGCGAATTAGCCTGTGCTCCCGGAACAAGCAATGAAGCCCGCGATTACTTCCAAGCCATGGCTTGTGCCGTCAACTATGCTTTTTGCAATAGACATGCAATAATGCATTGGGTAAGACAAAGTTTCCAACAAGTCTTCCAGCAACCCGCAGAAAATTTTGGTCTAAAACTTGTTTATGACGTAACCCACAACATCGCTAAAGTTGAAACCCACAAGATCGATGGAGTCGAAAAGAAGGTTTGGGTTCACCGCAAAGGCGCTACTCGTGCTTTTCCGCCAGGGCACCCAGATATCCCTGCAGATTACCGAAGTGAAGGACAACCTGTGCTCATTCCAGGCAGCATGGGAACAAGCTCATGGGTTTTGGCAGGTTCACAGAAAGCTATGGATTTAACTTTCGGTTCAACAGCACATGGCGCAGGTAGAATGATGAGCCGCTCAGCTGCAAAACGACAATATTGGGGCGCAGACATAAAGACAGCTTTAGAAAAACGGGGCATAGTTGTTCGCGCTGCAAGTGCTTCAGTTTTGGCTGAAGAAGCAGATCCAGCATACAAAAACGTGGATATGGTTGCCGATGTTAGCGACAAGGTGGGGATCGCAACTAAGGTGGCAAGGCTTGTTCCGTTGGCAGTTGTAAAAGGGTAAAGTCTTCCAAATTTTCCAAATTTTATTTTTTGTTATAGGGGCTTTGGCATCTTTTGGGAAATTGTATATCTAAAAGCTCAACAATGGACTACAATTCAGACTCATAAGAAAAGTAGGATATAGTCATTGAGTAAAAAACAAATCAGGCTTCGATATAGTGGATTCATTGTTTTTTCGACCCAATTGTTAGGCGTAATTACCGGGCTTATCTATACAATCTTACTTACCCGGAATATGACTAAACCCCAATACGGTATTTGGACAAACATTTTTGATTATACCATCTACTTTATGCTTTTCAGCAACATTTTGCCTTTCTGGGTAACCAGATTTGTGGCAAGAGGCAAAGAGGGGACCATAAAAACTAGCGCCTTTACTCAATTATCGATAGGTATTATTTCAACCATAATTTACCTGCCCGTTATTTACCTGATTTCAAATTCCATCGGAACAAGCACCTACCTGCTGATTTATTTCATTGCAGCTGTGAATATCCTGACTACTTACATGGTTACCGTTTTTGAAAGCGTTTTGCAAGCTACTAAACCTCAAGCAGTTGGATATGGCTTCATAATTCAGGAAATTGTAAAGGTGGTTGTAGCTTTAATTTTGATTTTGGGTTTTAAACAAATTTTCCTCGGTGCAATATTCGGCTTAGTTCTTGGTCCAGTTATTCAAGTTCTGTATTATGTTTTTCTTTTGTCTGATTTCTTTAAGGAGAAAGCAAATTGGGCGTATGTTAAAGAGTGGTTTAAGGGTTCACCAGCAATGGTTTACAACGCTGTTGGAGCGCAATTATTCTCGTTTGTTCTTATCTTGCTTTTCCTGTATGGTGGATCAGTTGCGAGGGCTTATTATCAAACGGCTTTGAGTTTCACTACCATCGTTGGGTACTCTTCTTTTTTGGCCTTCGCGGTATATCCAAAATTGCTTGCTAAGTCTTGTAGCAATGAAGAGGTAGGACTGTCATTTAGAACAGTGTTAATGTTGGCAATTCCACTCGCTACAATAACAATGATTATGTCCGTATCGTTCTTAACAATCCTGAACATTTCTTATAGTGTTGCATGGCCTGTTCTTATCGCATTAACTATTGACACTTTAGTATTATTGATCTATAATTTCTATACTTCTTGCCTTTTCGGAGTAGAGGCATTCGACGCTGAAGGACAAATTTCAATGCGAAAACTGGTTAGAAGCAAAATCTTCAAAATATTTAGTGTCCCCTATATTCAAGCAGCAATTGCCTTGCCATTGACGTATTTTGTCCTCACAGAATTACCTGTTGGTGGATCTGTAGGAGTCACGGTAGAGGTAATAGCGATACTGATTGGTGTACATATTTCAACATTCATTGGAGTTTACGCCTACATGAAAAGTTCAATCAGCATAATTGTCGCTTGGAAAAGCATAGGGAAATACGTTCTGGCTGCTTTCATTATGGGGGCTGCACTATGGCTGCTTCCGACAACCTTAACATTGCTCTCTACAATAGCAAAGGCCATTTTAGGTTTTGCATTTTACGCAGTATTACTTGTAGCCATCGATTCAGAAGCTAGAAAACTAGTCAAATTGATTTGGTTAGAACTTAGAGTTTCATGGCAACAGTTAATTAGCAAAAACGAGGAATTTGAGGCAGAAACACCTTCCTGATAAAGTGAAAATTAATATCTTTAGTCTTGGGTTGTACATAGAGTGCTTTTAAGTTCGTTAAAGAGGTTGGCGTTCATTGAAAGATGAATGTGGAATATGCGGCAGAGTTCTAAGGGTAGCTTATATGCGTAAGTGTGAACGCTGCAGAAAATTGTATTGCCGGGACTGTATGGTGCCTGATGTTGCCACTGGTGACCCAAACGCAATGTTATGCTTGCATTGTGCTAGACGAGTTGTTGCGCCAGTTTCAAAAGGCAAATATGACGGACTTGAAAGTCACCTAAAATTTAGAGCTGCTTTCACAAGTATCGTAAAACTTTCTTTTGCGAGAATAGATGGCTTAATCGGAAGCAGTTTGCCAACAAATGCTTTCAGGGACATGGCTTGGTGGAGCAATAACTCAACTAGTACTCATGCGAAAGCTTGGTTAAAGTCAGGTTGGGACGTGCAAGAGGTGAATCTCAAAGAGGGCTATGTTGTTTTTAAGAAAGTCCGCAATGTCATAACCAAAAAAGGTGGGCGACGTAAACTTGAGATAAACAAGCCCTTCACGCCTGTACCTGTTCATAGACCAAGGTCAAAGATGCCTTCTAAGACAAAGGTGGCGAAGCTTTATGCTAGGATTAAAAATATGGAACGAAACCGTGCGGAGGAGCGTCGACAGATTAGAGGATTTAAGGGCAGGCCACGGAATTAAACGAAGCTTTTTAGGCACATGACAGCATTAACAGTTAAACTAAGTGGTGCCATCGGTTGCTTGAAAGAACCGTCAACTCGGAAATTAACAAAACATATGCTGCCTTAAAAGTTGTTTTTTCAAGTAAAGACTGCAAAATAACTTCTGAAAAGCCGCCGCAGCAGATTTTGGTTAAACAGGGATCGCTATGGGGGGCATCGCCAAAAACAGCCAAAAAAATAGTAGAAGTCAATTTAGAAACGGTTGATTCTGGAACACATTTAACTTGCTTGTCCCGATTGAGTTCAGACTGGAAAAATATCACTTTGGTCGGCTGTATTTTGGCTGCTGTATTGGTCGGTTTATGTTTATGGATGTCTATTGACTTAAGCGGATTTATGCTCACAAGGAAACCTAGTTTCTGGAGTTGGATAATAACTTCCAATGGCGCTATTGATTTTCAAGTGGGGCAGGCTTTTGAAAATTTAACAAAGACACTTGCCGCTTTTCTTTCGATTATTATTCTTCTAGAAATTGCCATTACAGTTTACGTGCGCGCTAGAATCGATAGGTTTGCAGAAGAAACCATCAATAAACTCTCGGTTTAAGCCTTGATCCTAACTTATTTTCTTGCCGCATTTCTCGCAGTACGATGCAAACGATTTGTTACCAGAGCCACAGAAAATGCAGAATTTGCCAATCTCTGCATTGTGATCTGATGTTTCAACAGACTTGTTTTCTGATGTATTTGGGTTTTCAGATTGGATAATGCTTGACTCATTTGTTGCAGTTTGTCTGTTGGTTTTTAGTTTCTTGGAACCTGTTGTTGTTTTAACTGTAACAGCGATTGAAATACCGATGGCAATGACTATAATTACGAATGCAATCGGATTATCTGAAATTAAATTAAGTGATATTGGTTGAACTGGTTCAATTGTTGGTTGAGAAATGTCGGGTGTATTAGTTGGGGTTGTTCCGCTGTTTGCTGTTGGTGCTGGTGTTTGCGTATCAAAGGGGTACGGCAAAATAGTTGGGTCGGGTCCAATTGTGGTGGTTGTCTGCGAATTTAAAACGTATTGGTTGTTTTCATCTATCGGGTAAACATAAGCAGTTTTACCTTGAAATTCGTCTGGAAGATCACCAATTTTAAAGCCTGTCCCCGTTGTCTCTGCATAATAATATGTTTTGTTCTCGTATGTCCAAAAGGTGCCTTGAAGATCATTTCCAAGTATGCCCACTGCTAAGTGATCTGGTGGGTTAATAAAAACTGCACCGTACCCCAGTGAAATGGCTAACGTGGCAAAAAGTATAGCTTTGCAATCGCAATCGCCAGTCTGATCAACTAATATTTCAACTGGAAATCTCGGATATTCTTCATATCCTGTAGTGTTTAAGTCAGAATTGTAAGTAATGCTCTGAACGAAAGCTAAAACAAAATTTACCTTATCGTATGAACCGTATCCAAGCTGATTTGTGGTTTCATTGATTTTTTCCGCTAGGCTTTGTATGTAACTATCTTGAGTTGTAACCATCACGTCATAGCCGGCAGGACCATTCCGAATTCTTTCAGAATCAGGTACTGCTTTGTAAGCGTCATACAAGGCAACTGGAATGCTGAGGTTCCAAATCCAGTGGTTTCCACCATAATCCCATGAAAACTCTCTAACATAACTCTGGGATTGATCGGAAGTCTGAGCAGTAACCAATTCAAAGGGATGTACAATAGGTGTCGATAAAACAAGTAGTAACCCTAAGATAATCAATAATGTGATTGATTTATGGCTCAGCAACGGTCTGCTCATCTTGACTCTTCAACTTCGTTAACAGTCGTTGCCTATGCGTTTAAAACTTATCCCAAATTATTACCAAGTAGTGAACTGTTGAACAGCTGAACAGCACAAGAAAACAGTAAAACTGTAAATCGACATTGCTAATTGAAGAGCGACCACACATAATTTCAAGAGCAATTCTACGTGCGCTCATGGGTTGTTGTTACTAAAGCAAAAAAACTTGCACGTCTATTTGTAGATAATTATTTGTGGTTTATTTGTTGCCCTATTTTTGCTTGATTATTCCGTAGCTTTGCTTTTTCCAAGCGTCTCTAAACTTATTGTAGTAATCTATCGGCTGGAAAACAGGTGCATAAGTTAATTGCCATTCAAGACCGCATTTGCAGATTGCGTACACTTCTTTTTTATGTACATTTGCTAAAATCTGCAGGAGTTCTTTTCTGCATTTTGGGCAATAGTATGGTCCGTTAACCATTTGTTTTGCGTCTTTTGTTAAGATTTTCATTCGACTGCCCGGAACTTTACGCGCTTCTTTACTAACACCCATCTTCTGACACTTACTAATTCTATATCTTTGCGATTCGCTCAAGATATACCATTCCATCCTTTACTCTAATTTTCATCTGAGAAATTCGAATTTAAATTGAAATCATGACGCGGAAACGTTTTTTTTCTTAGAACTTGCTGATATCTTGTTTGTCCCTCGCTTTTTAGAAAAGAAGATTTTGAAATTTAGAATTTTTTGAAGCTTTTCCTTCAATTTTTGCGCTAAGTCGTTTTGAGAGAGGCTTGGATTGGGTTGGGTTTGGCGAAAGCGTGATTACGGCGGCGTTTTGGTTTTGAAGTTGTGAAGAGATTTGACGTCTGTCTGCGTAGTTTTGACGTCTACTTGCGCGTTTCAAACGTGTTCTTGCGTGTTTTTGACCAATAATAATCTGTTTTAATCTGTTTTCGATTTGATGCTTCAAAATCCTGACTTCTTTGTTTTCAGTCAGATCTAATTTACGCAATATCAATTTCTATCTTAAACTACTTCTTGACCAATTAATCGGCAGATACTGTCGGTCGCTTTTTTGTTGCAAGTTTTAAGGAGTATCGTTGGACATGGGTATTACTGTGTAATTGCCTATCCAGTCAGTGGTCGCTATAATCTTGTCTACTTGCACGATCTGCCACTTTTCCATATTACCCAAAGGAATTGAAAAATTCAAAGCCAAAAGCCCATTCTTGTAATAGGCAACTATGTCTAGTCTCGCATTGTAAGCAGTTTTTGTTCCAACATTGAAAACAAAACCGTCCATAGTAAAGTGGGGATGAGGATAGGCCGTATTATTTCTAGGCTCAGTAGAAATTCCAAGAGCTGTAACCAAAGTCGGTTTATTTTGATTGTTCAATTGATTCTGAAGGTCAACTACTTGATTGTTCAACCTATCTACCTCTAAATTTTTTTGGGCTAATTCATAATTAAGACTGGCTTCAAAAACAGCAAAATAAATCGTTGACAACAAAAGTAAAGAAAAAATAATTGACATAATGATTTTTAGTTTCTTGCCCATTTTGTCACCAGTGATTTTACTCTTCTTCTAAAAGTATAATTGATTTAACGCCCATATTACTCTCCCCAGAGAACAGTCTGTTCCTCTTGAAGAACGACTTATAACAATTCTTTTGAATTTACGTGAAGATCAACTTTTTTTCTTGTGGAATGGTTAACGTAAACGTTAGCCTATTCAGCTTTAGATACTATTTCTAAACTGATCAATGTTTAGTATATGTCAAAAATCCACAATCAAGCCAGTCTTTTGGGCAAATCTGCTAAGAATATAGAGGTTTTAGTCATGATCTGTCGCTAATCATTGACAAAGCAGCCCTGCAAGAAAGAAACAAGTTCTATTCCTTACCTTAAAGAAAGAAATGGACGAGTACTAGTTCTAATTATGATCTATCCTCTATGGAATGTATCAATCAAGATCTGCCTATGGCGAAAAGTAGACCTATAACATATTTTAGAAAAGAGAAGAAGATTAAGCGTATTTTGGAGATAATAGATTAGAAATACACAAATTATAAAAATCAAATGAGTTATGGGGTTTTTATGCCAAAGAGAATCATAATAACAATTGAAGATGAAAATGATGCTGAAGATAGCGACACCCAATGCATCAGATGTGGTGGATCAGGAAAGTTCCATAAACTACAATGTCCCCATTGTGGTGGATCAGGAATAGAACCTTAAGAAAACCTATTGAGTTATTTCTTAAAGTAGCAACTGCAAAAACCCCTCATTACATAACTCCTATAAGCTGATTTCATTAGCTCATATTCATCTTCAAAATCGTAATTGTGCACCATTTCATCCAAGACTATATGCCCCAAAGCCACTCTAACATAATAAGTCAGAGTTTCTTGATAAGCCAAATGATCCCAGGTTCTTATCCAAAATCTTATTCCATCAATATCATGAAAAAAGTCAAAGTTTTGGTGATTCCAGCCCCCATGATATTGAAAATCCCTATCCATCCTATCGTGAACAATCGAATAATCTCTATTAGCAATAATATCATGTTCTATCAGATATTTGTCAAACTTTAGATGAACCCTTCTTTCTGGCATAAAACTCATCATGATTGAAGTCAAAGGTTGACTTTTATTCGTCTTGATTTATGATAGTGTCTTACACATTTTTTAACATTAGGATTCCATTTTAGAACGCTCCCTATTTTTGTTTTAATGGTCTTTAAATCCTAAGTTGACTGGTCAGGTCCCAAAACTAAGAATGTGGTAAAATGAGAATTATATGTCAGGTTTGTAAACAAGAGGGGTATCTTTAGCAATTAGGCAATTACTACAGAGTTAGACATTATTCAGGCATGGGAGATAATGGTAAAGGCAAGTTTTCTTATCATCAACAGAGTAAAGACTGGGGTCAAAGCCAACTAAGCAAAGATTCCAACATAGACCAATTGAACACTGTTGCTGATCAAAGTAATCTTCTAGGTGTTCAAAAACCAATTCAAGATGGTTGCAATAACCTTAAATTAAGCACAGATATTGGAAATACAAGTAATGTCAAGGGCGGTTGTCGTCTAGTCTGGTTTAGGACTTTAGCCTTCCAAGCTAATGATCCCGGGTTCAAATCCCGGCGACCGCACCAATTTCACTATTAATAAAAATATCCGAGTTTTCTTTTCCTGCATTTTGATTTCATGATGGTATTTAACTTATGCGATTACAAAGTAACATAGCAGATAAGTCCCATTTGTTTTTTCCGTTGTGTGTGGAGCGAAAAGGTGAAAAGGCACAAAGTATTGTCTAATTTCAATTGGTGACTTTAAAATGAGCGACGTAGATATGGCAACGATTCAACTTAAAGGCGCAAAACAATCTTTCATTTTGAGCGGCGAGAAAAATTTTAAGACCGGAAGCAAAGGTTATCACGCTCAAGGAAAAATGCAGATTGGCGACAAAAACTATCAAATAAACATTTTAGCTGTTGAAATCGGTTCCAAGCCAAAAGAGAAAGAAGAAAAGAAAAAGTAACTTGAATTCTTTTTATTTTTTTTTGTTTAAGACACGATTGATGCTTTAATTATCGTTACGTTTTTGGTTGGTTTATCATTCTGATTCGTTGCCACTTTAGCGATTGCGTCGACAACCTCCATTCCAGATATGACTTTGCCGAAAGCTGGATGCTTGGAATCTAAGAAATTGTTGTTTACTAAATTGATGAAAAATTGGCTGCTTTCTGTGTTTGGACCTGCATTAGCCATTGATATGGTGCCTCTGCTGTTGCGGTTGTTAGTTGTGAATTCGTCTTTGATGTCGGGTATTGATGGGTCACCGTATCCTGTTCCTGTTGGGTCGCCGCCTTGAATCATAAAGCCCTTGATAACTCGGTGGAAGATTGTCCCGTTGAATGTTCCCTTTTGAACTAAACTCCTAAAGTTGTTCGTAGTTATTGGCATGTCATTTCGTAGTTGGATTGTGATGTCGCCCGTGTTGGTGTGAAGTAAAACTTTTGTTCCGTTAACATATTCCTTGGGCACTGAAGACAAATTTGATGCCGCATTTGAGGGTTGATTTGTTGTTTTTCCTGACATAAAATTTCCCGAATAACAATTAGAATAATGACTATTATGGTTATTGCAGACAACAATATTTTTTCGAATTGGCGTTTCTAATGCTTTTTTAGAAAACGAAGAAAAATAAAGAACCAAGTTTCTAATTTTGTTTAAGGTATAATTGTAGCTTTTATAATGCTGACTGGATTGATTGGCGTGCTCACTTCACCGGGTATGCTGGGGTTTGCGGTCACTGGCGCATTGGCTATTGCATCAACCACACTTTGTCCTGAGATCACAGATCCGAAAACTGTATATGTGGAATCAAAGCCAGGATTATTCGCGCCGTTATCTGCAACGTTTATGAAGAATTCGCTTGTTGCCGAATTGGGCTGACTAGTTTTAGCCATCGCTATTGTGTAAGGTAGATTGCGATTGTTTGTGCCTATTTCGTCAGATATAGTTGGAATAGTCTGATTAATTGCGCCGCCTTGAATCATAAATCCAGCAATAACTCTGTGGAATGTTGTGCCATCATACCAGCCTTTTTGGACTATGTTAATGAAGTTGGCTGTCGTGATAGGTTTGTCAGTATATAATTGAATTGTTATGTTACCCGCTGTAGTTTGAAACAGAACTTTTGTTCCATTAGTGTTGCTTGCTGGAGAGGTGGTTGGAGTTGCCGTTGGGTTTGTTGAATTTGTGTTCTGGCTACCTGGTTGCCGAATGACTGCATAGGCACCTATGACAATTATGATTAGAACTATTATGCCAATTATTATTCCCCGTCTATTGGACTTTTTCTGAGGTGTCTTTTTATTTGCCATGCCTCTGACATCAACTGCTCTTTATATAAAATTTTCTAATTCAGACAAATTAGTTAACTGTTTTGAGTTTTAAGCAGTATTCCTTTTTATAGTTTAAGCTAAAATGGCAAATTAAGAATAAATGTGCCTACTGCTATTTTCTTCCTAGGGCGAAGTGTTATGACGGATGTAGTGTTTGTCTTTGAAGTTCATCAGCCACATAGGCTTAGACGGAATCTGTTTTGGGAAGGCAAAATTTTCAGACGCCTGAATAAAGAAGAATTGTTCAACTACTATTTTGACAATGAAGTTGATCGAGAAATTTTCAAGCGTGCTGCCCGCAAATGCTATTTTCCTTCAAACCAGATACTGCTTGATACAATAGACAAACACAGGCACGATCATAAGCAAGCCAAATTTTCATTTAGCGTTTCAGGCGTGTTCCTTGAACAATGCGAAATGTTTGATCCAGACCTTCTTGAAACTTTCAAGCAACTAGTCAGTACTGGATGCGTAGAGCTGCTTGACCAAACCTACTATCACTCTATCTCCAGCCTTTATCCAGACAAAGAAGAATTTATTGAACAAATAAAAATGCATAAACAAGCCATAAAGGACTTGCTTGGCTATTCGCCGAATATTTTCGAGAACACCGAACTTCTATATAACAACACCATAGCTAAAACTGTTGAATCGTTAGGCTACAAAGGCATCTACACTGAAGGCGTGGAGAAAATTCTAGGCGAAAAATCTCCAAATTACCTTTACACCTCTAAAGGTGCCAAAAAAATTCGTGTCTTGCTTCGCAACTACAAATTAACTGACGATATCGGTTTTAGGTTTTCAGCAAGATGGTGGCCTGAATGGCCATTAACGGCAGACAAATATGCAGGTTGGCTAGCGGGCACAAAGGGCGAATGCATCAACATTTTCCCAGACTACGAAACTTTCGGAGAACATCATTGGCCAGAAACGGGAATTCACAGCTTCCTGCAGCATCTTCCTGACGAGATATTGAAATTTGAGAATTTGCAGATGGCAACACCATCAGAAGTAGTTGCCAGACATGCACCCACAGACGAAATCGACGTACCCGAAGCAGGCGGTACGGTTTCTTGGGCAGACGTACAAAGAGATCAAACCGGCTGGCTTGGCAACGTGATGCAATGGGCATACTACACTGCCCTTCGGCGGTTGGAACCACTCGTAAAAGAAGCTGATGATATTGAATTTCTTAGACTTTGGCGCGACTTTCAAACAAGCGACCATTTATACTACATGTTTACCGCCGGAGGTGGCCCAGGCGAAGTTCACTCATACTTCAGCCCATTTGAATCTCCCATGGACGCATTCGTTGCTGCACAAACGCTTCTAAGCGAATTTGAAGCGAGGCTTAGACTGATGATTTTGACCGCCAACGAGCCTTTCCTATTCTACACTGGAGTCGGAAAACAATATTACACGGGAACTATGGCTTGGAGCTTTAAAGGATTCATTAGAGCAATCAAAGACGTAACCATTGAAGCCGTAGAGTTTCATGTCTACAACGGAGATTTTGAAAGCTGGGCTAAAAGCTCACTTAAAGACCAAAAACTAGCATTGCAGTTTAAGGAAATCAAAGGTTTGAAAGAGAAAGGAGAAAAACTGCGAGAAACAATTGTAGATTTCACAAAAAAACGATATGCAACCCTCAATAAACAAACGCAAGACGCAACTCAACTTTTCTAAAAAAATAAGTATGCATTTATAAAGGAAGTGCCGTAACTTACTGACAGAACGGTGCAGCAAAAATGAGAGACGAGCTTCCTTATCCCGATAAGGTTTTGCAAACCCTGCATAACTTATGTGCAACAGCCGCTGATTTAGCAAGAAGAGGCGAAGAAGTCGCCCGACTTATGCAGAAAGACCCAAATGAAATCGAAGGCATTTTGGATAATTATAAATCTGAGGGTTTTGCTGAAAGCTTTGTTGATAATGAAGGAAAAAAACGCTACTACCTTAATGCAAGAGGAATAATCAAGGTCTGCTCTCTTTTCACGTAGTGGAACCATGCGTGTAATTATTCTTTCCTGGGAGTATCCGCCAAGAGTGGTAGGAAAACTCTCGGAATATGTTAAAGCCCTCTCAGATCGACTAGCTGTTAAAAAGGTAGATGTCAATGTTGTAACTTATGATGATCGTTCAACTGGTCAAGATCTAGAGCCGTCAGGGGTAAAAACTGTAAGGGTGTCAAACCCTGTCCGAACTCATATTGGGGTTTTGACTTGGGATTTAACTTTAAACCAAGAGGTCGAAAGAGCGGCAGCCAACATCTATTATGGAGCCAACAAGCAAATTGATCTTGTAGACGTCTATGATTGGCATTTTGTTCCAGCAGCTGTCACATTAAAAAGTGGACTTGGTATACCTTTTGTTTATTCCGTTGAAAGCTTAGAAGACCATAGATCTCAAGCAGTAAATACCTCGTATAATATGGCGATTAAAAGTATTGAATGGTTAGGTTTCTTTGAGGCTGAGAAAATCAGCGTCAAGTCGGAATGGATGCGAGACGAGGTTATTCGAATTTACAAAGTGCCTGAAGAAAAGATAGTTGTTATTTCAACCGATCCAGATTCCTGGCTAACGGATATCCTTAAACTCTACAAAAGCGTGGGTGGAATGAAAGCCAAATGAAAGATGACTTAACCGTTATGATGCTAACCTGGGAGTACCCACCCAGAGTTATCGGAGGAATATCACCTCATGTTTACTTTTTATCAAAAAACTTAGTAAAACAAGACGTAAAAGTCTACGTTGTTACCTGCGACTTTCCCAACACACCTTCTCATGAAGTCATCGACGGCGTCGAGGTTTACCGTATTGACTCCTACAAAAATCCTGCACCAGATTTTGCATCATGGGTTTACTTAATGAATCTCAATATGCAAAAAGAAACAGCAGCTCTAACTAGGAAAATCGGAAATAAGATTGATGTTTTCCATGCACACGATTGGCTTGTGGCGGATGCAGGCAT
Organism: Candidatus Bathyarchaeota archaeon; assembly: GCA_963833575.1. Lineage (GTDB taxonomy): Archaea > Thermoproteota > Bathyarchaeia > Bathyarchaeales > Bathycorpusculaceae > Bathycorpusculum. The sequence continues at coordinate 625,560 of CAWHXY010000004.1, read as the reverse complement.
TGGGCTTAAACATGTTTTTCGAAAACCCCTTTTGGTAACTATGCATTCAACCGAAATCGGCAGAAGAGATGGATTACATACCAACACTGAAAAAATGATCCATGAGACCGAAGCTTGGTTGACCTATGAAGCATGGCGGGTAATTTGTTGCAGCAAATATATGATTTCACACGTTAAATGGGCATTTGGGCTTCCAGACGACAAGCTAGTTATGGTTCCTAATGGCGTAAACACCCAATCTTACAATACCGCTGAAGATGGTTTGAAGGAATTCCGAAGCAAATTTGCCTTGCCAGACGAAAAAATAGTGTTATACGTAGGTAGACTTGTATACGAAAAAGGCATTCATGTGTTAATTAACGCTGCCCCAAAAATCTTGCAAAAAGTCAATGCTAAATTCATAATTGTCGGAAGCGGTTATATGAAAGAGCAGCTGCTAAACATTGTTCGCAGTATGGGGCTTGAGCATAAAGTTTTGTTCGAAGGCTTCGTAGATGAAGAAAGCTTGCTTAAACTTCAGAAATGCGCAGACGTATCCGTTGTGCCCTCCCTTTTTGAACCGTTCGGAATAGTTGCGTTGGAAGCTATGGCTGCAAAAAGTCCAGTAGTAGCATCTGATACAGGTGGCTTATCAGAAATCATCGACCATGACGTAACTGGCGTTAAAGTTTTTCCCAATAACCCTGATTCACTAGCATGGGGGATAACAAAAGTGTTGCTTGATGATAACTACAGACAAAGTCTCAGAGAAAACGCGTACAAAACAGTTTTAGAAAAGTACGATTGGGAAAAAATTGCGCAACAAACCAAGCAAATATATGAAGGCGTCTTAGGCGAGTATTCAAAGAGTTTCTGGGCTTAAAACATCAGATACTCGCCTTATAGAAAAGGCACCTCAGGTAGCGAGTACACCTCCCTTTAGGGCACCCCCCTCGCACCTAAGGACTCTGTTTTTGCACGGCAATCAGTTTCATATAAAAACTAGGATAAGTGAAACAAGAAAAACTGGAAGACCCACAAGAATCATGACCTTACCTGCCGCGTTCTCTTGATCTAATTCATTTGGACGTTGTCTCCATTGTTGGTTTCGGTTCCAAATATTTGTTCTAATGTTAGAGCCATCGAAGTTTACCTCCATTGCACCTGAAAGCCAAACAAACCCTAACGTCAAAATCACAGCACCTTCAATAAATAGTAAGGTACTCAAAGTTGTTTTTACATCATTTCCAAAAAAATAACCCGCGTAACGCCATATTGTAGAACCATAAAAATTAACGAGCAACAGATTAGCTATGATTATACACACTGAAACAATTAAAGCTTTAAACAGAAACTTTTTCCAGTTTCCGAACTTTAAGTTCAATATATTTCGCCACTTTTCAGTTAAGTCATTTCTAGCTTATAATATCTGCGTTTTACAATCTTTCGCACCTAAAAATTCTGTTTTTTTAAAACAAGAGCAAGGAACCGTAGAAGCATGAATTAACCGCGTCTTAAACCTCAAGCCAAACTCAAGAATAAATAAAATAGGAAAATAATCGAACAGGCAGAGGAACGCTCAGCAACAGCAAATCATACTAATTACGACTCCAATGCCGATAATAGACACAACTTCTTTTGAAAACATAAAGAGAGGCAAACTAAAAAAACTGTGGAAATGTAGAACCGAGTAAAAGTGGAACGAACTGAAATAAGACTTATGACTAGCCACGTTCATAAGATATTTAGAGATGAGTACTGTGACAGAAACAAAAGAAGAAGTAAAAAAGGACGTAGCCCTAAAGGCGAGTACTTTAAGAGTTTTTTGGGCGTAGCAACCAGAATTATTTTCCGATAACTCGCACGTTCTCTACTTGAATCCAAGGTGAAATCAGCTGCCCCATCTGCCGCTCATTATTGCCCACTAAGCTGATGTTTTTCAATACCTCAAAAATGTTGCCAGCCAACATTACACCTCGGCTGCAGTGAACTATTTCTCCTTTCTTTATTTTCCAAGCTGGCGTTGCAACAACCGAGAACTCGCCGCTCACAGGATTGCTGCTGTGAGCTCCCTGCAAGTAATATATTATTAAGCCGTCATCTACTTCGCTCAGCATTTCGTCGGATGTTTTATTTCCGGGCATGATATGAAAGTTTGTTGTGTCAATGCTGGGCGTCGACAAGTATCCTGCTCTGGATGCGTTTCCTGTGCTTTCTTTTCCATCTTTTTGTGCGGAGTAGTTATCGTATAGGAAATTGCGCAGTTCACCTTTTTCTATAACTGGGGTTTTCTGATGGGGCACTCCCTCACCGTCAAAAGCCCAAGTGCGTAATCCACCCGGGAATAAACCGTCATCATAAATTGTCAGATTATCTGAAGCGACTTTTTCATCAAGTTTATCTTTAAACGGCGACTGATTTCTCTGAACATTATCTGCTCTAACAGCGTTAACCAGCGTATAGGCAAAAAGATCTTGCAATGCAAACTGAGTTAGGATAAGCGTTGTGGATTTCGTTTCAACTGACTTAGTTTTTAGTGCTGAAAGAGCCATTTTTGCGGCTTCTTTTCCGACCCATTCTGGGTTAATATTGTATTTTCTTGAAGCATTGAATTCAAAGCAAACTGGGGTGACTGTATTGTTTTCTTTGGCTAATGTTGCTATGCTGCATTCAATAACTGTTCCTTTGTCAAAACCTGTGATTCCATTTGAGTTGGCAATTGCGTTAGAAATGTAAGCGTTGCCTATTCCTCCTTCAATTGGAAAAACTCGTTTGTCAACTTGTCCAGCAGCTTCAAGCATGATTGAAGCAACATTGACTAGTTCCTCTGAGCCAAGTTCAACAATTTTATCATCGAACGTTTGCTGAAGGGTGGCGTACGGTTTGGCTTGTGGGAGTCCCTTCCAATCGGGGTCAGGCTTACTGGCTTTTGCAGCACCTAAAGCGCTATTAATCACGTTTTCAACTGCGTTTTGGTCATCAATTACGTTCGTATAAGCAAAACCTACGGCTTTGTTTGAAGCAACCCGGATGCCTAAGCCGCGATCTATTATTCTATTGGTCTTGCTGATTTGTCCAAGTTCAATGCCAATATTTGTTGCTTGCCCCTCGTAAACGTAAGCTTCAGCTTGAGACGCTCCATTTTGCATCGCTACCTTTACTGCGTTTTCAGCTAAACTAATCATTATATCTTTTTTAAACACTGCCACCAACAACCACTTCCTTAAGTCTGATGTGAGGTCCACCATCACCTACGAATGCTATTTGACCTTTTCCACACCTTCCTGGGTCTAACAGAAAATCCTTCCCTACAGCGTCAACTTTATGCAAGGTTTCAAGTGTGTTGCCGCTTATTGACGCATCACGTACCGGAGCGCCTATTTCACCATTGATTATCTCGTAACCTTCTTGGATGCCAACTTGGAAAGTGCCGTCAAGATTAGCTTGTCCGCCTCTGAAGCTCTTAAAGTAATATCCTTGTTTGACGTTTTCGATTAATTCTTCAATTGATTGATCTCTGGGTGCCATGTAAGTGCAGCGCATTCGAATAATTGGTTCCACTCGGAAATCTTCAGCCCTGGCGTTGCCGGTTGGTTGTGCGTTGAATTTTTGAGCGGTTTCGCGGTTGTGCATCAAACCCTCAACAACGCCGTCTTTTATTAGCAATGTTTTCTGGGTCTGAACCCCTTCATCATCGTATTTGAAAGCGCCAAAAGATCCCTCAATCGTGCCATCATCATAAAATGTTACTAGGTCTGAGCCGATTTTCTTTTTCATATTAGCAGCTAAAACACCGCCTGAAAGGGCCAAATCAGCTTCAGCTAAATGCCCAAATGCTTCATGAACGAAAACTCCCACAACGTTTGGACCCAAAACAACTGGAAACGTTCCGCCTTTTGGCGATTTCGCGCTTAGTTGTTGGATCGCGAGTTTTGCAACTTTTTCACCGAGCGCTTCTGGTGATAGCTTATCAAATATATCGTAGCCTGAGGTTGAACCTACTTCTTCTCGGCTAAAAGTGAAAATGCCCTCGTTTAGGGCTGAGGCAGTGATTCTTGCCCAAACGACCAGTTTATCTTGCTCTATGCTTGTGCCATCACTATTCACAAAATAACTTGTGCCAGTTAAATCCATGTAATCTATGTTGCAACTTTTAATTTTCTTATCGAAGGCTAAACTTGCCTTGTTTACATCCAAAGCAGTCTTTATTTTGTTCTCCATCAAGATATCTGATGGGTTCTTCTTTGGTTTCGAGACGACGCGGTCAGTGACGACTTTGGTTTTAGCAAGCTTAATCGGCGTTTTCAACTTCGAACTAGCCATTTTAGCCATTTTGCAAGCATCCGAAACAGCATTGCTCAAAATTTCCTCGTCCAATGAGCCAACTGATGCAAAACCCCAAGCGCCATTAACAAGTACGCGCATGGCGACACCGTTCTCGATGCCTTGCTTTGCGCCTTCAACACGCTCTTCTTTAAGATTGAGCATTGTTTTTGAAAGTTTTTGAGCTCGGGCTTCAGCGTATTGGGCTCCGAACTTTTGAATGGCTATGTTGTTAATTTTTGTTAAAAGATCTTTCAAATGTGATCTATCCTTGTAGATTAGAACATTAGTTATTTTTCTGGAATTAAATCGTTTTGTTTCTCTGGATAGATAGAGAATGTTAACTTAATTTTCCAAAAAAATCGCCTATATTCGTCTGCTTTGCCGTTCTCGGTGCAGGTTTGGGTTTAGCTTTTGGCGCATCAATGCCCAAAACAAGCTGCCCGTAAACGCCGTCGTATCCCGGTGTTACTTTGGCAGTGCCGTCTCTAACCTTTATGATGGCTTGTGCCATTGTTGCATCAACCACCGTGGCTAATGCTTCTTGGGGCGTATCAATTAATACAGTGTACTCACTCCCAAACTTTTCAACCAAAGAACTATAATTATTCCAAACCGCGCGAGTTGCCGGAGAATCAGTACCTAACACTGTTGCAATTATCTCAGAAAGTGGGAGCAGCCGCAAAAAACCAGGTGCACCTTCACGTTTGAAATTCACAGGTCGATCTGCCAGCTCTTCAACTCGTTGCTCTACACCTTTTGTGAGTTCTTTTCGGCAAACTGGGCAAACATTGTTGAACTTTATGGCGTCTTGCGGTGAAAGCGATATTTTGCAGTTTCTGTGTCCAGTCCAATGGTACTTGCCGTAGGCGGGGTCAGTTTCGATTGTAAACTTGAAGTGGGTTGCATCATTGCTTTTTATGGCATCTGTTACTTGTTGATAATTGAATTTTTCAAGTTCGAAAACGTTGGCTTCTCTGCCGATGCGCCATGGCCAAAAACTGTGGCAGTCGCTATTTGAAACAAGTGTAAACTTGTCTAATTTGCTTAAGCGCCAATTCATTGCAGGATCAGAAGAGAGTCCGGTCTCTAAGGCATAGATATGTTTAGTCATGTCTTGGTAACAGTCTTCTACAGTGTTAAAGCCGCTGAAGGCGCCGAAAATGCTAAACCACGGAGTCCACGCGTGAGCTGGAAAAATCATGTTATCGGTTGAGACAGCCATCACTTGCTCAACAAGTTGGGGTGCCGTCATGTTTAGTATTGGTCTGCCATCGGAGGCTAAATTTCCAAATCTCTTAAGCCGGTCATTTATTTGGATTGCTGTTTCCATGTTCGGCGTTAGGATTACATGATGGATTTTTTTGGATTCGCCCATGTAATCGAAGATGGTGCAAACTTCAGTTGTTAACATAAAACGAACTGGCGAATCAGCATTTTTGGCTAATTTGAAGAGCCCTGTGTCTTGTTCAGGCGTTAAAGTTTCGTTGATTTCTTTAAGCCACTGTGGATGGGTAAAATCGCCTGTACCCACAAGGTTTAACCCTTTAATTTTCGAATATCGAGCGATTTCAGGTATGTTCATTTGCTCGCTTGTTGCTCGACTGTAACGTCCATGAATGTGTAGGTCAGCTATGACTCTCATGCTAAACGCCTTATGGCTAACGTGGGCATTACATCATTTAAGGCTTCGCAAAGTAAGCAATAAAAATGAGACACCATTAATCTGGTTTACTTCTGGCCTTTTAGCCTATTACTCCATGTCACCAACGCCTCAATCAATTGTTTGATAAGTGTCCGCGTTTGTTCATTGGTTACCTTGCCGTTAGCATCAACATTTTCAGCGGCGTTAGATAGCATGACTTCAGGTCGGTTGATGGGATGTATGTTAAGGAAGACAAAGGTTTGCCGTAAATGATATTGTGCCCTAGCTCCACCTAACCTGCCCGTTGATGCACTCATGATGGCTACCGGTTTATCATCGAGAGGATTTCCTTGTAAAGGTCTTGAAGCCCAATCGATCGCGTTTTTCAACACCCCTGGAACAGAAAAGTTGTATTCTGGGGTGGCAATGAGCAGTGCATCTGCGTTTCTGATTTTTTCTTTAAACTCCGCAACCTGCGTCGGGGGATTGTTCACATTATCTTGATTGAAGGGCGGTATTCCTTCTAAGTCAAAAACTTCTACCGTAATATTTTCTGGCGCGAGCTCTAAGGCTGCCCGGATTAGGGCTTTATTGTAGGAGCCTTTTCTCAAGCTTCCAGCGAAGGCGAGAATTTTAAATTGCTTTTCCACAAGAACCACTGTTAACAGACAATAGAAAAAGGATTTAAAGTTAGCCATAGCCTACTTTTTAGAAAAGGGATAGCAGATACTGTTTAGGATTAGGTAATTCTTGCAATATTCTTTTAAAGATGCGTAAGGCATGGTTAGTTTATGCATGAATGGGCTTTAGCTGAAGCTATTCTTACATCGGCGAAGCAAGTTGCTGAGCAGGAAGGTTTGAAGGAAGTAACGGAAGTTACTATTAGGGTTGGTGAGCTTCAGCAGGTTGAACCTCCCATTTTGAGGTTTGCTCTTTCGCAGATCAAAACCGGGAATTTTAAGAATGCTAAATTCAGAATTTTGAAGGCTAAATCAACGCTCAGATGTCGCGTTTGCGAAACAAAGTGGCAGTTTAATATCAAAAAGCTTGATAAAGCCACTGCTGAAGCAATTCATTTTGTTCCCGAAGTTGCCCACACTTACATTAAGTGTCCTAAATGTGGCAGTCCTGACTTTGAAATAGTCAGCGGGCGTGGCGTTTGGCTTGAGAACATAAAAGGAGCTAAATGAACGTGGTTGATCCACGAACAAGCGTAATCAAAGAGCGTTTGTCACGAATAACCAGAATTATCGCTGTTTCAAGCGGCAAAGGCGGCGTGGGAAAAAGCATGGTCGCAACCACACTTGCATTAACCTTAGCTCATAACGGCTGCAGAGTAGGTTTATTTGACTTAGACTTCACCAGCCCATCCACCCACATAATCCTTGGCGTACAAAAAGTGCAACCAAAAGAAGAAAAAGGCATCATACCCCCAACAGTCCATGGTATGGAATACATGTCGCTTGTTTACTTTGTCGGGGATAACCCAGCACCCCTACGCGGAGGAGACGTTTCAAACGCCCTGATCGAACTTTTAGCAATTACGCAGTGGGGGCAGCTAGATTTTTTGGTAATTGACATGCCGCCAGGAATCGGTGATGCAATTCTTGATTTAGTTCGACTCATTAAACGCATAGAATTTCTAATAGTTACAACACCTTCACTTCTAGCTTTTGAAACAGTCAAAAAGCAAGTGAACCTTTTGCGTGAGCTAAAAATGCCAATTATAGGCATTATAGAAAACATGAAAATGGCTGTGGAAGAAGGTATTGCAGAAGAAACAGGAAAGCTGGGGCTAAAATATCTTGGCGAAATCCCATATGACCCAGGCGTTGAAGGCGCCATTGGTATCGAAGGAGAATTGCTCAATACCTCCATTGCCAAAAAACTCAGGCAAGTAGTTAAAAGAATTATCCTGATAGCGAAGAGCTGACCATAGTGGCTTGTGCTAAAGCAGTAATTTTTGATTACATTGGCACTTTGGTCAACTGCAAAGGCTATACTATGAATGCTTCAATGGAAAACCTCTATACGGCTTTAACTAACGAGGGATTTAATGTATCTAAAGATCGGTTTTTAGCCGCTTACGCTCAAGCTCATGAGAAGTACCGAAAAATCCGTTATGACGAGCTAAGAGAGGTCACAAATTCAGTTTGGGTGGCAGAAGCACTTAGTACTTTGGGTTTTGAAGTGAAGGAAGCTGATTATCGAATTAAATGTGCCCTAAGCGTTTTCTTCAAAGCTTACATTGACTCGTTTGAACTAAGAGACGGCGCAAAGGTACTACTCAAACAAGCGCGGCATCAAAGCAAAGTCGGGTTAATCTCAAACTTTACCCATGCTCCCGTCATTTACTCGAGCTTAAGACACCTGGGCATAAATGCATTTTTTAACGCAGTTGTGGTTTCAGAGGAAACTGGTTGGAGGAAACCAAGCCGCAAGATTTTCCAAGAAGCTCTAAACCGCTTACACACCAAAGCAGAAGAAGCTGTTTTTATTGGCGACAGTCCAAATGAAGATATTAGAGGCGCTAAAGCGGCAGGATTAAAAACAGTTTTTATTCCTTCACAATTTAACACATTACAGGATCTATTTGAAAGTCAACAAAAACCCGACTATATAGCAAAAAGTATTCAATCAATTATTGATAATTTTGTTGAAATTACTACTAATAAACTCTAAATCGTCAACCCTTAGCAAAAACAAAGAATAAGGAAAAATTAGATCTTCTTTGTTTTGACAGCGTTTTCCAATGCAACGACGCCTGGGAGTTTCTTGCCCATGAGGAACTCGATTAGTGCTCCACCTGCGGTGCTTATGTAGCCTATTTTTTTGGTTAGGCCGTATTCTTGGATAGCCGCGATGGTATTTCCACCACCTGCGAGGCTGAAAGCTTTGCTGTTTGCGATTGCTTCGAAGACCCCTTTGGTTCCGTAGTTGAATTCTTTATTTTCGTAGACTCCCATGGGTCCGCTGACAACTATGGATTTTGCGATTGCGATAATTCTTGCGTATTTCTCGACGGTTTTTGTACCTATGTCCATAATCGAATTTTCTGTTGGTAGTTTGTTAACTGGAATTTCTTTTCGTTTGCCGTTAATGTCTAAGGCAAAATCTAGTGGAACAACAACCTTTTCGCCAAATTGGTCCTCTAACGCCTTAATGCCGGGGATTAAACCTGTGAGTTCTTTTTTTGCGAGGTAACCCATGTTTCCCTTGCCCAAATCGACGCCTTTAGCCGCAAGAAACAACTGACCAGTTACACCACCAGTAAGCACATAATCTGCTAAACCGTTGCCCAAAACGTACTTGCTGATTTCGAGGCTATCGTCGGCTTTGGCTCCGCCCATAACGTAAACCGAGGGTTTTTCAGGTTTTTCTAACGCTTTGCTCAGCGATTTCAATTCGCGTTCCATGATGCGTCCTGCAGCACTCGGCAAAACTGCGGTGAATCCAACCATAGAAACATGTCCACGGTGTGCAGCAGCGAAAGCATCATTTACAAACAAGTCGGCAAGCAGCGCAAGATTCTGGACAAGTTCTGTTTTGCTTTGTTGTTCTGGTGTGCCGTTTTTGGTTTCTCCATCCCATGAACGTACGTTTTCAAGAACCAAAATTTCTCCCGCTTGAAGGTTTTTGATAGCGGTTTTCGCTTTTTCACCAAATACGTCGTCAACGTATTTTACTGGGCATTTGAGGATTTTCTGAAGAATTGCTGCATGTTCTTTGAGTGGTGTATAGTCTGGGTCTCCTTTACGTCCTTGATGGGCTAACACAACGGTTTTGGCTCCTTTTTCAGCCAATTCTTTGAGAGTTGTTTCAGCATGTGCTTTTATACGTACATCGCTTGTTACTCTCTTGGTTGCTGGGTCAATTTCAGAGTTAAAGTCCACTCTGACTAACACAACTTTGTTTTTTACTTCAAAATCGTCTAATGTCTTGTACTTTGCCATGTTAATCACTTCTTAATTTATTTCAAAAAAGGAAAAGAATAGGTGGATTTAAGCTTGTTTAACAGACTTAAACCTTGACTTTTTTGCCGACCATTTCGATAAAGTCAACCATCCGGTTGCTAAAGCCCCATTCGTTGTCATACCATGCGAAGACTTTAACGAAGTTGCCTTTATCCCCTAAAACCATGGTTAAATCGGCATCGAAAACACTGCTATACGTGCTGTGAAGTACATCAGTGCTAACGATTGGGTCTTCAGTGTACTGCAGAATGCCTTTGAGCTCGCCTTCAGCCGCTTTCTTCATCGCTGCATTGATTTCAGCTTTTGTAACTTCTTTGCCTAAGATTGCGGTTAAATCAACAATAGATACGTCTGGGGTCGGAACTCGTAGTGAATACCCATTCATTTTACCGGCGCAACTAGGCAAAACTAAGCCAATTGCTTTAGCCGCACCTGTGCTTGTTGGAATGATGTTAATTGCTGCTGCTCTTGCGCGTCTTGGGTCCTTGTGAACTATATCTTGGATTTTCTGGTCGTTTGTATAGCTGTGGCAAGTCGTCATGAGTGCTTTTTCTAAACCGAAATTTTCTGTTAATACTTTGCTGATAGGTGCTAAAGCGTTTGTTGTGCAGCTTGCGTTGCTCAGAATGTTGTGTTTTTCTGGGTCGTAGGTTTTGTCGTTGACGCCTAAAACAAATGTTGCATCTGGATTTTCTGCTGGCGCGGAAATGAGAACTTTTTTTGCTCCTGCCGTTAAGTGTTTGGTTGCACCTTCACGGTTAGTGAATAAACCTGTGCTTTCAACAGCTAAGTAAATTCCAAGGTCTTTCCAAGGCAATTGTAAAGGGTCTCTAACGCTGAGACATTTGAGTTCTTTCCCATTCACGACTAAGTCGTTTCCTTTCACTTCAACTGTTCCTGGAAAGCGCCCGTGAACTGAGTCATATTTTAGAAGGTGAGCATTAGTTTTTGCATCTGCAAGGTCGTTAATGGCTACGAAATCAATATCTGCATTCTTTTCTATTGCTGCTCTGTAGAGAAGTCTTCCGATCCTTCCGAATCCGTTAATTCCTACTTTAATAGTCATAAAATCACCATTTTCTAAGTCTGTACAATCGACTCTATATTTATTAATTTTCCGACAAAAATGTGGACAAAGCGCTTGGCAAGCAACAAGCTCCTATCACATGATAAAGATTTTCACTTTACATTAAGCAACCGATAACATTTGCTTTAAGTCAATTGGTGGCAGATTACAAAGTTAGTTCATAACAAAATTAGTAAATTCCGCTTTCTTTAAAATAATAGTACTCTTCTTTTTTGGGTCCAAAGCTTCTAACGCCATCTCGTTTAAGCTGACCCCGCAATTCATCAGCATTCTCTTTGGTTATTTCACCTTTTTTCTGTAAGTACATAATTATTTCTTCAGCTTGTGTTTCCGTATCGCATCGACGAATAAAATCTACGGCGGAAGGATTAAAATGGCGAAGCTTATCAGGCAAAACGGTGGGCTCAAAATCCATTTCTTCGCATTCAGCATTTTCTATAGCTTCAGCATCTTTTCGAACAGCATTAATAGGCACTTTAACCTCTCCCGTTTCTAGTTCATTGTAGAGGTGTGGAAACATTTTCTTGAGCGATTTTTTATCGATTGCCATTTTTCATCAGTTGTACAAAAATAATTATTGTAAGGGTTATTTATTTTCTTTTTTGAAAGAAAAACAGAAATTGCCCCTGAACTAAGAGGGAATAAATTGCTGGGAAGGGTTGTTGTCGAGAACTTTCGTGAGTTCCTTGATGTTTAAACCCTTCATTTCGTCGTCAAATATTTCGCATTTTCTCTTCTTCCCTGCTTCTTCTTTGCTTCGAGCTACAATTTCCAGTCTATGTTTAGCTGAAGTTTCCCCGTAAATGTGAAATGACTCTAAGGTTGTTCCACGCTTGTTAACAGTTGTCCAAGAAGTTTTCAAAACTTTTACACCTTCGACCTTGAGAGCATTAACGATTACTTCGGGATCATCGACATAAACGGCTATATCAATATCGCTCCCGTGCTTTATCGTTCCCCGCCAAACGCTCCCAATCAAAACAGGGCTGTAAGAATCTAGAAGCTTCATTATCTTCAGGGCTTCTTTTCGCATTTCAATTAAGCGTTCTTTTCTTTTTGAGCCCTCATTTTCTTCAGCTATTTTATCTAGCTCCAAAGCCACTTCAAGATTTGAGGGCAAAAAATGAGTTCCTAAGGTTTCTGCTGCTTTTTCTTTTGCTTGTTTATACTCTTTTTCAGCACCAAAATAAAGCAAAGTGGCCGCCTCTCGAGCGACTCTATGCTTCAAGTCATACGTCAATGGAGCATCAAGCGCTGAATCAGCTTTTTGCAATTGTTTCGTATAGTGAGATGGTTTTTTTGGCTATTTTACTCCATGTAAACTCTGCCAAAACTCGTTTTCTGCCATTTTTGCCAAGCACCTTGCGTTTTTCAGGGTTTTCTAATGCGCTGATTACTCCCCATGCTATGTCTGATGGGTTGTTTTGATCTATATGAAAACCGCATTGTTCTTCGCCGCAGCAAATTACTATTTCACGCATTCCGCTAACGCCTGCGGCGCCAACGACTACTGGTTTTTCCATGCTCATTGCTTCCAATGCAACGATTCCGAAAGGTTCGTAGTGGCTTGGAAAAACTGCTACGTCACATGCCGCATAATGTATAATTCGTTCTTCCTCTGGGATGAAGTCAAAACAGAATTTGACGTATTGGTCAAGCCGAATGGTTCTAGTAAGGTTTGTCAGGTATTCTTGAAGTTCGCCTACCCCAACAATTACGAGTTTTGCGTTTGGAATTTTCGAAACAATGTGGGGCATTGCCATTATGAGTTTATCAACGCCTTTTACTCCAACGAGCCTGCCGAGGAAAAGAATCATTAATTCATTATCGCTGATGCCGTACTTGTTTCTGACCCGCTTAATTTCTTCAGCAGATACGTTTTGCGGATTGTACTTTTGTGGGTCGACCCCATTGTAGCTTACTTGAATTTTTTCCTTTGGGAACCCAAGCTGTATAAGTTCATCTTTCATCGCATAAGATACCGTAACAACCATATCAGCCATTTTGCCTGCACGCAATTCTATGTTGCTAACTACGCCCGAGCCATTTCCTAGTGTTCGCCCTTTCTCAGTTGAGTGAACATGAAAAGCCAATGGCAAACCAGTTTCTCTTTTAACCGTAATTCCGCCCATGGCTGAGAGCCAATCATGAGCAACAACAATATCGTATTTCATACCTTCTTTTTTGATTAATTCGTTAATGAGTTTAGCCGCTGATAAGTAATTATAGACCATAAGTTTGCCGAAGAAGTGTAATCCTCTGCCCCATTTCTTAATGTCTTCAGCAATAACATCTGGAAGCGAGTCTGAAATGTCAAGGTGCAATGGACGATGAATTTCAATTCCACGCCAAATTTCTCGTGTAGGTAAAGAACCTTGATCATCATTCATAGTAAAAACCGTGACGTCGTGGTCTTCTAAAACAAACTTTCTCGTTATCTCAGCAGCGTAAGTTCCTAATCCACCGACAATTTTAGGTGGATATTCATAAACGAAAACAGCAAGTTTCATTCTGTCCTGTCACCGATTTACCATAGCATTTGCAATCACTACACTAAAAGCTTTACTTAATCTAACAAAACAAACTTGAAACGGAAGGACTATAAAAAGTTAAGGCAAAGTTTGATTAGACCCTTCTGCATAGTCAGTTACAGGCAAGGTGCCTACAACATGAGTTTATCACCTGTCAAACAAGAAATACTAGAAACAATGCTTCTAAATGAAAAACCAATGAAAGCTATAGAGATCGCTAGTGAAAGCAAAAAAGAGTTTCCGCCAACTATGATGCATCTTTTAGGACTCACAAGGATGGGTTATGTTAACTCACCTGAAAAAGGACTATATATCATAACTGAAAAAGGAAAGAACGCACTCGGCATACCCGAAACTAGCAAAGAGAAAGCAGTAGCAATACTCGGCTACGCAGCTCACGACAGAGCATTCAATTTCTATGTCACAGTGGGAAAACCACTAAACCTCCATGCACATAACTTGCGAGATTTCGCTCACAAACTCGACAAAGCAGACATAGTCTCAGTAGACTTTCACATGCAACGAGGCGACTTTGAAGCCTGGTTCAAGATGCTAGGTGATGCGGAATTGGCCAAAAAAACGGGTTTGCTAAAAAAGAAAAACTTGGCTGGTGAAGATTTACGGAAAAAACTTCTCGGTATCGTTGAACAAAGATATCTTTGCTTGGCTAAGTTGGCAGGTCAACCCACTGAATAAGCATAGTTTTAATTTGAAGTGACTCGTTAATTAAACGCTTAATTCAAGAGTCCCAGCTATAACCTCATTCAATTTTTGATTGCTATAAACATGAAAACCATGTTTTCCCGAAAATATCCTATGGAAAATCTAAAAGAAAAAAAAGAAATGAATTGTTTCTAAGTTATTTGACTATATACTGGGTGGCCGCTAAATTTCAAAATGGTTTCTGATCTCTCAATGGTTCCACTTGGTAGCCTAGTACAAAAAGACTTGACAATTGCACCCGTAGGAGTAAATCGTACACCATCAAGCATTTCGCCTTTAGTTACGCCAGAAGCTGCAAAGATCATTTCATTGCCCTTTGCTAGTTCCGCTTCATTGTATGTTTTATCGACATCGACGCCAGCAGCTTTTAGCCGTTTCATTCGGTTCGCATCATCTTTTTTATCTTTCCAAACTTTCACAAGCATAGTTCCGCCAAGGCATTTTACCGCCGTGGCAGCAATGGTCGCTTCAGCACCGGCTCCTGCACCTATAAGCAAGTCAATACCTGAATCAGGTAAACAAGTAACAATTGAACCTGCAATATCTCCGTCAGTAATCAAAATAATCCTTACGCCCATATTTCTTAGTTTTTTAAGCAAGTCTGCATGTCTCTCGCGCTCAAGCATAATTACCGTGAAATTTGGAAGCTGCAGCTTTTTGCATGAAGCTACGGTTTGTACTATTTCTTCAATCGACATATCGGGTGAAATTTTTCCTCTTGATAAGCCGTTGGTTGCAATCTTGAAATAATATCCGTCGTCTGGAAGAACTTGCAAACAACCTGCCGGAGCACACGCTAACGCTGAAATCGCATCTTTCTTTCCCTTGGAGGTTGCTGTTGTACCGTCAACCTGGTCGATTACAAATTCCACTTTAGGTCCGTTTCCAGTGCCAACTTTTTCTCTGTAACTGAACGCCGGAGCGTTGTCTTTGGGTCCCTCACAACAAATAACTTCGCCATCTACTTCAGTCTGGTTTAAAACAGCTCTAGAAAAATCCAAAGCAGTTTGGTCAACTTTGTCTGGATCTCCTTTACCAATGTGGAGAGCTGCGCCTACTGCTCCAGCAGTAGTGATTCTTGTTAATGATGGGGATAAAGATCTTAGTGAAGTCATTTTTTTAGCTCCTTTTACATTCATTTAGCCATAACTCTGTAAACTCTATATAGTTTTGGGCAACCTTTTCCACCGCTTCTTTTCTATTATTCTTGCCTGCTCTGTAATCCGCCAATGGTTGCCAGAAAATAGTTCTTCCTACGGCAAACCCAATGATGCCCGGTATTTTGGCTCCGACTTTCAGCCATTCTTGTACTTTTTCTTTAGATTCTCCTCGACCCAGAGTTATAACTCCGGCTTTCCTTCCATTACTTTGTGCTTGTTTAACCACTGCTTTTGCCGCCTCAGGTTTGTCAACGCCTTCTAATTTCCAAATAGACGGTTCAACTCCTGCCGCCTGAATTTCCTTTAGGCTGCTTACCATGAGTTTTGGTCTCAACTCTGTATCGTAAATTTCTTTTGATCCCCCAAGTTTTGCTAATTGCGCTGGTAATGCAGGTACAATAAGTTCAAAGAGGAAGGGTTTCTTTTTTTGTGCCAAGTAATCGCTGAGTTTCTTTAATCTTTGAAGTTGTCTTTTGTTTAAAGTTGTATCGCCTTCAGGATTGTAGCGTACCAAGACTTTCACAAAAGTTGGGTCGAACTCTTCGATGTGTTTTGCGTAGTTCTCACCGTAATCGAAGTCAAATTCATCCTGACCGGACTTCTCTACAGGCATAGCAAATGTTAATCCGTTTTTTTTAGCTTCTCGAAGAACGGCGCTCCCAAACTCTTCATCTACCAACAAACCCGCAATTTCTTTCGGGACCTTCTTTTTTACAGAAAGTTTGAAGCCTTCGAAAATGATTTTCTTGTAATCTTCAATTTCCTTTTTTTCTTCAGATGTGGGTTGACGATTCTTAATTTCAAACATTTTTTCCAGAAATGACGCTCGATGGTCAAATGCGAGAATTAATAACTGTTTTTGGGACCAATCAATCAACTTAAGTCACCGTATCCTCTATTTTGTGCTTCCCACATAAATATTATTGCCCTAGCGGTTATGCATTTCAATGCCAATCGATATTTCAAAATTAATTTGTAAATATTTAATCCAAAAAATCTCTTACGCTAACGCCAGCTAATAAACAAATTTATTTTGTAAATTAAAAATTTTAGAGAAACTATGAAATAATAAGACGATGCATAAGATTATTGAGGCGCCAATGTTGAGCGAAGTAAGAATTGTAACTGTGAAGATTCCTGAAACAGTTTATCAAGAAATGGCGTTGCGTATTCCTGAAGGTGATCGTAGCTCTTTTATCAGAGAAGCCATAAGCGAAAAGTTGCAGAAAACACCTAAAGCAGACAAGCTCTTAGCGTTGGAAGGGAGAATGGGGAAAATAGAGCAGGAATTTGGACAAATCAGAAAATACCTTGCTGATTTGGAACTGCTCACATTTCAGCACGGAAAAATAAATCCACATTCTTACTGTATCGATGACGTAGATCATAAAATAATGGAATATATATTAAACTACAAAAGCGCAACGACCCCTGAATTAGCCGAGTACCTAAAAACCAACAGGTGGCTCATACTCAACAGGCTCAGAAAAATCCAGCGTAATTCAAAAAAACAAATTGGAAAATCAATAATTGAATACTATGCTGGCGAACGTTCTGGGAAAAAGAAGGCTTGGTGGATAGATGAAGAGCTAATCCAAGAATAACAAAGTTAGCTTTAAATTAAATAGGCATGTTGATTTGTAAACTGTGGGCTCGTAGTCTAGTACGGATTAAGGCGTCGGCCTCCGGACGCTTCATAGAAGCGGGAGTTAGCCGAAAATCCTGGGTTCAAATCCCAGCGAGCCCGTTTTTAATTAACCCCATGGAAAATGTGGATTTGTTTCGTCTTAACTATTCGTCGACCGTTAGTTCAAGGTTGGGTTAGTTTTCGATCAGGTAGCTGGGGCAATTGGTTTTTGCAGGGATCTTTTGCAAACAAGAACACAACGGCGGCTGAGGCTACACCACATATCCCAAACATTGCGTACAGGATTTGAAAGTTGTTAGCGTAAACGTTTAGCACAAAACTGCTTATAGCCAATCCCACAATGAGACCAATGTTCTGAAATGATGTGTTTAGAGACATCATAGTGCCTCGAAAACTTGGGACTTGTTCAAGCGCTAAACTGGTGAGACCCGTAATCGTTACACTGGCGAAACCAGCCGATATCATCCACATTACCGCAGAAGCCAATGGGTTAGGCATAAAGGCGATCAAAACTGCGAATACACCCTGAATCACACCTGTCACGACGGTGAGGGGCTTCCTTCCGATTCGATTAATCAATCGCCCCCCAAATATGACACCCATAATCCCCATTACTGAAGCGATCGAATAAAAGATCGCGCCCATGCTCAAAGTCTCCTTAAAAAACAATCTGTAAAATGATACTGCATAAACAGGCGTTAGGAATGAGACCCACATAAGCGCCGTTGCAAGTACACATGCAAGTGCAGATTTGTTTAGCAAGATTTGTTTGAAAGTTTTCAAATATTGAGGCTTATTTGCAGTTTGTTCCTGCCGCGGTTTTGACGGAAGAATGAAAAAACCAAAGAGCAAACTAACTACGGACAATGGAAAGATAAACCATAAAAGTACAGCGCGCCACCCTGCAGCATTCGTAATTACGCTCGTTACTTGAGGCACAACCAAGTCCGCAATAAATACACCAGCCATAGCTAAACCAACTGACATTCCCTTCTTTTCCAAAGGCAAAAAATCTCCAATTAACGCGAAAACAACTGTGCCAGTCATTGCTGTGCCAATTCCAAGAAAGAGGCTAAAGAAAAGTGCAGAGGCAAAATCTGGGGCGAAAAACCAACCTATAGCTCCGACGCTGAAAAGTGCCACTCCAAGCAGGAACAATGACTTCTGCTTGAATCGGACTGTCAAAACGCCCATGACAAAACCTACAACAAGACCCACAAAAGAACTGATGGTCAAAATCTGGCTAGCTGTTCCCACAGTAACTTTTAGCGACGAGGCTACGTTTACCATAGCATTACTAAAGAAAACTGTAAATGTGAATGTTAAGAACATACCTAAAAGCAAGGCAGGCACAAACAATTGGCTTTTAAGCCTTTTCTTGACAGCAGATTGTGGTGTACTCATGTTTTTCCCTTATTTATATTCCTAATATTTAGATTTTAGTTATAGCGCGAGCTTTATTAATTCTCAAAAAATAAAGAAGGTTAACAAATAAGTCATAATTGATTCTGTCAAGGAGAATTTTGCAAACAAATTACTTGACTTTAAATGAATGTGTTGTGAATTGACGTAATTATTTTTTAACTTATTCCTAAATTTGAAATAGTACTTTTATATCATTACAACTATCTTAAAAATAGAGTTTGAAATGGGCGCAAAATCAAGAATTGACTTCTGGAATCTTAGCTGAACCAATTCTAGTGGGAAGAGAAAAAGAGCTTGAAGAGTTGAAACGATGCTTAGCCCAGGCTTCGTCAGGGAAAGGAGTAACCGTTTTTATTTCTGGAGAGGCGGGCGCAGGAAAAACCAGACTTACCACAGAATTTTTAAACATCGTCAAGAAGAAGCAAGTCACTGTCTTATCTGGCTGGTGCCTAAGCAACGTCGCAGTTCCCTACTTCCCCTTCATGGAAGCCTTTGACTCTTACATATCAAGCAATGAACACTATGGAGGAACGATTGCTAATCAGCAATTAAGCATGAAATCATGGCTTATCAAAAATCAATCTGAAGCAAACGAGACACTTGGAAACACATCTCCTCTAGTATGGAAGGATCAGGTGTTTGTGGCAATCGCTAAAGAACTGCTGTTCTTATCAACGAAAAAACCCTTGATTTTAGTTATGGAGGACCTTCACTGGGCTGATTCAGCTTCTCTTTCGTTGCTTCATTATCTTGCCCGCCAAGCGGTTTCTGAGAGAATTCTCATCATAGCAACTTTCAGAAGCGAGGGACTCAACGTAAATATTGAAGGTCATCCTAATCCACTATCCAAAGAACTACTTCTAATGGGGCGGGAGGATCTCTACCGAGAAGTTAAACTTTCCAGCCTCAGCCAAGATGATGTTCGAAGAATCGCTGAGAACATGTTAGGCGGATTAGTGCTCTCAGATTTTGGGGAAAAGTTAGCAACCGATACCATGGGCAATCCTCTTTTTGTCGTGGAATCTCTAAGAATGATGCATCAACAAGGAAGACTCATCAAAACTAACGGTAAGTGGAGTCTCCGCGTTGATAACTTTGAAATTCCAAAAAAAATTAAGGACGTGATGCTGCTAAGATTAGAATCCTTGAAATCCGATCAAAGAATAGTCTTAGATGCAGCTTCTGTAGTGGGAGAAAAATTTGATCCCAAGTTAATCGCTGCCGCAGTGTTACAAGACTATGCAAGCGTTCTAAGAGCACTAAATGAGACTGCAAAAACCACATTGATTATACATTGTGATGAAAACTGCTGCAGGTTTAGTCACGAAAAGTCTCGAGAAATGCTTTACGAGGAAATCCCTCCACTCCTAAGAAAAGAGTACCATTCGAGGATTGCAGAGAAAATTGAAGCTGGCATCTATGAAGCGAATGGTTTCTCAATTGATGACTTGGCGTTTCATTACGCTCAAGCGGGAAATAAGGAAAAAGCGGTGAAATACTCCTTTCTCGCTGGACGAGATGCACTACTGAGGTGGAGCAACGAGGAAGCCATCAAACACTTCACTTATATTTTGGGTAGCCTCGCCGGAAATACTAAAAACGCTGAAAATAGAAGAAAGGCTTGGGAGGGATTGGGAGACGCTTACTACGCCAATAGCATGTTCAAAGAAGCAATTAGAACATTCGAGGAATTGGGCAAGAATGAAACGGGCATCACAAAGCTGCGCGCTTTAAGAAAGGCAATGGAATCTGCTTTTCAATGCATGGATATTCCTCAATTAATGGAACTGATCAACAAAGCTGAACCATATTTTGAATGCGATCGGTTAGAAAACGCAAGAGTTCTAATTAACCGAGGAAGAGTCAGCTTTTTCGGGCAGGGGAATGTTAAGCTTGCGCTTGAAGACATGGCAAATGCTTTGCGTATTTTTGAGGAAGAGCATTCTTATTGGGACTTCGCATTGGCTTTGGTTGGAGTGGGAATGTACCATTCTCTGCTTGGCAATTCCTATGAAGGAATAGCTGAGTCGTTGCGCGCGATTGTACTTTTTGAGGAACTGGGTGATTTTCGTTTCCAAATGGAGGCCTACTGGCCAGCAGGCGAAAACTTCTGCAATTTGGGACTTAATCAAGAAGCGTTAGGGATGTTTGCGAAAGTTATAGAAATTGATGAGAAATTGAAAATGGGTGAGTATAACAGGTTGGTCTATGCAAATGCTTTTTCGGCTCGACCATATGAGCTTATGGGCGATTGGGAAAAGGCGCTGTCTTACTGTCTGAAAGCTTTGGAGGCATCAAAGAAAACAGATAATCTCATAGCCCCAGGGATTGTATATACTAACCTTTCTAGGATATATTCCCGACTTGGAGACTTGAAGCACGCAGAAGAATACTTTGACAAATTCGTGAAACTGCCTGCTGAAGTGCAAAAGAACGTGTTTGTAGAGGGAGCACTGTCCAAAGCAGTCTTTTTCACAGGAAAAAGCGAGTGGAAAGACGCAAACCGATGTTTCAAAGAACGACTATTTGATGAGGTTGTGATGCCAACCATACCCACTCCAATCGGAGCTGAAATTTATGGAAAAACATTTTATGTTTGGGCTCTTGAGAAGGAAGGTCGATTTGAGGAGGCTAGGGTTCAGAGTGAAGAATTGCAGAATGCTGTTCAAGAAATTGAACAAAGGTTTGCCCATGTTAATTTACAAACGCATTTGATGGTTCGTAAAGAAGTTATGGTTGGCGAAGAGTTGGAGATGCGTCTCGATTTGGTGAACGCCTCACGGAAGCCAGGCGTGTTCATCAAAGTTGAGGGCATAATTCCTTCGGACGGATTCAAAGTTACCGCTCTGTCGCCCAATTTCGATTTCAAGAATTTTTGCATTGAGACGAAAAACAAGGAAATTGGCGCTTTTCAAGTTGTGACTGTGAAGCTTACTTTGCAGGCATTGAAAGCTGGGGTTTTCAACTCTAACCCGAAAGTAGTTTATTTAGATGAGTTAGGAAAGACCAAAACGAGCACCATTATACCTGTAAAGATACATGTTGAACCTGTATCTTCCGCTATTAATGGAGAAATGGTCACCTCGGTCATATTCGATAGATTTGAGTTCAAATCTGAAGTTGCCCAGAAAGCCTTTGACTGTCTTGTAAGAGCTTTTGTCGAAGATTATATGCAACGTAGAATTGCACAGGAAAAAGCTGGTTGGAGATCTTTAATGAATATTATTAATGAAGGAAGGTTGTCAAGGTCCAGTATGTATGGCTATGGAGGACGCAGGGGAAAGGCGTTGATTGAATTGGAGAGTCGGGGTCTAGTTGAAGCTCGATTCTTTCCAGGTGAAAGGGGTCGGGGCGGCAAAATCTTAAAACTAAGAGTTGCCTACGAAAAAGAAACAATAAAACGCATTATTGATAACAGAATAATGAACAAGAAAAATAGGGGTTTTCAACTCTAACCCGAAAGTAGTTTATTTAGATGAGTTAGGAAAGACCAAAACGAGCACCATTATACCTGTAAAGATACATGTTGAACCTGTATCTTCCGCTATTAATGGAGAAATGGTCACCTCGGTCATATTCGATAGATTTGAGTTCAAATCTGAAGTTGCCCAGAAAGCCTTTGACTGTCTTGTAAGAGCTTTTGTCGAAGATTATATGCAACGTAGAATTGCACAGGAAAAAGCTGGTTGGAGATCTTTAATGAATATTATTAATGAAGGAAGGTTGTCAAGGTCCAGTATGTATGGCTATGGAGGACGCAGGGGAAAGGCGTTGATTGAATTGGAGAGTCGGGGTCTAGTTGAAGCTCGATTCTTTCCAGGTGAAAGGGGTCGGGGCGGCAAAATCTTAAAACTAAGAGTTGCCTACGAAAAAGAAACAATAAAACGCATTATTGATAACAGAATAATGAACAAGAAAAATCAATAAGATTATTTTGCACTCTATTCAGTAAAACCAACTATTATTTAACGCAATAGACTGTTTAATGACGTAAATGTGTTCATTCGACAGTGGTTGTCGTAATAATCTAATATTTTTGGTTTTTAACGAATTATGAAGTGATTTACTACTAGAAAAATGATTAATTATTTTTCTAGACACAGAACAAGACAAAGATGTCAGTGGAGGTGAAAAAGATGAAAATAAAAAGAACTATGATTTTAGTTTTCTCTATTGCTTTGCTTATGGTGTTTGTTGCATCTGCACCAGCTATGGCATGTACACAAACGCCAAAACATGGCTCTTTCACTTGGTATGGAATTGGCGTTGGTACCAGTCCTGGGACCTCCTATGTGGACAGTAATAATGTTATGCATCAAACGGGAGCAACTGGAAAATGGACGGAATTTGGAGCACCATGGGGAGGGGGAGTAACCACAAACACAGAAACAAACTATATTACACTTAATTTAGAGACACTCACTGGATCCGATGTTTCGCCGAGTGTATGGACCTATCCAGGAGCAGGAGTTACTCATGGCATCGTATTCGTTAAATTTAATGGACTTGGCTTGTTCACCTATAATGGACCTGACATTACAGCCTATGGAATAACGGTACATCATGGAGACATGCTCTTCGGATTACAAACTTCGGCTGTTGCAACGCAGTTCGGTACGAGCGGGACGCTTAGAGGAATATATATGATAACGGAGTCGTCTGTGGGAGTAACCGTAAGTAATCCGATCACCGGAGCACCTTTGTATTCCGTTAATGAGGAAACTTACACGTACTGGTTCACTTAACAACATGGCTATGTGAACAAGGCTGAATAGAGAAAACAGCAATCACCCCATTTTTCTTTCTGAAAAGTTAAGTAAAACGTCAATTAACTTATGATCGCTCAACAATTGCCACTCGAAATCTATTCCTTCTTTCCGTGTCTCACGTGCTTGCTGGCTAGCAGTAAAGGTGGCGCGCGCAAGGTAGTCATTCATTTTAATTTGTATTTCAGAAGTTTGACATAAAGCCAACAAAATTTTGGGTCTTAGGTTGATATCTCCACTCTGGCAGAGGCTCAAATCCCCACAGTTCACTTGTTACGAAGAAAGTTTTGTTCTTATTACTTAGGATTCGCTTAAATAATTAAGCGAGTCCCAGCGGGCCCGTCTTAACTTTTTTCCAAGGAAAATTTAGGATTTGCCTATTTTATTAAACGAATCCCATAATACAAGCTTGAACGAGACGAAGTGCGCGCATTAGTCATTCTAGAAGAGTTCACTTTATTGCTTCGCATTTCTTTCATTAAAAAGAGTTTTAGCGTTTGCTAAATATTGTGTCAAGGAGTCGGCAATTGTGGGAGATTCTGGAGAAGATTGAGTGCGCTGGACCTCGGTAAGAAGTGCCCTTAGCTATGAGACATTTCAAACTACTTTAATAAGACCTAGCCGTGCGTTCTCTCAAGAACTCTTCGGATAGCCGCGACAACCCGATCAGGTCGATCCTCTTGAACAGAGTGTGAAGCATCATCAATGGTCTCAGTTTCATGCATCTTTAGAAATCCTTGCCACTTTTCCAGTTCTTTAGGTCCGAAACCGGGGTCGTTCTTATTTCCCCAGAGAATTTGTGCTGGCAGGTCCCCCAGAATCGGGAGTTTTGACTCAATCTTTCCCAGCCACGCATGCGCTTTTCGGATCTGCCCCGGGAAAATATAGGTGGGTTTCCTTGAGTTCACCGTCGGAAATGGGTCAGTATAGGCTTTTCTCAAACTAGGCGTAACCTTTTCTTTGTGGAAAATCCCATCGGGTAACATTGCTTTTGCAAAGTAATTTCTGTGTGTTTGAAGCCAGTACCCTATGGGCCATCCTCCCATAACAAGGGAGAATAGTCTTTGAAGAAAGGATGCGGGCCATGCCCAAGTGTTCATTACCACAAGTCCGCGAAGGTTTGATCTGTTCTGAACTGCATAGTTCATACCGATAGGTCCACCCCAATCTTGAACCACAAGGACGATGCTCTTTAATTCCAAGCGACGGATCAATTCGAGGACCACCTCTGACTATTCTTGGGGTGTAAACCCATATTGGGAAGGTGCTTTTGACATCCCGAATCCCGGATAATCCAAAGCGATTAAGCGACATTCTCCTCGCAATTCCTTGATGATATTTCTGTAAATATATGACCACGTGGGATTTCCGTGAAGAAGCAGAAGAGTAGGTCCTTTTCCCTCATCAAGATAATGAATATACCCATCACGATAAGATAGCCAGTTGTCTTTGAACGGGTATTCTGAGTTATCTACTTCAAATGGCCTGTTCATAATAGTGTTTAATCCTTCAGTCATAATTCTTCAACCTGCACACAAATACAGAATGGCTCAGAAGCAAAGACCCATTTCTCGGGATCTTCGAGTTTGGTAGTCTCCCTTCTTTCCAGTTACACAATGCGGCTCCATTCCGCAGACTAAGATAGGTAAACTTCGACTATAAATATTCGCATCGTAATTAAGATATGATCGCCGCCGTATTGATTGCTATTCTGAGAAAAGATTCGATTAAACTTTTAGGCGAATCCCAGCAGTTCCGCTTCAAACTAATTGGTATGGCAAAAAATGCAAGTTATCCTAAATTTTTCGATTGGGCTTTTATCTAAAGACGAACAACAACCCGGTGCTACGGGCAACTGTTGTTGTTCTTCTCTTGAAAGAAGAAGGAGGACGGTGCTCCCTGCGATTGTCCTCCTTCTTCTAAGCTTGCAAAGAAGAAGAAGTGTGCACACCGCAAGTTTTCTTCTTCTTCCAATGTTTGGAGTTGCCTGAATACTCCAAAATTTTGCCGCACTCCTTGCCTATAACAAGTTTTTGATGTATTTCAAAATTAGTTGTGGTTGATCAAATGCTGTCTTTAACGCTTTTTTCGGATTTTTAATATGGTTCAATAAAGATAGTTTTTTGTACTCCTCAAGCGCTTTAGCAGCTATCTCTTTGACTTCTTGAGGGGAAAAGTCTTCAGTCGAAATCAGAGGCATACCTTTGGGTTGACGTGCTTCAGCAAAAGAATTCCAACTCAAATCTTCTCGAATGTAACCCTTAGCTTTACATTCGTCATACAATCTCGTCCCGTATGACGGAGTAGCGATGAACAGATGCATTCCAACATCAAAATCCCGTTTAAGCTTTAAAGCAAAATCAACGGTTTTCTGCATGTTCTCTTTGGTTTCGCCTGGAAAACCGATAATGTAAAATGCGCCGGTTTTTAATTTAATGTCCTTGCAAATTTTTGCGACCTCCACAACTCGGTCCAAGTCTAGGCTCTTGTAAATTACATTGTTCAAGATTTGCTGGTCGCCTGATTCTACACCGAAAAATACGCTTTGGGCGCCTGATTTTTTCATTTTTTGAAGCAACTTTAAGTTTAAGCGGTCTGCTCTAACGCCGTTTGGTGTTTCCCAACCAATCTTAATTTTCTTCTCAATTAATCCGTCACAGATTGCTTCAAACCTGCTTAAGTCAAAGGTAAGATTGTCGTCCTCAAAAAAAATGTTCTGGACATTGAATTTTTCCACAACATAATCGATGTGTTTTAAAACGTACCTTGCAGAGTGGGCTCTAAACTCCTTGCCCATATGTAGATGAACGGAACAAAAACAGCAGTTAAAGGGGCATCCTCTGCTTGTTACCATCGATATTGCTCTGTTTCTGAAGCTGCGGTACCCTATTTTTTTGTTAGTTAAATACTTCTCCATATCGATTAAGTCGTAGGCAGGGTATGGAAGTTCATCTAAGTTTCTGATGAAGGGTCTGGGAGAATTTATCATCACTTTTCCATTTTGACGGTAGGCGACTCCAAGAATTTCATGCAGCTCTTTTTTGCCTTCAAAAAACTTGGCTATGTCAAGCATGGCGTATTCTCCTTCTCCCATTACAGCGACGTCAACATTTTTTGCTTCTTCAAGAAACTCTTTCGGTACCGTAGTGACGTGGGGACCGCCTACAACTGTTAAAATACTTGGGTTAACTTGTTTGGCTAACTCGCTTATTTTAACTGAATTTTCTATTTGACTCGAAAATGGTCCTGCTATGCCGACAATGTCGGGTTTGCGAATGCGAATTTCTTGTAGTATTTGATCAAACGGCATTCCAACGTTGATGGTTTCGCCTTTTTTTTGGAACAAACAATCAGCCATGAACGCATCCAATATTTCAGATTTGTAACCTGCTCCTTCAAGAACCGCCCCAATGTACATCAAGCCCAAAGGAATATTTCCTGCCGGCTGTTCTGAGCCTGGATAAAATGTTTGAGGCGGATTAACAAGAAGCACTTTCATTCAAGTTACCTAACGATTTATGTTGACAAATTCCGGATATTTAAGTTAACTTATACTGTTGATTAATCTTTATTTTCCGATGTATTACCTGTTTGTTTATCTGTTTCATTTCGAGACTCCTTTTAGATGTTTAGTTACCATGTTACTGTTAGGCTACAACCACATAAGTTTATGAGGGGTTATTTGGCTTCTAATCATGTTTAGTTTTCCGCACTACAATGGGAGGTGAATGAGTTTTGAGTATGCGTGATGAAAATAGAAAAGGCAAGATGACTGTTGCTGAGGCAGGAAGGAAAGGCGGCGAAAAAACCGCGGCAACACACGGTCGCGAATTTTACGAAGAAATAGGTCGCAAAGGCGGCGAAAAGGTTTCTCAAGAACGTGGACCTGAATTTTACAGTGAGATTGGAAGCAAAGGTGGTTCTGAGAGAGCTAAGCAACATGAAGGCACTACTGCAGCTGCAGGGAAAACAAGCCTTGAAGAAGCAGGTCACCGAGGTGGACAAAGAGTCCGAAAACTGATTCAAGAAGGTAAAGAGCGCGAAGCAGAATAAAATCTTCTTTCTGCCCTATTTTGCTCGATTCAAAATTTATGTTAATTTAACTTTAGAGTTCTTTTTTTTAATGGAGGTGAAATACTTTGTCAGAGAAAAAAGGTCAGATGACTGTTGCAGAAGCTGGAAGAAAGGGCGGCTTAAGAACTGCTGAGATGCATGGAGAAGAATTTTACAGTGAAATTGGTCGCAAAGGTGGAAAAATCGGCGGACCAAAGGGCGGACAGAGGGCCCATAAGCTTATTCAAGAAGGAAAAGAATACGAAGAACGGTAAGTAATGCTGTAATCTTGATTTTGATATTTGAAAAGGATTTCATGATTTTCCATGTTCTAGGCTTTTGCTATTCTTGCTGTTAGTTTGACTTAGATTTTTCTTTGAACAAAAGGTTCTCTGCCCTCTGTTATTGTGCAAAGACAGCCACATATGTTTAAGAGTCATGTTTCAGGCTAGAAGTTAGGAAAATTGTTAGGTTAGATAGTTATAACGAATTTTTTTGGAGGTGATTTTGGTGGGTGAGACTCATAGGAAAGGCAAGATGACTGTTGCTGAGGCTGGTCGAATGGGTGGAGAGAAAACAGCTATGACTCATGGTCCAGAATTTTACAGTGAAATAGGAAGCAAAGGCGGGCGAAGAGTTCGTAAGCTCATTCAAGAAGGAAAAGAGTTCGAAGAAGAATAGCAGGATTAGGGAAAATGAGAGATTTTTCTTGTTTAAGTTAACAGCCTAATATTTTGTGGAGGTGAAAGGTAACGAGTAAACAGGATACTGAAGTAACTAGACTTAGAGGAACAAGACGTAAATATACAAATAGAAGCGGAAAATCTGGGCATGTAAGTCCAGCGATCGTGGAAAAGTATCTTGCTGGCATGCATTTTCCTGCAGAAAGGCAGAAATTAATAGATACTGCTGAGAACAAAGACGCTCCTGATGACGTTATTGGCTTGTTAAACAAGCTGCCAAATAAGACTTACACTTCGCCGATTGACATTACCAAAGAGATAGGCAAATTAGAATAACTGATGAGTTTTTCTTGTTTCTTTTTGTTTCGGCGCAGAAAGAGATAGCTGACTTGTCTTGTTTCTTTAGTTTGTGACCTTTTTGCTAAAATCGCTTATTCGTAGCTGTCCTTAAAAAGCTAAGAAAATAACTTTTCTTGATTGAAAACTGGAGGTGAATGATTTTGACAGTTGAAAGTGAACAAAGAAGAAAGTTAACCCGTGAAGAAGCTGGCAGAAAAGGTGGGCAAAAAGTAGCTCGAGAGCGTGGTCCAGAATTTTTTAGGGAAATCGGCAGAAAAGGTGGCGAAAAAGTGGCTAAAGAACGAGGAACTGAATTCTTTAAGGAAATAGGGCGAAAAGGTGGAGAAAGTAAAGGAAGTAGAAGCGCTAAACCCAAAGGTGGCATTAGTGTGCGACGAAAAAAGCAAATCAAGTAAAAATCCATGATCGGTTTTTCCTTAATGTTTTCTTTCTTAATTAAGGCTCGAGCAAAATATTGAAATAATCTTGATCTTGGCATTATTGTGAAAAAAAATTTCCGAAAGCTTGATGAATAAGATTTAACATTAAGCGGATGGGAGAAATTATGGCAAAAACAGACAAAGATCTCCTTGAGTTTTTGAAAAACCAAGTGACAGTTGAAAAAGAGATAGTTGCTTCTCTTGCAGAGCCATTACGTAAAATGAAGAATCCGGCGGTCAAGGGGGTTCTGAAAGGCGTTTCGTTGGATTCCATAAAGCATGCTGAGCTTTACATGTCAGCAATTACCTTGTTGACTACTTCGTCTACCGCGTTGTCTCAGGAGCATCTTGATGAACAAAGAGTTCTTATTGAAAAGCACATTGAAATAGAATCTAAATTAATAATTAAACTTGAAGCAATTATTCCCACCATTGACGACAAAAAAGTTGTGTTTCTATTAAATTCAATTTTGGCTGATGAAAAAAGGCATCATGAAATGCTAAAAATGGTTTTGGAAATAATTGTTAAAGGGGAAACGATAACTGAAGATGATTGGTGGAAACTTCTTTGGGAAAATGCACCCTTCCACGGAGCTCCTGGTGGAGGATAAACAAAAAAAGGACAAGATTAACGTAGGTTAAGAGTTAGCGTTTTCGTTCATGACTTGTTCTGAAGAACTCCACGTTTCTTCCACTATTTGCTGAAGTCCCTTTAGCATGGAAGCTAACATTTCGCCTTTGCAAGTTAAGCCGTAAGCTTTCGGCGTTTTTCTTATAAAAACTAATTTTTTCCCTTTCAAACCTCTCAGGTATTTGTATGTTCTTCTCATAGAAAGTCCCGTTTCTTTGGAGAGTTTTCCAGCGGGGATTCCTTCGTCTGCTATTGCTTCATAGATTTTTCGTTCTGTTGTTGTCAAAGATTCTTTGTTAATGTCTCGTTTTGACTTAAAGAAAAATATGTAGTCTCTTTCCGTTGGGGTTTCTATTAAGCTGACTGAGCGTAAACGTTTGAGAATTCGTGAAGCAATTTTTGGGGAGATGAGAGTTTCAATTTCTTCAAATGTTTTTGGTCCATCAAGCAAGGATTGTAAGAGCATTTCTTCATAACATTCGGAGTGGGCAGGTAGCATTTCTACAAATTCGGGAAATACTCCTAATAATTCAGTTAAGCGGCCGCCAAAAGAGGTTGCGTAATACTCCTCTCTTATTTCAGTGGCGAGCCCTACTGACATTAAGGGACTCAAGTATTCTTCACTTATAGTATCTTGACTGTGACTATGTCCTGTTTTTTTTAGTTCTTGTTGTAATTGGCTTACTGAATATCTACCATTTACGATTGCCTGCAAAATGTGAAACCTTGTCTCGTTTTTGAGAACATTGAAAAGTTCTTTTATATAGTTTGGATTATCCATGGTTTCTCGAAGTTTTCTAAGTTCGTTTTTTAGCTTGTATACTTGGCATCGGTTTATGCATTGTAGCGGTGATATTGGAGCACAGTTTATGCATTCAGAGTCAAGTGTCTTAAGCATTCCAATTAAATCGCGTTTGTTTTCTGTTTTTCGTGTTGGTATTAGGACATTGCCCATTTTTCTTATTCTTCCTGACATGTGTCAGGGCGGGTCGATGATTATGATGGTTTGTTCCGATCGGTTTTTTGTGTTTGATGACCCATCATGACGCGCGTCATAAGTTATGACAATCGGCATATTTAAATAAGTTTCTCCCAAATTTATCACTAATTGGTGCATAACTTGTTGCTACCGTGCGAAGTGGGCGTAAAAACTGTTCTGCCAGCAGTAAAGGCAATCATGGCAAGACAAATCATCGAAAAACATGGACTTAACGAACAACAAACCGCAGAACTACTTGGACTATCACAATCCGCAGTCAGTAGATATGTGGGAAGAGAAAGAGGAAGTCTCCTCGCAATAGAAGGCTCAACTGAGATTTTAGCGCTAATAAGCCAAATGGTAACTTCACTCATAAAAGAGCCTGACAACAAAACAAAAATCCTCAACCTCTTCTGCCAAATCTGTGTAGCTATCAGAGAAAAAGGTTTGATGTGTCCATTTTGTCAAAAAGAAATGACCCAATCATGGGCGGAAAATTGCCTATTCTGCCGCTAAACTAGTTGCAACTAAACTTATTAAAAACAAGTCTTTACTGATTTTGAGGAAAACGATTTGTCATATGATGAAGACGCTATTTTGGATACGATTGCAAAAGTAAGCAAAAGCACGGTTAACATAAGCGCACTAAAGATTGTCCACAATATTTTCTACCAAGCAGTGCCGGTTGGAGGCATCGGGTCAGGTACAATAATTGATTCGAAAGGACTGATTCTAACAAATAATCATGTCGTTGGAGGCGCACATAAAATTAATGTTACCTTAGGCAACGATGAAGTTCTTGAAGGAACAATCGTTGGGTCATGCGCAATCCACGATTTAGCGGTAGTAAAAGTTAATGCAAACAAAAAAAATCTACAAGCGGCAGAATTAGGCGATTCAGATAAGATAAGAGTTGGACAAAGAGTCTACGCTATTGGGAACCCCTTCGGATTGACAGGCGGCCCAAGCGTAACATCAGGTGTAATTAGCGCCATCAACAGGACCATAGACTCCGAAAGAGGCTTAATAGAGAATCTAGTTCAAACCGATGCTTCCATTAATCCTGGAAATAGTGGCGGCCCATTGGTGGATGTCACCGGGAAGGTAATAGCGATAAACACCGCCATTATTCCGTACGCGCAGGGGATTGGTTTTGCCATTCCAATCAACTCAGCCAAAAGCTGCACCAACGATGTTACATCCGGAAAAGAGTCAAGAACTCCTTGGATTGGAATAGTGGGCTTAAGCTTAAGTCTCCAGATCGCTCGGTACTACGGGTTGCTAATGGACCACGGGGTATTGGTAACAAAAGTTGCTCCGGGAAGCCCTGCAGAAGAAGCTGGCATCGCTGAAGGAGACACCATTTTAAAAATAGGCAATGTGGAAACTCTTGGAATTGAAGACTTAGTTAAGGACATACAAAAGAGAAAAATCAACGACGTTGTTAGACTCCTTGCAATACGCAATCGTCGAGAACATTTCTTTGACTTAAAACTAAGCGAAGCACCATGATTCTTGCAACAAAAGGATTTAATTCGGAAAAAAACTGAAAGAAGAAGAAAAAGGGAAAATGCGCACTTCTTCTTCTACTTGTGTGATTTTTGTTAGAAGCGATACCTAGAATAATAAGGAACAAAACAAAGATGGACGAAAATCAAACTAAAGAAATCTTAAACAAATACAAAGTTATCGCGGTTGTCGGGTTATCTAAAGAACCAGAGACGGATAGTTATAGAGTCAGTGCATACCTTCAACAAAATGGCTACCTCATCATACCTGTAAATCCTTTTGCTGAACAAGTTCTCGGCGAGAAAAGCTACAAAAGCCTCCTTGATATTCCTCCTGAAATCCAGAAAACCATTGAAATCATTGATATTTTTAGACCTGCGAAAGATGTACCTCAGATAGTGGAGGAGGCTGTCAAGCTCAAACAGATGTATGGCAAGCCGTTTGTCGTTTGGATGCAACTTGGAATAATCAATGAGCAGGCTGCTGAAACAGCTAAAAGTTCTGGTTTGATTGTTGTCATGGACAAATGTTTGATGGTTGAGCTTCGTTACTTAGCTTAACCGGGTACTGCACCTAGTAACAAAGATACAACGGTGGCAATTATGACGATTGCTATGGTTTCGGCAAGTGTTATTTTCCAGTTTACCCGCGTCTTTTTTGATCGATACCGCGCCAAAAACACTCCTGAAATAACTCCCACCTCAAGAAGCGAAACAACAATGTTGTAGTAAGATGGAAGAGATAAGTAAGTTGCTATTGGAATGATTCCAGCAAGAAAAGTTGTAGTCCCTGAAATTATTGCCCCATAAAGGTTGGATCTATGTATCTGTTTTCCAAGCAGTGTAAAAAGCTTCTGAACTAGCAGAAGGTACTTGTCTCGCTCCTTCTTATCCGGTATGTCGCTCAAGCTGTAATTCATCAAGTTCTGCAAAGTCATAATGTCAGCTAAATCTTCAGTGATTCCGCCAAGAAGGAAACTTGAAAAGTTAGTTATGGCAACCACGCTCAATGTTAAGAGAGCCGCAAAAATAACTGTTTTTTCATTCACCCAGAACGTTGTGTTGGAGGTTAATTTTGCTATGAAAGCTGAGAGAATAACAACTAAACTAGTAATTGAGCCATCAACTAAGCCCGCTACAACTTCCATAATGGGTTCCTTCTTTAAGAGAAGGCTTTCCCACTCCTTACCTAGCTTTTGACCTTGGGATGTCAACTGCACAGTGTCATCATTTTCGACAAGCAGCCCTTCAATAGACATTTCTTTGAGTGCTCGATCCAACTCAGACATATCAATGCAGGCATAACTGACACATACGCGATCAACACGATTTTTAAGGGTTGATTTTTTGATTTTAACGCCTTTACTTAGATTTAAAAGAACAATAACACGGATAACATCCGGTAACTCTTGGATTTCAAAGGACACTCAAACAGTCACCGTTACGATAACACTCAATAACTTTTACTGAAACTAATAACTCTTGTGCGCTTCCAAATCCAGTTATTTAGGTCTCTTCAAGCTGAATTTGACTAATTCAACGCCTGATTCATGGTATTGGAGTAGAAGTGTGCTCAAGAAATTTGTTGTAAAACGGTTTGTATTTCTTGATAGTTAGGTTCTAATGATGGATTTTCTGAAACCCAAACATAACGTACTATTCTATTTTTGTCAAGTATGAAAATTGAACGCTTAGCAACCGTGTAACCGTCAAGCCCGGCAAAATCAGGTAACTCCAGTCCATAGGCTTTGATAACTTCACGTTTGTAATCGCTTAGTATAGGGAAGGGTAACCTGTTTTTTTCTGTAAAACCTTTGTTGGAAAACGGGTCATTTATACTTACTCCTATGACTTGAGTGTCTAAATCGATGAGCCGAGACATAGAATCTCGAAATTCACACATCTCTTTTGTACATGTTGAGGTGAATGCGCCAACAAAAAAGGCTAAAACAACTTTTTGACCTATAAACTCGTTTAAGCTCCTAGGTTTCATATCTGCATCTGGTAGAGTGAAGTCTTGTGCTTTGTCTCCGACTTTAATTTTGATTGACATAAAAAAACAATCCTTGTTTATAGAAAAAACCGCAAACCTGTATAAATGGGTGGCGCTTTTAGCCAAAAGCAAAATCGCAAGGACAATACTTGTTTAAAGCGCAGTCTTCGCATTTAGGTTTTCTTGCAATGCAGATTTGCCTGCCGTGGAAAATTAGGAGGTCAGTTAGTTTCATCCATTTCTCTTTTGGAGTAATTTGCATTAGATCTTGCTCTATTTTTGATGGGTCGTCGTGCTCAGAAAACCCGAGGCGCTGTGAGAGCCTGCGTACATGAGTGTCCACTGCTATGCCCGCAATGGTTCCATACGCGTTGTATAACACGATGTTAGCAGTTTTTCGCGCCACTCCAGGGAGCTCCAGCAATTCATCCATTGTTCTTGGCACTTGGGAGTGGAATTTTTCTACGAGGAGTTGGCTGCATTTTTGTAGGTTTTTGGCTTTGTTATGATAGAAACCTGTCGAATGTATGTCTTGTTCTAATTCTTTTATGTCAGCGTTGGCGTAATCTTCTGGTTTGTGGTATTTTTTGAAGAGTTTTTGGGTTACTATGTTGACTACTGCATCTGTTGCTTGGGCGGAAAGCATGGTGGCTACAAGTATTTCTAGCGGGTTGGAGTAGTTTAATGCGGTCTTGGCATTGGGGTACTCTTTTTCAAGTAGCTCGATTACTTTTGTTCCTCTTTGTTTTGGTTCAAGGTAAATTTCTGGTCTCTTCATTTTAGTATTCTCCTTGGAATCCTCTATTAATGAATTAATTGTGCAAGGAATAAAAGTTTGCTTTCTATTAATGGCTGCCTTAACAATTGTTTAATAATTCAATCAATTACTTCAAACTTGCTAATATTTATCTAAGTACTATTGCGTAATGTTTATATATTTTCCAATAATTTGGAAATACGTTATATTCGTGTAAGTGAGCACAATGGTAAATCCTACTAGAATAACTGTGGCATTTGATAAAACAACAGCTGACTTACTGGAAAAAATAAGCACTGAAGGACAAGTATCACAAAGCGAAGTTATGCGTCGTGCCTTAAAATTCTACAACGAAAACAAGGCTCTTGAAGACCCAATAACCAAGAAAAAAATTCTTGCCTACGGTGATATGTTGCTTAATGGTGAACACGTGATCATCGATGTTGATCATTGGCTGATGTTTCTGCGGTTAATTGCTTCATCGCCAGAGCGGGAAAAGTTTTGGAGTGAACACAAAGAAGTAGCTCGAGCCCATTGGGAACAGCTAAAAACAAAAGTGCATTCAGTAGAAGAAATGTTGGTTCGACTAGAGATATGCAACTTTTACCGTTTAACAAAGAACGCCCCAAACGACTACACATTGGTTTTGGTCTCTGAAATTTCGAAAGATTTCATAAGGATATTCCTTGAAGAATACTTTACAGCCATGGGTGTCAAGGCAGAGATAAAAGAGAACTTAACAAAGCTCAGAGTCACAGTTAAACCCAGCCTCACAAGAACATAACAGATTGCACAAAACTTTTACCTACCGCTCAAGTAACCACTATTCTCAGGTGACAAGTTTGAGTATGAAACTGAAAATTGATGGGAAAGAAATACCTCTAAACGAGTTTGTAGAAAAATTCATGAGCGGAAGCATAACCGGTGCTGTAGCTTCTCTTAAGGGAATAAAAGAAGACTGGAAAAAAATCGAGATTGAAATTCAGAAATAAATTTATCCTTTAAATTCAACAGTGCTTTCGATTTCAGCAAACATTTCTTTTTTAGCTTTGCATATTGGGCAAACGTAGGGCGGATCCTCTCGATAAACAACATAACCGCATTGTTTGCAATACCATAATTTCTTTTTGACAGTTGATTGTGGCTTTGTCGCTTGCAAAGTAGCCGATGGGGTTGTGGATGATGTCTGTGGTACTTCTTGAGGCATCGCCTGTTTGGCGGTTGTTGATTGAGATCCATAAGCTCTTTGTTGTTTTTCTATTGGTCTTCGCTCAGGTACATCAGGCAAGTTTTTCCTTTCGTAAACTTCCTTGTTAACGTAAAGTCTGCAATAACATGAGCCGTATTGAGCAACGTCTGGGTCTCGGTAGTCGCAGGGGCAAATGATGTCTCTATCGTAATCGTATACCCCTGAGGTAAGTCTGCAAGGGCACAACGGATAACCATATCGATCTTCATTTGTTTTTAATCCCTCAAGAAAACCTTGCAGAAGTTCAGGTTGGGGCGTTAAGTAGTATCCGTAAGTTTTAGCGTCAGCCTCAGCCCTTCGGCGGACCTGATCTAGTGTGATCAAATTTCAAGTACCTCCGTAAGCTTGTCTTTGCGAAAACCGTTAATTACAACTTTATCATCAACAATTATCGTTGGGTAGCTAAGCATACCGCCCATGTTTTGGATTGTTTCGTGAATTTTTTCTTTATCTTTTTCGTCAGCTAAATCAACATCCACAAATTCATATTGAATATCGTTGTCTTTTAGAAACTGTTTAGTCAATTTGCACCAAACGCAAGTGCTTAATGCATACACGAAAACTTTATGTTTGTTAATTTTGCCAGAAACTTTGAGAATATTCATAATAAAACACTCTGCTAGAAAGATTTGGTTTCGGGATAATATAACTTTTTAGTTGGCGATAAGGGCATAAAATTGTGTCATCTAGTTCTCCGCGATAAAGGGTCCATAATTATATTGGTCTGAGGCTGCCGAAGGCGTTTTGTATTACTTCTGATAGTGCGGGGTGAATATGCATGCCTTGTGCAATGGGTGCAAAGGTTCCATTTTCTGAAACCATGGCATTAATGATTTCTTGAATAAGAATTGAGGCTTCGGGACCTATTATGTGCGCTCCAAGAATTTTTCCTGTTTCATTTTCGACCAGAACTTTTACAAAACCCTCAACATTCCCCATAGCTGCACCCATAGCGGTATCCTTGTAAAGTGCCATACCAACCAAAACTTTGTGTTTTTGATTTTTGGCTTCCGCCTCTGTTAAGCCT
The DNA here is from genome assembly GCA_963833575.1 of Candidatus Bathyarchaeota archaeon. GTDB lineage: Archaea > Thermoproteota > Bathyarchaeia > Bathyarchaeales > Bathycorpusculaceae > Bathycorpusculum. Next base: position 588,640 of record CAWHXY010000004.1, on the reverse strand, counting down.
ACGCTGGCAATTTGCGGATGAGTAAAAACTGCATGAGGAGCAGCTGAAAAATTTATTTTAGCTTTGTGATCATGAAGTGAGTTGTGCCATGCGATGCCTGCTTCGTAATTGGCAACATGCTTGAACATTTGGATGCCGATAGCGTCGCCGAATGCCCAAATGTTTTTCTTGGTGGTTTCCAGATATTCATTAACTTTTACAAAATTGTGCTCGTCAAGTGCCACACCTGTTTTCTCAGGTTTTAAAATATCAGCGTTGGATACTCTGCCTGTTGCCACCATTACTGATTCTGCTGAGAACTCATGTAGGCTGCCGTCTTGGCGGTTTCTAGCGACAAGAGTTTTGGCTTGTCCTTCTTGTTTTGCCTCAACCGCTTCAAAGCCTGTGTGTATTTCCGTTCGCTTCCCCATCTCGATCCTAAGTAATTCAGAAATTTCTGGTTCCTCTTCAGGCAATAGACGATCTGGCCTTTGTAGTATGGTGGTTTTTGTTCCGATGCTTGAGAAGAAGTGCCCGTACTCCATGCCTATATAGCCTCCGCCAATGATAAGTATGCTTTTAGGCGGCGTTTGTAGCCCGAGAACTGTGTCGCTTGTTAAGTAGTTGATTTTGTCTATGCCCTTAATTTGGGTTACTGCAGTGCGTACGCCTGAAACTATAAAGATTTTTTCTGCAGTTATAATATGTGCGCCTACCTGCATGGTATAATCGGAGATGAACTCTCCTGTTTCTTTATACCAAGTTATTGTTGGCGTAGCTTCAACCGCTAACGCTTGATGACCTGAATCCTCATCAACTAATTCACGCATCCTAGTTATGATGTTGCTGAAATCAACCGAATCCACCGTAGCATTGACTCCTATTTTGCCTGCTTCTTTAACTGTAGCGATCACGTCTGCTGGGTGAATGAGCATTTTGGATGGGACGCAACCTACATTTATGCAGGTGCCGCCCATTTTGCCATGCTCAACCAACGCAACTTTGAGTCCCTGCTCAACCGCAGCTGAAGCAATAAGCATTCCAGAGCCTGAACCAACAACGATTATATCAAAGCGCTCCACAAATAAACCTCAACTTTAATAAATGAAATATTAAAGAGCAAATAAACTTTTCAACTTCTTTTTGACTTGGAAAATTTTTTATGCGAGTAAGAGATAACATATTTGGAGATTTTTATGGCAAAACCAGTCAAACCTACAAAAGCTGAAGAAGAAAAGAAAAAGAAAGCTTACTACGCTAAAAAAGAGAAAAAAGCTAAAGAAGTCAAGAAATAGCTTTTTTCTTTAGAAATTCTGGTAGGCACCGCTCGTCGTGGACAGGGTCGAAGCCTTCCAGTTCATCATTTTTTAGTGGTAAAGCAATTCTTGATACTAAACCGTTTAGGCTCCATGGAAGCCTAATCAAACGCATTTCTCCTGATGTTACCCATTCATCAATATGAAACCCGGCGCCTTTTACTTGCTGAGCAAGTGCTAGTCTTTCTTGTTTGCTCATTTGATAGGTTTGTTGGTCTAAAACATGCATGTGAAAACCTCTGCCCGAATAAACAACCCTGATCTCGGAATAACGATTTTCAAGAAACTTGTAGAGACCAATTGCTTCCTGTTTAACCATTCCCAGTTCTAACTCACAGAAGCTCAAGCCTTGATTGCGCTTCATCTTATCTGCTAAAGTCCCGTGGACCGGGCAGGTAATGTTTTCTGGGTCAAGATCAAGCGCGAGCTCTTGACCAATTTTTTGATCCTTTTCGTTATAGACACTTCTGTCATAATATACCGCTTCAGGCAAAAACTCAATTATCTGCTGCCTAATGTCTTCCAAGTTTTTGTATTCGTCAATTATTATGGTCGTTGATGCGTCTGCTTTGTATTTTTCTGGGTAAATTCTTGTATGTCTGCCTATAATTACGGCAAACTTGATCCTGTTTAACCCGCTTCTAAACCACTCGGCTGCTTTCTGAGGATCAAATTCTTCTGTGTAGAATTTCTTTCTTTCCTGTAAAGTTGCGTATCGCATTCCGATTGGTAGATGATATTGAACCATTTAAATCACCTTAGACTAAGGTATTTGTCCAAAAATGTTTTTCGTATTAGCCTTTGACTATAATGATTATATTTATTCTAAAATTCATCTGAATCTTGTTATGAACATTAGCGGGGGTAAACGTCCAATAACCAGCCTTTAATTAGTCTTGGGGTGTTGGGCTGCATCTAAAGTCTTCTTTAAACGCATAATCATTTTTTGCTGTGACAGTAGGATGGAAATAACCATTGGTTCAAAGATGATGGGTTGCGTAGCATTACTTCCAGCTGAAGCGTAGCTACGGCAAGCATCCATTAAAGCTTCGAAGGCTTCCCTATCTTCAATTCTTAATGCTTTTGCAAAACCATTCCATTTACGCATTTCATCTTCTAATGCGATGCGGTATGACACAACTGTTTTACCCATTAGACAGCATCTCCTATGAAAATGGATTTTTTGTTCATTCTCTCAGTTCTCCCTATGTTAAGGGACGGGAAAGATGTTGTCTAAGCTTTTAAAGCGTCACTTCAAGAGACACTATGCCATAGTGGAGGGGTAAGTAAAAGTAATGTATCTTAGTGTGGTTGCCAGTACCCACCTGAAACTAATAAGTAATAAACCCGATGTCTTTTTAGCAGAAAACCTAATATTATGCGCTTCGTTGATTTTTAGTGGTGAATTTTTTGCCAATTGACCCTGATTTTCAAACAAAACGCCAAGTTGTCGGCGAACATAATGGACATAAAATTTGGGGACCAGTTGAAGCCCCACAAAAACTAGGAATCCACGGAACAACGAGCGCAGTAGACTGGGATTCATGTGTTGGAGACGGAGTATGCATAGATGTTTGCCCAGTTTCTCTATATGATTGGGCTGACTCTCCTGGGCACCCTCTGTCTGAACGCAAATCTGATCCGGCACGTGAACAAGACTGCATCCAATGTCTTGCATGCGAAATGCAGTGTCCCGCGGCAGCGATAAAAATAACGCCGCACTAAGCGGTTTGATTTTTTTGTTTTAGTTTGGCAAGTGATATATTAGCAGACGCTCCAATAACTTCTAAGGCATTGCTATGAGTCAAGAATCCAAATGCAAAGTCATAGTAATTCAACCTTCGGATGTTTCATTAACAATTACTGATATTGTTGAAAAAATTATTTCTAACATAGTGGAAACGGGCGAAATCAACATAGTGGGAATAAACGACGCGATGTTTTCAGTTTGTTCAGCCATGAACATGGCAACGGAAATCGCCAAAGTCTATGTTGATGACATATTTATCGGAAGCCTTGAAGTGCCGGTTCTTGGCAGGGCATATGCAATTTCAGCGCATCTGGCTCAAAAACCAATATTGGACTACACAAAATTAGCTGGACAAGAAGAAAGTGAAATGGAAGATGTTGCGGAGCAAACAATTAGCGTAAGTAGGGCAGCTACTATGGAACGTCTTCTTACGATTAGCCTCTTGCGGCTCGCAAAATTTGATGAAATTAGAATAGTTGCTGCCGGAGGTTCAATAAATGATGCTATTCCACTTGCATTAAAATTAACCAATGGACAAATCTCTAAAGATCCAATTGGAATTAAACTGGTACATCTGTATTCTATCTTGATGAGAAATGACCCAACAAAAAGCATAGCCGCGGTATCTATCTATCTTCAAAAGGGTAAATCGACACTGTACGCCAAAAGGCAAAGCGACTTGCTTAAAAAAATAGAAAAAGGTCAGTAAACCAGTAAAAAAAGAGCTGGAGGCACTAAAAACTAAACCAAAGAAATTGGTTGTTTATAGTGTTTATTTTACAAGGCTTAAGTTTTTATTTACTCTATCCCAGTTAACGACGTTCCAAAAAGCTTCAATGAATTTTGGCCGCTCATTCTTGTAGTCAAGGTAGTAGGCGTGTTCCCAAACATCCAAAACCATTAAAATATTAAATGACGGGTAAACATTCACGTTGTGCTTTTCGATTTGCATTATCAAAGGTCTTCCAATGCATGGATGAACAGCTAGGGCAGCCCATCCTGAACCTTCAGTGCTTGCTGCAGCCAATGTGAATTCTTTTTTGAACCGTTCAAAACTTCCAAATCCCATGTTAATCATGTCCGCCACAGCTCCTCCTGGTTGACCACCACCGCCTTTGCCTGCGGGCGCCATGTTTTCCCAGAATGTAGTGTGCAGTATGTGTCCACCAACATTGAAAGATAATTCTTTGAGCATAGCTTTCATGTCGACTTCCGTGTTTTCGCTACGTGCTTTGTCAAGTTTTTCAAAAATCGCGTTTGCACCATTTACATAAGCTTGATGGTGCTTATCATGATGAAGTTTCAGTTGCTGCTCCGAAATGTATGGCGCAAGAGCATTATAGTCATACGGCAATTTAGGTAGAGTAAACGATTTTACTTTTTCCATAAAATTCACCAAAAATCAAACAAACCAAAGGAAAAAACAACTAATATACTTTACCTAAAAGAAAATTCAGGTTGGTCCATATCAAATTCAGCCTCAACGTACTTTGCATCTGTTTGTACCCGTTAGTATAGCTTATTACCTGCTTTTCAATTACACTTGTCTAGTGATTTTTAATGACTAAAACTGATGAAAACTTAAAAGCTGCGTTCGCAGGCGAATCCCAAGCTAACAGAATGTACTTGGCTTTCGCTAAGAAGGCAGAAGAAGAAGGTTTCCCACAAATTGCCATGCTTTTTAAAGCGGCTGCTCAAGCAGAAACAGTCCATGCCCTAAATCACCTTCGGGTGATGGGCCAGGTAAAATCAACCACTGATAACCTTGGAACGGCGGTATCTGGCGAAACATACGAGTTCAAGAAAATGTATCCAGACTTTATTGGTGATGCCAAAAAAGACGGAAACAAACCCGCACAAGTCAGCTTTGACTACGCAAATAAAGTTGAGCAAATTCACGCGGCACTGTACCAGAAAGCGCTTGATTCATTGAAAAACAAGACTCTGCCAGCAAAGGCGGAGTATTATGTGTGCCCAGTCTGCGGAAACACCTTTGAAGGCTCAACACCTGACATCTGCCCAATCTGTGCAACGCCAAAAGAAAAATTCATGAAAATACAATAAAAAAGAAGTTAGGCTTTGATTTTTTGGGCTATTTGCTGCCCAAAATCAAAACATTTTTTCAAATCCTCTTTGTCTGGAACGAATTTGACTTCAACGCCTGGCTCGAAAACATCAAACCCAGCTTTTTTTGCCATTTCAACCATGCCTTTTACTGCGCCACCTCCCCAGCCGTAAGAGCCAAAGAAGCTCCAGAGTTTGCCTTTCGGTTTCAAACCTGTAGCGTACGTTAGGAATTGACCCAGTGTTGGGAACATTCCATTGTTAAGTGTAGGTGAACCAACAAGAACTGCTTTTGAATCAAGGATTTCGGTCATGGCTTCTGAAATGCTGTAAGCGCGAAGTTTGTAGAGCTTAACTTCGACGCCTTGGCTGATTACGCCATCCGCTATGGCTCTTGCCATTGTATCTGTGCTATGCCACATTGTATCAAAAACTATTACAATTTTGTTTTTGCTTTCCATTGCACTCCATTTAAGGTAGGCGTTTACGATTTTCATTGGGTCCTTTCGCCAGATTATGCCGTGGCTTGGTGCAATCATGTCAATTTCAAGTTTCATGCCAACTATCTCCTGAATTTTGCGCGTTATCAAGGGTGCAAACGGCATGAGGATGTTTGCATAGTACATGGCCGCTTCTTCCATCAGGACATGCTCGTCAACCTCATCGTCAAAATGTCCAGAACTGGAAAGATGCTGACCAAAAGCGTCGTTAGGCAACAAAATTTTATCCTCAACATCGTATGTGAACATGCTGTCGGGCCAATGAAGCATTGGCGCCTCCAAAAACCGCAGCGTCTTTTTTCCAAGCTTTAGCTCATCTCCAGTTTTCACCGTTTCAACCATATCAAAGTTGTGGCCGTAATGTTTGATCAACTCATCTTTTCCTCTGGTCGAAGCAAGTATCTTGGCGTTTTTTGCGAGCTTTGCAATCGCTGGTAAACTGCTTGAATGGTCCATTTCCACATGGTTAACGATTATGTAATCAATCTTGTCAAAGGTGGTTAGTTCCTCTACGTGTGCTATTAAATCATCGCAAAACTGACTTTTGACAGTGTCAATAAGTGCAGTTTTTTCGTCTCTAATCAAATAAGCATTGTATGTGCTTCCTCTGTTAGTGTTGTAGCCGTGAAAATCACGTATGTTCCAATCGACTGCTCCAACCCAATTTACGCCTTCTTTCAAAACAACATTAACCATAATTTTTTCACTCCTTACTTGTTGTTACTTTATAAGTTGTTTTTACACCTGCCTTCTCAAAAAGTATTCCGACAGGGCAAGTTTCAAGCGTTAACTTATGAGCGCGATCAATTCTATCTTGCGGTGCGTTTGTCTTAATGCTGATGTCAAAGGTTTCTTCGCTTATGGTACCTGTTTCATCTGATTTTACTGCTTCTAATTTGACTTTCAAACCCTTGATTACTAAGCGCATTTTTTTGGCTGTTAAAAGGAAGATTGTAGCATAACAACCTGCGTGGGTCATTACACAAAGTTCAAGGGATGACGATCCAAGCCCTGTTCCAAGGTCAGGTGCAAGGTCAACCACATAGCTATGAGACTCATTATCATCAAGGAGAATTTGCAAACCTTCAATTAACTTGGCATTTGCATAAATTTTTGTCGTCAAGTTTTCGCTCCAATATTACATTGCAAAAATCAAATTTTCAATGTTTGCAAGTGTTTATATTGATTGTGTTTTGCGGAATTTTGAGACGAGACAAGACCTTTTTTCAACAATGAAATTCTACTTTGAAAATTGTTGGACAGTGAAAGAATCTACTATTCGTTTTGGCACATTTACTGCAAAGAGCGCCCAAACAAACTGGCATTTTCGGAAAATGAAAAATCAATATATGTTTCAATTATCTGTTTATTTAGTGGATTTATCAAAATTAGAATGGTAAGGATGTTTGATTTTATGGGTTTAATTCCTGATGACAAAAAAGAGTTGCTTAAGAAAGATTTTAATGAAAAATTAGTCGACCCTGTTAAAATTGTTATGTTTACTCAAGAAATTGAATGTAGATATTGCTCGGACACACGACAACTAGTCCAAGACTTAGCGCCCCTAAATGACAAGATAAGTGTAGAAATCCATGATTTTGTCGCTGAAGGGGATAAAGCAAAAGAATATGGTATCGACAAGATTCCCGCTCTAGCTATAATTGGCAAAAAAGATTATGGCGTAAGAATTTACGGTATACCTTATGGGTATGAACTTCAAACGTTAATTGAAGCAATCATTAACGTTTCAAAAGGACAAACCGACCTCTCAGACAAAACCAAGGCGATATTAAAAGAAGTTAAATCTCCAGTGCAAATCAAAGTCTTTGTCACCTTGACCTGCCCACATTGTCCTGCAGCTGCGGCGGTCGCCCACAAATTAGCCATAGAAAGCGATTTGGTGAAAGCGGACGTAATTGAAACAGGCGAGTTTCCAGACTTAGCCGTGAAGTACAATGTCATTGGAGTACCGAAAATAGTGATTAATGAGAAAGTAGAGTTTGTCGGAGCTTTCAATGAAGACTTGTTTGCTGAACATGTGTTGTTAGGTGCTTTTTAGAAAGTAGTGGTTAAATTGTGAGTCGAAAAACCAAAAAAGAAAACGGTGTTTATCGGCTTTAGTGGAGGATTTAGTGTCCTCCGCAACCGCAGCTATGAGCGCCGGGGCTTCCTGAAGCGCCACTAAATTTGGTGGGATTTTTGTCGAATGTTGTTTTGCATGCAGCTGCGCAGAAATAATAGGTTTTGGCGTTGTAATCCGATTTGAATTTTGCTTTTTTCTCGTCAACCATCATGCCGCAAACTGGATCTTTAGCCATAAAACATTCACCTCCACAACTGTCATCTTATTCGTTAACTTTCTTTGATTTAAACTTCGCCAACTTTAGCAGTGCCGAATTGCTGACCACTGTGAGACTACTTATCGCCATTGCACCAGCCGCATACCGTTTGGATAAGAAAACCAGCAGCAGCAACCAAACCGTTCAAAGGTCTGGGCGATTTAACTATCTCTTTTACAACCGACACCAACAACGCAATTCCACCCATAGCGCCAAGAAGCAATAAACTTTCAGCTCCATAATTCTTAAAAAAAGATAACCAGCAATAACTAAAGAAAATAGCACTAGACTTATCGTATCAAACGCCGCTGCAATTCCCTCGTTTATAATTGTGAGTGGGTTGATTGAATCGATGGAATCCAAAGGTTGATTTGAATATCGAACGAGCGAACGTTTCCCATGAAAAACGTAACGAGTAAAAATGCCATAAGAAAAGTTCCGCAAATAAACCATAGCACTTTTTTGTTTAATGATACTTCTGGTTTATTCATTTTTGTTGGCACTTTATCTTTAAAGTTGCTTTATAAACAAATCTATGCTAAAGGGCAGTTGCTCCTAGAGCATTTGCCTTTGAACTGATTTACTTGATTTATTCTAATCGTTTGATTATGTGGTACCCAAACTTTGTCTTAACAGGTTCAGAAATCTGACCCTTCTCGAGTGCGAAAGCAGCTTTCTCGAACTCTTTAACCATCTTACCTCTTGTAAACGCACCCAGGTCTCCACTATTTTTAGCGGATGGGCATAGCGAAACGTTTTTGGCGATGGCACCGAATTTTTCACCTTTATCAAGTCGCACTTTGATGTTTTTTGCTTCCGTTTCTGTTTTGACTAGTATGTGTGCACAACGAATTTTATCTGCCATAAATTAGAATTTAATCGACAGGATATATTCTTTACTTTACAATGGCTCTGAAAAATGGCCCAAAATGTCTTTGTTTGATTATCCCGCGAACCCTTAAAAAAAATAGGTGGATAAAAGAAAATAATGCCGTTTTATTGCGATCGGACAAAGCCTAAAAAATACATGAAAATGTCAAAATGTTCAGTATCAGTTTTTGATCTACTTCGAAGTTCGAAGTAACTGTCAACATAATTGTTATAACAAATGTAACCAATACTCTGCATATGCCCAAATCAATTCCAATCAAAAATATTGATGAAGAACAAAAAACTGACCGTTCCACATTACAGCAAATCGCAAAAGTTATGCATTTCCTAAGAAATATAGAAGATTAGAATCTTTTTTAGATAAAACCAAAACATTAACAGTTTTTGTTTAGTTTTTTAATAAAGAAGGGATTAATCTCTCAAACAACAGTTGAGAGAGATACACGATCCGAATTAATTTTATTTTATTCGATTACCTGAATTGCACCCTCAGGACATTGTGCTTCACAAGCTCTGCAGACCAAACATTCGCTGACTTTGGTCGGTTGAGATTTGCCGTCTTTGATTTCGTAGACGCCTACAGGGCAAGTGTTTACGCAAGTTTCGCATCCGGTGCATTTGGGGTCAACAACTATTTTTACCATTTTTGTTTACCTCTGATTTTTATTGAAAAGCTATTGAGTAAAATAAAAGGGTTTAGGTTTTTTAACGTGATTTTTCACGTAATCTTAGCAGAATTCCATTCAAAGTCGATTCAGCTTTATCTTTGCGTTTCTGGTATTCTCCGATGTTTTTCTTGTAGGTTTCCAAGGAAATTTCGCCCTTGCTTTGGCCTAATTCAAGTTTTTTGATGTTTTCCTCTGCATCGGACAAATCTTCTTCGGCGGAGTCAAGTTGCTTAACTAAATCTGCATAAGCACTGCTTGAGCTTCTCAAAGCGTCTTTAAGTTTGTTTATGTTCCTTGTCAATGTTTCCAATCGGATCTCTACAGCTTTTCGTTGAACTTTATATTGGCGCCTTGGAATCTTTCCTTTTTGTGCTCTGGCATCCATGGACTTCAATTCTGCGTTTAATTGTTTCTTCTCTTCATAAGCTTCAGAAAACTCTCGAAGGTTTTCAGAAGTAACGCGTTGCCCAGTTATTGGCGGAGCTTCCTCCATTTGCTGAGAAGCAGTACCTGTAGTCGTTTTTTGGGTTAATCTTTCTGTTCTAGTTGTTAATTGTTCTTTTTCGCCTGGTTTGCTTTTTCTATAGAATACAACGCCTACACATAGAATAACTCCTAGCAGGGAACCCCAAAAAGTAGGTCTGAAAGAAACCCAAATTGGATTATAATCATATGAAAATTGCACCGAGTTGCTTCCTGGGAGACAGTAGTCTACGTAGCTAACGGAATCCTTTGTTATTGTAAGACTGTCTTGGAATGTGCTCCTTGTAACTGTTGATGAGGGGTCAAGAGATGACAGTTTAGGAGTTACAATGGTTGCTCCTTCAGGTGGATTAAATGTTAAACTTGCGTGTTCAACATAATAATAGAAATCTGGGAAAAGCTTGAAGTTATTTAGGATGTATTGTGATCCTTGAATGGTTGCGCTTGGCAAGTTATAGCTAGCTGTAATACTTGCAGATTGACCAGTTGCTATAAATGTATTTAAAGTAGCATTAGCCAACAAAAGTTCACGTGTGGCAGAGGTGCTTGTGCTTGTGGTTAAGATTTTTCCAAATTCATCTTTAACAACTATATTTGAAGCCGTAATTGGTAAATTCAAAATAAAGGAAGTCATTGTTGTCGTCGCGTTATTTGTTAGGTGATAACTGTCTGACGCGGAGACTTTTCCTGTGGGGTCGAGAGTTATTTGACGGTTTAAATTATCTATGTTAGTTAATTGGAGTGTACCCGCAGATATCTTTGCGACTGCTGAACCTACAGAATAAGTATAAGCTGCCACGTTTTGTGTAATATAATTGTTTGAATCTACTTCTCCGTCGTTTTTTGTTACAACTATGGTTGTAGGAACGCTTGGAAGAGTAATAGTTACGTTGCAGCTGGCAACAGATTGGACTAGGCTTGGGTAAGCTGGAAAATCAAGCGTACAAGCACCGGCGTTTGAATCGTAACTAACAACATCGTTAGATAGAACAAATGCGACCGTAAAAACACTAGGGGAATTTCCGTTAAAGTTCACTTCTACCCCGTAAAATCCGCTTCGATCACCTAATTGGACACCTGAATTGACTTGGTAAACATTGTTTGTGTCATAGGCGACAGTTTTGAGGACGTCAGCGCTATATTTTGCTGGCAATCCAATCATGAAACCGTTCGTTACTTGACCAGAAACATAAATTGTATCTCGAACAACAACTTGCCCAGAATACATCATTTCAATCGAATGATCAACTTTGTCAATTGTGTAACCGGTGCTTTGGGCAGAAACGGTTGCTGAAGAAAAAACAATCGGCAGAAAAACTAGTAAAAAGAAAACCGTTATCATGAAGATTGCGTGCACTCGTTTCACTGAATTCACCAAGTCAAGTTTCTTTTATGTTATCTTCCCTTGTTTATTTACTTTACAGTTAACAGCGGTGTATTTAGAGCTTAAGCTTGAAAACAGAAATAATTGCTGGCTTCTTCTTTCTGTACGTATTCTGTTGCCTCTTGATGTGTCAGACACTGCAGTTGGTCCTAACTTATAGATATGGCGTAGACCTATACTGAAAAGCAGCCACTCGATGTCACTAAGTGTGTCTTTCTCAAAATAAAATAATTGAGGCAACCTAAAGGTTAACCAAACCTCTTTCGGTTCATGGCCGACTAAACAGAAATGTTCATTTAAGTTTACCTAATGTTTGAAGCGTTTTCTCTGCAGTTGAGGCGCTGAAAAGTAGGTCATCTATCGTGGCGGTAAAAGTTGCAAGTTTTACTTCGCATTGGATTTGTGTTGTAACTTTCCTGTCTTCTCTTGTGGTTATTACTTTTAGGCCAACTGGAGTTTTGAAGTTGTCTGGCGAAATGGCGTTGAAAATTGCCTCGGCTGTTTTTTCATCGCGGTATTCAAGTGTGATCGCCGTTTCCAATTTTCTCTCTCCTCAATTGTTTGCCGACAAGTTCATCTGCGTCTTTGACGAAGTCCTCAATCTTGTCTAATGGAACTTGTGCACCTGCTGCGATGTTGTGTCCTCCTCCTTTGCCGCCATTAGCTTCTGAAGCTAACCTCATGACTTCGCCAAGGTTGACGCCTTTGCTTATTGCTGCTGCAGTTGTTCTTGCCGAGAATTTGGCTGCTTTTTCTTTTTCGACATTTGCGAATGCTAAAAGTGGTTTTTCGTTGTTAGCAAGTCCTGCGACAACTATCGAGGAGACGGTGCCGACGATTTTTTCGTTTATGAAGTTTTCGCCGTATATGACATAGATGTTTTGGAGTTCTCTCATTCGTTCGGGCTTCTCTGTGACCCAGCCAAGGTACTTGTTGATGTTTTTGCGGTACTCTTCTAGTATCTTATTCGCTTCCTCAAGGGCAGATTTGCGGTCACCCATACAGATGGCTATTCCAAGACTTGGTCTGTCCATACGTCCTGTTGAGTTCAATACGACGGCGAATTCCCTAGCATCTCGTAATGCCGTGTTTGGTTCTTCTTTTGTCAAAACGTAAATGTATCCAATGAGGTTCTCAACTTCCAGATGTAGCCCCTTAGACAACAAGTGATCAGCCAATGCAGAGCACAACCGCCTTTTTTCATCTTCGTTTAAATCTCGGAGTGCTCGCCATTTTTCACCCTGTTTTATTGGTATATTTAAGCTATCAAGGAACGCTAAGGCTTTGTCTTCTTCTCCGCTCAAGCCCGGAATAAACGGGTTAGTTGTAGTCGCCAATGTTCTATGGATTGGGCGGGTTTCTCTACCGAAAAATGTTAGGTCTTTTTCAACTTTAATCAAACCCGCAGCTACTGCATCGTTAACAATTATTTCGTTTAAACCGCATAGGCTTCTTTGTTCATACTTATCCTGCATGTCCCCAAGAGCGCCAACTATTGCCACGGGAGCCAAATCAACATTTGCCCTGTTTACAGCTTTAGCAACAAAGTAAGCAACACCTGAACCGCTAACATCGCTTGCTCCGTCAATACCAAACATATGAGGGTTTACTTGAACAAAATTTGCATTGCTTACCGTGCCGTTTATTTGATGATGGTCAAGAATTAGAACTTTTGAATTCGGGATCTTTTCGTTTAAAAGGTCAAGATAACCGCTTCCAAAATCCGTCAAAATTACCAGTTGCGGTTTATCAGTGACAATTTCGCTGATGATTTTTTCGTCAAGCTGCTGAGTGATTCTAATCCTAAACTTTGCGTCAAGACGAAAGAGTGCTTTAGTTATCACTCCTGCGGCAGCAATTCCATCTGCATCCAAATGCGAAAAACAATGAATAAATCCATCTTTCTGGACTGTTTCCAAAATTACTTTTGATGCTTCTGTCGCTGAAGCTAAAAAACGTTCAATAGATACTTGTTCTACTGCCATGTAAAGTTCCCACTCTTTTGGCTAAAGAGAGTTGATTAGATTTAAAGCTGGCGTATCGACTTACAAAATGAAAACATAAAACAAAAGATAAGAAAGGTTTAGGTTACTGAAGCGATTTTTGCTTCGTACTTCCAGTTCTTTGCTAAGACGCCTTCACGCTTATAGTATCTGGAGAGCTTGTGAATTCTTGCTTCGATGATTTGCATATTGCGTTTGTTATGGAGGTCTTTCTTGTTTTTATCCATATGAACTGCAAGGCTCTGAGCTTTTTTCATGAGGTTCGATAGGTCTTCTGGCATTGTTGGGGCAAGGTTTGCTGCTTCCAAAACATCGCTTATGCTTTTACCAACAATCGGCTTCACAAGGGGAATTGCATATTGATCCCTAAGGATGGTGCCTATGCTACTCATTGAATGGCCTTCTTTGGCCAATTTTATTATGAATGATTCTACTTCTTCAGGCTGATATTTGCACCAGCTTGGAGGACGCCTACTTACTGGACGAATCGAATGGGACTTTCCTTTTTCTTGCTTTGGCATCTTTACACCTTAAACTGCACCTAAACCATAGTTCACGAATATTTAAAAGTAATGCCTAAGATAAAAAATTAAATTTTAGATTTCGTTTCTTATATTATTCTTGAACCATTTAGCAAATTTCCGTATTGCCATTGCTCGGTGCGAAAAACCGTTTTTCTCTTCAGTTGTCATTTCTGCAAAAGATTTTTCGCTTCCATCTGGCTGAAAAATCGGGTCAAAGCCGAAATGGGCTTTGCCCTTAGGTTTGCGTTCGGACAGGGTTATTTCGCCTTTGGATTCGCCGTCGAAAACTTGCGGTTCACTGAGGGTTTGATCGCAATAAGCTATGACTGACTGGAATTCAGCTTGCCTATTATATGTCTTTTCCATCAACTTTAGTATGCCAGTATTGAGAATTGTCTTGTAAACGTAAGCTGCATATGGACCAGGAAAACCGTTTAGGGTTTCAATGAATAAACCTGCATCTTCAACAAAAATAGGCAAGTGCGTTCGCTTGTATGCGTTAACGACGCTGGATTTTGCGATTTCTACGAGGGCGTCGCTTTGTATCTCGTCGCCTTTCATGCGTAATAATCCAATTGAGATGCCATAGGGACTTAGGATGCTTCTGGCTTCATTGAACTTGTTGATGTTGCCTGTGGCGAAAAAGACAACCTTGCTATCGATGTTGCATGCTTTTTTATTGTTTTCTTTCTTCGACGTATCGACCACGCCTCTCTATTTCTTTTATTTTCTCATAAACCTTCTCAGCAGTCTCAGCGCCCAAAACTGAGGAGTAACCGCACATCACGGCCTTAAAGCATTCTTCCCAAAACAAGTAATGCGTACTCTGTAACGCTCGCTTCATCAAATGCAAATCCACTCCCTGTGCCTCCACTTCCATGTTTTTTTCTCCTAATCCGAAGTCCACGAAGAAGATTTTGCCTTCAGGGCTAAGAATCATGTTTGAAGTTGTTAAGTCGCCGTGGATTAAGCCGTGTCTGTGGAGCTTACCGATTAATTCGCCAATTGCAATGCAAATTTCCTTGCGCTTATCCGACGATGCTTTGTTTAATAAATGCTTAATCTGTTGCCCTTCTACAAACTCCATTGTAATCGAAGCCTCAGGAACATTAACCATGTAAATCAGTGGCGTTGGTACCTCGGCGACTTTCGCTTCGTGCATCAATTGTGGTTCATGAACGGTGCGGTAACTTCGAATTTGCTTATCCATCGCTTCTGGACGGTACTTTTTGGGGATTCGGATTTTAATTATCACTTTTTGGCCATTCCAGTTGGCAGCATAAAGGCTTGCTTCTGCACCCTTCTTAAACAGTGTTTTTTCAGTCACTGTATCCATGGCACATCTACCTTATCCACACGCCAGCGAAGTTTTACAAAACTTTCATCTAAAGGTGTAACTAACCCATGTTGGTAAGCTAAAACACCAGTCCACGCGATCATAGCGCCATTATCGGTCGCAAATTCAATCGGAACCACATTAAACTGTGCATCATGCTCCTCAGCAATAATGGCGAGCATAGATTGAAGTCGTTTATTTGCCGCTACTCCTCCAGTCAGCAAAACTTGTCTTTTTTCGGTATGAGCTAAAGCTCGCTCAGTAACTTCAGCAACCATAGAAAAAGCATACTCCTGGAGACTAAAACACAAATCCTCCAAGCAACAATTATCACAGTGCAGCTGAGCAGTAGCTGACGTCAATAAGCCGCTAAGCGAAAGATCCATGCCTTTCACAACGTAGGGCAAAGAAACTAAGTTTTTGCCTCTAGCCGCTAAACGTTCCACGGCAGCACCAAGCGGCACCCCTTTTTGATGTTTAAGCCCTGCTTCTCTTGCGAAAACATCGAGACAATTTCCAAGGGCAATGTCTAAGGTTTCGCCAAAAACTCTGTAGCGGCCAGCCTCAAAAGCAGTAACCATAGTGTTGCCTCCGGAGACATAAAGCGTCACTGGATCGGCAACGCCTGTTTTGAGTTTTCCAATCTCAATATGAGCTACAGAATGGTTAACGCCTACGAGCGGAATATCAAGGTAAGAAGCCAAGGCTCGGGCAACTGTAGCGCCAGTTCGCAGGCTTGGACCCAAGCCTGGACCTTGAGAAAATGCAATAACTGACAAATCATCCGGTTTCAAACCAGCAAAGGTCAACGCGTCATGTAGCACTTTATCAGCCACTTCCGAATGATGCCTTGCTGCTTCTCTGGGGTGAATTCCACCTTCCACAGGAATGTAGCTGTCATATTTGTTTGCAAGTATTTCTCCTTTAAAGCTAGAAATTCCGATGCCGAAGTCATCTGCAGAAGATTCTATCCCTAAACAATAGCTTTCTTCTTTCTGATTTTGTTTTGGCGGTTTTTTCATGTGATTCCACATTTTTAAGGGATACATATTTTTATCTGGATTCAACGCTTATATTCTAATTGCATTATTTGGAATTGATACGATGCCTAAACGTAATGATCTTGAACAGAAAGCACTCCATTATGTGGTAAACACGGGCTATCAAGGCGTGCTTCAATCAGATTTATGGCGTGAACTAGGCGCAAGCAGTCGAGAAGGCTCACGCGTCTCCATCAAACTAGAAGAAAAAGGGTTAATTCGACGGGAAAAAGAACTTCAAGAAGGCAGATGGACCTATAGGCTTTACCCAAAAAGGCTTCCAGCATCAATAGAAACTATCGTAGATTGCCCATGCTTATTGTGCCCAGACAATGCAAGATGTGATCCAACAACCGCGCTTTCTCCTAAAACCTGCCCCAAACTTACTGATTGGATACTTGGTTTAGGAAAAGAAGCAACTGCTGCTCCCGTAACTCCCGAGGATCCAAACGAACCAAAGGCGCCAAGCGAGGCGAGCATAGAGGAGGATGATTCCGCTGCCGAAAGCTTGGATCCGAGATAGAAAACGTGAATACTACTACAAGAAAGCTAAAGAAGAAAACTACCGTTCTAGAGCCACATACAAACTAGTTCAAGCTAACGAGAAATACGGATTCATTAAAAGAAACAGCGTACTAGTTGATTTAGGTGCAGCGCCAGGCGGCTGGATTCAAGCTGCAAGAAAAATGACTGGAAAAAACGGCTTCATTTTGGGAATTGATCTGAAACCAATTGACCCCTTCACCCAGGAATATGTCCGAACCATAATTGCAGACTTCACCGAACCAGACACAGTTGAACAAATACGTTCTTTTCTTCCTCGAGAAGCAGATGCAGTAATTTCTGATGCTGCACCAAACATAACGGGTGTTTGGGAAGTTGACCACGCATGTCAAATCGAATTGGCCACCCAGGCATTAGAAATAGCCCAACGCATACTTCATCCCGGTGGAAACTTTTTTGTTAAACTCTTCGAAGGCGAAATGTTCAACGAGTACATCCTGAAGGTTAAGGAACTTTTTGATACTGTTAAGATAGTGAAGCCTCCGGCTAGCCGACAAAAAAGTTCAGAGATGTATCTTTTGGCTTTGGGTCTGAAATCCAAGCTTAAATGCGAAGGGGAAAGCTAATTTCTTGTTTTAGCCACTATTGTTAATGGTGTGGAGACTTGAGAGTTATATCAGCGGATTCTGCAGCAGCAATATTGGACCAGCAGTCTAAGCCACTGTACCTTGTTGCCTCCGCTTCCGTGCTCGTTGAGCCGCCATTTCGTGAGCCATCTTACCGGTTGGCTGAACCAATTTTTAAGGAAGTTGAAACTGGGTTTGATGTGATCGTGCATGAAGCGGAGCTTTGTAGGACCTTGCTTGATAAAATGAAAGCTGATGTTATCCATCTCGATATGACGCTTGGCGGCGTCTCGATTGAGGACTTGTCGCCAGTTGAGCTTACAAACCTGCGAGCATCTAGAACTGGAAGGCAAAACATTCTCAAGATTCTGCCCAGACTTAGAAAGATCGCTGGAGAAGTTAAACGTTTACATGATATCGACATGTTGGCTATTGGGAAGGAAAGTGTTCCCGTGCGAATTGCGGAATTAACAGCTGGGGCGGAAGCAATTTTATTTGCATGCAAGAAAGTGCTGGCTGAAAAAGAGCCTATCTTGTTAGGTTTGCCCTATATGTGTCAACCAATAGTTCATCAAGACCGCATTTATCTTAATTCACTTATAGCCGCTGAGCATGATGTACGTAATTACGCGGTTGACGCTGAAAAGGTATTGACAAAGGTTAAATTGGCAGAAACCTTAAATCCTTGTGCACGAGGTTTTCGTGCCATAAGAATTAAGATAATAAACTAAAACTGAAGGTATGCCATTGAAACTTGAGTATCCTGCTTTCTGGAGAAACGCTTCTTCAAAACGCAAGAGAATCTACTCGATCATATTTATTTTCGTTATTGCGTTTGTACTTACTGTTGTTGGAAGTTTCATTCCTCTCAATCATCAAGATGCTCAGACGATAAGTAGCAATCTAAACTCAACTCTTAACCAACATAAATCCGATAATACTCTAACAGAATACATTTTCTTAAACAATTTTGGAATCTGTTTGCTAATGTTCGTTCCTGTTCTTGGAGTTGTTTTAGGTCTAACTATACTTTTCAACACTGGCGTTGCGCTAGGCGCTATAGCTTCCGTCCAAGGCTACCCAGTATGGATAGGCTTGTTAAGTTTAGTGTTAACACCTGTGTTTTGGCTAGAATTCACTGCCTACTCAATTGCCATTGCAGAGAGCATTTGGCTAGTACGTAGAATACTTAAATATAAATGGCCCATAATCAGACATGAACTTAGAAATGCATTAATTTTCATCGGGATTTGCGCTGGCATACTTATCGTAGGCGCAATAGTAGAAGTTCTGCTGATAAACGCCGGTATCTAGAGCAGCATCACTTTTTCCTTTCAATCTTTAACTATTTCTAAGCTAATGTCTAAAGCTTTAACGCTATGAGTAAGCTCGCCCATACTAATTATATCAACATGCGCCGCCGCATACTCCAGCAACGTTTCTTCTTTAATTCCACCGCTCACTTCCAGCATCACCTTGTCAAACCCCGCCTTCAACAACATTTGGCTAGCTTCTTTTGCTTGTTTAGGAGAGAAATTATCCAGCATAACAATATCAGCACCTGCCTTCGCCGCTTTTACCGCATCCTCCGCTATTGTTACTTCAACTTCGATTTTTTTGGCAAAAGAAGCGTTCACTTTTGCTTTCTTAACTGCAGCTTCAACATTTCCCAAAATAGCTAAATGATTATCTTTAATCAAAATCATATCATCTAAATGAAGTCTATGAGGGTCTCCGTTCCCAATTATTACGGCTTTTTTGTCAAAATAAAGTAGCCCTGGCGCTGATTTTCGCGTGGCAGCAATTCTTGCTTTTGAACTAGTCTTTTCAAGCTTCTCTGTTAATCTTCGTGTAGTGGTTGCGATACCGCTCATTCTTGAAAGAAGATTAAGCAGTGTTCTCTCGCTGGAAAGGATGGTTTGAGCATCACCTGAAATCTCTATTAAAACCTGTTTATTCTTGATTTTTTCGCCATCAGCAACTTTCGTTTTAACTTTTAATCCTAAATATTCAGCCAGAATAGTTGCCTCTTCTATTCCAGCAGCCACGCCTTCTTCTTTAGCTAAGACTATTGCTTTTACAATTAAATTTGGAGGAATAATTGCTTGGGCCGTTACGTCGCCTTGCCCTATGTCTTCAGCAAGTATTTGTTTTAACTTTTCTTCCAGGATTCTGCGGGGAATAAACATACCTTTTATTGTTGCGTTTACGCCTTAAAATGCTTGCTTTTTTCAAGCAGACATGGGGATAATTAAAATAAATCGCCGCTTATCTGTAGTATATGCGTCTACTCATAAGCTGTTCAGAGCTTGGCTTAGGTCATGTTTCCCGTATCATTCCCTTAGGGAAAAAGCTGGAGAAACATGGTCATGAAATGTTCTTTTTCTCTGGCGGCAAAGCACACGACATGCTAAAGAATGAGTTTAAGAACGTTTCAAAGTGCACTCCAATTTCTTGGTATGAAAACGCACATGGCATCATTACTTCTGCCTCTCTAGTTAATCTTTTTTTTCCTCTCCCATTATTTAATATGGAGAGAAATAGGCTTGAAATAAAAAATTCCAATGCATGGGAAACCATACATCGATATTATGATCTTCGAGAAAATATTCATGATATTGCGCCTGATCTTCTCATTGCTGACGGCGATATAAACGCGCTTCGGCTTGCTCAAAGATGGAGAATTCCTTCAGTTTACATTGCTAATATGATTAGACCAAGCTATGGGTTCTCCGCTTTCCTCAGCCCAGGCGAACGAGTGGTTGAGAGATATGTCAAACAGTGTTCAAAAATAATCATTCCTGACAATCCGCCACCTTACACAATCTCAGAATACAGCATTGGAGACTTAGATCACTTAGGATTAAATGCGAAAGTAGAGTACACAGGAAGCTTCGTTGACACAACACCCCTTAAAGGTCCACATCAACATATTTTTGCTCCCATCAGCGGACCACCAGGCACAAGAGCAAAACTAATAAAAACTCTCATTCCTGTCCTTGAAAAACTCAAAACTAAATGCGTAATTAGTCTAGGAACACCTGGAAAAAAAGTAACCGCCAAAATTGGAAACTGCGAACTTCACACTTGGCTAACGGCTGAAGAGCGGCAAGAAGCGATGAAAAATGCAAAATTCGTAATCTTCAGCGGTGGCCATGCAACATGCTTTGAAACCATCAAACATTCTAAACCAACCATTTGCATTCCAACGCAGCCCGAACAAGAAGGCAACGCAGCTAAACTTCAAGATCTAAAATGTTCAATAACCGTTAAGAACAAGAAAGAATTGGAAAAAGCCATAGCAAAAATGGACTCAGATCAAGAAACCTTCGATAGAAATGTGTTGACGCTAAGCGAGTTCTCAAGCAAATTTAATGGCTTAGACCGAGCAGTTACAATCATCGAAACCTTACTAGATTAATGCCGATTGTCATTTGTGAAGCTGGACACGTTTAACTTCACCCATCGGGGTTTCTTCTTCAAAAACTATCGCTTTAAATTTGTAAATTTTAACACCTTTTGTTAACCAACTATCCATCGGGACTCCTGCCTTGACGCAGCATTGGCACAAAAATTCTTCTTCACACCATCCCCACTCAACAGGTACTTGAGGCAAAAGCAAACCCTTGTGGTAGCCTTTTTCAACAATTAAACCATCTTCGCCAACCTTAATTTCACTTAGATATTCCTTTGGATTCGCAACTTCCACAGCCTCCGGCGGCGTTAGTACACTTATTTCAAACACGACCTTGCCTAACTCATCCAAAGATAAAGGTTCAAATCGTGGATCTTGTGTTGCGGCGTTAATGGCAGAATCAATCACTGCTTCCACAAGTGGACTTGTAGGGTAAGGGTAACCGATGCAGCCGCGAAGTTCCTTTTTGCCCCGTCTTAGGTTGCTTATGGTTACGAAGACTCCACAATGCTCAAAAAACTTTTTCGGGGTCTCTTTTGGCGACCCAATTTTTTCTCCATTTTCTAGATATATTTTTACCGTTGTTCTTGCGAGGTGAATTAAAAATTTTCCTTCTTCATCTGTTAGTTCAAACGACATAATGCTGCCTCTTATGAACGAATTATGCTCTACTTTACTGCTTAATTACGAAAATTAAAGAGTTGGGGAATTGTTTAAAACTTTATGGAATCTTCAGCTATGCCATCTTTAGTTATTATAAGGAAGTCTATACCGTCGCCGCTCATTGAGTCTCTGCTTATAGCTGATTTTATCGAGCGCGTCACGAGATCTTTAGCTTCTTCTGTATTCATGGTTTCTTTGTAGCCTTCTTCCAAAACACCAATGGCTAGTTCTGTTCCTGTCCCCACAACCGCGTATTTATCAGGTATAAGCGAGCCTAAAACATCAAGAACATAAAGTGAGGGGCCTTCTTCGTCTAAACCACCGACAATTGTTTGAGTAATTAATGGTGAATATCTACGATTGAAGAGGACAGTTGCCAAAAGTTTTGATGCTGAACGAACGCTGATTTTTCTTCCCGTGTCCATGCTGTACAGGTTTGCTTGAGCTTCCATTTCCTTAGCAAGGATTTGCATGTCTCCAACAAGTCCTGCACAAGCAACGCCTATTTGGTCAGTTACTTTGAATACTTTTTTGCCTCCTTTGCTCATAACGAAATAACCGTAAGTTACTCTTTTTTCAGATGCTAAAACTACTCCGTCAGCAAAGACAACACCAACTGTAGTTGCGCCCGGCATCCATGCATAGCCGCTTTGTTGCGCTTGTTGCTGTTGATCTTGCGGCATTGGCATTTGTGGAATTTGGGGTATTTGTGGTAATTGTGGTCCATATCCTTCCATAAATTTCGCCTTTTCGTTGTTATACACAAAACAAATTATTAAGGTTGCTTATAACCATTATAGAATAGGCGAGTGACTCGTTTATGACTGATTCTGAACCAATAAAATGGCAAAAATGCGGAAAACCAGTCGGCTACATATCTGTTACGGCTAAGAGCTTTTTGGTCAATACTTAATCGTCAGATAATATTAAATTGATTGCTACATGCTTGGAATGCTCAGGCAAATCAAGTTTATTTCGCAGAAACTTTTAACAAACCCTTTGCTGTTTACACTGGCAAATAGGCCCAAGGTCGAAGCGGATGATAGAAATTTATTCTCAAAACTTTGACGACGTTTGGTTCAGCGTTGCCTGCTCTCAACAGCAAATCATCACAACATCGTTTGGTGTAAGTCAACAGTTAACATTAGGCAACATTTTAGAAAATTTACCGTTCAATGTTCCTTTTGAGGTTTTCCATAAGCCTTCAGCCTTCGCTAAAACTATTCTTTCTTCTCTGAAAGCTATTTACGATGGGCAAAATGTTAACGCAAATTTTTCTTTAGCCTTAACTCGTTTGCCCTCTTATACTCAGGAAACGCTTAAAGCAACAGCTCAGATTCCTATCGGATATGTAGCTTCTTATGGCGCAATTGCTAAGGCGGTGGGTGGAGGTCCCAGGGCTGTTGGAAACGTTATGGCATCTAACCCTTTTGCGCCGATCATTCCATGCCACAGAGTTGTAAAATCTGATTTTACACTAGGTGGTTATGGTGGAGGCTTAAAAGTTAAATTTGAACTCTTAGTCAAAGAGAAGAGGGGATTTTTAACATCCAAAGATATTGAAGTCAACGGTCGCCAGCTTCAGGTTTTTCCAGTTGAATATTCACTAAGAAATTCAGCTGCATTTTTTAGTTAACGCAAATCATAAAAGCGTGCGAGCTTAACCTCAAAGGCGAGGAATTCCGTTGTTTAATCGAGGTCTATACGTTGGTAGGTTTCAACCTTTTCATTTAGGTCATCTTGGCGCTATCAAGACAGTACTAAAACAAGTTGATGAACTTGTTATAGTTATTGGCAGCGCGCAGTATAGCCATAACGGCAATAATCCGTTCACCGCGGGCGAAAGATTAGTTATGATTCGTAAAGCTTTGGAAGAAGCCAAGGTGGATTATTCAAAGCTTTGGATTGTTCCTGTTCCAGATGTGCATTTGCATATGCTTTGGGTCAGCGCTCTTGAAGGTTATACACCGAAGTTTAATGTTGTTTTTTCTAATGAACCGTTGACTCAAAGGCTTTTCATGGAAAAAGGATATCCAGTTAAAAATATTCCATTCTTCGATAGGCAACAGTACATGTCAACTATTGTCAGGGAAAAAATGCTTAAAGACGAAAGTTGGACTGAACTTGTTCCAAAAAGCGTTGCTGGTTTCATCAAAGAAATTGATGGCGTTAACAGACTTAGAGATTTAGCTAAAACAGATAGAGGATGTTAAACAACAATTTTTTCTTTTGAACTCAGATGGTAGAAGCGCCAAGCCAAAAGATAAGCAACAATTAAAACTATCAATTCAGCAAACAAACCAAAAGGCACCACAGACTCAAAAGCAAAAAGGTTATTGGTCAAATGAAGTAACACCGCTGTCACATAATAAGGCAAAGGGTTTTTCTTCGATATACCATACGCCGTTATGGCTGCGCTTGAAGCATGAAAAATAACGCCTGGAATTCTATCAATCAGTGGCACGCCCATAAAGAAAACATACAATACCAGCTCGGAGATGCCAAAACCAAGCCCGATCAAAATTCCTAATGTTACGTATGATCTTTCGGTTTCTCCATGCCTGTAAAATAATGGGAAAACTTTTGCTAACTCTTCTATAATTGGCGCAAAGACTATCACCGTTAACGCGGCAGGGAAAAATGGGTAAAGCTGTGAAAAGAAAAGTGTAAATGGGATGCTGACAAGGATTCCGGATGCAAAAAAGAAGCTTAATTCTCTGTAGCTTGGTTTATGAATTGGTATAACGCATTGGCGTTCATTTTCCATAAAAATGTACTTCCCAATTTAAAGGAATTTACCGCTTCCTTATCAACCTTATCACTGACCATAGACTCTAAATAAGGGTAGCTGACAATAAGCAAACAAGGTTGCTTGAAAAATGAACGCAATTATTATTTTATTTTCATATCATCACAAAAACACTGAAAAAATAGCCCAAGCCATCTCAAGTAATATTGGCGCAGAAATAAAAACTCCCGATCAAGTCGACCCAACTAGTCTTTCAAATTATGATTTAGTAGGGTTCGGCTCTGGTGTTTACTTTGGAAAACTTCATAAGGTTCTCATAGACTTTGCCGATAAACTTCCTCAAGTTTCTAACAAGAAAGCATTCATATTCTCCACAAGTGGTCAATCGGGAAACATGAGCAAATTCCACAAAAAACTTCGAGAAAAACTTCAGAGTAAAGGTTTTGATATAGTTAGTGAATTCAATTGTGCTGCATTCGATACTTTCGGGGCTTTGAAAATATTTGGAGGACTGAACAAGGGGAGACCTAACGAAGAAGACATAAAGCAGGCAGAAGAATTCGCTCAAAGTCTAAAGAAAAAATTTTCCATAGACGCAACAAAGAATACCTGAAAAGAAACTGGGTTCAGAAGCCAGCCGTTATAGGGTCCATCGGCTTCATTATTTCTCTTAGAAGCACGGTTGCGTAAGAACCTCTGAGCAACATAAAACTCAACTTTGTTTGAAAGCCTATGCCGTTTTCGTTTTTTGAAATGGTTTGAATCTTAAAGTCTTTGATTAGGGTAATTGCTGTTCGTAACCCGCCTCTGCCACCAACCCTTGACAACTCATTAACCTTCAAGTTCTCCAAGTTGATTCCTTCTTCTGCAAGGACCTCTTTTTCAATTTGCCCCATAACCCCTTCAGAAAACTTCTGTTTTACCCCAACTATAGGCAAGGCAACCCGCATTTTTCCCGATATTATTTTCTCATTAATTTCAGTTATGTTTTCGGCAACCACCATTTTGGACATTTTGGTTACAGGTAATCCTGAACGCTCAACGCCAACCACATAATCCCCGATCTCCACTTTATTCAAAAAGAGACCGTGCTTTACCCGCTCGCTTAGAAATCGGTTAAACAGGAAGGACTGATGAGCTTGAACAAAAAGTTCCTGAAGCTTAACCGGCAACCTTTGAAAAGCACCAACAAAATCATCGGGATTATCAACTAAATGGTTCAACATTAACCGTTCAAAACGGAGCTGCTTAGGAAAATTCTCCTGTGCCCGCTTGAAATCTCCCGTTGATTGCAATTCTTGGCGTGCTTGCCTCGACATTGGATGCTCATGAACGCTTGGTTTAGCCAAAAAAAGCATCGTTGCCTCTCGAAAGTCACCCCTAACAAGGGCTTTGCCAACCAGGTGCGTTATTGGACGTGTGGTGCCGAAGCGCTGGTGACCAAAAAAGTTCGGAATGCCTCCTAAGGCTTCAAGTTCATCAGCAATTTTAGAGATTCTTGTTTTAACAGTGGATTCCTCAAGCATTAAAGATTTAATGTTTATTGTGAAGTTGTTGCCAAGCAGGTAGTACAGTGAAAGCGCTTCACGAAGGTAGCCGACAGGTTGCAGTTGGATGTCTTTAACGTTGACTTTCGAAGCATCCTCCATCAAGCAATCCTCAATGGTTAAGTGTTGAGCTGTTACGGCTTTAGCGTCTTTAATGCCTGCAATCTGTATACATCTTTGTTCTATGCCGAGTTGTTTTGCAACGTTTTTTATGGCTATGAATGTGTCCCAGTTGCGTTTAATTAATATGCATAGTAGAAACCTCTGCCTTTGAAAAGAAGAACCTAACACTTTGCCTGGAACACCGCCATTTACGCTTGCTTTTGATCCATCGACGAGCACTTCTTCAACGATAAAATCCTCAACAGCTTCACGGATGGTGCCCACAATACCTAAACTTTTGGTGGCGTAAACTTCTATGCCGAGTTGCTTGTCAAGTGGTGAAACAGGCACGCAATCGCCCTACAATAATTTCAGTTTACCAGTTAAGCGGTCAATCTTTTCTGCAGGAGCAGGTCCAATACCCAAACAAGTCACTGTACCTTCAGGCACTTGTGTTAACCCTCTATCAACAATTAACGCATGAGGCAAACCTAACTGATCAGCGGCTTCTTCCAATTCACCAAGCTCTTTCTCGTCAGCGACTTTAACGGCGACCTTTTTTTGTCCTTCATACATCCATGCTTCCCACCATTTTTTGTGCTGGTTGAAAGCGGCTTGAGCAGCTGAAACTGCGGCGTGTCCGGCTTGGGCTGCAATTTTTCCTTTACTCATCTGCAAATCGGTACGGAAAACGAGGACTTGTTTGTATTCGAATTCGCCCATTATCTTTATCCCGTCTCTATCTTGGCAGTCGAAGATTTTAAGGGTTTGCAGACAAGTAAAGCATTGCAAAGTAAGCCATAGCTGCCATTATCGCTGGTTTCCCTAGAACTTGAAGCATTAGTTTTCCCTGAAAATCAATTTCGTTTACATTGCTCAACGCTTTATCGACTCCCAGTTTTCCACATACCCGTAACATTTCATCCACTTTTTGGTCAGACAAAGAATCAAGAAAACGTCTAAGTCTACGCATAACAGAGAAATCGAAACGTAACAGGTCGGAGCATCGTTTTTGGTAAATCCGCAGGAAATCAGAGGAAACGTCGCCTTTCTGCAGTGCTTCATTGGCGGTTTGTGCTGCTATTTTGGCGCATGTTAACCCGAAAATTACTCCGCCGCCTGTAGTCGGTTTAACTTGAGAAGCGCAGTCGCCCACTGCGAGAAACCCGTTGGCATAAGTTTTTTCGATTGGACCGCCCAGAGTTATCGGGTGATAGCTAATTTTGGTTATTTTGGCGCCGTCAAGCTGTTTTGAAGCAACTGGATGCTTAGACACAAGCCTGCGAAGAAATTCATTGGGGTTTCCATAGTTTGTTGCTAAACCAACTTTCGCTGTTCCGTCAAGCTTTGGAATTAGCCACCCATAGAATCCAGGTGCGTAAGATTTGCCAAAATAAACTTCAACTGCGTTACGCTCAATGTCTTTTACGTTTTCTACTTCAGCTTCAACAGCGTAGATGAGTCCTTTTGGCTTAAGTGCAGTTAAGTCTGCTTTCCTCAAAAGTCTAGATGAAATCCCTTCAGCATCTAAAGTGATTTTTGAGTGAACTTCCTCTTCTTTTTGACAATTTCTTTGGACATTTATTCCTTTGACAAAACCATCAGCTTTTATCAGGGATTGGACACGGGCGTTTAAAACGAATTGTGCCCCAGCTGCTTTTCCTTGTTTGGCCAAATACTGGTCAAAGAGTGCCCGATTCAACGTAGTCGTTACTGGCTGTGAAAGGTGGAGTGAAAATTTGGTGCCAGTTGGCGAATAAAAGTTAGCAGTGTCAAAAGTGTTTTCAACAATGCCGTCTGGAAGGGGATACAAACCCATGCTTCGTAAACTTCGAATACTAAGATGCCCTGCACAATGGGAAGGAAATCCAATTTCGGAATGTTCTTCAAAAACTGTGACTCTAACGCCTAGTTTAGCTAAGTTTAGCGCTGCATATGAACCAACAGGGCCGCCCCCGATAATTACGGCTTCTGGAGTACTGCCCGTTGACTGAAATGTATGTGTAATCATCGTTATTTTACTGGACTAACTCGATTCGGCGTTTTCCCCGCGCCATGGATGAAGTGCGGACTTTGCCGCTTACCTCCAGCTTTAGCAGTAAGTCGTTGAAGTCTTTAAACCCTAAATCTTCAAATTCGCTTTTTATCTGACTAAACAATTCATCATCAGTCAAGTCGCCTTTTTTGGTAAGAATTTCCAATGCAACAAAGTAAGCGGGCCGTGTTTTCCAAATTTTTATCTGTGGCATAAGCGTTCCTTCTTTATGCAACTGGTGTCTGGGGCTTTTGTACTTGTCGGACTTGTTGCATGAAACTCTTGTACCATTTCTCCATATCGGCCGAAATTGATGGACCCATTTCTTTCAAAGCATCTAAGAAGTCCTTCATGGTCACTTCTGTGGAGTTAACATCCCTTCTTAACGCGTGCATCGCAGCTTCTCTACACAAAGATTCAATGTCCGCACCAGAATAGTACTTAGTGCATGTTGTTAACTGGTTTAAATCAATGTCTTTGCTAACTGGCATGCCTTTCGTGTAGATTTTGAGTATTTGCAAGCGGCTCTTTTCATCTGGTTCAGGCACATAAATTAGCCTATCGAATCTTCCAGGACGCAAAACTGCAGAATCCACCATGTCTGGGCGGTTTGTTGCCGCGATAACCACAATATCTTGCAAGGTGGTTATTCCATCCATTTCTGTTAGGAGTTGGCTTATGACACGTTCTGAGACACCGCTGTCAGACATACCCATGCCGCGTCTAGGCGTAAGAGAATCAATCTCGTCAAGGAAAATGACTGCAGGAGCTGCCATACGCGCTTTGCGGAACACTTCACGTATAGCTTTTTCTGACTCTCCAACCCATTTAGAGAATACTTCGGGACCTTTGATGGATATGAAATTAGCTTCACTTTCAGTCGCGACTGCTCGGGCTAGTAAGGTTTTGCCGCATCCTGGTGGACCATAAAGCAATATGCCTTTTGGCGGTCTAATTCCAAGTCGAGTGAACATTTCAGGATTCTTAATTGGCCACTCTACAGATTCTTTGAGATGTTCTTTTACCTCTTCAAGTCCACCTGCGTCTTCCCAGTGCACGGTTGAAACTTCTATGTAGACTTCGCGCATCGCTGTGGGTGTCACTTCTTTGTAAGCGCCAAGGAAATCGCTCATTAAAACTTCCATCTTCTCCAAAACTGCCGGAGGAATTCGTTCTTCTTCAAGGTTTATTTGTGGCAAGTATCTGCGGAGAGCTTTCATTGCTGTTTCTCTTCCTAGCGCTGATAGGTCTGCACCTGTATAGCCATGTGTCATGTCGGCAAGTTTTTTGAGATCGACGTCTTCTGGAGACTTTTCTGCTGATGCACTTTTCTCAATTCCGTGAAGAGGCATACCTCTTGTGTGGATTTGAAGAACTTCGTAACGCCCTTTCTTGTCTGGAACTCCGATTTCTATTTCCCTGTCGAATCTTCCTGGTCTTCGCAATGCGGGATCTAATGCGCTTGGACGGTTAGTTGCGCCGATAACTATGACGTTTCCTCTTCCACCTAATCCATCCATCAATGCAAGGAGTTGTGCAACAACACGTCTTTCAACTTCGCCTGTGACTTCTTCTCGTTTAGGTGCTATTGCATCGAGTTCGTCCACGAAAATTATGCTCGGAGCATTTTGTTGTGCTTGCTGGAAGATTTCTCGTAAGCGAGCTTCGGATTCACCGTAAAATTTGCTCATGATTTCGGGGCCGTTAATGGAGTAAAAGTTGGCTTCTGACTCGTTGGCGACTGCTCTGGCTAGTAAGGTTTTGCCGCATCCTGGTGGACCGTGAAGCAGTACTCCTTTTGGAGGTTCAATTCCTAAACGTTGGAATAGTTCTGGGTGCCGCAGTGGCAATTCGACCATTTCGCGTACCCGTTGGATTTCTTCATGTAGACCTCCAATGTCTTCGTATGTTGTTCTTGGTAATCCCTTGCCTTCAGGTGCTGGCTCGTTTAGTATAGTTAAGCGTGTTTCAGCTGTTACTTTTATTATGCCATGAGGTCGAGTTTTTGAAACTGTGAATGGTATGGCATGTCCCAGCATCATGACTAAGGTAGTGTCACCTTCCACCAAGGTGCGTTCCATTAGGCGGTTTTTGACAAAGTTGGTGAAGTCTTCGTCAACATTTAATCGCATATCTACTGGTGCAAGTGTTATGCTTAATGCAGTTTTGACTTTTGCTGGTCGAACAACAACGTACTCATTTATGGCAACGCCGGTGTTTTTGCGCGTGTATCCGTCAATGCGGATTATATCGCGGTTTTGGTCTTCACTGTAAGCTGGCCAAGCGATGGCTGAGGTTGTGCGTTTATTTATTATTTCTATTACGTCGCCTGCGCTTATGCCTAATTTCTGCATTGTTCGTTGGTCTATGCGGGCGATTCCTCTGCCCACATCTCTTTGCCTTGCGTCTCCAACGCGTAATTGAATTTCACTCATTCAGAATCCTCCAAATAATCTGAAGCTAACGGTTATGTTTGAAAAGAACATTTAGTTCCTATATAAACTTTAAAGCGTAACGGCTAAAACATTCAGGTGCTTGTAAGCAACAAGATTGAAGGCTTCTTGAAATAAAATAAGGCTTGGTTAATCTCTGCTGCTTCTGCGAACAAACATGCATTGCGCTTGGCTGACGCCAGGGATTTTGCCGAGTTTTTCTTCAAACTCGTCAACAACGCCACCTTTATCTTCCGGAAATTTCAGTTGAACAAGAAGCGCTACTAATCCAAAAGCTACGGGTTCCTCGCCGTATCCCTCAATTGAAGCGAACTCGGGTTTAATGTTGTCAATTTGTTTTTTGAGACCGTCAAAACTTTCCATGATATCTTCTGGAAAAACTTTGTATGTTACAATAACGCTTCCCATTTATTATCGCCTTTATGGTCCAGTGAAACCGCATTTTGGGCACTTGTATAGACGACCGAATTTGCGGCATTTTCCGTCCCGTTTAATTTGGATTTCTCCACAGTTAGGGCAGAGGAATTTTGTTGATTCGCTGCCTGGCGGAATAGGTTTGCCGCAGCTTGTACATGTAACTAAGGACAGTCTTTCTGTCATAATCTACATCTCTTGCGGTTTTAATTGTAAGGGTTCCTTATATCTGCTATGCTTAGGGCGTAACAATAACACGGTAGTTTTAATAGGAATAGTTTTCATGAAGTTTATTAAGAAAGTTGCTTTCCTATTTATTTCGTGATAAGTTTTGGGCGTAGACTTCAAAGACCTTGTTCCTAAAACTCCAGTTAAATTAGAGGATCTGAGCGGTAAAATCATAGCTATTGACGCTTATAATGCAATATACCAATTCCTTGCGATCATACGGCAACCTGACGGTACACCTTTGAAAGACAGTCTGGGTAAAATCACTAGTCATCTAAGCGGCTTATTCTATCGCACTAGCAACCTTGTAGAAATGGGCATAAAGCCAATCTACGTTTTCGACGGCATTCCACCAACTTTGAAAGCAGCTGAGATCGAACGGCGTAGGCAAGTCAAGGTGGAGGCATCAGTGCATTATGACAAAGCCGTTGCAAAAGGTGACACAGCCAAAATGAGGATGTTTGCGCAGGCTTCCATGACAATGAAGGACTACATGAAAGATGATGCCATGAAACTGTTGGGCTTCATGGGATTGCCCTGGATTCAAGCGCCAAGCGAAGGTGAAGCCCAAGCCGCCCACATGACCAAACGCGGCCATGCAGATTACTGCGCAAGCCAGGATTACGATAGCCTTTTGTTTGGAGCCCCCAAAATGCTGCGAAACATTACAATTTCTGGTAGACGGAAGGTACCAAGCAAAAATGTTTACGTTGAAGTTTTGCCTGAAGTAATGGAACTTTCAAAAACATTAAACGAATTGGGTTTAAGTTACGAACAACTCATTGATATTGGTATTTTAATTGGCACAGACTTTAATCCAAATGGCATAAAAGGGCTAGGACCAAAAACTGCTCTCAAACTAATCAAGCAATATGGAACATTGGAGAAAGCTCTTCCATATGTAAAGAATGCGAGTTTTCCAGTTGATCCAAATTGCATAAGAGCTGTCTTTCTGCATCCTGAAGTCACAGACAACTACACCTTATGTTGGAAAGAGCCAAATGTTGAAAGTGTGATAGATTTCATGTGCCGACAAAAGGAATTCTCTGAAGATAGGGTAAGAAAATCTTTAGATAAAATGATGGAAGGCTCTAAAAAACAGAAGGCTAAGGTATCATTGGAAAAGTGGTTCGGGTAAAGCAGTAAATTTGTTTAGAACAACGAAAATTAAAAAGAAGGTTACTTTACAGTAACGCATTTTGCCAAGTTTCTTGGCATGTCTGGATTGTATCCTTTCTCGAGGGCAATATAATACGCTAAAAGCTGCAGGGGGACTGCATATGGAATTGGCGACAGAACGCCTGGGATTCCTTTGGGGACCTCAATGTACTCATCAGCTAACGATTTGATGTCTGCATCTCCTTCTTCGACGATAGCAATTATGTTGGCTCCTCTGGCTTTCATCTCCATAATGTTACCAACTAGCGTCTTGTGGCAATCATCTTTTGGGCAAACGAAAACTACAGGAAAACCATTTTCGACCAGACTAATTGGGCCGTGCTTGCTTTCGCCTGCGGGAAACGCTATCGATGGAATATAAGCAATTTCCATTAGTTTCAATCTGCCTTCATAAGCAGTGGCGGTGCTGATTCCTCTGCCTAAGAAAAAGAACACTTTCGAATCCTTGTATTTCTTGGCTATTCGCTTAACTTTTTCTTCTTGCGTCTTAACTATTTTATCAGCAATTTCAGGTAATTTATCCAAATTTGCTTCAAGACTATCTATTTCATCCTGTGAAACTTTGCCTCTTTTCTTTGCTAATCGAAGCGCAAGTTGCGCTAGCACGGAAAGCTGAGACGTAAAAGTTTTGGTTGCTGCAACTCCAATCTCTGGACCAGCTTGCGTGCCAATATAAACACGAGAAATACGTGTCAAACTAGAGCCAATCACGTTAGTTAAGCTTAGAATGGTAGCTGCACGTTGTTGGGCGCAGGTAACGGCTGCGATAGTGTCGGCTGTTTCGCCTGATTGACTAACCGCTAAAATGGTGCTGTCAATGCTTACTGATTTGCCATGTTGTTCTATAAATTCTGAAGCATATACTGGATAAGTTGGCAAAAATGCAAGTTTAGAAAACATGTATGAAGCTGCTAAACACGCGTGGTAGCTTGTTCCGCAAGCGACGAGAAAAACCTCGTTTGCCCGATCTAGAAATGTTGACATTAATTCTAAGTAATGTTCCTGCATGCGAAGAGTGTTGCGTAGGGTTTCAGGTTGCTCGTGGATCTCTTTAATCATGAAGTGTGGATACCCTTGTTTGACCGCCATTTCAGCCGTCCAGTCAATGGTTATTGGTTCGCGGTTGACAGGGCTGGAATCTTGGATTTTTCTGATTTCATATCCTTGGGTCGTCAGAATAACCAGTTCGCCGTTATTTATCATGACTGCTTTGTTTGTAACAGGCAAGAATGCTGGAATATCTGAGGCGCAAAAAACGCCTTTGCCATTGATGCCTAAAACCAGGGGGCTCTCATTTCTGGCGCATATGATTTTGTCTGGCTCTTTTGTGGAGATTATGGCAAGTGCATAGGAGCCTTCGAGACGTTTGAGGGTTGCTTGAACTGCATCTACTAATGCGAGTTTCGGGTTATCTTTGATGGTTTGCTCGATAAGATGTGGAATCACTTCGGTGTCTGTTTTTGAAACAAACGTGTGATCAAGATTTTGTAGTTCGTTTTTGAGTTCCATGAAGTTTTCGATGATTCCGTTGTGAACAACGACTATTTCTCCTGCGCAGTCGGAATGAGGGTGAGAATTAACTTTTAGGGGTGCACCATGCGTTGCCCAACGTGTATGGCCAATACCTATGCTGCCTGGTAAGTCATCAAGGTTTACAATTTTATGGACTTCGTCAATTTTTCCCGAATCCTTTTTTAGAAAAATTTTTCCATCCGAGAGTGTTGCTATACCTACTGAATCGTATCCGCGGTATTCTAGCCGTTTGAGTGATGAATGTATTAAAGGTGCGGCGTTTCCTTCTTTTAAAACGCAGCCGAATATTCCACACATTTATTAGTGCCTCTTTTTCTTAAAGTTATAAATATCAACATTTGTTTTGCTAATAAGGATTTTTAGCATTTGAGTGTGACCACTACAAATTTTTTTTTAGCAGATTATACGTCTTTTCACGCAAGTGTAAGCATAGATTGCACGCGGAAAACAAAAAATTTGATAACCGTTATAAATAAATTTTTTATAGTACCTTCATATAACTTCCTTCTGACCGCAAATGGACAAAAAACTGCTTCTGCACGACAAAGGAAACATTCTAGAGGTAAAAGAAATCAGCATAACAGAAGATTCCCAAAAGTTAAAAATGATACTAGGTAGCCTAAGCTGGAAAATCCTAACCTTACTATCCAAGAAAGAAATGTACCCCTTAGAACTCGCGAGGCAACTAGGTATGCATGAGCAAAAAGTCTACTACCACATAAGAAAACTGGCCAAAGCAGGAGCCATAACGGTCCAACGGGAAGAAAAAAAGAAGGGCGCGATAGCGAAGTACTACAAAACTGTCTCACCAGCTTTTGGAATCGAGTTCCCCTTTGGCTACAAACCAATCCAAAACGTTTGTCTCTTAAGCACTGACAAACAACTTCAAGATTTCTTCAAAGAATTCATATCAAATGGCGTCTTTGATGGAAAAATAGTTGTAGGTAGCCCTCAACCTCATGGGCCATTTAAAACCAGCGCGCGAGACGGTCACTATGCAGCGCATCTAGCTCTTTTCTTGGGACAATTCGCTCAAATGCCTACCGAATTTGCAGTGAAGCTAGATGTTGACGTGAAAGTAGAGAAAGAAGAAAAAAATAATTTAATCCTTGTTGGAGGTCCAGGTACAAATCTTCTCACGCAGGAAATTAACGAGTATTTACCAATTAAGTTCATAATGCAGTCATCAGAGCAAGGTTTCCTGCTCGGGGGGTTGTCGTCAAAAAGATCTATGCAGGTTTACACTTCGGATGCTTCAGGATTAGTTGCTAAAATCCCTAATCCATGGGATAAAACCAAGTGTATTGTTATTTTAGCAGGGAACAAAGCGGTAGGAACAAAAGCGTGCGTTCTTGCGCTGACTAATTTTTGGAAGAAAACCTTGCAAAAATACAATACTGAGGACACCTTCGCGGTTGCGATTCAAGGTTTTGACCTGGATGGCGATGGCAAAGTAGATTCAATTGAGGTTAACGAGTAATTGAATGCTAAACTCATTCAAGAACACATAGTAGCTTTTGGTCATGAAAACATTCAAGCTATTCACCCTTCAACTTTGATGTTTACCAAGGAAAAATATCTTTCAAACGCTGGCGATTGTATAATCGGTGTAGCAGCAGATAAGGCAGGAACAGACTTAAACCAAAAATTCAAGGACGCTCTGAGAAAGCCAAATGCTAAACTAACCATAATTATTGAAGCTGGAGGCTTAACCGATCAAATAATCGCTTTAGGGTCCTCTGAGTTGACTTTAACTAATCAAAACGATGTGGTGATTAGAAAAAGCGATTTCATCTCAGACCGAACTTTAGCAATTTACGCTGATAAATCATCAAACGATCTGTTAAGAGCGCTAGTAGAGAAATTAAAAAATCCAAGACAAAAAGTTAACATTACGCTAATTGTTGAGAGTTAAGCAATTTTAGCGTCTAAAACAATCTGCGACTCGTAGGGAGCGGTTTCACGGATACTTTTTGCATAAATATACGATTCTAATTTTCTTTCAGTTTTCTCAGCGGCTCCAGAAAAGAGTAGTTTTAGATCTTCTATGGAGTCGGGTGAGCGAACGAAACCGTAAAAATGTATTATTCCCCCCTTTGGCTTGATCGCTTGGCAAGCGGCATCCACAAATTCTATTGCCGTTTCAGGTAAATTCATTATAACCCGGTCAGCTGAATTTTTAAGTGTAGTTGCGGCAATTTGCCTTGCGTTTCCCAAAATAGGGACGACTCGGTTTTCAACCCTGTTAACCCTCGCGTTAACTTTTAGTAACTCAACGGCTTCAGGATTAATATCAATCGCATAAACTTTCACTTTCGGGTTTTTTTTCGCAATCAAAACAGAGAATGGTCCCACTCCAGCAAACAAATCCACTACAGTTTCACCCGCTTGAACAAGAGAAGCCACACGTTGATGTTCATGTGAAAGTCTGGGAGAAAAATAGGCTTTCGCTACATCAACATGGTATGTGACTCCGAATTCCTTGTTGACTGTTTTGGTTTTTTGTTCTCCAGCGATAAAATTGTAGTCGCGGACTCGGTAGGTTCCACTTATTGCGCCAGCCTTTGCAAGCACAGTTTTTATGTTTCGATGCGTTTTCAGGATGGCTTCACCGATTAGGTTTTCATATGGTTTAAGGTCTGTTGGAATCTCTATAATAGCTATGTCTCCCACAACGTCTAGTGCTTGAGGTAAGGTTGCCAGCAAATTCGGCGGCAATTCGTTGGATAGAACTTGAGTGAGAGTTTTTGATGGTAACTGTTTTTCAAGGAAAACTGCCGTGGCTATTTGCATTTCAGGTATCTGGTTTCTAATTGTTACTAACTCGTTCTCTTGAGGCTGTCTAATTAAAGGGATGCAGAGATTGTCTTCATTTCGCTGGATTTCTAATAATTTGTCGGTTAGTTGAAGTTTATTTGCTAAGGCTAGTGTTTTCTGGCCTTGGTTTTTAGGAACTTTAACGCAAATGCTTGATTTAGGCATGAAATCAGCGACTTTTTTCAATTCGGTACAGGTTGTTTATTTTCTGAATGGTGAATTTGACATTTAACATTTTTTCTATCAGCCAAATGTTTGATTCAATATGCTCAGAAATTGATCTTGTCAAAAATATTGATTTGCCCTGTGCCAAGGATATATAAGGGATCAGCATATCCGCTAAATAAACATCAACTGTTGACTTAGCAGCTAATTCAGTGGAAAGTTTTTCAGCGGCTTCTTTTCCCACATCTTCACTTAATTTACGGAGTTCACCTATGGCATCAGTGCCAATGATTACTCCTGTTTCCGTTTCAGCCCACAACACGATCGAGCTTCCCTTTTGATAGAGATTCGACTCATCATTTATAATTTGAACAGTAGCGTTATAGCCTTTTTGTGAAAGGTAATCTTGTGCTGTTTTAGCTTGCCTCTCTGCTACCTGCCTGTCAGCCAAAAAAGTGCATACTGAAACACCCATTATGCGTTTGATCCTGCCAAAATCTTCAAGCTGTACAGGCTTTAGATTACGATTAGGCTTGACAATCATCGTCACTTCACCCATTCCTTTAGGGTAATAGCCGTATTTTTGGACCGTTATCGTTGCCTCAATTCCCATTTGTTTTAACGCGGGTAGAAGAACGTACCGCATATAGTTGATCGTGGGTGCATGACTGGTATCTGTTCCTCCTTTAGCTACATGTAAACGTACGGGATTATCGGCGAACAAACAAATGGGCAATGTCGCCAATAATAGCATTGGAATATTTCCTGCTGTTTGAATTTCAGCTTCAATATTGCCGCCAGTTACTATTTGAGGCTTGAACCAAAGTTCTTTTGAACCCAGGCTTGCCCCTTGCACTTTGGCATTGCATAGTCTGGCTGCTGTAAGCACTGCTTCTAAATGTTGATGTTTTAAGCCTGGCTGCGGGCGGTTTTGCCTAATGTTAAAGATATGTAGTTGTTGTTTTGTGATTGCTGCTAACGCTATGGAAAGACGAAGTATTGTGCCGCTTCCGCTTTTTTCACTGCCATCGATTTCAATCATGCCTTTTTTCTTCCAAGCATAGCTATTGCAAATAATTAATAAGCGTCTTGTTTTATTTAGGAGTTTGAGGAGCGTTTGGATGAGCACTGACAAAGAAAAGCTTAATCAAATATTGGAAAAGGTTGACAAACTTGCTGCGGAGTTAAACAAGACCTCAGAAGAACTGCGTTCTGTCTCAGCGTCACTGAAGTCGCTTGCAGTAGGTCAAATTATCCAACCTCCAACGGTTCCAGCAGCACCTGCACCGCTACGTGAAGCTGGTTCTAAGCAGAGGTCGCTTGATGACATCCGTATGTCCTTTCCCGAAGAGTTAGAAGCCAGATTAAGCTTTGAGGACAAAGGCGACTATATAATCATTAAACCTAAGCAGTTTTTAGGTTCAGAAAACTTTGCCAAAATAGCATCTGCAGTTCGAGGGATGGGTGGAGAATACATTAGCGCCGGAAAAGATTCACATTTTAGAGTACCCAAGAAAAAAGCTTGAAGCGTTTACTGATATCTAAACATGAAATCGTGACTTAAATGGATTTTCCAAGGGCAAGTGCGTCGCTTAGCGTTTTAGGTTGCCCTCTTACTTCTGCTTTTTCAGAGGCTTTCGGTAGCAACTTTCCAATCAGATCTATCTCCAAGTATTTGAAGGAAAGATTAAACATGCCTACAATAAAGTTGCAGGCTTCTGCTCCTTCTTCTGAAGGAACAACCAAAATGGCTTTTTTGCCCTTCAGCTTTTTTGACTCTACAAATGGACGCAACCTGTCGATTAACAGTTTCATTTTGGCTGTAGGCCCATACCAGTATAGAGGGGTCCCAAAAATTATCACGTCAGCTTCTTCTAGCTTTGGATAGAGCGTCTGCATGTCGTCACTTAACCCGCATCTATAATTACCCCTTTTGCAGGATTTGCAGTCCACGCAAGATCCAATGTCAAAGTCATAGAGGTAAACTTTTTCAGTGGAATGGCGATTTCCACGTGCACCGTCTAAGATAGCGCTTAAGAGAATATCCGTGTTGCTTGTTTTTCTAGGGCTTCCAACTAAACCAAGTATTTTCATAAATCTGCCTCGCCTCGAATAAAGACAAATCTAAGATTTAAACTGAAAATGTTTTATCAAACTATCTCAAAACTTTCAAACTCATCTCTGAAGGTATCACGATTCACAATTAAGCCCGTGACTGATGCTCCCTTTGGCCCCTTCCTGCAAAATTTCACAAGAGTATTAACGACATCTTCTTCCCCTTCAAAAACGGCTTCCACCCTGCCATCGGGCAAATTGCGAATCCATCCTATGACACCCAAACTCTCGGCTTGCTGTTTAGTTTTTTGCCGAAAAAACACACCTTGAACTATGCCGCTTACAAACACATGAACTCTAGTTTTGACCATAGCTTTCTCAATTAAGTTGAGAGGTTCAAATTTAAAAATCTAATTTATAAAAAAGAAAAAATTGGTTTTAATCCCATACGCTTATTTTTTCTCCAACGGTGTACAGGAAAAGGCTTGCTGAAGGCGGACCTAGCCACTTAAACTTGTTCACTAAATCTTTAATTGCGTTTTCATAGTTGTTTGATTTATCTAGGCTATCGAGGTATTTTTGGAAAGAACCGTACCTTTTTTCTATGGCGTTGAAGTTTTGTGCGTTTTGTATTATGGCTTTTATTTTGCCTTTGTTCCTTATGATTCCTGGATCTTTCATGAGTCTTTCAATATCAGCTTCTGTAAAACATGATATTTTTTCTATTTTAAAGTTTAATAATGCTTTTTTGATTGAGGACCATTTGTTGTCGATTACTTTCCAATTTAAGCCTGCTTGGAAAATAACTCGGCACATGTTTTCAAAATAAGCTCCGTCGTTGGTTGGGCGTTTTTCTCGATACCACCATTCAGGCATTTGCCATTCTTTATGCTCTTGCATAAGAATCGCTCGGTTTCTACTTCCATTCCCAGATTGTAATGTTTAGTTCCGTCCACATTGGGTCTGTTGCTTCAAAAGTGACAACCGCAATCGTGTCATTGAGCCAGCCTAGTTTCTCGGACATAGTCATGAAGGTCCATAAGCCTACGCTTGTAGGATTCTGTCCCATCACCATCTTCATCAAAGAAACACCTTTCAATATGCCCATATCACCAGTCATTGACATCATCTGTCCTTGATCTTTAGACCAAGCTACGCCTTTAGGCGGAGCCATGCTCATACCTGTGACATTGAGGTTGAGGTCAACGCCTTTCGCTTTCCCCATTCCTTTCATTTGAGCAGTCCAGGTATAAACTGAAGTAACTCCATCCATTCCGACTGACTTTATGAAACCTGCGCCACTTTTGCCTTTGCCTTCCCAAAGTTTTTCGCCAATCGCCATTTTTTTTCACCTCACAATAAGGTTTGATTTTTTCCTAAACATATAAGCCGTTGTGGTTGCCCTTGCACAGCAACAATTTGCCTGGTTCACTTTCAATCACCCCTCCACTGATTAAGAAAGTCGTTTCAAGGCTTGTTTTAAAAGAGATTATTGCACACACAATGATTGGTAATATATCATGTTTAAGGAAAATTGTGGAAAACTGATGGTTTACGCTTCAAGTGGTGTTCCTTTTAGGAAACGCCTGGAATCAGTTAGAAATGCTGCAGAGGAAACAGCTAAACGGCTGAATTTAGATTTTGAAATGAAAAAATTGGATAGAGCTGGTTCACCAATTTATGTTTACTATGAAGAAACCGATGGCGACGAACCTATTCCGTTATACTGCGATGAAGGCAAAATATCAGATTTAGAAGGAATAAGTTCAGCGTTGAGAAGCATGATGTTTGTTTTATCTTTTCACCCCAAGCATTCGGCGCTAAGGCAAATAAGAAAAGAAATCCTCAAACTTTCCTAAAGCGAATCGCCTGGTTTTCAAGCATTACTTCGTAAACCTGATTCACATCAAACGTTATACCAAAACTATCGCATTCCTGTTCAGTGAGGAACAGTATTATTTTAGGAGTGGCAAGCTGCGCTTTTTGTGGCAAGAAAGGCATTTGTTGCTGGAGTGCTTGCATTATATCTTGAGCCATTTTAGCTTCATCTGATTGTGGCCTCAAAACGTAGGGGTTAACTTCTCGTTCTTCAAGCAATTCAATTCTCTTTCCAAGATTGCCATCTAGATCACGATTTGACTCAATTTTGCTTACTCTAACGCGGAACATTGACATCACTCTATCTAGAAATAATCGGTCCTGAATTTAATTCTTTAGACTAATCGGTCGAGATTTTTCCCCAAAAGTTTTTGTGTTCGCTATTTTGATAAAGTGGCAGAGTCATTTTGTGGTTGCTTCTTGATTTCTCTAATTCTATCATCTAACTGTTTTAGTTTTTCCTGCATCATTTTTGCTGATTCGTAAACGTGTTTTCGTTGATGTACCAGTTGTTTGAGATTTTCTTCACTGTTGGGGTTTTCTTCTAAGAAAGGTTTGAAGGGGGATGGCATATTCGGCATAATCGTGATTGTCTCAATGTTAAGGACATCTTTGGCGAATTCCTTGAAAAGACCTCCGATGTTATTGAAGATTTCAGCTTCTTTTACTATAGCTCGTCGTAGAATCAGTTCTCCTGATTCAGTAATTTTGTAAACTTTTATTTTTCTATTTTTCTGGGTTTGCCATTCACCTTTAATGTAACCTGACTTTTCTAGGTCGCGCAAAATTGGATATACGCCTCCGGCGGTCGGTTGCCAGAACCCTTTCGTTCGTTTGTTGATTTCTTTCATTATTTCGTAGCCATGGAATGGTTTCTTGTTAAGAAGGATGAGGACTCCCATTCGTATGTAGCCTTTCTGAGCCTCTTTCATCCAATTCTCTGTGGTCTTTTCTTCTTTTTCTGTGGCCATTTTATTTCGAATCTATATTATATTTGGGTAATACTTATATTTTACCGCAATATATTGCACTGAATAATATTAAGAGTTGTCTGCAAATGGATAACGGTAACATAATTGAAGTGAAGAACCTTACTAAAGTGTTTGGAAAGTTTACAGCCGTAGATGACATTTCATTTAATGTGAAGAAAGGCGAGATATTCGGCCTTCTGGGACCAAACGGAGCAGGCAAAAGCACAACACTACGGATGCTCTCAACACTATCAAGACCAACAAAAGGAACTGCAACCATCGGCGGCTACGATACGGTAAAAAACGATACTGATGTACGTAAACTCATCGGTATAGTTTCTGAAAAAATGATAATCTACAATCGTTTAACCGCCAAAGAGAACCTTTGGTTTTTCGGTAGCCTCTTCAACATTCCAAAAGAAACATTAAACAAGAGAATTGATGAATTACTTGAACTGGTTCAACTTACAAAATGGAAGAACGCACAAGTCGGTACGTTTTCAACGGGTATGCGACAAAGAATGAACGTTGTACGTGCATTACTAAATATGCCTCAGGTCCT
Source organism: Candidatus Bathyarchaeota archaeon (assembly GCA_963833575.1). GTDB lineage: Archaea > Thermoproteota > Bathyarchaeia > Bathyarchaeales > Bathycorpusculaceae > Bathycorpusculum. Next base: position 546,467 of record CAWHXY010000004.1, on the reverse strand, counting down.
CTTTTTAGATGAACCCACATTAGGCTTAGATCCCCAATCATCAGTTGAAATCAGAGATTTTGTAAAAAAACTTAATCAAGATAATGGCACCTCAGTCATCATTACAACTCACATGATGATTGATGCTGATTTGCTATGTGATCGCATAGCCATAGTGGACCACGGAAAAATCATTGCTCTTGACACTTCTACAAATCTTAAAAAAATAATTTCAGGTGGAGATACCATGATTATTAAACTCGAAGTAGCAAACCTATTACCAGACATATTGAGCGCTATAAAAGCCCTCAATTGCGCAGATGCTGTAACGCAAGAAAACTCTACGCGACTTCACTTAATCGTTCACGGTGAAGAAGCATTCGACAACATTATAGACGCTGTTAGAAAAAGAAACGGAAAAATAGTCTCCATGGAAAATCTGCAGCCATCGCTTGAGGACGTATTTCTACACATAACTGGGCACGAAGTTAGAGACAGTGCGGATCAGAAAATCCCGATGGCACATGGGCCAAGGCAGTTTGGCGGAGCGTCAAGAAGTAGAGTGAGGGGATAAAAATGACAGTAAAAACAATTCTCCAACACAGCCTTAGAATTGCTAAAAAAGACTTGACTGAACTTTTCCGTAACAGGCTTGGATTAGTTCTCTTAATTGTCATGCCATTATTCATGATGGTTATGGTCGGGTTCATTTACCCATCCAACGGTACAATCAGTGGTTTGCAAGTGGGCTTAGTTAACGAGGACTCAGGCTTCAACGGAGCATTTATGTCAAACACGACTCATGGGGGTTTCATCCAGAGTTTGGAAGCAATCAACGGACAGACACACATGCTCGTAATAACTAACGTGTCAAGCACGGCGAGCCTCAAGGATATGGTGCAGCGTGGAGACCTTGAAGGCGGTATCGTAATACCCAGCAACTTCTCCCAAAGCACGCTAACGGGGCAACAAAGTACCCTCTTAATAGTCACCGATGAATCGAACCCCCAGATATCTGCGACAATTCAAGCTGCATTAAGCGGCGTATTCAACGTAATGGGTCAACAGATAGCCATGCACAACGTTCAGACACTGAATTCAACAGTTACAAACCCTCTTGCAGTGATACAGCCCTTTAATGTACAAACTCAAGGTGTAATTTCAGGTCACCCTAGCTACTTTGACTTCATCGCACCAGGCATAATGGCTATGACCGTAATGATGAGTGTTATGACAGGTTTACCCGTCGCTATCTCGCAGGAGAAGGAAATCGGAACAATGGATGGCATGATGGTTGCACCAGTAAACAGACTTTCCATCCTACTAGGTAAGACTGTAGCGCAGACAGCCAGAGGCTTAATTCAAGGTCTAATAATCTTAGGGTTAGCTATCGGAATATTTGGGGTCGCCGTGCAGGGCAGCTTGTTGTTGGTGTTTGCGTTGCTGTTGCTGGGTGTGTTTAGCTTTGTCGGCTTAGGCATAGTCATAACGTCATTCACCAAAGACCAGGAAACCGCGCAGATGCTCATGATGACACTGATGTTCCCAATGATGTTCCTGTCTGGAGTGTTCTTCCCCATACAGCAGATGCCATGGTACATGCAGGACATAAGCAAAGCTCTACCCCTAACTTACGCTAGCGATGCTCTACGGAAAGTTATGGTGCTCGGCTCAGGCGTATCGCAGATATCTACGGACCTCATCGTGCTGATAGTCTTCGGCGTAGTCATGATTGCGATTGCGCTACCTGTATTCAGAAGAATGATGACACGATAGGAGAACTGAGAAGAAAACGAGTACGCTTTGTTCAAAATGTCCCTTCTTCCAACTTGCCCCACTGATAAGACGAAAAAACGCCCGCAAAAGATGCCGCATCGAACCTCAAAGACAACTGCGAATCTACGAATGCAAAGACTATCCTGAAAAAAAGGGACTTTTCAGAAAGTAATTTTTATTCTTTTTTTGCTATCTTATACCACTATTCTCATTAATTATTCCCGTTATGGTTTTATATTCTATGCGCGTAGAAGTGGAAAGAAGAGAAATCCTCAATGTCAGACACCGGAGTAACCGTAAAGAAAAACCAAGACTTCAACGAATGGTACGTCCAGGTCGTTTTGAAAGCTGAGCTTGCAGATTACGCACCCGTCAAAGGCTGCATGATAATCCGTCCAGACGCCTACGCGGTTTGGGAGAAAATCCAGGAAATCTTAAACCAAAAAATCAAGGCAACAGGACACAAAAACGTTTACTTTCCTATGTTTATCCCTGAAAGCTTCCTCAAAAAAGAAGCTGAGCACTTTGAAGGGTTTACTCCTGAGGTGGCATGGATTACTCAAGGCGGGAACACACCGCTAGAGGAGAAACTAGCGGTTCGTCCCACCAGCGAAACCATAATGTACGCAATGTTCAGCAAGTGGATACGCAGCTGGAGAGACCTGCCATTGAAAATTAACCAATGGTGCAACATAGTGCGTTGGGAAACTAAAGCGACGAAGCTGTTTTTGCGGACACGCGAGTTTCTTTGGCAGGAAGGCCACACCGCACACGCAACCAGTGAGGAAGCTGAAGCAGAGGTCATGTACGCACTTGGCGAATACAAAGATATAATGGAGAATTACTTGGCAATCCCAGTGGTTGTCGGCACCAAGAGTGATAGTGAAAAGTTCGCTGGTGCACTCTACACTACATCGCTCGAATCCATTATGCCCGACGGCAAAGCACTACAGATGGGAACCAGCCATAACCTAGGTCAACACTTCGCCAAAGTGTTTGATGTGAAATTTATTGGTGAAGACAAACAGGACCATCATGTTTGGCAGACCAGCTGGGGCATAACCACGCGACTAATTGGTGCCATGGTTATGGTTCACGGCGACGACAAAGGCTTGATTATGCCACCCAAAGTTGCACCAACCCAGGTGGTTATCGTTCCAATTCCATTCAAGGGTCTTGAAGCTGAAGCAATCGCCGCAAAAACTAAAGAAATCGCAGAGACACTCAGAACCCATGGTGTCAGCGTAATCCTCGATGACCGCAACGAATACACGCCGGGCTGGAAATTTCACCAGTGGGAACTAAAAGGCATCCCAATCCGCATTGAACTGGGTCCACGAGACTTCAAAGCGGGCCAAGTCGTTATGGTCCGACGCGATACGGGGCAGAAAACCCCCGTAGTAGAAGCTGAATTAGTCGCCACTGTAGAGAAGATGCTGAGGGAAATACAGGACAACATGTATGCAAAAGCTAAAGCTATCCTCCAAGACAAAACCACCTCTGTAGAAAGCTATGTGGAATTCAAGAAGGTTCTCGAGGAAAAAGGCGGTTTCATTAAGGCAGCATGGTGCGACAGCCCCGAATGTGAAGCAAAGATAAAAGATGAAACCGGCGCAACCATCAGAGTTCGACCCTTCAAGAAAGAAGAACCAACAGCGAACTGCGTTTACTGCGGACAAAAAGCTGAAGAAACGGTGTATTTTGCGAGGTCGTACTAACAAGCACAATTTTTTTGCGTGATAAGGATACGTTAGCCATTTCATGCCGTATTATCTTAGGAACATTTATTTTTTCCGTTAGCAAGTGTTTGGGTTACAGGTAACAAAACTTGGCTTTCAAAGTAACCAGCAGAGCTTCAAACATTGAATACGCTATACGTGATGTTATAGTGCATACTAAGCAGCTAATTGAAGACGGCAAAAAAATCTATTACTTAAACATTGGCGACCCTGCAGCATTCGACTTAACCGTACCTTCCCATGTTAAAGCTGCCCTCTGTAAAGCCCTGCAAGAAGACAACAATTACTACTCGCCTTCAGAAGGAATTCTGGAACTCAGAGAAGCGGTTGTCAAGAAAGAAAAAAGAGTCAACAACGTTAACATTACAGCCGACGATGTCCTTATCACCGAAGGTATCTCGGAAGGCATACAAATGTCCCTTGCAGCCATCGTAGAGAGAGGCGACGAAATCCTCTTTCCTGGACCAACCTACCCACCATACATTTCTTACACCAAATTTTTCGATGGCACACCAGTCGCTTATGAAACCGTCGAATCCGAATGCTGGCAACCCAATGTGGATGACTTGCGCAAAAAAATTTCCAAAAAAACCCGAGCGCTCGTAATCATAAACCCAAACAACCCAACCGGTGCCGTTTACGGCAGAAAAATGATAAAGGAAATGCTAGATGTTGCCGCAGAACATAAGCTACTGGTATTGTCGGATGAAATCTACGACCAAATCACCTACTCCGACAATTTTGTCAGCACCGCCAGTTTAGCCAAAGATGTTCCGGTTTTAGGGTTTAACGGTTTTTCCAAAGCCTACCAAATGACAGGGCTACGACTGGGGTACTTGTACTTTAAAGACGAAAAAGGCGAACTTGATGAACTCAGGCAGGGAATCGAAAAAGAATGCCGCATTCGCCTATGTGCCAATACGCCCGTGCAGAAAGCAGGTGCCGCAGCCCTTAACGGACCACAAGACCACATCAAAGGTGTCGTCGAAAAACTACGCCAAAGAAGAGATTACTCATGCAAGCGCCTTAACGAGATTGAAGGCATAAGCACCACCAAGCCTGAAGGAGCATTTTACATCTTCCCAAAAATCCACGACGTAGGCACAAGATGGAAAACCGACATGGACTTCGTCGTTGACTTGCTAAAAGCTACCGGAGTGTTGATAGTCAACGGTTCAGGGTTCGACCCAGTTTACGGCAAAGGCCATGCCCGAGCAGTATTTCTACCACCAATTCCAGAGCTAGAAGAAGCTTTCAATGCACTGGAAGCCTTCATGAAGAAAAGCAAAAGCAAAAAACCGCAAAAACTCAAAGCTAATTAACAAAACTATTCTACCAACCAATCCCTAATTCTTGTTAATAGAATTCAATAACAAGACCTACTTATCCTCTAATTCCAAACTAAAAGCCGAATTAGGATTATCAACAACATAATTAAAGAAAGGAAAAATTAAACTATTGTGCCTTGTGTTGGATCTTCGATTATTTTTTGGAATTCAACCATCAACTTCTTTGTGATTGGTCCAGGTTTGCCTGTGCCGATTGTGCGTTTGTTGACTTCTCTTATAGGCACCATTTCCATGGCTGTTCCTGTGAAAAAGGCTTCGTCTGCAGTGAACATCATGAATGGAGTGAGATTGGTTACTGTTAGTTTTATTTTTAGTTTAGCTGCAAGTTTCTCTAAGACTTCGGCGGTGATACCTGCAAGTGCACCTGTTGATGTTGGCGGGGTTAAGAGTTCGCCGTTTTTGACTATGAAAACGTTTTCACCAACACCTTCAGCTATACAACCGTTGCTTTCCAAGCATATGGCTTCATCAACTCCACAAGCGTTTGCTTCAATTTTTGCCAACACGCTGTTTAGGTAATTGAGAGATTTTATCTCATGTGTTGTTGCGTCAACTGGGTTTCTGCGGACCCAAGAGAACATGGTTGTAACTCCTGTTTCTTTAGCGTCTCCTGCTTTTATGTTAATTGTGTCAGTTATGATTATGATTGTGGGTTTGGGGCATTTGCGCGGGTCTAAACCGAGGTCTCCCACTCCTCTACTTACTACCAAGCGTATGTATGAGTCTTTCATTTTGTTTTTTCTTAAGGTTTCAACTACAGCTTGAATCATTTCTTCTTTAGTTAACGGTATTTCCAATGTTACGGCATGTGCTGAACGGTAAAGACGGTCAATATGCTCTTTTAGCTTAAAAACTACGCCGTTGTATTCTCGGATTCCTTCAAAAACGCCGTCTCCGTAAAGGAACCCATGGTCATAGACTGAAATCTTAGCCTGCGATTTTGGGTAAAATTGGCCGTCTATGTAGACTTGCAATTCATTGTTCATTTGATTTCCACTTCTTACAATGATTCATACTGCAAGATTGTTTGATATATTTTGCGTCAACGATACATGTATTTCGTTTATCAACCGTGAAACTGTGGTCTCTTAGAAAGGTTCATTGGCAGCGGCAGAGGTTTAAACGGTTTGCCAGCGATTTTCTCAGATACCTTAATTATTAATTGGTCTGTGGTCATGTTTTGCTGGTGACCTTTAAGCTCGCGGTCTCTAACGGACAGCATACATGATTCAACTTCTTTTTCACCGACAACAATAATGTACGGTATCCATTCCTGCTCTGCTTCACGGATTTTCTTCTGCAGCGTTGATGAACTGTCGTCGATATCTACACGGATGCAATGTGAACCTATTTGATTAGCGATTTCTCCTACCTTGTCAAGGAACTTATCTGATATAGGAATCAGCCTCACTTGTGTGGGTGAGAGCCAAAGTGGAAGCATTGGTGCTTTGCCAGCCATTTGCTCACGATAAGCCTTCTCAAGCAAAGCGTAGATGTCTCGTTCAATTGCGCCGCTGGGTGAACAATGGAGAATTAGTGGGTATTGTTTTTCGCCCTTCTCGTCTACAAAGGTTATTTCATATCGTTGTGCATTTTCCACATCAATTTGATCAGTGCTAAGTGCAGCCGCTTTGTCTTGGTTGTCAACAAAGTTCAGGTCCCATTTGAGCACAAAATAGAAGAACCGTTCATTCCAAACTTCAGCCAACATCGGTTTGCCAAATTGCTTTGCCAATTCAGCAATGAAATCTTTATGCTCATCATAGAAGCCTTTGGTGAATCGCATGGCAATTTCGTAATCATCTTTTGTAAAGCCTATGTTGCTTAGAACATCTATGCAGAGGTTGAAGCGAACCATGAACTCTTTTTTAGCTTGGTCAAGGTCAGCACAGAACGCATGGCAGTCAGGCATGGTGAAAGCTCTAAGACGTTTTAAGCCAACGACTTCGCCGCTTTTTTCACGCCTAAAACTGTAGCGGGTTAGTTCGTACAGTTTGATTGGGAGCTGTTTGTAGCTGAATTGAGCGTCGTGGGCCATTAAGAATTGGCCAAAACATGCGGCGAAACGCAGGAAAAGTTCTTTGTCCTCCGATTTCAGCACGTACTGGCGTGCTGGGAAACGGTTTAAGTAACTTTTGAGGCTTGGATGATTAAAGTCATACATTATAGGAGTTTCTACTTCCATGCCGCCGTAAGCAGCTACTCTAGTACTGACATATTGCTCAAGCAGGGACTTGATCATGCGCCCTTTAGGATACCAACGGATATTTCCAGGGTCACTTCCCGGTTCATAATCCGCTATTTCCAACCTCTTCATTAATGTAACATGAGGTGGCATTTGAGTAACTGCTCTAGCCTTCTTAATTTCGTATTGCGAAAACTTTTGTAGGTTGGTATGTCCCTTGAATTTGAAGTCTTCAATCGGCAACAAAGATCCGTCAGGTAAGATAACGTGCCAGAACGACTGCATCTTATCTTCAGCTTTCAAAGCCGCTGAAACCGGTTCTTCTTCTTTTTTGCATACGCCTTCAGGTTGCGCTTCAGTTGAAACTGGCGTAGGAGCATATGATCGTGCTTGCTCAGCGAGCGGGTGACCTTTAATGGCGATAGTAAATTGTTTATTCCACCCAAACGGGGCGCGGTAAGTTTCTATGCCTTTCCCTTTAGCGTAGGTTTCCATGTCTTTAATAATTCTGAGGGCTTCTGATGGCTGAGAAAGGTTGCTGCTCAAATGAGCAAAAGGATAAATCAGTATGCGGTTGGTTTTCTGTTTCCCCAAAAATGCCCGAACATCATCAATTGCTTTTTGCCCAACTTGTATGGTGTCGCCTTCTTCAATTGCAGTAAATAAGACTACGACTTCTTCTACTCGGTTTTCTTTCTGTTCTGCTTCTTCTGCGATCGCTATTTCTTTCTGAACAGGCTTAAAAACTATAAAGTTAGAATGTAACTGTAATATTCGCATAGCGCTTCACCCTTTCTAGCGGCCGTAACGCCACTTATCAATCGTTTTATCTTTTTTAGTCTTTTTCTTAAATTCTTTATAATGTTCTTTGCAAATGTAAGCTCGGCTTTCTTTGCTGCTAACATTTAAGCCAGCAGCCTTAACTTTGTCAGCTGAAATTGAACGGGCAGCTTCTTGGCTGCAACCTGACACATTGCATTTTTGCCCTTTTTCTATACGACCCACAATTGAAGCCTCGGTAATTAGTTTAATACGTAATTATACTGCTATTGCTTAAGTTCCTTTTCATACAACGTTTTGGCTCTCCGATAGATTTCTTCTTTCTTGCCAAAATAAGTTGGACCTAAACCTTCAACAACTACAGAAGCTGCAGCCGAACCGACACAGGCACACCATGTTGAATCTTTTTGTCGCAGGTACTCTGTTAAGAAGCCGCCTATGAAAACGTCTCCTGCACCTGTTGGATCAACTAGCACCTGTGAAGGGCAAGCAGCAATATTGTATTGTGCTCCTTCAACTGAGAGAACTGACCCTTTAGCTCCCATGGTCACGATTACGGTTTCAACTCCAACGTCATGAATCGCTTTTATTGCTTGCTTTAGGTCTGACTCGCCAGTCAGTTTATAAATTTCGTTCTGTGATGACTTGTAAATGTTGATTAAACTAAATATTGTAGTATCAACTGAAGCGTTTTCGGTGACGTTTCCTGCTTCGTCGAAGCTTCGAAGTAAACCTTGAGGGTCAATTGAGAGAATATCTGCACATTGTTTTATATGCTCAACTACTTCAAGCGACACTTCGTTGGCTATTGGCGCAATATGAATGGCTTTGGCCTGCAAATCTGTTGGAACATCATCCAAGCTTATTGGTGCGCCTTTGCTTTTCAATTTCAGAACTCTCTCAGACAAGTCATCATTATATTTGAGTTCAAAACATGTGGACGGTTCATCAGCTTTTTTGGTTACGCCTGAAAGATCAATGCCTTCTTGCCTCAGCCACCACAAATAAGCTTCTGGAAAATTTCCCCCAACTCTAGAGATAACGGAAGCTGTCGCGTCCAAACGTTTAGCAGCAAACGAAGTGTAGGTTGCAGCTCCGCCTAGTACTACAAACGGGAGCTTTCTTGTGGGTAATAAAATTGTATCGATTGAGAGATGTCCAATTACCGCTATGTCTACGTTCTGAAGCACTGCCCAAGCCCTTCATGAAGATAAATAAGGCATCTTAGATATAACCTTAAAATTAAGATTGAAGAAGCAAGATTGCTTTAGCCAAATCTCCCTGGCATTCCTCAAGAGCATCTTTTGCTTTTTCCAAGCTTTTCCCAGTTTGATCCGCCACTAACCTAACGTCTTCTTCCGAAAATGTAGGTTGAGCAACTTGTGCTGTTTGGAGCTGTGATGGCGATTGCTCTGAAACTTGTCCCCCGATAACCTGGTACATTTTTTGTCCCTGCACTTGTAAAATTGCAACTTCTGGCTCATCAATTACGATGTCTTTGCTAGCTGTTCTAATTATTACTTGTTGGACGTCAGCAACTGTGTCCATGTTCATGCCCATACGCTGCATCATACGTTTTTGCTCTCGAGGATTCATGCGTTTATGCATAGATTTTCACTTATACCAATTATTCTACAGAAGAACTTGATATACTTAACTTTTCCAAGGGAGCTTTTTTTGATTTTAATTATAAATAGATTAGCAAAAATTTTACAAAGCTTTCTATTGTCGAAGAAGGTTAACGATTTCTTGTCAATCTCTCTCGAAAAAGTGCCAATAGCGACTTTTAAAAGGTTCTATCGCTTTATCTGGAGTAATTAAGAAATAAAAATTGAAATTGGAAAGGTCGAGTTGTCCATCAAGTCTTTGATTGTTTTAGTTTCTTATCATCACAACAACACCCAAAAAATAGCGGAAGTCATGGCAAAAATGCTTGACGCACAAATAAAATCACCGCAACAAGTTAACCCCGAAGAGTTTACCCAATATGACCTTGTAGGATTTGGCTCTGGAGTATATGTTGGCAAACACCACGAAAGTCTGCTTGAACTTGCAGATAAACTCCCGCAAATGACCGATATGAAAGCCTTTCTCTTCTCAACTAGTGGAATGCCCGTGGGAATTTCTGGACAACAACGATTAGAAGAGTACACTCGAAAATGTCACTTAACACTTAAAGAAAAACTTCAATCTAAAGGCTGCTTGATTGTTGATGAGTTTGGTTGTGCTGGTTTTAATACTAACAAATTCCTCAAATGGTTCGGTGGAATCAACAAAGGTAGACCTAACGCTGAAGACCTTAAACATGCGGAAGAGTTCGCTTCAAAACTGAAAGTATAAGCCAAAACAAAAGAAAGGAACAATTAATTAATTTCCAGATCTTTTCGAATAGTAAATGTGAGCCTTCTTGTTCACGCATGCAATATGAAAATCAGGCTTATTAGTTACAGATAATCATTTGAGGATAATGAACGAGTGCTCCCTTCATTCAAAAATCAAGAAAGTATATTCACTTCCTGGAGACCAATTTGAGGTCAAATTAGGGAAGTACATTGTCGATATCTTAAGGGGAAATTTAATCATAGAAGTTCAGACCAAGAATTTTTCACTCCTCAAGGAAAAACTCCAAACACTTACAGAAAAACACCAAGTAAGGCTAGTCTATCCTATAGCAGAAAAGAAATTGATAACCTACATTAACAAAGACAATGTAGTCGAGAAAAAAAGCATATCCCCCCGAAAAGGAAAGTTAACCGATCTATTTCAAGAACTGATTATGATCCCGCAAATAATCGGAAAAGAGAACTTTTCTTTAGAAGTTTTATTCATCGATGAAGAAGAGATAAGACGTGACGATGGAAAAGGAAGTTGGAGAAGAAGAGGGGTTAGCATCATAGACAGAAGACTATTGAAAGTAAACGATCGAATTCTCTTTCAAAACAAGACGGATTATATTAAAATATTTCCACATAGCCTAAACAAAGTTTTCACTAACAAAGAGTTAGCGAAGTTAACCAAGATTCCAGTAAGGACTGCACAGCAAATAACCTACTGCCTAAGAAAAAGTGACATTATTCGAATCACTGGAAAAAAGGGAAGGGAACTGACATTTCAAAAGATTTAGAAAGAATCTAATAACTATAGTAGCGAGTGCAATCGCTTTTCAATAATGGTTAACGGATTAAAAAAATATTAATTCTTTTGGTTTTTGCTGTTTGTATTTTTTCGAGTGATGAGATTGTTTGATTCAGGTAATCTATTTTAGATATGAGAATACACCAGATAGGTTAGATGAATAAAAAAAGGAAATACTGCGATTAAATTTGGAGAAAATTGATAAATCTTTGACCACGTAGAGGAAAATTAGAAAAAGATTGATGATGAATTAGATTTGAGAAAGATAGGTAGAAAGGACACTCCATTTAATGCTGATATTAGAGCTAAAATGATGAGTGCCTATGGTTTTTTAGATATTTTATTTACGGAGGGCATTGAACCATTTTCGAGGAAAGTTTTGAAGAAATGTGCAAGTTAAATAATTTGGTTCATTATGGCTTAGATTTTCGATTAAGAAAAGAGTATGCAAAAGCAATTGATGCTAATTCAGAAAAATATCACAAAAACATTGGTCCAATTGCTCGTTTGTACTCAAATCATTTGAAGAAAGAGCCTCATCCTTTGAAAGTGGCGGCAGAGGTGTATGTCGCTGTTCTGGGGCATCCTCAATTATTATTGAAGGCAATCAAAGGACCGGTAGCATAATCTCTAGTTGAATCGATATGTATTATGGGTATCCTCCTTTTGTTCTCAGTGTCAGAAACGCTTTTCCTTATTTCGAGCCATCGACCGAAATAAAAAAGTTTGCTGATAAGAGTACTTGGCGAGGAAGATCCATATTACCAAAATACAGAAAAATCATTCAAAGAGTTTTGGGGGAGAAATATAGATTGGATTTGTGTTATGAAAAATTAGAAGTTCGGATTTCCTGAAGACAGAGATGTATTGCTAGATTTCCTTTGTATGTAAATAAGAATAAGGACTTGCCAAACGAACTTAAACTAAAATTAAGTTGAAGGCATTGGGAAAATTAACTTTCATTGACTCCATGTCTTACCTTAATTGCTGGTCCAGTTTTAAAAACGGTTATCTCTGCACTTGAAAGCAATGCTCTTCCAACAGCTAAAACATTTCCCGATTCATCTTTTAAGATGACTTCATCTTTTGCGCAAATCTCGCTGTCAACTTTGACTACGTGGACGGCAAAAACGTCTCCGCCTTTAGCGATAAATTTGGAAACGTCATTTTTTGCCGTAACGAAACATTGTGCGAAGGGTGTATTTTCTGCCATGAACTTGGCTGCCTTAATACTTAAAGAAAGTAACCCGTCAGTTGGGCGCAGAGTTGCAAGTCTTTTTCCGTCTAGACTAATGAAACGTATTCTACCTGTCCTCGGTGAATATTCTATTTGTATGTTTTCTGGAAACAGCTTTTCGCCAACCCCTTTTCCAAACTGGTAATCGGCGACAGCCCTCACTTTGCCAAGCGGGTTCTCCACATTTTCACCATCGATACATTTTTGTTGTTTCGACAAGTATAAACATAACAATATAATAAAGACAGTTAAAGGGTGAAAGTTAACATTGAGATGTGAAGTCTGCGGACACAAAATTCATGATGAACCAATTATGGCTGTTATTGAAGGGGCTAGAATGACTGTTTGTGTTGAATGTTCTAAGCATGGAAAAATAGTTTATGCTGAACCCGCTGCTCCTAGACAAGCTCTCAAGAAACCGCAGGCGCCGGTCACCATGGTCCAAAGAAAACCTATGACTGCTGAAGTTCAAATCACTCAAGAAGTTGCCGAAGACTATTCAAGTAAGATTAGGGTCGCTCGGGAAAAGTTGATGCTTACTCATGAGGAACTGGGTAAGAAAATAAATGAGAAAGCTTCGGTTTTAAGAAATCTGGAAGTTGGCAAGATGGCTCCAAATAATCAGCTTGCCTCAAAACTTGAACATATGTTAAAAATCAAGTTGCTTGTGCCAATTTCTCAAGAGAAGGTAAATCAGATTCCAAAGTCTGCCAGCCAAGACTTAACTTTGGGTGATATCGTCGAGATAGATAGAGACGAGGAGACGGCGTCAAAACGAAAGCCGTCATAGTTCAACGTAGGCTAAACCGAGAAGAATCAAGTCTAGATGAACTTAAAAGATTAGCCGAAGCTGCGGGTTACACCGTTGTCGGCACATTAGAGCAAACAAGACCGCCTGACGCACGCTACCAAATAGGCGCAGGCAAAGTAGAAGAACTCACCCAGCTGGTTGATGAAACAGGCGCAGGAAAAGTAATTTTTGATAATAATCTAAAAACTCGTCAAACATACAATCTGGCAAAAGCAACACACGTAGAGGTAATCGACCGTTTTCAACTTATTCTAGAAATCTTCACAAAAAGAGCCACCACAACTGAAGCTCAACTACAAATTCAGTTGGCAACTGTTAGAAATGAACTTAAACATGCCAAAGAAAAAGTGAAGTTAGCCAAAGGCAGCGAGCAACCGGGTTTCATGGGTCTTGGAGCGTACGAAGCAGATGTTTACCGTGACGCTATAAAACGGCAAGTTCAAACAATCCTCAAAAAACTAAGAAAAATCAGGGAAAAACGGGTTCTTCAACGTGATAGGCGAACGGAACTTGGCTTTCTAACTATTTCACTTGCTGGATATACAAAGTCCGGAAAGAGCTCTTTATTTAACGTTTTAACACAAGCGAGCGTTGAAGTTGATAAAGCATTATTTACTACTCTATCAACCACTACGCGAATGGTGGAGTTTTCTAACCGCAAGTTTCTTTTAACCGACACTGTTGGCTTCATTGATCGTTTACCCCACTCTTTGATTGAAGCATTTCATTCTACTCTTGAAGAAACAATCTTTTCAGACCTTATTGTTCTTCTTTTGGATTTAAGCGACCCCATAGAGAAAATTGAGCAGAAATTAAATGTCTGCTTAGAAACAATAGATCGTTTGGGCGCTTCAGGCATTCCAACTATAACTGCTCTAAACAAGATTGACTTGATCTCGGAAGATGAGCGAAATCAAAAATTGGAAATTCTTAGAGAAAAAACGAAAAATCCCATTCTCATTTCAGCTAAATGCATGCTGAATCTTGACTTATTGAAAAAAGAAATTCTGAAAATTCTTGAGAATTATGTTGAAGCGCAGCTTTCCGTTCCTTTAACTGGCAAAAGCATGCCTTTTATCTCGTGGCTTCATGGGAAAACTGATGTCCTGAAAGAAAACTACACTAATGATTCCATTGATGTTGTTTTTGGAGCGCCTTTAGACATAACTGAGCAAGTGAGACGAAAAGTGGAAGACTTACATGGAAAATTCGAAACAGACCCAAAAATCAAGTGAATTACCTAAAGTTGTTGTCTTAAGATGGGGTCATAGGCCACAGCGGGATGTTCGGTTAACTACTCATGTCGCTTTAACTGCACGTGCACTTTGTGCTTCAGGATTTATCCTTTCAGATGTGGAAGACTCCAATATAGAACAAACAATAAGGAAGATCACTGCTCGTTGGGGTGGAAATTTTCAGTTTGAAATGGGAACCTCTTGGAAGAAAGCTGTTAGAAATTGGAAATCAGAAGGTGGCGCTGTTGTTCATTTAACTGCTTATGGAGAAAACATTCAAACAACCGATATTTTGAGCAGAATTAAAAGTTTGAAGAAAGATATTCTTGTGGTTGTTGGTAGCCAGAAGGTTCCGGGCGAATTCTATTCAAGCGATGTATCTGACTTTAACGTGTCTGTTGGGAACCAGCCTCACTCAGAATGTTCTGCGCTTGCAATATTTTTAGACAGATTATTTGAGGGTAAAGAGTTAGCTAGAGATTTTGAGAAAGCAAAAATTAAAATTGTTCCTAAACAAAGAGGCAAGGAAATTACAAGTAATGAGGAATTTGAGTAATTTTGCAAGAAGAGTTTTTATTACACCCTGCTCCAATAATAAGGGTATATTAAAAGGAAATATTGGATTATGTTATCAACAATTGATGATGCTACCTTATTGAAAGTTGCTTTGGCGCTAGGCGACCAAGAAGCCGTAATTCTCATCGAGCACCTCAAAGGTGTAGATGAAATAACTGATGACGAGATTGCCAATAAAACAGGCATTCGACTCAATACCGTCCGTAAAATTCTCTACAAACTTTATGATCATTCCCTTGTAAGTCTTAGAAGGACGCGTGATCCAAAAACTGGATGGTTTATTTTTCATTGGAAGCTTCAGCCGGATCAGCTGGAAGGATTTATTTTAAGTCAAAAACGCCGCGTTTTAGAGAAGCTTAATGTCCGTTTGGAATATGAAAAGAACCATGACTTCTATTATTGCGGTAGTCCAGAATGCAAACGGGTTCCGTTTGAAGAGGCTGTTGAACTAGTTTTCCACTGTTCCAACTGTAGCAAACCTCTTGAGCATTTTGCAAACGAAAAAATGGTAGATAAACTATCTGAGAAAGTCGATACGCTGAGGAAAGAGCTCGGTGAGTAATAAGCTTCCTTCAAGGGAGCAAGCAATCGGACTTCTCCGCGAAAACCATTGTTCGCCAAACGTTATTCGTCACGCTGAAGCAGTTGCTGAATTGGCCTTAGAAATCACAGACAAACTGGAAAAAGAAAACCTGAAAATAAACCGCGAACTGGTTGAAGCTGGTGCCCTTTTACATGACCTTGGTCGCTCAAGAACACACGGGGTTGATCATGGGGTTGTCGGTGCTAAGTTAGCTGAATCAGCCGGGTTGCCTGAGCCAGTGGTTAAGATAATTAGGAGGCATGTAGGCGGTGGAATTACAGCTCAAGAAGCCGAAGCGTTTGGTTGGCCAAAAGACGTTTATGTGCCTCTTACGTTGGAGGAGAAAATTGTTTCATACGCAGATAAACTAATTGACAAGTCAAAACGCGTTCCAATTGACTTAGAAATTAGGCGGCTTCAAATGGATAATAAGGCTGAGGCAGCAGAAAGAGTTAGAAAGCTTCATGAAGAAATAGTAACCTTGATGGACAAGCCAAAATGACAGATTTAACCTTGCTTATCAAAACTTCTAGTTTACGGCAACTAAAACAAATAGATGACCTTTTAAAATCAGAGTTTGAGAACTTAGACGTTGACGTAAAAGTATTGGATTCACCCCACAAGTGGGTGCGTATTTCGATTTCAGGGGAAGACGAGGTTATAGCTACAAGCTACATCAACAAGAAAATAGGCACCTGCCCCATAAGCATAAAAAAAATAAACAATTTTTCTATTCTAAAAGGTTACATCTCCAAAGTTGACACAACTAACCAAGCATTAATAGTTGACATTGGAGTTTTTGAACCAAAAATAATTCAAGCAACCATACCTTTGGCATGTTTGCAAGCCCAACTTGCCGATGGCCAAAAAGTTACTTTGCAAAAAATTGTTGAGATCTATGGTTTTAACGAAAATCTTCCTCTAATCATCAAGGTGGTTCAGGTAAATGATTCGGAAGAGTTCGTGTTGCAAGCTGAATTGTCGCCTGAGCAAGTTGAAAAAATCAATTTATGGCGGCAATTGCTTTTGGATAGGTTAATTATTTTGGGGGCGTCAATTGGCGAGATTGAGATAGTGCTGGAACGAACCAGGTTAAACAGGGACATTATTGGCGTTGAAGCGTTAGGTATGTTTGAGCATGCTTTAACCTGTAAACTTGGAACTGACGCTGCAGGTTTGGTTTCTATGGTTGGCAGGTACATGCGGAATTCGAGATTTATCGTTTTTAACCCTAAAAAACAGGTAAATGGCATCGGTAAGTTGTCATTAACCTTATAAATATTGTACATTATTAGATACCATAATCATTATCCGAATAGAGATAATAAGAGAGGGGGAGAAGTTTACGGAACAACCAGTTGATGATCGCGATAGGCGCGATAGGAAATACAGGATAGACATAGGCGCTTATGGCAGTATAGGCATTGAAGCACCGACAAAAGAAGAGTGCTTGGAGCTTTTCAAAGAAGTCACCAGAACCAAGCGTGACCAAAAAATAGATGAAGCTATAAGATAAAACTATAGCGTTTACTTTTTCATTGTAATCTAGAGTACATCATGTTCTTCTTTGCAATGCGCCTCATAATCCTCTTTGTTATCATATACCGCCTGATCTAGAGGACACTTGTACTTCTTGTCTTTAGTCATTTCAGGCTTAGGAACAGTAATGTTATCTTTTTTTGAACGCTCTTCGTACAAAACAATCACCTCCAATCAAAACCGAACTCTAAAACAATAGCTATTAACGGTAATAATTATTAAAATTATGTGACTGCACCTACCCACCAATAGATTGCTTATGACTGAGAATTACCCCCTATTCAATACTATTTTGTCAACAAACTTTTTTCAGTGCGTCTTCAAGTTGGGAAAAATCCTTCAGAACTATGTCAGAATGTGCAACGATCCATGGACTTAAACATTCGATTTCCGATACTACGATAATTTTCTTGCCTTTACGCTTAGCATAAAATAATTCCATGCATGCTCCAGCCGACAAAATAGGCAAATAAACAACCATTACATCGCATAATTTAGCATCATCCAGGTCCCTTTGGATAAAGTCAAATGTAGGGACTTTGTCCCACCAACATCTCTCATCTCCGTTATAGAGGACTTTTTCTCGCTTCCAGGGATCAATTACATCCAACCCTTGTCGTAGGAGAATGTCGGTGATTTCTTGGCGGTAGCCTTGATTGGTTTCCCTGCCTAGGATGGGGCCAGCTATGAACACTTTCTTTTTCATCTTTCCAAGTCAACCAGAGATAGAAAACTCGCGGTTTTCTTAAACTTTCTCATAGTTTCTTTGGATAGTGTTTTGTTTTGGGATTTAGTTTCAATCTTGAAAACCCTAACATTTTAGGGGCAACAGATATTCGTAGTAAATGACTTATAAGATACTATTAGAATAGAATAGGTTAGATAATTATGAAAAGATTTTATGGCATATTTATTTTGGCTGTTTTATGTCTCTCACTCGTTTCATTTTTTGCAGTAACAACTGATGCTCAGCAAGAAAGCTCATGGCCAATGTTCCATAATGATGCAGCACACACAGGTTACTCAACTGGATCAGGACCAACCACCAATCAGACTCTTTGGGTCTTCCAAACAAGCGGCGAAATCTGGTCTTCTCCTGCTGTCGCCAATGGAATCGTCTACATCGCTTCAAGCCCCGGTCTTTCAAACCACGAATTCTCATCTAACAATAACATTTATGCGATAAATGCCACAACAGGGGCAAAAATCTGGAGTGTACCCAGTTCTGTCGAAATATTTAGTTCCCCCGCAGTAGCAAACGGTTTAGTTTACATAGGATCTGATGACCACAATATCTACGCATTAAACGCCACCACCGGCGCTCAAGTTTGGAAATGCACTACAGGCGGTGACGTTCAGTCTAATCCAACAGTTTCAGGAAACATGGTTTACGTTGGTTCAAGCGACAATCACCTTTATGCGTTAGATGCTATCAGTGGAATGCCGATGTGGAATTTTACTACTGGCGGCATTGTTATCTCTTCTGCAGCTGTATCAAACGGGATAGTTTACTTTGGTTCGTATGATCACACGCTTTATGCACTTAATGCTTTAACAGGGGCTGAAAAGTGGAATTTCACGACAGGTGGTGTTGTAGAATCCTCACCAGTTGTTGCTGATGGTAACGTATACTTTGGCAGCTTTGACAACCAAACTTACGCATTAAACGCTAACACTGGCACATTAGTCTGGAAGGTTTTGGTCGGTTACGACCAATGCATTCAGTCTTCCCCAGCTTTTGCAAACGGTGTAATTTACACTGGTGGTGCTTTCGACTATAACGTTCATGCTTTAGATGCTGCAACTGGTGCATCAAAGTGGACCTACACGACTAATGCAGGTGTAGAGATGGCTCCAGCAGTGGCAAGCAATGCAGTTTATGTTACTACTGCTTTAGGTAATGCAACATATGCTCTTAATTCTCAAACAGGCGCGTTTATGTGGAGTTTCCAAACGGGAGGTAACACTTATTCGTCACCTGCAGTCGCTAACGGGGTTGCTTACTTTGGCTCTTACGATGGTAACGTTTATGCAATCGGTCAAAACGCTAGCTCAACTGGTACTTCAAGCGGAAATGCCTTACCTGTCTATGTTTATGTGATTATCATAGCCGTGTTAGTTGTGGTAATCGCTGTGGCTGTTGTTGTGATCAGAAGACGACGCTAACACCTAATTTTCTTTTTTTATTTCGCTATTAATGTGGACATATTGTAAACATTTGAAATTATTGTTTGATCGTTTCTTCAATCAAAAATTTGAACGCGGTAATTCAAGTTTTGACTTTTCGGAATGTGGTTGTAGTTGTGTCATCACAATCACATCATTATTTATCTCAAGACTCAATATATTGTATATTAATGAATAATGAACGAAGTGTCTGAAATGCCGGGTAAAAAACAAACAAATCGTCGGTTCATTTCCACTTTCCAAATATTCAAAAAGTGCAACAGCAAAGTTTTGTCGGCAACATTATGCCTATTAACCATAGTTGTTCTCGCAACAATTACGGGAGGTTTTGGTTCGTTCAAAAGTTTCGTTCGAGCAGATTATGTAAAAGGCACTGGAGTGGGGATTTACTGGGACCAAGCATGTACAAACACAACTTTGGCGTTTGAATTTGGACAGATAAACCCAGGATCGAACAAAACTTTAACGACTTATGTTAGAAACGAATGCAGTTTCCCAGTCATGTTAACGTTAGAAACGTCAAATTGGAATCCATCAGCCTCAGCAGACTACATATCTCTAAATTGGAATTACTCTGGCCAAGTCCTTAACGTAAACGAAGTTATTCCCACAGAAATAACCCTAATAGTCAATGCATCAATATATGGAATTTCAGATTTCAATTTCCACACAAACATAGTTACAAGCCAGCACTAACAATTAGCAAGCAAAAATCGTTAAATCAAGCTGCTTTTGGGAAATTAAAGTGGGCCGAGCCGGAGTTGAACCGGCGACCTTTGGCGTGTAAAGCCAACGTCCTAACCAGGCTAGACGATCGGCCCGCATCTTTTGCTATTCTTCAGCTCGATTTAAGCTGTTTGGATTTATGAATTGCACTCGGTTAATATTAGAATTTTGTTTCCAGCATTTTCCTGAATTTGCCTTGAAGAATTAAATGGACGAGAAAAATAGATGACGCTTAAGCTAGAGCTTAATTTATATATCAACTAACCCTCTTTTTTATAGGGATTAATTTTGGCTTCTCAAAAACTTTTAGAATTCTTAAACAATGCCATTGCGCGTGAACTTCAAGTTAGCATTCAGTATATGTGGCAACATGTGCAGGTCACAGGAATGGATGGTGTTACGGTGGAAGATATTTTCCGTAAGACGGCTATAGCTGAAATGAAGCATGCTGAACGTCTTGCGGAACGCCTTGATTATCTCAACGGTGTACCTTCAACAAAGCCTGATCCTATTTTCGTGATGGGTAGCCTTATAGAAATGCTTGAGCAAGACGAGCAGGATGAAGAAAGAGCTATTAGCCTCTACAAGCAGGCAATTCAGATTGCGGCAATGGAAGGCGATTACACAACCAGGCGTATGTTGGAGGAAATTTTGGCTGAAGAAGAAACTCACATTAACACTTTCGGCAAACTTCTCGTCGGTATGACTGAACCATTTACTCAACCAGGAACATCCAAAATAGGATAAACATTTGCCTACTTACTGTCAAAAATATTGATTTGAAGTATCTGGGACAATTCTAGTTTAAGGCGGGGCTTTGAGTGTTCGCCCATGTACAGCAATACACATATATCAGTTGGCGGAGAAGGCTCTTCTCTAAGTGGTACCAGTTTGCCAGTCTCTTTAAGATGTCCAGTTTGCGGAATCCAAATCGATCCAGAGAACCTGGCAACAAGCATCGAAGTAACATCTGATAGTTTCGGTGGTAAAAAATACTGTTTTTGCAGCGAGAACTGCCGGGGTCACTTCCATGAAGACCCCAGAATCGCCTACTTTTCGATGGAAATAGGTGTAATCAGCAAAATGCCCACTTATAGTGGTGGCTTAGGTGTCTTGGCTGGTGACATTGTTAAATCCAGTGCAGATCTTCGGCTCCAAATGGTTGCCATCACACTTGTAAGTAGAAAAGGCTACTTCATGCAAAAAATAACTGAGCAAGGCGAGCAAATTGAGTTAACTGAAGAATGGGATCCAGCTAAAACGTTGACTCGTATGCCCAGCACAGTCACAGTAACCATCGAAGGACGCTTAGTTAAAGTGCAAGCTTGGCTCTATGAGTACCAGAGCATCACGGGCGGAATGGTGCCAATACTCTTTCTAGACACAGATGTGGAAGGTAACACTCCCGAAGACAGAAGAATCACAGATTTCTTGTACGGTGGAGACAAAACCTACAGACTGAAACAAGAAATTGTTCTGGGCATAGGCGGCACTAAAATCCTGAAAAGCCTTCCCTTCAAAATCAGAAAGTATCACATGAATGAAGGACACTCAAGTCTTTTAACACTTGAACTGCTGAAAGAAAACGGCATGGACGCAGAGAAAGTCAAAAACCTCTGCGTTTTCACTACACACAGCCCGGTAGAAGCTGCGTTTGATCAGTTTCCATATGACCTTGTCCAACAAGTTCTAGACAACATTTACCCGCTGGCTGACATGAAACTATACGCGGGAACAGAAAACCTAAACATGGCCTATCTAGCACTAAACTTAAGCAAGTACATAAATGGCGTTTCTCTGGCACATGTGGATTATTCCCGAAAACTTTTTCCAGGTCGCTACATCCGAGCCGTCACGAACGGGGTGCATTCCTTTACTTGGACAAGCCTGCATTTCAGGCAACTTTTCGACAAATACATCCCAGGTTGGACAAACGAACCCATACTTTTAGCAAAAGCTAGTGAAATTCCCAACAGAGAAGTTTGGGACGCTCACACTAAAGCAAAAACAGACTTACTAACTTTCGTGGAAAAAGCAAGCGGAGTAACATTGGACCCACAGGCTTTGACAATAGGTTTTGCTAGACGAGCCACAGGTTACAAACGTGCAACCCTAATCTTCTCTGACCTTCACAGGTTAACGGACATTAATCGAAAAGCAAAAATCCAAATGATATTTGCTGGGAAAGCACACCCACGAGACACAGACGGCAAATCCCTCATAAAACAAATCCATGATTACGCAAATAAACTGAAAGATCAAATCAGCGTCGTTTATATAGAAAACTACAACATGGATACCGCAGCCAAACTCACCTCAGGCGTCGACGTCTGGCTCAATACACCTTTGCCGCCTCTGGAGGCCTCAGGAACGAGCGGAATGAAAGCCGCCCACAATGGCGTCATTAACTTCAGCGTACTGGATGGTTGGTGGATGGAAGGTTGCATCGAAGGTGTTACCGGTTGGGCAATAGGTCCTCATCCGACAACACTATTAACAGAAAGCCAAAGAAGAGAAGCAGAAATCCAAGACCTATATAGCAAACTCGAATACCTGATCGCTCCAGCTTTTTACAGTCAAAAAGACGCTTGGATAACTCTAATGAAGAACTCAATCGCAAAAATAGCCTACTACTTCCAGACACAATGGGTAGTGCGAAGATACATCACGGAAGCCTACCTTATTTAAAACCAGTATACACTCCACTTTTGCTCGAGCTGTTATATTCGATTCTAAAGCTTCAGATACATGTAAATTTCATCTGCATACTTCCCACTCCTTAATATCCCTTCGGGCAAAATGCCGTATTCAACAAAGCCAAATTTCTTATAGAGATTTTTTGCAGGTTGATTGCTAATAAAAACTGTCAAAATCAGGCTTTTGTATTTTGTTTTAGCTCTGTTGATCAATTCGCTGAGAAGTGCACTTCCAATTCCCATCGACCTGTATCCTTCTCTTGTGTATATTCCGACATTGCCAATGTGCTTCTGCTCTTGTTGAGGTGTCTTGTTCCTCACTTCGCACATTCCAATTACTTTGCCATTGACTTCAGCGACTAGCGCGAATCCATCGCCTTTTCTTGTTTTTTCAAGCGCTTCTTTGAACCATTTGCGTTCATCCTTAAGCGAAGGCTTTTTCTCAAAAAGCAAGATTCCAACAGCCCAAGGATTTTGTTTTACTTCGTCATAAATACTGTAGTAGTTATCAATGACTTCTTCAAAGTCCTCTGGCTTGAGGTCTCTGACAATAAAATTGGCTTTGCTATTTTTTTCAATAGGGTTCATAAATTCAATGTGTCAGAAAAGAATATAACAGCTTTCCACTAGGAAGGCAAGGTGTTAACCTCGAAAAATTTGGTATTTTACTTTCGTGATCACTGCTCGATCAAAGATAAAATCAAATAAATGCGTTGAAAGCAATTCGATTAAATATTACTTTACATACAGAGATAATTGGCGAATTATTTGACGTCATTTGTATTGAATAAACTGGTTCCAGCTCAGCATAGGATTAATTCAAAAAGAGGCTAAATTATGGGAGCACCCGTTGGAGACGATTTCCAGAAAGAGACTAAATACATTCGAAACCAAGGTTTTGGTGGCAACTTGGATTGGTCGAAGAAACCAGAAACTTACAAGAGCTATCCACACTGCAAAACAGTAAAGTTGCCAAGCGAGTTAAAAGAGACAACTACTACATTCACCGATACTCTAAAAAAACGCAGAAGTACTCGCGCCTTCTCACCTCAACCATTGAGCAAATTAGATTTGTCTTTTCTGCTTTGGGCGTCTACAGGTATCCAAAGAATAGAACATGGCTACGAGTTTCGTAATGCTCCTTCAGCCGGCGCGTTATACCCCATCGAGACATACGTTGCTGTAAATAACGTCGAAGAATTGGATAATGGCATTTACCATTACAACATAAAAGATCATTCGCTTGAAGAAGTTAAGACTGGAAATTTTGGTGACGTCATAGCTCACGCAGCCTTAGACCAAACGATATGTGCAATTGCACCTGTGGTTTTCATCTGGACAGCAATATTTAACAGGTCAAAATGGAAATACTCACAAAGAGCATACAGATATGTTTACTTGGATGCTGGGCACATTGCCCAGAATCTGGCGTTAGCAACAGTAAGTATCAGCTGTGGGTCCTGCCAAATCGGAGCTTTCTTTGACGACGAAATTAACTCAACCTTAGGCTTAGACGGAGCAGAAGAAAGCGTAATCTACCTTACCGTAGTTGGTCATCCCAAATGAATCACTTAAAATAATTATGTTTAAAGCAAAGCACGCATTATGAATACTGTAGCAGAAAAATAGAGAGCGATTTTTGTGAAAGATGAAAAATTTATTTTATATGTTCAAACCAGTGACAATCCTGAAAGACAATACTCTCCTTTGGTTTTAGCTCAAACTGCCAAAGCTATGGACTTAAACCCAAAAGTGTATTTTCTAGGTCAAGGACTCAGAATATTGCTTCCGGGTGCAGCTGAGAA
This sequence comes from Candidatus Bathyarchaeota archaeon, assembly GCA_963833575.1. Classification (GTDB taxonomy): domain Archaea; phylum Thermoproteota; class Bathyarchaeia; order Bathyarchaeales; family Bathycorpusculaceae; genus Bathycorpusculum. Next base: position 522,129 of record CAWHXY010000004.1, on the reverse strand, counting down.
AATAAAGCTAGGATCTTTCCCTACTGTTGCAGAAATGATTCAAGAAACTCTTCAAATGGGAATTGAAATCAACGTATGTGAAGCGTCTAAACGGATGCTTGGATGGGATACCGTAACCTTAATTCCGGGAGTGAAAATTGTAGGCGCCGCGACATTAAACGACTTAGTACTAAGCGCAAATGCTACCATGTGGTTTTAGAAAGAAACAAAGCAGCTCGTAGATATGTTTAGAGTGGATTTAATGACTGCCAAAATAGACAAAAAACTTGATTGTTTGGGATTATATTGTCCCGAACCAGTATTCCAGACGAGATTAGCTTTGGACGAGTTAGCGATAGGTGAGACATTAGAAGTTGTTGCTGATGATCCCGCTGCTGATTCAGATATACGCAGCCTCGTGAAGAATTTAGGTCAGGAAATAGTTAGCAGCAACAAAGAGGGCAATGCAACTCGGATAGTTATCAAGAAAATAAAGTAAAAGTTTAACAGTGAGAAAACCAAAGAAGGATCCTTAGGAAACAGTTTACCATTAATTCTTTCCATCCAAGTTTTGAGAACAAAATAATTTTATTATTAAAGTGAAGAGAAATGTCAAAAACAAAAAAAGTAAATATGGATTACGCATCGGGAAAACCCGTTGACCCCCGAGCAATAGAAGCAATGCTGCCTTTTATGAAAACATCATACGGCAACCCCTCATCGCTACATGTTTCTGGTCAAGAAGCAAAGCGTGCACTTGATGAAGCAAGAGTTAAAGTTGCAAATTTGATTAATGCTGAAAAAGCTGAATCAATAATTTTTACATCTGGCGCAACCGAAAGCAACAACTTGGCAATTAAAGGAGTTGCCAACCGCAGCAAAGACAAGGGAACAAAAATCATAACCTCAAGCGTAGAACACATGTCTGTAGTTAACCCAATAAAATTTTTGACAACAAAAGGCTTTGAAGCGGTCTTTCTTCCCGTGGATAAATTTGGCACTTTAGACTTAGCCAGCCTAAAAAGGGAATTAAACGACAAAACAACCCTTGTATCCATTGTATTCGTTAATGGAGAGATAGGCACAATTGAACCCATTCAAGAGATAAGCAAAATAGTACACACCACAAACGCTATCTTACACGTGGACGCAACAGTCGCGGCTGGTCAAATCCCAATTGACGTACAAGCCTTAGGTATTGATCTTCTCACTATTTCCTCAAATGACATGTATGGCCCCAAAGGCGTTGGAGCACTCTATATGAAAGATGGAGTACGCATAGAGCCTCTGCTTCATGGTGGAGGACAAGAAAAAGGTCTCCGATCTGGAACCGAAAACATACCTAGCATTGTAGCATTTGGGAAAGCAGCAGAAATAGCTAAAAAAGAAATGCAAACCAACATCGAACATTTGACTAAACTAAGAGATAGACTAATAGAAGGTTTACTCAAACCACTTCCCTACACATTCCTAAACGGTCACCCAACTAATCGAGTTCCCGACAATGTATCAGTCAGATACAGCTTCATAGAAGGGGAATCCATGCTGCTTAGCTTAGAAATGAACGGGGTCTCAGTGTCCTCTGGCTCTGCATGCGCATCAAAGACCTTAGAACCCTCACATGTATTACTTGCAACTGGACTAAAACACGAAGAAGCTCATGGATCAATAATGTTTTCTTTGGGCAGGGAAAACACTTTGGAAGATGTCGAATATGTTATAGGCTTGATGCCTAGTATAATTAATCGATTAAGGGCAATGTCACCATTGACACCTAAGGAGTTGAAATTATAATGTACTCGGAAAAAGTTATGGAACATTTTAAAAACCCCAAAAACACAGGAGAGATCCCTGATGCAGACGGTGTAGGCACCGTAGGGAATCCTGTCTGCGGCGACTTAATGACAATGTACATCAAAGTTAAAGATAACAAAATAACCGATATCAAATTCAAAACTTTTGGTTGCGGAGCTGCAATAGCCACTAGCAGCATGACGACAGAAATGGCTAAAGGAAAAACGCTTGAAGAAGCCCTAAAAATAACGCGGGCCGACGTTGCAACGTCATTAGGAGGATTACCACCGGTCAAAATGCACTGTTCAAACTTAGCTGCAGATGCACTACATGAAGCAATAAAGGATTTCTACAAAAAACAAGAAGCAACCCACGAGGTGAAAAAATGAAGACAAAGACAACAAAATGCGAATTCTGCAGCTCAGAAAGCACACCCGAATTGTGCCAACTGTCAACAGCTACAACCATAATCGACGGCAAAAAATACACCGCTTGCTGTATAAAATGCGCTGGCAAAAGTGCTCAAGAAGAACCAAAAAAAGATCCTGCAAAACAAAACAAGAAACAAAAAACCTAAGTTTTTCATTTTATACTTCCTAAAAGACTAAACAACTAGGAATAATGAATATGAAGGTTGAAATTGGAGCCAAAAACTGTCTTTATCCATTGCCAACAACTTTGATTGGTGCTTTGGTTAACGATAAACCGAATTACATAACAATTGCTCATGTGGGAATTATGGATTTAGGTTCAATTTCTCTGGGCATGGGGAAAGCGCATCATACAAATGCTGGAATAAGAGCAAACGGTACCTTTAGCGTTAACATTCCTTCAGTTAAAATGGTTAAAGAAACCGATTATTGCGGATTAGTTTCCGGTAAAACACAAGATAAGTCAGACCTTTTCAAAATCTTCTATGGAAAACTGAAAACCGCGCCAATGATTGATCAATGCTCAATTAACATGGAATGCAAATTGATTAAAACGGTTGATTTTCCAAGTCACGAAGTTTTCGTTGGCCAAATAGAGGCAACTTATTGTGATGAAACCATTTTAACGGATGGTGTAGTTGATTTTGAAAAAGTGCAACCTATCCTGTTCGTAATGAATGATAGAAGCTATTGGAAACTCGGAAGCAAGTTTGCCCAAGCTTGGAACATTGGAAAAACGTTAATCGATAAACCCGTTTCGAAGAAGTAATTTTTCTTCAGTTGTTTTTCTTTCTCTAAAAAGTTCACCTGATCTTTTGACATCTTTTAGGTCCGTTCCAGACTAATGCTTAACTGAAAAGAAAAAAGTTATTTGTTAGCACTAAGGGCTCACTATGTTGCTTTCAGCTTTGAGATGAGCTCGTTTTTCATTTCTGGATTTGCTTTGATTTCTTTGCTGGCCTTCTTCCAATCCGCTGAGCATCGTCCTAAAACAGATTGTTCGCCTATGTATTTGTGAATAATTTCGTCGATCTTTTCTTGATTGTGGGCTGTTAATTGTACATCCGCTTCTTTTAAAACACTATTAAACCATTTCCAACAAGTCAAAAAGACACCAATTCTTGATTTCGCGGTGAGCAATATAAGAGTTTAGGGTAGAAAAGAAATCAATAGTAAAAGGCATATTTTTCTGGTAATCTATCAAGGTAGATTATTTAACAAAGACTTTTTAGAGTCAATTTCAAAGTAGTGATTATGTCTGAGAACAAAAGGAAAATAGTTTTGAATTGGAAAAAGAATTTTCGTTTCGAAGCTAAAAACGAGAAAGGGCTTTCGGTGAATTTTGACGCTTCTGCAAAGTATGGCGGAGAAGAAACAGCGTTAACACCTATGGAAACAGTTTTGGCGAGTCTAGCGGGATGCACTAGTTTTGATGTCGTTACAATCCTGAAAAAGAAAAGACAAAATATCTCAAATTACTCCGTTGAGGCTGAAGCTGAAATGAATGATGAGCCCCCAACGGTTTTCACCAAAATCCACATCAAATACATCATCGAAGGAAAAGACGTAAGCAAAGATGCTGTTGAGAAAGCAATCCAACTATCATACGACAAATATTGTTCGGTCGGGGCGATGCTTAAGAAAACAGCAGAAATCACGACATCCTACGAGATAAGACAACAACAATCTTAACCAATAACTTGAAAAAGAAAAAAGAAATTGTGGTTACCGCAGTTTCATTAGGACCATTTCTGCTGCTAGAACCATGGGTTCCCATGTTTCGCATAGTGGAGGTGCGTAAGCTGTGTCGGCTTTTGCAAGTTCTCTTACTGTCATGCCTTTTTGGATGGCGAAGCTGAGGCAGTTTATGCGTTGGGTGACTTCTTCTCCGCCTATGACTTGCCCGCCTATGATGCGCTGGGATTCTTTTTCGACGACCAGTTTGATTTTTATTGGTTTAGCTCCTGGGAAATAGTCTGCTTTGGTTTTGCTGCTAATCGTTCCAGTAATAACTTCAATCCGATTGCGTGCTGCTGCAGTTTCGGTCAATCCTGTGTTTCCTGCTTGAATCTCAAAAAGCATTGTGACAGCTGAAGCTAAAATTCCTGAGAATTGTGAATAGTCGCCTCCCGCGTTTGCTCCAGCAACTTTGCCTTGACGAACAGCTATGGTTCCTAGTTGAGCGCACATGGGGCGATGGGTAATGATGCTTGGCGCTTCAGCGCAGTCGCCAACTGCATACACATCTTTAACATCTGTTTCCATACGTCCATTGGTTTTGATTGCTCGAGTCTCACCCAGAGGAATTCCAGCGTCAGCAGCCAGCTTTGTGTTTGCTCGAACGCCGAACGCGCTGATGAATAGGTCTGCTTCAATCTTTTCGCCGCCAGCCATTACAGCAGTAACTTTTTCTTCGCCAAGAAATTCTTCAACACCCTTGCTTGTTAGAATACGCATGCCTTTGGACTCTAAATGTTCTTGAACTTGTTTTGCCATATCAGCATCAAGTAACTGAGGCAGAATCTGGGGCAACATTTCAACTATAGTAACTTTTAATCCACGTTCAATTAGGCCAACTCCCACCTCGAGCCCAATTAAGCCTGCTCCCATAATAACAGCAGATTTTGCACCAGCTTTAACCGCTGCATCGATTTTTTCCCCGTCCTCCATTCCTCGTAGGCTTAGTATTCCCTGTTTATCTTTACCTTTGATCGGCGGCATAAACGAGTCAGCACCTGTAGCAATCACTAAGCTGTCATATGGTAATGTCTTCGTCACCCCGTCTTTGGTAACTATGCTAACGGTTTTCTCTTTGGTGTTAATTGCAGTGGCTTTTGTTTCAGAGCGTAAATTGAGTTTCAGCATTTGAAAATATGCAGGCGGATAAACAATTAAATCGGTAAATTTCGCTATTTGGCCACCAATAACAAACGGTAGACCACAACGAGAGTACCCAGCATTCTTTTCCTGAGTAACCAATGTGATTTCGGCTGTCCGATCTTTTTTGCGTGCTGCAGAAGCCGCCTCTACACCTGCAGCGTTTGCTCCAACAACAATTACGCGTCTAACCATGCAATTTGCCTTCAACTTATTTAGATTGAGTTTGAGCTTTATGCCACTCAACAGCTGCGTTAAAATCCATCAAGTTTGCAAGTTCGCTCTGCAAGTTTGAAGGCTTAACAACAATTAACCAGCCTTTTTCATAAGGATCTTCATTGAGAGTCTCAGGTTTAGACTGGACTTCATCGTTGACTTCTTCGATTGTGCCGCTTACGGCTGCCACGAGGTCTGAAACTGCTTTGACAGACTCCAATGTTCCATAAGGCTCATTTTGCTTCACTTCTGTTCCAACAGTGGGTAATTCAGCATAAACGATTTCTCGCAGAGCTTTCTGCGCATAATCGGTGATACCCATGCGAATTTTATCGCTTTCAATTTTTATCCATTCAAAATCTTTGGAGAAGTAAAGGCCTTCTGGCACTTCGTATGCTTCAACTTTTACCATGCATTTGAACCTTCTAAATATTGATGTATCTACCATTTCTGATTCAAACATTAAAAGCTTTCATAAAAAATAAAACAATGGTTTCCGCTTAAAGAGTCATTTAAGAGTTTGATGAATCAGTATTCGCGGTACATAACTGACTTATAATCAACTTTGCTATTCAAAGCGGGGTATGGCTAATACAACAGCACCTCGATCAGGATAGAATAGAGGTAGAAGTAGCTAATTTGGCTGCTTCGAACAAAATGAATGCTATTCGAGTTTTGCATGTTGATGATGACTTAGCCATGCTCGAGATCTCAAAACAGATTCTGCTGGATTTAGATAGCTGCTTTGAGTTTGACAGCGCTTGCTGTGTGGATGAAGCCTTCAAGAAACTATCAACGGGGCAATATGACATTGTTATTTCTGATTATGAGATGCCTCAAAAAGATGGCTTGCAGTTTCTAAAGGAGTTACGTGACGGGAAAAACGAAATTCCATTTATCTTATTCACTGGTAAAGGTAGAGAAGAAGTTGTTATACAGGCTCTAAATTTAGGTGCGGACTACTACGTTAACAAACATGGTTCACCTGAAACAGTCTACAGTGAATTGAAACATTTAGTTTCTTCAGCAGTAGAAAAATCCCGTGCAAAACTAACGAATGAAAATGATTCCTTGGCACTTCATAATGTTCATGATGCCATAGTTTCGTCGGACGCAAACTTCATAATTACCGCTTGGAACAAAGCTGCAGAAGAATTATTCGGATTTAGTTCCTGTGAAGTGTTGCAGAAAAAGATTGATGATGTTTTCCAAAAAATACAGGTGAAGCCTAGCCAAGAAGAATTAAGCCGACAGTTGAAGACCACTGGTCAATTTCAAGGAGAAGTAGTTTACCAGAACAAAAACGGACAAAAACGCTATGGCGAACTCAACATTATTTCAATTGTGTCAGACAATGACAGATTCCTCGGCAACGTAGCTGTTTGCAAAGACATTACGGAGCGCAAGAAAGCTGAAGAAGCCCTAATTGTAAGCGAGAAAAACTATAGAAACTTAATTAATGGCATGGGTGAATCGGCTTGGGTTGTTGATTTTGAAGGCAACTTTATAGAAGTGAACAACGCCGCTGTCGAGATGTTAGGGTATTGTAGAGAAGAGTTGCTTTCTTTGGGAATTAAAGGCATTGACAATTATCTGAGTACAGAGCAAGTTAAAAATGTGATGAGTCGTGTCGTTTCTGGCAAGAATCAAATTTTCGAAACGGTACACACCTCCAAAGATGGAACGGCAATTCCAGTCGAGATCAGCTCAAGCCTCATAAATTATCAGGAAAAACCGGCAATTTTAGCAATCGCCAGAAACATTACTGAACGCAAAAAGGCAGAAAAAGAAATTTCACGTTTAGCTTCATTTCCAACACTAAATCCAAACGCAATATTTGAAGCCGATTTAAGCGGCAAAATAATCTATTGTAACCCTGCAACGAAAAAACTCTTTCCTGACTTCGAAGACTTAGGTTTGAGCCATCCGTTCCTTTCTGATTGGAATCAAATTGTTGGACCCTTTGTGGATAAAACCAAAAATAGATTTGGAAGGGACGTAAAGGTTGCTGGTCACTGGTATCACGAAACTTTCTATTTTGTTCCTGAAACCGATAATATCAGAGTATATACAATTGACATTGATGAGTTGAAGAAAGCTGAGGAGACGCTGAGACGAAGTGAGGAAGAACATAATTCTCTTTTCGCTAATATGATTGATGGCTTAGCTTACTGTCAAATGATATTCGACGAAACAGAAAAGCCCGTTGACTTTGTTTATCTTAAAATTAATGATGCATTTGAAAGAATAACTGGCCTAAAAAGAGATCTGGTTCTTGGAAAGAGAGTAACACAGGCAATACCTGACATCAAAGAAGCCAATCCTGAACTTTTTGAAATTTACGGAAGAGTTGCGCTTACGGGCAAAAAAGAAAGGTTCGAAGTGTTCTTCAAACCTCTAAGCCTTTGGCTATCTGTCTCAGTTTATTGCCCAAGAAAAGGCTATTTTGCAGCTGTATTTGAAGACATTACCCAGCGCAAGAAGATCGAAGATTCTTTGAAAGAAAGCGAGGAAAAATTCAGAAACCTCGCCGAAGAATCGCCTAACGTAATTTTCATAAACAAACGAGGCAAAGTTCTATACGCCAACAAGAAATGCGAAGATATGACGGGATACACTAGAGAAGAGCTCTATTCTCCTAACTTCAATTTTCTTTCTCTTTGCGCGCCTGAATATGTTGAGATTATGCGTTCCTCTTATGCTAAACACATGAGAGGCGAAGACTCTCCTCCTTACGATTACGAACTCATAACCAAAAGTGGCGAAAGAATTGATGTAATGACTACGTCGAAGTTGATAAATTACGATGGAGATAAAGCGATTCTTGGAATAGTGACTGATATTTCTGAACTCAAGAAAGCCCAAGCAGCTCTGAACCAAACAATGGATGAACTGGTTAGTGTGAATGAGAAACTCGGCGTTGTAGGTAGCTTAACTAGGCATGATGTTCGAAACAAACTTTCAACAATGAATGGCTACACGTATTTGCTGAAAAAGAAACATAAGGATCAAGCTGACATCGTTGAGGGATTGGGTAAGATTGAACAGGCTGTTGCGGATTCAGTAAAGATTTTTGAGTTTGCCAAAATGTATGAACAACTGGGCGTTGAAGAACTAACTTCCATTGATCTTGGAAAAGCAGTAGATGAGGCTTCGGCACTTTTCTCAGGTCTAACCATCAAGATTCTTAACGACTGCCACGGCAGAAGCGTACTGGCGGATTCACTTCTCAGGCAGATGTTCTATAACTTTATCGATAATACAAGAAAATACGGGGTAAAAGCTACAACCATAAAAATGTATTGTCAGCAAGAAGAATCGGGCAAGCTGAATTTGATCTATGAGGATGATGGTATTGGCATCTCTGCGGAGAACAAATCAAGACTCTTTACAGAAGGTTTCAGCACGGGTGGCAGCACTGGCTTTGGGTTGTTTTTGATTAAGAAGATGATAGATGTTTACGGTTGGAGCATAGTTGAAGAAGGAGAGCAGGGCAAAGGCACAAAATTCATCATAACTATTCCTGATCGAAATTTGTAAGCTATTTTTTGTTTTTTAGCTTCAAAACTTAAGGAATTAGAAAGACCGTAATTTTATTAATCAAAATAAACTGTTTATCAGTGTTCCAAAATGGGAACAGTTTGTTCCGTATCTGTTCCATGAGTAGAACTAAAAGCCGTTAGTAACATTTGTTGATTGAAAACAAATGGATAAAAAAATAATTGCTACCTCAGTTTTGATTGCAATACTCTTCGCTACTGCAATTGCGGGAACAGTAATTTATTGTAACGGAGTAATAAATGACGGAAATTATAGAATTGCATCATTAAATAGCCAAATAGCCAATCTTAACAGCAAGGTTTCTGACCTGAAAAGTCAAGCATCAAATGTCAGCAGCCAGATAACAAATCTGATTTCACCAAATATTGTAACTTCACTGGGCGTAACCGAAGTACCATATAATTCGCCGCATAACTATCCCACACCGCTTCTGTATAATCACCTTCTCATTATGGGGTCGATCACAAATATGGGTCTAACCGCAGCCTACAACGCAGGATTGCACGTGGTTGCCTATCAAGCCGACGGGAAAGTTCAAATAAACATGACTATTCCTCTGGACAATGGGCAGAACGAAACTACCAATGAAAACACTGATTTCGCTCCAGTTTTCGGAACAGATGCGTCAACTCAAATTTATGGCAATGAGTCATTACTACTCGGAAATTTATACAGTGGCCAAAACGTTACAGTCATTTTAGGTATTTTTCACCATGGAACTGTTACAAATTGGACTATAACGCCAGTTTGGACCTCAAATCCTACTCCAACAACAATGATTCCGCCAACTCCAACTCCTAAGCCCCTTCCATCAGCTACAACAGTAATTACTTCAGTAACTTTCAACAACAAAACTTATAATTTCGGAAGCGGCGCACCATCCGAAAAAATCCCAGACGTATCGATGAGTGTAGGACAAAATTCCACGTTAATTATTAAAGTCGCAGATTACGAAACATTGAATCACACAGTAATTCCAAGTACGTTTGGTTGTGAAGTTTCGTGTTCTGGTACCAATAAAGTTGTATTATTGGGTCCGACCAACAATGCACCCGTGATTTTGCCCCCTAATACTGGTCTTACTCTAAGTTGGAATTTAGAGGCTAAATCTGTCGGCGTGGCCAATCCAGTGATGACTATCAAGCCAATAGGAACGGGTTATGCTTTCCAGAATGCCACGCTAACTTTTCGAGTTACAATAACCAAATAAGGAGAGAAAACAATGAAAATCAAAATAGACCCAAAAATTTTTGCAGTATCTTTAGTCTTTGCAATTATATTTGCAGGAGTTCTATCTTCTTATTTTTACCTAATAATTTTTCAAGATTACAAAATTGCTTCACTTACCTCGCAAGAGCAAAATCTAACCAGCCAACTCGAAAACTTGACCAACCAAATTCCCAGCCTCCAGAACCAAATAACAAATTTAACAGCTGCTTATCTTGCATCAGGGTTAAAACCAAATCTCACGACGGCGCTAGAGGGAAAAGAAATAATAACTTCCGATTATGCAGCAACCGAATCAATTCCATACAATTACTTCTACATTTCTGGCACAGTTACCGACACTGGAAACGGCACCGCGTTTAAGGTTGGATTACACGTAATCGCATTTGATGCCTATAACAAAGTAACACGAGACATAGACCTGACCCTTCCTTTAGGTGGAGTATTTGGAACTGACAATAGAACTAACAATTATATCACAAGTTCCTATGGTGGTTTTAGTCAGTCATTAAAACTTGGAAACTTGGGTGGGGGACAGACTGTGACAACTAATATACAGATTTTTCACGAAGGCACTGTTTCTAACTGGACGATAACGCCAGTATGGACAAATTCTCCTTAACTTTCGACTAAAGCACTAATTAAGTGACATCTCACTTTATCGAATTGCGAATTAATTTTTGTACCTTTTTTAATTAATAGCAATTCAGAAAAGGAGCAAAAGCTCTTAACAGTGTTTTCCTATCGACAACTAGTTGTTAGCGCAGGACAAGAATTGTGTGCTTTTTTCTGAAGAAAAGGTGTATCTTTGTGTATTGTGGCAAAATGGGAAGTTTTATATGTAACTTTTTGGTTACACGTAACATAATAATAATGACTCGGCTGGGCAGTAAACTAAATAATGAAGGAGGAAAAAAGATTGGAAAAAAATATAGATTCAAACAAAAAGACTGCAAGAGTTGCAGGAGCATTATTCATAATTGCGACCGCTTCAAGTATACTGAGTACACCTTTTTTGGCATCTATCAATGCTTCGAACTATCTTACTATATTTTCTGCAAACCAAAATCAAGCGTTAGTCGGAGCCCTTCTTACATTCATCGCCGCTGCCGCAAGCGCCAGTATTGCAATTTCGTTATACCCAGTATTAAAAAAACATAATCAAAGTCTAGCTCTGGGAGCGGTTGGTTTTAGGCTTATTGAAGCAGTTATGTACATTGTTGGTGTAATTGGCATAATCTTATTGTTAACATTAAGTCAAGAATTTGTTAAAGCAGGCGCGCCTGTTTCATCGTATTTTCAGACCTTAGGCGCAGTTTTACTGTCAGGGTATCATTGGGCGTCATTTGTTGGGGGGCCACTGGCTTTTTGCTTAGGTGCCCTGATGTATTACTATTTGTTTTACCGGACAAAACTCGTTCCTCGATGGCTATCAATTTGGGGTCTTATTGGAGCAACATTGTGCATATTATCAAGCATGTTAGTTATGTTCAATATAATCGGTCCCTTCTCCACAATTCAGGTTGTTCTGAATCTTCCCTTCATAGGTGTTCAAGAAATGGTTCTTGCTATATGGCTAATTATCAAAGGATTTAATTCATCAGCAATCACTTCAGGGACTAAACGAGAGGAGTTGACTGAAAAGTCTGATGACTAAGCTTGATGAGCTTGCGAAAACTTTGGATGCTTTAGGGCATCCTCTAAGGTTGAAGATCATAGCATCACTTGTAGACGGAGATTTGTACTTGAATGAAATAGCCAACAAACTTTGCGTCAACAGAGCACTAGCGAAAGTTCACCTCAAGAAACTCGAAAGAGCAGGAATAGTAGTAAGCCGAATAGAGTTAGTGGAAGGAGAGGCTAAAGCTCTTCGCTATTATGAACTAAAAAACTTTGACATACAAGTCTCTCCGCAAACTCTCAAAAGGGAGGTGGAAAATAATGGACAGTAGAGCAGGAATAGTAGCAAGCACCTGGATAGCAATAGCCATAATCTCTTCAATGTACATCTATGTCGGACACATCACCATAGAGACAGACATAATTGTAGCATTACTCGTTGCAGTCGCATTCATGATAACATTTGCCATAGGGTTCGGAATAGAAGCAATGAGACGCAAAATGGAAGACGAAAGCCCAACAACGAAAGTAAAAATTCAGATGGCAAGCGAAATGTCCGATTTGAAGACAGCCGTTAATGAGCTTTCAAAGAAAGTAGACTCTATACAAAAAGAATTAGAATCGTAAAGCAGCTTTTTTGTGCTTTATTTTTTATTTTTACCGTTCTCTTTTGCCTGCTATCCAATCTTCCGTCCATTGGCGCGCTTGAGAATCTGGCACTTGAACAGGCGGATGCTTGAAGGCGTATGAGGGCATGCTGATAAGTTGCCCCGCGATTTTGCGGTCCAATGCGATTTTTGCGGCTCGGATAAGGTCGATGACTACGCCTGCACTGTTAGGAGAGTCCTCAACTTCCAATTTGGCGCTGATCGTGATTGGTCGGTCGCCAAAAGCGCGGGTTTTCATTGAAATATAGCAGATTTTTTTGTTTTTTAGGAACGGCACAAAATCGCTGGGTCCGATTCTTGTTGGTAAATTGTAGGGAACCAGGCTTGTAACGGCTTCAGTTTTGCTGATGCGTTTGCTGGTTAAGCGGTTCTCCACAGTCATGTTTTGGAAGTCTGTGTCTCCGCCTAGGTTTAGCTGATAAGTTTCATCTACGATGGCGCCGCGGTCTAGGCACAATCGGACAAGGGTACGGTGAAGGATGGTGGCTCCGACCTGGCTTTTGATGTCGTCACCTAAAACTGGCAAGCCTGCAGCTTCAAACTTTTTAGGCCACTCCATAGACTTGTCTGAACCAATGAACTCTGGCATGCAGTTAACAAAAGCGCATCCAGCATCTATAGCACATTGGGCATAAAATCGGACCGCATCATGGCTTCCGACTGGAAGGTAATTTACGAGGACCTGTGTTTTGGCGTCTTTGAGAACTTTGACGACGCTTTCTTTGGTGGTTTTGCTATCGTCGTACACATTGAAAGTTTCACGCATGTGCGGTGCTGCCCCGTCTAGGATTGGGGCTGGAGAAACTTTTACGCCGAGGTTGGGTACATCAGCGAATTTTTCGCAACAGTTAGGTTTGACCCAAATGGCTTCAGAGAGGTCTTTGCCGATCTTGTCCTTGTTAACTTCAAAAGCAGCAACAAAATGTATGTCGCTAATGTGATAGCCACCATAGTTAACATGCATTAATCCGGGAACAGTAGTGTCTTCTTTTGTGTCCTTATAATATTGAGTTCCCTGAATCAAGGCTGACGCGCTGTTGCCAACGCCTATGAGTGCTACGCGTATTTCGAGCATGAAACTGAAACCTTCCAAGATGTTGTGTTAGTTTAGGCTTAATGTTCGCCTAATGTATAACTTTTTCTAAACTTATGGCAAAATTAAAAGGGAACGGCCGACACAATAGCTATCTAATTGGTGCAACGTTATGAGCAAACCTGAAGTATCAATCTCATATGAACCCTTCAAGAAAATTGTTATCATGGAAAAGACCTTTTTCAACACGCCTGAAGATATAGCAAGATTCACATCAGTAATAGCAGGCGGCAAACTAGCTGGGCTTTACTGGGTTGAGGGTGTTGTTTTCTTGTATTTTCCGCTTCCCGCTTCAACAGCCGTAGTAGCTAAAGAACTTTTAGAAAACGGCAAGGTTTACTGGACTTTTGTAGGTTACTCGCTTATGCCAAAGTATGTGCAGGTGATTGAGACTAAAGAAAAAATGATTGTACCTGTCGTTGATATATCGTCTGATCCTACTCTCAAAAACGTCGCCAAATGGCTAAAAGAACAAAAAGCTTAAGCCTCTTGAAGGCTTTTTTTTGCATAAAGTAATATTTAAAGGGACTGTTTTTTCTGGCAAGGGCGAAGGTCGAAAATTTATTGATTTGCCATGGGTTAAGGGGCAGATAAAAGAAAAACTCGGTTTTGTCCCTTATAGTGGAACTTTAAACATTCGCCTGTCTGAAGAGGGCGTAAAACAAAAAGAATTGCTAGAAAATGCCACTAAACTAGAGATTTACCCAGAAAAGGGCTTCTGCAAATGCACGTTAATCAAACTAGCCACAGAGGGTTTAGATTGTGCTATAATAATTCCGGAAGTTCCCAGTTATCCAAGCGATGTTTTAGAGATTATTGCCCCTTCGTATTTGCGTGAACGGCTTGTAATAGCTGACGGCGATGAAGTAAGTGTTATCGTTGACTGTTAGTGTAGACTGTTTTCTTCATGGATGCGATGTATTCATCTGCGCAGTTTGTTTTTTTTAGGTATGTGCCATAGGTCACTAGTGCATGCATGGCGCGTGCCGCATCTTCTGGTGATGAGAACGAGGGAACGCCGAGTTTGTCGAAGCGTGTGCGTGTGTAGAGGGCCATTTCTGTTTCGCCGATGTCACACATCACGATGGGTTTAGTGTAGTTTGAGGCTACTTTCACTATACCATCAATGTACACCTCTCGGAGTCCCGGCATGTGATGGAGCCCGAGAAGGATTATGCCGTAGATCTGCGTGTCTTGGAACATGAGGTCAGCAGCCATTACAAACATGTCATCTGTCACTGAACCGGTGAGGTCCACGGGGTTCGAGGTAGCTGCAATCTTTAAGATGATATTTTGGTCTTTGAGTTCTTGGAATTTCTGCATTGCTTCCTCGGAGAAACGGTCCACAGTTAAGCCTAAGGTTTCGCATTCGTCAACGGTCATGACGCCTGGTCCACCTGCATCAGTAAGTATACCAATGTTTTTACCCATAGCTGGCGGCTGCATCGCTAACGCTTTACCGATGTCAAAAAACTCCTCCATGTCACGAGCCCGAATAATTCCGCCCTGCACAAACGCGGCATCGTAAATTTTGTCTGAGCCTGCAATTGCACCTGTGTGGGAAGCAGCGGCTCTTGAGCCTGCCTCACTTCGACCTGACTTAATGACAACCACGGGTTTTTTAACCGTAACTTTTTTGGCTATTCTGAGAAACTCCCGCCCGGATTTGACATCTTCCAAATAAACCAGAATGACTTTGGTTTCTTTGTCGTGTAATATGTAGTGTAGGATGTCGGATTCGGTGACGTCGCATTTGTTTCCGAAACTCACAAATTTGCTGACGCCCATTTGGCGTCCAGTCAAGTAGTCTAGGGCTGCGACTCCGAAGGCGCCGCTTTGCGTGATCATGGCAATGTTGCCGGGTAAGGGTCTGGGGGTAGCCACCACTTCTTCGCCTGTTGTTAAAACTTTTGTTTCTGGTAGGAACAGGGTGTCCATTCCCGTTTTAGAGTAATAGACTCCTAAGCAGTTGGGTCCTAAAACTCGTATTCCGCCTTTTTTGGCAATATTTACAATTTGTTCTTCAAGTTCTACATTTCCAACTTCTTTGAAGCCTGAGCTGATTATGATTGCAGCTTTGACTTTTTTAGAAACAGCTTCCTCCATGATGGCAGGTACAGCTTTAGCGGGAATAATGACAACAATTAGTTCGACTTCGGCGGGTACATTACAGAGTGAGTGGTAACATTTGAAACCTAAGATTGAGTCTTCGCCTGGATTAACAGGATAGAGCTCTCCTTTGAAGACTCCACGCTCCTTGTTACTTGCGAAATTTTTGAAAATAACGTGACCTGCCTTATCAACTTTCTTTGTGGCACCGATAACGGCTACCGAGCGCGGGTTGAAGAATGCGTCTAACTTCTGTAATGCTTCTTCCATAACTTATTCCACCGTTCCGCTAAAAGCGTTCAAACCTCGTTTTTATGTATTACTATCCAAAAAGTTTCTTTCAACTAAACTATTATTTCTTCTGTATTTAACCTACCTTTTTTCTAACGATAACTAGCGGTTTATGCCTAATTTTTGACAGCATTTCCCAAGTTACATCGTTAATTTCCACTTTGAACCTTGCTGCCATGTCCCAAACGGTTGCGCCTGAGCCTGGGCCTCTGGCTTTGTCAGCTATGTTAGTAATGGTTAAAGCTTGGCTCGCCGAAAGATTGCAGCCTGCAACCGCCAGCGGCGTTGAACTTTTCTTGAAATTAAAAACCCGACCAGCAATGTAGGTGATGGCTCCGCCAAAGGATTGGATGCCTTTGAGGGGTTTTGGTCTTGGAGTAAAAAAGAAGTTTCTGTACCGGTAGGTTTTATCGGTGTCAGCAATTATTACGCAAACACTTTTTTGTAGATTTAACTGAATTTCCTTTTGAATTTTTTGGGCTAATTCACCTGAGTTTTCTAGTGGCAGGCTGACGTATGAGTAGGGTAGGTTGGAGCCGTCGATTCCTCCTTCAGAACCAAACATGAGTGTTTGCCAAAAACCCGCGTATTGCAGGGTTACTTGTTTGTGGCGACTGCCCGATTCAAGGGGGTACTGTCTTAATCTGTGCAGTAGACGGGGGCCAAAGTGGCTCAATATTCCGAGAGGGTACCCCCAGGCAAGTCGCATCCAGAAACGCCCCATAAACGTTGCGTTTTGGTTTGGTTTAACTTTGCTTTCATCAACCATGTTGCCAAGAGCTGTTGAAATTGCCTTTTCCGACACGACAACGAAGTCTCTGCTTTCAATTTTGCCTTCCAAAGCCTTGATTATTTTGTCTATATAGTTTTCTTTTGGTTTCCAGTAATCGGTTGTTATTGCTAAGGCAAGGTACTTAGTCATCAGCTAGACACTTTCATAATGCAGTTCTGCTCAGCCTTAATAAGACTAATTTCGAAATTCACCACTGTTTAGCAAACCAAATGAACTACGGGTTCGATTAAAAAGAGTTAGCGGAAGAAGCCTGTTAAGTCAAGAAAATTTGACTAAAATTAGTAAAGGAACTTTTACGAATAGCCTTTTATCGCTTTTAGTTTCTTAATGTTAAGCATGGGCAGCATCAGCAAGAGCTTGACATTAATCCTGATTCTAATAATGACAGTCTCAAGCCTTAGTATTTTGGTAAAACCTGCAAACGCTCAATCAATACCTACACCGTCAGTACCTCAATTTACTGTAAGTTATGTCGACCGCTCCTACAAAGCTCCAATAACTACAACCCAAACAACTGACCCCTTTACAGGGCAACCGGTTACGCACACAAGTGGCGGTCAATATGTGGAGAACAAAACAATCGACATTAAAATCAAAAATGAGCCATACACCTCTACCACTTTACCAAACGGCACAGTCATCCAACTCTATTATAGCGTACGTACAAAGGGACATTTTGCTGATTGGACTCCAGTTTCGACTAATGGTTATTCTATTACAGAAGTCTTCGCGTCAACTTCAGATTATACTGTCGTAACCCTAATTATGGGTTCAACTTTTTATGTTCCAGAGGGCGGGCAAGAGGACTTTCAAGTTGAAGCAAATGCAGGTTATGAATATCCACTCTACAATGGGCTTGTGCTAATGGGCCATCCCTTTGCATCTGTTAGAGAAAGCGGTTGGAGCAACATCCAAACAATAACAATTCCAGCAAGTTCCAGCTCTACTTCAT
This sequence comes from Candidatus Bathyarchaeota archaeon, assembly GCA_963833575.1. Classification (GTDB taxonomy): domain Archaea; phylum Thermoproteota; class Bathyarchaeia; order Bathyarchaeales; family Bathycorpusculaceae; genus Bathycorpusculum. Next base: position 504,518 of record CAWHXY010000004.1, on the reverse strand, counting down.
TAACGCCTACTGTTCCAGAGTTTCCAACCTTAATTCTGCTAATCATCTTTATTCTTGTAGCAACTTTACTGGGAACAGTTGTGATTAAGAGAAATCAATCAACTGGATGGATAGTTTGAGCAAAAACCACTGTTAGCTTGCCTTCTTGATTACGGTTCATTTGACCTCCGTTACGAGATAATTGGTGATTAATATGATTCAATTTTTGCTGCTGTGGATTTTCCTAGTAATTGTAAATTTTGTCTCTTTAGCAATCTTTGGAGTGGACAAGTTGAGGAGCAAAAAGGGGGGTTGGAGGGTTCCTGAATCAAGGCTTTTGTTGATTGCTTTTTTTGGACCGTTTGGTGCTTATGCTGGGATGCTGCTTTTTAGGCACAAAATACGTAAAATCAAATTCATGATAGTTCCAATTTTTCTAATCATTCAAGGCTTCCTTTTAGTGTATTTTTACTTCATTAAATGATGTCAGCCTTCTCAGCCAGAACCTTCCACAAACAAAAAAAGGGGATGCTGATGATGTCTCCATGTTTTTGAGTTGACCACATTGTCTAATTTTGTCTAATAATGTCCCTATTTGCAGATGATTTAAGCTTTGATTCAAAAAAGCAGTTGGAAACAAGCTTTTCAAATTCGCAAGAATTCAAAGTGTCAAATTATGTCAAATCGTGTCAATTTATGTCAAATTATGTCAAAAAATGTATCGACCTGCAACTGGTTCAAGCCTTAAATCAGAAAAGCAACCCAAAACACAAAAGAAAAAATTGCGTCTAAAATAGCGAGTATGGAAATCGCAGGTTAGATTGCCATAGTTTGCCTTTTATTGGGATTTGGTTTCCGCAGACGGGGCATTTCATGTCGCTTGTGAGGTTCCACTGTGTGATGTCGAAGTTGTTGCGTTTTATGACGGCTGTGTCGCATTTGGGGCAATAGGTGTTTTCTGCTGCGTGTCCTGACACATTGCCCATGTAAACGTAGTTTAAGCCCTGGTTCTTAGCCACTAACAATGCTTGCTCCATCTCCTTCACACTTGTTGCTGGTATGGTTGTCATTTTGTATTCAGGATGAAAACGCAACAGGTGAAACGGTGTGTCTGCTCCAAGGTAATTTTTGATCCATTTTGCCATTGCACGAATTCTATCCAAGGAATCGCCGGTTTTCGGCACAATCAAATTGGTAATTTCAATATGCACATCGTGTAACTTGAGTTCTTTTAGTGATTCATAAATGGGTTCAACGCTTGGCACAGACATACTGGATTTGTAGAAGTCAGGGTCGCCGCCGCCTTTGAAATCAACTGTCGCCGCATCCAAATACGGCGCAATCGTTCTCACAGCCTCAGGAGTCATGTAGCCATTGGTAACAAAAGTGTTAAACAAACCAGCCTCATGAGCAAGCTTAGCAGTATCATAAGCGTACTCCATAAAAATGGTCGGTTCAGTGTAGGTGTAGCTTATTCCTTGACAATCACTGGCCTTAGCCGATCTAACAGCTTCTTCCGGAGAAAAAGGTCTGCCAGCGATTTCTTTATCTTGGCTAATCATCCAGTTGTCACAGAATTGACAGCGAAAGTTACAGCCAGCCGCCGCCACAGACATAACCAACGCACCAGGATTAAAATGTGAAAGAGGCTTCTTGCTAATCGGGTCAACGCCCGCCGACACAGCCTTACCATAATTAAGCGAGTAAAGCACCCCGCCTTGATTTTTCCGCACCAAACAAAACCCTTGCCCATCATCATTGATTAGGCATCGTCTGGCACATAAGCAGCATTTTACTTTATTTTCTTCTTGCTTTTCATAAAGCATAGCTTCATGAAGTGACATATTTTCTCCACAATCCTCAAAATAATAGAAAGAGTGCTTTGTTAAAAGGATTAACTACAAGAGTTTGCTACAAAATTTTGTTGAGTTCTTCAAGCTTTTTTTGTGTTACTTTCTTAAGCTTAGGCAGATCATTTTTGGTGGTCTCCCAGACTAAAGGCAGATTCACACCAAAATAAGCGTGAATAAGTTTGTCCCGCATTCCAGCGATATTCTTCCAATCGGTATCAGGGTTTTTTGCTTTTAGTTCGCTGCTCAAATTCTTAGTTGCCTCACCAATTATTTCAAGAGCACGTAAAACAGCGTACTGTTTCTCTCTGTTCCCAAAAAACTCTTCTTCAGATACTCCTTGAATAAACTGCTCAACGTCAGAAATTACATCTAAAATGTGCTTTAGATAGATCTTATCATTTTTCATAGATGACAAGCATCTCTTTCTTTACGTCTTCTGCGATGTAAGGGCTTAAGCTGCTGAAAACTCCAAGATCTACTTTTCTCTTGAACACTTTGCTTAATTCTTCTTCAAACCGAAGAAGATCTAAAAGACTTTTTCTTTTGGTCTTATCAAACTCTATTGCAATATCAATATCACTTTTACTATTCTGTTCGCCTCTAACAAAAGATCCAAAAACTGCCAAAAAAGCAATATCATTTTTCTCACAAATTTTAGCTAACTTTTCTTCTACACCCTTCTTTCTCAACACTTTTGGCAACTTTTGAATTTGAATTTCCATGCTTCTTTATTAAAGAACCGCGCAGACTTAAGCTTTTTCTGAACTCAAATGCTACTTTATTCAATAGTTTAACAAAATATTTTAGGAGCGTGCGAAGAGTTGTTCTTAGTTATAGGCTGTGTAAATTTGGTTAAGTATGCCACAATCTCGGTTCCAGTTGACGTTAAAAAATGCTTGGAATTAATGAAACAGAATAAAACATGGGGAGAGTTTCTCGCCGAAATGGTTATCGACGCGCAGCCTCTTAAAAGCAAGAAAGCTTTCGAGTAACTTGAGCGAATTGGATAAAGAAATTAGAAGAGTTTTTCTTAAGATCCTAACATAAAATCATTGAAAAAACAACTGTATTCACCTGTGTGGCATGCGGGTCCTGTCTGCTCTACTACATAGAGAAGTGAGTCGTAATCGCAGTCAGTTGAAACGGAAATGATTTTTTGGGTGTGCCCCGATGTTTCGCCTTTGATCCAAAGTTCGTTTCTGCTGCGGCTCCAATATGTTGCTTTGCCCGTTTTGAGCGTGTTCTCCACGGCTTCTCGGTTCGCGTATGCTTGCATGAGTATTTCTTTGGTTTTTGCGTCTTGAACAACTACGGGTATGAGTCCGTTGCCTTTTTTGAAATCAAGCTTTTCGAGTAATTCGTTTGTTGTCATTGTCTAATAATCACCCCCGCTTTACGCAGGTAATCCTTCACAACAGGAACAGGATACTGATTATAGTGGAAAATTGAAGCTGCCAACGCCGCATCAGCTTTCCCTTCAGTGAATACGTCGAGAAGGTGTTTTGGTGTTCCTGCACCGCCGCTTGCGATAATTGGAACGTTTACGCGTTCAGAGATTGCCCGTGTTAACTCGATGTCGTAGCCGTCTTTTGTGCCATCTCTATCCATCGAAGTTGCAAGAAACTCTCCTGCACCCAGCTTCTCACTCTGAAGTGCCCACGCTATCGCATCGATTCCTGTAGGTTTTCTGCCTCCGTAAGTTACAACTTCAAACCACAATTTTCCCTCGGCTGTGTCAATCATTGTTTTGCCTTCGCTTGGCGTGCGGTTTCTTTTTGCGTCAATGGCGCAAACCACACATTGCCTGCCAAATACATCGGCTAATTCGGTAATCACTTTGGGGTTTTCAACGGCTGCTGTGTTAACTGAAACTTTGTCGGCTCCGCTGCACAAAACCAATCTTGCATCTGATACGTTGCGGACGCCTCCGCCAACCGTGAAGGGTATGCTTATGGCTTTCGCGACTCCTTCCACCACACCGCGTAGAATATCTCTTTTCTCTGAAGAAGCGGTTATGTCAAGAAAAACGAGTTCATCAGCGCCTTGGTCTGAATATTGTTTTGCCATTTCAACTGGGTCGCCTGCACACTTCGGATTCACAAAGTTAATGCATTTGACAACTTTTCCGTGGTCAACATCGAGGCATGGAACGATACGTTTTGCAAGTGGCATTTTTAAACTCCTATTTTCTTAATTGCTTCTTTCAAGGTAAATCTTCCTTCGTAAAGAGCTTTCCCAATGACAGCCCCTTCAACCCCGATTTCTTGAAGTGCCACCAAATCTCCTATGCTACCGATTCCTCCTGCCGCAATAATTTTGGCATTTGGATATAGCGTGGCTGCACTTAACGTATGCAAATCGGGACCACTTAGCGTTCCATCCTGAGCTATAGACGTAATCAAGAAACGGTGCACGCCGAGTTGACTGTACTTTTCAAGTGCATCGTCAACGGTCATGGCGGTGGCGGTTTTCCAGCCCTCAACCATTATCTGTCCATCCTTGTTGTCTAAAGCGACGATCACTGAATCAATGCCGAATTTCATTCGGATTTTACCTACGGCTGAAGGATCGCTAAATGCTAGGGCACCCAGGATTACTTGGGTTATGCCTAATTGGAAGAGTTTTTCTGCTGTCTCATAGTTACGTATTCCGCCGCCAACTTGAATGGGTAATTTGACATTTTCGACAATGCCAGCGATAACCGAATAATTGTTGCCCAAAGCAAAAGCAGCGTCTAAATCAATAATGTGCAGTTTTCCTGCGCCTTCATCCCGCCACCGTTTTGCAGCTTCCAGCGGAGTTCCAAATTTTTCCTCATAAACTTTAGCAGTTGTTGGGTCGCCTTTGGATAAACGCACTATTTTGCCATTCATTAAATCAATAGCTGGAATCAATTGCATCTAAGTCACCTTACCACTGCTTTGGCGAAGTTTTTGAGGATTTTTAAGCCTAAGTCGCCTGATTTTTCTGGGTGAAATTGGGTTCCGTAGATGTTTTTGCTGGCTATCGCTGAAGTGAATGTTGTGCCATACTCAGTCTTGGCGCAAACGATTTTTTCGTCAACCGGAACTGGATAGAGCGAATGAACAAAGTAAACGTAGGAGCCCTCTTTTACGCCGTCAAAGAGCTCGTTTTTTTTAACGATGTTTAATGTGTTCCATCCCATATGAGGCACCTTAACAATGTTTGGTAAACGTACGTTTTTGCCTTTGAAAAGTGATAAGCCATTTCCAGGTCCCTCTTCGCTTTTCTCAAAGAAAAGCTGTAAGCCCAAGCAAATCCCAAGCAATGGCGTTCCGCTTTGAATTTTATTAGCGAGCGTGTCTTTGATTGATTCCAGTTTTTCAGCCGCTGGGGTAAAAGCTCCGACACCGGGTAAAGCTATTGCGTCAGCGGTCGCGAGTTCTTTTGCTGAAGTGCCGATTGATGCGTCTAAGCCTGCCTTTTCTAATGCGGTTTTTAGGCTTAGCAAGTTGCCAACGCCATAATCGAAAATGACTGCCTTCGCCAACTTTAGATAACTCCTTTTGAGCTGGGAATCCCTTTGCGTCTGGGGTCAACGGCTATGGCTTGTCGTAGCGATAACGCGAGGGCTTTAGTTGCTGCTTCTGCTTTGTGGTGGTCGTTGCTGCCGTATTCGACGAATATGTGTACGTTTGCATGTAGTGATGTGGCTAAGGATTCGAAGAAGTGGTTGATGTCTTCGGTTGGCATGTTCTCCACTTTTTTGCCTCTGAGTTTTAGGTCTATTTTGAAGTAAGGGCGTTTGACTAGGTCGACGGCTGCAAATGCTAGGGAGCAATCCATTGGGGCGGCTGCGTTGCCAAAGCGTGTGATGCCTTCTCGGGTGCCCAATGCCTTGGTTAATGCTTCGCCTAAGCCTATGGCTAAGTCTTCTACCATATGGTGTACTAAATCGCCTTTGACCGAGGCTGAGATGTCGATTAAGCTGTGTGTGGCTAAGGATGTAAGCATGTGGTCAAGGAAAGGCACGCCAGTGGCTATGATGGCTTTTCCTTCTCCGTCAAGGTTCACTTGCACTTTGACTTCGGTTTCTTTGGTTTTACGGTAAATTTCTTCAGTTCTCACGTTTTATTCCTCTTGAATTTGTTTTAATGCTTCAATTAGTTTAGCATTCATTTCTGGCAAGCCCACCGTTACTCGGAAGCAGTTATTGAACTGGAGGATTTTGCCCCATTTCTTTATCATAATGCCTCGTTTGAGCAGTTTCTCGTTAACTTCGTCAGCGGGTTTTTCCGTGTTAATCAGCAGAAAGTTGGCTTGTGAATCAAAAGCTTGCACGCCATCTATTTCGTTCAGTGTCTTTATCAATTTTCCCCGTTCACTTTTCACTTGCTTAACCGACTCCATCATCAAGCTAACGTGGTCCAGCATTTTAGAACCCATTCTCAAGGTGAACGCACTTACTGGATAGGGCAAAGGAGCCTTTTCCGTCAGAATCTTCGCTAACTTAGAATTCGCAACCGCATAACCTAGTCTAAGAGCTGCTAAACCGAACGCTTTCGAGAAGGTTCTCAAAATAATCATGTTTTGGAATTCATCGATTCGGGGCACAAATGAGTAGTCTGCAAATTCGCCGTAGGCTTCGTCCAAGATGACTATTCCTGGAAAAGCTTTGGCTAAGGTTTCAACATCTTTCATCTTATATTGTGTTGAAGTGGGGTTGTTTGGGGAGCAAATGTAGAGCAGCCTTGTCTTATCTGAAAACTTTGAGAGCAGCCCTTTTACATCAATTTGTAGGCTGCTTAGAAGAGGTACGGTAACGTATTCGCCCTCTTGTCTTTTAACACAGAGCGGAGGTATAGCAAAAGTTGGAGAAAATGAAAGGGCAATTTCGCCTTTTTCTACGAATAGCCTTACGATTCGGTCAATTAACTCGTCGCTACCGTTTCCAATAACTATGTTGCCTTTAGGCGTTCCAACGTAGGTGCTAAGCTTCTCCCGTAGCTTAATGTCTTCATCTTCAGGGTATAGTCGCAGATCAATCTCTTCAGCCAACTCCTTAATCAGTTTGGCCTGTTTCACTCTTGGCAAGAACAAGTTTTCGTTGAAATTTAGCTTAACTACTTGCTTGGTAGTGATGCCTAGTTGCTTTGCCACTGTTTCAGGTGAAGCACCTGCAGTGTAGCAAGCTATTGCCTGAAGCTTCACGAGTTTATTGTTTAGCCATTTTTTGTATGTTGCGCTCATTTTTCAAACCTTGCCTGTATAGCTTTGTTGTGATTTGGAAGGTTTTCTGCTTCCGATAGGACTTTGATTGTGTCCTTCACGTTTGCCAACCCTGTTCTTGTGCTTTCCACGATGCTTACTCGCCGCATAAAGTCAAACACGGATAAGCCTGAGAAAGACTGGGCAAAGCCGCCTGTAGGTAACACGTGGTTCGTGCCGCTGCCGTAATCGCTTAGCGCAACGGGACTGTATGGACCCAACAGGATTAAGCCAGCGGTTAGTTTCTGTGCAATCTCCTTGGGATTCGTAGTCATGACTTCTAAGTGTTCAGGAGAAAACTGGTTTGCCAAGCTTATCGCTTCATCGATGCTTTTGCAAACTATTATGAAGCCGTATTTGGATAGTGATTCAGAGACTTTTTCTCCCCTTTCTGCTGAAGCGGTGATCGATGTGAGGTTTTCTTGAACTTTTTGGGCAACGTTCTCTGAGGTTGTTATGACTCCAGATACGCTGTCGCCTCCATGCTCAGCTTGTGAAACCATGTCATAAGCTATCAGGCGTGCATCAGCTGATTCATCAGCTAAAACGAGAACTTCGCTAGGGCCAGCAGGCATATCGATCGCTACATCCTTTGAAACCAAAACTTTTGCCGTTGTCACGTATTTGCTGCCGGGACCCACAATTTTGCATACGGGTTTTATGCTTTTTGTTCCATATGCTAGGGCAGCTATGGCTTGGGCTCCACCCACCTTGTAAACCTCATCAACACCGCAGATGTCAGCGGCTACGAGAACCAACGGGTTAACTTTACCTTTAGCATCCGAGGGTGAACAAACGGCAACTCGAGGGACGCCTGCGATTTTTGCTGGCACAGCCGTCATAACTATGGTGCTTGGGTAAGCGGCTTGTCCACCTGGAACGTAGCAGCCCACGCTGTCTATTGCCCGCAGAATAGTTTGAACCGTTACGCCCTCGCTCATGGTTATGACTTCGGTTTGAGTAAGTTGCTGCTTTTGGAAGACACTAACTTTCTCTTTCATTGACTTCAAAGCCGAAACTTGTTCAGGGCTGGTTTTGTTGTAGGCTTCCTTGATTTCTTCTTTCCTGACTTTGAGGGTTCGTGTGGTTAATTCGGTTTTATCAAATTTTAGGGCAAACTCGACCAGCGCATTATCGCCGTTTTCTTTAACTTGCTTAATGATGGCTTTAACGTTGTTTTCAACTTCTTGAACTGCCTTTTCGTCTGCTTTCTGCCGTTTGAACCAGTCAGGCGGCAGAGCATCTGATTTGTAGACTTTTATTTGGCTTTGCCTTTGCACGACTTCTCCACTCTTGTAGCAATCTCATCCAAAGCTAACACTTGACGAGGTTCATAAACGACTAGGCCTTGGGCTATCTTGCGGATTTTCGGTAACAACTCAATCAGACAATCTTTCTCAATAACCGTGTTCACGCTAACCCATGTGTCATCTGCCAACGGCGATATCGTTGGGTTCTTCAGGGCTGGCAATTCAGTCAGAAGCTTCTGTAGATTAGCCTTCTTTACATTAACGAATATGTGAATTCTCTTAGACCCATCAACAACACCTTTTAGCAGGGCAACTATGTCGTATATTTTTTCTCTTTTCTCCGGGTCTTCAAGAGCTTTTTTGTTTGCAATAAGTATGGCAGCTGACCTCAAGACTGTGTCCACAATTTTGAGGTTGTTGGCTTCAATTGTTGTTCCCGTCTCGGTTACATCCATTATGGCATCGGAATCTTCCGGCGGTTTAGCCTCAGTTGCGCCAAAAGACAGGAAGACTTTGGCTCTTGCATTGTCACCTTTTCTCCACCACGGTGTCACAAGCATTGGTTCAGCGCTGCCGAAGCGTTTCTTGTATTGGGACGTGTTTTTGATGTATTCTGATGCTATGTTAAGGTACTCTGTGCTGATGCGGAAGTTTTTACCATGAGCCCAGATGGATTCCATGAACTCACCCATAGTCATGTTTTCACAGGTTTTCGGCACTGCAATTACTAGGCGTATTTTGCCGTATTCAAGGTTCTGTAGGATCTCAACGTCTGCACGGTTTTCTTTTACCCAGTCCTCGCCAGTGATGCCTAGGTCCTGTAAACCTTCGCTTACAAACACTGGGATTTCTTGGGGTCTGAGAACCTTAAGTTCTATTTGAGGGTCGTTTATGCTTGGGCGGTATGTTCGTTCTGTACCGCCGATTTTGAATCCTGATTTAGAGAAGAATTCTGCTGTTGCTTTTTCTAGGGAGCCTTTTGGGATGGCAAATTTCAATTTATCCATAATTTTTCACCTAAATTTTTAGAGAAACCTATAAGGTTTTTCTGTTTTGCTAAAACGGTACTTCGAGGAGATGTGACTAATAACAAATCATTTTTCGGTTTTACGCTTGAACCGTTTGGCTTGCATCTAATGAATGCAATCGCCTTGTATGAACACAATCCCTCATCATATACCACTGGAAGCACCTGAATAACTGTCTTCCTAATAAATCTGTTCTCTAATATTTAACTGTCGAATGCTAAAAAGACGCTAAATTGAGGGCTGTTTTCGCTTTTTAATCTCAAAAACTAACGGCGGCATCGAATTTCGGGTTTCCAATTCTATACTCAGTAGCCCTTCCATTACGCCTTTCCAGATTTCACAATCGTTTATGAACGGAGTTTTCAAGAGCAAAAACTTATCTTTCAAATAGAAATCTCCGAATCCTTGAACTTTCAATCGTTCAAAAACTTTTTCCCAATTTGCCTGTTCGCTTGCTTCAATTCCGAGCGTTGATTGGATAGAAACTTTTAGGGCTTCTCCCATTTTTTTGCCGCATTCGTGCCAGTTTTCCTTTGGAATTTGCTGAGTTAATATGTTAAATAATTCAACGTTAACAAGAGCTATTCGGCTTATTCCGCAATAGTATTCGCCTGGGAAATGCCAGTCATAAACCATCATGCTTTTGTACATTTCGAGCATTTTGGAGATGAGCGGTTTGATTCCTGGTTCTTTTCCATCTTTGATTAATGTTTCGATGAATTCTCTTTCGCTTTTTTCAAGAATTATTGTTGTTCTTTTTGCTTCTTCACTTTTCTGTTTTGGATAATCAGGGGTTATGCGGCTTCGATTCTGCATAGATGGTATTGCTAAGTTAATATTTAATATGCCTTATGTATTTTGGAAATTTATTTAGACTCAAGGTTCATTTAAAAGTTGTAAGAATGGTTAATAAAACAGCTTTTGTTTATAGAGCGTTGCCGATGAAGAATCTAAACTGCTGATTGATGATGCACCCTGGGGTATCTGAGGCAAACTTATGCTGTTATTATCTTCTTTTTAACAAGGTACAGCATGAATACTAACCCTACGATGAACAATAAGGCACCGACGCCGGCTGTTACAAACCCGTTTACGTTAACCTTTTCCATTGCATATGGAACGTATGTTGGACCTGCAAAAATTAGAAGCATAGATACAATTGTGAATGTTATTTTCGTAAATTTTGAATATGTGCCAACATTCAAGTTTTCTTCTGTTTCAGTCACTTTAACCCCACCTTAACTTACTCTTCTGATGCAATGTTTTCTCCTAATCCTTCTTTTATCTCTTTTCCCAAAGACTTCATCAAGAACTTAAAAACTAGAAATCCAGCTTCACGGTCAGCTTTGAAACCTGTTGTGGTTCCAAGTAAGCTAACCCCCTCTAGTTTTCTCTCTTTCGCCATCGCTAACGTAAGACCAGTTCCACCGACAATTCTGCCTTTACTGTAGATAACCGCGCCTTTTTCCATAAATTCAGTCGCTAACCTTGGCGAAGTAGCTGCAACATAGACCTGCGCTTTATCTTCAGTAATGGGTATGCCACCCATAGTTACGATAAAACGACATCCTAACGATGCAGCAAAATCTACTACTTCTTCACAAACAACATAGTGAGCAACAACATCGTCAAATGAAGGCTGAATTTCACCAGTCATTATAACTAAATTATTTTTCTCCATAGGCGCATAAAAAAACTCGTATTTCGGTAAGTCACAAATGCCTTTGGAACTTACCCCAATGTAATCTGGAAAAGAAGGAGAATATAATTCCGCAAAAGGTTTAGCATCAAAAAATTTTATAAGCAGATGTGCCGCGATCCTGCCGACATTTCCAAAACCAGGTAACCCCTGAACAAAAATTGGGTTCTCAAGCGTCGGCTCCGAAAGCTTACGCAAATATGGCTTATCCATCAGCAAACACCAATGCAACCCATACAATAAAAGGCGTCACTAAAAGGTTTTGCCCGATTCCTGTAAACCGAAGAGACTGTGTATTTTGGAAGAAGACTCTTGCAAAATCATTTTTCTGTCTTTTTAACTCCCCGCTAAAGCTTTTCTCATTCCAACCGACAATTCTATGATACTTTCTACGATACTAGATGTTGTTTGAATTCAACCTTTCACAAGTTTCATGGAAGAATAGTTCAAAATTACAAAACGCTTCAAGCCCTCTCCACTTAGCTTTACCGATTCTAAGCCCTCTTCGAGGTGCTCTTAGGACAAAAATAACGACTATTTTGAACTACTTGGTTCAATTTAGCTCTGAAAAACTTTTCCAACCGCACCAACGTGGAACCAATTGCGACTCTTCTTCTAGAATACCTACCACTTTAGATCTGTCAGAATCGTTGGTAAAAAGAAACTATTAATATTTGACGAATCACGTAATAGGTTGCTACAAAAAAATTGCAGCATGTTTGAAGCGGGGTGGGGTAGCCAGGATTAACCCGCTGGGCTCATAACCCAGAGATCAGTAGTTCAAATCTACTCCCCGCTACTAAAACAAATTGTTTGCTTCAGTTCATTTGAGTAACGCGCCAACTAGTTTTTGTTTATCGAAATTACTTAGGTAAAAAGCAATTTCGGGTTTATCGGGTTAGCTTTAAATTCAAAATCTATTTTGAAACGGGTCTGCATTTGACTCGTCTAATGCCAAAAATCTAAGTTAGCACCTTCAATTCTCGGAAACTCTTTGAACAACTCCAAACGGGTAGAAGAAAAAGTGTGCCCCTGCGAAGTTTCTTCTTCTTTCTCGACAAATCCCGAGAAGAAGAAGGCGCGGTGCACCCTGTGATTGTCCTCCTCCTTCTACCAAGAGAAGAACAAAATCCGGTGCACCCACCAACTGTTGTTGTTCTCCTTTCACAATTAACACTAAATTCAAAAGCTCTTGATAAATCGATAAATCGCGTTCTAACTCCTGAGGATATTATAAAAAAACAAAAAATTACAGAACAATCACTGAGTGTGTTATTGATGTATTTGTCTGATGCTTAACTCGAACACTCCGCCGATCAAACTCAGTATGGCACCTATGAAGTAGCCTCCCATTCCGACAAAGCTAATGACTGAAAAAACAACGATGATTATGGCCCAAATTGTATGATTTCGAGGTTGAACTCTTAGCATTAAGGCACCAATTAAAACGATGACCCCACAAACCAATGCAATTACTGAAATCCCTGCTAGAAAACTATTGGAGCTTGCATAGTTGCCCATGAAATTATGGTTTCCATCCATGAATCCTCGCATATAATTTCCGAATCCGCCAAAGTTTTGGGCGCCTGAAAGAAACCACACAAGGTTCACTGTGCTGGCTACAAATATAATTACGCCTCCAATCAATGACATGACGAAAGCGAATGTTGTTCCCGGATGCGTTGACATAAAATTCACCTATGTTAGAAATCTTCTGGGGTCAGTGTCAATATCAACGATCGTTGGCTTGTTGGTTGCGAGCGCTTTGTCAACTGCTGCAGATAGCTCGTTTGGTTCAGTAACTTTAATGCCTACTCCTCCTGAGTGTTCCGCGAAGTCAGCGAAATTATAGTCGTAGAGGTCGGTTTGCCAGCCTTCGTAACCTTCAACTTTTTGTTCTTGCATAATCATTCCTAACCGTTTATTGTTAATTACAAAAACTTTGACTGGTAATCGATATTTCAAAGCTGTTAAAAAGTCGCCTAAAACCATGGTTAAGCCGCCGTCACCCGTCAAACAAATGATTTGGCGGTTCGGATAAGCTAACGCAGCTGCCATAGCTCCAGGTAAACCAAACCCCATAGTTGCCAAACTGCCACTCATCACCATCTTCTGGGTCTTTTTCATCATGAAGTCCCTGCCAAACCACCAGCAATTTTCACCCACATCTAACGAAATTACGGCGTCTTCGGCAATTTTCTCATTTAAAACTTTGAAGATGTATTGTGGTCTAATCGGCTTCATGTTTGGATCGGCTTCTTTTTCAAGTTGGTTTAGCCATGCATCTTTCAACTTGGCAATCTCGGCTAAATAGTCCGGATTCTGTTTCTCTTGAACTTTCCCTGTTAACTTCGGAATCAATATTGCACTATTACCAAGTAAGCCTGCTTCTACGGGGTATCTGCGTGCAATCATTAGAGGGTTAATATCAATCTGCACAGTTTTCTTCTTCGGAATCAATGATAAATCTGAAAATGAGCTTCCAATTGCTATTAGCAAATCAGCTTTTTGCATAAGCTGTCCTGCAGCAGTGGAGCCGACTCCGCCATGGCACCCAACATCCAGTGGTTCATGCTCGTCGACGACGCCTTTTGATCTAAAAGTTGTGATTATGGGCGCTGAAAGCTTTGTTGCCAATTTTAGCAGTTTATTCCCTTGTCCTCTTGCTCCAAATCCCGCAAGAATTACTGGTCTGACCGCTTGGTCGATGACTGTTGCTGCTTTTTCAATCAGCCATTCTTCCTGTCCATAAGCAAGATTTGGCATTCTTCCTTCGAACGGCAGAATCTCCGCTTCATAAGGAAGCTTCTGAACGTCATTGGGAACTCCAATATGGGCAACGCCTTGATCTAAAAGTGCATGTTTAATGGCTAAAGTAGCCAGCGATGTCGTTTGACTTTCAGACATTAAGACACTATTGAAAACGGATAAGGGCTCGAAAAAAGCGTATTGATCTACCTCTTGTATTGAACCTGAACCCATTAAGGGTCTAGGCACCATTCCAGTTAACGCTAGAACAGGGGAATGATCCAACTTTGCATCGTACAAGCCAGTAGCTAAATTTGTAGTTCCAGGACCTGAAATTCCTAAGCACGCGGCGACGTGCCCGGTAAGTTTCCCGTAGGCTGAGGCCATAAACGCAGCAGTCTCCTCATGACGTACCTGCAAATACTTTACTTTGCCGTTGCTCTTACGAATGGCATCCACAATCCCTAATGTTGAAGTGCCTGGAATACCAAAAACATATTGGACACCCCACTCGGCAATTTGGCTTATGAGAATTTCTGAAACTGTGTGCTCGACTTTTTTCTCTTCTGCTTGCTCGGCTAACAAGACAAAAACTGATTTGGGGGCTCCACAAACTGGGCATACCCATTCTTTAGGTAACTCGCTGAACTTCTTTCCTTCTTTTACCTCATCGTAAACATAATTGCAAATTGTACATCTGTATCTAGCCAAAATTTGCGCCTTCAAAAATTGCTGATATAACTAAACGATTTCAGCTTTATCTATTTATTGGCTAAAGATTTTTCGGTTTCAAAAAAAGAAAGATCAACCGGAAACAATCGAACAATTCATAAATTACACTAATCTCAATATTTACTAGCAAGAGTTGATTAACATGGAGACTTACGATGTCATAATAATTGGTGCTGGCTCAGCAGGTTTGTCAGCAGGAATTTATGCTGTTCGAAGCGGATTAAAAACTTTAATTTTAGAAGAAAAACTTGCTGGTGGAACAATTGCAGATGCTTCGTTAGTGGTTAATTATCCAGGTTTTGCAGAGATTAGCGGTGGAGATCTTGCAGAAAAAATGACTTCCCACTGCAAAAAAGTTGGTGCAAACATTCATGATTTGGAGCCAGTAGCAGAATTAGAGCTTATGGGCGAAAAAAAAATTGTTAAAACCTCAAGTGCAACATATGAAGCCAAAGCTGTGATATTTTCGACGGGTTCACACTACAAGGAACTCGGCGCGAAAGGAGAACGCGAATTCCGCGGGAAAGGAGTAAGTTACTGTGGTGTCTGTGATGGACCCTTTTTTAAGGGTAAACGTGTGCTTATTGTTGGCGGCGGAAACACAGCTTGCACAACTACGATTTACCTTTCAGGTCTTGCTTCAGAAGTTATCGTAATTCATAGAAAGCAAGCCTTTAGAGCTGAAGAATCGTTAATTTCAGATATCTCGTCAAAAAACAATGTAAAAATAATGTGGAACACTGAAATTCAAGAAATTAAAGGAGACAAACAAGTAAAATCAGTAGCTTTAATCGATAATACAACAAATAAAACCACGGAATTGTCAGTTGATGCGGTTTTCGTGCAAATCGGAGAAGCACCTAACAGCCAGCTTGCGAAAGCCGCTGGGGTTGAAACCGACGATCATGGCTACATCAAAGTTGACATGAGACAACAAACAAATCTCGCTGGAGTGTTTTCGGCAGGCGACGTGACTAATCAGCTGATTAAACAAGTTGGGACAGCCGTTGGCCAAGGCATCACTGCAGCCCTTGAAGCGTACAATTACATTAAGCGTCCATATTACAGAAAATAAAGCAGATAGTTTTTGCTTCTTATCCCAAATTATTTAACAAAAACGGTGAATGAATGTACCTGTAGGTGTAAACTCACATGAGTGGAAATATTAGAAAATGCAGTGCTTGCGGCCAAAACGCTCAGTTTGTCTATTCGGCTCAGTTCAGAGTTGGGGGAACCAGCGGTGGAATGAAGTTGCTCTTTGGGGAATGGGCAGAACTTGGCGAAAGCATGATTCCTATGTATGTTTTCGTTTGTCCAAACTGCGGAAAAATTGAACTTTATGCAACAGAGGACCTTAGGGAAAAAGCCTCTAAAGTAGCCGGCGCAACAAAGCAATAAGAAAAGCAAAAGTTGAGTTGCTTCCGTCTCAAACCAAATGAAATAAAGTATTTAGTGCCAAAGTCACCAGTCAAAAAAAGCCTTCTAATTGAAGTTATATTGATTTTCCGCAAAACTTGACAGAAAGAATTATATCATTCTAAACCGCTTTTCATGTTTTCAATAGGCTTTAAGCTACCTTTAAGTTTAAAGTAGCAGCGGTATAAGAAAGAGGTTTCAAAATGAGTGAAAAATGTCTCGCTGTAGTCGAAATCGATCAAGACTTGTGTAGCCGATGTTATGTATGCAAATCAATTTGCCCTTACGAAGCCATAAAAGCTGATTCAACAGGAAAAGTTGAAATTAACAGCCAAGATTGCCAGGTTTGCGGCATCTGCTACAGTGCGTGCCCAAGTTCAGCCATAAAAATGAACTATTACGCTTACGATAATCTTTCAACCTATGTCAAAGAGGCACTTGCAAAAACCAAGAACAGCGTTGATACGCTTGTTTTAATGTGCCGAGGAAACTCACCTTCCACAGGCGAAGTCCAAGATATCTTCAAAGAACAAGGATTAAAGGTCAACAACTACATTGCTTTGCGGTTGCCCTGTGCCGGCAGAGTTCCAACCGACTTCGTTTTTGAAGCGCTGAGTTTAGGCATGAAAAATATTGTTTCGGTTCAATGTGAAGATCCATTTTGCCGATATAAAGAAGGCACAAAGATAAACACGCGAAGACTCGTTTTAGCCCGAGACGTTCTTAAACAGTTAGGCTATGATGAAAACGCTGTTAGAGTTGTTAAATTTTCTCGCAAAGCAGTTTACGACGTGCAGACATGTGTAGGATGCGACAAATGCATCTTTATCTGCCCATACAAAGCAATTGAATTTGAATCCTTTGCCACCCCGAAAGTAAACGAGGAGAAATGTGTTGGTTGCGGCGCATGTCAGCTAGTTTGTCCTCATCACGCTATTCAAGTAAAAGGGTTCGAATTTGAAAATGTTCTTAACCGTTACAATACTTCAGCGCAAAAGTTGAAAGCTAAAAGCGACGTTCCAGCAGTTCTAGCTTTTGTATGCCAGTGGTCAGAATTCTCTAATTTAGACAATCCCAACAAATTGTTTGAAGGTAAAAATGTGTTGACTCTTGAAGTTCCATGTTTCAAATCTTTAGATCCAGTTCATGTTGTCAACGCTTTAAACTGTGGTTTCGACGGTGTAATGGCTGTTGTATGCTCATCTAAAGATTGCAAGCTTCAAGAAGGCAGAGCCACTGCAGAACGCAACTTGTCGGTTATGATGAACGTATTGAAAAAGAATGGTCTGCTTGACAGATTCGAACTTTACGAAGAATCACCCAGATGTGAGGGTGAATTCAATGAGAAACTGGATGCGTTCTACAAAAAGATTTCAGCATTACCTAAAAGAGAAGTATTAGTGGAGGCGGCAACGAAACGTACAAAATAGTAAGTAAAAAAGAATTTGTTCCAAAAATAAAATTGTTTGAAGTTGAAGCTCCAGATATTGCATCTAAATCGCAAGCTGGGCAGTTCTTGATAGTAATAGACGGCAAAACTGGGGAACGAATACCGTTAACGATATGTGGATACGACATAGCCAAAGGAACGGTTTCGTTTGCTTTCCATGAAGTCGGCAAAACCACTAAATTGCTTGGCACTTTAAACGAAGGCGAATGTATCGATAACGTTACTGGTCCACTTGGTAATCCATCTGAAGTGAAAAACTTCGGCAAAGTTCTATGTGTTGGCGGAAGCGTGATGATTGCACCATTGTTGTTGCAGGCAAAAGCTATGAAAGAAGCAGGCAACAAAGTTACCACAATTCTTGGCGCACGAACTAAAGAGTTTATAATGATGGAAAACGAAGCAAAAGCCCTAAGCGACAAAGTTTACGTTGCAACAGACGATGGTTCAAAAGGCTACAAAGGCTTAGATTTCCTCAAAGAGCTTTTGAAAACGGAGAAGTTTGACCGCTGCGTGGTTATGGGTCCAGTTATCCTAATGAAAGACGTTAGCGAAATTACCAAGCCGTATAACATTCCGACAGTTGTAACTTTAACACCCATCATGATTGACGGTATGGGCATGTGCGGTGTGTGTCGAGTTACAGTTGACGGCAAAATGATGTTTGGCTGTGTGGATGGACCAGAATTTGACGGTCACAAAACTGACTTTGACGAGTTAATTCTTCGTCAACGTACAATGCTTCCTGAAGAAAGAACAAGTTCAGTATTGTGGGAAATGAGTGGAGGTTGTAAGTGTGGCAGAAGCAAAGCCTAAACCGAAATTAAATAAGAAAGCCGTTGAAATGGCAAAGCAAGAACCTAAGGTACGCGCTAAAAACTTTAGTGAAGTTGCGTTAGGTTACACCGAAGCAGAAGCACAAGAAGAAGCAAGTCGATGTTTGCAATGTCCAAATCCCCAGTGCAGAACTGGTTGTCCTGTGGAGGTTCCTATTTCACAATTTATCAAATGTATTCGTGAAAAGAAATACGCTGAAGGCATAGCAACAATCAAAACCAAGAATGCGTTGCCCGCGGTTTGCGGACGTGTGTGTCCTCAAGAAGTTCAATGTCAAAGCAAATGCGTTATCGGCAAAATGGGTGATCCCATCAGCATAGGACGCTTAGAACGGTTCTTGGCAGATTGGGAACGGGATAACGGTTATGCAATTCCACCTAAAGATCCAGCTACAGGCAAAAAAGTGGCTGTGGTTGGTGCTGGTCCTGCAGGATTAACGGTTGCAGCAGACCTTGTAAAACTCGGTCATGACATAACCATGTTTGAAGCGTTACATGTTGGTGGCGGTGTGCTTTCTTATGGTATTCCAGAGTTCCGTTTACCGAAAGCAATTGTACAAAACGAAATCACTTACATCCAGAAGCTTGGCGTAGACTTGCGTCTAGGTAATCTTGTTGGCAGAATTCATACTATTCCTGAACTTATGAAGAATGGTTATGATGCTGTATTCATAGGGAGTGGTGCAGGTTTGCCACAGTTTACTAGGTGTCCTGGAGAGAACCTTGGCGGAATTTACTCAGCTAATGAATTCTTAATACGCGTCAACCTCATGAAAGCCTTCCAATTCCCAGACTACGACACTCCAATACGCATAGGTAAACACGTTGTAGTCATCGGCGGAGGGAACGTTGCTATGGACTGTGCAAGAAGCAGTATGCGTCTTGGCTCTGACGTATGCTTACTCTATAGGCGTTCACGTGCAGAATTACCAGCAAGGCATGAAGAAGTTGAGAATGCAGAAGAAGAAGGATTAGTCTGCAAGTTTCTCGGTGCACCGGTCGAATTTTATGGTGACGAGAGCGGCTGGGTTAAAAGCATGAAATGCATCGCAATGGAACTAACCGAACCCGATGCAAAAGGCAGACGAGGCGTAAAAGAGGTTCCAGGCTCAGAATTCACCATGGATGTTGACACAGTAATCATTGCCATCGGCCAAACCCCAAACCCTATAATACAGCGAACCACAGGCGGTCTACAAAGCGACCCAAGACACGGAACAATATGCGTTAACGAAGTAGGCAAAACCAGCCTTGACGGCGTATACGCAGGCGGGGACGTTGCAACAGGAGCAGCTACAGTCATCAGCGCAATGGGCGCTGGCAAACGCGCAGCAAAAGCTATGCACGAGTACCTGATGAACAAGAAATAAGCTCTTCTGTCTCTTTTTTGAAGCAGTCATTTAATTTTTCATTTTTTGTGTTTGTCTTGAATTTTTTAAAGAAGAGTTTGTTTTTTGGGTGTTTTCTCAATGCTATGTGTATTTTTTTATTGGTGTTTTTGGGCGAGATTTTTTCCTTTGTGATTTGGGTTGCTTTTTTGTTTTAGGGTTTGAATTGGTTGCAGGTTGATACATTTTTTGACATTATTTGACATAAATTGACACGATTTGACATGATTTGACATTTTTTGACACTTTGGTTTATTTTGAATTTGAAAAGCTTGTTTCCGATTGTTTTTTTGATTTAGAGCTGGAATTGTTTGCGAGTTGATCAAAAAAAATCAAGAAAAGTTAAAATAAGTCAAAGAAAGTCAGAAAAGGTTTAACACAGTTTAGAAAAGTTATGGCGAAACTAAAGCGAAAATCACATTTTTATTTTCCAAAGTTTGTTTTTTGTGTTTTGCACGGGTCTTTAACCAAGAAAACCCAGATAGCTGTGCCTGCGACACCTAAGCCTCCTAAAATTAAAGCTAATGTTTGGTAGCTATAGATGTCGAGAGCTATTCCGCCAGCTATCGATGCCGTTAGCATTCCTAAATTTATAAAAGTGACATTAAGAGAGGTCATTGTCGATCTGAATTTTGGAACTTGCTCGATCACTAAGCTGCCAAGAGCCGTAGAAGCCATTCCAGCAAACCAAAACCGAAGAGCATTCAAACCCCATGACAACGCAAAGCTAGGCATAAAAGTAAACGTTAACGTGAGCAAAGCTGCTGCCAAACCAGTGAAAGAGCCTAAAGATTTTCGACCAATACGATTCACAAATAAACCAGCCACTACACCCCCCGCAGCCGACAGAACATTACCGACCAAAATAATAATGGACCCCACGGATATGCTTGTACCAAATTGATTTATAAAAAAAGAAACAGCATAAAATGCGATAGATCCTTCAGCAACAGCAAGCATATTGGCGAATAAACTGGCAGTTGCAGATTTGTTTGAAAAAACTTGTTTGCAACCGGCGAAAAAGGGTTCTTTCTGGCAAATCTGTTGCTCAACTGAATCTTTTGGGATGACAAGCAATGCTAAAACTAAGCTTGCTAAGGTAATTGGTAATGAGAACCAAATCATTGTTGCACGCCATGTTCCGATGTTTGCAATTATTCCGATGATTGGGGCTCCAATTACAAATGATGAAGTTGAAGCTGCTACCATCCAGCCAATGGCTTTGCCTCTTTTTTCAATAGGATAAAATTCTCCTATCAATGAGTAAGCCATAGCGGTAACCATAGCTATTCCAGTACCTACACCAATATTTGTTAACAAAACATAATCGAAGGTTGGCGCCAAAAAAAAGCCTACTGCAGCTAAACAGGTAAATGACAATCCAATTAGCAAGAAGAGTTTGTGATTGAAGCGAACGCTCAAAAAAGAGAGTAACAATCCCGCAGCTATCCCTGAAATTGAACCAACTGCAGCTACAAGACCGGCTGTCCCCACTTGCACGTGAAACGAACTGGCGATATTAATCAAAAGCAGTTCGAACGTAACCGTTATCAACCAAACGGAAAAGACTGAAAGTCCCAACGCAGGGAGAAAAAGCCTTTTGTGAGCTATTCTTTGAGGGGAAAACGTATTAGTAGCCATATGACCGTTTCAATTGGAAATACAAGCTATTTAAAAGATTGCTAATTAACATAAAATGACTTTCTTTCGTAATTACCAGTTGAAGTTGCTATAAAGAAACAAGCTTCAAAATATATGAAAAAATGCTTGGAGCACTATCATAAGTGAATGATGAAGTCAGGCAACTACCTATAGTTCTAATTGGTAGGTTTCCTCAACTTAACCGTCATATTGCAACTTATGAAATTCATAACAAATATTCATGCCAGCAACCAGAAGAGATCGGAAAAGTGATCCTAAAACAAAAAACGATGAAAAAACTATTCTGCAACTTTGATTTTTAGCCAAGCTTTTCTTTTGACGAAAGCAACGGCAGTAATGCTTGTTATCAACAGAGTGCCCATCGTAAGGAAGTTGGAAACAGTTAATGCATGATGTTCAACCGAAGAGAGCGCAATTGTTAGAAAAACGTAAAATGTAGCTATCCCAGAAATTAATTGAGTTATGTGGAGTGCTTTTCTTATCTGATAAGCTTTCGATTTGACCTTGTTTAGAGCGGATTCTATCCCTTTTGAAACGTCTGGAAGGTCATCTAAGAATAAAACTAGGCCAGTCAAAACGAAGAATCTTCCTGCATTGACTGCCACGTTTGAAGAATTTATTATAAAGAGTCTATCTAGTGGCACAGTTGTAAAGGCAACTATGAAAATTGATGCAACTATTAAAACGAAAAAACCGTAAACATAATGATGAAACCATAATCGACCAGTATGCAAACATCTACCTATGCTTGCGCTTGGAAAAACGTTAATGAGTGCTGCTGCAGCGGCAAGTAGAAAGAAGTTTCCATCGATGAGATATGGAGAATATGACCTCCACGCGTGAAAGTAGAAACCATATAAAATTCCAGTTATAGTAGCTAAAGTGATAAATGAATTAAGCATCAACGTTAAGCTGAATGTTTTTTTAAGTAGTACCCACGCGGAACAAACCATAGTCCAGACCCTAGAAACTGCCCCATCTTCTTATTTTCAACATACGTTTGGAAAATCACTCTATTAAAATTAGCGCATAGACGACCTTAAAAATGATGGCACAGTTAATCATAGCGTGCATTCCACCAGCTTGGAAGACTTCTGCTTAATTTTTTTGTAATTGTGTAGCTACACCAACAAAGTATTATCAAATTAATCGCTTGATTCTTTCTATAGCTAAAATTTATAGGCAATCAGGCTTGAACTTGTTTGAACAGGTGGTGAAAAAGATTTGGGAAGTATTTGGCTAGGTGCTTTTGTTGGGTTTTTGGTAACGGTTGTTATTGCTTTTCTTTTTCCTGGCATTGGTCACTTGGTGGGCGGATTTATCGGCGGCTTGGTTGCCGGACTGATAGCTCGAGGGATTGGCAGAGGATTAATAGCTGGTTTTCTTGCAGGCATTTTCGGCGGCATATTAATAGCGATTCTGGCTTTCTTAGGACTAGCAATCGTCGGAGGGCTCATTGGTGGAATTGCAGGCGCATTGTTTGGAGGCTTAGCAGGTTTCGCAATAGGCGTAGTTGCAATCGTTCTGGCGATATTTGCGGGCATAGTAGCCGCAGTCGGCGGTTTGATAGGCGGAGCAATCGCACACTAAAACTTGTTAGTATTTTTTTCTCTTTTATTGATCAAGGCGTTAGGTTGTGTTCTAAATGCAAAATAAACTGTTTGATAGAACAACAACAGATGTGTTGCCATTTTTGAACATGTTGTTTCAGATTGCTTTTTTGCTTTAGGGCTTATACTGTCTGCAGGATCCGTCAATATTCGTCACCATTCATCAACAATCGTCACTTTCCGTCAAAGGACATCAAAGGGCTTCAACAAACGTCAAAAAGATACAATCACAATTCTTGTTAGCTCTGATTTGATATCGTTTTTCTGAAGGAACAACAACAATGAAATTGCCATTTCTGAATAGACTGTTTTGCGTTGTTTTTGATTTAGGGTATGTTCAAGTATTCGTTTAATTTTTTGATTTCCCTTTTTGTATTCCTTTGTATTTGATGTATATTTCTCAATATTATAGCAAGAATTTGGAATCGAAATTCAAAAAATTATCGGTTTTTCTTATAATTTACATAAATATACAAATTCATACAATAGATTTAATAATAATTGCGGCACAGAGGTGCGAGTGTTTCAACCATGTCAAAAAAAGTTCAGGTTAAAAACAAACTAATTACAAAACCTTCTATCATAAAGCCTCTCGCAACAGTTTCCTTTGAAAACGGCTTCCACTTCTACACCGCCATTGGTAACTATACTGGAATAACTGCAACCAATCTCAGCGAGTTCGCCGCGAAGCTACCAATTATTCCAAAAGAGTCAATCGCATTCCATTTTCAACGCAAAGACTTCCAAAAATGGATAGAATGTACAGTTAAAGATACGGCGTTAGCAGAAAAAATAAGCAAGGCAAATGGAGAGCAATCTGCGGAAGATTTGAGAAAAGAAATCCTCAGGGTCATAGAAACATCCACATCACGCGCTCTTTAAAGAATACCACTCTCGTAATTCACAAAAAAATTAGTTCTCTTTAACTTCAGGCGCCGCCCGTTTTTCACACATGGGGCATTTGTGTGCTCTTGTTGAGTAACCTTTTAGTTCTATCCATGGAACAAATCGTCCAGAGCTGGAACGCCCATAAACCTGCAATAACAAAGTTTAAATGTAGAATATTATGCAGAGAATACTGTCAAGAATTTTGCAGGTGTAATTGACCATTCAAGATAAGGCTAAAAGTGCGGAATATGCGAGGAATTGGCGAATTAAGCAAAAAGAGAAAAAGAATTTAATTGATTGCCAAATTGCTAAACAAGACCAAAAACGTAATCAAGCAAAAAAAACCAATAAACTTGAAAAAACAGATATTTATAGCGATTCTATGGGTCGTGAAGTCGAAACAAATTTGCAAACTCAATATCCAGATGAAAAAGAAGATTACAATTTTTCATTATGGGGTTCTGTGACAGAGCCACAGCTTAAACGTAAAAATTCGTCTCAAGACATTTTGAGACAAGAATTCGGCAACTATAGCGAATAATCCAAAAAGAGATACGGCTATTTGTTTGTTTAAAGCATTTATTCTTTCGATTTTAGCATCAGCTTTTTCCCATTTATTTATGTAAACTGGGAATGAGGATTGAATTACTAATTTGCGACCAAAAGAAGTTCCCCACCATCTATTTTAGATTGATGTTTTCGGATACCCATTGAAAGTCGCATGGTCTTGCACTATGAGACTATGGAGAATGAATAGGATTTTGGTTCTGTTTCTAAGTATTTTTCTTGGTTAGTCTTTGAGAAGTGTCCATGTCTTTCATGAAAACACCCCAAATTTGTCCAATCGTGTCTGCAAACTTGCGGTGAACTTTGTATAAAGTTTTGAAATAGAGTTTGGTTGCCTGTTCATATTCTGATTGTCCCATTTTCTCTCCATGTTCAGGCAAGTATAATTTGTATGCTTGGTCTATTGCTGAGTCAAGAGTCTTCTTTGCTTCCTTTACTATCGTGTTGTCTTGGGTGTAAATGTCCCATGCTTCTTTAATTCCATCGCGATAAGCCCTTCTTGCTTCTCTTACTTTCTCTTCGTCTTTAGTCGGCGTCTTCCTTTCCCTAATCAAATGTCCCCAACTTGTGCTAACTTCGATTCTGAAGAATTGCTTTGCGTTCATATTTATAACCACTCTAGAATTAGAAAGCAGACGGCAACATAAACTTGTTATTAAAGGGCGGAGTTTTTTTATATTTCATGTTTAATAAAAAATATCAATAGGCATCCTCAAATAATCATGTCACAATAGTAAATAAAAGGTTGAGACTATCTTGAGAAATAAAGGAAACAAGTACTATCAAAACACTCATGGAATCATTTTTCGAGTGAAAACAAACACCAAACGCCGAAAGAAAGTAGCGTTATTAAGAAAATCGCGAAAGGTTACCGCCCCGTCGACCCCTATTAATCCTGTTTAAAATGAATTGGGTTTCAGAACATCTATATTCCAAACCTGACTTTCTGGCAGTACAACTTAGAGAGCTCTCAAATTCTGTTACTAAATCGTGCCATCTGCGCATAAGTTTTATCTATCGAGGCTAAAACTTTTCTCATGTGCAAACTTCTCAGGTACCCGGTCCAAAATCATTTTTTCAGCAGGTTTCTTAGTCAGAACGATAGGCGATAATTGATTGGCCAGCTCAAGCGCGGAAGCTAACTTGCTGTTTCTCTCAGCATAAATTTCAAACAATACTTGATCCTTATGTACAGAATCTCCAAGTTTTGAATGTAACACAAGGCCAGCCCCCTTCTCTTTGGGTGCTCCAGCTTCACGAGCTATCCGCACAATGTCTTCAGTGCTTAGCCAAATCACTTTTCCACTGTGCTCAGACTTTACCTCTGCCTTTTCAGCGCCCACAGGTAAATCATCGGGTTTAACAGTTGGATCTCCACCTTGAGCAGCAATAATATCGCGCATCTTTTTCTCAGCTTTGCCTGAATCAAGCATCTCCTCCGCTTTACTATGACCATTTTCATCTCCAACCATCTCGAAAAGCATGCCAGCAAGACTAACCGCTTTATCTCGCAGGTCAGGTGGACCACCACCCATAAGAGTTGTTAGTGCTTCACAAGCTTCAAGGGCAGGACCAATGCAATAGCCTAAAGGTTGATCTCCGAAAGTCAAGGCACACTGAATGTTTAGGCCTAACCGTTTTCCCAAATCAACAAAATCAGACGCCAAAGTGTATGCTTCAGTTCGGGTCTTGATTTTAGCGCCCATCCCAGTGGGAATATCTATAACAACATGTGTTGCTCCCATAGCTTTTTTCTTGCTAAGAATCGAAGGCAAAAGCATAGGGTCAATGCCTAAGGGGTACTCAACTTGAATGAAAAGGTCATCTGCTGGAGCAAGATCCAAAGCGCCACCCCAAACGAGACAGGCGTTGGTTTTTGCAACGACATCCTTAATCTCGTTAATGGCTAAATTTACTGGGCAAAGAGTTTCCACCCTGTCTGCAGTTCCTGAAGGCGAAGTGATAGCACGTGAGGACGTTTTAGGAATTGTATATCCAGCCGCTGCCGCAATAGGCACAACGAGCATACTGGTTTTGTCGCCAGGAATTCCGCCCACGCTATGCTTATCAAGAATGGGTCCCTTGCCGAAATCAATAGTTTTTCCTGTCGCAACCATAGCCCTTGACAACGCCTCGTTTTCGCCAGTGCTCAAGCCATGTATGCTAAGAGCTGTCAAGAATGCGGCTATCTCAACATTACTCAGATGTCGCTCAACCACATCATTTACAATGCCAAAAACGTCTTTTTCGCGCAGCCGTTCTCCATGCAACTTGGCACGAACATTAAACAATGATTCAGGAAGTGACGCCAACTGAACATTGACAGTCTCATCCTCTTTCACTCCCAGCGCCTCGACCGTTTCCTGGTAAAGTCCGATCCGCTTCTTTGGAAAATACGGTGCGATATTGGCTATGGCAATCATTTCTTTTTTGCCGTAGACAATGCGAATTCTGTCGGAGCTGTGCACACCCAGCAGGTTGGCGGTTTCATCGCTTAATACGGCTATTCTGCTGCCGCCTGTAGTTATCATTAAGACTTCAACATTTAACTCCATTTTGAGACCAACATGACTATTTGATGTCGCCAGAAATAGTTAAAGATTTTAAGCAAAAACTAGTCACAATAGCTTGAGACGAAAACCTTGAAGTATCTTGATTTTGTTAATTCAAATTACAAGTTAAAAGAAACCGATTTAATATGTACTTTTTATTTGGAACCTGAAGGCATCAGCATTAAAGAGGCTGCAGGCGGAGTTGCTGCTGAAAGCTCTGTTGGTACATGGACAGAACTCACCACTGAGAAGCCTTATGTGAAAAAATTGGCAGCCCACGTTTACAGCATAGAAGGCAACGTAGCTAAAATTGCTTATCCAATTGAACTCTTTGAGCCAGCCAATATGCCAAACATACTGAGCAGTGTTGCAGGAAATGTTTTTGGCTTAAAAGCCCTCAAAAACTTGCGGCTCCTTGACATTAAAATGCCTGAGGAATTGCTCAAGAGTTTCAAAGGTCCTGCTTTCGGAATAGCTGGGATACGCAAACTCCTAAAAATTCCGAAACGCCCACTTGTAGGCACAATAATTAAGCCTAAACTCGGATTAAGCACGAAAGACCACGCAAAAGTGGCCTATGACGCTTGGAGTGGCGGCTGCGACGTCGTTAAAGACGACGAAAATTTAAGCAGCCAAAAATTCAATCTCTTTGAAGATCGACTCATCCAGACTTTGGAAAGTCGGGACAAAGCGCAAAATGAAACGGGCGAACGCAAAGTCTACATGATAAACATCACAGCCGAAACCAACCTTATGCTGAAACGCGCCGACGAGGTCGTAAATCAGGGCGGCGAATATGTCATGGTTGATATCCTGACCTGTGGATGGTCCGCACTACAAACCCTAAGAGACCAAAACAGCAAACTAGTAATTCACGCGCACAGAGCAGGACACGCTGCTTTCACAAAGAACCAAAAACACGGTATTGCAATGCGCCCCATAGCAACAGTCGCAAGAATAATCGGCGTGGATCAACTCCACGTTGGAACTGTTGTAGGTAAGATGTCTGAAACTAAAGCTGAGGTACTCGAGAACATAAGTGCTTGCAAAGCTGAAATGGGTGAATTAATGCCTGTTTTACCTGTTGCCTCAGGAGGATTGTACCCTAGATTAGTGCCTTCATTGCTTGAAACCTTTGGTAACGATGTAGTGCTTCAAGCAGGTGGCGGAATACACGGGCATCCAGATGGAACAGTAGCCGGAGCCAAAGCCATGCGGCAATCTGTAGATGCAACTCTGAAAGGATCGACGCTTGAAGACTACGCTAAAACACACGAAGAACTTAAAGCCGCGCTAGAGCATTGGAAAGCTTAAATTGGCTTGAAAACCCACGGATAGCTTCGGTTTACCGTTTCAACTATTGATTGAGGAGCAATTATTCCTTCCTCGCAGATTATTCCGTGAATATAGCGACTTGGGGTAACATCAAACGCTGGATTTCGCACGGAAAGTTTCTCGGGAGCTTCTTTCCAAACTTCACTGGGAGTCCGCTGTTCAATCCCTTCATACTCTCCAAACAGAGTTGCTGGATCAAACTTTAACAATTCCGAAACAACATACAACGGCTTTCTAGCTTCATTGGCTAAAACTGCTATGCTGCTGGTTCCAATTTTGTTAACCACATTGCCCTCAGAAGAAATTGCGTCCGCACCTACCACAACGAGGTCAACATCTCCCATATAGGAGCGCGCGGCTGAATCAACAATAAACAAGGTTTGGATATCAAGTTTGATCATTTCTCGAGCGGTTATTCTACCTTGAAAGGCAGGTCTTGTTTCGGTACATATGACGCTAAAGTTTTTGCCGTCAGCTTTGGCTTTGGCCAACATTCGAGTTACTGTTGAAGAATGACAATGAGTAAAAACTAACATGCCATCTTGAATTCGTTTAGAACCTATTTCCGCGGTTCGTTCTCTTGAAGCCTCAAGATTCTGCAAAAACAAACAAACATTGGAAGAAACCATTTGGCTAATAGCGTCGACCTTTTCGGTGCTACTTCCTTGGGCTTGAGTGATTATCCAACGCACAGCATTTCTCATTAAAGGCTCAGTTTCCCTTGACTCAAAAAGCAAATCTTGAGCTTCCTTGAGCTCCTGTAAGAAGGCGGATTTGTTTTTTGCTTTCGTCTGCTCTGCCAATGTTTGCATAGCTTTTATTGCAGCTATCGCAACGTTTCTCGCTCCTTGAACTTCCAACTTTTTTATTTTGTCAGCTGTGGCACGAACTGTTTCACTCATAAACTTCAACCCTTAAATAACCAAGGTTTCTGGCTGACTAATTTATTTATAGAGAAGCATATAAGCAAATTCATAACAAATTTAAACAGCGAGTCACATGATGCCCAACGAAGACAGCATCAACAGTATTCTAAAGCCATTTATTGATTCTTGGTATGAATCGCTGTCAAATCCGAAAAAAGCACAAGAGCAAGTACTAAATGAGCTCCTTCAAAAGTATAGTTCCACTGACTACGGACAAAATCATAACGCGCAACGCATAAAGAACATTTCAGATTACAAAACAAACTTTCCCATAATCAATTATTCTGATCTTATTCCTTATCTAGAACAAATCAGAGAAGGAAACTATAGGTCGATTTTGCCTGAACCAGCCGAATGTTGGGTCATGACCCGCGGCTCAACGGGGAAATCCAAAGTTTTGCCCGCAACCCAAACGCATCTAAAACAAATTTATTCTTGTGGGGCAAGAGGAATAGTTAACTTTGCATTACAGAAAAAAAACTACCAAGTTTTTATTGGATCAATTCTTAATCTAAATTTTCCATCAAATGTCCATACAATGGACAATAACGGAAAGCAAGTTAACTATGGTTATAGCTCGGGAACATATGCAAAACTCAATCCAATGTTTGATAGAGTGAGTCTATTGCCTCGACAGGAAGAAATAGACGCTTTAGGCGCTGAGCTTAGAAGGCAGGATTGGGAGAAACGCTTTGAGTTGGTTTATCAACAAGCGCTAAATAAAGATGTTACAGCCACTATGGGTGTAACTCCTGTAATTTTGTCTTTTGCCAGGTACATCAAGCGGAAGCACGGGAAAAAACCAGCCGACCTGTGGAAGTTTCAGGCGCTCTTTTGCACCAGCGTGAGCAAAATTCAGTACAAATGGGGTCCAATATTGAAAGCGTACTTTGGTGACGTGCCGATAGTGGAAATGTACACTGCGACTGAAGGCGTCTTTGGCCAGCAACTCGACGATTTGCCATACGTAACACCCAATTATGATTCATATTTTTTTGAGGTTGCGACTGACAAAGGCGTTAAAATGCTGCATGAACTTAAACGTGGCGAATGGGGCAGACTAATAATTTCTTCCTGCATGTTTCCCCGATATGATATCGGTGATTTAGTGGAAGCAGCTGGCAAAAACTATTATCGAATATTCGGGCGTAACAACACATCAACTCTTTTGGAACATAGAGTTTACCGATTGTTTTTAGGAAAGCTGCTCCGATGAGTGAGTAGATGGAAATCGTTTTCGCGCTGTGATGGCAATGTATATGGCGCCAACTATTATGATTACGCCGATTATCAGCAACATGGCGGCTAAGTCTTGACTTGAATTCAAAGGATTTGTTAAATCTATCAAAGCGAAAATGCCTATAGTGATAAGTATTAAACCTCCGATAAGATAGCCTACAAAGCTGTATTCACTTTTCTCTTGTTTTTCGCCTTTTTCAGGTTGCGCACGTTTTTCCTGTTTCTCTCTTTTCTCATTTTTTTCGGCTTTTTCATATTGGTAAGGTTGAGTTGGAGGTGTTTGCCCTGGAGTTGAGGTTCCTTTTAGTGATGCTCCACAGTGTGGGCAGAAAGCCATTGTTTCGTCAACTTTATTGCCGCATTTCGGACAATAAGACATCAATTTCGCTCCTACTTTACGGATTACAGCTCTGAGTATTTAAAATGTGTACTTTTTTCTTACATAGAAAGATATATTTGCCAAGTGTCAACGTTTTATACTCGAATAGGAAGAGACGATAGCTTGACTGAAGTGTCAGGTACTCAAGCGTTTACCGATAAGAAAAAGGAAAGCTTGGTTACTGCCTTGTATGTCGGCGCCATTTTTATCATATTGGCTTTAGTTTTCGTCCTTGATACTGGGGTTTGGGGCAGCCTCGTCAATTTTTTCAGCACACTCACTCTTGCTCAAGTTCCAGGAACTAGCGTATCTTTGCCAGCTCCATTAAGTCCGGCTTCTCACATGCTTCTTTATAATGCTGCATTTCAATTCAGCGTTGGTGTAGGCATTTTAGAAATCGTTATATTAACGGTCAGAATTTTGCTCCATTCGCCTATTGCAAGAAAAGCAGAAACGATTGAAAATCTAGTTTTTTGGCTCGGAACAAGCTACCTAATAATTACTTACCTTGTTAACATGACCTTGCAGAGCGAATGGTTTGTATTTTGGGCTGGGATAATTCTGATAGCAGGCTTGTCCTTGGTGACTAGAGCGTTTATTCTGATAGTCGGGCGTAATCGTTAGCTTTCACGTTTTACTTTTAGTTTCCACCAAAGTCCCATTATTTGCCGAAACATGTTCCATGAATCTTTAAAGAGGCTAACCTTTGTGTCTCTACCGCTATTCCATTCTACGGCAATCTCTTTTATTTTGTATCCGTGGCGGTAAGCTCTAACCATCATTTCTGTGTCCCAAAACCAATGTGTTGCTTCTACTTCATCGAGCAATTTCAAAGTTGGTTCTTTCTTGAAGCCTTTGAAACCGCACTGGTGGTCTTTAAGTTTAGAACCAAGCATGTGTCGAACAAGGAAATTGTAAGTTTTAGAGCTTATGCTTCTCCTTAGAGAACGTTGAACCTTGCTTTCAGGCAACATTCTTGAACCTGTTGAGAAGTCATAGCCTTCAACAGCTATTGCGTCAACAAGAGGCTTAAGGTACTTGAGGTCGGTGGCTAAGTCCAAATCCATATAAACAAAGACCTTGCCACTGCTATGCTTGAATGCATTGTTAAGTGCGGTTCCTCTGCCCAAACGTTTCTCCCGGTGAATGTGCTTAACATAGGTTTGTTTTTGCGCCAACTGTTCAGCCTTTTCAGCAGTGCCGTCTGTACTGCCATCTTCGGCAATAATAATTTCATAGGCGTATCCATCCTCTTTCAGGGCTTGGGTTACCTTCGCCACAGCGCCTTCTAACTTTTCCACTTCATTATACGCTGGGAGAACAACTGAAACTATCATTTTATCTTGAGAGACATTTTCCTTCTCCAATTAGAACACCCAGCTTCCGAACCATTTCAAACTATCAATAGTTGCGGTTGTTGTGGGTACGCCTGAAATAACTGAATAGAACAGAATGAAAAAAGCAATTGTCAATACAAAGTAGACTATTGCTGAGATTTTCATCCATTTGTTGCCCCAATATTTGCTTATTACAAACGCTGACGCTAAACAGAGAATTGGCACATTCGAGTAGAAATGGTAGATGAAGATCACTCTAGTTAACAGCACGTATGGTATCCACTGGAAAAAGAATACGATTATTAAAAATATTGCTGGCAAGTACTGTTTCAAACTAAAATTCTTCCTGAAAACTTTAGGTAAATAATAAACTGTTAACCCAATTATTGCGGCAAAGCCGATCCACCAAACTGCTGGGTTGCCCATGACGACAATGGTTGAGGTGAGTCCATTTGAGAGAGATGCTGACTGAAGCCAAACTGGAACATGCACTGCATTATTTATGGGATCAAACATGAAAGGCCAGCTGTACCATGGCGAAGAGAAGGGATGAGTTGCAGTCAAAGTTGTGTGGTAAATGTACATTTGACCCTGCAAGTTTATTACGTCAAAGAATGACCTGCCTGCAAGCATGTCAGGAATGTAAGTTAAAAAGTAAATCCCTATTGCCATTAAAACGAAAGCAACAATTACAGAGTATGGGTGATCAAGGAATGCATAAATTTTCGAGGTTAAATTGCTTTTGAGCTTTCTAACTTCGTTAAGCCTCAGAACAACTAGGAGCAACAATTCCCCTACAAATCCGTAGAGAACAAGCCACTTGCTTGAAAAACCTAAAGCAAAAAAGAAAAATGCAAAGAACAATGGTATAATGCTGGTTTTCCAGCCTTTATCTAAAACATTTTTGACGTAGATGAAAAAGAACAGTTGTGAAGCTAAAGAAAAGAAGACTATGTAGGTATCCGCAGTACCCATTCGCGCCATGGTGAAATGCATGAAATCAAATGTAAGCAGAAATGCAGCCGAAAAACCCCCTATCCATGTGCCAAACATTTTTTTGCCAAATAAGTAAATAAGCGGAATCATCAATGTGGCAAAGATGACGCCCATTATTCTCCATCCAAACGGGTTAAAACCGAAAATTAAGAGACTTGAGGCTTGAATCAGTTTTCCAAGCGGTGGGTGAGTCCATTCGTATGGTAACTGCGAATGCAAGTATTGCTCTGCTGTTCTAACAAAATAGATTTCATCAAAATAGGTGTTCTGCATGTAATCTGAAGGATATTGAACCATGCCTTGCTCGTCTATAAGGTTATGCAGGTTTGGGTTTCCGCTGCCCTCATCATTTAACGATTTAATCGTCACTTGCTGATTATTTTGATCTATAATTGCTATCTCAGCGATTATTGTGGGGAAGCTTCCTGCCTGGCTAAAGTTAACTTCTAAATACTGAGTGGTTTCTCCAATAGTTACTTCATGCCACTTGTAATAATCCTCAGATGTAGCAGAAGGCCAAAGACTGTTGATTGAGTTATTCTGCCAGTTGCCTGGGGATCCCGTTGATATTGTAACGTTCATCGCGCCCTGTTTCAGCAGCAAAACCATCGACTTAACGTTGGTTGAACTGCCCAGATCAAGGTAGAAGGCTTGTCCCGCTGTAAGTTGAGCTGTTGTTGTTGGCGATTGGGTTAAGCCAAGATTCACCACAGCTATTGAGAAGAAAACTACTGAAAGTAAAATTATGGTTACAAGATCTTTCTTGGTAATTTTTAAGTCAAGATTCAGGTTCATGCTGGCTCCTTCCTAGCCAATGTTTGATTTGGTGCTGCAGGTTCGCCTTTGAGCCAAGTGCGTTTGTTCAACATTATTATTGAAGCATATACGAGCATCAATAAATTAATAGCGCTTACCACCAAAACAACTGGGTCTCCAGTCAAATTGGGAGCTGCATTAGGGTAAGAAGCATTAAGCCAATACAAAACGTATGCTTCATTGACAAACAAGGTCGCTGTTAAAGCTAGATAAAGTGGGCGTACCTTTTTGATTAACGGAAACATCAGTGCCAACATACTTATGGCTGGAAACAGGTACCGCTCATGGATTCTTGTTGGAAGCATAAAAAATGCAAAGAGAAGCATGAATGCAGAGAAAACAGCGAGCGAATCGCCTGAAACCTTAAAACGCTTGTGCAAAAAGAACAATACGAAAGTTGTAAAGGCACCAAATAACGCCCATCCCACAATGTTGAGGATTCCATCAGGTACCCATAACCCATACAAACCCCATAGGTTAAAGGCGTTAATCGAAGTGTACGCGTACCCTCCATAAGCTCCAAAGTAAATATTGGTCAAAAAAGTCACTGGATTGCTCCATTCAAACGGAAGAATAACCAAGAAAACCGTTGCGGTAAAAACAACCACAGAATATAACAGCTTTTTCAAACCGCCTTTCTTATAGATCAAAAACGCAATAAGCGGCAACAGAGCAATTCCTTGTGGCTTGGTAAGAAGTCCAATTGCCAATGCAACGGCGGAAAGTTCAGGCTTAGATTTAAGCGCAAGCACAAGCGAGAGAACAAGAAAGAAAGTGTAAAGCGCGTCAAATTGACCCCATACTGCCGCGTTAAAGATTACGGCTGGGTTAAAAGTGTAAAGAGCAGTTGCTACGAGAGCAAGTTTGAAAGTGGATTGCTTTCTGACAAAAAAGTAAATCAATACTGCGGTGGCTAAATCGAAGAGGTTAGGAACCAACTTTATCATAGTCAAAATGTTAATCGATGCCGCCTTTGCCAGAGAGCCGAATACCCAGAAAATGTAAACATTAAAAGGTGGATAATCAGCAAAAACCCCACCACTATAAAATGTTCTTATTCCATGCGTAGCAGCAGCGTTAAACCAATAAGAAAAATCTCCCGTGTCAATCGGGTACCCTTTTTGTGGAAACAAAAGAACCCTGATCAAAAAGGAAACAAAAAGCACAATGGCTAAAATACCGATCTCGCGCTTAGCAAACGAGAAGTTAACCACATGTCCCCTCTCTCTTGTCCAACTACTTGCATTGATGGGATAAGAACGTTTTTCCAAATAAGCCTTTAATGCAAATCAAGTCGGTTTCGATATTTAGAGCCTTCGGCGGGATTTGGACCAGCAACCATTTACTCAAAACAAGCTTCTAAGATTCACTTTATTAAAGATGACCTGAATCCAATATTAATAAATAGTATAGGGCTCGAGTTTATCAAAAAAGTTCAAGGTCTTCCAAAATCTGGGAATAGTGGAAAAAGATCATGGGTCAAAAGCATATCATCAGAACCCCTAGCGATAGATCTCTCCGTTTTGTGAAAGCGTTTAATACAATCTACTCCAAAATAATTGTCTATGTCGACCTTGAAAACTTGCCCTAAATGCAGTGGTTCAATGAAAAAGTCTAAAGATTTATCAGCAATAGTTACAGCTTCCAAAGGAATCAGAGGATATAGTGTCAAAACAAATAGGTTCATTCCAGCCAGGACATACACGTGTCAAGAGTGCGGTTACATAGAATTGTACTATGATACCGGCTAATCTGGTTACCAAGGCCTTCCAAAATTTTACCCCCCATAGAGGAAGGCTCATCAGGATTTATCTTATCATCAGAACATATAAAAAACAAAATAATAAAATAGAAATCTTATTCTCTATGCCGGTCAAGTAGCTTTCATGGAGCCGTATATCAAAAATGGGTCGGCATTCCTTAAGACTATCGCAAGATCGTTAGGACTCAAAACAATTCGCGGGTTCAGAGTGCTCAACAATTTTGCCTTAGTGTTTTGACGCTCTTAAGCTTCCTGAAATATCCACTACCGCAAGAAAACCTTTAGGAGCGATTAAATATCGCTCAAGGCATATTTTTTTTATGCTCAGCAAAACGGAACAAGAATTTCTTCGAGATCCGTCCAATTTTAACTCGAACTATCAACGTTCATTGCGCTGCCGCTTGAAAGTCAAAGCCGAAAAAATCCGCACAGAACTTTCTCTGCTTGCGGGCGTTACGGAAAATTGCAGCGGCATTGCGGAATTCTGCAGCAACGGGAAAAGCGCAAATCAAGACCATTCAATGAATCAGGGGCAAATGTGGAGCCTTCGGCGGGATTTGGACCCGCGACCATTACCTTACCAAGGTAACGCCCCACCGGGCTAGGCTACGAAGGCAAACTATTTTCTCTTTGAAACAACTGCGCTATTAAATAAAGAGCTTACGGTTAACCAAAATTTTCTGGACATGTTTGTTGCAAAATACAGCTGAAACGATGAAAGCTTGAGGGGTAAATAAATATTAAAGGATGCTAAGTATTCTCAAAGCCAAAGGTTCTGCAGGGGTCTCCAAGCCAGGTCAACGGAGTAGGGCTTAGGACCCTATCGCGTAGGCGTTCGTGGGTTCGAATCCCACCCCCTGCACCATATTTGAGCAAAACTGTAAACGGGCTTATTTCCGCAGAAAACAGACGGGTCCTTATTCTCTCTCGTTATTTCTGTAACAAGAATTTGATGGCGAATGTTAACAGCTGAATTGAGACACAAATTTCTTTTCAATAGTTTTTTAAGGCGATATGCCCAATACCTTTCCATTCGCTATAGGCATTTATCTATGGTCGGGAGTAAAACATTATCCACTTAAGAGCATGTAACATCATGAACAAAAAAACGATAGTAACCATTTTCGCAATGTGTTTTCTTTTTTCAGTTGTACTATTTTCACAGCTGTCTTATTGTCAAACATCAACACCGACAACCTCTACATTACTGCCAACCCCAACAAAAGCAGCAACGCTTGGAAGTGCAACAGTCTTATTACTTATTGGTGGAATCATAGCGGTTGTAGCTGTAGTTGTTGGAGTTACCTTTGTATTTCTTTTAAGGAAGCGGATGAATCAAAAGCGTCTCAGTATGATATCATCTCGCGACTTCGAAGCGTGGGTAATTAAAAAATTCAATGGTAAACTAGCCGACTCATCTTCGGGAGTAAACGGGTTTACTGAAGGAGGCCAACCCCTCTTGATCAAACAATCCGGTCCTGTCAGCTTGGCCGAGGTTGAAGCCTTTGTTAGACTGTTAATAAAGGGAAGAGCACAAAAGGGCACAATTGTAGGATTCGATTTTGATAACGATGCCCTTGAGGGAAAAATAACAGCTATGGATAATGAAATTGAACTTGAGCTACTGCGCATAAATGAACTATTGAATAAGCGCTATGCTGATAGGATTAAGAACCTTGCCCATTCAAAGGTTACCTTTGACGTGCCACCTGAACATATAACAGATGATCGAATGACAAAAACAGCAACTTTTGATGAAAGAAACCCGAGTGAGCCCCAAATAGAAGACCTGAAACCTCGGATCTTTATATCTAATAGCAACACCAAGGTCTCTGAACAAGTAAAGAAAATGTTAGATTTTCTTCATTATGACTCTGTAATAGGAGACAAAGAAGAAACTTCCGTGCCAATTCCTAACAATAAATTTGGATTGATGAAAGACTGTGATTGCGCAATAATAAATATCGCAGCCGCTGAACAGGAGAGAAGATACAGCGGACTTTACATCCTCAATTCAAATATCACCTCTGAAATCAACGCAGCTTATCTGAAATATAGTAAGCAAGTTATTTTGTTGGTTGAGAGAAAAATAGATCTGCCTCCAAATCTTAAGGGTCTAAAAAGAATTGAATATGATAGCGATGATCTATCTTTCAACGCAGCAATGGACCTCAAGAAGGCGTTGGAAGACTTTAAAAAACTATAGCATTCTCATCTCTCAAATTAAGCTTGGATCAGAAGCTCTGCCGCCCTACTGAGAGTTCGAATCCCACCCCTGCATTTTTTATGAACAAAACATAGGGAGTGTATACTGGGATGCTTTGATTTTCATTTGTTAAAGTAAGTTTTCTAAAGATCTTAGCGCCTTCAATCTCGGTGACAAACTCAAATCCTGATTTTATCAGACCGCTGATGTCTTTTCTAAGTTTAGCAACTTTTAATATGTAGTTGGTTTCGCCTTGGAATATGTCTCTTCCAATTGGACAAACAAGAGTGTGTTTTTGATGTCTTATTCATTAGAAATGTAAACTCTAACAAGAGCTACTCTAATCCACGAAGGAAAAAGAATAGTTATCAGCGTTTTATCCAAAAATGCTGAAGATTAGTTGACCAAGAAAATGACTGATAATTATTACGGGAATAGCAATCCCAACATGGATGAAAATCTCTCTTAACGTATTTGTCTTGCGCTGAACGCCGATTAGGTAGCTTAGAAAAACCAGTATTCCGAATCCTATCACCGTGCAGGAAACAGCAGCGTAGAATATCGGCAAAAATGCAAATAGAGCAACAAACGTCAATGTGATGCCGAAGCGGGTTGTGAAGTTACTGATAGTAAACATTCGTGTATTTTCTTGTTTTGTGGCTGTTGATTCTCTATAGATGTGAATTCCAAGCGAATCTGCAATATTGTCTGCAACCGCTATTACAAGTAAAGCCCCTATTACGCTGGCTTTAGGATTACCCGAGGTCAATAATCCAAAGATTATTCCTAGGCTGGTAACGGTTGAGGAAGTGGCTCCAAAACTAAACTTGCTTGGATCTTTGGGTAGCTTCACTATTCAGCCTTCCTGTTCTTTGGCTTCGATTAGACAAGTGTGCATCTCCACTGTGATATTTAACTTTCACTAAAAGCGTGGTTTGTAAGTTAGCAAAATTTAGCTATGCAAACTTTACAGCTTCAATTTGTCTCAAATCAAAACCCAATAACTATTTCCAAAAAAGTCTTGAGAAATGTGTAAGAAATAAAGAAAAGCCTTCAAAGAAAACTGCCTTACTCTTCGACTTTGGCTATTTGCTATCGACTAGATGTGCTGTGCCATCTGGACAATAAACTTTTTCGCCTACACAAACATTAGCAAAACGGCGTTTGCATTCAGAGAGTTGTTTTTCGCATCCGTCACAATCACGAGATAACATCTTAATACCTAAATATGACGCGTGTCATAAGCCGCTTATACGGGTTTCCACAATCACAGACCAAACAGCATGGGAAAACAAGAAAAAAAACCAAAAATCAAACGGATAGCATGAAAAACTTAACTTTAAAAAAGGGTCATGCGGGAAATGTTTCCACGGGATAGAAGGTTCGATCCCACACTTGCAGCATATGAAAATAAACAGTACGGAGGGCCTAAAAGGGTGACAGTTCTGCTAAAGTTTGTGTTTTCTAAAGTATTCGGGAGCTAATTAGGCAACTCCAAGCAGGTAGTAAAAGAAGAAGTGTGCATCCCTTAAGCTTCTTCTTTCTCAAGCTTAGAAGAAATAGGACACGGTGCTGTGCCTGATTGTCCATCTTCCTTCACAGAAGAACTGCACCGAGTGCTACCTGGAAGTATTCTCGTTCTTTTTAGAAAAATACCACTTTTGTTAGCACGATCCAAGCGGGCATCTTATTGTTCAGGCGGATTGTACCATTCCCAAACTTTGTTCGCTAAATCATCGGTGTACCCGGAATTTGTGAGGTTTTTCTTAAAGTAGCGTTGTGAAGGAGCTTTCGGTTTCCCGCCGCTATGCCTTTGAACCATGCTCCTAAGCAAATTATTAATTATTTATAAACCTTCTGAATGGCCATACCAATCGCAATTGCGAGCCTAAGAATATTTAGTTGGATCCTGAAAGAAGTTCGACGCTTAATTTCTGCCACTAAGCTTAAACATATGTTATGAAACTGGGTTTAATTTGAGGGCGCTAGCTAAGAAGGTGAAGCCAGTCAAACGTTAACTGTTTGAATTGATGTGCCCAAACCACGTTGGAGCACGTCAACGCTGTAATGAAGTAGACTTTTCACTGCACTTATTCTGTTTCTTGGTACTCGCGCAACACCTTGAGTTAATCCGTATAAAGAAAGAAATATCATTGTAATGAGGGAAGATTTTGAATAAACCAATATCCTTAAAACAAAAAGAGGCAATTCTAAAGCTACATTATTCAAAAACCGAATAAAGTCCATCATACCCCTTCTTGTAAGGATTATCTCTTGACGAAAAAAGTCAAGTGTTTGCTTAATATCTGTTTAGCTTTCAAAGAGGAAAAAGGTTCAAATTTCTTTATTAGAAGTGATTATTGAAAATTTCATGTGGCCACGGTGTTACTTTTTTCCGTTTGTATGATTGAATTTGCTTAGCACGATTTGGAATATGACTATGGCTGCATAGAAAGCGTAAGAGAGTATTAGTTTAGGTCGGTGAACTGCGTATTTTAGGTCGCTTACCATGAATTCAATGTGTTTTCGGGTTGTCCACACTTCGTCTGGTCGAAAATGAATGCAGTATGGTTCATAAACTCCTATCACTTTGTAGCCTTTTTTTTCTATCCAATCTTTAATGTATCCGTCCTCGTAGGTGTGCAGTTTATAGGGTATTTTGATGTCCTCAACTGTGCTTCGTCGAATCAATGTGTCGTGGGTTCCGCCTCTTTTTTCGAATATTTTCATTGTAACCCTTTCAAACAGCCAAAGCAATTTTTTGCTTTTTATCAATACAGACCAAATTTCTATTCCCCAAATTGCACCAACGTTATCTTTTACCAGTTTTTCAGCTTCAGCAAACCAGTTTTTCGACAGGAGAACGTCGCTGTCCACAAACACAAACCAGTCACTTTTTACCAGCTGAATTGCTTTCTGTCTAGCAGTGCCTCTGGTGCCTTTTTCCTGAACAAAGATAACATTTCCATATTTTTCTTGGAACTCCTTCACTATGTCCACAGTATTGTCAGTGGAGAAGCCGTCAATGACAATCAGGTTTTTAACTGGAATATTTCTATAAACGGAATTGATGCATTCCCTTAGCATTCGTCCACTGTTCATTGTAAGAATTGCCACGTCAACGAGGAACATATAGTCAACCTATTAGTCGATGGCTTTTGTCTTGGTTGAATATAGTGATTTCGGAGTTTGATGTTGGTTTTGTTTTTGGTTGAATCTGTAATAGGTTTTTCAAATTTGTTCTCCTCATTGGCAAAGCATTTTTAATATCCCATTAAGCCGCAGCATCGAGAGCATATTGGAAAGACACCGTCATCGCAGCTTTTTAGGGCTCGCCTGAATTTGCGGTGTTTTTCATTATTGTATATTTCGAGGATGCTTGATTCCTTGATGTTTCCTGTTACGAAGTCTGGAAAATCTCTGCATGTTACAGTGTCTCCGTTTGGCATTACATCCAATTGGAACCATGGTGAAACACAATGTTTGTATCCGAAGAAGTTTTCGGGTTCCATATAATATGTGCCGATTTGCTCTGGTTTGAGGTCAGGTACAAAAAGAACAGGCATGCCAGATTTTCTAGATTTTATTTTTTGCACCTGTTCAGCGATTTTGGCTACATCCATTTTTGTGGTATCACGTACATAGCCTTTCCATGCGAATGGTGTTATGCCTAACTTTTCTTCTGCTATCTTTGTGTGTTTTTGGCCTATCCATTCTCTTGTAAACCATGAGTAGTAAACTGTCATGCCGTCAGGGCCTAGCTTTTCTGCTTCTTTCACTGTATCGAGCAATGAATTCTCGTTGTTCTTGGAGATTGTTGTGAGGACAAAAATGGCAGGTTTATTCTTTTTTTTCTGTTTCTTTAGTTTTTGGATGGCCGATATCCCTCTAATTGTAGCATCTAACGCGCCTGAAACTCCTCGGCATTTATCATGAATTTCTCGGGGGCCATCGAACGAGACGCAAATCATATCCCAACCGTTTTCAACTATGGTTTCAGCATTTTTTTCTAGGCAAGATCCATTTGTCACTATTTGAACTGTTAGGCCTTTTTGTTTCATGTAGTTAACAAGGGGAACCAGTGGTTCGTAGAGAAATGGTTCTCCGCCTGTTATGTAAACGTGAACTTTTTTTGGTGCAACTTCATCTATTACTTTTTTGTAAACTTCTACTGGAACTTCTCCCGTAACTTTTGGAGTATCTTCCCGGGCATTGTATCCGGCTTGCCCCCATTGCGCGCAAATCGCACATCTGTGATTGCAACGGTGAGTAATTCTCAAGCTCAGCAACCACAAGGCAGAGCTGCTTCCATCTTCATGTCGATAATCCATTCTTGACTTAACAAACTGTCTATATGCTCCCCTGCTGAAACTCTTTACAAGTTCGGGGTTTCTGCACACTGGAGTAAGGAACTGTGTTGGAATCCGCCTCATGAATACTACCGTTTGCTATATTCGGTAGGAGTATGTATAATTTAAGTTTGACTCAAATAGAATCCGTTTTTGTCGTCATCAAGAGACCAACGACTGATTGCACGAGATTTTTCAGATTGATGGCGGAATCAAATTTTCAGTTTCAATCAGTCAACAAAAAAAATTAACGATTAATTCTTTCCAGAAGATCTGACATCTCTTCTATGTTGAAAACATAAAGATGAGCAAAAGCTCTAAGAAAATAACAGAATTAAGGGCTCTTCAACTTTAGGGCAACTATTTTTTTCCTTTAGGCGGAAGTTGCGATCTCAACTGCTTCTTTTTTGCTTCTTTTTCTCGCTGGACTTTCTTTTGCTGTTCAAGCTGTGTGTTCTTCTTTTTTCTTTTCATTACGCTCATATATTCACCTTAACCAAGCAATCAAAAAGGCTTTGTCTTCTAAAAAACATTCCTCTTCTGTTTGAAAATTTAAGGCGAATAATTGGCTATTTTATTGAATAAAAAGAGAACAAACAAGCTTTTTTGTTTTAAGATTCAGCTTGGTGTTAAAGAATATCGAGGAAGTAAATGATTATTATAGTTAGTGGCTAGGTTTTATTCATAAGCTATATTATTTACTATTATTTTAACTTAACTATTATTATTTATGCCTGATAAATAATAGTGTTAAATAGGCAGTATTACTATATGTATGGTGTGAAATACACATATGTCTAAACTAGAAAAAGTTAAGAACAGGAAAATAGTGGCAAAAGCGACTCCTGTAAAAGAAATACCAGAAGGAAGAAAAATCGCCAAAATACCCGAATATGACGCAATTTTCAAACAAATCATTGAAAGTCCCGAGAAGATGTTTAAAATTGAAGTTGAAGGCAAAACAGTTAGGTCGCT
This sequence comes from Candidatus Bathyarchaeota archaeon, assembly GCA_963833575.1. Taxonomy (GTDB): domain Archaea; phylum Thermoproteota; class Bathyarchaeia; order Bathyarchaeales; family Bathycorpusculaceae; genus Bathycorpusculum. The sequence continues at coordinate 461,314 of CAWHXY010000004.1, read as the reverse complement.
GTACGCACCATTTTCATTTAGAGTTAAGTCATACAACAAAAAACCTGACAGAAAATTCAACACAGCACTCAGAGTACGCAATAAAGAAGTATATATTGTAAAATCAGACAAAAAAGAATAAAACCTTCTCCCCTATTCTTTTCCCTCAATTAGAGCAGATGTAAACTATGTCTGAACATAAACCCGAGTGGCCTGAATCTGGCGACCTCGTAATCGCTTCGATCGAGAGCGTTATGGATTACGGAGCTTATGCAAACCTAGATGAATACAATAAACGAGGCTTTCTTCATATTTCCGAAATCTCAAGCGCCAGAATAAGAAACGTCCGCGACTTTGTTAGAGAAAAACAAAAAATGGTCCTAAAAGTAGTTCATGTTAACCTTGAAAAAGGCCACATTGATTTATCTTTAAGACGAGTCACAAAACGCGAAAGAATCGAAAAAATTAAAGCTTGGAAAAAGGACCGCAAAGGCGAGGTTCTCTTGCGTGCGGTGGCAGAAAAATTGGGCTTACCTATTCATGAAGTCTACCAAAAAGCAGGCATGATTCTTGAAGAAAAAGTCGGTTTATACGAGGGATTTGAAAAAGTACTCAAAGAAGGCACGGAAGCTTTAACCAAACTCGATATCCCAGAAGATATCGCCAAAACTTTCTTGCAAGTAGCAGAAGAACGCATTCACATAAAACTGGTAAAAGTTAGAGGCACACTGGAAATTCGTTGCATGAAACCCAATGGCGTAAAATGTATCCAAGATGCCTTTCTCAGTGCAAAGAAAGCACAAAAAGCTAAAGACGCTAAAATCGAATTTTGTGTTATAGCTGCTCCCAGATACAGCGTGGAAGTTTCAGCTGATAACTGGAAACGTGCAGAAGAGCTTCTAGATGAAGTGAGTCAAAGCGTAGTTACAAACATCACTAAGGCAGGCGGAAATGGCTCCTTCAAAAGAGAGAAGCAATAGGTGAAAAAATGAGAGAAACCACTGACAAAGTAGTATGGGGCCACGTAGAAAAAATAGGCAAAGGCACCCGCGCAACCTATGACCCTGCAAAAAAAACCATGACTTTCTGCTTCAAGAGAGATGCACAGACCACAAGCGAACAACTAAGAAAACTCCGCGAAACTCTAATGAACGAACTAAAAGAACTCGGCTACAACAGCCGCATGAAATACAACGGCGAAGTAATTGCAGACAACATAGAGGAACAAGAAGTAGTTTTGGAACGAAAAAACCATCAACTTAACATTCAACTAAATAAGAAAGGATCTGGGAAAGAAGAAAAAGACGTCTCAGAGGAATCAACCTAACCTTTTCTTTGAACCCCGCTTAAAGAGTATAATGGAATTTTTTGTTTAACGAGAAGACTTGCTACCCAGAAATAACTCGAAACTATCAAAGGAATCATTTTAGGCTTATTTCAAAAATACTGCGATGCCCACAAAATTTATACCTCTTCAAATTTTTAAAGAATATATCCCTAACCAAACAGAAGATAGCTCAGAAAATTCCTCTTTGGAGAATCGAAATCATGTCACACAAAGGAGAAGCCTATTCAGCATCCGGCGCCATCTTCTTAGATAACCCAATAAGAAAGTTGTTTCAACCGCCCTCTGAACTTATAGAAAAACTTGGTATAAACCCCACCGACATCGCTATGGATTTTGGGTGCGGACCAGGCTATTTCACAATTGAACTCGCAAAAAGGGCAAAACATGTGGTAGCGGCTGATATTTCACCAGACATGCTGAAAAAAGTCCAGAAAAAGGCTGAGAAAGCAAAAGTTCAAAATATCCAGTTTTTGCAAAGCAATGGCAAAAACATTAAGCTTGAAGACGCTTCACTTGACATTATACTTCTCGTAACAGTTTACCATGAGGTAGGCGATTCTGAAGCGGTTTTGAAAGAGTTCGGTAGGATCTTAAAACCCCAAGGTAAGCTAGCGATAGTGGAAGTTATAAGGAGCGGCATTTTTGCTTTTGCGCCAAAGCAAAACCCAGAAGTGATAAAGGCTGAAGTCGAGGCATCCAATTTCAAACTCCAAGAAATGACCCCCTACAAGTTTTATGGCATTTTCTTGTTTACCAAAAGATAATAGATTGTTTAAGTAACAAGCGAAAAGAGACGGAAAGCAATTCCTCCTACCAAGAGGGCAACTGCAAAGTTCGCAAGTACTATGACCGCAGTGGTTTTCCAACCGTAATCTTTTGCTATTATGGCAACTGTGGATAAGCATGGAATGTAAATCATGTTTACCAAAGCAAGGGTCAGCAATTGAGCAGAATTGAAGAATAGAGCTAGGTTGGTTGTGCTAAAGATTGCAACCGCCGCCAGCAGCACCATTTCTTTGCGGACGAAACCAAGGATAAGAAGTACCCCTGCTATGGCGGGAAGCCCGAGCCAAAACACCGTGATGGGCGATAACGCACTGCTTATTTGCTGTAGCACACCCACTGCGTACAAGCCTTGCACTGCAACGCTTCCAGCAATGTAAAGCGGCACAACGATGTAGATTAGTGACTTGGTTCGCGCCCACGTTTGTCTACCAACAACTTTTATTGATGGTACTTTGAAGGATTTCATCTCCATAATCAACCCAGTGGATTGACCAGGAACAACTTTCAATGCTACTCTTCCCAGAATGAAGATAAGCGCTATGTTAATGACATACAGAGATAACGCCCACCATGGACCAAGGAAAACCGCGACTAACCCCAGAATTACGATGGTTCTGGCAGCACATGGAGCAAATGTGATGGCAAATGTTGCCAACAACCGCTCACGCTTAGTTTCCATTATCCTACAAGCGCGAATGGCGGGTACATTACATCCGTAGCCCAAAATTAGTGGGATCAATGCTTTGCCATGCAAACCGATTTTGTGCATGGCGCTGTCCATCATGAATGCAACCCGAGTAAGGATTCCTGAATCTTCAATCATGGCGAGCATAAGGTAGAAGGGCACAACGAAGGGAATAATCAGCGTCAAACTTGCAACTACTCCACCCCACACTCCATTCCAGAGTATGCCCTGAATTGACCCGCTTAAAGAGGGGTTAACAGGTGAAAAAAACGATAGTCCCTTCGAGAATAAGCCTGAAAGCAAGTTGCCAATGCTAAAAGTCCAAATCAACAAGCCTGCAATTACCGCAGCTGATGTAATGTAGCCGAAAACTCTGTGGGTTGTTATCCACTCTACTCTGTCAGAAATTGAAGTTCGTACCTCAGCTTGGTGTTGAACCTCAGCTGCAATTTTGCTTGCCAAACCATAGCGTTCTGAAGCAATGACTGCAAACGAGGGTTCATGGTGGATTGCCGAGATTTCTGCGGCTAAAACTTCGGAAGTTTTGTTGATAGTTTCGGAAGATGCAACTAACTTTTTCGTTTCGGGATCGTTTTCAAGCAGTTTGATGGCAACCCAGCGGGATGGGTACTTCAGGTTCAGGTTGGCATTTTGAATGGTTTGTTCTAGTTTGCTTATTCGCTGCTCAATCTCATCGCCGTATCTGAGATAATGTGCCTTGTGATTTTGGCAGTCTCGGGCGACATTGACTGCAGTTTTTGTTAGTTCGTATATTCCTTCGCCTCGTATAGCTACTGCAGTAACTACGGGTACGCCTAACAGTTGTTCAAGTTTTTTGCGGTTTATGGTTATGCCCTTTTTCTTTGCTTCATCCAATTGATTCAGACAGACAACAAGCGGAGCATCCATTTCAATAAGTTGCATCGTGAAGAATAGGTTCCGCTCCAAAACAGCTGCGTCAACCACGTTTACTACAACATCAGGGTTCTCAGTTGCAATATAATCTCTTGAAACAAGTTCTTCCATACCAAAAGTTGAAAAAGAATAGATACCGGGCAAATCGATTACTGTTATTTTTTGTCCTTCAAAGGTAAGGGTGCCTTCGGCCTTTTCAACGGTTTTGCCTGGCCAGTTGCCGATTATTTGGCTTGATCCAGTAAGTTGGTTAAAAAGTACGCTTTTCCCAACGTTAGCGTTGCCGGCTAAGGCTATGGTTAAGGTTTTGCCAGTGCCACCGTTTTTTTGGTTCTCAGAAATGGAGGATGAGTCCGAGTGGCAGGACACGTTTTAGGCCTTCTTTGCCGTTGACTCGACAAACACGTTAGCTGCAATGTCTTGCCCAAGTGCAACCTTTGAACCCCGGACGCAAACTTCGATAGGTCCTTTCAACGGAGCGACTCTCTCAATTTTTATTTGGGTTCCAGGAGTTAATCCCATGTCAAGGAGTCTTTGAAGGGTTCTATGTTCCCCTCTGATAAAGGAAACTTTTGCATTCACTCCTGACTTAAGGCTGCAAATTGACTGAAGATTCTCATGACGTTTCCCCACTTCTTCTAAACCTTTCTTGTGTAAAACGATGCATTCCTCGCATGTTGAGAATGGCAGATCGCAGGCCGGAATTATTTTGCCATCATCGGGACAGGTGTCAGGGTGCTTCAGTAATCGGCACAGTGATTCTTCGGCTTCATCGGAAAGAGTATGTTCCATTTCGCAGGCTTGAGCGTGGACTTGATCTTTTCCAATATGTAGCACGTCTGAAAGGAACCTTTCGAGCAGTCTATGTTTTCGAGTTATTTTCTGTGCTTCAGCTTGTCCTTTTAAGGTGAGAAACGTGCCGTGATATGCTGAGTAGCTGAGGTAGCCTTTTTGAGACATTTTTTTGAGCATTTCAGTTACACTTGCTGGTGAAATGTTGAAGTATCGTGAAATTTCGGTTGTGTTTACTGGGTCGCCATTGTTGGATAGGGCTGCTATTGCCCTTAGGTAATCTTGCATGCTTTTGCTTGATATTACTTCTAATTTAGGCATGCCTAAAAAAATATTTAGGCTAACCTAATAAATATTTAGGTGCACCTAACATTTTCCTATGGGAAATGATCTCACTGAGTCTAAAGCAAAAAATAAGGTTATGTTAGAGACCGACGCTGTTGATTACGCTACCAGAATTGGCATCAATAACCAGCACAATCTTGTTCCCCTTATGGTCAAACTTTGCGAACCATATTGGCGCGTGCAACAACTCCACATCCCCGACATCAGAATCAGTGTGTATCGACTGGATCATATGATATTTCCCATGCGCTTTTTGTGATTGAAGCTGATCAACCAGAGTTTTTGCTTGCGATTTCGCAACCTCTTCGCTTATGTCGCCATTAAGTATTTTAACGCCTTTTGGTAGCTTGGAAATGTCAAACAGCTCTCTGCCGTCAAGATTAAACTGGTACTCACGCGGTTGATAATCAGTAAGCGCCTTTAATGCAATCACTGGAAAGTTATAGTTCATGTCCATTTGCTCGGTTTTTCTCATTCCGCCGCCGTAACCCATCCCCATTCCCCAAGCCATAATTCTTATCCGTTTCAACCCAAGAATACCGCTAAATGGATTGCCTGTTGCAAATTGCCTCTCGAAAGCACGACGGCGTCCTCCTCCCCGTCCTCCCCCGAAACCGCCACTCATTCCGCCGAATATTACACCCATCAAAGCTGCGGTTGAAGCAGTTTGTGCAATTTGCGCGGTTTCATCCGCTGCGGTGATGCTTGTGCGGGCAGAAACGCTGACAATCCAGTAAGGCACATATGTTAGGCTCATTTCTTCCTGCGTAGAGTCCTCATGCAGATGTCTATGCAAAAGTCCTCGGTCCATAAGCGGCGTAATTATCGAATTTGCCTGGTAGACGGTGGCAACCTTCAACGTAAGCATTGTTTGCTTCTGAATATTAGTCCAACCCTGGGTTCCTAAAGTGACTCCATTGCCACAATACTCACATGTTATAACCATCTCTCCAAACTTAGGCGCGATTGGTGCTCCGCAACTAGGACACTTTAGCGATGCCACTCCTGAAGGAGCAACAACTGGCCCAGCTGAAGTCGCCGTGGGATTAGGAGCATTCAATCCAGTACTTGTTCCACATTTAACACAGAACGCTGCGTCGTCTGAAAGTTGAGCACCACATTTATGACAATACAATTTTCCACCGACCTTTTTATAAACGGTCCTTTCTCTTAAATTTACCCCATAAAAGAAATAACATCCTATTTTCTGCAACTAAATCTGCGCCTGATTTTTAGAGGGTTTTTGGGAAAACAACTAAATAGTTGGGCTCTGAAATGATAGAGTTATGTATAAGAAGCGTTCATCAAGCAAACTGTATTTTGCTATAATTCTCGTAATTATTATAGCAGTTTCAGTGGCTGCAGCTGTCTATGTAACTCAGTTTAATAAACCAGCAGCAGCTAAAGTTGGAGTTCATGTTGGTGATACTTTCACTTATACGCTGACAGGTGAATCAGTCTTAGGCAGTGTAGATGCGGTAACTCCAGCTTATCTTTCTGAATATAACGACACAGACTATTACCAAATCACCATAACCGCAGTAATAGGTACTAATGTTTCATTTAACACAGTATGGCGATTTACAAATGGAACAGAAATTACAAGCCCACAAATATTAGATATATCGAGTGGAAACAAAAGTGATGCAAACGGGTTTTGGGCTATTTATCCTTCAAACCTCAAAGTATCTGATCTACTCCGCCCCACCGGATATGATGAACAAATCGTTAACGCAACTAGCTCAACAGCATACGGTGCCATTAGCCGACCAACAAATTTTTGGCAGATAGAAAGCCAGTTTACTGATGCAAACGACCCCACTGGCAACACCATGCGCGACGACTACATTGGCCTCTATTTTGACCAGCAAACAGGAATGCTCACTAGCTTAGAAAACGTCCAACGTTACAACAACCCGCAATACAACATAATAATAATTTGGCAACTGACCAGCTCAAGCGTTTGGGCTGTTCAATAAATGAGCTATTGACTTTTCTTATTTCTCTAGCTACTTTCAAAGATGCGAGCACTTTTTAATAAAAAAGACTTTTTTAATTTTCAAAGCAGACGAAAAAATGAAATAGCCCCTCATCAACAAGATAACTCAAGGGGCATAACATTGTCGTTCAAAGCAAAAATGCGTGAAGCAGCCAAAAGCAAAAACTCTCCGATTGTTTTGGCATTGGATTTTCCTTATGAATCTCCCGAGAACCGACAAAACGTGCTGTCTAAAGCTCAAAAAATCCTCAAAGCCGTTCATCCTTATGTTTGCGCTGTAAAAATTAATCACCATATTGTTCTTCCACTCGGAACTTTTGACGGCGTGCAAGAACTGGTGGAGCAAATCCGTGGGGAAGGAATGCTGGCAATTATGGATGCTAAGGTAAACGACATTGGAGCCACAAACCAAGTTATCGCTGAATATTACTATGCTGCGGGTTTCGATGCGTTAATCGCTAACCCGTTTATAGGTTGGGATGAAGGATTAAAGCCGCTCTTTGAAGTTTCTCAGAGGCTTGATCGAGGTGTGATTCTTTTGTGTTATATGAGCCATAAAGGCGCAAGCGAAGGTTACGGCCAAACAATAATTGATCCCCAAACGGGTGAGCAGATTCCGCAGTATGTTTCTTTTGCCAAAAAAGCCTTAGCATGGGGGGCTGACGGAGTAGTCGTCGGGGCAACCTATCCACAGAAAATAACTGAAGTTAAACGGATTCTTGGGGAAGAAGTTCCCATTTACTCGCCTGGTGTTGGTGCTCAAGGCGGCTCTGCTGAAACTGCGGTTAAGGCAGGTGCCAGTTTCCTTATTGTTGGGCGAGAGATCACTCAGGCAGGGGACCCAGCCCAAATGGCGAGTCGGCTTTGTGATTCAGTAAAAGGGATTTAGCGCGTTTTATCTGTTGCGTTTGTTTTCCCAAAGCTCTTTCTTTAACAAATCACGTACTGAAGATCTTATTACGCTGCTTCTGCTTGGATACATGTTTGCTCTGACTAATTCATCTAAGCCTTCCAGATATGCTTCTGGTAGTAGGACAGTTACAAGTTTCACTTTTTTTCCTCCCTCAAACTATGTTAGCGATATAACATGTGGCAAATATAAGAGTTAGCCAGCAAACACAAACTAATCTAAGCAGCACTAACTTTTTTAACCAACTCTTCTACAAGTTTCTACAAGTTTCTAAGCTGGTTTAACGTTCCCAAGTATGTTCCATCCAACAAGTAAAGCTCTGCGTTATCCACGTCCACGGATTCCGAACGCAAAACAGGGCCAATTAAAGCTTCGTTGCCGATTTCTTTTCTGGGTCTGGTTTCATTTACTGGTCTGCCACCGAGGAAATCGTTAAAGCTGGGCATTATGACAATTTCTTTTGTTTCTAGGCTGATGTTGAAGTGTTTTCTAAGTGTTTCTGCCCCTGTTCCCTCAATTTTTACGTTGTGTTTTTGCAAGAGGATCTTCGCTAAGGCCTCGGAATCGCAGCTTGCTTTCATCCACACTTGTCTAGTAATTTTAAATCCTGCAGGATCACGAAAAACCACAACAGGATGCAAATGCCCCATAACCAACGTTTTGCACCTCAACAAATCGGGAGAAGGCCACTTATGCCCATGAAAAACGCCTATCCCTCCAAATACTGCTCCCGTTGCAGGTAAAAGCTGAACGATTTCTGGAAGGAGAGGTTCAATGTTAGCGTCATGATTCCCACGTATAATGGCTATGTCGCTAACGTCTTCTTTCAGTTTGGCAAAAAAGTCGGGGATATCATGCCACTCTCCTAGTGCGCTAGAGATTACTGTGTATTTTACGTCGCCAAGGATAACAAGTTGATGTGGTTTGTATTTGGTGATTATTGCCTTTAGTTTGTTGAGAATTTTTGGTGTTTGGCTAGGAACATGGATGCCTTTTTCTTGAAGCGATGTTTCCCAGCCTAAGTGGGGGTCTGCGATAAGAAGGGTTTTAGTTTTTTCCGATTTTATAAGTGCTGCAGGATATGGCCAAAGCAGAGTCAGCATGCCGATTGAACCAAGTTTATGATTTTTTTGTGAATTTCCATATTGCCTGAAGCTATAAAGCTCACAGTTTTCGTAGGATCCAATTCAACATTTACAATCCCATTTTCTGGTGTCGTTACTATTCCACCTGCTTCTTTAAGGATTAAAAAGCCTGCCGCCACATCGGTTGTGCGCAGTTTCCCACGAACGTCCACAAATGCATCTGTTAAGCCACTTGCAACATAGCATAGCTCAAGCGCGTTGGCGCCAAAATGACGGATGTGTTTTGTTCTGGCAATCAAAGGAGTTACTTTGGGTATCAGTTCTTTGACTTTGTAAGTGTTCAGATCTAAACCTACCACTGCATCTTCCAGAGAAGAAGTTTTTGAGGTTTCTATCTTTTTGTCGTCTAAATATGCGCCTTTTCCCTTAAAAGCGGTGTAGGTAGCACCGTGTACTAAGTCAGTAACCATGCCAGCGTAGACATCTGTCAGGTTAGCCAACTGGGAAACTGCAATGGAGCAACAGTAGAAAGGCAAGCCATGCATGAAATTGGTGCTTCCATCAATTGGGTCAACAGTGACGAAACAACTTTCGGGATTAGCGCCGAATTTTTTGACCCCTGACTCCTCACTAATTAATGTAAACGAAATGTTATGGTGCTTTATTGTATCAATTATAGCTGTCTCCGCCGCCAAATCAACAGGCTTCATAACGTCTCCGCCAGCGCCCATGCCCAAATTAGGTTGTGGCTCCCTGATGGTTTTGATGCATGGTCTAATGCTTGCTTGTACGTTGGTTTTGCATTGGCTGAGGATTTCTTGCCAATCATTTCGGGTTTTCATCGAATGTCTTCCCACGTTTCTTATGGACGGTCGAATTGATAAAGACTATACCCCCAAAGAGCAAATTAGCTGTCAGTTAAATTGTATTAAATTTCTAAAACGCCGAAACGCTTATATTTTCTGGATAACGTCTCAATCAGCAAGAGTTCGAAGCTTCAATGTCCAATTGCAAAAGCAACCAAGAAGACAGTAAATCACAAGTCCTTAGCTTCGACTACTATTTTTATAGTTATTTTCCTTAAGCCCAGAACTAAAAGATTTTTCGGGAAAAGTTCTGGGCATAGCACGGGTGTATCAAGATGGAAAAAGTTGCCTCTCACAAGACAATTGTCGTTAAATTCGGTGGTTCTAGCTTAGCCGATCACGAAAGGCTCTTAAAAGCGGTGGTTGCCGTAATCAATGAAGCCAAAAAAGGCACACGAGTCGCCGTCGTTGTTTCAGCCATGGGCAAAACAACTGACGTGCTCATGACGACAGCTAAAAATGCTTCCAAAGGGAAATTGGAGAAAAAAGACTTAGATGACATTCTGTCGATGGGCGAGAGAACCAGCATAAGAATATTCTCGGCAGCATTAAAAACAAATGGTGCAGAATCTTGCTACTTTGACCCAATTGACAGCAATTGGCCGATAATTACTGACTCGGCATTTCAAAATGCGAACCCAATCCTAAAAGATTGTGAAAAGAATATTCGTGAATGCGTGTTGCCTCTTATAGAACGGGGAGTGATCCCTGTAGTTGCAGGGTTTCTCGGTAAAACCAAAGACGGCAAAATTACGACTCTTGGAAGAGGCGGAAGCGATACGACTGCGTTTGTCTTAGCAGAAGCTTTAGGTGCTGATGAAATCGTTTTAGTAACTGATGCGGACGGAATAATGTCAGGTGACCCCAAAATCGTTTCCAACCCCGAACGCCTCAGTCAAATTGATGTGAACACTCTGGTAGGGTTAGCCGATTCAGGAGCCAAATTCATTCACAGCAAAGCTCTAAAGTACAAACCCAAAAACATCAACGTCCGAGTAATCAATCACGCCCATGGCAACATATCAAAAGAGGGCACAGTAATCACAGGCGCACTATCAGCCGAATTAGACGCGGAAATTGCACATCCTTTTCCAGTTGCTGAAATAACGGTAATTGGAAACGGGATATCTGCAAACCCGCAAATCATCCAAGAAATGGTGGAAAAAACAAAGCAGCACTCCCTTTTACTTGGCATGTCAATGAACACAAACTCGATCATACTCTATGTTTCTCAGGAGAAAAACTTGGATACGCTCTTCAATAATATCCACGACATTACAAAGAGCAATAAAGAAACCATTGCGATGGCAGTCAAAAAAGACTTGGTGTTCATTAAAACAAGCGGTGTCGGCTTAGAAGAAACTCATGGCATAATTGGAAAAATTAGTGAAGATCTCAGGCTCAACGGGATAAACATTTCAGGCATATTGACCATAACATCAAGTATTCTGCTTTTTGTGGATTGGAATGAACGTGAGAAGGCTTTGAAGTTAATTAAAAACTCATTAAGGACGGCTAAATAAACAAAGGTGACTAAAGATGAATCAAGGAAAAACTCGACGTTTAAAAAGAATCATGCAACCAGATAACCGCACAGTAATCGTGCCGATGGATCACGGCGTGACAGTTGGCCCCATTCAAGGAATAGCTAACATGCAACAAATAATCAATCAGCTTCTCAAAGGCAAAACTGATGCAATACTTATTCACAAAGGCATAGCGAAACACGTCGACATCGGAAACGCGGGTCTAATAGTAATGTTATCAGGCATGTCAAATCTTAGTCCAAATATAAATGGTAAAGTCCAAGTATGTTCTGTTCAAGAAGCCATTCGCTTAGGTGCAGATGCGGTGTCAGTGCATGTTAATGTTGGTGCACAAGACGAGGATAAAATGCTAAGCACTTTAGGAAAAGTGGCTGAGGAATGCGACTTGTTCGGCATGCCCCTTCTTGCAATGATGTATCCGCGTGGACCAAAAATTCAAAATGAACATGCCCCTGATGTTGTGGCGCATGCAGCAAGAATCGGCGCTGAATTAGGCGCTGACATAATCAAAGCAAACTTCACAGGTAACATAGAAACATTCAAAACTGTAATCGAAAGCTGTCCCGTCCCCGTTGTAATAGCGGGAGGACCAAAATGCAAAACATCACAAGAAATCCTTCAAACCACACATGACGCCTTAAAAGCGGGTGCTTCAGGACTCTCAATTGGACGTAATGTGTTTCAACACGAAACCCCAACCTTGATAGTCAAAGCTCTTTCAGCAATAGTCCATGATGGTGTTACCGTAGAACAGGCGCTCAAGATTCTTGGTGAGCATAGTTGAAGGAACTCTGGGTAGAAATAGAGCAAACCGCTTCTCAGCAAGAAAAAGAGAATTTACTTAGTCTTGCCCATGAAAATGCTGATGTAGTTCTCAGCGGCGAACAAGCAAGTAACAAGTCTGACAAATTAAACATAACCTTTCTAACAGAACTAAATGAGAAAAAAATTGCCCAATTGAAAAATGAAGGCAAAGTAACTGCAACCAAAATTAGCATAAGAGGAAAAGAAGACGAAAACAAAGCTGCAAAAGCAGCAGAACTAGGGATTGACTACATAATAATTAACTGCCTAGATTGGCGAGTGATTCCTCTTGAAAACTTAATCGCTAAAGCTCATGGTGGCAAAAGCAAACTAATCGCCGAAGTAACAACCGCAGAAGATGCTAAAGTGGTTCTTGAAGCCCTAGAACTGGGAACAGATGGTGTCTTATTGAAAACATCGAACTCCAACGAGCTTGCGAAAACCGCTAAAATAGTTAAGGCTCAGATGCCAAAAGTAGCGCTCACATCAGCAAAAGTCTTATCTATCAAACCAATCGGTACGGGAGCCAGAGTCTGCGTTGACACTGTTGATTTGATGGTTCCTGGCGAAGGAATGCTAGTCGGGTGCCAATCTGCAGGATTCTTCCTTGTTGAAGCAGAAGTAAACGAAAATCCCTATGTTCAATCTAGACCTTTCCGAGTTAACGCCGGACCTGCATCGCATTATACCTTAACTTCACTGCAAAATACTCGGTACCTCTCTGAGTTGAAGGCTGGAGACGAAGTTTTAATCATTAACAGGGAAGGAAAAGCAAGAATAACAAATGTGGGCAGATCAAAAATTGAGTTCAGGCCCCTAATCCTTATCGAAGCCGAGGCAGACGGTACAAAAATAAAAACTATCCTTCAAAACGCTGAGACCATACGCGTGGTTACCCCGAAAACCTCAAAACCAGTAACAGAACTAAAACCAAATGATGAAGTCCTAGTGCATTTATCTGCCAAAGGAGGCCGACACTTCGGCGTATCCGTGCCTGAAGAAACGGTGATCGAAAAGTGACAGCGAGAATCTGTGTTTCGATTCTCCCAAAAAACAATCATGAAGCGTCAACTCTAATTGAGAGAGCAGAAAAAGCCAAAGCAGACTTCATCGAAGTGCGACTAGACTATCTTGAAACCTCCCGAAATCTGTCTAAACTTGTCAAAAAAACAAAAATTCCTCTGATCGCATCAAACAAACTGCGAAGCGAAAGCGGCAATTTCTCAGGGACAGAAACTGAACGTCAAGAAACATTACTTAACGCTGCTAAAAATGGCTTTGAATATGTTGATGTTGACCTATCAAGCTCAAAATGTAAAGAAACAATCGATGAAATCCAGCAGTTGGGCGCCAAACCAATCGTATCATACCACAAATTCGACGGCGCACTAAGCATTTCCGAAATAGAAAAGATTCTAGAACAAGAACTCTCCAGTGGAGCGGACGTCTGCAAAATAGTAACAACCGCAAAGAAAATCGAAGACAACCTGCCGACGCTAAATTTCGTTTCTTCTAAGCCAAGCAGCCTGAAACTTGTCTGTTTCTGCATGGGCGAAAAAGGCAAAATCTCTAGGCTCCTCTCACCATTGTTTGGTGCCTTCTTCACTTTTGCTTCACTTGAACAGGGAAGCGAAACTGCATCTGGACAGATGAGTATTCAAGAAATGAGATCTGCTTACGATCTTCTAGGGGTAAAGTGAAAATGGTTGTTTCGGGAACAACAAGGGTTTGTGGAGTAATCGGTAATCCTATTGAGCATACTCTTAGCCCAATAATGCAGAATGCTGCGTTTGAAGCATTAGAGCTTGATTATGTTTTTTTGGCTTTCAAGGTAAAAACGGCTGAAGTTGAAAAGGCAATAAATGGTGTGCGTGCTTTGAATATTCACGGGTTAAACGTTACCATGCCTCACAAAAATGCGGTCATCAAATATTTGGATGAGACAGATCCGACTGCTAAAACTATAGCTTCAATCAATACTATTTTAAATAAGGATGGAAAACTTTTTGGTTTTAACACTGACGGTGTGGGCGCACTAAATGCCCTTGAACAGAACGGCGTTAAGCCGAGAGGCAAAAAAGTATTGTTGCTTGGAGCGGGTGGCGCGGCAAAAGCCATTGCTTACACACTTTCACAGGAAGCAGATAAATTGGTAATTTTGAATCGCACATCTGAACAGGCAGAATGTTTAGCTAATCTCTTAAGCCAAAAGTTTAACAAAAAAATCAAGGGCGGCAGCCTTTCGCCAGTCTCACTTAAAGATAATCTTGCTGATGCCGACGTGCTCATTAATGCCACTTCAGTCGGTATGAAACCAAACGTAGACCAAACCCTTGTGGAGCCTGAATGGTTGAAACCTGACTTAGCTGTAATGGACATAGTGTACAACCCAATTGAAACAAAATTAACTAAAGATTCCAAAGCGGCTGGCGCCAAAGTAGTAAGTGGGGTTGAAATGTTAATTTATCAAGGCGCTGCCTCTTTTGAAATCTGGACCGCGTGCAATGCACCAGTAGAGGTTATGAGAAAGGCAGCCCTTAATCACTTGCTAAAGGTGTAAATGTTGACTGGTAAGGCTACGGCAATAACTCATGGCGCTGCAACAATCATTAACGCCATTGCACTCGGGAAAGGCGCAGCTTTTGGCGTTGATTTATGGACTAAAGCTGAAGTCATGTTAACCGATGAACCTCATGTTTTCAAAACAGAAATAACCTCGGACTCAAAAGAAAGCACCATTCTAGTAGAAAAAACGGTATCCCGAGTCCTGAAAAAATTCTGTTTAGACAAAAGTTTTGGCGCAAAAATAACAACTTGGTCCAACATTCCCGCTGCCAAAGGACTCAAAAGCAGCAGTGCAGCGGCAAACGCTGTAGCTCTTGCATCTACCGCCGCGCTAGGCGAAAAGCTTGATGACTTAGAAGTTATAAATCTGGGCGTTGAAGCGGCTTTTGATGCGAAAGTTACAATAACTGGCGCTCTTGATGATGCTTGCGCTTCTTACTTCGGCGGTATAGTGATTACTGATAATTTGAAACGTAAAATAGTAAAACAATTGCCTTTGGCGGAAGATTTAGTAGTGCTGTTTCATTTACCACTGGAAAAAGCCTATACGGCTAACTCCAATGTTATCAGGCTGCAAACGATAAAACCTCTTGTCGAAATTGCTTATACGCTTGCATTGGAGGGAAAAATATGGGAGGCACTCACGCTTAATGGCTTAATTTACTCCTCCGCCTCAGGATACAACCCTGCAATAGCATTAGATGCTTTATCTGCTGGAGCAGTAGCGGCTGGATTATGTGGAAAAGGACCAGCGGTGACGGCTGTTACATTCAAAGATAAACTAGATTCAGTGAGAGCCTCCCTACAAAAATACGGCGGAGAAATCTTGGAGACGCATTTGAACTGCGAGAAAGCTAAGGTGATTGATAAATGACTGATGTAACCATCAAAAAAACAGAAAGTTTAAAGGGCGAGATATGTGCTTCCCCATCAAAATCTTACACACAAAGAATGCTTTTAGCCGCTGCCCTAACCAACGGCATTTCCAAAGTATCGAACCCTCTCATATCCGAGGACACACAAGCAACACTGCGAGCCATCACCGCTTTAGGCGCGCAAGTAGCAACGGCTGACGAATGCTGGACAGTTACCGGTGCACACCCGCTCACAAACGCCAAAGAGCCTATTGACTGTGGCGAATCAGGTGCTACGTTGCGTTTTATGATCCCTGTAGCCGCTTTAGCTCCTGATCCATCAATCCTAGTTTTTCATGATTCTCTTACACGAAGACCAATCGAACCTCTACTTCAAAGCCTTGAAGATCTCGGTGCAAAAGCTCAAATACGAAAGTTCGGAGGCAAAGACGCTGTTTTTGTATTGGGCGGTGGGATTCTTGGAGGGGAGACATCGATTGTTGGCGATATTAGCTCGCAATTTATTTCTGGCTTAATGTTTGCTTGCCCAATGGCAAAGGTTGAAACGGAAATCACTTTGACAACTCCGCTTGAATCTTCAGATTACGTTAAAATGACGTTAGATGTTCTCTCCAAACATGAAATCAGGGTTGAAATCCATGATAACTTTAATCGAATAAAAATTCCGGCAAATCAATCCTATAAACCGTGTGACTGCAGGGTTCCGGGTGATTTCTCTTCAGCTTCCTTTCTGTTCGCAGCCGCAGCCGTAACCAACTCCAAAGTACAATTAAACAATCTTGAATACAAAAGTGTGCAGGGCGATAAAGTAATTCTTGGTATCCTTAAACAAATGGGTATTGATGGAAAAGTTTGCAATAACAGCATTGAAATAAATGGAATGGGAGTACACCTTAAGCCTATAGACGTTGACGCAAGAAATATTCCGGATCTGGTTCCCGTTTGTGCAGCGCTTGCGTGTTTTGCCGAAGGTACGTCAAAAATAACTGGGGCACAAAGGCTTAAACTTAAAGAATCAGATAGGTTGAAGTCACTTTATCTTGAATTGGGAAAGATGGGTGCAAAAATAAAGGTAGATGAAAGCAGCTTAACCATAGAAGGTCCCTGCGCTCTGCACGGTGCAGTGATCGATTCTCACAATGACCATCGTATAGCGATGGCTTGCTCAGTTGCAGCGATAGGCGCGGAAGGAAAAACCATTATCCGAAATGCTGAGTGCGTTAGAAAGTCTTATCCGCAGTTCTTCACTGATCTAAAACAAATAGGAGTTGAAATTGTTGGCGGGCAATTCGATAGGTAAAGAATTTATTATTACCACTTTTGGCGAAAGTCATGGCAAAATCATTGGAGTAGTCATTGATGGGTGTCCCGCAGGTTTGCCTCTCTCAGAAGACGACATTCAAATGGAACTAGACAGGCGTATTCCAACTCAGACAAAAATTGTTTCAGCAAGAATCGAGAAAGACATCGCTATGATTCTTTCAGGAGTTTTTAACGGTTTTACTACGGGTGCCCCAATCGCTCTGACTGTCGAGAACAAAGAGGTTGACTCCAGCGATTATGAGGCAATAAAGGACTTGCCAAGACCAGGACACGCCGACTACCCAGCTCATTTGAAGTATGGTGATTTTCAGGATTATCGCGGTGGTGGGCGCTTCAGTGGCAGGGTGACAGTTGCACTCATCATGGCTGGAGCAATAGCAAAAAAACTACTGCGCCAATTCAACGTTGACGTTTTAGCTTATACTCGCGCGATTGGAAAAATTACAAGTGGCAAGAAATTTAGCACTGAAGATATTCGTCAGAACAAGTATGCGGGGGCTACAAGATGTCCGGACTTGGCCTGTGGCGAACGTATGGAGCAAGCCATCGTGGATGCCAGAAAAGAAGGTGAAAGCATTGGCGGAACCGTTGAATGCATTGCCTTAAACGTTCCCGTGGGTGTCGGAGAACCTTTGTTCGATTCGCTTGATGCTGACTTAGCGAAGGCACTATTTGATGTTCCTGCAGTTAAAGGCGTTGAGTTTGGATTGGGCTCCGCGATTGCAGCGTTGAAAGGTTCAGAAAGTAACGATGCCTACATTATGCAAAATGGAAAAGTTGCAACTTTGTCGGATAATATGGGCGGAATCTTAGGCGGATTATCAAATGGCATGCCAATAATAATTCACGCGGCAATTAAACCGACACCTTCTGTCGGCAAAGAACAGAAAACCGTTGATCTTTCGACAATGAAAGAATCTATACTCAAAATCAAGGGCAGGCATGATCCATGCGTAGTTCCAAAAGCCGTACCCGCGGTTGAATCTGCGGTGGCAATAACCTTAGCTGATCACATGATTCGTGCTGGATTTATTCCGAAAGTTTTGGAGAGAGCTAAATAATGGATGAAATCGAAAAGCTTCGAAAAAAAGTTGATGAAATTGACGAACAAATCATTACTGCCCTTTGCGAAAGAACGAAAGCGTGTAGGGCAATTGGCTTAGTTAAGAAAAAGAATGGTGTGCCAGTAAGGGACCTTGGCCGAGAAGACGAGGTTTTCAAGCGGGTCAAACTGAGAGCTGTTAAATTTCATCTTGATCCCGTACAAGTTGAAGCAGTTTACCGCGAAATAGTTAATATGTGCAGTGCTGTTCAGGAGTAAAAAAGAAGTCAATGAGAGGCTCGACACAGTGCTCTATGAAATAAATGAAAAGGCTCTAAAACTCGAAAGTGAAGGAAAAAAAATAATTCGCTTAAACCTAGGCGATCCAGACCTAGCTACGCCAGATGAGATAATTGAAGCTGCGTACAATGCCATGAAGGCTGGTAAAACAAAATATTCCTCCTCCTATGGTGAGCTAAAATTACGCGAAAAACTCGCAGAGCTACATGGAGTCAAAGCTGAAAACGTAGTAATAACTCCTGGTTCTAAATGGGGTATTTTTGCTACAATGTACCTCATGATGAGGGGTGGCGGAAACGTTATCATTCCTACGCCTTACTGGACCGCTTACGATTTAACTGCAAAGAGCCTTGGCGCTCAAACTAAACTGTTAAGAACAGAAATGGAAAACGGCTGGAAAGTTGATCTTGAAAAACTTGAGGCTATGATTGACAAAGACACTCGTATGATAATACTCAACAACCCAAACAACCCCACGAGCAAAGTAATCGACGCTGAAGCCCTTGACGGCATAGTAGAAATAGCAAACAAAAAAGGAGTCACAATTCTCTCAGATGAAGTCTACAGCACAATTGCATTTACCAAAGCAAAAAGCATCTTAGAATACAATGGAGGGCACAAACATATTCTATCTAATGGCTTCTCCAAAACCTTCACCATGACGGGTTGGCGAATAGGCTATATCATTGCCAACAAACAACTCGTAGACAATATAACTAGACTAAACCAAATTACAATTAATAACGTCCCAGTATTCATACAAGAAGCCGCTTTGAAAGGGCTGGAAATGGAAAAACAACTTGCCACAACAATAAAAGATGAATACCAAGAAAGGGCAAAGATGGCAACCAAAACATTAGCAAAAGCAGGGCTCTCATTCACGAAACCAGAAGCGCCATTCTATGTTTTCCCTAAGCGCCAGGGGTTGGACTCAGAAAAATTCACTTTAGAATTACTTGACAAAGGTGTAGCAGTTGCTCCAGGTACGTCTTTTGGCGACTACAGAGAACATTTCCGAATATCCTTAACCGCGCCCAGAGAAGAAATAAAGACGGCGCTGGACATAATCACCGAGGCCCTTGAATGAAAGTTGCCATAATTGGCGCAGGAAAAATGGGCGTTTGGTTCGCAAAATTTCTTAATTCAAAAAATTACGATGTCATATTGGCGGATAGGAAAAAAGAGAAACTCAAGAAACTCATAGACTTAACTGTTGACTTAACTACCAATTTCGAAGAGGCAGTACGAGAGGCTGATCAGATCTTCCTTTGCGTATCAATAGGCGCGATCGAAGAAGTTGTTAAAGCGATCAGTCCTGCCCTTCATCAGGGTCAAGTTGTGATGGATATTTGCTCAATCAAAGAAGCCCCAGTTAAAACCATGCACCAGTTCATCAAAACTGCTACAGTCTTGGGTACTCACCCAGTTTTTGGTCCAGGAAGCACTGGGCTTAAACACAAAGCATATGTTCTCACACCAACTAATCCAGCGGAAGAAAAGTTTGCTGAGGAATTCAAGAAATGGCTGGAAACTGAGGAAGCACACGTCTTTATAATGTCACCAAAAAAACACGATGAAATAATTTCAGTTGTTTTGGGGTTACCGCATTTTCTAGGTTTAGTTGCATGCGAAACGCTTCTAGAGCAAAAGAACTTCCTTGAAAGCAAAAAAGTTGCTGGCACAACCTATCGCATGCTGTTTACGCTGGCGGAAGCCACTGCGTTGGAAACGCCAGACCTTTACGCTAGTCTTCAAACGAACTTGCCTAAGCTTGGAGAAATTGAAGACCAATTCATAGCTAAAGCACAAGCATGGCTAGACCTTATCAAAAACAAAGACGTTGATGCTATCGTTAAGAGAATGGAGCGTCTGAAGTCAAAACTGGTAGAAATTGACGGTGACTATGCTAAGTCTTATGAAATAATGTACAAAATGCTTGAATCAACTGAGGCGTAATTTTTTCCGTTAATTTTGAACATTTAGAATGCATCATGCTTGATCAAACAAACCAAAGAAAGATAGAATGACCAATTATCTTGCTTTGGGGTACGAACCTAGAACTTTAACAAAAATGGCAAATTTCTCAAGGGCAATTAACGTGTCAGCACATTGGGGTTGGGTTCTATGTCCCTCAAAGTCAAGGTAGAAGTTGTATTCCCAGGGTGTTTGTCTAGTGGGTCTTGACTCGATTTTTGTTAAGTTGATGTTTCGTTTGGCAAATTCACCCAGTGCATGATAGAGTGAGCCTGGCTCGTGCTTAGCCGCGAAGATTATGCTAGTTTTATCTTTGCCTGTTGGTGCCGCATCTTCTGTAGATAGAACAAAGAAACGAGTGTAATTTTCAGGGTTGTCAGAGATATCTTTGGCGAGGATATGCATGCCATAAAGATTGGCTGCTCTTTCACTGGCAATTGCCGCTGCATTCTTCAAACCTTTTTCTTTAATCATTTTAACGCTGCCAGCTGTGTCGTAAGTTGATATTAATTCACGCCCGAACTCTTCAAGAAAAGTTCGACATTGTCCCAAAGCCTGCGGATGCGAATAAACCACTTTAATATCTTCTATGGCGGTACCTGGGTTAGCAATTAAGCAATGCTCAAGCTTAACAATAACTTCTGCGCAAACTTTCAAATCGTACCTGAGAAATAAATCATAATTCTGTGTGACGCTACCCTCAATACTATTCTCTATCGGAACAACGCCAAACTCGGCTTCCTCAGAGCAAACACTGTCAAAAACAGCTTTGAAATCCTTGTATGGGTTAGCTATGGTGCCGTTTCCGAAGAACTGATAAACTGCGCTCTCGCTGTAAGCACCTGGTTCGCCTTGGAAGGCTACTGTCTTCACTTTTTGTTTCCCTGCTTACGATTCTTTATCAAAAGCTTGTTTATACCGTTTATCATTGCTTCAACGCTAGCCATTACAATATCTTCTCTTGCAGCCCGCGCAGAAACAATGTTGCCTTTTTCATCAGCAACTTTTATGACAACTTCGGCGACGGCATTTGAACCACCTGTGATTGCTTCAAGACGATATTCGCTAAGCCGTATGCTTTCCAAGTTGTTGGTTAGTTTTTGGATGGCTTTTAAGACAGCGTCAACTGGACCTACACCAGTTTCTGCCGCAATGTATTCTTTTCCATCCAAAGTAAGCCTAACTGAAGCTGTAGGAATTACTTTGATGCCTGTTACAACAGCTAAGTCGCATAAGTCAACGATTTTTTCTTCTCCTATAACTTCACCCATAACAGCAGAAGTTAACGCAAGCAAATCTGCATCCGTCACCATTTTGCCCTTGTCGCCTAATTCTTTTACTCGTTGGACAATTTCTTTGATTTGCTCTCCAGTTGGGTGAATGCCTACTTCTTCAAGTTCAGCTTTTATTCCGCTTGTTCCAGCTAGTTTTCCAGCGACCAGTTTTCTTGTTCGTCCCACTAATTCGGGGTCTATGGGTTCAAAGGTTAATGGTTTCTCAGTTACACCCCGTGTGTGGATACCTGATTCATGAGCAAAAGCGTTTTCGCCAACAATTGCTTTGTTAGCTTGCACAGCTATGCCACTTAGCGAAGAAACCAATCGGGAAGTGCTGTATAACAACCGTGTGTTTACGCCAGTTTTGTATTTGTAAATCGAATGTAGAGCCATAACAACTTCTTCTAGAGATGCGTTTCCAGCTCGCTCACCTAGTCCGTTAACGGCAACGTGTACTTGGGTCGCGCCGGCTTCAACAGCGGCTAAAGAGTTTGCAACTGCTAAGCCAAAGTCATCATGACAGTGTGTACTTATTGGAACTTTAACTACAGTTTTTAGTTCCTCGATTAGTTTAATTGTTGTTTTAGGAATCATTATACCCACAGTGTCGGGAACATTTAGGCTATCCATCCCTGCTTTCTCTGCTGCTTGACATACTTGTTTTAGGAAGGGCATTTCTGAGCGTGTGGCATCCATGGGTGAAAACTCGCATTTTATCCCATGCTTTTTTACATGCTCTATCGACTCTACAGTTGCAGATAACACTTGTTCAGGCGTTAAGTTTACTGCATATTTCATCTGAACGGGAGATGTTGGAATAAAAACGTGGATCAAATCAACGTCGCAATCAATTGCCGCGTCAATGTCATTTGTTGTTGCCCTTGATAAAGCGCAGATTTCAGAGGTTAACCCTATTTTGACAATATCTTTGACAACCTTTTTTTCGCCTTCAGAAGAACTTGGAAAACCAGCTTCAATAGTGTCGACGCCTAACTTGCTTAGTTGGCGCGCAATCTCTATCTTATCATCCGCAGTTAAAGAGACCCCCGGAGTTTGTTCTCCGTCTCTTAAAGTTGTGTCAAAAATACGGATGGTTTTTTGGGTTTTATTTGTCATACTTTCAACCAGTTTTCACTGTTAAAGCTGCAGCGATGGCTTCTGCCATTCCCAACGTTGTGGTTGTGCCGCCGCAGTCTGGAACAGATTGACGGTTACGTAAAGCATATACTACTCCATTTTCAATTGCAGTTCCTGCTTCTGTACATTTTTTGTCATTGTATTTTTCGCCTAGCCAGTCCAGCATCATTTTTGCGGCCAGTATCATGGAGATTGGGTTTGCCGTTTGTTTTCCCGTTCTGTTTGGTGCTGAACCATGGATTGGTTCGAAGAGTGCAAAGTTGTCGCCGATGTTTGCGCCTGGAGCCATGCCTAAGCCGCCGATTTGTTGAGCTGCTTCATCGGATAAAATGTCGCCGAACATGTTGCAAGTGCAGAATACGTCAAATACTTCCGGTTCTTTGATGAGCCGCATGGATGCTGCGTCAACGTATAATTCGTTGAAGGCGATGTCTGGGTATTTTTTGGCTGTTTCGCGGCAAACATCACGGAATAATCCGTCGGTCACTCGCATAACGTTGGCTTTGTGAATGGCGGTTACTTTCTTCTTGCTATTGCGCAAACGTGCAATCTCAAATGCTTTTTTGGCTATGCGCTCACAATTTTTCCGTGTAATGACTCTCATGCATATTGTTGTGTCATTACCTATTGTGAATTCTAGGCCTTTGTAAACGTCCTCAGTGTTCTCTCGAACAAATATCATATTTATGTCAGGGTGAGCAACGGGAACGTTGGGATACGCCTTTAGTGGACGCAAATTGGCGTACAAATCAAACATTACTCGCAGTTTAACAATCACGTCGGCTGCGCTTTCGCCTACAGGTCCCTTTAAACAAGCGTGGGATGCCTTGATTTTTTCTATGCTGTCTTGAGGCAAGGCTACACCTGTTTTGGCTAAGGTTCCGTCGCCGGCTTCTACCTCAACAATCTTAAGCTTTACGCCAAAGTTTTTCTGTACAGCGTCTAATATTTTCAGGGTTGCTTCAGTTAGTTCTGGCCCTATTCCATCTCCAGGAATTAGGGAAATTACATATTGTGTCATTTTTTGTTCATCCTTTTGCGTAAGTTTTCGATTAATCCACCATCAACTAATATTTCTAGTATGAGTGGTGGTAACTTTTCTACTTGAAATTTTTTGCCGTTGGTTTCATTTTCTATCTTGCCAACTTCAAAGTCTACAGATAACTGGTTGCCTGTTTCAACCGCAGCGGATATGCCTTTGCATTCGATTACTGGTAAGCCAATGTTGATTGCGTTGCGGAAGAAAATTCGGGCGAATGATTCAGCTAATACACATTTTACGCCTGCATACTTTAGAGCAAGCGGTGCCTGTTCTCTGCTTGAGCCGCATCCGAAGTTTTTGCCCCCGACTAAGATCACTCCGTCTTTTGCTTTGTGAGGGAACTCTGGATCTAAGCCTTCTAAGGCATGTTTTGCCAGCTCGTATGGGTCAACTATTGTCATATATTTTCCAGGCAGAATAACGTCCGTATCAACGTTGTTTGCGAATTTTATGGCCATACCTTTGATTTTAATGTTCATGCTTTTGCCTCCAGTTTTCTTGGGTCAGTAATTTTACCCGCAATTGCAGAAGCTGCAACAGTTGCTGGAGATGCTAAGAAAACGTTGGCTTGGGTGCTCCCCATTCTTCCGATAAAATTTCGATTCGAAGTGCTAACGCAAGCTTCGCCTGCTGCTAGTAATCCTATATGTCCCCCTAAGCATGGACCGCATGCTGAACCGCAAACGATAGCGCCTGCGTCAGTGAATATTTCCAGTAACCCCTCGTCTATGGCTTGTCGGTAAACTTCTTGGGAAGCCGGAATCACAAGCGCTCTGACTCTGTCTTTTACCCGTTTGCCTTTCATTACTTCGGCGGCTAAGCGCAAATCTTCGATTCTGCCATTGGTGCATGAACCGATAAACGCTTGCTCAATTGGCATGTTGCCTACTTCTGAAACTGGTTTAACATTGTCAACTGATGATGGACAAGCAACTTGAGGCTCCATTTTTGAAACATCAAATTCCACTGTGCGCTCATAAGCAGCGTCTTTATCGCTTTTCAACGCTTCAAAGTTCGGCATTGTTTTTACTCTACCTTCTAGAAACTTCCGTGTTGTTTCATCTGGTTCAATTATGCCATTTTTTGCGCCCATTTCTACTGCCATGTTACATATTGTCATTCTTCCAGCAATGCTCATGTTTCTAATTGTTGGACCTGTAAACTCTGCGCTTTTGTAAGTGCCGCCGTCAACACTCATTTTGCCAATTATTGACAAGATTAGGTCTTTTGGTGTGACGAACTTTTGAAATTCTCCCTTCACGTTAACTTTGATTGCTTCCGGAACTTTCAGCCAAATTTTTCCTGTTGCCATTACTGCAGCGGCTTCAGTTGAGCCAATGCCTGTAGCGAAAGCCCCAAACGCTCCATAAGTGCACGTGTGTGAGTCAGCGCCAACAATTACTGTTCCTGGAACAACATGTCCTTTTTCAGGCATAACTTGGTGGCAGATTCCGCCTCTGCCTACGTCGTAGATTTGTATTTTTTGGTCTTTAGCGAATTGACGCATGGTTTTGTGTAGTTCTGCCGCTTTAATTGATTCAGCTGGAACTTGATGATCCAGTATCACCACTGCTTTTTGGTTATCCCAAACTTTGTGTATGCCTATTTTTTTGAAAGCTTCAACAGCTAACGGTCCAGTTAAATCATGCACCATGATCATGTCGACGTTAGCATCGACGATTTCGCCCGGGTGCACAATATCTTTTCCTGAAGCTTTAGCCAAGATTTTTTCTGTAATGTTCATTGTTGTTCTCTCTTTTTTACAATAATTATTTATTTTGAATAATCTTCTGTGAGCGTTTCTCATTTTTGAGAAACTGAGAGTTAAGCGTTTCCGTTCAAGGAAACGATTTATTCGTCTATTCTTACTGTTTTTGCTCCTCTTGCCAATGCTGTTATGCCGGTTCTTGCGAGTTCAATGACGCCAGTTGTTTTCATTAGGTTTAGGAATGCATCTAATTTATCTGGGGTTCCTGTAATCTCAACGGTTAAACTGTCAGTTGCAACATCGATTATTCGCCCTCTGAAGACTTCTACGCAGTTTATGATGTCTGAGCGTTCTTTGGGGGTGGGCACGTTAACTTTTATTAAAGCTAGTTCCCGCATCACAAAGTGTCCTGCTTCTAACTCTTCGACTTTTAGGACATCGATGAGTTTTGCCAGTTGTTTAACGACTTGTTCTAATGTTTTTTCGTCCCCATTGACCGTGATTGTCATTCGTGCTATATCAATTTGTTCGCTTGGTCCAACTGTGATGCTTTCGATGTTAAAGTTTCTACGTCGGAAGAGATTGGAGACTCCGTGAAGGACACCTGGTTTGTTTTCGACGAGAACGGAGATGACTTTTGCTTTTTGATCTTCCATTAGTAGTCACCTCTTTGTTGTGGTAAACCGCAGCCTGGAGGCACAAATGGAACAACATCCTGTTCTGAGCCAATGGGCACATCGATTACTGTTGTAACATTACTGTTTAGCGCTGTCTTAACTGCTTTTTGGAATTCTTCAATTGAGTTTGCTCGCAGGCCTTGTGCTCCATAAGCTTCCGCCAGCTTAACCATATCTGGTGTTTTACCCAAGTTTACTGCCATGTAACGGCGATTGTAGAGAGTTCTTTGCCACTGCGCAACCATGCCAAGCACCGAATTGTTTAGCACAATGACTATGACTGGAATTTTTTCAGCTACTGAACAAGCAAGTTCTTGCTCAGTCATTATGAAGCTGCCGTCACCAGCTATGTCTACGACGGGTTTGTCTGGACAGGCAACTTTTGCTCCTATAGCTGCTGGAAAACCAAAACCCATTGTGCCTAATCCGCCTGAACTTATGAAGGTTCTCGGTTTCAACGCTTGGAAGTACAGTGCTGACCACATCTGGTTTTGGCCCACTTCGGTGGTAACGATGGTGTCCACGGGTAACAGTTTTCTAAGCTCAGTTAGTAAGGCTTTGGGAACCAGGTCTTTGGGTCTTTCTTTTAGCAGCGGACTTAACTGCTCTTTAGCTTCTTTAACACGTTTTGACCATGCGCTGACTTTCATTCTGGGTAGCTTCTTTGTCACGGCATCATACAATAGTTTTAACGATACTTTTGCGTCTCCAACAATTGGAACGTCAACTTCAATATTCTTGCCGATTTCTGCAGCATCAATGTCTATGTGAATCTTTTTAGCGTTAGGCGCAAAAGTGTCCAAGTTGGCTGTTGCACGGTCAGAAAATCTTGTCCCAACAGCTAACAACACGTCAGCTTCACCAATTAGTCTGTTAGCGGCTGGATTTCCATGCATCCCGATGCATCCAAGCGATAAGGGATGGCCTTCAGGAAAAGCACCTTTGCCCATGAAAGTTGTTGCAACTGGTGCCATTAGCAAATCGGACATTTGCATTAGTTCGTCAGATGCATTAGAAGAAATTGTTCCTCCGCCGGCCAGTATCAATGGTTCCACTGCCTCCGCGAGCAAACCCGCTGCTTCGCTAATTTTAACTAAATCTGGCCTGATTGCTGGTTTGTAACCCCTTCCTTCAATTTTATCTGTAACTCCTAACTCAACATCGGCAACGTCCGACTGCACATTTTTTGGCAGGTCAATTAGGACTGGTCCAGGTCTGCCTGAGGATGCTATGTAGAACGCGGCATTGACCATCGGTTGGATTTCGGCAATTGCCCGAGGCTGATAATTATGCTTTGTAATTGGGGTGGTGATGCCGATGATGTCTGCTTCTTGGAAAGCGTCTCTGCCAATCATGTAAGAAGAGTTAACGCCTGTCGAGGGAACTTGCCCTGTTAAGGCTACCATAGGCGAAGAATCCATGTATGCATTTGCTATTCCAGTGACTAAGTTTGTGGCTCCTGGTCCTGAAGTTGCCATACATACTCCTACTCGACCGCTGGCTCGGGCATAGCCTTCGGCTGCATGTGCCGCTCCCTGTTCATGTCGTGCCAGTATGTGTCTAATTTTCTCGTTGCCACATAACGCATCGTATACTGGCAGGATTGCTCCGCCTAAGATGCCGAATATAACGTCCACATTTTGTTGTTCAAGGGATTCTACTAGTACTTTTGCACCAGACATTTTGGTCATTTATTGGTCTCCTTTTATAAAATTATCTATGCTGTCGTCTTGAAAAAAATTGATTGCAAATTTTGCAGGTAATTTTTCAGAGGGGTGCCTAGGCGAATCAAAGAATAAGTACCCGACGATCCCAGCTATTGAGGTGACGATCCCTCATCTTAATTCCTCTTAAATACCAGTCCTTAAAAGAACATAACTGTACAAATAAAAGGTTTACGGTGTAATTCTCAATTGTTTGTACTTTTGCAGAAATATTTCAACTTGTGTAAAATTATTTCTCGTAAGTTTTCTTAAAGTCTGTGTAGGTACTTCGATTTTTTTGTTAAAAGCCTTATAAACGAGAATTTTCTTTTTTCATGTTGATAAATTATGTGTGAATTTAACGTAATCCTCAATGGAGAAATACAATTCAAAGACGTAATTTACGGTAAGATTGAAGGAGACAACGTAATAGTTAAAAACATACTAGGCGAAGCCAAAGAATTCAAAAATTGCAAGATAGTTGAAGTAGACGTTAACTACACAAGGCTTGTCCTTTCAACCGTGAAAACTTGAACAAATATTTTCCAAGCAAAATCAAATTCTTTTTAACTTTTTCTTATTTGCGAGTTAGAACTTAGTCTTTAAAGGTCTGGGCAAGCAGCACAAAAATTGATTTTTGACTTTATATATTGTTAAATCAATTAGTTTAATAGTTGCCAATCAATCGGAAAGGAAGCAACGTTGAGTAACCGGCAAAAGTTTGAGCAAGATTTGAAGGTACTGTTATCGAGGCTAACAACTGATAGTGAAAAAGAAGTTGCAGATGGACTTAAGATTTTAAAAGACTGGCTGGTAAAGCTGCAAAAAGAAAATGTCGTAAAAATTAATCACTCTGTCATGGAGCTTGTATGTGCTAAGTATCTCATTCAAAAAGGCTACAGCGTTCAGATTGAGTATCAGTTAAATGAGTTATTAACTTGCGATTTATATGCTATAAAAGGTTTTGGAAATGTTATTGTTGAAGTTGAAACTGGTTTTATTCCTCCCGAAAACGCTTTGGCACCATTAACATATACTTCTGCACGTCTAGCAAGTAAAATAATAAGGTACAGTAGTTTTGCTGGAAAATTTGCTTTAGGCGTGCCGCCTCATTATATCTTGCCTTTTCCACGTGCGTTAGCTAAGCCGCCAAGAAATAGAGCTGACTGGGAAATATTGCAGATAAAAAATCTCGTCGATGCATATTACCAAAAACCTCCTGTGACTCTTGAAGAAATACGAAATGCACGCATACACGAAATTTACATTATTGACGTTGACCGAGCAAAAGTTCAAGAAATTGATCCTGAAGCTTATCTAAAGAGAGCGATGCAAAAAGGAATTGTATACGATTATCTGCCGCGCGAAATCAAGGAGACTTAGCGCTTAGTGCCATTTTACGTTTATATTCTACTTTGCTGTGACGGGAGTTTTTACACTGGTTATACCAAGGATTTAGATGAAAGAATAAAACAACATGAAACAGGTAAAGGTGCAAAATACACAAAATCACATAGACCACAAAAGATAGCGTACGTTGAAATTTTGGATTCAAGAAGCAAAGCGATGAAGCGTGAAAGAGAAATAAAAAAGTTAAATCATCAGCAGAAACTTGATCTCGCTAATTCAAAGTAGGAAATAATTTTTTAGGCAGTTTCATTAAAATCCTTGGCAATACATTCTTGGTGATGTTATGCCATCAAAGAAACCTTCGTGGCAGGAAAAACTAAACAATAGTAAAGGTTACCCTAAAGTTGAAGAAATAAGCGAACGAATGAGCAAAAAAATGGGGCACCGGCACATTGGTAATTCCCGCTCCAACCGAAGTGGATCAGTTAATGAAAAAAGTTCCCAAAGGAAAAATGATAACCATCAACGAAATCCGCTCAGCCCTCGCAATCAAACATCATACTACTATTGGTTGCCCATTAACTACTGGAATTTTCGTTTGGATATCCGCCCATGCTGCTGAAGAGCAACAACAGCAAGGAGCGACGGAAATTACTCCTTATTGGCGAACTCTAAAGACGGGCGGATTACTGAATGAAAAATACCCAGGCGGTTTTGAATCACAAAAGAGGCTTCTAGAGCAGGAAGGGCATATAGTCACTCAAAAAGGCAAAAAATTCTTTGTTAAGGATTATCTTAAGTCCCTTGTTTTGTTAGATCAACAATGATAATACTGCCCCAGTAATAACGGGTATTAGAACATTATCATTAATAGGCAACGGAAGAACTTCAATAGTCATAGCAATCGCAGCTCCAGCTAAAGCCAATAATGGGGATACAAAAAAGGTCCCTGCTAAAAAAGCGAAAAAGAAACCCGCTAAAGAACCTTCCCACGTTTTGCCTTTATTGAAAGGCAATGATGTGGAGACAAGACCTCCAAAAAGTGAAGCCGCGCTATCACCTAAACAAAACATTGCTATAGCAGCATAACTTGCCGGATGTGGAAAGACTACTAATGTGAACAAAATGCCAAAAGCAAAGTATAATGGTGCTGCGGCGAACCCCCGCAGTTCTGATTGATTAGCGGCATGACGCGTAATTGCTGAAATTATCGGCAATTCTTTTCCTTCTAGACGGCCAAGTTCTGATATTGTATAGATGAGTGCAATGGCGAAAATTATTGAACCAACTGCTGGAACACCGATGAGGCTAGCGACAACTGGCATAAAAAATCCTGAAGCGTGGATATCTTCTCTTACAAAATCATTAACAGAAGGAAGAGAATGTTTATGTTGTTTCCCATCTATGATGGGCAAGATTCCAGAAAGCGTACCGTTTACTACCCTATCCGCTTTAACCCGTATAATAAAATCAGGGTTGAAACCAATTTTTAATGCTTCTTTCAGAAAAATGCAACGGTTGTTTCTATCGTCAGCAACAACTACGCAGTCATTTAAGTTCAGTTTTTCTTTTTCCAGTATTTGGCAAAGAATCTTCAGTTTGCCACTGGGTTCGATGGCGTCACCACGGATTTCACCGGTTAGCTTGTCATCTTTGGTTTCAACTTCAATTCCGTATGCATATTCTGCACCTACGGCAATGGCTAATTTTTCAACCATAACAGTTGGCAATCCTGAACTAATCAAAGCTATCTTGCAATTTCTAACTTTGATTTGAGAAAAAATATTTTGAAGGTAAGGCGTAGAAGGAATTGTTGCAAAAATAAGCATTAAGGTGTCAAGTTCTACTCCTTTTAGTTCTTTAAAGATTTTTCTTAATGCTGAATCCAGCTTAACAATGCCAGATTCATATAGAAAGCCGTAAAAAAGTAGCTGTATCAACTTGCTGAAACCCAAGCTTCTTCCAACAGTGAAAATGAAGCGGTTTTTCGGAATAAGTACTCCTTCAACGTCAAAAACTACAAGCCTAGTTTTCTCGATATCACCCATTTCTTTCTGAACTCACGAATACGCTGTCTATTAAGAAGGAAATGGTGGCTTGCTAAAAGATAAATTATGCTGTTTCACTACATTGATGCTCTCGGTTTTTGTAGTTCCAAAGGGCATCCCCCACCACAAACTTCCAATTGAGAACACCTCTTGCATTTTTGTTCAACATAACCTCTACTGCGGAGTTTCACCGCCAAAGGATTATCCCAAATCTTGTCCCATGAATCAGTAAGAATATTTCCTAAGGTTTGAAAATAACTTTGGCATGGACAAATTTGGCCATTTGGTCCAACGCAAACGTTTATCATAGCAGCTTTAAGTTTTGATGCCTAAGCCTAATTGTATAGGGTCAAAATTGCAGTATTGCGTTGGTGTGTACTGTAAGAATTTTAGGCCAAGTAAGTGGGCTTTGTCTCTGATTTTAAGTAGCAGTATCCTTAATTCATCAGTAGTTAGTTAACTGCGATCGTGTCAATGTTGAGTGTTCTGGCAAGACATCATTATTGGGGATTTCTTTGGTTAATTATTTATTAGTTTGTTCTAAACTGGTGTTATGTAAAGACTTTAGTTTGCTGATATTGCTGAAGTCTAACGAAGTGTTACTGAATTGGTTACCCAACAAACAACAAGAAACCGTTTTAGTGTCAACATCGCGCTAATCAGCATTTTCAGCGCACTTTGGGTTATTCTAAACCTAACAATTGCTCCGCTTGGCTTTGCTATTTTTCATTTGCCCGTCGTTCACAGTTTGATAATTTTTTTCATGCTTGTTCTTGTTATCTGGGCGACAGGTCAATATGGCGCTGCGTCGGCTGTCTGTATTATTGGATCCGCTATTGTGGTTCTTGCCAATCCGCAAGTGCTTCCCGTATTAGGCTTTGTACCGGCGGCATTCTTATTTGATTTAGCTTTATTGGTCAATCGTCACAGAGTTAACCTAAAATCAGTTAACATCAGCATTGTTGTGTTAACGACAATTGTTTGCGCCTATGTTGCTGCTGTTGTAAATGGAATCGTTATTCTTAATCTTGCACTTATGTTTACTTTAACTGTTTGGGCAGGCTGGAATGTATTAGGAGGAATAATCGGGGTTGTTATTGCGTTACCAGTTGTTGGGATTCTCGAAAAAGCCCAGGTTAAGCGAGTCAAAATAGAATAGTGCACATCGGTATTAAGGTTAAAACTTCGAAAAAACTAGAAGGAATTTGTATAATTTATATATTAATGGTACATAATCAAGATACCGAGGACAGCTTGGCATGGCTTGGTATGACGATCCTATAACTGTAATAGCAGTTGCAGTAGTGATAATCGCCGCTGCTGGAATAGTCATTTACGCCATGAGACGATTAGGCAAAAAGCCTCAACCAAAGAAACCTCAAAAAACAACTGATGATTCACGTCTTGATTATTCCACTTCACCGTTCAAAATTTCAAAAAGCGTTCAAACATCCACAGCTTCTAACGCAAAAGACGAGTTGCGAATGCTTGATTTAGAACGAGAAATTTTAAGTGATGCAATCCGACGCTTGTATGAAGCTCAAGCGGAAGGAAAAATTACAGAGCAAGAAAGAGAAAAGCTTGCTGCAAGCTATAAAGCAAGAATGATGTCCATCAAAGAATCTATCTCAAAAGATGAAACTATTGTTGCCTTGCACGATCTTGAAGGTATGCAAGAAGATTTAATGAAGCTCTTCAGCGAACGTTTCGGAGAATTAACTTCTAAGGTCGATGAACTTAGAACCAAAATTGATGTTAAACCAATAAAAGAAATACCTGTAAGATTACCCAATCAGACGCCACCTTCGCGGATGGAAAAGATTGAAGATGCTGAAGAAGAGGAAGAGACTGAAGCGGATGAGGAAAAGCCCAAAAAGAAACGAAAGCCGCCTGAGGAAAGACCTGATGCTAAAACTGAAGCTGAAAAACGAATAGATACAATTAGAAGCGAAGTTGAAAAAGTTTTAGATAAACTGGGGCAGATGGAAATTGAAAGTTAACCCTGATGCAATTCAAAACGCCAAGCGCAACGCAGCTTTACAGGCGATGAAACATGTTAAAGACGGCTTTATTGTTGGTTTAGGCAGCGGAAGTACAGCTGCTTTTGCCATAGAAGCTTTGGGAGAACGCACGAAAAATGAAAAACTTAGTGTTTTGGGGATTCCAACTTCTTATCAAGCTTTCTTGTTAGCAGTTGATTGTGGAATTCCAATCACAACATTGGATGAGCACCCAGAAATAGACTTAACAATTGATGGTGCTGACCAAATAACCCCCGAACTAAGTTTAATCAAAGGTATGGGTGCAGCGTTGGCAAGAGAAAAGATTGTTGCTGCTGCCTCAAAACTCAACATTATAATTGCTGATGAGAAGAAAAAAGTGAATCGGCTAGGTGAAAATAACCAGTCTGTGCCGATTGAAGTTTTGCCATTTGCTATTTCACTTGCAAAACGAAAAATTATTGATGCTGGCGGTAAACCTGTTGTACGCGAAAGTAAAGGCAAGCTTGGTCCAGTTATAACAGATAATGGGAACGTCATTTTGGACTCATATTTTGGTGAAATAAATAGACCTGACGAATTAGAGGTTACGGTAAAGATGATTCCCGGTGTCATAGAAACTGGGTTTTTTATTGGTTTGACAGATATCGCTTATGTTGGAACCGGAAATGCTGTCGAAAAAATTCAGAAAACAAGATCAAGACGAATCTAATTTTAGTTACAACTGTTTCTTTGGCAATATCTGAACTATTAAGTCATAGTTTCTTGGTCAAAACGATGTTTGGCTTTTCATGACAATTTTTCGTTTGGAATGATTTTGTTTTAGCGAACGTAGGGTGAGTTTTTCTACGCACAAATTGTTAATACCAGATTTCGGGTTACTTGTAAAACGGGTAACAACAAATGGGATCCAAATTAGAGATGTACGTTGACATTCTGAAGGTCTTAGCAGAAAGTGGGCCTCTGAAGGCATCACATATTGCAGTTGAAGCAAATGTCGAAACAAACACCGTAAAAGGGTACTTGGAATTCTTGATTAAACAAGGATTAATTGAAGAGCGCATGGTTGGAAAACGCAATACAGTTTACGCAAATACTTCTCGCGGAACATCAGTTATCAGCTTCTTTACGCAACTAGATAAAACGCTTACTATAATAGAAGACGGCAAAGCCATGTCCATGCAATACGAAGAGCAAGAATTGGGCAAATAGGTTTTCCATTTTACGCTTGCTTCAATAATTTGCGAAATTCCAATGGAGATTTATACCGATTTATTAAATGAGAGCGGGAAAACAAACGTTTTAATCAATTCGACTTATGTTGGTTCCGCCGAATATCGAATCGTCATCCTTGGACCTGAAATATTCACACAACTTTTGCCCTTTATCTGTAATCGAATACACTTTCTTGTTCCCAAGGCTTTTTTCGATTATTAGTTCTAGTTGGACTAAAAACTTTAGTGTTTCTTTTGGTGAAGATAATTTGATGTCAGCCTTGAGTACGATTTGTTTTTGCGTTATTGAATCCTCGTTGTCTAAGACTCTGATGATGGCTAGATACTTCTCCATTCGTGAAAGCGCCAAAGAATACGCCTATAAAGAAAATTTTTATCTTCAGAACTATTAAGCCTTTCCTCTTAAGACAGCTTTCATGTGAAACGTTTTGAGTGTGTCATTTCATTTTTCTTCACGTGAAATGCTTCGATGAAGCATCAAATTGAATGTTGGTACTGAAAAAATCATGGCATAATTTTGAATTGATTAATAATTTGGTGGGAAAAATGCTTTCTTCACAATATCATAGAAAGAATAATTTACTTATTTTGCAGTTTAGGTGGTTTTCTGACGTGAGTTATATGCGAATAAACGTAATCCTGTTCTGATAGCACTTTGTTGATTAGATCTTGTATGGCACCGTTCAAGTTTCCATTATAGTAAGGTCTCACGATTTTTTGTGCAAACTCGGCAACAAGAGAGGCGGGAACATCGTGCAACGTTAAATCAAGAGAGAGCTCTTCTTCAGTCATTAAGAGCATAGTTTTCTTTTTCATATAAGCCACTTGTGCAGGGTATGGTTCAATGGAGTTAAAAGGTCAGTCAAGAAACGACTATACTGATCAGGGGAGGGTTTGCTTAAAGTGAATTATAAGATAAAACAATGCGATGAAAGCAAAAGATTTTGTTAATTACCTTCTGCAGCAACAATTGGCTTAAAAAAATTAGACCGCCTTTGATCAATATAATGGCGATCCTTGATAATTCTTTAATAAAGATTACTCGTTATGATTAGTTTAGTAAATTGCTTTTTGGTTAAGAATAAGAAAAATCAAAAAGTGGTTAATGATGAAAAAAGTCTTGTTTGTTTGCGTTGAAAACGCTGGCAGAAGTCAAATGGCTGAAGCCTTCGCCAACAAGTATGGTCAAGGAAAATTAACTGCACAGAGCGCAGGAATGAAGCTAGCCTCACAAGTCAACCCAGTTGTCGTGGATGCAATGAGCGAAAATGGTATCGATATATCCCGAAATAAGCCTAAACTGCTCACACAGGAAATGGCAAACCAAGCTGATCTAATTGTCACTATGGGCTGTGGGACCTCTGATTTTTGTCCCGGTCCCTTCTTCAAAGAAAATATTGATTGGGAACTTGACGACCCGAAAGGCAAATCCATAGGTGAGGTGCGGAAATCAGAGATGAAATTGAACCTAGAGTTCTAAAACTCGTTTCAATTGAGAATAGTCTATAAAAAAAAGAAAATTTGTTTTTGAGCCCAAACTTATTTGGTATAGTTGATGTATCAGCTTAATTTTCTACTTACTGCCTGCGTGACTTGTATTTATTGACTGGTTTCTTTGACTGGTGCGTTCGAGAAAGCATGAAGTGTGGATTCATGATTCCATGCGCTAGGGTTTTGATATTTAACTGTTGGAGTTATTTGCCTATGTATTTCTGTTTCTTTTGCTTCAAGGCAATATATGATTTCGATGAGCGTTTCTCTATGTTTTCCTTTTTCTTCTACAAAGTTTTCAAATACTTTCTTGAAATTTCCAAGGTTTACAGCGACTGCTTTTGACAATTCGTCTGCCAAAACTTTTGTTCCACTTGATTGCAAATAGTTTGTGTAAATTTCGCTGAGAAGGTCTTCGAGGTTAATGAATTCTTTTAGAATCTCATATGAAATCACGTAATTCATATTATTGATTTTAGAGATCTTCTTTGTGAGGTTCTTAATCTCCGCAGTTAGTTCCAATAGGTTCTTCTTATCATTTCTATTTTCCGTTTCTGGTTGGTCAAAAGAGTCAAGTATTCCCTGGATAATTTTTGCATTTTTTAAGCTGTCGTAGGCCAGTCCTAAGATGAAATTGTTTTCAGGCTGATTGATTTTTTTGGAGAAGGTTTCGTAGAGCTTAAAAGTTTCATTTTCGATAATGCTGCAGTACTTTAGGTATTGGGCGCTCTCCTGCAATTTTTCATTCATTTTTTTCTCTCCGCCTTTATGAATTTGAAGTTTATCAATGTATATTAAACCTTACGATTCATTAGATGTTTAGTATTTCTGTTGGGCACGTGAACACAAGAAAGACTAAAGTCTGGGAAGACCATAATCTTTAGATGAGAAATAATTAATTGTCAAGGATTTGATTTTGTGGTTTTAGATAATTTTGTTTCATGTTTGAAAGAAAGTGAATTAAGAGAAGGTCAAATGAAATCTGTCCGAGTTAAGGGTAGGTCTATTTTGTTGGTTCGAAAAGAGGGAAAAATCTTTGGGGTTTCGAATGATTGCCCTCATGAAGGCTGTTCCCTCGCAAAAGGCATCCTCAATGAATACTTAGTTATGTGTCCATGTCACGGTTGGAAGTTTGACATAAGAAATGGACAGTATTCTGAAAACAAATTGATAATATTGGCAAGTTACCGATGTGAAGTACAAAATGGAAAAATATATGTTGAAATCGTTGACAAAGCGTCTTTGTTTTTTTGAGTTTTGCGCGAATAACTTCGCTGAAAAATTTCATTCTGATTGACTTTAATCAGATATAGACAGAAAAAAAAATCCTAACTTTTTATTGAAAAAAACCTCAATTAAAAAAAAAGAAACGTAGTCAAGAGCTACGCAATACGATCATAGTGTTGGTTTTCACTATGCCTCCAACCATACGGATTTTTTCTATGCATTCGTTTACTTCGGTCATGTTCATTCCGCTGATTACTGCAACGATGTCGTATTCGCCGCTGACTTCATACGTAGTTTCAACGTTGGGGATTGCTTGGATTTTCTTTGAAACTTCCTGTGTTGGGTTAGCAGGGTTGGTTGCAAGCAATGTTATTGCTTGGGCGCCTTCTGCAACGCTGATTTTAATTGTGAATTTGCGTATGTTTCCTTCATCTGTTAATGTTTTGATTCTTTTCCGTACGGCACCTTCAGATAAGCCTACTTTATTGCCTATCTCGCCGTACCCAGCTCTTGCATCTTCTTTTAAGAGTTTGATTATTTGCCTATCTGTATCGTCCATTTTTTTCGCCGAGTTGTTTTGATTTCATTAAATCTACCACTTTACCTTATAAGGATTATAGTTATTTTGCGTTTTTCGTTGTGGTTGCTTGTTTGTTTTACGTTTTCAACTCTTCCGAGCGCTAAATGACTGCACCAAATGGAACATTAAAAGTTCAAGTTGTAACAAATAAGTCACAATGTTTAAATTAAACTGGGAATTAATCAAAAAGACATTTCCGAAAAAACAAAAGTGACGAATAAAAAATGATTAAACCAGCAATTTCAAATCCACAAAAAGTGACGGCAAGATGCCCCGATTGTGACGCCGACCTTGATGTTCCATCAGACACAGAGAAAGGAGAAATCCTAAGCTGCCCTGGATGCGGACTAGAACTTGAAGTAAAACAAGTAAAAGGCGGATGCGTAGACCTTCAAGAATTAACCATTGAAGGCGAAGACTGGGGCGAATAGACAGTATCCCTTACACGTCTTCATTATTTGAATCAGTTTTTTGAATTAATTTTTTTAGTGGAGCAGAAAAGCATTGAGCGTAGCACTTTTATATGAGCGGTCAGAAAATGACGAAAATGGCATAAAACTAACCGCTCAGCAATTAGGTATCGACTTAACTTTTCTGCCCTTCAGAAAAATTGCTTTTTCTATTTCTAAAGCAGGCTTTAACGCTAAAACTAAAGGTAAAGACTACACAGCCATAATCAATGAGACCTCTGTTGTGCTTAATCGTGCGCAAAGCAAAAACCGTCGACTCCAAGCCTCGTATATAATAGAGCAGCTTGGCAAAAAAACCATAAACAATTCGCAAATCGAGTTTGTATGCTACAGCAAACTGCGTACATTGCTTAACCTTTGGAAAGATGGAATACCGATTCCAAAAACCATTTTTATCCCTTGTGACTCAACTGACACTTTGAAGAATGGGCAAGTTATCCACAACGAAAAAGACATAGCGGAACTTTTCCAACAAGAAATTCCTGTTTCAGACGGCATTGTAATTAAGGCTGATGCTGGAACACATGGCAAAATGATCATGTTGGCAAATAATAATGAAGAACTCATCGCGAATATTCAGGAAACAAAACCTTCGATAATTAACCCTGTTGGCGTTGTCGCGCAGGAATTGATTCAGAAATGGTTTTATGACTTAAGAATAATTGTTCACAAAGAAAAAGGTAAACAGCCCTTTTGCTATCCTATTGCGATGGCAAGAGCTGGGTTTAAGGATTTTAGAACCAACACTTTTTTGGGAAACTTGGTTTTCGGTGCTAAACTGCCTAAAAGCATTCAGGATTTATCAGTAAAATGTGGCAGAAGCCTAAGCAAAGGTAGTGAAGCTTGGATTTTTGCTCTAGACGCAATGGTCAATGTTAAAGAAAATAAGCAGGTTGACGACGTTTATCTTAAGGCTGAACTTGATAAGGCGGCGAAAGCATTTTTGCCTATTCAAAGGGTTAAACGGGATGAAACTCGCCTTACCGATTTTCAGGGCTGGAATAGCAAATTGGAAAAAGCGTTTCAAAGCTATGCCAATAATGTAAATTACGAAAATATTAAAAAGGTAATTGAAGAAAGCGTAGAAAAAAACAAGAGTGCCTTGGTGTTTCATGAGTCGAATTCTTGTCCAGAGTTCTGGGAGAACACTCGGCTTGCAACAGGGTATAATGTGGCTGTTCCACTCTTGAAGAGTGCGCTGAGCTTAATTGACCATTAATTAAAAGAGAGGTAAATAGAATGTTGAGAATCGGAATAATTGGCGGTTCGGGATATGTTGGCAGTGAACTTTTGCGTTTGCTGCTTTTGCATCCTCAAGTAGATGTAACTATGGTTACTTCGCGTCAAAGCGTAGGAGAATACGTTTTTAATGTGCATCCGAACCTGCGAAGTGTAACTCAATTGAAATTTGTTCCTCAAGACATGGTTGAGATGCAGAAAAACTGCGACTTAATCTTCACTGCGACTCCACACGGCGGTTCGGTTAACTTGGTTCCTAAACTTTTGGAGGCTGGTTTGAAAGTAATTGACATGAGCGCTGATTATCGCCTCAAAAACCCAGCAGATTATGAAACTTATTATGGTTGGAAACATGCGCATCCAGAAATGCTTAAAGATGTAGCATACGGCCTACCTGAGATTCATCGAGAAGAAATCAAGACAGCTAAGATAATTGCATGCCCAGGCTGCATGGCAACATCGGCTATCCTTGGCTTAGCGCCGGTAATTAAAGCTGGACTGATTGACAAAGACAAAATCGTAGTCGATCTGAAAGTGGGTTCATCAGGAGGCGGCAGCAAACCATCGCTATCATCACATCACCCTGAACGATTCAGCGGAGTCCGTCCCTACCAAGTTGTTGGGCATCGCCACATTGCAGAAGTCGAACAAGAACTTAACGCATTAACTAGTGAGCAAGTGAAAATCTCGTTCACACCCCACGCTGTGAACATGGTTCGCGGAATCCTAGCAACAATTCACACTTTTCCTAAACAAAAGATCGAAAACAAGGATATATGGCGTGCACTTCGCGCAATGTACGGCAATGAACCCTTTGTACGCTTAGTAAAATATCAAAAGGGACCTTACCAGTTGCCTGATCCCAAAGTGACTCAGGGCACAAATTTCTGCGATGTCGGCTTTGAGGTTGATGAACATGCAAACCGGCTTTTGCTCTTCTCAGCTATCGATAATA
The DNA here is from genome assembly GCA_963833575.1 of Candidatus Bathyarchaeota archaeon. Classification (GTDB taxonomy): domain Archaea; phylum Thermoproteota; class Bathyarchaeia; order Bathyarchaeales; family Bathycorpusculaceae; genus Bathycorpusculum. Next base: position 421,035 of record CAWHXY010000004.1, on the reverse strand, counting down.
TGACCAAAGGGGCAGCAGGCCAAGCAGTGCAATGCATGAACATTCAACTTGGCATCGACGAAACAACTGGGCTAAAAAGTACCGGTTTTCATCCGATGTGACTAACATGTTGCTCGTAATAAAAATTGGTGGAAGCATACTCAAAGAAGGCGCATCTCAAGAACTAGTCGCTGACCTAAAAGAAGTTGCCAAAACCAACAAAGTTATACTTGTCCATGGTGGCGGTGTTGAAGTTACTGAAATCGCATCTAAGTTGGGCAAGGAACAAAAATTTATTATTTCTCCTGAAGGTTTCAGAAGTCGATACACTGACAAAGAAACCATAGAAATTTACACCATGGTTATGGCCGGAAAAATCAACAAGCAAATCGTTCTCGAATTGCAACGCCAAGGCATTTCGGCCGTTGGAATAACTGGCTTAGATGGAGCGACTTTGAAAGGAGACCGAAAAGCTAAGCTTATTCATGTTGACGAGCGGGGCCGAAAAAAGGTAATCGACGGCGGCTATACAGGAAAAATAACTCAAGTTGACTCTGGGCTGATTAATCTGTTGCTTGAGAAAGGCTATGTGCCGATTGTTACGCCTATCGCGCTTAGCCAAGATTTTGAGCCGCTAAACGTGGATGGTGATCGAACAGCCGCCAACATTGCAGGCGCTCTTAAAGCGGATCGTTTAATTCTGCTCACTGACGTTCAGGGCTTAATGTTCAAGGGTGAGTGCGTTCCAAAAATTAGTGTAACAGAGGTTAAAGAGGTCATGTCAAGCATCGGTTCTGGCATGAGCACTAAAGTCCATGCAGCTATAGAAGCGTTAGAACAAGGTGTAAAGGAAGTTTTAGTTACTGCGGGTACGGGCAATCAGCCTATTAGCTCCGCGTTAGATCATAAGGTTGGTACAGTGATAACTGGTGAATGACAAAGAAATAATAGATATTGAAACTCGTTATATGGCGAATGTTTTCAGCAAAAAACCAGTCGTACTTACAAGAGGTAAAGGCGCGATTGTCTGGGACATTAATGGGAAAGAATACCTGGATTGTTCCACTAGTTATGGTGTTGCTTTGTTGGGACATTGCCACCCAAAAGTTGTGGAGGCAGTTCAGACTCAAGCTACGCAGCTTATCACATGTCATGGCAGTTATTATAATGATAAACGAGCAGAATTTGTTGAGAAGCTTGTTAAGATAATGCCTAAAGGATTGGACAAAGTGTTTCTTTCGAACAGCGGCGCAGAATCTGTCGAGTGCGCAATAAAACTTGCGCGTAAATTCATGGGCAAAACGGAGATTATCGCTTTAATGGGCGCTTTTCACGGTAAAACCATGGGCGCACTGTCAGCAACGTGGGACAAGAAGTATCGTGAACCTTTCATGCCTCTTGTTCCTGAGTTCAAACATGTTGCCCCAGATGACGCCTATAAAATTCGTGAAGCGATAACTGACAAAACAGCCGCAGTCTTAATGGAGCCTATCCGAGGAGAAGGCGGTGTACGAGTTCCTCAGGACGGTTATTTGCAGTTAGTGCGGAAAATCTGTGACGAAAAAAATGTTTTGTTAATCTTTGATGAGGTGCAAACAAGTTTTGGGCGAACTGGGAAACTGTTCGGGTGCCAGAACTGGGATGTTACTCCTGACATTATGTGTCTAGCGAAGCCTTTTGCAGGTGGACTACCAATCGGTATAACCGTAGCTAGAGAAAACATTATGTCAGCACTTAAAATCGGCGAGCACTCAACTACATTCAGTGGGAGCCCATTGGTTTGTGCTGCTGGATGTGCGGCAATAGATGCGCTTGTGGAAGAAAAACTCACCGATCATGCTGCTGACATGGGTGAGTACTTTAAAGCTCGGCTAGAAGGCTTGATGTCTAAGCATAGAATCATCAAGGAAGTTCGAGGTCTAGGTCTAATGCTTGGCATAGAATCACGTTTTGATGTTCACAACATAATTCTCAAAGCAGCGGAAAGGGGGGTTTTAGTTTTGGATGCTGGAAGAACCGTTGTCCGACTGTTGCCGCCCTTAGTTATTAACAAGAACCAAATTGATCGAGCAATCACTGTTCTGGATGAGGTTTTAGGGGAAGAAGAAAATGAGCGAGCAAGCAATACGGTTCCTAACTAACCTTCTGGGCATTTACAGTCCTTCAGGAAAAGAAATTGATGCAGCCAATTTCTTAGAGTATGAAATGAAAAAGATGGGTTTTGAAGTTGGAAAAGATGCCATAGGCAATGTAATCGGCGTTGTAGGTGAAGGTCAACCAGTTATCCTTCTTTGTGGTCATATGGATACGGTGGCTGGGCATTTGCCGCTTCGCATTGAGGAAGGTAAAATCTTTGCTAGGGGTGCAGTAGATGCGAAAGGTCCGCTTGCTGCGATGATTATGGCTGCGGTTGCGGCTGCTAAGGAGCCTGGGTTTAAAGGCAAAATTTTGGTTGCCAGCGTTGTAGAAGAAGAAGCCACTAGCCGAGGCGTCAAGTACCTTATTACTCAGGGAATCAAAGCGGATTACGCTATTTTTGGTGAACCCAGTGGCGTTGAGAATGTAACTATCGGTTATAAAGGTCAAATTCAACTAAAAATCGTTTGTAAAACCGAGACAGGGCATTCTTCTACTCCATGGATGTACGATAATGCCTTAGAGAAAGCTTATGAGCTTTGGGACCAAATCAAAAACGCCTCTTCCTATCCATCGTTGGATCCTTCGGCAAGCCCGTATAATGCTGTTACAGCATGCTTAGTCAAGGTCATGGGTGGGAGGGCAACCTCTGTTGTTCCATTTGAAGTTGAGATGTTTCTTGACGTTCGAGTGCCAATACAGTTCAGCACCGCTCAGGTTTTCGAGCAGATAGAGAAGATAATTACAAAGTATCATGTTGCTAATCCAAAGGTTTCGGTAAAAGCAACCGTACTTGATACTGTTGAGCCCTTCGAAGTTAACAAAGCTTCGCCGCTTGTGCATGTATTATCTTCGTCTGTTAGAAAAGTGCTAAACAAACCAGCGATGCTTTTGCACAAAACTGGAACTGGTGACATGAATATTTTGGGTAAAGCCATGAACCTGCCGATAGTCACTTATGGACCAGGCGACTCACACCTAGATCATACTTTAGACGAGCACATTGAAATAAGCGAATACCTGAATTCAATCCAAGTTTACAAAGAAACACTTGTCAAATTATCAGAACTTTATAATAACAAAAATGGGAAAATAGATAACACTTTTTGAACTATCAAGTAAATGGCTTCAATTGCTTAAAGAATAGACTGTTTAACGATTGTCAGTTTGAATTTAAGAGAAGAAACAAGCTTTTGGGTCTTGATAAGCAAGCTGAATAGAAGGTAATCTTTTTTGCTCAGAAGGCGGGCAAGCTTTTTCTTTGCGCAAAGTGTCATTCGAAAGATGAGCGTGAAAACTTTAAGTTTTTCAGAAATGATTTAGCAGTCAATGGACGATTCCGATTGGTTTATGCGGAATTGTAAAACTTTAAATTTGGAGCGCTTGAGATTGTATTGAGGCCTAAGTTTATGGATAAGGATACATTGGTAGAAATAAAGGTAAAACGGGTCAAAGAAGAAATCGAGTATAAAGTTGATTGTTGTAAGGGCGTTACCAGTGAAGAGTTGGCTCACTATCTTGACGAGATAATTGAAGGTATTTGCACTTGGAAACCAGAAGTCTGCGAAGAAACTGTAGGAACAATTGTAGGAAAAATTAAGGTGGCAATCGTAAAAAAGTAACTCATTAATCTTAAGGTTTACCCAGTCAATTTGATCTAAAACAAAACATCATTTAATTTCTATGTAGTTTTGTCTCTCGAGACGGCGAACATTCTCTTGCAAGACCGCAAACTTATGCATGGATTTTTTCAGATGTAACTGCGTCAAACTCTACTGTTTTTTCTTTGCTGTTCTTAGAATTTACATATTTTAGTTTGTATCTGGGAGCGTAAATTATGGAGCGTTCTGTTACTTCAAAATTCTCACTAACAATTCTGCTTACGTTACTAGGGCGTTTAATTATTCTTTGTTTAAGGAAATCTACATCGATGTTTTCGTCGAATTGCTTTAAGCCGTTTTGTTCAATTATTTCTTGGGGATTTTTTTCTGAGGGGGCAGCAGGCAAATTTTTTGGAGGTGTGTCTTGGCCTTGACTGTTTAGGACTAGAAAAGCTTTTGCCTCGTTGACTATGCGTTCTTCTCCTTCTAGCTTGATCCGATTATTGGTGCCGTATGAACCCTCTTTACCGCGTTCAGGCAAAAATTTGTTGTTTAATAGAACGACTTCTTTGACTGCGCTATCAACTTTTACTTCGTAGGTGCATTGGCGGTAATAATCAATCGAGTATTTTCCATTAATCACAATGAAGGGTTGATAATATTTTTCGAGAGAGACAAATTGGATTTCTTCCGGCTTGGGTTTTAATAAACCAAACTTGGTAAATGGTTGCTGTTTTACTTTCTCACCGGCTAACCTTATTACCGTAGAGTCTACGCGAGTCTCGTAAACAATGGTCTTTCTTGGAACTATGGTTTCTCTTCTGAGTTGGTTATCAGCTGTTTGGGGTTCAAGTTCCTTTGGGGCATCTGCTTGGGGAATTGATTCTGCATTTATTTCAGTCAAAAGATTGTTCCTCAGTCTCTAATCTGTTATGATTGCACTGAATTTGAATGTTTGCGGTACCTTTACTTAAATGCTGAGTTAGTTTATTCCAAAAAATCTTTAAGGTACGCCTCTTCTAACAGAGATTATGCCTACAGTTAAAGATATTATGACGGAGAATGTTGTTTCAATAGGTCCTAGTGCTAGTGTTTTTGAAGCGGCAAATCTCATGAGTTCTAATCAGGTTGGTAGCTTAGTTATCGTTAATGGAGAAGAGACTATTGGAATAGTCACTGAAAGAGATATCGTCAGAAGAGTTGTGGCGAAAAAATTGCCCTTGGAAACCAAGATTTCCGAGGTCATGTCTAAGTCGCTTATCACAATTAGCCCAGATGCCTCGCTTAAAGAAGCAGCAAGAGTAATGTCAAGCAATAAGATTAGAAGACTTCCAGTCTTGAAACAGAACAAATTAGTTGGTATAGTCGTTGCTTCGGATTTTGTACGAAATGCCGGGAAAAAGTCAGTCTCTGAAGAAATACTGGAAGCTATGGGGCGATATCCCGATACATCTTTTCCATAAAGAGTCGCAGTTCAAAGATAACCTTTCAACCAGGCGAAATAGACTCATTACTTTGTAGGTTGAATATGGTGCAAATCTGCCTTTATGCAAGCTACAAAGAATTGTTTTGAAAAAGAAGAAGGCCTTTATGGGAAACCCGTCATCAGGTCGTATAAATAGGCGTCCCATTCTTTTGATTCTTTCTTCAAAATCTTCATCAATTCACTCAATACCCTGTGATGTTTTTGTTCGTCTTCAAGTATGCTCTGAACTATTTGTTTGATCCTTTTATCCTTCACTGATTTGCTGATTTGCTCCGTTTGAGCTAGCATCTTGGCTTCCTCTGTGATGTGGCTCTTCAACTCTTGTTCTCCAATTTTCGCGCTTTCTTCACCTATTTGAGCTCGATCATTTAAATCGATAAGCATTTGATAAGTATCTGAATGTCTCATGGTATCCAGAATTATACTGTGTATGTAGAGTTTTATTATTGGGTTTTTAGCAGACTCATATAACGGCATGAGTTTCTTTGATGTTTCATCTTCAAAGTCCTTCTGTTTCTTGATTTTGCTTAATGTATTTTCATCTAATATTTCCCAAGACAAAATACTCAACCTCTCTTTGTTCAGAAATAACCTTTCCTAATTATTTGTTTTGCTGCTCAAATTGGAACCTAAAACTTGTCTTTCCAAAGTTTCGTTTATTTTTCAACAAACTCAATTTGGTAGTAATTTGGTGCCTATTTGAGTGGAAATCGGAAAAATCGATTAATAATCTCTCCACAACATTGAAACCTGTAAAGGAGGCAAGAAAGATGAAACAAAAAAGTACGTATATGATAGATTTGAACAAAATTGGTGGAAAAGGAGACTTTTCATGTCCATGCTGCGGAAATACTATTTCTCCCGACGATTGCACCGAGAACGCATACACGATTATCGAAGCAAAAGTCAACAGTCACGGTTTGGATGAAGTGGTGATTTGCTGCAACAAATGTGGAATCCAACTTCACTTAACTGGTTTTTCCATGTTGGAAGAACTATCGAAGATCAATACTAAAAAACCTCTTGAAAAAACGGAAGAATCGTTATCCTATGTGACCCATGTTTAAACCGGTGACCCACTGTAATTATGCCCTCAAGAGGATATTGTAAAAGATTTCCGCAATTATCGCAAATGTAATACGTTAAATGAAATAGACTGTTCTCTATGGTTTTCTTTGGCTTGGAATTTTCTTTTCCACAATTAGGGCAAGTACCCATAAAGTACACTTCTTAATCAAATTACACGATACAAGTTAAGGGATAAAGTGAAGTTGTCACACAATGCTACAACAAAAGGGCTTGAGTAGAAATACCAGTGAATCCTTAGGAGCTTTGCTTTTTATTGCCACTAGCGCTGAATAGTTCTCTCATGTAATTCCTCAATTTGAGGCAGAGTTTCCAGATTTCTAATATTTCTTTCTTGATCATTATTCCACATAACTTCAAACATCATTTTGGCTGCCTCTACACATTGTTGATTATTGGTGCCTAAACTCGGAACCTCTGCATGGCTACTATTAGAAATGCACATATTCACTTGTTTGTTATCAAAAAGTATTATTCCAAAATTAATGGGTGAAGAAGCAAATTTGATTTTGAAAAAAGGATTTTTCTCTAATATTTCTATTTTTTTGCTTATTGAGGTGAATTCTGTGGCTTCAGTAATTATTCGAATTTTTGCACCCTTCCTCAATGCCAATTTGAGAATTTGGAAAAAATGAAACAAAGTGAAATGTAAACCTGCCGCTGGAAAAAACCTTCTCACAGGTTTTAGCTTCTTCAAATGATTTTTCTAGCCTTTTCACAAAAAGTTTCCTTTCAGAAGTAATTGTGAATTGTGTGTTTTCTTCATGAGCGATTAGAAGATTTCTTTTCTGGTCACCATCTAAAAGTGATTTTGTTTTCTTTTGTAATATCCTGTGCTCCTTAGTTTTCTTTTGTAGCAACATTAAGGAGCCTTCTTTCAGAGGCGTAGCTTTGTATGAAATCGGTTTTGCTATTATTTTTTCTACAAGACCTAGGTTTTCAAGTGTTGCCATTATTCTATAGCTGTCTTGTCGAGCAATATCCGAAATTTTCGCAATTTTATTGGCTTCCGCTTTTTCAAACTTAGTTAGACTTAAGTACGTTTTCGCTTGCAAATACGTAAGTCCTAAATCCATTAGTGTTCCGGTTGCTTCGTCACTTTGAAGCATTGCTATTCTCCCTCAAAGCAAATGAGAATTTTTGCAGGGACTTATCAACTTTTTTCCACATTCAGTCAAATTTAGTCTCAAATTGCTACCAATTCCTGTCAGAAGTGGCACTGATTACATATTCTTAAGAGAATGTGCCAATAAGAGTTAACCAATCAAAAACAGTGGGGCTGAGTAGGCTCTGGTTAAATTCACGAAGTACAATAGCAATCGTGATGGTATTTGCATTTTTCTTTTTCTCCTAAAAGAAAACTCCCAGAGCCTCAGCAAACCCTACTTCTCGACATTTTTCGCAGCTAAAAAAAACGTTTTGGACTGAAGCTGTTCTATAGTTTTTGCAGCAAGACAATTTAATCAAGCGTCCAGCAAACCGTTTTGAAATTAATAACTTTGGCTGTAGGCTCATACACGTTCGTGGTTCTTAGTGACTTTAAGTAAAGTGATTAATTTGCTATTATTGAAAAAAACAGAAGTGTTTTTCAGCGAAACATAGGGGTAATTTAACAAGATGCTCTTGTAATTATTTAATTATCCACATTTGGTTTCTATGGTTTGTGACCTTGAATGATATCTAACTTTGTTTCAATATTTCTCAATCGTTGTTCTATTAGTTCTAATTTTTTATCTATATCAGCCAATTTACCTAAGACAGCATATGCTTCCAAATTACTCCCTCTATACTTAAGTAACATTTCAATGCTATTTTGCTTTTTCCTTTTCATATCTTAGCTGGTTGTTTTTCCTATTTTAAGAAATATAAGGAAGCTCTGCTTCAAATAGAGTGGGATTTGTTTGGATTTTGATGTTTTCAAAGAAGATGTTAATGGGTTGGTTAGTCGTCGTTCTTTTTTGGAAAGTTTTGTTTTGCCAGATTATGAACAGTTCAACATCGCCAACATTGGTTCAGTTGTTGGGAAAATCTTTTCTGTTAAAGCTTTGGTGAGGGTGAATCTTTCAGGTGCGGTTGTGGATGATTTTTCTGGTGTGGACAAGGTTGTTCTTTTCGTGGTTGATGGCTTAGGCTACGATCGCCTCGTTTCTCATATGGAGAAGTTTAAAGGCGGCTTCTATGATTTGGCAGAAAGGGGCGTTTTGAAGGCTTTATCGAGTTCTTTTCCCTCAACCACGTCAACCGCTTTAATTAGCATCTTCACAGGTGTACCTCCCTCTTTGCACGGCGTAATAGGCTTTAACATGTATGTTCCCGATTACGGACTCATATTCAACACGTTAGAAATGGCGCCTGCTGTCGGGTATAGTAGCGGAATTGATTTGGTTGATTTTTTTTCAGAGTCTTCTTTTCCCTGGCCGCCTTTGCTCCTTGACGAAGGTGTCAATGTTAAGACTTTCACGCGAAGAAATCTTGCGGGCAGCGGCTTATCACGGTTGATTCATAGGCGTCAGGATTTGGTTGGTTATGCGTTGGCTTCGGACATGATGGTTCAGGTTAAGCGGGCTCTTGAGCAGCCGGGACAGCTTCTTTTAATCGTTTACTATGGAGGCATTGACACAATGGAACACTCATATGGTCCCTATTCAGAGGAGGTGTCAGCTGAGCTACAACTCTTTGAAAGCCTTCTAAGAAGTCAATTGATCGAGAAGCTTTCAATGGTTACAAAGCAGAAAACGATGCTTCTTATAACCGCGGATCATGGCGTAGTGGAAACGGGGCAAACACATTTTCTTAATCAACCGCCCGTTTCCAATCTTTTTCTTGTACCTCCGACTGGAGACATGCGGTCCACATATTTTTTCCCAAAATATGGTCAACAAGAGCCACTCAGGGAAGCTTTGGAAAACAGCCTTCAAGGATTCCGCGTGATGCGGTCAGCTGATCTAATTGAAAAAGGCGCGTTTGGTCCAGTCAAGAACTTAGATCGACTACAAACAACAGTTGGAACCTTTACAGCATTGAGCCACAGCAAAAACATAATCCTCCACCAATACCGCCCAAGAGAAACGCCCCAAAACATCTATGGTGCCCATGGCGGAATGACGCCTGAAGAAATGATTGTACCGTTATTATCAACCAGACTTTCTAAATTATAGTGAGATTCTGTTTGAGTCATCAAGTTAAACGATAAAAAAAGTTCAAAAACGGTATGTTATTGACGCGGCTTTGACTTCTGAATGTTGTCGTAAAGCTGTCTTTTTTCCAAATGAATTGTAACAACGCAAAACGGTGTAACTGTTACGAATCAATCACAATTCTTTATAGGTCTGTGATAGTTACCACTCTTTTAGTTGCTTGCCTGATTTTCAGGAAATTGAGGCGAAATTTAGTTTTATGTTATCTAAGAGTCTAATTGTTATTGAAACTACAACACTAATTGTAATTCTTGTTTTTTCCATTGGATTCTTCCCTATAGATCAAGTAGCAGTTCAAAAGGTGGCCGCTCAAGGATTTGTTTTGCCATGCACTGTTACTACATTTGGAAACGCTTGGAATGGATTATTAGCTTTTGGACTCAATGATTATTTGGTGGTTATGAACACCAACGGTACACTGATAGATCTTCGGGAATCCAACGGTGCCTATGGCGTCGTGAAGAACATTGCAACGGACACTTTAATGTTTCAGGGCGAGCCTGAGGTAGACGGATCAAACGCCGCTCCGACCTATGCTTCGCATATATGGAATGTTGATTCAAACTCAACTCAAGACTTTCCTGAAGTTATTGGTGAACATGACCTTGAATATGATCCGATCAATAACACATTTCTTACTTTGCAGGATTACGTGAGAGAAGTGGGAAACAATTCGATTTTAGTTGACAAAATTGTGGAAGTTGACACCGCAGGTAATATTTTGTGGAGTTGGGACTCTTATGATCATATACCTCTCACTGAAACTGATCCTTTCAATCTTACAGCTACACTCAATGGACAAACCGTGATCGATTTCACGCATGCCAACGCTCTAGATTGGGACTACACTCATAACGTAATCTATCTGAATGTAAGGAACACAAATACTTTCTACAAAATTAATCAAACATCCGGCGACATTATCTGGGCTTGTGGACAGTTTGGCAACTTTACCCTTCTTGGAGCAAACGGCACTCAAGTTTCAAGCCTCTGGTTTCACAGTCATGACCTTGAGCTAGTCGCACCAGATGTTTTTACCATGTTTAATAACGATTTTGATAACATAACAAATCCAAATGATGCCAATAGCCAAATGATAGAGCTGACATTAAACGAGCAAAACATGACCGCTTTTGTAAATTGGAGTTGGACTGCGCCAGAACAATACTATACACAATTTTTGGGAGCAACCGACATATTGCCAAACGGAGACTGGATTGGTGACTTCGGCAGTCCAACGCATCAATTTCCAGAAAACCAACCCTGGGGCTTCAATGATACTGGAGCTGATTTAATTGAAGTTAACCCAGCTGGACAAATAGTGAGAACGATCACTTTCCCTACGGGTTGGTTAATATATAGAATCGGCTTGGTTACCAATCTAAGCTCAAGTGCTTTTATTCCTGTACAGTCAGCGTCGCCAACTACGTCACCGAGTACCACACCGACACCAACTTCCTCACCTTCTCCAACTCAAACTCTTTCACCGACACAACTTGGTTCACCTACTCCAACTCACTCAACTCAACCCTCAACGTCGCCTTCGCCTTCTTCCAACACTTGGATCATAACTGGTGTTGCAATAGCGGGAATTGGGATTGCGATTGTGCTAGCTGTTTTTGCTTATTTGAAGAAGAGAAGATGTTAGGTTCGGGTCATAGAAAAGTCGTTTCTATTAGTTTACATTGCGGTTCATAGAATTATTTGTGAAGCACCTGTCGGAATAAATTTGCTTAGTTCGAAGAATTTGTCTCCAATTGATAGTAGAGACAATGAAATGATGTGCTGAAAGCATTAAAAGCGAATTTGCCCATTTTTTCATTTTCACGCTATTTTCAAGCTCCAATTTTGCAATTACTAAGGCACGAACCTCGCTCGCTAAACTGAAGCAACAAAAATCAAATGGTTGTCTCTTCAGAAATATCTGTACCCTGCTTTTTGTTTTTGAAGTCACTGTTCAGAGCTTTTTGCGGTTTATTTATTAATGCAATAATTTTATTGAAGGGCTGTGCATCAAACGAACCAAGTGCTGCAAATAGGCGAATAAGCTTTGAAAACAATCGTGTTTGCAGCGGCAATCATAATTTCAATCTTTATTTTAAGTTCTGGAGTTATTCTTCCAATTCAATCTTCCAATAACTCTCAAACAAAAATTCAGCATTTAATATTTATTGTTCAAGAGAACCATTCATTTGATAATTACTTTGGAACTTATCCTGGAGCTAACGGCATTCTATCAAATACCTCTGTTCCCGTCGACCCAAACAACGAAACGTCAGGTTATGTCGAACCCTACCATCTTAACGTCACCCAACCAATTTCAATAGTAGGAGATGAACTTCCACCTGGAGTGGCTGATCCTGAAGATCTTGCGCCTGTTAATAACACTTCTGAGTTGCCGTTTCATCTTATCTCTGAATCAATTGGCCAGGACATTGATCATTCATCAGAAGTTGCACGTCAGGCTTATGATAACGGCAAAATGGATGGCTTTGTCCAAGCTGAAGGAAGCACCTTAACTTTGGGCTATTACAATAGAAGTGATATCCCTTATTATTGGGATTACGCGGATAAGTATGTCTTGGATGACAATTTCTTTTCTTCTGAGATGGGACCAAGTTTTCCAAATCATCTTTACATTGCTTCAGGGACCGATGGTCCAATCGACTCAAATGATTCTTGGGTTTCAAACGGCAGCATAATTGATAATCCGCCCTGCATAACTGTTCCTGGCGGTAAAGCTCCCACTGTGGTTTGGCCAGAAGCAAACTTGACCTGGTCAACTTTAGCTGAAGAACTTTCTATTGGTAATTTGTCTTGGAAGTGGTACGATGGGAACACAAATCCTATTGAGCCCACGCTGTGGAATGTTCTTCCTCTGTTCAATTATTTCCAAATCCATCCTGAAGAGCTTTCGGCGCACGTAGAAAATACGGAGAATTTCTCGGTTGATATACAGAACAATAATTTGCCTGCAGTGTCTTGGATCATGCCTGGAAGTTGGCATCCTCCGACCTTGCCCTCAGTTTTTGCAAACGAATCTGTCAGTGAGCATCCTCCAGCCCGCTCGGACGCTGGAATGGATTATGTTTCATACCTCATTAATCAAGTTATGAACAGCCCATATTGGCAATCAACTGCCATCGTAGTAACTTGGGATGACTATGGAGGTTTTTACGATCACGTTGCTCCACCACAAATTGATCAAAGCGGCTTAGGCTTCCGCGTTCCAACCTTGGTCATTTCCCCTTGGGCAAAATCTCACTATATCGACCACACACAATACGAATTCTCGTCGATGCTCAAACTTGCAGAAGTAAATTTCAATCTTCAAACTCTTGGAGTAAGAGACGTGAATGCCAGCGATATGATGAACTCATTTGACTTTGAACAATCTCCTCAATTAACCCTAATTGAACCCGCTAATTTTGTTGCTGACTCTTCGACCGCTCAAACATATTCGTCAGCCGTCCCCACTTCATCTCCGACCCACACAGCAGTATCGCCAACCCCGTTGTCAATTCCATCTTCGTCCCCGGCTTCAACTCCGATAAGTCAATCCACTGCAACTCCGTCAAATCAGTCTTCTACGTCAACCCTTCTTAGCTTTAAGAATGAAGTTGTACTTTTGGTAGTTGCAATTGTGGTCATTGCTCTGACCATTTCGGTTTATTTTGGACAAAGAAAAAAAAAAGAAAATAATCGAGATTTGAAACAAGTGTTGTTATTTTTTGTCTGTTTCTTTATTTCCAAACCATCTTATGCGCCATGATAAAATTTCCATCATCTGGCGTTCCAACTCTTCGTATCTTTCTTTGTACTCTTGTATTGCCCATTTGTGAGGGACATCAATTTCAAAATCTAAAGATGGGAAATCTTGGTTTGCCTCATTCAAGACATCTCTAATATATTCTGGGGGAACAATCTTGTTTGGTAAATACGGCTCAACAATCTGCTCCTCAAATTTGCCTTTAATCAATTATAATTCCTCACAAGAAATATCGATTCTTCCGCTAATATCCATTATGATAACGTTACGAAAACTTTAGTCCCGTCTTTTCATTCACTTCAAGTTTTTTATTAGAAACTCTTGATTTTGAGATTTAGGCATTTTTGAATTTTGAAAAAACCATAAACATCAAGTTTTGTGAACATTGGGGCCATCTTTGGCCCACTCAGTCAAGAAACTGCGCACAAGGCGAAAAGGTGTGTCCTCAATTTTGAAATGATGTGATAAACAGAATGAACATAATGAACTATTTTTAGCGATAATGTTGAAATAAATTAAATAAAAGTCATATGCTACCGCTGTATTGAAAAGTCTTATAAACTGAATAAGCCGACATGAAAAACACGAAAATGAAAGGAATGTAAAACATGAAAACAAGCATAAATCAAATCGCAGCAGTATTTATTATACTTGCATTTGCAGTTTCTCTAATTGCAGCATATCCAACAAGCAATGCGCAGACAACAACAGCAACTCCTAAAAAAACATATGCGTTTCTCGGAACTACCCCAAATCCAGTCGGCGTTGGCCAAGAAGTCCTTCTCCACATCGGAATATCAGAACCCACAGCTGGAACCTATTTTAAATGGACAGGATTGACTGTAACAGTAACAAAACCTGACAACACCACTGAAACCCTAGGCCCATTTAGTACTGACGCAACAGGGGGGACAGGCTCAATTTATGTTCCAACAATGGTCGGCACATACAAATTCCAAACCCACTTCCCAGCACAAAACATGGCAATTCCCTTCGTAGGAGTTGGCTCCATACCATACGCCGCCAGTGACAGTCCAATAACTTACCTAGTAGTACAGCAAAACCCAATAGCTTATTTTCCAGCTTTCCCACTGCCAACTGAATACTGGAACCGTCCAATAAACGCCCAATTCGAACAATGGGCTCCATTGACCGGTGACTGGCTAAGAGCCATAGGAAGTTACACAATGCCCCCAGATGATAAGTACATACCCGGTAACGAAGGTGCACCTGAAACCGCTCACGTACTATGGACTTATCAATACGCTGAAGGAGGATTGGCAGGCGGCAACATTACCGCTGAAGGAGGAGGAATGGAGATGGGCGATGCATACGTAGGCAAATTCTTAAACACAATAGTAATCAACGGCGTATTGTACTTCAACAGATATGATTCAACCGGAGCACCAATATCTGAACAAACAGTTGTAGCTATAAACCTTAAAACTGGAGAACAACTTTGGGAAAAGAACTGGAACAACACACGCCTATCCTTTGGCCAAGTCTTCCACTGGAAAGGATTCAACCTTGACGGCACTTTCGCATACTTATTCACTTCGACACCTGTAACCGGTGCATTCGGGCAAACATTATCCTATACTTGGAATGCGTATGACCCTCTTACTGGACGCTGGCTATATCAACTAATAAACGTGCCTGCGGGAAATCCAGACTACAACTACTATGGACCAGATGGCGTAATCTACAGATACACCGTTGACACTACAAATGGTAGGTTGACTGAATGGAACTCAAGCAGAGCAATCAACCCACAGCTTACGGGGTCAGTCGGTGATGGCAGTTGGACTCCAATCGGAAGCATAATAGACGCAAGCCAAGGTTATGATTATAACGTTTCGATACCCCTTGGTTTGCCCGGAGCTGTTTGCAATGCTCAATTTGACGATTGCGTACTTGGATCAACATCATCCGCATTCCCAGGTGCAACCGGACCAACAATTACTTCATGGGCTATAAGCACAAAGGTAGGGACCGCTGGACAACTGATCTTCAATAACACTTGGACAGTACCATCAGATTTTACCGGAGGAACTTGGGTATGGAGTGATGTGAGCTTCACTGATCGTGTATTCATTATATCTTGCAGAGAAAGTCTAAGATTCTACGGCTTTAGTTTAGACACGGGTGCTTACTTATGGCAAACCGACCAAGAACCATACCTTGCGTACTATGACAAATGGTACGGCCCCATGATCGCATATGGCATCTTCTACAGCGAACGCCAGAGCGGAATGACAATTGCCTACAATATCCACACTGGCCAAAGATTATGGACCTACAACTGTACAGACTACTATGCTCAAGTCTTGTGGAGCAACAATTGGCCGACAGTGTTCTGGTTCGCTACTGACGGAAAACTCTACTTGTCCTACGCAACACACCACCCCAACCTACAAGCTAAAGGTGCATATATGACCTGCCTCAACGCAACAAGCGGTCAGGTAATATACACCTGCAGTTGGTTTGACAGTTGGTGGGGCGGAACGCCAGTTATCGGTGACGGAGTAATTGCAGGACTCAACGCAGGATACGACAACCGTATATATGCATTTGGAAAAGGCGCAACTGAAACAACAGTTCAAGCAGATCCGACAATATCAATAAACGGCGATAAAGTAATGGTGCAAGGGTATGTTACTGATATAGCCCCAGGCACCAAAACATATGATGTCGCTGCGCGGTTCCCACTAGGTGTACCCGCTGTCTCTGACGCAAGTCAAACAGAATGGATGCAATATGTCTATATGCAGTATCCACGACCAACTAACGCCACAGGAGTACCCGTTACAATCAGTGTTCTCGACCCCAACAACAATACTTACACAGTTGGTACAGCAACAAGCGATGCAAACGGCTACTACAGCTTTACTTTCACTCCAAGTGTCCCAGGACAATACACAGTCTCTACTAATTTCGAAGGCTCCAATTCATATTATGGATCAACAGCTGAAACTGCCATAAACGTAGAAAATGCACCAGCAGCAACATCTCAACCAATAGTCCAGAATAACACTTCAGCATACGATACGTACTTTGTCCCAGCAGTAGTTGCAATTATCATTGCGATAGCAATAGTCGGCATGGTAATGGTGCTAATGCTCAGAAAACGAGCATAAGCAACCACAATCAAAACCCTATTCCTTTTTTTTAGTCCCAACAAAGAACATAATAGAAGAGGCTGAATAGGACTCTGGCTTAATCATGATATTAGCAATCGTGATAGCGCATTTGCATTTGCGTTCTTTTCTCCTAAAGTGGACAGAGCCTCAGCAAACTCTTAATTTCTGCCTATACCTAACATCTTAAAACAAGGTAGAATCAGACTTTAACAAGCGGTACTTCGACACGCTCTTGGCTATAGAATAGCTTATTGGAATCATAATAACTGGAACTGTGATGTTATATACGATAATCCCGGGCATAGAAGCTAGCACAATTGCATACGAAACCGAAATACTCAAGCCAGATACCAAAGAAACCAAGAAACCATAAACAAAATAGTCGAATGGTAGCATGATCAGAACTCTGGTTAAAACTCCAAATCCGGTTGCAAGAGAAACAGTTTTGATTATATCTCGGTTGGCTAGTATTCTTCTCTTTATCACTTTTTCAAAAATATAGACTCCTGAAAACATTGCAACAACCGATAACAAATAGTAAGGTGGACCAATCGGCCCTGCTGGACTTAAAGAAAGCACTATGTTTATCAACATATTCAAAGTGGCTGCGGCGATGGCAATTCTGATGCCAAAAAGTAACAGCACTACGACCAAAACAACATCGCCCAACTGGTAAGCGAACGCCGGCATATAAGGCACGGGTACTCGGACAAAGTTTAACGTTGTTGTAAGAGCTGTGAAAGCAATAACTGTCCCTATTTCCTTGCTATTCATTTCCCCCCACCATTTTAGATCTGCCCTTCTTCATCCCCTACTTTTTCTTAGCACTAGCCAGAGTCTTGCCCTTCTGGCTCAACATAGTGCCATAGTTTGGGCTAACGGGAAAATCCGTATTGTCTACGCAGGAAAATTCAACTCTATGTATGTTAGGTGCTTTTCTAACTTCGTCCAACAATGTTTGAATACTTTTCAAATCAGTGATTGGCGCGATTGCCATAAGGTCGTAGGCGCCGATGATTTCAGTTACAATTATTACGTTTTTCACGGTTCTAAGGTATTCTATAGTGACTGACTTGTTACTGTTAGGCGTTAGGGTTATTGAGAGCGTGGCTTTGCCACAAAATCCTAATTTGGAAAGATTCAGTGATACAATACACCCAAAAATTATCCCCTCTCGTCTGAACTTCTCATACCGACGCTTAACAGTGCAAGGGGTTGATCCAACCTTCTTGGCAATAGCAACAAACGAAAGTGATGCATCTCTTTCAAGTTCGCTTAAAACTAGGTAATCTAATTTATCCACGCTTTCTATCCTCTCTGCTTGTGAGATTAATATTATCAAAACTGAGGTAAGGAATTCCTGACCAAACAGATACCATTACCCTTTTAATTCCGCGAAGTCTTCTGACCATCTCAACGCGGTTATTTAGGCTCGCTATGTCTTCAGCATAAATTACAGCTTGAAGATCGTATTTTCCGATACTATTTGAGGGTTCAACTAGATAGGTGTTCTTTTCAAAGAACTCGAGAATTTCCTGAACGTTAGCGCTTGCTTCAATCTCCATTCCAATGGAAGCGACAATTTGAAACTGAAAAACATCAAGCGCAGCAAAAAGTGCTGCACCAGTTATTACACCTGTTTCTTTAAGCCGCTTAATTCTATTCAAAGCTGTAACTGTTGAAATTCCGCATTTTTTACCTATATCCTTAAGGCTCGTGCGGGCATCTTGGATAAGCATGTGTAGAATTTGGTTGTCTATTTCATCGATGTTAACGACAGGATCCATTCTGCTTAATCAAGTAATATGCATTAAATAAATTTTAGGTATTATCCAAAAAATTAAACCCAAAAACAAAAAAAACTTAAAACATACTGAAAAAGTGTGCTCAGGTCCGGCAACCATTTTTTCTTTTCTTGTAAAACTAATTAAGTAGAAGCAACCAAGCTTCAAGTATGACTGCAGAGGTTCCACCAGCCCTAAGAGAACTAATCACGCAATTTGTCGAAATTTATAGTTGTGTTCCCGACATAGAACTTAACTTGGAAAATACAAAACTACGTTTTATGCCACTTGACAGTTATGAGGCCAAAAGGGAAGCGGCACACTACTTTTTGCTCCTGGCATCACTGAGCGACTTTGGGCTAACTGGAAATCCACGGAACACAAGTTTGCTACTGCATCATCTTTTTTCTGTGTTTGAAAGTAAACTGTATGTAATAAAGAATCCAAACGAATTTGCGCAAGAAATTACTAAATTTGAATACAATTATCAAAAATTGGAGCATTTGGGCAAAGCAAAAGCGCAAATCCCTAACGTATTGTGCTCAGTTAACCAGTTCGTCGAAGAAAAAGCCAATGGTGATCTGATTAATTACTCCGACAAATTAAACCAAAAGGGTAGAAAACCAATAGACTTCGTTGAACAGTTATCGTACAAAGTTAGGGGTATGAATAAGCAGCATACTTCAAAATCTTGGCTTTATCTGCGCTGGATGGTTCGAGGCTCACCTGACCTTGGGCTGTTCCAATTTAATCCTGAAGATTTGATGGTACCGTTAACAACTCCAAAACTGCGAGTTTACGTTGCGTTAGGGTTAAATAATAATGAAAACTTGCCCTTAATGTTAAATAGAAAAATTAGACCAGAAAGCTGGTGGAAAAACACCGCCGAATTTGATGCCGATGCCCAACGTCTAACTGGCTTTGCGCGTTCACTCTTTCCCGAAGATCCCGCCAAAATTGATTTCCCCTTCTTTATGCTTGGAACTTGGCTGGAATACTCTGACCTTACGTTAACTTCATTAGAAAAATCCCTGCGGTTTTTCATTCAAAAATACCAAGATTTGGTGCAACCCCTTATCCAATACTTAAGTGTAGTTTCACACTACAATCGAGTCGGCGAAGTTATTGCTGAACCAGGAGCATTCAGTGGATTTGAAAGAGATGTTTTTGATTTTCTGAAAAACAAGCAGGTAATTTTTTATTATGAGTTCATGGAATTCCGTTTATCTAAAGATAATCCATTGCTAACTTACAAACCGGATTTTCTTCTCCCTCAGTTTACTGATAGAGGTAGAAAAGTTCTGCTTGAGCCGCATGGCGTTAAAGCCAACATTATTGAAGTCTTGGTCAAACTTTCAATTTTTCGAAAACGATATAGTGAATATTTCTGTCTCGTACTGATTGTTCCAGATGACTTAATTGAAATAATCAATCGGATGGATCCTGACCATAACTCGTGTGATTATTTGTGGCGACTGAGCACCTATAAAATCCAATTCGAAAACTTTCATAAGACTTAGGCAACATTTTTTTCGGCTAAAAGACATGACACTTTCAGAATTGTGGCGATTAGTAACGGATCGTGACGAAATGCGACGATTAATGACGATTCCTGACAAATAATGACGTAGCCTGCAAACAAATCAAACCCCAAACCAAAAAAGCAGCCCAAAACCAGCTCAACAAAAAACGTCGTGAAGGTGTTTGTTCAACCTGCAAAGAACTAAAATAGATTTTAATTAACTAAAAAGTAAGCACGCATTAAATAATGTTGAATATTTGTATTGCTAACCCTATTATCAATGTGATAAGCCAAATTGAGAAAGTGGGTATCATTAGCCTCCAGGTTTTTGAGCATCCGAGTTCACCTAAAGGATGAGTTATCCATGAAATAATGATTACAAAACCTAAAGTTATGGCAGTTATTCCTAAGGCAACGTGCAGCCAAACAACTGCTGACTGTAAAATCGACAAACTGCTAACGAGAGTCAAACGATTACTTAAAGCTGGAAGCATTACTGCGAATACGGTGGCAAGGTTTAAAGCAATAGCTAAGATGCTTAGGAACCCATGCATGATGAGGTTTCTGTTTTTTGTTCTTATTCGGTAAGGATAAACTCCTATTACAAGCAAAATTAATGCTAAGACTTGAACAACAGAAACTAAATTGCCTTGAAGGTCAAGTACCATAAATACAAACAACATTGCGAATATAAGAATCGTTTGTCGCCTGCTGTTTTGTTGTCTCAGCAAAATAGCGTCGCATTGTTATTCATAAGCCTAATAAAAGCGTGACGTAGACGCTTGTACTGACATATTAGAAGATTTTTGACCAATTGAGATTTGCTTAGACTTCGAGAACAATAAAAAGAGCAAATGCCAACTCTATCACGAATTACAGCTGTCTTGTGAATCTAAACAAAGACTATTTATCTCTATTTTGAATTTTCTTTTTTAAGAACTAAAAAAAGGAAAGGGGTTTGGTTGTTTTGAAGCTTTTGGCTATTTTTTGAGCCGCATTACTATTACAATGCCAACTATGGCTATTGCGATGATTATGGCGATTGCTGCTGCGACTACGTATATCATTAGATCTGCTGTTGTTGCTAGATTTGATTGAGGTGCGGTTGTTGGTGCTGGTGTGGTTGCTGCGCTGGCATATAGGTATGTTTGAGCTGTTGATCCGTAGTATGCTCCTGATCCTGAGAATGTAGCAACGATAGTGTAAGAGCCAGATATGTCAGGTGTCCATTTGAGACCATACGAACCTGTAGCGTCGGTTGTAGTGTTGCCTATGGTTCTGTAATTGCCGTTTGAGTCAACAACGCTTAGTGTAACTGGAACTCCGGTAATGTCATGAGAAATTGGTTGTTGCATGTAAACAGATGCCATAAACGAACTCATGCTTGCATCAGAAACTGCTGGTAGACCGTTGGGGAAGTTCGCTGCTACTGCTTCTTGCTTTGCGCCTGCAGATACGTCCATTACTGTGCCTGTTATGGTTACTGGTGTTGCTGTTGTTACGCCTACGCTGGGTGCTGTAACAGTCGTTGCACTTGGTCCTTGGCCGTAAGCGTAGACTTGGTTGTCATATGCGTTTAGTGTTGTCATAATGCCGTATGCTAATTCGGGGTTTGCATCAACATCGAAGGAAGGTATACTCCATGCTAGTTGTCCAGTTGTAGTGTTCAATGCCAGTAGTTGTGCTCCAAGGAACAATGGTGGTGCATATTCGTGTCCTACTTCAAGCCATTCTATTCCGCCGCCGCCGCCAATGCCTGTTTGTACCCAGATAGGCCAAACGCCATATGGGGTGTTAGAGCCAGCGTCGCCCATGAGTTTAGTTGTGTTTGTATACCAGTTAAGTTTGCCATTAGCCATGTTTAAAGACCAGGCGTCTCCTCCGAAACCGAAGAGTAGGAAACTGGTGCCGTAAACGTTTCCTTTGATTCCGCCGATAGTATCGTATGGATTGATAGGTGCGCCATTGTCGCCTGTAAGTGTTGTTTGCCATGCTTGCTGGCCTGTCGTGACACTGAATGCGGTAACTTGACCAGTTTCTTTGATAACTGTGGTGAAAAGTCCGTCGGCGACGTTGCCATAGTTGTCTAGGTTGACTGCAGTGTAAGGTGTGAAGGTTTCATTTTGGACGAATAGCTGGTTTCCCGTGTTTATGTCGTAACCTGTAAAGACTGTGGATCCTCTTTGGAAGTAGTTTGTGAGTCCTGCGTTATCTGCTGAATAAAGAATAGCTACACCGCTGTTAACGCCCATGATTGTCCAAGTGTTTGGCAATGTAGCATTATTTGCGTATGCACCAACTGGTACAGTGCCAGGTAGTTGCCATGCGGATTGTATTCCATATGAAAATGGAATTAGTGAACCTTGTACGGGTCTCCATTGCCAGCCTGAAGCCGATCCAGTTGACCAGCCAGCACCTTCCATAATACATTGAGTTGAGTTCCATGCTTCGAGGAGTGAGTTGCCCGCAGTGTTAGTGACTTTTGTCGGTGTTGGTCCAGTAACCGGCAGAATTTGGCCGTAGATTGTTTGTGTTCCAACGGTGGTATTTGTGTAGTAAGATATCAAATCTCCACTTGCGTCTACCGTGTTTCCATAGCTGAAACCTGTTCCGTTAACAATGCTGAGGATGTATTTACCAGTCATAGCGTCAAACATGTTTAGGGTCGTTCCAGTTAAGTTCATAACACTTGGAGTGATCCAGGCAGGATTCCCTGTTGTCCATAAATAAGCAATTCCTCCGTATTGGTTAGGTGACACGTAATCGAGTACTTGGCCACATGTAAATGGCGTAACGACGCCTGTCGTTGTTAGCATGTTCTGTGTTGGACTGCCACCGTTATAGTTGCTTGCATCGTTTGTCCATATTGTTTTTCCAGTGAATAAGTCAACTGCGACGTTAGCTACTGGGCTAGTCGAGCTTCCTGGGAATTGAGTGTAGTAGAGGTAGCCATTGATGACTATTGGATCATATTTGCGTTCGTACTGAGAGGTTGAATAGTAGTTGCCGTAGGTTGTTGTTCCGCCTGCATCTCCACCGATTGTGCCTCCGAATGCTATTGGTCTTGTCCACATGATGTGAGATGTTTGTGGCGCCAAAGAGTATGGGTTGAAGTTTGTTGTTGTATTGTAGTTGGAAGCACCTTTACCTGCACTGTAACCAATATAGAGGCCAAGGTAAGGACCGCCAATTGCGTACCAGTTCTGAACGTTCATTGCGTTTATTGGGGTTTGCCAATAAGATGTAGGAAGCGGAGCTCCTGCGACATATGGTACTGGCTGTTGTTGCACTGTAAGCGTTGCTACTGAGCTTGTTGCCGGTAGGAGAGTGTCATTAATATAAGCAGTATTACTGATGAGCCCGCTGCTGGGACTGACGCCAGCTGAAGCTGGGTTGTTAGTTGATCCAGTCATTTTCATTCCTGGGAAAAACATCTGGAATTGGTATGTGCCAAGTTGAGTGGGTGTGTAGCGAGTGCTTGTTCCTCCTGTGTCATCGGAAATAAATGGTCCGAGTGTCTCATTGGTTCCATCAGGCTTTACAACATTTACCGTGAAAGGACCAAATCTGTCTCCATATGGACCGCCTGCTGTCATTGGTGGTTCATTGAGAAAGAAGCTGACAGTTACAGCTTGACCTATGCCTGCAGGGTTAGGTGCCACATTGATAAATGCGAAGAGTTGAATGCTCTGTGATGGTGTGTGTGCGATAGCGTTGGGTATAAGCATCATTGAAGCTCCCATTGAAATTGTTAACAATATTGCGATCGTAATACCTAGTGTTTTGTTTTTACTAATTTGCATTTTTTCTTTTTCTCCTTTTCTTTTAGATTTTTATGTTTTCTTTAACGAAAGCGCAAAACTTACCAATTGGGGTAAGCAAAAATGCTACTTTCGTCAAACCAAACTTGAACTGCAACCGTGTTAATAAATTTTCTCAATTTGACATAGTGCGATTTGATGCCTCTGTTGCACCAAATATGCAGTAAAACCATGAGTGTGATTGAAATTCAAGCTGCCAAAATTTCTTGTTGGGTTTAAATCTGAGAAAGGAAAATAAATAAATTATAGAAACTATATATTTCATATGGTATTAACGCCTTTTCTTCTGGTGATTAAGAATGCCTGATCACTCTCATGCGGAAAGAGCATTTGTCGAGGCTGAACGAAAATGGGCTGAATCAGATCGCAGGCTATCTGAACAACAAATTAATCGATTGAGAAACAGCAGATAACTGCTTTATTCTCTTTTTTTCATCTTTTAGATTTTTGTTTGCATTTTGTAAACTTCTAAACTTCAAAATAACATGCGGTGATATTCAAATATTGACGTGCGTTCAGAAAATTTCTTAAGCAAGCACTTAGTGTATATTAAGACACATTATACACGATAAAAAACAGGAAGTGAAAAAATGGACCGAGCTTATATCCTGCCTTGCCAGAAAACTAACTTTATCGGCTGTGAAGGATGCCCAAAAACAGACTGCATCAAAAGACATTACCTAAGCGTAGAAATTCAACCAATTCATGCTTAAATTACATACCGAGACGCGATTAAAAACTAGTTCTTATCAACTAAGTATCTTTACAATTTAATAGTTTGAAATGTTTGTTTGTTGCAGAATAACAAATATAGCTGAGTTAGAAACTGCTTTGTTAAAGAGGAGATTGTAAATGGACTTGAATAATTTTACCATTAAATCTCAAGAAGCAATTCAAAAAGCTACGGAAATTGCTACGGCAAAACAAAACCAATCAATTGAGCCCTCACATCTGTTGAAAGCAATATTGATGGTTGACGAAAACGTAGTTCCCTATTTGTTGAAAAAATTAAATGTTAACTTTGATGTTTTTTCAAAAGAGCTTGATAAGCTGATTGATTGTTTACCTAAGGTTAGTGGTGGACAACAATATCTTTCATCTAATTCTAATCGAGCCCTACAAAAGGCCGCTGAGGTAGCTTCAGAGGGCAAAGACGAGTTCATTTCCATCGAGCATCTGCTTCTAGGAATTTTGGCCCAAAACGATTCAGCTACAAGATTACTTCACGAAAATGGAGTCACCGAAAAAGACTTAAAGACAGCAATCAAGCAACTTCGCAAAGGATCAACTGTTAATTCTCAAACAGCAGAAGAAACCTATAACGCCTTAAACAAATATGCAATCAACCTAAACGACATGGCTAGAAAAGGCAAACTTGACCCAGTTATTGGCCGCGACGAGGAAATCAGACGTGTCCTCCAGATCCTATCGCGAAGAACAAAAAATAATCCAATTCTAATCGGAGAGCCAGGCGTTGGCAAAACCGCAATTGCAGAAGGACTAGCTCACCGCATAATCGACGGAGATGTTCCTGAAAATCTGAAATCAAAACAAATTTATTCACTAGACATGAGCGCCCTTATTGCAGGCGCAAAATATAAGGGTGAATTTGAAGAACGACTCAAAAGCGTTGTTAAAGAAGTTGTTTCAGCTGAAGGCGAAATAGTACTATTCATCGACGAGATTCATACACTGGTAGGAGCAGGTGGTGGTGAAGGAGCAATGGACGCAGCAAACATATTAAAACCAGCATTAGCAAGGGGCGAATTACGTGCAATCGGCGCCACTACATTAAACGAATATCAAAAATATTTTGAAAAAGACAAAGCCCTTGAAAGACGGTTCCAACCAGTAATGGTCAATGAACCTGACACGTTAGACGCTATTTCCATTCTTCGAGGTCTAAAAGAACGTTACGAAACATATCACCATGTCAGAATCAAGGATGAAGCAATAATTGCTGCAGTTGAACTTTCACAAAGGTACATATCCGATCGTTTCCTTCCAGATAAAGCGATAGACTTGATTGATGAAGCTGCATCAAAACTTCGACTTGAAATCAATTCTGAACCTGAAGAACTCGAAGTAAAAGACCGCCGAATTCGCCAACTAGAAATTGAAAGGGAAGCCATAAAACGTGAAAAAGATCAGGCGAAACTCAAGTCGCTCAATGAAGAAATCGCGAACCTAAGTGAAGAACGCAATCAATTACGCGCAAAATGGCACTCTGAGAAAGATATAGTTGAACAAATTCAGAACAAAAAGAACGAGATCGAACAACTAAAGTTTGAAGATGAGCGCGCAAACCGCAATGGCGATCTTGGACGTGTCGCAGAAATTCGCTACGGCAAAATTCCAGAAGCAGAAAAAACAATTGAAACTCTAAAGAAGAAACTGTTAGAGTTGCAGAAGGATTCAGCCATGGTAAATGAAGAAGTGGATGCGGAAGAAATTGCGGAAGTAGTTTCTCGCTGGACAGGTATCCCTGTTAGTCGAATGCTCCAAAGTGAAAAACAAAAACTGCTTAATCTAGAAACAGAACTTCACATGCGAGTCGTCGGACAGGATGAAGCAGTAAATGCAGTAGCGGATGCTATTAGGAGAAACCGTGCAGGATTACAAGATCCCAAGCGGCCAATCGGATCTTTCATCTTCTTGGGCACTACAGGAGTTGGAAAAACCGAATTAGCCAAAGCGTTAGCCGAATTCCTATTCAACAATGAAAATAGCATGATCAGAATTGACATGTCTGAGTATCAGGAACGGCATACGGTTTCAAGACTCATTGGCGCGCCTCCTGGATACGTAGGCTATGAAGAAAGCGGACAACTAACTGAAGCTGTTCGAAGAAAACCATACTCTGTTGTACTTCTCGATGAGATTGAAAAAGCACACCCTGACGTTTTCAACATACTGCTCCAAGTACTTGATGATGGCAGACTAACAGATAATAAAGGTCGAACCGTAGATTTCAAAAATACCATAATCATCATGACCTCAAACATCGGATCTCACATAATCCAAGAAAACCTAGAAAAAATGAATGAAGAAAACCGCGAAGAAATAATAAACCAAACACGAACTCAAGTCTTCGATTTGCTGAAAAGAAGCATTAAGCCAGAATTCCTTAACCGAATTGACGAAATAATAATGTTCCAATCGTTAATACGAGAAGAAGTAAGAAAAATAGTAGAACTTCAACTAAAAAACGTTCAAAAAATGCTCGAAAAAACCAACATCAAACTTACAATAACCAAAAAAGCCGTTGATTTTATTGCGAATGTCGGATTTGACCCTCAGTTTGGAGCTAGACCAATAAAACGCGTTATTCAAAAAAACTTGCTAAACGAATTATCAAAAATGATCTTGCAAGAAAAAGTCGACAAGAACACGGAAATTATAGTCGATGAAAAAAGTGGCGAGTTGATTTTCAAAAATAGAAAATAAGTATTGTTTCAAAGCCCAACTTCAGTTGTCATGTTTGAAGACATTGAGTGCGCTAGAACAGAAGAAAACTACCAAAACGCTCGCTCCTGCTGTGTAAAGCTAAATTATCAGCTTAATTGTTGGGCGACTTTTTTCCCTAGGTCAATGCAAGCGTCGAGAGCTTTTTGGTCAGGAACGTATTTGGCACGTATGGGCGGTTCTATAACTTGCATCTCAAATTTCTTGAGTATTTCGATGACAGCTTGGGGTGCCTCTCCGCTCCATCCATACGATCCAAAGGCGCTGCCGACTTTGTTTTTTAGGTTTATCTGTTTTGCTGATGCTTCTTCAAAGAGGTTTTTGAAGTCGATAGGCATCTGAGTGTGGTATGTTGGTGTACCAACGAGTATGGCATCATAGTTTGCTAGTTCGTCAGCTTCGATGTGGTAGCTTAGGTCAACGGCTATGTTTTGGTCGCTTTTGGCGCCTTGTGCGACTGCTTTTGCCATCTTTTCAGTATTTCCTGAACGACTATAATAAATAACAAGTACTTTTCGCATATAATCAACAATAAAATTTTAGTGGCTAATAAAATAAGAACTTTGCTGTAACTTGGTTAATGTTTGGGTTTAATTATTTTTTGTTAGGCGGATTCTATTGCCTTTGCCAAGTTGGAACCAACATTTACGCTATTATAGTTGTAATGCATAAAGCACGTTAAGGGCAAGGGAGAAAATTGAAGAAGTGTGTGTTGTGTGGAGAAGAAATCAAAGACGGCAAATACTTCACGATATATCAGTGCAAGGGAACTGAAAACAGACTTGTACTGGTGGCTTGTGAAAAAGACTTCAATGATACGCGATACCGAGAAATCATTATGAAAATCTCAACTATTTGAAAAGTATAGACTTTGTGTGCTTTAAAAACAACAACGATTTTCATCGATTCTGAAAAATGGAACTTCTAATAGAACAATCATTGAGGTTATCAATTACTTAATTGATAGTTTTTCCAAGAGAGAAAATCCAGTAAGGTGAATCTGACTTGCACAATTGGTGCAGCAAATCACTATTTCTTCTAAACCGTAACCATTGACTTTTGGCTCTACAATGCTATAGATCTCTTCGGAAGTCTCATCTGGCGAGATGACAACTCCACATTTTGGACATGAAAAATCTCCCTTGCCATCTATTTTGGTTAAATCCACAGTATAAGCATACGCTTGCTTCATTCTTCTTACCTTAATTACCGTTAAGCTTTCTTAGATAATAAAATAATGTTGGCACAAGTTGAAGCAACAAGCGCTTAACAAACTAAAACTAATTCTTGGATCAATAAACTTCAGTTACTAAATACAAGAAAGAAATTTTATTTTTTTTCCAAAGATTTTTTTCTTTTAATTTAGAATTAAATAAAGAAGAATATTGATTTCATGATGGGACAAACTATAATTTCTTTGTTGCAGTTTTCGTAACTATTTACTATGTTTGGATCAGATATTAACCGTGTAACTTAACTGGGTATTGTGTTATAAGCAAAGAGTAGGTTTGCAGACCAATGAAAACCAGGCGCTCAAGAGAAAAAATGATTGCTGAAGTAAACCAATTCAACCAAACAACATTTGACACTTTACCTGTCACAAAAAAGATATCCGCTCAAACCTCAGTATGTAGCTCCAAGAAAAAAATAATAATATCTGAAATCGTCGCTATAACAAGAGAGGACGAGTTGGCTCTCAAGACTAGTTTTCGATTGTTGCCCTCAAAGGCTGCCTACTCAAAAATAACACTCGACTTATATTTTGACAGCCACATGACGAATACTACCCGCCTCAGCATTCCCCAAGGACTACTCACAAAAGACGATTTTGAGCTAACAACAGTTCTAAATATGAAAGGCATAAGCGCTGGACCACACCTAATAAAAGTTGAAATGTTTGAGTTATGGTCGAATGGAGAAAAACTTGCGTCGGCGAGCAAAGAACTAAGCATAGAATATGTGCCAATCAGACGAGAAGATAGATTGGTGAAAATTCCAATTGTTAACCATATCGCGGGGACTGACTTGTTTATAGTTTCAGATTCTGACAAAGGAATTTACCATCAAACTGACGAAGACGTCAAAAATGAGCAAACCAGCAGAAGAGACGAATGGTAGCTTTTTTGAAGTTGAACTCATACAACCTTAAGATAGTCGAATTTGCCGACGAACTACTCTGTTATTCATCGTCCCAGCATTCCAAACACATTCCGTCGCAATTCTCATGATCGTGTTTGGTAATTTCGCGACCGCAATTTTTGCAATGGAGTTTCTTGTTAGAGCTCATATCTTCATCGTTCTTGCAAACTCATATTGTTGTTTATTAGAATTTCTAGGGTTTTTAGTGAAATTGATATCGCGAAGGCTTATGACTTGCCCAAAACTACTTAATCTGTTCTTGCGATCACATTGAGATAATAAGCTATGCTAACTGAGAATTTACTTATTTCAAAATCGTTCAGACTAAATACTTCATGTAAAATTAATTCAAACGCTGCAAAAAAGTTTAAGAATTGTTTTTTTAAAGTGTTAAATACACCCGACTTAGAAGTCCATAGTTGCTGAACAAGGTTGATATAGATTTGTCATCAAGAGATCTGAAAAAGAGTTCAGTAGTTGCGCAAATAGCTTTTTTCGTAGTTTTGGCAGTCGGTATAGCTGAAGTTATTGCGGCATTATTCTCTAATAGCGTCGCTTTATTGGCCGATGGAATAGACTCAATCGCAACATCAATAATCTTTCTAGTCGTGTGGATTGGCTTAAGATTTTCGAGGCGATCACCTGATGGTACATTCCATTTTGGTTATTATCGAATAGAATCTCTTGGGAGTCTTATCGCAGCTTTCGTTTTAGCTATTTTTGGGGGTTTTATTCTTCTTGAAGCGTACAATGCGTGGATGACACAAAAAGCAATTACTAACGCCGAAACAGCAATTATAGTTGCTACTGCGTCTACAATAGTCGTGCTTCTAGTATCTGTATGGATTAATAGAGCATCAAAAAAGTTTGGTTCAAACTCTCTGAAGGTTGGTGGGCTCAGCGGCACTTTAGATGTGCTTTCTTCAATTGCCGTTCTTAGTGGTGTTGCACTTAACAGGTACTTGGGTATCTTGCATGCGGATTCAGTTGCTGGAATCTTTATCTCTGGCGCCATTTTTGTCGGCGCGTATTCGATATTCAAAGAGTCATCTTTAGTTCTAGTGGATGCTTGCAATTGTGGAGATATCATTGGTGCAATTGAAGAATTAGCTAAAAGCGTTAAAGGCGTTAAGGAAGCACATAGCATTCGCGTGAGAAAGGTAGGTCCATACATGACTGGGGACATGAATATTGTTGTTTCCAGTGAAATGCTTGTCAGGGAAGCAGATCAAATAGCTTCTAATGTAGAAGAGAAGATAAAACAGATATTTGATGAAGTCTTAGAATTCAAGATAAGAATAGAGTCAGATGAAGCACACGACAAGCATTCACAGAAGCTCGTAATCAAATAATCTAATTATGATTTCTTAGCTTGTTTTGCTATAGTTTTCTTTGAGGTTTGGCTCTTGTATTAGAATTTCGAAGATCAAAAAAACTAACGAATATGTTTGACCTAAAAACTAAGAATAAAAAAGTGGAATTTAAATTTACTTTATGTTTTATTTTTTTCCCACTTAGTTTATCGCAGGTCAAGTCTGAGCCTTATTGTTGTTTACGGCCCATCTAAGCGCGATCTTAATCGCTGCAGATTCTTTGTGCCGTTATGAATCTGCTGCTTCGCGGCTTAGTTGATTCCAACACTATACATGTTCAGCCCATTGAGGAAAGATCTTAGCCGCGTACTAATTTTTCGCTGTTTCAACTAGCACGCTTCTATGCCTCAATGCATTGCATCTAAAGCTTGCTCCTTGACCTGCAAAAGTAATTTAGTTTACGGTTTGTAATAAGTATTGTGACATTTATGTTACAAATAGGTACAGTATTGTCCCATTTGAAACAACGCTATTTGCGAAGCTTTTTATAATTCTCTTCGACAGCTTAATTATAACCTTTCTATAAAAATTGAGTTAATTAACTTGCTTTTTTGATTAATTCTTATTGCATAGCTAAATTTAGCTCCGTTGTATTTCTTTTCCAACTGCGAATGCATCTCCAAGTTTGTCGCCTAAATTATAATATGCCATACTGCCAAATGAACCAAACAGTAAAGGTCGCACTTTCTCGATGTCTGGAAGTTTGTTTGGACTTAGAACCTCACTATCAGCGACCATTCCGACGATTTCTCCAATAAACATTGTGTGCAAGCCAAGATCAACCTTCTTAACCAGATGGCATTCAAGAGCATATGGAAATTCTTTTACGATTGGGGCATTGACTAATTTGCTCTTTTCCGCGGTAAGTCGAGTCTCTTTGAATTTGTCACATTCTCTTCCCGTAACTATGCCAACAAAGTCGGCCTCTTTGAGGTACTTTTCAGAAGGAATATTTACTGTGAAGGCCTCGGTCTGTTTGATGTTATGATAGCTAAGCGTCGCCTCCCTGAGAGACACACTAATACATGGGGGTTTGCTGGATGCTATTCCTCCCCAGGCGGCAGTCATAATATTGGGTCTGCCATCTGGGCCATATGTTCCAATGATCAGCACTGGAGAAGGGAGCAATATTGTTTGTGCAGGAAGGGAGAGTTTCACAATTGATTCCTCGCTAATTGTTTTTTACTGCTGAGACTTTAATGCTTACCACAATGTTCGCCGCTTCTTTTACCTCATCTTCCGTCATGCTTGCCATCTTAATAGCTTCTTTCAAAGTGGATTCGCTTATGATGTATTCAAGTGGGTATGTTTTTTCCTCTATGACTTTAACTTCTTGGAATCCAGCCTTCCTTATTAGTTCGAGATACTTGTTCTTGATTTCCGCTCCAGAAATGCATCCAGCATAAGCTTCAACATTATTTCGGATAGATTCAGGCAACTCTTTTAAGAGCACAATGTCCGAAACCATTAATCGACCCATTGGAGCAAGAACCCTGAAAGCTTCTTCGAATACGCGCTTCTTGTTTGGAGCGAGATTGATTACGCAATTTGAAATTATGACATCAACCGAGTTGTCGGCAACGGGTAGGTTTTCGATTTCTCCTAGTCTAAACTCTACATTTGTGTATTTGCCTTTCTTAGCGTTTGCTCTTGCTTTGTCAAGCATTTCCGGAGTCATGTCTACTCCAATTACTTTTCCTTGTTTGCCAACTTTCTTGGCTGCCAAAAAGCAATCGAACCCTGCACCTGAACCTAAATCGAGAATTCTTTCACCTTCTTTCAAAGAAGCCAATGCTGTAGGGTTCCCACAGCCTAATCCCAGATTGGCACCTTCTGGAACTGCATTTATTTCTTCTTCGCTATATCCTATCATTTTACTCACCTGCTGGTTTGAAGGGGCTGAGCAACAGCTCACGTTTGAGGCCGCGCAAGAACCATTTGTTTTAGCGACCTTTGCATAACGATTTCTAACAATTTTCTTAACTTTTTCTTCTTTCATTATTAACTCTCCTGGTTAGTTACTCCTTTAAGCAATGGACCAAGCGTTTTCGTTACGGCACCGACGAATCTCTCAGCTTTTAAAATCATGATGCAGCACACTTCGCCGTTCTTCTCGCAAGCCACCACAGCTATTTTGTCATTTGGCTTGAAATTTGCCTTTTCTCGTAAATCTTTGGGAAGAACAATTTGCCCTTTCGCATCCATAGTAATGACAGCATCAATTCTGCAGGTGTCTCCTTCACAACTACTCACACTTAATCGCCATGACCAATAAAACACGTTTTTAATACTTAAGCTTTCCTATTTTTCAGAAAATTCTGACAATGCAGAAGTATGGCTAAAGAATTAAAATAGTGATTTTTCCTACAAATCTGCACAAGTATATGTCTAATTACAACAAATAATAATAAACAGACAATACGTATAAATCAAAAAAGCTGAATAGCAAATGTAAACCTGCTTTCTGCTTATCAACGTGAAAACTGATCTTTTGTCTCTCTAAACTGTTGTCCGCAAGCACTACAGACATAAACGTCTATTTGGAAAACACAGTTTTTGAGAGATTTCTCTGGTTTGCATATTTCTTTTTTGCAGTTTGGACAGTTAGCCAATATAGTTCTCCCTAGTTGTGGTGGAATATACCTATGTTACTTCTATAGAGAGAAATAAGAAGGATTGTGGGTGTGTTAATGGTGTAACAACTGTATTTTACCGTACCAACTCAGCATTGATTTTTCAGAGACAACTTCTTAAGTTAAAGAGAAGATTAGTTCAGGAAACTATGGCTTCCTGACTTGTCAAGTATTCTAAAATTAACAACTTCAATGACTGGTTCTCCTTGGCGACAACAAGATCAGAGATGGCGGTTTAGGAATCTCAGAAAACCTGAATCTTGATAAACTCCGCTAGTTCTTTTTTAAAGTGATAGCAGTTGAATTTACCTAAATTAACCTCTGCAAGGACAGTTTCTACCAAGCTCCTTAAAGTTGTTTGGAAAAAAATTTCAGGCAAACCTTTTCCAGATATCTACGCCTACACATTTGATGAAAAAGACTTCGATCACATGTTAAAACTATTAAAGAAAAATCCCGGTGTGATTGATACCAGAGTTAAAGAATATGGAGTAGATTTTAATGACAAGTTAATTGAAGCTTGTACGTTTGTGTTTGAAGAAGCTTTCATCATTTTAGTTAAACAATCTGCTGACCTTGTTGAGAGTTTGGAACATGAATTAACGCATATCAGCCAAGGAGAATTCTCTTCTTAAATCTTTGCGTGGGGCTATTCAAAACAGTTTTTAAATCTTCGAATTACAAGTAGCCTAAAACCGCATTAACTTTTCTAATTCTTTCTCATGCTTTTTTATGTCGTACAGTCTTGTTTAATATTCTCGTGTACAACTCAATATTTTTTAGTACTCAACCTGCAAAATTAGATATGTCACTAACCACACAAATAGTCCCTAAAGGTGAAACTATGGAAGTTGCACTCAACTACAAACTCTACGATGATATGTCAAACGTAAGAGAGGAAGGAGAAGCAAAGGCTACTCTCGACGAACAGTACTTGACTTTGACCGTTACGTTCGGGGAGCCCATGCTTTTCGCTTACACCGACATTGTTGGAATATCGGACTACGACTATAAAGTCGACCTTTTCTTAAGTTCGAAAGAAAAGCTAAACCTTTGGAGCTTAGGATATAATTACGAAGACTTCCTTTTCCTATTATTCAAGCTCCGAAACGAACTCATGCTCAAGTATTTGCTTATCGAAGAATCACTGCTCCAGGCTGGCTTCGAAGGGCAATACGTACAACTTGAACCAAACGGCCAAATAAATCAAACCGGACATTGTGAAATCCGTCTCTACGACACGGCACTAGTGGTTCTTCCACAAAAAAACGAACCTATCCGTATTCCATATTGCTACATAACCAAAGTAAACAAACAAGACTACAAACTGACGATAACAAACGAATCCCAAGAAAAAACCGAATTCACCCAACTTGGACAGAACTTTGATCCACTTGCAAAAGCCCTCTCAGATGCGATAAACAAAATGATTCTTAGAACACAACAAAGCATAAAAGAACTAATTCCAGAAGCAACACCGATTACAATAAACAAACTAGCAACTCTAATGAAAGATGGGCTGGCAGCAAAAAGAAAAGAAATCGAACAGCAATCAACCGACCTCTGGCGACGACTAACCAAGAAAATAGACGAAGCAGGCTTAACGATGGAATATGAGTTCCTGAATTCACTTGCAGCAAAAGACCAAGTTTGTTTAGGACTAAAACGCGGACTCATGGGCGACTTAACAGGCACTTACATGTGGATGCTATTCCCACTTCTCAATCCAGGAACAAACAGACTAAGCAACACAGTCGCCCTAGAAGCATTCAACACTCAAGACAACTCTGAAAACAAGGATCAACTAATAAAAAACGAGGACTCCGAAATACCAGAAGAAACACTTCAAAACCAAGGCCAGGAACAAGAAACAGGCGCAATAGGAGCAACCTACTTTTTCAAATCAGCTGGAAGAAAAGAATACGCTCAAACTGAAGATGATGATTTAACTAAAGAATTAGAGAGTTTCATCAAAAACTTCAATCGATCCATGATTGAAATCAATTTCAGAAGAGAACCAATATACCTCACAGAAAACCAGCTTGAAAGCACTCGGTATACTCAATATAGGTTCGCCATATCAAAAATTCCTTCGCTCAAAGTCCTCAGAGAGCAATTTGTGGGCAGAGTAATTCACGCATCCCAAGAACAATGGAAAGCCGATGTAATTAGCTTATTAGCCTTTAATACCAAAAGTATAGATGACCACGAAAAATGGAGTAAAGGAGGTCAATGAATGCCGGGTTACAAGCATCCTTGTAAATATTGCGGAAAACTCGTATCTTTTGACGACAACGTATGTCCATTCTGCGGAAAAGTCAACCCAGTTGGGCCTCAAAGATGCCCCAAATGCCGAAATCCAATCGAAACCGGGCAAGTCAAATGCAGCAGTTGCGGTTTGACGCTTCAAACAAACTGTCCATACTGCGGAAAGTCAACATTTTTCGGAGACTACTGCCAAAGCTGCGGTAAAAGACTTACAGTAATCTGTCCTAAGTGCAAAACCGAACAGCCACCGCTCGGAGAGAAATGCATAAAATGCGGTAAACCACTAAACATAACAGGGAGATAAAAAAAATGCCACTTCAACCTTTTACCCGAAACTATCAAGACAATAGCACGGATGCAGGGTTCCAATTTACGTTCAACTGCGACATATGCAACGACGGCTACAAAACAAACTTCATTGCAAGCAAAACCTACAAGAAAAAAGGATTCTGGAGAGGAGTAGGCCAGGTCGCTTCCATAGGATCTCAACTAGCTGGGCGCAGCAGCGGCTATTCGCTTCAACAAGGCGCAGATGTCATGAGCGAAAGATTCCAAGGCATGACACCAGAATGGCACAAAGAACACGAACAAGCATTTGAACTTGCACAAAACGAAGCCAAAGGCCACTTCCAACGATGCCCAAGATGCCACAAATACGTCTGCGAAAACGACTGGAACGAACAAGAAGGACTATGTGTCGAAGACGCGCCAAGGGAAAGCACAGAAGTAGCTGCAGCAAGAGCCGAAAAAATGGTTACAGACATCAAACAAAAAGCCGAAACTACCCAAGTGTACACAGGCGAAATAACACAGAGACAAACACTCTGCCCCGTATGCGGAAAACCAGCAGGATCAGGCAAATTCTGCAATAACTGCGGAGCGCCATTAGGACTGAAAGTATGCCCCAAATGCGGAGCTAAAAACCCCGCAGCCACGAGCTTCTGCGGCGAATGCGGCACAAAACTAACATAACCAAACGCAAAAAACTAACAACCTCTTGCTTTCTTTTTTTTATAAACTGTCTTTCGAACCTCAAAAATGTCCTGCTATAGAGCCATGATCCATAGGTAGGGGTTCATGCCTAGAGTATGTGAAGAAAGTTAGATATTGATTTATAAAAGTCAAATTCGATATATTGCAATTGAATTTAGCCTAGAACAAGTCATACCTAAATGGAGCTGTACCGACACGACTGTCAATGACACAAGTAAATTACCAATCGACGAAGCTATCTTGGATTATCTCGACAAAAAAGCAACAAATGAACAAACTGAAAAACTGGCACTCGCAAAAATTAGTAACAAAATGGGCACTAACCTAGAACAAGTGCAAATAAGTATTAACAGGCTATGCGAAAAGCACTTGATCCGGAAAGCTAATTGGCAAGGAAAAATTGTTTTTGAGCTGACACCCAAAGGCAAGTCATCAATTGATGCTTTGGCAAAAGCACGGACTGACCTTATTACGAGGCAGTTGCAAGATGCAATACATCTCGAAAGAAAAGCAAAGTTAAGATCGAGTACCATTAATAAAGTGAAATCAATCGCAGATGAATGGCAAGACTTTCAGGTACCTGACAGAAGCCAAATTGATAGACATAAAAGAGAAGCAGCCCGACTTTTAAACGCAACAAAAGAAATTGAAGGCAAACAGCCTCTGTGCTGTGAAATCCCTCAAAACTACGATCAAGAATTCTTTAATTACAAAACCCAAATAGAAAACCTAAGTAAACAAAACAAAGAAATTAGTAAAATAGTGAATAATTACGCAAAAATAAGAAATCAACAAGTATCCATATCATTTGGAATTGAAAAAATCAACAAAACTATCAATAAATACGGAGCGCTAGCAGAGGCTACCGCCCAAATACGCCAATTAGAAACTGCTCTTGACAAACTTAGAAAAATTCAATCTCAACTGGAAAACTATCAAAAGGATGAATTATCACAACTCGAAGAACTTAACACCAAACTCGCAGAGAACTCAAGAACTTTAGACACTCTCAAAAAACCTACTCACGAATTCATCCCGGTCAAGAAAAGCTTTGCGGAGAACACATCTTGGTATTCAGAAGGTCAAATCAAATATGAGAATAAAACAAGCGGATACCTCTCAGAAGAAAAGTGCAGCAAATGCGGTGTAAAACGAAAGCCCAAACCAGTAAACATAGGATGATCTCTCTAAAACATTTTTTTACATTTATTAATTCATTTTAGTAGAGGCATAATTTGAGCTTTTTTCGAGTGCATCATCTCTTACGGAATTAACACTATTTGTTATTTTGTTTTTCAATTCATAAAACTTAAGCATGTTCCAGCACAATAAAAACTTGATAAGTCAAGGTTTGTAACATCTGAAAGAAGCGTCAAAAAATCTGTCAGTGGATGTACTGCTATGTCAAGTTCGTTTGGTTATTATCTTGTGTTTGGCTTAATTTTTGTACTTGCAGGAACAGTTGTAGCCTATTTATCTGTAAGCATGGTTCAAAATGGTGGTTCTTTTGGTTCAGCTTCGGTTCTCCCTGAGTCAGCAGCGACGTTGTTTGTTGGCGGGTTCATAGTATTGGTTGGATTATTGCTGTTGCTGCTCGGGTTTTTTTCAACTGCACGTAAACATCCTTTACTTTATTACTGAGCATTAAAACAGGTATTTGGGATAGGCAAGTTCACGTTTTAATTAAGTGTCATTATCAACTTTGTTTGTCTTTGATAAAAGGCCTGAAGAGGTTTTTAGACTGTTGCACCAAGCAGCGATTCTGTTTGCTGTCTCTTCTTTGTCATTAAAGACTTTGGCCAAAGTGAGTTCGCCGGCGAATATTGAGTTGGGCAGTAAGGCTTTGGTTTTTTCTATAGCTTTACGCAAATTATTTTCAAACGTGAAGAATAATGCTACTTTTTTCCAGACAAATTATTATTTTTTATGTAGGTTCTGATTGCTGGTGTGGGGCTCCAGGCAAATCGGAGTCCCAATAATTATCAGGTCATAATCTGAAGGAACTCTGTTAATTGGACTGATCTTAGTTTCTTTTCCACCCGAAGCATTCCCGGCTGAACTCATATAGTTTAGTTTGCTTTCTCTTTTCTTTAAATCAACAATTTCTTCAATGTCTGAACCTAGCTCAGCAGCAATAGTTTCTGCCCCAAATTTGGTAGTCTCAGTTCTTGAATAATGTACAACCAGATTTTTCAATATTTAATTCTCCGAATGGAGTTGTATTTGTTTCCTAATAAAAGCTTTCCATGACCGTCTTGTCAAGTTGGACTAACTTGGGATCACAGAATTGTCGCGTTACATCCTTCAAGATTTGATAAACTAGGTAAATAAGTAAACAATAAATTCTTGCGAAAACATGGATATTATAGGCGAATTTTTATGACTGAAAAGAAAAAACCAGTTGAAAATGACACTACTTCTAAAAAAACTGAGTTAGCAATAACAAAGAAAAAGCCAGCGGCAATCGCTAAATCACCTAAAAAACAGTCCACTTTAACCCCAACGTCTCCTTCAGACCTTTATGAAGCGTTTGACGACACTTTTGAGCGATTTAGAAATGATTTTGAAGACCTCCTTTTTCCCTCAACTTGGGCTAATACGTTCTCTCTTATGCCAGAAACTCGAGTTCCAACGATGGATCTTGAAGACCGCGGAAAAGACTTCCTCATAAAAGCGGAAATGCCAGGCTTCAAAAAGGAAAACATCGAAATCGACGTCCAAGACAACTTTGTTGTAATTACCGGCGATGCAGGATGGAAATACGACAAGAAAGAACACGAATACTTATGTAAAGAACGTGCATGCAAAACATTCTATAGAACAATAGATTTGCCTGAAGAAATAAAGGTCGACGAAGTTACTGCTAACTTAAACGATGGCATTCTGGAAATTTCCCTTCCCAAAAAAATACCTAAGCAAAAACGGAAAGTCAAAGTAACATAAACACATCTTCTTTCTTTTTTTAGCCTAATGACAGTCAAAAATCATTTTATTTTAATAAATGTCAATTCCAAATCGTGACGCAGTTTAATCCTATCGTGGCAAGCTTTTTTCTGAGCACCTGTAACTAGAATAATGAATACATAAAAGGTGTCAAAACTTGATCGCTGAAAAAGCAATGCATTTTCATGGATGCTAGATGGCAACTTCTAATTCTGTAAAACAACATAAACTAAGGAAGTTCATAGCGTGGCACCCGGATTTTTGTTATGCAAAACTCTTATACGTCAGTTTATAGATTTTTCTAATGATGCCAACAGTAAAAGATTTTATGGCAACTAATGTTATCACAATTGATATTCAAGAAACAGTGCTTGACGCTGCAAAACTAATGCACAATCAAGACGTTGGCGATCTTGTTGTTATGGACGGCGTTGAGGCCAAGGGCATAGTTACTGAAAGAGATTTGGTTAGAAGGGTATTGGCGCTGAAAAAACCGCTTGATACTAAAATCTCTGAAATTATGTCCAATCCACTTATAACAATCGAGGAGGATGCCTCACTTAGAGAAGCAGCGAGGAAAATGGTCAAGTACAGAATTAGGAGACTCCCCGTCGTCAAGGAAGATGTGTTGGTCGGTATAATAGCTGCTTCAGATTTTGCGAGGCACGTAGGGAAAAAATCCTTCAGTGAAGTAATGCTTGCCGCGATGAGTCGATATCCATTAGCCGCCGATAAACTCTGAACACTATTCTGCATGGAAAAGGAATTGCTACTAAAGTCTTCAATTCTTTATGTTAATCTTTGAAAGTTATTTTTGGTTTTTGAAGTTAGGGCGGCAAAACTATTTTAAGGCAGATACTCAGTTTCCTTTTATTTGACTTTTAGTTTCTTATGTTTTGTCATAAGTTTGATCAGCTGATACTGAGGCAATCTATTTATTCTCAACAATCCAAATTAGCAAAAGAGTGAGTTACGATGAATCCTAATGTGTTAAAGGGCAAAAAGGTTGTTGGATCTGAAGGTTACATTCTAGGGGAATTCGATGGTTTATACTTTGACTTAAGCACTTGGAAAGCCACAGCTTTTTACGTTGGATTAAATGAGGAGGCTACAGACGAACTCAGCTTCAAAAAACCATTCTTAAGCAAAATCGTCATATGTTTACCAACTCAGTTGATCAAAGTTGTTGGTGATGTCATAGAACTTGTTGAGCCGGTGAGAAATCTAAAAGACATTGCAGAAAAAGAAAACCAAATAGGATCCACTAAGTTAGATGGCAAAAAAATTGTAGGCACCACTGGTTTTTCCATAGGTGAAGTGGAAGGTTTAGACATAGAAACAGACAACTGGCAAGTCACAGGTTTATACGTTATCTTAAATAACGAGGCTGCCGCAGAACTCGGCTTCAAAAAACCTCTCGTAAGCAAAGTAGTTGTAAAAATTCCCATTTACGCAATTAGCAATGTTGGGAACTTCATAACATTAGATAAGGACATAGGAAACCTCAAATCGCTAGTTGAATGCATAAAATCTTGCAAAAGCTAAACTAAGACACTTCGTTGAAATTATCGCGAATATTGCTTGATTGCATAATTCTTAAGCCCTCCTTGAGAAACTTTTTTACATTCTACCTACTTCAAAATATTATTTGGAGGATAAATTATTGACTAAGAGAGAATCTCTGTCAGAATCACTTGTTGAAAGTGCTATTCGTGTTCTTTTAAGAGTTGTTTTTGTTTTTGAACCTCTGGCGCCGACTGCGATTACACTATTGACAAACCAGCAATTGCATAGATTCGAGGAAACGGGCACAATTGGAGATTATAAAACTAAAACTAAGCGTTTAGGTAAGTTTCATTATCGGGTTGAAATTAATTTGGATACGACCTGTATACAGGCGATTTATCTTCTAGGTAACTTGTTCCCAAGTCAACTAAGCAGGTTTAGGAGGTGGTTCTATGACTGAAATGGCCGAAAAGAAAGGCAAATTGAAACTAACGGTAGAAGTTGAAGTAAACGAAGAACTGATGGATTTGGCTAAAGATGCCATATCTAAGATGCCTATGCGAATGCAGGAAATGTGGAAGATGCACGGTAGCGAAAAGAAAGAATAAGGGTGCTTTGATTCAAGCGGATAGCCATTCTTTCCCAATATCTATCAATTTTTTTGAACCGCTAGTTTTCAATAAGGACTAAGAGTATTATAAGAAAATTTTTTATTCAATTAAGCTAATTTAAAGCTATGGCTACATTTCTTTCAGGTGTCAAACTCTACGAGACGATTCAGCAAATATCCCGGGAAGCAAAAGAGGTTATGTGGGTGTGCTCTCCCTCAGTTGGATTTGAGGCCCACGAAATCTTTTCCCAAGAGATTCTGAAGAGTCCTCCATCAGATATTCGATTCATTTTCACAATTACTGATGACGCTGTGAAAAGAGGCGGTACTAATCCCTGCGAAGTGGAGTATTTCATGGAGCATTTTAAGAACACTATTGTCAAGTCACTTGAGTCTTTTCAATCTCGAATCTACATTTTTGACAAAACAGCTCTGCTTACATCAGCAAATCTGACTAAAACTGATTTTGAAAACAATGTTGAAGCTGGAGTACTCCTTGATGGAGCAGAAGTTGGCGAAGTTAAAAGCTTCTTTACTACTCTTTGGGAGAAGGGAAAACCAATCAGAGATCTAAAGAATTACAAGAAAATATGGAGCATTTCAAAAAAGAATGAGTCGATCAAGACCACAAAAAAACCTAAAACCTTGATGCAAATAAAAAAATGGACAGATGATTACATTAGCACATGGTACTTCGCTCTTCCAGAACAGACATCAAAACAGTCTGATCGGAAAATTAAGAAGGAAACCAATTGGCCAACCAAAATCGCAGTAATGCCTG
Source organism: Candidatus Bathyarchaeota archaeon (assembly GCA_963833575.1). Taxonomy (GTDB): domain Archaea; phylum Thermoproteota; class Bathyarchaeia; order Bathyarchaeales; family Bathycorpusculaceae; genus Bathycorpusculum. The sequence goes on along the minus strand of CAWHXY010000004.1, from coordinate 378,803 downwards.
ATATTGGTCCCAGCTCTTTCAAGCAACTGAAACTAGGCGATTTAGCATTTATCGCCAACTTGACGAAGAGACAAATCAAAATACCTGTTGAATTCGCCCAAATATATGACAAAAGTAAAGTAGAGACTGACCAAGGTGACTTGCATTTTGCTTACGAAATAAGAAAGACCTATTTAGTTGAGCGCAGCCGATTTTACGAAATGCTCCAAAACGCTACTATTGGACTTAAAAACTCAGAAATTCTGTTAAATGACTATCAATTAAAGCAAATAACCAAAACTCTTTCGCCAAAGAAGCCAATAAAGAATAGTAGTGTTGTTTAGCCTTTTGCAGTAGGTTTACCGACCAGTTGAACTGGTTTTTTCTTGGGTAAAAGGGTGTATGTAGAATCGGCAAGGGTGACAAGTCTTTTAAGCTTCGTTTGGAGAAATAAAGATTGGTAAATTGTTATGCCGTCTCTGAAAAAGAAGAATGCAGCTAAAAAAGCAAAACATGAAGCAAAAACGGGCAAATAGCAGTAAATTCTAATTTGCTCTTTTCGCATATATGACAAAAGAAAAAACTTCTATAGCTTGGCTTATCGACTCTTGTTAAGAGTATGCTCCAAGAAGGACAGCGGCCTTTCAAAGAGTACCCCTTTAAGTATGCTCGATTTGTTTTGAGTTAAAAATAAGTATACAATAGTTAAAGTTAAACCGTCATGAACTGTTAACAACAGAAAAGTGATTGAAGATTGGCGATGGATTGTTATCTTCCAGGTAAGATGATTTTGGTAGATGCTTCAGGGTGGGGTGATCTCTTACTTGGTGTGGTCGTGGGCGCGCTCAAACCCCCTGGGCGAATGGTTATGGAACGCAGAATTCCCACATCATCTTTTCAGCCCCCAAACTTTGGAAACAAAAAATATTTAGTTGACGCAGTGAAAATTGCAGAGGAAATTGTGGATGTTTTACAGCCTGATAGCGAAACTTGTTTTCATGTTTGTTCAGAATATGTTCTTTCTTCCATGATTGAACATTTGCGAAAGCAAGGGTTCAAAGTCCAAAAAGTTGAAGCAACAGGCGAGCTTAGGCAACTAGTTGATGATGGCTATGTTCGGTGGTGTGTTGAAAAGGGAGTGCCGCGGGAGCTTCTCTTAAACAAGAGGCGTTTCTGGAGTTTTCTCGAATGGGTAGCTCAAAACCCTCATTTACGAGAAAGCCTGGTTAAAACGGGTTGGGCAAGCTGGGAACAAAAATGGAAAAAAGAAATATACAAAGAACCACAAGAAAGAACTACAAAATGAATTAACAACTATTCCCGTTTTCACGTTTTTTCTTAGACATTATAAATGCTTTTTGGCACAATTTGGCAGTGTTCAACACATATCAACACGTCCTATCAAATTCTAGCACAAAAAAGTACACACAACTTGCAATCAAAACAAAACCAAAACTGCAAAAGGAAATTGAAAAAGCCTCTCAAAATTAAGCAACTCCCAAAACAACTGAATGTTACAATCTACAACGCCAGTTTTTAGTGCGGCTATTTGGGATTATGCGATTAATCTAGCTTAAACTAGCTTGAACTAGCTTAAAAGGGCTTAAATTAGCTTAAAAAAGATTAAAATGCACTCAACTTGCAAACAATTTAAGACCTAAATCAAAAAAGCAACCAAAACCAAACAGTAAGAAAAATACGCCAGTTCCCCTCAAAAAAATTAGTAAGCTACCCTTGGAACCCCGCAATTTCTAATAACATTCAACCCTTAATCCAATAATTATTCTTCAAACGGTTATCAAAGTAAAAAAAGCATAAGAAAAAAGGAAAAAAGAAAAGCTCTTACAGGGTGAGTTTCAAGCAAAACCTTATTCTGTTGATGGTGGAGGCGGTGGCGGCAACTTTTGGCGTCTTCTCAGTAACATCAGAGCACCGACTGCAACCACAACAATAACTACTACAACTATTATTGGCAACGTTGGAAATTGGGCGCTTGATGTTGGTGTGGCGGTGGGCGAAGAGGTAGGTTGCCCTGAAGTCGATTGAGAACTGGTGAGGGAGTCAATGGTCGCGGTAGAAGTCACAATTTGATTTGATAAGTCAGATGTGTCATCTACAGGAGTTGCCAAAAACCTTGTTGCGTCGCCTGGTCTAAGCGAGTCGGATAAGTAATTTGTAAAATTAAAGCTTAAAAGTTTACCTGCAGAGTCATAGAATGATACAACAGCCCAAACCTGTCCAGTTGTTTGAGATCCGTTATTCACTATTGTTCCTACAGCAGTGTATATGCCTGTGGTTGGGTCAAGAATGCCACTAAGGCCAGTATCTGGGATCTTTAAGCCTGTATATTGTCTTTCGAAAGTGTCTGTAACAGAAGTCACTGAAATATTGAAAGTGCTAACTGAGGACACCAAGTTTTGACCTTGGGTTGTACTGCCTGCATTTAAATCCAAATAGAAAGGTGCCTTCTGCCCAGGAAGCATATCGTAAACAAAAGCTTGAGTTACAACGGTAGTTAAAGTCTGTCCAGCAGAACTTAAGCCCACACCTTCAACGGTTATATTGCTTATCACGTTTGAACCGACATTTTGAACTTCACCGACGACAATTAAGTCGCCAGCGGCGCTGGCTAGTACAGTGTTTGAAGGAGCAGCGTATGACCTGTAACTGATAATTTGCGCTTCGGAAGTGCTACCTTGCGTTTGCGCATTAACTGATAATGCAGTAAACACGCTAAGTGTAGGTAAAATTAGAGATACTATAATTAGAATGGCGATGGTTTTTTTCAAAGTTAATCTCTCTCTTTCAACCATTAATTACACGGAGTCCTTTTATATTTTTTTCCAAATCAACCCCGAATGATATTCTCATCTCCTAACAACTAAATGAATTAATGCATAAAGCAGTTTTTGCTAAAAAACCAACTCAAATAGCAGAAAATTTATGAAAAACATCGAATAAGACTGCGTAACAAGTCTTCCCTCACTTTTTTGGAAGATAATGTTTCTGAATAATTCAAATTCAACTCATTTACCTGGCATCAAATAACTTTTTTTAAACTGTTACAAGAAAGAAAAATTACACAAGTTATTTAAAAGAACATTAACAAACAAGTCCAGAGTTGGGAAAAGTATTCATTACTTTTTCTCAGCACAAAAACACATTTAGGAGAAAAAACAAAAATGCAAATTGGTAAGAATAAAACAGCAGCTATTACGATCTCGATGTTATTAATAATTTCTATGGGCGCTTCAATGATGCTATTTCCGAATACTAGTGCACATACGCCACCATATCATATCATAACATACGCTTACATGAATGTAGCACCAAACCCCTGCGGCATTGGTCAGACAGTTAATGTTAACTTTTGGTTGCAAATACCGCCGCCTACTGCTAACGGCGCATTAGGAGACAGATGGCATGGCTTGACTGTTACAGTCACTCATCCGGATGGAACCACAGAAACTCTAGGTCCGTTTACCACTGACGATACCGGAGGAACACACACTGATTATACGCCAAGTCAAACCGGCAACTACACGTTTGTAATGAATTTTCCCGGACAAGTATTGACAGGTGAAAACGGAGCAGCAAAAACAAATGAATACATTAACGACACATTCATGGCTTCTACAAGTCCCTCTGTAATCCTTTCAGTACAACAACAGCCAATACCACAAATTCCAACAACTCCACTTCCATCAAACTATTGGACACGACCAGTACAATCAACAAACGGCTTATGGTACAACATTACCGGCAACTGGCTAGGATTAGGTCTACACAGTTTCGCTAACACAGGCAAGTATAATCTGACTGGAGACTACAACCCATACACTACTGCACCAAACGCTGCGCACATCCTCTGGACAAAACCAGTAGCGTTCGGAGGCTTAGTGGGCGGAGAATTCGGTGGAACCGACACAAGCAACTATTACTCAACCTCTCAGTACGAACCAAAATGGGCACCAATCATCATGAACGGTGTCATGTACTACGAGCTATACCCAGGAGCATCCACATATCCCGCAGGATGGATTGCAGTAGACTTACGCACAGGACAAACCCTATGGACATACAATTCCACACAGACCTTAAGATGCGGCCAATTACTCCAATATGTATCACCCAACCAATATGGAACTACCGCATATTTGTGGACAACTGGTAACCCACTCGGAGCTTCGCTATCGTCAACAGCCGTATTGACAGGACTCACCTACAACATCTATGATGCAATGACCGGCAACTACATTCTAAGCATCGCAAACGGCACCTCCATGTCCCTAACAGAAGACTCAAACGGAGACTTGATCGGCTACTTCGTAAACACTACAGTTCCTAGCAAGCCAACCCTTAACATGTGGAACTCTACTCAAGCCATTCTTTATCCTACCAGCCAATATACACCCGGTGTTACAGTCGCGAACTGGATGCTAAGACCAGCGTTAGGCAGCCTCATTGACTTTGGTCGCGGCACAGTTTGGACAAACCAACTACCAACCAACATCTCAAACATTCCGTTCCCCGCGCCTCTATCGATAAGCACTGTCAACAGCGGAGTAGTTCTGCTCACTGCAGGAAACGCAACATACTTCAACACTGGCTACCAAATAGAAGCAGGTTTTGATGCCAACACTGGAGCACAGCTATGGGTTACTAACAGAACTCTAACACCATATACAAGAGTAAGCGTTACGACTGCAGGATACGGAATATTTGTTGAGCTGCAATCAGCCACAGGAGTACTAACTGGATATAATATGAATACAGGTGTTCTATCATGGGGTCCGGTACAGCTTTCAGGCAGCAATGGAATCTTCGATGTTCCAAACCCATACGACAGCATCGGCGGTTACCAAACTATTCTGGCAAATGGCGTAATGTACATAATGGGTTTCGGTGGAGACATGTGGGCAGTTAACATATTGAACGGAAACATCTTGTGGTACACAAGCACTAACGCAGTAACTGGTCTCGCTGGCTCTGATACTCCATATGGTGTTTGGCCGCTCTGGGTCTTCAGCGGAGGATCAGTTGCAGATGGCGTGTGGTTCCTCAACGAGGGTCACGAATACAGCCCGCCGTTGTTTAGGGGAGCACAGCAACTAGCAATTAACTGCACTAACGGAAAACTCATCTGGAGCATAAACGGCTTCGACGTCACTAACGGCGCAACTATAGTTGATGGCATAATGACCGTACTCAACGCCTATGACAACCAGCTATACTCCTATGGACAAGGACCTACCGCTATGACTGTTACCGCACCTGATACAGTTACAACCACAGGCGCACCAGTAGTAATCAGAGGCACAATAACTGATATCTCTGCAGGCGCACAGCAGCAAGCAGTAGCAAAGAACTTCCCTAATGGCCTTCCAGTAGTTTCAGATTCAAGCATGTCAGCATGGATGGAATACGTTTACATGCAGCAAACCCCCCCATCAAACGCAACCGGTGTTCCTATCTCAATTGACGTCGTTGACTCAAACGGTAACCTAAGAAACGTTGGAACAACCACAAGCGACACTAGCGGCATGTTCACATTCACCTGGAAACCCGACATCACCGGAGACTACAAAGTCATCGCTACCTTCGCAGGCTCAGAATCATACTATCCAACATCTGCAGAAACATCTTTCACAGCCACCTCTCCGGCAGCAACACCAATGACGACAACCGCTCCATCAAACTTAGCAACAACAGCAGACCTCATGATATACAACGTCGTTGGAGTAATCGTTATAATTATTGCAATAGCCGTAGTCGGATTGGTTTTACTCAGAAAACGTGCATAAAAAATCACAACAAAACCCTTTTTCTTTTTTTGCTTTAAACGAAACTAATTCTATGTGTTGTTTACTTTCGACCATATATTTTCATTGTCTGATAATTTCAAAAAACGTCAATTTGTGTCAAATAATGTCAAAAAATGTATTAACCTGCAACCAATTCAAGCCCTAAATCAAAAAAGCAACCCAAGACACAAATAACAAAAATGGCACCACAGGTGTTGTTGTTCTTTCAAACAACTTAATAAAAAAGTCCTCGATATTACTGTGTTAAGAAGGTTTCTGTTTTTTGCAGTCAAGTCAAAATCGAAAATCAAACCGGCTGATTAAAGAAAAAAGCCCGTATCTTCTCCAGCATGCCTACAACCCAGTCGATTGGTATCCTTGGAGCCAAGAAGCCCTAGACAAAGCGAAAGCTGAAGACAAACCAATCTTTCTAAGCATCGGCTACTCCAGCTGCCATTGGTGCCACGTTATGGAAGAGGAATGCTTCAACGATCAGCTGGTTGCAGACCTCCTAAACCAAGCTTTTATTTGCATCAAAGTTGACCGAGAAGAAAGACCCGACTTGGACGCGGTGTACATGGCTGTATGTCAAGCTATGGGCAGAAGCTGCGGTTGGCCCCTCAACATAATGCTTACGCCTAAGCTGAACCCTTTTTTCGCTGCAAGCTACATCCCAAAATATAGTAAACCAGGATTAGTCGGTATGTTGGATCTTGTTCCCCAAATTATGCAAGTGTGGAAAATTCAGCGTCAACAGGCGGAGATGGTGGGCGCCGATATAAAGGCGCGGATACAAGCGATAGAAACACGAACAAGCCAAACTCAACTCGGCAAAGAAATATTGCAAGATGTTTACGATCGTTTAACGCTTGATTATGACCCAGATAACGGCGGCTTTGGAACAGCACCAAAATTTCCCACACCTCACAAACTCCTCTATCTTCTGCGCTATTACGCTAAAACAGGTCAAAAGAAGCCTTTAGGTATGGTTGAGCAGACGCTTCGGCGAATGAGACTTGGTGGAATATTTGATCAAATCGGTCTTGGTTTTCATCGTTACAGTACTGACCATCAATGGTTGGTGCCGCATTTTGAGAAAATGCTCTACGACCAAGCCCTGCTCACGTTAGCGTATGTTGAAACGTATCAGGTGACGGGGGCTGGAAAATTCAAAATAACTGCTAAGGAAACCATAGATTACTGCATTCGCGATTTGTCTTCTCCACAAGGCGGCTTCTATTCAGCTCAAGATGCTGACTCTGAAGGTGAAGAAGGCAAGTATTATATGTGGACCCTTCAAGAAGTCCTTGATTTGTTACAGCCTTCGGATGCAGATTTGGCTGTGCACCTTTTTGGGTTAAAAGCTGAAGGCAACTTTCCTAATGGCAAAGGCAAAAACATTTTCCACCTCGCCGAACCGCTTGATGAACTTGCAGCCTATAAAGGCTTAACTCTGGACGAACTCATCATGAGGCTTGGCAAAATTCAACACACCCTTTTTGAAATAAGAAAAAAACGTATAGCTCCTGCCATAGATGATAAAGTGTTAACGGATTGGAATGGCTTAATGGTAGCGGCATTGGCTAAAGCCGGAGTTATTCTTGACCAACCTAACTATATTTCAAAAGCCGTGAAAACAGCTGACTTCATCTTAAACAAAATGCTAAAAGACGACACGCTTTATCACCGCTACGCAAAAGAAGAAACCGCCATCAACGGCTTCCTTGACGACTACGCCTTTCTCACTTATGGATTAATTGAGCTCTACGAAGCAACCTTCCAAGATAAATACCTTGAAGCCGCATCCGCTTTAACGAAAACTATGATTAAGAAGTTTTGGGATGACAAGAACGGCGGATTCTTCCAAGCACAGAACGCTGAGGCATCTATGCCAAAAATGAAACAGCTATACGACGGCGCTCTTCCATCTGGCAACTCCGTAGCGCTACTGGATTTGATGTTGCTTAGCCGCTTAACCAACGAACCCACTTACGACCAGAAGGCAACAGAAATGACCAGAACATTCGGTCAGGAAATCGAAGGCGTACCAGAAGCCTACACTTTCTTCCTCTGTGCGTTTGACTTTTTGATTGGGCCATCCTACATTGTAACCTTAGTAGGAGACCTAAAACAGAAAGACACCGTAGACATGCTTGATGCATTAAGGAAACATTACCTGCCAACCACTACTGTCATGCTTAAAAGTCCAGACCAAGCGGGTTTAGGCTACCGACAAATCGATGGCAAAGCAACCGCCTATGTCTGCAAAGACCAAATGTGCCTACCAGCAACTAACAATCCATTGGTGATGCTTGAGCAACTTGGAACGAAATAAGCGAGGCAAGTGGTTTCTTTTTTGATTTTTTTGTGCAGTTTTTTCTTTGCATTTCAAGTTGCTTTTTTGATTTAGAGCTTAATTTAGGTGTAGGTTTCGTCTAGTATTGTCGCTAATTGTCCCAAAATGTCGCGATTTGTCCCTTTTTGTCCCCGATACCCTGCTTTGTCTATTTACTGTCCACGATATTGTTCTTATTTGGAATCCACAGCAAATTTGAACAGCTTATTTCACAATGTTTTTGTAAATTAGGGTATGTATCGTTTGCAGGTTGAGTGCATTTTAATCTAGTTTAAGCTAATTTAAGCCCTTTTAAGCTAGTTCAAGCTAGTTTAAGCTAGATTAGTCGCAAACATGATGTGGATTAGCGAGCCATTGACGAATTTGTGGCCGGGAAGAGCAAGCGTTGTGCAGGGTGCTTCAATTTTTTTGCAGCTTGATTTGGGTTGCTTCTTTGGTTTAAGACTTGAATTTTTTTCAGGTTGAGTGCGTTTTGATCTAGTTTAATCTAGTTTGATCTAGTTTAATCTAGTTTAAGCTTTTTTAATCTAGTTTAGCCTATTTTGGATTAGATCAGTCGCAAACTTTACATGGATAAGAAACCTTTTAGAAATCTGTGGAAGGAACGGAACTCCCATTTCCTTTTCCCTTTTCAGATTTAGATTTTGTCTAGGTTGAATTCTTCGTGTATGGCTCTAACAACTGCTGCTCCATCTTTCTCTTTTACGACAAAGGAAATGTTTAGTTCTGAGCTGCCTTGTGCAATCATGCGTATGTTTATGCCTTTTTTGGCGACAGTTGAAAATATCTTTGATGCGACGCCTAAGGTCCCCTTCATGTTAGCGCCCATAACAGCTATTACGGCGACATCATCTTCCGCAGAAACCTCACTGACTAATCCGCCTCTGTCCAAAAGTGCAATCTCCAAGTTGCTAATTGCCCTGCCCAACAAGCCCCGTTTAATAATCATTGAAATGTTTGCTTCCGAAGCCGCAGTAGAAATCATCATGACGTTAATGTTGTTTTTTCCAAGAACATCAAACACTTTAGCATAACTTCCGGGCGCTCCAACCATTCCTGCTCCGCCCACATTGAGCATAGCAACATCCTTAATCATGGCTACCGCTTTAACGGCTTCTTTTGTGTTCGAGTCAGGTTCTTTAGTAATCAATGTCCCCGGGTTTTCTGGATGAAAAACACTTCTAATTCTAACCGGAATGTTTTCTTTAATTACAGGTTCCAACGCGCGGGGGTGCATGGCTTTGGCGCCGAAAATCGCCATTTCTGCCGCTTCCTGATAACTTAGTTGTGAAAGCATTTTAGCTGCCTTAACTATTTTGGGATCTGTGGTCATTATGCCGTCAACATCAGTCCAAATCCAAACTTCGTCAACATTTAATGCTACCCCCAATATAGTTGCGGTATAGTCTGAGCCGCCTCTGCCAACAGTGGTGATTATGCCATCTTGATTAGCGGCAATGTAGCCTGTAACAACTGGAATGACTCCTTTTTCCATTAGTGGTACAAGTCGTTCTCGGATGAGATGAGTCGTGTAGTTCATAAGTGGGTCAGCTTCACCAAAGTTGGAGTCAGTGACAATACCTGCTTCTTTGCCAGTAAACCATTGGGTTTCAAATCCGGCATCTTTTATGGCTCCCCAAACAATAGGCGCAGACAATCGCTCACCAAAGGAAACCACATAATCTTTAGATTTTGATGTAACCTCGCCAACATAGCAGATGCCTGTTAAAACTTTCTCTAGCTCGGCTAAAGTTTTCTCGGTAATTTGAGTAACTTCCATCTGAATCTCTTTACTTTTGATTGCAGTCGAAATTGCCTCTAAATGTTTGTTCATCAACTCTTTGGTAAAAGTTTGGATATGTTTTTCATCGCTTTTCTTGGCCCGCTCAGCAACTTCAATCAAGCTGTTAGTTACGCCCGCTAAAGCTGACACAACTACGGCAACTCTATCTTTTTTTGCGTTCTTAGTAACCAAATCAACCACATGACGTATGTTTTCGCCTGTAGCAACGCTTGTGCCGCCGAATTTCATTACGATTTTCATTTTTAGGACTCCGAGCTATTATTTAGCATCCGGTTTGCTAACTTATGTCTTATGTCTAGAAGATCTCTTAAAACTGCACTCGCAGTCTCAATTCCCCCTGCGCCTCTACCTATGAGAGTTTGTTCTGCAGCATATTGAGTAGAGAAAGTTATTGCATTGAGAACTCCGCTGACGCATATGGGGTGGTTTTTGGGTATTTCTGTTGGCTTAACGGCTGGTTTGTCGCCATCTATTGAACCTATGAGCTTGATTGTATTGCCTCTTTTTGAAGCTTCGTCAAGTGCTTGCAAAGAAACGTCTCGGATGCCTGTTATGTCAACGTCTTTTAAGGTGATTTTTTTGTTCATAATCCAGTTTGCTAAAATGACTACTTTGCATGCGGTATCAAATCCGTCAATATCCATTGATGGTTCTCTTTCAGCGTAACCAAGTTTCTGCGCATTTGCTAATGCTTCTTGGAACGTAACGCGGTTTTGTGACATTTCAGTTAGAATGTAATTGGTTGTACCGTTTAGTATTCCTCGTATGGATAGAATTTTGTCGCCTGCGAGGCATCGTTTAGCAAACTCCAGCATGGGTGTTCCACCCCCAACGGTACCGCTAAAACGTAGGTAAACATTGTTATAATCCGCTAGTTCTGTGAGGGCTGGCATGGCTAGGGCTAATGGTCCTTTGTTAGTTGTAACGACATGTTTTCCCGTTTTAAAAGCCGTGGTGATGTGTGATAGGGCTGGTTCACCGTTTTTAATGTTTACAGGTGTAACTTCAACAACCACTTCTGCTTCAACCGACTCAATAACCTCTAACGCTGGGATTCCTGGTTGTCCGAAGTCGGGATCTGCAGAAATTGGGTACCCACGTTGCTTAATAGCTTCCAGCTTTTCAGGGCTCAGACCCTTTGGGCTGATGACAGCGCCATCAATATCAGCGATGGCAACTATTTTTGGGTTAAACCCATAATCTTTAATTTTTTCTACATTTCTTTGAGCCAGAATAGTGGTTACACCCTTCCCGACTACGCCATAGCCAACTAAGATAATCCTCATTTTCATATTCACCTTGCCAAAATGACCCTTCGAGTTTGCAATCCCAAAGCTTGTTCGATTGCTGAGATTTCAGCATCAACTTCAATGGGTTTTTCGCTTTGCTTAATCGCAGTATCAGGATCTTTTAAACCGTGCCCTGTCGTGATACATACTACCCTTTCGTCTTTGTCGATAACTCCATTGTTAACCAGTTTCTTTAACCCTGCAATGGATGAGGCGCTTGCAGGCTCCACGAAAATTCCCTCAATGCGAGCAAGCATTTTCTGTGCATCTAAGATTTCCTCGTCGGTAACGGTTTCCGCGGTTCCATGCGATTCGTGAATAGCGTTTACTGCTTTCTTCCAGCTTACTGGGGCGCCGATTCGAATAGCTGTGGCTACTGTCTCTGGGTTTTCAACTGGAATTATTTTTTCGCTGTTTGTTTTGATTGCTTGCGCAATGGGCGCTGAGCCGACAGCTTGTATCCCAGTCATTTTTGGGAGTGTTTTTATAAACCCAAGTTGGTGGAATTCAGTTAAGCCTTTCCAGACGGCGCTTATGTTACCTGCGTTTCCGACGGGTATTATGATTCTGTCTGGAGCTTTGTTGTTTAGCTGTTCGCAGATCTCATATCCCAGCGATTTTTGTCCTTCAATGCGGAAGGGGTTAATTGAGTTTAGTAGGTAAATGCTCTTGTGCTTTTCAGCAAGTTTAAGAACGAATTCTAAGGCTTGGTCAAAGTTTCCTCGGACCTGTAAAACTTTGGCGCCGTGAATCATGGCTTGTGCCAATTTTCCATAGGCAATCTTGCCTGAGGGAATAAGAACAGTGCATTTCAATCCAGCCCTTGCAGCGTAAGCAGCTAAACTGGCGCTGGTGTTACCTGTTGAAGCACAAATAACATGTCTTGCGCCAAGCTCAGCAGCTTTGGTAACGCCAACGGTCATACCTCGGTCTTTGAAGCTGCCTGTCGGGTTTTCGCCTTCATTCTTAACGTAAAGCTGTTTTAATCCTAGCTCATCGCCTAACCTTTGTGAGCGGTGCAGACCTGTACCCCCTTCGTTTAAGGTGACTACGTTCGTAGCTTCGTGGATAGGCATGAAGTTGCGGTATCTCCAAACGGATAGAGGTTTTGTTTTCCAGTCGCTTTCTTTGAGGCTTTGTGCTAGTTCTTTGAAGTCAAATTTTATTTCAAGAATGTCCCCGCATTTCTTGCAGAAATAAAGAATCTCGTCTATACCATATTGTGTTTTGCAGTTTATGCATTCTTGATGTGTCATAGTTTAAACTCCTTTACAGTAATTATTGGAATGATCGTGAAGTTGTACCTGAAATATCAGTCACAGCATTATTAATTTTATTATTGTCGGTTACGCTTCTTAACCTACCATGTTGGTTAAAGTCTCATAGGTTTTGAGGCTGTCTTTTTTCTCAACGACAATAATTGTTTCTGTCCAACAAGAAATGAACTCAATTATGTTCACATTTTGCTCTGCAAGAAGAGCAGTTAGGAACGCGACAACTCCCGGGGTTGCCTCAAGTTCTTCAGGCGAATGAACGACAATCATTGTACAATTATCATGCTTAATTAAAGCGTTTACGCGTTCAGGCAAATCGCTCCTATCGAGTAAGTAAACAAATTTGCCAACTAAATCAACTCCCATACCCGTTTTAACGGCAATTTCTTTTGCAGTTATTATTACTGCCTTTCGATCGTATACAGATATGCTGCTACGCTTTAGAAGGAGGAGGACTTTTTCTTCTCTTTTATGTTTGTGCTTCTGTAGTTCCTCTGAATATCGGCGTAGTGCAGCTTTTATAGCGCTGGTGTCATTGGTTTTTATTTCTTTTTGTATTTGACGCGAAAGCTCGCTCAGGTTTACTATGCCTTTTTCTAAGGCTTCCAGTAGGTAAGGTTTGTTTCTCAGGTAATTTCGGACATCTTGAGCTATTGTCATATTGGAACATCTTGTATCAAATGGTACATTTAAATTTTGTTAAGTAACAAAAAAGTCAAAACCTTTAAAAATACAGCGTTAAAGGTAACGGGAACAATTTAGCTTAAAAAATGAGGGAGCAAAAATAACAGAAAAAATCGTATTAGCATACTCCGGCGGATTAGACACATCCGTGTTAATTAAATATCTTCAAGAAAAATACGATGCACAGGTAATTACAGTAACTGTTGATGTTGGTCAAGGGGAAGATCTTAAAGCAGCTGAAGAAAAAGCCAAGAAATTGGGCGTTCTCAAACATTTTTCTATTGATGCAAAAGATGAATTTGCGAAAGACTACATTTTTCCAGCAATAAAAGCAAACGCGCTCTATGAGGGTAAGTATCCAATAAGCACAAGCCTCTCCAGACCATTAATCGCTGCGAAAATGGTTGAAATCGCCGAAAAAGAAGGCGCTACCGCGTTAGCGCACGGGTGCACGGGAAGAGGCAACGATCAGGTACGGTTCGACGTGACGTTGGGTTCTTTAGCGCCTGACAGAAAAATTATTGCTCCAGTGCGCGAATGGGGTATGACGCGTGAAGAAGAAATCGCTTATGCAAAAACCAAAGGCATTCCTGTCTCTAATGCAGCCAAAAAATATAGCATAGATGCAAGCGTCTGGGGAAGAGCCATTGAATGTGGGCTGCTTGAGGATGCAAGTCAAGAGCCTCCAGAGGACGCTTATGAATGGACGGTTTCTGGCGAAAAAGCACCTAACACTCCTGAAATCGTTACTATTCAATTTGAAGCAGGAGTTCCAGTAGCTGTTAATGGCGAGTCCATGTTGCCCCTTGAACTTGTTGAGGAAATGAATAAAATTGCTGGCAGAAATGGTGTGGGCAGAATAGATCACATTGAAGACCGCCTTGTCGGTATAAAATCTCGTGAAGTTTACGAATGCCCAGCGGCAACAGTGATTTTGGAAGCTCATAAAGACCTTGAAAAAATGGTTATGACTCGTCATCAGGTCTTATTTAAACAGCAGGTTGACGCTGAATGGGTGTTCCTTGCATACGCTGGACTGTGGGTTGATCCATTGAAAGATGACTTGGACGCATTCATCAACAAATCCCAAGAAAATGTTAACGGGGAAGTAAAACTTAAACTCTACAAGGGCAGCATGCAGATTATCGGTCGCTCCTCACCTATGTCGCTCTATGACAAAAACTTGGCTAACTACAACATCAAAACCTCCTTCAATCAGTCCTACTCTAAAGGCTTCATTGAACTGTGGGGATTGCAAACAAGAATGTACAATGCCCTGAAAAAAACGAGTAAGAAATCGGCTGGAAAAAAAGCAAGTATATCTAAAAAGTGATTAGGAAGATAAAAAGATGTCAAAGATTCTGCATGGCGGACGATTATCATCCGTGCGTGAAGATGTAGCAAAGTTTACGTCTTCACGAAAAGATGATGAGCGCTTAGCCAACGCTGTCATTGGCATCAATAAAGCCCATGTAATAATGCTCATGGAGCAGAAAATTATTCAGTGGCAAGATGGCGCAAAAATCCTAAAAGCCCTCTCTAAACAGTCTAAAGCTAATCTTGACTCTTCTGCTGAAGACGTTCATATGGCAGTTGAAGAGGCTGTCCTTGCGGAAACGGGACCTGAAATCGGCGGAAACCTGCATGTCGCAAAAAGCAGAAATGACCAAGTTGTAACCGCCATTCGCATGCAACTCAGAAAAGAACTTGTCGAAATGATGCTTGGTGTCATTGAGATGCAGAAAAGCCTCTTAGACACAGCTACTAAACACGTGAGCACAGTCATTTTAGAGTACACTCACTTGCAGGCGGCGCAACCCGTTACATTTGCGCATTATTTGCTTTCTCAGGTTCAAGCGTTAGAGAGAGACTTGGGAAGACTGCAGGGAGCTTTTGAACGTGTTAATCTGTGTCCTCTTGGCGCAGGAGCATTAGCAACTACAAGTTTCCCAATAAACCGGAAACGGACCGCTCAGCTTTTAGGCTTTGATAATGTGTTGGAGAATTCGCTTGATGCGGTGGGAGGCAGAGACTTTATTCTTGAAACTCAAGCGGCTTTGGTTTTGCTTGCCGTGAATTTAAGTCGTTTAGCTGAGGATTTGATAATTTGGAGTTCTCAAGAGTTCGGAACAGTTGAATTACCCGACGATTTCACTTCAACTAGTAGCATTATGCCGCAGAAAAAGAATCCTGAAGTGCTTGAAGTCATCCGTGCACATGCCAGCTATGCACTAGGCGATTTCGTAGCTTCAGCCGCTGCAGTGAAAAGTTTGCCTTCAACATATAATCTAGATTTCCAGGAGGTAACCCCGAAACTTTGGGCTGAAGTAGACAACCTATCCCAGTCACTTAACATATTTTCAACGCTTATTCCTAACTTGAAAGTTTCATCAAACGTTGAAAGCAAAGCCGCCGTAGGTTTCGTCGGAGCAACAGAGCTCGCCAACTTATTTGTACGAAAATACAATGTAGCTTTCCGCACATCTCACAAGATAGTTGGCGCTCTTGTTAAGACACTTATCGATTCACATCAGACTTTACTATATGCAACACCTGAAATGATACAAACGGTCGCTTTACAAGCTGCTGGAGTCAAATTGACAGTTAAGAAAGAGGACATCAGTGAATGCACAAATCCGCGTAAAATAGTCGAAATGTATAAAGTGCAAGGCGGTCCATCAGCAGTTGAGGTTGAAAAATCCATCGCAACAAGCAAGAAAACCATGGCAGAAGCAAAAAATGATACAGCTAAACTTAAAAAGAGCTTTGCCGATGCTGAAAAGAAACTCAACGTAACCTTAGAAACCTACACTTCAGAAAAAACTGAAAACGCAAAACTTAAAAATTCAAACATGCAGGTAGAATAGGGCTTTGGTCCCACAACATAGCACGTCCAACAAAAATAAAAAAGCAATTCTGCTTCTTGAAGACGGAACGTCATTTATCGGCAAAGGTTTTGGCGCAACAGGAAAGATCTCAGGAGAAGTAGTATTTTCTACTCAGATGGTTGGTTATCCGGAAGCGCTTACTGATCCATCCTATAAAGGTCAAATTTTAACGTTTACTTACCCTCTTGTAGGTAACTACGGCGTTCCCTCAACTCAATTAAATCTTGGTTTTCCGCTCTATTTTGAGTCAGACCACATCCAAGTTCAAGGCTTAGTAATTCATGAGTTATGCCACGAACCTTTTCATTGGGCATCCACAAGAACCCTCGACAAGTGGCTACTTGACGAAGGTGTCCCAGGCATTTATGGAATCGACACTAGACGACTGACAAAAAAACTCAGAACTCACGGTGTCATGCTTGGAATTCTGCAAGTCTTTGAATCAGGTGAAGAACCTGATTTGAACGCTATTCTTAGTAACGGCAAAAACATTGCTGACCCCAACTTAACGGATTTAGTCAAAGAAGTTTCAGTTAAAAAACCCGTCAAATATAGCGTTGAAGGTAAAAAAACCGTTGTACTAATAGACTGTGGAGTCAAATATAGCATTATTCGTAATTTGCTTAAACGAGGTATCAATGTTGTTCGAGTGCCTTATGATACCTCCGCTAGCGAAGTAATGGCTTACGATCCTGACGGTGTTTTCTTAAGCAACGGTCCAGGAGACCCCAAAAAATGCACTAACACAATACAGTGCATCAAGGAATTAGTTGAAAAGGTTCCACTTATGGGAATATGTTTAGGTGCCCAAATATTGGCATTATCAATGGGCGGAGACACCTACAAACTAAAATTCGGTCATCGCGCCCAAAACCAACCTGCCCTTGACCTAAACAGTAACCGATGCTACATTACCACTCAAAATCACGGGTATGCAATCGATTTAGAATCGTTAAAGAAAACGCCGCTGGAGCCATGGTTCGTTAATCCCAACGACAAGACGACAGAGGGCGTCAAACACAGAAATAAGCCTGTTTTTGCTGTGCAGTGGCATCCTGAAGCGTCACCAGGACCATACGACACTGAGTTGTTATTTGATAAATTCGCTAAAACGTTGGAGGCTAAATAATGCCCAAGTTTGACTGGATAAAAAAAGTGATGGTTCTTGGAAGCGGCGCAATAAAAATCGGTGAAGCAGCCGAATTTGATTATTCAGGAAGCCAATGCCTGAAGGCTCTCAAAGAAGAGGGCATTGAAACAGTACTAATTAACCCTAACATAGCCACCATCCAGACTGACCCACGTTTATCAGGCAAGGTCTATCTTCTTCCCGTCACCCCAGAATACGTCGAAAAAGTCATAGAAAAAGAACGCCCCGATGGCATCCTATTAGGATTCGGCGGACAAACAGCTCTTAACTGCGGTATCGAACTGGAAAAATCAGGCATACTGCAAAAGTATAATGTTAAAGTTTTAGGTACGCCTGTCAAAGCCATAGAAGACACGGGTGACCGAGAGCGGTTTCGCCAAGCAATGCTTAAAGCAGGTGTTCCACCGTTACAAAGCAAATCAGCCACAAGCGTAAACCACGCCTTAGAAGTAGCTGAGGAAATCGGTTACCCGGTCATAGTGCGTGTTGCCTACACTCTTGGCGGAAAAGGTGCTGGAGTTGCTCACAACGTCGCTGAACTTAAAGAAATTGCGACCCGCGGAATAGCTCAAAGCCGCATTGGACAGGTTCTCATCGAAGAGTATGTTGGTCACTGGAAAGAAGTTGAATATGAAGTCATGCGTGACTACTCCGATAACTGCTTAACAGTTTGCAACATGGAAAACTTTGACCCTATGGGCGTTCACACCGGCGACTCCATAGTTATTGCACCATCACAAACGTTGTCAAACCGCGAATACCATTTGATCCGGTCTACTTCGATAAATGCGATTAGAAGTTTGGGTATTGTTGGCGAATGTAACATCCAATGGGCTCTCCATCCTAAGTCCGAAGAATACCGGGTTATCGAAGTTAACTCCCGTATGTCCAGAAGCTCAGCTTTAGCGAGCAAAGTTACAGGTTATCCCTTAGCCTATATAGCGACAAAGTTAACGCTTGGTTACACGCTTCCCGAGCTGATAAATAAAGTAACTGAAGTCACAACCGCCTGCTTCGAACCAGCATTAGATTATATAACGGTGAAAATTCCTCGTTGGGATCTGCAGAAGTTTAAGAATGCTGATCGCCATGTGGGGCCTCAGATGCGTTCGGTGGGCGAGGTTATGGCGATTGGACGCTGTTTTGAAGAGGCATTGCAGAAAGCGGTGCGAATGTTGGATATTGGCAAAATAGGATTAGTCTGCAACCCCGAGGATTCTGAGCCTGAATCAGAAGAAAGAATTAGAGATGCAATCGCAAACCCAACTGATGAACGACTCTATGAGCTTGTTAAAGCATTAAAATTGGGAATATCCATAAATGAAATTTATCGTTTAAGCGGTGTAGATCCGTTTTTCCTGCATAAGATTCAGAACATAATTAACATGGAAGCAGAACTTCGTGAGCTAAATCTTGGAGAAAGTAGTTCTGCAGAAGTTATTCGTGAAGCTAAACGCTTAGGTTTCTCAGACAAGCAAATAGCCCAATGCCAATGTACAGATGAATTTACAATAAGGGCATATAGAAAAGGAGCTAACATAATTCCGGCAGTAAAGCAAATTGACACCTTAGCCGCTGAATGGCCTGCCAAAACAAACTATCTCTACCTCACATACGGTGGAGACGAGGATGACATCGAATTAAGCACTACCGAAAGCAAAGTAATTGTGTTGGGCGCTGGGGTTTTTCGGATAGGTTCAAGCGTAGAATTTGACTGGTGCGGCGTAAACACAATCTGGGCACTAAAGAAAAACGGCATAAAAGAAGCAATAATGGTAAATTATAATCCCGAAACCGTTTCAACCGATTATGATGTTTCAGACAAACTATACTTTGAAGAATTATCTACTGAACGGATTTTGGATATTTACGAGAAAGAGAATCCGTTAGGAGTCATCGCTAGCGTTGGCGGTCAAATTCCAAATAATCTAGCTATGAAACTTGCAAATGCTGGCGTAAAACTTCTGGGCACATCGGCTGAGAATGTGGATTTGGCTGAAGACCGCTCAAAATTCAGTGCCCTTCTAGATCAGTTGGGGATTTCTCAGCCTCCATGGAGCAAACTCCTCTCTATTAGTGATGCAAAGCGGTTTGCTGAAAAAATCGGATTCCCAGTTATTGTGCGTCCAAGCTATGTGCTGTCAGGCTCAGCAATGCGCGTGGCGTATAACGAGACGTCTCTTGAGAATTTCCTTAATTTAGCGGCGAAGGTTTCGCCTGATCACCCAGTTGTTATTAGTAAATTTATTAATCGTGCTAAAGAAGTCGAGGTTGATGGGGTTTCTGATGGAGAAACCGTGTTGATTGGCGCTATAATGGAGCACGTGGAGAATGCTGGGGTCCACAGTGGCGATGCAACCATGACTATTCCTCCTCAAGCCCTAAAGATTGAGGTTCAAAAGAAAATAGAGGATTGCACACAAAGAATAGTCAAAGCTCTCAACATTCATGGACCCTACAACATTCAGTACCTTGTAAAAGATGATGTAGTTAATGTGATTGAATGCAATTTGCGAGCTTCACGTTCCATGCCGTTTGTAAGTAAAACCCGCGGAATCAACCTCATTGAACTTGCCACTTTAGCAATGTTGGGTAAGAAAATTGATGGCGTTAAGCTGTCGCCGATGACTGTTGCGCCTCATGTGGGTGTTAAGGTTCCTCAGTTTAGTTTTATGCGTTTAAGCGGTGCAGATCCTGTTTTGGGAGTTGAGATGCTTAGCACTGGCGAAGTGGCCTGTTTAGGCGAAAACTTTTCGGATGCTTTTTCAAAAGCTTTGCAGTCGGCAGAATTTACCATACCGCCCAAAGACGGTGCCGTATTCATAAGTGTAGGCGGCGATGAGGAACGGAAAAAACGTGTAGTACCCATCGCCCAAGCTTTAGCGGAGATGGGTTTTAGAATCTACGCGACTGCTCATACAGCTAAGGTTCTCAATCAAGCTGGCGTAAATGCAACTTTCCTCTACAAAGTAAGGGAACCCCAAGCCAACCCCAACATCTTAGACTATTTGCAAGAACGCAAAATAGATTTAGTAATTAACGTGCCCATAGCAAATAGACAGAACAGTTTCTCAGACATCCTAACTGATGGCTACATTATCCGACGCCAAGCAGTAGAGTTCAACATACCAGTCATAACAAACCTGCAGTTGGCAGCAGCACTTGTTGATGTACTAAAGCAAAAAGGCAAAAACGGCAACTCCATCCGCTCCCTAAACGAGTACATGGACGACTTACCCTGGAAACTCTGGTAAGATTAGTAGAACAACAACACCTTTTTGCCATTTTTTCCAGTTTGTTCTGGGTTGCTTTTTTGGTTTAAGGCTTGATTTAGTCGCAGGTTGATACATTTTTTGACATAATTTGACATAAATTGACACAATTTGACGCGATTTGACATTTTTAGACAATCCAGAATCCAGAAGAGATTTGTTTAGAAACTCTGAAATCTAGTTATTGCTGGCTCTATTGTGCTTTTTTTCTTTGTGGTTTAAGTGGTTTTTTGGTTAGAGTTTGAATTGTTTTTAGATTCGATCTACTGGTTTCAAGAAGCTAATCATGCTGTTTGAAGTTTTGAATGCATGTGAAGAGTTTAACTAAAGAAAGAGCCAAGTTGCGATTGTTTAACAGTGTTTTTCGTCTTCGCCCTCTTTTGTTCTTCAGTTGTTAATCCAAGCTTTTCAATTAATTGAAGGCAGTTCTCTGGAGCGTAGCCGTGGTAGTGATTGTTAAAGTACCCGTAGACTTTCTTGACTTTGCTTGAGGTTTCTTGCACTTTCGGAATCCAAGCATCTAGCTCTTCTGCATTGTACCTGTAGTTAAACCAGATGTCTTCACCCTTGCCATGCCATCTGAAATAAGCAAAATCAGTGGTCAAATGGATTTCTGGCGGAAGAAGCGGCTCATCCACAATAGTATAAGCAACTTCGTATTTCTCTAAGAGCTTAAAAGTCACTGTTTCAGGAAGCAACCATGTAACATTTCTAAATTCCACTGCATACCTAAACATGGGGTCAAGCAACTTGAAAAAATCTTCCAGGTTCCCCGGATTATACGTGTATTTTGGCGGCAACTGAATGAGTAAACACCCAAGTTTTCCACCCAGTTGAAGGGGTCTCATTAAATCCAAAAACACTTCAAGATTTGCCTTAACATCATTCTTTAAACCCAGCATGTTGTCATGGGTTATTGTTTTAGGTAGTTTAGCAGTAAAAACAAAGTCACTGGGTGAATACTTTAGCCACCCCATAACTGTTCCTTTAGTGGGATTGCGGTAGAAAGTTGAGTCTATTTCAGCAGTTTTGAACACTCTTGAGTAAGCTCGAAGTTTGCTCTGCCCGCTCTTAATCTGGTAGAAGTTGCCTTCCCATTCTTTGTAACTCCATCCGCAAGTTCCTAAAATAATGTTATTTTTGTCCAATAACTACTTCTAGCTCCTTCACAACTTCGTTTATGTGGCTGTAGTTTTTGTCTGGAATTCTGTTTAGAAATTCGGATAGGTGAGCTGTTTTGTTTTGTTTAACATCTATGACTTTCCAGCCTTGTTTTTTGATTAATTCTGATTTGGAAGTTGGGAACGTAGCGTCTTCAGCTAAGACCGCTTTCGCTGAATCTACACCGGTAGCAGAAGTTACAGGTAAGAAATTCCCAGTTTCCAAATGCTTTTGAAACCTCAAAGCGTCACCATTCATCCTCAAACCATGATAAGCTAGAATTACTTGCTTTGAATTGGTCTCTTCAGCATTATGTTGTATTTCCACTAGTTCATCATCTGTGAATTGGTAGATGTTGTTTTGTCCCTTTCCAAATAATCTTGAATAAGTTACATCCAAGTTGTAGCTTGGTTTCTGGATTGACAAATCGACGCTCTGTATTATGTTGAAATCTTGCATCAAGTTAGTTACTTCTTCAGTTAGGGGTGCTCTGTATTCCCAGACAAGCTCGACGCCTTTCAAGTTTAATGTAGACAGAAAATCTCTTGTACAGTTGTCTATTACATAGCCTTTAGGAGTCTCTAACACCACGTAAGGGGTTTGCAGAACATTAGCGTAGGTTTTGATTTTGTAGAATACTTCGTAGGCTTCATCTACTGGGTTTAAGCCTATTTTGTGCGTTAAGTCTTGATGACATCTCACGGAAAACGTGAAGTCTTTTGGAACAGTTTTTCTCCATTTTTCAACAGTTTGTACAGGTGGGTACTCATAAAATGTGTAGTTTACTTCTACAAAATTGAATATTTCACTGTAGGCTTTCAAAGAGGGTTTATTTGGAACATTGAAGTAGCTCCATCCACCTGTCCCAACAAGATAATCAATCAATAATTATCCTCAAAAGATATTGAGGATCTAATTATAATAACATTTTATCGTTGGACGGGACTATACTAGTAGGTTTCATTGTCATAGCCTTTCAAGACATCAATAGTGCTGAATGGTTAAAGTTCGTCTTTAACATCCTTGTCCTTTATTGTTTTCTTATTGTTTACACTGGATCGTTTATGTGGCCACCAGTTTAGTTTTTGTGTTAGTCCCATTAGTGCGGGCACAAAGAATAGGATACCAACAGTAATTGCTAGTAAAACTGCTATAGCAATGGCGATGCTTAGTTCGTCGAAAATTCCTATTCCAGGTATAAGCAAACAAGCGAACACCGCTGCCAACACAAGCCCAAGTCCAAGAATGGTCGTCCAGACTTTGTCTACAGCCATGACTACTGCTTCATTGTCTGCTTTGCCGTTTTCCGCTTCCTCGCGTACTCTGTTAGCGAAAAATACTCCATAGTCTACTCCGACACCAATCGTTGTTACTACTACGAACAAAGGAACATAAACAACAATAGGCAAGTTAAAGCCACTGTGGAATATCAGTGAAATTGCTGCTAAGGATAAAATGACACTGCAAAGTATCGTAGCTATTAGATAAAGAGGCATTAATACTGATCTTAGTTGGAAAAACAAAATTATGCATATTGTAGCGGCTAGAATTGCTGTAATTTCTGGAACAAGAGTATTCATGAATGATACGCTATCACTTGTTGATTGAGCTTGACCTCCAAAATGAATTGTTGTGCCGCTTATGATCGTTAAATTGTTAATTGTCTTTTCCATTTGAGACAAAGAGTTAAGCGCATTTTGGCTAAAGATTGATTCTGAGAGTCCAACGGTGATTAAGACGGTTTTGTTGTCTTTTCCAATTGCTGTAAACATTTGGTTTTCATATTGCAAGCGTAGGGCATCAGACGTGTTTTCGATGTTTGAGTAGTTGAATGAATTCCCATAAGGTCTCGTTGGACTTACAACAGTTGTGATGCCTTTTGAATCGGCAGCTGTAGCGGTGATATGCTCGATTTCGTTAAGTAGAGTTTGGTTGAATTGATTATCTCCATATGTTATCTGCGTGGGCATTGTGACTGTGATGTATGTTGGGTATATTGTTCCGCTTCCAAAGTTGTCTGATATAACATTTAGTCCTTGGTTGCTTGAAAAGTTTGGAATCAGTTTCATAACATCATTGTTAAAGGGCGTGTTAAAAGTGACAAATATGGCGCCTAAAGATACTAAGCCAATTATGATTACTACAAGAACTTTCCTTTTTTGCGTACTTTCAACTACTCGTTTCAAAATTCCCTTATGGTTGGAGTTTCTCATGAAGCGTTTGTTTAGACCTGGCCAGAAAAGTCTATCACCTAACGCAATTTCGAGGGCTGGAAGCAGAGTAATTGATGCGACAAGTAGAACTGAGACACCTATTGCTATAGCAAGCCCAACAGTGCTAAAAAGTGGAACGTTGGCTAATGCCATCACAACGTATGCTACTATGACAGTGGTTCCTGCAGTTAGTACAGCTTGTCCTGCCCATTTAATTGAGATGCCTACGCTTTCTTCGATTGATTTACCTTGAAGACGCTCTTCTTTTGTGCGTCTGATTTGCAAAACTGCATAATCTACCGCAAGGCCCAACAATAAGAGCAGTGTTAACGCTGGCGTCAGAAACGTTAAGCTGGCGTTCCCTATCTTAACAATGCCAAGGTATATGGCTGCAAGAGACACCACAATGGAGCTACCCCCCATTATTATTGGAATCACCGCCGCTGTTACCGAAAAAAGCAAAAGTCCAACGATTATGATGGAAAGAATGATTCCTGGTAACAGCGTAATATCGAGGACAGGTAGAATGGTGTTTCGCAAATCCAAGGAAACGGCAGGTCCGCCTGTTACATAAACTGTGCCAAAGTTTTGTAACCCTGTAGTATCTATATCGGTTCTTATGTGCGCGACTATGTCGGCTTCTGGACTTGAGGCGAAATTGAGGATAATTAGCATGGTATCATTATTTGAGTTTACAAAATTCTTGGTTAGTGAGGTTAGAAGTGCAAAGGGGCAATTTACATATGATTGAGTTGATATCTCGTTGTCAACGGCGTTACTTATGTCAGCAATTGTTGTGTTCTGGGGCAATGTGTAAAGAAGATAACTTAATGATGTGCTGTTCACTTTGAACAGAGGCGAATCTATAAAAGCATTTTGAGTGGCGTTTGAAATAAAGTCGCAAGATAGATCCCACGATTGAGTATTGCTAGGTGATCGGCCAAGATCATAAGAAGCTTGTATTAGGCTAGAAACAGAAAATCCAACATCCGGAATTGTCTGGTTCGAGTAGTTTGTTTCTATAAGGGCAATGGCGTAGTTTGCAATACTTTCGTTTGAAGGAGAAGGCCCAAAGCTATACAATTCATTGACTAGGCTTGTTGCCGAGACCCCCAGTGAAGATGAAAGATTTGAAGGAATACTTAATGCCACAGTTGAAATAGTCAGATTTTCTATTGCTGAAAGTTGGTTCCAATTTGAAACTGTAAGATTTGACGCTGCAAGTCCTATCATTTGGCTTGTCTGTGAGTCGAGCTGGGAACTGCTAAGAAGAGACGAAACAGCTTGACCTATCGCAAAGGCTTCTCGGTCAGAAATTAAGGTGCTAATTGGCAGAGTTGCGTAACTGCTGTTCCAAGCGTTAAAGAAAGCAGTGTAGTAGCCAATAGATTCGGCATTGTTTCCAAAATTCGAAGTTACGGTGAACACTGTTGAATTTGCTTGAACATTAACCATGTATGGGTCAGGGTTTGTTAAGCCCTGAGCGTTAAACCCTTGAACAACCCCTTGCCATACGCCGACGAACGCCGATGGGACTCCAAATACTAGTTGGGCTGTTTGGTTGATGCCGTTCTGCAGCTGAAATAGATTTGTGCTTAGTGCTGTTAGGTTATCTTGCAGAACGTATAGTCCTGAGTTAATGGTAGTTATGTTTGATTGTAGGTTTGCAGTCTGATTAATAATCTCTGGTAGAGACTCATTTAGTAAGCTTGCCTCAACTGAGTAAAGGCTTGTTACCCCAGTAAAATTATTGACATCTTTATCTTTTGAAATTGTGCTATTCAACTTGAGAATAACACCTTTCAATGAATCCGAGTAAGGTGAAGTACCTTGAACAACAACACTTAGAATATTTTGACTAGTATTACTCAATTCTGGAAACTGAGCATCAAGAATTTTAAGCGTCCTATCTGACTCACTATTTGAAGGCGGTTGAACGCTACCTACAATATCATAAGAAACTGCCGAAAAGAAGCTTGGAACAAGAATCAACGAAAGCAACACAACAACTAACCACGATATGATAACCCATCGGTAACGTTTACGAATAAACGCGTTTAATGAATCGAAGAAAGACTTAGGCATCAGTATCTGCTCCTGTCGGAATGGTCAATACGACATTTTTTCACTATCATTTTTGAGCCAACTTTATCTTTGTTTAATAGAGGGTTTTAGAGGGCTGGCTGACGGATTAGTTTTCTACCGCATACATGCGGGTCAGCACCAAAGAATAAATCAAACGAAAACGAATATCGTTTATGCGTCGATTAATTTTAGAAATCTCAGAAAAAGAACTTTCTAAATTAGGATTAGAAATAGGGGACTTTCAGAAAATAAAATCGTTGGATTTTCTGCATTTCCTAAGGCAAGACAGTGAAGAGTTCGCAGTAATATCGAGAATTGAATTTAGGGACGACTCATTCAAAATCGAAGACCTGCTTGCTGGAGGCTTATTAGTTGAAGCACAGCTTCTTGAACAAGAAAACAGCAGAACCTACACAGTCTTCTTGAAAGGCGGGCCAAGTCTATCTTCAATTCTTAATTATTTAGGCATTGGCGGATATTTGTTCCCTCCCCTTGAAATCAGAGGGAGAAAAGTAACTTTTTCATTTCTCGGGAGTGCACAACAAGTTGGCGAATTTGTCAAGAAGATAACGGCATTAGGAATCCGACATAGAGTAGTTTCGCTGACTGAAGCAAACTTCTCACCCGACTCACCTCTCAGCAAGCTAACCCAAAAGCAAAGGGATGTCTTGATCGCAGCTTACAAGCTTGGATACTATGACATTCCACGAAGAATAAACTCAGAAAAACTTGCTAAAAAGCTTAACATTGGAGGTTCAACGTTAGGGGAGCACTTGCGGAAAGCAGAGCGACGCTTACTGATCAATATACTGGCAGAAGCGTGAAACTTTCGCTTTGTTAGAGTCTTTCCAATGGGAACGCATATTGTAAGCCATAGTAGCGTAAACTAAATGAGGCTTAAGATTGCCCCTTGGATATTGGTTAATGGCGAATTAACCTGCCTCTCCCGCTCAGATGTGTTAGTATTCACTTTAAATTTCTTGGAATGAAAAATTTCAAAAAAAGGACCGTTTTACAGTCAATTGGGCAGAAGTTGAAGACAAATTAGGCAAGTTATTTAAGTAAAAAGGTAACAAAAGAGGAAGCCGGATAAGAAGTATCTCGCTACTTCTTGTCTAAAAAATATAGGAGAAAATAAAGGAAAATGAACATCTCTAAAAATAAAGTGGTAACTATTGCAATCGCAATATTTTTGATAGTTTCCATGACAGCTTCTATGACTTTAATATCAAATGTTAGTGCACACGGTCCAGGGCAAGGCGGAACTCCATGGAATATTCCCACCTACGCATACGTTAATGCGGCTCCAGATCCAATCGGTGTTGGCCAAAGGATAACTATTGGCATGTGGCTTAGCGCGGTAGCTCCAGGCGCAGAATTCGGCAATGACATTCGCTGGCACAACTACGAACTCACCATTAAAGCACCTGACGGCACAACAACAACCCAGACCTTCCCAGTAATCACAGACCCAACATCAAACCAGAACTACTACTTCACCCCAACCCAAACCGGCACATACACCGCTAACTTCACTTTTCCAGGACAATTATACACATGGACAATGGCACCAGGCTTCTTCGGTCTTGCTCCGAGTGCATACACAAACGACACCTTCCTACCCAGCTCTGCCTCAGCAACCTTCACTGTTCAACAAGCACAAGTAACAGCAATCCCAACAAGTCCCCTACCATCGGCTTACTGGACACGCCCAATATACGGCTTGAACCCTAACTGGTGGACAATTTCGTCAAACTGGCTAGGAACAAGCGCACCAGGCTACTCCAGTGGAATGCTAGGCGCAACCTTCCAACCTTACGCAGTAGGATCTCAAACCAGCCACATAATGTGGACAAAAGTCCTTCAAAGCGGAGGAGTAACAGGAGGCAACGACTTCCAAACTGCAGGCGACACATACTTCGAAGGAACTGCATACGCAACTAGATTCACTAACCCGATAATAATGGACGGAATGCTCTACTACACTGAACCGCTATCTTTTGCCGGGTCCAGCTCGGGCGCAACAGTCTGCGTTGACTTGCAAACAGGCCAAGAAAAATGGAGAAGCACAACGATACCTGCCCTATCATTCGGATATATTTATGACGTCCAAGATCCAAACGAACACGGAGTCTACCCACCAATCTTAATTGCAGCAATTGGAGGATCCTTCCTAGGTCCACCAGTACCGCTAAAATGGCAAGCTTATGACGCAGACTCAGGAACTTCAATATTCAACATAACAAACGTTCCCACAGGCACCGCACTCATGGGTCCAGAAGGCGAACGCTTAATCGTAAGCTTAGTAAACTATGGCACACCAACGAAACCAAACTACTATCTGCAAGAATGGAACTCATCCAGACTTTGGGGCAACAATTACTCAGGTCCATCAACAACACCTCCAGTAGTCCCAGTAATACTAAGCGGAAATGATCCAAGCTTGTACGATTGGAACATTTCAATTCCATCGCTTAACACACTTTCTGCAACACCTTCAATAGAAAGCGCCTTCTATAACGGCATGCTGATCGGCGAAGCTGGCGCGATGCCAAATGCTGGAAACAACATCTTCGGTTCACAATCATGGACTCCCTACACCTACTTCGGCATAAACCTTAACGCAACTAGCGGCACAATCGGCACTGTAGAATGGACAAATAATCTGAATGCTCCAGCAGGCAACCTAACCGTATCATACGACGGAGCTGATCCATCAGTCGGAGTTTTCACTGAATACTACGCGGAAACTATGCAATACATAGGGTACAGCATGAACACTGGCAAACAAATTTGGGGACCAACAACACCAGAAGCAGCACTTGACTTCTTCTCAATGGGATACGGCGGTCAAGGACCAACATTGGCTTACGGCAAACTATACGCAGGCGGTTACAGCGGACTCGTATACTGTTTTGATTTGACAAATGGAAATCTACTATGGACATACGGTAACGGCGGCGCAGGCAACACCACTAGCAGTGGTCTTGAATTTGCTCGCAATTACCCGACAGTCATAAGCGCAATTGCCAACGGAATAGTATACACCGTAACAAGTGAGCACACTTTCGAAACACCAATCTATAAAGGTGCCTTAATACGCGCAATTAACGCCACATCAGGACAAGAAATCTGGACGATTTCAGCAGCCACAGGTTCCTCAACAGCATTTGCATTGGCAGACGGAATGACCGTTTTCGATAATGGATACGATAACCAAATCTACGGTGTAGGCAGAGGACCAAGCGCCACAACTGCTAACGCTGAAGCATTCGGCGATTCAATTATTATTAGCGGATCAGTTACAGACATTTCTGCTGGCACAAAACAAACAGAGCAAGCAGCTGACTTTCCAAATGGCGTTCCAGTAGCATCTGACTCAAGCATGACCCAATGGATGGCTTACATATACCAGCAACAAGCACAGCCAACCAACTTCACAGGTGTACCAATTACAATAAGCGTGACTGACTCTAACGGCAACACATACCCAATCGGCACTGCAACAACCGACGCAAAAGGCATGTACACATTAACATATAAACCGACAATCTCCGGAAGCTTCACAGCAACAGCGACCTTTGCAGGAACAAACGCGTATTGGCCATCATCAGCTGAAACATCATTCTACGAGAGTCCCCCAGCAGCAACAGCATCACCAGCACCAGTAGTAGCTGAACAGCCAACAGGAATGTACATCACCATAGCAGCAGTCGCAATAATAATTGCAATAGCAATAGGTTTTGTAGCAACCATCCTCGTTCTCAGAAAACGACCATAAAAAATACAACCTAAAAAAACCATTTCCTTCTTTTTTTGTCAGCTTTTTAATAGAACTATTACTTAAAATTACAGGTTGCCCTCTGCCCAATCTTTAGAAAATTTTCGCCTCCATTTATGACTATTCTTGTCTCGTAAAAATTCCTCTTATTCTGAACCCAGACTATGAGCCCTTCAACGGTATTTTGTTTCAAAATGTAATCACATTAAGCATATTCATGGTTTTTGCGCAAAAAATATTAACGTGCGGCACCTTTTCGATTGACATTAAGGTAAGCTCCTTGTCTAAACATGCCAATACTCGGACAGTAGAAGAAATTAACCAAAAAATTAAGAACGGCGACGCTCAAGTTTTAACTGCTGAAGAAATGAAAAAGCTAGTCGAAAGCAGCGGCGTTGAAGTTGCTTTTAAAGAAGTCGATGTTGTAACAACGGGCACTTTTGGTGCCATGTGTTCCTCTGGTGCAGTTATCAACCTTGGGCACTCTGACCCACCAATAAAAATTGACAAAGCCTGGATGAACGACGTAGAAGTTTGCCATCCTGGCGCAGCAGTCGACCTTTTTGTTGGAGCAACAAACATGTCAGAAAAACAACCATTCGAATATGGCGGCGGACACGTTATCCAAGAATTGGTAGCTGGAGAAGAAGTTGAACTCCGAGCAATAGGCTACGGAACAGACTGTTACCCAAGAACTCAACTAAAAACAAACATAACCAAAGACGATCTAAACCAATTTTATCTCCTAAATTTTCGCAACTGTTACCAACGCTATAACTGTGCAGTAAATACCAGCGATGAAACAATTTACACTTACATGAGCAAACTTTTGCCCAGATTACGAAACGCCACTTTTTCTGGTGCTGGCGAATTGAACCCGCTTATGAATGATCCCGATTACGAAACCATCGGCATGGGCACCCGCATCTTCCTTGGAGGAGGACAAGGATACGTTATTGGTGAAGGCACCCAGCATAGCCCCAAAAACCTAAACGGCACTCTAATGGTAAAAGGGGACGCTAAAAAAATGTCTCCAGAGTTTTTGCAGGGTGCAGCTTTTACACGGTATGGTACTTCAATGTATGTAGGTTTAGGAATTCCGATTCCAATTTTAAATG
This sequence comes from Candidatus Bathyarchaeota archaeon, assembly GCA_963833575.1. Classification (GTDB taxonomy): domain Archaea; phylum Thermoproteota; class Bathyarchaeia; order Bathyarchaeales; family Bathycorpusculaceae; genus Bathycorpusculum. The sequence continues at coordinate 347,945 of CAWHXY010000004.1, read as the reverse complement.
AGGGTTTGGCGAAGAAGACAGCGATTCGTGACAGCGAAATCATGACTGATGTGGTTGATTATAGTGTCCCGCGTAGGGATAGGCCGAAGCTTAGGCAAGTGAGTTATAAAGAGCTAAAATCTGGATCAATAACAATTAACGATAAGAAAGTACGTGTGAGCTCATTGTCGAGCATAAAAATGGCTAAGAAAGTTTCGGCGACGCTAAAATCTTGGATCGAACAAGGAACATTCTTCTTAAGCTCGCCTGTTGAGCGTTTACCAAACGACACTGTCTTTAGACCTATGAGACAGACTGAAGAAATACCCTTCGTCATGAGCGTTATGCATTCTGCAGTCACATGTACAGAAAATGAGGAAATACAAGCGATAGCTCACAAGATCGTCACTAAATCCGTCAATCACATAGTTGTAATTGATGAAACTGGCAAGTTGAAAGGAATAGTTACTTCTTGGGATGTAACTCGCGCTATGGCTGAAGGCAAAAAAGCATTAATTGACATTGAAACACACAATGTTTTCACAGCAAAACCTGATGAACCCCTCGAAGTCGCTTCAAAACGTATGGCGCAACACAACATTTCAGCATTACCAGTAGTCGATATTGAACGAAAAGTTCTGGGAATAATCACTTCAGAAGACGTTTCTAAACTGTTAGGACGGCGGTAAAGCATGGCACGTATTCTAATCAGATTCTCAGAAGAACAAGTATCCCAGCCTATAGCATCCCAAATAATCATAGAATACAAAGTGCCAATGATCATTTTGTCCGCACACATGAACTCAAAAGGCGGAGAAATTCTCGCTGAAATCCCAGACGAGCAACAAGAAACAATAGTGAAAGCTTTCAGAGAAAGAGGCATCTCAGTAACAGTGCCTAAACTCATCGAAGTTGACTCAGAGAAATGTTTTAGCTGCGGCTCATGTGTCGCTCTCTGCCCTGTCGAAGCTATACATGTAGACTATGATTCCACTGTAGTATTTGACAAGGAAAAATGCGTCGGTAGCACCTGCAGTATTTGCGTTGACGCATGCCCAGCAAGAGCCATAAAATCAGTCAAACCAAATAACAATGATCAATCAGCGAATAATAGGAAAAACAAATGACCCGTAACCTCTTCAAAGAAAACTTTGTTTTAAAAGAATCTCAATGTACCATAATTTCTGACAAGCAAAGAGCGATTCAAACCGCTATCGGATCAATCAAACGCAACAGACAAGAACTCGAAATCTACACTATGGCAAACCCAAAATTTCTGTATTCTCTCAAACCAATCCCTCCGCCTGAAAAACCAATTGTTGCAAAGTTGATGGCTCAAGCCGCAGAAAAGGCAGACGTTGGACCCATGGCGGCAGTGGCGGGTGTTATTGCAGATTTGGCAGTAGATGAAATGATCGATACTGGGTGTGAAGTGGCTGTTGTAGAAAACGGTGGAGAAATCTCAGCAACATCAAACATCCCAATTGATGTAGCTGTCGCCGCTGGAGAAGAACCACTATCAAAAAAGTTCGGTTTTCGACTTATAGACTTCCCAATTGGCGTCGCAACTAGTTCGGGACGCTTTAGTCATGCATTTAGTTTTGGTGATGCTGAGGTAGCAACGATTTTTTGCAAAAACGCTGCTTTAGCCGATGCAGCAGCAACATCGGTAGGCAACGTAATTAAAGGCGAAGACGTGCAGGCGGCAATTAACGAAGGAATAAGCAAAGGATTGGCGATACAAGGTGTATTAGGTGTGTTTATAATTTATAAGGGTCAAGTTGGGACTGCAGGAAAAATCCCACAAATAATCAAAGTTGAGCCATGAAATATTTTTTAAGATAGGCTTCAACGTAATTAAATGTAAATTCTAGTTTTTGTCTTTATTTTAAATGCGTAAACTTAATGATGAAGTTTAGATGAGAAGCTTATGAGCGATTGGTATTGGGTATCTCTCGGTTGCTATACAGGCGCAGAGTGGCTCTTAACTCGCATCAAGCAACAGCCAATTTCAGTCCTGGAAAAACTATGATGTTAGCTGACGATGCATGACCAAAAAAACTTCGGAAATGACAAAGATTTCGACTTTGTGTCTTGTGACCCTTTTAGTTTTTAGCTGCTTTGTTGGAGCATTAGTTTTTGCTGGTGGTGAAGTGACCACTATTTCTTCTCAGTCAGCAGGTTCAGATTCGATGATAGCATCTTTGGAAAACAGTATAAGCACTAATGTCGGTTGGAATTCTAGCCTCCAAACAATTTACGATGGAATTGCATTAGGGCAAACTACAATCAATCAACTTCAAACGGCAGTTGATTCTATTAACATAACTTCAGTTTCCGCAGCTGAAGAAGTGTTTTATTGGTATTTTGAACTAAGCAAATTCGAAGTCAGCATCAATGCAACAACGGTAGAATCAGCATTAGATAAAATGCCGATGTTGCCTAATGTTGGCGGGTTACCATTTGATTATTCTAACTCTGGACTTGCTTCTTTTCTTGTCTATAATAGATACGATTTGTACGCCTATCAATGGGCTGCCCAATTAGGTTATGAAACATCTAAATGGAACCTTTCGACGGCATATTCAGTATTTAATAAAAGTGTTACCGCTTATGGTAAACCAGTTCTTTGCGTCGGCTCCAATCTTGTGGGTTGGGGCATAGGGTACGGACCTAGATATTATGATGAAGCCTCAGAGACAATTGATATGTACTTGACCTTTTGGTTACTGGGTATGCCTGATGGGCTGACACAGGCTCAATATTGGTGGAATTGGACTAATTCCAATCTTTGGGATAACTGGGATTATTCAGGCGGGAACTTTTACAAATATGCTATTGATTGGGCTTGTTTCGAATGTGAAGCTGGTTCAATGGATCAGGTTATTTGGAAACTTCAGTATTATGCCCCATCGATCTCAAATGCAAGTAATTTGCTTGCTGACATGGAAACCAGAGCGCTTAACCAAAATTGGAGTAGTCCTCAATGGAAAGACTACGTTGTTGTTCATGCAACGGGTGTTAATGGTTCTAGCGGTAACCCTCAGGAGAGGCTTGAGAACACCATTGTATCTTGGGCTGCAATGCTTGGATTTTACGGTAGCATGAACAGTTCTATGCAGAGTCAAGTGCAGGGATTATTAGGTGGCTCAGCAGGCCCAGCCCCAGCCTGGAATTTAACGCTGCAAAGCAAATTATTTGATAATTCCACCAACATGTTTAGGATGCATTCTGATGTTCCGGTTAGTGTAGAAGCTACGGCAGACGGAGCAGTTCTATTATTGCTGCTTTCTACCGTCCCAGTAACGGGTTCATTGGCTGTGCCTTTACAGGATTGCACATATGAGGATATTAATAACGTAATTGACGGTGGTCTATGCAACATAAATCTCACAAGCCATACCTTGACTTTAAGTGTAGGTTCCCCTGGAACGTTCCAATCAATGTTCGGAACCAATATTTTTGAGTATAATCTAAACAGTTCCGGTGTTTGGCGGTTAACTTTCGCAGATGATTGGAACAGCATTACCTCTGAAACCCTTATATCTGAACTTCCAAGCTCACGACTTTATATCGGAACAACAAGCAACACAACAATTTCTTCCTCAAGCGATTCTTTCAGCAACATAACCCCTTCAGGCTCAATCAATGTCAACTACGGCGATAATCAAACATTCAATTACTCAGCCAACGACGGCTATGTAATAACCCAAGTCTTAGTTGACGGCTCTCAACAACCTATAACGGGAAATTACACTTTTACCAACGTGGTAACATCACACATAATCTCAGTATCGACTTCTCCTGTTCCTACTCCCACTCCCAGCCCAACGCCTACCCCAAGTCCAACGCCCACACCCTCGCCAACACCTTCACCAACACAAACCCCTGAAGCTACTCCAGACCCAACTCCAACTGCAAGTCCTACACCATCCCCAACCCGGACAATATCTCCAACATCTTCAACGACAACTAATATTCCCGAGATTCCAACTTTCCCAATTATCTTAGCGATTTTTTTGGGCGCCTCGCTAACAGTATTAGTCTATTTTAGAAAAAAGAAATAAACCGCACACTAAAAACCCGATAACCTTCATCGAAGAAGTAAAAATCATTAATAATTGGCGTTAAAAAACGGGAAAAGTCTCAGTCATTCACGAAAACTCTTAAATTACACAATTCCCAACTGAACTGCAAGGTCCAGTCAATGTCCTCAAACACTAATCCGCTTGAAATCCAAAGCTATGACGATAAAGAAAAAATGTTTTACGTAAAATCACCCAAAGGAAACGTTGTGCAGGTTCAAGACACCTTTGCAGAAATGTTTGGTCTTTGGGCAGGAAGAGTCTTAATTACAGCTCAAAGCGAAAAATGGGCATTAATTGCCGGATCTTTAACTACAGGTTTTGCTACAAGCGTAATTGAGGCGACTGCGGAAGCAGCAGTCGAACGAACTGTTCCTGCAGACCAGACACCTGACAAACGGCCTGGAGTACTTATTCAAATTTATAACCGAGACCGCTTTGAACTCAAGCACCAACTAATGCAGCGTATCGGCCAATGCACTCTAACTTGCCCGACAACTGCAGCCTTCAACGGCTTAGACAAGAGTAAACGCACATTAGATGTTGGCAACAGCCTACGTTATTTCGGCGATGGGTTCCAGAAAAAAGCCATGTATGGCGGAAGAAAATGCTGGAAAATCCCCGTTATGGAAGGCAACTTCTTTGTTGAAAACGGGTTTGGCGCCATGGAAGCGGTTGCAGGCGGCAACTTTATGATATTTGCGAAAGATCAGACATCTGGACTTTTAGCGGCTGAAGCTGCAGCAGATGCAATCCGCGCAAATGCTCCTGACGTAATTATGCAGTTTCCAGGAGGAGTTTGCCGCGCAGGAAGCAAAGCTGGCTCACTCAAATACAAACTGAAAGCTTCAACTAACCATGTTTACTGCCCAACTTTGCGTACATTAGTGCCTGACAGTGTTGTTCCAGAAGGCGTAACATGCGTCTACGAAATAGTCATGAACGGGCTGTCACTGGACGCTGTCAAAAAAGGCATGAAAGAAGGAGTTACCGCAGCAATAGGCGTACCCGGAGTTGTAAAGATTTCCTCAGGCAATTACGGTGGAAAATTAGGTCCTTTCAAGGCTTACCTCAGAGAAGCCATTGGCGCACCCATGCCTGAACCAGCAGCGGCACCCCCAGCCAAGCCAAAAGCGTAACAGGTTCCATTTTTTAGTCGGAACTTTTATTTTGTTCCTTTTAACGTTACTTATCCAATACCGACAGATTTAGTGAAATTAATTGAGTACAGCGAAAAAATCGTCCCTTGAACTATTCAGGCTAAGAAAAACACTTAACTCTCTAGCCAGCAAAGAAGGCAGCCACACAGAACTAATCACTGTTTATGTTCCGCCGGGCAAACAAATCAGCGACGCATTAAACCTTCTTCGCAACGAATATGGAACTGCCAGCAACATCAAATCAAACGTTACACGCAAAAACGTACTCGACGCAATCACTAAAGCCCAGCAAAAACTCAAACTGTTTAAAGATCCTGGAGAGAAAGGCATAGTAATTTTTACTGGGGCCCTCTTAGCTGAAGGTGCTGCGCCTGGTACAGAACGCATGGAAGCCTACGTTATTGTTCCGCCTGAACCAATTCGAATTTTCCTTTATCGATGTGACTCACGTTTCCACACTGAACATCTGCAGGAAATGCTGCGGGAAAAAGAAAGCTACGGCATCTTGCTGGTGGATGCTAACAACGCTAGCATTGCAATATTGCAGGGCAAACGACTAGACATTGTTCGCCAGATGCATTCAGGTGTTACAGGCAAAACTAAGGCAGGTGGACAATCAGCCCGACGATATGAACGCTTAAGAGACATGCAGTTAAACGAGTACTTTACCCGTGTTGGGGTCCATGCGAACGAAGCTTTCTTGCCACTTGACAATTTAAAAGGCATTATTCTTGGTGGTCCTGGACCGACAAAATATGATTTTGAGAAAGGAGGCTACCTAAACTACCAACTAAAAGACAAAATCCTCGATGTCGTGGACACCGCTTACGTCGAGGAACAAGGCGTTAAAGAAGTAATGGATAAAGCCCCAGAGATCATGAAGAAAGTTCGCTACATCGAAGAAAAAGCAATCATGCAAAAATTCCTCTACGAAGTAGGCCACGACACCGGCATGATAACTTACGGTGAAGCCGAAGTAAGGCGGCTACTGCAATCAGGAGCGGTTCGTTTACTTATCCTGTCAGAAAGCTTAGATTTGATCCGTGTCACCGTTAAATGCAGCGCATGCGGCTACGAAGAACAACACACCCTAAAAAAAGAACAAGTAGCTGATTTCGAGAAAGGTCTCATCGGCAAACCATGCGCCAAATGCAGTGCACCCTCCTTTACAGTTATAGATAAAAAAGACGTGGTCGACGACTTAGCTGAGTTGGCCGAACTTGGGAACACTGATGTAGAAGTTATTTCCACTGAAACTGAAGAAGGACAAATGCTAAAGAATGCCTTTGGCGGTATAGCTGCAATGCTTAGATTCAAACAACAAACCTAAAATTCAATGGATATTAGAACGGTAAACAGTTGACATTAACTGTTTTCAACGAACATTTGGAGCTGGGTATGGGAATTGAGCCCCTCAGTTCTTTCTTGCCGAAAGAAAATCCTTGCCAAAAAAATAGATTTTTGTTTCTTTTCCATTCGCTTTTCCTTAGTATGATTATACTCGCTTTTTAAATGAAAAGCAAAGTTGACCTATTCCCATCCCGTTATTGTGTTACCGACCTCTTGAAGTACAATGGGCGCGTTAATTCTCTCATCGGCAAAGGGATTTGCCAATAGAAAATGACGCTGCTTGCTTTCAACAATAATAGCAGTGACATTAGTTAGGATTGGCTCTGTGAAAAACATGCCTCTTTGATTCTCGATTATAACTGAGGAATTATTATTCAGTATACATATTTTTGTCATGTAATCCTTCCAGCCTCGAGCAATTGCTTGTGCCAATTTTGTGTCAATTTCTATTTTTGGGGGCTTCAGAGGGGGCATATAATAATGACAGTGTCCAAACAAATCTACATTATACTCATCGATACCAAAAAGCCACGAATTATCCTTTAATGCGATAATGAATAAGCAGTCAAGTTCTTTGCCTTTCCAAAATGACCTTTTTTGAGCTTTGCTGGTAATATCATACCTAATTCTTTGGCTATAGTTATCCGGTTGTGATATGGCTTCTTTCATAGTAGAGATGCCAAGATAGGAGTTGTCTTTTTTTGTGGGATGTAAATCAATATCAGCATTTTCCATTTCAATAGAGATTTTTGAGGCACCTTGGGTGAGTCCTTTTACTTTTTCCTTAAAATCCTCAAAGGTTTCTGCACAAATAATCTCTTTTTTCTTCCGTTCTTCCGCTATGTATGCTGGCATTGACAAACATGTGGCTGCTTTTAATACGACCATATATGATAATTTAATAGAATTCAGGTATTCTGCAATCTTACAACCAAAATTGTGCTGTTCCTCGTCAAGTTCTATATTTTTTTACTTCCACATAGTATTCTCTCGATTTACCGATACCATGTATATCTGGAGCCATTCTTCCTTGGAAAAAGTTGTTAGATAAGAGCTCAACAGGCATCTTATTCTTAATGAAAAACATCGCAAAATCCATTTCTGATATTGTAGCCTGAAACCTAAACAACTCTGGTGAGGTTTCATAAAATTTAGTTTCGATTCCTTTACATCCATTGGAATACAATTCTTGAAAAAGCCGGTCAAGAATTTTCAAGTATTCTTCGGGATAGGTTTCAACGACTATTTTTCTTAAAGGTGGATTTTCTGAAAGTGCTTTGTCCAGATAAGCCAATGAATTTTGAACCGTCATATGCTTCGCTATATTTTGGGCTTGGTTGATAAGTTTTCTGTATTGCAATAATATGTCAGTTTGAGGGTTGAAATTTAACAAAGAATCTTTTAAGCAACTGACTCAAAATTAGTCGACAAAAAAATTACCTAAATCAATGTTCATTCAGCAACTCTTCAATTATAGGTTTCAAAACTGGTAGGCGTTTCTTCGCTGTTTTCCATATTATTTCAATGTTGGTTTCAGGGTAGTCATGGGTTAAAATGTTTCTCATTCCAACCACCTTTGACCAAGGAATTTCCGGGCATCTTTTTCTAACTTCAGCAGGCACATGCTTGGCTGCTTCGCCAATTACAATAAAATCCATTGTTACTGCCCTAATTGCTTTGGTATCTTTTGAGAATTGGTCACAAGAGAGGTTTTTCATAAAGTCCTCAACCTCTTGGATTGACTTCAAGATGTCTTCAAAATACAGTTTTGTGTCTCTTGTCATACATAGATTGTCTCTTGTAGTATTCTATCTTTAATTCGAGTCTTCAAAGCTTGTTTCTCAACTAGGTCCACTTTTGTTTTGAGTTTTCGGCTTAGAAACTGTTTCAAAGCGATAAAATCCAAAAGGTCAATATCATTCGGTTGTCTAAAGGAAACAAGGATGTCTACGTCACTTTTTTGTTTCTGTTGCCCCTGAGAATAAGAACCAAAAATACCGATGGCTTCCACTTGAAATTTCTCTTGAAGAACAGGTTTAACAGACTCCAATTGAACTTTTATCTCATCAAGTGTTTTCATAAACGATCCTTCTAATAGCCTGATTAATCTAAAAACATTTGCGATTCTTAAAGACAGAGCATCCTATGGGTTATGCAAAAAATCTTTTGCTAACAGCTATCAACCTAAAAACTAACCATAAAGCGTATTTGCAGAAAAGGCAATCATCAAAATTGTTTCGTGCTAATGTTTTTGGGGTAAGGTGATTGGGGGTTTGCCCCTTTCCCTTGAACTACATTTCTTTCCATCTTACTCATGGGCTTGTTTTGCATATAAGGGATATTTCGATTCTCGTAATATATCCTGTTGTACACAACTACAGTAACTGCAAAAGCTGCATCGCTTGGTTCTTGCTTATGCCTTTTACAGATAGCTGCTTCTGTTTTGAGGTGGCGCCTGAGGCAAGCTCAACTTTTACTCGCAAAAGTTTGGTAAATTCTTTCAAAATTTCCTTGTTGACTTTGCCCTTGACTGGTTCCTCGGTTGAGTGGACAATGATTTCGTCGCCGTCAAGCTCAACTTTGAATTTGGGGGAGTTGGGTTTAACATAAATTGTGATGATTATGCCATCTTTGTTCTCAGCGATGCTCATGCAGTTATGCACTCGGCTGCTTGCGCTTTGCCGCTCTGCAGTGCCCAGCTGAACTTGTTTCGGAGTGTTGTGGGGTAGAATTTTTCGACGTCGAACTTGACTTTTTTAGCCCATTTCACATAAGCTGTCGGGTCAATGTAAGATTTGAGCGATGTTCCTAAATTGTATTCTTTGGTTAGTTTGGTTAGTTCTAAGTCAAGCTTGGCCCGCTTTATTCGAGTTTCTAATGTTTCGGTTTTTTTGCCAGCCGCCTTCTTCACCACAAGCTGCGCCTCTAATGATTTGATGTTTGCTTCCTTCTTCTCTAAGCGCTGGTCAAAGGTTGGTGGAACTTTGCGTTTGTGGTTTGCGACTTCGGCGACTTTGAAATTGGCCATTTTTGCGGCGTAAACCTTGCAGTAATCTGGGTCTTCTTTTGTTATTCCGCTTTTCTCTAATTCTTCTCGGACGGTTTTTGTGCATCTCCATGTACGGAAAACCTTAGCGGTGAGTTTCGGCATTTTTTCAGATAGAAATCGGGCGACCATTTTGGAGTCGACGCCTTCGAAGAGGTATTCTTTGCTTGTTTTGGCGTAGTGCTGTAGGTTTCGTATGACTTCGGGTGGTGCTGGTATGTCTTTTATCCATCTGACGCTGTCTTTGCCGAGGAAGTCGAAGTGGATGATGTTGCCTTCTATTTTGATGTGTTCGGCTCTGAGTGTTATGGCGCCTACTGTGTCGGCTTCGTCTGGGTCTTTTTCGTCGCCGACCCTCATGTTTGGCACCAAAATAAGCCACGCGACAGTTGCAGTTTTGCGCCTCAAATCGTCTTTATCATTAAGATTTCGCAAAATGTGCTGCTCTATAGTTTTGATTTGTTTGCCCAATGTTTCAGCTTTTTGGAACTTTTCTTTTTCGCGATTTTGTTTGAGAAATGCTGTGTCGCTAAACCAGACATATTTGATTTTTCCTGTTAGCTTGTCTTCCCATTTGGCAACATACATTTTGTTAGGTTCCCAAACTATATCCTTCCAGTTTCCAGCTGGCCTTGGAACCAGGAGTTTACCTTTATCATCTTTAGGTAAATTAAGAATAATGTCAGATTCGCTTGGGCCATCCTTCCATTTGCCCCGTTGCGGATGATCTCCTCGACCAGCAAAAAGGCATGATGGCTCAGATGTCCAGTTGGCAATCTCCAGCTTTTGTCCATCAACCTCGGCGTAGCCATATTTTTCTTTGAATTCCAAGCGTTTAACTTTGCGTTCTTCAGCCTGTTGTTTTTTGATTTCTTTGGTGAGGGCTTCTTTTTTGGCTTTTTCGCTTTCAATGTAGTTGGCGACTTGTGAGAAATCAATTTCCTGGTTTGCTGGCTGGCTGCCGTTGTTTAGGGTTGCTGGCGGATGCTCTATATTGTGGAGGTAACTTGGAACAAAATTGTTCAGAAAGGTGGCTGAAGGATTTTCAGCTTTGATTTCATTTAGAAATTCACGCATGAAATTATGTTTGAAAACTTGGTCTGGCGGCGACACAGTTGAGAGGGTTTTTCGTACCCAGGCAACCGCCATCTGCTCGCTTTTGGGAGTCAACTTTACGGGTTGTCCGTTAATTTTGATGGTGAAGCCTTTGTAATCGTAAGTTGGAACGAATATTCCGTTATGCTTCAGACTTTTCATAACGTGTTTCATTTGTTAAACCTCAATATTTCATGGAATAGAACTTGTTCGTTTAAGTCTTGTCAATATTTGTTTTTACATGCTTTTTTTACTTTTCGGTGTTAAACTTGAGACTAACTTTAATCTTACTTGCAAAGCTCAAAAAAGTTAAGAAAATGGCAGAGTTTACCCGAAAAAAAGCGGTTTCTGTTTTTTTGCAGCCCTATCACTCTGAAGCTTCTTGTAAACTGCTTCGACATTTTTTCTTTCCACATATCCTTTGTGCGGGCGAAAGCCTCCTGAAAATCCTCCTGGGATATGCATCAGTTCATGAATCAATGTTCTTTCTTTATCTTCAGGTGACATCCTGTCATAAACTTCCGAGATAACTTCAATCGTGTACGACGCCGGCATGTTCAGAACGCCTTGCCAAACTTTGCCTAAACCATGAATGCGGGCAATAGTGCGTCTGGCTTTAGAACCTCTGCTGCGTATGCAGTAAACGAATTGGGGTACAACGTGGTAGAACTCGCATTCTTCAGCCAGCTGGTCTACTTGTTTTTTAATTTCAGGCGCTTCAAAATATTTAATCGGCATGCCAAACCCTCTCTCTTTCACATGCAAATATGTCGTTAAGGTTAAAAAGTTAAGCGCATATTCAAGGGATTTCTGGCATTAAAATTTTACCATGATTTGTCTCGCGTTTGAAAGGGTCTTATCGTGGGTTAATTTAACGGTTGATTTTGACTATTCACCATATTGCCAATTTTGGTTTAACCTAAAAAATAAAATGGTTTGCTGAGGTTTCTGGACATATCCTTAAAGGAGAGGGAAAATTGTTAAACGTGATAACCCTTTTAACGCAATTCATTCCTTAGCTAAGTATGGGAAAAGGTTGGATAATTGTTGGGTTCGCTATCGTTTTAGCCATTTCATCATTAGTTTTGATTATTGGAATCCAACTTATGGATAATTCCCAGCACAGCATGGCTGAGTCTTGGATGTTTAAAGGGGCATATGCAACATATGAAGGCCAAATAGACTCCATTTCTATACCAAGTAGCGTAAACGAAACGATACAAATTACTGACTTAAACGCCACCCACGTGCAAATCAAGACAAACTCATCAATTGCCACATCTTTTGCGCCAACATTATCCGACCAAACTACTTTGTGGGTCAATAAAACAAACATCAACTTTCAGCCTAAAGGTATGACACTTGCAAGAACCTATAATACGAAAATAACCGTCAGAAGCTTAGGAAGCCGAGATTGCATAGTCTACGATTACACCAACCAAGCTATTAACGCTACATATTACATAGATAAAGTTCTTCTGTGGCCCGTTAGAATTATTTATACGACAATTTTTGAAAATCAAACCTACCATATAGAATTTAACCTTAAAGACACAAACATTAAAGGACTAAACTAAAGTTACAATTACTTGCTTTTATTTTCAAAGTAAAAGCTTATCTGAAGAGAAAACGAAAAAACGGAACCTGCGAGGATAGGCCCTCTATAGGTTCCTGCGTAGAACCTCCAAGATTAAAATTTAATCTTTTTCTCTCTCCTTTAGCACACACAAGTCAGACAGACAAAGACAAACACACATGCTGAAATAGTGAAGCAAAAACACCTCGCTTAGTGAGGAACATCACCCTAAAGGGCACCCCCTCACAAGCAGGGGCTCTGTTTTTTCACAACAAAGACGGTTAACGAAGAAAGAAAGCATGGTTTAAAGTCTAAAATATTAAGCAATTCGCTACTTCTTTTCATTTAGTTTAACTTACCGCGCAATAAGGCTACTTCAGGCTTTTATAGCAAAGTTTTTTATGTTTATTGAAACAAACTAAGCCAGTTAGGGCACGTATCAATAGCGTGCTACCGAAGAAACATTAAGGGATAAACATGAAAGTCAAAGTTTGGAAGCTACTAGGTTTAATGCTCATCGCGATTTTTGCTTTGTCAGCAGCCAACGCAAGTGCAACACCTACTATGTCAAGTATGGCTGGTACGTATGCGGAACAAACTTCAAGCGGAACAGGATACACTATAATTCTTTATGAAAATGGCACAGGACTATTTAGTAACCATTCTGGCACTTGGGCTATAACCAACTCAACCACTTTCGAAGGCATATATAGCGTACTAGGCATAACTCAAGACGATTATTTCACAATCACAAACAACGGTTTCACCGCAGTTCAAACAGGAAACGTGTACGTTAAAACTACGTCTGCGTCATCAAGCCCAACTGCATCTGCTTCCGTTAGCCCGACAACTTCTGCAACTTCTACTCCGACAGTACCTGAGTTCAGCAGTGCAGCGCTCATTTTAGTTGCGGCTGCAGCAGTGGCAGTGACCCTTTGCACGATTGAATTGGCAGCAAAAAAGCGGCACACCAAGAAACCTTAGCTAAACATCTTCTTTTCTTTTTTGATTTTTTGTTTGTCTGTCTTGTGTGTAAATAAGGAGAAAGAGTAGAGAGTAATAGTAAAGAGAAGTAGTAAGTAGGAGTTAGTTAGAAGCAGAGGGGAAAAAGATTAAAATTTAATGCACACACACTGATTTTGGAAGGCTTTCATGCCCGATTACAACGTACATTGCGGGGCAAACATTTAAGACATAAAATTCCAATACCTGATTGAAGCTGGAATCATGTTCAAAAGATGCCCGTCATGCGGTCGGTTGTTCCAGGCGAAAGAGGTAAAACGTGAGCAGCTCGAAAACCCATATGAGGTTATGGAGCCTGGATACAGGGGCGGCTACAAGCGGGAACGTATCGAGAATTTTAGGGTAACTTTCAAGTGCAAAAGCTGCGGTCATGAGTGGACGGACATAAGCCAGAAGACCCTACACGACCACCTTGGACTCTAAGCTGCAAGCCCCTGCATTAAATTTTAGTGAACACCCCTTTCTACTACTGGGGAACTGTACAGTATTAGACACTCAGTAGAATCTGCTCAGCAGACCTAAAAGAGAATATACTCAGAGCTTACATATCTGTTAAGGGAAAAGGGCACACCAATTATTTACCATGGTTAGTTAGTCTTTGGGCATCTCTTCATTTGAAATGGGTAAAAATGTCTCAATTCTTTTGTTGGTGTTTTGATTTTTCTTTTGGGTCTCTTTGGGTCTATGTTTGGAGTCTGTTTTGGGTGGTAAGCGATTTTTTTTAGATTTTTTTGTTGTCATTTCTTTTCTACCTCTAAAGTTTTTTGATTCGAAAAATTTGATTTCTTATCGTGTATGGAAACATTGTTTCCTTTAATCCTTATCTGAGGGGGTAGTGTATAAGCAGTTTTCGGTTTCGTGCATTTCGCAGAGAGGAGCAGAGGATTAAATACGCCCTTAATCATGTCTTTTGCCAGCGTCAGAGTTCTGCATTTCATTAAGAAGTGGACACATTTTCGCTTGTGTATCTGCTGTTTTATTACTGAGCTCTCTGTGTCTACGGGACTCTTCGACAAGTAACTCTAACTATTCCAGTTCTTCACTTGAAACAAGAAACACGGAGTATTCTTGTGAACCACCCGATTTGGTATTGGTGTTTTTATGACCATCTCTACATTTCATTCCGTATCTTGTTTTAGTTTCATTTTCCCAAACCTTTTCAGTTGGTCCACCACATATTGGACATTTAAAATCTTTCATATATTTTCACCAAAACCGAAAAAGGTAAAAGTAAATAAGTCGTCGCTGTGTTTTTCCAAGTTCTTCCGCTCTGTATGCGTATTGTTAGCTTGTTTTCTTTAAGTCTTCCTATCGGTTGAAAGGACATTTCGACTCAGGAGGGCGCGGCGCGCTAGAAAAATCTCAATTAATACGGAAAGAATAATAATAACTGAGGAAATTTTGGAGTCAGTTATTGAATTATGGGCTCTTTCCGATGAAGAAAAATGGCTACTGCTTTCAATTGCACTTAGAAGCAAACCAAACTTGCTAAAATATCTGAAAACTTGGCAATTGATGCTTAAAATGTGAAATTTCTCTTAACAAATAGAACCGACATGCGAATAAATTCACTTTAATTAATCTCCAATTCATTTTTCTAAACCTTCTGTTTTCTCTTTTTGTCGGAGTTTTCTTATTGCTTGACCGATGACAGGGTTAAGTGTAAAATTCCTTCTTCACTCTTAGATAGTGACACTAATTCTAAAAGAGATTGGAGAGCTTTTATGCGGTCACATTACTATTATCAACAATTAACGAGCGTAGAATGCTGAATGAACCGAATTTTCCCAAACTCAGAAGTTGTTCTCCCCTGAAAGTTCGTACTGATGCATGCTTGATTTGCACTATGTCACCTATGACTGGCAAGTTTGCTTGTTCGCCCCAGAGACTAAGCTTGACTTTTCCAGTTTCATCACCTATCCAGACCCCAGTCAGCATGACGCTGTTTCCGTACTGGGTGTGTATTAGGTGGGTTTTTTCGGTTTCCAAAACTTCCGCCGTTAGATTAACCTTCTTCATTCCGTATCGCAAGTTTTGAATTAACATCGAATCAAGTCTGAGGTTTTGTTTAGTTATTTGTCTGCGTATTTTGTCAGTATCCAGCCAGCTCTCAAAACTTATGTTCTTTCTAAGCAGAAATTCTTCCTCAACTCGGAACTGCGCTATGACGATATTGCTTTTTGTGATAAGAAAGATAGCTTGGTCGGTTTTGTTTCCGCGGTACTTGATTGTTAAAGTCTCACAGGTAGATTTTCCACTTTCTCTTGCCGAAACTAAAGCCTGATAGAGCTCTGAAAGGTAAACGTGGTGCTTCACTGAAATATAGGCGAGGTGCTCGATTATGATTGGTTTTTTATGGTTCAAAGTTATTTTCTTCCATATTTTTTGTCAGAACTGTCTTGAGAAAACAAAGTAACTTGGAATAGGCTTGTATTCTTCTTCTTAAAAAATTCTGACAAGTCTATGCTATAGCATTGCGGAGTATATAGGGATAACAGTACAAGAAAATATAGCCTTACAAAGAGCCATTTTCGCGTTGCCTTGTCTACCTAATAGAAGCGTGGAAAGATTGAAAAAGAAAAGAGTAACTTTAGAACAATTAGTCTTTAGGGCATCTATGGAGTGCTGAAGAGGAAAAGAAGGACTTATTATCTTTAATCATTGAGTATAATGCTGTGGATACGGTTCTTCTCAAGTTCCTTGAATGTAAAAATTGTTGGGTAGAGTGATATGGAAAACTTCGAAAGACTAAGCAGTAAAGTTCTCAGTGTAACCTGCCCCTGCGGCATTGTATTCAAAACGTATGATCCAAAAAAAATGTACCATGCCAATAGTTGTAGGGCAATTTACGTTAGGAAAAGATATGGAGCCAAAGTCAAAAGAAAGGAATTAAAGCAAAAGAAGTTTAAAGAGAAGTCAGAGAATAGCCCAAATATGTAAAAAGCTGAGAAAGCATTTTGTCTTGGTTCTGCAACGTGATTTTCAATCAGACTGCAGAAGACCAAAACATGCCGTCCTTTTTGTTTTACTTAGCGTGTGTTTCGCAAAATATTCTAAGCTTTTGTAAGCATTATTTCAATTGTTGAAACCATCCGTGTTCTGGTTTCGCCCTCTCTCGCCGGCATCTCTTCTGTTCCTATCGCGATTTTGTGTACTTTCAGGTCTTTTAGGAAGCGATTTCTCACTATTTCGGCTGCGTCAACGGCTGTAGTTATTGCCTTTCCTCTCGCTTTCAAAGTTATTTCTTTAGAATCATTCGCCGACAAGCCTGTCATAATTGCCATAACATAATCCATCGGCATTTTATTTCCAACGAAAACAATTTTTGATTTTTCCGACATATACAATCACCATTTAATCATAACGCTACCGCTTATACTGAGCAACCCTCCCTATAAAGCGATTAAACAACAAAGACATTTCCCTTAGTTTCGGTTTTACCTTTAGATTGGTTTTTGTGAGGGGTAATTTTTCTATTATTTTTTACCCCTAATAACATTATTTTGTTTAATTAGCAGGGGGTAAGTTTTACTATGTTTCTTACTCCTCATACCAATACCTAACTATTGTTATTATTATTTTAGTCAGCACCAGTAGCCCCTCTTTCTATTCCTGTGGGGACTGAAGTCACTCAAGAAAATGGCATTATGAATATGAGATTTAGGCATGCGACAAAGCAAAACTTCAAATCCATCTGGCCGTGGCAAGATACTCTTTTTAAGTTTGGCCCCTTTGTTTATTTTGAGTTATGCCCTACAAGTTTACTTTCGACATTTCGAAGGCTCCGCAACACTTTTTCATAGAACTCGCCATCATCGCCAACCAAACGGGTATGGACAAGGTTTTCTCAAAAACCTCACGGATGTTAATGGTTTTAATCAGAAAATTCAGAATTCAGGAAATTACTGGACTTAACATCCAAGATTCCGTGGAACTAATTAGAGACTTCCTTCATATGCAAACTTTGAATTTGGTGGAGAGACAGGAATTTCTGCAGACTAAAAAAAGGGCTCTTTTCCTTCCTCACTGCTGTAGAAAATACATGGATAGTCAATGCCAAGCAGTTTTCGAGCCGAGCTTGCCCTCTTACGTTTGTGCTCATTGCTCACCTGATTGTTGTGTCAACAAGGCAGAACGCATTGCTAGAGAAAAAGGGTACGACGTTTACGTTTTATCTGGGGGTTCTTGTATGCCTAATATTTTGAAGCAGAAGAAGTACGAGGGTGTTGTGGGCGTTGCATGCGGTGCAGAAGTGCTTATGTCTGGTGAATGGTTGAGTGGTGTGGGCATGCCTTGGCAATCTGTTCCGTTGCTAAAGAACGGTTGTGCCAACACATTTTTCAACATAGAAACGCTGATAAAAACGCTGTGAGACAAGAGATTTATGAACCCAGCGTCAACAACTCGAAAGCGTATAATCGTTTCGCCAACACACACATACGCAACATAAGCACTATGTGCGCTTGATACAATTAGCTGAGGTACCTTTTCTTGTTTAGAAGACTCAGGGTCTAACTTTCGCGCTCACAGAGTACGCGTTTGCATGTGAACACGCACGTTTAACATCCAAAATAAAGAAAAATAATAGTCAATGTTTAACCTTGTATTTCTTGAAGTAAACCACTAAACCGGCAATAGTAACTATTGCAATAACAAATAACAGAAGTATTGTCTCTGGGATTATGGGTGTTGATGTTGGGGATGATGAAGGGGAAGCCAACGGTAAAGAGTCAACGCTTGATTTGAGGGCATAAACAGCACCTGGGCTCTCATAATCTGGGCTTTTGGTACTTACAAAATTGCAGCCTATGTAAACGATGTCACCTACAACTACAGGAGAGGACCATATCGTATATCCCAGCGTATAGTTCCAAAGTTTTTGCCCTGTCCATGCATCAAGAGCGTAAAAGTTGTGCTGAGTTGTAGGCGAGAAAAACATGGGTCCGTTCCATCCCAAGTAAATTATGCCGTCAGCAAATGTCGGATTAGTGCCTGAAGAACCAGTGAAATCGCTGGTTGCAAAATTCCAAACAACTTTGCCACTCTCTTCGTCGAAACAGTAGATGCCTGAGGAGGAACCCACATAAAGGTAATTGTTCGCTGACAAAAGAGAACCCAGGCCTGTCCCAGAAGTGTAATTCCAAATCACATAGCCGTCTGTTACATTAAAAGAGTAAACGACCCCGTCGCCAGAAGCCACATAAATCATATTATTTGTAATAACAGGTATTCCCACAGAATTGTTGATTGAGTAATTCCAGATTCTTGTTCCACTTTGTGCATTTAATGCGAGGACACCGCCTTCGTAAACGTAGCCGCCTGACTTTTCAGCATCGATGTAATTTCTGGTGTCCACAAAATTGGAGCTAACGTATATGTTTTGGTCGGATGCTACAAAGGAACTAAATTGGCCTGGGGATGTGTAGTTCCATAGTTTTTCACTTGTGTAAGCATTGAATGCGTAAATGCCGCTTTGCCATGAAGCGTCTTGTTCTGAGTAGGCTGCGCTCATTGCGTATAAGTTTGTGTTTTCCACAACAAGGGTTTGGGAATCAAAACGGGTACTTTTTGGACCTAAGAAACTCCACAGTTTATCTCCCGTTGATGAATTAAAAGCATAGATGAAGCCGATGTTTACACCTGTGGATAGGGTGTAGCCGAATCCGCCAGCATAGACTATGCCGCCGTTAACTACAGGAGTTGAAAAGCTTGTACCATCGGAATAATTCCATAGTTGAACACCACTATTGGCATTCAGGCAGGAAATGACTCCCTGCATAGAGAAAGAAGACCCTTGAGAAGCGCCGCCAACATAGACGTAGCCGTTGGCAACTGTGAATCCATTAAGGTATCCAGCATGATTCCAAACTTGAGCGCCAGTTGAAGCGTCAAGGCAATACAAGACTAATGGGGATGATGCACTGTCTCCAGACAAAAAATAAATGAAGCCATTTACGACAACGGGAGAAAGGATTTCACTGTAAGCAGGTTTGAAGTTCCATAGTTTGGAAGCAGAGGCTGAAATGGGTGGTGGAGAATTAGGGTTTGTAGGCGAAGGATTCGTCTTTTGAGTATTATGCGGGAGTGTGGGTGAGGTAATGAGTAATTGGCTCACAAAAGCGGTGGTGTTACGTATGTCATCTACCCAGTAGCAGATAAACGGGTTATTCTTGGAGTCCAACGCCAGGGGTCCCTCTCCATATGCAAAGTTGTTTGGTGCAACGGTTTGGATATTCCAGTTTGTGCCCGTTAAGCTCGCGTACATTATTGAGCTATTGAAGAATTCGATGTGTGGATTATTATTAGCGTCTAAAACGAGGTTCGCTCCTACAAACATGCCTAAAGCAGCATTCGAAATGACGGGTTGGGTACGCAATATTGCCCCATCCCAAATGGCATATCCCAACGTAGCATTGATAGTTGTTTCATGCGGATAGTGAATTGCATAAATGAAATGTGTGTCGCCGCTGGAATCTAAAACCATGTTTCCAAAGAAATCCAAATTAGAGAGGGCTGTTTGGATACTCCAATTAGAACCGTTCCAAACTGCAAACTTAACTGTTGAAATATAACCGCCGCTCGGTGGATAATAAGTGTCATATCCATACATTATGTGTGGGTTATCTTGTTGGTCAAAGGCAAGATAAATGCTGTCAGTGTAGCTAATTGGTGAGTCTATGGTTTGGATGATCCAGTTTGATCCTGTCCAACTTGCATATTTTAACATTGCAATGTCATTGGTGACTCCTTGAGGATAATCACTAACTAATAATTGCATCGCATAAGCTACGTGTAGGGTGCCTGTTGAATCCAAGGCAAAAGAGTATCCGTAGCCTTCAGGTACAGCCTGAAAAACCCAGCTTAGCCCATTCCAAGTCGCATAATAGGTTACGCCGTTTGACCCTTTATAGAGGACATATGGATTGTTATGCGTGTCTAATAGAAGCTGGTTGGGAGTGCCTCCTTGAACGATGCTTTGTATGTTCCATTTTGACCCGTCCCAACTAGCATAATACAGCAACCCATTTGCTCCACTGTAGGCGATGTGTGGATTATTATCCGAGTCAAGAGCAATATAGATGGGTCCAAAAGATCCGCCAGTCGCTACAGTCTGGGTGCTCCAAGTATTTTGTCCTTTGACTAAGGGCATTAGTGGAACATGCGAACTAAGTGTAACTAGAGATGTTAAGAAGATTATAGTAAGCAACAAAGCCAAACTCTTGCTGATATTACCCATATACATTGGTTAGAAATGGGTTACGATAAAAGGGTATTCGTAAAAGTCTCTTAACTAAAATTAGTCAAGGTTTCTTGACTAACTCTCTCTACATGCGTGTCAGTCAATTTGCTTCTTTATTCTATCAGTTCGCGTTTTTGTGCTAACACCAAATTTGATGTCATATCTTTACCTTTGCTTTTTGATTTCAGGCGCTTCAAAATATTTAATCGGTATCTCAACCCTCTCTCTTTACAATCAAATATGATGTTTAGGTAAAAAAGTTAAATGCTTATTCTAGGGCTTTCTAGCATTAAAATTTAGTACACACAATTATTTTTTACGTTCGCAGATTAAGTTTTTCAGCGATCAAATTTAAAGCGTAACCAAAGAGGTTTCACTCACGCTCAATAGGAAAATAATGTAGGTATTAAGGCTAAGACGTACATTTCAAGAGTTGTTCCAGAGTGGGAACAGCATGTTCCAAGAATAGAACTAAAAGCCGCTCCACTTTACCTCTTTGATAGAAAGCCTGATGAAAACAAAAACAGTCTTCCATAGTTTCGGCAAAATTGACTTGAAATTATGCAACGCAATAAAGAAACTTAATGAAATCCAAGCTCACAATCCAAAAAACTTTAACAAAACTGGAAAAATAGCAATTGCCAGTGCTATAATAGGCATATTAATCATAACTGTGATTGCGGGTATATACTTACAAAGGACTTTGCCAATCCATGAATCTTCTCTGGCTCCAGATGTTACGTCACCTCCATACATTCCCTTTGACTACAACATTGGTGTCTATCCAAACAACGGGACTATCCAGCAAGGAAACAGCATTCAAACCAACATCAACATAACCTGCCTGCAGGGCTCTGCCCAAGCTGTCACTTTAAACGCTGTAGCCGAGCCAAATAGCATTCTCTGCTCTTTCTTCAAACAATCAGGAACGCCATCGAGCAATAACACATTCACTAGCATTCTTGTAATCAATGCTTTGGCAGCAACACCTGCGGGAATCTATCAAATAGATATCAAATCGACAGCAGCTAATGGCAAAACATACTCCAGCGCCTATACATTAACAGTCTTAACCCCTCAAATTCAAGTTTCTGGCACAGTCGAAGATATCTCCAGCAATGATACTTGGATAACCCAGATTCAGTTTGTGGCATCAAGCCCAACCGGTACTGCGTCAACATTCACGGTTGGTATACATTACAGTTATGCTTTGCAAAAGCAAGGAACTTACAGCATCTCTTTGCCAAATCAACAAAGATACATCGTGACCATCTATTGGGAGACTTTCACGGGGTATGGAGAAGGCGTTTACGGTAGCATATTAGTTAATTGTACTATGGGCGTTTCTTCGATGACACAGGGCTTCTCACTTTGACAGCTTATCGTATTTTTAACTCCATAAATGGGGTGTGCATTAAAATTTAGTCTTAACATTATGTGATACTTGTAACCTGAATCGAGTGAACACCTTATTATTTTTTAGAAATTAGTAACCTAATGTTGCCACCTATAACTTTTCAAGGATAGGTTGCCTTCTTTTATGTTGGTTGGATTAGATTTTAATACCAAACCCAAACTCAAAACACAATGAACAAAAATACAAAAAGAAGTGTTGTTGGTCTATCAGAGAGACTTCTTTTGTGAAAGCTGAAACGCAAGCAAAAAACAGTTACTTTAGCAAAATATTTGGAAAGAAGACCTACCAACCCACTTGAATGCTAACTAAATTTACTTGGTAAGACCGATTTAATCGCGAGGCAATTGGCCCCGTTATCGAGAGGGCATTTAAGGTTGAATAGGGTGCCGTCGATGCCGAACCAAGAGCGCCACGCCTAAAATTGCTGTCACAGCAACAACTGCAAATAATATTAGAACAAATAGGATTTGATTCGTGGACTGAACGGGTTTATGAGGAATCGTCAGTGTTGGGTCGCTGTTTAAGCCAGTAGTTAAACCATAGGTTAAGCCATTGAACGTTTGGAAACATAAAACGAATGAAGCTCCAGCTCCTTGAACTCCCGGCCTCTGGGACTGGAAGTAGGTTTCTGGTGTTTGGTTGGGAATTTGATTGTTTCCTTGAACCTCAGTGTATGAATCACCAAAGTTCATATTAGCCATTTCATACTGGTAGCCAAAACCATTGTCGCCAGTATAATAGATTTGTGTTGGGGTTACTGTGGGTTGAAAGTTAACTGCGTGGCCGAGTTCTTGTGAAGCTGTATAGTTTGACATGTCGACAGTGTAAATTAGTGTTAGGGAAAATGGGGTTCCAGCACTAATCGGTTGCTGAGTGATTGGAGAATACAGTTGCATATTGGAAAAATCTACGTCAGTATCCATTTTAACTGTCATTTCAGTCCAGTTAGCGATAAACTGCTGAGTTAACGATATTGTAACGGTTGAAGAACCATGACCGTAAGTGTCAAGCGAAACATTATGAAATGTAAAAGTGTTATTAAATTCAGGAAGATCCCCAACATAGATAACGTTAGTTCTTGACTCGTTGAAGTAGGCACAATTGTAGAGATTTATCGGAATAATTGCGCCATCACAGTCAATAGAAATTGCATATGAGCTGGTAGCATTTGGTTGTCCAACTCCAAAGTTTCCCGAACCACCATCGTTACTAGAGGCCAGTTGTGTCTCAAAGCACATTTGACTGTTGCCAATATCGTATTGAATGTTAGAGTATAAGCCCTCCAAGTTGTTACCTGAGGAACCGTCACCTCTGACTGCATACCAGTTGGAATTAAAATCTCCACTAATTACTGTAATTCCGAAACCTGTTTCGCCTGGCCTCACAGGATTGCTTTCTATTGAAGGCGCAGGAACCTGACCTGTCTCAGTTGGACTTTGAGTTTGGTTATTTTGAGTGCTATTGGTATTGTTTTGAGCGTAAGCACCACAAATGCAGGAAGAAAGAAGTATCAGCGCAAGGAAAACAACAAAAATTCCGAGTTTGTGAAGACTAGTCATCTTCTGTCAAGCCAATGCATATTCTACGTGGAAAATAACTTAACCGTTATGAAGCACAAATCTTAAGCACTAATGTTGCCGTGAAATTATCCTATATTATTAAAGAACAGAAACGTCTACCTTTTCATTTAGGAAAGAATCCCATAAGATAGTCTCAATCAGGGTTTTTCCTCAGGATTTTCTTAAGTTCCATCCAGAACGTTGCCGCAAAGGCTACAGCAATAACCAGCACCCAATCTTGCAGGTTTAAACTCGCGATCTGCAAAGCTGTCTGCGTAGCTGGAAGTGATGTGCCTACGAGCAAAACTACAAACACGAGCAGCGCCCAAAGGAGCATAACCTTGTTTGAAAGCAAGCCCTCTCTTACTAAGGGTTCTTTGTCAGATCGGAAGTTAAGCGCAAGGAAGATGTGGCCAAACATCCATGTCGCAAACGCCACTGTCCTTGCAAAAGGTATGCTGTGAGTTGTGTACCAGGCAAACAGAAAAGTTATGGTGACTGCTAGGAAGAGGCTTAAAGCACCTAAAATGAGGGTTTTTATCATGCGTTGGTTTAGGAATTTCTCTTTCGGATCATTCGGCGGCTTATTCATTATGCCTGCTTCTTCGGGTTCTGCAACAAAAGTGGCGGATGCAGCCAAATCCATGAATAACTCCAACACTATAATCTGGATTGGAGCAAAAGGCAACGGAATTCCCAGAATGATGGGGACAAGGAAAATTGAAACCAGCGCTACTTTGCAGGCTAAGTAGTATCGGACGCCTTTGCGTAGGTTGCTGAATAGTTTTCTTCCTTCTTTCACGGCAACTTGGATGGTTGCGAAATTGTCGTTAGTTAGTATCATGTCTGCGGTTTCTTTGGCAACGTCGGTTCCGCGGATGCCCATTGCTATGCCAATGTGGGCTTCTTTGAGGGCTGGGGCATCATTGATTCCGTCACCTGTGACAGCTACGATTTCGCTGTTTTCTTTTAGCAGATGAACTAGCCGCAGTTTGTCTTCAGGCGTGACTCGTGCAAAAACAAAAGTGTTCTTTAATGCTTTCTTGAGGTCTTCGTCGGTCATTTTTGCGATTTCGTTTCCAGTTAATACGTAGGTGCTATCTATTCCGACTTGGGCTGCGATGGCTTTGGCGGTTTCTGGGTGATCACCTGTAATCATTATGACTTTTATGCCTGCTTCTTGGCATGTTTGGATGGCTCCCTTGACCTCTTTTCGTGGGGGATCAATAAATCCCAAGATGCCGACGAAAACAATGTCGCTTTCAAAATTTTGCCTATCGTCCCCTGAGACAGATTGTAGCCTATGGTAGCCAAAGCCGAGTAGGCGTTCACCAGACTGAGCCATCTGCGCCATAGCTTCACTGGCTTCACTTCTGAGGGCATCATCGAGGGGGGCTTCTTCGCCTTTCAGCAAGATTTTTGTAGAGTTAGCTAAAATTTTCTCTGGCGCACCACTTGATAAAACAACTGTAGAGTTGCCATATTGGTAGATGTATGATGCCATTTTTCTTTTAACATCAAAGCTTAACTCATCTTTCAGAACCCAGCCTTTAGAAACACTTTGAGCATCGACTCCATCTTGCCTCAACCGTTCCAAGGTTGCTTGCGCCATGGGATTGCCCAAAACTACGCCACTTACCACGTTTCCAACTGTGTCGCTGGCTAAGAACGCGGTTTTTAATGCTGCTTTTTCATTTTCTTTGAAGTCTTGGCTTTTGTGAATTGAGCCGTCGAAGTAGAGGTGTTCTAGCCGCATTTTGTTTTCTGTTATGGTGCCTGTTTTGTCTGTGGCTATGACTGTTACGTTTCCAAGGGCTTCTGCGGCTCGTAAACGTTTCACAATGGCGCCTTTGCGTGAGAGTGCATAGCTTCCGACGCCTAAAACCATCGTAATGATGATTGGTAGCTCTTCGGGTATAACAACAAAGGCTAAGGATAATCCATAAAGTAATGCTTGTCCTGGGTTCGGTTGGATGCCTCTGACATAACTTAAGATAGGGATTAGGATGCTGAAGAAAAGTGCAATCCATACTAAAGTTTTGGAAAGTTGCTTCATCGCAAGTTGCAACGTAGTTTTTGGTTCTTTTGCGGCGATTGTTATGCCTGCGATTTTTCCAAGTTCACTTTGCACGCCTGTAGCAACAATAACTGCTTTGGCTCTGCCTCTGGTAATAACGGTGCCAGTGAACAGCATGTTTGACTGATCAGTGATTTTGGTTTCAGCTGGCAGTGTTGCCGCTGCATCTTTGTTTACCGGATAAGATTCGCCAGTGAGAGAGGACTCGTTAACTTCTAAACCGAATGCTTCAATCAATCGGGCGTCAGCAGGTACCCTTTGCCCAGTTTTCAGGATAAGAATGTCGCCTGGAACAAGATTGGCTGTTTGGATTTCTTTGGGTTGCCCATTTCTGAGAACCAGCGCTGTTGGAGGCGCCAGTTTTTTAAGGGAGGCGATTGAACGTTTGGCTCTATACTCGTTCCAAACTTCCGCAAAAACCAACACAATAATTATAACTATAATTGTCAAGGCATCCGTTAACCCGTTGCCAGTTGTAATTCCTAAATAAGCATAGATTACTCCTATCGCGATTAGGAGCAGTATCATGGGTTCAGTTACTTCTTCTTTAAAAATACTAAAAAACCGTATTTCTCTCGGCTTAACTAACACGTTTTTACCGTATTTGTTTAGCCGCTGTGCTGCCTCCTGATCAGCTAAGCCTCTTTCAGGGTTAACACCTAGTTCATGAATTAGCTCTTGTGTTTCTTTCGTGTGCCATTGGCTCATTGCAGCACCTTAAGGAGGCTAAGTTGGTATTGTTGCGAAGGGATTTTGCCCTAAAAAGCTTGCGTAGATAATCACTAAAATTTAGAATGCTTGCTTGTTTGGTTTTTCACTGTTTATGTCCCAAAACAGATGATTTAACACAGCCGAAACAAGTTTAGCGGTGTGATTATGCATTGTAAGCAATCGCCAATTTGCATTTTGTGCTTTCCAAACAATTTTAGGCTACTTATGCAAAACTTTATAACATCGCCGAACGTTTTGGTTTCTAAAAAGGTAGAAGCAAGATGAAATTCGGCACATACATGTTTGAAGCAAAGAAAGTTCCAGGCTTTGACTTTGACCTTTTCCGCGTTAAACCGGAAGTTGGAAGGCGAATGCCACCGCAACCCGATATGTACAGCAACATCGCTATTTTCGGAGACAACGTAACTGCACGCAATCACCCAGATTGGATTTCTCAATCAGCTTTAGGTCCAGCATGGCGAACAAACGACAACTTTAACGTCAGATGGGACGTTCTATGCGCAACTCAACCTGAACACCGCGCAGAACAACTAGATTACATGGAAGACGTAGCAAGAAAAAGCCCAGGTATCTGGCTAAACAGCATCCACTTCGCAGACCACGGACACTGCATATGCCCACGCTGCAAAGCACTCCATGAAAAAAGCGGCTTAAGCTGGTATGAATGGAGACGAAAAGAAATCACTGAATACATGGCGGCAACAAGCGAACGCGTACGTGACAGAGCAAAAAGCCAATTCGTTATAGGTGTACTTCCAGACCCAGTTACAAACTATGAACGCTTCGGCGTCAACTTCGACGATCTCGCACCACTCACTGATGAATTCCTAGTTGTTATGTTTAGCAAAAACTATGCAACACCTTGGTATTGGGAAATGCTTACTCGCAACTTCAAGAAACTCTTCAAAGACGTAAAACTAAACATTGCACTCTATGTCATTGGGCCCGGAGACGATCCAAGAGAATGTCCAACCCCAAGTGAACTACTAACAGTTTCAGTTCGCATGGCAAGAGCAGGCGTTGACGGACTCCTATACTTAACAGACAAAGCTTACCAAATGGTAGAATTCCAAAAACAAATGATTGCACAGAAAGACGCACGCGAACGCCTAAAGAGCTACGGCGGCAAAGCAGGCCAAGAAGTTCTCGACTTAGTCACAAGTTGGGAAAAGATCGTAGAATAAGCCT
The DNA here is from genome assembly GCA_963833575.1 of Candidatus Bathyarchaeota archaeon. Lineage (GTDB taxonomy): Archaea > Thermoproteota > Bathyarchaeia > Bathyarchaeales > Bathycorpusculaceae > Bathycorpusculum. Next base: position 320,418 of record CAWHXY010000004.1, on the reverse strand, counting down.
AAAACACTAAAAACTACATTGCACGCATGAGTGGCTCAAAACCACCAGGCTGCCCTTTTCTTTAATTTAATCGCTACTTGTTTTTAACTCGCACTCAAGGTCTTCTTTCCTGAATTGCTTCAGAAAAAGTCTCTCGGTTGCAATCTCACTATCATGATGGTCTTCTACCATACCGTAGACACCGCCATTTTCTTAAACAAGGTGTTCTTTGGGAATATGAATGGCAAATTTGCAGATTGAATCACCTTTTAGGACAGTTTCTAAAACATCTGCTTTGACATCTTGACCAAAAATAACGTCCCATACACGTTTCTCAAATCCTGCGCTACAATAGCAGAAATTGGGTGAAATTTTTGTGTCTAACTTTATGGCTTCACGTACCCACGGACAGTGGCAGGCATAATATCGCTTCTTCTTTGGGTCTTTCTCTCGCAGATATTTCTTAGCCATGTAGGGAATCTTGGTGACGAAGATTATGTTTCCGTCTCTCACGCCTACTTGACAGGTGGGAGTTTCTTTTACGTAGTCAAGAACTTCTTTGGTGATTTCCTGAGTGTAATAGAGTGTTTTTTCTTTCATATGGTTCTTGAGCTCTGCAACGTATTCTTCATGTTTCTTTCCAAGATAGTCATCTATGTCCTTAGATTTCAGGAACTTTTTTTGTTCAGGCAAGAACTGTTCCTTAGGCTCGGCATGAGGTCCACTTAAAAGAATTTCTATGCACTTGGCTTCGCCCAATTCTGATTCAAGATTATCCATGAACTTCTTAGTTATTTTTGCCCTATCTTTTGGAAGAGTGCCCAGAGGGGGTAGCGTGATTCCTTTGAAAATCGCCTTATGTTTGGTGTTACCTGTTGTCTGCTTTATGGTGTTTGAGAGGTTCTCCAAAACGTCACTTCCGTCAAGAAGCTCCAGCACAGCAACAATTATTTTTTTATTGTTCATGAAACGGGCGTATCTTACTATAGGAAGCATGTTATCCCACGTGTTCCTATTTGTGCCTATTAAGTGTCTGACGAAATTGTGTAAATTGGCGGAAGTTGTATTAGCTATGCTTCTGTTTTGGCACTTTATTGTTAAGAAAGCTTCGAATTCTTTAACAATCTGGATGTGCGCTTGTATTGTCTTTTCATCCAGTCTTCTGTCTAAACAGTAGTTTCTGAACTCTTCTTCATCCAAGATTCAGTCTCCTCATTTAGCAACAGTAATTAGTTCAATATTTAATTCTTAACGCAAACGCAGCTCTATCAAGTAAAAATGACCTAAAAAAGAAACGCTTATTCTATCTTATTCCAGTAGAAATAGTTGCGTAGTAGCGCTTTTACTTACAAGTTATTGTAGAAAAGGCAACAAAAAACTCAGACTTAAAATTAGACGCTTAGGTAATTCTTGGTGTAGTTAGGTGAGAGTAGCTGTTGAAGGGCATATACGTGCTAATCGTCGAAATAGCCAAAACAATAAGCCTGAACATCGGTGCCTTGGGCTTGTTGTCTTTCCCGTCGGGCTTGTATGCTTATGTGGGTTCAGCACAAAACAATCTTGAGCTAAGGGTGAAGAGACACCAAAGTAGACAGAAACGCTTGTTCTGGCATATCGACTACCTGCTAAACAACAAAGAGGCAAAGGTGATTGGCGTCTACTATACGCAAGGTAACAAACCAAAAGAATGCAAAATCGCCAGCCTACTGGATAAGAACGCTGAGTCCATTGCTGGCTTTGGATGCTCAGACTGCCACTGCAAAAGCCATCTTTTCCATGCTGAAACCTTTGATTTCCTCGGAAAATACATGCAGCCGTATCTATCCCAGTCTTAAGGAAGAGTTTAAGCCAGTTTAAGTCAGTCATTTCAAGGAATAACTCAGAGTTAGTCTGAAGAAATCATTCTTTTTGCTTTGCCTAAAATTGAAAAGCATCTACTCCATTTTTTCAATATCTCTACCATGTGAAAATAGCTTATTTGCTGTGGGGTTGGATATAATTTAGAATTAATTTGGGTGCGATTTGGAACAATATTTATTCCTTTAGGCTTATGCAACCTATGTGAGGGATAAATATTGGAAACTCCTAGTAAGAAACCAAGAAATGTCAAACTTGCCATTCTAATAATCACTGTACTTTTTGTAGCTAGCCTTACAGCAGGATTAGCTGGATACTATATTGACCATCCAACTGCAAGTAGCAGCCAGCAAACGCAAGAAACAAGCAACTCAAATCAAGCCGCAAGCTCAGACTCATCTGCGTCAGTTACTTCAAACCAATCAGTCGCTGTTGATTCTACGGACAACAATTCGCTCTCCGAGATATATCAGCAGGCGGCATCTTCAGTAGTAGTTATTGAAGACTTCCAATTAGAATCTAACATGTTCAATCAAGCTTCCTACTCTCAAGTTCAAGGTTCAGGCTTCATTTATGATCTTAATGGTCAAGATGTCGTTGTCACAAACTATCACGTTGTCGACGGAGGCGTAAACGTTACAGTTACATTCCAAGACGGTAACACCTACACTGCCAAAGTGTTAGGCTCAGACATATACTCAGACTTAGCTATACTTTCGACTGACGCTCCACAATCTGAACTAGTTCCATTAACAATTGTAAGCTCATCAAGTTTGAAAGTCGGTGACGAAGCAATTGCCATAGGCAGCCCCTACGGATTAACAGGTTCTATGACTACAGGAATAATCAGCGCCCTAAACCGAACAATTACTGAAGATACAGGAAACGCATATGCTATATCTGACATTATACAGACAAGCACCGCCATAAACTCGGGCAATTCAGGAGGACCGCTGCTCAACTATGAAGGTCAAGTTATCGGCATAACAACAGCCATAGTTACTAGCTCGCAAGGATTAGGCTTTGCCGTGCCCTCAGATACAATAATGCGGGAAATCAACGCTTTGGCAACTAACGGAACGTACAATGCCCATCCATACCTTGGCATAGGCGGAGCAGACATGACTTACGACATTTCAAAGCAGATGGGAACAGAAGTCACATACGGGGTCTTAATTGAGCAAGTGATAAATGGTGGACCGGCAGATAAAGCTGGAATCAAAACAGGTACCAATCAAATCGTAGTTGACGGCACCACGGTTTACACAGGTGGCGACATAATAGTAGGCATAAACGGTTCACGAATCAGAAACATGGACGATCTATCATCATACTTAGAAGAATACACATTACCCGGACAAACCGTGAACTTAACAGTGGTACGAAACAGTCAAACCCTTAGCATATCACTAGTCTTGGGTACCCGACCAGCTCCAACTAGCACAGGTTCATCATAAAAAAGATGGCAAGATCCCCTTCTTTTGTTTTCTTTATTTTTGTTTTTGTATGAAAAGAGTAAGTTTTATGGCAGAGCGTAAGAGTCAGTTAGTTTAGTTAAGGACTGTTTTTCTCCCAACTAGGAAATAGCACGTCACTCTTATTATTTTTATGAGGTTTTAGATGTGTTCTAGCTAAAACGTTTAATGGATGTAGTCTAAGGTTTTGTTTTGGCTTTCGTGGATTTCTTTCATGGATTCGTACTGTGCTTCTATGAGGATTTTGAGGGAGTCAATGTTTGTTTTTATGTTTTCTATTTCTGCTGATTTTAGGAGTATTCCAGATTTTGAAAGTTGGTCATTTATGTTGCCAACGGTTACTTCAAGAACTTTAACTTTAAACGCAAAAATCTGTAGAGTATATAGCAAACTGAGTTGGGAGTTCAGGGCTTCAAGCTGATCTAAATAGCGAGTTTTCTTTACAAATGCCTTGATTTTTTGGTGGTCCGATGCTTCGGGTGACTTCATGATTTGCTCGTATAGCGCAGATTGCTTCCAAGTGGCTTCTTTAGTTTCATCCAAAGTTTTCTGAATTCGCTTCGCAGTCTTATCTAACATGTCTAATACTTCATCCAACCAATTTTCCCCCAAACTAACGGTGACTATACATTCAAGAGACCATATCAACCATTACCCATTATATATAATTTTAAAGTCGTCATAGTAATTGCAAAACCGTTTTAATGATGAAGTCATTAAGAGAGAGTCAGCGGGCGCTGAGAATTGACTACTTTGAGCCATATGCATGATATTAAAAAGACTCGGGTGTTGTTTGTTGAATTTGACGATGTCGACTTTGGTAAATTAGCGAAAGATATCAAATACTTCGGTGAAGACAATTCCAAAGGAAGGAAGCTAGAGTTTGATTTTGAATATTGCCTCACTTGTGATCTACGACTGCTTGATGGTAAGCCAATTATGACTAAGGATATTTTACATGAAGAATTCGAAAGATGTGTTATCAAAGCAAAAAGTAACAACTATGTAAGCTTTGAGCAAACCACTGTTCAACACTCTGATTTTGAATCGTTGGAGCGATTAATTAAGGGCGCTTTAGAATTAGGCAAACTCAAAGAGTGCAAAGCTTAAACATTCTCTTTAAGTAATTTTCCGAGTTGGCGATGTATGAGTAAATCTGGTCTGAGTATAACCAAACAGGCGATTTTGGGATTATCTGCACTTGCGGTTTTGTTGTGGGTTGCATTGTTTTTGCCTGCTTGGACACTGAATTATTGGCAAGCATGGGTATATTGGCTTGTCTTTTTAGCATGCATAACAGCAGTAAGTGCTTATTTTTTAAAGAAAGACCTTAACCTCATCGCAAGTCGACTGAAGGTTGGCGCGTCTGAAAAAGAAAATACACAAAAAATCACACAAGCTGCCATAAGCATTTTTTTCATACTGCTAATTCTCATTCCATCTATTGACCATCATTACCAACGGTCAAGTGTTCCTTCTTACCTGAGTTTAGTTGGGGATGTTTTCGCAGCGCTTGGTATTTTCATGATTTTTCTAGTATTCAAAGAAAACAGCTATACCTCTGTCCTTGTTGAGGTTAATGAAGGGCAAAAAGTAATTTCAAGTGGTCCATACGGGAAAGTACGTCATCCAATGTATTCTGGAGCGCTTGTAATGTTGCTTTTTACTCCTCTTGCTTTAGGCTCGTTTTGGGGATTGCTTGCTTTTCCACCTATTTTGGCTGCAATTGCCGTGAGAATTGTCGGGGAAGAAAAGTTCTTGACTGCGCACTTGGAAGGTTACTTGGAATATTGCCAAAAGGTTCGATATCGATTAATTCCTTTTCTATGGTAAAATGAACTGGCAGGATCCGCAAAAGCACGCTAGAAAGTTAATAAAACATTAAGTTGACAAATAGTGAAATTATGGTTGATGCCTCAATAGTTCTGCATCTTGTTTTGGCTTTTGCGGTTGGAAGCCTTTGGGTAAGCATAATCACTAACGTAGCTGAAAAGAGAGGCAGCGTTTTAGGCGGCGTCCTTGGTGGGCTTCCTTCAGCATCAGCTTTCTCTTTTTTCTTTATAGGGATTAACCAATCTTCAAACGCTGCAGTTCAGGCAACAACAGTTTTCCCATTAGCCTTCGGTGTCACGAGTGCATACCTGTTTTTCTATGCTTTTTTTGCGCAGAAAAGGTTTATTCGCGGTATAACCTTCTCTCTTATGATTTGGTTTGCTGCTTCTGCCTTGATTGTTGTTTCCGGTCTTAGTGATTTTATGTTTTCATTAGTTGGTGGAACTGTAATTTCAGTTTTGACTTATTTTTTCTTCAAGAAACTAAAGATCCAGAATCTAAAAGGAGAAAAAAAGACATACAAATTTCATGAGGTTATTTTACGTGGGGTAGGCGCTGGCTCTCTTGTTTTGCTTTCAGTTCTTTTAAGTCAAATTGGCGGATCCGTCCTTGGAGGTATCGCAGCTGCGTTTCCAGCAGTTTTCACGTCAACCCTTGTTATTTTGAATAGAAGCATGGGTACGGAATTCTCTCGTGCTATGACTAAACCGTTAGTTTTGAGTGGAATCTTTACGATTATTCCTTTCAGTGTGTCTGTGCGTTATTTGTTTCCCATCTTGGGCATTTGGCTTGGAACATTAGTTTCCTATATTCTTGTTGTTCCGCTTGCAATTCTCTCTTACTATACAGCCCAGCATTAATGAAAGAAGCTAATGCAGAACGGTTTAAAATAAGCGTTATTTTAAGCGGGTATTGCGGCTTCTGGCATTATTGTTATTTCATACAGGTTTGCCCAATCTTTACCTGTTACAAACAATCTATCGTTTTTTTGGTCGTATGCGATACCGTTCAGTACTGCTTCGGAATTTGAGTTGTTTTCGTTTGCGCTTGATAGTCCAGTGAGGTCTATCCATCCTTTGACTTGTCCCGTTTGTGGGTTGATTATGGCAATTGTGCTTGTATGCCAAATGTTGGCGTAAACGTCGCCGTTGACATATTCTAGTTCGTTAATGTTTACTATTGTTTTGTTTCCGTCGTGAACTTGGATTTGTCCTGTGCGTTCAAAAGTGGTTGGGTCAATAAAGTAGAGGTTGTTTGTTCCGTCGCTCATGATCAACTGGGTTCCATTGAAGGTTAAGCCCCAGCCTTCTGTTGGGTAAGTGAAGTTTCCTATTAATGCAAAGGTGGTTTTATTGTAGATGAAGCCTATGTTTGACTGCCATGTAAGCTGGAAAATGGTGTTGTTGACAACTGTTATTCCTTCGCCGAAGTATTGGCTTGGCAACGTTACCTCTTGCTGAACAGCCCCAGTTGTTAGGTTGACTCTGCGTAATGATGAGGCGCTATTGAGTCCTGTGCTCTCGTAGAGAGAGCCATCTGAATACACGAGTCCTTCTGTGAAGGCGTTTGTGTCATGCGGATACGTGTTAACTACCGCGTAAGTGTAGCGTGGTGTCGATGGGGGATTTGCGGGTTTGTTATTGTTTAGAAAAACAAGTATTGAAGCACTTACTACAACTGTGATTATTATAAGTACCGAGGCAATTACCAAGGATTTCTTCATTTAACTTTCATCTAGCATTTCTTATTAATAGGCAAAACGGATAAATCCACATTTTCTTATCTGCGGAGTCATCACCATGCTTCTAGAAAACTCTTATAGCTTAACATGGTAATTTATTATTGTGAAACGTGGCTTGGGGTATGGTAACAATAAATAGCAAAGTTTCAGTTGGAGTTACCATAATTATTATTCTCTCGTTTTCCCCATGGATTTATCCTATTACGCAAGCACAAAATACCCTAACTCTTACCCCAACAGAAAAATTCAACATCCCCCTCTACAATGGCACTGTAAGCTTCGCAGTCAATGGTACTTATTCCAAAGCAATACTTGAAAATGACTCTTGGACTTTTACAAATCTAAATCTCCTTGGATCACAGACACTTCAAAATTTTACAGTTTCAGCCCAAAATTCAAACATTACAATTGATTTTTACTCGGCTCTCAATTTTACGCGCCGGAGCTCTTTGCTACTATATACGCTTGAAGGTCAAGGCAAACAGGTTTTCAATTTTGGCCAAGCCACCGCGGGAGAGACATTTACTGCAGTCGATTGGAGCGTTATAGTGGGTAATAATTTTGTGTTTTTACCCGAAGGGCAAGAATGGACAATTTCGCCAGATGGGACAATTTTTGTCAACGGCGCGTCATCAGGAAATGTCAGTATTATCCACTGGGCTTTTTTCGATAGCAGTACTATGGGTTCAAACTTGCCTTTCTATCAGCAGCATTCAGTGGCGCTTGCAATAATTGTTTCATTGTCGGTTGTGGTTGCTGCATCTGTTGTAATCAAAGTGAGAGAAACAAAGTCTCCGAACAATGACGAATTGGTGAAGTCTAAGAAGCCAAGCCCAGCATTAAAATATCGCGAGGAAGAAGTGCAAAGATGATTACAGAAACTCCGATTAGTATCGTATTACCCGTTTACGTGGCAATTGTCATCGTCGGAGTTTTACTTATCTATAAATTAACTCATGACAAAACGAAAAAAGTTAGTTCTCTTAGGCTTTTTATTCAAATAGTCGCTGTATTTGCCGTCTTTATGGGGCTCATTATAGGTCCATTTAATCAGCCGTTGTTTGCTCCTTTGGGTCCTTCGCCGCGAAGTGCGTTGGTTGGAACAAATTTACTTGGAAACCAGTTTCCAGACGGATTTTCTATCCCCATTTTGGCATGTTACTATCCTAATGGGCGAACGGTTACTTGTCCAATATGGCAACTGCAAGCTTACATTTTTCCATTTTGGAACTATCCGAGAGGCTATGAAGTAATCTATTCAACTTCTGGCTTGGAAAAAATCGGTATAGTTTTGGGTATGGTAGCTGTTGCAGCTATTATAGCGGGTAGATTTTTCTGCGGTTGGCTATGTCCCTTTGGCTTGTATCAGGATGTTTTGACACGAATTCGAAAAGCTACACGAATACGTCATTTACGTTTTTCTGAAAAAACAAACACGGCGCTTGGCCAATCACGATATATCATTATTGCCGTTTTTTTGATTCTCAGTGTTATTTTTGCTTCTTATGCGATTTTCGGCACTCAAATTGTTCCCGGCACTAGACCCGGCGGACCAGAAGGAACCGAAGCAGGAAATGTTGGTGCCCTCAACGAGCCCTTCTGTTTAGTTTGCCCCATGCGACCCCTTTGCATCTTAATCTTGGCTGGAATAGGCTCAATGAAGTGGTCATACATCTCCCAGATAGCCTACGGCCCACTCTGGATAAGTGGCTACTACATTACATCGCTAAACTTAGCCATCCTGATAGCAGTCACAATTGTTGCTCTAATCTTTAGGCGATTCTGGTGTCGAATCTGTCCCCTCGGCGCATTAACAGCGCTATTTAGCAGTTTTACACCCTTCAAACAAATTGCTTTGACAAAATTGACCAAGAACGAGGAGAAATGCACTAAATGTGGGGTCTGTAAGCGTGTTTGTCCAACTGGAGCAACGGACGTTTATGAAAAGAAAGGGGGCGATGTAACTGAATCACGATGCATGCTCTGCGCAAGATGTGTTGAAATCTGTCCTTATGAAGATGCATTGGAATTGAAGTTTGCTGGAAAAACTGTTATGAAATCAAGGAACTGGCTAGAACAACAAAAAACAAATGCAATAAATGATTGAGGCAAATTTGAGCTGACCGCATTGAATTTTTAACCTAAATAGAGTAAAAAAAGGAAGGCGTAGGTTAGTTAATTTTTCATAGCCACAATAGGTGCAGAAGGTTCTACAACTGCTAATTTTTTTGGTTGGTAGAGCCGAGCCGTAATGCATAATCCTGCCACGATAATCCCAAAGTAGAATGGCCACTCTAAAGCTGCCAAAACGTTGACTGATATGTTTACGCCGCTTCCCTGGGTTATTGATTGTGGAATCTGGAGTACACCTGCGCCTTGTATAGGAACATTAAATCCTGCAACGCTATTTGCGACTATGGTCAAAGCAATTAATTCGACGACAAAGAGTATGACTGAAAACACCGGTTGTTTATATCCAAATCCAAGTAGTTTTTTTGAGTAAGATTTGTTTGGTTTCAAAGAATAAATTAACATTATGATCCCGCCAGAAAGCAACGTTAGAAAACATGCTAGATTAGTCGCCCAAATCAACGGTATTGCCATTGAGTTTCCCAAGAGCATAAGGTTGAAGTTTACTGGTGAGAAACTAATTAGTGCGATTGTTGGTTTTCCAACAGTGAATTGCCACCAGGGGACAAAAACTGAAATTGCTATTAATAATAGAGTGGAAATTCCCGCAGTCATGGCAATTATGTTAATTTTGTTTAACGCTATTTCTTTTAGCATCAGGCACACCGGTTCAAGTTAGAGGAATCTCGCCTACGTTTATCGGTTGAGTTTGTTGAATTATTATGCCATTTACATCTATCGTTACGTAGGCTAAGTCAACGTTAATCGATGTAGCGTCTGGAAAATTATTTTGTACGTGATCTACTGCTTCCTGTGTCCATGCCCCTGAAACTGTTACTAGTGAACTCTGATTAGCAACTATTGTAACGGGCGAGCCCAAACTGATTGTTCCTAGTTGATAGTGGTCTTGGCTACTTTCTACGGTAGCGTTCAATGAATTTACGGTTAAATCATAATTGAAACTATTTGTCACGTTAAAGGTAACAGTGAAGGTTTTTGCTTCAAGGTTAATTTGTTCATTTACCAAGGTTGGTGTTGGAAATCCTCCGCCACTATTACCCACACCGAAATTTCCGCTTCCAACGTTGCCATTATTATTGTTATTATTGCTATTGCCGTCGTTATTATTGATGAGGTTGTTGATTTGTGGCGGAACAACAAGTTGAGACAAATTATCTCTATAGATTATTACAGCTCCTGCAATTGGTCCTACCATGGTTCCGATGCTGATTAATACTAAAACAATACTTAACGCCTGCATGCTACCTACTCAATATCTCTAGTTTGCGGGGATCTTTGTCTTTAAGCTTTGCCCAGCAATGATTTTTGATAAACTTGTAGTACAGATAGACTGAAAACCATCAAAAAACAAGCGAAGGAACTGGGATTAAACAAAATGGGAAAAAAAGAAATGGAAGATTGTTTTATGTTACCACGCGTATCGTCCAAAAGTCGCTCGAAAGATTGTCATTGAGAAAATATGCATAGGGCAGAGTGAAGTAACCTTTCATTCCCCAGTTGTTCCCCCAAGAATTCCTAACTGTAAACCACTGGTTTGAATCGTCGTATCCAACTGCCATTACAGCATGTCCCCCTAATGATCTTTCTTCGGGTGCTGGCATAGGTGCGTGACCAGTTTGAGCAACCGTTTGGCTTTCAAAGCTTTCATAGACAGTAAATCCAAAAACAAATGGGTAGCCCGAATACAAGCATCCCTTAAACTGGTTGAGATCTTGAACAAGTCTCTGATAATTAATCGCCTTGTATTTCTTGGCTTGGCTGTAGCAATTTGTTGATGGCTTAACCGCAAACTTAGCGATGACATAGGGCCAAAGCTTTTCAGGGCAGTCACCTTGTGCTGCTATGCTCTTAATGCCGTCTCTGATTTGAGCACCAGAATCTGAAGCCACCGTACCTTCAATGACACGCTCATTATAGTATATGAAAAGTCTCGATGGAACAAAAATATTCTTCTGTTTCTGTTTCATTAAATCAAACTCGACTGCAGCTGCAATAGCATTTGCAGTGCAACTTCCCAATTGGCCTTGATCATAGACAGGGGGGCACAGGCTTGTCAAATCGTAACTTGGCGGAAGTTTGGTAAGGAATTCAGGCGCAGCAGCAAACATATAGTCTCGATGATCCGGCAGATCTGGAATCCAACCATATCTCTGAATTTTCATAGACATGTTTGTATTTCCCCTAAAAACTCTACAAGCGTTTAATGATGTCTGAACTTTTAAGCCTTTTCTACAAATCATTTTTCTTTAGAATTGAGAAACAATTGACCTTCAATCGATTCTTACACTCAATCCACTGTCTCGATTTCTTCAAAAACCCTATTCTTTAACTTCGACTTTGAAAATCAACGTTTTCCGCGGTGTTTCGTTCTCCCAAGACCTTTTATATTTCATAGTAATGAAAGTGTGACCTACTTTTTTTGACTGGAACTCAAATAATTCTTTACCTTCGGCACCCAATGCTTTGGAAATTGGAATAAAACTTTTTGATTTGAGCTCTTCGATGAGTGTAGAATCATATTTCGCATCCCATATGAACCCTGTTGTAGGATTCGACTCCAATGAAATGGTGAAGAATTCACCAGTTTTCACTTCGATTGGGACCTCAGGATTATTATAGATTTTTGACAAGAGATTCAACTCATTTTACCACTTATTTCTCGGCAAATTCCGCTGTTTTAAGTTTGGTTCAAATACAAATTTGACCGCGTCACAATATCTATCAAAACACTTGGTCAGCACAAATTCTTAAGTTTCATTTAGGTTCGTTTGATAATTTTGCATGCAAGAGTCGTCTCTCAGTTAATAGACCAACCATGCTCTCGCCCTTGAGAACTACCAATCTTCTCACGCCATTATGTTGCATAATTTCGAGTGCCTCCTCAATGGTCCTATCCCACGATATTGTTATCAATGGTGCCTTCATTATTTCCTGGGCGACGATATCTTGAGCGTTTTTATGCGCGTATATTACTTTTCGTATAAGATCTTTCTCCGTGACTATGCCTAAAGGTTCGGTTTCTCGCATGACAATAACGGCACCTATGTTACAATTTACCATAAGTGAAGCAATTTTAGAAACATGATCTGAAGGATCAACGGTTGGAACAGGCATTCTGGCTATTGAACCAACAGTTACTTTTGATGAAGAAGGCTTCTCAGATTTTTCATAGCTGATTTTCACTGCCTTAGCCCCTTAAATATACTCTTTGTTTGACTTAATTAACTTACAATCGGAAAGCTACCGGTTTGCTTCAGCCTTTTGGATTTGCATTTCCTCTGTAAGCTGCCAAGTTTTACCGTTATCATGTGTTTCCTGGGAATGCCATCTGAAAGAATTTGGTGTAATTTGAGAGAATATCCATTTTTCTGGGTAACCTTCATCAGTCTTGCTCTCGAGAACAATCTCGTCATCGACCTTTCGAGCAATGAAAGTTTGCACAAGACCTTTGATGGGAAAGAGCCAAGTGCTGCGCCAAGCATCTATCTTAGGCTCATAGAATCGAATAGTTGTCCCGAAAAGAGTGACTTTTCGAGAACCTTCTCGGCAGCCCATCCAAACATCCTGTATTGCTGTCCCACCAAGGATCCATCCAAAATGAACCTCTCCTTTCATTTTGACTTCAGTTCCGTCGGCTTGCGTATAGTGGGCTTCGACAATATTCCAATCGCCAATGAACTGGCCAAAGAGCATTAATTTCTCTTTCAAGTTCGGATCAGGCCCTTTTGCACCTAATCCTTTGATAAACCAACCCTTGTTTGTAGTCGAATTGTTTACCATGTGAAACCACCACTTTCGATTATATGATCTAATACCATGCTTGAAAATGAAAATAAAATCTTGCCCTGAAAATGAAAATGGATCAATTTCAGATATTCAATTACTTAGGAGAATGAGACACGTTGGTTTTAGTTTTCACGATTTCTTTATATCGAAAGCAGTCAACTAAATGGTCGTTCACCATACCGGCTGCCTGCATAAAAGCATAACATATTGTAGGTCCAACAAACTTGAATCCTTTTTTCTTCAATTCTTTGCTCATGGCCCTAGATTCTTCCGTTTCAGCTGGGACGTTTGAAAAAGAAGTGAATTTATTGTTGATTGTTTTTCCTTTTACAAATTGCCAAATGAAGGCGTCAAATGAACCGAATTCTATTTGAAGCTTTAGAAACTGTTTGGCGTTGTTAATAGCTGAAGAGATTTTGGATTTGTTTTTGATTACGCCGGGTGCATTCAATAAGCGTGCAACGTCGTCGGATGAGTATTTTGCCATTTTTTCAGGATCAAAATTGTCAAATGCTTTTCTCAGTTCGTTTCGTCTCTTAAGAATCAGCCACCACGACAAACCAGCTTGGAAACCATCTAGAATCAAGAATTCGAAAAGTTTTTTATCATCATGTAACGGAACACCCCACTCTTCATCATGATACTTGATGTATAGCGGTTCATCCGTATTCCAGCATCTTTTCAACTGTTTACTCATATACAAAAACAGTGTTTGCTTTAAATTTAAACTAATCTTTCTATTTTTGCAAGCACATGATTTATAGTTCCTTTAAACTATCTTACATGTTTAGGGTGCATTTACTTGACTGTCAAAACTGTTCTCGATCTTATCGGCAACACTCCTCTGGTCGAAATACGACGCCTAAATTCTAATCCTGAAGTCAAGTTGTTTGTTAAGCTAGAAAAGTGCAACCCGGGAGGCTCAGTTAAGGACCGTATTGCAAAATACATGATTGAGCAGGCAGAAAAATCTGGGCAGCTTAACCATAGAAAAACCGTTATAGAACCAACTAGCGGAAATACGGGTATCGGGTTGGCTTTGGTTTGTCGCGCTAAGAGTTATGACCTTGTTTTGGTTATGCCTGAGACGATGACGCTTGAGAGACGTCAAATCCTAATTTCGCTTGGCGCCAAAATCGTGTTAAGCGATGGACCCAAGGGTATGGATGGAGCCGAAGACTTAGCTCATGAGATGGTTAGCAAGAACCCGGAAAATTATTTTTTGCCCAATCAGTTCGCTAGCCAATCAAACGTTTTGGCACATTACGAAACCACTGGCGAAGAAATCTGGCGAGATACAAACGGGCAGATAACTCACTTCTTCGGGGGAATCGGAACGTCAGGCACACTCATGGGAGTCTCAAAACGACTAAAAGAGCACAACCCCCACGTGAAAATAATCGCTGTCCAGCCTGAAGTAGGAACAGCAATTCAAGGCTTAAAAGATTTAAAAACTCAGTACGTACCCGCCATCTGGAACAAAGAGCTAGTCGACGAAGTGCATTATGTTAATCCCAAGACCGCTGATGAGGCTGCTAGGCTTTTGGCTCTGGAAGAAGCGCTTTTCGTTGGACCTAGCTCTGGAGCAATTTTCCATGTTGCCCTTCAAAAGGCAAAAGAGCTTTCAGAAGGAGTTTTAGTGGCTATTGCCCCCGATGGAGGCGAGAAATACCTAAGCACAAGCTTGTGCGACCCAGTGCTATGCCTTGCATGCGTAAAAAAATACGGCATCCAATGCTCCTACAAGAACGGAAGCCCAATCGTCAAAGGCTAAGCGCGAAGGAAGAAACTGACTTAGCTTTCAGTCTTCAAAATCAGCTGACATATTTCGGATTTCGAAATATCCCTTTTAAGCATTAAACAGCACTTCCTTGTTTGAGGAGAAAGGAGAACTTCTCACATTAGCGAGGAAAGGAGACTAATGGAAGAGGACAACATAGTTTATTTTAGGCAAGTAACTTGTGAACATGGAAACCAGAGATTGTATACACAAAGAAACTTTGACATACTCAAAGGATTTGAACTAGTTTATACAAAATGCTTAAACTGCCACAAAATCGTAAAATTAGAAGTCAAGAAATTCTAAAACCCTTAATCAACAAACAATTTTTCATAGATAAATATAATTTTCATACCTACATACATTCGGTTTCAAAATGTATGAATTATTATGACATATTCTATTTTCTAAAGTCTTAAATCCATAAAACAGAGAATAGACGATTTGAGGAAGAAGATATGGATCTACGTATGAAACTTATGGTAATTCTTCTTTTAGTGTTGCTTTTGGTAATAGTAACCACCTACTTGCTTACTGGTGAAATCTTTGCAGTGTGGTTTGTGGTTTTTCTAGCACTCTTGTTCACTCTCTTCTTTGCGTTGAGAATTATTCAGAAACAAAGAAAGATTTAAGAGAACATGAAAGTGGACTTGGGTGGACTTAGACGAAGTCAGAGTGGATATGTCACTCGCAAAGAGCCTTTTTTTCTTTCTTGAATAAGCGTTCGTTATCTTTGACGGAGTCATTGGAGCTTTAAGATCTTAAGAGTTATTCTCAATAGCAAGCGTACAAAAAGAAGTTTTTGTGATAGATTTCTTAATCGGTTATCGGTAGCAATTCACGGCAAAAAATTATATAGTTTGTAGAGTTAGCGGTAGTGAGAGAGGAGATTCCCGTTGAAATCACTTGGAATAGTTCTAATTGCGGTTTGCGTAAGTATGCTTTTTGTTTCTAGCGGTTTAGTTTTTGCTCTTGACTCAAGTGATGCGTCAGCGACCGTTACTTGGGCAAATTCCACTTTTTATGGTGGCGACATAATTGGCGCACAAGTGACTTTCCAGAGCAGTCAAGAGCTGACGATATACTACGTAGGCATTCATTTTGACTGGATGCCAACAGATGGCTTCTATGGGGTTAACTTGAATAGCACTCCAGGCTATGTTTCAACCTCCAACTCAGTTCTTTCAGAGTCATTTTCAGTTCAGATACCAACTAACGTTACAGAGGGTCTACACACCTATTATGTCGGTGTTGACGGTGTAGATGCGTCATCTAACACTTTCTCATGGGATTCTCCATCTTCAACAATACAGGTTGGTCCAGCCGAAGAAAAACTCTACAACACTTTGTTAACTCAGGTTGAAAATCAAATGAACACGGCCAACAGAACCCACTATCAAATTGCCAGTGCTAAGTCATACCTGCAGCAGGCACAAGCCGCTTACGACCTTGCACCATCACAAGCTAACGCTGGAAACTGGACCCAAGCCTTGATTACTCTTCAGGATGTATCTACTTACTTGGACCTGGCAAACGTTGCAGAACAAAAAGGAGCCAATTCTAGCCAAGGCGTTTCCGTATACTTGATTGCCATATCTGTCGCGATTATAGTTGTCGCCGCGTTCGTAGTTGGGTTATTTGTGAGAAAGCGAAAACAAAACAAAATGTTAGATGTTCCGCCTCCACCCCCACCGCCTGAGTATCAAACAAACGATGTAACTTGAAATTGAGCAGCGGCTCCAGTTCTATCTTCAGTTCTTATTTGACTTTTTCTGGCCGTTTTTTGCTGTAAGCATTGAGTTAGGCTGTCTCATAGTTTTCCAAACGGCTAATCGTGTTGAATTTCTTATTGCTGATTTGTTCTTTGCACTTTTTGTTGCCTCAGTCTTTCAAAGACTCGTAATTGTTCAATTTCTTCTTAATTTCTTCTGTTTTCCCAACCTGCTCTTTCATCAAGTGAACATACTCTTGAAATGTTACTTTAGTGGTCACCCACTTGCAAGGGAAACCTTCATGCGTCTTCTTAACTTGGGCATAAAGGTTTTTCATACACAAAATTTCGAGTTGTATTATCCTATTGAGCCCAATTAGAATCGGGTCTTTGTTTGAATTTATGGTTCTTCTATGGCGGATATTTCTTGCGTGAGTTCTTGGAAATGCTTCAGCACTGTCATGCCTCGTTGAGTAACGGCGAAAAGTGAGTGTCTCTTTTTGATTGTTCGTTCTTCTATCAAGCCTTGCTTGATTAGAAAGTCAAGATATTCTCTGAGTATGTTTCCGTTGAAATTAGATTTGTACATGATGTGTGTTAGCTTTAATGGACCGGTATGCGCTAATACTTTGAGGATGTCAACGTAACTTTCTAGTTTTGATCGTCTCATCTGCTGTGCCTCATGATTCTCCAGTTTCAGAGGTGGTCTTTCCAGTGCAATAACGGGCTGATTTTTTATAAACTTTTTGCTATTTCACGTTGTTTGATTCCAGTTAATTGACAAATTATGTATTTTGAATCAAGAAAGAGAATTTTAAGCTATATGCGTGTGAAAAAAAAATGGTCAAGGCATGCTGTTCATGATTCTGCTTGTGGGCGTATCGCACTTGTCAATTCACTCAGTCTGCCTCTACGCTGATCAAATTTGCGAAAGAAAGCCAGTCAGCGGTTGTTTGATTCAAGAAATCAAGCATTTTGTTGATAAAACTTTTCTCTAGAATCAAGAATGAATCTAAAACTAAATAAATAAAAGGAATTATTCGCATGTGATTGCGCTAAGCCTATCACAATCTTTTTTATGTTTTGCAGGATAATATGGAAATCCACTTGCTCCCGTTGCAGACCAAAAAGTGGGCAAGTCTAGATTGAATGGGCATGACAAAACGAAGTACTCAAGAAATTAATTGCAATTCAGGTCAAAACCGCAAAAACAAACTCGCTCTACGTGACAAAGGGATGCCTATTATAAGATGTATATGCGGCTCTGAAATCTTAATTGTTCCGGATTTGAAAGCCATGAGCATTGCCGTTAAGACTCATGTGGCTGCACACAAAGAAGCACTTGACAGCTCCGATAGGCTTGACTGGTTGGAACAGTTCTTGACGGAGCAGGTTCTGATCGTTGCGAGCGAAATAAATCCGCCAAACATAAATTAGTAGTGAATCTACTAAGTCTTCTGAAATTTCACTCCTGCAGAAGAGAAGAGGTATTTTGAATTTTATCTCATCATCAGAACGTATAAAATAATATTTGTCTTGGTTGTCTTTATACTGCTCGATTTGCGGCAGGCCTTAGAATTTTTTCCGCGACAAAACAAAAATATGTACATTCATCAAAGCAAAACCAGACATCCAAAACACAATCGCATAAAGCTTAAAATGAAAGTAAGCAGGTACGCAGCCTGAACTAAGAAATATCAACGCGAGAGAGCCTAAGATTTTTTCATTGACGCGCAAGTTGTTTCAATAGTCTTCTGCTTTTTCTTCGAAAATAAGTCTTATGAACTGAGAATATTGATAATAAATAGAACTGCTATCCGGATTTGTTTGCCCAGCAAGAGCTTGGCGGCATGTACAAGGTCCTTCAAAAATCTTGGGGTATAGACGGAGAAAGATTCTTCGGGAAAATAGCTTGTCACCAGAACTATAAAATACAATAAACAATTTCTAAGTTTGACTTATTCTATCGTTTAGTCAGTGAAAAGTTTGTGTTGGAGTGGACTGGGGGGGGATTTGATCCTCGCTCTGCAAGAGATTTCACTCGCAAAATCCCTTTTTAGTGATCGTTGTAGGGTAAAGTTTTATCTAACAAACCAAAAACGGAATGGGCAAAAGTTAGCATTAAGTTGAAGTTAATGCCTTGTAAATCTCGTAAGCGATTGCTTTTGCGCCTTCACTTTTCGGGTGCACCCCATCAACAAAAAAATCGGGATGGCCAGCCAGCACTGAATAGACATCGATTATGGGCAAGTTGGTTTCTTTTGCGACCAATTCAATTCTGGGAATAATGGTTGAATCAAAGAATTCGGTGCTTAACCCTGTGCCGTTATTGAAAATCGGCGGTGGCTTAACAACCCAAATTTTCGGGTTTGTAGGCAGCGCTTGAAATTGGGCAATTAGCTGTTTGTAATCCTCTACAAAGGTTGCGTTGAATCTTTGAAAGCCTGGGTAAGCATCATTAGTTCCTAACATGATAATGATGATATTTGGTTGGAAGTTCTTTGCTTCCTGCATTTCAATTTGGTCGATGTAGGGCTTTTCAGAATTTAGCGTTACCGTTGCACCGCCCGCGCCGAATTTGCTTACGTTGTAGTTTGCGCCAAGAAGCATCCAAAGGTCATCTGGGTAACCAGAATCATTTGTTATACTATCTCCAACACATGCGATGCGAATCGGCAATTCTTGCTGCTTAGGGGCATTCACTGAGTTTAGAAAGAAGACTGTGACTCCTGAAACCACAATAATCATGACGACCATGAACGATAGGAGCTTCCATTTCCAATTCATGCATTCTCAACATAATTAGGACTTTAATGCTTAAGAAAATTTGGTGCGGGGATGGGATTCGAAGCCCTTGAGTTGTCACTCGCGAAATCCCTTTTTTTCAGCGCGGCGTGCTAACCCACAACTCAAACACCAACGGAACATTACCTATTAGTGCCAAATGTCTAAGCATCTGAATAGTGGAACGATTGCAACTGGGCGTGCCAAGTTTCTCAAAAAAATACTAGCGCATGCTTGCAAAAAGTCAAATTGCTTTAATGGGTCTCTCTTATGAAAAGTTCGCTAAACCTCTCTCCAACTGGGAAGGAGGCATCAGCAACAAGAGCTACTTGCACCTGCTGTACGCTTGGGATTTCTCTGATTTCCTTTACAAGATTGATTGAACTGTTGAGGTCTCTAATTACTGCAAGTGCTAAAATATCGAAATCTCCTACGATTTCTGTTATCATGAATATGTTGGGCACTCGTTTCAGGGCTCTTATGGTCGTTGCTCTATCTTGGTCTGGGGAATTCGTAATTGCTAAGTACGCTTTGCCTTGATACCCTATTTTTGAAAGATCAAGTGTAATAGTTTGACGTAGAATTATTCCATTCTTCTTCATTTTTTCGTACCTTTCTTTAACAGTCTTAGATGAAATGCCGAGTTTGTCTGCGACTTTTAGAAAAGGTGTTTGGGCATTTTTTGTAATTTCCTTTAATATGCTTTCATCAATCTTATCCATGGACTTCAAGATCCTGTTTGTTGAAGGTCAATATTTTCAAAGATAAACTCTGGAGTGTGCCAGAAGCTGACTTGTATTTTTCCTACTTTCGCTTGTTTTTTAATGCTCTGCTTTATTGCGTCTATTTTTTTTATATCTTCAGCAACTAAGAAAAGGACTAAATTGCTCATGCCAACGCTTCTATCTATCATCACTAAATTCGACAGCTGTTTTGCTATTTTGATGACTGTTGATTCTTGGTCAGGAGTAGCTTCTATCATTATGGTGGCTGGTTGAAGGTAGCCTATAACGCTCATGTTTATGTAAAGTGCTGCTCCGGTTATTACACCAGTTGCTTTTAGCCGTTCTATTCGCATTGTTATGGCAGGAACTGATAACCCGCACTTTCTTGCTATTTCTGTGCATTTTGTTCTCGCATCTTTAATTAGTTCCTTCAAAATTATGATGTCAATTTCGTCAATTTCTGCTTTAGCACTCATCTATATTCCTGAATAGCTTTTCATGGTGCATGTAGATAAAAAGCTTTAGAATTTATAATTTTGGTAAAATAGTTAAGTTTTATATGCAAGTTATTTAATGAATTTTCCTCTTGAAGACTATTAACTCGCGTGTACGTAAAAACAGGTTTTTTAGGATTTTTTGAATAGAATTTGCCTTTTTCATTACAATTTTTTTCTTTTATATTTAAAAAATGGTAGTTTTTTGCTGTATTATTCCCCAAATGCTTTACGCAAATTATTTACACTCAAAGATAAAGAGAGCAAAGTAGTTGGGAAGAGGCATCTTTCTCAGCTTCTTCTCAATCGAAACAAAAATAGAAAGGAAGAAAAACACAAAATGAAAATACTAAAAAATAAAATTTCAGCTATATTGATTGCAATATTCTTTATACTTTCAATGGCAACTTCAATGGCACTAATACCAAATGCCTTAGCACATACACCCGCATGGCAAATTCCAACATATGCCTACATTCAAGCGACGCCAAGCCCTATAGGTGTCGGTCAAACAGAAACTGTTTATGCCTGGCTCAACGCTGTTTATGGAGCAGCTGGCGGAACGACTGCTCTCCCTGGAACGACTGGCGCCACAGCAAGCGCATCATTGACATCAAACGTTTGGAGATTCCAGAACTTCAAGCTCACTATCACAGCGCCTGACGGCACAAACACAACGCAGACTTGGCCTACTGTCTGGGATCCAACATCAAATGTGTACGCTACCTTCACTCCCACTCAGGTTGGCACGTACACTCTCACCTTTAATTACCCAGGACAAGTATATGGAGCAGGAGGCAATGGCTACTCCGGTTCAATACTAATCAACGACACTTATCTGCCAAGCAGCGCATCAACAACAGTCACTGTTCAACAAACACCGATACCATCAGCCGTAAACAGCGAACCGATGCCGACAAGCTACTGGACTCGACCAATATACGGTGAGAACTCTAATTGGTACACAATTTCGTCTGACTGGCTAGGCACAGGTTCACCACAAGCAGCAGGCTATACTAGCTCCTCAGTGTTTCATGGCGATTCTGTAGGACCTCTGACTCCTCACGTCATGTGGACGCTGCCGCTGACATCAGGTGGAACAGTCGGAGGAAACCTGTATACTGATGCTCAAGGAGTTGGCTACTTCGAGGGCTCTTGCTATCTTGGAAGATTCGCCAGTTCATTCTCAGGGTTCGGAGGTCAAGTGATAATAGTAGACGGAATGATGTACTTCAAGAGCACAGTAGGAGTCACCGGAACTGGGCCAGAGGAATGCATCAACCTGCAAACAGGACAACTTATTTGGTCTTCGAATAATATAAATGGCATATCATTCGCTTACATCTACAACCTTTGGAACGGCGAACAACACGGCGCATTCCAACCAATGCTATTCTCACCTATAGGAGGAAGTGTAACCGGTTTGCCTTCAATGTGGGAGGTTTTCGATGGATTGACAGGTACATGCTTGTTCAACATCACTAATGTTCCAGGATTTGCACCCGCGACGGGCCAGCTAGAGATGGGCAAGCCAGCCACAGCTCTAACAACTGCGACTGTACCAGGCCCAAGCAGCGAACAGATCAGATATGTCTTTGCCAACTGCGGCACTTCGACGAATCCACAGTGGTATCTACAAGAGTGGAACTCATCTAAGATATGGCAATACGATGTAAACCCATACAGCTCGGGCGGAAGTACTAACCCATCAATCATAAATGCAACCAACGGAGCACTCGTTTCATCTACAGGTGTTCCAATAACACCGTTTGGCACCACTGCCACACTACCACCTACGTCACCAGGCGCCCCCGGTGCAACCGTCTTCGTCCCGTATGGTTCCTCAATCATAGCCAATGCAAACATCCCCTTAAACTCCAGCACTATATATCCAACTAATACCATGGCTCAAACCACTTACGACTGGAACGTCTCGATACCATGGCTCAACACCATGCCTTTGCAACCCACTTATAACACCGCCAACGGACTGCTAGTAACACCAACTGAACAAGGAACCGCAGGAGCTGATGGTTATGCACAATCCGGAACAAATCCAGTAACTGTAGTTGCAGCTAACTTTGGTGACATAATGCTTTGCAGAAACGGCTCTCTACCTGTTGGCTTCTCGACAACTTCAACAGGCTGGCCACAACTTCCATACACACTCTTCGCCATTAACCTCAACGCGTCTCGGGGAGCAATCGGTTCGATATTATGGATGCAGAACTACAATCCACCAGCAGGCAACTTCACTATCAGCATTCAAGGCGCCGACTGGCAAACCCGCACCTTCGTTGAATATTATGAGGAAACAATGCAATTTGTGGGATTTAATCTGAACACAGGCGCACAGATATGGGGTCCAACTGCAACCATGACACCTGGTCTCCAATACTATGAGCTTGGCTACGGTATACTCGGTGCACTGGCTTACGGTCATTACTACGCTGATGGAATGGGAGGAGTATTGTACGCCTATAACGATTTGACTGGAGCTTTAGACTTCACTTACGGTAACGGAGGCGCAGGCAACAGCACTTATAGCTTAAGCTCCCCTTACGGTGAATATCCGAACTACGTTGGACCTATTAGTGGCAACGGAATAGTATACCTGATGAGTAATGAGCACACGGTCACCGACCCGATTTACAAAGGAGCACTGATGCGCGCTATTAACGCCACTACGGGACAAGAAGTATGGACACTTTCAGATTACGGTAGTATGAACACGCCAGCTCTCGCAGACGGCTATGCAGTATTCCTTAATGGTTACGACATGCAAGCT
Organism: Candidatus Bathyarchaeota archaeon; assembly: GCA_963833575.1. GTDB lineage: Archaea > Thermoproteota > Bathyarchaeia > Bathyarchaeales > Bathycorpusculaceae > Bathycorpusculum. The sequence goes on along the minus strand of CAWHXY010000004.1, from coordinate 297,314 downwards.
TACTGTGCTGGCAGAGGACCAAGCGCTACCACAGTACAGGCACCACAAGATGCTATTACAGCAGGTACAAAAGTAGTTATCCAAGGAACAGTGATGGATATTGCCGCTGGCACAAAGCAAACTGAGCAGGCAGCTGACTTTCCTAACGGAGTTCCGTGTGCTTCCGATACAAGCATGAGCTCGTGGATGAGCTATGTCTACCAGCAACAAGCAGAACCAACCAACTTCACAGGTGTTACAGTGACCTTGACTGGCTTTGATCCTAACGGCAACTACGTAACCCTTGGCAGCGCGACAACTGATGCAAGTGGCTCATATCATTTCGGTTGGACGCCTCCAAACGTTCCAGGCATCTATACTGTGACCTCCACGTTCGCAGGTACCAACGGATACTGGCCATCAACTGCTGAAACCACTATGGTTGTCGGCGGTCCAGCAGCAACAGCATCGCCGCAAGCGACAACATTAGCAGACATAGCAACAAATGCAAACCTATTGACATACATATTAGCAGTAGGAATCGCGATAATCATCGCAGTCGCGGTCGTCGGATTTCTAATCCTCAGAAAGAAAGCTTAAAAAAATTGCATCCCAAAAAAATCAATTTCCCTTTTTTTAGTCAAGAAGAAAAATAATCGGACGAAGAGTGGGGCTGAGCAGGCTCTGGTTAGAATTCACGAGATAGCTATAGCATTTGGAAGATAGGGCATTTGCATTTGCTTTATTTTCTCCTTTGTTTTCCAGAGCCTCAGCAAACCCTTTCTAAAAATACAAACTATTTGAAACCCATTTGTCCAATCTAACTTTCATTTTCACTCTTCTCTCTACTGCCCCGAATACATGTTTCTTGAATTGCTTTTTAAACAGTTTAGGCGATATGCTCGAACTAGGTGTTTGTTTATGAAAATGATAGTAGAGTTATGGAGGTGTGTCGGAGTTGGGTAAGACGATTCCTTCTTATAGAATGGCTTTGGAAGTCGAGATTGGCAAATGGAAAAATTTCAAAGATGGATTGGCGAGCGAAGAAGATCGGCAAGCCTTTGACCAGATGATGGATAGTTGCCGCAGTCTCGCTTCAGCAAGCAGTTGCGCCACCAATCCAATAATTTTTGAACCCATGGTCATGTCTATCATGTTGGCTCAACAGAAGAAGCTGCGGAGTCTTGAGCAGGAGCTAAACCATGTGCTTTGCCAAAAAATCTGCACGGAGCGACAACAAAGTTAGGGTAGGACTTAGGTGACTGAGGTTTTTTGATGGCAGTCTTTAACAACGCTGAATCTCCTGAAGAGTTCAAGCATCGGCTTAATTCTTTAACTGAAAAACTGAACAGCGCTCGATTCAAGGCAAAAGGGCAGAAAACGCCCTAACTCTCACCTTTCAAATTTTAAGCAGCTAACTTGCTTGGCAAATATGATTTAACTCGCTTAACTCAAATTGGACGCCTCTATCAGCTCGTATTTCTCATCAGACTAAGTGGTCAAAAACGAGTTAAAGGAGAGAGACAAATTGTGCTCCTTTTAGAAGCATCAAGATAACTTTGGAAGAATTCCGCCCAGCATTCTTGTCAGGCACTTTTTTCTCCGGCGATAAGGGACTTGGGAACAGAACATTGAAGGCTCTTGAAGAATTGTGCGTCAAAGGCCTTCAATAAATTGGGGGGTATAGAGGAAGGTCTTTAGTTAATTATCTAATCATCAGAACCTATAAAAACAAACATAATAATTCTAAGGCGGTTCTTTCTATGCCCGCCAATCCTTAGAAGACCTTAGGAGTTTTTTTAGTGGCGTGCAATTGGATTGTGCGAATTTGAACCCTGATCAGCCTCGTGATTTAACCCGCAAAACCCCTATTTTCGCTTGTTTATGGGCGTTCAAGGCAGTATTAGGTGAGCAGTAGATTTGACGCAAGGACGGTGAAGCCTTATATCGCAAGTGATATTTTTTCTTAGCTATAATCCATCAGCCAAAAGGTTACTCACAAATCAATCAACAACACACTGCTTTACACTCAGCTGGTCGTGTCAAAGACGATGACTTCACAGCTCGTGTCGCACACTCTGAATTGGAATCTTGCCAACTTATAGACGCAGGCTTTGAATTTGTCTGCGACTTTAGCGGCAACAAGCTATTCAGAAAAAGAAAATAAATCCCCAAAATGTCCGGGAGTTATTCTGGTGGACTGGGGGGGATTTGAACCCCCGACCTCTTGAGTGCAAGTCAAGCGTTCATACCAGCTGAACTACCAGCCCGTGCATTCCCGAATCAGATACAATTCTTTGATATTTAGGTTTTGCCAGCTTAAAGGCGATTGGTTAAAACATTATATCCCTAGAAACGATTAACAGTAAGTTGGAAGGCTTAAAATTGGAGATAAAAACAGTAAAAGTCGACCCGCCTAAAGATTGCAACACAATCATTGGCATGGCACACTTCATAAAAACCGCTGAAGACCTCTACGAGGCACTGGTTAATTCTGTGCCCAATATTAAATTCGGTTTGGGTTTTTGCGAGAGTTCTGGACCTTGCCTAGTTCGCCACGAAGGAAACGATGACGAACTACGCCGTTTAGCTGCACAAAAAGCCCTTGAAATTGCCTGTGGCCATAGCTTTCTCATTTACATTAAAAATGCTTATCCTCTTAATGTTCTTGATAAAATCAAGATTGTGCCTGAAGTGTGCACAATTTACGCGGCCACTGCCAACCCGTTAGAAGTAATAGTTGCTGAAACTGCTCAGGGAAGAGGCATTATTGGCGTTGTTGACGGGTTAAAAAGTACAGGCATAGAAACTGAAGCTGACATCATTGAACGTCGTGGGTTCCTGCGAAAAATAGGTTATAAAGTGGGTTAACAACTTAATTGTGAATCCATAAAACTATCGTGAATTTCTTCTTTTGTCAAACGAGGCAATGAAAAATCAATATAAATAGGCTATAATAACACAAATATGAGGTAAAAAATAATGAAAGAGCCTAAGTGGGAATTTTATGAGTTCAAAACAAAACGAATTAATGTTATTGATATAGACCTTAAACTTCGGGAAATTGATGCACTGGATATGGAGACGATGGTGCCTTTTGTACTCGATGTGCCTAACAGCAGTTTGTTAGAAGAAATGGAAAAGGGAGAAAATTATGTGGCGACATTTCGAGTGTTCAAAGCGAAAATGTCTCCTGAAGAAGAAAAGAGTATGGCCAAAGTATCAGACAAAGAAACAATAAAAATAATTAAAGAAAAGGGCGGAGATTTATTCAAGTTTGAGCTATCCTCGGTTGAGGAAGCATAAAAAATATTTCTCGAATTTTTTTACCTTTGTGGTAACTCAGCAGTATCAATCAACCGCAAACTTTTTTAGCTCACTTAAGAATCAAACCTTAACAACTTGTAAATTGGTGTTTTTTGAATGGCTTTAGAAAGAAACATGGCTCAACTTGAAGCTTACAAGAATCAGCAAACAGAATCACAACAGAATCTAAAAGAAAGAATGGGCAAAATTAAACATAAAATTGCCATTATAAGCGGTAAAGGTGGCGTAGGAAAAAGCACTGTAACCGTGAATCTGGCAACCGCTTTTGCGCAAATGGGAAACAAAGTTGGCGTTTTAGACGCGGATATTCATGGGCCAAGTGTTCCTAAACTTCTTGGTTTAGAAGGTCAAATCGTAGAAACTGGTCCCTTAGGAGCTTTCCCAGTTGAGGGCCCGTTAGGTATGAAAGTTATGTCTATTGACTTCTTTTTGCCAGAGGAGGCTCCTACAATTTGGCGTGGACCACTAAAGATGAGGGCAATTCGCCAGTTCCTCACTGATATTGTTTGGGGAGAACTTGATTATCTATTCATCGATTTGCCTCCAGGAACCGGTGATGAACCACTCAGCATTGCTCAACTTCTCCCAGAAATGGACGGAGTTGTAATCGTCACCATGCCCACAGGCCTTTCAAGTACAGTAGTAAAAAAGGCAATTACTTTCGCTGAAAGAATGAAAATGCCCATAATTGGCGTTGTAGAGAACATGAGCGGTTTTGTTTGCCCCCATTGTGGAAAAAAAACCGAGATTTTCCAGTCAGGAGGCGGCAAAAAAATGGCTCAAGAAACTGGTGTTCCCTTTCTAGGAAGTATTCCTATAGATCCTACCGTAGGAGCGGATTCGGACAAAGGCCACCCATTTATTATTGCACACAAAGATTCATCTGCAGCTAAAGCTTTCAGTCAAATTGTAGAGAAAGTTGAGATTTACATGAAAAAATAGTACAAAAAATTAATATGTAAAAAGATTGGAGAGCTTATACTCCCAGGTTAATGGTTTTTGTTCGCCATGGTTTACTCTTTTGTAAGAGTAATTTCTATCGTTGAAACCATTCGAGACCTGTTTTCGCCTTCTCTTGGTGGCATCTCTGCGGTGCCGATTGCGATCTTTGTTACTTTGAGGTCTTTTAGGAAGCGGCTTCTTGTAATTTCTGCAACGTCAACGGCGGTAGTAATTGCTTGTCCTCTTGCTTTTAGGGTAATTTCTTTCCCTGCGCCTGAAGAGAATGCTGTTATGATAGCGAGTACATAGCTCATGGGTGGTTTGTTTCCAACGAAGATTACATCATTTGGTTTTTCTGCCATATATATCAACTCCTTTTTATTTTCATTGCGAGGAACGTTCTTGCTGTCTTTTCGACTGGGAACGTTACTCCTCTACTACGCAAAACTTCCTAATAAATCAATTTAGAATTTCAAAATGCAGCAAGCGATAACTCAAATTAATAAGAACTAAAAATCCATGCTTTACCCCAAAGTTAATATACATAATTTTTTGGAAAAAGAGCTTAACCGTTGATTCTCTATTTTTTTGAAGGCACTAAAGTTTTATATGTCTAACTTAAGAGAAGAGTGCAAACCGTGGAGCCACTTAATGTCAGTATCGCCTAGCCTCAGGGAAGTTTTAGCAAGAAGAATTGCTGGAGAAATAATTCTTTCAGGCAAACCAGGATCTACTATGAGGAAATGGCGAGAGCTTTTCGCTGTTTCCCAAACGACGCTTTCCGAGACTATGGGGTTGTCATCTTCAGGTGTTATTAGCGACTATGAGAGTGGGCGACGAAAAAGTCCGGGAGCCAAATTCATAAGACGATTCGTGCTCTCGCTTTTGCACATTGATGAAGGAAAAGGCAGCCGCTTTATTCGGGAATTCGCCAGACTTACTAGTTCACCAAGTATGGCTGTGGTAGATTTGCGTGAGTTTCCTATTCCAGTTCGAGTTGAGTATTTGTGCAGGGCAATTAACGGCGAAGTAGTGGCTTGTAAAGATAAGTATGTTAAAGAAGTGAATGGTTACACAGTTATCGATAGCACCAAAGCGGTTGAAACCTACTCAGGTTCGGAGTACACCCAGCTTTTCGGAGCTACGACTGATCGCGCACTCATTTTCACAAATGTAGAAACAGGCGCCTTGCCCATGATGATTGTACGAGTCAGCAGTTTAAAGCCAAGGATTGTGGTGTTCCACAAAACTCCGCCTGACGCAGAAGCCATACGAATAGCTGAGTACGAGCAAATACCACTCATATTCTCCTCAGCACCAACCCTTGAGCAGTTGGTAAAGTCACTGCGCAAACTCTACCGCATCGCGCTACGCATTAAACTCGGCAGAAAACGAGTGCGTCCACCACCAAAAATAAGCGCGTAGTGGTAAAATTCAACGTATTCTTAGAAGTTGGACATCCATGTTGTTGAATTCTTTGTCGCTGCCGACTACAAGTTTGGTCTTTAAATTCTGAGCTGTGGCAACAGCGAAAGCGTCTGCAAGCGATAGTGAATGGTTGCATTTTATTTTTCCAGCTTCGCGCCATAAACCGTTATCTTCTACTGGAATAACCTTTAAACCGAATAAACGGAGTTCTCTTTGGGTTTTTTCAGCGATCAACGGGCTTCCCCTTGATAAAATGTAATAAATTTCAGTTAAGTTAACTACGTTGATGTAACCTTCAGTTTCGCCTTTTTGAATTTTTTTTAGGAATTCGTTAACTATTTCGCCGCCTGCTTCACCTAAGTAAAAGGCTAAAATAGGTTCAGAATCAAATGTTAGCCGCTCTAGCACGTTTAATCCACTTTTCATCTTGCGTAAATTCTTCTTTTCTTGCTTCTTCGAGTAATTCCTTTGCTGTTTTTCCTTTGAACATTGATTTTAATGAACCAAAGGCTTCATCTGGAGATGGAAGAGGTTTTATTATTATTTCTTTTCCATTGTCTTCTACTAATATTTTGTCTTTAATTCCGTATTTCTTTCTTAGTTTTTTGGGTATTGTCGCTTGTCCTTTTTTTGTAACACTGATGACTTCAAACAAATCTATCACTATTAATACTTATTATTTTGGTAATACTTAAGTTTGCTTACTTGAATTATTAGTATTGTATTACTGACTTAGGAAAAATTCTTGCAAAATACTAAGAAAAAAATTCAGTGCATATTTTAGCTGTGGCTTTTTTTGTTGTTGTAGTCTGTTGTTAACACGTTCATAGCGCTTAAGACTGCTTCCATACTTGCTTTAACTATGTCTTCGCGGACTCCCATAGCTGTCACTGCTCTGTTGCCTTTGCGCATTCGCACTTCTACTTCGACCATGGCGTCTGTGCCGCCTGTAATGGCTTTAACCATATATTGTTCAAGCGTGATAGGTTCGACTTCTGCAATAGCATTCTTGACCGCATTTATGGCTGCATCTACTGGGCCTACTCCGACTGCTGCACCCCATACATCCTTGCCGTTCAATGCGAGTCGTACAGAAGCAGTTGCCGTTACTTTATCGCCACCAACAAATGTCATTTCTTCCAGCCGAATCGGTTTAGCTTTGCTTAAGCCCATAACGTTTTCTGCTATAGCAAGCACATCGGCATCCATGACGGTTTTGCCTTTATCACCTAGCTCTTTGATACGTTGGAATATCTCCTTAAACTGTTCTTGACTAGGTTTGAGACCCATGCTTTCTAAATCTGCGCGTATTGCATGAGATCCAGAATGTTTCCCGGGTGAAATGCGGCGTTTGCAACCGACCAATTCTGGAGCAATAGGTTCGTAAGTTAACGGGTTGGCAAGCATCCCCTGTGTATGAATTCCTGACTCATGAGTGAAAGCATTTTCGCCGACAATTGCTTTGTTAGGTTGTACATAAACCCCAGTTAATCTTGAAACCAGCTGGGAGGTACTGTAGAGCAACTCTGTTTTTATGTTTATATCCATTTTGTAGAGCGACTTTAATGTCACAACTACTTCTTCCAGTGATGCGTTTCCTGCGCGTTCCCCTAGTCCGTTTATGGTTGCATGTACTTCTTCTGCACCAGAGCCTAAAGCGGCAATTGTGTTGGCGACGGCCATGCCAAAATCATTGTGGCAATGTACGCCTACTGGAACCTTTATTTTGTCTTTTAGTTTCGAGAAGAACTCTGCTGAACGCTCTGGCGTTAAGATTCCGACGGTATCGCATGGAATAACTCTGTCTACTCCAGCATCAACGGCGGTTTGGAAAACCTTTGTTAAGTAATCAAAGTCAGAGCGGGTTGCATCTTCCGCTAAAAGCTCCACCACTAAACCATGTCTTTTAGCGTATCCTACACATTCGTCTGTTGACTTAAGGATTTGTTCTCGTGTCTTGTGTAGTTTACATTCAATGTGTAAATCAGATGTTGGAATGATCATGCTTACTGTTGAGGCTCCAGCTTTTAGGACAGCATCGATGTCGTTTTTTGTTCCTCTTGCTGCGCTTGAGATTGCAGCTTTCAAGCCTTGTTTAGCAATTAGGCGTACTGATTCCATTTCGCCTTCAGAAACGGCGGCGAACCCAACTTCGATTACGTCTACACCAAGTTCGTCTAAACGTTGAGCAATTCTTAATTTATTTTCAGGAACAAGTGATACTCCAGGTGTTTGTTCTCCATCACGGAGGGTGGTGTCTAAAAATTTTACATGTTTAGGGAAACGGTTGAATAAAGCAATACCCCATTTAAGTTACATCTCTTTTTTTCAGTGCGTCAACCTTAAATATAAAATTATGGGTGTCTTAATGCACACGAGGTTACAGGTATGAGGAGCGACGAAATAAAAAAAGGAACTGAACGAGCACCACACCGAGCCCTACTGAAAAGTCTAGGTTTAACAGATCAAGATTTCGCTAAACCATTCATCGGAGTAGCTAACAGTTACACATCAATTGTTCCAGGGCATGTTCACCTTAGAGCTCTAGGTGAAGCGGTTAAAGAGGGAATTCTGGAAGCAGGCGGAATACCTTTTGAATTTGACACGATAGCCGTGTGCGATGGCATAGCCATGGGGCATGAAGGCATGCGGTATTCGCTTCCAAGTCGCGAATTAATAGCTGACTCAGTTGAAATAATGATGCAAGCTCACCGTCTCGACGGCATGGTGATGATTTCAAACTGTGATAAAGTCACTCCAGGAATGCTTATGGCAGCCGCAAGAATAAATGTGCCTGCTATATCCGTCACAGGTGGACCAATGGAGTCAGGCGTACTGGATGGACAAAAAGTCGGAGTCAACAATGTTTTTGAAGCCGTCGGCAAAGTCTTCGCCGGCAAAATGACTGCCGCAGAATCAGCAAGACTTGAAAACGTAGCTTGCCCCGGCTGTGGTTCCTGCAACGGTATGTTCACAGCAAACACCATGGCTTGCTTGACTGAAGCCTTAGGCATGTCTCTTCCTTACTGTGCCACAGCTCTTGCAAATGGCGCACTTAAACAAAGAATTGCCAAGCAAACCGGAACACAAATCGTTGAATTAGTCAAAAAAGACATTAAGCCTTCACAAATCATGACCCAGAACGCCTTTGAAAACGCTGCGGCAGTAGACATGGCGCTTGGAGGCTCTACAAATTCGATCTTGCACCTTTCAGCTATCGCTACAGAAGCAGGAGCTAAACTTAGTCTAGCAAAATATGACGAAATAGGACGAAAAGTCCCACACCTCTGCAGCATGGTTCCAAGCGGAGATTATGACATGGCAGATCTAGGCAATGCCGGCGGCATACCTGCACTAATTAAAGAGCTTAAACAATTCGTTCACTTCGATGCCTTAACAGTTACTGGTAAAACTGTTGGGGAAAACGTCGCAGAAGCCAAAATAATCAATGCCGAAGTCATTCGCCCACTCAATAATCCTGTTCACAAGGAAGGCGGCGTAGCTATACTCAAAGGCAATTTAGCTCCTCATGGTGCAGTTGTGAAAATGGCGGCAGTGTCACCTAAGATGATGAAACATCAAGGACCAGCGAAAGTTTACGATTCAGAACACGAAGCTGAAGAAGCAATGAAACGACATGAAGTAGTGGCAGGCGACGTAGTGGTTATCCGTTATGAAGGACCAAAAGGTGGACCTGGAATGCCCGAAATGCTAATTCCCACAGCTACAATTGCAGGTATGGGTCTAAGCGAAAGCGTAGCTTTGATTACGGACGGCAGATTTTCCGGTGCCACTCGTGGACCATGCATCGGACACGTTGCACCTGAGGCTTTTGACGGAGGCCCAATTGCCGCTATAAAAAATGGCGACAAAATAACAATTGACATACCCAACAGGGTCTTGAAAGTTGAGTTATCAGATAAAGAGCTTAAAGAGCGAATAGCTACATGGAAGCCACGCAAACCAAAGATCTCTAAAGGCTACTTAAGCAGGTACTCGCCAACTCCATCCGAATAGACAAAAGTTAGGCAAAGAAAACAAGAGGGTTGTTAGTCGCTAATTCTCCAGAAGCGACTGCACATGCCCATACCTCTTTCATTACCGAGTGGATAACCATATTGTGTTGATACAGGTTGTAGCCTTGTTGTGGGTACAGATAGGTTGCGCCTGTAGAACCGGTTGTGCCTTGTGGGGTCTGGCTTGTGATAGTTCCGTTGGTTTGTGAACCAACGTATTGGGCGAAAGCAATACCTGCAACTGCTGCTACGAGGACTGAGGCTGCTATTAGGAGCACTATAGCTTTTGTGTTTATCATTTTTTCACCTCTGAATACTATATGGGCTTGGAATGGTAAGATAGTTCGCTGAAACAACTGTGAAACAGTTTTCTTGAAACGTTTCATTAAAATTTCCATGGATGCTCACAACGGAAATGTCTTCGAAAATGCATTCGAAGGGAAACCGGACTCAGCCAACCAAAAATCACAGTATGATCATGCGTCTAGCTGACAGAGGTAGTTTCCATAGAAAAAACAGGAAACGCAAATCAAGTTTTTTGACAAGGTGACTTAACGACAAAAATTCAAAAAGATCAGGTCCTAAAATATGGATATTACCTTACTTGTTGTAGTGGCTTAACTACTGCAAACACTTTTACAATAAATACTTATTAATTTTGATTACCTTTGTTTGAAAATTGAGCGCGTGAGTTTTCACGGGCAAGAAATTGGTAGGAAGTATTTTTGTGGTTTTGGTTGAAGGAATCCATATGGACGCTAAGCGCATTCATCAAAGCAAACTTGTTAAGGTATGGAAAACTTTATCCAGCAAGCCGCTGCCTAAAATTAAAGCATTTAAGTTAACAGACGAAGATTTTAACTACATAATTGATCATAGGCGCTGCCCCGCAGATGATATGCGCGAAATTTATGAGTGGGGCAGAACCCTTTCGACAAATGGTACTGATGCATGCGTGTTTAACGCTAACAAAGCCGACGATGTCGAATATGTCATTATAGTTAGGGAAAATCCTTACCACAGCTTAGATGAAATTATTGTTCATGAGCTATCGCATATTGCCCAAGGAGATCTTTAGCTCATTTTGCTGATAACATTTTCTGAAAACTGTCTCAAACTATCTGGCCTTGGTAAATCGCAGAAAAATAACATAAAATAAGTCACACCTAAATCTGTATAAACCTTCAGTCGATCGGCGCATTCGTCAGGGATAGCTGCAAGGATAGTCTTTTTGAAGTCTTCTACTCTTACGTTTGCTGGTTTGAGCTGAGAAATTTTTTCATTAAGCTCATTCTGATTTTTTGCAATTAGAACTTGGCCCCCTGGCCAGCAGGATTTTTCAATTTCCTCAAAGTTTCTGCCGATTTTTGTGCATTGTTTCTTCAAAATCTCAAGTTTGAGCTTATACATTTCAACAGAAGGCAAGAAGCCCCAATCAAACCTATTAGCATAAGGTGCAGTTACTTTTTGTATTAAAAGTTCGCTACCACCGCCTACCGTTACGGGAGGGTGAGGTTTCTGAATGGGTTTAGGTTCGCACACCGCATCAAATAGTGAATAATGGTTTCCTCTGTAGCTGGCTTTTTCCTTAGTCCACAATTGTTTTGTCAATTCCAAAGCCTCACCCAAATGCTCGATTCGAACGCTTTGTTTAGAAAAGCCAAAACCATAGGCGTCATGCTCGTTTTTTTGGATACCTGCTCCTATGCCGAACTCCAACCTACCTCCTGATATGACATCAAGTGTAGCCGCCATTTTTGCAAGCAATGGTGGGTTTCTGTGTGCGTTGCAGGAAACCATAGTTCCAAGACGTATGCTATTTGTTATTGAAGAAAGAGCGGAGAGGGTTGTCCAACTTTCAAATATGGACCAATCATTGTACATTAAATGGTCGTCAAGCCAAATTGAATCGTAACCTGAATGTTCGCATTCTAAAACAATGTCACGAATAAGCCTGAAGTGTTCTTGGGGCTCTTTCGCTTGGAATGCGTAGAATGGAAGGAATACTCCAAATTTGAGTTTGCCCAAGCCAAGCCTCCAGAGTATTTGCTATAATTTAAGAATTAATTGTGGCAGCGGAGTAATTAGGTTTTAGTAAAGTTTCATTTAGCAGTTGTTTGTTTTCTTACGTCCTTTCCTCTGATATATGACAGTACGCCTGCAACTGTCAAGATAGCTATTGAAGCATAAAACGCGTGATCTATCCCCGAGATGAATGCTTGACTTACCCCACCAGAAAGGTTTGTTGTTCCCACGAAAACTTCGAAAGCCACTTGCCTTGGTATTGAAGCTGCTGCAACTGAGATTGCCAGTACGTAACTGCCAACTAACCCAATATTCTGGACTGTTCTAAGTAAGCCAGAGATGCTGCCGAATGAACCTGTTCTCACATTTGCCATTACGGCGCTGTTGTTAGCTGGGAAGAACATGGATGTTCCTATACCTGAAACCGCTGACGCCAGCAACACGATGTATAGTGGCGAAGTGGCACCTAAGCTCAAATAAATCAAAACGGCCAATCCTAAGAAGAATATTCCCAGCGTAGCTATTTCTCGTGAGCCATATTTGTCGGAGAGTCTACCCATTATTGGACCGAGAAAACTGCCGGCCACATATCCAGGTACCAGTAGCAAGGAAGCGTTCAAAGGTGTAAGCGCTCTTATACCTTGTAAATACATTATTACCAGAAAAACTACCGAGAAATATCCGACGCTTGTAAAGAATGCCGAGAAAATTGCGTTCCTTAGAACCTTGTTTTTGAATGCTTCGAAATCAATCATGGAATTATCAAGTCGGCGGTCATACCAAATGAAGACCGGCAACAAGACTGCTCCAATCACTGCTAAGACTACGCTGAAAACGCTAAGTCCTTCAGCCGCGAAACTGACCAATCCCAACGAGAGCAATACTAATGCCGAAGCAAGCAACGCCATCCCAGAAAGATTTAATTTTGTAGCTGTTCTCGGCGAAATATCCTTCATATACCTATAACCTACAACTACGGCGACTACGCCGATTGGAATGTTGATGAAGAAAATGAATTGCCAACTGACAAATGTGGTTATTATTCCCCTAGTACAATGCCTAACATTGCCCCAGCAGTGAATCCAAGCGAATTATAACCATAAGCTCTGCCACGTTTTTCTCTTGGGAAGTAATCAGCTATTATGGCTCCGCTGGTTGCCTGCATGATTGCTCCCCCTACAGCTTGAACGCCTCTGAAGGCTATGAGCGGGTAAATGTGGGGTGAGAAACCACATAGGGCTGAGCCAACGGTGAAAATTACGAATCCTAAATTGAATATTTTGCTCCTGCCATAAATGTCCCCTATTCTGCCCATCTGAGTTGTTGCAACGGCGAGGACAAGAAGGTAAGCCAGAATAATCCACAATGAGGTCGCAAGGTCAGAGTGAAGGCTGTCATTTATTACAGGAAAAGCTAGGAGAACTATGGTGCTGTCAAGTGCACCCATAAGTGTTCCAAGCATTACTATGCCTAACACGATATTGTTATGTCGGACAGGCGATGCAGGTGCTTTGTTTTGAGCTTCTGGCATTGTGTTCATTAACAGCTACCTTCAGTTTTGCGTATTTAAGCAAAAATGTTTGGATTCTCTATTATTACATCGAATTTTATAAAGCTACATCAATCAAAATCGAATTTTCTTTTAAAAACTCATTTTTCTAAGGTACAAATGTTCTAACTTCTAAGATAAGTAATTATAATTCATAAAACGTATTTCTAAAACAAACCAGTTTGACCTGTGGTTTCGCTAAATGCCAGAGAAAAACGCTTCTTCCTACGATATATTCGGCTTAATGTCAGAGGAAAACCCCGAACAGGAAAAAAAGAAGCGTAGACAAGAGCTTTTGGAGCCAACGGGAATAAAAGAGCTCTTCAAAGACGGCAAAGTAAACATAAACAAATTCACATGCGTCGGCGGACAATGCAAACTTTGCATCAAAGCCTGCCCAACTAATGCATTGTACTGGACTAATAGCGGAGTTGGATTAACGGAGGACTTATGCGTTTACTGTGGTGCTTGCGTGCTAAACTGCATGGTTGATGATTGCATAAAAATCGAGCGGAAACGCGAAGACGGCACAGTTGAGAAATTTAGCAAGCCAAACGACGTGATTCAGCTTGGCGAGAAGCTTAACGCAAAGAAGCGTGTTGAACGTGTGAAGGCAATTTTTCCGACAATTACAAAATACTGCGAAAGTTATTGTAATATGCCAAAAGATGAGCATGTTTTCTCAGGTTATACTAATAAGAACTCTGAGGTACAGAAAAAACAATTTAATGGCAAGCAATGAGAAGACAACTGAATAATCAAGAAATCACTGTTTTAGATGCAAGTTTTAGGAAATAACGGAGGCAATCGTAGCATTCCTGGTAGAGAGCTCCATTTTATCTCCAAAACCCTTCTTAGCATAAACATCTTCCAAACGCAATTTATCGCCAATCTTTAAGGCATTAAGAGCTTCTGCGTGTTGTCTCCAAGCCGAAACTTTTGCGGCGCCAGAATCGTCTTTTAATTCAAAAACCATTAGCTTCACGTTTTCTCCTTTCGCCGTAGTTACTTCTTTGTTTTCAAAAATTGTCGAAACTTCGCCTTCAACATTTGCGCTGAGGTTTTCTGCTAAGCTGGATATTTTCGTAAACTGCAATGGTGGAGCTTGAATATCAACAAAACTGGTGAAGTCAACATGAACTTCTAATCCCCCATTTTGGGTTTCTTTTACCTTAGCGTTGCCCAATTGTAGACTCGCGTTCGCTTTCAGTTTTTTTTCTAATTCTAAAGCTTTTTCGTTCCAAGCAACAACTGTCACTTCTCCAGAACTATCAGCCAAAGTGAACCGCATAACTGTTCCATCGCTTTGGTCACTTCGAGTAAACTTAGTTAACCCTAAAACCGCTTTAACAGTGCCAGAAAGATGTACATTCCCAGATGTCTTGCTTAGGGAACTTATTTTGCTAGCAAACTTGCCGATGGCTGGGTATGCAATGGCTTTTTCTGGAGGCTCGACTTCAATTTGGCTTTTGCCGCCAAGATGCAACTCAACTTTGCCGTATAAATCTGGTCTGGTGTAACCGTGAAGTAGCCGGATTGTTTGTCCGACTTTTAGTTCGTTCTTCTCAACTAACTCTGCCTTATCATTCCACAACACTACGCGGATTATGCCGTCGTGATCCGCTACCATGATGGTTGCAAATTTTCCCGGTTTTTCGCCTTCGAAGCTTTTAACTGGAAAAACCGCAATTACATGACCTGCTACTGTAACGTTGTTTAATCCGGCGAACAATCGGCTTGTTGATAAGGTTCCATCGTTATGTATTTCGTTTTGTTGCACTGAAACACCATATTTTGCAGCAATTAACCTCAAAAGTGTCTTTTCATCAAGTAGCCCACCTGTTCTGACTTTTTCAGCATGTACCTTTTCAAGAATCTGAGCTTGGCTTAAGCCAGGATTTTTTTCTAAAATTTGGTCAATTATGTCTTGAGTGGTCATTTTACGCCGACACGATAAAGATATATTGCCGCTTTTAATTTTTTTGCATTTTGCAAGTTTTGTTGTTGTATTTATTAAAAACATAGATCTTTTCTTAATTTGGAGCGCTGGAGGATAACCGCGTGGATGGTACAATTCTTTTTGCAGTTGGCATAGCGTTGATTGCTGTCGGAATCATAATTGCCGTCTTAGCAGTTATTTTATTGGCAATCCGCGGTGCAAGTAAAGGAAAGGTGGAGGCTGTGGGCGTAATCATGATTGGTCCTATTCCGATAATTTTTGGAACAAATAAAGAATCAGTAAAAACGGTTTTGGTACTTGCTTTAACACTCACAATAGTGTTGGTGATAGCCGCGCTAATTTATTACTGGTTGCTGAGGTAATCCGATGTTGCGAAGCGCTGAGGAAAATGAAGAGGAAGGCATCGCGATTTCCAGCAGGCTTTTCAACCTTATAATTTTAGGATTTGCCTTGATCTTTGTTGGAGTAATTGTTGCGGTGGTTGCATCAATGGTTTTGGGTTCCGGAAGCGTTGGAGCGGTTATTTTTATCGGACCATTTCCAATCGTTTTTGGATCAGGACCAAATGCCACTTGGCTTATTGTAATTGGAATAATTCTTGCAATTGTGAGTGTCATAATCTTTGTATTAACGAACAGAAGATCGGGAAGGTTTAGCGTTTAAAAAGGGTTTATTCGGTTTCCTCTTCTTCTTTGCCGTAGTACATGTAGAGGAAGATCATAGCTAGTGCGATAAAAATTGAGCCCATGAGGACATATTGTAAACTTATGAAGTATGCGCTTAAATCCATAGAGATTCATCCTTGCATTTTATCATATTCTTGTGCCTCTTAATATTTAAGTAGTCGCTTTTTTCCACTCATTCATCAACATGTCATAGCAGTCATCGTTTTCATCAATAGTCTCAAACCAGCTGAGGTTTTGCGCGATCTTCTGAGTTAAGATGTGATAGCACATGTGGACTTTTCTATCTAGTACTCTAAAATAAAAATCGTCACAAGTGCAGAATTCAGCTTCTGGCATAATCAAGTAATCCCTCTCTCTGCCTATAACTATCCAAACGACTCTTCCGCTTGGTTTAAAAATATATTTTTTTGCGCGGTTCTCTTTTAATGCGTCAAGGGCTTTTGTGAATCTTGATCCGAAAAGTTCGTAGAGCTCTGTTATGTTTGAGCCTGACAGTTTTCCCGCTGTTTTTGCTTCTCGACATATAGCGTTTAACGTATCTATTTCTGAAGTGCCGCTCATTTCTACACTCGCTGCATAAAGATTAGCTTGACAGTGAATTTAGCTTTTAGCCTATATCGATAGGTAGACCTTTAGGCTTGTTTTCTGATTCGGCTTTGGGAATTACTACTTCTAAGACGCCGTTTTTGTAGCTTGAATGTGCTTCTACAATCTTTACTTTAACTGGCAAATTTACTTCTTTGTAATACTTGTAGTGGGGTGTATCAACAGAAATCGTTAAGGAATCGTCTGTACCGTGAAGTTTTATGTCAGTTTTTTCAACGCCCGGCAACTCCACAACCACATGGACGTCTTCTTCTGTTTCTACAATGTCTACAAGTGGCTCACGTTCTTCTTTAATCTGGGGTGTTCCTGTGAGTCCTTTTTTGAGGTTTCCAAACTTTTGAATTTCAGGTTTGCCATCAGGACCAATCTTCATACTATAACCATAAACGAAGGGTCCAAGCTCCTTAACCGTGCTTCCATCGGGGAGTTTGCGCTCTTTAACATATTCCTTCGGAACCTTATCGGCAAAATTCTTCATTTCTTCATCCATCATTTTCTCCATTTCACGAAACATCTCATCTATATCGCCGAAAAACGGGTCCTTGCCCCTTCGTTTTCTTGGCCATTCAGGATAATCATCATTATCTGAAGACAAACAAACTCACCACATATGCTTGCGTTTTCCACTCCAATAAATTTTATGTAAAACAAAATGCCAATTTTATGATGCATACAAGCAATTCTGGCTTGCTCCTTTGAAAAAGACAAGTGCTCCGCATTTGAATTGACCACGAAAGTTGCAAGCTTCCTTGCAAACTGCAACCGAAGCGCCCAATGCCCAATCCTAACAACTGGTGCATTAAGCTTTCACTCATAGTCATTCTTCCTACAATTCATTAAATTTTAGAAGCCCACACGTTCTTGGTGCTTTCAGTGCAAAAATACGTCGTCCAAGTTCAATTGCACATTTATTTCATGGAAGAATAGTTCAAAACTCCACAGTACTCAAAGCCACTTCCACCAATGATTAGCGAATCTAAGCTTGATTTGAGCCGATTTTCAAGTTAAAAACAAGCGCTTTTGAATCCTCAGGTTCATTTTAGCTCTAAAACTTCCACCACACCCACTACTAACCATTAGTTTCTACTTAATGTAGCGAGCAAATCTTTGGAGTCTTCTTAAAAGTTTAAATCATCGAAAACAAACTAAATGATTTCAGCCACCAAAAACGGCGGCATTTTGCGTGCCGGGGTAGCCTAGCCTGGCTAGGGCGCCAGACTCATAATCTGGAGTTTGTAAGGGGCAAGCGCCTTATGACCAGAAGTCACGGGCTCGAATCCCGTTCCCGGCACCAAACATTTCCTCAATTTACCGTAAAATCTTATTAACAACCTGACTAAGAACCAATCTTAGTGAAACTAATGAAAGACTATGACAATTTTTTCCTTCCAAGCGGTGATTTGAAAAAAGGAAAAGAATTCTACAAAGACCTTCTAGGGCTACCGGTCAAATTTGACTTTTCAAATATGGGCATGATAGCCTTCAAGGTCGGTGATAGCGAGCCCGCAATTATCTTGAAAGACACAAGCAAGTTCCCAAACACCAAACCAACTATCTGGTTTGTGGTGGATAATGTGCAAGAAGAATACAAACGCCTCAAAGCCAAAGGCCTAAAGTTTCTATCTGAACCGTTTCAGATCCAGACAGGTCTGGCGGTTGAGTTTGATGACCCATTTGGAAACAGGTTAGGTTTGACTGATTACTCAAAATCTTTTAAATAAACCCTTAAAAAGATTCATAAAATGTCCCTGCGAGCAATGATTTGATGACAGATAATAAGCCTTGGTTTAAGTCATGGCCACCCCAAATTCCAAAACACATCGAATATCCACAAGTTCCTCTCCAAGAAATCCTCCAAAAAAGCGCTAAGGAATTTCCACAAAAAACCGCCATAGTTTTCGGTGAGCGGGAAATTACTTATGCTCAGTTGGATTTGCTCTCAAATCAGTTTGCTAATTCCCTTGTTAAACTAGGGTTAAAGAAAGGTGACCGTGCCGCAATTTTTCTTCCCAACATCCCCCAATTCATTGTTGCTTACTTCGGAATCCTCAAGGCAGGCGGTGTGGTAACAGCTATAAGTCCGCTTCATCGGGAGCGCGAAGTTGAGTACCAACTGAACGATTCAAGCGCGCAAACTATTGTGGCGTTAGACTCCCTTTATCCAATAATAACGAAGGTTAAACAAAAAACCCAGCTCAAAAACGTTATAATAACTGGGCTTGATGACTATTGCTATAAAAAGACGCGCACGCTAGATGTTCCACACACTTTTGCTTTTCAGGTTTTATTAGAAAAAGCCCCTTGTAGCTGCCAAAACGTGAAAATGCATCCAGATGAAGACCTAGCCGCATTGCAATACACAGGCGGCACAACGGGAACTGCTAAGGGCGCCATGCTAACTCATACAAATCTCATTTCAAACGCTCTTGCCTTCGCCGCTTGGATAAAAGGCACAGCCGCACAAGAAACCTTCCTGACAGCGCTTCCCCTATTCCACATTTACGGCATGACAACCAGCCTGAATGTACCCGTAAGTTTAGCTGCAAAAATGGTTCTAATGCCAAAGTTTGAGCCCGCCAAAGCCTTGCAATTCATCCAGAAGTATAAAGTAACAGTCTTTTGCGGTGTCCCAACTATGTACTCTGCGTTGCTGGCGAATTCAGAGCTTGGCAAATATGACTTAACTTCAATTAATGTTTGTATTTCAGGTGCATCTTCTTTGCCTCCGCAAGTCCAAAAGCGGTTCATGCAAGTCACAGGCGGATTGTTAGCAGAAGGCTACGGGTTAACCGAGGCATCTCCAGTTACCCATTGCAGTCCAGTTGAAAGGACAATGTGGATGGTGAAGGTGGGTTCAATCGGGTTGCCGCTGCCCGATACGGACGCGCGGATAGTTGATTTGGGAACAGGGCAAAAAACTCTTGGCGCGGGCGAGACAGGTGAGCTGGCTGTGAAGGGACCACAAGTCATGAAGGGATACTGGCGTAAGCCCGAGGAAACTGCTTTGGTACTCCGCAACGGATGGCTTTTGACCGGCGACATTGCACATATGGACAAAGATGGATACTTCTATATCACCGATCGCAAGAAAGACCTCATAAAAACCAAGGATTTCAGCGTCTACCCGCGCGACCTCGAAGACATCCTCTATGAGCATCCAGCTGTGAAATTGTGCGCGGTGGTCGGCAAACCAGACCCGTTGGCGGGGGAAGTTCCAAAAGCTTTCGTTGTGCTCAAAGAAGGTAAAGCTGGAACGGCACAACAAATAATGGTTTTCGTTAACGACAAAGTCGCATCCTACAAAGCAATAAGGGACATTGAGTTTAGGAAAGAATTGCCTGTTAGTTCTGCGGGCAAAGTTTTAAAGCGATTGCTGAAAGAAAAACTGTAATCTACTTTTTTCTTTTCCTTATTTTAAAAACGATTTTTTCTCCAATCCACGCAAAGAACAATAACACAGAAAATGGACCTAAGAAAAACCCGAAAACAAACTCGTTGTTAGAAACTGCTGCTCGACCTAAGATATTCGGGTAAAGCGCGACTCCACTGATGACAAAACAAACTGTTAAGATAAATGCGATTGCAAATGTTATTCCTTTCATTCCCATCAAACATAATCTGATGGAAATTTGTTTGTTTTAAATGTTGTCAAATTTCTTCGAAATGTATAAGAGAAATCTTTGTTCTTGAATTAGTTAAGGCTCTATCTTTGCGCGTAAAAATCAATGTTACAGGTATTGTTCAGGGTGTAGGTTTTCGCCCATTTATTTATTGTTTGGCGATGGAAAATAGTTTGGCAGGCTACGTTCGGAACATGGGAGATGCCGGAGTAGAAATCCTTTTGGAAGGGCCTGAGCAAAGCATCGAAAGTTTTACGCGTGATTTGACAGAGAAAAAGCCGCCTTTAGCGCAAATAGACACGGTTAAATCGACTGCGCTTTCAAGCAAAAACGAATATGACAAATTTACGATTATAAAAAGCTCAGGAGAAGCAAAACAATCTGGCTCAATTATTCCGCCAGACATAGCCATCTGCAACGAATGTCTCACAGAACTGCGTGACCCAAAAAATCCGCGTTACGAATATTTCTTTATAACTTGTACCAACTGCGGTCCACGCTTCACAATCATCGAACGCTTGCCATATGACCGCGAAAATACTGCCATGCGCGAGTTTCCCTTTTGTGGCTTCTGCCAAAAAGAATATGACGACCCAACAAACCGCCGTTTTAATGCGCAAACCATAGCTTGTGTACCCTGTGGACCAGAAGCTTACCTAACCACAAGGACAGGCGAAACGGTCAGCGCCAAAGACCCTGTGCGTGAAGCAGGAAAACTGCTGTCTGAAGGAAATGTGCTTGCCATAAAAGGGTACGGCGGCTTCCACATTGCGTCCTCAGTTATGCTTGAGGCACCTTTGGAACGGCTTCGAGCAACGAAGCATAGAAGCCAAAAACCCTTCGCAATAATGGCAAGAAACCTTGAGGTGGCAAAGAGTTTTGCCGAAGTAAATTCGAAGGAACAGGAACTGCTATCTTCCCCTGCACGACCAATCGTTTTGCTAAACAAAAGAGGCAATTACAATTTATCGCCGCTGGTTGCGCCGAACCTGCATAACATCGGCGTCATGTTGCCCTATACTGGTCTTCATTACATGCTATTTGACAAAGTCGACGACCCCGCTTTTGTGATGACCAGCGCCAACCCGCCAAACCAACCCATCGTAAAAGACAACGATCAAGCCCTCAAAACTTTAGGTGGGACAGTGGATTATTTTTTGTTCCATAACCGCAAAATCGCCCACCGATGCGACGACTCAGTTATGCGCGTTCATGGAAACCACCAAGTTTTTCTTAGGCGAAGCCGAGGTTACGCTCCAGCACCAATCAGGCTCAAAACGAAGTCGAAGCGATGCGTAGTAGGACTGGGGGGCGAACTAAACAACACCGCTTGCGTTCTGCTTGACGACAAAGCATTCATCAGCCAACATATCGGCGACGTCGAAAACATAGAAACCCGAGCGTTTCTACAAGAAGCCACAACCCACCTCTACCACTTAACCAACTGCCACGCTGAAACCGTCGTTTGCGACTTACACCCCAAATTCACTACAACCGCATTAGCTAAAGAAATGGCAGAAGCCGACGGTTTACCGCTCATCCAAGTTCAACATCATCATGCTCACGCCGCAGCTTTGATGGCTGAGCACAACTTAGAAGAGGCTGTTACTGTGGTTTGCGACGGGTATGGCTACGGTACTGACGGGAGCGCTTGGGGAGGAGAGGTCTTCTTTTGTACCCGTGAATCAACAGAATTCATGCGTCTTGGGCATTTGGAACCCCAGCCACTTTTGGGAGGCGATGTAGCCAGCCGTTATCCCCTGCGTGTATCCGCTGGAATGCTCGATAAGGCTGGCTTAGAAGTTGAACCTTGGTTGATGCAAAACAGCTCACATTTGCCGTTTGGCGAAACTGAGGCTAAATTGCTTCTAGACCAACTTAGAAAAGGAATCGGAACTGTTGAAACCACGAGTTGCGGCAGAGTTTTAGATGCTGTTTCAGCAGTTCTGAACGTTTGTTTTGAGCGAAGTTATGAGGGGGAGCCAGCCATGAAACTTGAATCAGCCGCCTTAGCTGGAAAAGAGGTGTTGCACCAAAATCCTCTTTTTCACGACGATATGCTTCACACATCCAATATGTTGAGGGCAATTTTTGAGAATAGGCAAAAATTTTCTGTTGCTGATTTGGCTTTTTCTGCACATAATTATTTAGCAAGGGGGTTAGCTGATTTGGCAGCTGAAAACGCCATGGAACTGGGCGTTAAACAGGTTGGGTTTTCAGGTGGCGCTGCCTGCAACCAAATACTTGCCTCAATCATGCGTGAAGTTGTTGAAGCTGCTGGCCTGCAGTTTTTGGTTCATGAAGCTGTTCCAGCTGGCGACGGCGGAGTGTCGTTTGGTCAGGCAGTTGTAGCTGGATTTTCCAAGTTCTAAACCAATTTCTTTTTATCGATCTTTCAAGCCTCCTTGTTAATTGATAGTTATGTGTTTAGCAATCCCAGCTAAAATTATGGATATTAATGGCACTAAAGCTAACGTTGATTTTGGCCAGGGCGTCATGCGCGAAGTCAACGTATCGCTTGTTGAAGCTAAAGTAGGCGAATATGTTCTTGTGCACGCGGGCTACGCAATTACAGTTATCGAAGAAAAAGAAGCCAAAGAAACCCTAAGTTTATGGAACAGCATTCTTGAAACTTCCCAACAATAAACGGCAAGTTAGCGATAGAAATGGCTGAAAACCTAAAGTTCAGAAACCCCGAACTGGCGCAAAACATAGCGTCAAAAATCAAAAACTTAGCATCACAAACCGAAAAAATAAAAATCTGCCACGTATGCGGAACACACGAATGGACCATAACACATTTTGGATTACGCGGCCTCTTACCTGAGAATGTTGAGGTAATTGCTGGTCCCGGATGCCCCGTTTGCATTGTGCCAGCGGCTGAAATCGATGAAGCAGTACAGATTGCCCAGATGGGAATTGTGGTTACATGCTTTGGAGATGTTTTGCGCGTGCCTGGCAGCAAAATGTCGCTTTTAGAGGCTAAAGCAGCAGGTGCTGATGTCCGAATTGTTTACGCGGTCTCAGACGCAGTTGAAATGGCTAAAAGCGAGCCGCAGAAACAGTTCGTGTTTTTCGCAGTTGGATTTGAAACTACCGCTCCTTCAACAGCGCTTGAAGCACTCGGCAAACCGACTAGAAACTTTAGTTTTTTGGTATCGCATCGATTAATTCCTCCTGCCATGGAACTCCTTCTAGGTGTAGGTGACTTGCAGATTGACGGATTCATAGCGCCTGGGCATGTGAGCGCTATTATAGGCTTGAAACCTTACGAGTTGTTCCCTCGAGTCTATCGAATGCCAACGGTCGTGGCTGGGTTCGAACCTAATGATGTGTTGATGTCTGTTTACATGATTGTTAAGCAACATGTCGAAGGAAAACCCAAGTTGGAGAATGAATATCCCCGCGTTGTTAAGCCTGAAGGCAATCTTCGAGCGTTAGAAATGATGAGTAAGGCATTTACTATAACAGGCGGCAATTGGCGGGGCATTGGCATGCTTCCAGACTCAGCGTTGCAACTTAACGAAAAGTTAGCAGATTATGATGCACGCTTAAAATATGGGGTTCACGTGGAACAAGGCAAAGACATCTTGCTTGGATGTGAATGTCACCTCGTAATAATCGGAAAAATCAAACCCGACCAATGCCCCATGTTTTTGAAGGCTTGTACACCTGAGAAACCTGTCGGCGCATGCATGGTGAGCAACGAAGGAACATGCAGGGTTTGGGCAAAAAACGTTCCTATCCAAGGTTAGCAAATTCTCGGCACGGGGTCGCCAATAGGTCTTGCAATTATTCTTTTTCCGCCCACTGTCGTTTGCATGGCTACACCCTTGAACTCCGTTGTGGCCTGGCCGATTATTTGTGCATCTTTACCCTCATCCGTATGACGCAAAAATTGAAGGACTTGGTCAGCTTTTTGGGCTACAACACCGATGATGTATTTACCTTCATTTCCAACTTCTAATGGATCTAAACCAAGCATATCGCATGCAGCCTGTACA
This sequence comes from Candidatus Bathyarchaeota archaeon, assembly GCA_963833575.1. Classification (GTDB taxonomy): domain Archaea; phylum Thermoproteota; class Bathyarchaeia; order Bathyarchaeales; family Bathycorpusculaceae; genus Bathycorpusculum. The sequence goes on along the minus strand of CAWHXY010000004.1, from coordinate 273,172 downwards.
TCCTGTCTTATCGGAACTTTGTCTTCGTTGACTAATATGCCGACTTTGGATTTCTCAGTCCACTCATTCAAGGCATCAGCTAAGCCACCACGAGTAGGATCTTTTACCGAAATAACCCCCCCTATTTCAGTAAATAATCGTTGAAGCATACGATTCAATGGACGAACGTCAGATTTTATTTCGCTGCCAAACTTTAATCCCTGCTGGGCTGATAGCACGGCTAATCCATGGTCACCGATGGTTCCTGTTAAGATGATTTTGTCGCCTGAAACAAGGTTTGAATCCAGCGTCCAGCGAGAGGCAATTGCTCGGTATTGCTTGGCCACTGCTAGGTTGTTTTCTAAGGCAGCTGTTCTTTTGCCGATCCCTGAAACATTCATTACAAGGCCGCCTAAACTGCCCTTCTCCACTACTTTCGTATCACCCGTGACGATGCCGACGCCTGCTTCGACACACGTTTTATGCATACTGTAGAGGATTTTCTCCAAATCACCAATTAGCAAACCTTCTTCCAAAATGAACCCGCAAGCAAGAGCATATGGCTCTGCCCCCATAGCTGAAATGTCATTAACAGTACCTGAGATTGATAGACGTCCGATGTCTCCGCCTGGGAAAAATATTGGTTTCACCGCGTGGGAGTCACTTTTGAATACTATGTCGCCTATGACTGCGGCGTCATCCATAGCTTCCAATGGGACTTCCGCTGTATTGCCTAAACCGCCGAAATATTTGACAATGTAGTTCTTAACCAAGTTATGCATGACTGTCCCACCAGCGCCATGCAGCATCGTGATCTTTTCATTTGAATTCGACATTTAGTTTGCTCCGGTTTAACAAGTTCATTAGCGATTAAGTGAAACATAAACAAATCGCAGAATGAAATGACGAACAACAACAAAGCATCCATGGACTGTTGTTGTTCTTTCAATCATTTTTAATATGGCTGTAGTTTGCAGCTAAAATGAAATAAGATGAGGGTTGCCTCCAGCGACTTTCTTCTTTTCATACTGAAAACAATAACTATCAGGCAGGTTAATTCAACGAACTAAAAGCTGTTTTCTCAAGATTTATTGCTGATATATAGAGCTACAAATTTTTATAGGTAAACTATAAAAGGCAAAAGCTATATCCAAAACTGTACACCTCACGCGTTCGAATAGTTCCCTCGCAGGAACACAACTCAACCAAATAATCGAAACTTTATGTTTTGATACGGAAAGCCATATAAATTGCTTTTACGTGTTTGTTTGCGCATCGGAGATATAAGAATGCCAAAATGGGGATACTCTATAATCGAAGAATTGCTCAATCCAGAAAAAACAGCGAAAGCCAGCGGCAGAGAACTCAAAGTGTCCCATAAAGCAGCTCGAGAAGTCTGCAAAGCCATCAAAGGCATGATGCTAAACGATGCAAAACAGTATTTACGGGACGTCGCAGCCAAAAAGAAAGCTGTTCCCTACACTAGGTATAATAAAAAACTGCCCCATCGCCATGGGCTCGTAAATAGTTTTTGCGGAAGGTACCCTGTTAAACCGTCCGAACAGATCTTAGATGTTTTACAATCGGCCCAATCAAACGCTGAAAACAAAGGTTTAGATGTTGACCGATTACGCATAATCCATGCGGCAGCTTACCAAGGCATAAAATTAAAGCGTTACACACCAAGAGCCCACGGTAGCGCCTCACCAAAATATGACACTACAACGCATGTCGAAATAGTCCTAGATGAAAAACCATCCTCAGGAGAGCAATAAATGAGCATAGTAAAACGTTTTATAACCGAATCAATCAAAAGAACAGAAATTGATGAGTTTTTACAAAAAAAACTTGACAGAGCTGGATATGGTGGAGTGAACATTTCCAAAACCCCACTTGGTACACATGTTGTAATTTATGCTATGCGTCCAGGCTTAGTTATCGGTAGAGGAGGAGAAACAATAAAAGAACTCGCCTCAGCACTAGAACAAAATTTCAAAGTTTCTAACCCTCAAATTTCAGTTTCAGAAATTGAAGTCCCAGAATTCAACGCTTACGTTATTGCTTCAAGAGTGGCCTCAGCACTACAACGAGGAGTTCACTTCAGACGCGCAGGTTTTTGGGCATTAAACCAAGTCATGGAAGCAGGCGCACTTGGCGCTGAAATAGTTATAAGCGGCAAACTAACAACCGAACGTGCTCGCTTCGAAAAGTTCCGAGCAGGCTACTTCCCACGATGTGGAGAACCAGCACTAGTGGCTATGAAAAAAGCTGAAGCACATGTTCAACTAAAACCAGGAATTATTGGCGTAAGAGTAAAGATTATGCCTCCAGACGCATATTTCCCTGACAGAATCACTATTCTTACAAAATTGCCTGAGGAAGAAAAAGTCGCCGTTCCAGCTCAAGTAATAGTCAAATCAACTGAACAGCAAGCACCGACAGAAGTTCCAATTGAAGAATCTTCGGAGGAACCTGAAGTGCAAGCCAAAGAAGTAGCAGATGAACCAAAACCTGAGGAGAAAAAAGAATAATGGCAATAATTCGGCTTAGAGAAATAGTTGCCATGTCCCCTGAGGATAGAGCAAAGAAAGTGGTTGATTTACGCGTTGAGCTAGCTCGCATGAGAACCATGATTAATGCTGGCGGCGCTGTTGAGAACCCAACACGAGTTAGGGAATTGCGCAAAACAATTGCTCAAATACTGACAGTAGAAAACGAGAATAAACTGGGAATAAGGAAAGCAGCCGAGGAACCCAAAGAAAAACCCAAGAAAAAAACGGAAAAGCCAGCAAAGAAAAATGAAGTTAAGAAAGAAACGAAGGAGTCGACTTCGCAATGAAAATAACTCCTGACATTATTCGCTATGAATTTATTGGAACTGGCGCTGAAATCACAAGAAGCCCACATGGCGGCTACGTTGGTTTAGGCGGCATAGTTGTAGGCGAAACAAAAAACACTTTCACATTGATTAGTGAAGGCCAAACGAAAAGTGTAATTAAAGAATTAGCATTTTTCAACTTTCAGTTTGCAGACGGAACAGTTGCCGAAATTGACGGCAAACTTTTAGTAGGCAGACCTGAGGATCGACTTAAAAAAAGCATTAAGAGGTTATGGTAATGTCTCTGACTTTCAAGCAACCGAAAAAAACTTGCGATGACCGAAACTGTCCATTCCACGGAACTCTTGCAATAAGAGGACGCATACTAGATGGCGTAGTTCAAACAGCAAAAATGGATAAAACCGTCATAGTGGACAGAGAATACTTAGAATTCTCATCCAAATTCCAAAGGTATGAACGAAGACACGGTCACATTGCATCTCACAACACCCCGTGCATTGATGTAAAAGAAGGGGATAGAGTGAGAATTGCTGAATGTAGACCAATCAGCAAAACTGTTTCTTTTGTTGTGGTAGAAAAATTAGGAGAGGAAAAGTAGGATGGCGGCGAAGGCAAAACAAAGAGCATTAGTTGCAAAAGGAATGCTATCACACGGACAAAAAATTAGCAGAGGGCTTCTATCAGGTTCAGAAATGAAATGCACTGATAACACAGGTGCACGAGTTCTACGTTTGATTCAAGCTATGGGTTACAAAGGTCGATTACGACGTTACCCCTCCGCTACAGTGGGCGACAAAGTAACAGTCTCCGTTAGACAAGGCTCACCTGACATGAGAAAGAAGATTTTCCAAGCGGTTATTGTTCGTCAAAGAAAAACTTTCAGACGCATCGATGGCGTTTGGGTTCAATTTGAAGATAACGCAGCAGTAATTATTACTCCGGATGGCGAAATGAAAGGCTCTGAAATAAGGGGTCCTGTGGCAAGAGAAGCAGCTGAAAGATGGCCGAGAATTGCAAGCGCTTCAAGCATAATAGTGTAGGTGTAAGAATGATGCAAGAAACTAAACGAGTAAAAAATCCGGGTAAACAGCGTAAAAGGCTCTTTAATGCTCCTGCTCATATTCGTCACAAGCTTATGGCAGCTCCACTATCTAGCGAGCTTACTGCTTCAAGAGGCGCAAAAACTCTTCCTGTGAGAAAAGGTGACACAGTCCGCATTCAACGCGGCGATAACAAAGGGTTTGAAGGCAAAGTCTCACGAGTTGACCCCAAAAATTTCCGAGTTTACCTTGAAGGATTAACACGTGAAAAAGTCGATGGAACAAACATTTTCATCTCGGTGCACCCATCCAAAATTCAAATAAGAAATCTCAATCTTGACGATAAACAGCGAAAAGAGATCCTTGGCAGAAAGAAAGAAATAGAAAAGCCTGAGAAAGAAGAAAAAGCAAAAGTAAAGCCCTCAAAGAAAGTTGAAAAGACAAAAGCAAGAATTGAAGAAGTCGAAAAGGAAAAACCAGCAGAACCTGAGGTTACTGGGATTGCAGAAGAAGCTGCGGAAAAGGTTCCCGAAGAAATAGAAGCGAAAAAGCCTAAAGAGTTACTTGCCGTAGAAGAAGCGCCTGTAGCAAAGAAAACAACAGCAAAAAAAACTGCCGCTAAAACGCCAGTCGCCAAAAAGGAAGAGGCACCTGAGGCGAAAGAGAAGCTTGCCGAGGAAGAGGTCCATGCTAAAAAAGCTTCAAAGCCAAAGCCGGTGGCAAAGAAAAACGCTGCTTCCAAAGAACCATCTGCGAAAGAGACGTCAACCAAGAAAACAGCGTCTAAGTCAAGTTCTAAAAGTAAAATTTCAGAAGAAGGAGGACAATAATTTTGGGTAAAAAAGGAAAAACCGCAAGGATGAAACGCAAGCCAGCTCCAAGGTTCTGGCCAATTCATAGAAAAGAGATGCCTTGGATAGTAAAGCCCTCACCTGGCGCGCACTCACAGGACAATTGTCTATCATTGACTCTTGTTCTCCGAGACATACTCGGCATTGCACAAACACGCAAAGAAGGCAAGCTAATCCTTGCTCAAAGTAAGGTGCTAGTAGATGGAAAAGTTGTGCAGAAAGATGATTTTCCAGTCGGTCTAATGGATGTTATATCTATGCCTGATGCAGGAAAATATTATCGAGTATTGCCTTCCAACAAGGGATTGGTAGTGAGCCCAATAAGCAAGGAAGAAGCAAACTTCAAACTAGTCCGAGTTGAAGACAAAAACACGGCTAAGAAAGGCGTACAGATTTCATTTCACGACGGCTCAAATTTATTCATTAAAGTTGCTGACCCAAAGCATCCAGAAGAAGTCACCTACTCCACATTTGACATCCTTAAAATGAAGGTTCCAGAAAAACAAGTGGTTCAAAGCTTGAAAACCAAGGAAGGAAACTTGGCAATAATTACCGGCGGAAAGAACATTGGTAAACAAGGTAAAATAATAGAAATCGAAAAGACTGAAGCTAAAAAACGTCGCCAAGCACTAGTCGTAATCGAAGACACGGTTGGAGTTCGTTACCAAACGATCTTGGACTTTATCTTTTCGATAGGCGAGGATGAATCCCTTATTGCTATACCGGAGGCATCTGCAGTTGTCTGAAGAAGAAGCTATAGTTAAGACTTGGGCAGAGCATCCAATGCTTAAGCCACAGATTGAAAAAGTAGTGGTAAATCTTAACGTTGGAAAATCAGGTGAGCCACTTGAAAAAGCCAATAAAGTCCTCAAAGAAATAACAGACCAGACACCAGTCAAAAGAAAAGCCAAAAAAACTATCCGTGACTTCGGCATACGTGAAGGCGAATCAATTGCAGTCGTTGTAACATTGCGAAAACAAAAAGCAATTGACTTTTTAAAGAAGGTCTTACCAGTCGTGGATAACAAAGTTTCGAAGTCTTCCTTCGATGTACGCGGCAACTTCGCCTTCGGGCTAAAAGAACACATTGAAATTCCAGGCGTAAAGTATGACCCTGAGATAGGAATCTTCGGCATGGATATTTGCGTCTCAATTAATCGTCCAGGGCAAAGAGTAAGGATTCGACGTAAAGAAAAACAAAGCATTGGTCGTAAGCACATCTTAACGCCCGAAGAATCAATAATTTTCGTCAAACAAACCTTAGGAGTCCAAATCGAGTAAACAGAAGGATGAATGTATGGGAAAACAGCAACTTAAAAAAGTACGGAAATACGGAAAAGGCTCAAGACCATGCGTTAGATGCGGTGCTTATGGACCGGTTATTCGACGGTACAATTTATATTTATGTAGGCACTGTTTCAGAGAGGCAGCCCCAAAACTTGGGTTCAAAAAATATGAGTAGGAGCTAAGAAAATGGACACTTTAACAAACGGTTTGATAACTATCAAAAATAACGAAACGCGAAACAAGCGCGAATGCATTATTAGTCCTGCCTCTAAACTTCTGGGGCGAGTCCTACGTATAATGCAACTCAACGGTTACATAGGTGAATTCGAGTTTATTGACGATGGGCGTTCTGGAAAATTCAAGGTTCAGCTCTTAGGAAGAATCAACAAGTGCGGACCAATAAAACCGCGATACCCAGTTAAGGTCGATGGATTCGAAGACTGGGAAAAGAAGTTCTTACCATCCAGAGACGTAGGCATAATGGTTGTTTCCACTTCAAAAGGCGTGGTTGCACACAAGGATGCTGAAGAAAAGAATCTTGGAGGAAGGCTATTAGCCTTCGTATATTAAGGAAGTGTAATCTATGCGGCTCCCAGAAATCTCTAAAACTATCAAAGTTCCAGATAACGTGGATGTAAGCCTAGACGGCAAAAAAGTCAACGTTAAAGGTGCCAAAGGCTCTTTAGTCCGTGACTTTACTTTTGCCCCAATCACAATCGAAGGCGAAGGCAAAAATATTCGCATTTGGGCAAAGTGGCCCCGCAAAAAGGAAGCCGCCCTTGTAGGAACAATAACATCACACATTCAAAACATGATTACAGGCGTCACAAAAGGCTACCAATACAAACTAAAAATTGTGTTCTCCCACTTCCCAATTTCCGTGAAGCTTCAAGGCAGATCTATACTGATTGAAAACTTTACTGGGGAGCGAAGAGGACGTAGCATAGAATTAATCGGCGATGTCAAAGTCAAAATCGAACCTGACGATATCATTGTTGAAGGAATAGACTTAGAACACGTAAGTCAAACCGCCGCCAACATTGAACAAGCTACAAGAGTAAGAAATAAAGACCCAAGAGTTTTCCTCGACGGCATTTACGTTTACGAAAGAAACGAGGGTATTGCCTAATGGCTACTGAAAAAATCGAAAAGAAACCATCATTATCACAAAAAGAACTAAAACTCAGAGCTCGCGCTAAAAATAAGAAACCTAAATTCATTAGAGCTGAAAGCTGGAAATATGATAGGTTCAGCGTAAGCTGGAGAAGGCCTAGAGGATTAGATAACAAAATCCGGCGAAAAATTAAAGGTTGGCCCGCTGGCGTAAGCGTTGGTTACAAGGGACCGAAAATCGCCAGAGGCTTACATCCATCAGGATATCGAGAAGTACTTGTTAACAATGTCCAAGAACTATCCATTGTTGATCCCAATACTCAAGCGATACGCATCTCACACACAGTTGGCAAAAGAAAACGCGCCCTAGTAATTGCAGAAGCCAAGAAACTTAACCTTAAAATCTTAAACATTAAAGTTTCCGCTGAAGCAGAAAAGAAAGAAGAAGAAACAGAGGAAAAGATTGAGGGCAAAACAGTAGAGGAAATGGAAGAAACCGCAAACAAAGAAATCGAGAAAGAAGAAACGCCTAAAGGTAAAGAGAAAAAGGCAACGAAAGAGAAAAAGCAAAAGAAGGAAAAAGAACCAAAGAAGACCAAACCTGAATCAAAGAAGGGAGACGAAAAACAATGACCGACCTAAAAAGCCAAAGGCGTCTAGCAGCTCAAATCCTAAAAATCGGGCAAAACCGTGTGTGGATAGACCCTGAACGTATGGGCGATGTTGAAGGCGCAATTACACGCGAAGAAGTAAGAAAACTCATTCACGAGAAAATCATCGTTTCACAGCCTGAGAAGGGCGTTAGCAGATCCAGAGCCAAAGTGATCCGCGAGAAAAAGCTTAAAGGCAGACGTAGTGGCCCTGGCAGCATCACAGGCGCAGGCTATGCTAAAGTTACAAAGAAAGATGCTTGGATGCTTAAGATTCGTTCTCTAAGACGCAAGCTTCGTGAGTTAAAGGCATCCAGAATCATAACTGAAGAAACTTACAGCCAATATTACAGGATGGCTGGAAGTGGTAGGTTCCAGTCTATAGCTGAGTTGGAACGTAACTTGAAAGCCAACGAATTGTGGAGGAAACGTTAAGTGGCAAAAAGTAGCAATTACAGAGTAAAATTAAGACGCAGACGTGAAGGAAAAACTGATTACCAAGCCCGTAAAGCTCTAGTTACTTCTGGAAAGCCTAGGCTTGTTATTAGAGGAGCAAATAGAAACGTAACAGTACAAATATTGATTGCCAAATCTCACGGTGATGAAGTTTTAGCTGCAGCTAACAGCCGCGAACTAGTCAAGAATTACAGTTGGAAAGCAGCAACTGGCAACATTCCAGCAGCTTACCTTACAGGGTTACTCTGCGGTTTGAAGGCAAAAACTAAAGGCTTTAAAGAAGCAATCTTAGACATTGGCTTGGTTGCCCCCACTAAAGGAGCCAAGATTTTCGCCGCGTTAAGCGGTGTTTTGGATGCAGGCGTTCAGGTTCCTCACAGTGAAGAAAAAATTGTTAAGGAACGAATGAAAGGCGAACATATCGCCAAATATGCCAAAAGCTTAGGCGCTGGCTCAGAAGAATATACCGCAAAATTCTCAAAATACACCTCAAGAGGTGTAGCTCCAGAAAAAATCGCTGAACTCGTCACTAAAGCAAAAGCAGAAATTATTGATTCATTTAAAACTGGAAAACAGGTAATTCCTGAACCAGAGAAAACGGCACCGGCCAAGAAAGAAGTTGCCCCCATTAAAAAAGAAGAAGTTCTAGTTCAAGAAGAAAAGGCTGCTCCAGCAGAACAAAAAAAGCTGTCTGCTAAAAAAACAGCAAAACCAAAAGCAGCAGCAAAGGAATCAGCTGCGCCAAAGGAAAAGACAGCGCCAAAGGAAAAGGCAAGTAAGAAAGGTGGAAAGAAAGCATGAGTCGAAGAGATAATGATCGAAAACCTAACTTAGAGCAGTGGGTTCCTAAAACCCGTTTGGGCAAAATGATTCAGGAAGGTAAGATAACAACTATTGAAGATGTATTTCTTAGTGGCATAAAAATTTCTGAATCCCAAATAGTTGATTCACTTATTCCTGATCTACAAGAAGAAGTCATAAACGTTAATCTAGTACAGAAACAAACTGACGCCGGCGAAAAATCCCGATTTAAAGCTATAGTTGCTGTTGGAAACCGAGATGGCTACATTGGCTTAGGTTCAGGAAAAGCCAGCCAAGTACGAAACGCTATTGAGAAGGCTGCCGCGAATGCCCGCCTAAATATTATTCCAGTAAAACGGGGATGCGGAAGTTGGGAATGCGGTTGCGGTAAACCTCATTCAGTTCCATTCCAAGTTGAAGGAAAATGCGGCGGAGTTCGAGTAGTTATTGTTCCAGGTCCAAGAGGCTTAGGTTTAGTTTCAAGCGAAGTAGCTAAAGTAATCTTAGGCTTAGCAGGTGTCAAAGACCTGTGGATGAGAAGCTTCGGTTCAACCCGAACAGTTCCCTCTTACGCAGGTGCAATTTTTGATGGTTTACGAAGCACCTACAATTTGATTACTCAAGTGGACTGGGTGAAACAATGACGCAAGAAACTAAGGACTGCAAATGCCTAGTAGTCGTCAAAATCAGAGGAACCGTAAGGGCACAAAAAGAAACGAGAGAAACTCTTGACTTCCTCCATTTAGGTCACACAAACCATGCAGTGCTTATTGATGGTCGTGCAGCCTACAAAGGAATGCTTCAGCGTGTAAATAGTTATATCACATATGGCGAACCCACAAAAGAAACCGTTGCTATGATGCTGCAGAAACGCGCAAGATTAGCCGGCGACAAAAAAATAACAGAAGAATACGTCCAGAAAGTAGGCTACAAAACAATCGATGACCTCGCAGAAGCTATCGTAAGTTGCAAAGTACAATTCCAAAAACTCCCTGACATTGAGCCAAGGTTCAAGTTGCATCCGCCAAGCAAAGGATACAAGGGTAAAACCAAAAAAGGCTTTAAAGCAGGTGGCGAAGCAGGCTACCGCGGAGAAGCAATAAACGACTTAGTAAAACGCATGGTCTAAAGCCAGCTTTTGCTGTCATTTTTTGTTCTTTAAACTTTTTAATCAGTTTAGGCTAGCTAGTTTAGTTCGTTAAAAACATTAGTTTGTTGGAAATCAATTATTTGCCTAAAGGAGAAATTGATTATTTTCAGGTGTTATAAAAACGCTAATTATTCTGATAATGTCCTAACTATTATGAATCCGCCAAATCATAATTGTGCACGGAAGAAAAAAAGCAGCAATTCTAAATGTTGGCTGAGCCATTAACTCTTCACTTAAATCAAAAAGAAAGCGGAATTTAATTTTTGTTTTTTGCTATCAAATCGGAGTCGTGCTACCAATCTAACAAAAATAAGCATGGACTCATCATTTTCATTGGTAAATTGCTTTATGTCCTAATCCTGTTTTCTTGCTCTTTATGTGCGATACGTTTTATAATACCTCTGAAGAAATCCGTTAGTTAATCGGAGGGGAAAGACCTGAGCACAAAATGGCGAAGAACCACAAAAAACCGTAAATTGATTGGATTCAAACATCCAGCGGCAAAGACTAAAAAATTAGTAACCAAACCAGAGCATGCTTATCATGTTAAGTCAGTGCCTACCCCTCAAAGTTTCCGTCAATTTAAAAGTCATTCAGAACGTAAGCTGAAAGAGCCAAAACCACTAATAGATATATTCCAGGAGAGCAACTTCATAACAATTGTTGCTGAAATCGCAGGCTTTAATAAGGATACTCTCAAAATTCATGTGAAAGATCAGAAACTTACGCTGTCGGCCAAATCGAAAGACCGCAGGTACTATAAAAGTTTAAATCTTCCGAAGGTAGTGATTCCAGACATCATGTATACCAAATTCAAGAATGGTGTGCTTGAAATTAAACTCAAGAAAGCTGAAACAACAATAAACAAAGAAGCTGATCAAAATGCCGCATAAACTTAGAAAAATACGTAAATTTAGAGGTTCACGAACACAGGGCTACGGTAGAATAGGTCAACACCGAGACAGTGGCTCCAAAGGGCATAGAAAAGTTGGAAGACACAAGCACCTGTGGAGCTGGGTTGTTACTCATGAGCCTGACTACTTTGGTAAAAACGGATTTACTTCACCTCAAAGCCTACATCGTCACGAAAACACGGTAAACCTCAAAAAGGTAGATGAAATAGCGCGAACAAGCCAGGGGGAAAAGCCTCAAATTAACTTGACTGCTTTGGGCTTCACAAAGCTTCTTGGAACAGGTGTGATTACTAAACCCCTAATCGTGCAGGTGGCCTCATACTCAAAATCGGCAGCTGAGAAGATCAAGGAAGCTGGCGGAGAAATCATAAGCTCCCAAGCTAACGGAGAGTAAAGCTGCTAAATGCCCGGAAGATTCCTCGGTCTTTTTAAACCACTCGGCAGAGTTCTGCCTGAAATTAAAAAGCCCGAGCGAAAAGTCAGTTTTAACGAGAAAATCTTCTGGACAGCGCTTGTTTTAATTATTTTCCTTGTAATGACCCAGATTCCACTTTATGGGGTTGCAGCGTCCGCACAAGATCAATTTAGTTCATTAAGAGTTATTTTTGCTTCCAACCGCGGAACCTTGATGGAATTAGGTATTGGGCCTATTGTTACAGCAGGTTTGATTTTGCAGTTGCTTGCTGGCTCCAACATTATTCAATGTGATATGTCTGACCCTGAAGATAGGGGACTATTCACTTCTGCAAGTAAAGTATTCACAGTTATTCTTACCGCAATTCAGGCGGTAGCATACATCATAAGCGGCATGTACGGCGCGATTTCTGGGCCAATTGCTTTAGTTATTTTACTTCAACTAATTGGTACAGGCGTAGTTGTTATGTTAATGGATGAACTTGTCCAGAAAGGCTGGGGATTAGGCAGTGGAATCAGTTTATTCATCATGGCTGGTGTTGCTCAATCCGTTGTCTGGGATACATTTTCGCCAAGTACGGGATTATTTGTTGGCTCTCTTTCAGCTTTCTTAGGTCATGTTAACCCCTTTAACGGGGCAAACGCAACGATAGTGTACATTTTTGGTTCAGCCAATGGAGTTTATCCGTCTTTGCTTGGGTTCTTTGCTACTATTGGTGTGTTTCTATTGGTTATCTATTTAAATGGTGTTAGAATTGAGCTTCCAATGAGTTATGCAGGGTACAAAGGGTTCAGGAGTAAGTATCCAATTAAATTATTGTACGTTTCAAACCTTCCAGTTATTTTTGCCTCAGCACTGTTTGCAAACGTTTACTTTTTCGCCCAATTGCTTTGGAGCCAAATGGGTCGCCCTGCTCCTGGAACAAACCTCTTATTCCAAATAATAGGTGACTTCAAATTTAACGCAACGTCAGGTAGTGTTACACCTGTAGGAGGCATTACTTACCTTGTTACGGCGCCAACAAACATTAATCAGGTAGCGCTTGACCCATTGAGGGCTGCTGCTTACCTAGGCATTATTGTTGCTTTTTGCGCTGTATTCTCACTAATTTGGCTTGAAGTTGGTGGTTTGGGACCGGCGAAAGTTGCTAAGCAGCTTATGGACTCAGGCATGCAGATTCCAGGTTATCGCAGATCAGGAAGACCAATTGAGGCTGTCCTTAAACGTTATATTCCTGTGGTTACTGTTTTGGGCGGAATCATTGTAGGGCTAGTCGTGGGAATGTCAGATTTCCTGGGTGCTTTCGGCACTGGTACAGGAATCTTGCTATCAGTAGGCATAATTTACCAGTACTATGAATTGTTAATGCGCGAAAGAGCAGCCGAAATGTTTCCAGCATTCAGAAGAATCCTTGGAGACTAACGCCAACAAAACTACAGCTTCAAATAGTTGGTAATAACTAAACTTAAATGGCTCAGTTGCTCCTTGCGATTTTTTCTTAATAACTCGAAATTTTTGTATCTTAGAACTTGTGAATGGCCCCCTTTCTAATACGATTGCAACTGTTAGCGAGGCAGCTCATAGAGAACAAGACTAAGAGTAGAAAAACGCTTTTGTTAAAAAGGTTCCAAGGCTAAGAGTAAAAACGGTTATTAACAAGGAAACAAGATACGCATACAAAGTTAAGAGGAAAAGAAAGATGTCTATAGCTGTCACTTCATTACCTTTGGCAACAATTATTATTATGGTTATCTCAGCGATAATTGCGTTCATAAACTCTGGAATAAACAGAGTTCTGATCAATTATTTTGTTGGATGGGAACAATATCGCGTAATGCAGAAAGAAATGGCTGAATATCGTTCGGAAACCATGAAAGCTATGCGAGCAAACGATAAAAAGCAAGTTGAGAAACTTAAAAAGAAAGAGTCGCAAGTAAAAAATATGCAGGCTAAAATGGTTAAGCCTCAAATGGTTCAATTTGGCATCTCTTTCGTTTACTTAATTGTTTGGTTTTTGGTTTTGACTCCCACATTTGGAAGCAGAGTGATGGCCTTCATCCCTGGTATTGGTACAATCGCCAGTGCAACTCTAACGGGTAGTGGCCATGTGTTCGTTGCTAGCGGAATTCCTGTTTTCTATTGGTACCCCATTTGCTCATTCTTCTTCGGTTTGCTTTCTTCACGTATACTAGGCATAATGCCTATTGAGCCTTAGTTGAGATCAATGGTGGCGCTAAATGGATCAGAATACAAAATCTTTCGTTGTTGGCAAGAAAATAGTGATTTGCATTTCAGGTATGGCTGGAACTGGAAAAAGCACATTATCCAAAAAGCTTGCTGAAAAATATGATTTGAGCTGTTATTCAGGTGGCGATGCGCTCAAAGAACTCGCCACCGCAGAAGGTTATGATTCGTCTCGTCAAGGTTGGTGGGAAAGCCCGGAAGGCTTAAAATTTCTAAGTGAACGGATAAATGACCCTAAATTTGACAAAGCAGTAGACGCCAAGCTCATAGAATATGCTCAGCACGGAAACGTTCTCTTGGACAGTTGGACTATGCCCTGGTTGCTAAAGGAAGGCTTCAAAATTTGGTTATTGGCTTCAATAGAAAAGAGAGCAGCCAGAGTTGCCGAACGTGATAAGATAACAGTAAACGAAGCATTCAAAGTTTTGAAAGAAAAAGAAGAAAGAACAAAAACTATCTACAAGAAGCTTTACGGCTTTTCTTTGGACGAAGATTTTGCTCCGTTTGATCTGGTTTTAGATACAGATAATCTGAGTGCCGATGAGGTTTTTGAAGTTCTCTGCAGAGTAATAGGAAATATGGTTATTTCAGTTTCTTTCTAATTCAGATTTGATCGAGACTTTTCTTTCAGAACAAAGTTCCAGAGGAACTTGAAAATGCAAACAACAACTTAATTGTCTTTGAAACACAAATCTAGCGCGAGATTCTTATTTGAAAATTAGTTTTGCGTTTTTCCACTGGTCTAAAGCCAACGATAGATAGCCCGATGGGCTTCCTTGAAGAGAATAGAAAACATAACATAAGTAGCTGCATTGCGTGCAGTTATAGTACGTTTCCCGTAATTGGTTAAATTCTTGGCTGCTCCATTTCTTTGGCAAATCAAATATTGATGCAGCAAAATTGTGACTATGACATCCCGCAATTCTTCCTAAATGGTCAACTACTAGAAAGTTGCCAAGTGCTTGGCATTTCCAGGTTCTCCCTTCTTCGCCATATAGGCTTCTTACAGTTTTCAGAAGTTTATTAGTCATAAGAATTTTTTTATTTTTTCTTTTCATTTCAATTAAGGAATTGCAAAGTTTAACAATTGCTTGATTATCTTTTATAACGAACTCGTCGTTTGCATTCCCAATCCTAAAAAGTTGTTTTTCATCAATTGAAACATCGTATGAATAAAGACAATACCAGACTGGAATACCTTTTTGAGTAAAATAATTAGTAATATCCACTATTTCACAGAGATTTTTTTGTGAAATTGTTGGAGTAACACTAACGCCAATTCCCTCTTTGTGAAGGTATTCAACGGCTTCCATTGCCATTTTCCATGCGCCCGGCACTGCTTTTATGGAATCGTTTTTTGCTTCATCTAAGCTATCAATCGAAATTGCGACAAAATCTACATTTCGTAATGTGTCAATTTTTTTGGCAGCCATGCTTCCATTATCACAGACAGTTGTAACAAAACTCTTTGAAGCATAATCAAGTATTTCGCCTATATCATCCCTAAATAGCGGCTCTCCGCCTGACAGCACAAGTTCAACTACGCCAAGTTTTTTAAGAATATCTAGTCCTTTCTTTATTTCGTCTGTTTCAAGTTCCCTTGGATCTTGTTCTTTCCAGACATTGCAACCTGCACAGCGGAAGTTGCATTTTCTCGTGATTAACCATTGAGCATGGTGAGGCTTACCGGGAGTAAGGGCTCGTGTTGCTATTGATGCTGCTTTTTTCATAGCTGTCCTCAAATAGGTTATCACTAGCCGCTTTCTTGTTGTTAGTGTATCTTGGTTAGAACTATAAAAACAATTATCCGCATTAACCAATTTTCTTTTTTTGATAATTAACTCAACTTAATTTGATGTTAGTTAGGAACTGTTTTTAAGAATGATATTTCTGGTATTGATAGGTTGGCTTCGCTCTTGTTGAGTGAGCACTGGCGGAGAAAAACGTGGCTGATGACGAGCATAGAAATCCAGAAATATTCACAGTTAAAGAAAATGTCCCTTTAGCGCAGCCTACTGTAACCACCGAAGAAGTGTTAACTCTGCCAGCGGACGAGTTAATGACTCGTTTGGTGACTTCACCCAAGGGTTTGAGTTCTGAAGAAGCAGAGCGAAGGCTAAATGTTTATGGCACTAACGAATTGGCTAGAAAACAAAAGCGTTCTGCCATAGTAAGTTTTCTTCTTCACTTCAAAAGTCCCTTGATCATTATACTTTTGGCCGCATCGGTATTCGCAGGTGCAACAGGCGATATTCCAGACTTCAGCATCATATTCATTATCGTATTAATCAGCGTCGGCATTGATCACTATCAAGAATCTAAAGCGGAGAACGCTGCTGAACTGCTTAAAGAAAAAGTCAGCACCACCGCTACAGTACTTCGCGATAATGCAAAGAAGGAACTCAAGCTTTCGCAGATTGTTCCAGGTGACATAGTTTATTTGTCTGCTGGAGACATTGCTCCAGCAGATGCAAGAATAATCAATGCCAAAGACCTTTTCATTAACCAAAGTGCTCTTACAGGGGAATCCTTCCCAGTTGAAAAGACACCTAACAAGCTAGAGTCAATAAATCTCCAGTCAGGTTCGATAACTGAATGGAACAATTACTTGTTTATGGGCACGTCGACAGTAAGCGGTTCAGCCATAGCTGTTGTCATTAAGACCGGCGGCTCAACAGAATATGGTAAAATCGCTAAGAAACTTGTTACAAAACCGCCTGAAACCGAATTTGAGCGGGGTGTGAAAGGTTTTAGTTATCTCATAATGCAAGTAACATTTGTCCTCATTCTCTTTGTTTTTATTGTCCTTGCGCTTTTTCATCGTGGCATTATAGAATCTTTGCTCTTCGCGGCAGCTTTAGCAGTAGGTTTGACCCCAGAACTTTTGCCTATGATTATCACGATGAATCTTTCCAAAGGCGCCGTAAACATGTCAAAAAAAGGCGTTATTGTCAAACACTTGCCTTCCATCGAAAACTTTGGCAGCATGAACGTCTTATGCACAGACAAAACGGGTACGCTTACTGAAAATCGAATATCTCTTGTTATGCATGTTGATGTGGAAGGTGAAGATGATGACAAAGTTCTATTGTATTCTTATTTGAATAGTTATTATCAAACTGGATTGAAGAGTCCGTTAGACGAAGCAATTCTTATTCATAAGGAAATCACCCTTGAAAACTTCCAGAAAATTGATGAAGTTCCATTCGATTTCGTGCGGAGACGAGTTTCAGTCGTTGTCGAAAAAGAACGGCAAAGATTTTTCATCGTTAAAGGTGCACCCGAAGAAATTCTGAAAGTTTCAACATTTTACGAATTAGGCGGGCTTGTTCACGATATTAGCGATGAAATTCGAAAGAAAATTGAACAAAAATATTTTGATCTTAGCGCTGAGGGCTTAAGAGTTTTAGGGGTCGCATACAAAAAACTCAGAGAAGAGAAATCAGTTTACTCTGTTAACGATGAAACTGAGATGGTTTTTCTTGGATTCACCGCTTTTCTTGATCCACCAAAAGAGACCGCGAAGGAATCGATAGGACTTTTAGCCAAAGAAGGAATAGAACTAAAAATCTTAACTGGAGACAATGAGCTAGTAACCAGAAAAGTATGCGAGCAACTGGGCTTCGAAATCAAAGGAGTTGTTCTTGGCAATGAAATGATTCAAATGCAAGATGATGCGTTAGCTCGAGTAGTAGAAGAAGCCAACGTATTCGCTCGAGTAACCCCTGTCCAAAAAGACAGAATAATTAATTTACTAAAGGACAACGGACACGTTGTTGGTTTCATGGGCGACGGAATCAATGATGCGCCTTCCTTGAAAACATCTGATGTTGGTGTTTCTGTTAATAACGCAGTGGATGTTGCAAAAGAAGCTGCAGATATTATCCTTTTGGAAAATGATTTGACTGTATTAGCTCAGGGTGTCACTGAGGGCAGAAAAACCTTTGGCAACACAATGAAATATGTAATGATGGGTATAAGCTCAAACTTTGGCAATATGTTCAGCGTAGCGGGAGCAGCATTATTTTTGCCCTTCCTACCTATGTTATCCATTCAGATATTGTTAAACAACCTTCTCTACACACTCTCCCAAACAACAATTGCAACAGACCATGTCGATGAAGAATACCTTGAGCGCCCCAAGAGATGGGATATATCTTTCATCAGAAATTTCATGGTAGTTGAAGGACCCATTAGCTCCATTTTCGATTACGCAACATTCTTCATAATGGTCTTCATTTTTGGCATCCCGCTGGGTGTTTCAGCCTCAGGAATTCCATTGGCAACACTTTTCCAACAATCACAATTCCAAACTGCTTGGTTCGTGGAATCCCTTTGCACCCAAACACTCGTAGTGTTTGTCATTAGAACAAGACAATCGCCGTTCTGGAAGAGCAGAATTGGTAAGTACTTAGCAATTAGTAGTTTATCAGTTGTTGCTGCAGCATTAGTAATACCGTATACGCCGATAGGTCCAGTGTTTAAGTTTGCGCCTCTCCCACCATTGTTCTATGTCCTATTGGTGCTGATGGTTGTTACATATCTGTTGTTGGCAGAAGTAGTCAAGAAATGGTTCTATAAACGACATGCATACCGGATTGAGCAAACGCTTGTTCCGAAAAGAAAATCTTTCTATTTGAGCAGGAGCGCGCGATTGGTACAAGACACCGCTGCCGTCATATGTCTGCGTCCAGAGAACGAGATTTCCTTCAATTCTCTAATTCAAGATTTGACTGGAAGCCTAAACTACCCCATTGAAACAGATAGGGTTTATCAGAGTTTGCAATACCTGCGTCGCGGCGGATTAATTGATGTTGATTGGCATAATCAGGTAATCAAAAGGATACCGTCAATCAAAGAGTATGTAACAAAACAGGTTATTCCGAGTAAAACTTGGCCGTTAGCAATTGAAGATTGGCTACGCATAAACCGTGCAATCCAAGAGAAATATGGTGAAACTAACCCTGAATTCCAAGACCTTCTAAAGCCAAGGCAGCATTAAATACACTTCTTAGGGTTTTTGATAATTCTTCTTAAATAAATGGTTGATTTAATGACGGGTTTTCAGCGCGATAATGCCATCCATATATGGTCTGATATTGGTCTTGGCAGTATCTCCGCAGAGTCATCCTTGTGCATAAGTATGCGTTTGTTTGGATTCGGATCAAATTCGCCGATGATATCAGCATAAATGTGTTCTTGGCACAAGGCATCAACAATTTTATCTGCTGCTTGAGGCTTTGCCGCAATAAGAAGTGCCCCCGAACTTATCAACTGCAATGGATCAATCTCATAGTAACGGCATATTTTAGCGGTTTCAGGTTCAACAGTGATCTTCTCTTCAAAAACTCTGATGCCCAAGCTTGCAGCATCCGCCATTTCATGAATACCGTTCAGGACTCCGCCCTCTGTAGGGTCATGCATGGCATGTACTCCACCTGTTTTGTAAGCGGTTAACGCATCTTTAACTACGCTAATTTGATTGTAGAAGTTTTTGGCGCTCTCAAGAAGAGTGGCATTGAAGACATTTTTCAATTGTTCTTCACGGTCAGTAGCTAATATAGCAGTGCCTTCGATGCCTGCGCTTTTGGTAAGAATGAGTTTGTCGCCAGTTTTTGCTCCTGCTGCTGTGACGTATTTGCCTTTTTCTGTTAAGCCCATGATGCAGCCGACCACAATTGGGTTAGTGAGTCCCGGTGTTGATTCTGCGTGTCCTCCGACGATGGCTATTCCGAGCTTTTTTGCGGCCGCGTGCATCTGGGTGCTTATGATCTCAACGATTTTGCTGTCGGCGTGCTCGGGTAGGAGCAGGCATGAGAAGAAAAAAGCTGGTTCAACCCCGAAGGTGGCTACGTCGTTAGCGTTTATGTTGATTGCTTCCCATCCGATACGTTCCACTGCGCCCGTGATTGGGTCCATGGAAACGATGGCGTTTTTGGTTCCAACATCAAGTACTGCTCCGTCAACTCCCGCAGCTGGGCCCAAAAGGACTTCGCTACGTTCTGTGCCTAAATTTTTGAAAACCACTTCTTTTAAGATGTCTATTGGAATTTTTCCAGGTGGTAGTTTCATAACTTAACCTTTGTTAAATCGAGCTTTTAAGCTGTGGGAAAACACGCATAACCGCATGCATCACAGGCACAGCTATCATTAAGCCAATGAGCATCTGTACGATGTTTAATGGGACTTCAACAAGTGCCAAAGCAAATGGGTATCCTAAAACAAGTGTTTCGTAGAAGAAATATCCTATAACCATCTCAAACCCGCCAATAACAATAGCTATAGATGCGCTTACGGTGATGTTTTGAATCTTTCTGTTAAGTTTTTTGCTTAGAAAACCAACGAGGAAACCTTCAATTGCTTTTATTGCAAAGGTTCCTGGGGCATATTGTGCGGCTACAAGGACATCTGCGATTGTTGCTCCTGCACCGGCTACCGCTCCCACTAGTGGTCCAAACAGTAAAGCCGCAATATAGATCAGTGTCTCTCCAAGGTTGAAATACCCGGTTGTAGCTGGTATAGGAACCACAAACAAGAGTGTGGCTGCTGCAACGAGGGCGGCAAAGATTGCGGCTGCTGCAATTTTGAATGCGGCAGATGGAGCAAAACCAGTAGAATCGGTCGTTGTGGTTTGCTTGTTACTCATTGCTTCACAGCGTTATAGTTTCGATAACAGGCGCATATAAAAGTATAATCGCCAATCATGCTTGAAGTTTCAGTATTTTTTGTTAAGCGATGAGAGACATAATTTAAAAGATTTTAGAAGCAGAAGGGGAAAATCTAAATGGGAGTTCACTTAAAATAAATACGAATAAAGTGACTGTTATGTGTGCAAGTAACGTTAGGGAAGATCCGATTAAACTTCATAAACAAGCTATTGCGTTAATGGAAAACAGCAAATTTGAGGAGGCAAGAGACCTCTTTGTTAAGACTGGTGAGCTTTACTTTAAAGGCCAGAATTATTTTGGTGCGGCAGAAATGTATTACAAAGCTGGTGAAGCTGCTTTTGCCCTCAAAGACAACGAGAAAGCTGCTGGGCTCTTTATGAAATCCTCTGAAATCTCCTTTAGCAAAGCCTTTGACAGATACGGCGTAAGCGCATTAGAATACGCAAGAGACTGCTACACCGCCTTGAACAACCAAGAAAAAGCTGAAGAGCTGACTAAAAAAATCAAGGAAGTAAACCAAAAACTCAATCAAAGTTCAGGCAGCGACGAAGAACAATCATTCTCCGTATTCTCCTAAACCCTTTCTATTAGTCGCTATAACCTCCTTAGGTTAGCTTTGAGTGGCCATGAATTTTTTCTTTCTTTTGTTTGCTTTCCTAATTAAGGTATAGTGGCGTTTTCAGACATCATCGTGTTTAATCGCGAATCATCGTGGTAGATCCTCAATATTTTAAGGTGTAAAATGTGCACATTTTTGTTCAGTTTGTTTTGGGTTGTTTTTTTGGTTTAAGCTTTGAAACGTTTGCAGGTTGCGTGTAGATTTGTCGTGTATCAGTCGTTTTTTTCGTTATTTGTGCTAAAATGGAAATTGAGATTTAACATGTCTCTATCTTTAAGTCTTGAAATTTAGATGTCCTTGAGCGCAAATTATTTTCTTCTACATTTTGTTTTTTTGCGTTAGGTTGCTTTTTTGTTTTATAGCTTAAGTCGGTTGCAGCTGGCATCGCGAATCATCCCAATCATTGTGAAACATCGAGACAGATCTTTAATAATTTTACCATAAAGTGGGCAAATTTCTTTGCAACTTATGTTGGCTTGCTTTTTTGATTCAGGGTTTGGTTTGTTTGCAGGTTGCGTCTAGAATTGTCCTATTTGTCCCTGATTGTCCCAAATTGTCCCGAGTTGCTCGAAAATTCTAGAATCCTAGTGAAAATGTTAATTAAATGAACAATTTTTTGGGAATTAATTAAATAAGCAACCGAAACCCTATTTCTATCGTTCAAAATTTCTTGGTTAACTAAATGTCTGCATTATTCAAATCTCTCTCTGGCCTTCTTGAAAAAGTTGAAGCGACAACAAAACGGTTAGAAATCATAGATTTAACCGCAAACTACCTAAAAACTCTTACACCACAAGAAATTGAGCCAGCGGTAAACATGATGGTTGGCCGTGCTTTTCCAAAATACAGCCAAAAGATGCTCGATGTCAGTTGGTCTACCGTTACCGGGGTTTTGGAGCAGGTAAGCCAGTTTAACTGGGACAAATTTAGTGAAGCAATGGCAAATACGGGTGACATCGGCTCAGCCACGAAAGCAGTTCTTGAACAATCCAAAACAAAGAAACAAACCCAGCTGACCCAAAATTCCTTAACAATAACCGAAGTCAGTCGCGCCTTCGAAGCCATCGCCCAAGCATCAGGTGCAGGCTCAAGAACCAAAAAAGAACGCCAAGTCACTAGTCTGTTTAGCCAAGCGACCCCCCTTGAAGCCAAATACTTGGTGAAAATTTTCACTGGCGAAATGCGCACTGGTCTTCATGAGGGTTTAATGGAGCAGGCTGTCGCAGTAGCATTTGATGTGCCTCTAAAGAAAGTGCAGCATGCTGGAATGGTTTTAGGAGACATAGGCGAGGTTGCGGCAACCCTCAAAACACAAGGATTAGAAGGCTTAGAGAAAGCGGGCTTTAGCGTTTTTAGGCCGGTGAAGCTGATGCTCGCACAAACCGCTCAGTCAGTAAAAGAGGCTCTAGAAGAGTTTAGTGGCAAAACCGCTTTCGAATACAAGTATGACGGTGCAAGAGTTCAAATCCACAAACAAAACGGTAACGTCGAGATTTTCAGTAGACGACTCAGTAATGTCACGGAAAGCCTGCCAGAAATCGTTGAAATCGTAAAACATAACATTGTGGCGCAGTCAGCAATCGTTGAAGGCGAAGTCGTCGCATTGGACAGTGCAGGTTATCCAATTGCTTTTCAGCATTTAATGCGCCGCTTCAAACGAACCCGAGAAATAGCCAGCATGGCACAGAAAATTCCTTTGACGCTTTACCTATTCGATATCCTCTACCTGAACGGTGAAAGCCTAATCACGCTGCCCTATGATCAGCGTAGGCAAATCTTAGCCCAGACTGCAGAAGAAATCAGCTTAAGCAAGCAAATCGTGACCAATAGGATCGATGAGGCAGAAGATTTTTTCAAAGAAGCTACGTCTTCTGGGCACGAAGGGTTAATGGCGAAGAAACTTGACAGTCCCTACACGCCTGGAAATCGAGGAAAAAAATGGTTGAAAATAAAACCAGTGCTCGAGACCTTAGATCTTGTTATAACTGCTGCCGAGTATGGTTATGGGAGACGTAAAAGCTGGCTCTCCGATTATTATTTTGCTGCGAGGGATCCTGAGACAGGTGAGTTTTTGGATCTAGGCAAAACCTTCAAAGGGTTAACCGACGCCGAAATGGCTGAAATGACAAAGCACTTAGAGGCTTATGCGGTTAGACTGGAGGGGCATCACGTTGAGGTGATTCCTAAAATTGTGGTTGAGGTCACGTACAATGAGATTCAGAAGAGCCCCAAATACAAGAGCCAAATGGCGCTTCGGTTTGCGCGGATCACTCGGATCCGAGACGACAAAACACCTAACGAAGCTGACACCATAGACAGAGTTAGGGAAATCTATGAAAAGCAGTTCAAAACAAAAGGCAAATTCACCTAAACATAAACAAGCTAAGGGTAGGGTGCTAACATGAGTGCTTCGAAAAAAAGAAAATGGATGAGTCTATGGTGAACGCTAATTATGGCTGTTTATAAAATAAACTTAGCATTACGATGACTAGCAGTACAATACCTATAACAAGTGAGATAGTGCCAAGACCTGAGCCTCGAAATGGCATACCTCTAACACTTATTATTGTTGCTCCAACGATCGCTAAGATTATTCCTATCACGCCCAAAATTATGCCATGCATTTTGCTGTTGTTACTTGTTTTTATTGGTTTCTCCATTTCTCAAACCCTCTTTAATCCACATCGTCTCTTTTCCTCTATAAACTTACAATGAATAACATTCTTTATTGAGTCCTACTAAACAGGCAAACGGAAGTTTTAAATGAAAACTAAATGATAGCCTTTTGGAACAAGGAGAGAGGGAAGTCAAATGAATGCTAAAGTCTTGAGGCTTTTGGTATTAATATTCATGGTTGTTTTTGCTTGCTCTATTGTAGTTAGTGGTGTCCATGCAGTTGGAGTAACCTCCACAATAACGGTGGGAACTTCTCCCACTGGAGTAGTTTATGATTCCGGCAAAGGTGAACTCTACGTAGCAAATTCAGGGTACAACACAATATCAATTATTTCTGATAGCACTAAAGCCGTGGTCAAAACAGTGACCGTCGGAACTTCTCCTACCGGGGTAGCTTATGATTCTAGTAAGAATGAGGTATTTGTGACCAACCATGGTTCCAACTCCGTCTCAGTCATATCTGATAGTAATAATGCTGTCGTTGCAACCGTGACAGTTGGAACAACTCCCAGTAACATAGCTTATGACTCAGTCAAAGGTGAAGTATTCGTAGTTAATTCTGGGGACAACACAGTCTCGGTCATTTCTGATAGTTCTAACTCGGTAGTTGCAACCGTTACCGTCGGAACAAATCCCAATAAAGTAATCTATGATTCAGGAAAGGCAGAACTTTTTGTCTGCAATTCTGGCTATAATACGGTCTCAGTTATTTCCGATAACAATAATGCCGTGACTGCTACCATAACTGTGGGAATCTCTCCTGCAGGCGCAGCCTATGATTCCGGCAAAGGTGAGATTTTTGTTGCCAATTACGGTTCAGGCGCCAACACAGTCTCCGTTATATCAGACGGCACCAACGCAGTTGTTGCAACCATACCAGTTGGAACCACCCCTTACGGCGTAGCTTATGATTCTGGCACAAACGAGATTTATGTCTCCAATCACGGTTCTGGAACTGTCTCAGTTATTTCTGATAGCACTAACGCTGTCGTTGCAACAGCAACCGTAGGGACCACACCCTCAGGTGTAGCATACGATTCCACAAAAGGCGAAATATTTGTAACAAATTTGGGAGCCAACACGGTTTCTGTAATATCGGATTCTTCCACGTCTGTCACGGCCAGTCCAGGAACTTCCTCGTCGCCAACTCCAATTACTTCTCCAACAGCAAGCCCAAATTCTAATCCAACATCAAGTCCTACTCAATCACCGCAGCCATCCTCTTCGTCAGACCTTTTGCAACAGGTTTGGGTTCCTAGTCCAACTAATGCAGTAGCAGCAGTCGGTGTATCCGCAGTAGTCTTAGGTGTAGTTTCGTTGCTTTTTGCTGTAATAAGTAACCCGTTAGGGGGCGTGGGTGGAGCAATCGGAGAAAAGACTCGAGACTTGATTCCTGACAAAATAAGAGAGTGGCTTGAAGAAGTTGTTGCCTCTAGACGTAAGCTAGACGCAAAAGATAAAGCTGGTTCTGTTTTCAAACCCACTAAGACTGAAACTTTAGCGTATGTGGTTTTGGTTGTTGTTTTGGCCATTTCCTTCTCATATGTCAAAGTCATCACTCTGAGTCAAATTTGGGTGTTATTACCTGTTTTCTTGGCAACAAGCTTCATTGTTGGCTTTGTTCAAAAGTTCTTCTCCATAGCGTATCTGCGAAGCAAAGGCGTATGGAGCGAACACTCAATTTGGCCCTTAGGCTTGGTTCTTTTTCTTTTCACAACCTTTGCCTTTAAGGTTCCTTTCTCTTCTCCCACGCGAAGCGTCAACTCCAAAAAATACACAGAACACCTAGGCGCTATGGTTGCTGCCTCAGGAATCCTTATCAGCCTAGCCTTCGCTGGAGTATTCTTCTTGCTTTTGAAGGGTGGTTACCCAGCTATTGGGGATGCCGGATTGTCAATGTGTGTGATCGGCTCTTTCTTTGGAACGTTCCCAATATCGCCCATGAGTGGAAAAGACATATTCAGCCATAGCAAACGTCTTTGGGCAGAACTATTCGTAGCTACCCTAATTATCTTCATTGCCTGGTTGTTGCTGATATAGTGAAATAAAATAGTTGCATTGCCTACAGTACCAGAATTCAGCAATGTAGCGATTGTTTCCGCAGTAGCCGCAATGACAGTATTAACTTTATGCACAGCTACACTGAAAGTCAAAAAACCGGCGGAAAAAAATCCAAACGTAACAATTCAAAAAACTATAAGAAAACATAACTCCAGGCGGAGTTATTTCTTACTTTTTTCTTTCTGGTCAGATTAGACGAAACTAAAGTCTCAGAAATATAATACCAGCTGGCTTATCCCGAAATCAATTAGCTCTATCAAATAATATGAGATTCCAATGTCTTTAGTCTTCATTCATTCTGTGTTTTATGAAAATTTTTCATAATTAGTGAAAATCTCAAATTAATTTAAGATAATGCTAGCGGGTAAACCAAAGCCTTAAATCTATTTTGTAACTAACCGATTCGAAGGAAGAGAAATGACTATGAAAATTGGAGTTTCGAAACTTCTCGTTTTATTATTCATTGCAATTTTTATTTTGTCAACAGCTAACATGGTTAATGGCCTGGGAGTAACTGCAACCATACCGGTCGGAAACGCTCCCTCAGGTGCTGCTTATGATTCTGCCAAAAGCGAGATATTTGTAGCCAATGGCCAAGACAACACTACATCTGTTATATCTGACAGCACTAATACCGTCGTTTCAACTATTCCAGTTGGAGGTTACCCTTATGGTGTAGCTTATGACTCTGCATTGAGCGAGATATTCGTGGTCAATTTGTATAGCAATTCTGTATCAGTCATATCAGATAACACAAACACTGTCATTGCAACAATACCCGTAGGAGAATCTCCCTATAACATAGTTTATGACTCTGCAAAGAGTGAATTATTTGTAACCAATCAATACGACAGCACTGTCTCCGTTATATCAGATAAAACTAACACTGTGGTAGCAACAATAACTGTTGGGACTGACCCATTTGGCATCGCCTATGATTCTGGCAAAAGTGAGATTTTCGTAGTCAATACAAGCCCCGACACTAAAGACTACTCGCTTTCAATAATATCTGATAATACCAACACAGTAGTTGCAACTGTGTCTCTGCCGGGTATTCCTCAATTCGTAGTCTACGATTCTGGAAAAGGCGAGATATTCGTACCTACTAGTGCTGTTATCACAGTTATTTCAGATAACACTAATGCAGTGGTTGCAACTATTTCGGACTTGAACTTCGAAGTGCAAGTTGAAGGACTAATTTACGATTCTGGAAGCAACCAAGTGTTCGTAGCCCTTCATCAAAACAACGAAGTCACAGTTATATCAGACAGCACAAACAAAGTGGTTCAAACCATAACCGTTGGTCATCTACCTTGGGTAGGAACCTATGATCCCGGAAATGGAGCAATTTATGTTGCTAATGGCGGAGACAGCACTGTATCAGTAATCTCAGGTCCTTCAACCACATCAACAACGCCAAACTCAAACCCAGGCTCAACTAACTTCGGATCAATTATCTGGATCATCATAATCATAATAATAATCATATTATTGATCATCATAATCTTCATATGGCTCAGTCGCCAACGCAAATTCACAGTCACGGTACAAAACTCGAAAACACAATCGCCAATTTCTGGAGCAAATGTCAATACCAGCGGACAACAAGATCTAACAGGCACCACCAATAAACAGGGACAAACTGTTTTTAGCGACTTCAAAGACGGCGATTACTCAATCAAAGCCAGCGCCACAGGATACAAACAATCAATGCCTATCTCGGTTTCAGTTAAAAACAAAACTGAAATCATAATAAAACTAAACCCTGCTCCTTCAGAGGAGTCAAAAGCAGATAACACTGGAAATGACCCTGACGGCGAAGACAAAACAACTTCAAAAACTCCTAACTTCGTGGTCCAAGAATCAAATAATCAAACACAACCAAGCCAAACCCTTCAACAACCTAAAGTTCAATCAGTCGCGGAGACAGCACAAGTCACACCTCCTTCATTCAGTCAACAAGAAACAAGCGAACAACAAGGTTGGAGCCAAGACAGAATTAACCAAAATATCAAAAAGTTCCTGGAGAAAGGAGCCATCAGCCCAGAAACAGCCATGACAGCCAAAGAACTCGGTTTGTCACGAATATTCGTAAGGTTCATGGAAAGACGCAAAGGACAAACAAAACTCTTCAAAGAAGTAAATGGAAAATACTACCTCGACCAAGAAGCTCTTGAAGAAAGAAAGCAATAATGCGAAGCCAACACTAAAGCTAGAATGCAGTTATCTTGAAATCATTCAAAAGAAGAACAACAACACTTGTGGTGCCCTTTTTTAATATGGGTTGGGTTGTTTTTTTAGTTCAGAGCTTGATCTTTTGCAGGCAGGTTCATTATTAACATTATTAGACAATTCGATAATGAGACTTTCAAAAACCTGATCAAAGTTATCTGTTCGGGGTTGGGGGTAGCTTGTTCGTAGACGCTTAAGTAGCTACTATTTTAAATAGTAGCGTTGACATCTTAAAACTCGGGAAGCCCGTTATGATAAACCAGAAACCAACGCAACAAATCCTAAAATGGCTGCTCACAACAACAAGAGGCGGCGACACCCGAATACAAATACTCAAAACCCTCAAACAAACCCCACAAAATACCAACCAATTAGCTACACGCCTAAATAGAAGCTACAAAACAATAAGCCACCACCTGTCAATCCTCCAAAAACACAAACTTGTAATCCCTATGGGCGACAACTACGGCACCACCTACTTTCTCTCACAAACGATGGAAGAAAACTACGCTCTACTCCAAGAAATGACAAATTCAAAAAAAGCAATAAAAATAGAACAAAAATAATACTTTTCCTAAAAATCAAGAGAATTCCGCGTAACTTGAAATCATTACTTTCTTTTGTACCTACAATCAATAAAACGTGTTTTGATAACATTCTTATTTCAATTAATTACCCATTTGACTTCTTTGTAAGCCGCCACCAGAGGGAGAACTTCTCACTGGCAAAGAGGGTTCCGCCCTTGAAAGGAGAAAGGAGATTAAGCTTTTCGAGGGGATTGATTCTGGCGGCGGCTTGGAGTAATTGTGATCTTGTTGGGGTGGTTTTTTGAGCTTTTGGGTTTGGGGCTGTGAAGGTTAAGGTTTTTGTTGGGTCTTTGTCTGGTTTTTCTTTCTTCTTATTGCTTAGCTACTATCAATAGTAGTAGCGATAATATTATAAACGTTTTTCCAATTTTACACCCAATTTATCCCTATTCAGGCATCGCCAGCGATAATAGCCGACATTACAAATTGTTAAAGATAAAACAAAGAAAATGAGGAAATCTCTTGTAAGGAGGGTGAGTTTTCTTACCCGCCTCTCGTGCAGGGTCCATAGCCGTAATAGCTGCCTTGGTATGGCGCTGATACTGAACTGCTCGTTGATGCTTGAGGAGCAACGTGCTGGTTTGCGTATGGTTGGTTGTTTCTAAATCCAAAGCTGGTGCCTATCCAACTCCAAAAGACTGAATTAGATATAGAATTGTTTGGGTTTGTGCAGATGTTGTTGTATGGTTGATTAACTGAGTTGGGCTCCTGCCAGTCCCACGATAGTTAATGTTAGAGCGGCTATTGTGACAACCGCTACGATCACTTTAGTTTTTTGCGTTTTTTAATCACCTTATTAGAACATGTGCATAAAATCTTATGGTAATTCGCTGAAATAGATTAGAAACAGTTCTCTGAAACAGTTTTGAACACCTTCGTAAACCTAAGCCTACAAACAAATTTGCTTAAACTGAGAAAACTCCCTTTTTTTCCGGTTCGCAGGTGGGAAATAACTTTTGTTGCTTAAGACTTATGTTTCTATTATGGCGGTGGCGAAGATGCTTTGACGGTTATGTCAGTTTGAGAGCCTATAATAGAGTTATCCGCGGAATCAGTGGCTTTAATCAACTGGGTGCCGGTTGTATTTAGAGTGACATTGAATTTATGTGTTCCTTTGTCGCTTGGTTGGAACTTGTAATCGTCAGGCAACAGAGCAGCCTTGTCGCTTGAAGTTATCTTAACCGTGCCTATATAGTCGCCTAAGGAGTTTCCTTTTGCATCTTTTGCTGTAACCGTTACTGAGCCAAGGGCGCCGGATGTTGCGGGATTTGGGAATCCGGAAACATCAAAGCTAGCAACTGGTGTTTCAGATGCCGCAGATTTTTCAGAGGACGAAAAGATACTTGAGGCTAATTCATCAAGTTTTTCGGTGAATTTCTTAGTTGAAAAGCCTGCCAGAAATGAAATTGAACAATAAAGCAGAATGCCTTTACTGTAATCTACTTGATCAACTGAGCCCAGGGTCAAAAGTCCGCCGACAAGCAAAAAATACGCTAATATCCCAAACACAAATCCAGTTAACGGTTGATAAAGATACCACCATTTCCACTTAGCTTCAAAATCATTCTTAACATTATGAAAAATGAATCCCCTGATGCAATAGAAAACTCCCCCAATACCTCCAGATACTCCAACATACAAAACGGTCTTTACGAGAGGACTGCTAACATGCAGAAGATATACAATCGATCCAATCGCAATTAAAACTGACAGTGAAACTATGAGGTAAATGCCTACATATTGCATGACTTTATAGTTTTCTTCATCGTTTTTTTTGTTGAGTTTTTCTTGTTCGCTTTGTTTTTCTAGATCCTCTGTTTCACCTTGAGATTGATTAGAGTTTGATGGGACCCTCACGTTATTTTGTTCCAAATTTTCCTGTTTTTCAGTCATTCTTCGGAACACTCACAATAGTAAATGATATGTAGTGAGTGTTGTTACTTAATTCTTTCTATTATTCATTTGACTGCTTATTGATTTATTTTGCTTAGAAGTCTTTGCAGAATTAATCTTGCTGCTTTTTTGTTTTAGATTTGTTTTTTGGTTTGGGGCTTGTGCAAGTAATCATTTGTAATTTAAGGTGTGCTGGACGAATCATTGGTTTTCTACGAATGTCTCTTTGGCGGCTTTTTTTTCATGTAGGCTTCGAGTTTTTCGGGAGGTACACAACTTAAGATTAAGGCAATACTTGTTCGTATGAAAAGTTAGAAGCTCGGAAAGCGGAGCAAAAGCTTCCATATTCAAAGAGTAACGGTTCTCTTTTCCAGAACCTTGAGAGAGCAATAGTGAAGAACGTTCCAGCAGTTTGAGGTTGCCAGCGATTAGGGTTCATCTTGTTCCAGAACCGCTGAAATACCTGAAATATTCTTAGGTCCTTGCTTTAGAACATCAATTATTGCAAGACGCGTGCTATTTGCCAATGCAGAAAAAAACAAATAATATGCTTCGTTAGAGAAACTTTCCATTTTTGATTCACCCTAAAATCCTAAACAAATCTGGGCACTGTGTTACTTTAGATTTGTTTAATCTCATTCATCTTGTTTTTTGAGGTAGAGCTTTTTTCTGTTTTGTTTGAGGCATGTTTTATGGTTGAGGGTCTTCTATGTTCTTACTAGGACAAAAGCGATGCGCGCTGGCAGATAGAGACTGAGTATGTTTTGATTTTTTCCTTCAATGTTATCATAAAGAGTGAAATGAGTTTGCTTGGGGTCCAGGCGACCGTGTCCTCCGTACTTTGGTGAATCACTGTCTAGAATCATTCGATATTTTCCAGGAGGCGCTTCGAATCGATAATCAGCAAAGGATTGTTGGGGATTAAAATTGAAGGCAAAAATCAGATCAGTCCTCTTGAAAATGATTACTTTTTTTGTGGAATCCTCATGCAGGAGTTGCAGGAGAGGCGTTTCAAGTAGGTGATGTGTTTTGGCTAGGGCAATCATGTCGCGGTCAAATCGGGCTAGTAAATAATATTTTAGGTGGGTGTCGTCTGCGAGATGCCATTGTCGATGTGCATGTTTGAATGACCAGTTGTTTCCTTCCCGGGGAAAATCTATCCAGTCTGGGTGGCCAAATTCGTTGCCCATGAAGTTTAGATATCCGTTGTTGGCTGAGCTTAGGGTTATTAGACGGATCATCTTGTGCAATGCTATTCCCCGGGCGACCTTTGCATTTTCATCATCGATGGACATGTGGTTGTACATGTCTTCGCCGATCAGTCGGAAAATAAGTGTTTGGTCTCCCACTAATGCTTGGTCGTGAGATTCGGCGTAACTAATGGTTTTCTCATCTGTTCTGTGGTTGGTAAGCTCAAACCAAAGGTAACTGGTGGGCCAGTCTTCATCTTTGTAATCTTTTATTAGACGGATCCAGTAATCAGGCACGCCCATTGCGAAGCGATAGTCAAAACCGAACCCGCCCTTTGACTGGGAAACGGCTAGACCAGGCATGCCGCTAACGTCTTCAGCTATGGTGATAGCGTCGGTGTTCACATCATGAATCACCCTGTTGGCTAGAGCCAAGTATGTAAGAGCTTCTTCATCCACGCTTCCATCAAAATAATCGTTGTAGGAAGTGAATACTCTCTTAAGACCGTGTTCAAGGTAAATCATGCTTGTGACGCCATCAAACCGAAAACCGTCAAAGTGGAATTCGTCTAGCCAGTATCGGCAATTGGAAAGTAAAAAATGCAAAACCTGAGGTTTGCCATAATCAAAGACTCGTGAATCCCATGCCTTGTGAATTCCTCGCGGGCCTTCATGAAAATACTGAAATAGTGTTCCGTCGAAGCGACTTAAACCTTCCACCTCGTTGGACACAGAATGGGAGTGGATTAGATCCATGCAGACGCTGAGCCCTTTGGAATGCGCAGAGTCGATTAATAATTTCAAATCCTCAGGTGTTCCGTACCGTGATGAAGAAGCGAAAAAGCTTGATACTTGATATCCAAATGATCCATAGTATGGATGTTCTTGAATAGCCATTAGCTGTAACGTGTTGTATCCAGCGGCGACGATTCGCGGAAGAACGTTGAGAGTGAATTCTTGGAAGGTTCCGATTTTTTCTTCTTCTTGTGCCATACCGATATGAGCTTCGTAAATGATAGGGGGCTCTTCAGGTCTTTTGAAATTAGTTTCTTTCCAACAATATGTTTGAAGAGGTGACCATACTTGGGCGTTGAAAATCAATGTTTTTGGATCTTGGATAACTCGTCGAGCGTACACTGGAATGCGATCGCCTTCGCCCCCTGCCCAATGAATACGGAGCCGATACAAATCGCCATGTTTTAGTTTGTTAGCGGTCAGGTGAATTTCCCAGACGCCAAAGTTGTTGATCTTTTGGAGTTCAAATTCTCGGCTCTCTTGCCATTTACTCATATCGCCTATCAGGTAAATCTTTGTTGCGTTTGGTGCCCATTCACGAAATACCCATTCTCCTCTTTGAAAATGCATGCCAAAGTATTCGTGGCCGGACGCGAAATCTGCTAAGGTCATTTTGCCTTGAGTTAGGCGATCCTCTGTTTTTTCAATATTTTCCAATCTGTGTCGAATTTGATCAGAAAACGGGCCGAGGTACGAATCACTATTTAGCAGGCGAGTTAATCGGTTTTCAAGATCGCTCATCAAAAAACCTTGTTTTACTTAGTGCTTAATGATTTCATGGGATATACTCTGCAACGGGCTTCTCTGTTTGGTAAGTAGACAGATAGTCAGACAAATACAAATTTATGAGTTCTCGCAGAGCGCATCTTCGCAGTTCTTTGTTGTATTGGTTATTTGACGCATTGTTGATTCCGCTATTTTGGTTGTTGATGTCGCTGCATGGATTGTTGATGTCGTGATTTGGGTTATAGAAGTCGCTTTTTGGATTGTTTAAGCAGCTATTTGGGTTGTCGTCTTTCGTCTTCAATTCTTTAACAATTCGTCTGAATAGTGAACCAATTGTTACTGGCATAAAACATCTACCTTGGGATTGATCTACTGTTAAGGTAAGACATTCTTATTAGTCTATTAGAGGACGCTTGATTATTCTGGTGCAGTCTTTAATCTTTTCAGATTAGCGATTCGTAGATTTTTAGTGTCTCGTCCGCAGCTTTGTGCCATGTGAAGTATTCTATTACTCTTTTGCGTCCGTTTTCACCCCATTTTCTGGCTTTTTCGGGGTTTCGCAAGGTCTCTTTTATTCCCCAGGCTATGTCGAGAGGATCTTCGCCATTTATGTGCACACCGTTCTGGTCAGGGCCGGAGCTTAGTACTTGCTCTTTAAAACCTACTACACCGCGTGCGCCTACGACCACTGGTTTTTCCATTGCCATGGCCTCTAAGGACACAATTCCAAATGGTTCGTAGACAGATGGAAATATGCATACGTCGGAAGCGGCGTAATGCAGGATTCTCTCTGGTTCAGACACAAAATCAAAGCGGCAAGCTACGTTGTTTGTTATGTTTAACCTGTAGGCAGCTTCAGTTATTATTTGTTCATCCCCTTTACCTAGAATTACGAGTTTGGTGTTAGGGTATTCCTTTAGGACAGAGGGCATTGCTAACACAAGGTTTCTAGCGCCTTTTACCCAAGATAGCCTTCCCACAAACAGAAGCATGTTCCAATCTTTTGGAACGCTATACTTTTCGCGAATTGCTGCTATGTCCTCGGGTTTGCATTTTGCCATGTTGTAGCGGTCAGGGTCGACTCCGTTCCAGACTACGCTTATTTTTGATGACGGCCAACCATGCTTAATTAAGTCTTGTTGCATGGCGTAGCTGACGGTGATTAGCCTGTCTGAGTTGTGAGCCATCGCATCTTCAAAATGCGACACCACTTCCGATCCCTTACCCTCGCTTCTTCCCCATTCCGTACTGTGTGTATGAAAGACCACTGGGATTTTTGTTTCGTTCTTTATCACAAGACCGGAAATACTGCTTAGCCAATCGTGTACGCACACAACGTCAAAATTGTACTTCTCTTTTTTTATCAAGCCGTTGATGAATTTAGTCGCGCTGAGAATATTGTACATGAAAATGTCATTGAAGAATTTTATGTTAGTTCCCCATTTCTTTAAATCGTCAACCACGAAAAATGGAAAAACGTTGCTCGCATCAGCAATTAATGGACGATGAACCTCCACACCTCTTAGGATTTCTCTGGTTTTCAGATTCCCCCCAAAATTTAATGTGAAAACTGAAACGTCATGTCCCATGTCAACATATTCCTGTGTTACATTTTCAGCATACGTCCCTAAGCCACCAACAATTGCTGGTGAATATTCATAAACAAAGAAGCCGATTCTCAAAATGTTCACCAGTTAAAGTTCCAAACTATTTTTGAATTGTATTTTATATGTTCACTGATACTTAAACTAACCAGAGACATGAGGAGCTCAGCTTCCCATTCTTTTATTTGAGCAAAAAAACTCTTATTCTTTAGAAGAACAACAACAGATGAAATTGCAATTTTTAATCAAACGGGTTTAGATTGTTTTTTGGGTTTGGGGATTGTAATGTTTGCAGGCTACGTCAATATTCGTCAACAGTCGTCGCTATTCGTCAAAATACGTCAACGATCGTCAACCAACATCAAAAGATGTAATCATAATTCTTGTTAACTTTTGGTTTGATTTTTTTTTCTGAATGAACAACAACAGTTGGAATTGCTATTTCTGGACTGTCTGTTTTGGATTGTTTTTTTGAATCAGCGTTTGATTTGTTTCCAGATTGCGGTGTTAAGCGGCGGTAATCGGCGTTAAAAGTTGGAAAACGGCGAAAATGTCGATTTTGGTCAAATCTGGGTTGTTTAAAAAGTGGTGTTTGCCGCTGATTCCTTTGTTTTTTGCGAAGCTACGCCATTGCTTTAATCAGAATCCCAATTTTTCATTCACAAAAAATAGAGTGACTTTCCGGAAGGGTAACGTTTCTTTTTCAAATATCAGGATTTTACCTATTGAACAGCCTTTGAATCCAGCCTGCTTCATTCGTTTGTCTTCAAGAGGTAGACAATACTCACGCACTCGCCTGAGCCCTTCCTCTACACTAGAAACAATTTTCTGTGTACCCACAACCCAAACCACATTACTTGACGAAAAAGCGTAAGGAGCCAATTGGCTACCAGTATTGCTTGCAGTAACTACTTCTCCAGCTTGTGAAACCGCATGGACGCTGCCTAAAAAATAATCAGCAAGGATGCTTTTCTTGCGAAGTTCAGCTTGTTTCAAAGGATCCTTTTCCGAAACTATTTTGTCTTTGAGGTTATTCCACGGGTGTTTGCCTGACTTCAAAAGTTCAACAAAACCAATTTCATTAAGTGTGGTGGAGCTGCCAGTCATTACATCGACTCCTGAAGGAATAAATTCTGTCAATCTCTTCAAAGCATCTTCTTTGGTGTTCAAAAGCTCAACATGAACGCCTCTGCCTTCAAGAGCTTCAATAGTCCTTTTTACTACAGTTTCATCAGCTAGTTCAACCCACATAGCCTACAACCCATCTTGCTTTTTGTTATCGCAAAAATTTATTAAAGATTTCGCGGTCCAACGGTTTTTTGGTTTGCAAGATATAGAGGTGCGTTTAAGTCGAAATAAGGCTGCTGCACCAGGCAGAAACCATGTTCTCAGCTTCTTGTGGATTTTTCAGTACCTTTTTTATTGCAAGTGTGCCTACGATATTGTTGTTGGGTAATAGCGCCTTTGTGTTTGCGATAACTTTGTCTTCTTTAGTTCCGTTTAACGTGCAGAAAAGGGCTACTTTCTTTTTTGAAATATCGTTTTTGCTCAAATATGTTCTTATTGCCGGCGTAGGTCTCCCGTTCCATATTGGAGTCCCAACAACAATCAAATCATAATTGTCGGGCAGAAACTTTGTTTCTTCAATTTCGGTTTCTTTGCCTTGGCCTGCGTCGCGTCCACCTTTTAAGAACCCAATCCACCCGTGTCTGTCTTTCTTGTCGACAACCTCTTCAATGTCCGCACCGAGTTTCCCAGCTACCTTTTGAGCTACAAATTTAGTGTTACCACTTCTTGAATAATAAACAACCAACGATTTCATGGTTTTGACCTTATAAATAACAATATTAGTTTTCTAAGGATAAGCTTTTCTAAGGATATAACGAGCTTTTTCAACTAATTCCAGTCGGAAAAAACTACAAGAAATGGATAAGTTAAGAAATAGGCGTTTTGTCGTTTTAGTAGGGAATTGATGCTTGGTTTCTTGCTTCCTCTACTATAGGTAAAACCTGTTTTAGTTCTTTAAAGTATTTCAGAACTGTTATTCCCCGTTGAGTAACAGCGTAGACAGTACGTTGTTTCCTTATGGTGCGTTCTTCCACTAAGCCCTGTTTCATGAGAAAATCAAGATACTCTTTGAGGACACTGCAGTTAACATTTGCTTTATACATAACGTGTGTTAGTTTTAACGGTCCTCTGTGAGCCAAAACACTGAGGATGTCAACGTACATTTCTAGTTTGGAACGTCTCATACCGATCGTCTTTGTATTAATCTAAAAACAGAATTAACGATATGTGCGTAGTAAAAAATATATTCATTTGACTACCGTTGAAGGATTTCTTATTTTCTAAAAATTAATCCGATTAAGAAATGAAACGGATAGTCATCTAAAACGTCTGGACATGTTTACCCCCGATAGATGAAGTGTTGATTGTATTTGTGTCGTACAAGTCTACAAGTTAAGCTTAGATTCAGAATATTTATATGAAAATTAGATAACGAAGAAAACATGAACCCGAAGAATGAGAATGGGTACAAATCAGACCAAGTATTTAGCAAATTAACCGATCATGGATACTCGGAAAAAGTTGCTGAAGCAATTTGGCGCTGGTATCATCCTTCTATGCAAATAAAGGAATTTTTCTAATTTCTCTCGCCTGACCTATTGAAATATTATTGATAAAACACATCTACAGAAAATGCTTTTAAGAGTTATTTGGTTAATTGCAAATTGATAAACCACTTAAAACGTTAATGGTTAATTGGATGTAGGTGTTTGCAATGCAATATAGAACCGTTCCAAAAAATGGAGATAAGTTATCTGTCCTTGGATTTGGCACAATGCGTTTGCCATTAAAGGGAGAAAATGTTGATGAAGAACGTGCTATAAATCAAATCCGCTTCGCCATCGACAATGGTGTAAACTATGTTGACTCAGCTCCACCCTATCATGGCGGCGAGAGCGAGAAAGTTCTTGGAAAAGCTCTGCTCGGCGGCTACAGAGAAAAAGTGAAGATAGCCACTAAACTCACGCCTTTTCTTCTCGGCAAGGCCGAAGATATGAATAAAATGCTTAGCTTACAACTTAAAAAACTCCAAACAGACCACATAGACTATTACCTTCTCCACGGGCTCGAAGAAGAATCTTGGAAAAAACTGCTTGGCTTTGGCGTTTTTGAATTTTTGGAAAAAGCAAAAGCTGATGGAAAGATCGTCAACTTAGGTTTTTCGTTTCACGGTTCATTTAAAACTTTCAAAGAGATCGTTAATACCTATGATTGGGCGATGTGTCAAATATTATATAATTTTTTGGATCAGAACTTACAGGCTGGAACTAAGGGGCTGAAGTATGCTACCTCAAAGAATCTTGCAGTTATGATTATGGAGCCACTCAGGGGAGGAACGCTAGCAGACAAGCTTCCGGATAAAGTAAAGCAGTTTTATGATGCCGCTAAAATTCAAAGGTCTCCGGCTGAGTGGGGGCTTCGCTGGGTTTGGAATCACCCTGAAGTAACTTTAGCGCTTTCTGGAATGAACGATGAAAACCACGTTGCCGAAAACA
The DNA here is from genome assembly GCA_963833575.1 of Candidatus Bathyarchaeota archaeon. Taxonomy (GTDB): domain Archaea; phylum Thermoproteota; class Bathyarchaeia; order Bathyarchaeales; family Bathycorpusculaceae; genus Bathycorpusculum. The sequence goes on along the minus strand of CAWHXY010000004.1, from coordinate 234,819 downwards.
TTAAGGCAGCTGAAACCGCTTTGCCTTGCTCAATGAAACGCAGCGAGCTAACTGTTATCAAGAATGTGGCTGAATCTTTTAGGTGTCTAATGAAGGTTCCATGTACAGGCTGCCAATATTGTATGCCCTGTCCCTATGGCGTGAACATACCCAGCAGCTTCAGAATCTACAATGATTATTACATGTTTGGCGACGAACAAAGATCACGTGCAATGTATGCCATGATATTAATGGGTGGCCTAACAGGAAAACGGTCTGATGCTTCATTATGCAAAGAATGCAAGAAATGCATGGAACGTTGTCCACAGCATATTTCAATCCCTGAAAAACTAAAGCTAGTATCAACTGAATTGGGTGGGCCTGAAACCGAAGCGATTTTTGCAATGCGAAAAAGTGGGCACTCGCAAGATGCAGCGAAACAACATGCTTGAAATGAAGAAAAAAGGCTCTGATTTAAGAAGTCAAGTGGAAATCGACTCTTTTCCCTGGTAAATTACTTTTTGTGTCAACTTTGACCGTGTCTGATTTCGCGTTGTTGAGATTTTTTATATTAGGTATTCAACTTTGCGTTTGTGATATCGTTTACATTCTTTGACGATTCTTGGCGTTTCTGGCACATACGTCATCCCTGGAAAAAATATGAGTTGCGAAGCCTGATCTGGCCTTGTTTCGCGGTATTCAGGGCATTCTATGCATTCATCAGGGAAATTTTTGAAGCATGGACGTTCTACTTCCAGCAACATTTATCCCCACATAATAATTAGTGCGTTTAAATATTTAAAACAAGCTAGAGAATTCTAATTTGGAAAAAAAGGTTCGACTGTGCGTGATAAAATTGTGTAATAATGTAAATTTCTGATTCTCTATTGTTATTTAATAGTTTATTTTGCACTTTTAACATACTTTTACACTATTACGATGTTTTCAGAATAATGCTGAAGAAGCGAAGCCTCTTGGTTCCACATTTTGTCAAAATAAGCCTGGGCTACCGCTATGAGGGCAGGACTATTTGTCCACAGCATAGGGCAGTCACCTATGCGTTTTTCAGTCGAAGTATTAACAAGGAGCTCTCTTCTATCGTATATTCCCAACATTGTAGGAATTGAGGTTGAAACAAACCTGATTTCAAAATCCTGATTTTCAATACAATGCTCATAGCTTTTTTGGACTGCTTGTATTTCAGGAACTTGTTCTGCAACAATTCTGATTTTTACATGCCGTTTTAACGCTTGAGTGGTTTCCTCTTTAAAAATGGAGCTTGAATAACCCACATTCTTCCACAAGCCACCGATAATATTGCATGACTCTTCTGTTCTGTCAACAACCATTCTTGATTTTCTTATAATAGCTTCTTTTCCGCTTACGATAATAAACTGAGTGCGCTCGGTTTCGTTTTCTATAATTTCTTGACCCCTGCTTTCGAAATTTTTAAGCAGAATATTTGCCTTCTGCTGAAGTTCTATGGATGCATTTTCTCTGCGGCTAATCAAAAACCTAACGCCGTCTTTTATGGGAACGGGTTTAAATTCTGTCGGATTAACAAGCAATTTTTCTACTAGACCTATACTTTGTAGTTCACTGACCACTCGCTGGGCTTCTTGCCGAGCAATGTTTGTCCTTTCTGCAATCTTTTTAACCGTACTACTGCCAGATCTGACTAAAGTTAGGTAAACCTTCGCTTGAAGAAAAGTGAGCCCAAATCCTGTAAGAGTCTGAATATCTTCAACCTGAAGCATCATCCTCTCTCCAATAAACCCTATGTTGCCTATATATAATTAAGACTTCAGAAGCTTTAAAATTTTTCTGAAAGCAAGAGTCTTGCTTGCTTCTTTTTAAAAGCAATAACCTACAATTTGAAACTTACAAGAAAAAAGGAAGAAAAGAGAAATGTCTATCTATTTCTTTAGAAAGAATGCTAAAATTCATGGTAAACAAACGATATCTGCAGTTGCTTTGATTCTGCTTTTGACAGTTTCCATAATGATGACGGCTATTCCAAATTTAAAAGCGCAGACTTCATCCTCTCCTCTACCTACCAATTCTTACCTTGCTGTTTCGCCAAACCCTGTTGGAATCGGTCAGCAGGTAACACTAGAAATGTGGTTGGGGCAACCTAACCCGACTGCATCCGGATTAGTTGGTAGCAGATGGACAAATCTAACCATAGATATTACAAAACCTGACGGTACAAAAAGCAGTATTGGGCCCTTCACAGCCAACGATGCTTCATTCGCTTTAGCTTACTACACGCCAGATCAAACCGGTAACTACACTTTCAAATTCATCTTTCCAGGCCAACATGTGACTGGAATAGCGCCTGCTAGTATGGCCCCAGTTGACGTTTACTATGCAACGAGCAGTTTCACGACCACACTGACAGTTCAGCAGCAGCCGGCAGCAAATTCGCCTCAGTCTTCGTTCCCAACAAGTTATTGGACTCGCCCGATCAATTCTCAGAATCAAGCGTGGTATTCTATTTCAGGAAACTGGCTAGCACAAGGTGCGTCCACTTTCGGTTCAACAAACTACAATGCCACAGGAAACTTTAACGCCTTCACCACTGCGCCTAATACTTCTCATATAATGTGGACTAAGCCGTTAGAGGCTGGAGGCTTAATCGGTGGAGAATTCGGCGGAACAAGCACAAGCAACTATTTCACCGGAAAGACATATCAAACCGAGTTCCAACCGCCAATAATCATCAACGGCGTACTCTACTACAATTCACCTACTAATCCTCGAGAAGGATTCTATGCGGTCGATTTGAGAACAGGACAAACGTTATGGTGGCAAAACAGCACGCAACCAGTGTACCAACCTATGGGTGGATTAGTGACAGGATGGGCTTATCCAGGGATTTCTATTGGTCAAGTGTTCAACTACTTGTCACCTAACATGGAAGGCGGTTTCCCCTACCTATGGTTCACAGGCACAAGCACATGGGATATGTATGATGCTAACACGGGCGAAAAGATACTGCAAGTTGCTAATGCAACAACCGGCGGTATAACTGTCGAAGGACCTAACGGTGAAATACTAGATTACGTTATCGGCACCAATTGGATTGCTATGTGGAACTCAACCCAGTGCATCGGAACATTTGGCAGATACACGCCGCCGATTCCATTGTTTAGTTCAAACAGTTGGGTTTGGAGCCCACCAATAGGAGCAGTTCTCAACTGGAATACTGGCGTCCAATGGAACGTTACTGTCCAGACTTATCCTGATGAGGCGATAGCAAGCGTCAATTCGGGAGTAATACTTGCAAGTACCGTAACTGGAGTATTCAGCTATTTCGCGACACAGACCTACACTACAGAAGTGGGGTACAGCGCGACGACGGGACAACAATTATGGGTGCAAAACCGAACATTGCCTTCTGGACCTACAACAGGGTACCTTTACAGTATTGGACCAATGGCAAACGGCATATACACAGTATACGATGCCTTAGCTGAACAGTGGTATGCTTATGACGTTAACACTGGCAACAAAGTTTGGGGTCCAACTACTCCTGATAATGATCCATGGGGTTCAGAAGGAAGCGCGGGAAATTCACAAATCGCTTACGGAATTCTTTATGGACTATCTACAGACGGAGTTCACGCTTTCAACCTTACTACAGGCCAGCACTTATGGGACTTTAAAGGAGTTAACAGCGGAGCAGATTTCCCCGGCTTCACTTATTATCCATTTGAAGGCACCTCAATGACGGTTGCAGACGGAAAACTCTACCTGCAAACTGGCGATACCCATGGAGACCCAATATTCAGAGGCGCACAACTCTACTGCGTAAACGCCACTACTGGAAATGAAATTTGGAATACAGACTCGTTCTACGAGGGAGTTACACCCGTTGCAGACGGCATCCTGATGGCTCTAAACGGATACGACAACCAGATATACGCTTACGGTATGGGACCAACAAAAACAACTACAAACGCCCAAGCCTTCGGATCATCTATAGTGATCAGCGGCTCAATCACTGACACATCAGCAGGTTCCCAGCAAAATGCAGTCGCGGCAAACTTCCCGAACGGTCTTCCATGCGTCTCCGATGCAAGCATGACTCAGTTCATGGAAGCAGTCTACGAACAGCAGCCAATGCCAACTAACATTACTGGTGTTCCAGTTACATTATCAGTCACTGACTCCAATGGCAATCACTACGATATAGGCACAGCAACAAGCAATGCAAACGGTTTCTATAGCTTTACGTGGACACCAACCATACCTGGCAGCTTCACTGTTACAGCGTCTTTCGCAGGGACAGGAGCGTACTACGGATCTTCAGCGACAGCGGCTTTCTATGCAGGCGCCCCCTCGGCAACCCAAGCTCCAACAGCATCCCCTGCGTTAGACTTAGCAACGATGTCCGGCGTATCTATTGGGATGGTTGCTTCAGTAGTCGCCATAATCATAGCAATCGCAATAGTAGGCCTACTAATACTGAGAAAAAAGTCGTAAGAACAAACAATAAAACAATCCCTATTTCCCCTTTTTCTTTTTAGAGAAGACACAGAATTTCATGTTGTAGCTCCGCTTAAGTTTTGGTTAAATTCTTAAATAGAAATTGGTATCAACAAAATCTTATGAAGCCAATCGAAGGCAGACTTCAAACTGCCGAACACATTCTTTCAAGGATTTTGGAAAGCAGGTTTCCCGATTCAAAATTCATCATTTCCAAGTTCTATGAGAACTTTGGAAAAATGGAAATTGTCACCAAAGAAGATCTGAGGAATATTAACAGGATAGCACTGCAGGATGACGTCAACGTCGTGATAAAGAAGAACCTTCGGGTAAGCAAACATATTATGAACAGGGAAGATGCGCAAAAAGAGTTTGATCTGGCAAGATTGCCTTCTTCAATAGAAACGGTCAGAATCGTTGAAATCGAAGGGTTTGACAAAACCCCCTGCAAGGATCCGCATGTCGAAAACACGGGCGAGATTGGCTATTTTGAGATTCTTAAGGTTGAAAGGGTTGGTAAAGACCGTTATAGATTTGTTTTCAATGTGAAGTAAGTCGTCAAATTATACTAGAACATATTAGCCTAGAAACTCTGCGATTTTGTTGCTGTGTCTTTTTGTTCTAAGGTTTTTTCTAGTGTTTGGGACCAGTTGGTGAAGCAGTCCCAGAGGAGACTTGCCTCTTTCTGGTTTTGTTTGGTGCTCATTTGTTCGCCTTGAGGTACTTGTTGAAGAAGGCTAAAGTCATGGTCCATGCATCTTCCGCTGCGTCTTTATTGTATGATGGTCTTTTTTCGTTGAAGAAGGCGTGCTGTGTTCCTTGGTAGATTTTCATTTGAAACGTTTTCTTATTGGCTATCATGCTTTCTACTAGGGCTGGAACTGTGCTGGTAATTCTTAGGTCTTCTCCTGCGTAGATTCCAAATATTGGGCACTTAATTTTGGCGATTGCTTCAAGTGGTTTGGGATTTGCGCCATAAAAGGGAACGGCTGCTTTGAATGGGTATTCGGTTGCAAGTTGGTAGGTTAGGCCTCCGCCTAAACAAAAACCTGTAATTCCAAGGTTTTCTCCATCTACCTCTTCTAAGGTTTTAGTATAGTTTATGCAGCAGAGAAGGTCTTGTGTCATTGTTTTTTCAGCGTTTTCTCGGCCTGCGAAGAAGAAATTCACTATTTTTCGTTCATTCTCGGGTAGACTTGCCATTAAGCTCTGTACAGTTGTGGGGTCGCTGCGTTTTTCGGGGGGAATTTGCCACATCCGCATCATAGCTTTCTCAATTGCTTGTTCAGTTAGATCTTTGTCTCGGCTGAAAAGATGAGGAGCTATGCCAACAAAGCCCTGGTCAGAAAATCTGTTCGCTACACCTTTAATCTGGTCGTTAAGGCCCCAAGCTTCATGGACAATAATGATTGCCGGGTGTCGACCTTCAGATTTAGGCGCGGCAACATAAGTTGTCATATCAGCGCCGTCAGAACACTTGAAAGTTACAGTTTGATTCAAAAATCCATTCTCCCTAAATCTACCTTTATAGAGTAAATATTTAACTATTCCTAATTTTCAAAAATTACTTTTCTTAAAAAGAACTACAGCGTTGGCGTTGCCATTTTGTTCAAGTTGTTTTAGGTTGCTTTTTTGATTCAGCCTTTGCTTTGTTTGCAGGTTGAGTGCATTTTTAGCTAGTTTAATCCCTTTTAAGCTAGTTCAAGCTAGTTTAAGCTATTTTAAGCTAGTTTAATCGCGTTCAATCGATTTAACCGCGAAAAATCTGACATCAAAGCCGTTCGCACTATTGAATTATCTGAATCTTAACCAGCTTGCTCCACCTAACTTTTTGTTTCAGGGTTTAAATTGGTTCCAGATTGCGCTTTAAGAACCCTCACTTGGCCTAGACAAGGCACCACGTATCCGCGCACCATCTTGTCTATCAAGTGGTCTGCGACCAGAGTGTGCGATGAGGTAAACATAAAAGCGGCAGATGTTTTGGAGTTACTTATCGGGATGAGTTTGTTGACAAAAGTTCAAGCAAGCAAATGGGAACCAGAGGCTAGAACTGAACCGGCGCCTAGAACGGAGCCAGAAGCCCGAACTGAACCAGAGCCCAGAACAGAACCAGCCAAGAGAACCGAACCGGCTAAAAATAAGATACAAACAATCAAGTGTCCATCTTGCGGTTATCTTTTGGTTATTTCCAAAGAAACTGGGAAGCAAAGCATCAGTTGCACAAAATGTGGAAACGTCTTCCAAATAGAGTAGTCATCAATTCAGTTTTGAGTCTGGGCGATCGCTTGTCCCAAAATTCATTAAAATCAAGTTTTAAATCTCGATCATGCCAACCGCAACCAGTGACCTTGATCGCTAAGATCCAACTTACGAGATAAGAACAGAACCTAAAAACTTTTTAAAAAACATGGAGTTCTAGTTTCCGCATTCTCCAATTTTAACAATCTTTATGCAAGCAACTAAAAAGGGAAAAAATAAAGGGGACTTTTTCGCAATCTCCATTTCTTCTTGATACTATCACAGTTGTTTTCTTATCCTCACTGTCAAAGCAACTGCACATGCCGCAACAACCATTGTCGCCACAACCATGATGAGCGCTGTGCTTCCGAATTCAGGTACTGATGGATTTTTTGATGCAGATGCTGTTGGGCTAGACGTGCTAGATGTCCCGGAGGAATCAGATAAGACAGAAACTGTATTTGCCCAGTTGTTCGCTACGAATATTTCGCCTTTGCCAGAATCGTAAGCCACGCCTACGGGACTGTTTCCTACGGTTATAGTTGCTGTTGCGGCTGCAGCATGAACTGAACCGGCTGAGGACAACATGAAGATCACTACTGATAACAAACCTAAGAGTTTCCAAACTTTGATTTTCATTTGCATTCCCTCGAATTTCTTCTCTTTTAGCCTATTTTCCAGTTTCAATTTAAGACTTTTCCCTAATTTGTACAAACTTTGCATTTTCATTGAAAAAGTCACCCGTTCTGTATGGGCGCAAAAATTACTATTATCGTTGATGCTTATAGTATAAGTGCTGCTTAATTCGAGCACCGTTTGGGAAGGGGACGCAGATGATGTTGTGCTTGGAGATCCAGAACTTCCAAGTGCACTTGAGAATCAGATATGACGGAGACTTTGCTAGGCATAGCTTCGAAATTGCTGCGACTCTTTCGGGGCAATGGATTCAGAAAGAAACAGAAGAAAGCGAGCTTTTGGCATCTTACCGACGTGTTGCTTGGCGAAATGCTTTTATCTGCATTTCACTTGAGGGGACACAAAGGTGAGAGAGGATAATGAGATTTAGAGTTTGTAGGATTTTGAGTTTACTATTCATTATGATTTTTGTTTTGTCAGCAGTCAACGCAGTCCACGCCGCTGGGGTAACAGCGACGGTTACAGTGGGAAGTTCTCCGGAGGGCGTAGCATATGATTCTGCCAGAGGCGAGATATTCGTAGCGAATTATGGTGCTGGCGCTAACTCCGTCTCGGTCATATCGGAAGGCACCAATAAGGTTGTCGCAACGATTACTGTAGGAACTACTCCTTGGGGCTTAGCATATGATTCTACCAAGGGCGAGATATTTGTGTCCAACTGGGGTTCTAATTCTGTCTCGGTCATATCGGACAGCACTAATAAGGTGGTGGCAACCGTGAGCGTTGGAACCAACCCCTGGAGCGTGGCCTACGATTCCGGCAATGGCGAGATCTACGTAACCAATTCCGGTATCAACACCGTTTCAGTAATATCAGACGCCACTAATCAATTGGTAGCAACCGTAACTGTTCAGGACAACCCCTTGGGTGCAGCTTATGATTCGGGCACGGGCGAGATTTTCGTGGCCGTAAATTCAGCTAACGAAATAGAAGTTATTGCAGACAACAACAATACCGTAGTCAATGGGTTCCAAGTGGGCAACTATGTTTATGGAGTGGCTTATGATCCCGTCAAAAACGAGATATTCGTGTCCGACACCAACGACAATCAGGTCTTGGCTATATCAGATAGCACCGATTCCATCGTCGGAACAATCAATCTTGTCCCTTCTGCCTATCCCTATGGCGTTGCTTATGATTCCGGCATGGGCCAGATTTTCGTGGCCAATGGCGGCAACAACTCTGTTTCGGTAATATCGGACAGCACCAACGCAGTGGTTGCGACCGTAAACGTTGGCATCGTTCCTGATTTTGTGGCTTACGATTCTGCTAAGGGTGAAACATTCGTAACCAATTCTAAGAGTGACACGGTCTCAGTGATATCAGATTCCTCAAGCACATCCATTACGCCAAGCCCAGCGTCTTCAGCCACAACATCTACCTCAACTCCGTCTGCGACATCTTCAGTTCCAGAGTTTCCTAGCCAACTGGTTGGAATCACTCTGTTTGTCTCGATGATCGTAGTCTTGTCTGCAGTTATCGTTGCAAAGAGGAGAAAAACTTGAAAATCCAGATCTTCTGTAAAACATTCATAACCAATTGTTTAGGAGTTTTTAGCGACCTACCCTGCTTTATTGTGAGCGGATCATTTGGTCGTGTTGAAGCTTTAGCTGCGTGATTCGTGTTTGCACGGTTTCAGCAAGTTCCTTCCTCAATTCCTCAACAGGGAGCTGTCGGTTTATTTGGTTGATTCGTTCAGCTAAGACATTATCCCCTACAGTGGTTTTTATCCAGTTTTGATAGTCGTTTCTTTGAAAATGAAATTTGACACAATCAGCATTTATCGTTTCCAGCTTTTGAGCGAATGTTGCTAAGTCTGTAGCTGCCTCACCAGTGTAGCGGCCAAGATCAGTGTAAAAATAAAATGCTTTATCATGTGGCACCGTGCTTAAGATCTTCGTAATTTTCAAGTCTGAAATATACTGTTCTTTAGGCTCTGCATGTCTTAACATAAAATAACCTTGATAAAGTAAGTGATTCGTGTGGTATAATTGTTATTGCCCAAGCCTGTGGATTCTGATTTTGAAAATATTTTAGGAAGTTTGCAAGTTCTTTCGTAGCTTTGTTTGAAAAAAGGATTCTTGAGGCGGCTGAAACTCAGTTGCCGTTTAGATGTCGATTTCTGCTGCATCTGCTTTGAAGTTGGCTTTTGCGTGTGATCCATCGCAGAATGGTAAGTTTTTGCTTTGGCCGCAGCGGCACAGTGCTACTATTGAGCCTTGGATTGGTTTTTCCTGTCCATTTTGCGTTATTTTTGCATGCCCATTCGATTCTAACAAAATAGGACCGTTCTCTTTAATTTTCACTTTCATAACAAATCCCTACAAATAATTGCCACAGCGAATCTTATAACTATTAACGATGGCACTGTTCAGAAAATGAAGGTATACCTCGTGGGAGATTGAACTTTTGTCTTTATTTAACTGAGGTGTACACTTGTCGTGGGTTGTAGCCTAGTTTTTTCAGTGACATATCTACGTATTCGATTTTTTCTGGTTCAACTTTGATTAACTCCACTGACTTAGGAAACATCTTTATGTTTAATTCTTTGGCTGTTTTTTCCCATTGATATGCTTCTAAGCCTTCTTTGAATTCCTCAGGGCTGTTTCTGGAGATAACTGTTGCTTTTCCAGTGATCTGCGCACCTTTCGCGCTGTCCCAACCCGTATATGGCAGAAAAATGCCCACGCTCACATTTGGATTCCTGGCAATGTTCTTTATCTTCGTTCCTGGTTCTCCTACAAAATACAATGTTAATCCTTTAGAGTGAAACTCAATTGGAGTAGCACGCGCAACCCCCTCGCCGCAAGTAGCGAGAACACACATATTCTGCTCCTTCAGAAACTCGACAATACGCTTCTCCAACTTATCCATCGGCAAAGTCTTTGCAACTTGTGTTTCAAAACTCACAGAAAACGCCTCAACCTAGATTTGACTTTAACCACCTAATAAATAATTCAGACCAGAATCAGTTAACTGTCACAATCTCCGATTGGATATTCTCGTTCAAATTTCTTTGTTTGTGTTTTGGGTTGCTTTTTTGATTTGGGGTTTGATTTGGTTGCAGGTTGATACATTTTTTGACATAATTTGACACGATTTGACATTATTTGACATTTTTAGACAATTTGAGAACATAAATTTGTTAGACGCCTGAAATTCAGTTAAGATGGTTTTAAGTGGCATTTTTTTCTTCGCGGTTTTAAGGTTTTTCTTTGCTTAATGCTTTTGTTGATTTAAGCTTTGAAAGAACAAGAAGAACAACAACGCCTGTGTCGCCATTTTTGAAGATGCTGTTTTGGGCTGCTTTCTTGTTGAGGGGTTTGTTTTCATTCCCCTTTATGCAGTTATTTTGGGGTAGTTTAGTTGATTGTGTTGGAGAAAAGTTAAGTAGTACTTTTGTATGAGTTGTACATTGGTAATGGTATGACTGAAGTTGTTGTTACGCGGAAGGGACAAGTCACTATTCCAGTGGAACTTAGAAGAAAGTTTGGCATAGAAGAAAACTCCAAAGTAAAGATTGTTGAGCAAGACGGCGTGATCATAATAAAAAAGAGCCCGAGCATTTTTGATCTCGCTGGAAGCGGCGCTGGAAAAGCCAATGTTGCCGAGTTAAAACAGATGCTGGATCAAATGAGGAATCAGGATGCCTGAAAGACGATTATATGACACTCGGTTTTTTGTCGAATATTTCTATTCAGACAATAATGAGCTTTTAAGAAAACTTAAAGAAGAATTAAGGTCAGTTAAAGAAAGGATGGTTTCTTCATTGACAATTCATGAGATACACCGCATTAATTTGAAAAGAGAAGGCAAAGATGTTGCAGCCCTAAGAAGCAACACAATACGCAGAGACTTTCAAATTATTGACGTAGACTATAACACCGCAGTGAAAAGTGCAGAACTTAGAAGCACCCATTCAATACCGATGGCTGACAGCGTAATCGCCGCATCCGCTCAAATTCATGAATGCATCTTGTTTTCCGACGACCCGCACTTTAAAGAAATACAAAATCTGAAAACAAAATGGTGTAGCGCACCTTAATTTTTTGTGTCTTCTATATTAAAATGGACAAGCTCTAAAGTAATGCTGATTCTTGAGAAATATTATTTAGAAGAACAACAACAATGGAAATTGCCATTTTCTGAACAGTTGTTTTGGGCTGCTCTTTTGTTTTAGAGCTTGCTACGTTTGCAGGTTGCGTTAACAGTCGTCAATAGCCGTCAAAGGACGTCGAGGAACGTCAACAAACGTCAAAAAGATGCAATCACTATTCCTGATAACCCGAACCAACATGATTTTAGATACTTAAAAGATTAGGTTAAATTGGCGTAGATTGACTTTCTTAACTAGATTGATAATGTATAATAGTATGAAAGTAAACTATTCTTACTTATGACAGAGGAACCACAAGTTACAACAATCAGCGAAAAAGGACAGGTCGTAATTCCACAATCCATCAGAAAGCAGATGGGAATAAAGGCAAAAAACAAATTTCTAGTCTACGGAAAAGGCGACACAATTATAATGAAGAAGCTGGAAATTCCTGACTTGAAAAAGGAATGGGACAGCATATTCAAGATGATGGATGAGAAGAAACTGAAGATTTCCTACGAAGAAATAGAAGACGAAATAAGGCAAGTCGGGAAAAACAGGTAAGAATAGCGCAAGATTTAATAGGTGACATATGTACTTAGGTACATAATATTATGTACTTAGAACCATTAACTAAAACTTCAGTCGAAATCCTAGTTTTTCTAAGCTCAAGAATCCGAGAAACCTTCACAGTGCGGCAAATAACAGACGCAATCGGAAAAGACTACAAAATTACACACACTATGACCATGCGACTAGCCGAGCAACAGTACATAATTGCCGAGAAGAAACGCCCAGTAACTTATTGTAGACTCAAACTAAAAGGTAACTCGTCGCTTCTTGCTTACATAGAATGGGTACGCGCGAGCCGATTCTTTGAAAAACACAAAAATATTGAAATCCTCGTAGACGATCTAACCTCCAAGATTTCATCGCCCTTCTTCACTTTCATACTATTCGGTTCCCATGTGAAAGACAAAGCTTCACCAAGATCGGATTTAGACGTGCTCTTAATAATTCCTGAGCACAGTTTTGAAAAAGACGTGGAAGCAGCTGTAGGATCTATTCAGCGTGTTAGTCCAATGGGCATCCATGAGACAATATTAACCCACAGTGAGTTTTTGGAGCTTCTTAAACAGAAAAAGCCTAATGTTGCTCGGGAGGCAGTAGATAACCGAATTGTTCCATACGGCGCAGAGATGTTATTCAAAATGTTGGAGGAAGTACTATGATAGAAAAAGAAAGGATTGATGAAGCAAGAAGAAATGTGAAAATATACGTAGAAGACGGCCTGCTGAAGACTGGCGAAAAGGATGCACCTCGTTTTGTTGATTTTTTTATGGCTAATGCTGAATCCTCTCTTCGAACCGCTTCAATTCTGCAGGAAATATCAGACGAGAACTCCCTTAAAGAAACATTGAAAGTCAGCTCAGATTTCGAGTCCTATCTATGGGTCATCGTGTCATCATACTACTCAATGTTCTATGCGGCAACAGCAATTTTAGCTAAACAAGGCATCAGGGCAACAGGACAAATAGTTCATAAAGTTACAGCGGATGCACTCATTCACTTCTTTGCGTCAAACGAGAAATTGGCCAGACTACTTGAGCAGTATGAGGAAGCTCAGACAGTAGGCTTGGAACTTGTAGGCCGAGAAGAACTCATGAAAAGGATGCAGAAAAAAGCAGACGAATTGATAATTTCTTATGAAGGCGAACGCAGGAAGAGAAGCAAGTTCCAATATGATATTGGGGTTCAAGCAAAAAGAGGATATGCTCAGACTTCTCTTGAGCGAGCGAGGGATTTTGTATTCGAAATACGCAAGCTGCTCAAATCCTGATTTGAGTAGTAATCTGTTTGCTTATAAGACATTAATCTTGGAATCAGCTGCATTGACTTTATTTCCTTTAAATCAACTTCGATTGTCTTTTTTCTCAAATCTTATTTTTTTGTGACTTATAATGGCTGTTTTATTATCAAAAGAAGACTTAGTAATCTCCTGAGCCACTCATACTCTTGAAGCGCGGGAACTCTTACTTTTATTCACACACGTACAACACTTTTGCACTTACATGACCGCACAGTCGGATTTAAGAACAGCCGCTTGATTTCTTATGCTTAACCGAGGTGAGTCAATATGGGAAACACTCACAAAGACAGAAATGGCTACCCTAGATGGAACGATAGCAATAGATTAGTGCATAGGGATGTAGCAAGAAACATGTATGGTCCTTTAGGAGATAGCGTTATTCACCACAGAGATGGAGACAAGAGCAATTTCAGAAGAAGCAATCTTGACCAAATGAGTAAAAGTCACCATTCATCATATCATGCTAAGAAACGATAGGCTGACAGAAATTCGGTTTTTAGTGAATTAAGGTTTTAGTAAAACTTAACTACAAATGTACAATCACAAAGCTTTTGTCGAGCATTTCAGCGACCAAACGCCTATGGCATTTCTCGGGTTTATCCTCGCTACAGAGGAAGCAGGATATTTTCTTATCAAGCTGAAGTTCATTTAGCGTCTTTTTTGCGTTCCGAGTTTCCATCAGGGCTTTAAAATTGACTTCGTACTCATCCCAGTCTTTATTTTCGTGGTATTTATCAAGAAGAGTTTTATCTGGTGCAAGATTTTTTACGCTAATGTATTCGATTCCAACTAGTTTTAGTATAAATTCTAAGTCTTTGCTTTTTGCGAATCCTGACAGTTGGGATGAGTTGTTTAAACGAATATCCACAATCCTTTGAACACCGCTTTTCCTTAGACGGGCAATAAAGTCTGGCAGCGTTTTCTTAGTAAATCCAATTGTGTAGATTTTATTCATTCAGTTTGTCTCCTTGTTAGAATCCTGTGAGTTTACTCTGACTCTTGGAATCCTTGACTGCTTTACGGGGTTTTGACTTTTTTGTTGAGAAACTTGAAATGGGTTTAGCCTCATTTCCTTCTTTGTCGATTACGGTTACGTCGATGCCTTTCTTAATTATTTCTACGACAATAAAACGACGATGACATTTTGTTATGTCGAATTCTGTGCACATTAAAGCAGTAACTTTTCCTTCAATTTGACTCAATAGCAGGTCGATATTCTCTCTAAATCTATGAGAGGTTCGGAATTTTTCAAAGCCTTCCGGCGGTCGACCCCCAAGCTTGTCTCCATAGTACATGTAGTCTATTTCAGCCTTCTTTAACGAATCCGACAGACTTTCACGATTAAAATGGGGAACGTATCTGCTGTAAGGTTGAGACCTCAAGTCAACTAAGCACTTAATGTCCCATTTTTTGAGCCTATTAATGAAACTGTTTAAGTCTTCATTTCCTGATCCTATTGAAAAAAGTTTATTCATTTTATTCCTCGCTAGAATAGTTTGGTACGGTTAGAACACTCACGACCATTGGCCAGTACCTCGGCTGAATTGAACTTCCGGGTGGAGCATAATTATTAAGAATAATTTCGCCATTCTCATCAATAAAAGGTCCGGTTATGCCAATTACAAAATATGTTTGTTTACCTCTCAACTCAGCAACATCTTGCGAACTGATAATGCCGTCACCTTTAATCTCGGCAAATTTGTTTCCAATAAATTTACAAAATCCACTGTCAGTACATGTAAAATAGAAAGGTAATTGGCTTAGTGGCATCCAAATTCGGGGATGGTTTTTGCCGATTATTATACTACTTTGAATTTCAAAAGAATTTACTGGTCCAACCAAAGCCAGTGATTGGTGTAGCAAATCTACCATTTTATTGTAAAGGGAATCTCTTGAATCCACTTCATCCAGTAATGCAGGGTCGACAATTTCTGAGAGCAAGTTCTTCCGTGACTCTTCCCCAAATTTCATTGCAAGCTTAATGCCACTGCCAGGAGAAACCAGCATATTTTCCGTGTGATGTTTGATTGGGTACGGAGCGCTAAATTTCATTTCGACAACATCAAAGAGACCTATCATCTCACCATTGTCCATTACTGTATCTTTTTCCATGAAACCGCCAGCCTTGACTGGACGAACCCACCGTCTGTTTTCATTCACACCAGCAAGACAAATCTTCCCGTTTTTTTCGGACTTAACCAAAATTGTAACCAAACTTGTTTCTTCAATTTTGCGACCACAAAACGGGCAAAATTTGTACTCTAGTCTTGTTTCTCTGTCACAGTTTAAACAGACTGGCATCTTTAATCGTTAAATTGTTTGTTCTGAAGCAGTTTTAACAATTATGGAGTTTAGATACTGATGATAGCGCGCAAAAGCATTAAACTCTGCGCTTCATTAACGTTGCAATTAGATTAATCTGAAGCAGCTGGAATCCTGATGGCAGAAAGGAATATTCAACAATTGGAAATTGAAACTTTGAAAAGTGTTATGCTTTCTAAACCCTACGTAGAGGAATTGATAGACCTCAGTGCATATGGAGCGCACATCAAACAGGAGCGTCCTATGTGCTACTTACTTGCAAAATATTTGTACAAAAGAGGTTTTCTTAACTTATGTCTTGAAAAGAATCTTGGGAAAAATCAATGGTGTGATATGGTTGTAAACAATACGAAAATAGAAGCAAAGTTCTACTACGAATCAGACCTGTTAAAACTTGAAAAAGAGATGAACAAATTTCAATGGAATATAGACCTTCTGAGAAGCGAACTAAATTCGTTAAAAAAAGAAGGCAAATCGCACAGTTGGAAGGTGACGTTACCAATTATTGAAGATATATTTGAGAAGAATCCAGACATCTTTATCTTGATTGTGCTGTCCCGTGACCTAAGAAAAATATCTGTCAATGTGGCGTCAGAACAAATAAGCTGGGGCAAATATGAAAAGGCGTACAACGAGAAAAGTGATTTTAACAACAAATATTCACTTGAATTGGCCAAAAAATTCTTTGATTGCATCAGAACAAAAAAGAATTTTGTATCAGACAGTATAACAATTAATGTAAACAAAACTTTCCCGTCATCATACCACGTTTATTTTTGTGATTTCAGAACTCAAAAGAACTAATAAAGCAGGAGAACGCAAAAACATAAAAACTCAATTTCCCCGATTGGCATGGAAGAATTTAATGGTCATCTGGAGATAGTATAGAAAGCCTTTTTTCCAAAACGTAAACCTTTAGAGTAAAGGGAATTGCAAATGAGTTGTTCGCGGAAGATAGTTGTCTTTGGCATGAGCGGAATTAAATCCATTAGTTATGAGGAAGGAGAAATTTCTTTTCCCGATAATGACTTTTCCGGTCATCTTGCTGATTATGACATAATTATTTATTCGGTCGGTGTTTTTGCGCACCGTTATGAAAGGAGCACGTTTGGCTACTCTCAAACCGTTAAGTCAGCTCCTGCCGCGGCAATTCAAAGGGAAAATGAAATACATCTTGCCTTAGAAAGAGGCAAATTAGTTTGTTTCATTGGCGGCACCATTGAAGATTATGTAGTTAATCGAATTTTTAGTTCATATCAGATACCTTTTGGTTATTTTGAGCAGGGGCAAATTGTTGGGAATCTTACAGTTAGAAGATCAGAGTTTAAATCTTATATTGACGATGTAGGAGCAACGCAATCATATTTTAGCCAAAGTGTAGTTGATGAAGTCATTTGTTATGCTTACGAAGATTTAGTTACAGGTTTTTCTAAGAAAATAGGCAAGGGATTGTTGCTTTTTATTCCAACTGTGTGGGGCTCAACAGGTATCGGATATGTAGTTGAGCACCTGAAAAGACTAACGACTGCATTAGTATCTTATTCAACAAGAGTAATACTTCAACCGCCAAAATACATATCTCAGTTTCAATTCAGAGAAGAAAAAGATGCTAGAGAAGAGATTAACAAAATTATGCAAGAAGAAATTCGCCCCTTGCAAACAAAACTTGAACGTTATGAGGAAATGAAATCAATTTTGTGGCTAGGGGATAAAAACTTGGAGCTCGCAATTAACACGTTTTTGCAGAAAATCGGTTTTCTGACGCAAACTGATGAGATTTATGAAGAGGACTTGTGGATTATGTCGAGGAAAGAAAAACAAATTATGGTTGAGGTCAAAGGTTTAAACAAAAACTTGACTAGACAAGATATTTCAAAACTTGACGAACACAGAGAAGCGAGAGAGGTGCCGCAACTAACAGGTTTGTTAATAGCTAATACTTTCAGAATTGCCGACTCAATAGAAAACAAAAACGAGCCATTTCCGCCTAATGTTATTGAAAAATCAGTAAACTCAAACCTTTTGATAACACGAACGATTGATTTGTGTAGGATAGTTGATTACTTAGAAGAAACCAAACAAAACATCGCTTCAACTTTGACAGGAATTATGCTTAATAAAAGAGGCTGGCTAACAATTCAAAATGGAAAAATCATGATAATTCACTAGGGATTTCCCAAACAGCCGGGTGTTTTACTAAAACTTTATGTCACAAAAATATTCAGTAACTGTAACGCAATAATTACTTATACTAAGAAACATAATAATTGTGAGCAGGCTATCTATTTGGGAGACTTTTCTGAAAGAGAAGAAACCACTACATATGCAAGAGACAAAATCAATTCTTTTCTCAGAAACAAGGAATATCATCTCGCATTGTTAATTGCTTACATTTATGCAGGTATACGCCTTAGGTCGTTGCTCACTGATTGGATTAAACCACAAATAAATGAGCCAAAAGACAAAAAGTGGAAGAAGACAGCAGAAATATTCAAAAGTCTAACTTTTTCTGGGCTTCTGAAAAACTGCAAAAAGATGGGATTGTTGAAAAATGATGAATTTAAGACGTTAGATGACCTTCGAGAAAAACGAAATGATGTAGCTCATGAATCAAGAACTTGGAGAAATGACTTAGATTTAGCTGAAGAGAACAAAATAAAAAAAATCTGTGAGTCGGTAATAGTGTTCTTAGAGAGAACAAATTTAGATTAATGACTTTTCAAGCCGTCTTTTGGATTTTATGGATTTAGAGACATTTCATAATCATAAGCTTTTTTGGCAATGTTTTGAACAAAGGGTGATGGATGGTTACAATAGTTTCTAAAGAACCAACTTAGGCAAATCTGACATTTCCGATTACCAAGTCTATCTAACCATCCATTAGCTTTAGCCTGTTCGAAAGGTGTTGTGCTTTCAACTGCATTAACAAGATTTCGTAAAAGACTATCACATAGGGGAGTTGTTGTATTAGGAAACGGTTCTTTTGCGAACATGTTATCCCTCTTTTAACTGATTACTTATTTGTTATAAGATTTAAGACATTCTTTGTTTCATGAGTTCGTGTCTTAGTGCTAACGCCAAATTTAATGTCATGTCGCATCTTTTGTTTGACAGCAGCTTGGCGTTGATTCAATTTTGGTCTTACTTTTGGGTTGTGTGACAATTCCTAAAAGCCTCTTCTTCTAATGATTTCTTCTAGCCGGCGATCGAGCAAATCCGGTCTTCGATCAAGCACTTTATTTCTTATTCTTCTTCTGACTGCTATGTTATGATTTTTGATTACTGCTTGTCTTTCTTCTACTGTTATTTTGCCAAAAGTAAAGTTAGATTTGCATCGCTTACATTTCCATCTTTGAGTTCCATTACTTGTGTGACCGTTGCGAATTGCTGCTGCATGAAAGTAACAAGCAATCATTTGCTGCTTCCTAAGTAATTATTCTCTTGATAATTGTAATGAAAAAAGTATTACATCCTATTCCGCGATCCTTCTTCCAGTCGGCTGACGCACTCGTCATAATCATGATTCATTATGATCGCATGCCATTAAACAATCAAATCTTAACCCTTTTTCGTCTGTGTGCTCTCCTGCCTGCTTGCTCGCTTAGATGCCTGCCTGGTCTTAGAGATAGTGAGGTAGGTAGGGTAGGTATGTATGAGTGACTGAGTGATAGTGAGAATTTGAGTGATGGAGAGATTGAGTGATTATATGTGACAGGGTGTTTCAGTGACAGTCAGTGATGCAGTGAGTCCGAGAGAGAGGATTAAAATTTAATCCAACCAACCAACCAACCACTACGACGACCACGACTACCGTTAACCATGTTAAAAATAATGATAATTGGTTAGGTAACTAAAAAAATAACAAAAGTGTTCACTCGATTCAGGTAACACACATAACATAAGGTTAAGGTAAAGTATATGTAGTATCGGAATCGAGTAAACACATAAAACAGCAAAAAAATAAGAAAAAAATAGAAAAATTACCCCTCACAAAATAACAAATAATTAAGAATTATGTTGGTATTTCCTGCGATAATTATTTTATTAAGCTAAGGAATCTTCCCGTTAAAATTGCTAACTATATTCGCCAATTTATTCATTGAGGAAAACATTAATTTGCGATAGCAGAATGAGCGAGGTACCCTGCGTAGACTCTATGTGTCAAAGTAATTAGTTTAACAAGAGCCAGATTGCTTGACTGCATGAAAAAAAACTATAGGTCTTCTGGGGGTGGTGTCTCTCTTGGGAATAAGAAAGTTTCTTTTCTCTTCTAACTATCCTCTTAATCGCTATCTCCAATTTGTAATCCAATGCGGATGTGGACCTGGGAAAGAACTAACGGATTCACGAACAAGAATTGTTTCAGCTTCCTTAAAAGAAGGAATATTACTTATTTTCTGTTGCATTTCCAATAGATGATTAATATCCCTTATCAAAATAAAAACGCGAAGATCATAATACCCTGATAACTCAACAATAGCATAAATATCTGGTATTTTTATTAATGAACGAAGTGCAAGATCTATGTCTCGATGGGATGCTAATTTTATCCTAGTGAATAAAATCCCTGAATAACCGAGCCTTTCAGCGTTGATTAGTGTGGTGATTTTGATTATTCCATGTTTTCGCAGTCTATGGTATTTTCGCGCGATTGTATCTATTGAGACTCCGATTTCCTTTTGTATCTCGCCGAATGGTATTCGACCATTCTCTCGGAGTTTCTCAAGTATTTTTAGGTCAATTTGGTCTACTCTGGGTTTTCTATAGAAATAAATATCCGGTATCTCCTTGAACGTAGATTCTTTGTAGCGTCCAAACGACAGGTTCTCAGGCATTTCGATTGTTCGGCCAGTCCAGTAATCGGTGTAAATTGTTTCAGGAAGGATTAATTTCTCGATATCTTTTTTAATCTCGTTAAACTGGTTCCTGTTATTCATTAGAATAATTATTGAAAATGACCTATTTAACGAGTTAAAGAGGAACAAAGGAATTACATAATGGGCATTCGTTTTTTCCTCTAGATATTTTTCTATGTTAACCTTGACTCTGTCTGTGATCGACGCTTTGGCATAAATATCAGCAACAACAGGATACCCAACATCAGGGTGGTTTTCTTGGGTTGTTGCTCCAACAATTATTCCATTCTTTTCCATTTTCTTTAAATGCCTGAAAATGATGTCTTCTGAAATGTTGTTTTCTCTGGCAATATCTCGGTAACTCTTTCGTCCATCTTCTAAGAGGGCTCTCAATATTCTAGCGTCAAGCCCGCTGATTACTTCCATTGGGTAATCCTCTTAACGTAATCTGCTAAGCTCAATATTTGATATTCATAACGGTTAATCAGCAAGTATTAAAAGTTTTTTTGTGCGTTTAATTTGCGTTCTTTCTAAGAATTTCGCGGTTTTTTCAGGTTGCAGGTATAGCCTTAAAAGACTTTTTATGGCAAAGAGCCCTTAGCGAGCAAAAAACTCACTACAAAAGGATGAGAAAAAATGAATAAGAAAATCAAAACTATTTTAGCAATTGTACTACTATTAGCAATCGTTGCAACAAATTTAACCTCAATTTTCACTGCTGATGCACACACACCTTCGTGGCAACTTCCAACATACATGTACGTTAGCGTTGCACCTAATCCTATAGGCGTCGGACAAACAGTTTTCGTCAACCTATGGCTTAGTTGCCCACCCCCAACAGCAAACGCTCAATTTGGTGACAGATGGCACAACATGACCGTCGTGGTTACTGCGCCTGATGGAACCAAACAAACACTAGGGCCGTTTTCCTCCGATAGTTCAGGAGGAACGTCAACCACATTTACCCCAGCTAATGTTGGCAACTATACTCTCCAGTCGTTTTTCGGTGGACAAACCTTAGCAGGCGACAACCCATCACCCTCGCTCTACCCCGGCCAACCAGCTAGCACCGCTATAGGCGACTATTATCAACCCAGCCAAAGCAGCCCATTTACACTAACTGTTCAATCGGATCCAATAACAAACTCGCCATTAACTCCGCTCCCAACAAGCTACTGGACACGCCCGATAAATGCTTTGAACAACAACTGGTACACAATCGCTGGAAACTGGCTTGGATTCGGGTTCGGCGTATTTGGTGGAGTGTATAATGCTACGGGAAACTATAACCCCTACACTACAGCTCCAACTTCTAGTCACGTTCTATGGACAAAACCTGAGGCCTTCGGAGGTACAATAGGTGGAGAATTCGGTGGATCCCTACAAAGCAACTATTACTCAACTGCACAGTACGAAGTCAAATTCCAACCAATTATCATGAATGGCATTCTCTACTACACTACGTATCCTGGAAGCACAACTTATCCAACAAGCTGGGTGGCTGTAAACCTACACACTGGACAAACAATATGGACTAACGATGCCACCAACTACGGCGGTGGTTCTCCAGAGCACACTGCTTTAACATCTTCTGGCGCAGTCACAACTTTAGTCAACGGTCAAATATTCAATTATGTGTCACCAAACCAGTACGGAGCCTTAGCATACTTATGGAGCGCCGGAGTTCCCGATGGCGTCAAAACTGCACCAGGAACAACCGCATATAACATGTTTGATGCAATGAGTGGAAAGTACATATTGAGTGTTGTTAACATTCCAGCAGGACCGTTTGGCATTGGATTGTCACAAATTACGGAGAGTCAAAATGGAGACTTGATATGCTACTACGTTAACTCAACTAATCCAGCTGCAGCCACGTTAGTTGCTTGGAACTCTACCAAAGCTATTTTCCAGTACGGACTCGATACAGGGCTAGTCATACCAGGTTTTCCACTTAATAATCTTTGGACCTGGAGACCTCCACAAGGCGCCGTAATTCCATTTAGTGACGGAATAGAATGGACCGCTCCTTTGGCAACTAACATCTCAGGTGCTCCTATAACTCTCAGCTATTCTGGAATGAGCAGTGGAGTTATCTTTATGCAACAATATGGCAGTACAGGCGGTTTTTCAGATGCTTTCCAGGCGGGATGGATAGTTGAAGCAGGCTATAGTTCAGATACCGGACAGCTACTATGGGGACCAGTTAATCGAACCGAACCAGCAAATACTCGAGTATCTTTCGGGAGTACTGGTAATGGTAATACTGGCTCTGCTATTGGCGATGGAGTTTGGGTAGAATGTAACCTCAATACGGAAACAGTTACCGGCTACAATCTTCTTACAGGTGCACAGCTTTGGGGACCAATAACGCTTCCAAATGCTAATCCTTGGACTAGTCTTGGCATGTCGCAAATAGTTGCAAATGGCACAATCTACATTTGGACTTTAGGAGGAGATGTTTATTCCATCAACATTCACACTGGTGCAATCAATTGGCAATATCACACTCCATCCGGTGGCACTGACTCTCCATATGGCGTAGAACCCTTATGGACCTCCCTCGGAAGAGGAGTAGTTGCTGGAGGAATGCTTATCTTATCTGAAGGACACGAGTTCGCTCCCCCATTGTTCCATAGCGCAAAAATTTTAGCACTAAACCTTACCGACGGAACAGGAGTGTGGAGCATGCTGGCTTTCGACGTTAACGGTGTCAAGGCTGTCTCAGACGGAATTATGACGACACTCAACGCATACGACAACCAAGTTTACGGCTACGGAATGGGACCAAGCGCTATTACTGTTACCGTTCCTGCTGTTGGCGTAACAACTGCAACCCCGATAACGATTTCAGGAACAATCACCGACATCTCCGCTGGCTCACAGCAAGAAGCAGTTGCAGCGAACTTCCCCAGTGGTCTTCCATGTGTATCTGACGCTAGCATGAGCCAGTTTATGGAAGCTGTTTACGAGCAGCAACCAATGCCAACAAACTTGACTGGAGTTCCAGTTACGATTTCAGTCACTGATTCAAACGGCAACTGTTATCCAATAGGCACTACAACATCTACCCCAAGCGGCTTCTACAGTCTAACATGGACACCCACCATATCAGGAAACTTCACAGTTACAGCAACTTTCGCGGGCACGAATTCATACTACGGATCATCCGCAACAGCAGCCTTCTACGCAAGCAACCCACCAGCAACTCAGGCACCTACTGCGGTTCCTGCACAAAACTTGGCAACAGCAACCGACCTGATGACATACACAGCAGTAGCAGCAATCGCAATAATCATTGCAGTCGTAATGGTCGGTTTAGTGTTAGTAAGAAAAAAGCCATAAAAATGCCAAAACAAAAACTATCTTTCCCCTTTTTTAGTCTAAAAAAACACTTGAGAAAAAAATGGGGCTGAGAAGGTTCTGGTTAATATTCACGACACAAGCCATAGTTTCGTGAGATTTGCATTTTTCTTTTTCTCCTAAAAGAAAATATTTCTGTGCCAGAATCTCAGCAAACCCTTGTCAAAAACTGTATTCACAGTCAAGGCAAAGATCGGGGTTTATCTTGACGATTAGCGGGATTCGATATTTATTTTTTATTTATTCTCTCTTTCTAACAGTTTTAATAACTCTGAAAATTGCAAACAAAACTGGATTAGCGTAGATAAGTAAACAAGCCGAGTTCTTAGCTTTTGGGTTAAGTGTCGAACTCAGAACAAATATCGAGCCAGTGCTCTCTCCAGATGAGCGAGCACAACAGAGTCAGCATGTTACTTAAAAAAACTGCAAAGTGTTTAGTAATCAGTCCTTGAAAAGCTTCGAAAATGACTACTATCTGTGACGTGGTTGCATATGCCTTGTCGACCCTGCACGGAAAATTAAAGGTGAAATTTGTTTGTATTTTATTTAAAACTAAGGGATCAAGCATAAAATAAGATACTTGTTGAAAAATTAATAACTTGTAATTATAAAACTAAAATTTGCTGTACTGCTTTTAGTTTGTAAGGCTTTTAGCTACGATTTTTGCACTATGGTCATTCCATAGCACTTCGAATTGATATTTAGCAATTCCAACAATTTCTTTCACATTAGTAACGATCGTTGCATTTTCTCTCCCTGTAGAAGGAACTCGTAGCCAAAGTTCATTAAAATCTATTAATGCAAAAGAAGGGAATGTATTGAAATCCTTTATTGCGACTGTCCTTATTTCATAGTTATTTGTAAGCAAATCACGTTTTGTTGCTTCAATTCGAGATCGGCTGATTGCCTCACCCAAGAAAAGAAATCTCATTTTTATTCCTTTTTTGGCAATTTCTTTACACTTTAATTTGTAGTAATCAGCACTGAGGTTCCTGTAATCCAAAAGATTTTGGACCAAAATCACATCAAATTCTTCTTTCAAGTTATCGAATGCCACATCAAATCTCGATTCAGGTACTTCTTTTTCACAAACTATTAAAGTATCCTTGCTGTCTTTCTGGGACTTAATATTCATATGGCCTTTCTTATTTTCCGTTAGAATTTCTTTATAATATTTTTTTAGTAAGTCTACTTCCTTTTTGTAGTTAAATTCGGTTAACTTAATCAACGTCAGTAATGATTTGTCAACTGGGATAGCCTCGATTATTAGTGGTTGCGTTTTAGATTTCAAAACTAGCCCTTTTTTCTCTAATTCTTTTACCGTTTTGTAAATATCTTGAGCGTATATGTGAGTTACTTCCGAAATGTCGGAGACACTTGCTTTATCAAACTGACATAAATAGCCATAAACCTTAGCTTGATTAGGCGACAGGTTGAAAGCACGAAGCTTATCAACAAGCTCTTCTTTCACCACAAACCACAGTCATATTATCGTTTTTGTGGTTTTAAGGTTTTTTCCAAAGAAGGCTCTTTCTAAAAGTCGATAAATGTTTAATGCTCCAATTGTTAGCTATGGTGAAAAAATTGAAAAATATGATAAAAATGATGTATGCAGTTCTAATTAGTGTCTTGCTATTAATTTCAATGCTGACCTTAATGCCAAATTCTATGATCCATTCTGCTAGTGCACAGAGCACTTCGGGAAGTTCTATTAGCTCGAATCTAATCAATGATATATTTGCTTCACCTGCAGGAAACGATAGCCGAAGCTTTGCAGGTATAGGCACAGGTGTAACAACACCAAATCTGCTATGGACAGCGCATATTCCAGGAGTCAATGTACCAACTATCAGCGGTATGACAGCATTTGGCGGATACGTCTTTGTTCAAAACGCAACTGACACACTTGCTTTAGACGGAGGAACAGGAAATATTGTTTACGCAATTCCTAACACAACAGGTGCACCAATGTATTTGGGTGGCAACTACATGTTTCTAGGCGGAAATTGCTACGCAGTTGACACAGGAACACTTGTTTGGAAATCACCAGCAGGATTTACGGATGCTGGTTTTATAGGCTATGGACAAGCAATATGGAGTGGCGGAGGCGCACTTGTTACTGACCCACAATACCTACCAGCGCCAATGTTCTTTAACAACGGATGCGGTTGGGAACTAAACAATCCAGCGCAACCACCTACAGTTTTGTGGAATGACACAACTAATGCACAAGTGCCTTCTGGTACTGGATCAGCTTATGATAATGGTGTAATGGTGTACACATCGGCAGAACAGACATTCAGTGGGTTTAATGCGTCAACTGGTGCCTATTTGTGGACAGTACCCTGCACGTCACCTCAACTTTGGGGCTGTACTGCTATTGACGGTGTTTTCGCATTCGGAGCGCAGGATGGTGTCATGTACTGTTGGAACATAACTACAGGACAACTGATGTGGACATTCGACCCTGGGACACTTGACAGCACGTGGTCCTGGAGTCTAGGTTCAAGCTACGGAATGATATATGGACATAACCAAGATACACACTTCTATGCAGTAAACGCTACAAATGGAAAACTTGTCTGGAATGAATATTCACCAGGCAATGGAGTCTCGTATTCAGGCACATTTAGCATTGCTGGAGGCTACATTTATACAGAAATGGGCGACAACGAGTATAGAGACCCCAACACTGGACAATATGGACATTCAGAATTTGATTGTTACAACGCATACAACGGAACCCTTGTTTGGTCAATACCATATGAAAATGGTGCACCTCAAGACGCGCAATGCAACGCTTATGGAAACTTGTACTTAATACCCACAAGTTCATCATCGACTTCAGGAGGCTACACATACTCAACATCAACAAGCGCTACAGGTGGATTCAATACACAATCTGATGTCGTATGTCTCGGAAACGGTCCTGCTCAGAGTTGGTCAATGTATCTGAACGATCCGACACACAATTCAGAGGGATGGGGACCTACGAACCTAACAGAGCTATGGAGCAAGCCTTTAGGAAATGGAGCACCATTCGCAAGTTCACCTGTATTTGCAAATGATATAGGCTACATTGGTTCAACTGACCACAATATTTACGCTTTCAACGCTAGCAATGGCAATGTAATTTGGAATTTCACGACTAAAGCTGGAGTCCACTCTACACCAGCAGTCATAAACGGTTATGTTTACACTGGTGCAGACGATGGTAATGTCTATTGCTTAAATGCCGCTACAGGTGCATTGGCATGGAGTGTTTCGTTACTATCAATGCCTGCAATTAACCTTGGATTCGGAGAGATTGGAACAGACGGACCGCCGTCACCAATGGTGGTTGGCAACAACCTTTACGTTGGTGCAAACAACTACATCTTCTGCCTGAACGCAAACACCGGAGCTACCATATGGAAGTATACCTGGGGCTCTGCACTACTTATTGGATCACCAACGATTGTCAATAACATTGTCTATGTTGCCCCGAACCAAGCTGGACCTAATGGCTATATCTACGAACTTAACGCTCAAACAGGTGCATTGATGCAGAATATGAGTTTCCCCTATGTCGTTAATCCATTCATTGCTGCAGGAAACCCCTCAGCTCGCATTACAGGACAAGGAATCGAAGCTCCAGTAACAGTTGACACATTAGACAACATAATATTCGTACAGCAGATTAACATGCGTACTTTTGCCATAAATGGGACATCAGGAAAAATACTGTGGACTTACGATGCATATTATGACCCCTTGACAACTGGACAATGGGGCACAGACAATGTTGGAGGCATACTCTTTGCAGGAGGCAATTGCTACTTCAATGAGTGGTATGCGATAGTTTGTGTAAATGCACTTAGCGGAAACGCTTCATGGACAACATATCTTTCAAGAGAGGACGATGCCCCGTTATCTTACTATGCAGGAAACATCTACGCTGTTACTTATCTGAACTATGCCTATGTACTCAACGGTGCTACAGGAGCTAAAGAATCATATGCTTTCTGCGGTGATGAAGCAACCCAACCTGTACCATACGCTGGTAACCTATACGTAGCATCTGGAGACTTCAACGTCACATGCTTCACACAAGCCACAGCTGCGAGCTCAGTAACGCCAATACCAACTCCAACCCCTACTCCGACTCCAACGCCAGCGCCAACTTCTCCGCCAGTCACTGCAACACCGCTTCAAGCAAACGCAATTCTAACCCCGCTTTACATCATGCTATCTGTCTTAGCAGTTGCCATGATTGTTGCAATAGCCATTGTAGGCGCTCTAATTACAAGAAATATCAAAAAGCGACCATAAAATGAAATCAATAAAACCAACTTTTTTCCTCTTTTTTTAGTCAAACAATAAGCAAAAGATGGGGCTGAGTAGACTCTGGCTAAAACTCATGAAAATAGACATAGTTTCGTGAGATTTGCATTTTTCTTTTTCTCCTAAAAGAAAATATTTCTGTGCCAGAATCTCAGCAAACCCTTGTCGGTCCTAAATATTGTAATCTCTATTTCTTATGTTGCAAAAATGTTGGGCGCTGAAAAAGACATTCGAACCCTATTAAGCCTAAGTCTCTATGGGATTTGAACCCGTAGATCACTTATCAGAAATACTAAGCATTCGCAAGAGCCAAGGCTCAGGGAAACGGAGTGATTGTTGCGCCTACAAACCCGCGGCTTCCCGCTGCGAACGCGATAGTCAAGCTTTACCTAAAAAAATTAGTACACTTTATTCGGTGACGATAATTTGGATTAACCTGTGCTACTTGAGAAATTCTCGAGCGAAGCTGTTTGCCTCTTTTTCTTCGATTCTTATTACAAGTTCAATACCCTTAGAAGTTACTAAATGATGGTAGAACTCGTGCAAAACTATTCTCCTTCTTAAGCCTTCTTTTTTGAAATATGCTCGGTTTCTAAGATACATTCCAAGACACCATTTTCCAACTTTTCTGCCGCTAAGGAATATCTTCATTCTTCTGATCTTGTAGTATGTGGATAAATAGTTTACAGCTTTTTGGCATCCATCAAGTTCGTAAATAATTAGAAATTTTTCTCGAACTCTTTTTGGAGGGATTTTTACGCTCAGTAGAACTGAAGACTGCTGAGTCTTCCGCACAGCGAACACCTACTTGAGTTCCGCGATTCTTGGAATCCAAGTTGGTCGCTCCGCTCTCAGGTATTTTGCGAAAAGGAATGCTTCTTCGTTTATGAGTGTCTCTATCTCTTGCTGTGTTCCTACTTTTATTCTTGGAATATTAACTTTTGAGAGGAAATAGTTGTTCAGCTTATTTGTAAACTCGTTAGCTAAATCATCTGTTAGATATTGCCTTTTTCCCTTTTTGTTAGAACGTTTCTCAGTCTTGTAAGCGAAATCCCTTTTGTTCAGGTCTTTACAATATCCGATTATAAAATCGTCAATCAAATATCTATAAAGTTCTTGGAAGTCACACGCAAGAGAAGCTTACCGAATTGCAAACTATTTAGAAAGCCTCTCATCGTCTGTCCATTCGACTTCATTCTCGCTTCCACAGCTAACTGATTTGTAAACGTTATTCAAGATGGGATAGAGGGTTTTCTTTTGATTTGTTATCAGCTTGATTTAAGCCGAATAGTGTTAAGTTGTCTTTCGACTCATGCAAGAGAGAAGAAACTTCGTTAACTAACTTTAAGATCCATTGATAGCAATTATTTAGGAATTCTTTGTCAGGAATATTCTCTTCTTCGTTGAGTATTCCAACTAAGCCTCCAAAGTACTTAGGCTGTAGCGGTATTCTTCCATGTTTTGTTACTGAATCCATGGCTTGATCTTGCAGTGGCTTTATTTTTTCCTTTAAGTCTCTTGGAAGAGTTGCTATGAAAGAATTGAGTTCAATCAACGCTTTATCTGGGGAAGCATAGCGAGCCTTATTTCCATTTGCTATACTGCATATCTCATCAAGTTTCTTGAAAGCGTTAAAATAAAAGGCATCACTAAAACATAACTTCTGAGCGATTTCTTTATCATTAGCTATTAGAGAATCAAGCTTTTTTGGGCTAGAATTTGCAAGCCCAATATAACTGAGATTGTTAGGGAATTTCATGATCTGGAAGCCTTGAAGCTTTTTTCTTTCAACTTTTATGAGCCAACGATAGAACCGGGTTCTTCTTGTGCCTAAATTCTCATCGGGGTTGGAGGTTACATATTCCTTCTCGCATTTGCTAACTCGTATCCAACCTTCTATGCCCTTCTTTTCTATGATATCGTGAACTTGATCCTCAATGTTACTGGATCTGATACTAGGTGTCGTATCTTCATTCATAACGTGGTAGTCAATTGTCTGAGCATTATATTTTATGTACAGGTGTATGTCAAAAATGGTTAGGAAAGATGGTGCGGAATCAAGAAAAGAAAGAATAGCGAAAATTGCAGCCAACGTACAAGCTGCTCTATACCAAAACAAAGATCTGGGGTTTATTTCTCTAAAGAAAACTGTTGCAAAACAGGCGCTGGAGACTGGGCTTACCTGTATCAAGATTATGGAGTATCTTGCATTGCTTGTTGAAGCTGATCAGTTTGAAGTAGACTTGGAAAGAGACCAGATTAGAAGACCTTCGGGTGTGTGAGTGTGTTGTTATGAGTGTGTATATTGTCGTTTCAAGAAAGAATTCGTTAGTTGCAATGTTTTCTTCTTTTATAGGAATCAACCGTCAATGCACTCTTGCTCAAACTGAGCTCTTTGTCTTTGTGTATCCAACAATGACTGAAAGGAGGAAAATTGGTTGAATAAGACTATACTAAAGCGTTTAGCACAGGTGGAAAAGAAGCTTTGGGCTGAGACCGTTGTACCTGAGTGGCAAGAAAGTAGCGAGGAAATAACGATTCTTCTTGAAATGGTGGATATTTTCCAAAAAATGGATGAAATGGAAGAGGCTAACTTGACACCCGAGGAACTCATAGCCAAGCATGAACTTGAGGCACAAGAGGATGAAAAGTTTCTTCTTGAAAAGATCCACAGCAATCCCTATTATGGGATGCCTAAAGTTTGGGATCCAGTGCGCAGAGGCTGGTGTTTGCCTCCTGAAGAGGAAGCATGGTTAAACAAAGACTCGGAAGAGGAGAAAAAGCACATTGACTGTTGTAGGGCTTGGTTGGCCAGCGAGGAACGTGAGCAGTTTGAAAGAGAATACGCTGAATTTTGTAAAAAGCAAGTAGGTAGAGCGGATGATTACCTGGGTTGAGGATCAACCGTTTTTGCGTATGTTTGGGAAAGTATTCTTTTTCGATGTGGTTGTAGGGGTGGTAGTGTGTGTATGAGTATGAATGTATGGAATGAAAAGAAGAAAGAAGAAACAAAGAACAACAACCATATACACTCACATATACACACGCGCTTTCGCAACGGCTGCGCAAAAGGTTTCAAAAACGTCGAAGACATGCCACAGAACCGGGAGGCTCAATAGTGGACCTGGAACTTTTAAAACGCCGGACTGAAATGCTGGATAACACTTGCAAAGGTTTCCATCCGTCAGAAGTTATCAGTCACTTAGCTGAGAAATATGAGGTTTCTGAGCGGTGCCTTTGGAGTGATTGGGAACGACGGGAAAAATGGGTGCCGATGCTGTTGTCGCTGGAGAAATATGCAGAGTTTGCGGATGAGATGGAGACAAAACTTAATGCTGTGCAGAAGGCGGCTTGGAGTACTTATATGCGGGCAAAAAACGACAGTGCAAAAGTTGGGGCTTTAAAACTTGTGTTGGATAGTCTGGAGGTTCACAGTAACGCGGTTTTATCAAGAAACATTCTACAGAGGCTTGAACATGTGGAAGAATTGGCAGAAAAGAAAGAGAAGGAGGACAAGAAACATTGACAATTTACAGGGAAGTGGCTAAGCGACTCAGTACTGCTGAGAAAAAATTAGGCGGGGCCACTCAAAAGAAGTTTGTGATGAAAGATTTTGATGGACTATATTATGGCGACTGTGGCCGAGCTCTCTCACAAGAGCAGTTTGACTCTTGGGCTAAAGAGCAAGGAGAAGCGGTTTTGATTACAGTTTTTAAATATGTTGAGGACGAGAAAAATGTTGAGTAAAAATGTTTTGAAACGTTTAGAAGTGGTAGAGATAAAGCTGATCTAAAGACAGCAAGAAATTGAAAAATTAGAACAGCTAAAGAGATAGAGAAGTTTAGGGTATGGCCTTAACTCAGAACCAGCGCAGGTATTTCGACATAAAATTTGCAGAATTTGAGGCAGCCCAATTCGACAGCGTCGATAGACGCGTTTTGCCCTCGAGGGTGTCCCCCATTATTACTCACAATTGAGTAATTGCCTCTATGGAAAACTCGGTTTCTACCTAAAGCATTTGCTTACGTGGAATTTGTGTCCGTTCTAACAACTGGACAGCCTGTTCTTAAACTTAGCATCATATAAAACCGTTCACTATACACTAATCAGGCGAATTGATTATGGTTCAGAAAGAAGTCTTGAAGAAAACTAAAACTTATGGTTTGATTGCTTTACTTTTAGCTATTGTTCTTGTGGCTACGATTTATGCTTATGGCAACACTGGGATTTCTCCTGGTGCGTCTCAGCAGCCGGGGTCGTCTCAGGGGACTCAGACAACGCTGTCTCAGGGAAACTTGGGAACACAAACGGTGGGAACTCAAAGTTCGATGAAAACTTTTGCTTCATATGATGAACTTAAAAACTTTTTAAATCAAAGCAGCAGCTCAAATCTGGATAATCCTCCCCAGACCTATTTTTACACTGCTAACGGGATGGCTGAACCTGCACCAGCACATATAATGGCACCTTCAGAAGCATCTCCAACTTCACAAAGCGCTTCATCTGGTTATTCAACAACTAATATCCAGGTTGCAGGCGTCGATGAAGCAGACACCGTAAAAACCGATGGCCAATACATCTACGCGATAGGCAATAATAGCCAAGTTGTCTACATTTTAGACGCAGGCTCTAAGAATCCACAAGACGCCAAAGTTCTCAGCAAAATATCCTTTGACAACGTTAGCCCGCAGGGAATTTATCTTAGCGCAGACGGCAACAAACTTGCTGTTCTCGGAAGCAGCTATGTACCCTATCAGGTTTACGGGGGAGTTACTGGATTTTATCCGGCTCACATGATCTTTCCCAGTTGGACAGCCAGCACAAACTTTGTCTATGTTTATGATGTTTCAAATAAAGCTAACCCGGTGCTTTCACGGAACTTTACAATGAGCGGCAACTACGTTGACAGCCGAATGATAGGTAACTATGTTTATGATGTAATTTCTGAAAATGCTTATCTTTATAATGGATCTGTTTTGTTTCCAACGGTTTTCTCTGGAGCGCAACCTTCTGCGGTAGCGCCCACAAGCATCTACTATGTTAACAATTCAGATTCAGCTTACATGTACACAACCATTGTTGCCTTAGACATCGCAAACGATCTGGAACAAGGCGTAAGCACAACGGTTCTTATGGGCAACGCAGGAACAATCTATGTTTCCCAAAGCAACATCTACCTAACCGACCAAGTAAACACCTATCAACCCGTGACAATTTCAGGTGCGCCATCTCAAACAGGCACAACAATTGTGCCAATGCCCATCACTCCGGTTCAGCTTAATTGGCAGGGAACCGCTATTTACCGCATCGCAATCTCAGGCCCATCACTTACCCTTGCCGCACAAGGAAACGTTACAGGCACCGTTATGAGCCAATACTCGATGGATGAATACAACGGATACTTCCGCATAGCCACAAGCTCCACAGATTACTCCCAAACCAGCTATACCTCAACGCAGCAAAATAACCTCTACATATTAGACTCAAACCTCAAAGTCATGGGAAAACTCGAAAACTTAGCCAGCGGAGAACAACTCCATTCGGCCCGATTTATAGCTGACCGATGCTACTTAGTTACGTTCAACCAAATTGACCCACTATTTGTCGTCGACTTAACTCAACCCACCAACCCCATGGTCCTTGGCAACCTAACCATCCCTGGATACTCAGATTTCCTGCAACCCTACGACGCAACCCATCTGATCGGAATCGGTCAAGATGTAAACGCAAGCATCGACGCAAACAAAGTGGAAACTCCAGGCGACGTCTACTATACCGCTGTTTTAGGCTTGAAAGTAAGCCTATTTGACGTAAGTGATGTTGCAAACCCGAAGGAAACTTCAAGTATCATCATAGGCGATAGCGGAACAACTTCAGAAGCCCTCACTGACCCTCATGCCATCCTCTTCGACGCGTCCCGTAACCTTTTGGTGTTGCCAGTTGAATTGTACTTATCAACCAACAGCACAGCTACGGCATCGACGGGCGCCACAGGATCCGCAAGTAGTGGAGCAGCCGTTCCAGCGCCAATGTTTCCAACAACCCTCAGTTATCCACAGTTCGTATGGCAAGGAGTATACGTATTCAACGTTGACCTAACAAACGGCATCACCATTAGAGGCAATATAACACAATTAGACGATGCATCAACCTATCTCGCAAACCCATCCCTTGCAATCACAGGATCATACCCATGGGGCGAAAGCCAATACTTCATAACACGCTCACTCTACATCGACAACGTCCTATACACAATCAGCCAAAACAGAGTACAACTAAACAGCTTAAGCAACTACGCTCTATTAGCCAAAGTAGAACTAAATTAGTCATCGTCAACTTCACTCCTTTTTTATTTTTTCAAATAGAAAAATTGCCACTGCTGATCCATCTGTTTGCTTTTTCGAGATGTTCCTTAATGCTTCTCTCAACTACGCCTAAGAATTTGCTCAACGTTTGTTTCGGATATTTTGACGAAACGTAAAAACGGAGTCATGTTAAGGTATTTTAGAGATACACCAACTCGAAATCCAAGATTTAGAATCAGCAAAGGAGCTGGAGCAGTTTAGGGTATGGCTTAATTCAGAAGAACGCAAACAATTCGTCATGAAATATGAAGAAAAAAAGTTGCAGATTAATCCCAGCCTGAATAACAAGGATTCATTCTAATTACGCAAAACTCTTTTGAAAATAAAGTTTCTACGGCGGCGTATAATAAATAGCAAAATGCTAATTAGTTAATTTGTTAAAATAGTAAATTAGAACCTATTATTAATGGGGTAAACGGCAACATGAACATCGAAACAGCACTTACAAGATATGTAGATTATCCAAAAACTATAGAATTAATTGAAAGAGACATAGTTTTGCGAAATGGAAATTTCATTAACGCGGTAATAGGGCCAAGACGATCGGGCAAAACATCCTTGATGCTCTTGTACATGAAAAGCCTCGACATTGAGAAAAGTAACAAAGTATTCGTCAATTGTGAGGATATAGACTTTGCAGGGATAACAGTAAACGATCTCAGCAAGGTGGAGGAAGCCATTTACCTTATTTATAAACCCATAACGAAAAAGGACATTTATCTTTTCATTGATGAAGTGCAGACTTTTCCCGAGTGGTCAAGATGGATAAGAACGCTCTTTGATGAACAAAAATATAAAATCTTTATAACAGGCTCAACTTCAGACTTGACATTAGATAAATTACCCTCCGAGCTTCGCGGTAGAGCGGTTAACACTTTGGTTCTGCCTTTTTCATTCAAGGAGTACTTAAGGTCAGAGAAAATTACGCCAAAAGAATACATGAAATCAGAAGAGATCAGCAAAGTAGTCGCAGCCTTGAATGAGTTCCTTGAATTTGGAGGATATCCGGAGATAACAAAAAATAAAGACTCCGTTTTAAAACATTTGCTACTGACTGAATTATACGGTACTGTGATACAGAGAGATCTCATAGAAAAATATGACATTCGAAAGACCGCAGTCTTTAAAGCATTTATCAATTCACTTTTCGGTTCGGCTTGCAGAAACATTTCACTACCAGCCATAACCAATTGGTTCGAGCAACAAGGAACAAAAATCAGTAGCGTAACGGCTCTTAATTACCTTAATTACGCTCAATCAGCATTTCTTTTCTTCCTGATATATCCTTATTCTAGAAAAATTAAAGAAAGGAACACAAAACCAAAACTTTACGTTTCAGACTCTGGAATTTTAGGTCTTTTTGATTCAGACAAAGGAAAAAAACTCGAAAACACCATTCTTGTAAATTTGATTAGAAAAAACAAAAACATTCACTACTACAAAACAAATTCCTCAGACATAGATTTTGTAATAACCGAGGAAAATAGGGCATGCGAACTCATCCAAGTCAGCTATAGCATAAAAGATCCAGATACATACGCAAGAGAAATTAACTCCCTTCTTGAAGCAAGCGACAAGCTAAGTTGCAACACACTGACGGTAGTTACATTCAACGAAGAAAACAATATTGAACGAAACGGCAAGATCATTAAGGTCTTACCAGCATGGAAATGGCTGCTAAAATAGCTCCAGCATATATCACTGCCAATAGATGAAACTTGGCTCAATTCTGAACCCTTTACCTGCCAAATTTAGAACCGTGTCTGACTATAATTTGAGTAAACTCATTTACTGATACTATTTGAATCTTCATATAACAAGCCACTTTGAGGCGGTGCTTGTCGCCGCTAACTATGTAATCTGCTTTTCCTCTGCGAGCAGTGGTGAAGACTACATCGTTGTCAGGATCTTCCAATATGACCTTGGGAATGGAGGCCACTGACACTATCGTTGCCTTTTTGACCAGAATCGAAATGAACCTGTCAACCTGAGAGCTTGTAACAGAAAATCCATTTTTTGTTTTGAAGTATTTCTTTGACTTCTCCGGCGGCTACAAAAGAGCCTTCTAAAAAGTATAAATCCATGACCTACTTTTGTATAACCTAAGGTGAGAATTTGATAGAGGAAGAGATGAAAGTTGGACCAAAAGGGCAAGTTGTCATTCCAAGAACAATGCGAAAAGCTCTTAAAATTAATCCTGGCTCCAAAGTGTTATTCAAACTAGAAGACGGAAAACTAATTTTAGAGAAACCAAGTTTCGATGCAGTAGCAGTTTTCAAAAAAATAGCCAAACAAATCAACTACAACAAGAAAATAAACCCCCATCAATACGAAGAAGAACTTAAAGCGAGAAATCCTTAATGATCTATCTTGACTCCAACGTATTTATTTACGCAACTTTAAACACCAAAGAACCTGGAGAAAAAGCAAGATCTTTGCTTCAAAGAATCCAACAAGGAGAAGAAAAAGCAGAAACATCTGCATTAACCTTCGATGAAGTATTTTGGGCGATAAAGAAACTGGACTTTGAAGCTGCACTTGAAGCTTGCCAAGCGCTCTTGAACTTTCCTAACTTAGAAATCATTTCTGCCGACGGAGATCTAGCATTGTCAGCTCTGCAAATTATTAAAAAATATCGTCTAGCTCCAAGAGACGCTATTCATGCTGCAACAGCAATTGCTGCGAAAGCAGAAGCTGTGGTTTCAACAGACACACATTTCGATAAGATAAGAGAACTTAAACGAAGGACACTGTAGCCCTAAAAACTTTCAAGTACATTCTGGAACTTTAGCAAAACCATATTCTTGCTCGTGTGTGCATTATTAAAATATAAAATTGTGCATCAGTAATGCACTAATTCTGCACTTACATTTGCCACCAACAATTCACTTTTCCAATGTTTCCGCTTGGGTCATTTCTCACATGCCCCGAAAAGGAGACTAGCCCACTTGACTCAATTCAAAGCACTTCTTGTGTGGCGACTTAGTACACGTAAAGGAAAAAAAGCTACAGTCTAAAGACAGAAACCAAGACCTTGGTATCAAAAATCTCTTTCACTTCTGTCAGACTTATCACGCAGGTTTTTTGTGTCAAGTCCAGGGACAAAGCCTTCTATTTCTTTTAGGGGGCGTATAGGTATGTACTGGATAATTCCATGTTTAGTTATCGCAACCATTTTGTCTCCCGGTTTGATGCCGGCACTTTTGCGCAGCTTTTCGGGAATAACTACTTGGTATTTCTTCGAAACTGTAACAGTTTCCATCGTTCATCAGCAGCATGTAAAACGAATAAGAGAGCGATAATGAAAGCATTATCAAATAATCTAAAAGAGCTGAAGAAAGGGAAGTATTTCACACCCCAAATAGTGCCGAGGAAGGTATTTGAATAAAGTAACTACGAAGTCTGCAACTGGCGTTGCGCATGAGTGCTCATCGCATATTTTCTTTTTCGATTTCGTGAATTATTTTTGCCAGAAATTTTGGTTCAATTCTGAAGCCTTTGCTCACTAAATTTAGCACTGCCTCTTTTGCTTCAGCTTTATCTAATAAGTCGTTTCGCATGGCTGTGATTATGACGTAGAGTACGCTTTTGACTTTTAAGTTCCATGTTTCAGCAAAGGCTCGACCACTAGAGTCATCCATTAGCAGAAGTGTGTCCTTACTAATTTCGCGAGCCAGCACTATTGCCTTCACTTCACCTTCATGAAGT
The DNA here is from genome assembly GCA_963833575.1 of Candidatus Bathyarchaeota archaeon. GTDB lineage: Archaea > Thermoproteota > Bathyarchaeia > Bathyarchaeales > Bathycorpusculaceae > Bathycorpusculum. Next base: position 196,512 of record CAWHXY010000004.1, on the reverse strand, counting down.
TCAAAACTGTGCTCCATTATTTTCTGACAAATCGCAACCTGTTTTTCATCAAGCCGATTAACTTTTATCCATCCTTGGTCGCACGCATCCTTGATGACCAACGCGTCACTGTATCCTTCTTGCAAGCCTACTTCGACTGCTTCTTTGTAGGTTTCTTCTGAAATCAGGACTATATCAAACAGATCTTTGAGTAAGTTGAGTTTGCCAATTTTTGCAAACCAAATAATGGGGCTAGTGTTTGAGACTGTTAGTGGCATGGCGTCTGTTAGCTCCTTAAACTTTCAAGTCTTGCTCTAAATCGTGCTCAGAATATTGAATGATGATGCCTTTTGGTTCTAATATTTTGTAGAAAGCCCACAACGAAACTCCAGCTAACTGTGATGCTTTCCAAGCTGTAACCTGTCCCGTTCGGTAAAGTTCAACGGCTTGCTCCAAGCTTTTTTCTTTAACGCCGTTTTCGAGAAGTTCACGTATAAGGGTTGAGCGGTCTTTGCCTTCTTTTTTGGCGATTTCTTGGAGTTTCTTTGCTGTTTGGGGCGGTAATCTTAAGGTGATTGTTTTAGACATGAAACCCACTGTAATACATTAGATATCAAACGTAACCTATTAAACTTCCCTAAACCTGAACAAGACTGGTTAGAGAATGTGGGGTGACTACATTTGTGTGTTTTGTAGTCACCTTTTATTTGAGGAATTTTTTAAGAGAGCGATATTGTTTTAGCATTAGTTCTATAGTTGGGCGTAGATTGTGGTCTTTTTCGTAAGCTTGCAGGGCGGCATAATATTGTGTTCGGAAAGCACTAAAAAGTGGAATCCGTGACCTATTTTTTATAACCGGCGCTAAGCCCTAATCTGAAGATGTAGTTTAGGAGCCTGACTTTGGCGGCATCATACCACTTAATATTTCGGTCAGAGGCGGTGTACTTATCGGTTCATCTTCCATGATCTTTCCTTCAACTAGACGGTAATAGGTGAGAACTCGGGCGGAGACCCTTTTCCCGTTGGCGAGGGTGAAGTTCATGTTGCCCCGAAAGACGACCGAATTGCCTTCGGCTACTAAATCGGTAATTTCAAAATCGTGTGCCGGTGCAGTGGCCTTCAGACCGGAAATCACAGCCTTGAAACCCGCACGGTTGGTGACGCCCATGCTCGGATTCGTATAATTCGGCGCAAGCAATTCGTCGATAACGTCGATATTGCCGCCGCCCAACACTTCTTTAATGAATCTGAGGACGATGGATTTGTTTTCATCATTGGTCATTTAAAAATTCTCCTACAATGTGAGAGGTTACCCAGTCAATATAACTCTATTGGCTCACGTTTCGTTATGGAACAGTAATATAATTGGTATGTTGCGAACCCAAAGAGACGGGATACTAGCCTCAATTTACCAGTAAAACCATTTTTGAAGAAATACATGCATCCCTTTAGCCAGCTGCACTGATGCGGCTAAATGCACAGAAGTAGTATTTTTAACTGAGTTAGTAATTATTTATATGGTAGTACCAGTATTCATTACTTGAGAGAATATTAAGTTGCAGAAAACAGTAAAAGTTACCAGAAAAGGACAAACAACTATACCTGCCAGAATCAGAAACGAACTGGGAATAAAAGAGGGAGACGACTTGTCAGTTGAAACTGTTGACCAAGCCGTGATCTTCAAACGCATACCCAAAATCGAGGATTGTGCAGGAATCTTTGCTGGTCACGCAGACGTGACAGAAATGAAAAAGGAAATCGACAAGCTGCGAGAGGAATACTAACCGGTGAACCAAGTGCTTGACAGTCGATTCTTTGTGGAATACTATTATTCCCAAGAACCGATCATTCGACAGAAAGTCAATCAGAAAATTAAAGAGCTAATCAAAAATAGTAGCGGCATAATACCAACCATTGTTGTTTGTGAAACAATTCAGCTGATCTGCTCACGAGAGGGCAAGCAAAAAGCAGAAATGATCTACCAATCAATCATTTCAAGTGGAATAAGAATCGAAAGTCTAAGCCCTTCAATTGCGAAGGAAGCAGGCATACTAAAAAGTATATACAAACACATTCCAGTTGGTGACTGCATAATCGCTGCCACCGCAATCAGAAACCAAGCGAGAATACTCTCAGACGATTCGCACTTCGATGCAATAGAAGAAACAAAACGAATATGGCTTTAGCAGATAAGGCTTAACAAAGCAACGTCTTTCATGTCATGAGCCATTTTATGCGCTTTTTTTGGCAAGCTTCTCAAGTCTATAAGTTTGAATCTCTTTCAAAATTTCCTTGTCAGAAATCTTCCTACCCTTATTTTGTTTATCAATTTCGTCGAAAAGGTCTTTTAATTCTTCCCTCAAAGGTGGAATCTCCAGCTTGCTTAACACAAGTTTATCCCCTTTTCGGTATACTATGAGTTTTGTTTTTGAAATTATCTTTAGTTCTTTTCGAAATCGTTGGGGGATAACTATTTGACCCTTTGTTCCAACGATTGCAATCTCAGATTCTTCTTGCCCCATTTCAATACCGAAAGTATAATTTTCATACTAACAAATAAAAGCTTTCTTCGGACTCACTTTTAGAGTAGTTGTGGAATTTTCTGAATCCTTAATGAATCAACTACGCAGTCTGCTTAAGCTCTCCTTTACACTGTTTAGTTTTAGCTTTGTGAGAGTTTCTTGTGTAGGTATGCCTTTTTGGTCCCATCCTGCTTGCTCGTAGTATTGCTTCACTTTTCTTTTCACCCTTGCGTGGTCAGCTGCTTGTCCCTTGCATGGCCCCGTTGGCAGCGGCTCGTAGAATCTTGCTGGGTTATCATCGTCAACCGATGGATTCCACTTTAAGTCTGGTCCGCCGAGGAGTAACATAGCTCGTTGTATCTGGAGCGTTTTCATTCCGCCGCCGTTCAGCCAGTCTTTTCGTCGCAGAGGTTGACCTGTTAATGCGGTGTAGAAATCGTATCTATAAGTTGGACTTATGTTGAACGAGGTGAAGATGCACATGACGGCGGAGTCGTTGAATATTGTCCAGATTTCGCTGCCCCAGCCATCAATAGGCAGATCAGTCATGCTGGTGTGGTCGCCGCCTTGTACACTGCAAGCGTATCCTATTTCGCGTGAGAAGTCTCTGCCGCTTCGTATACCGTGGGCTCCAATGTTTATGCCCTTGCCTGTCACAGTATAGGGCAGGAGATCGATGCCTTTACGTTTTCCCAGTTCAAGTGCGGCGCGATAAGTGCCTTCCGCTAATAGGTCACCGATGCCTTCTCGGGAAGCTATCTTCCTTAAGAGCACTGCGAAAGCTTCCACATCACCCCACTTCAACTCGATGCCGTCCAGATCTTCCTTAGTTAGGATACTGCGCTGGTAAAGTTCCGCCGCGAATCCCAGTGTGCTGCCGCCTTGGATGCCGCAAAGACCAAGATCTTCAAGCAGCGAGGACAAGTAAACGTTCTCTTCGGGCGTGAACAACCCCAAGTTTGGACCCAGAAAAGCCTGCAACTCATAATCGGGATTGTCGGTTATGGCGCCTTTGTATTTGCCTGTGCGGATGCAGCTGATTTTCAGGCAGTTCGTGGGGCAGCCAAAGTCGCTCCAAGCCGGCTTTACCCACACTTTGCTTTCGAACTGGTCCACGCCGTAGCTTTTCTCTTCGTGCCGCTCTTCTTGCCAGTTTCGAACAGGCTCGGAACTTGTTTCCGCTCCGAAGCTGTAGCCGCCCCCGCCGGTGCCCCACCGCCGCCACAGCACATTTCCGTATGCCCCCTCGCAAGCCTCGTTAATCATATGCTTGACTTTCTCAATGTCCGCCACTTCAGGCAAAGGCCCCGTACCCTTGACCGCAACTGCTTTGAGGTTTTTTGAACCCATGACTGCTCCGTAGCCGCCATAGCCTGCCGCGTGAGTCCACTTTGCGATAACCACTGAAGTTCGGACTTTGCGTTCGCCTGCAGGTCCTATGTACAGCTTGGCTGGCTGTCTCCAAACGCCTACCCGCGGATACCGCTCAGCTAGCAATTGTCTACATTCTTTGTTTAGCAACGCTTCGGTTTGCTTGCCGTCTTTACCCCAGATGCCACCCGCATCTCTGAGCTCCACATCAGAGTCTTTAATGAACAGGTAAACAGGTTTCTCAGCTTTGCCCGACACTATGATGCCGTCGTAGCCTGCGCAGCGAAGCTCAACACCGAATTCGCCGCCGACAGTGGAGCCAACCATACCGTTGCTCTGAGGCGACTTGCCCGTGAGGCAAGTTCTGCCGCCGGGAAAGTACCCCGTAAACTGACCCGGCATGAAGAACAAGAGGTTTTCAGGTCCCAGCGGATCGACAGTTTCCCACTTGCTTAAGAGCCGTTCACTGAGGATTTTTGCCGCAAGGGCTCTGCCACCTATGTAGTCTCTCAGCCACTCGTCAGGAACCACAAAGTCTTTGAAGCTTGAATTTGAGAGGTCAACTTCTATGAGCTTTCCAGCATAGCCCAGCATTACAGGAATTCCTCCGCCTTCTCCCCATACAATTTCGTCGCAAGAGCTTTAGCTGTCTCCTCAGGTGGACGCGCGAAAAGTTTAAACTCAAGGTTTTCCCGGTCTACGACGCCTAGGCAGTTCCAGCCGCCTCTCTGACAAACCTTGGCGCACTGTGGGTCGCCTCCGCATAAGTCGCAGATCAAAATCTTCTTAGTTGTCGGGTGGATATGCGGAACTTTGCCTGGGCAAGCGTCTACGCATTTTCCGCAGCCAGTGCATTTCGCCGAGTCGACGGTGACTGCACTAGTTTTCTTGTTAATGCTCAGAGCTTTAAACGGGCAGACTGCAACGCATGGATAATCCTCACATTGCGTACAGAGGTGTGGGAATTCTGTGCCCGGAACAAGCATGAACACGCGGACTCGCGAGGCTTCAGGCCAGATCTTGCTCTCATGACTCAACGAGCAGGCAATTTCACATTTTCTGCACCCGCAACACTTTGAGAATTCCCGACTTACCCAGATCGGACTATTACTATTTGCTGTTTTTTCCACCAACATGACACCACTCTGCAAGATTGTTTGAGCCAAGTTCGATAAAGTTAACCTTCAGACCCAAACATCCCAACAATGATACTCAAACTAACCAAAAACGCAATATTTACCATTTCTGCTAAAACACTGCCAAAACTCAAAATGAAGTTGCGACCAGAAAGGAATTGAAACCTACAACCAGCTCGCCGCGCTAGTCAGCGAAGCGGGTTGGAGCAGTTTAGGGTATAGCTTAATTCAGAATTGAACTGTTACTTTTATTGTAGGTTAAAGTCGTGAAAACCTTAAATCATACATTGTGTCTTACGTAACGTATGACGATGAAGACAGTTAGCGTGAGAATATCCGAAGAAGAAAAGCGCCAATTAAAGAAGTATGGCAGATTATCGGATACCCTAAGGGAAGGCATGAAACTCTACCTAAACAAGAGGAAATCCGACGAGTTGCTGTGCAAACTGGAAAAAATGCAATCTGAAAGCGAAATTAAAACCTCAATTGAGGAAGAAGTGAAGCTGATTCGAGAGGATAGAGAACGCTGATAGTTGCCGACAGCAGTTTCATTGTTGAAGGTCTCCTTAAGAATAAACAATTACTTGCGAATGACCAGATTGTGGCTCCTGAGTTAGTTGCCTATGAAGTCACGAACGCCATTTGGAAACATGAACATCTTTTGAAGGACTTAGAAAACGGTAAACCATACATATCGATTTTCTACGGTCTAATAGAAGCTGGGAAAATAAAGATCCTAGCTCCAAACGAAGAGTTGATGCAGAAATCATATTTAATTGCAAAAAGGCAACGAATTACAATATACGACGCAGTTTTCGTTTCACTGGCAATTAAATTAGGACTGCCATTAAAAAGCTACGATAGAGTCCAAATTCGAGCTTTAGAATCTGAGAATACCCAATAACTACATTGACTAAAGATCAGAAACGCCAAGACGAAAGTCAAGATATAGAAACGGCGAAAAAACTGAGCAATTTAAGGTGCGGCTAATTTAGAAGAACGCAAACAATTCGACAGAAAATATGCAGGAAAGCATTAGAGACATATCCTTTGACTAGCCCAAATTTGCCAGCAAAATAAATCTTAAACATGTCCATTGGTCTCCAACAAAATATCTCAGGTCAACCACCGAAATCCCTGTTAGACCATGCTATTTCCGGAATACACTCCACAGGGGAAGCTTTTACTAGCAGTCAATCTGTGATTATTCTGTGTGAGAAAATGAATGAGACTGATCTGTACGAAACGATTTTCAAGAGAAAATCAATTAGGAATTATGATTCAGCTCCTATTGATCAAAATCGTCTCGAAGAGATTTCCAAGAGTTTGCAGACTTTAAAGCCAATGTCCGCGGGAATTAAGACAGAGTTCAAGATTATTTCGCCAGATCAAGTAACCAGAAAAACTATGAACAAAGCACCCTATTATATAGCAGCATTCGCCGAAGCAAAAGACACTTACAAGGCCAACATCGGTTTTATGTTACAGCAACTGGATCTTTATTTTTCAGCGACGGGCATAGGCAGCTGCTGGCTGGGCATTCCTCAACCCACTAAAGAAGTAACAGAGTCTTCAAATCTTGAATTTATCATTTTGATGTCATTTGGAAATTCAAAGGAAACACTATACAGGACCAGTGTTTCGCAGTTTAAGAGGAAACATCTCTCGGAGATAACCAATATTGAAGGCGCCGATGAATTGTTGGAACCAGCCCGTCTAGCTCCTTCAGCAGTTAATTTACAGAACTGGTACTTCACCGGAGATAAGAATTTGATTCATGCCTATTCTTCTAAACCTGGCTTTCTTAGAAACATCGTCGGCGGCAGCTATTTCCCTGTCAACATGGGTATTGCTATTTGCCACTTGCAGCTTGCAGCAGAACACCTGGGTTGGAAAACCACAATCACGTTTGAAAAAGAGAAAGATAAGAATCAGCCAAAAGATCGTGAATACACTGCTAGTTTAGAGATTGAAAAGCTACCGGGCAAAAACAGCACTTGAAAAGTGTGCACCCCGTTGAAATGAACGCTGAAATTCAGCCAGCAATACTTTTGCAGTGTCATTAAGAAAGGGAAAACAGGGTTACCAGAAGCAAACCTGTTGTTAATCATGGAAAAAGCTCAGCATAGCAAAAACACTTTGAGAGTTTTTAGCAAGACTTTCCTGTTGACAGTGCCGCAACACAATGATGCATACGAGATGGGGTCTTAAACAATGACTTTTGGATAGAGTTTAGCTCCGATTATTATCAGGGCGGTCATGCTAACGAATAGTACAAGCATATCTAAACCGACACCGTAGACGCTGGTTCCTCCGACGATCATTAGTCCTCGTAGAGCATCCACGGTGTATGTGAGTGGATTAACCTGTGCCACCGCTTGCAGCCAACTGGGCATCATGGACAGCGGGTAAATAGCGTTGCTTGCAAAAAACAGCGGCATCGTTAAGATCTGACCTATCCCCATGAAACGTTCTCGTGTCTTCACGACGGAAGCTATGATTAGCGAAAATGTAGAGAACGCTGCTGAAGCTATGACTGCGACTACTGCGACCAATGTTAAATTTATCGGGTTCCAATTAATTCCAACACCAATCAAAACGGCCAAAACATAAATGATGACCACTTGAGAGAGAGCGCGGACTCCTGCGGATAGGGCTTTTCCAAGAACTAATGCTTCTCGAGGAGTAGGGCTGACCAAGAACTTATGGATAATGCCTAGGTCGCGTTCCCAGATAACGGTTATGCCGAAGAATATGGCTATGAAAAGTACGCTTTGAGCTAAAATTCCAGGTGCCATGAAGGATAAATAAGACAGATTACCTGTCGGTATGAGGTGTACTCTAGTGAAGACTTCTCCGAAGACCAGTAGCCAAAGTGCTGGTTGCACTGCTCGGGTTATCAACTCTGCTGGGTCATGTCGAAGTTTCCGAACATCCATTGCCGCTATACTCAAAGTTTTACTAAAGAAACAGCTTACAGAGCTGAATGTGGTCTTCAATTTGTCTGTGGACATTTTATCCGAGCCTCTTCGCTGTTCGTCTTGTTGCTCTTGCTTCTCGGTAACTGTCTCCTCGATCGAGTGCGCCTCCAGTGTAATGTGTAAAAACATCTTCAAGTGTCGCATTGTCTAAATGTAGAGACATCTTCAAATCGGCGGGTACACCGACAACAGCTAATTTTCCTAAATGCATAATCGCAACTCTGGAGCACAGTTTGTCTGCTTCTTCCATGTAATGCGTTGTTAGAAAAATGGTTGTTCCAAAGTTGTCACGCAGTTTTTGGATGTGGTCCCAAACTGCTTTGCGCCCAACTGGGTCAAGACCTATGGTTGGCTCATCTAAGAATAGAACTTTGGGTTGATGAAGCATTGATTGTGCTATTTCTAATCGTCTAATCATGCCGCCTGAATAATTTTTCACAAGTTTATCCGAGGCTTCTGTGAGCTCCATTAACGCCAACGACTCGGCGATTCTTTTGGGACGTTCCTTTCTTGGAATGTCATATAGGCTAGCGAAGACGGTGAGGTTTTCGCGGGCTGTGAGTGTTCCGTCAGCTGAGAGGATTTGGGGCACGTAACCGATCAATCTTCTGATCTTGTTTGCGTCATGCGCTAAATCGAAACCGCCGACACTTACGCGTCCAGAGGTCGGGGGCAAAAGGGTGGTTATCATTTTGATTGCGGTCGATTTGCCCGCGCCGTTCGGGCCGAGGAGACCGAAGATTTCTCCTTCTTCAACGGATATCGTCAGGTCATCAACCGCAGTTAAATCTTTGAAGCGGCGGGTAAGATGCTCTGTTGTTAAGATAAACATTACTTTAGCCCCATTCTGGTTTTTGCGCCGCTTGTGAAGATAGGCTGCAAAATGTTCATGGCTTTAACGATGGCTTCTCTGTCGTCAGCGTTAATGTTGCTTAGTTTTGCAGACAAATACCTTAACGCGTCTTGACGTGAGGCTTCCAAGATCTGTTGTCCAAGACGAGTTACGGTTAGTTTTACTCTTCTTCTGTCGCCCGGATGGTCTTCTCTTGTCATCATGTTGCGATAAATTAGCCCGTCGACTAGTCTGGATGTTGAGGGTGGAGTTAAGCCAAGATGGTTTGCTACTTCCAAGAGTGAGGATCCGACGTTTCGGTTTACGAAAGATAGGGTGCGGAACTGGGGAACTGTTAGGTCGGGTGATCTTCGGCTACGCATTTCTGATCGTATTTCTCTCATGACGACGGGGATTACTTCAAGTAATTGATGTGCTGCTTCTTGTGGAGATAAAGTCATATTAATTGCATCTTCTAACAATTAGCTTTTCTAACTAATATTTTAATATTCCCAACACAAAACAACACTTCAAACAAACAAACCAATTGATTCTAGTGACACAACCCTGAAATTACTTGGAAAAAAACAGTATCTCTATGTTAATGCTGATTCACAATTAACATAAGCAACGGTATCTGGTTTATTTTTGATTCCACAGTGAGAACAAATTGTCATTCCTGGATCGTTCTTTTAGTTAAAGCCTTTGCTTTAGGGTCGCCATATTGCTCGATTTATTTTTAGAGGAGTTGTGGAATTTTCTGAGTCAATTCGATCCAACTGTTAGGAATAGCCTTTTGAATTAGCAGTTTAACACCTTCAAAAACCTGTGGAGGCATTGCATTCATCCACACGTTTGTAATCACGGTTTGGTCTTCAAGGTTAAGCAAGGGGAACAGCCACTGTATTAAGATGGGAAATTTGTCTGCGGGGACTTTCCTTGACATTTGACCAGCAATAGCAGCTTGTTCAGGAATTGACGTTCGTTCCCTGAGTATTGGATAGAGATGAGCGTCTTCCTTGTTTAGATGAATCCGAAGATGCGAACCCAGAACTGCTGTCGCCCTAGCTGTTGCCAGTGGATCAGGCATATTTCTCATTGATTCCAACCCATTGACCATTAAGTCAAGTTCCCGATGATCCAGAAAATAAGCTCTAGCTACAAGAGGCGCCAACTTGTCAACGGCCGGAAAAACAGCTGCCTCCTCACCTTGAGCGTGATAATCCAAAATCTCCCCAATAACATGTAAACGATCAAAAACGGGGGTAAAGTTTCCTCCGTCTCTCGCTGTTTTTAGAGTTAAATTATCAATTTGTAAAATATCGGTTCGAAACGCATTATGTAAAGAGCGTACTGCATCAAAGGGACTTGACAAAAACTCACATCCACCCTAAAAGAATGCGAGGGAATTATTAATAACTTGCCTTTGGGCGTATTAATGATTTATTTTATTGCTATCGTTACAGAATTTTTCTTGGTTTCCTTCTTTTTCTTGTGGTAACAAAGGCAAATGCAGTACATAATACAATTGCAGCCAATAACAGCGCGAGTATTTGTCTTGGAAACTCTGGAACTGAAGGAGGGGATGGTTGAGTAGCCGTAACTGATCCAAAGGCATATACGTTGTTGTCGTTTGAGCCGATGTAAACTACTCCGTTGGCAACTGCTGGAGAGGAATCTACAAGATTGCCTGTTCCATAAGTCCACAAGGTGGTGCCGGATGTGGCGTTTAAGGCGTACACGTTGTTGTCGTCTGAGCCTACGTAGACGATGCCATTTGCCACTGCTGGAGAAGATTCAACTTCGTCGCTTGTAGAATAGCTCCATAACTTGCTGCCACTCGTAGCGTTTAAAGCATACACATTGTTGTCTTGTGAGCCAATGTAAACCACTCCGTTTGCCACTGCAGGAGAAGAAGCCACATAGTAGCCTGTGCCAAAACTCCATATTTTACTGCCGGTTGCAGCATTCAAAGCATAGACATTGTAGTCATCTGAGCCGATATACACTACTCCGTTGACAACTGCAGGTGAAGAATCTACTTGATCGCCGGTTCCATAACTCCATATTTTACTACCGCTTGCAGTGTTCAAAGCATACACATTGTTATCCTCTGAACCAATGTAAACCACATTGTCGACAACTGCGGGAGATGAATCTACAGCGCCGCCTGTGCCATAACTCCAAATTTTGAGACCATTTACAGCATTTAAAGCATAAACTTTGTTGTCGTCTGAACCCACATAGACTACCCCATTGACAACCGCAGGCGAAGACTCTACCTTATCACCCGTTCCAAAACTCCATATTTTACCTCCTGTAGTTGCATTCAAAGCATAGATGTTGTGATCCTCTGAGCCAACGTAAACAACGCCGCTCTCAACGGTTGGGGAAGAATCCACTGAACCACCAGTCTTGTAACTCCATACATAAGCGCCATTGGCAGCGTTCAAAGCATAGACGTAGTGATCATTTGAGCCAACATAAACCACGCCGTTTATGACAGCAGCTGAAGAATAATCCACCAAATTACCAGTCTTATAACTCCACAAGAGTGTATTTGTGACAGGGCCTGTCGAAGTTGAATAACCGCTAAGAGTTAGGTCATGACGGAAAGTAGGCCACCAATCCACAGCCGATTGCTGAGCTACTGCTTTTGGAGCGAAAATCGAAAACATCGAGAAACACAAAAGTCCCAAAAAAACCACACTTAATATTTTCTTCATTCCTGTCAATCCTCGAGAAATTCGTGGCTCTTACCTAATCAAAATGAGCTTTTAAAATTTCTCATTTAGAAAACACTATAATATTGAACGATAAGCAAGTTTTGTAGTTTGGCTGAACCTCGAAATACCTACCAACTATGTATTGGTACCCATACCAAGGATGGAGAATACCTGATAAAATATTCAGAAGAAGACGTTCAATTAGGATTCAGATCTCAAATAGTATTATTGGTGTCCTTTTGTTTCGTGGTGTGTGGTGTCTCTGTGTCTATCCATTTCTGAGTGGCTCTTGAAGGTTCTGCCACAGTCGGGGCATTTGACTTGGTTAGGTTCTAAACCTCTCAGCGGTGTTTCTTGAGATGAAATGCCAGACATTGGTACAGCAGCTTTTTGGACCACGGGCAAATTTTCAGGCGTTGGCTCTGATTCTTTCTCAGTGTCATGTCCCATTTTGGTGTGTGTATTCAAAGCTTCCATGGACATGAAGCCCATTCCGCACACGGGGCATGTTAGCTCCATATTTGGCATAAGCACTTTATCTATAACATGAATTACGCCGTTGTCTGCTACTAAGTTGTAATTTGTTATGTTCGCGTCATTGATTTTTGGGTTTACATGAAGATGCCATTTATGCCCGTCAATTTTAACTTCTTGGCCTTGAATTGTCTTGGCACTTTCCATTTTACTGATTTCGTTAATTCTATGTTTTCCAGCAACTATGTGATACATTAGAACGGCGGTTAACTGTGGTGGGTTCTTTAGAAGATCGTCGAATACGCCTTTGGGAAGTTTGTTAAATGCTTCATCATTTGGTGCAAAAACCGTGAAAACCCCGTCTCTAAGGGTATCAACTAAGTCTGCTGCTTGAACTGCTGAAACAAACATCCTGAACGTTCCAGCTTCAAGAAAAATATTCATAATATCTTTCATTCGTTTTTCATCCTAACCTAATCATTTCTCGATTTTACGACTTTCAGGTATAGTTAGCATTAACTTGGCAGAGATTATTTTAAGATGTGTGACTGTGAGCAAACAACTACAACTTCAACAATATACTTGTTTAGTTTCAGAAGTAGATTTGATTGCTTTGAATTATTTTTAGATTAATTTGTGGGTAATTCTCAAATTAGCAAGCTTATGGACCAGACTTTGGCGGCATAATGTTACCAAGTATCTGAGAAAGATCCGGAACAAACACAGGATCATCTTCAACAATCTTCCCGTTCGCAAGACGATAAAAAGTCATACCTCTCGCGATGACTTTGGTCCCATTCGCAGGAGTCGCAGCTAATCTGCCACGGAAAACAACCGAGTCACCTTCAGCAATCAGATCCTCGATTTCAATATCTGATACAATCGATGCAGATTTCATAGCGGAAATCATCGCTTTAAAGGCAGCTTTACCCGAATTGCCCATGCTGCGGTTCACATAATTCACCGCAACCAATTTGTCAACCATGTCGACATCGTGGCCAATCAAGACATTTGTGATAAATTGACGAACCACAGCTTTGTTCTCATCAAGAGACATTCCGATTTCGCCTCTGCCTCAAGAACCCTCTGGAACCTAATATCAGTATGCTAGTGTACTGTTGCAGTCACATTTTTGAGTATGCACTTATTTTAGGGCAAAGCAGGAGCTCTCCGAATTTCATCACAAAAGGTTAAACATGCTAAAGCGTCAGAATTCTTATATAGGTCTTTTTGGTAGCGGTTCGAGTCAAAGAATTAAACGCATTGTATATTGGTGATTTGTTGTGAGCGGCGATTTGGTGATAGAGACTAAAGGTCTTCGCAAAGTTTTCATTTCTAAGGAGAGGGGTGGAAAGGGAAGCGGCAAAAAAGAGGTCGAAGCAGTAAAAAGCATAGATCTTACTGTTAGGAAAGGAGAAATTTTTGGTTTTCTTGGTCCAAATGGCGCCGGCAAATCGACGACACAAAAAATGCTCTCCACTTTGCTGTGTCCAACTGGCGGAGAAGCTAAAGTTCTGGGATTTGATTTGGCAGAACAGCAAGAAAAGATCCGACAGAACGTTGGATGTGTTAGTCAAGCAGGTGGAGCAGACTTGGGTTCAACAGGTACAGAAAACCTCGTGTTGCAAGCTCAACTGTATGGAGTGGATTCTGCAAAGGCAAAGAAAGACGCTGCTGAATTTGCAGACCGCTTCCAAATGGTCTCATTTATAGCCAGAACTGCACAGACTTACTCTGGGGGTCAAAAACGCCGTTTAGATATTGCGCTTGGAATGATTCATCATCCCCAACTGCTACTTCTTGACGAGCCGACAACAGGGCTTGATCCGCAAAGTAGAGCCTATCTGTGGGGAGAAATAAAAAAACTAAAAGCTGATGGCGTTACTATTTTCTTAACTACTCAATATATGGATGAAGCGGACAAACTCTGTGACACAATAGCGATTATTGATAACGGAGAAATCATAGTCACGGGAACGCCCGAAGAATTAAAGATCAGTGTAGGCGGTGACACGATAGTGTTTAGTTTTCAATCTGAGGAAACCGCGAAGAAAGCCCAAATTCTCTTAACCGAGAACATTCAGGCAGAAAAAATTCAAACCATCAACAACACGGTTCACTTAACTATTAGGGATGGCGAAGGAAAAATTGCTGACCTTTTGCGTTCGCTAGATGCAAAAAACTTGGAAGCGCAAACCGTCACTTTATCCAGACCCAGCCTCGACGATGTTTTCCTGAAATACACTGGGCGTTCACTGAGGGAGGATCTAATAAAATGAGCATGAAATTTTTGCACGATACTAAATTAATGTTTATTCGTAATTTGCAGCATACGCTTCGGACGCCCGTTTTCATTTTTGTAAGCATGTTCCAGCCGCTGATGTACCTGCTTCTGTTTATGCCGTTGCTAAATGGTTTGGGTTCTGTTCCTGGAATTCCTGCTGGGAAAGCGGTAGATGAGTTTATTCCAGGACTGTTGGTTCTGGAAGCGCTCTTTGGCACAGCCTTTGTTGGCTTCTCACTTATTGACGATATCCGAACAGGAGTTATTGAACGGTTTTTGGTTACCCCAGTAACACGTTCATCAATTCTACTTGGCAGAGTTCTAAGAGACGCAGTTATCCTTTTGCTTCAATGCACATTAATTACTTTAGTTGCTATTCCTTTCGGACTAAATGTAAACGCAGCTGGCTTTCTGCTCTCACTATTGCTATACGCTTTAGTCGGAATCACAATGGCTTCTGTTTCCTACGGATTTGCATTGATATACAAAATAGAAGACGCCCTCGCCCCTACCCTAAACACAATTACACTGCCTGTTTCTCTGCTATCCGGAATCATACTTCCACTTGCACTTGCACCAATCTGGCTCCAAGACCTATCCAAAATCAACCCATTCTCCTACGCAGTTGACGCTACCAGAGACTTATTCTCTGGTAACTTCACAAGCCTAGGAGTAGTGGAGGGCTTTGTCATCATTGGTGTAATGGCAACTCTTGTGTTCCTGTGGAGTTTGAGATCGCTTAAGAAAATGGCAGCATAACCACAAGATCTATTTTTTCTTTTATAAACCTGCGGTGGAAACACAATTTGGATTGCTTAAATCAATCTATAGCGGCAAGTTTTAGAAAAATGATATAAACGCTTTAAGCAGTGATGAAACTGGGAAATTGCTTTGGAGAAATGGCAGAGCCTTTTAAGGTACGACCCGTTGCATACGTTGCTATCGTCAAAGAATCCAGCACTAGTGTTCTTTACAAAGCGTGACCTGCAAAACGAAAAAGTCAACACGATAGAGACTCTCTGGAAACTACCTATAATCAATATGATTGTGGGTAATCAACAGCCTGACGGTTCATGGAGATATCCAGGAGCAAAATTAAACATTCGTAGCCAGCAGAACTATAATCAGATAGAAACTTACCGAGTCGTCGGAGAACTCGTGGAAAAATACGGCTTCACAAACTCACACAATGCCCTTCGAAATGCAGCTGAGTTCCTGTTTAGCTTCCAAACAGAAGAAGGAGATTTTAGAGGAATATATGGAAACCAGTATTCTCCAAACTACACCGCCGCGATTATGGAGCTTCTCATAAAATCGGGTTACCAGAGCGATGTTCGGGTTGAGAACGCTTTCCGTTGGCTCCTTTCTATCAGGCAGAATGATGGTGGATGGGCAATACCTAGTCGAACAAGAAACGTGAAAATTAATGATTTTCTGTTTCAGGCAGAAACAACTCAGCCAGACAGAACAAAACCTTTCTCACACCTCGTGACAGGCGTTGTGCTACGCGCATTTGCCGCTCACCCCAAATATCGCCAAATCGACGAAGCAAAAGCCGCTGGAAAACTCTTAGCCTCAAGATTTTTCAAAAAAGACGCTTATCCAGACCGAGGAACTATTGTTTTCTGGACAAAATTCTCCTATCCATTCTGGTTCACAGACATTTTGTCATCTCTAGATTCTTTGTCGCTTCTGGGCTTCAAAATGCAAGACCTACAAATCAAAAAAGCCATTGATTGGCTCATCAACGCACAAAACGAAAACAGTTTTTGGAATGTACATCTTGTTAGGGGTAAAGATAAGGACTTGAATCTCTGGATAGCCTTGGCAGTCTGTCGGGTTCAAAAAAACCGTTTTCACGCGCCCACCTAATTTGGAAAGCACGAGTGTTTCTCTATGTTAAGGTTGCTCCACAGTTAATGCATTTGGAAGCATCTGGTGTATTTTTGGTTCCACAGTATGAACAGATTATCATTGGTGGAGTTGTTTCTTCTATTAATGCCTGAGTTTGAGCGTTGCTGATGTTGTCTCTGATTATTCTGTAGGCTTTTTCTGCGTCGTCTTTGGGTACATCACTTAGCACAAGTGGCGCCACTTTGAACTTGAAAGTGCATCTTATTGTGGAACGCACTGTTCCTTTGTCTAAGATTACGTTTTCAAAGTCTAGGTAGTTGTATTCGGTGTAATCTTTTTTTAGCCTCAATGCATGGGGATGACGTAAAATTACTCTTTTGTTGGTTATAACAACCGAGTCTATGTCAATTACAAGATGATAAAATTTTTGTTTAATGTATAGTTCAACGGTTTCGTTGGAGTCAAGAATGTCTTTCAAATCGTCAGGAGCTGCCATAAAAATCAACCTTGATAAGAAGCTAAGACAATTATTTATCTTTTAAATGGGTGCATGGAAATACTGAAAATTAACTAGGCTATTTTTCTTGTTATATAATTACGTTGTTCATTATAGCGGAATTATTAGGTAACTATGGCCTCTTACTTTCAGAGTTTAATGACAGTTCAGACACCCGATAACTTGATAAACAATAGCAACTATTAGAGCACATACGAGGATAAACCTTGCAATTAACAACTCATGCTGTTTTTGCTTTTGCAATTGGATTAATCTTTTTTGCGAATCCCACAGCTGCACTTCTAGTAACCTTAGGAGCTTTGGTTAATGATTTGGACAGAGAATACTGGTTTGTTCGCGAAAATAAATATCGGGATGAACAACCTCATAGAGCCAGATTTCATAATGTTTTTGTAATGGCGGCAGGTTACCTGATAAGCCCGTTTTTCGCGTTGGGCATTTTTCTTCATTCGCTACAAGATTCATTTACAACGGTGAAAGATAGAGGTTGCGAATGGTTCTATCCGCTTACGCGAATTGTCAAGCGTGGCACAATAGATGTCGATGGAAAGGCTCAGCTAAATGTTGAGCCGGGAAAAATCTACTTCTACCAAGAAGATGACAAGGGAATAGTTGAGCAGGCAGATCCAGACCTGCGCTTGCAAGGCGAAGATCCTACTCCTTGGAGACGGGTGTATGGATTTGCACTCAACGCTTGCCTTTTGGATCGGGGCTTCCTATTTGGATCCATTGCTCTCGCAATAATATGGTTGGCGGCACCCGGATTCAAGAATTATGGAGTTTTCAATCAACCTCTAACATTTTATTATCCGTTCATAGCGGCTTTTACTTTCTTTGGTCTCGTATATTTTGCAGGTGAACTAGATCGTAGAGACCGAAAGGTACCGCTCAAAGTGATACCTAAGACGATGATTCAGCACAAAGACATCTATAAAATGCCTCTGTTCATAGCGGGACTTGTGAGCTTTGGCGCCTGGATCGTCCTGTACCGTATCGAAATATTAGATAATCTTAAAGCAATTTTTGAAAACTGGCAACTGCTAATTCTAGGAGCAGCAGCCATTGCAATCTTAAGCGTAATCCTTATAAAAATAGAGCAGATTACCAAAAAGAAAGCAAACGCGCCAGTAATTGTCTGAAGAATTGAGTAGCTAATCTAGCAATAAACAGAAACTACAAACCCATTTTTACCATTTGTTTCAAAACCCATTCTTTGTCTGTTTTCAGGAGTCTGTTCTTTTTGAGGTTCTCCTTCATTATCCAGACGATTTCTTTGTTTTTGCTTCCTACCCATTTCTCGAAGACTTTTTTGCCTTTTTCTGGGTATGCTGCTATTGCGACGCTCCAGCAGTAGGCGAGTCCTTTTTTGAGTACTTCAGATGCTTCGCTTTTGGATTCCGTTGAGCTCGCGATTGATGAGGTTACGTCTTCTAGAATGTCCAGAACTGTGCTTGTTACTTCATCTGAGTCAAGTAGTCTGGGTTCGCAGAGTGCAGCTATGGCTGCTCTTTTTTCAAAGAGATTCCCTTTGCTCCAATCCTTCATTTCTTTTAGCAGAAAAGTAACGTCTTTGTCGCCAATTCTCTGGAGTGCTATTGCTACGGCTTCTCGGATTCTCCAACGGTGATCTGAAGCAAAACATCGAAGCTGTTTTAGGTAGTTTATCTTGCCGTTGTTGACTAAAGTTCCGAGGCCCACGACACCACAAAATGTCAAGAAAACCTCAGGGGTATTCTCAGGAGCCTGATCTGGCTTCATGGAGATATATTTCTGGATTCGGCTTTCTGTTGCGATGTCAGCGAACGCTTGCGCTAATTCAAGATTCCCTCTGGGTCCAGGTAAACCAGACTCTTTCATAAGAAAACTATCCCAATCCTTTAGCGATTTCAGCTTCTCAACATAAAGAACAGCTTTGTTTCCCACGATTTTCACACTCGCTAAAACAGATTCAAGTTCCACAATAAATATGTCAACAATTTTTCATCAAATCATCGCCCTCTATTTCTAAATATCTGTTCCGATGGAGGTCTCTTGTTTACTTAAGCGAATCCTCAAAGATTGAGGCCACCTTCTTGCTAAGACTGAAAAAATTTAGGGTTTGCTGAAGATCTGGAAAAACTTAGGAGAAAAAGAAAAAATGCAAATTTCTTTTTTCACGAGCCTATGCCATGAATCGTGAATTTAACCAGAACCTACTCAGCCCCCAATTTTTTTGCTTCGTTTATGTGATTTTTTAGTGTTAACGGGCAAGAATCGTGGAGTGAGGGAGAGCTACGGAGCTTTCCCCGTGTTGTTGCATGCCTTTTTTTGTCTTAGGTTGTGGATTTGTCAATTACTGTTCGTGTGATGATGACTATTTGTGTAACTTTAGCTTGTGATAGGTCCACGTTGGCTGTTGCATAGCTTGATGTGCCGTTTTGCAGTGTAACTATTGCTGTGGTTGCTTGAGTGGCGATTGTTCCGTCGCCTTGGATGACGTCTTTAACTATTGGGTTGATTGATGTTACGTTGTAGCCTTGTGCAATTAGGTTCGCTATGTCTGTGTCTGCGTTGAGTACTGCAGTTACGTTGGCTGTGTATTCTGAGGTAACTTCAAGGTTGTTCATGCCGCCCATGAATCCTCCATGACTCATTCCCTGTCCCATTGCTCCGTCGAATCCCTGATCACCTGGACTGATGCCGCTCATTCCCCATAGCTGCGGGTTTGTTGCGTTACTGTCCGAGATTGCTCCTGTTGTGGAATTCGTGCTTGAAGTTGTGGTTGAATTTGTGTCACTTGCGTGTGCTGTCATTACGAAGCCTCCAATGATTGCGGCGCATGCTGTTATTAGAAGTAGCGCCAACGCAACGGTTTTTCTTTCCATTTTTTTTCCACCTCCTTTTATCTTGAAAACACACTTACTCAATCCGTTATTAACGGATTTTTCAAAATTGAAGCCAACTCTCTTCTAAATAAATCCCAAATCAACTCCAAATTCAACAACAATTAACTCAAATGTTTTACAATTGACTGACTGCTGACAAATGTTGAGTGCTCCCAAACGTCACAGACAGTAGTGACTATTTCCGTTGATCCAGATTCAGAAGGGCAAAAGGCAAACGGCACAACTTCAAGAAGTTTTGACTGTATAGACACAGATTATAACAAAAGCTTCTGAAAATTAAGTTTCTAAATCTCCAAAGCAATCGGTTTCATTAGAAATAGGGAAAAGAATATTCCATTATTCGAAGCTGAGGTACAACAGTACGCACAAAACTACTAACTCGAATAAGTCCGGCAACAACGCGAATGGACCTAGACCTATTTGGTGGTAACCGAACGCCCAAATCACTAAGGGATTGGATATCGTGACGTTAACAAGGAAAGCTGCTGCCAGAATTAGTAGTCCAAAGGTGAATTTGGATCTTGTTTTCCTAAATATGTCGGCGCTTGTAACGAGAAGTAGAACAAGCAGCATCATGTTGAGGGTGGAAACTACTGCTTCTGACATGTAAAATACCTGAAGGTCGCCAGGGTTACCGGCTGGTGGAGGCGGAATTGGTCTTAAAGGGTTAAATGGTTGACTAAACGCGTAGGTAGCCAAAAGGGCTGCAGCCAAAGCCACTAATATCAAGATGACTGTGATTAATACTATTTTCAAATTTTTGCTCATACGTTTCTCCATTTTGTCTTTCCCTCTTTTCTACTTTTTCCACATTCTCTTCCTAATATCTTCAAACAATGCGTAATTCTCCTCTAACGCAGGTGACAGAAAGTATGTAGTTCCATATCCTGCTCCAGTTCCTCCTGCTGTAATCATGTTGTTCTTTTCAAGAATTTCAACGTGATGCCGTATAGTTTTGTAATCAACTTCAAGCAGAGTAGCTAGCTGATTTGCGTTTTGCGGAGTATCTTTTAAGATTTCAACCATTTTGGCTCGCATCGGACCGCCTTTTGATCCCGCGATCAGCCATCCGAGTAGATATTTGAATTGGCGCACATTAACAGCCATTCAAGCCCGTCTCAACTGAAGAAAATATGCTAATTCTTAATTTAAGCAATTACCCAAATGATTTTGATAATTCTTTAGCACAAAGATCTTTGGCTCGCTTTGGGTCCGGAACGATTGTCGGCAGAAAATCGGTAAGCAAGGTAAGGAATGAATGAGATTTGGTCTTTGTTTGGTACAGATGTGGATTAGATGTGGATGGAATTTTGAAAAATTGTTTTATCGCTCCTAAGCGAAATGAAGAGAAAGGCACCAAAAAGAGAACAGAAAACGAAAATATGGGCCATAAGATCAATGGCTAACAAAAATAAAGTCATTTCAGTTCTCTTTTTGATAGTCTTCTGATAAATGAAGATATTAGGAAAAAGGTATGAAATATGGGAATCGTAAGTAGAGCAGTAAAAAATATTTCCAGAAGGAAAATTCGTGCATTACTAGTAATTATCGCATTGGGTTTTTCCATGGCAATCATGATTTCAATTCCTGCAGGCGTTATGGCTAATCAACAGGCATCAACCGCGGCAGAATCAAACTTGAGTAATGTTATTAGTCAAACCAGCGCATCAATTAACCAGACATCAACACAAATAGATTGCAATCTTGCATCGAGCTTTTCAGGTTTCGGTTTTACCCCGCCTAGTACCACGTCGAGTGGTAGCACATCTAGCAGTGGCGGCAGTGTGCCTCCTCAAACCGGTAGCAGTACATCAAGTAGCGGCGGTACACCTCCCCAGTTTGGAGGCGGCGGTACACCAGGTCAATTTGGCGGTAGTGCATTTAATGGTGGCGAATCAAGCCCCATGAACGAGAGCCTATACACTGACATCAATACCACTATTTCTGGAATCGCAGCCGTTGAACCTATACTTCAAGCATCTGAAGGACAAAATGTAACGCAAGCTTGTCATTTAACGGATACACACAAAACATCACACGTCTAGATGTTCAATACACTATTGAAGGCATCCCGTTAACTTCTGATTTGATAAACAACTATCCTGTGTTGGCAACAAACATAACAGCTGGACGCAACTTAGAAGCAGGAGACAGCGGAGTTGTCTTGCTTAGCGAAAACAACTCAGCTTACTTCAAAGCAGGAGTAGGCGACACAGTCACCATTTTGAATCAAACCTTTACAGTGGTGGGCATCTATAGTCCATCCTCAGTTTCGACCACGCAAACATTATTCATGAATCTATCCGACGCTCAAACAATAACTAACAATACTGGATACATAACAAGCCTCGCAGTTTTTGCCCAAAGCAGCGGTGTCGTTTCGCAGGTAGCTACCTCCATAAGTTCGTTGCATCCAGAGCTTACCGTTACTACTGATCAAACTCGTTTAAGTCAGCTTCAAACATTGCAATCAACTTACAGTACAGAATTGGCAAGTGCCCAAACAGCTAATAATCAAACATATTCAACTGCAATCGAAGAAATCATCGTAGTGGTTGCAGCAACAAGTCTGATAGTGCTATTTGTCATGTTATATACTGTTAAGGAGAGAACTAAAGAGATCGGTACGCTCAAAGCAATAGGCTTTAGCAATTCTACAGTGATGAGCCAATTTATGCTTGAAGGCGTGTTCCTAAGCGTTATTGCAGGCGCGGTTGGTATTGCAGTAGGGAGTATCGCAGCACCCACAATTACATCACTTCTGCTTCCAAGCGTAGGCGTTAGGTCAACGGTCGGAGCAGCTGGTCCCGCGCTTGCAGGCACCACCAGATTCGGCGCATTAGCAGTGGCAACGTTGACTCCTGAGCTCGTACTTCTGGGTTTCGGCATTGCTGTCTTGCTTGGGACGTTAGGCAGTTTGTATCCTGCATGGAGAGCAGCAAAAATAAGACCAGCAGAGGCGATGAAATATGAGTAAACCAGTATTGCAACTAGAAAACCTGGGCAAAACCTACACTCTTGGCAAACGCGAAGTTCCAGCCTTGGCAAATCTGAATCTCACTGTAAACGCAGGCGAGTTTGTCTCTATCATGGGTCCCTCAGGTTCAGGCAAAACTACATTGCTAAATGTTATTGGTTGCATTGATAAACCAACTAAAGGTAAACTTCTGCTAGACGGCATTGATGCCACAGAGCTCCCAGAAAACCAGCTCTACAAGATTAGAAGAGACAAGATGGGCTTTGTGTTCCAAACCTTCAATCTGCTGCCATACCTAAATGCTAGAGAAAATGTCGAATTACCCATGGAAGGACGAGGCAAATCAAAGGCCGAACAAAAGAAACGCGCAAGTGAACTACTAGCTATGGTTGATCTTTCAGGTAGAGAAGAACATAGGCCACAACGCCTCAGCGCTGGAGAGCAGCAAAGAGTAGCAATTGCCCGAGCCTTAGCAAACGATCCTGCTATAATTCTTGCTGATGAACCTACAGGAAACTTAGATAGCCAAAACAAGAATGGAATAATAAAATTGCTCGCAAACCTCAACGTCACTCAAGGCACAACTATAATTATGGTTACGCATGATAGTCAAGCTGCGCGAAATACTGAACGAATGCTTCTTCTCAAAGACGGAAAAATAGTCAAAGAGCTGCAAGGTCTACATGCAAACAAAAAGAACCACGCCTGCCCACACTGCGGAAACCGCATCCAGACAACAGACGAGAAATGCCCCACATGCAATAAGCCCACCTACGCAACCGACGAACTCTTCTAACCCCAAAATGCCAAATAATTACATTTTTTTATATAAACTCCACCCGTACCAACAACTCCTTCAATTCCACAACTCAACAAGGATCGTTTTGCCTTCAATTATGATAGCTACAACTTTAGCCACTATTAATCGTTTACAAAAAGATGTTAAGGCTTTTCAAAAGGAGAAATCAAAATAGCAGAGCTGAAAAATAGAACTAAAAAAAAGAAAAAGATAGTTGTTTTTGTGTGCTTTAGTTTATGGTCTTTTTTTGAGCGTTATGATGGTTACTGCGAAGCCTATGGCTATTGCAATGATTATGGCGACTACTGCTAGTGTGATGTACATTCCGACTGGTGCTTGTGCTGCTACTGGTTGCGGGGTTGCTGTTGGTGCTGGGGCAGATGATGCATAGAATGATGTTTCTGCGCTTGATGGGTAGTATGATTTTGTGCCTGCAAAGTTGGCGATGACTGTGTAGTTGCCTGCTATGTCTGGTGTCCATGTTAATGTGTACATGCCGCTTGTGTCGCTTGTGGTTGTGCCGATTTGTCTTTGGTTGCCATTTGAGTCAATTACACTTAAGACAACTGGAACTCCGGTTGCGTTGGTTGGGAATGGCTTTTGCATGTAGACGTATTCCATCCATTGGCTTTGGCTTACATCGGAAACTGCTGGTACACCGCTTGGAAAGAGTGCTGCTTGCTGGTTTTGTTTTGTGCCTGCGGATATGTCCATTACTGTTCCTCTGATTACGACTGGTGTGCCTACGGTTGTAACTGGGTTAGGTGCGTTAACTGTTGTTTGGCTGGGTCCTTGGGCGACTGCATAGATTTGGTTGTCATACATGTTTTGGTAGACCATTGTGCCGTCTGCTACAATGTTTTCTGGGTATCCTGGGCCTCCATCGTTAGGACTTTGACCTAGCATGTTCCAAATTTCCTGTCCTGTTGTAGCGTTAAGGCAGAATTCCATTTCGTTTACGTAGTATGGTGATTGAGCGCCGTTTCCATGTTGGGTAGTGTATCCGTATACTTTTCCATCTGCAACTGCAGTTACCATAGTGGGTAAAAGTCCCCAAGGTGAATTAATTCCGTCGTTAGTGCTGTTGCCTTCGCCACCGTTACCATATTGCCAGAGCAGGTTTCCATTTGATGTATCATAACACCAAATTTCTCCACCGTAGCCCTGGACATAGATTTTGCCGTATGCGTCAATAGCGTTTTGTCCAATGCCTAGTCCGCTGCCGAAATATTGATAGCCGTCGGGGAACTGTGTGGTTGTTGGGCCCCATAGGAGTGCTCCTGTGTCTAAACTGTAGCCTAGCCATTCCATGGTTTCTCCGATCATCATTGTGACTACGCGTGTTGTTGGATCGACTGCGACGACTCTTTGCGTGTAGCTGCCTAAGTTATTGTTGTTGGTCATTAAGTCTGGTGCTGCATAGGTTTTTACCCATAAGGCTGAACCTACTGCGCCTCTGGATGCATTGAGATTTATTGCCCACATTGTGAATGGGTTTGGTGTGTACTGTGGTCCTACGGATTCTGTTAAGCCGCTGCTTGTTCCAAACATTACATCACCGATAATAACTCCGTTGATTGTGGGTGCACCTGTTGAAACTCCCGTAGGAGCGGTTGAATTGATGACAAGACCGTTCAAATTGGCGTTTATTGTTACGTTCCAGCTATATGCGCCTGGGACGCTTCCGTCGATTGATCTGCCTACTGGTCTGTATGGACTGCCTACTGAGTTAGGATTGACAACTAACTGAGAAGTGTTCCATAGTGCTAGCCAACCAGTTTGAGTGGCTGTATTATAGTTTAACACGTATCTATCTAATGCTCCGCCTTGATCATAAGCTGCCATTATTGTTTGTGTTTGCTGTATTGCGCCCCCTGGACCATAAATGCTCATGGTTTGTGGTACGTTGGTTATGTTGTATACCCAGTTTCCAGTGAATCCATCATAAGCTATCCATGTTACGTTGGCCATTTGAGTTGTGCTGCCTTGTGCATTTGTTACTGCATTAGCTAAGGTAAATGCTTGCCAAAGGTAGCCGCTTGGGATGATGCCTGATTGGTTAGGGTCGATTTCATTGTATAGTTGTCCCCATGTTGGGTTGAATATTGCATTATTGTTGGTCCAAACTGTTTGTCCAGTGCGTAAGTCTAGGCAGACGTATGCTCCGCCATAGGCAGATATGAGTGCACCGGTTGGGCTTGTGAATGTGGTAATTCCGCCTTGATCGCTAAGTGGCATTTTGAAGTATAGGTATCCGTTCATGATTATTGCGTTGTAGAATCTTGGTTGGTATGAGCTTCCTGAATAGTAGGTTGCTCCTGGGACAACTGTGTTGCTTCCGCCGACGACGCCGCCGAATTCAATGGGTTTTGTCCATAGTATGTGTCCGCTGTTGGGTGCTGTGCCGTCTGGTTGGAAACAGTTGTAACCTGGTTCATTGGTTGAGCCAAGTTGGGCAGATGACGGACCGAGCCAGTTTGAGCCAATTGTGTACCAATAGATGTTTTCACCCTCTATTGGGCGCGCCCAGTAGCTGGTTGGTAGTGGATAGACT
Organism: Candidatus Bathyarchaeota archaeon; assembly: GCA_963833575.1. Classification (GTDB taxonomy): domain Archaea; phylum Thermoproteota; class Bathyarchaeia; order Bathyarchaeales; family Bathycorpusculaceae; genus Bathycorpusculum. The sequence goes on along the minus strand of CAWHXY010000004.1, from coordinate 170,621 downwards.
GTTTGAGGTAATGGTTGTTGCTGTACGGTGAATGTTGTGGTTGCACTTCCAGGTGTAAAAATGTCTCCAGCATAAGCGTTAATTGAAGCGTTATTTGCTGCGGTGAGAGCAATAGTTGAAGTTACTTGTGATAGTGATGGGTAGGTCATTCCTCCAAAATTGAATGTTGCAGTGTAATTGCCAACTTGTGACGGTATGAAGGTAGTGCTTTGTTCTCCGCCCGTGTTGTCAACTACGGCCCAGCTTTGTGTGGTTTTTGTGCCGTCAGGTGCCGTGATCGTGAGGGTGTAGTTTTCTTTTCTTATGTTGTTGGTGACCTGTGAATTTGCAAGTGGTTGAGCAGTCCAAATAGTAATAACCATGGTTTGGCCAACCCCAATTGGGTTAGGCGCAAGGGCAATGTAAGCATGATCTGTAATAGTCCACGCAGGACTGTGTGCATTAACATTTGGCTGCAGCATCATTGAAGCTGTCATTGAAAACATTAGGAATATTGCAATCGAAATAATTACCATTTTATTTTTTGAGTTTTGCATTTTTTTCTCCTTTCCTAAAACTTTATTGAACGGAAACTGTTATCTTCAATCCATTAATTAAAAGTATCTAAAAATTCTCAGCGCTTGGTTGCTTGGTTATACAATACGACAATGGACAAATAATCGTTTTCAACGCACATCGTTCCACTCCCTGCAAAACCTCTCATGAAATGTGTGTAAAAAGAAAAAACATTTATTTTCTGGAAAGAAAACTAAGTGGTCACTTCCAATGTTGAATTTCGGAGAAACTGAATCGGTTATGGATTTTAATAAGACCGCGTTTACGAAGAAAGCACTGTTGATCGTCACCATCTAGTGAAAAAACTTGACGCATTGTTAGTAGGAACCGCCATAATTTTGGTTAGTAAGTTGCTTTGTTATTTATGATTTGGTTTCAGTTTGGGTACCGATTTACCGTGATTTCTTGCCTTTAGCGGATTTTTGGATGATAGCCCTCCAATTCTGGTCATCGCAGTATTATATGATTTAAAAAAAAAGATTTCAAGAACAAAAGGGAATACCCAGCGATCCATAACGCCACAGAAACAGTCTTTACTCGTTTTGCAGAAAATAGCAAAAAACCATTTTCATAAGCCAATGATGGGGTAAAAAGCAAATATAATACTGATTATCAACACAACACTGGAGAATGATCAGTTTGGATGCGGCAGAAAAGAAAGCGTTCGCCAAAGAATTCTACAGTCGCCAAATCACAATGAAAGAACTAGGCGAAAAAGGGCAACTGCGCTTGGTTAAATCCAGAGTGGCGGTTGTCGGGACTGGTGGTTTGGGTGCGGTTTCTTCGCTTTATCTTGCTTTAGCAGGTGTTGGTTACATTCGCTTAATTGACCAGGACACCGTTGAAGTGCAGAATCTTCACCGCCAAATCATTTATACCAGCGCTGATTTGCATTATCCTAAAGCAGAAATCGCCGCAAAACGTCTGCAAGAACTTAATCCGCTTATACAAACCGAAGCATTCACCGAAAATGTGAACGCGGGCAACGTCGAGCGACTTTTGAGCGGCGTAGACTGTGTTGTTGACGGTTTAGATAATATGGTGACTCGCTACCTCGTTAACCGTATCTGCGTAAAACTAAAAATCCCCTACGTGTTTGGCGCAGCCATCGGGATAGAAGGTAACCTCTCCGTTTTTTTGCCTCCTGAAACTGGATGTTTGGAATGTTTGATGCCTAACCTTTCCGACAACGACTTGCTAACATGCGCTACCCGCGGCGTAGTCGGGGCTACTCCAGGAATTATCGGTTCATTGCAGGCTATGGAAACCATAAAACTTTTAGCTGGAGTGGGGCACACTTTGAAGGGCAAACTGCTGATCTGTGACTTTAGCGACATGGACTTCACAATCATAGACATATCCAAAAGCTCCCGGTGCCCCGTCTGCCACGGCGACTTATCGGGCATTTCGGGCGGAGAAAGCCTCGTTTGGCTATGCGGACGAGACACAGCAAACATTAACCCAGAAAAACCGTTGCAACTGAACCTGGACGAAATATACCCTAACCTAAACAAGCAATTCAAAATACGTTTGAAATCACGTTTGGCACTCATGTTCAATTACAAGAGCTACGAGGTCAGCCTGTTTAACGGTGGACGCATGCTAATAAAAAACGTCGCCAGCGAACAAGAAGCCCTCGGTGTATACAGGCAAATAATCAGTAAATTAACAGTTACTTAAGAAATATAGTGATCAAACCTGCTTAGTTCATCAAAGTAAGCTTTTTACATCCACTTAAGATACCAAAACAGCTTCCTTGTTAAACTCAAGAACACTTTCTTTGCCCAAGAAGTCAATGTATCTTTCATATTATTTGTTGCCTTCAATAATGATTGAATTGCAGAAAAGTCTTAAAGTTGTGTGTGACTGTGAAGTGACATTCACACTGCACCTGACTTCCATCTTCTTTGGGAGACAAAATTTTAAAACTCCAGTTTCCTATATAATGCTAAACTTTGGGTGCTAAAATATGCTCTCAATCGAAAGATTTGAGCCTCAAAAGATATCTCTTTCAAATTGTAAAAAAGAATATCAACCTAATGTAAAACAAATTATCCAAGGAGCGAATTAAGATAAAGCCGCTGAATCAAAAGACGAAAGATCGCTTAGCAGTTATGGGACTGTTGGCTTTAGAATCTTTTTTTGTTTTTGGTTCAGCAAGTAATTTTTACGGGTACGTATTTTTAAGAATATATATCGATATATTCCTCGCGGTTTTCTCGACTATCCTGGCTGCAATTTTACTTGTATTCTTAGCAGTGATTCTCGTTAGCTACTTAGACAAAAGAAAAATTCTAAAGGCCTTTCAAAAATAAGCATGAGAAGAAATCTGTCGTCGTCATAGTAATAGGTGAAAGCCCGTGCTTAATTCGATCCACAATACAGAGGATGCGATGGCAACTTGTGCGATAGAAAGTACTGCGCCCACTTTGAGGTATTCTTTTAGGCTAAGGTTGACGCCTTTGCGCCTCATCATTTCCATCCACATCAAAATCGCCAATGACCCAAGCGGGAAAAAGTGAGGTCCCAAATTGTTTCCTATTATGTTGCTGAAAATCAATTTTGTTAATGTTGTTCCCGCAACTGCCGCTTGCTTGATGCTTAGCAAACCCAGAATCGTCATTGGCCAATTATTCATGAAACTTGCTCCAACCGTCACAACCATGCTTGGTGCAAAAACTCCTAGCAAAGATGGAAATTTGCTTGTTGCTACGAGCGCGGATGCTAATAGGTTTGTGACGCCTGCAGTTTCTAACCCTTGAACCACCAAGAAGATGCTAAGCATGAACAATATGATATCCCAATTGATTTCTCTTGCCAAACCCATCAGTCCTTTCTTCTGACCGTTAACGGAACCATTATGCTTCAACGTAAACCAGTAAACCACCACTAGAAACGCTTCGCCACTGCATATTATAATTGAAACTGGGAATCTATTCAAGGAAGTTAAAATGTATCCTACATCGATCGCCATGAGCGTTGCTACAATTATTTTCAATAAACTGGGGGAAATTGCTGGTTTGCCTTTGGTTAAAGCCTCTGCAGCTTTGGTGTCGTAGGTTTTGGGTATTTGTTTTCGGAAAAAGAGATAAATCAACAATAAGCTGCTTAAGAGAACTACAACGGCGACTGGACCCATAAAGATCAAGTGGTCGATGAAGCTGTATTTGAAAAAGTCGGCGCTTAAGATGTTGATGGGGTTGCTTGTTATTAGCGGCATTGCTGCAGTATCTGCGATTAAGCCTGCAGTGAAAAGGTAGGCAAGCCTGCTTTTTCCACCTATGCCTAAGCAAGTGACAACTTCCAAAACAATCGGGGTTAAGATTAAAACTGCGCTGTCATTTGCAAAAAGAATACTCACCGCCGCCGTTAACAAGGCGATGTAGAAGTAAAGCTGTAAACCGCTGCCTCCAGCCAACTTCACCACACGCAATGCAGCCCATTTAAAAAAGCCCATAGCATCTAACGTAACCGACAACGCCACGATTCCAAGAAACGCAAGTGCTGCATCCCAAATATTCAAAAAAGACTGCACAGCCTGCCCCAAACTAACCGTCCCAAGTAAAAGCGAAGCTGCTGCGCCGATTCCAGCCGCATAACCCAGCCGCAAACCCCGCGGACGCCTAATCATCAAGAAAAGCGTCACTGCAAAGATAGCCACAGCAGCAACCGTAATGTAATTCGATAATGACACCTTCTTTGGCTTGTTTTAGCTAGCCACTATTTTTTGGATATATAAAAGACTAAGTGGTCTAAACAAGGACTCGCCTATGTGAACCGGCATTTATCGGCGCTCATAGATGGTCTTGATTTGTGTTAGAAGCGCATGTCTCTTGTATGTTGCTCGTGTTCTGGTTCCCATGCAGGCGAAGTCACACACACCTGCTTCAAGTTCCCTTTATAATAAAACCTTGTATTAGGCGGAATAATAATTGAGTCTCCTTCCTCAACATCATACTGTTTATCCTCAATAAACCACGTTCCCTTGCCCTCAATGATGTAGAAGATAAAGAAGCTTTTTTTATGCAGAAATTCCTCGCAATGGCCAGTTTCGGTTTCCTGATAAGCTACTGCAGCTTGAGGACACTGTTCCCTTCCGTTGTATATCCTCATTCTTACGCCATTTTTCTCAATGTTAACCGCATTTTCTTTTTTGTAAATCATAACCTATACTTCTCCATCATGCTGTCTTTTATTTTTTTAAATAAATAAAACTTAGTCCTATCTCGCCTGGGCGTGGAAGTAACAAAGCGCAACTACTTTTCGTATTCGATCAAAGTTTTCGTCAAAATTGAATTTTAATGTCTGACAAGCTAGAAAGAATTATATGATTATTTCGCCAATTGCAGCTTTTTCGCCGACTTGTATCACTTTAATTTTTACGCAATCTCTTGGCTTGGCTTTTGGCACCATTATTATATAGCCCTGAATTTTTGTCATTCCATCGCCATTTGGACATATGTCAGTGATGTTCACTAATAATTCGTTTCCCAACTCGACGGGGCATGGCTTGTCAACGTGTTTAATCTTGTAGTGTCCGCCTCGCACTCTTCTATGAACCATGCAAAACCCTGCCTTATTTTGTGTAAACAGAAATGAGTCCTTAAGTCTTCCGCAACTTATTACTTGTTTATCAAGTCATTCGTTTTGGCTTCAGTTTTTTCCGGAATCAATGAAAAATAAATTGAAAAGCATTATGTGCTTATGTCCTAGATTGCTATTTTTTTATGATTTTTCTAGTCGCGATTTCTATGTCTTTTGTTTTAATAGTTTTTCTTCCAGCATACATCGCATAGTCAAATGCTTCTTTTGCAATCTTGGTGCCAATTTCGTCGAGAACTTTTGCAAGCTCATGAGCTGCTGCTTCACTTACTCTTTCTGCTCCAGCTTTCTTACACAATCTGTGCATTGGAGCCACCGGTATTTCTATTTCCTTCATATCGTCTTCCTCTACAGCCTCTTTAATTTTTTAAGGCAATATTAAGCTTTGTTATCTTTTTCCTCTGTAATTTAAGTAAATTATATATACAAAGTACTTACATATATGAAATCCCGAGGGTCATGACAGTGGCGAAGAAACCAGCTAAGAAAGAAGTTAAGAAAGCCCCAGCAAAGAAAAAGTAAAATCTCGGCCAAAGGCATATTTACTCTCTTTTTTCTTTTTTAACCAAAAGTCATTTCTTGTAATCTCTCCTGATGTTTACCAGTTATGAAAGATGAGACTATGCTTCCTTTTTTAACCCTTTTTTGGCATCAGATTTTAATAATTACGCCTGCATGAAAATTATCATGAAAAATTCCGAATGCACAATCTACATAATGTTCCACGATAGATGGCTACAGAAGTTTAGAAAAGAAAAAGACTGCTGGAAAGAATACAACAGCAACGGAATAGTTCGCCCATGTACCGCAGAACAATTTATTTCTCATATTCTGCCACCACTAACTGGAATAAAAGGGCCAAACGTTACAGTCAAAGTTGTACCAGACCAAAAAGAATCTTGACACCCCCATACACGTCAAATATAACATTTGCTTTTTGAGAATATGTTAGCCAAAATCTTCCTTGACTAACCGATACAAGAACCATTCTAGTCGTTTGGCTTTGTTTTTTTCATAAAACTCTTGCGCGGACTTGTTCCATTTCAAAACAGTAAATTCTATTCTGCCACATCCTTCGAGCTTTGCTATTGCTTTTAAGTAGTCGAACATTCTCTGGCCAACCCCTTGCCTTCTATAATCTTCAAGAACAAAAATATCTTCAAGATACAATGTTGGCAAGGCAAGAAAACTCGAATAAGTGAAGAAATAAATTGCGTATGATATGCTTTTGTTTCCTATTTTCCCAATGAATGCTTGATATTTGGGTTTATCAGATAGACAGTCTATTCGTAGTCTTCTTCTTGCTTCTTCGTTGGGTGGAGCCAGCTTTTCATATTCTGCAAGCTTGTCAATTAAGCCTAAAAAATCATCAAATATTTCTTCATCAACTTGCTGGATAACTATTGAGCTCTCTTTTTTATTCATGAAAGACATTGGTTGCTTATAGGTTATAAATTTATTTTTGCTGTATCGCTGATTTTTTGTGAGAATGAAGATTGGTTAAACGACATTTTGAGCATAAACTAAATACTTGAAGAATGATACGTTTTGGTCATGGGATATCCGACTCGGATAAAATCGCCTAAAGGCGCCATTCACGAGTACAAAAAGCCTCTTCGCGAAAAACGCAAGGATAGAAAACGCGGCCATAGTCGTGTTGGCAGACCAATACAGGAAGAGAAGCAGACTGCTACTGAAAGAGAGGTTTCAGAAGGAACAATTAAACGACTACATACTTTAGGCAGCCAGAAGTTTGGTTCTTCCCCATTCAGCATCCATTTTGATCGTTGGCTAACTGATGTTGCGATTGTTCTAAGCGAATTTGAGTCTCACCCCAACATAAACGCAGATGATCAATACGTGAAGGACCGCGCACAAACACTCGTCGTAATTAAATCACAGCTTGAAGAGAGACGCAAAAAAGAAGCCTCACAGGATCAGGAAATAACAAACCTAACCTACTACAAAAGCCGCCTGAAACAAATTGACACTGAATATGTAACCACGATGGCAGAGCTTAAAAAACGGAAAAACCGAGAAATTAAGCGTCTGTATATCTCCATAGACCAGGCTAAAAGAGAGCAGGATAAGGTTATTCGGATGAAAACGGGATTTTTCCGTGGCATTTCCAGAAAGGACAGGGAACAGAAGGAAATAGAGATAGCACAGAAATTAAACGATAAACAAAGGGAACTTGAACTTGCTGAACTGAATTTTAATGCCCAACAAAAGAAACTCCGCGAGGAATACGAAACAAGACGAGAGCCAGTGTTGGATCAACTAAAAAAGTTCCACAAGATATCCCAGAACTTGGAGACAGATGGTTCCTTAGAAGAAAGATGGTTTGCCTGTGAAGCCCTCATAGATACAGTGATCACATTCCTGCAAAGAAAATCTGCACAGTCGCATAACTCATCAAAAACTGATTCAACAAAAAATTAATTGAAAAAAGAAGTTAGCTCGCTGTTTTTTCGCGAACAAAAAATTAAAGAAAAGAGTTAGAAAATTACTCTTTCTTTTTCTGTTTGCCGGGACGTAGTGAGCGTACGGTTTGGCCTGCACGCCACATTTCGCTGTTGCCCATTTCTTTTAGTTCATCAGCAAGTTTTTGTCGGTAGTCGGGTGCTTTACTCTTTTCCAATACGATGCGTGTTTCTTCTCCTGCTGCGACGAGTTCGTAAAGTGAATCGAATACGGGTTGTGTGGCTTCGCGGAATCGGGGTCTCCATCGTAGGGCGCCTATGCGTGCGGTTTCGCTGCAGTTGCAGTACATCCAGTCCATGCCGTTTTCGTCAACTAAGCGTATGAGGCTCTGTGTGAGTTCCTCGACGGATTCGTTGAAGGCTTCACTTGGGCTGTGACCATGCGCGCGAAGAGTGTTGTATTGGGCTTCAAGTATGCCTGCGAGTGCTCCCATTAATGTGCCACGTTCGCCTGTAAGGTCGCTGTAAACTTCTTTTTCAAAAGTAGTAGGAAACAGATACCCTCCGCCGATGGCGATTCCCAATGCTTTTGCCCGATCCATTGCTTTGCCAGTTGCATCTTGGTGAACAGCGAAGCTACAGTTTATGCCGCTGCCGTCAACAAAGTTTCTACGCACAGATGTGCCTGAGCCTTTCGGCGCGACAAGGATTACATCAATATCTATGGGCGGGATAACGCCTGTTTGTTCTTTGTAAACGATGCTAAAACCGTGGCTGAAATAGAGTGCGTCGCCTGCTTTGAGAGTTGCTTTGATTTTTGGCCAGACCAATTTTTGTGCTGCATCCGTTAGGAGGAACATTTTGATGGTTCCTTTTTTGGCTGCTTCTTCCATGGGGAATAGGTTTTCGCTTGGTTTCCAGCCGTCTGCTATTGCTTTGTCCCATTCTTTTTTGAAGACGCCTTCTTTTTCTTGTCCAATTATTACTTTTACTCCGTTGTCTCGCATGTTAAGTGATTGAGCTTGGCCTTGAATGCCATAGCCAAGGGAGACGACAACTTCGTCTTTAAGGATTTTTTGGGCCTTCGCCACAGTGAACTCTTCTCTAGTGATGACATCTTCTTTGACGCCACCGAAATCCATCTTTACCATTTTGTTTACCTTCAAGCCAGAGACTTTGGACAATGAGGTAATTAAGAATTATGTTGAGAATTGCCATGATAATTATAGTTAATGCCATGCGGTTAACATAATTTTTAGCGCATGAGTCACGGAATTTCTGTTTTATTATCACGTAGAGCTAACCAACGTTTAAACTCAAGTCCTGTGCACTTGCCCTTGCCTAACCAGTTGTCACCGTACTTCTCTCTCAACTTCTCATCGTAAGATGCGAATGTTTCGCATTCGCTTACGTCTATGCTGTCTTTTTTCTTCAATAATTTAAAGCTCCAATTGGAATTCTTACGCATATCTCAGATTAAAGCTAAGCCTAATTAGTCAACATTTCAGAAGCTTTTAACCGATTAAAAGGAAATTCTTGCAGTGCTTAAAAATTTAGGATTAAACACAAAATTAGTTAAGACTTTGAGCGCGTCTTTTTTTTGCTAGCTTCGTTTGCTAGGATTATGCCTTTTTCCGGGATCAACAGTTTCGAAGGTACTATTGTTTCTTTATCTGGTTTTTGATCAATGTGTTCGACTATTTTGTCTTTGGTAAGGTAATTTTTTCAGAAGCTTTTGATGAGAAAAATGTGAGGTTTCATAAATTTGCTTGGGCAAATTTGAAAAGCAGAACGCACAATCTACTTTACAGCATGAATGAGGAATATACAAAATGCAAAAGATAGCTAAAGATGATCTTGATAAGGTTGCGAACAAACTTAGGGAGTTCATGCTGTATAGCCAAAAAGTGAAAGCTCATGAGGATTACCTTATCATTAACCGTAACTCTACTGTACTTACTAAAGCAGCGCAAACGGCTGCACAGAATTGTGGCTTAAACGTTAGTACTTTTGACTTGGCGGCAAAAAGATCTTACAAACACTTTCCGAAAGAACTCGTAACATTGCTTCACCAAAAAACTCCTAAGGCTGGAATTGGCCTTTTTGATTACAGCCAAAATCCAGACTGGAACCTAGAAGAAGTTGGAGCAAGAATAGAATTGCTGCATCAAACCATCGAAGAAGTACCAATAAGCTGGGCTCACTCACCAGGCATAACTTTGGACATGGCTGTCAATGGGCCACTCCAATGTGACTATAGAAAGATGGCTGAAGAATCGGAAAAAATGTTACAGAGACTGCAGAACATAGAGAAGATATACATAACTGCGCCCGGAGGAACTGACATAGAAGTGCTTGTTCCCAGAGAAATTAAATTTGACACAGACTGCACTATTGTGCCGCCGAATGTTTACGGCAAGCCTGGAAAGTTTGGCAACCTCCCTATAGGCGAAGTATGGTCACAGAAGGGCGAAATCGTCAGAGCATTAAATAAAGAAACTGGCGAAGTCGAAAGCCAGAGTTATCCTTTAAGACAGATAGCAAACGGCATATTGGTCTGTGACATTACGGCAGGAGGTTATGAAGGTAAAATTGATCCTGAAAAACCTTTAACCGCTAAATTCAAAGATGGCGTCTTAACCGAGTTGCAATGCGATGACTCAGCGCTCAACAGCATTCGAAAAGATATACTGGGTTCTGAATCGAAATATGGCTTACCAACAGTTTTAGAAGAAGTTGGTATAGGCCTAAATGATAAGTCAAGAATAACGGGAAATATGCTGGAGGATGAAAAAATAAGAGGCACCTGTCACCTCGCTCCAGGTAACATCAGATGTCATGTTGATATGTTAGTCAGCAAACCAACGATTACAAGCTACTACGCTGATGGGACATCAAAAGTAATAATGAAAAAGGGTATATTGGCTTAAGTACGCGCTGAAGTTTTTATACGAAAGCATGGATGAAATTGAAAAGAATGCTGACTACATTGATAAAATCGTTCAAGACCTTCAAGTTTACGCTCGGCTCCTAAATCCAAAGTTGGAACATCTAAACCAAGATCTCTAAGCAAACCACAAAAGTACTATTGAAAACAGACCTTGCTATTGGCTTAACCAGTCTCTTGATTTAACAATTGTTTTACTAGCAAACTTAAACTGCAGGCAATCCTCGTATGGACACATTTCGACACACCTTAAACACCATATACATTGTGAGTCTGCAACATCTCCAATTTTTTGCTCGTATATACTTTTGACTTGGGTAGGACAAACTTGCTTGCAGATACCACAGTTTTTACATTTTTCACCTTGCTTGTTTAAGCGTACACCTGAAATCCATTTGAATGGCGGAAACCTGTTAAACAATGCCATCAAAGCGCCAAGAGGACAAACCCGACACCATGAACGTCTGATGAAGAATGCAGCTGCCGTTACTAATAATAGTATTAGCAAGTTAATTGACGTGAGATAGTAACCAAGCGTGTCTAGCAAACCAGTTGTGGTTTGAGTAGCGTGTGAGGGCGGCATTATGCCCACACCGATTTCCACCAAAACGCATAACGGTTTCATGGGGCAAACTTGGCAAAACGGCGCTGAAAAATAGTTCCAGACGAAGCCTTCTTTTTGAGTTCCAGGTACGAGTTGGATGCCAGCAATCGCTTGAGAAGCAAAAAGTACGCTTACAATGATAATAAGCGCTAAAATAAGGTAGCCTAATTGGTGAAATCTTTCGCTAAACTTGGGCGAAAGGTTACGCCGTCTAACTTTAAGCGCTTTTCTTATTCGGGTTACCAAATCCAAATATAAGCCGAACGGACATACCCAGCCACAAAACAGCCTGCCTAAAAGCACTCCAGCCACAATTATTACTCCCAAAACAATGCCTAATCGTTCGATGCCTGTTGAAGAATACTGGACGCCCCAGCCACTTCCAGTGTTAAAGAATGGGTAAATGTATGTTTGAAGTTCCCAAAGAGCGCATGTTACGGTTTTTCCACAAGGAAAGTAACAAGAAAGGAAGGGTGCTGGTATTCCATCGGGCATTTGCACGCCCAAAGCGTTGGTTGCAACTAAGGCTTCATGAGGACTGACTGTTGCCGCTGGTATTGGATAGTGGCCTTCAACGAAAACGCCGAAGAAAATTAAAAAGAGCAAACCAATTTGTACAAGTAGTCTGATGGAGCTAATTTTTATAGTCTTTCTTTTCACACCATAGACTACTCCGATTATGCCTACGCTTAGCAAGGCTCCAGTTGCGCCCAAAAGTGAATAATTAGAGTTAACTTTCAATGGAACTGTTGGAGTAGGTTCAGACGCATTAGGATTCGTTGGGTCTATTACCACCACAAACAATCTATCGAGAATAGCGCCATTCAGAGCGAAAATGTTCCAGTAACCAATCATGTCAAGCTTTTGAGTAACAGAGAAATTGCCAGTTTTCGGGTTAGCAATAACATATTGTTGAATAAAAGTGTAATCGGGTCGTGTATAAATTACTTCAACTGTAATATTTTGTGCAGGAGGGCACACTTGTCCAGTTATCGTGACAGTTCCGTTAATGTTCACTTGGGTCTTGTCAATGTTAGCGGTTATGCATGGACCATAACAAGAGCTGGCTGGCCGAATAAAATCAATGTTAACAAGATAAAGGGCGATTATAACTGCAATAACGAAGCAAACAAGGGTTCGCTGTTTAATGTGTCCTCACCCAGAACGTTTTATTGAGCGAAGACAATTTGCGGATTGAGGGATGCGAATCATGAAAAAATTAGTTGCTCCTCGAGGTTCCATTTTAATCATCGCTATTTTGAGGGGGTGTTTTGTCAGGGGAAATTAAGTTGCTTCGCTTAATAATTGAGATTATGACGATAACAATCAGTGTAGCGACTGCTATAGCCGCTGATAAAATCAGGTAGTAGCCTGCAAGAGTTTTCGTTTCATAGTTTTTGGGTTGGGCGAATTGCGTGGATGTTGAATTAGGAGAAGGCGTTGACTGCGGAGACAAGGGTTTAAGGGTAGGATCCTGATTTTGCAAGGCTGCCATCGTAATTGAACTTGGCGATACAGTGGCGCCCAAGGAATCAGATATCACTGATAAAGTACCGTGTTCAGAATGGGGTACAAATATCTCTCCTTTGCCCGAATCATATGTTATGCTTTGAGATTGGATTTCTGAGGGTATGTTTGCAACTATGGTGTTGTTGCTATCGGATATGACTGCAATCGAATGATAGTTTACTACGAATATCTCCCCCTTACTAGAATCATAAATGCAACCAAAGGGTTGGTTTAATGAGGTTATTTTAGCAACAACACTGTTGTTGCTATCCGATATCACCGAGATTGAACTTGAATTGTAATTAGTCACAAAGATTTCACCCATGCCCGAATCATATGCTGCAGAATAGGGATTATTCCCCACAGTTATGGTAGCAACAACGTTGTTTGTGTTATCCGAAATAATTGAAACCGTATTATTGCCATAATTAATCACAAAAATCTCGCTCTTAACAGAGTCGTAGGCCAGATTATAAGGGCTATTTCCTACACTTGCTGTTGCAAGTACGCTGTTATTGCTGTCAGATATCACCGAAACCGTGTTGTCAAATCTATTGGCTACAAAAACTTCTCCCTTTCCGAAATCATAAGCTAGCCCAGAAGGTTGACTTCCTACAGTTATGTTTGCGACTATAGTATTATTAGTGTCCGATATGACTGAGACTGAATCGGAAGCATAGTTGGCAACAAATATCTCGTTTTTGCCAGAATCGTAGATTACGCCAAGAGGTAAGTTTCCTACAGGTATTTTGGCAACCACAGTATTGTTGTTGTCCGATATCACGGAAACCGAACTGTAATCCGCATTGGTAACGAATACCTCTCCTTTAGCAGAATCATAGGCTGCGCCGTAATAACCTCCGGGGGTTTTTAAATTTATTTTGTCAATTATTCCTTGAGCATTAAGAGCATTGGTAGTTGGTGCTTGACAAGAGATAGCGAATGCGACAATTATAGAAGCCAAAAGCATTGCAATCACTATTGAGGCAATTACGGCATATCTCTGTTTTTTTGAAGGATTGACCAAAATTTATCCCTCTTTGTTTTGCAGTTTTGTTCTTAGTCGAGGAATAAATCGGGGTATCGTGCGTTTGTATTGAGTGAATTCTGCGCCGTATTTTGCCTCGGATTCTTTTTCCTCAATCTTTGACAGGCGATAATACAGGACTGCTAGAATCGGCCAAATTGCTGTTGTAATGATTGTCAACCATTGAACGTTTAAGCCGCCGGTTATCATAAGAAATCCAAGGTATTGGGGGTTGCGAGTGTACTTGTAGAGTCCAGTGGTTACCAGTTTTCCTTTGGCTTGGAAGATTTGGTACCAGCCGAAAATTACCAAGAGCATGCCTGCACCAATTATTATTTTAGAGGCAGGAAAGACCCAATAGTGATATACTATGTAGAAAGGCTGTTGTCCCGTCACTTGGGTGAGAAGGAATTCAAGGCTGAAGATTTTGTTGTAGCCGAAGATGCCCATGAAAAAGTACATTGTTAATGGAATGCCATACATTTCTGCGAACAATGCAACGATGAAAGCTACATAGACGCTATTGGGTAACCGGTTGAGTTTTCTTCGGAAGCCTGCGAGCAAAAAGAAAACGCTGAAGAGAACAATATTCATGATTACAAATTGCCAATTGTTGTATCCAACCGATGTAAAAGTGAAGTAATACATGAAAAAACCAATAATTACGGTTACTACAGCAACCAGAAGAGCAGACTTAATTTTGTTCTTTGTTTGCCCGGATAATTTTTCTTTTTGCATTCTTACCACCTTACAAGCTAAGAATGCAACAGCTAACTCTTAGTTCTACACATGGAACAAAACGTTCCAAAGATGGAACACCAGCTATAGACTAGAGCTGTAATTTCAACAAGTTCTATGCCCTTTTCTAAAAATAATGAAGACTGCTAGAAAGGCAACAATAACGACTAAGATTACGGCAACAATAATAGCCAATAATTCGTTAGACGTCTTGGCTGGACTAGTCAACGCGTAAACATTACTATCTAGAGAGCCTACATAAACTACTCCTCCGACGACAGCAGGGGACGATTCAATGAAACCGTCAGTTTTGTAGCTCCAAAGCTTATCCCCGTTTGTGGCGTTTAGAGAATAAATGTTTCCATCTTGGGAACCCATGTATAATATGCCATCAATTAGTGCCGGAGCTGAATAAACGGTGCCATCGGTGGTATAATTCCAAATTTTTGCTCCGTTAGTAGCATTCAAGGCATAAATATTGTGATCTAAAGAGCCGATGTAAACCACGCCGTCAGCAACGGCAGGAGAGGATTTAATAATGTTGCCTGTGGGGAAGCTCCAGACTTGTGCGCCGTTAGTTGCATCTAAATCATAAACGCTACCGTTCTCGTAACCGGTATAAACGAATCCTCCTATAACAGTAGGTGATGATTCAGTTGCGTAGCCGTTAGTATAATTCCAAAGTCTGTTGCCGCTAGAGGCATTTAATGCGTAAGTGTTGCCGTCAGTTGAGCCTATGTAAACCACTCCTGCAACAACAGCGGGAGAGGACCAAATTGGGGCGGAGGTGCTGAAAACCCAGAGTTTTGCCCCATCAGTGGTGTTTAATGCATAGACATTGTCGTCGTATGATCCTACGTAGACAACGCCGTTTACCACGGCTGGAGATGAATCTACCTCGTTGCCCGTTGTGAAACTCCAAAATTTGTCGCCGCTGGTCGCGTTTAGGCCGTAAACTTTGTCGTCAGCCGAGCCTACATAGACAACGCCGCTAGAAATAGCGGGACAAGAATAAACTGGACCACCCGTAGTGTAAGTCCACAGCTTTGTCCCAGTATTAGCCTTAAGCGCATAGATGTTGCCGTTTAAGGAGCCAATGTAAACCACACCACCAACGACTGCTGGAGATGAATAGATTTGACCGCCAGTTGAATAATTCCAGAGCACGGTAGCGGTTAACACTGGATTGCCCATTCCAACTCCACTGTGAGATGGGTCCGCACGGAACATGGGCCAATCTCTTGAATCTTGTAGAGCAGTCACCGTAGAAGCGAGCGCTGAAAAAATGAACAAAAACAAGATTGTAGCAAACGTAACCGCTAATAGGCTCTTCAAGTTTTCTTTTCCTTTACAACTTGTTCTTTCACAAAATATATTGAAAATTTGCATTTAACATTTTGTGTCTTTAGTCAGAAAAATGTTCCAATAACTAGAAGGCGTCGCCTTTAGAGGTTAGTTTTCGATTTCATCCTAAACCGGATTGCTTCAAATAGGAAAACCGAGGCGGCAACAATTGTAGTCAATATCCAAAACCAAAATGACTCTTGAATTGGTGCTCCTACAAGCAAATGGGGAACCAGGATTGCAATCTCTGCGATTAGGATGCCGACGAAAATGAAACCAATGATGACAAAGCTCGGCATTAGTGTCTTCCCGACCCAAACGTAACCCTTCTTGGTTACTTTTTCTTTGACCACGTAGTTGTTGTATTCGTCCTTAACTACCACGCCTAAATCAATAAGCTTCTGCAGATTTCTGTACGCGACGCTTGGGCTGCTAAGGTTAGCTCCACGCATAACATCTCTTGGGCCAACAGGTCTCCCAACTTTTACAAGATACATGTAAGTTTGGAAAGTTGATGCGTTAAGTTCTTCGCTTGGCTCCAAGCTAGCAACACCTTTGAATCATCTAATATTGTCTTCCTTAAAAACCCAAGCTATAAAACTCTCCCAAAAGACTTTCCATGATTGCTACATGTTTTTCGATTATCTTGCTCCAGGGTACCCCTATTGTGAAAATACCTTAATTCACAGGCGAAAGATCAATTCTAATATTTCCGGCGAACCGGTAACAAAATAGGACTCTGTTAGCTGTATTAGATGTTTGGTATCTTAACGTTAGTACTCTAACCATTTCAGAAATCAAGCAATTTTTTTTGTTTAAGGCGTGATTCCGTCGTAATGATGAATAGTATATGCAGCTTGGAGTAAGCGGTTCAAGCGGCATAGCTCAGGATAAATTTTTTTGGTACTCTTCCGATGAATAATAAGCAATATCGCTAGGATAGGCTTTTGCTTTATGAGTTATATACCTTAATGCTTCGTTAATGTTTCTAAATTGCATGTTTTCCATGTTTTCTCATCTTAGCTAGTTTAAATGAAGTGCACTAGTTTCCTGTATTATGCCTTGATTTTGAGTTCTAATCTGATGTTGTATACTACGAAGGCGAATGAACCAACTATTGCAGCTATTGAGACTAATTCAATTATTCCAAACATATTTTCACCATTTTAATTTTTACTTAGTTAGTTGCCTAGCTAAATATAAATTCAGTTGTGATTTGTTCATAACTTATCATAAAACATTGACATGCGTCTAACTGGTGAGTGAAGATTCATTGAAAACTCATAAGAAGTTGCTCATTTGGTCGATCTTTTAAGAGCAACAAAGCAAGAAATAAAAAAAGTAACTCCAAAACCTGAAAGAATTAAGAAAGAAAACCAAGGAAACACCTGTCCGAGAGCTGAAGCTCGCAGACATAAGCATGCATGCGTCAGCGGCGATAAGGAAATAATTATGTTTAAAGCTTCTGGGACTTGGCTTAGAGAAAAGAAGGTTCCGCTGAGAAAAGCCATTGGGAGAATTACCAAACTCATGAACAAAGTCATATCCTGATGAGTTTTGGACATCAAAGCAATAGTTACTCCAAGAAACGAGAATACAAAACAGGTCACAACCAGACTTAACAGGAACAATAAGCTAACCGCAGGTAAAGGCGAAAAAACAAGACAAGCTAAAAGTAAAGCTGCTGAACTTAATAACCCACGTAGCACCCCGATCAGAGTTTTACCCATAATTATCGAAAAAGCGCTAACAGGTGACATCAAAGTCTCATCAAAACACTTGTAGAACAATCGGTCAACATGTAACTTCAAGCCTGATGTGTTAAACGCTGTTGTCATAGCTGTAAGCGCTAGGATTCCTGGAATAACGAATTCAATGTAACTGAATCCTTCAATGTTGGCGCCTCTTCCTAAGCCGTAGCCGAAAGCCACAAGGTAGAGCACTGGAGCGATTAGCGTTAACGCCATTGTCTTTAACAAGTTTCGACTTAGATACTTGAGGTCAACCCACACGACTGTATAAGTGTCGCGAAGAATTTCAAGATTCAGTCTTCGCCCACCTTCTTGCCTGTTAGTTCAACGAATACATCTTCAAGGCTTGAATCGCGAATTATAATGGTTTTAGCGTCAGAGGAAAGACTCTGCACATAGTCTGTAGCAGCTTCGCGATCAGGAAAATGTTCATAACGAGTAAACTTGCCATCAACAAGAATCTCAACAGTTGCCATGCCAACTGTCTTTCGCAATTCTGAAGGCTTTCCCAACGCAATCAAACGTCCCTCGTGAACTATACCCACGCGTTGACAAAGCGCCTCCGCCTCTTCTATGTAATGTGTTGTGAGAAAAACTGTAGTACCGTTTCCACTTAAACTGCGAATCAGATCCCACATTCGACGTCGTACCTGCACATCCAAACCCACAGTCGGCTCATCAAGGAAAAGCACTTTCGGCTTGTGAATTAGGGCACGAGCAATCATTGCAGCCTTCTTCATTCCACCCGATAATTCTTCAACCATTTTTTCACTCTGCTTAGTTAAGCCTACATATTCGAGCAGCTCAGCAATTCGCTGCTTACGTTCATTTGAAGGAATGTGGTGCAATCTAGCATGTAATTCCATATTTTCTCTAACGTTCAAGTCTAAGTCAAGCGTTAAGTGCTGCTGTACTACGCCAATGACTTTCTTGACTTTATCAGGTTCTTTTGCCACATCGAAGCCAGAAACCCAAATGGATCCAGAGGAGGGTTTGGCTAAGGTTGTGAGGACCCGTACGGTTGTAGTTTTGCCTGCTCCATTTGGTCCGAGAAAACCAAAGATTTCACCTGAATTGACGTTGAGATTTAGGTCTTTTACTGCGCTAACATCTTTGTACGTCTTTGTCAGGTTTCGGATTGCTATGGCTTCGTCCAATTACTAGCCTCGTTAGTGGATAGGTTGGATTATCCAACTAAACCCTATAAGTCTTAGTTAAAAAAGCTTCAAACCTATACAAGTACTATTAATTGTTGCTTCATAACGGATAAATCAATTCTGAACATACATAACCAGCCGATATGAGCAACAAATCAGAAATTCCCTGCACACTTTGTCACAATTATGATTCAGCAACAAGAAACTTCTCCTGCGACCCAGACAAATGCCAAAAACTAACTAAATGGCTTTTTGAACATACAAAGATAAGACCCTTAAAATCAGCAAAATATGCCGATGATCCAATCCAATACGTAGTTTAATAAACTGAACTTTGCGTAAGGCAATTAAACAACAAGAGATAAATAGAAAATTATGAGCAACGGCATATTCACTTCGAAACTGGTTGCTCTATGTGGAATGAACTGCGCCATATGCAAAGCCTACCTAGCTTACACACATGGAATTCCACGGGTAAGAGGTAAAGTAACCTATTGCGCAGGATGCCTTCCCAGAGCCAAAAACTGCTACGTAATAAGAGGCTGCAAAAAACTCTCCAAGCACCAAATCCAATCCTGCCAACAATGTGAAGAGATCCCTTGCAAGAACCTAGCCCACCTAGACAAACGCTACCGCGAACGATACGACATGAGTATGATAGAAAACCTCAAAGAGCTAAAAGAGAAAGGAATAGACGAGTTCTTGAAAAACCAAGCCGAAAAGTACAGCTGCCCAACCTGTGGCGATGCAGTATCTGTGCATGATGGCAAATGCTACAGTTGCGGCTACAAAAGAAAGATTTAAGCGCCAAACTTTTCAACGATTTCTCTAATAATGTTAAAGTTCCGAGTAGTCGATTTTACTTTCAGCTTTGACTCAACAAACGGGTTGGGTAGTGCTCCTTCACCGCCTCCGTGAGTCACGCTGAATATTTCTGTAGCCTTAGCTGAGATTATTTTGGCAGTTGATTTAGGAATAGTTAAAGGTAATTGCAAAGAGAAAACGGCTTGTGCGGTTGGAAGAAATGTTACTAAGAAGCTTGAGCCTTCGCTTTCTTGGCCTTTGAATGGTTCTTGATTGACTATGTTCTTTAAATGCGGGATTGCGCGCACAAAAACAGCAACGTTATAACCGAGCATATTTTGAAACTTAGCTTCAAGTTTGCTCTTGATTTCTTCAATATTTGCCATCGAGGTTTCGAAAATTACATTGCCGCTTTGCTTGTACGTAACGACGTTTTGAAATCCTGAAGAAATGAAGACTTCTTGCAAATTCTCTTTTTTAACAATGTGGCCTCCAACATTGATTCCCCTAAGGAAAACTACAAAACGCGTCATAAACGGTATGAGGCTTGAGAAGTAATAAATTTTGCTTAGAAGTGTTCTTTGGTTGATATAGCTTGTCCAATGCGAAGAAAAACTTCTACTTTTCCAACCTCTATTTCCATGATCAGTTAAAGCCATTTTGGAATCATTTGTTTGGCCACTAAATCAACTGCTTTCATTAAACGAATCAGCCTTCTGACGATCTTTTACCACCAAATTCTTAAAGACTTTTCAAAACCTGTGAGCTCATCAGTTAACTCCAATAAGTGAAAGAAGAAGAACTGCGCCCCTGCCAAGTTTCTTCTTCTTTTAACTCCAGAGAAGAAGTAGGACACGGTGCTCCCTGCGATTGTCCTCCTCCTTCTTTCAAGAGAACAACAACACCCGGTGCACCCACCAACTGTTGTTGTTCTTCTTCTTTCAAATCAGCCTCAAATCTAAAAGTTTTTCATAAATCGAATTCTCGCTTTCTTAATACCGCAATCCGAATAGGTGTTTCTATTTCAGCAGTTTTAGCATTATCGCCTTAGCTGAGTACAATCTATTTTCTGCTTGTTCATAAATCACAGATTTTGGGCTCTCAATTGATTCCGCACTTATTTCGTATCCTCGGTGGATGGGCATATCATGCATGACGTATGCGTTGTTGCTTTTGAGCAGTTCAGCGTTTATTTGGTAGGGCATCATAAGTCTAATACGTTTTTCTTTTTCATGGGCAAACTTTGGATCAGTGAAAAACTCCATGTCAATCCAGGTGTCGGTATAAACGAAATCCGCGTCTTTAATGGCGTTTTTTGCATCTAAAGTTGACTTCCAAAGACCAGTTTTGTTGGCTTCGGTAAGTACGTCTTCATCTCGTGCAGCTTCATTAAAAATCGGGGTCACAGTTGTGATTTTGACTCCCGTTTTTGTGCAGCCTTCAATTAGCGAGTTGCAAACATTGTTGTGCACGCCGATGTACACTAATTTAGCACCTTTGAGCTCGCCCTTTTTTTCTTTCATGGTAATTAAGTCGGCTAAGGCTTGGCTTGGATGGTACTTCTCGTCGCACCCATTTATGATTGGAACACGCGACGCTTTAGCCATCTTCAACAAATCAGTATCGTAAAGTAATCTGGCCATGATGCAGTCAACATTTCGTGACAAATACTGTACTTCATCGGTTATGTCTGCCATTGTAAAGTTGGTTGTTCGCCAGTCAATAAATAAGCCGTGACCACCAAGCTGCGTAGCAGCAACTTCAAATGAAACCCTTGTCCGTGTGGAAGTTTTCTGAAAAACCAAGGCGAATGATTTACCTTCAAAAGCTTTGCTGTATTTTTTGGGGTTATGCTTAACTTCAATGCCTAAATCAACCAACGCATTAAGCTCTTGGCTTGATAATTCTTTGAAATTAATTAGATGCATCTTTCTAGCCTTCCAGATACGCTGACGAACCAGCAATTATAAGCTTTATGGAAACCCTTTTCACCTAAACAACACACTATAAGAGAGACTTGACATGATTCTAATTGTAGCATCGACCAAAGACACTGCAAGCCTAAACATCAAACAGCAAATCCTCAACAATTATCACTTCATAGATACCACAGAAGTTTTTCAACAAAACCCCATTTACAACACTAACTTAAATGACAAAAACGTAACCCTTGCAACTATAAATCAAGAATCTATAAATGCACAAAATCTGCCACAAAGCTTTCCTGAAGCAGAAATGATTGTTTTCATTTCAAGGCATAGCAGTGCCAGCGGCAAACCTACACTGTCAGTACATACACCCGGAAACTTTGCTGAAGCAGAACTAGGTGGGTTGCCAGGAGTGATTTCAGTTTCACCCGCGATTGCGATGCAAAATGCCCTAAAAGCACTCTTGCACTACAAAGAACGATTTGGCCTAAACTATGAGGTATCCTATGAATGTACTCATCATGGTCCCAGCTTAGACGTGCCAGCTATGTTTGTTGAGTTAGGGAGTTCCCCAGTCCAATGGAGCGATTCTGTAGCAGCAGAAGCTGTTGCCCACGCAGCAATGTCAGCAATCGTCAACTTTTCTTCACTGGCTGGTTCAGCGGTTTTAGGTATCGGTGGAATGCATTATAATCAGAAGTTTACGCTAATGGGTTTGGTTGGTGAAGCTACCTTCGGTCATATGATACCCAAGCATGCTGTCAATCTGGTTGACGCTGAAATGCTGTCCCAGTGCATAGAGAAAACTTTTGAGAAAGTTCCATTGGCAATTCTTGATTGGAAAGGGATCAAAAGCGAGGACAAGCTAAAACTGCTTGCTACTCTTCAAGATGTTGAGTTGCCTTTCAAGAAAGTTTGACATTAAGCAAGAAGATTTAAAAGCCTAAGAATTGTAGTTTTTAAACTCCGAGTTACAGTAACGTTTATTATTCATAAATGAAATCTTGGTGTGCGATGAGTATGGGAATAAAATCTTGGCTACAACAAGCAGCAAGAACATTAAAGCTAGCTGTAAAGCCGGGAAGAGAAGAGCTATGGCTATCCATAAAGATCAGCCTCCTAGGCATAGGAGCCGTGGGCTTAATCGGTTTCGTGATTAAGCTCTTAGCCTACGCAATAAACCCGGGCGCGGCAAGCGGAGCAACACCAACTCCAACACCTTAGAAGGAAGCTGGATTTTATGGACAAAAAAGAAGAGCAAAGACAAGTAAAAATTTTCGTTGTCAAAACAACCACAGGCCAAGAACGCAATGTTGCACGACTCATTGCCTCGAAAGTTGACATGAACCATATTCCAATAAAAGCTCTTCTTGTACCAGACACATTAAAAGGGTACGTGTTCGTTGAAGCTGACGGACCACACCTAGTGGAAGAAGCCATCACAGGTTTAAGGCATGTGCGCTCCAGAATACCTGGGCTCGTTAGCTTCGCAGAAATTGAGCGGTACATTGTTAGAAAACCAGTTATGGAAGACCTCAACGAAGATGACGTCGTCGAAATTACTGGTGGCCCGTTCAAAGGCATGCGCGCTAAAATCACAAGACTTGACAAAGCAAAAGGCGAAGTTACGCTTGAACTGCTTGAGGCAACATTCACTTTGCCAATTACAGTACATTCAGACTATGTAAAACTAGTAGAGAAAGCAAAATAATAAACTGGTGAAACAATATGGGAGAGAAAAAAATAGTAGAATTGCTCGTAAACGGAGGACAAGCCAATGCAGGTCCACCATTGGGTCCAGCTTTAGGTCCGTTAGGCCTAAACGTTATGGCTGTCGTCACAAAAATTAACGAGCTTACCAAAGACTATGCTGGAATGAAGGTTCCAGTAAAAATCACCGCTGATTCAGAGGATAAAAGCTTCGAAATTTCCGTTGGCACACCAACCGCTTCAGCACTTATTGTTGCTGAATTGAAAATTGAGAAGGGGTCAGGAACACCTAACACAGTTAAAGTAGGCAACCTATCTATGGAGCAGATGGTGAGAATAGCTAAAATTAAGCAACCTCAACTTTTATCGCCAACTCTCAAGAAAGCAACAAAGGAGATGCTCGGAACCTGCATTAGTTTAGGCGTCACTGTTGAAGGAAAAGATCCCCGTGAAGTCCAAAAAGAAGTTGACGCTGGCACCTACGAACAGCTATTTGGTACTGAATAATGACAAGCGAATACTTTTATAATCGATTTCCAATCCCTCATTGGCACGAGGCTTAAAAATGCCCCTAGACAACAAAACGATATCAGAAGCAATTAAACAGGCAAAGACTAAGTCTGGCGAGAAAAAATTCAACCAGACAGTAGATTTGATCTTAGATATTATGGAAATCGATATGAAGGCGCCAGAAGGCAAAATCCAAGAGATTGTAGAACTTCCTCACGACACTGGCAAACCAAACAAAGTTTGTGTTATTGCTTCTGGAGAATTTGCGTTAAAAGCAAAAAACGCCCAAGCTGACCACGTTATTGAACGTGCAGATCTAGATTCCTTAAATGGCAAAAAGAAAGAACTGCGCAAGCTTGCCAGCGACTATGATGTTTTCATCTCTGAAGCGCCGCTAATGCCGCTCGTAGGTAGAATACTTGGTCCAGTTCTTGGTCCAAGAGGAAAAATGCCTATTCCTGTTCCTCCTAACGCAGATATTGCAGCATTGGTGAAAAAACATCGTAAAACCGTGGTTGTTAGAATGCGCAATCAACCGATTATTCAAGTTTCAGTTGGCACTCAACAGATGAAAGATGAAGAACTTGTCGATAACACAATGGCAGTTCTTCGTGTTTTAGATGGAAAACTTAAACGCGGCTTGAAAAACGTAAAGTACGCTTTTCTCAAGACATCTATGGGTGAACCAATAAAAATTAAACCTTAACAAAGAGAAGAGAAATATGCCGTCCCAACAAGTATTAGATGAAAAGTCAATCGAAGTAGAAGCCATAAAGGGAATACTGAAAGAACACAAATCGATTGGCATCGCTAGCCTGAAGAAGGTCCGTGCTTCTCAGCTACAAGAATTGAAGAAGAGTATGGCTGGCAAAGTTTACCTGCGTGTTCTAAAGAATACTCTGATGCGGTTAGCTATTGAAGAGATGAATCAAGCAAATCTGAAAAAGCTCGAAGTATACTTGGATGGGTCAAACGTTTACTTGTTCACAGACATCAACCCCTTCAAACTAGCCTTGATGCTAGAACGGGGCAAAGTAAAAACAACCGCCAAGTCAGGAGACAAAGCCGCAATGGACGTAATTGTTCCTGCCGGCAACACTGGTCAAGCTCCAGGTCCAATAATCAGCCAGCTAAACGGTGTTGGCTTACCTACAAGAATTGAGTCTGGAAGTGTCTGGGTTAGCAAAGATACACTCGTAGTTCGGAGAGGTGAAGAAATCAACGAGCAACTTGCAGGTGTCCTCTCAAAACTAGGAATTAAAGCAGTTGAGTTGGGCATTTCTATGCGAGCGGTTTTCGATGATGGTTTGATGATCACCGGTGACCAACTCAAAATAGACGTTGATGCAACAAGAAGAAGCGTTGAACAAAGCAACCAAGAAGCTTTCGCTTTAGCAATGGGCATCTCTTATCCAACCAAAGATACAATCAAACCGCTTCTACAGAATGCACATCAAAAAGCTGTTGCATTGGCTGTCGGCGCTGCAATTCCAACCAAAGAAACAATCGGTGACTTGATTAGAAAAGCAAATGCTGAAATGTCAAGTTTAAGCGGTGCAGTTGAGAAAGTTAAACCAAAAGCTGCTTAAACCCAACCTTTCTGTATCAATTTATTTATCGCAATTAGCCTATTCCTCTCCCCATTAGGATTTATGTATTGTGGACGATGAATGGTGCAGAGAATTTTATCTTTGTTTTGACAAGGCTTAATAGTTTCTTACGTCGAGTACATGTAAAATAGCATGTGACCCCTCATGGTTGATGTTTGGCTTCCCTATGGAAAAACAGACGTATGCATAAGAGTTCCAGCCCGAAATCTCCTTGGAACAATCGAGCCTCTTGAACGCCAAGGTGCACCCGACGGCAAAGCTGAGGTTGAACGCGCCCTTAAAGATCCTATTCCTATTGGTTCAAAACGCTTAAGTGAAATAGCTAAGCCAGAAAGCAAAGTCGCAATAGTTGTTGACGATGGCACCCGTAAAACACCCAGCGAAATGATGCTTCTGCCAGTACTTGCCGAGCTTAATTTGGCTGGTGTAAGAGACGATAATATCACGATTATTTTTGGCTGTGGAACACACCGGTCGGTTAAGCCTGAAGAAGCCGTTGAACTGCTTGGTGAAGAAGTGCTTAAACGGGTAAAAACTGTCAGTCACGACTACAGAGCAACCGATTTAGTATATTTGGGCACAACTAAAACTCATGGCAACAAAGTTTTTGTTAACCGTGTTTTCGCTGAGGCAGATGTAAGGGTACTTTTAGGTGATGTTGGATTTCATTATTATGCAGGATATGGCGGCGGTAGAAAAAGTGTTTTGCCAGCGGTCTGCGGCGAAGAAACCATCAAGCACAATCACGTCATGCTACTTCATGCTAATGCGCGAACAGGAAATTTAGAGGAAAACCCCGTCCATCAAGACATGACTGAAGCAGCGAAATTGGCCAAAGTCGATTTCGTCGTAAACGTTGTGCAAAATAAAAAAGGCGAAATCGTAAAAGCATTCGCTGGCGATTTGGAAGAGGCTTTCCTTGAAGCCGTGAAACTCGTTAATGAAATGTACCGTTTAACAGTTGAACGTCGGTCAGACATCCTGGTTGTAAGTGCAGGTGGCTACCCGGCTGACATTAATCTTTACCAAGCCTACAAAGCTTTAGACAACGCGGTAGACGCAGTCAAACGCGGAGGCGTAATAATTCTAGTAGCTGAATGTCCTGAAGGGCATGGGAACCAAGTGTTTTATGATTGGATGGCACGTTTAGGCGATTTGAAGAATGTTGAGCGCGAGATTAGGCGCAATTTTGTCATGGGCGGTCACAAGGCTTATTATCTCTTAAAAGCGCTGCAAAATCACCAAATCATTTTGGTGTCTTCTTTGCCGGATTATTATGCTACAAGCATATTCAAATTCAAAACTGCAAGAGCAGTAAACGACGCTATGACCGAAGCACTAAAGATTGCCGGTTCAGCATCAAGAGTTTGGGCAATGCCCCAAGGCAGCTATACACTGCCAGTGTTTAAGGCGCCTGAAGAAACCAAGACTTAAACAGTATCTACGATACTCAAAAAGAAAATAATTGACGCTTAAAGCACAAACTTTAAGTTACAACAGTGAAATGTGGATTAAGAAGGCGAAAGAATGCAACAAACCTTCAAGCTACGTAAATTCATGCCTGATGACCTACAAAGTGTGATGCAAATTAACCGAGTTTGTTTACCAGAAAATTATACCGACTTTTTCTTTATGGACTTACATCAGCGTTTTCCCGAAACTTTTATCGTAGCAGAAGAAAATGGGGCAATCGCAGGTTACATAATGTGCCGTATTGAAGTCGGTTTATCAAATTATGGTTTTGGCGGCTTAGTAAAAAAAGGACATGTAGTATCCATAGCGGTGTTGCCGCAGCATAGGCGCAAAGGCATTGCCCAGTCGGTAATCAACAAAGCGTTAGAGGGTATGCAGTATTACAAAGCCAAACAATGCTTTCTAGAAGTTAGAGTGACAAACGACATTGCAATTTCGCTCTACAAGAAGCTTGGCTTCGAAATTACAAGAACCTTAAACGGGTATTATTCAGACGGCGAAGATGCATACGTCATGACAAAACGGCTTTAGGCTGATTTGTCGTTCTTTTTAAAGCAAATGGAATCGTCAAACTTACCGTACCGATAACAGCCAAGAGTCCAAATCGTACTCCCGATGCCAATGCTGCAGTGTCAGCAAACACTTGAAAATTTTGCGCCCCCGCAATCAAATTCATTGAACCCATGCCAAGCGTAATTAGCGTTAACGGTATGGCAGCGTACAACGAAATTTTGTCTCTAATCTTAAACAGCAAAATGTATGAAAAAACCAATGTTGGAGCATAGTATGTTAGCGCACCTAAAATCCCAAGCGGCCAACCTAGAGGATTCAATTCTACAGCTAAACCTGTAACGTTAATTGCGTAGAAAGTTGTTGCTAAATCAAACATCCAGAATGCCAACGCTACACCTTGGAAAGAAAAAAGTAGTTTCCGCCATTTTGAAATTTCGTGTGAAGTTTGAGTGTTTGTGTTTCTGAATCCTAAATACGTAAAGCTTGACACAGGAATTAGCAGTATCAGCAGGTAAAGCAAAGCTAGCCAAGCGTCACCGTTTATGAAAAGTGAGGATATATTGAATATCCAAATTATCCCCGTTGCCACCAGAAAACCTTGACCTAAACTTTTCAGTGACCGCTTCATCCGTTTTCTCCCTTATTATCCCCTATCATATAATTGTCTACATAACCTTTATTCCCAAAACTCAACCTCAGCCTTAGTGTTGTACAGCTAAACAATTACAAACCAGCCATCATAATCTAACATTCAATTTACATACAATCGTTTTCAGCCGATTTCTTGACCCCATCCTTTCTTTTTTTAAAATTATAGACAAGAATTTTGACTGTACCAACGGTACGTATCGGCGTGGAGCAACCGACATTGTTAACATTCTTCAATCGATTTAATCGATAAACATTGAATGCAAATAAGTCATTAAACCAAAAACAAAATAATAAACTTAGTTGGGACGCAAAAAAGAAGGCGAAGCAGGCTCTAATTATTTGGACATTTTTCTTTGCCGTAACCGTAGCGTTGAACCTGATAATTCCTATTGCTCTGGGTTTAAACATGCATGATTGGACATACTCAAACGAAAAAGGGCTCCTCTTATTTTCTATCAACTACGCTGGAATCTTCCTAATTCTGCCTCTGCTGCTTACCAAGGGCTGGAGCACCTTCAAGAAACCAGGCTTCATTATTCCTGTTGCTGCCGCAGCCGTCAGTGTAGTTCTCTGGTATCCTCTGCATTACATAGCAACCATTGCGGTCGTCGTTTACATTTACCTTCACTGGAAATTTGACCTGTCAGAACTAGGCTTTCGATCAAGAGGCTGGAAAGGCGACGCTGCCGCGATTGCAATTATTGGAGGCTTAGGCTTGCTTCAAGCTGTGGCTTCTTCGAGCGTTTTACAGATTGCTCTTTTACCTGCCGTCTTTGCGACAGCGTTTAGAATGTTCGGGAATCCAGCTTCAACAGTGGAGAACTTGTTTTACTTTGGCTTCTTAACTGACAGAATAGGTAAACGGCTGAACCGTTATGCCGTGCCCTTTCTCATAGGTGCCATGTACACGTTGCATGAGATGAGTAATCCTGAATACTGGTACGAGGGATTGCCGTTCACGTTTGTCTTCATTGGGGTTACGTTGGTCGCAGCCATCTACTTGTGGCGTAAGAGCATAATGGTAACGTGGCTCAGCGACGGGTTGCAGTGGTTTCTAAGCAAGCTGATCTGATAGGAGGTGAAGGATGAGACAATATAGTATATTGTTGCTTTTGGCATTAGGTCTAATCATAATTGCAGCTTGAGCCATCGACCTACTAAACGAAACTGGAGTTTTAACCTTGAGATTTGATATCTTTGGTTCTATGCTAATCGTTATGATAGGATTGTGGATAACCGCTTGCGCCATTGAATGCCGGAGACCGCCTGATAAGTGATAGAAAAAGTTAAACGCATTTCCCCTCCTTTTTGTATTTCAGGGGTCTTGAGGTAAAATTAATGATCAACGATGACAGTCAGAACAACAGTTCAACAAAAGATAATCTTGATTCTTCTTATATTTCTATGATACATGACGCAAACCAAATCCTTGATACCCTGTCTAAAGTGTGGAAATATTGCCTTACCGCATTGCTGCTCTCTCTTTCAATTGTTGGTTTAGTTTCAATCGGACTGTTCGTTGCAGATCCAAGCAAACAACAGTTCTTTACAGAAGGCGTAATTTTCCTCGCAATTGCTGCTTGGGTTTTCGCCAGAAACATGCTTGGAAACAGAAACTGTTGTACCGAGGATATTCCATACTGGAAAAAAGTACTTGCTTCATTCATTAAGCCTGATAATACATTGGACTCCCAAAGGGATGGTCAGTCTATCATTGAAAACTTGATGAAAGTGGTTTTGGCAACTGGCGATTGGATCAGAACTATAAAAAAGGATGTTTTTAGCGTGCTTTTTTGGCCCATCGTCGCAATCGTAATTTTCCTATTATCTGTTTACCAAGTGAACATTATAGAATTTAGGATAATAGAAGTTGCTTTCATTGTTTACATGTTCATTTTGGCGATAGCAACTTACTATGGAATTAACTTAAAATTTGAAAAATGGCAATCAAATGTCGTCAGATTCAGAACCTACACTGCCAGCGCCATAGAAAACCTGTGAAGGGAAAAATATGTCAGTGCCACAGGAAAAAGAACCTAAACCAGACTTATACGTGGTTTCAAGGTTTCTGGAAAAATTGATTGCTTCAGGTGGTTCACGACGTAAGACGGAACTTCAAATGGCGGTTGGTCTAAACTTTAATGTTTATACTAAATATTTAGATTGGCTTGAAAATAAAGGGTTAATTAACGTAAGAGAAGATGCTGAGCGTTCAAAACATATTTCGCTTACTCCAAAAGGAATAGAGACGTATAAAACGCTAGTCAAATGGATCAAAGATGTAATCGGGAACCAGTAACAAGCAGAGTACTACTTCTCGAGAAATCAAATAACGCAACTTCTTTAAAACATCAAATACATAATTAGTTTGAGGAATCAAGTTATGTCGATACAGAAAATACCAGAAAAAAACGCTGTCCTATTTGTTTGGCTAAACCCTTACGCCGGAGTATTGCTGAAAACCCCAAGCAAAACCCTTGCAATTGATCCAGTTGACGTCAAACCAAAGAGCCTGAAAGGCGTAGATGCAATTCTAATAACTCATGAACATTATGACCATTTAGATCCACGACTAATAATTGAAGTTCAAAAAGCAACAAACTGCATCATAATCGCTGATGCAGCCTCAACCAAAAAACTGCAACATGCAATTCCAGCTGAGAAACTTCAAGAAGTCAAACCAGGAGTTGAAACAAAAATCGGCGAAGTCTCAATAAAAGCAGAAAAATGTAACCATCCAGCCCAAGCTCCAGTGTCTTACATTATAACCAGTGAGGATGAAGTTAAAGTCTACCACACAGCAGACAGTCTGCCATTCCCCGAACTCGCAGTCATGGGACAAAATGAGAAATTCGACGTAGTTTTCTGTACGGTTGGCATAGCCCCAGGTGCAACACCTACAACAGGCTTTGAGATAGCACGATTAACTAAACCTCAAGTTGCTGTTCCATATCATACAGCAACAAGCGCAAGCCAAATAGAGTTTGCTGAAATGTTAAAGAAGGAATTGCCAAAGACTGCATGCTTGATTCCACAACTAAACAAAATTTATCAGATATCAAAGAGGAAGTGATAAATTGAAAACAGAAAAAGCAAGTCAAGAAAAGAAAGATCAAATGGCAAATATACTTCTCAAACTAGACGTTGTAAAATTTGGCGTATTCAAACTATCAAGTGGAAAGGCAAGTCCATATTATATTGACTTAAGAGTAATACCGAGTTTTCCAGATGCTTTTAGAGAAATCTGCGACTTCTACGCTGAATATATAACCACCCAAATTGGACTAAAAAACTTCGACAGAATAGCGGGTGTTCCGGTGGCTGGTATTATCTTTGCATCACAAGTGGCATATAATCTAAGAAAACCCTTCCTTTACGTGCGCAAAGGTGTTCGGATGCATGGAAGAGAACGGAGAGTCGAAGGTGTCTTAGCATCAGGAGACAGAGTTCTCTTAATTGATGATTTAGTCACCACTGGGCTGACTCTTAAAAAAACTAGTGCTGCCGTCAGAGCTGAAGGTGGAGTCGTTACAGATGCCGTTGTTTTCCTTGACAGGGAAGAAGGAAAACAGAAATTGGAAAATAGTGGAATAAAACTTCATGCGTTGCTTAAGATAAGTGAAATAGCTAATACTCTGTTCGAGATAGGTGCCATAGACCATGAGAGCCTAAAAACAATCCTAAAACAAGTAAAAAAGCGATAGAACAGAATATTACTCGTAGAATATCAAGTTGGTCTCTTCTAACAGCGTATGCAATTTTTCTACAGCGTCGTAAACATCTTGTTCCTGTTTGGCTCCAGTACAAACAAGTTTGCCACTTGCAAAAAGCAAAATCACTACTTTCGGCTCTGCCATTCTGTAGATTAAGCCCGGGAACTGTTCAGGTTCGTACATAGCGTGGCCAAGCGTGTAAGCAGCTTTTTCAAGATCAATCATACCTCCTAAACCGCCTGAGGCAACGATATTTTGGATTTTAAGCTCTGGTTTGCTAATAATTATTATGCCACCCTTTTTTAGTTCCTTTACAACCTTCATGACAGCCCGACGAGCTTCCTTCTCTGATTTAGCGCCAGTACAAACCATTTTTCCAGAATTAAAAATTAAAGTTGCAGTCTTAGGACGTTTTAACCTAAAAACCAGTCCGGGGAATTGCTCTGGCCGATATTCAACGCCAGGATATCCTTTAACTACGGCGTTCAAGTCAACTTTTTGGTTAAGAGTTGCAGAAGCTACCACGTTCTCGACGCTTATGACAGCTTTAACTTTTGGCAATCCATATCCCTCTTGCTTTAACCGCCCTTAAATATTCATAAATCAGAAGCTTTCTTTATAAAGACATCTGTGGCTGCGGTTGGGTTGCATTTTGTTGTTCAGTTTTTTTCTTGCCTCTTATGACTGGAATAACAAATTCGATAATTACAAGCAAGAGTATGAGACCTATTATCACTGGCAAACCTAACGAGTTATTTCTCATGAATAGTGTTATCCATCCGAACCATGGAATACGCATAATTACTTTGCCAACAACAAGGTTTTGGGGAACTCCTGGGGGGTTATTGCTGTCCCAGGGGTCTAAGCCTTGCCGTGGGGTTTGTGGCCATGGGTTTCCGTTTCCATCACCTTTAGTTTGGTAATATGTTACTCCATTGATTGTTTCTGTGGCAATTATGCGATGAACAATTAAGGTTCCATCTATAGGGCTGTGGAATATGATTATGTCGCTGTTTGGGTAGTTTGTGTTTAGGTCTTTGGGGTTTACGCCTTGTACAATTATGATGTCTCCGATGCTTAAGGTTCGGTCAAACGGGTGAGTTATGCTTAACCAGAAGCTATCACTGCCATCGTAAGGAATGCTCATGCTGCCGCTTTCCACAGTCAACATTGGATAAGACGTCTTAAGCCCTAGTTGTAAACCGAAGAAAAAGCCAAGAACAATCGCAATAATCAAAACGATTGCAACTACTGTCTTAAAATAATCATTTTTCCACATTTTTTTTAGTGCAATCAAATTTTAGCCTCTACAATCATAAAGTATTCCAGTTCATAAGAACTTACTATGTTTTAAAACTTGTCATAAAAATAAGGAAAAAAATAAAGAGGACAAAATAGTGCAATCAACAGGTTTTTCCGGTTGCATTTTTTAGATTTTCTTTTTGCTTAGTACTTCGCGGAATACATGGCCACATTTTGTTGGGCATTCATAGAGTCCGATTTCTAGTTGCATACGTTTTCCAGCTTTATCTGGACGGCCAGCCATTTTCCATGTCTTCTTTGGTTTTGCAACTTCAGTTCCGCATTTTGGACATTTCGCCATTTTAATTTCCTCCATATCCTATCTCCATCGTTTATGCTGATAGATAAAAAACTTTCCATTGCTTTCAGATCGATATTTTCAATTTCAACATTATATTTATACAAATTTTTGTCAAAGCCTTTGAGATCATTTAAAGGAAATGGTTGAAAGCATTCTAATGAAACCTTGAATATTAAGCAAAACAATAATAATTAATCAAGCTATTGCTTGAAATATTGCAATACGCTACAAAACCGGAATTGTAGTAAAACTCCTAACGTCTTTTATAGCAGACCACCCGCTTAACATAGTATTCGAGGTCAACTTTATAGTGCAGGCAACTTCCGAGAACACTTTTGATATGCTTGTAAAGCCGGTTCGAAGGCTCGTAGAACAGAAGGGTTTCTCTAAACCAACTGAGCCTCAAGAAAAAACAATCCCAAAAATACTTGAAGGCAAAAACGTTTTGTTAATTTCACCCACGGCTACAGGCAAAACGGAAGCCGCCTTCCTGCCTGTATTAAGCATGCTTCTAAGGGAAGCGAAAACCCCGGGAATCAAAGTCCTATACATTACCCCTTTAAGAGCTTTAAACAGAGATATGCTTGATCGACTTCAATGGTGGTGCAACAGCCTAGATATAAAACTTGCAGTTAGACATGGCGATACTGAGACAAAAGAAAGGACACGGCAATCGCGTAGTCCACCAGACATTTTAATAACTACTCCTGAAACCTTGCAAGCTATACTTTCTGGTTGGGTTCTGCGACAACACCTTCAAGCTTTAAAATGGATAGTTATTGATGAAGTGCACGAGTTAGCGGATAGCAAGAGGGGAAGCCAATTATCCTTGGCGCTAGAACGCGTTAGAAGCCTGACTGGAAAAGACTTCCAGATGATTGGTTTATCGGCCACCATTGGCAGCCCAGAAAAGGTCGCTCAGTTCCTAGTTGGCACCAAGCGCCCAGTAGAAATTATTCGTGTTCCTGTTGCAAAAATGGTCAAGCTGCAAGTTATATACCCTAAGCCAACGGAAGACGATGTGCGGTTTGCATCAAAAATTTATACTCATCCAGAGGTAGCAGCTAGACTGCGTATTATTCGCGATTACATGAATAAGCGAAAATCTGTTTTACTCTTTACAAATACACGTTCGATTTCAGAAGTTTTAGCCTCCAGGTTTAAGGTGTGGGATATTGATTTTCCAATATCTATCCATCATGGCTCGCTAGCTAAGGTATCACGGATAGCTGCGGAAAACGGTTTAAAACGTGGTGAACTTAAAGGTTTAATTGCTACCAGCAGTCTCGAATTAGGTATAGATGTTGGACGAATCGATTTTGTTATTCAATATATGAGTCCACGGCAGGTTACTAGGCTTATTCAAAGGGTTGGAAGAGCCGGTCACACTTATGGGGATGTTGCTGAAGGTGTGATAATTGGCATGGATTCTGATGATACACTAGAAGCTTTAGTTATTGCCCGCAGAGCACTCAACGAGGAGCTTGAGCCTCTGCAGATTCCAGACAAGCCTTACGATGTTTTAGTTCATCAGATTGCTGGTTTGATGCTAAAAAACAGACGCTTAGAATTTAACGGTGTTTTAGAGTTAGCCCGTAATGCTGCTCCATATGAAAACTTAACTATCGAAGACGTTGGAAAAGCTTTCAAATATATGCATGAGCGTTTTCCGCGTTTAGCGTGGGTTTCGTTTGAAGATCAGGTAGCTTTGAAGCCTCAGCGTTCCAAGGCTCTCTTTGAATATTATTTCGATAATTTATCTATGATTCCTGTAGAGAAACAGTTCCTGGTCATTGATGAGTCAACAGACACATCTATTGGTGTCTTAGATGAAGCGTTCATGGCGGAATATGGCAAACCGGGAACGAAATTCATCATAAGGGGTAGCCCATGGCAAATAATTCATGCTACTGAAGACAAAGTGTATGTGCGTCCTGTTGACGATCCCACGGGTTCGATTCCCAGCTGGATAGGCGAGGAAATTCCAGTGCCCTACGCGATAGCGCAGGAGCTAGCTGAAATACGAGGTTTTGCAGAGGATAAAATTCACAGTGGCTTTTCTCCTAAACAGGTTAGCGTTTTACTTTCTGAACGTTATCCTGCTGATGCCGAGACGATTTTACATGCGTTGGCGGAAACAGTGGAGCAAGTTAATGCTGGTTATGCAGTTCCAACCCTAAAACGTGTTGTGCTTGAGGATTGGGGTGAATTTGTTATTATTCACTCTAATTTTGGTTCATTAATTAATCGGGCTTTAGCCCAGTTGCTTGGAGAAGTTTTGTCTGATAAGCTTGGGCGCGGTATGGTTGTTCAGCATGATCCTTACCGCATTTTCGTGCAAACTATGGGAAGTATGAGCGCTGAACGGCTGGTTAAGGTTTTTGATGAATTGAAAAACATGAGTACGCAAGTAGCTAAGGACACGTTAACTAGGTCAACCGTTAAGACGGGATTATTCAAGCGCCGTGTGATACAGGTAGCTAGGCGTTTTGGTGCATTAAAGAAGTGGGCTGACTTCAGTAACGTAAGCATTCAGAAGTTGATTACTAGCTTTGAGGGAACACCAATTTATGAGGAGGGGTTGAAGGAGGTTTTCTCTAAAGACCTTGATGTAGACGGGCTTGTTATGGTTCTAAAGCGTTTTCATGATGGTGATGTTGGCTTTCAAGTTGTTGCAACTGGTGGAGATGCGACGCCTGTTGCTCGTGTGGGAATTGAACGGGTAAGTATGAAAACCGATTTGATTCCTCCTGAGAAAATGCGCGCTGTTCTTGTTGCAGCAGCCAAAGCGCGATTACTTAATGAATCAGGCAATTTTGTTTGCACGAACTGTTGGGATTACATGGAGACCATTCGAATAAAAGATTTACCTGACAAACCAAAATGCCCCAGATGTGGCTCTTTCGCGCTTGGATTACTGAAGGTTGATGAGGAGAAGGCTTTGCCGTTAATTGAGAAGAAGGGACATTTAGCTAAGGATGAAGAAAAAATGCAGTTGCAAGCAAAGCGTACCGCTGAGTTGATTGAGAAATATGGAAAAGCCGCTGCTACAGCGTTGAGCGCCAGACGAGTCTTAACTGCTGATATTGCGGTTGTTCTGGAGAAGGAGCCTAAGCCCTCAGACCGATTTTACGAGTTGGTTATGGAGGCTGAACGTAAATCCTTGAGCAAACGATTCTGAGTACTGTTAACTCTTTATAGAATTGTGTGTCTTGGGGGAATAACAGCAGCTTTTTAAACCTAGACCTGCTATTTCTGGTTATCTGCTTATAGCACCTGCAGGAGATAAAAAAAGAGTGGAAATAAGCCGAAAGAATCTACGCGATGAAGTTCTTGAACGAGTTAAATACGTCAAAACCTGTGTTATGGCAAGGGAACTTTGCTTGCTTGTTCGTACAAATAGGGCTGTGTTGGAACCTAAAGATGTTCAGGAAATTTGCCAATATATTTCAAATCTGTGCAAAGAGGAAGGTTGCTCTGAACCTAGCGAACTCTGTACTAAGGCAGCTAAAGCAGTCGGGTCGGCGGATGAAGAAAAATATCTTGAATTGTGCGGTCAAAGCTGCGTAAAATGTGGCGAAGCTAGACGGCCGGTTCCGAAAAAAGATGCATATGTGGCGTAAGCATGATTGGTAATTTTGGAAAGGTGAGGTATTGAATGTTTATTGCTCCTTTTGTTCCAAGTCCAAACACCGTTGTAGAATATATGCTGAAATTGTCTGGTTTGAAAGCTGGTGAAGTTCTGTTTGATATGGGCTCTGGAGATGGCAGAACAGTTATTATGGCAGCTAAAACTTTCGGTGCAAGAGGTGTAGGAATAGAGTTGCGGGAAGATTTGGCGAAAAAAGCGATGAGTAACATTCACGAGAATGGTTTAGAAGACAGAGTAACCATCGTGAACAGTGACATGTTTAACGTTAACTTAACCTCAGCAGACGTAGTCTACCTATACTTAACCACCAGTGCAAATGAGAAGATCAGACCCAAACTCGACAGCGACCTGAAAAAAGGCGCTCGTGTAGTCTCACATGACTACGAAATTATAGGTTGGCACCCAGAAAAAGTTGAAAATTTCTGCGAAAACCCCCAACTAGGCTACCCCTCACACACAATCTACCTATACAGAAAACCATAACTTTCTACTTCAGTTAAGTTCTTTATATTTGCATTTTTTGGTGCAATTTTTTTCTTTGGGTTTTGGGTTGTTTTTTTGGTTTGGGGCTTGAATTGGCTGCAGGTTGATACATTTTTTGACATAATTTGACACAATTTGACACAAATTGACATTTTTTGACATTATTAATCGAGTTGCTGTGGAGCCAAATTATAGCTCAAAATTGCTTTTAATCAATCTTTAACGAGGATTTCTGGGGAAAAAAAATTTCTGTTTGCTTTAAGTTGCTTTTTTGATTTAGGGTCTGAATCGTTTGTAGGTTGAGTGTATTTTAAGCTATTTTAAGCCAGCTTAAGCCCTTTTAAGCTATTTCAAGCTCTTTTAAGCTAGTTTAGTCGCGTTCAATCGTATTTAATCGCGAATATCAAGCCAAAAACAGGTAAGGTGGAGACAGTGTAGGCTGACACAAGTTACATCTTTAGTTTTTGTTAACAAAATTCCATTCTTTGAAGGAGTACTTGTCTTTGGAGAGTTTATTTGCAAGCTCAGCTTCAGTGGGAGATAATTTGCCCAGCTCAAGTTGAATCTTTAGGATGGCTTTAAACCCCTGTGCGAGAGCGTTGGCGATCGTTTCAGGCATAACAGTGTGGCCTAATTCGTTTTGGATACTGGTAATTTTACGTTTGGCTATATCGGCGGCTTGAGTGCAACTTGCATCTTTAAGTTTTAAGAGCTGAAACATTTTTGGCAAATCTACACTTCGTAACAAAGTTCCATGCTGAAGAACAACTCCTCGCGTGATGGTTTGGCTGCTGCCTGAAATCTTTTTGCCGGCAACAGTCATGTTTGGGCAGTTTTTTGCGTCGCCAGAGCTGAAGTCTGCGGTTATCCCCAGAAGTCTAAGTGCATCCTTTATCGCCTCGTAAATTTTCACGTAAACAGAGGTAACGTCGGCGGTGCCCAAGTCAGCAACTTTAGCGATAACGCTGTAGGTGATTTCGCCCTCAAAATCATGATAAACAGTGCCGCCTCCACTAATCCGCCGAACTACATCAACCCCCAGCTTTTGGCAAGCATCAAGGTAAATCTCAGTTTGAGGGTTT
This sequence comes from Candidatus Bathyarchaeota archaeon, assembly GCA_963833575.1. Taxonomy (GTDB): domain Archaea; phylum Thermoproteota; class Bathyarchaeia; order Bathyarchaeales; family Bathycorpusculaceae; genus Bathycorpusculum. The sequence continues at coordinate 132,232 of CAWHXY010000004.1, read as the reverse complement.
TGGTTTTTGCCAATGCTGACAGCAGATGGTTGCCAACGATAAAACCTCAGTGTGTTTGGAACTTGCCCAGAGATTCGAGCCGTTAGGATTGCCTCGTCAATTGCCATATTCATGAAGGCATTGTTGGTTTCAAGAGGCAGAAAACGCCAAGTATCCATAGATATTCAACCTTTGCCAATGAAAAAATGAGTTAAGCTTAAAACTATTATGCAAAATTCTCTGATGTTGTTATGAAAAATGGATAAAGCCTTAAAACCTGAACTTGTATTTTAAAGGGCAAGAGGCTAAAGTTAGATGAAAATTATCTCTGGTCCAGCATCCAAAGATCTCGCTGAAAAAGTTTCAAGCTTGACAGGCTACCAAAATATTCCTGTTGCAGCCAAGATTTTTCCTGATGGGGAATCGTATGTGCGTTTGGAAGGTAGCGTGCAGGGCGAAGAAGTAGTTATTGTTCAGACGACTTGTCCTCCTGCTCAGGATGGACGGCTTTTTCAGTTAGCATTCATGGCTGACGCCGCCAAGCGTGGAGGAGCAAATAAAATCACCGCTGTTGTTCCATATTTGGCATATGCGCGTCAAGACAAGATGTTTCTGGCAGGCGAAGGAATCAGCGTTGAAACTATCGCAAAGATGCTCAAAGCCGCTGGAATCGACGAATTAGTCACAGTTAACATTCACTCAGAATCCGCGCTTACACAGTTTCCGTTTCCAGCCAAAACAGTAAGTGCCATACCATTTTTGGCACAACACTTTGTTGATAAGGGCTTCAAAGGTGCATTTGCCCTGTCTCCTGACAAAGGTGCTATGTATATTGCGAAACAAGCGCAGGCAGTTTTAGGCGGCGAAGTGGGGCATTTGGATAAAGTGCGTGACCGATATACTGGACAAACCAAACAGACCGCAGAGGGCTTAAACGTGAAAGGTCAAACCGTCATCATCTTAGACGATATTATCAGCACTGGGGGCACCATAGTAGGAGCCGCAAAAATTCTTTGTGAACAAGGCGCCAAACATGTTTTCTGTGGGTGTGTCCATGGCTTACTAATTGGAGATGCAGAGAAGCGCATTTTGGACGCTGGTGTGGAGGAAATAGTAGGCACTGACAGCGTTCCTGGCAACGTTAGTAAGGTTTCTTTGGCACCGCTTATTAGTCAAGAACTTAAGGCGCGGAAATAGTGCCTAAACTATTCTTTCTATTATCAGGCGAGAACAAATCCCTGCCTGCAGCCGAAGTTAAAGCGATTTTGGAAGCTGAAGGCTACCAATACAAGAATGCTGATGAATTTGATCAGATCCTGCGTTTGGAAGCAGAGCTGGGTAGCGTGCAAACGATTCAAGTTCGCTCAGCGTACACACGCGTTTGTGCGTTAGAGCTTTTTGTATCGAACGCAAACCACAATGATGTTGCAAAGGCGGCTTCCGAGACCGACTTCAAATCTGTGCTAAAAGCTGGCGAAAGCTTCGCTGTGCGGATCAACCGCATTAAAAACTACGCTGACGAAGCGTTGAATACAATGGTGCTTGAAGGCAAACTAGGCAAGCAAATATTAGATAGAACCGAAGGGACAAAAGTAAGCCTAAAGAACCCAGATAAAACATTCCTAGGCATAATAACTGATGAAAAGCTAATTTTAGGTTTAAAACTCACAGATATAACCTCAAAAACTTTCTCAGAGCGTAGACCACGCAAAAAACCCTTTTTTCACCCATCTGCGATGCCCTCTAAGATGGCACGTTGCATGGTAAACTTAGCCCATGGCAAAACTGAGGCTTTGGTGCTCGATCCATTTTGCGGGACTGGCACTTCGCTAATTGAAGCCACCTACATCGGCTGCAGAGCAGTAGGTGTAGACGCTCAGAGACGAATGATTGGAGGCACCAGAAAAAACCTGCGTTTTTTCAACATATCGGCTGAAGGGCTGGTTTTGGCTGATGCTCGTAAGTTGCCATTCTATAAGGTTGATTGTGTGGTTACTGACCCTCCTTATGGAAGATCCTCCAGTACGTTAAAATCTACGACTAAGCAGTTGGTGCAGGATGTTTTGGCTTCAACGTACGGTTTGTTGGGAGTGGGGCAACGGATTTGTATTGCCTCTCCTAAAACATTACAGCTTAAAGCGTTGGGCGAAGCTTTAGGCTATAGACATGTGGAGTCCCATTTCGCCTTCATCCATAGAAGTCTGACAAGGGAAATAGCCGTGTTCGAAAAGGTGCAAAAACAATGAGTATTCGAGTGGTGTTTCTGGGAACCAGCGGCAGCGTACCAACTCTAAAGCGTAGCTTGCCTTCTGTTGTCGTTCAGTGTCCTAAGGGGCTCTGGATGTTTGACTGCGGCGAAAATACTCAGCGACAGATGATGCAGGGAAAAGTGAGTTTTCACAAAAAACTAAAAGTCTTCCTCACCCACCTGCATGGAGACCACGTGTTGGGGTTGCCAGGGGTTCTTCAAACTATGGCACTAATGGATCGCAAAGAACCAGTTACAATTTATGGACCGCCGGGGATTAAGGATTTTCTAGTTTGCACCAAAGAAACCCTCAATTTTGGCTTAACATTTCCAGTAGAAATTAACGAGATTCTCAATGAGGGCGAAATTCTAAATGAAGAAGATTATACCGTAATAGGCATCAAGTCTGATCATGCAGTTCAAAGTTATGCTTATGCATTTTTGGAAAAGCCGCGACCTGGAAAATTTTACCCTAAAAAAGCCCAAGCATTTGCTGTTCCCAAAGGTGAGTTATGGTCTAAGCTTCAAGCTGGACATGAGATTAAACTTGCTGATGGCAAAGTGGTTAAGCCAAGCGATGTGATGGGGCCGCTTAGGGCTGGAAGAAAAATTGTTTACACAGGGGATACTCGACCATTCGAAGGGTTTGCGAAGTTTGCGGAAAACGCCGATTTGGTGATTCATGAGAGCACCTTTGACGATTCATTGATAGAGAAAGCGAGGTTGGATGGGCATTCGACGCCTAGCCAGGCAGCAGAAGAAACGAAAGCTGCAGGAGCAAAACAGTTGGTTTTGACACATATCAGCGCAAGGTACCCAGATGCCACATTGCTTTTAGACCAAGCCAAAAAAATATTTGCTAACACAATCGTAGCTGAGGATTTTTTGGAGCTGGAATTGCCGCTTAAAGAAAGCTAAGCGAGAAGTGCTTTTAGTTTCTGGATGCTTTCTGGCACGTTTGTAATGGATTCGATTATTACAGATTTGTTATATCCTATTTGTGTTAGGGTTTGCGCGAATGCGTTATAATCGATTTTGCCTAGCCCTATGCCTAAGTGCTGATCATCTGAGCCATCGTTGTCGCTAGCGTGTACATGAACAATTTTGTCTGCTAGCAATTTGAAGAACGGTTCAATTTGACCTTCCAAATTAGCATGTCCGATGTCCAAGACAATGCCAACAGGCAAGTTTGTTTCACGATAGAAACGAGCAAACTCTTCTGGTTTACTCATGAAGAAATAGTATTTTGCAGGCAAATTCTCCAAAGCCATGTTTATGCCATATTCTTCAGCAATTTTGTAGAGATCTTGAATGCTTTCAATATTTTGCTTCCAGTCAGCGCCAGGATAGAATTGGCCTATGCCTGTTTTTGCTCCAGGATGGAAAACCCAAACTTTAGCATCTAATTGGTTTGCGTAAATCATGGATTGTTTGAGGCGTTTCATAGAAGCCTTTAGCATGGTTTTAGATGGGGAAGCGATGTTAATGTCTGCGAAAGGAGCATGCAAGGTATATTCTATGCTAAAGGATTTGGCGGTTTCTTTAAGAGTGCTGATTCTGTTTTTGTTAAGTTCGTGGGTTCCGTCATCCAAAACTTCAACGGTTCGTGTGTTCATCGTGCCTAAACGTTTAACCATGCGATTGAATGGTTCGCCCAAGCAATAGAGCATTGAGATGCCGACTTTAGCTTTAGACATACACAGTTACCTCATTTTGTTAACAGAGTTTGAAGGTTAGTTGTCTAAAACTCGCTTAATAACCTAATTGGGGAAAATCTTGAAATGCGGGTTAAAAAGAGCCTAGATTTCAAAAATAATTCTATGGAAATAGTTGTCTGCCCCACTTTTCTTGTGGTTTAAATGTATCAGGTCTTGTCGTTTTATACTGTACCTGTCTTAGCCCAAGTGATAGTTCAGTAAATTCTTTTATGGTTTTGTAGCGGAAGTCCCATGTTGGAGTGCCAGTCCGTATGCCACTGCACATGGTGTCTCCATAAATGTAGAAACGCACGCCTCCATAATCATAAGCCGCTTCGTTTGGTTCGCCGTATTTGGGCTCAGAGAGGACTTTGAAGGGCCAGATTTTGCACGCGTTAGGCTTCGTGTTTTGCAGGGCGCAGTGATAGTCGTTTGCTTTGTTGCATAGAAATGCACAGGAGCCGTCGCTGGAACGTTTTATGTAGAATCGGTCTAAGCCTGCTACGGTGGTTTCTGAGCCGTAGGTTTGGGTGATTCTTAGCCACTCTGGAAAACCCAGGACTACGCTGTAAAGTTTGCAGCAGTAACCGCATGCTTTGCAATGCCACTCCGCTATGTTTTGCCATGGAACAAATTGCATTTTTAAGTAATCTCTCTTTGCAGAAAGAAACTTGTGCATTAAAAATCTTTTTCTACTAAATTACTAAATGTATTTCAAACTCTTTCTTTGTGCCACCGAACACCTTGCGCCGTATCCTCAAGTACAATGCCCATTGCCTTAAGCTGCGATCTTATCTCGTCAGCTTCTTTCCAATTTTTGGTTTTCCTGGCTGCCTCACGTTTCTGAACCATAACATCAATGTCTGCTGTCAAGGCTTCCTCTACCTCTACTTTGCCAATAACACCCAATACTTCATCTAGCAGCATCATCAATCCTCCAACTTCTGATGCCTCAGATTTGCTTATCATGTTTGCATCAAGCAGGTTGTTTATTTCTCGTACAAAATCAAACAATGATGCCAGCCCTGTGCCAATGTCTAAGTCTTCATCCATTGAACTGCCAAAGCAAGCCTCGAGCTTTGCGGTTAATGTGGCGACTTTTCCTTTGCTATCCTTTCCAACATCAACTTCATGTAAACGGCGCACAAAATTTCTCAGTCTGTCTACAGCGCTTTTCGCAGAATCTAACCCTTCAAAAGTAAAGTTAAACTGCTGCCGATAATGAGTAGACATAAGTAAGTACCTAATCGCAATTGGATCATAACCCTTCGCCAGCAGGTCGCGAAGAGTGTAGAAGTTGCCAAGGCGCTTAGCCATTTTTTTGCCTTCAACAAGCAAGTGCTCATTATGCATCCAATAATCAACAAACTTCTTGCCTGTCGCTGCCTCGCTTTGAGCTATTTCATTTTCATGATGAGGAAACATGTTGTCGACTCCGCCGCAGTGAATATCAAAAGTTTCGCCAAGATATTTCATCGACATCGCAGAACATTCGATGTGCCAACCTGGTCTTCCCTTGCCAAGTTCGGTCTCCCAAAACACGTCGCCATCCTCTGGTGTCCAAGCTTTCCACAAAGCGAAGTCGTGAGCTTCTTCCTTCTCATACTCATCTTGCTTCACCCTTGCACCTGCCTTAAGCTCGTCCACTTTGATTTTAGATAGTTTTCCATAGTTTGGAAACTTACACACAGAGTAGTAGATGGATCCATCCTCACCTTTGTAAGCGATTCCCTTAATCAACAAAGTCTTGATTAAAGTAACCATCTCTGAAACAAAATCGGTGGCTCGAGGATAAACGTCGGCAGGTTGAATGTTGAGGGCTTTGATGTCTTCAAAGAATGCGTTAACATAGAACTCAGTGAATTGCCTAAGCGGCACCTGTTGCTTTTGGCTGCCTTTGATAGTCTTATCATCAATATCTGTCAAATTCATTACGTGGGCGACTTTGAAGCCTCGTCGCATAAGCCAACGCTTCAACAAGTCTTCAAACAAGAAAGCACGAAAATTACCAATATGAGCGTAATCGTAAACGGTTGGACCGCAGGTGTACATTTTCACTTTGCCTGCTTCCAACGGCTTAAAAACTTCTTTTTTTCGCGTTAGCGTATTAAAAAAGCAAATCTTTGATTCCGTGGTGTTCATAACTCAGCCCGGAGAAAATACAAGAGCTGAAATTATTTAAGTATTCACATAACTCATCAAACGTTATTTGAGTTTCGTCACACAACCTAAATAAAGCATTTTTTCCAATCCATCTTCACCTTGAACTTTAACAACGTAGTCTTCCCTGATTCTGTGGGTTTTCGATGCAAAAACTGTGGTGCCTGTTGCCGCATGCAGCCACCAGATGTGAGTAAAACCGAACAGAAACGTATTGAAGCAAGAGGCTTCACTGATTTTTTGAGCAGCCCAGACACAAACGGGGTTCGTTGGATCCTTAGAAAAAAAGATGAAAGCTGCTATTTTCTAACAAAAGATAATAAATGTGATATTTACCCTGTGAGACCTCAAGTTTGCAGAATGGAACCATTTACAATAATGGACTATGATTACGAAAAAAACAAAATTGAGGTTGATTTGAACTTTCCATTTGCATGCTGTTGCATAGGAACATGTGACGAAACAACCGTTCCTATCGAAGAAATTGGAAGAGCTGCTCAAATTCTTGTACAAAAACTTTTAGCGATAACCGCTAATGACCTTGGTCTTTCTTTAAGTGATAAGAAGGTTTATGCTGAAACGCGGTCAAGGTTACTTCGCAGAAGAGTGGAAATGGCCGACCTACAATTATAACCAATTAATTTAGAATTTTATTAAAGAAAAAAAGAACCCAAACATAGCTCCATAAATTTTCCTCGACTTTTTAGAACGGTTGAAATAATTTGTAAATTTGACGTAGACTTCAAATCGGCATTCGCGCGCGATAGACACTCTACTTAGTACACATTTTACTTATCTGACAATTTTTTTTTGACAAATTATCTATCCCTTTGAATTAAATAACGTCGAAAAAAGTCATCATAAAATCTAATGTTAAAAAGAGTGATATCTCATACCTCTTATGATTCAGCGACAAATAGGTGACCCATCATGGAGATTAAACTGCCGGAAAACTTTCGAGGACAACCAATATTCGATATTGAACTCTGCATCGGTTGCGGTTTATGTAGTCTAAATTGCCCATCAAAAGCTATAGAAATGGTTGATGTTGAAGGAAAGAAATATCCTCAATTAAGCCTTGACAAATGCATCTTCTGTTACCTTTGTGCTGATGGCTGTCCCAGAAAAGCCATAAAGAACTCTTCAGTTTTTGAGTTAGCTACAACTGATAAATCCTAATTATTAATTAAACCTCAACCAATATCGCAGAAAGAGGACAACCAATAATTCTTAAAGGTGCTCCACTTTAGGCAAAGTTAACTTTTTGGGTTTTTAACCCACCAGTTTATCGATTGCTAAAAATGTACGGTTTCATGTTAAATGCGATTTGATTTTAGGCTTTATCTATTTATTGATTGCTGGAGGTAGTCCATTGGCGATGTCCACTGGATTCATCAGAGGATAACTGTCAATGTTTGTGGCATCAATTAGGTAGGGTGTATCGCTTATTCCGTCATGGTTTGCGTCTGTCCCGTTGAAGTCGCTCCAGTAGTTTCCTTCTCCATTACTGCTCCATATGTTAGCTGAGTTCGTTGAGGTGGTTTTGTTCCATTTGAAATCGATAAAGTTGTTGTGATAGATGTAGTTAATTCCTACTAAGTTGTCGGCAAGGTATAGTTGACGGGTTCGGATATCGTTTCCAACAATTGTATTATTGGAAGAATTACCATACATGCTTATCCACCACCAAAACTTTGTGAATGTATTGCCGAAAAATACGTTGTTTGATGAGTCCGCTAGATACAGAGCCCGCCCGGAACCGGAGCAGTTGTTGTTGAGAATTGAGTTATAGTTTGATGAGGAAAATTGGAAGGCGCCTGTGTTACATTTTATTATTGTGTTATGGTTAGAGTCTTGGAACTCGATTGTAGCGGTACTTTGAGTAATAATGTTATTTGTTGAATCCCAGAGGTTAATTGTTCCTCCAGTGACGTTTTGTATTGTGTTGTTTTGGGCATGTTGCAAGGAAATGTCGAAGTAGGTTCCGACAATATTTACATCTTTTATAGTTACGTTTTTAACGCTTGATAAAGCGATTGTTTGGTGGTTGCTAGCCATGTTTTGCATGCCTGTCGTGAAACTTTTTCCTTCAAACACTATATTGCTTCTTGATATGATGAGTTCCCGATTCATATCTGCCGTTAAAGTGTAAATGTTCCCGTTACGCTCTATAGGCACTGATGAATAACCCGACGGACCAACAACGTCACCATTGGCAAGGATATTAACTGCAGCCTTAGGGTTATCTTTGAACCTTTGATCGTAATTGTTTGAGTTGCTTGTTCCTGTAGTAATCCAAAAATAAGCGGTGATAATTAAGGTGGCCAAAAGCAAGACAATGGCAATTTTCAGCCATTTGCCAAAACTTTTCTTTCTCAGTACACCCATCATTAGTCAACAAAGTTACTTTTCAATTAACCGTATATAGCTTGTCTAAAAACAAAAACAATTTCAAAAAATAAAATCATTGCGATTTTGCTTGTAATATTCCTTTTAGATAAGTAGCCGACGCTTCTATAACCTCAACCCTTAACACCTTGCCTAACAAGTTATCCACGCTTCTGACAGCGACTGGTTTGTAGGCAAAATTACGTCCCACCCAAGAACCCTCTACTTTGCCCTTCTCATCAATCAATACTTCTCCAACCCAGCCGACCCAACGCTGATTCCTCTCCAAAGAAAGATTCCTCGCCAACTCAGCCGCAACTGTGCTTCTACGCTTAATTTCTTCCCGATCAACTAGACCATCATTTATCCTTGCAGCTACGGTTTTGGGTCTCGCAAAAAACTTGGACACATTCATCACATCAGGTTTCACTTCTTTCAAAAGTTTCAGCGTATTCTCAAAAGCTTCTTCGGTTTCGCCTGGAAAACCAACAATAACATCTGTAGCCAAAGTTAAATTGGGAAATTCTGCTCTAAATGTGTCTACTGTGCATTTGAACTCCATTGAAGTATAGAATCTTCGCATGTGTTGGAGTACTATGTCGTCGCCGCTTTGAACTGGCAAATGTAGAAACTTGAAGATTTTAGGGCTGTCAAAAGCAGTAATGAGGCGACTTTGCATTTCTGTGACTAAATTCGGTGTCATCATCCCAACCCTTACCCGAAAATTATCTGACAAACCCCTAATTGCTTCAAGTAACTCTGCAAGGTCAGTTCCTAAATCTCTTCCATAAGCGGCGGTGTCCTGTGAAGTCAGCCAAAATTCTTTGGCACCTGCCGCATAATCACTTTTAATGCGATCGGTTATTTCCTTGATGCTGTAACTTCTCAGATGTCCGCGGGCATTGATGACGCAACAGTATGCGCAGGAGCCGAGACAGCCGAAATTGATCGGGATAACGCTAATGAATGGATTATTTTTTACTCTTGGAAGGTCAAGTTTGGGTTTGGGGTTTATGTTTGATAGGGATGTGACTCTTTCGCCTGCTATAACGCGGGAAACTATGTCAACTATTTGTTTGCCAGCTGAAGGTCCAATTGCTGCGTTAAAATGAACTTCGCGTTGGACACGCTCAAAACTAATCATAGGCAAACAGCCTGCGACAATCAGCTTCTTATCTTTTGGCACATTTTTAAGGGCGTTGATGATGCGATTTTCCGTCGGTCCCTTAACCGCGCAGGTATTGTATATTAGCACGTCAGCGTCAGCTTCTGAAGTTGCAAGTTGATAACCAGCCTGTGCTAAGCAGCCTGCCAAGACCTCGCTATCGGCTGTGTTCGCTGAACAGCCAAAGCTTCTAACGAAAACCTGCAATTTCCATGTATCACCGGATCGTAAGAAGCTTCAACAAGAGATAAAAACTTAAAGGTTGCTCAGCAAAAATTGACAGAAACCTGCAACATAGCCCATTAAACGCTTATATGCTATGGCATGAACATGTTTGCAGCATATTTGTAGCATATTATATACATGTATATGTGATAAGCTCTTGTTTGGTTATTCAATCACTAATGGGAGAAATAACTGTTGAAGATGATTACTCTATATTTACCTGAAACGTATATAAAAGCTTTGGATCAGCTTGTCGGCGAAAGGTTCTATCCGAACCGTGCCGAAGCTATCCGAGTAGCTGTAAGAGACTTAATCAGCGCTGAGGTCTGGAGGCGAAAAGGCGTTGACTAAACACTTACATGAAGACGCACTAAAGCCATTTGGCATTGACGATCTAAAAGTTGAGATCGTTCCAAAAACCATCGACCATTCAATGGTACTTGGCAGCTCACAAATCGTACGTAAACCTAAAGGCAAAACAAAAGTCAGGATGGTAAAATCTAAAGTGCCAAGCAAGAGAACAAGCCGCTTAGACAAAGCCACATCAAACCTCTACGATCTTGAAGACTCATGTGATCCTGAAAAACCATTAAACATTGACTTCGGCCTCTACCAAATGGAAGACTACTGAGCTCAATTCTTTTCTTATTTTTGTTCTTTTTATTTGATTTTTAAGTAAAGCTATTATTCTCAGAAAACCGCTACAATTGCCATGAACATTATTCTTGCCCAAATCAGAGCAGAACTAAGAGCTAACACCGATTCGCAAGCCCAAAAAAGTTTTCAGCGGTTCTTCAAAGAACAAGTAAAATACTACGGCGTCAAAACTGAAAATGTTAGCAAAATCGCAAAGAAATACTGGAAACAAGTTCAAACCTTAGATAAAGAAACAATTTTTGCTCTTTGCGAAGAACTTTACTGTTCAGACTATACAGAAGAAGCTTTTGTTGTCGCATATTGGCTGCCAAACTATATTGACAACCTTGAGCCAAGCGATTTGACAACTTTCAAATCATGGATTGAAAAATATATCAATAATTGGGCGAAATGCGATGGCTTATGCAACCATACCATCGGCGACCTGATTCAGAAATACCCACAGATTGTAAGCGAAGTTAAAAGCTGGGCTAAATCTGGAAATCGTTGGCTTAAACGGGCTGCGGCAGTTTCACTAATAGTTCCGGCGAAAAAGGGGTGTTTCCTAAAAGACGCATTCGAAATAAGTGACATGCTACTAACAGATGGCGATGATATGGTGCAGAAGGGTTATGGGTGGCTACTAAAAGAGGAAAGCCGACAGCACCAAAAAGAAGTCTACAATTACATTTTACGAAACAAGAAGGTTATTCCCCGAACTGCACTGCGATATGCTATTGAGTTAATGCCTAAAGAACTCAAAACAAAAGCAATGAAAAAAGATTGACCAGTTCTAAATTGCTTTCAGCGGTTCTGTTGTCCAGCCTGGAGCAACTTTTTTGCGGAAAACAATCACTTGTATGTGACCAATAATTATTATAGCCATCCAAAGCGACGAGTAGATAAAATAGTAAACGAAGAATTCGTGAATTTTCATCTCGCGAAATCCCAACTTTCTTGAGAATCCGTAGAATACAGCTGCAGTTAAGGCAAAACCGAATAGCGAAATTGCCAAAATCTTTAGCAGATTCGCAGTTCCAAGCGAAACAAGAAACACCGGTAACATAATGTTGAATTTTACTGAAAGAAATAACGAGAAAACCAGTAAGGAATTATACATCCAAAGACCAGGCACAACGGCGCTTAAGAGGAACATGGCGACGGAAGGGTAAAGAAAGAATAGACCTGGAAGGAAAACTTGAGGTTTCTTAACAAATTTTTTAGCTAAATCGCGGTACCAACAGACTAGCCATGAGGCTTGTCCTATTGCCCATCTTCTTCGTTGGGTCAACCATTTTTGCCAGTCAGAATAAACAACGTTTTTTACTTCAATATCGGTTGAATAGGCAAAACTGCTATCTTGCAAGAATGCTCTTGTTGCAAGATCGATGTCTTCTGCAATTACTTTGTGGAAGCCGCCGACTTTCTCAAACGTTTCCCGTTTAATTGCAAATGCAGCTCCGTTAACAGCAGGACATTTATGCAGGTATTTTGAAGATAACCACGCGCTGACATTGTAGGTGAAGTATTCGTAATAAGCCATTTTGGAGAGAAGTGATTTTCCTTTTATTACTCTTTTTTTTATGTCAACAATGTCAGCGGTTTGGGTTTCCATGATGATTTTTCTTAGAAAATCTGTGTCACTGCTTATTTGAACATCCGAATCTAAGAAAAGTAGCACTTTGCCCGAGGACAATTTTACTGTGCTGTTTACAGCATTTGCTTTGCCCACGCGTTCTTTGTTAACTATAAATTTAACGTTTTTATTCTCAAGGCTTTTTATTTCTTGCAAGAATTCGTTTGTTGGCGCGTCAACTGTTACAAAGATTTCTTTTGAAACGTCTTCAGAATTTAGCTCCTTTAGCATGTTGGCTACTTGATTTGATTCTTTGTAAACCGGGATAAAGATGCTAATGTCTAAAGCTGCCGCAATCCCCAATTAATTAGCCTTCTCCAAATGTTTAATTTTCAAATGACTTTTTAAATCATTCGACAAAAAGGGGAAAAAGCTTGCTTGGGGAATGGTTAAAAAACTATTTTTTGTAGTTTATCGGGTTTTTTGTTGTGCAGGTTATAGGTAAATTATTATTTGACAAGATAAGTATCAATAATTCTTATATATGTCCTCTTTTGTACATATTCTATGTCCAAAGACATAACCAATTTGACGCGGTACACAGAAGTTCAGAACTGGCTCAAAGGAAAGAGCAAAGGAACTAAAACTGTCTACACTTCTGCACTCAAAGCATTCACAGAATACACCAAAATGACCCCGGTAGAACTTATTGATGAAGCTGAAGCAGACTCTAAGAAAAGTGGCAGGGAAAAAGGAGCGTCTCAAAGAAAAATAATAGGCTTTTTTGAATATTTAAGAACAGAGTACAGGTCAACACGCAACGGATTCCAAAACTCAAAATTTAGCGGAAAAAGCGGAGTATCAGTAAACCTCGCTTGCACCTACAGCCACTCCATCCAAAGCTTCTATAATGCAAACAATTTCCCAGTCAAAGTCAAAATTCAAAAAGCTCTTTCAAAGAAAGAAAACCTCAAACTTGCACTCAGAATCCCAGAAGTCAAACGCTTACTTGACGCAACTGCCATTTAACATCAGTTAGCGATTCTCAACTTTGCACTTAAAAATATTACTTCATTAGGAAAGTCTATTTGCTAAAAACCTATCCGTTTATTGAAATCTAGGTTGAAAAGGCAACATCCAGCTTTGACTCTCATCTTATAGGCAATGACCAGAAATGAATTCCAAACAATCCAAAATGTTCTATAACTGGTTTCATGTTTTGTTCCGTCCAAGGTTTATCAACTTGGACATCAGGCTGCAAGTTTTTGAGTACTATTCGGATGATGATAATTATCAGCGAAAAAACTTTCGCTTCGCTGTTGTTGACTTTAGTAAGTCTAAGAGCTATCCTCAGAATTTTGTTTGTATGCTACCTTCACAATTAGGCGCTGGAAAAACGGATAATGTTTTCCTTAAAATTTTCAAAGACAAAAGCTTGGAACAAGCTACGGTTCTGTTGAAAACCGCTTGGGAGCAGGAGGATGATTCTGAAATCAGAGTTGAGATCGAGAGAAGACTCAAACTGCTTGAACCTAAAGAAGTTAATCAAATAACGTGCAGTCGTTGCGGAAAGACCTTTCAGCCTATACGAAAAAGAAGGTTCAAAAACAATTACTGCCAAGAATGTATGAAGAAAAAGTTTGGAGAACGTGTATAGATATCTCCGGTTAACAAGTACATCAAATAAAATATCTAATAGTAAAAAGGAAAAACAAGCAGTCACCACACAGTTTCATCAGATTATTCATCCGATGTCTTCATTTTTTATCGTTGTACTCTCATCATTGGAAATTTGTACTTCTTTTTCTTGCCAATCATGTAACCAATGAAACCGCCAACTAACCAGCAAATGATGAGGCTGGTTAAGGAAAATAAATCAAAAGTTGTGTTTGATATTTCCCATCTAAATCCACTTGTATTTGAAACGGACATCATTATGGCCCAGAAAACAAAACCAAGTATTGCTGCTCCAACTGTTACGTAAATTGCTTTGCCTAAGGAAAGGTTACTTTGCTCAACCTTCTGTGTGTAGTTATCTGATTCAAGTTCTGGGAAGGCAATCATTTCATCTAAAACATAGTGACCCTTTTCTGTAAGTTTATACTGCAAGTCTGCTTGTTTAGATACTACATGCTCTCCGTCAATTGTTAGTTTTTCAAGAGTATTTAGTTGATTACTCAGTTCTTGTGTGTCCTCAATCTTCAAATTGTTTCTTAAATCATCAAAGCTTAAGCTGTCAAATTCACCAAGTTTCAGAAGTATTTTTTGGCTCAAAGCATCCTTCAGGATTTCATGCAATTGAGCAAACCTTTCATCACTCATAACACTGAGTTTTTACCTAAGTACAATTTTAGCTTATCTCCAAAGAATTCGACGTTTAAGTGAAACTTCAAAGTTAAGCCCAACAAAACCTTCTCTTAATCAAAACTGTTCCTATTGTCAGGATAATCATCCTCTACTGAAGCCCGTAGCAATTTCTTTAATGGGTTCAGGATAAAGTTGCTGTAATAAGAAAAGTTACCGTTAGAATTGTTGATGGAAACTCTGGAATACTTGCTTGAATGGAATAGACATTAAACTATTGCTCCATTGATTTTGATGGTTGTTGTATCACGTTGTGCCAACACATCTTCAAGTTTCTGAAATTCTTCTATTGTAAGGTATTATACCGTACCGAGAAAATTTTATGCCTAAATGTCCAAACTGCAGTCAAGAAGTTTCTATACCAGACAAATTATTAGAGAATCATTTTTTCCGTGTAGAATCTTACACATGCCCTAATTGCAATTCCTGTTTTAAAGTGATAAAATAGCCTTAGTTTATGGCTTAAAAATGCAGAGAAGACCTTTTGTTACGTCTTCATCAACCGAAAACTTGTACTTTTGCAGAAATGCCTCTATTTGGTAACGGTCATAATCACCTTTAACACATAACTAAACTGTCGGGTTTTCTCTGTTCAACAAGCACTAGAGATGGTTGAATCAAATGTTCAGAGCCTAATTCTTTGAGTAGTGCTATCGCTTCAGACCGTTTCATCTTATGCCCCCTCTAAACCCACCTGAACGTACAAGATTAATAAGTTTATTCCAAATAAACGTTAAAACACAATGACTAATCAAGTTAGCACAATTCATTTACCTAAATCAGCATCAAACAAATTACGGTTTATAGATAACTAAGTATTTTCGTTTCTTATCTTCAATAATAGTTAATCCGTGTTCTTTGGCATGTTTTTCAATCTCTGTCTTGTTATAATCACACCTAATTTTAACCTGATAGTGTTCGGGTTTTCTTAACATAACTTGAATGTAACTTGGTTCAACTAAATCAGCCTCAACCAATTCTTTGAGCATAGCCATAGCTTCGAGTCTATTCATTTATTTCAAAAACAATTTAGCGGTAATTAGGATATATAATATTTTGCAGAAAAAAAGATTCTTTATGTAAATCCATAAAATTGATGCCGCCCAAAGAAAACAATGGTCTATCAAATACTTTCCAAATACCGTTTTATATGAATAACACAGTAAATAAGGCAATCTCCGCCTCACTAATGATCTCTAGTGACCTTCGATTGCACATTATAACTACGTAAATGAGATAAAACATAGGAAAAGTATCCCGAAAAGAAAACGCACCAACGTAGTTGAGTAAAAGTTGGTCATCTGCATAAGCAGTTAAGGAAAAAGCTTTTGTACAACTAGCATTGAATAGAAAATTGGGGTTTTTTTATGTCGAAATTTCAAGTGTATAAGGATGTTGCGGGCAAATTTCGTTTTCGTCTGAGGGCTGGAAACAACCAAATAGTCGCCGTGGGCGAAGCCTATGAGCAACATGCAAGTTGCATCAATGGAATAAGAAGCATACAGAAGAATTGCGGTGCAGAAATCGAAGACTTGACCATAATGGACCGCAAAGTGCCTAATCCGAAATACCAGATCTATAAGGATGCTGCAGGCAAGTTTAGGTTTCGTCTGAAAGCTGCAAATGGCGAGATTATTGCTGAGGGGGAAGGATACGAGTCGAAGGAAGGATGCCTTAACGGTATCAAAGTGGTTAGAAGTAGCTGTGATGCGGAAATTGAGGATTTGTCAGTCCCAAAGGAAACAGTTCAGGAAAATGGTGTTCCTGTCAAAATGGAAGAAACAGCTTCACCAAAAACTGAAGCTGAAGCCACGTCAGGCTCTGAAACAGTAAAAGAGGTAGAAGTAGCTGCTCCAAAAATCGAAACTCCAATGGCACCCTTAACTGCAGAAACAACTAAAACAGAAACTGTTTTGCCTGAAGTCAAGACGGAAGAAATGCCTCAACCGACGCCAATTCCAACAGTTGAAACAAAAGTTCCGAAGACTAATTATCCAACTGAAACTAAGTTAGAACTTTACACCGTCACCGAAAACATCAGCAAAGGCAACAATGTGAATCTGAAAGGAAAACTTTCCGAGAGCGATTCCGGAAAAGGCGTGTCTGAAGCCAAAATCAGGATTCACGAGCGGGACACATCAATATTAGGTGACGCATACCTAGCCCAAGGAGTAACCGCGGAAGACGGTTCTTTCAGTATTGTCTGGAAAGCTAAACCTTTAACTTGGCGAAAAAACACAGGAAACATCTATGCAATATTTTATGGAAATGAAACAGGGAAACCTTCGAAAAGCAGCATTCAACCAGTCATAATAAATTAACCTGTTAAAACGGAGAGCTAAAGCATACTCTCCTAATTTTCGCTAGCTGTGAATTTTCGCGGTTTTAACCGTTGACTCTCCAACTCTAACAATATTTGTCATTTTACATTCTGGGCCCGCTTCAACCATGCCAAAGCCCTATTGCGCCCTTCTTATAGGTGTTTAAGTTATCACTTTTATCTCCGCATTTAAAGCAAACCCTATGACTACTTGTTGGATATTTCCAGTCGTTGCGATTAAAGATTACACCGCACGCCACTTTATTTTGCTCCAACATGATGCTTGGGCTCCTAGATACTAAACGGGTGAAACCGCGTAAAATGTGGTTTTAACCTTTCTCTATTGCGTCAAGCTAATCTAAAAAAAAGAAAAGAGAAGATTATAGTTTAGCCTATATTCCATCTTTTGGCTACCTTCACTATGAGGAACACGATAAGTGCCACAAAGATGAATGTAATTAGCGCCACTAAAAAGTCGCCGATGCCAAACGACTGCTTCGTAACTGAAACTGCATATGTAGCCAAGTTTGACATGCCTGGTATAGCTAAGCCTAAGAGCGGAATAATGAAGTCTGCGACAACCGCCTTAACCACAGCACCAAGATACAAACCTAAAACGAAAGCAACAGCTAAGCCAAGAACTTTGTACGACGATAGAAAGTCTTTGAATTCGTTCCATAAGCCTTTTGGCGGCACTGGCGGTGGAGCCTTTTCTAAAGCTTCTCTAATTTTCTTCAATTCTGCTAAAATTTCATCATCTTTATCCAAGAAAATTTCCCCTGTTTATGAGTATCTCATCAATGCGTTTATAAGCTTTTAATTTTGAATATAGACCAAACTTTCTCCAAAATGAGGATTAAATTTTATACGTTGACGCAACAAATATTAGAAGTAGGTGATATTTGCGCCGGACCCAGTTTTTGAGTGGTGTAAAGACAAAGCTGGAAAGTATCGCTTCAGATTGAAAGCAGTCAACGGAGAAATAATCGCAGTAAGTGAAGGATATAACTCAAAAGAGGACTGTGCAGGCGGAATTGAATCTGTCAAGAAGAACGCTGCAATAGCCAAAATAGCGGAAGCAAAAAATTACCCCTCAGCGCGCGCTATTTAGGTATTGGCATGAGGAGTAAGAAACATAATAAAACTTACCCCTGTCAATCATAAAATAATGTTATTAGGGTAAAAAATAATAGAAAACTTGTCCCTCATAAATTAACAAATAATTAAGAATTATGTTATGATTTCCTGCGATAATTATGCTGCCCATTGATTTTTAGTATTTTGATTAAGTACTGTTTTTCTTCTTTGAATTGTCAGCTTGGGTCTGTCTCGAACGGTTGGCGTTGGCTTGCTTCTGTCTCGAACTATTGGCGGCATTTGCTTTTCTTGCTATACTGCTCCTGTTTGGGGAGGTTGTATTTCCTTCTGGTCTTTGTTGTTTACGCAAAACATTCACCTAAATTCTATAGTACTTTGTTCTTAATTTGTCTTACATTGAGTGCCCGAAATGTGTAATTTTGAACTGCCAAGACTTTAGAGCATTTCTCGTTTGTGTCAGTTATTTAAAATTATAGTAATAAAATAGCGGATAATTATATGGGGGGTTGTTATCCTTTTTTCCAAGATAGCTACGAATGTTAGGAATTGCTGTGATGATTATCCCTTAAACTATTCTAACTTAGTTAGTTGTCGCTCCATCAAAATAATAAGGCATGTCAAAAACGAAATTAGACTTTGGTCTATGTTAGATAGTTTTTAATAAAATCGTCCCATTTTTGAATACATCTATTTGCCAAATCAATGACGGAAGATTGTATTTACTTACATCAAACCTCTTGTTTCCTGATTACTAACTCGAATTTTCAAAAAGAAAACAACCCTAAGTTGGTTCAGGTTTCCTGCATGGACAGTAAATACTGTGGTTGGATTGTTTATGTTTGTAAACAGTATCTTTGTCATCAACCGCGCTGACAACTAAGATTAGGTGGGTACAGTTTTTGCATCTCATAAATAATTCTCATCTTAGGAATTTGTTATAAGTCTGCTGGAAATATATCAGAAGATACTCGTTTTGAATCCCTGAGTAACCTATTCTGAAGAAGTTTTAGTTCTTTGTCAGACTAAAATTTAATCCAACCAACCAACCAACTCTTCAACGAAGGACAGGGACACATAAAATAAGGCTACGCAATAGACACGGTTCAGCATGCATATAGGAAAATAATCAAAGGGTATATGTATAGTCGGAATCGAGTATACTCTTCTGGGGCATTTTTGGTTCATTTTAGTATCTCCATAGGATATGCCTTATAGACGAAAAAGATGTGGGAAATCAAACTTTTTCGTCGTCTCTTTTCTCTTCGAGTTTCCTTGCTTCTTTTTGAATCTGTTCTTGACAGTATGCAATTAACAGGCATAAACCATTGTTTGTCACGCACATTTCGCTGTCTTTTAATGAAATTGCCATACTATAGAAAATGTTTTCAATTTCTTCTTCGGCATCTGGCTGCAACTTTAGTAATGATAAGTCGAGGTGTGTTTCTGCAAACGGAAATCGCTCTTGCAACTCTTGAAGTATTGTTCTTTTTTCGCATAACTGTCTAGTCTCTTTTATCGGCATATCTTTTCCTTTGTCAACGAGCATGTTCAAATTGAAAGTTAAATAGGTCAATAGGTTGATTTTTACCATTTATTGGACCTCCTAGCAGTATCATTCAAAGCGATTATTAGTTTATCTATCTTCATGGTTTAGCACGTAGAATCTAAAAAATTAAGCTCTTGTTTTTCTTCCTTCAAAACGAACTTGTAACATTCACATTTAGGTTTGGTACATAATCTATCTAAAAAATATGAATGTTCACTTTTAAGATGCCCACACGTGCACATTTCATCTTTAATTTTAGCTTTGTCTATCAAGATTTATCCTTGTATAATAAACAACTTTAGCCTTCAAAAAGTTTTAGGTGTGGTTCAAATTAAATTTTAGTGCACACCCCTTTTACTTCTCGGATTTTAGTTTCCAACATTAAGGGTGATGGTGTTGTTACCTGCTAGTGCGTAAACGTGGAAGTCGCCAGCGTAGTATGTTGCAGGAAATTCGATTTCTCCGTTGCCCCAAAAATAATCTATTGTTACATAATATGTGTGTTCATTTTCCAAGTTGACAGAATAGACGTTATTGTTATAGGCTGCTGGATTTGTTGGAAAACTAAAAGTGTTTGTAGCATTGGTCGTCTCATCTACGAATTTTATTTGGCGAACAATACTTCCCATTTTATTTACAGATGCCCTACCAGAAACAGTAACATTGGCACTTAAAACCGAAAAAACACAAGAGGCATTCTCTTCCTGCCCAACACCTAATGCAGTTACAGTAATTGTGTAGTTACCAGTTGGGGTAGAATCAGGCATACTCATAAATAGAGTACTTGTAAAATTGGATGTGCCCCAAGAAGGTTCAAATGTACAGTTTATGCCGCTTGAACCTACATCACTGCTTAAAGTAACATTTTCAGCATTTCCTATTGTAGTTACATTAACTTCTCCCTGCAGATTGCTTCCTTGAATCACGCTTGGTTGATTTAGTGATACAGTAACTTCAAGTTTTGAAGGTGATTGTTTAACTGTTGATGGTTGATGATAAAAAGCAATCAATGAAGCAGCCAAAGAAATTACAAGCACTACTATCACTATGGAAGCAATAACGATAGTTCTACGCTTGGTTGAAGATTGAAACATAGTTAACTCTACCTAATCAGTATGAAAACGATAAATCACTTTTAGTTCTATTCTTGGAACATGCTGTTCCTAACTTGGAACGCTAAAAGCAGGTAATTTTCGTAGTAAATTTATGTGGACTAAAACATAGTGAACCATTGGAGACTATATTTAAAACCGTCAGATTGGATCATTAGAAATCGTTTCGGAAACTGCTACTTTTTCTTTTCCTTGAAATTTAGACTGGAAAAGACTTTGTTTTGCTATTTCATTATATGAGACTATATGTTTCAAGCAACTAACTCGGAGTTTCCAGAAGATAATTAGTGAAGAATTGAGAACCATCAAAGAATCACTGAACAATTTAACGGAAGGCTTCTAACTGGATTTTAACCATGTAGAAAAGTAAGTCAAGAAGAAAATCCCAAAATGGGTAAGAGCAGAAAAAAATGGTTCAATATTCGAGCCAAGATTCGGGATTTAACTTCATCTTGAGCAAGGTAACTATCGACTAGAAAGAAATGGTTTGAATGAAGAAAGAAGAAAACACTATGATTCCATAATTGATTGACTATCAAAACTTAGCTAAGTTAAAAGAATTACCAAACCTTCTCAACTTGAGGTTGTTGGAACCTGGACTGAGTTAGGTTTTCTTTCCATGAGACTATTTTTGGAGCATTCTTACGAGGTTTATGTTTGCTTAACCGTAACCCTCAGTTTTTATAGTGCTGCTTTTGTAGCTCTCGTAAAGGATATAATGCATAAGGGCTGTTGAAAAAAGAACTGTTGAAGAACTGTTGAAAATGTTTGTTATTGCAAGTGCTGCTCTGTTGTTTAACGCTTTATAAGAAAGTCTATGTAGTATAGGACAGTAACGTTTTGATTAAATGGTGATGGTAAATGTCGGAAAATTCTAAGATTATTTTCGTTGGCAAGAAAATGCCTATGGACTATGTTCTAGCGATTATTACAGGTCTGTCTGCGAGCGATACTAAAGATATAACCTTGAAGGCGAGAGGACAAGCAATAACTACTGCTGTTGACGCGGCTGAAATAACGAGAAATCGCTTCCTAAAAGACTTGAAAGTAAAGAAAATCGTGATAGGACCCGAGGAGATGCCTCCAAGAGAGGGCGAAACCAGAGCACGTATGGTTTCAACAATTGAAATAATGCTTACCAAAGAGTAGGTATACTTTGCTTAATACGCGCTAGGTAAACATTAAGGCGCGTCATGTTTTGGTCTTTCTCTTGTCCGATTGAAAATCCCGTTGCAGAACCAAGGCAACGTGCTTTCTCTACCTTTTCCATATTTGGGCTATTCTCTAACTTTCTCATCAAACTTCTTTTGAATTAGCTCTCTTTCTTTGTCCATATTTTTCCTAACATAATTTGCCCTACAACTGTTTGCATGGTACACTTTTTTTGGATCATACGTTTCGAATACGATGCCACAGTGGCAGGTTCTAACAAGAACTTTGCTGCTTAATCTCTCAAAGTTTTCCATATCACTCTAACCAACAATTTTTACATTCAAGGAACTTATGAACAGCCATATCCACATCACTATACTCAATGAAACAATTATTTACAATTCTTATTGTGCCTGCCTTTCTTATACTCCCCCATGCCACAATCAAGACATTTAACGACATCTTCATCTTTTTCAAGGTGAGTGCTACCGCAATAAGAACACTTTGGATCTAAAACGTTATTCAAGTTTTTCACAGGTTATTTATTCTCCTTTTTAATATTTTATTTAACTTATTTTGGTTTGGCTATTTCTCCTTCCTATTTTTGGCAAGTGCTATGCGATAGTTTGCGTTTATTTCTGCTTGGGTAAGTCCGTAAAACTCTGCGTATTCCTGCACGCCTGTTTTCTTGTTTTCAATGCATTGAGGATTAATGCAGATGTACTCGCCGCATACACCCTCTATTCGTTTAAGTATTTGAAGGCATGCAGGACATTTCATAATCAGTCAGTTCTCTGTCTTTGCGTTCCAGATTTAAGACTTATCACCAATGAAAATTTGGCTAAATAGAAGCTATCTTAAAACGCTTTATAGTATGTTTCTTGTCCGTCAGGTTGTTGTATTACTCTGGATGTAACCTTCCCTTCTTTTATCAGCTTGTCCAAGGCATTTATAACAATAAATCCGTCAATTACACCGTGAAAAAGTGTTTCAATGTCTCTTACGTTTGTGTTATATCCTATACCCTTCATTATTCCCAAAAAGGTGAACGCTTTGTCATTTTGTTTCAAAAATGTAAGTATCCGTTCTTCAATTGTTACGGTGGTTACGCCAGCTTTCCATTCGTCATTACTTATTGACATTTTAATCATCTCAGTTCTATTTCTACGCTATGCAGATTTAAGACTTGTTAGTGATTCAGACCCCGTCCGACTCTAAGAAGTGTAATGTTTTGTTTTTTTTCCTTTTTGTAAGAGCAAGGCATGTTCTTCAAGGCTTTTGGGAATTAGTTCATGAATTTAACTGTGAGACCTAACTTGAGAATTGTTCTTACTATTTAACAAGGAAAGTCAACTGCCTTCAGTTGAAGTGACATTTAAAATCATGTTGGGTTTTCAAGATAGCACGGCTTCCTGCAAGTAACTTTAGAGTTTTTTTGCTAAACAAAGAAATTAAATGTGACTTAAACTTGGTCAGT
This sequence comes from Candidatus Bathyarchaeota archaeon, assembly GCA_963833575.1. GTDB lineage: Archaea > Thermoproteota > Bathyarchaeia > Bathyarchaeales > Bathycorpusculaceae > Bathycorpusculum. The sequence goes on along the minus strand of CAWHXY010000004.1, from coordinate 109,089 downwards.
AAGCTTAATCTCTATTTGAAAACAATGAACAATACAAGGGCTAAGGTTAAGTACACAAAGAATTTTGCCAATCCTATTTTCTGCTCATATCGAATATGTTCACCTGTCATGAAATAATCAAAACGTTCAGTTATTCCCAACATGTGTAAATTCTTGAAGTGACCAGCGAGTCTTCCAAGGTCATTAGATAGACGGATTAATGTAGCTTGAACCGAAACAATTGCAGCTTGTTTTTTTCTTGTAACCTTCATCCTCAATCCATCCATTAAAAGTTCAAGCGGAATTGCAATAGCAACCCAAATCAAAAACCACTGGATTGAAGCCTTAAAGAAAAAAAATGCTAAAATCACAAATGGCAAAAGAAGCAGTGTTGTCTCCAAAAAATTTGGAGCATTCCTGTATCTGTACTTAGGATGAAGCTTAGGCAGAGGAGAATCACCATAAACCCATCTCGCAAACCGTCGATATTGCAGTTGCCCTTGGGACCACCAAGGATGCTCAAGCTCTGCATCAGGAACCGAAGCAAACCAAGAACCACATTTATCAACTATCCTTAAACAAAAATCATGTGCTCCTATTTTTGGAAAAAACAGGTTCAAACAATCACCTGCATATATGTACGTTACCTTAGTTGACAACAATGGGAATTATTTGTATGAAACCGTGCACCAATTGCGGAGTCTTCTTGAGGGATACATTAAAGGATATCAAAAACTGATAAACCCTGATTTTTCCATTGCAGACATAGATTCAAAATTTTTGCAGCATGGTGGAGACCTAGAAAGTGTGGCTTACATATTTGTTTTCACATTGGAGCTAATCAAAAAGTATACGGAACAGTTGCCAACGTTGCCCAATAACGATTTCTACAAGATTAAGAACCTTCACAACATTTTTAATCTGTGTCTGGTAGTGGACAAAATTCTTGAACACAAGTACAAACGGAGACTCAAGGCATATTCTGGCAGCAGTAAAATGTACATAAGCGAAGGAGTGCTTCTCCTTTTTGAAGATAAGGGCTGGATACCTGCTCTCACCCTAACTCAGAAACAAAACATAAAACAACTAATCGGGACTGTTAACCCTGTTCTTCCTTCTGACATAGCTGGATTCGTTCAGGGTCTAATACTTTCTCCAGTGGCAATGACTATGACGCTTAACAATCCTCGGGGAACGCCGGCAAATGTTAATCCTGAAATGAGAAATATGTTGTTGGCTTATAAATTAAGAAATGAAGCGGCACATTCAATTAAAAAAGAAACAGTGCTTGTTTCCAAGTACAAGCAAATAATCGAGCATCTTATGTACTCAATATTCATCTCCATAGACGCGCTGTAGATTCCTTTAGCGACTCCTTACAGCTCTTGACGAGGTCCGGTGACAAGGCATGTGGAGTACTGCTTGCCGATGATAAACAAAAAGAAAAAAAGGGAACGCGGGTGACATCTCCTCTTAATCGTAAGCTGGTTCTTAGAAAATTACACGTGTAATAGTCTAAACTAAAAGTAAACAAACTCCTTGCTGAAGGAAGGTTTTTAGAAAAGCTGTTCGCCTAGTTTCGCCAGAAGCACGGTTTTAAGGATATTTGTGATGCTTGCTTTAATCATTATATGGAATAGCAGATAACTATCCCAAAAAATTATTATTTATCCCAAAAGATTGCTATTGGCGTTATGACACGTGTTAAGGCTATTGGTTTGCTTTCTGGCGGGTTAGACAGTATACTTGCTACAGAAATGATTTTAAAGCAAGGCATTGAAGTAACTGCCTTTAACGTTAGAAGTCCATTTTGCCTTTGCAAAAAAGATGGGTGCGCCGCAGTTGACGCGGCTAAACAGTTAAACGTGCCCTTGAAAATGGTTGCTGCTGGCAACGATTATTTGCGAATGCTTCGCAAACCCAAACATGGGTATGGCAGAAACATGAATCCATGTATTGACTGCAGAATTTTCTTGTTCAAAAGAGCCAAGAAGTACGCCAAGGAAGCAGGTGCGGACTTCATTTTTACAGGAGAAGTTCTCGACGAGCGACCTATGTCCCAGCATTATCCTGCAATGATGTTGATTGAAAAGGAAGCCGGGTTGAAGGGTAAGATTTTAAGGCCGCTGTCCGCTAAGTTGCTGCCTGAAACGGCAATTGAAAAGAAAGGTCTAGTTGATCGTTCTAAACTAATGGATATTGAGGGGCGGTCACGCAAGCCTCAGTTTAAGCTTGCAGACGAATACAACATTAAAGATTTTCCATGTCCAGCAGGCGGATGCCTCTTAACCTATGAAGAATACGCAAAAAAAATCAGAGACCTCTTTGCTCACAAAAAACATGTTTCTATGGCAGATATTGCTTTGCTAAGAATTGGGCGACATTTTAGAATGGGCAAAAACAAGTTTGTTGTCGGAAGAGAGGAAGCGGAAAACAAGCTTTTAGTCGCCCGAAAAACAAAAAACGAATATTATTTTGAATTGCCCGATGTTGTTGGTCCAGTAACAATTTTGCAGGGACCTAAAACTAAAAGCGCTATAGAAACAGCGGCAAAACTAACTGCTTTTTACTCTGACGCAAAATCAAGCAAAGTTAAAGTTAACTTTGGCAGGGAATCTCTTAACAAATCCATAGTTATTGCCATTCCCGAGCAAGATTATGCGGATAATATGAGAGTGGGCAAGGTAACGAAATAAATATTTGCAATTTGGTGAAATTTTTTTTTCTTTGTGTTTTGGACTGGTTTTTTGTTTTAGGGGTTGAATCGTTTGTAGGTTGAGTGTTTATTAATATAGTTTAATCTTTTTTAATCTATTTTGATCTAGTTTGATCTAGTTTAATGGCGTTCAACGCAAACATTGCAAAAGAATCGATTTTGGAGTAACAATTCTTAGTTGTGTAGATGAGCAGATGAATTTTGTTCAGTTGATTTTGAGTTTTTTTTTGGTGTGGGGTTTGGTTTATTGTCGGATTGAATTTGAAAAAGTGCAAAGGTTTGGGCCGTAGGAATTACTCAGAAACAATAAGGTAAGGCAATCGGCGCGACTTAACTTTTTTAGCATAAAATTTATCCCTTAATCGCTACCTAATAACATTGAGGGAGTGTGGAGGTATGACTATTGAATCCAACAGGACATTGGGCGGAATCAGCGCCTGCTTATTCTTAATCGGTATTGTCAGCCAGATTACTTCTCTATTTCAAATAACATTTCCAAAATCAATCGGAATCGCCATATTATCAGGCGTAGGCGGCCTCTTTAGCCTTTTAACTTTCGTAGGCCTAATACTATTTTTAATAGCGATGTATGGTTTTTCAAAAGACTACAAAGAACCTAAAATATTCAGCAATATCTTAAACGGACTCATATTCACAATCGTCGCAGCTTTTGCGGCAGGACTTATTCTTGTTGCAATTGTTCTGCTCAATCTAACCAACTTATTCCCTAACGCTGGCTCCTCAGCTGCCTCATCAACCCAAATAACTTCTTCAATGTCTAAGATCGTAAGTGAAGCTTTGCCGGTTTTCAGCATAGTTGGAATAGTTTGGATCGCATTCAATGTCCTTTCGCTTAATTTGCTGGGCGATAAATCCAAAGTGCCATTGTTTAAAACAGGCGCAAAAGTGTTGCTATCCGGTGCCTTACTCAACGTAGTGATCGCAATAATTTTTGCGATAGTTGCATTTTACGTTTCAATATCATTTAACACTTTGTTAGCTCTTCTCGTTGTCGGAGGCTTAGTGCAGGATGCAGCTTGGTTACTTTTAGCTATGTCATATTTTAGAATACAAGCACCAGCAACTCCAGTCCCCGCAGTAACAACACAAAATGTGACGCCTACTTCGGGACAAATAAAATATTGCGGCAACTGTGGAGCACCAAACCAACCAGACGCACTATACTGCGCTCGATGCGGACAAAAAGTCTAGCACCATTAAAATTGCATCGCAAAATTCTTCTTTTAGGTTAAGCGATAGGTAAAATTATATTTATTAGTGTTTCATTAAAGTGCCCGTTGTGGGCCCGTGGCGCAGTACGGATAGCGCGTCAGCCTTCTAAGCTGAAAGTCATGGGTTCAAATCCCATCGGGCCCGCCATCGGATTCGCTTAATACATTAAACGAATCCTTTCGAGTTCACCTATAACAAAGGCGCTCAAGGCTTGTGAAAGATTCCAGGACCCATAATGTGGCTTGAACTCAAAAGTGTTCGCCTCCCATATAGAGACTCGAACCATTTCAGTGATAAGTCAAAATAATTTCTCTAACGTTCCAAGTTGTTTTTTTCTTCTTCTAAATAGAGAAGAGTTTCAGCAAACCCTATTTTACCAAAAAAACTTATTGATGCGTTGGAAAGCTAAAATTTCTGTAAAACAGTTGATGTTATCTTAAGAAAAGTATGTAAAGCATAACCAGAAGATATTATAATGAATTATATATTAATTATAGAAGATACATAATGAAAGAAGCTACTACAATACAGCTTAAGAAATCATTAGTTAAGGAACTGAAAAGCATTAGAAAATACCCAAGAGAAACATACAATGAAACTATTTCTAACTTAATAAAAATCGCCAAGGAATCTAAAAAGAGAAGTCAATATGACGAGTTCATTCATACAATTCAACAAGCGAAAATGAAGGAATTATGGGATAACGAGGAAGATGAGGCGTGGGAACATGCTTAAGCCTGGAGACGTCATACTGGCAAATGTGCAGTTCACAGACGTCGCTGAAGTGAAGACTAGACCCGCGGTAGTCCTTTTCGAAGAATTAGGAAACGTTGTCATAGCCGGTATAACCAGCAATCTTAGAATGAAAGGAATACCGCTATCCAAGAGTGAAGGCGCATTAAAAGACAGTGTAATAAAACTAAACTATATCTTTACCATCTCAATTGAAATGGCTTCAAAAGTTATTCTTCATCTGAGTGAAGAAAAAAAACGTCTAATATATGATGAACTCAACAAGAAATTAAGCGGACTCAAAGAGTAAAGCTGCTTGTCAAGTCAGACTAAAGAACAGACACGGATTAACCCATTTTTGAAAATAAATAACTCGAGATCCATTATTTTTTCATATAAGCTTACTAGAGCCTCAGCAAACCCATAATGCTCTTTAAAAATATTTTTTTTCGTGAGCTCGTCTCGTCATTTTCAAACTAACATACTGGATTGTGTGTTCAAATCCCGTAAGGAGCCAAATCGTTTCAGGCTATACACAATTAATTTTCTCAAGTTTAACTAACATCTAAATGCTAGCTGCATTCAAGAAAGATGACCAGGAAAGAATACTAGTTACAACAAAGCTATGTTAAAGAAAAATAACCCTCAATTTGGGTTAAAAATGTACTTAAAAAGGTTGAAAGCCAACTTTGCAATTTAAGTAGTGATTGTTGCTTTTTTTGTGGCGTTAGGCATTTGTTCAATAGCGTATTTCTTTACAGTTAAGCAAGTTGTTTGTCTATCTGATACCTTCTGGATTTTGTTTAGTGTTGGAGTTGCGTAAGATTTTTTTGGTGTTAAGAATGAAAGTTACATTAACATAGCTGAAGCTGATTCATCTTTCGAATCGTGGGTTTCTTGGCTCATTGAGTTCATGCTTACAGTTCCTTTTCAATCATAGGACATATTTACAGCCCGCTGATCGTTCAAAAAGATTTGGCAATGACATTTCTCAATCCCTACTTGACACTAGACTATATTGGTTACTTTTATTAAGAAATCAAGGTTTATCTGATTGCTCAGTGATCACGTGAAAATGGAATTTAGATCTTCAGAGGATAGGCGATTTTGAGGCGCCGAAATATCCTAATAACTGTTGTACTTTTCGCAATTCTAGTTCCATCTCTTTTCTTCGCAAAAGAAACTTTTTTCCTACCTAAGATAAACGATTCATCTTCACCGTTTTATGTGGGGGTTGAATGTGGCTACAATAACGTTACGTTATGCGAAGCAGTAATTGATAAAGTCAAGAATTACACGAACCTCTTCATCATCAGCTCAACTGACATAATAGATAATTCATCTCTACTTAGCGAAGTATCCGACTATGCCTACAATGCGGGATTATATTTCTCAGTGTATTTCTCACCTATCCACTCTTACCAAGATCTAGGAGAAAACATTTCAAATTCGTATACTCTTGCAAATGGCACGATTGTAAACGACGGATATTATCTGTCAAATTTGCCTATGGCTTGGCTCAACAGTTCAATGGCAAAATATGGTGACCGCTTCTTAGGCGCATACGTTTTGGATGAGCCGGGCGGAATCCAGCTTGACGGCGGCGGACAAAGAACAGTAAACTTGGAACAAGACATTGAGCAAACTTACTTGAGCACTTCAACTGCTTACGTTAATGGAGTCAACGAACGGATTCTACCCTACTTGAACTCGAGCATAATGACCTACACTGCAGATTACGGTCTATACTGGTTTGACTACAAAGCAGGGTACGATGCGGTTCTTGCTGAACTAGGATTGAACAATAGTCAACAGCTGCAAGTGTCGCTTTGCCGAGGAGCTGCTACCGCTCAGAAGAAAGATTGGGGTGTCATTGTTACGCATTCGCCAGCTTCACTTATGGAATCGGGGACAAAACTTTATGATGATCTGGTTTTTAGTTACAATTCAGGCGCAAAATATGCAGTAGTATTTGACTACGCCGATACCAATTCATATCCAAAAGAGCAATACCAACCATATGAATATGGCATATTGACTGACGAACATTTTGATGCCCTCAAAAACTTCTGGAACTACACGCAGAATAATCCTGGAAAACACGGAAGCCTCAAAGCTGATGTAGCTTTGGTTCTTCCTCAAGCCTACGGCTTTGGTTTCCGCAACTTACAAGATAATGTTTGGGGAATATTCAGCGGGGATACATGGTCTCAGATTTTGTGGTCTGATGTTAACGGATACTTAGGCAAGTACGGTTCGAAACTAGACATTGTTTACAATGATCCCTCATTCAACAATGCCGTAAAAAGTACCTATTCCAAAGTAATTCAATGGACAAGCGGCAATGCATCCGCCACTTTCCCGGTTAGGAACCTGGACACAACATTTGGGTATCCAACTATCCAAGATGCCATAAACTCGGGTGCAACTTCTGATGGCGATGTTATCTCTGTCAAGCCGGGAGTTTACCATGAAAATTTAGTAGTGAATAAAACTCTATCAATCATTGGTCAGAATAGAGCAACAACAATAATTGACGGATGCACCAGTGGAACAGGCGTCAAAATAACCAGCAGTAATGTAACTATTTCAAGTTTCACGATAAGGAATAGCGGGGAAAACTCGTCTGCAGGAATTTACTTGGATAACGTGGGCAATTGTAGCATAGTTGATAACACGGTCTCCGCCAATTATTATGGCATATATCTCAACTGCTCTGGCAACAACATACTTAGAAATAACGCCATGAACGGCAACATTTACAACTTGGGTATCGACGGCAACGAGTCCGCACACTTCATCAACAATGTTGATATGTCAAACACAGTTAACGGCAAAAAAGTGACCTACTTGATAGGCGATACCAACCTGAACATTAACCCATCTACATACCCCAACATAGGCTATCTCGCAATAGTGAAGTGCACAGGCATAACCGTACAAAACTTGAACCTCAGCAATAATGGGAACGGCATATTACTTGTAAACACTCAAAACTCAACTCTAATTGGTAACAAAGTAGCAAACAGCATCGAAGGCCTTCGACTTATGAACTCGGAAGGCAACATCCTAAGAAACAACAGCTTAACTGGCAACACATACAATTTCTGGGTTCAAGGGGGACTTTTGAATTACGTTGGTGCTTCCAATACCCTAAATGGCAAACCCATCTATTACTGGATAGGTCAGAACAACAAAGCGGTGCCTTCAAACGCAGGATATGTGGCGTTAGTCAACTGCTCAGCTATAGCGGTTCAAAACCTAGAATTGGCGAACAACTGGCAAAGCATAGTCCTATCATCAAGCACAAACTCAACGGTAAGCAATAACCAAATTAACAGTAACTATTGCGGTATCGAGCTGGAAAACTCCTCAAGTGGCAACAGCATCCGTGAAAACACCGTTGTCAACTGTACTCAGGGCATCACTTTGTCTGACTGCAAAGACAACAACATCGCAAATAACGTTCTGTCAAACAACCAGTACGGCGGCTACTTTACCTCCTCCAGTTTCAACACAATCTCTGAAAACACCGTTAACACAAACATCGATCACGGCATGCAATTCACGTTAAACTGCAACAATAACACTTTGATTGGAAACAACATAAACGGTAACAATGTTGCCGTCGAGTTCACTAATTCCTCAGGCGACACAATAATTCAAAACAGTCTAACAGGAAATAACCAAAGCATCCAAATCCACGGACAAAGCAACGGAATTTCCGTAGCTCAAAACTACATCACAAACAGCACATGCGGCATCGAAATTGACTTTAACGATGTCTTTTTTAACTCTCCTTTCGTTCAAGACTTTTCATTTTTCCCGCCAGGTACAGATGGTGGTTACTCCATGTACCCGCTTTCCAGTTCACACGTCATAACCCAAAACACCTTGACAGATAATACATGGGGTATCTTAGTTAACTCTGTAAACAACACTGACATAGCCGACAACACAATTGCCGGGAGCAAATATGGCGTTGAATTGGGCACAGGTTTCAGCGGTACCCAGAACGATACTTTGACCGGAAACACAGTGACTAACAGCACGATGGGCATTTCCTTGAATTATGCAAGCAACTGCAGCATAATTGAGAACACAGTTAGCTTTGGTCAAGGAGGCATAACGATTTCTGAGAGTCAAAATAACTCCTTAATTGGCAATACTTTGTCAAACAACACTGAATTAGGAATTCAGTTGTCCTCCTCGTCAACTGGTAACACATTAAGAGACAACAAACTAGTTGGTAATAATTATGGCTTCGATGATGAAAGCGTTTATTATGGAACAATGAATGGAAATGTCATTATCGACAGTCAAATTCAAAGCAAGCCTCAATACTATACGAACGATGTTGATGCCTCAAACACCGTAAATGGTAAACCCATAATATACTGGGTTGGACAAAGTGACAAAACTGTGCCTTCAAACACCGCCGACGTTATACTCGTTAACTGCACTAACATAACCGTTCAAAACCTCACCCTTAATAGCAACTCTGGTGGTGTGCTACTTGCCTACACAAATAACTGCACTGTAACGGGCAATACCCTGCAGAGTAACGGCACAGGAATTCGGCTTCTATCCTCATCCTACAATGCCCTAAGCCAAAACAATGTGGTAGGCAACGACGAGGGCATGAGTTTGGATCAAGCAGTTTGGACACTGTCCCCTGACCCAACTTCCAATACAGATATTGTGTGGCCTACATCTTTGGTTACACTTCCATCAACCGGCAACATGATAATAGGAAACACAATAGAATCAAACTCCAAAGGCATCTCTATAGGCTTCAACAGCGGTGGTTCAGAGAGTTCAAGCATTATTAGTGGGAACACTTTCTACTTCAACAACTTCATCAACAACAAAAGTTCAGTTACCGCTATAGGCGAACCTTCACCTCAAAATTCCAGTCAAATGATAATGGGAGAAAACTCATGGGATAATGGTGCAAAAGGCAACTATTGGAGCGACTACAATGGAACAGACACAAATCACGATGGCATCGGCGACACCTCGTACTTAGTATATGCAAACAATACAGACAATTACCCAGTCATGGCGCCATTCGAAATCTCAACCTAACTATTTCGTTACTTAAATGCTACAGCTCATTTCCTAATAAATGCCCTCGTTTCTTCCAAGCGGTAAAATTTTGAGAAGTCTTGTAGATTGTTTACGACTGATTTACACTTGGCTGATTCATTTTGCTTGCCAAAATCATAACTTGTTCTGTCAAGAACTCCGTCAATTTTTCTGAGCCATCATTTGCTTTTCTATGATCAGCTACATGTTTATTTATGGCAAAATTCATGGCTTTCAAATCAGGTAGCACTAAAATTTCGTAGCCGCATTCACATCTGATAATAGGCATGTGTTTTTTATGAGCAACTACTTCGCTCTTGCGCTCTTGGTCAGAGGGGAAATTTATTTCCTGAATGCTTCTTTTTGTCACGGCAACTCACTCCTGACTTTTAAGAGCAACTAAATTCTATATTGTTAAGCATCGCATATAAGAAGTAGTGATAGGTGCGATACAATCACAAACAATTCGTGAAAAGAAGTACCTGAAACTATTTCCATGTGTATACAGCCCAGATTCATTTTTAATTTAAAATACAGAATTTGACAATTAATTGGGATCAAACAACGGGGAATGGGAAAAGCTTATAAAAAAAACGTTCTGTTTTTCAATGGAAAGACCACCTGTGAAACTGGTGAAGATTGAGACGAAGCAGATGAGACGTTCAAAACTAGAAATATATATTGACATCCTCAAAGCGTTGGAGCAAACTGGTCCACTGAAGCTGTCACACATTATACAAAAATCTAACTTCAACGGCAACATACTCAAAAAGTCCTTAGGCTTTCTTATCAAGCAAGACCTGGTAGAAGAACAAACAGTTAAAAAGCGATATGTGGTTTTCGCCGTTACTCAACGAGGCTCAAGTGTGCTGAAATATTTCGAGGCCCCCATGCAAGAGATATCTAGCCTTGAAGAAGAATAAGTCGAACAACGTCTTTCGCGAAATCGTCGCTGTAGTTGTAAATCGTCTATATTTTATTTATTCTACAGGTTCTGATGATTAGCTTTATTTCCTGAAAGATCTCGTCCCTTTCATGGAGTAAAACTTTGAAAGACTTTTCGTGTGCCCTGATGTGCTGTACAATTCGTTGAATTGATCACCCCTCCAAAAGAAATATATTGTTTATCAATATTTAATACAAAAAACAGTGATGCCATTGGAAAATAACCAACAAAACGCAAAAATTGCTACTCATAGCAAAAAGAAATTATGGGCAATCATAGTTGCTGTCTTAATCATTGGTCTAGCAGCAACTTTAACCAGTGGCCTATTGATGACTAACCAAAACCCGTCAGGCAATCAAAACACTTCGCAATCCTGGATCAAAAAAGGTGCCTACGCTACATACGAAGGTCAAGCCACGTCCTGTCAATGACAGTTTCCTTTAACGCAAAATTGGAGATCGTTGACTTCAACGAAACTCACATTCAGGTATTAACTAGTTTTAACATGTCAACACCCTTTGGGGCAACAGACAACACTACGACGACTTGGGTAAGCCGAGAAAATATGACTTTCCAACCTCCAGATGATTTAACCCTGAATAACACTTACAACACTCAAGTAACCTTGCCAAACCTTGGAACAAGAAGTTGCACTGTCTACGAATACAATGGCCAGGGAATCAGCGCTGCTTACTATGTAGATAACAACATTCAATGGCCCATAAAAATGGTCATGACTTCTCCTACATCAGTTGATGGGCAGTCCTACAGTATGGACATAAACTTGGTAGACTCAAACATACCGGGCTTATAGAAACAGCCCCTAATCCTTTAGTTTGTCGTCACATTATTTTGGCTCAATTTGACTAAACACTGCGAGAAGACTTTATGAATTGGTAAAGTTTCACCAAAAAAATATAAGGAAGCAATAGAGTAAAATAAATAGCTTTTTTAGGGGGTATTAATGCGCCCAGTCAGAAATTCAAATCGATAGATGAATATATATCTTCTTTTCCTAAGAACGTGCAAATTATTTTAGAACAGCTAAGACAAACCATCAGAGAAGCTGCACCTGAAGCTACAGAAACAATTAGCTATCAAATGCCTGCCTTCAAACAAAATGGAGTCTTGGTTTGGTTTGCAGCATTCAAAAATCATATTGGATTCTTTCCGAAAATTTCAGCTATTGAAGCCTTTAGTCCGCAATTGGCTCCTTATCAAACAAGCAAGGGTACAATCCAGTTTTCGTTTGATGATCCTATTCCACTTGACTTGGTACAAGAAATTGTTAGGTTTAGAGTAGAAGAAAGCTTGAAGAATAAGTACTCCAAATATGGTTAGTCTTACTTTTTGACAAATTTGCCTTATTTTTTAATTGACTTTGAAAATGAACAATATTTGTTTTCCTATGAATTGTCGTTTATGACTTTTGGTTTTCAACAGATAGTTTTTCTGGCAACTGATTTTAATTGGGTCTTGAAAGAAAATTGGTGAATGAAGCATTTATAATCTTATATATTACTACTCAATATATTGGGTAAAAAATGCGAGGTAATGTTGAATGTTAAAAACAATGGATTTATCTAACTACAAAACATTCAAAGAACAAACACCTATTGTAATTGACTCCAAAGTTGCAAATGAGTCTGCACCTGAAGACACAATTAATCTTAGCGCAGAGCTCAATTACAAAACAATCACGGCCTATTTACAATGGAAATTTCCAGACAGAGAACATAACGAAAACAAAAAATGGATAAACCTGCTCTTAAGTGACCTTAATTCCGCAGGCATTAAAGACTATACTCAAATTGAAAAGGTTGTTAACGATAATTTGAAGTGGTTTAGTTCTTTTGAAAAAGCTAATCCTCCATCAAACTCCATTAATCACCGTTTCTCAGATATTGGTGCACTCAGAATTATTTTGACTGAAAAATTTTACCCTTAATTTGCAGCGTATTCGGAACTAGGTTGCTGTTGTGAGATACAGTGAATTGCTCCAAAACCACATATCAAGTCCACGCAATCTATGCCCACAACTTTTCTTTTTGGGAACAGCTTCTGAAGAATAGATAACGCTTTTTTGTCATTTTCGCTATCGAAAGTTGGAACCAAAACCGTTTTGTTTCCAATGTAAAAGTTTGTGTAGCTTGCTGGGAGCCTTTTTTTGTTGCATTCGATGTTTCCAGGCATAGGGAGCTTGACGATCTTTAGTTTTTTGCCATCTTGATCGGTTGATTGACACAGTATTTCATAATTTTTTCTGAGAGCTTCTGTATTCTCATCACTACTTTCTTCAAAGGCACAAACAATTGTTGTAGGGTTAACGAAACGTGCGAGGTCATCAACATGTCCGTCTGTGTCATCCCCCACAATGCCGCATCTTAACCAGATAATGTTAGTCACGCCCAAATAATCTCTCAGGTACTTTTCGATTTTTTCTTTGCCAAGTTGAGCATTCCTATTCTTGTTAAGAAGGCACTGTTCAGTCGTGAGCAAGGTTCCTTTTCCATTAACATCAATAGAACCGCCTTCCAAAACAATGCCCGGTTCAAAACAATTCAAACGCATTGCATTGTTTATTATCTGAGGAATCTGGGCATCTTTTAGTAGTTCTTCGTATTTTTCTCCCCAGGAATTAAAAATCCAACGAACCATGGCTAATTTTTGTTCTCGGTTCATCACAAATATTGGACCATAATCTCTAAACCAAACATCGGCATAATCAAATTCGAAAAAACGTATCTTCTTTAAATCAATTTTTCTCTTTTCAAACAAACCCGTTATTTTCTTCTTCATGCTATTGTCTTTAACAAAAAGGTTCACATATTCGTCTTTGTGGATTAATTTGATAATTTGAAGGAAAGTTTCCTCAACTTTTTCAACACCAGATGTGAAAGTCGTGGGGTCGTGTGGCCAAGCTAACCAGATAGCTTCCTGCTTACACCATTCAGGAGGCATGCTGTATCCTAATTCACGAGGTGTCTTGTTTGGAAAACAATTTGCATTCGTCATCATATTGCCTCAAGGACAATTTTCAAGAAGCGACTTATAGCTATCGGGTCGCCGATTTTTCAGAAAACCCCATCCTTCTTGAATTTTTTTGTTTTTGCTGAGGTCAACCATGACAACCAACGTCTCCTCCTTAGTGTTGCTTGCTTCTCCAAGCACTTTTCCAAACGAGTCACACACAAATGAGCCGCCCCAAAAATTCAGCTGCCCTTCTCTACCAACCCGATTAACAGCAGCAACATGAACTCCATTTGCTATGGCGTGTGCACGCTGAACTGTTTTCCAAGCGTCATGCCAGTCGCCGTCGGATGAATTATACCCCTCAATGTAGCCAATCGCAGTGGGGTAAAAAATAATTTCTGCACCTTTAAGCGCATTAATTCTAGCCGCCTCAGGAAACCACTGGTCATAACAGATGAGCACTCCTACATTAGCGTAATTGGTTTTATGAACACAGTAGCCTTGGTTACCTGATTCAAAATAGTTCTTTTCAAAGAATAAAGGATCCTGGGGGATGTGCATCTTACGGTAACAACCCGAGATTTTTCCATCTGCATCAATTATAACGGCAGAATTGTAGAATTTTCCGTTTGAAGCCTTTTCAAATATTGGTGCAATTATAACAATTTTTTCTTCTTTCGCCAGCTCCGAGAAAGCTTTTGAAGAGTCTCCGGGAATAGTTTCAGCTAAATGGCTGAAGTCCTTTTTTTCTTCTTGTGGAAAGTAAAGTGTTCTATACAGTTCCTGAAGGCAAACAATTTGAGCTCCCTTTGCGGCGGCTTCCTTGATTCTTTTTAGGGTCTTCTTCATGTTGTCTGTTATGTCATCTGAAACAGACGTTTGTATAAGACCAATCGTAACGATTTTTGTTTTTTCTTCTGCTTCAGCGGATGCCATTACGTTTCCTTAATTGCAATTATGTGATAGCTGGTCGTAATAACTTTTCTGAGCCAAATGCGGAGCAAGACAAGAGAATGAGCCAAAAAAATAAGAGAATAGCTAAGTTGTGTTGATTCCCAGATGCTAGCTGAAGGTCAGAGTCAAGATTGTTAATTAGGTTGGTGGCTGTCTGTTATTTCTTCCAATTTCTGTTTTGCGTCTTCATTTTTCCTTAAAACACGCGTAGATTAAGATGAGTCTAAGACTCATCTATTTTTTCATTTAGTAGGGTTCTTTCAAAAACAATTCTCGCTTTACTCATAAAGCAACATAACTATGGTACATAGTTACTAAAGAACAATTAATTCCGCTACTAACTCTTTTAATTTACTTTTTGGCGCCTTTAAAAGCGTAGTCAAAGAATTTTTCAGTCGTTCCTTCAGATGTCCATTCTGAGCGCATTCTTGTTTTCCTTTCAACTCTGCGCAATTCCGAAAGTAGCAATCGATTAAGGTCTCTGGCGCTTTCTCCCTTCAATTCGGCATTAACTTCAAATCCTTCGCTGAAAGGTTTTATGGAGCCGTTTTTGATTGCTTGTTCCAAGACTGGTTTTATTGCGGATAGGTTCGCGCTGCTTACCTTTGCAAATAACTTGAATTTTTTCTCAGGCACTGAGTGTCAATCCCATTACATTTTAACGGTTTGCGTGTCTTTCTGAATGTAATTGTCCGCCTGTTGCCCAGTTGCTCTTTGGCTCTTCATAAATCACGATTGTTACTGCATCCTTAGGGATGCCCATGTCCTCGAAAACTTTTGTTATTCCCTCGACTGTTTTCTTCTTGTTCTCGGTACTAATACCTTCCCAAACAGAAACCTGAACTATAGGCATACATTTTACCTCAATCACCTTTTCCTGTTCGTTTTATTATATCTTCGCTTGCAGGACATAGCTGAAGATCTGCAGTGCCGCTGCAATCACATAACATTTAATTGCAAACTACTTAGAAAAATTAAAGTTACTTTACTCATTTCTTCTAAGCCGAAAGCTCTTATCAATCTAGACAACCCGGTAAACTTTAAATTAGCGCTTGATCCACTAAATTTTAAGGAGAATTGTTTTTGCAGCAATCAAATACACAATCTGCTTCCTTGCCTAAAAGAGCCATGTTAGGATTTGCCATTTCATTGATCGGAGGTATACTGATTTTGTTGCGTGGTGTTGTCCGAATTGTGGCTGGTGACATCATTACTTTTGTTGGATCCGATGAAGTTAGACATAGATTTCTAGCTGGGCTAGCCCTCAATATACTCGGTGGAGTTGCCGTTATATTTGGAATCCTAATTATTATTGGAGCTTACTTAATTTACAGTAGAATGGAAACTGTTGGAGGCGTAATCGTTATCATATTTTCAGTCCTAAGCATATTTGTCGGCAGCGGATGGCTAATTGGCTTAATCTTGGGTCTTTTAGGCGCCGTTCTTGCTTTCTTCAAAAAATAACAAACACGTGGCGACATCAAGTTATTGAACGTGGAGAAGAAATCCGAGAAAAAGCTCACGAGGTTAGAGAATGAATTTCCTTCCTAAGATTTTGACAATTAAATTTTCTGACTTGCTTGTCAGTCTTTAAATATAGAAAAGTATTTCCATAATCCAGCAATAACTACAATTCAGGCGCAACTTGGATGGAAAGAAAAGATTACCTCCAATCACCAGTTAAACACATAAAAATAGACGGCGCGCTAACAGTTGACGAGCTGATGAAGCAGTTTAATGGTTCAGGCGCTCTTGGAGCTGGACGCTTGGCTACGGCATGCGACATCTACGAGAAGATGCTCAAAGACAAAGACTGCACTATCTTCCTAGCGCTTTCAGGCGCAGTTGTCCCTGCAGGCATGAGGACAATAATTACTGATTTGATAAGAAAGAAACTTGTGGATGTAATTGTCAGCACTGGTGCATGCATGGTTCATGACGCCATCGAAGCAGTCGGAGGGCATCATTATCAAGGTGGATGGGCGGTGAATGATAAGGAACTCTACAAGTATCATTTGTTCCGGATTTATGACATTTTTGTTCCAGAAGAAGACTATGTTAGATTAGATTTCAAATTATCCGAAATGTACGACGATATAGCGGCCGAGCGCAAAGGTGAAAGTTTAGCTTCAAACGAATTTGCCTGGGAAATCGGTAAACGTCTCACAGACGAAAACTCCATTTTGAGGGCGGCCTACGAGGAGAACGTCCCCATTTTTCTGCCAGCTGTTAGGGACTCAGAATTTGGTTTCATCCATTGGCTCCACTCGTCCCAAGAAAACAAGAAACCCGTGCTTTTGGTCGACGCTTTCAAAGATGTACCAACTATCTGCAATATCTGCGCTAAATCACCTAAAAACGGTATGATAGTGATCGGCGGCGGAGTACCGCGCAATACGATCCAATCTTCCGCTTTGGCATCCAAGAAAGGGTTAGACTACGCTGTAGTAATCACTTTAGATAGACCGGAAACAGGAGGCTTATCTGGCTCAACATTAGAGGAAACGGTCAGTTGGGGAAAAATGAAGGGACATGCCGACCACGTTATGGTTATCGGAGAAGCACTCATGGTTTTCCCATTCATTGTTGCTTCCGTATCTGAACGGTTAGGTGAAGGCTTTAGACGCATTCCTTTTATGCAGCTTGAAAAACCAGACAAAGGAAGCTAAACAATGACAGATGACAACGATGCGGAAAAGTACTGCGGTAACTGTGACAGCCACAACTCGTACGATTATCCAACCAAAGTTTTTTGCTCAACCCGCTACGGCAAAAACAAAAACCCCATAGTTGACACACTTTGGCATTGCGAGGATTATAATAAGGTTAGCCAAGAATGCTATTGCACTCGGGAAGCCCTGAAAAAGAAAAATGGCGACAAAGTGACGCAAAGTTAAAGTTAATAATTGGAACGATGTTTATTTGAAAACCTGAAGCCCGGTGGTGTAGTGGTCAAGCATAGGGGCCTCTGGAGCCCTTGACGAGAGTTCGAATCTCTCCCGGGCTACATTTTATCCTCAAAACGCCATAGAATCAACCGCGCATTTCGCAAACGTATTCTTAGCTTGCTTCTATCCGTTGACAAACTCTTTGGTCCGAGCGAGCAATTCTTACTGTATCGTTACTGGCTCTTGCTATGACCAAGCGAGGTCGAAGCGGTCAAGGTTCATTACCTTGTTCCACGCCGCTACGAAGTCGTGCAGGAACTTCTCATGGGAATCCTCACATCCATAGACTTCTGCCAAGGCCCGGAGTTGGGAGTTCGAACCGAAGATGAGGTCGACACGGGTAGCGGTCCACTTACGGTTGCCCGTAGAGCGATCACAACCTTCGAACACGTCTTCGTCCTTTGAGGTTGCCTTCCATATTGTGCTCATGTCGAGCAGATTCACAAAGAAGTCATTGCTAAGCGTCTCTGGCCGCTTGGTGAAGACACCGTGCAGGGCTCGTCCGAAGTTGGCATTCAAGACGCGCATGCCACCAACGAGAACCGTCATCTCAGGAGCAGTCAGCGTCAACAATTGCGCACGATCAACCAGCAGTTCTTCTGCCGACACCGAGTATTTGGTTTTGAGATAGTTACGGAACCCGTCTGCAACCGGTTCGAGTACAGCGAATGACTCCACGTCGGTTTGCTCCTGCGATGCATCTGTTCGCCCTGGATTGAAAGACACAGTTATATCGTAACCCGCTTTCTTTGCAGCTTGCTCGACACCTGCACAACCACCCAAAACAATCAAGTCAGCAAGCGAAACCATCTTACCACCTGACTGCATACTGTTAAACTCCTTTTGGATTCCCTCAAGGGCCTCCAGCACAATCTTTAGTTGAGCCGGCTGGTTGACTTCCCAATCCTTCTGCGGCGCAAGACGGATACGAGCCCCGTTCGCACCTCCTCGCTTGTCAGAGCCACGGAACGTGGATGCCGACGCCCAGGCAGTTGAAACCAGCCCCGAGATCGACGAGCCCGAGGCTAAGATTTTGCCCTTGAGGTCTGCGATGTCCTGCTCATCAATTAGCTTATAATCGACTGCCGGAATTGGGTCTTGCCAGATCAGTTCCTCTGCTGGGACTTCCGGACCTAGATAGCGTGAGCGGGGGCCCATGTCGCGGTGGGTAAGCTTGAACCACGCTCGACCGAAGGAATCTGCTAACTGATCTGGATTCTTGTAGAAGCGTCTTGCAATCTTCTCGTAGACTGGGTCAAACCGCAAGGCAAGGTCAGTGGTCAGCATTGATGGCGCGTGACGCTTTGACGGGTCGTGTGCATCCGGTACGGTGTCTGTGCCTGCATCACCCTTCGGTTTCCACTGGTTAGCACCGGCTGGACTTTTGGTTAGTTCCCATTCGTTGCTGAATAGGATGCGTAAGAAGTTGTTGCTCCACTTAGTTGGAGTGTTGGTCCAGATGACTTCTAAGCCGCTGGTAATGGTGTCGTCGCCTTTGCCTGTGCCAAATTTGTTCTTCCAGCCGAGGCCTTGTTCCTCGATGGGGGCGGCTTCAGGCTCGGGACCTAAATGCGATGAAGCGCCAGCGCCGTGAGTTTTGCCGAAGGTGTGGCCGCCCACGATGAGGGCGACAGTTTCCTCGTCGTTCATCGACATGCGAGCGAATACATCGCGCATATCCTTGGCAGCAAAAAGCGGATCCGGGTTGCCGTTCGGGCCCTCCGGATTGACGTAGATTAGCCCCATCTGCACTGCAGCAAGCGGATTCTCGAGGTCCCTCTCCCCTGAATAGCGTTTGTCACCTAGCCAGGTAGTTTCGGAACCCCAATAGACATCCTCTTGCGGCTCCCATATGTCCTCGCGACCACCGCCGAAACCGAAGGTCTTAAATCCCATTGACTCCAGAGCGCAGTTGCCGGCGAGGATCATCAGGTCGGCCCAGGAGATTTTCTTGCCGTACTTCTGCTTGATGGGCCAAAGCAAACGGCGCGCCTTGTCGAGGTTAACGTTGTCCGGCCAACTGTTGAGAGGCGGAAAACGCTGCGCGCCCCCGGATACACCCCCTCGACCATCGCCCTTGCGGTAGGTGCCTGCGCTATGCCACGCCATCCGGATGAAGAGTCCTCCGTAGTGACCGTAATCGGCCGGCCACCAATCCTTCGAATCGGTCATCAGCGCGTAGAGGTCCTTCTTCACGGCTTTCAGGTCGAGTTTCTTGAATTCCTCAGCGTAGTTGAACTCCTTGCCTATAGGATTGGACAATGGGGAATGCTGGTGCAGAATTTTTAGGTTCAACTGGTTCGGCCACCAGTCTTGGTTCGACGAGCCCCGCGCACCTGAAGCAATCATAAGCCTTTTTTTTTCAGTCATCTTAAAAACCGCCTTAACTTAGGCTACATGAATATGTTTGTAGCCATTATTATTTAAGTATTAGGAAATAAGTCAGGCTCAACTCACTTTTTCCGAAGTTTTTTCGCTTCATTAAATGGTGCGATTAGCCTCATTTTCCATAACAAAGTCTTTAATTGTTCAGATTTTTCCAAAATAAGCTTATTAGGAGCACTGTTTTCGAGTTTGTTATAACATTTACTAAACCTGGCAATGAAAATCCGTCGAACTCTCGGAGTACACTATCAAAAGACGGTTAAAACACTACACTTTCAATTGCATAATGATCGCATTTCAATAGCAAAATGATAGTTTCTGGAAATTGTTTGAACGAGAGTTTGAACCTATCCTGGCTACCATATCCAACCTTTGAAAATAACTCAAAACAGCAACAATATTTTAGCTGTAAGGAATTTGTGGAGCTTTTATTGATAAAGAATTGAAAAGAATTTTGGCTAAAAACTATTTAGTAACTTGACAAGATAATTATGCGATGCTCATGGTTCAAAAAGGCTTTATAACCGATACCGATAAGGCGTTGGCAAATCTTATCTGGAATAATATAGAAACTGAATCAACTGCCAAGAATATGATCTCAAGTGAAGACCAGATTTCTTTTTCTTCTCCAAAATCCAATCAAGGAACCCGAAAACTATCGATTTTTCTGTATAGCATAACTGAAGAAATGACTTCAAGAACCATGTCTCCTTCCGCGAATGGTTCCGAGAAAAACGCAAATAACCTTTCTTTTGTTCTGCATTATCTTATTACGCCATTTACCGGAAACGACAAAGACGATCATGCATTACTTGAAAAAATAACATGTGCAGTTTTAGCAACACCACTAATCTCTATTGCAGATAACACGAACAATATCGAACTCAAGATGAAAGTAGATTCGCTTTCTCTAAATGAACTGACTAATCTGTGGATTGCGTTAGGTGCCTCACTAAAGCTTTCCATGGGCTTAGCCATCTCCTCTTCTGAGCCACCGTATGACTCCCAAGTGGAGAGAATGAGAGCCAATTCAACTCCTCAAACTCTTGCAACTGATACAAAACATATCACCCAACTTTACAATGCCGTATCCAAAACCTTCACTGAGCAATCCACTGGTTGGATGAACCGTAATATGCTGATCAAACAATGGGTTCTTCAAGAATTCAAGAAAAACACTGGCATGACCGTGGAGGAGATGCTCATTGCGCTTAACCATTTAGGCGACAAAATAGAACAACACCAGTCAACACTCCAATTCATAGAACCCCTAAGCCTGTTGGCTGGATACTACCAACACCAACTTGACGAACTAAAAGGATTGCAGAAATTATCACATAAGCAGACAGAGAACCTTGAAACAATAACAATGTGGATTAGAGACATTCAGACTTTGGTGGAAACGTTGGGCAGATAGAACTTAAGTAAATTGGAGGAATAACTGCATTTTGTGCTCAACTTTTATATGGCAAATTTTACAATATCATGATAATTGAAATAATTGGGTGTTGCGAATGGCAGACTTGAAAGATTGTCCCTTTGGCCAAGATATAAAAGATGATTGTAAAAGATGCGATTACTCCAAAAGCAACCACTATGATCCAAATACTGGAAAATGCGTCAAAAGATAACCCAAATTTTTCAATAATGCAGGCGAAACATGTTTGGAGTTTTATTTGGAAGGCATCTATCTCTTTCTATTGACAAGTGATGTGGAAGACTAACGCATTGGCAATAGAAAACCAGAGAATTTTTTGAGGTATAGATATTAAGGCTGATTTCATATTATTCAAGTCTGATTACAATGAACATGGGGCTTCAGGTTTTCGAGTTAAATAGCAAGGAAGACAACCCTTTTCAAAGAAACTTCCGATTCGCTGTTGTTGATTTTAGTAAATCTGAGAGTTACCCTTCAAACTTCGTATGCATGCTACCGCTAAAATTAGGAGCTGGAAAAACAGACAGTGTTTTCCTGAAGCTTTTTGGAACAAAAAGCGTTGAACAAGCAAGAGTATTGTTAACGGCGGCTTTAAAAGTTGAAAATGACTCTGTAATTAAAGCCGAAATTGAAAGACGACTAAAACTGCTTGATCCTGCACAACCATCCCAAATCAAATGCAGTTCATGCGGCACTCTTTTTCGCCCTCAAAGAATAAGGCGTTATAGGAAGAACTTCTGCCAAGCTTGTATGAAAAAGAAATATGGAAATCGATAGTTCGAAAATAAAATTTCGTACTTTACCGTTCTGAATAAACAACTTTTCAAAGGACAGTTTCTATTTGCATTTTCTTATATACCGCTTACGCCGTTCAAAATAGTAGGCAGGCTTAATTGGTCGAGAGTCACTTATCCAGATATATGATTTTGCCGAGGTCATTCTACGAGGAAGAAATAATAAAAGTTGCAACCATGCTTCTTGGAAAAATTCTTGTTCATGAATCCGTTGATGGAACCACTGCAGGCAGAATAGTTGAGACAGAGGCTTATTTGGGACCTGAAGATGAAGCTGCTCATAGTTCGGGCGGTCGCCGAACAGCTAGAAACGAGGTTATGTACAGATCAAAAGGTCATGCTTATGTCTACTTTATTTACGGTCTCTATTATTGCCTTAACGTCACGGCGGGTGATGTTCCAGGAAAACCTGAGGCTGTCCTTATTAGGGCAATTGAACCGGTTGATGGCGAAGACATCATGACAAAACGTAGACGATTAGCAGAGGGAAAAAACCTCAACTTGACCAATGGTCCAAGCAAGCTATGCATGGCGATGGATATATCCAAGCTTCAAAATAACGCCGACATAACTGCTCTGCCACTTTACATAAATGACGCACCTGCACCCAAAGAAGACATTGTAGAAACCACTCGAATTGGTGTAGACTATGCCGGAGAATGGAAAAACAAACATTTAAGATTTTACATAAAAGACAACCTTTTTGTTTCAAAAAAATAACTTACCAAAACTTAAAGATACTAAATATAATAGGGAAAGAATTTTACTCACTTGCTTTAGCAATTGATGGCTTTTCGGTTGGGACATGTTTCCTCAAAAAGCCACTTCTTGCAGACAACGCAGGCAACAGTTTCTCAACTGCGATAAACGCGATTGTAGCGTAAGCAATCCCGCCCAAAACATCTGTAAAATAATGCTCACCTAAGTAAACTGCACTAAACCATGTTCCAATTGGAATTATTGCTACAGGAAGGCTTTTCCACTTCCAGATTTTGAATGCAAAAAGGAAAACTAGCCAAGGCATAGCTGAATGCATACTGGGGAAGGCTGCATATAGGTTTCCGCCTAGAAAATCGAACAATGTTTTGTACACGGGAAGGCCAAGATGAACATCAACTGATCCAGTTAATATTCTTGTCACGTTGGGAACCGCAATCCACGGAGGCGCGACAGGATAAAAGAGGAAAGTTATCAAGGCGCTGTACGTTAGTACGCCGAAGGCTACTGTGTATTTCCAATAGTTACTGGGGCTTTTTCTCCAAATGACAAATGCGAAAACAGTTGGAACAAAGAAATATATTCCGTAGAAAACAGCTCCCATGTAATCTAATGCGGGAAATCTGAAATTTTGTTGCAGAATCAAAGTTGGAAGCTGACCGAAGATTTGTAGATCCATATTCTGTGGTCCAGCATGAAGATTATACAGGGAAACCGTGCCTACAAAGCTGTACATTATTTCATAAGAAAGGAATACTGTGACGAATGGGAGCCAATCCTTTAAGGCACGCCATGTGCGTTGATTGTATGCAGCGTAAAATAGAATGCCTAGAACAAGGAATTCAGGTCCTGGGATAATTTTGTATTCGATGCAGAAAATTGTTATGGCAATCGCATAAATTGCTGAGAAAAGAAGAGAGAAGAAGCGTGAAGAGTGATAGTCAAAGCTCAAATCGATTTTCAATTTTTCGATTTTGAGAGCTGGGTTCTCTTCTTTTCTCTTGACCATTTTCTTGTCGTCCTGTACTGCTTTCAATTAGGTTATTGTTCCTTTTTAAATGCCTTTTCCCAATTCACCACCAAAAAAATGAAGATGTAGCAATAATTTGTAAAAAATATGTAGCCTCGAACAACCTATTAGCTTGCCCCGTCATAAACATCTTGGAGACAATTGACCTGAGCAGTTTTTTCTTGAAAAGCCTAAACAGTGAATTCGTAAAAGTTAAGGAACAAAAACATTTCTATATTACATGACAAAATGTTGCGTAGGCTAAATAAGCAACTGTTAACTCAATTATTAAGTGAACTTACCTGAATTTACGAGTAAAGATTAGGTTGTTCAGATTTTATGGCTGAAAGCCAATATGAAAAAAAGCAGGGACCAAATTCATTAACATTGATATTAATATCAATGATAATTGTTGTCGCCGTTTTTTGCGCTTTTTTGAGTTTTGTTTATCCAGGATTCATCAATATGCTTGCTGGAAATACCTACACTTCAGGTGGTGTAATTTACGATGCGATATTTGTTGTTCTAACAATAGCCGCCGATGCTCTCTATCTTTTCGGTGGCGGTGTGATCACCTTTGGTGCGTTGTTGGTAATTATCCGATTTATTCAATTTAAGCTTAAAGATCCTTATCAGGCGTCATCTTCAACGCGTTATTTATCAGGGTACTTAACGTTAAGTCTGAACTTTTTTATTGGGGCAGAAATCATTCGTACAGTGGCTACTAGAACTTTTTCAGATTTCGAATTGCTTATTTTGGTAATTTTCAGTCGGGGTCTTTTCAGTCTGATTCTTTACTTAGAAAGAAGATGGCATGGAACGGCCGAGACAGAGTAGCCCCCTTCTTTTTGGAATTGAAACATGAGCTAGGCATTAGCTATTTATGCAAGCACTCTCTTCTTTTTCTATTAGGGACTGATTTTTATGGTGAATCGAGTTAAAGTTGGAGATAAGGCCCCTGATTTCATTTTGACCGACGTGGATAATAGAACCAGAAGTTTAAGGGAGTTTTTAGGACAAAAAGTTGTATTAGTTTTCTTCGTTGGAGCTTTCACTTCAGAATGTACTAAAGAGATATGTGTTTTTCGCGATTCGATGGCTCGGTTGATTGATCTAAAGGCTCAAATTGTCGGAATTGACGTAAATGTCCCGATTTCAAATAAAGTTCTTGCTGTTAAGAACAAGTTACCCTTCCCAATACTGAGCGATCACAAACGCGAAGTCCTTGAAACATATGGGTTGGAGGTGACTGATTACGCTGGACGTCAGGGTCAATTTGTTGCCTGTTGTTGGGGAAGTGGGTGTTACCCTATTGCTAAACGCTCTATCTTTATCCTAGACGAAAAAGGCATTATTCGTTACACATGGGTTTCTGATAATCCAACTGACGAACCAAAGTATGAGGAGATAAAAAAGGTCTTAGAACATAACGTGCCAGAGGAGCAAGAGGCAAAGATCGCACCCTCCGTCATAACAATTTCGAGGCAGGAAGGTAGCGGAGGAGCCGAAATTGCCGTTAAGGTCAGCCAGATTCTTGGTTATGCTTACTTCGATAAAGGTTTGATGTTAAGTGAGGCTAAAAGCCTTGGTATTTCTGAGGAAGATATTGCGGATTTTTCTGAAGATGATTACAAAGTTAAAAGCTTCGTGGATAAGATTTTCCTTCGCAAAAAACCTGTAGCTGTATCTAGTAGCTTGAAAGATAGTGCCGTAATCAGGAAAACACTTGACGAGGAAGAATGCCTTTCTTCGATACAAGCCGTTATCAATAGTTTGGCTACCAGAGGAAAAACGGTTATTGTCGGACGAGGTGGTCAAGCAATATTGAAGCATAAAGCAGGCGTACTTCATGTGAGAATTATTTCTCCTGTAGCCTTAAGGGTTGAAAGAATCATGAAGAGCAGAGGATTGAATCGGGAAGATGCTTTAAAATTGATTAAAGACAATGATCAAGCTACAGCTGAATATCTGCGAAGATTTTACAACATCGATTGGGAAGATCCAGAGCTTTATGACTTGGTTTTGAACACGGGAAAGATTGATTCAGATACTGCAGCACATGTGATCGCTTCCGCAACATCGCAAAAATGATGAATATTCAATAGCATTTTATTAAGAAGCATAACATTTTGGCAGCGAATGCTGGATAAAACGAATTTCCTTTAACTCTTAAGAAGAACAACAACAGTTGGAATTGCCATTTTTGATCAAGCGGGTTTGAATTGCTTTTTTGTTTTAGGGTTTGAATCGTTTGCAGGTTGCGTTAACATTCGTCAATAGACGTCAACAGTCGTCAATATTCGTCAAGGGTAGTCAACAAACGTCAACCAGAAATCACGAAAACAAAAAAATTGATAACGATTCTATTCTTTTGCATATCTATAAGTGATATATTCACTCGCAGTTGAGCTTTTTCTTGTTTAAAGAACCAAAAGAAACTTTAAAGACTCTACAAACCCTATAACGCCTGTGGAACGATGGAAAAAGTTTGGGATGAATTAAAAAAGATCGAAGCCCAAGCAGAGCAAATTCAAAGCGATGCACAAGAAAGGGCAAAAAAAATGGTTCTTCTCGCAAAGCAGGATGCGGAAAAACTGGTCGAAAACAGCAAAACTTACGCCGAAGCTGAGTCACAGAAGCGTTACGCGAAAGCTACAGAGGAAGCTAATCTGGAACGGGATGAACATCTAAAAGCGAATGAGGCAGCCGCCGGGAACCTGAAATCAAAGGCTGAAAAACACATGGATAAAGCGGTTTTAGTAGTTGTTAAGGCCGTACTAGAGGACACTAAAATTTGAATCAGACAACGCATTATGCTTCTGTTCTAGCTAAAATAGGCGCGGAAAGAAGCAAACTCCTCAGTGAGGCTAAACTTAAGGCGCTCGCAGAAAACAAAAGCCTCAGTGAATTTGCTGCTCAACTTCGAGATACAAGCTATCAGGAACAAATCTCCAAATTGTCTCTTCCACTTACAAGCCGAAAGCTTGAAAGAGCATTTAACGAAAACCTCATCGACTCTTATATAAAAATAATAAAGTATTCTCCTAAAAAAGCAGGAAAATATCTAAGTTTGTATCTTTTACGATTCGAAATTGAGCATTTAAAGGCGCTTATGAAAGCAACCAGCGCCAAACTGACTTCTGAACAAAAATTAGCAAAAATCTTCTTTTCTGTGGAAGATTATCTTAAGAGACGTGCAGTCGTGGAGGAAGCCGTCAAAGCTTCTACTCCAACCCAAATAATTCATGCCTTAAAGGGTACAGAGTATTTTTCATCTTTGAATATGGGGCTTAAAAATTATGAAGAAAACGCCTCTACCTCATCTTTTGATGTATTTTTAGACAAGTTTTTTTACGAAAAACTTTACGATAGCTACAAAAGCCTTAGAAAAAAAGAGCAGCTTTACGCAAACTTTTACGCAAGTATAGAAAACGACAGCTTCGCATTGGTTACTTTGCTGAGGGGCAAAGCGTTAAACTACGAACCCAATTGGCTGCGGCTTGTAATTCCTCAAAACTACTTCAACCTAAACAAATCAACAATGGAGGCTTTAGTAACTGCAGTTGATTTTGAAGCGGCACTTAAAATCGTTCTCGACAGTTACTACGCAAAATTCTTTGTAAAAGCACAAAATCCTGAGGAAACAATATCAACCGCTGCAAAAGCCTTCAAGAAGGCGGTGAATCAACATGCTAAGTCAAGCGCAATTAGTGAAACTTTTAACATTGGTTCACCTCTTGCCTTCATGACACAGAAGGAAACGGAAGTCTACAACCTTACGATTTTGAGTTTGGCAGTCGATTCTGCGATGAAGCCTGAAGAAATTCGGAACCAACTTTTAATTTAGAAGTTTTTGGTTTTTTCCACTTATTTAGAGTCTTTTTTCCGTTTGAGCACAACATCAGTGTGTGTGAATTTTTGTTTAAACGGGTTGAACTCTTTTCCTGTACCTTTGTAGAACTTGCTGAACCACTCGTAAAAGTGTAGTCTTAACGTGTGGATGAAAACAATTAATCCTTCAAGCGCAATCACGAAGATGTTCCCACCAACTATGACTATACAACTGATAATCAAGCTAACGATTGAAGAAAAACCAATCAAATTGGCTACGGTATATGTCACGAGAAGTAAGGCCCAGTGCGCCATAAGTAAAGCAAGAATACGACTATAGGAGATAGTGTTACTGAGCAAACGGGTCATGAAGTCTCCCCCTTCAAAAAGGCTTTGGCCAAAGGAGCCTTCGTGGGCTTGAGACGCCAACTCCTCTTCACCTTGGGTTTCAATGGATCGAAATGAAAGATGCGAAAACGCAATAAAAGTTGGCTTCGCAATAACCATTAAAATAAACGGAATTACAATCAGCAATACAGGGCCTGAAAACCATACCGCGATATTTAACTTATAAATTACGATGAGCAAAACTGAACATACGTAAAATGCTATTCTGGGAACTGAGAAGAAAATGGCATTAACGAAATCACGCTGGATCGTAAAATTCGCCATCTCCAACACTAATCCGCTTAAGATTTGTATGACGCCTATTACTAGTGCGAAGATTAAGAAGCTGAATACGTTAGTGGTTGGGCTAAAAGGGTCGAACCATAAAGCCGGAAACAATGCCTTGCCGAAAAACTCGCCGTAGAGCGCTCCCGCGACTATGGCAGCTGCTCCACAGGTCGCCATTATCCAACAGACATTTCTTATTCCATCGTTTTTCTTAATTAGGAAAAACATTGCCAATCCACCGACCAGCAGAATTAATCCATGACCCATGTCGCCAAACATTAACCCGAAAAGAATAGGGAAACTGATCGCCATCAATGATGTCGGGTCTAACTCATTGTAGTGTGGCAAACCGTAAAGTTTAGTGAGTTCTTCAAAGGGACTGATGAACCAGCTGTGGCTAATTTTGGTAGGGGGATCTGCAGACACAGCCACTTCATTTTTCAAAACTATAACTTTTCCGTCGAGCATGCCAGTAACTTTTTCGTTGAGTTCTTTGAATTTTTTTTGTGGCACGAATCCTTTAACAGTTGCAAGCCGACCTGACTGTAATATTTTTCTTTCAGCCTGCAAAAGGGTGAGAATGTTTTCTGAAGTTTCCTTCAAAGATTCAAGATTATTTTTGTTTTCCTCACCTAATTTATTGAGTGAATCACACAGACCTTTTTCTTTGCCTGCGTTTTCTTTTAGTTGCTTGTTAACTTCTTTTAGTGCTTCAGTTACATCGTGTGGTAACTCTTTGGGAATATGAAAGACTTCAGCATGATATGTCCTCAGGATTTTCTCAGTGTCTGCTTGATATTTGACGGGAAGGGCTAAACACGCAAAAGTTACTTCTTTGCTTATGGAGCAACGATTAATAAAAATTGGGAATCCTTCAAGGGCTGTTTCTAACCCGGAAAAGTTTTTGGTCGGTACACTTGCAACTGCAACATAAATTAACTTCAAATCTTCCATAGCAACAAGGTCTACTTCCATTATGGTGAGCCTTTCCAACATGCTTTTGATGTGATTGAGTTGTTCAGTTTTTTCTTGATTGAACGAAAGGGCTTCATTGAGGCTGTCTACTTCTTTTTTCAGGGTTGAAATTTTTTGGCTGGTAGCTTCCAATAAGGCGTGCCAATTCTCGGCTGTAACCTGAGTTATTGTCGGTTGCGTTAATTGGAAAATGCTAAGGAGACTTGATTTTTCTTTTACAATCTGATTAATCAATATGTTTACATCTGCAAGAGATCCTTCGATCTTCTGGATGCTCTCGTTATACTCAGTTAAACCTGCGTTGTCTTGAGTCGTCTGTTCTATATGGAATTCTCCGAAGTTACTCAATGCTTCCAAAATCGGCTCTACGTCTTTTTTAACGCAGATTATTGATGTAGAGGTCATTCTTTCTGGTCGCAACATTTTTAACAGAATGTTTGATTTACCAGCAGACATTTAAAGTTATATTTGGCGATG
Source organism: Candidatus Bathyarchaeota archaeon (assembly GCA_963833575.1). GTDB lineage: Archaea > Thermoproteota > Bathyarchaeia > Bathyarchaeales > Bathycorpusculaceae > Bathycorpusculum. The sequence continues at coordinate 79,219 of CAWHXY010000004.1, read as the reverse complement.
ACATGATTGGCTTCGTAATTGGAGACAGTGATATGATTACTGGCTTTAGACTAGTTGGTGTTGAAGGCGTCGAAGCGTCCACAAGTGATGAAGCTCGACAGGCACTACTTAAAGCTCTCACACGAAGCGATATTGGTGTGATAATTATTAGCGAAGCCTTCTCATCGGATCCCTCCATGCGGCAAGAAGTAGATAAATTGCGTCAGGAACGAGTCACCCCCCTAATCGTGGAGATTCCTGGAAGCAAGGGTCCCGCAAATAAAATGGCATTATCCGATATTGTGAGTAAAATATTAGGCATCAAAATGTAACGGTGAATTAATATGAGCGTTAAAAATGGTGTTTCAGCGATTGCTAAAGAAGTTGTGGGCGATGTGCAAAAAGAAGCAGAAGCCACAATTCTAGCTGCGGAAAGTGAAGCGAAAGAAATTTTGAAGGCAGCAAAAGAGCAAGCAGATCAAAACTACTCAGCGATAATCACCCAAGCCAAGTCAAAAACAGAAGCTGAAAGGCGGAAAATTGCTTCCGTTACTGAGGTGGAAATGAGGAATCGTTTGCTTCGGACAAAAGAAGATTTAGTTGATGCCGTTTTCGAGAAAGCTTTGGTTGAATTTAGAAATTTTGTAAAAACTGACGGTTATCATGATTATCTCTTAAAGATTATACAAAACGCCGCTGAAAGGATCGGCAAAAAAGACCTTGCAATTCAGGTAAACGCTAAAGATAAAGAATGGTTAACGCGGGATGTTCTGAAACGTTTATCTAAGAAGTTGCATTGTGAATTTAGGCTAATCGAAAAAACCAGTGATTATCTTGGGGGATGTATAATCCAAACCGAAGACGGAAAAATAATCTTTGATGTTACCTTGGATAATCGGTTGGAAGAACTTAAACCAGTTTTACGTGTTGAAATAGCGAAAACATTGTTTGGAGAGTCGGTATAAAAAATGCTCGTTAAAGGAAGCGTAATCAGCGTTGCGGGACCAGTGGTCGAGGCTACAGGCATGGGACAGGCAGTCATGCATGAAATGGTCGAAGTAGGTAACGACCGTTTAATCGGCGAAATTATCCGTTTAGAGGGCGAACAAGCGACCATTCAAGTTTACCAAAACACCACTGGGCTCAAACTCGATGAACCTGTTTTGGGCACAGGAAGTCCCCTGTCGGTGGAATTAGCTCCAGGAATAGTTGGTAACGTCTTTGACGGCATCCAAAGACCCCTTGAAGAATTAAAAAACCTAACAGGTGCTTTCATAAAGCAAGCAGCTGGAGTGGCATCACTTTCTAGAAATAAAAAATGGACTTTTGTACCGACAGCTAGAGTTGGAGCTAAACTTGTAGGCGGCGACATACTTGGCACGGTGCAAGAAACAGCCCTATTTGAGCACCGCATACTAGTTCCAGTTAATGTTCAAGGCAATCTGACTAAGATTGCACCGAAAGGCGACTATACAATTACAGAAACAATCGCTACAATAGAATCAAACGGAGCCGATATTGACTTGCCCATGCTTCAGAAATGGCCCGTCAGAGAACCCCGTCCCCACACTCGAAGGCTGTTTGCCACTTCTCCTTTGATCACTGGACAACGTGTTATCGACACTTTCTTCCCAGTGGCTAAGGGAGGAAGTGCATCTATCCCTGGTCCCTTCGGCTCAGGAAAAACTGTAACTCAGCAGCAATTGGCGAAGTGGTCAGATGCCAACATTATCATTTACGTTGGTTGCGGAGAACGTGGTAACGAAATGGTCGATGTTCTAGATAGCTTTCCTAAATTAATCGATCCAACATCAGGGTACCCGCTCATGGAGCGAACAGTTCTTGTCGCTAACACAAGTAACATGCCGGTCTCTGCTCGAGAAGCCAGCATTTATACTGGAATCACCCTCGCAGAATATTTCCGCGACATGGGGTACGCTGTAGCCTTGATGGCTGACTCTACAAGCAGATGGGCAGAAGCCCTCCGAGAAGTATCCGGGCGGCTCGAAGAAATGCCTGCTGAAGAAGGCTTCCCAAGTTACCTGCCCTCACGTCTCGCTGAATTCTACGAACGCACAGGCGTCGTCGAAACCCTAGGTTCAGACAAACGTGTTGGTTCTATTTGCGCTATCGGAGCAGTTTCCCCTCCTGGAGGCGACTTCTCTGAACCCGTTACCCAACATACTAAACGTTTCACCCGAGTTTTCTGGGCATTAGACGCTGAACTTGCAGCTGCCAGACATTATCCGTCAATCAACTGGATGGCAAGCTACAGCGGCTATATCCAAGACCTCGCAGAATGGTGGCATAAACAAGTCGATAAAAACTGGAACAGTTACCGAGAAGAAGCCATGCGCATATTACAGGCTGAAGATGACCTTAAAAACATTGTAAAACTCGTTGGTCCAGAAGCTTTACCTGACAAACAACGCTTAATTTTGGAAACCGCCAGAATCATACGCATTGCCTTCCTTCAGCAGAATGCTTTGGATGCCATCGACACGTACAGTTCTCCGAAGAAGCAGTTCAAGATGTTGAAGATAATCGTGGATTACCACCGATTAGCAGACAACGTGGTAAGCAAGGGTGCACCAATATTCAAAGTTGCAGAATTGCCAATTACTGAGGAAATTATGCGTATGAAAACTTCGATACCCAACGATAAAGGCGAGTTGTTAGATGATTTGGAAAAGCGAATGTATGAAAACTTCGCAGTGTTGGAGACAACATTGAGGTAATTACTATGGCAGCAAAAACAAGCTCAAGATTGGAATACAAAGGGGTTGCTTCAATTTCTGGTCCAATCATCGTGGTAGAAAACGTGCAGGGCGTAGGCTACGATGAATTGGTCGCAGTTAAAACTCAAAGTGGCGAAACACGCTTGGGAAAAGTTATCAAAATCACACAGAAAGCCGTCACCGTACAAGTCTTCGAAGGTACGACAGGTTTATCGCCCTCAGAAACACGCACGCGATTTCTTGGGCATCCATTAGAAGTTCCAGTTTCCACAGAAATGCTTGGACGCGTTATGAACAGTTTCGGAGAACCAATCGATGGTCACCCACGTTTCTTTACAGAAGAAAAACGCGATGTCAACGGTTTCCCACTGAACCCTGTAGCCCGAGAATACCCCAAGGAATTCATTCAAACAGGCATTTCTGCTATTGATGGGTTAACTAGTCTTGTCCGTGGACAGAAACTTCCTGTTTTCAGTGGTCCGGGTCTTGCGCATAATGAACTTGCCGCCCAGATTGTGAGGCAAGCGCAGATTCGCAGTGGAGGGGAAGACTTCTCTATAGTTTTCATTGCAATGGGCTTAGAACACGATGATGCGGCCTTTTTCCGTAAAAGCTTCGAGGAAACTGGAGCAATAAAAAACGTTGCGATGTTCCTCAACTTGGCTGATGACCCACCAGTGGAACGTATTATTACTCCAAGAGCTGGTTTGACTTTAGCTGAGTATCTGGCATATGAACAAGATACACATGTGTTGGTCATTTTGACTGACATGACTAACTATTGTGAGGCTCTTCGAGAGGTTAGTGCTTCGATGGAAGAAGTACCCAGCAGGAAAGGTTACCCAGGTTACATGTACAGTGACTTAGCAAGCATATATGAGCGGGCAGGTAGAATCCATGGCAAAAAAGGCTCTATTACACAAATGCCAATTCTGACAATGCCTAATGACGACATTACTCATCCAATTCCTGACCTCACCGGATACATTACTGAGGGACAAATCGTTTTGTCTCGCTCTTTAGAGAAACAGGGAATTTATCCGCCAATCTACGTATCTACAAGTCTTTCTCGACTGATGAAAGACGGAATCGGCAAAGATAGTACACGAGAAGACCACGCTAACGTTTCAAGCCAGCTTTATTCAGCTTATGCTCAATACAACTCAGTGAAATCATTAGTAACCATTATCGGCGAGGAAGGTTTGGGTCAAAGAGACAAAGAATACCTGCGCTTCGGTGAAGCCTTCGAGAAAACCCTTATCCAACAGGGTAAAAATGAGAACCGCACAATCGAACAGACACTTTCAATTGCTTGGGATGTGCTTTCATTGTTACCCGACGAAGAATTAACTAGCATAAAGCCTGAATATATTCAGAAGTACTATCCTAAATTTGCCAGTGAGGTCAAATAGCAAAATTGTCCTCTGAAAATGTTAGTCCCACAAGAATAAACTTGATTCAAACAAAAAAGACATTGAACCTCGCAGAGTCCGGTCGCGAAGTCCTTGAACGTAAACGTGACATACTGTTGCGTGAATTAAGAAACAGTATTTATGAAGCCGAAAGCACCCGCGAGGAACTGCTGAAGACTCTTGAGAAAGCTTACCAAAAATTAAGGGAAGCAAACATGGCAAAGGGTTCAGAGACAGTTGTTAGCGTTGCTTTAGGCTCGAGCACCGAAGCTCACTACACCGTAGATTACAAAAGCATCATGGGCGTAACCGTGCCATCTGTAAAATTTCAAAGTGAACCTGACGTCAAACCAGACTACGGATTTGCCAACACCAGTGTAGAACTAGACAAAGCATTCAAGCAATTCTATGGTGTTCTAAGTTTAATCGCTGATTTAGCTAGAACAGAAGGAACTACATTTCAGATAGCCAACGATGTACGCAGAACCCAGCGTCGAGTCAACGCCTTAAACTATGTCCTTATCCCAAGGTATCGCCAAACAGCCAAATGGATTGAACTGGTGCTAGAAGAAAAAGATCGAGAAGAATTTGTTAGAACTAAAATAATCAAACGTGTAATTAAGGAGCGAAAATAAAATGAAGTTCAGTTCGCAAACCATAAAAAAAATCTTGGTACCCACCGATGGATCCGACTACAGCATTCATGCTGCAGAATACGCCATAAGCATCGCCAAAACCCACGATGCACAAATTATGGTCGTTTACGTGTTAGATGAAGTTGTTATCGACAGATTTGCCAAAGTAACAGAACGCGAAGATATCGAAAGGGAACTCAAAGATGACGGTCAACGATACGTCAATTATATTCTGGGTTTAGCTGATAAAGAAGGCGTTAAAGCAACGTCTTTGATTGCAAAGGGAAGACCATTTGAGCAAATTGTACATCTGTCTAACGGCTTAGAAATGGATTTAATTGTGCTTGGAACTTACGGACGAAGAGGCGCCGAAAGAATTCTCATCGGCAGCGTAGCCGAACGCGTGATTGAATACGCTCATTGCCCCGTCCTAGTTGTGAAATAGATGTTGGAGCACCTATTCTTTGACAAATAAGGACAAGTTAGATGAAGACTTCAACAAATTTAACCTGGCCATTGAGCAGGCAAAAGATAGGGAAATGAATAGACTTCGCGAAGAAATCAACGTGCTAAAGGAAAAAGCCTACAAGATGAGTGAAGAGCTGTCGAGCGCTTCCTCCAATGAAGAGAAAAGAAGTTAATTAAGAAAAAAGTTAATAGCTAAGCTTGTTGTGTGCAATGTTAATGGAGTGATGTAGCTTGAAAAAGAAACTATTATTGCTCGTAATACTTACCCTTGTGCTTCTGCCTCTCATGAGCGTTGTAGCTGCGTTAACAATCGACACAATTCAAAATCAAACAACCACTACGACGACAACTGGACAATTCGATAGAGTTGGCATTGCAATCGGTGCAGCATTGGCAATTGGATTACCTGGCTTAGGTGCAGGTATAGCAATTTCCGCAGCTGGTAGCGCAGCCATTAGTGCATTAGCTGAAAAACCTGAAACATTCTTTAGAAGTTTCTTGATTGTTGCGTTGGCTGAAGCATTAGCAATTTACGGTTTGATTATGGGTATTCTACTCTGGCTAAAACTATAGATGCTATCTTTCAAAACAGGATTTCTGTCGGTAGAAACCAGTTCATCCCTTTTTAGTTTTTATTATAACAAATGGAACAAAACTTTGAGCTTCAAATAGACAAAAGATATCCTTGCAGCCAATTCTTTTTGTTAGAGCATATTAAATATTTTTAAAATATTCTCTGCTATGTTCAATAAGCGTTAAATAATACTTCGAAATAAGACAGCGGCAGGCGATATATATGGATAAATGGGCTGATTACTTAGTCTCTGCAGTCAGAACTAGCCCCGACCAGAAGCAAATAGATTGTGTAGAGTGCCATTCGGATTTTGGCTGTGTAGTTTGCGAGAACATCATTTTTTCCAGAACTGACCTTATTTCAAAAATAAAGGAAGGTTGTACCTACGCTACAGTTTTTAGAACTCCTATGGGCAAATGGCGCAAAGGCCAAGATGTACATCTCGTAACTGTGGATGGGAAAGACTTCGTTAGAACTGACTTAAAAAACACTGTAGCTTCCGACAACTTTGATGATGTTCCAGAGTTTTAATATGATTAAGGAAGTACCCTTCCTGATAGAATAGGGGATTGCTTAACCAGTTAGTTGATGTTAAGTGGTAGGTATCTTCTTAGCTCTTGGTTGTTGTTGCAAGCACTAGACTACAACATAAACTTAAAAGCTCTTTTTTGTTTATGCTAGTTAAGGTGTTTTTTGCCGATGAATAGGCGTGAATTTATTAAAATTGGTGCTGCAGCGGCGATAGGTGTTGGAGTTGCAAGCGCAATTGAAATTCCCATTCTTGAAAATACAATCAATAATGAAAAGAACAACGTGAGCCAGCAGCAGAACCAAGGTGCTCAAGTATTCTTGACTTTAAATGGAACAGAACGTCTAATAGTTGAAGCTTTAGCCGAAGCCATAATTCCAACGGATAGCAACGGTCCAGGCGCCAAAGAAGCTGGTGTCATCTATTTTATTGACCACATGTTAGCTGGAAGCTATGGAAAAGGAGGCAACATGTATCTTCAGGGGCCATTTGTTACTCCACAAGCTGGTGCCCTCTCTGTTATAGGAGCAGTCTATCCGAACACAACGAAAAGTTCAATATCTTATACAGGGACCATAACGCCGCGTTTACAGGCGGGAACAGCTTACCAGTATGCTTTTAATCCAAGAGAGTTCTGGCGTCGAGGACTCGTATTTCTTGAAAATTATAGCAAGGCATCAAAAAATAATCCATTTGAAATCCTTTCTTCTGCTGATCAGATATCGGTGCTTCAAGATTTGTTCGATAATAAATCAAGCAATACAGCGTTGCAGACTGCTTTTCAGGGTCCAAATGCCGCTGAATTCTTCAATGAAGTTCACGATATGGTTGTCGCTGGCTTCTGGGCTGATCCAGCATATGGCGGAAACCAGGGATTAGTAGGGTGGAAACTATTAGCTTTTAACGGTAATTACTGGGGAGACGACATTGGCTTAGGCGCAAAGAAGTTAATGGTTGCAGGAACGCCTACTCGGTTAAAACCCAAGAGTTTGGGTGATCTTCAGAAAGAAGGCGGAGGTATGTAAAATGTCTGCTGTTATTAATCATCCCCAAACCGATGTTGTGGTATGTGGTCTTGGCCATATGGGCGGTCCGATAGCCGCTGAACTTACCGCTGCAAAATACAATGTTGTCGGTATAGAAAAAGGTCCTTTCTGGGACTATACAACTGACTGGCGGCAAGATAACAAAGATGATGAATGGGCAATTGCAGTGGAACGAAAGTTTGATCATCCTCTGTATATTTCAACTTTCACAATTCGAAACACCGACGGCCAATTTGCCTTACCAGTAAGACGCTACACAAAAAATATTCAGTATCATGCTTTAGGGCATGCTGTTGGCGGTGTCGGAACCCATTATGGTGGTGGCTTAGGAAGATTTTCTCCTTGGTCATACCAACCCGTTACGATGACTAAAGCAAAGTATGGTGACGCAGGATACCAAACGATAGTAGACAGTGTTAAAGGCGGCACACTCGACTTAGAAGACTGGCCGGTAAGCTACGATGATATGGTCCCATATTATAACCAATGGGAGCAAGCTATCGGCGTAGTCGGCACGAATCAAGACCCATTTATTCCGAACGCCAAGTTTCCAATGCCTCCTCACCCGGAAACCGCATATGCGCCAATCTTCAAAAACGCTGTTGAAAGCCTTGGCTACACTCCTTTTCCAAGTGTGAACGGCTTGATAAGCGGTGGTTACACAAATCAATACGGTATATCTCGAAACGGTTGTGTTTATTGTGGATGGTGCGGCGGCTTATGCAATTATCCATGTGAAGTAGGTGCCAAAAGCAGTTCGCATGTTACAACAATACCCGCCGCTGTTAACACAGGATTGTTTGACTTACGCACTGAATCCTACGTGTTTCGAATAGACACCGATAACACGGGAAAAGCGACTGGCGTTAGATATTATGATTCTACTGGCAAAGTACATGTTCAACCTGCAAAAGTCGTGTTCAATGGTTTGTGGGGCTATAACCTAATACGAGCTATGCTTCTCTCAGGCATGGGCGTTCCATATGATCCTGTTAAGCACACGGGTTCTTTAGGACGAGGCTTAACCGAAGGCTACTATCCAGCAACTTCAAGCGCAAGCGTTCAGCTAGATGTTGGGGCAAACACTTATGTCAGTGGAAATGCTGCCGGCGGCGGATATGGAATAATGGATTTGAATGAGGTTAACCCAAAATTCAGTCATTCAGATGACTTGAGTTTCATGGGTGGCGTTCTGCTTAGCTTTGGCAACTATTTGGGAAGTGGACCCAACACCTTCACTACACACTTGCCTAGTAGAACTAACTTTGGAAGCACCTGGAAAGCTACACTTAAAGATGAAAAAATACCCCAGAAAATAACAGCAACCCTTTCAGGAACTGGCCCAAATTTACCTCTTCTGGAACATTACGCCGACTTAGATCCTCACTACAACGATATTTACGGAGACCCATGCGGAAGAATAACTCTGGACTGGGACGCCAACACATACCGAGTGTCAAACTACCTCATTAACAAATCAACCTACATCACAGATATTTTGGGCAAAATGGGAAACGCTTCAGCAATTAAAAAAACTACTGTCGCTGAACTATCCCAACACGTTGACTGGTGGGGGCACCATATGAGAGGCGGCGCAAGAACAGGCTCAAACTCTGCTACTTCAGTGTTTAATAAATGGATGCAATGTTGGACAAGTGAAAACTTGTTTGCTGCCGGAGAAATCTGTGATACTTTCGGCGATAACTTAACCGCTGGAACTCATGTTGCTGGAGCCATGGTCTATCTTGCTGCCGACGGAATAAAGAGGTACTTGGCAAGTCCGGGTCCACTGGTTACACAATAAATTTACCTTTTTTTGTTTTGAGCGTTTGCTATGAGCATTACAAGCAAAGAGTTTTGGGATCAATTTAGCAACTTCGTAAGTGTTACCCCAAAGCAATACGTCGACGCATTGATTGTATTGCATGATAAACTTGAAAATACTAATATTAAGTGGGTTGTCAGCGGCGACTTGGCAGAGCACCTGAGAATAGTGAAAGTTGAACCTGACCATATAGAAATCGTGACGTCAAAAGATGATGCACAACTAATTTTTTATGCATTTCAGGAATTTGCATCGCAGCAAATCACTTTTCAGGTCCAACGTCTCACAAGAAACGCAATGATTGAAGGCAAAGAATACCCGGTTTATGTTAGAAGTTACTATTTCGATTTTTGTTTAAACGGTGTTAAAGTTAAGGTTGAAGGGAACCTGCAATTTAAGGTTGGAGAATGGGATTGGGGTTACGTGCTCGATTTTACTCCTGATTATGTTTATGTTGTTGGGAAGAAAATAGCTGTGACGCCTCTTTCAATTGCATCTGAATTATACCGCAGTCTAGGATGGACAGACAGGGTAGAACAAATAAGTGAAGTTACCCAAAAATCCCATGTTCCAAGAATTAAGCCCCGTCTAGATTAGGATAAGTTTGTCAACAATCAGCCCTAACATTAAACACGTTAAATATGGCATTGAAGCAACAAATACTTTGAATCCAGCTACTTCAGAAGTAGAAAATATTAAGCTTCGATTTTGGAAAAGAAACCCGCTCCCAGCAACTAACGCAATGGCCAAGTAAATGATGCCTGTGAGCTGTAGAAGGGGAAATAGTAGAGAGAAAGCCACTGTGAAAACATTCAGAAGAAAAACAATTTTTGAAGCCTTGCTTATGCCGACTTTAACAGGCAACATTGGAATCTTAGCATTTCTGTATTCCCTGATTTTTTTGATAGCGAGTCCCCAAAGATGTCCAGGTGTCCACAGAAAATCAAGCATTGCAACCAGCAAAGGCATTAAACTTAACGTGTTGACGGCGGCTGTCCAACCTGAAAGTGCAGCAAAACAACCAGCGAATCCACCAATAACCACATTCCAAGGGCTGATTCGCTTCAGCCATACAGTATAGATTATGAGGTAAAAGGTTGCTCCAACTCCGAGCATTAAGGCGGTCAACGGGTTAAAAAATAAGTAGGAGATGGCAAAGCTTCCAACAATCATTGCAATGCCAAACATTAACGCCTTAATTTGGTCTACATATCCAGATGGGATTGCTCTTTTTGAAGTCCTCGGCATTAACTTATCAATGTCTTGGTCGTAAACGCTGTTCAAAACACCGCATCCACCTGCAGCCAAATAACCCACAACCGCAAACACTCCCAATTTTAACCAGTCAACTGTAGGAAATGCTGCAAGTACAAAGCAAGTGACGCCTACAAGTAGATTTAGGAGAGTCACTTTTGGCTTTGTAAGCTCAACATATTTTCCTATTTTTTGCTTCATAAACATTATTTGTCCTATCATTGAAAGTTTACATTCCCATTCCAGTTCCTGAAATCGTGCTGATTATAATCGAACCATACATACCCTCTTCAGCCTGCCCTGAAACTGGGCAAATGTAGCTAAATGTCGAGCCGGTTAAGTTGGGCTCAAAAACAACTGAGCCTTCTTGTGCTGGCTGAAGCGGATTGCTTTCTGATCCAATTTTAGCGTTGAAGAGTACACCCGCTCCAGTTCGGGGGGCATTGGTAATGGCGAAAGCATGGGGTACTTTTCCCACGTTTATGACGGTTATGTTCACAATATCGGAGGTTGTGAATCTAAGCGTGGGTCCAGGTGACGTTAAAGTGTTTGGCGAATAGCCAAAGCCATATTGACCGCCAGAATTTTCTCCCTCATAGAGTATAATGTTGACTGTTGGCGTTTTGCCTGAAATACTTGAACTTGCCGTTAAAGGAAGCTGAATATGAAAGACCAGCATGGACATTGTTGCAAAGTAGAAAATTGCTGCCAAACCTATGATTGCGATAAGCGATACGTCTGATTTATGCATGTTTACATCCCCATTGCAAGAGTAAATGCGGCAGAAACTCCTAGGAAAACGACGCCTACAACAGCAGCTAAAGGTAGAGTAGCGAGTCTAATTCCTTCGTAACGCAGATGCTGATAATACAACGCTATAACGATGGCTTTTGCGCCGGCAATTAAACCTATGACAAGCACAATTAACGATTCTCCCCCTGGCAGAGACCTAACAACAACTTCCATAACCGTTGCTATCACAAGTCCAAGCCAGATTCCTATATAGAGTTTTATTCCAGCCATTTTTTTTCACCTAAATCAAGTAAAAAAGCGGAAAGAGGAACATCCATACGATGTCCACAAAGTGCCAGTACAACCCAATGTTTTCCACAGCAACATGTTTTGTGCTGGTGAATCCTCCGTTAAATGTTCGAATCATTAAGTACCCAATTGCTACTAAGCCCACAGCAACATGCATGGCATGAAGTCCTGTTAGCACGTAGTAGGTAGAGGCTGGCAAGCCACTGTTTATGGAGAATCCGTTGCGGATAAGAGCAGGCCATTCAACTCCGAGCTTAATGCTTAAGAAAGCTACGCCCAACGCAACGGTGCTGCCTAAACAGATTTTTAATCCTTTTACGTTGCCTGCTCTTATTGAGTAAAGAGCCAAAATCATAGTCAAGCTACTCGTAAGAAGAATAATTGTGTTTGTCATTCCGAGCAGTACGTCGTGTGTTTGCGTTGCTATTGGCCACGAAACGCTGTTCACTCGAACATATATGTAAGCGACTATGAGGGATCCGAAAATCAAGATTTCGGATGCAAGAAAAATCCATAATCCAAGTTTCTCTTTACTTACCGATTCAAGAGGAAATTTTTCTTCCTCAGTCTCTTTCGTTTGGGCGAACTTTTCCCCATTTCCGTCTTTGTATACTTTGAGTAGTGCAACCGCGACGATGATTAGTCCAGCCACGAGGAGCGGAATGTAAATTGCAAGTCCCAGTAGGAACAATGCGACTCCTCCGGCAATTATGAGCGGCATGAAGCTAGATTTGTTTTCTTCAGTTTGTGATTTTTCATCTTTCATTTTGAATTATCCTCATTTGGCTTTGAGTTCTCAAGATTGTTGGGAGTTGTGGCTGTTTGGGTAACAGTTGCAGATCCGCTGTAGTCGCCTGTCCACTCCATCTCTTTTGCCTCCCAAGGATTCGGTCCGCAAGGCACATTTTTCCTGTAACTTATAATGAGATTTAGTATAGTCAATATGACGGCGGGTCCGAAAACGAAAGCGCCGACGGTTGCATCAAAATTCAAAGATGCCCAGCCAGAGAGCACAGTGTAAGTCGATATTCTCCTTGGCATATCTAACAGGAAGAAATACGGAAAATAGAGAACATTAAATCCGACGAATGAAATTGCAAATGTGATTTTGGCGGCAGTTTCATTGTATTTTCGCTTAGTTATTTTTGGCCACCAATAATAGAGCCCTGCAATAAGCCCGAATAGTGTGGTTCCCGCCATGACATAGTGAAAGTGCCCTACTATCCAGTATGTGCCTCGGAAAGCGTAATCTAATGTTGGGAAGGCTTGTAAGACGCCTGTGACGCCGCCGAGAGTGACAGTAAATATGGCAGCTATGCAGTAAAGCATAGGCGCAGTGAACTTTATCCTCCCTTTATAGAGAGTCAGAACTAAGCCGAGAACTAGACCTTCAAAAGGTATGGAAATAGCCAATGTCGTAACCGAGAAGGCTTGAAGCACGTCATAGTTCACTCCTGTTGTGAACATATGGTGCATCCACACTCCCAAACTTAGAAAAGTCACTGCGGCAAACTCTATTATGAAAATTTTTCTCTGGAACAGGGGCTTTTTAGCAAATGTCATGAAAACTTCTGCAATTATGCCTAAGGCCGGAAACACGACAATGTAAACTTCTGGATGCCCGAAAAACCAGAAAAGTTCGTCCCATAAAATACTGCCTCCTTGTGTAGAGCTGAAGAAGACGGTGCCTAGAATTCTGTCGCTTGTTAGCAATGCCAGTCCTGCTGCTAGCGGAGGAAACGCGAAAAGTGCCAGCGCCATAGTCATCAATATGGACCAGGTGAAGATTGGTAGGCGTGTCCAGGTTACTCCTTTTGCTCTGTTTTTTACGATGGTTGTGATAAAATTAATTGATGCCATTGTTATTGAAACTGCAAGTAGTCCAAGTGCCAAAATTGCAAGTGTTGCTCCTGGTTGAGGGGAAAACTGGATGGTATTTAGTGGTGCGTAGAGAGTCCAGCCTGTGTTTGGTGCGCCATTAGGAAGAAACACTGTTCCGACAAGGAGTACTCCGCTGAAAAGGTATGTCCAGTAGCTTGTTGCGTTTAAACGGGGAAACGCTAAGTCTTTTGCGCCTATTTGGAGTGGTACAATGTAATTTGCTAATCCGGCTCCTAGTGGTGTGAGAACCCATAGAATCATTAAAAGTCCGTGTAAAGTGACAACTTGATCATACTGATATGCGTCAAGGAAATTTTGCATTGGCGCAGCAAGTTGAACTCTCATGAGCATGCCGAGTGATCCTGCAATTATTAGGAAAAAGACTGCTGTTATGATGTAAAGTATGCCTATTCGCTTGTGGTTGGTTGTGGTTAGCCACTCTTTGAGGGAGAAGCCTTGATACATGCTTTTAGCTTCCTCCTGATGCTGTTGAGTTTGTGGCCGTCTGGTTAGTGAGCCACTGATTGAAAATAGTAGGGTCTAGAACTATAAGCGGTGCTTGCATGGTGGTGTGTGAACCGCCACAGAGTTCGTAACATCGAATAGTGTAGTTTAGTTGACTATTTCCAACTAAAGGTGGAGTAGTAACCCCAATTACGTTGTATCTACCTGGTATCGCATCAATTTTGACCCTGAAGTCCATTAGGCCAAAATCATGCATAACGTCAGCGCTTGTTACGTTAAAAATTATGCTTTTGTTGGCGGGTACATAACATGTTCCAACGTAGTATACTCCGTTGGGATAAGTGAAATTAAAATACCATTGGTGAGCAGTCACGTCTATTACTAAACTTTGTGAAACTGGAGGAGGAAACCTCTCATTAGGCGTAAGTCTGTAAGAAGCTATTGTCAGGCTGGTCAAAATTATTATCGAGATCATGGCGAAAATCACAGCTTCTCTGGCACGACCTTTTGATAATTCTATTTGTGGAATATAGTTTGCTTGCCCTTTTTTCTCGCGATATTTTATCGCAAAGAAAATCATTGCACCCATGACTATGGCTACTGCTGCCATTGCTATGAAGGCGGCTAAATTGAAGAGATTATTCCAATCTACCGCTGAGGGAGGTAATGGTTGTGACATGGTTTAGCCTGTTTATTTTAGACCACTATGATTTCTTTAGTTTTACTTCTAACAGAAGTTCGAAAAGTGGTTATGTAATAGTCAGAATTTTTTAGTTTTAAAGCTGTGTTGGTTGCTTAGTACAGTCACAAGTTAGCAATGGCAAACAGACATGGAATTGACTTTATTTAAGAAATTTTCATAAAAAAAATCAATTCAGAAAATTTGTGTTAATACTGCTATTAATCGACCATAGTCGCTAAGGCTTTGTTTAATCCGTTAGTAAGAGCTTGGTTATTAATCGGTAGCGAGAGATTGATTAAGCACCTTGATATGAAAAGCATAATTAAAATTAAGACTAGAGGGCGAACGGCTGATGGCAAGTATAGAATTAGTCATATCAGCATTCTTGCTTTTGACTTTTGTAGCTGCCCTCATTTCAATACGGTTTAAAGTTCCATATACATTGGTTTTAGTTTTCACCGGCGTGTTGATCAGCATAATTGTAGCTTTGCTGTCTGTTCAAGGCGGGCTGCTTCAAGTTCCCATGCAAAACATCTCTTTGCAAATTCAATTAATTTATAATCAGTTAATCCAGGGGGGCGGCGGTGGTCTTTTTGTTGGTTTAATTGTTCCTCCCTTGATTTTTGAGGCGATGATTCATATTCGTGGAAGCGACCTGAAAGCAGTAATTAAGCCTTCGTTGGCACTTGCAACCGTTGGTGTTTTGATAGCAACTTCAGTTGGAGGATTGATTTTGTGGAAAGTAGTTGGTCTTTCTTCATATGTTTCTTTTCTGTTCGCTGCATTAATAGCTCCGACCGATGTCGTGACAGTATTAGAAGTGTTTCGACGCGTGAAAGTTCCATCCAAACTTTCAACGATCCTAGATACTGAGGCAGCGTTTAATGATGCTACTGCAATCATTATTTTTACCATAATACTCTCGTCGATAGGATTGCAGCAAATAACTTTAGTTGGTTCATTTCTTAATTTTGGGTTCACCCTCGGTGCTGGCGTTTTAATTGGGTTAGGCGTTGCATTCGTAGGTGAAATCCTGTCGAGTTTAATTGAGGATAGAGTTGCCGAAACCATATTGACAATCGTAGTTGTTTACGGCTCTTATGCGCTTGCCTCTGGCATTGGCGCATCTGGACTAATTGCTGTCGCTGTTGCAGGATTATACTTTGGAAATAATACTATTCGAACCGCAATGGAGCCAGCTACTAGAGAGGCTGTAACAATTTTTTGGGAGTTAGCCGCCTTCCTTGGTAACTCGGTAGCTTTTCTTCTTATAGGATTTCAAGCAAACATAATCAAAACTTTTCCCCAATCACTTGTGATAATAGTCGCTGCTTTTGCAGCTGTTACCGCAGCCAGAGCTGCCACAGTTTATCCGATATTCGCCTTTTTTAGAAAGATTAGCGGAAAAATGTCACTCATTTGGGCCAACGTCGCTATGTTAGGTGGAGTTAGAGGTGCCCTTTCAATCGCGCTTGCAGCCACAATTACTACTTCAGCAGTCATTTCTCAAACCGATTTACACACAATAAACACAATGGTTTTTGGCGTCGCTTTTATTTCAATCATGATCCAGGTGCCTATCCTATTCCGTTACGTGAGGCGTAAAATACCTGATTCAGATGCTTTTAAGGAAACTGCGCTCGATGAGGAATTCGAAAAAATATCTTCATCTATAGAAGAGGTTCAAAGGTTAAGGTCAGAAGGGAAGATTTCTGATATAGAATTCACCGAAAGACTAGAAAGAAGCAAGATGGAGATAGAAAAGCTGATGACAAAATCTCATGCTAGCCTTGAAACAAGAAAGATCATTCGAGCAAGAACGTCTATACTCTTTCCGTCTTTGCAAAAGCTGTCAAGGCGTAAAAAGAGAAATGAGACAACAGGTAAAAAAGCAAATTCTGACGAAACGTCAGATTCTTCCTAACATTTTCCATCTTGAGAAAATTATGTTGGGCTTTATGGGGTCACTATGAATGTTCCCCACATTCCTAGCACTACATGTGCATCTACTTGGCAAATATAGTAATATGTTCCTGCCTTATTGGCCACGAATGTTGCTGACCCTTTTCCTCCCGGCGAAACGGCGTAGCTTCCCGATGCGATTTGAGCTTTGCTGAAAGCTAAATTGGTGTTTCCAGCGGTTTTTTCAGTAACTAAAGCCCAATTATGCTGCATGGTTCCTGCATTCGTAAAGTCAACTGTGACTGTCGTTCCAACTTTAACTGTAAATGTTGGCCCTGGCGAAGTTATGTTGCTTTCTGTATTTCCAAAACCGTATACTGACGAATTTATTTCACCTGCGTAAATCGTTATAGTTACGCTTCCCGCCGACGGTGATCCTGAAGGAGATGTTGATGAGGTTGGCGATGGTGAAGGACTGTTTGGTTTAGTATATTGATACGTAAGACCACTTGACGCAATTATGACAATTATGATGAGTACTGCAGCAATATACCAAGCGATATTACTTTTTTTTGGGGTTTGAGTCATCATTTAGTTTTCACCTGAAAAATGAGCTCTAAAATACTAAATCGAAATTAAGGGAAAAGCAAGTTTTAACTGTTGTGGTTGCTTTCGCACAGTCACAAAGAAGTATATTACGACCGAATGTGATTCTTTCTTAAGGAGAACCAAGTTTTGAGCATGAGTGCGGGCGCTAATATGGTTGTTCCTCCTCTATTGCAACAAGAATCTCTAATGCTAGTATTCGTTGCTCTTGGATTAGGAATCATAGGATTTGCTTTCGGAAAAATAAAAAACAAAGACTCTTTTCAGCTTCACCGTTGGATTATGACAGGTGCCGTTGGTTTAACCTTGATTGCGGCATTGGTGGTAATGCTCCCTTCACTTGTCTTCTTCTACATCAACCCAAACATGAACCCAACTTCAGCCTTCTCAATCACACAAATTGTTCATGCCGTAATAGGATTTCCTGCTATGGCTCTGACGCTAATTTTTGCATTCAATGATCTGCCGAAAAACACTAAGAAATGGATGGTTATTACAGCTATTCTATGGCTTACTAGCATTGCCTTAGGCGCGGTCGTCTACTTTACAATGCCAAACTAAACAAAAGTTATTGGCTTTTGTGGCTTTGATTTTAGACTGCTTTCTTCCATCAGTTTTCGTTTTTGCTATTTTTTATGGAATTTGGGAATCTCTTTTGAGATTAACAGTTCATCTATCTGGAGCATCATAGATGAAACCTCATAAGCCCTCCTAATTATCGAATGCTTCACTTTAATTGGTTCTGAGCAAACCATTTCACTGCACCTTTGTTCAGATACACCGTAGTTGCTAAGCCCTTCAGCATGACACTTTCTTAATTCAGGCAGGATGTCGGTAGGGTTTAAACCATAATTTTCAGCTAAGCAAGTTGGAATATCCATCAACGCATCTCCGAATGATTCAATCGCAATTTGTTCCCTGCTTGCAAAGTCCTTTGCATACTGTTTGAGCTCTTCTGCGATGTGAACTTCAGCTGCTCCACTGCCAGGTAAGACCCTGTCGTCATCGTCCAAAACTTTTAGAAGTGTCAGGCTGTTGCGGATTGCAGTTTCAAGTTCATCAATTGTTTGAGTAGTGTTTCCTCTGAGCACAAAGGCTGCTCCTTTACACCCTTGGAAAGTAACTGTTTTTTCAAGCGCTATTCTGTCTGTAAATAGCTCATCTGCTCTACCTAAATCCTCTTCCGTTAGGTCTGCAAGTTTTCCTACAATTTTGGCGCCTGTAGCTTTGGCAACTGCCTGCGTATCTTTCTGGTCAACTCTTTCAAGAGTAAAAATCCCATCGAAAAGAAGTTTATCTTTCAAACTTTCGTCGATTGGTTGTTCGCATAGCAAAACGTTTGCTTTTAGCGCAACCATTTTGTCTAAAGATTGAAATCTTAGCTTGTTTTCAGCGTCTTTGTATTTTCTTATTTGGTCTGCGTTCTTAATATTTAATTTGATCTGAGCTGGACCTTCTCCCTTCATTTTAACATCCAAACGGTTTATTCCTGGTCTTTCATTGGTAATGGCTATTCGCAAGTTTTCCATCCTGTCGGGCATGTTAGGATGTGCCTTTTCTTTTTTTATGACGACTCCTTTGATCAAGTTTGATTCCTGGATGCTGCCGCCTGTTTTCTTTAAAAATCTAATATTTTCCTTATCAAATCTCCCTTCCGAAAAAGCTAGCGGGTAAGCTTGAATTATCATTAATCGCAAATTTGATGTTAAGAGCTTTCTTTTGCAGTCAACAACGTCTAAAACGTCTTCCTTTCTACCGTTGTAAACCACAGCCTTTTTGTCTATAACTTCCAACGCGTGATCTTGCGCTAATCTGTAACCATGAATTATGATGTTAGCATGTATTTTATTGGACAAGAGCACATCCGCCCTTTTCAGAAGAGCAGATAACAGTATAACAAAAGATGCTACCCCATCCCCAGCTTCTTCACGTTGCATCTTGGCAGCTTCGGCAATGATGACGGCAGGAGGGTATTGAATTGCAAGTTCATCTAGAATTGCAATAGCATCCTTGGTAATCTTGACTACTTGTTCGGGACCACGGTTGTACGAAACCAATTTGTATGCGCCCTGTGGACCCAGTGTACTCCTGATTTTGTCAGCTGCAAAAATAGATAGACGCAGGTTTTCTCGCCAAACCTCTTTCCCAGTTGTTCGTTTAAATTTTGGAGAAATTATGGTTTCCATAGTTATCATTCTTGAGTAAGTCTGCGCATACTTGCTTGGTTCTTGGTGCTCTTAAAACTAAGTGGTTGTAGCAACACAACAACAAACGTCCCATGAATAACTTCGATCTTTGGAACGGATATTCTATGTTTTATCTTTCAAATGTTAGATGAATTTGGCCTCGCTCAGGAATCTTAGCAACTATTTCTTGAAACGAAGGGTTAACTTGAATACATGGGCAAACAGTTAATTTCGAACCAAGCGTTCTTGCCAACGTGTAACCCCTTTTTAATCCAAATCTTTGAACAAAATCATAATATTCATAGTTCATCTCGTTTATTGCCGTATGAACCTTGAAGTTTTGGCTATTTAGGCATCGAAGAAGATTAACTGCATGTTTTTTGTTGAAGGGAGGCAGAACATGTAGTTCAATATTTATGCTGTCAATTTGGTCAGGGATACGCTCCGACAGTATGCGGTATTCATGTCCTTCCACGTCCATCCTGATCATAGTTATCGGATACTTCTCCTCCATGCTCTGAAGTGTTTCCGCCGTCGCCATAATCTCATATGCCAATAAATGACCAGTATCAACAAATAGTTGTCTAAACGAAGAAGTCACATTACGATCAATCCCAACATACAATTTCAGACTTTCTTTGTGGTCTGAAATTGCAATGTTCAAAGGTTCAGCCTCTTTATATTTTTCCAATGTCCTAGTAAGCAACCCAAATGTGGATGGAACAGGCTCCACTGAAATGACTTTTTTAGCGCCTGCTTGTAGCTCAATTAGTGAAAAATATCCTAGGTTTCCGCCTATGTCCAAAACCACAGGCTTCTTTTTGGCCACATCGCAGAAGAATGCGTAAGTGTTTAAGGGTTCGCGGAAACCGTAAACGTTGAATTCCCTTGAAAAACCCATATCTGACGGGTTTAGAAGGATCTTTGCTGAACCGTGCAGGTTTAAAGCTTTAAAGTTAATTTCCTTCCAGCCACAATCGTTTAATGTTGCGTGCAGTTTTTTCTGTAAAAATCTATTGTATAATCTTCTTTTAAGGTAATTTTGGGAGTAGTAAGTAAGTCCCTGGGATTGAATTATAGAGATGGCACGTCTAACTTTCGTAGATTTGCTTTTTGAATATGGCGCCGTTGCTAAGTTTTGTTTTTGTGTTGACAACAATCCCCCTTCTAAAACTGAGGACTATGTATTTTGATCTCCAGAATTACACAGTCAGGAAGAAGATTTAATTTAGTACAAGTGTTTGCCAACACTAACAGGGGTCATATTTGGGAAAATATTAACATAGGGCGAATAAACCCTCGATAAGAGAGATCATGGAAGCGATAACAGAAACCTTAACTGAACTGGGACTAACCCTTAACCAAGCAAGAATTTACGTCGCCCTTCTTGGTTCAGCGCGTCTTTCAACCGCTAAGGAAATCTCAAAAAAAACAAACATAACGCGACAAGATGTTTATCGAATAATGCCTACGCTTCAAAACATTGGCCTAGTAGAAAAAAGCATTACATCTCCAACAATGTTCAAACCCACTCCCTTAAAACTTGGGGTATCAATTTTAGCGGAAAATAAAATGCTGCAATATAATGAATTGATTAATAAAGCAAATAAACTATCGTCTGAAAGTGAAACCAAAAAACAGCAACTGGAAGAAGAGACCTCTGAATTTATACTCATTCCAGGAAATCAAGCTGTTATCCAAAAAATAAATAATGTTACTAGTAATGTTCAGTTGAGCCTTGATATTGTTACTTCAAGAAAAAGGTTCCCTAGGGCTGTCGTTGAATTTTTTGATTCACGCATGCAATCACTGCAAAGAGGCGTAAAAATTCGAGTTGTCAGCGAAAAACTAACCTCAATTAATATGGCTTTGGAAGAAATAATGGCGATTGAGAAACAAGCAGGAGCAGTTACAAGGTTTCTATCTACACCGCCTCCAGCCTTAATCCTTTTAATTGATGAAAAAGAAGTAATGATTATTACATCTGCAACTGGCACTTTGGAAACATCTGCCTTATGGTCTAACAACCCTAGCCTCATCGCTTTAGGTAAAAGCTATTTCGAAAACATGTGGAACTCAGCATCATTTAGTTCTGAGAATACAAATCACCCAATAGTGACTTTTCAATAGAAACCAAGTTTTAATTGTCTAAAGCAAGAATTTTGCCGACAAAAGAAATAGCCCAATTTCTGCAAACAAGTTTGGAAACAGCTTGACAATGTTATCTTTTCGAATAAAAGCCGCATTTTCTACGCGGATATTGCTCTTTTTGCAATAAATCCTAAAGTCAGAGATGCCGAGAAAATGTAGGTTCGGAGTGTTATACCACTCATAAGGCAAGGCTTTCGTTACTGGAACTCTTCCTTTGAAAAATATTTGGAATCTAGCGGAAGCTTGCACAAAATTTGGGAAGCCAACAATCGCCTTCTTTCCGACGCGTAAAGCCTCTTTTAATGCGAAGTCTGGCCTCTTCACCTGCTGCAGTGTCTGGTTAAGTATAACGTAATCGAATGAATTGTCGGCGTATTCAGATAATCCAGTGTCTATGTCCTGTTGAAAGACGCTTAGTCCTTGTGCTATGCAACGGTGGATAGAGCTTTCGCTTAGTTCCACTCCCTGAGCATGCACCTGCTTCTCGCTTATGAGAAGCGATAATAGTTCGCCATCGCCGCATCCAAGGTCAAGCACTGAGGCTTCTTTAGGTATCCACCCGAGAATGATTTTGTGTTCTGCTTTCAGTGTTGCCTGCGTCATTATTTACCGCCGTTATGATCATTTGATACAGTGTTTAGGAAATGTTTGATTAATTGTGTTTCTTGCTCTGTTTCCAGAAGGAATGAATCATGCCCGTAAGTTGAGTTTATTTCGCAGTAGGTAGTGTCGACACCTGATAGTTTGCAGGCTTTCATAATGTCTTGAGATTGGTAAGATGGGTATAGCCAGTCAGATTTGAATGATATTACCAGCACTTTAGCTTTTAAGCCCTTGAAGATGTTACATAAGTTCTTGTTTCCGTTTAGGATGTTGAAGTAATCTATGGCTTTGGTTATGTAGAGATATGAGTTGGCATCAAATCGTTTAACGAAGCTGTCTCCCTGATACTGTAAATAGCCTTCCACCTCAAATTCTGCGCTAAATTTGAACGGCTCCTTGTCTTCACGGACGCGTCTGCCAAACTTTTCAGCCATTGAAGAATCACTCATGTACGTTATGTGTCCAATCATTCGTGCCACCGCTAAACCTTTCGCAGGAACCAATGAGTTATAGTAGTGCCCTTTTTTCCAGTCAGGGTCGGCCATAATTGCTTGGCGACCAACTTCATTGAAAGCTATTTGCTGAGGCGTATGCTTCAAAGTTGTGGCGATGGATATTGCCGATCGAATTCGTTCTGGGTAGGCGACCATCCACTGCAGAACTTGCATACCACCCATTGACCCACCAACGACGGCTAGCAGTTTTTCTATGCCTAAGTGATCAATTAAGTGAATTTGAGCATTAACCATATCGGTAATCGTTACTAGTGGGAAATCAGTGCCGTAAGGTTCACCTGTTTTTGGATTCGTTGAAGAGGGACCCGTTGAGCCCTGGCAACCTCCAATAACGTTGGAGCAGATTACAAAATACTTGTTTGTGTCTAAGCCTTTGTCCGGACCAATTAAACTGCCCCACCAACCGCTAATTCCAGCGGCATGGGCATCGCCTGAGAGGGCATGAAGGACAAGAATCGCGTTTGATTTGTGTGCGTTTAACTCCCCATAAGTTTCGTAAGCAATCGTTATTGGACCTAACTTCTCGCCAGATTCAAGACGCAGCTCCTCTGGTGGGTTAACGAATGTGAAGTATTTTGTTTCTTTGTTCTCAAGTGTTTGATTAGCGTCTGCTAATTTTGTTTCCTCCACAAATGGGGGTTAGGGTTTAGCTGATTTTTTTAATGCTTGTTCTATCTCTCCAATGATGTCTTCAGGGTCTTCAATGCCTATTGATAGTCTGATGTAGTCTTGAGTGACACCTGTTGCCTTCTGTTCCTCAGCAGTCAGTTGTTGATGCGTTGTTGATGCTGGATGGATGACAAGGCTTTTGGCATCGCCAATATTAGCTAAATGTGAGAGTAGTTGAACTGATTCGATGAATTTTTTTCCTGCTTCCAAACCGCCTTTAATGCCGAAACCGACGATACCGCCGTAACCATTTTTGAGGTATTTGGCCGTTATCTTGTGATTGGGGTTATCAATTAAGCCCGGATAATTTACCCAATTAACCAGTGGATTAGTTTTTAGATATGTAGCGACTTTGAGAGCGTTTTCTGAATGTTTGCGTTGTCTCAATGGTAGTGTTTCTAAGCCTTGAAGGAATAGGAATGAGTTGAACGGGCTCAAGGTTGCTCCTATATCTCTGAGTAGTTGCACGCGTGTTTTGAATGCGAATGCGACATTTCCCAAACCTGGAAAGTTTCCGAAAGTATCCCAATATTTGACTCCATGGTAGCTGGGGTCTGGTTCGGTGAATTCTGGAAATTTTCCGTTGTTCCACAGAAACTTACCTGAGTCTACGATAACTCCCCCGATGCTTGTGCCATGGCCGCCAATGTATTTTGTTGCTGAAGCTACTGTTATGTCTGCTCCGTATTGTATTGGGCGAATTAAGCCTACACCGACTGTGTTGTCAACGACAAATGGGATTCCTGCTTCATGTGCTATTTCGGCGAGGGCTGAAAAGTCTGGGACATCAAGTTTTGGGTTGCCGATTGTTTCAGCATACACTGCGCGTGTTTTTGGGGTTATTGCATTTTTGAACTCTTCTGGTTTTTGTGAGTTTACGAATTTTGTGGTTCTGCCAAGTTTTGGAAAGGTGTAATGTAAGAGTTGGTATGTTCCTCCGTAAAGATTGTTGGCTGCAACGATTTCGTCGCCAACTTGCGTTATAGAAAGTAATGCGAATGTTTCTGCTGCTTGTCCGGAGGCGACTGCAACTGCTGCTGTGCCGCCTTCGATTGCTGCTATTCTTTTCTCGAAAACATCTGTTGTTGGGTTCATTATTCTGGTGTAAATGTTACCTAGTTCTTTGAGTGCAAACAAATTTGCTGCTTGCTCTGTATCTTTGAATATGTAGGAGGCTGTTTGATATATTGGGACTGCTCTTGCGTTTGTTGCTGGGTCAGCTGTTTCTTGTCCAGCGTGGATTGCAAGAGTGTCAAGGTTTTTTGTGGTCATTAGGTTTCACCTTTTACAGGGCAATATTGCATAACGGCGTTATATTAGTTTTTGACAAAAATATTCCAAAAAGAATATTACTTCAAGCAACCAGTTATTAAACTATGTTCCCAACCTTAGATGACATCGCAAAACGCAGACGCCAACTGGGCCTAAAACAGTCAGAACTAGCCAAAATGGCGGGAGTAAGTCAATCTTTAATCGCCAAGCTAGAAGCGGGAACCATCGACTCATCATTCACCAAAGTACGAACAATCTTCGATGTTATCGAAAGGCTAGAGGCTAAAACCAAAATTCAAGAAAGAAAAGTTGTGCCAAACCAAGTTATAAGCGTACAGAAAAATGAGCCCATTTTGAAGGTTGTCACGCTCATGAAAGAGCACGGTTACTCCCAGATTCCTGTGTTTAACGGCAAACAGTCTGTAGGGAGCATTTCTGAAAAAACGATTTTGCGCGAGATTTTGGCTGGCAAAGATTTGGAACAAATCTCTAATCTGCCCATAGAAAACATTATGGAGGAAGCTTTCCCTCAAGTTGCCGAAGATGCACCTTTGTCTCTAATTTCTAGCCTCTTGCAAACGTATCAGGCAGTTTTGGTGGCAAAAAAAGGAAACGTTGAAGGCATAATCACTAAAGCCGATTTATTGAGAATGCTCTAACTTCACTCATAAGAAAAGCATGGTTATGGGCTCTCCATTTAATTTATTAGGTTATAATGCTGTTATAATGCCGAACAAAAATGACTGCTCGATGCGAAAGCATTGGAAAATTCGTGCTTCCTCTATTCAGGTCCCTTGTAGCTAAAGAACTCATTAACACTTATCATTTAACACAGGTTGAAGCGGCAAAAAAACTCAAAACCACCCAAGCAGCAGTCAGCCAATACCTAACCTCCAAACGCGCCTCAAAAGGCAACGAACAATTCAACGACATCCTGCCTAGAATACAAGCAGAAGCAAAAAAAATCGCTAAACAACTAGCAAATCAAAAAACAACATGGGCTGAGGTGACACTTGATTTTTGTAAACTCTGCTCTACTTTTTATGTCGCCGAAGAGGACAAAACCGGCGACAACTACACAATATAGCAAGACCCAACTTAATGCTGATAATAACGAAAGCGGAGCAATGCTATTTTTTCCTGATTTGCTAAACTTCGTCTTCGCCAACCGATATAAAATCGTGTCGGATAACGCGAAATAAGAACTGAACGATATGAAATCGTATCGTTTGGCTTTTGTTAATCATCAATTGCCTCAATCATAGGTTGGCCGCAACACCAAGGTGATTTCTCAACATTACGCTTGACGTCACCTGTACAGCTAATATCATAGTCCACTCGTGTTTTGCGACCGCACACTCTACATTCAAACAGGGGCAAACTAGATCGATAATAAAAACATAATTAAAAACGTTCTAAGAAGACATTTTAAGAATTTAAACAGAAGATGAATTTTTTGCTTAGAACCGCGCGCTTAAATATAGACTCAAAACTGATTCCGGCGGCAAATTCACCTGCAATGCGGATAATAAAATCTTCAATATAAGAAACAATTACAGAAACATTACTCAGAAGTACTCTTGAAAGTATAAGGAAATAAGATCTGTTAACTCACAATAAATAGTGAGCAAAAGGTTGCATTCACGTTTTTTTAGTCTCATTTTTGAACAAAAAAGGCGAAAGATGGGATATATTATTCAAAAATTTAACGTCTCCAAAAAATTTGTACACAGAGGGTTATCGAAGAGTGTTCAATTGAATGAAAAGAAATGTTTATATCAGTTGACTAGGCTTCTGTTAGAATTCAGCTATAATTGCTAGCCCCGCAATTTTCACATGGCGGCGGCTCAACCCCTACCGAAACGGCGATTGCCTTGCAGGAATGACGGAGTTGGCCTCCAATTGCGGGGACACGAATGTGGACCTGACTAATTGCTCAGTTAGGTCTGAATTGGGCTTTGACGTATTGAGTGGAATGTTTTTCCCTCCAAATCCAGTTAGGCATAAATCATGCGAATAGTGCAGAACGTACCACACAAAAAACAAGATAGAGAAGATCCGCAGAAATTAACTTGGAGTGCATAACTCCGGTTGATCCTGCCGGACCCCACTGCTATCGGGATAGGACTAAGACATGCTAGTCGTGCGCTTCCTAGCCAATTTGGGAGCGCGGCACACAGCTCAGTAACACGTGGCTAATCTGCCCTTGGGACAAGAACACCCCCGGGAAACTGGGGCTAATTCTCGATAGGTGAAGAACTCTGGAATGAGTCTTTGCTTAAAAGAGGCTGGGGTTATGCTCTCCAGTTTCGCCCAAGGATGAGGCCGCGACCGATCAGGTTGTTGGTGAGGTAATGGCTCACCAAGCCTTTTACCGGTGCGGGCCGTGAGAGCGGGAGCCCGGAGATGGGCACTGAGACAAGGGCCCAGGCCCTACGGGGCGCAGCAGTCGCGAAAACTTTGCAATAAGCGAAAGCTTGACAGGGCTATCCCGAGTGCCATCCGCTGAGGAAGGCTTTTACCCAGTCTAGAACGCTGGGGGAATAAGGAGAGGGCAAGTCTGGTGTCAGCCGCCGCGGTAATACCAGCTCTCCGAGTGGTGTGGATGTTTATTGGGCCTAAAGCATCCGTAGCTGGCTAGGTTAGTCCCCTGTTAAATCCACCGAATTAATCGTTGGATTGCGGGGGATACTGCTTGGCTAGGGGACGAGAGAGGCAGACGGTATTTCCGGGGTAGGGGTGAAATCCTATAATCCCGGGAAGACCACCAGTGGCGAAGGCTGTCTGCTAGAACGCGCCCGACGGTGAGGGATGAAAGCTGGGGGAGCGAACCGGATTAGATACCCGGGTAGTCCCAGCTGTAAACGATGCAGACTAGGTGTTTGGACGGCCACGTGCCGTTCTAGTGCCGCAGGGAAGCTGTTAAGTCTGCCGCCTGGGGAGTACGATCGCAAGATTGAAACTTAAAGGAATTGGCGGGGGAGCACCACAAGGGGTGAAGCTTGCGGTTTAATTGGAGTCAACGCCGGAAATCTCACCGGGAGCGACAGCAGTATGAAGGCCAGATTAAAGGTCTTGCCAGACGAGCTGAGAGGAGGTGCATGGCCGTCGCCAGTTCGTGCCGTGAGGTGTCCTGTTAAGTCAGGCAACGATCGAGACCCGCGTCCACTGTTGCAACTAGCTTTGTGCTGGGCACACTGTGGAGACCGCCACTGATAAAGTGGAGGAAGGAGCGGGCCACGGCAGGTCAGTATGCCCCGAATCTCCCGGGCCACACGCGAGCTGCAATGGCAGGTACAATGGGTTCCGACCTCGAAAGGGGAAGGCAATCTCGAAAGCCTGCCGTAGTTGGGATCGAGGGCTGTAACCCGTCCTCGTGAACATGGAATCCCTAGTAATCGCGTGTCATTAGCGCGCGGTGAATACGTCCCTGCTCCTTGCACACACCGCCCGTCGTTCCATCCGAGCGACTCTTGGGTGAGGCGCCGTCTTTCATGGCGGTGTCGAATCTAAGTTTCGTAAGGAGGGAAAAGTCGTAACAAGGTGGCCGTAGGGGAACCTGCGGCCGGATCACCTCCTAAGTAAAAAGCATGAAGAGTGCTTAACTGGAGGAGCAAGGAAAGCATACGAACCCACAAAGGTACGTCAAAGCCCAATTAAGCATTAGCAATATAGCCAAGGGTTAATTTTCTTTTCTTTAACATTTCTATGCGCTATATCTGTTGAGATTCTAAAAAAGACAAAATTTTAGATTTTTAATTTTTCTGAAATCCGCCTTGCGGGGATTAAGTGGCGAAATTATTCGATCAGTGTTTTGGTGAAGTCCCAGATTTTATCGCTAACGTAATGCAGCGTCTTAGCTATTGGGCCTTTTTTGGTTTGCTTTGCCAAAGTTGAATCCAAAAGGCTTTCGCCCAACGCCAATGCTTTGCAAAACTTCATATCTACAACCAAAACAATCTCGCCTTTACCAAATTCTCCTTCAATACGCACGATACCTGGAGCCATAACGGTTGCGCCCTTGCAAACGTATGGAATAGCCCCCATGTCAACCACTATTTTGGGTGTTTTGGAGGTGAACTCGGTGAAGTGTAGGGTGGGTAGAATCTTGTCGCCGGCTTTGTAGAGTAAGGGTTTTCCGCCGATAAGGTAGATTTCGCCTACGTCGGATTCCACAACTTCCACGGTTGATTTACCGAAAAGCGTTTGCATGTCGAGTTTTAACGTTTTTGAGGACTCATCTAAAATTTGTTTTGCTTCTTTTGCCTTTAGGGCGTATCGTCTTTGTTTTGTCGGCATACTAGTCACTTATTTGTTTTTTATTGCCTCTTAATTTCTTTATTACCTTATCTGTTTCCTTACCTACATCCACTTTAAACATTATAATTGTGATGACAACTGTCAGAGCTATGGAAAGCGCAACCATTTCTATAGGACTAAATAAACCTGAAAAGTTGGCTTCTACCCAACTGCCCAGAAGCGCTCCTGCAACAGTTATCGTAATTTTGCCTAAGAAATATGATAGGAAAAATTTAGGTGGACTATACTTCATTAGCCCCAATGGTATAACGACTGGTTCATCAGGAATGGGTGTTGCAGCAACTAAATAGAGCAGCAGAAAAGCCCAGCGCTTGATCTTTCCCGCTTCTAAATCAAGTCGCTTTTGACTTTTCTCGCTTAGGTGTCCGCTGACAAAGAAAGTGATTAAGTAATGGATGCCTTTTGCTAAGGCTGCTGCCAATGCGATAAGAAAAGCTATTGTAAGTAGGGCGGTAGCGTCAGCATTTACCATGCCGATCGCTGCTGTGGATGCTATTAAAAGGTTTGAGGGGCCAAAGAAGGGTATCAAGTTTAAGCCAAAAGCAACAAGGAAAGTAATTATGAACTCAATGGTAAACAGCATATACCCTGCCTATTTTTCCCTGAAAATAATCCATTAGCATGCTTATAAGTACAAGCAAATGAAACGGGACTGGCGTTGAATGAAAAGTTAAATATTAACCTAAATCAATTATTTTGAGCTGGTCCAAATTTGTTTTGATTTTTTATAAACATTCCACGGACCTAAAAGGGAAATCAATATTTTTCTTTTAGGGAGCCTGTGAGATAGGTTTAATAGAACTGTTAGTCAGCAAGAATATCGCTGTCTGAGGCAACCGTTTGATTGCTTTAAAAAAGATTTGGAAAAACAAATACCTCAAAACTTTAGTCGCAATCGTTTTGATTATAGCAATTGTTCTTGGCTTCTTTTTTGGTCTGCAACTAGGGCTTCACACTTCTAATCCAGCGTTAATTGTGGAAAGCGGAAGCATGAGCATTCCTTATGATTCTTTGGAAAGTCAAACCTGGCAGGGCTTTTGGTTAAGCATAACGCACCCGTTTGATCGAACTCTGAGTGTAGGCGACATAATAATCATTCAAGGGGTAAACCCTGCAGACTTGAACGCGAATTACCCTAATAGTGACATAATTATTTATCGTGATCCATCTGATCCATCAGGCACACCTATTGTTCACCGAATAGTTTCAAAACAAGAAATTAACGGCACATGGTACTTCCAAACCAAAGGTGACGGCAACGGGCAGCAATGGCCAGCGATACCTTCAATTAACCAATATGACAGCCACACCATTTGGTCCAATTCTCAATACAGTAACACTGGGATTCCTCAAAACTACGTGATCGGTAAAGTGATTATGCGCATTCCATGGCTCGGATGGATAACACTATTCATGAGAAATACTGCGTTAGGCGTCCCAGTAATAATTGCCCTCATACTCTTGCTTGTAGTCATCGAATTTGTAATTCCCATACTGAGAAAAAAACCTAAAGAACCAAATGAAATAAAGCAGTAGTCACAAATGTCCATTTAGTAAACATCATTTCTGCCTACTCAAAAAGCAATTCCGAAGTATCCTATGATTTGTTGTTTTCCAGTTTTCTTTTGGCTGCTTTAATCGCTTCCAGTTTTTGCTCACTCACGACTGGAAATTTGATACCCAAAGATAGTATGCTTGCGGTCATTATGTCCGCAACTAGTGAGCGAGCTAACCATTTGTAGTCTGCTGGAATAATATACCAGGGCGCCCATTTTGTGCTTGTATTGTTTATCATGTCCTCATAAGCTTTCATGTAATCATCCCAACAATCCCTTTCTTTAATGTCAGCATCTGAAAATTTCCAATATTTGTCAGGGTTGTTTAAACGTTCAGTAAAGCGTTTTTCCTGCTCATTTTTGGAAATATGTAAAAAAAACTTTAGAATTATTGTTCCATTTCGCACAAGATGATGTTCAAAATTTGCTATATCCTCATAGCGGTTTTTCCAAAACTCGCTGTTGTATTTTCTCGCCGGAAGATTTTGATTTTCTAAAAGATTTCTATGAACTTTAACAATCAAGACTTCTTCGTAGTACGATCTGTTAAAGATGCCAATCTCGCCTTTTTCAGGTAAAGCCACGATCTGTCGCCACAAAAAATCATGCTCCAACTCCCTATTAGAAGGCTGCTTAAAACTTGTTACCTGACAACCTTGAGGGTTAACTCCACACATTACATGTTTGATTATGCCATCTTTGCCAGCTGCATCCATACCTTGCAAGATCACAAGCAAAGCATAACTATTATTTGCGTAAAGCAACTCCTGCGCTTTCGCCAATTCTCGGCGGTTCTGCTCTAAAATTGTATTTGCCATTTCCTTTAATTTGCCTTTTCCAAGGAATTTGGCTTCCTCATTTTGCGCCCACCCAGTATCGACGTCTTTCAGTTTTATTTTTGAATTAACCGGGACCTTTCCTTTGTAACATGCGTCGGTGGTGAAACATGCCATTTCTTCAATTTGGGTGCTTGGCTTCATATGCATATTAATTATCGTCTCTTAAGAATCACGTGATTCTTGTTGATTGAACTAAAATCCAATGGTGCTTAAAAGGTGTGTTAACATAGAAAACATATTTAAAATAATTATTCGCACAAAACTGAGGAAGAGAAATGGCGTGAAAGTGCGCTCGATTTCATGATGGCTATTCTTATCAAATGGAAATAAGGGTAAATACGTCCCAGGTAATTTCTGAAAAGCCAAATCAATCGAGTCGCCACTCGCCTGATTCCGTGAGATAGGTTTAATGTTATATTATTCTCCAAGTTTTTCCTAGTCTAACTATGACGGGAATTGATAGGATTAAGATGAATAGCGGCAGAATTATCAAAGTTGGAAACTCTGGAATGGCAGGGGTTGGTGAAGAAGTTGAAATGGAAGATTCAGGGATGGTTAATGTTTGTGTGTTGCTCCAACCGCTTGATTCACCCATCCAAACATAATAGTAACTGTATGGGTTTGGGGTAACTTGAGGGTTGTATTGTAGTACCGTAGTTCCTATGGATGCCTGAACTTGAAAATCTACCTGACCCCCCGCAGTAATATTCGGTAACGTATAAGAATAAACATCAGAACCATTGTTTTCCCCTAGGCCGAATGTAGCAACAGTTACAAAAGAGCCCGAACTTACACCACCATAATGACCTTGCTTAGATTGAAAAGAGTAATATGTCCAATCATTTGCATAATGTCCTTTCGCAGTAATATTGTAAACTAAGGTAAGTTGGTTATCAATCGACTCATTATCATTAGGCCGTATCCATGGTTGGTCGATAATAATGACCTCTATCGATTTATTTTCTACGTGATAACCAGATTGTGTTGTCACGGTTTTTCCTGTATAGGGGTCTATCGACGAAGTGGTAGGTAAATCATACGAATTATCTACAAACTTTAAGGTGAATTTTGGAACAGAAGGTGTAGGTATTGTTTGAGCAAATGCTGGTTTAATCATCAATAAACTTAGACTTGATGTAGCCGTAATTATAATCAGAATTAATGCGAAATTCTTGCTGATTCTGTCCATACTTCATTGTACAGATAGTTTGTGATAAAAGGTTTCTTAATTATCACTCTTATTATTCCCCTGTTCTACAACAAGTAGACCTCTTCAACCCAATCTGATGTAAGAAACAACTAAAATTTTCACTTCTAAGAAATGAGGATTCAACCAGTATTTCTTTTCCAGAGTCCGTGAGATAGGTTTAAATTGGGAGAGATAAAGTATAGAAGAGATATAGATACATGAGGATTCCAATATGAGCGAAATGACAACCGAAATCCTTGAACAAAATCTCAGCAAAGTTGTACTTGTTAGACTTAAAGGCGGAAAGAGCCTTAGAGGAAGACTGAAGGGTTTCGATCAGCACCTAAACCTTGTTCTAGAAGAAACAGAAGATACGACACAAGTTGAAAACCAAAAGAAACTGGGACTAATTATCGTTCGAGGAGACAACGTAGTCCTTATATCGCCTCCGCCTAGGTGAGTGCCGTGGGTAAAGGTACTCCATCAATGGGCAAGCGCCAAGGCAAAACTGTCCATATTAAATGCAGGCGCTGCGGAAGACGAGCATACCACGTGCGACACAAGCGTTGTGCAGCATGCGGCTATGGCGAAACCACAACCATGCGACATTACACATGGATGCGCAAAACTCTTCAAAGAGTACGCGTAGTTTGACCATTCTTAAACCGACTAAAATAATTTTATTCCTTTTATAAGACTAAAATATTTACTTTTTAGCATTCACCACTTACGCCTTAAATTGATTTGTTAAAAATAGAAAATTAAGGAAAGAGAAGATGCAAGCTTTCTATTGGCTTGGAGTGTTGTAGTACCCTTTGTCTATCTTGACAAAGATAAGCGGCCCCTTGCTTTGAGCCATCTCTCGAGCTTTGCGCAATACTTCATTTAGTACAGTGAAAACTCTTTCCCTGTCGCTGAGGTCTTGAACCCGTTTTTCTCCCAACTCCATTTTGATGAGGTTTTCAGACAAAATTTCTGTGCCGCAAATTTCGCCGTTCTTAACTAAGGTTGTCACCACGATCTCTTGAAGTTCCTGTTTGTTTTCCAACTTCTTCCAAAACGGTTCAGCGTTACCGATAGTTTTTGAAATTTTATTCCATCTGCTAGCATTTTGATCGCCAATAAGCAGCTTTACTCGCTCCTTCCATTTCTTGAACCAAATTCCAATCCAAATTGTCAAAAACGCGTCTAACTCAGATGAGTCTTCTTTGAAAAGATTCTCAAGTTTCTCAACGAGTTCGCATTGATTTGATTCCTTTCCCATTAAGTTCCAATGGAATTTAAGGTAGTTGGTGAAGTCTTGACAGGCGACCTGCAAAACTTTGCGGTCCGACCCCATGATGTCTAAGGCTGGATCCGATTCTTTCAATTTCTCCCCGATCATTAGTTCGACAAAGTTCATCCTGATTCCCGCTCCGAAGCCCTCTCCAATATTGATTAAAGATTAAGCTTTTAATTAAACTTTGTTTCTCAAGACCAATATAACTTGGTAAGGCAGTTTAAGCTATATTGCAAATTTAGATACATCTTGAACTCATCATTTGATGTATTCTGGGAGTGCGGTTATGTCCTTCAAAATTAAATCTGGGCATTCTTTGATCAATTCTTCACATTGGAACAGCCCCGATAATAAGGCCACGGTGCCCGCTCCCGCGGCTTTTCCAGCTCGAATATCATTAACTGAATCACCCACGATAATGCAATTGCACATCTCAACATCTAACGCTTCCACACATTTTATTAATGCTTCAGGAGACGGTTTCGGACAAGTATCTAGCGCAGTTACGACATGGGTAAAATATTGTGATATGCCAAAACATTCTAGCTCTTTTATGACGGCTTGCGCTGGGACATGACGCATGGTTATTAATGCCAGTTTAGCTTTCTGTGACAATGTTTCAAGTGTTGCCGAAACGTTTGGTATTAGCGTGGTTTTTTTGTGACTGATTGAATACCATGTTTGAAAGTATACTTTTAGAAATTTTTTGGTATACCCATTTGTTATGTCTTTGATTGTTAACCCTTGCTCGAGCCTTCGGGGAATTTCTAAGGCAACTTTATTTTCTGGGGTTCTTTGTCCGATGGCTTGGAACGCTTTTTTAGCGGCTTCTATGTAGGCTTCTTTAGAGTCAACTATGGTGCCGTCTAAGTCCAAGAAAATACCCTTTACTTTCAACCCGTTTTCACACATAAGATGTATCTTGCTCTTGAGAGGTTACTCTTTGTTTCATAAATGTTTCTCAACGTTTTGGAGAATTAACCTGATGTAAAGTTTTCTATATAGACTATGTGGAGAATCTCTATAGGCGCCCATGGATAATCTCTATTTTGAACATGTGGAAGAGGTGAAAAAAGAATGCTCTCACGAGATTGTGATGGCTGTTGCAAGCTTAAAGAATGTAGCAAACGCTACCAAAAAACTGTAAAAGGTGATAAAGTCTACTGCCCTGATGGAACCGCTCATCTGGTTGACAGTTACAGTGTCAATCCAAACTCCGAAGTAATCTTCTTCTCAGAAGCGATTTAGTAATTTAGAAAGTACCGATGAGACTCATCAAACGGCATTAGTTGAAGGGACCAAAGAATACTCAATATTTCTTTTTATTTGTAAGCAAAAGTTTTCACTATTTTTTATAATCTTAGCCTTTACAATACGGCAAAAAGTTCTTTTGGGAAAAGAGAAAAAATTAAGTGAGGACCGAATCAACATTTAAGTTAAGCACAACTTCGGAAATGTCACTTGCGTACTCCGCTGTTCGCCTAACACTCTCAATAACAAGACGCAAGTTAACCACTTCTTCAATCTTGGCAGTTTGCAAGCAAATCACGGTTTCTTTTTCTAATTTATGAACCTGATTCAGCTTTTCAATAACACTTTCCGCCAAATTAAAATCATGCCTAAACAGCGCATCCATTGAGTTCTCAAACATAGAATTAGCTAAACCACTCAGTTGGTCCACTTTTTGTTGAACGTCTTCACTTACTTGCTCTTTCAAAAGGAGAGTATTTTCTGCAATTTTAGTTGCATGATCAGCTGTTCTCTCAACAGCTTTTCCAATAAGCCTGTATCCTAAACAGTCTTTTTGGCTATTCAACCCGATTTCTTTAACGATCCTTGGGTTAGAAACCGCCAACTTCAAAAGGCGCACTATGTAAAGACCGAACCTATTTACTTCACGGTCCGTTTCAATAACCGATTTTGCAGTTGAATAATCCAGTTTCTTAAGCGCATTTATCGCCTCTTTATGCATGGATGAGGCTATAATCGACATTCGGCTGAGCGCGTTTTGAACAGTGAGTTCAGGATAATTCAGCAAAACTTGCAATGTCAGATCCGTTGGAGTATCAATGACAATTTCTGTTCCAACTAGGTAATGCCTGGCAAAGTTTTTAAGATGGTTTCGAAGTTTCGAGGAGAGAACTTTTTGTCCTTGTGCTTTAATATGCAAAATGTTATAGCCATCTAAATAAGCAGAAATCGCTGTTCTCATAATGGCATCAGGATTATCGTTTAATGAAGCTTTTATGAATGCTTCATCTTGTTTTTCTTTTTTCGGAAAACTTGAGGGCGCAATTGACAATGAGCCGTCATCTTCTTCCCGGACTAACATTGAGCTTCCTCTCTTCAACTCATTCCGTATGGCCCAATCTTTTGGGAGTGAGAGTATAAATGTTGATCCGCCTGTTACCTGCAGTTTGCGTTGTTCTTCATTTATTTTTTCTACTTCTTTAGTCACGCTTGACCTGGCTCCAACTTAATGCTTCTACGGAATACTAATTATATTAGGTATATCTATATAGACTATTGATAATATTGAGTTTTTCTATATAAAATGTTGCACCTTTAGCCAATATGTAGTAGCAAGTAGAAATATGAAAACTAAATATCTGGTGGTTCAACAACTTTGAATGAGTCCGCAAAACCGATCCTCTTCTTACCATCAGAAAACTATCATAACATTTGTTCTTGTTTAATACAAACGATCTATCAACCGATAACTGAGAAGGAATTTCTTAATTTGCGAGCGCTATCTATTGATTTGACCATGGAATAACAAATGTAACTCCATGATGCTGTTTCCTTTGTTGCTTCTTTTCCTGCTTTATATACATCTTATCCAGAGCGATTTTTTGTCAAGTGTGTATATGTTTTTCTCTTAATTTGCAATTTTTTTATTGCCATGCTTTTACATTCAAACTATACATATTTACATTGAATTATATATAGTATATATTGTTTATGGAGAACATCCTCATATAACAAAGTACTAAATAGTTGTTTTATTGAAGGTAAAAAAAATGAAAAGTACCTATATAATAATCGCAGCAATCGTCGTAATCATTATCGTAATAGGCGGCGTCTTTGCTTACATGTCTCTTTCATCCTCGTCGACGCCATCGCCTACTCCTACTCCAACTCCAACAGCAACACCTACTTCATCGCCAACTTCATCTCCCACTTCGTCTCCAGCATCACATCCAACTGCATCACCCGCAGCCACACCGACACCAACACCAACTGCAACACCCGCACCAACTCCAACGCCAACAATATCGCCTGCAACCCTTAACGGCGCAGGAGGCACACTTGTGGCCCCATTAATGTCTGTTTGGCAACCAGCTTATCAACAAGTAACTCCACAAGTAACAGTTAACTACAACCCAGTTGGCAGCGGAGCCGGAATTACTCAATTCACTCAACAAGTAGTTGATTTCGGCGAATCTGATGCGCCAATGACAGCAGCTCAATACTCGGCACTTCCATCAGGCACAACCGCTCTTACCATACCAATATCTGCTAGCGCAGTAGTACCTGCTTATAACTTGAAACTTGTTAATGGTTCAGCTTGTCAGAATGGTCTCAATTTTACAGGAACAGTCTTAGCAAACATTTTCTTAGGAACTATAACCACATGGAATGACCCAGCTATCCAAGCACTACAAAGTCCATCAGTAGCTGCTCAATTGCCTGCTACAACAATAACTACAGTTCACCGATCTGACGGAAGCGGAACAATGTTCGCCTTCGTTGATTTCTTGGGCAAATCGAGTAGCACTTGGCTATCAACAGTTGGGGCGCCAAGCACGTCTCCAAGTTGGCCATCTGCTCCAGCTCAAATAGCAGCTCCCAAAAACGCTGGTGTCGCAGGAGCAATTTCTACTAAAGATGGTGCAATCGGTCCGCTTGAAATTGCCTACATACTTGAAAACACAGGTCAAACCTCACTCTTTTACGGAACAGTTCAAAATTCCGCAGGCACCTATGTCTTAGCTAACGTAGCAGACATTCAAGCCGCGCTTGACGCAGGAGCCTCTGTTGGCCTTCCCGCCGGAAATGCTTCATGGACAGGAACTTCAATAATCGACAACATTTACGGCAATACGACAGCCACCACCGTCTATCCAATTGTTACAATGACTTACGCTTTAGTTTATCAAGCACAAACTAGCATAACTCAAGGTGCAGCTCTCGTCAACTTCATGTCATGGATCGTGAACTCAGGCCAGAACTTAGGAACAGGATTAGGATACGTCCCATTGCCAGCTAACATAGTGGCCGTCGACAACGCAACGCTCAAACTAGTAACATACAACGGAACACCAATACTACACTAGAGCTTAATATGATATTATTCCCATATTTTTTTTATATTAACCCAAATATTGAGGCACTATAGAGTTGCGATTCAGACTGCCAAGAGGAGACACAATACTAAAAATCGTACTTGTTGCTGCTGCTCTGTTCATTATAGCCATTGTTGTTGGACTTGCGATTGAACTTTATCTTGGCTCTGCCCAATCCATCAGAACATTTGGTTTTAGTTTTTTGGCAGGAACAAAGTGGTTACCAACTCAAAATGTACTTAGTGCTTTACCTTTTATATATGGAACATTGTTAACATCGGCGATTGCAATCGTCATAGGATTTCCAATTAGTCTGGGCGTAGCCGTCTTTATCTCTGAGAAATTGAAAAGCCATCAAAATTTTGGCTACGCATTAGGCACAGTTGTTGATCTTTTGGCAGCGGTGCCTAGTGTTATCTATGGTCTATGGGGCGTGTTCGTTCTAATTCCCCTTTTACGTGATTATATTGAGGTGCCTTTGCATAAATCTCTTGGTTTTATTCCCCTATTTTCGGGGAATCCTTTTGGATACGATTTTTTTACCGCTGGAGTAATCTTAGCCATAATGATTATTCCAACAATGTCGGCAGTTACACGAGATGTGTTGAGTGTAGTCCCGAATAGTCAGCGAGAAGCAATGTACTCACTTGGCGCTACAGATTGGGAAGTCACCCAAAAAAGCGTATTGCCTTATGCTCGATCAGGAATATTTGGAGCCTTCGTTTTGGGGCTAGGTCGCGCTTTCGGCGAAACGATGGCTGTAACCATGGTTATTGGCAACATTCCAAACATTAGTACAAATTTGTTTTCGGCTGGCGCCACTCTATCTTCGCTAATTGCAAACGAGTTCGGCGAATCTTCAGGAGTTTATCAATCCGCTGTAATCGAAATAGGACTAATCCTGTTTTTTGTAGCTTTATTAGTTAACTTTCTTGCTCGATTTCTGCTTTGGAGGATGACTCGAGGAACACGAGTTAAGAACTGAAGGAGGATGAAGCAATGAAAAAGTCTAATCTGCCTACCGGTATTTCACTCTGGCGAAAAATTCTCAACAAATTAATGACAGTATTGATAATTGTGACCGTAGTTCTAGCTGTAATACCCCTTTTGCTCATACTTGGAGACGTTTTCATCCGAGGGGCACCAGCCATAAGCATAGGGTTCCTAACGAGATTACCTACCGCGCCAAATGTTCCAGGCGGAGGAATAGCAAATGCCATAGTTGGATCTTTCACGATGGTTGGTATTGCCTCCCTAATCTCTGTCCCAATTGGTGTGGGAGCAGGCATATTCTTTTCCGAATGGTCTTCATCTAAGCTTTCCACAGTTTCAGGTTTTATGAATGATGTTCTTACTGGTTTTCCTTCAATTGTTTTAGGACTATTCGTTTTCGTTGTAATTGTCTTAAGTACCAAACAGTTTTCTGCTTTTGCTGCCGGTGTTGCTCTTAGTCTTGTAATGCTTCCCATAATCGCAAGAACAACAAGCGAATCTCTGAAGCTTGTTCCTACGACCTTGAGAGAGGCGTCGCTAGCACTAGGAATTCCCAGATGGAAAACTGTACTTAGAATAGTTATTAGCACAGGGAAAAATGGACTTTTAACTGGTATTTTGTTGGCTGTGGCTCGAGCAACTGGAGAGACCGCTCCTATCCTGTTAACAGCTTCAACAAGTGTTTATTTTGCAAAAAGTATTTTCCAGCCAACAGCTTCATTAACAGTCCTTATCTATAATTACGGTACTTCCGCTTCCAGAATTTGGCAAACTCAGGCATGGGGAGCGGCTTTAGTCCTGATACTTATCATGCTGGGGTTGAATCTTCTGGTCAAGTTTACAGTTGGCAGACATCTAACTGGAGCAAGAGTGGAGACGTAGGATAATGGCTAAAAAATCAATAGAATTAATAAAAAGACATGTTAGGAGATCCAATGATTTGAGAGACAGCAAAAACGTGGATTTATCAGCGGTTAAGTTAGCAACCAAGGATTTGAAAGCCAGATTTGGAAAACTACAAGTTCTAAAGGGTATCAACTTAACCTTCCCTGAAAACAAGGTAACAGCTATCATGGGACCTTCTGGATGTGGAAAAACCACTTTGATACGATGTCTCAACCGAATCCATGAATTAACTCCAAATGCAAAAGTCGAAGGAGAAGTCATCTTAGACGGAGTAAACATCTATTCTCCTCAAGTTGATCCTGTCACAATACGCAGAAGAATAGG
This sequence comes from Candidatus Bathyarchaeota archaeon, assembly GCA_963833575.1. Taxonomy (GTDB): domain Archaea; phylum Thermoproteota; class Bathyarchaeia; order Bathyarchaeales; family Bathycorpusculaceae; genus Bathycorpusculum. The sequence goes on along the minus strand of CAWHXY010000004.1, from coordinate 39,034 downwards.
CATGGTCTTCCAGAAAGCCAATCCTTTCCCTACAATGTCCATTTATGACAATGCAGTAGCAGGCTTAAAGCTAGCTGGTGTGAGAAACAAAGAACTTCTCGACAGTATGGCGGAAAAAAGTCTTCGAATGGCATTCCTTTGGGATGAAGTAAAAAATGATCTCAAGAAATCAGGCACTAACTTGTCTGGGGGACAACAACAGAGACTATGTATAGCTCGCGCTCTTGCTGTGGAACCAGAAATTATTCTAATGGATGAGCCCTGCTCAGCTCTTGATCCAATAGCAACAGCTAAAATTGAAGAATCTATTGCATCGCTTAAGAAGGACTTTACAATTGTTATTGTTACCCACAATTTGCAGCAGGCAGCGCGTGTTTCTGACTACACAGCTTTCATGTATTTAGGTCAACTCATGGAGTTTGGGCCGACGAAAGACATTTTTGAGCGTCCTAAAAATCCGTTAACAGAGAAATATATAACAGGCGAATTTGGATAAAGAGATAGATGGCTATGAGCAGAATAATTGACCATGGGCTAGAAGAACAATCAGTATTGATAACAAGGATGGCTGAGTTAACCTATGAAACGCTTACTGAATCCATTCAAGGGTACCTCAAAGGAAAAAGCGTTCAAGAAGAAGTACGTGAAATGTCTGACATGCTAGGCGCTATGGTAGATAAAATTGAAGATAAAAGCTTTGAGTTGATAGCTAGGTTTCAGCCAGTTGCTAGTGATCTCAGAACAATAAAATCGTACATGAAAATTGCCACTGACTTTGCGAGACTTGGTAGGTATTCACTTGATATATCATTCATTAATGACGAGCTCAGCGGCTTAAGAGGATGCGAAAATTGGTGCAAAGAGGATGTCGAAGAAATGAGTAAAAACGTCCTTTTAGCTGTGAGAATAAGCATTGACTCACTTAGGAAACATGACATTACGCTTGCCAAATCCATTTCGCAAACAGAACGTGAAGTAGACAAAATGTACCTTGACTACGTCAAAAAACTAATCAAATCAGAAGAAGGAAACAGCAAATGCGTAATTTCAAGCGTGTTAATGACCAGGTATTTAGAGCGTATAGCTGACCATGCTGTTTATGTCTGCGAATCAATCGTATACATAGCGACTGGAGAAAAGATAAGCTTAGGATAACACGCTTATTACTTGATTGATTCAAATCTTAAGGCTTCGTGTAAATTTTGGATTCTTCATCGATGTTTTCTTACGAGATTAGGGTAACCTTCAAAAGCAACAGTTTGACCATTGAATTAGCTAATGATACCTCTTCTGAATGTTAATTGGCAAAGCCCTCCAGCCGACTACTCCCTTAGCGAGCGGGATACTGACGTGTTGGCACTAATAGAAAACGAAGACTTAGCCATATTCACATTCGATGGATTAAAAAGAAGAACAGGTCTGCATTCTGAAACGCTTTCTCGCGTTCTAAGCCGCCTCGAGCAAGAGGGAATTGTAAAAAAAGAACCCCAAGGATACAGAGTAACCCCAAAGGTAACTAAACTTAAACTTCACCAATCACACAATGAAAAGCCGACTACCCCGCTTATTCAAACATTTCTTCCATCAGACCTCATGACGCAACAGCTTATTTTAGCGCTAAAGGGCAAATGGTTCGGTGTCCTGCGATGGTTGGGCATTTCAGAAAACAATCACGGTGTCACGTTAAAGTGGATCACCGAAGATGGCGGTATCCAAATATCTGCAAACATTCAGGGCACAGCACTAAACATTGAAGCCAAATTCTTAACGAACAATAACCTAAACCTTGCGTTAAAGGCATCATACCAGCTCATGTCAAATATCGGCAAGATTTGCCAAAGCTCTCATGCATCCAAGGGTGCCTTAGCCCAGAATGTTGCCTACTACGGCAATTCACCGTTTATGTTTCCAGCCTAAGTTTTTGTGACTAACTTTCGCTGCTCCTTAGTCAACAAATACCATTTTAACGTATACTCTTTTGTGAATAAAATGACTCAAACAGTTAACCCTTTAGAGGTTCTCAAATCGCTCTCAGAAGCAACAAGCACCTTAATCAAGAAAATTTCGGAGTCAGTAGTTAGCGTTAAAGCGCAAATGTCACGCGGCACAGGCGTCGTCTTAAGCAAAGACGGCTACATAATCACATGCAATCACGTATTACAAGGATGTAACGGAGTAAAAATTGGGCAAGGCGACAAAACATTCAACGCTACAATCGTTGGAACAGATCCATATAGTGACTTAGCTCTGCTAAAGGCGGAGAAAGGAGAATTTACACCTATAGAGTTGGGTGATTCAGAAAAACTAAGTGTAGGCCAATATGTTTTCGCACTTGCGAATCCATTCAATAGAAACCAGCCAACAGCCACAACTGGGATCGTAACAAACGTAAACAGTACAATAAGAGGCTGGCGTGGAATGACAGCAATGGAAAATGTAATCGCAACCGACGCACAACTAAACCCCGGCTTTAGCGGCGGACCCCTCGTGGACGTCGAAGGCAAAATCATTGGCATAAACACAGCTTACGTTTGGCAAAGAGGCATCGCTATACCAATAAACAAAGTAAAAGCCGTTGCAGACAGATTAATGACTGGAAAAATAGCTCAAAAAGGTTATCTTGGCATAATCGCAAATACTGTTGCTATTCCAGAAGAAATCGCTGAACAAGCAGGTTTAGAACAGGAAAGCGGAGTGATGATTTTCAGTGTAGAAGCAGGTTCCCCAGCTCGCAAAGCAGGTTTGGCTATGGGCGACGTACTAGTCAAATTTAACGACAAACCCGTCACAGACTTCTATGACTTACCAAGATTACTTGCGGAAGACGTAATCGGCAAAGAAACCAAACTGACAATCATACGAAGAGAAAGCCTCATCGAAACAACAATCGTTCCAACCGTTCACGGAGGCGAAGAAGACTGATAAAACAAATACCATTAGAGCTTGAACCGCCAACACCGATGCATCCGCCGCCACTTCGACGCTCACCCTACCCGATGCCACAACTCAGCAACGCAAGCGTTGTTGCTTCAACTGCTCCTATCCTATTAATTTGTGATTAGAGCAAAAAAAAAAACAACTTTTTCTTTTTTCTATTTTTTTATTTCAAATTTACTGAGAAATAAGAAATATCGACTTACCCGAAGATCTCAGATTAAACAAGATAAAAAACGGTGAATTCTATCTTCTTAATAATTTGTGGTGCTTCTCATTTGAATTATGCAATGTCTAAAAATGTCAAATCATGTCAATTTGTGTCAAATTATGTCAAAAAATGTATCAACCTGCAACTGATCTGAGCCCCGATTCAATAAAGCAATCCAATGCACAAAGGAAAAAAATTGTGGCAAATTCGCACAAACACGAGCCTTATAAGTAAACTCCAACTATCAACTATCAAGGAATTTGCATGCACGCTGGGTTAGCTTTTCTCGTTGGAATTTTGGTAACTATTGCGGCTTTCCTATTTTACGCTGCAATTTCAGGAACATCATTTTATGGTCTTGCCGTTCAAGTGGAAGTTACCATTGCAGCAACTCTCATTATTGTCGCTTTAATTGTTGGGTTCATATTTTATGTGGGCGTTAAAGCTCAGTTTCGAAGAGTAAAAACAGGCAAAGAAGCCTTAATCGGAGCCAGGGGCGTAGCAACCAGCGACCTTAAACCTAAAGGTGAAATCAGAGTTATGGGCGAATTCTGGGAAGCAACCGCCAAAGACAGCGAAATAGCCTCCGGTCAACCGGTAGAAGTTATAGGCATGCAAGGCATGTTACTTGTCGTAAAACCCGCCGAGCAAAAAGCTTAATTCTCCAAAGCACCGCATACCACTAGTTGAAGGTATGAAAATTGGCTGATGTTTTAACTCCAATTATAGGTTTTATAGCTATTGTAGTTGCACTTTTCCTGTTAAGCGGTATTCGTGTTCTAAGAGAATGGGAACGAATGCCCGTATTAAGGCTCGGACGCTACGTCGGCTTGAAAGGCCCCGGAATCATATATCTGGTTCCATTAATTGACCGAGCACCATTAAAAATCTCAACCCGACTAGACACTATTCAATTCCGAACCGAATCAACCTTAACCAAAGACAACGTACCAGTAAACGTGGATTCAGTATTGTACATGAAACCTGTGGATTTAGAAAAGGCAGTGTTGCAAGTTGAAAATTACTACCAAGCTACCCAATTGGCTTCACAAACCACTTTGCGGGAAGTCATCGGCAAAGTAAGCCTCAACGAGCTACTTGCTGAACGAGAAAAAGTCGGAGCACGCCTACGAGAAATCATCGACGAAAAAACAGAGTCATGGGGAATAAAAGTAACATCTGTAGAAGTCCGTGACGTCATCATCCCAGCCAACCTACAAGACGCCATGAGCCGCCAAGCACAAGCTGAACGAGAACGCATAGCAAGAGTAACCTTAGCCACAGCTGAATTCGAAGCATCAGCAAAAATGATTGAAGCAGCAAAAATGTATGAGGCAAGCCCAGAAGGTCTGAGACTCAGATGGATGAACATACTCTACGAGTTAGGACAGCAATCACAAACAAACACAATCATGCTAGTGCCATCATCTATGCCGGAAGCAGGTTGGCCTCCAATCGGAACCTACGGCTTCAAAGACCTAACCCAAGCACAACAAGCTCAAGCAGCAAGAAAGAAACCTATGCCAAGCCAGGAACTGCCACCCCAACCTGAACAAACAGAATAAACAAACCCACTTTTCCTTTTCTTTTTTAGAAAAACTAATTAGAATTAGCCGTTTTTACTGCTTTTACTGTACGCTCCAACAATAACTCGGCTGCTTCTTGACTAGGCCAACTGCCTAAACCGCAGTCAGGACCAGTAAACGTCAATCGTTCTCCATATTTTTCTTTGGCGAATCGGTAACGTTTCTTTATGGTTTCCAAAGGTTCCACAATCTGCTCAGTTGACGGTTGGGTTATGCCTTTCTCGTAGAGTTCTGCCCATATTGTATCTATGTCTGTTCGGGCGATACCAACACGAATTTGCTTATCAGCTTTTTCCAGCATGTTTTTTGGGACGGCTTCTATATTTTTTGGGGACGCTGCATACTCAAACGAGAGTACATCAAGTCCTTTTACTGCTAACAAATCGTGTATACCTGAAGCAAAATGCAAATGAATTTGCCGGATTGGACCTTGGAAACCGTAAGCTTTCTCAAGTGCTTCCCGAATCAACTCGGGTGAGCCTGTGAAGCTGCTGTGCCCAAGGCTGGGTTCATCAATCGAAATTACTTTAGTTTCGATGTACTTGTTGTTCAGGATGCTGTTCCTTGCAAAACGATTTATGGTTTGGGCAAACCCGTCTAAAACGTCGGGGTAAGCGGTGGAGCCAACCTCGTTGAGGTATTGCTCGATGGGACCAAAAATTGAAACTCGCAGCTGGATTTTTTTACCATATTCTTCGCTCAGGCATTTTGCTTCTTGATTTAGGACGTAGATTTCTGGTAGGATTGCGGTTTCTTGGTCGACGACAAAGGAACCTTTCTGCATGGCGGCATGGATGGCGTCGCCGACTTGTCTAAGTCCATTAAAGTGCTGTGGAAAATTTACTACGTCTAAGCCTGTGGCAAGTTTTTTCTTAAATGACTCAACGACCACTTTGCAGAAAGTTTTCTCTACAAACGCATCCTTCGACGGGTCTTGTCCCTTGATTATGGCCTCCCGTGCCAATTCGTACGCCTTAACGTAGTCTTCTCTTTTGATTCCCGCTGGCAAAGGGAAACTGCCAATATCATCAACATAAGGTTCCATAAAGTATTACACACTAGGAAATTCTATTAAAACTATGTCCTACAATCAAACCGCTGAAAGGTATGAGTTTCGATGACTGAAAAATGTTGTTTTCTGTAAAACAATCCGTCCCACATGTTGCTACTCCGGCAATATAATGATGTATAGTTTTTTCTGAGCAACAGTTTAGGGCTGGTTTAGGCGAAAAGGTTTAGTTTAGGCACACGTATAAAAGAGGGAAAAACCATCATCCCTACATCAAAAAGCGGAATAAACATGACCGAAAAACCAAACGAACCAAACACCAATAACGAACCAACATCTCAAATCGAGAAACTTTTATTCGACGACCCCTCAAACTTTCAATTTCACGCAGCCTACATGGTTTACTCAGACACATTTGACGCAAATACCGATGCACAAGCCAAAAAAGACCTCAACCAGAACCTTGAAGATCTAAAAGAAAACAAAATTGACGCCCAAACATTCTACGTTAATATTTCGCGCTACCGCAAATTAGATCAGCCCATGGGCAGGCCTGGAAAATTCACGGTGGCAACCCAAAGAAAAAAAGACTGGCGCATGAAAACTCAAAGGTCAGAACGTATCAAACGTCACAAAAAATAACTCTATTTCTGCATTTTAGATTTTTGTACTTTAATCAATTGATCCAAGTTCTACAATTATTTTTTGTCTCGAATTTTTTGACGAATTCCCATATTATGGATTAATTTAATTGCAGTTGTTTAAACATGTTTAAACAATTCATAGGGAAGTCTTATCTATCAAAAAAAATCTCTCAACAGCAATAAATACCGCCAACTAGGAAGAAAAAGTTAAGATGTTAAAATTGAAAGCAATTGACGTTGCAGGGTTAGCGTTAAACATAGCATTGTATGTTGCAGTCGGTTACATATTCTATAGTTTAATCCCTATCTCATATGGTGGAGTCCGATTCTGGCCTCCAGTCATCGTCCCCGCCGTTTTCGCTGTAGTGTTTGGTCCGCTCGTCGGAGGGGTTGGCGCAGCAGTTGGTATATTCCTAAGCGACGCTATCTTCGGAAACAACCTATTGCTTAGCTTAATTGCAGGAGTAACCAGCAATTTTGTCGCATTTTTCTTGATAGGTTACATAGCCAAGAGAAAAATACGATGGGTCACGCCGGTTGTAGCTTATGGTATCGCTACTGCCGTTTTCATATGGGTAGGCTACGCTTATACTGGTCTCGACTACTGGTCTAAAACTGCCTTCATAGGAGTAGTCGCCGCATCATACATTATTTTCCTTGTTCCAGTCGTTATTCTAAGAAACTCAAGATGGCGCAGCTTTGAAGTAGGATCAGTATTGGGTATGCTTCTAGGCGCAGGCATAATCGCAATCACAGTACCGCCCTTCTTGTCGTATTTTCTTAACGGTGCCCCCGTCACCATTCCATTAGCCCTATCAACCTTCTTCTTCACATTCTTCACAGAAATCCCATTCGTTTTGGTCCTTGGACCGCCAATAATAGCTGCAATCAATCGAGCATTTCCAACATTAATGCGGAAAAATCAGAAAAGTGAAGAACAGTGAAAACCGCCAAAGCTTTCGCGCCAGCTGCAATTTCCAGCTTCTTTGAAATCCACGACACAGAAGGAAACAAGCCTATTGTTGATTTGGAAAGAATAGGGGCTCGAGGAGGTGGTTTTGGGCTGCAAAAAGGAGTTTTAACGCAAGTTACTATTGAGGAAGCAAGAAGTTCAGGTATCACCGTTATTATTAATGATAAATTTGCGCCTGAAGCAAAAACAACAAAAAAGGTTATCGAAAGATTACTAAGTTACCAACAAAAATCTTTTGCCGTTGTCGTTAACCACAAAATTGAAGTTCCAATTGGAAAAGGGTTTGGAACAAGCGCTGGGGGAGCGTTAACAGCAGGATTAGCTATCAAAGAAGCATTAGATTTGCCCTTAACTTATAACCAAATCGGCAGAATAGCCCATATAGCTGAAATTGAGTGTCAAACAGGATTAGGAACAGTAAGCTCATTAACATCCTCTAGCGGATGCGTACTTGTTGTTGAACCCGGAGCGCCAGGCACTTGTCAAATCGACCGCTTACCGATAACCCAAGACTACGTAATTGTAGCAGGTTTTACTCGATCAAACGTCCCAAATAAAACAGTATTAGCAGACCCTGAAAAGAGGCGCCTGATAAACTCCTACGGGAAAAAGGCCTTAGAGACAATTCTCACTGATCCCAGCATAGAAAACTTTCTAGAATGCTGCTGGGAATTCTCCAAGAAGGCCGGTTTTGCAACTCAGAACGTTCACCAACTGATTAAGTTAGCTAAAAAAGCTGGCGCAGTTGGTGCAGCTCAGAATATGATAGGCGAAGCAGTACATGCCCTTGTGCTTAAAGAAAACGCTAATCAGGTGGCAGAAGCTTTTAAGCAAGTTTTGCCCTCTGAAAAAGTGCTCATGAGCAAAATTGATTTTCAGGGCGCTAGGCTGGTAGGTCATGAAGAAATATGATAAAGTAGCAGTTGGAGGAACTTTCGACGAACTTCATAGAGGTCATAAAGCCCTAATAAGTAAATCTTTTGAAATCGGCGAAAAAGTTGTTATCGGATTATCTTCTGATGAGTTTGTTTCAAAAATGAGTAAAGCTCATATAACTGCAAGTTATGCCGAGAGGTTTAAGGAACTGCACACTTACTTAGAAAACGCTGGTTTAGTGAATAGGTCAGAAATCATTCCATTAAAAGACCCTTACGGTCTTACAATTTCAGGCAAAGGCTTAAACGCATTAGTTGTTAGTAAAGAAACAGAATCTATTGCCGAAAAAATTAATAAAGTACGCAATGGAGCGGGCCTCAAACCGTTAAAAATTATCACGGTCGATATGGTTCAAGCAGAAAATAGTATTCCAATTTCCACAACACGGATTAGAACAGGAGAAATTGATCGAAATGGTCATATGATGAAAATCCATCAAAACCAGTGATCATTTACCTCTACAATATTTCCCCTATAATGCTGATGGGTTTACTGATTAGGGAAGATAATTCTTCAAGTTTCTCTTTATTCAACGTAGCAAGAACAACTGTGGCTGGACCTGCTGACTTATTCAAATCAACTCTTTGCAACTCAGCTAGTTTTATTTGTCTACCAACACCGAAAGCCATTATTCTAGCTTCGTCTGCTATGCCCAAAGTTCCAACAGCCGCAATATCGTGAACGTATTTCTTTTGTGAAAGCTGCATAATATTCTTGAGATCGGCAATTTCGCCTTTTGCCTCTGCCAAGATTACTTCATCACCGACTTTAGGCTTGCCAATAGCAATTATTGTATCGCCAGGAACAGTTTTTCCGATCCTTAATTCGTCTTCATTTGCAAAACCGACGACAGTTAGTCCAGCGCCAGTTTGCACTGTTTCAAAGTTGTCTTCTGTATTTTCCATGATTACTAGGTTAGGATCCAACCCGATGCTTCTGGCTTCACCTTTGATACCATCCATTATTTGGTTGCCTGTGGGCTCCTTCTCCACGCCTAACGTGACAGATAAGAGAAGAGGAAACGCACCTGTCGCTGTCACATCCATTAATGCAACTCTAGCAAGAAACTTTCCTAATACACGCCCCTCAACTTTGACTTTATCCATTATTTTCGGGCCGACAGCTCCTGATGATGTTGACCCTGCGACAATAGCGTGGCCAGTTGGAACTTTGAGAATGGAAACATCACCTCTTCGCGTGTAACTTATTTGGGCAGGTTTTACTTGGAAAATTGTGGGGCGCAACATTGTTCCTGCGTTTTCTACAAGGTGCAAGTAAATAGTTAACGCTTGACGCATAACTTCTGACCTGCTTAAGCCATGTTTTTTTGCTAGTTTATTGATATCTGAAGCTATTTTGTCGGGTAAACGGACGTTTATGATTTCCATCCTAAACCACCACTGACAATTTGTTATGCACAAAATCTCTTATGCTTTGCCCTGAGAAATGATCTCAATGTCCGTTTTACTTGTAAAGCAATAGACTTTTAAGGGTAGAAAAGCCATTTTTGCTAAAATTTTATTTCAAAGCGGTTTAGCGCAAGTGTTATATGCATCATCCAATCATCCAATTTAAAATAATGAGGGATTACCAATGAACAAGAAAATTTTGGCTATAAGTCTCGTTTTATTATTAACCACAATCTATGTATCATCAGTTTCATTCTCACCCGTAAAAGCTCAAGGGGGCAGTTGGATAACCAGTTACCAAATTTATGATTACACCACGAAAAGCCTTCTCGTTAATTATGATTCAAGCAAAGGAGTGAACCAGACGCTTGGACCGATAAGCCCTGGCCAACAAATCTATTGTACGTTCACTGTTAACGTTTTTACTGGTGGATCTGGGGACCTTTCGCTTTCAACAAGTTTACGGCAGCTGTTACAAGGCGAATATTGGCAACTTGTGACCCAAAACTATACTCTAGGCAATGTCTTTAATCCAAATTCAAATCACGCACAGTTCGCTTGGGTTCAAGGAACCTTCACTATGACGGTTTACGGAATAGTTCCTACGCCCTCCTCTACTACAGGGGAAGCGCCAGTTTACGTCGTTTCCTTGTACGGCCCAGATGGAAGCTTACTTTCTCAAATTACGGCATACTCAACCAGTGCTGGCATGGCTTCATTCCTAACACTTTATAGCCAAAAGAATGCAAATCTGAACTCACTCATCTCCTCGGGAGTTAATTCAGGGTACATTCAACTTTACACAAGCGTTCTTAATGAATCTCAAGCTGTCGCCAACGCAGGAGATGTTACAGATGCCACAGCTATGCTAAACGATTTAAATTCAGCTAATGCGCCACCCAGTTCAACTGCTCAAGCGTTGTTTCTACCTTTGATTGCAGTTGTCGCGGTTGTTGCAGTTGTATTCGCATTCTTATGGTTTAGAGTGAGGGGTAAAGTTAGCTACTTCCAACTTGTCGTTGAAGACCAAATCAAAGACTTAGAAGGCTTAACATTGCGCATTTCAAAAATCGATCGAGCAATGTCAGCCAACTTAGAATCAGTCAAAGACAGACTTAAAAGATTAGTCGGGATGTGATAGGCTACGAGAATCTACCAAAACAGCGTTCAACTTATAGGCTTAGGTTCAGCCGGAACAAACATCGTTGAATCCTTCCTATCGAATAAAAAAACAAAAGAGCTAATGGAGAATGACCTCACAAGGCTTTCTCTCTTAGCAATCGACATCGCTGACCCAGAAATCAGAAGCCTACAAGAAAAGAACGAGCAAATCCAAAAAGCAATGGTTAAAGCAGGGATACCGGCAGAAAGAATGCGCCTTGTCGCCCAATCAGTAAAATTCCCAACAGCTGAAGCAATGTTTGACTTCATCAACCAAAAATACGGAGAATACATAATAGGTGAAGGCGCAAAACTCAAAAACTACTCCCCTTGGCTCCAATCAACAATGGCTATTCCACCAATGGCCGGTGGCGCAGGCAGAAGAAGAGCCCTAGCCAAAGCAATCTACGCTTTAAACTATTATCAACTAGGCATAATTAAAAACGCAATAAACTCGTTCAAAGAGCAGGCACTCTCCTCAATAGTCACTCCCACAGTCGTTCTAGTCTACGGTTTAGGCGGTGGCACTGGAAGCGGTGTATTCTTTGATTTCGCCAGACATCTTCGAAAAGTCCTAGGTTCGGGAGTTCCGATTATCGCATTTGTTGTCACACCATGCGGCGGAGATGACCCGCCAGCAAAAGGATGCTCCGCATTTGTGGCAATGAATGAACTATCACTTTGGCTAAATAAAGACTATAATGAATATGTATGCAAGGAATACGGTGACCTTTATCGCAACCCACTCAATGCTCTAATTTACTTGCCACTTTTGCCGGCTTACTCAAAAGTAGGTAACATTGTTAGCGCCCGAAGAGAAATGGACGACATGGTTGTAGACATGCTTTATACTTTAATGGACTTTGACTTGGCGGATCTGATGGGTGGAATCGGCACTGAAGTTGGACTCACAAACAATTCAGCGCACACTTTGGGCATGATGAAAGTCATGTACCCAGTAGAAGAGTACATTTCCGCATACAAGCTTAATTTTGAAGGACTCCAACTCATGCAAGAATCACGAAAAGAAAAACTTCTAATACTCAATGAAATAGGCGATGTCATTAACATAGATCACGACGTAACAAGGGAATTATTCAAGAATTACTTGATAAAAACAGGTACCTACAACGAAGAACAGTTTGAAGAAAAACTTAAAACAGTTATCAACAGCAATCCACGCCTTGAAGATGACACAACATTACATGTTAAAGGTGTTGAAATACAAGTTAAGAACTGGCTCAGCGAAATTATGAAGTTTCTCTCGACCATTAAACTGATGGGCAAGACAGGACCAATTGAAGACGCAATAATTAATTTAACTTTGCGGAAAGAAGGCTCAAGAAAACTCGACAACCTGGAAGTCTTGCTAAACAACCTAACAAAGAATCACCTAGAGTTTCGTGAAAGAAAAGCAACGATCCTCGAAAGGCTTGCTCAATTAATTCCTACCTCGCAAATGTTCACGGTTAGGCAGAAAAAGATTCTGGATGACTTGGTGAATCTAGCAGAAATTGCTGAGAAGTCGCTTGACTTGATGAAATCCTATGATGAAACCCGCTACTTAACTGACGCCTTAATAAGATATTACGAAGTGCTCCCAGAGTGCCAGGCAGAATTAGACGACTTAAGAGATATCCAAGCAGAACTCTCCACGATTTACCTCGTGATTCAACTGATGCTTAGAACACCCTACGACGAAGCAAAAATGATAGATGAGCACATGACTTTCATAAATGAAATCCTCGCGAAACGCATGCAGAAAAGAGGCAACTTTGACAACGAAGTCATGAGAGTACAAGAGACAAAGAAACGTAAGGAATTCGACAAAGAAAAGATGGAGCGGCAGCTTAGAAAACTTTTCGGCGGCAAACGGTATGCTAGAGAACAGCTATTAGATTTGGACCGTGAGCTCAAACGGATAGAGCAAGAAGAATCTTTTGTGATTGATAACCTAAACAAAGTTGACAGCACAATCAAACTCTACGAAAAATTGACAAAAAGATTTGAACTCACATCAGAATATCGTAAGAGACTGACCAAAATCGCTGATATAAGCAAAGAGTACAACGAAATGATTGCTGAAATTGTTGCCCCTAAGAAATACTTTGAAAAATCAGCTGACCTGACAGAAAGTGAACAGCTAAAGATAATCTTCAAAATATTGACTGAACAAGAAGAAAACCTAACAAGAGAAGTAATATTTAAAGACATTCTTGACATGGAACACTTCAAAGACTACTTGAAAAGCATCGTTAGAGTTTTCAAAACACCAAGCGTTATGGGCTACAAGCCGACTTACAAGACAGATTATATATGGGTTACCATACAATCGCCTCCAAATATGTGGACCGAAGACATGTCTCAAGAAATTTACACCGCATTAGCAGGATACGTAACGAGCGAAGTATCAAGAACCATTACAGTCCGTGTCGTTGAATCCAGAGATCCTTGGACAACTCGAGTGCTAGTTGTCGGCGGCAGAGGAAAACCAGAGGACATGGAATCCTTCGACGAAATGCAGCTGCTTTACAACAAATCAAACGATTTTGAAAGACATCTCTCAAGATCATACCTACTCGAGCATGGCGTTTCAGCAACACAAATAATCAAACAACTGAATGGAAACGGCAATAACAACACAAAGTAAAGAGGAGCTGTAACTCCTTTTTTTCCTATCCTTTTATTCCACTAGACTTTTGACAATTATTTGCCAATCTTCCTCTGTAATCGAGCCTTTTTTAATAGCTTGATTTTTCACTTTTATAATTTTTTTGTCCAGTGCGGTAAACCTTGACGCAGTCTCAAAGCCGCCCACAAATAGCCCTATGTCAATTCGATCACTGCTATCTTCCACGTAAACAGGGTCACTTACGTAGATAGATTCAAGATTTGCTTTATCCTTAAACCAGTTAGCTATTGATAGCTCGATTTTTCCTCTCGGTAGCTTGTCTTTTAGTTGAAATGGCATTCGGACAAGAACATAAAGTAATGTCGCACTTGACAGGTCAAAAGTGAAAAGAGGTTTAAGTAAGGCTGTGTTAAGGATATTTTCTATTGAACCGTAAATTTTCAAGCTTTCTCCTGATGCCAATAGAACGGTGAATATTTTAGAACTAAATGATTCAGACAATTCAGAAAGTTCTTGCACAAACGTTTCTTTAGTTAACATTAGATCAAGAAGGTAATTCGCAGCAGTATTGCCGCTTATAGTGTTGCCGCTTCTGTCAACACCTGTGTAATCTTCAAGGTTATCTCTGTCAATAAGTATAAGCGTTGTTGCTTCTTTTGAAGTGTAGATGCCGATGGACGCAAGACTATTGAATTGACCATCCAGTGGCTGCGCTTTTGATGGTAAAATCGCTAAACCTGCTGTCTTTATGTTCCATTCCTTGAATTGAGAACTTATAGTTGGAAATAAAGCACTTCCAATGCCACTCCAAGTTGCCGAAACAAATATAGCACTTCGAAGCTTTTCTACAGGCATGTTTTTTATGTGTGCAAAAAAGCTTTCTTTGTCAACTATATGCGGAAAAAGATCATACCAGAAATGAGTGTCAATATCCTCGTCCAAGCTGGCAATATTGTTTTTGTCAAGCCGCCCTTTGCTCCATTTGATCACATCCTTGATGGATTTTTCAACAAAAATGGGCAATATGTCTTGGTCTTTCATGCCAGAGAACACACCTTTCAAAACAATGTTTATTGGATATTCACCAATGCATACAACTGCCCTCGTCGGAGGGAGATGCTTAAGGGTGACAGAATTTTTTTCTATTTTCTCTCCGCTTTCAATTAAAGCAACATTGTTTTCTAATTTAGATGGAGTTGATTCAATTACCGCTACAATGGGTGCAATGGCTTCGGGGGGTGCTCCTTCATTTTCAATTTGAATGGGTGTTTCGATAGATATTGCATTGATTTTAAGTTCGGGTGTTGCTTCTTTATTCTCATTTTCTTTTGGGGGTTCGATTATATCCTGAGGGCTTTCTGTCAGAGTTGAAGCAGCTGCGATAGGTTCCAGTTTGTTTTCGCTTTCTGGAACGATTTCCCGAGTATCACTTTGAGCTGATAGTGGCTCGTTGACTGGCTGAGGTTCTGACTCGTTATCATTTTCAAGTTGTTTCGTCTGATTTTCGGTTGAAACAGCAGGTGTTTCATTTGGTTGGGTGCTGTTACCACTTGGAGTTGTGAATTGATTTTCTTTTTCAGCCAGTGGATTTGCATCGCTAGGTTGTTGTGTGTTGTTTTCTTTGTCATTTGGCTGAGTCTGATTTTCCATTCTAAGTAGCTCTGCCGTTTCACCTTTTATAGTTGTTTTGGTCCCGTCATCATTTTGGAGTTCTTCAGAAAGTTTTTTACTTTCATTTTCTCGCTCTTTCTTATAGTCATTCTTTGAGAACCATAACTTAGGCAGTTTTCTTTTAGGCAAAGTTACCACTTCAAGCGCTTTTTTCCAGATAAGCTTAAGAAGAGTATGGTAAAATAAGGCTTTAGGTATTCACTCTTTAAAGAGGGAAGAGAGAAGATCAAAGTCAAGTTGAAATGGTTTAGTCGCCAAAAGAAAGTACAAGACAAAAAGGAAGTTCAAGAAAAACCCAACCCTAAAACTAAAAGTTTGAAGGGATGGTACAGCGGAGTTAAGAAGAAAAGGTTAGAGAAGAAAGAACAGGAGCGCATTTCAGAGCCAACTTCGCTTAAGATTATCACTGCTTCCTTAACGCTTGTCGCTATGGCGCTCGGAATGTCTTTGTTACCCCTTTTTCCTCAGCCGCTGCCAATTATAATTGCTGTTCTAGTCGGTTTTGTAACTTTTAGGGATCCAAGGTTTGGAATGCCTATTGGCGGAGCGGTTATTGGATTAGGCTTGATCTATCATTTAGCTGATTTGTACTTTTTTTCCTTCTTAGGGGCAGAAAATATTCGAATAGCAGTAATCGTTGTGTGGATGGCTTTGTTTATCGCTTTGCCAGTAATTTTTCAACGTTACAAAAGTGCTCTTGCTATTGACTTTGGTATATTGGCTTTCGTAAGTCTTTTCTCTACGCAAACATATTTTTTGGCTATTCCATTAATTTTGACCTCGGCAGTATTTTTTAAAAAGCAGGTAGGCCTAACAATCGTCTATTACGTTTTGCTCACGGTGCCCTTGCAAATTATTCAGTACTTCAAGTATACTGTTGCAATCATAGCTGCCCCTCAATGGTGGCTTGAGCCTGGGTCAGCTCCACCTGTTTTTGTACCTTTAAACTCAATTCTTGCAGACCTCAATACATCCATGAGTCAGTTTCGATTATATGATGCATCGCAAGCGGTCTACACAATAACAGGCCAGTTAACTTGGAATCCCAATTTTAATGGGCGCACTCTTACTGATGCATTAATACAGTACCGTGATTCTGTTCCTGGTATTCTAATGTTTGTAGTCATTGTAGCAGGGCTTTCTCTGGCGCTTGTTTTTTTCTCTAGGCTATTGGTTTCACAGGGAAGCGGATCCTTTGCTGATCGGCTTATTCCATGTTTTATTGCGACTTGTGCTGCAGCCTTTTTCTTTATTTTTCTGAGTGCTCTTCAAACTGGTTTAGCTTTTACGGCAAATGTCAGCGGGGGAACGATGGTGTTTGGGATTTTGGCTACGCTATTGTTTACTTTTCCAGCTGTATTCATGAGCAGTACTCCTAAACAGACAACCACAAACTCAGAGATCACTGAGAAAGCTCAAGCACTTATGGGTAGACTACAAGTTTTTGAAGATCAAATGAACAACGTTAAAGCGAATATTCCTGTGGTTGTTTCCTCCCCTGAAGGAAAACTGTTAATCATCAAAGATTCACTTGAAGACACCCTCAAGAAATTCGCCGAGCACTACTATGAACCTGCCGAATTAAACGAGAAATTCCAGGAACTCAAGAAATTTAACAAAAACATTGACGATATAGAATCAGAATTTAACAAGATTCTTTCAGAATACCAGATTTTTGCTAACTGCGAACTCTCAAATTGGATAGGGAAACTCGAAGGCAGCGGCTTAAAAGTAGAATCCAATTTGAACGCTGACTTCCAAATAGACATGCCAATTGAACAGCGTATAGAAACTATCAAAAGAATCTTGGAAGGAAGTCGAGCTCTGGCCAAAAGCGTTCTCGGAGTTGCAGAGCCCGTTTACGGAGTTATCCGGCCTTTGTATGATCCAGGTCTCCCAGAAAAAAACGGAGCAATAGAATTCGCAAGGCAAAAGATAGAACAAAAAGAATCGCCGTGGATTGCCATTGAGGCCTTGCATAATGCACTAAATAATTGGAAGAGACAGTATGGCACTGAAATCTTGGCGTCGATGAAGTATCTTGAGAGCTCGTTAACGTCAATAGCTAATTTGAGTAGTGAGGGCGAGGTTTTGCAGCCGATTTTCCGTGAAAATCTGCCAAGAGTTCTTGGATACGCCAAGAAAGCTGAAACGATGAAATTGACTTTGAAGAAAAATTCCGAGACAGATCAGCTGAATATTTTGGATGTTGTAACCTTAAAAGATGATGTTTCATCTGTCCTAGGTATGGCTGAAGATTTGCTTTCTATGCTTAATGCTGAACTTATTAGCGATGACAAGGCAATTGAGCGTTTGCTTCCTACTGAAGATTATCCTTGGGAGAAAAACAGCAATTTAGACGAACGCTTAAAGAAAGTTATGGAAACTCTTGCAAATCCCCTAAGCGATAAAATTAACCAAATAATGGAGCATTTACCAACATACCTTTCCTACGTGGATGAGTCAGTTCAGACATTGGTGGTTTATAATGAGCGAAAAGAGTTTTTGCTCAACTACCCAATTGCGGCGGCAGCCATTGAAGAACAACTAAAACAAAAGGAGCAGCTTTCAGCTAAGGATTTGCCTTTCCAACCTAAATTCGCCGGTGAATACTTAAGACTCTACTATTTGCAAAGGTTTGGTGAATTCAACTTTGACAAAGAAAACATGCAACTAACCAAAAAAACATAGATTCGAAAATATTTTACTTATTGAAACGTAGGAAAGCGACTATATTTCAGTCAACCACTTTTTATATTTCAATCCACTTATTATCCAATTGCTAAGTTTTTCTGAGGAGTAAGATATGGCCTATTTTGCTGACCGTGTAGAAGCGGGAAAACGTTTGGCTTTGGCTTTTTGTCATTTTGCAGGTAAAAACGCTATTGTTCTTGCGATTCCACGGGGTGGAGTAGTTGTGGGCTATGAGATTGCTGATGAACTTAGTTTGCCGTTGGATGTTATTATTCCTCGAAAGATTGGTGCGCCTGATAATGCTGAATTAGCGATTGGTGCCATGACTGAAGATGGTACAATAATTCTTGATGAACGCTTGGTTTCTTATCTTGGGGTTTCTCAGGATTACATACGAGCAGAGAGTTCTCGGCAAAAAAGTGAAATTGAGCGGCGGCTCAAAGTGTACCGGGGAAATGAGCCTTATCCCAACTTGAAAGGTCGAGATGTTATCGCTGTTGACGATGGAATAGCTACAGGGTCGACAATGAAGGCTGCGTTGGCTTCTGTAAAAAATAAAGGGGCAAGAACAGTCATCGTTGCTGTCCCAGTAGCTCCACCATCTACAATTGAAGAATTAAACAAACAAGCTGACCGCGTCGTATGCCTCTATACTCCAGAGTACTTTCAGGCCATAGGCCAATTCTACGTTGATTTTAATCAGACTACTGATGAAGAGGTAATTGAGCTTCTTTTGAAAAACAAGCAGAATTGTCTCAAAAAGCAGGTTGGAGTGGTGAAGGCATGATTCAAAAGGAAAACGACCTAAAAATCCCCGTAGACAATGTAGTTTTGATGGGCAACTTGAATCTTCCTTCTGATGCTAAAGGTATTGTGTTGTTTGCTCATGGTAGCGGTAGCGGAAGATTTAGCCCAAGAAACCAATACGTTGCCAATGTATTCAATAAAGCCAAGATTGGAACTTTGTTGTTTGACTTGTTAACCAGTAAAGAGGAAAAACAAGACATGGCAACTGCTGAGTACCGCTTTAACATTTCCTTACTAGCTAGTCGTCTGATCGGGGTTACTGAGTGGCTTAAGAAAGATCCGTTTGCACGCGCTTGCAGTTTCGGGTATTTCGGCGCAAGCACAGGAGCCGCGGCAGCCTTGATTGCGGCAGCAAAACTTCCAAGTGACATAGCAGCAGTGGTTTCACGTGGAGGACGCCCCGACCTAGCAACTGACTATCTTCCTCAAGTGAAGGTGCCAATGCTTCTGCTGGTTGGAGGCTCCGACATAGAAGTAATCGAACTAAACAGAGAGGCAATGGAGCAAATGACTGCCGTAAAGAAACTCGTAATTATTCCCGGCGCAACCCATCTATTTGAAGAACCCGGAACACTTGAAGAAGTCGCCAAGATCTCAACAAGCTGGTTTTTGCGTTACTTGGCTAAATAAGAAGCAGTGATCGCCGTCTTTTTCGGTGGATTTGACAAAATTTTTTTCCGTTGTTTTTTGGGTTGCTTTTTTGTTTTGGGGTTTGGTTTGTTTACAGGTTGCGGTCTAAAAAGGTTAAAAAGCTAGGAAAGGTGGAAAAAGGATATAAAAGGTTAAAAAAGGCTGGGAAAATTACCGAAAGGCCCCCAAGATCAAGCTAGTTTTGCAATCAAACCAAGATTAGTTTCCGAACTTGTTTTTTATTTCTTTTTTTGTAGTGAAATCCTCCAAACTAAAATTATGTTAACTAAGAAATAGCTACGCCTGATTCGCCGCCTCCTACAACGCGGTAGATGTTTACTATACAATAATTTTTGACTTACGCTAAGAGGATCAAAAAATTATTTGCGACTACTATAGCTAGAAATACGATAATTCCAATGTAGGCTACTTTTATGAATCTAAGTGAATATTTGAAGGCCTTGGTGCTTTTGTTCTTAGTTTTCATTAAAATCCTATTCGCCAAAATATATGTAAACGCTGTGAAAACGGTTGCTGCAATTTTAACAACTAAAAAATCTCCAATGTTTGAGCTAACTATCCCTGTCATGAAGGGGTTCAACTCGGTAGCTCCACGGTATAAAACGCCTATAACGGTCGTTAAGCAATCTATGGATCCCACTAACATAAGAAGAGAACCTAAGAAAACCTCTGTTTTTAGCATATGCGCGCCTTCTCGCTTTTTCGCTCGAGACCTTAATTTAGCGGTGATTATGAACATTTCTGACTAATTTTACATCTGTGCTATGGACCTATGCCCTTCCATACTTCGGCTTAAACTACGTTCCATAAACTAGCTTCAGGTAATAATGTTATGTGACTGCAAGAAGCTACAACATCCATTCCAGTGCAAGCTTCAAAAATTCTATCAACTGAACTTCCACTCTACAATAATGCAAACAGGGAACGCGTTTAGTGCTCTTTCCTTAGGAGACATTGTCCGTACAATTCCGTTTATTTGGTCATTATCCATAAGCACGCTAAGCATCTATTTTGTTTTACTTCTTAGAATTGAAGGGACGACTGCTAACGCATTTACGAATGCCAGCCAAAGATAGGCTGTTTTTAGGCTTTGGAGAAACATGTCTTTGCCCGTGCTAAGTGATGTGGTATATCCCGATGCTACTTGAGTGACCAGTGCATATGGGATAGTTAGGCTCATGATTAATACTGCAAGGTTTAGGCTGATCGCAAAACCTACGTTTAGGAAAGTTGATCGTATTGCTGAGCCTACGCCTCGCTCGTCTGCGGGGCACGCGGTCATGACTGCGCTCATGTTGGGACTACTGAAGAGACCCATCGATACGCCAAAAAGAACCATGTAAGCTAGAACGGTCAGATAAGATGTTGTCATACTTACAGTTGAGAACAAGTAGAGTGAGAGGCTGGAAAGTGCGATGCCACTGGTTGTGAAGGGCAAGTGGCCATATTGGTCACTTAGTTTTCCGCTTATTACTCCAGCGATGAGAAAGGCGACGTCGAAGGGGATAATGCGTACTCCTGCCTCCAATGGGCTGAGACCTAAAACGAGTTGAAAATAAAAACTCAGAAGCACCAATACAGCACCCCAAGCAAGCCCATTGATTAACAGCGCAATGAGGCCTCCAGTATATTCGCGAATTCTTAGAAGTTTAATATTGACCAGAGGATTTAGGCTTCTACGTTCTTGAAGAAGAAAAACTGCGAATGTCACTATGCTTATGCTAACAAATAATGCTGCTAGAGTTTGGCTTCCAATGCCGTATGCTGCAAAAGTCAGCGCAAGCAGAAGGGTTGATATCGAAGTTGAAAATAATGCAAAGCCTGCCCAGTCAATGCTGAGAAATTTGTTTTTGTCATGGTGGTTTTGTGTGGCTGTTTCCTTTATGGTTTTATGGGCCCATATCGTGCCGATTATGCCCACGGGTATGTTGATGTAAAATAATGCTCGCCAATCACCTAGAAATGTGATTATTATGCCGCTCAACGTTAGACCTGCCATAGCGCCGAATCTGAATCCAAGGTTGTTTATGCCTAAGGCGTAACCAAGTTCGTTGGGCGGGGTAGCGTCGGTGATTATGGCTATGCTGCTTGTAAGTATGATTCCTGCTCCCATGCCTTGGATGATGCGGAAGATTATGAGTTGAATTGGGGTTGTGGAGAGACTGGTGAGGGCGGAGCCTATGGTGAAAATTAAGAAACCGCTGGTGTATACTCGTTTTCTGCCGTAGAGGTCTGCGAAGCGACCTGTAAGAAGAAGGATTCCGATTGTCCCTATTATGTAGGCTTGGCTTATCCAGATGCCTTGTTCTGCGTCGGCTCCTATGGCGTGGATTACTTGGGGGAGGCCGATTATGACTATTCGTGCGTCGATTCCTGCCATTAGAACGCCGATGGTTGTTACGGTGAGGACTAGCCACTTATACTTCAAAGCTGAGGCATCTCGAAAGATTGTTCCCAATGGATTTGAAGCGGGGTTTAAGGTTTACCCAAAGGAAAAGAAAAAATCAAGATTTGACTTAGAGAAGGGCAACCTGGGGTACCCGGGTTTTTTTGCTTTACTATCACTCTCAGGCTTGCTTCTAAAGGAAAGTTTTTATTTCTTAGGCACTGAAAGTTAAATAAGACTTTTTGAAAATTGCGGTGCTTCTTTGCCTACAAGTAAAGAAAATCTCGATAAGAAAGCTCAAAGTAAGCAAACGAATGTCAAACGCAAAGTTGAACAAACTCTGCGTGAAAACGAGGAGAAATTTAGGCAAGCATTCGAAATTGGACCTGACGGGTTCTTGATTTCTAAACTAAAAGATTCCACTTTAGTTGACGTTAATGAACGCTTTTTAGAAATGTTTGGTTGCACTAGACAAGAAGTTATAGGCAGAAGTGCCCTTGAACTGGGCTTATGGGCAAACCCTTCCGATAGAGAAAAAGTAGCCCTCCAGCTCAGGTCAAGAAGGAAAGTTCGAAACCTCCAAATAGTTTGTAAAAGAAAAAATGGCGAAACATTCCCTATTTTGCTTTCAGTTTCTCTTCTGAAAGTGAACAATCAACAATTGGCCATTAGCTCAGTGAGAGATTTCTCTAGTTTCAAGAAAGCTGAAGAAACGCTACTATCTAGAGAACGAGAACTCGCCTCA
The DNA here is from genome assembly GCA_963833575.1 of Candidatus Bathyarchaeota archaeon. GTDB lineage: Archaea > Thermoproteota > Bathyarchaeia > Bathyarchaeales > Bathycorpusculaceae > Bathycorpusculum. Next base: position 16,585 of record CAWHXY010000004.1, on the reverse strand, counting down.
ATTTACGCCAGTGTTCCTGAATCTCTGTTTTTCTTGTCGGTTGAGCCTGAAAATAGTTTTCGTTTCTCATCTGTTTCTCAATCCTTCCTAAATGTTACTGGGCTTCAGGAAAACCAGGTTGTGGGTAAAAGTGTTGAGGAAGTCATTCCTGAACCCTCTTTATCGTTAGTTCTTGAGAAATACGCGCAGGCGATTCGTGAACGCAAAATGGTAAAGTGGGAAGAGGTTACAGATTATCCTTCGGGCAGAAAATACGGTGAGGTTGCTGTGACGCCGTTCTTTGATTCAAGTGGTCGCTGTACAAACCTCATAGGCAGTGTTTATGACATCACTGAGCGCAGGAAAATGGAAGAAGAGATATCTATTTCTCTCGAAGAATCAAAGCGGCGTGAATCTGAGATTTCAGCCTTGTTGACGGCATCAAGGACAGTTCTGCAAAACAAAGAATTCCCTGATTCTGCTCGAGCAATATTTGATGCCTGCAAAGAATTACTCGGTGCAACGGCCGGCTATGTTGCTCTCTTAAGTGACAACGGAAAAGAAAATATAGTTTTGTTCTTGGATTCTGGCGGACTTCCCTGCGCCGTTGATCCTTCGCTCCCTATGCCTATTCGCGGACTCCGTGCTGAAGCGTACAACTCGGGTAAGGTAGCGATTGAAAATGATTTTCCACAAAGTGAGTGGCAAAAATTCTCTCCTGAAGGGCACGTCCAACTCGAGAACGTATTATTTGCACCATTGAAGATTGAGCAAAGAACTGTTGGAGTAATTGGGTTAGCAAATAAACCTGGTGGCTTCACTAAGCGTGATGCCGAAATGGCAATGGCATTTGGTGAACTTGCCTCTGTAGCATTAGTTAACAGTAAAATGCTTGAGATGTTGGAAGAAAATGAGAAAGAGTTAAAGATGCACTCTGAACATTTGGAGAGGCTTGTTGAAGAACGAACTAAGAAACTTGAACTCAGCTCTTTATATGCTCGAAATCTTATTGAGGCAAGTCTTGATCCTCTGGTTACAATCAACGCTAAGGGCAAAATTACTGACGTTAACAAAGCTACAGAACTAGCAACTGGTTGCTCTAGAAGGGAGTTGATTGGAAGTGACTTCTCAAACTACTTTATTGAGCCTGAAAAGGCTGAACTTGGTTATAAACGAGTTTTCACTGAGGGGGTAGTTAGAGATTATCCACTGGCGATTAGACATAAGAAAGGACGAATAATTGATGTTTTATACAATGCTACCGTTTATAGAAATGCTTCTGGCAAAATACAAGGGGTTTTTGCAGCAGCGAGAGACATTACTGAACAAAAGAAGGCTGAAGGGAAGGCTCAAGAAGCGGCAAAGAAACTAAAAGATTCAGAACGCTTAGCAGCCATCGGTGCAACGGCGGGCATGGTCGGACATGATATCCGTAACCCATTGCAGGCTATAACTGGCGATGTATATTTGCTAAAGGATTATTTGGCAACAATGCCTGAAGTACCAGTGAAGGATGATGTAGCTGAAAGCTTGGAAGGCATTGAGAAAAACGTTGATTACATTAACAAGATTGTTCAAGATTTGCAAGATTATTCTAAACCAATCACTCCACATCCTTTAGAAATTGACCTTGCCAACCTCTTTTACGAGGTTACGCCGAAGAAGGCTATTCCTGAAGAAATAGAGGCTTTCTGCAAGATAGAAAAAGGAGCAGAGAAGTTAATTACTGATTCTGCATTGCTGAAACGGATCTTAGCTAATCTTGTTAACAATGCTGTTCAGGCGATGCCAAACGGTGGAAAACTAACTTTATGTGCGCACAAGGATGCAAATAATGTAGTGATAAATGTTGAAGATACTGGCGTTGGGATTCCTGAAGAAGTAAAACCTAAACTCTTCACTCCGATGGTCACAACCAAGTCTAAGGGTCAAGGTTTTGGTTTAGCTGTCGTTAAGCGTATGACTGAAGCGTTAGGTGGTACCGTTTCTTTTGAAAGTCAAGAGGGTAAAGGAACAACTTTCACAGTTAGATTACCCTCAAAAAAATAGAATGAAACAATGAATGCATTTTCTATTTTGGGTAGTACTCAAATATTCTTGCAATTCAAGCAGTGGATCGTACTTAACGCTTCCCAAATGGAGTCATCACAGCAAAATTCCTTTTTAAATTTTCTTTTGATTTGAGTAAATAAAACCCCTTTATTTAGGGGGTAAGAACCTGATAGGCTAATAAGATTGATTTGCTATAAGTAAAGTAGTTTACAAGGAGTGTTTTTATGCCTATAACAATTGGTGCACTATTTAGAAGAATTGTCAAAGATTTGCAAACTCAAGACAACGATCTAAATACCTATCTAAATAATCCGAAAAGTGACATTAATAATCCAGATTATGACCTCAACAACCCGAATAGCACGATTAACAATCAGTATAGTTGCATTAATGATGCGTCAAATAATGAAAAGAATAAGGAACTGCGAAGGAATGCTCTACGAGAACTTATCAAAATGTATTTGTCCGACTATCTGTCTGAAGAACAAGCAGAGAAACTTGTCGAAGAATATATCCCATAACCTCATTGACCTTAGAACTCTTGAAATCCTTCAATAAAGAGAGAAAATGACAATTTATTAAACAGGAAACACGCAAACAGCATTTGGTTAACAATCCTCGATTAATCTTTGTCAAAGGATTTTTACGAGAACCCTTTTATCGAGAAAAAACGCATACTTAAGCAGGTTAAACTATGAAAAAGGCATTCCAATGCGTATTCTTAATAGTCGTTTTGGTTAGCTGCTTAGCTTTTGTAGGGTCGTTGCATTTAGGGGCAGCTCAAAGCAGTACGCCAACTCCTACTGCAACTGTAGCTTCAGGCGGAAATGGCGATCTCGAACTGACTATGGCCCTCGACAAAACCATATACGGTTTAGGCGAACCAGTCAACCTAACTTTGACCATCACAAACATCAGCAACCAGACAATAAACTTCACGCACACAGGATATGATTTTGACTTCCAAGTAACCAACGACACAAACAACCAAGTATATAAGTGGTCAAATTTTCAAGCCTTCCCGGACATTGTTTCCATAACGCCGCTTCAAGCAGGAGCGAACATATCAACCAACTTCGCTTGGTTACAAACATGCAATTTCAATACTTCAGTCGAGGGAGACCCAGTCTCGCCAGGAACATACAACATAATAGGCCAAACAAGTCCCACTTATGGAATACAGACAACACCGATACAAATTACAATCACGGGCCCGACATCTACTCTAACCCCAACTTCAACGCCTAACCCAACTCCAACACCATCTTCATCGTCCATTCCATCACCTGCCGTTCCAGAGTTTCAGGCTTTGATACTTCTGCCACTTTTTGCTGCAGCAACACTTCTGTCGATCATATTTATCAGAAAAATGCCCAAAGAATAGCTCCCCTTCCTGCTCGGAGTATTAGAAAAGTTCCTCGACTGTTTTTTCATGATTAATGGATAAAACAAAATAAAAAGTTCTAAAAGAAATTAGGTTTTAAAATTTGATGTTGACTGTTTTAGAGAAATGTCCGAAGGGTATTTTGACTCTTTCACCGTATACCTGCTTAAGCAGATTTATGTAATCGCCGTTTTGGTCCATTATATACTCATATTTTCCAGCGGTTGAATGAATCTGCACTTCAAACTCATAGATTTGCTGGTCTTGACGTATGAGTCTCTCTTTTAGTTTAATTTCACTTATCGTGTTATTATCGAGCGCAAAGTTGCCTGGCGTTTCAGCGAGGATCACCTGCGGCGACATGGTTAAATATTTTTTCGCATAACCAAACGTACCTTTAAGCTGGTCTACCCATTGACCAAAGAAGCCTTTTCCCTTCGCCTTGGCTTGATCTCTGGACTGTTGTGCAGCAGCCTTGAGCATTTCACTAGTCATCTGAGCAAAAATCAAACGTTGCCCAGTGACCACGCCAGTAAAAGTGTCCCATCTTCCAAGAGATTTTGGCTTTTTAAAGATAATTGCTCCTAAAACGGGTTCTGAACCTGCTTCTGCCACCTGCGTAGCAGGTTGAATTTGCGACAGGTTTTGAACCCCCACATTTTGCACGGGTAGTGGAATAGGTGATGGTGACATAGGAGTCTGCAGAGTGTTTGGTTGCGCATTAACAGGCGACTTATCGATTGCAGCTCCGCAGTTGCGGCAAAACTTTGCGTCAGGGTTTATTTGGCACCCACAGTTTTCACAATAAGGCATTTCAACTCACCAGTTATGGTTGATTGTGGTTGAAGGAATTTAAAGCTATTCTGATTGCTTATCTGAAAATAAAATTTTTTTTGATTAACCAGTTTGGACTCCGAGTCAGCGTTTATCCTCTTTTTGCGGTATTCCAGTAGTAAAGAAATAGATCTTTTACCCAGTTGTGGAATGCGGGGTCGGTGCCAAAGAAGCCAGCGTAGTCTACTCTTCCTCCAATCTGGTAGAAGCATATGCCAGCCGCCTTCTCAGTAAGCACGACAATAGCGGGAAGTTCCGATAAACCTCTTATTTCAACGTTTTTGGGCATTTGAGGTAGGCTTGTTCCTGTTGGGAGGCGTTCTAGTGAAATAAGCATTTTGACTTGTACTCCTTCTTGGACGCGCTGATTCATAACTGAAGTCATCTGTCCTGGGATGGTCCCTTCACCTATTCCCCAAGCATATTGCTTAGCCTCAGTAAACGCCTGTGAACCTAAATTCAATGACTTAATTGTGTCCGTTCCCAAATCTGCACCTAAAAGCTCGCCTAATCTGTCTACAAATTGGCTGGGTAAACGCATCAAATCATGCGTCGAAAGATACTCCGTGTATTTGGAGACGAAATCTAAGGATATGGAAATCTGAAGCACAAGTTTACCAAACTCTGCAAGAGCAAACATGCTGTCAGGCTGCCTCTGAACCAACCCACAACCGCTCAACCGTTCCAGCTGCCTAAAAGCCTCCGTAGGAGTCACATCAAGTCGCCGAGCAATTTCCTGCATCTTAAGATTTTCCTTCTGCAACAGCCGCAGAATACTTAGTCGGCTTTCGCTCGCCAACTCAAAAAACAACTTTTCCAATCCAGTTTCTTCATCCATCTCTTTCAACCTTACCTAACTTTTTGACTCTGATGCTTACTTCTTAGCATCTGAATCAAATAAAACTAATCATCACTCTCGCCTCAATAGTATCTCGTGGCAAGAAAATGCAAAATAAATCCAATAATAACGAACGGGTTTTCTCTGTTGAACTTAACTCAAAGAAAAACCTCAAAAACGTCACATTAACAAATGGCTCCAGCGACACCGTCCTGCTCGAAGGCACCATCGGCGAGCTGTTGAATGCCAGCTTCAAGGAAGGGGTAATCTTGGAAGTAGTGGGCAAAAACGGCGTTCTTAGAGTGGATCTCATGGAAAACGAAATCCAAAAAATAAACCTGGAAAGGGAAGCAAAAAACCAATGAGCAAAACAAAAACTGCAGCGGTGATTATAGGAGTTTTAAGTGGCCTTATGGGAGCATCTCATGGACCAGGCGAAATTCTTCAAGGGAACATGGCACCAAAAGGAGTTTACATTATGGCGTGGCCTCAATTGGTCTCTTCACCTTTAGCTGGAGAACCCGCTGTAACTGTGATTCCCAGCTTTTTGGCAGCTGGCATACTCACAATAATTATGGCCTGTATAGTGGTCGCTTGGGCTGGAACTTGCTTGGACAGAGAGCATAGTGGATTACTATTGATATTGCTTTCTTTGGCAATGCTATCCGTCGGCGGAGGCGTAGTTCCACCATTGGTTGGCATCGCTGCAGGAATCATCACTGCCACAATGAATTACAACATAGGAAAACGTGGGGTTATCATCGCGTGACTAATCTCAATTTGAATCTTGACTCAGAAGCTGACAACTCATCTTGGAAAAACCTTTACAAAATCGGTGCAGCTGCCTCTTTGGTCGCAGCATTGATATTTAGGCGGAATCTCGGCGTAGCAGAAATCCCGTTATTTACTGGGATATCACTCCCTGGCAACGTAGACGGCTGGTTCACTCTGCTTCATAGCAACCCAGTTTTAGGTTTGACGCTGCTAAACTTTTTTGACATTGCAAACTATGCTCTAGTTGGCATAATGTTTCTAGTAGTTTTCATTGCCTTGAGAAAGACCAACAAAACCTACACATTGGTCGCTCTCACTCTCAGCCTCTTTGGAGCTATAACCTTTATCGTTTCAAATTCGGCACTCCCCATGTTCTCACTCTGCAACCAATACTTCGCCGCAATAACAGACACGCAAAAGTCAACGTTGATAGCAGCTGGACAGGCAGTGCTTGCCAACGGGTACAATCCAGGCGCGACCTATCAAAGCGCAGGCTTCTACTTCAGTCTCTTGTTTGTAGCGCTTGCAGGTACGTTGATGTCAGCGGTTATGTTGCAAAGTTGCATCTTTGGTAAAGCAACCGCGTATGTTGGGCTTGTTGCGGGCTCGTTAGATTTAATTTACCTTGTCGGTTTAGTTTTAGTGCCAGCGGCAAACGTCTACCTGTTAGGCGCATTCTGTATCGCAACTGCTGGCCTCTTATTGATGATCTGGCATCTTATGATAGGCATAAAACTCTACCAATTGAGTCGCATAACACAAGTCAAGGAGGTGTTAAACCATGAGTAAAGCACTAATCGTTTATGGAACTCGATACGGCGCAACAGCCACTACATCAGAGGAAATAGCAAATGCCCTACGGCAAAAAGGCTTTGATGTTGAAGTCGTTAATGCTAAAAACCATAAAATCAAAGACATCGTGTTATTCGACCTTGTCATCGTTGGCAGCGGAATCCAAATTCACAGGTGGACAGGCGAACCAGAAGACTTCCTCAAAAAATACCAAAAGCAACTTGCAAACAAGAAAGTAGCTCTTTTCGTCTGTTGCGGGTCAGCTACAGACAAAGAAAAACCAGAAGCAGCGGATACAGCCCGAAGGAAATATCTCGAAGAAAAAGTTGCCAAGTACAATCTTAAGCCCATTGCTTTAGGGTTGTTCGGAGGTATTTATAACTACAACAAGTTGCCTTGGTTTGCCAAGAGAGCCATGGAAATGGATAGGCCAAGAGTAGCGGCTGCCTTCAAAGAAATAGAACCAGGAATATACGACACCCGCGATGTCAATGCTATCCGAGTATGGGCAGAGGAATTAGCTAAACTTGTGAACACAAACTAAACGGCTTCAGATAGTTCTATCTATCAATGAAAATTCAAACAGGGACTTCCGAGTGACTAATGGTGGAGTTTATCCGAGCTTCTTAATAATTTTTTCTTAAATTTCTAAAAGATTTTTTGTTACCAACCGTGTTTGATTGTTGCCGCAGTAGTTGGGTGCTTGTTTATTTTTGTTTTCTTTTCTTTTTTGAACCTGTTGATTTTGACAACGTTATTTTCTACAGCAACCCAATGCGCGCCGTTTAGATTTTTGCGATAAATAAACTTGTTTACCATTCTTGACAAGGCGTAAGTTGGAACGTCTTCAATCTTTAGTTCCAAGCCTCTTGGGGTTATTACTGAAGCAAGTTTGAATTGATTGAGTAAGAAATTCGATAGGTTCTTTTTCTCTTCTTCCAAATCTGCCATTTGAACTTTTACAATGTTCGGCAAGTTCTTCACTCTACCTGATGATATGGCAGTGTTCTATCTATTTAAAAACTACTTAGTTCCGATTCGGATTTAATTTCTTGGAAGCCAAGCATCGGATATTTTTTAGGGGCAAAGCCCATGGGATCTTGAGACTTCACCCAAAACTAGTCTTTTTTGATCTCGTCAATTGTCTGCTCTGTTTTGTTTTCGCTTTTGTCGGTTTTTTCTCGGTTGAATATTGTGATCATTGCTGGGAAGTAAAATGTTCTTATAATGAAGGTATCAAGCAGGAGTGATATTACGAAGGCTATTCCTATTTGCTCGAGGAATCCGTAGGGCACGAAAGCTAAGGAGCCTAAGGAAACGGCAAGTATTATTCCAAGGGAAGTTACTACTGCTCCTGAGCCAACCATTGCTTTTTCTAATCCTTCTCTTGCTCCCAATTTGCTTTGCTCTTCTTTTACTCTTGTGAGAATGAAAACTGTGAAGTCGTTGCCGAGAGACATCAATATGACGTAGAGAACAATAGGGATTAAGAATATGAGTTGCTCGTTTAGAATGTATTTTGTGATGAGGTAGAGTATTCCTGTTGTCCATGTGATGCTTATGAAGACACCGCTGAGGGAAATGAGTGGATAATACGCTTTTCTAAGTGAAACGCCTAGTACGATGGCGATGACTATTAGGATAATGATTTCTAATTGGGTTAGAGCTGCGGTATAATAGTTTTTCAAGTCAATGACGCTTGAGCTTAGGCCACCCACTAAGAAATTCGTATTAGACCTTAGTTGTTTCGTGGTTGAAAGGGCGGCGTCTGAGTAGGGATCGCTTTTTGTGAAGACTACGAAATAGGCGTTGTAGCCTTTGTTGAAGATGTACTGAGTAGAAATTACGCTTGAGGGGTCTATTACTTGTGTTCCGTTGACTGCTGGTCCGACTGCTTGTATAATGCCTTTAGTTTGCACTATGTATGCTGCATCAGCCCTTAGCGACGAGATAGCTTGGGATGTAAAGGTGCCATTGGAATCTATTGCTGGTTGACTGAAATTTACGATGACAAACGTGGGGTAAATCAGGTCTGCGCCAAATTGGGAGTTAATCGTGTTAAGTCCTTTTACACTCTGAAGATTACGGGGGAGACCCTCGCTAAAATTGTAAGTTGTTGGCAAAGTAAACCAAAGATAAATGGAGGGTGCAGCGACCAACAAAATCAAGCCAACCACGAAGAACTTTTTGTATTTCGACGAGGAAAACTTTGCAGTCTTGTAGAAAATTGAGCGAGTATAGTTTACAGGCTTTGAAGTTCGCGCGCCAATTTTACGTCGGAACAATCCTTCACCAATGATTGCAACGATGGCAGGAAGCAAGGTTGTTTCAAGAGCCACCGTCAAAAGGACAGAGCCTAACAAGACAGGACCCCAACTTCGAAGATTTGAAATAAAAGAAAGTGCGCCCAAGCTGCCAGCTACCGTTAATCCGCTTACAATTACTGCAAATCCTGCTTTGTTAGTGGCTATTTCAAAGGCTTCTTCTCTTGTTTTCTGATTTCTAAGCTCTTCCCGATACCTGGAAAGAATAAAAATCAAGTAATCAGTTGCTACTCCTAAAATAACTGCAGTTAATGTGTATGTGACGGTGAAGTCAACTCGTCCCAAGGCCAAACCAGTTATGTAAACTGCAACATACCCTAAACCGGTAGCAAGCGAAACAATAAGCAACGCCAAGATAGAAGAAACCGCTGACCTTAACGTAAGGGCCACAGCAATGACCAAGAACAGGAAAGTGAAGCCAAAAACGAATCCTGAGCTTGACGTTAAAGACTGGGTATCATAAGCTACCGCTCCTTGACCCGTAACTAACGCATTGTTTCCAAAATATTTAACCGCCAAGGCTCTAACTTCTGAGGTCGCGTTTTGCGATGGGTAGAAGTTATTTGCACCTCTGTATTTGTCGTCGACGTTGAAGTTTATGTTTACAAGAAAAGTCGAGTTGTTTGGACTTATGTAGCTTTGAGTAATGAAGCTTGGCGCACCTAAAAGTCCGTATTGTTCAACATAGGTTAATCCGGGGTTGCCTCCTGCAAATATGACTTGGATGACTTGTACCGGCGTAGGGTTGCCTGAAAACTGGGAGATGACTTGGGCGGTAACCGACAGAACACTTGTTTGGTAATTAGTGACGTTCATATCGTCTAAAACAGCAAACAAATAAGGGTTAGACGATTCTGCACTAAACGCAATTATGGCGGCACCCACTGTTGCATTTTGCACCCTTGCAGCTGGGTCAAGAGTTGGATATGATGCATAGGATGCACTAAGATTATTTATGAAGAGGGCAACGTAAGTGGCATCGTCGCTTGCTTTTTGTGTTTGTATGGCAGTTGTGTTAATTGTGCTTTGAGTGTAACCCGAAGTTGACCAGTTGCCTATGAAACGGCTTGGGTAACTGTAGATTTGATTCGAAAGTTCAGATATATTTCCATAAGAATTCAGAATTAATGCTGTATTGGGCTCAAGTATGCCATTTAGAAAGCCCGCATAATCGGAAAACGCAGATTTAGTGTTAGATAAGTTGGGTAATGCACTTGCATTAATTGCATTTTGAAATTGTAGCGTCGAATTAATTAAACCTTCAAAATTTGAATTCGCTTGAACGCTGTCTAAAGGAACAACGACAGTTATTGAAGAGTTGATTGGGCTAATGGCGGCTAATGCCGTTTGTGCTCTTCCTGACTCGCTTTGGGAAAGAGCGCTTGAAGGGATTGAGTAGGAAACGAATTTTCCATAATTGAGTATAAGCGGTATAAGCGCAATGAATATTATTATCCATACCAAAACCACAGTTTTTTTACGTCTCATTATAAGCCTTGAAAAATTCATTTTTCATCTTTCTCCTTGGCTGATTTCTTTCCCTTTTGTTTGAGTGTTTTCGGCTATAGCAAAGTTACAGCAGTTGTGTTTCACTATTTTTCGTTTCATGCACAACCACTTGTAAAACTGTCTCACACAAAATGTAAAGTTAATCCCTATAAGCTTTACGATTAAAAAAAGAATTAGTAATATGCTTTACATTATACTAAGCAATCTGAAAACCAAAAACCATAACTGTAAGCTAAAATACACGATATTTAGTAATCAATAATTGAGGCAAGACTTTGCCCAAAAACTTGGATGAACTTGATCTAAAAATATTAAAGGCCTTAATTGAGGATTGCAGGAAATCAACTACCAAAATAGCTTCAGAAGCCCACACAACCCGACCTACAGCAATAGCCAGAATAAATCATCTTACTGAACACGAAATAGTTGATTTTGGCGCCAAAATTAACGTGACAAAACTTGGGTTGAAGCTTGCAACTATCCATTTTGAAGCAAATAAGGGACAATCAACTGAAGAAATCTTAAACACACTCAAAAAGTGCCCCCGAATAGTACAGTTGATCCAGCTCACAGGGAAACCAGTTTTCACCGCACTCATGGTCTTTGAAGATGCTAACACACTTCTTTCCAGCATTGATTGTTTGTCTTCCACACTAAATGTTAACATTGTTTCTTACCAGAGAATTCTGCCTCTCATTGGCGAGTCATACGGAATAAAAATAAACCTTGAAAAACATGAAATTAATCCATGTGGTAACGACTGCCGACTCTGCTTATCTTACCAACAAAACGAATGCGTAGGATGCCCATCTAGCAATTCCTACAAAGGTCAAATATAATATAGCTGGAGTTTTGAAGTAATCAGCTTACCGATATCACTGTTTTTTGTGATTTTTTTGAGTGGTTAATAAGTAATCTCTAGGCGAGAGCTCCAAGAGATGAATACTGACTTGAAAAACCAGTGGGTATCCAATAAAAAGAACTATTGTTTTTCACAATCAAATGTATTTAGTAATTTATGTTTTTACTTGTTAAGGAAAATAGACATCAGCATAAGACCAACAGAATCTGGCGGGTCCGACGGGACTCGATGACCTGCGTCCACTTTTATACCGAAGCCTCAGCCAAAATTAGCTCTCTGAGTTGTTTTCGCAGAACTGTCAGCTGGTGATCTTCGCCCTCTTGGACTGTAACTGCTCCGTAAGCTAACGCGTCTTTAGCAAGTACCTGCTCCGGATTCATACCTAAAGCCCGCACCATTTCTTTAAGCTGTTCAAGTTTGCTGATTTGCGTTTTTGGTCTAATGGCTAAACCTGCTGATGCATAAACACTGCGAAGTTTCTCTATGCCTATGCTTTGGATGTCGTGGTATGTGTCAAGCGTGTGTCCCATGAAATAATCAACGTAGTCAGGTTGGACGCCTAAAGCAAGTAACTGTGTTTTGAAGTATTTTCTTAGGCTGTGAACTCTCAAGTCATAATGTCCTTCGCATTGTTTTACAAGGTTAGCTTTGACGTACAGTCCATGGACTACTCGTCGCAGTTGCTTTGGGGTTATGTTTCTAGGTGTGGCTTTGGTTTCATCACGAATTAAAGGTGATTCGTCGGTTAGGTTTTCGGGCTTTGTGCGTCTGCTACCGTTCCTTCTTTGGTCGATGTAGAGCTTCAGATATTGCGCGGCTTCAGCGCCCAGAAAAGTGTCATAATCCCCATATTTGCCCTTGACGATTTCGGTTTCAACATGGATATGGATGGGCACGCGGTTGTTTTCGATGTCTTCTCGGACGTGGCGGTACTTGAGTTTTGACAAGGTTCCTTCTCGGAAGGCACCCAGTGCAAGCATAGATACGATGACTTTCCCGCGTAAATCAGCTATATCAAGCACGCGCGTCAATTCTTCAGCAGTTGGGCTTCGGTCTTTGTATGTGACTCGTCGGCTCAGTGGCTCAGACAACTCTACTTTGATGCCGTTGACGCGATAGAATGTTTTGACACCTTTGATGCGGTTGACAACTACACCGGGTTTCAGTCCTTGATCTTGTAATTCAGCTAAGAAGTCGTTAAGAAAGCCTGAGTGGTTCTGGACTCTTGCGGGGTCGGGTATGTTTCCAACGGGCTTAATGTCTTTAATGATTAAATCAGGACTACTGCCTAACCATGCGGTGTATTTCTGAACGTTTACGGTGTAGCTGTAAATGCTGTGAAAAGAACCTGAGCAGTGACGTAAAAAGTGGCGCGCCATTTTGAGTATGCTTTGATTGTCGAAGGCAAATTCTATTAGGGCGGGTCTTTCGCTGACAAAAGCGCTTAAAACGTAGTCGATAAGTCCCTTTTCTCTGGCAGCTAAAACTTTGTCTAAGCTAAGGACTACTGTGTGTTTGAGTTTGCTGTTTCTTAGACCTTTTTCGATTATTACTTGGTCGCCTTGAATCTTCATTGGAAACGGCAGAGTTCTGAGTTCTTCAAGTGAGAGCTTTTGGTTTCGCATTATAGGCTGCGTGATGGCTTCGGTGATCATTTTGGTTTCTCCTTTGTTTTGGTACCTAAGTACCTATTCAGTATAAATGAAGCAAAAAGATTTAACCTTTTAGGTACATATACGTTAATGTACTGGGGTTCAAACATGGGTCGCATAAATGCAATTATACCGGATGACTTAGAACGCAAGTTCCGCACCCAAGCAACACAAAAATTCTTACGCAAAGGCTCAGTCGGATTGGCCGTGACTGAAGCGATAGGACTTTGGCTGAAGCAAGAAGAACTTAAAGATAAAAAGTAATTAGTCAATTTTTTTCATCTCCAAGATGTCGGATTTTAGCAGAACTAACCCTGAGGCTTTTGGATCGCCACCGCGAAGCGTTGGGGGCTCTGCGTCACGATCCCAAGTCAGCGTTATGTACTGGTCACATTCATAGACAAGCCAGCCGACGGCTTCCCTAACTTGTGGCTTCATGGCGAAAGCCGAGTTTCTGTTGAAAAGGACATGATCCCAGTATTTAACAAAAACAAGTCCTTTAAACTCGATAGCTGGGCGTTTGAGGCGAGTTTTGGCTTCTATTTTAGGCCCCTCTGCTAATCCGCCCACGGTTAACGCTTTTACATTGGTTACGCCGTTCAAACATTTCCCTCGTTCAAGAACGTCAAATTCTGCTATCCTACATGTAGTTCAGGGAAATCATATAAATTCATGTCCTACATGAAGGACTCTATCGAGTATACCACTTTACGCACGGAAAACAAACTCCTGCGCGCCTGCATAATCAAGGACACGGACCCGGAAGAATGGCGTGAAGAATACCGAAACTTTGAGTCCGCCTTGACGTTCAAGGCGTAGGTTCTACCGGGTTTGTAGGATTACTATAGGCACCGTTACCTATATAGGCATGGTTCCCTATATTTTGAGACGAGAATATGCGAGAACCCCCATTCATAGTCGGTAGGCCAGTTACAGGCGAGTACTTCGTAGACAGGGAAGACGAGCTCCGCCGGCTTCAGACACTTGTCAAAGGTATCCAAAAAGGAGCTTCTAGCAACTCCGCTTTGATCGGGCTCAGAAGGACGGGGAAAACGTCCATTTTGGAGAACCTTGAAATTCTGCTAAAGCCGAATGCGAAACTCATCCCCGTAATTGCAAATTGCTATGGAATAGCCGCGAAGAGTCGCCTTGCCAAAGTATTGGTCGACAAAACAATCGAGAGCTATGTTTGCAAGACCGGTGATAGCGCCTTTCTTAAACGAATAACTAAGGCAATTGGGCAGGCGGCCAAGTCTGCAATTGGGCGGATAAGCGAAGTGAAATTTGCGGAGTTTTCTTTAAAGCTTCAAGACAAGAACACGGAGGAGGATTCCCTAATTGAGGAAGCTCTGCAGTACATAGAAGCCTTGGCACAGGAAAAGGACGTGTTCTTTGTGGTAATGCTGGACGAATTCCAAGATGTTATCAGATGGGGGGATGACACCCTCAAACGGATCCGTTCAGTCGTGCAATCACAGAAAAGAGTTTGCTATGTCTTGGCAGGTTCTGCGACAAGCATAATGCGCAATTTGGTTTACGATCGCCGATCTCCATTCTATAGGCAACTAGTCGAAATCCCAATCAAGAAACTTGACAAATCGATTGCTACTACTTTTCTAAAGAGGAGATTTGAATGTGCTGAAATGGAAGTAGCAGACTCCGTTATAGCGAAGATAGCGACCTTATCTGATGGGTACCCCGACTACATGCAGCGCCTCGGGCTCGAACTGTACCTTCTGATAGGACAAGGATGTATGATAGCCGAGGACCAAGTGGATAAGGCCTATGAGGACATGGTCGTCAGCTTAGATGGAGAGTTCGATAACTACTTTAGAAATTTCTCTCCCCTAGAAAGAGAAATCCTCGTAGCTCTCGCAACAGGTAGCATTCAACCAAGTGAAGTGGCTAGGGCCGTGAGAAAACCAATCTTCAACATATCGAAGACTCTAACAACGCTCATGAACTACAGCATAATCGAGAAACCAATGAAGGGGCAGTACAGGATAACTGACCCAGTATTCGCAGACTGGCTGAACCGACGTTTTAGGGCTTTTACGCAGGAATAGGTGTTTCTCCCTATATAGGACCCTATCCCTAATCATGGTTAACACCAATCTACGTTAATAATATATAAGCAAAATATCATAATTAACACAAAGTCGTGCGGTCAAGAAGTTTTTCGATTTATGCAACTAGCTAGCGAACGTGCTTTTATTACTACCATTTCTATATTCACTTTTGGTTGAAGAGTTTGTCTCCGCTTAGTGTCTTCAAAAATAGAAGGGTTCTGCTCCACGACTATACACCCACTAGGCTACCTCATAGAGAGCGCGAACTGAACGATCTCAAGAACCATTTTGGCCCTGTCCTAACTGAGGACGTGAATGTAAAAGTCCACGTCTACGGAAGCATAGGCAGCGGCAAGACGGTACTGTGCAGGAGGCTCGGTCGGTACATGGAGGAGGAAGCTGGGAAAGTTGGGAAGAAACTCAAGTACGCCCACATTAACTTGGCTTATACGCCTAAGCCCTACCATGTTATGACTAAGCTTATGGATCAGGTTTCGTTTGTGGAGTCTTCCAGATCTGGCCTGAGCCCTGAAGAGATGCTATCTATCATTGCGAAAAGTCTTAGCCGGGAGGACTACAAGCTTGTTCTAACCTTGGATGAAGTGGATACGTATATCAGCGAAGGACGTGACCCGAGCATTCTCTACATGCTTCCGCGGGTGCATGAGCTCTATCCTGAGGCGGCTTGCAGGGTCAGCCTGATCTATGTTTCTCGAAGCCTGGATTGGATGGCTCAGCTGGACAAGGCCACGCTGGACACTTTGGGTCGTGTTTCTGCCGTGCACCTCGGCGAGTATGGTCTGCCTGAAGTCAGAGATATAGTTGGTTACAGGGCTGAGGAAGCTTTCCGGTCCGGCGCTGTTTCTGAAGACGTTACTGATTTTATCGCGCGAACTTCAGTTGGTTACGGCGGGGTCCGCTACGCCCTGGAACTCCTCCTAGAGGCGGGCGGTCAAGCGGAAATGGATCACGCAAAGACCGTAAAAGCTGAGCACGTGAGAAGAGCAAATGCACTTATCCCTAAGGGGACTGACGGTGCTTACTACCCGGGCGAACTCTCGCTACACAAACAACTCCTCCTCGAAGGCGTCATCAATGCACTGCAGGCAAGAACTGACCCCTACCTTTCTCTCGACGACGTGTATTCCGCGTATCGTATCGCCTGCGAAGAGTACGAAAGAGAGGCGGAGGACAAGCCCGCGATTCAAACCTACCTGACGGATCTTGAAAGACACGGGTATATTCTCCTCGTGAAAGGAGACGAGACCCTTGTGGGGATGGAGTTTCCCCCAGCACGCTTGGCCAAAGCTCTCGGGGAAAGCCTGGAACATGCGCTGCAACCATTAGATAAGCACTAATGCTTCTCTTACAGTGGGGGGGGACCCTCCCTGTACCTGAAACGTGCACAAGTGCTTTTAGTACCCCGCCACTTTCTCAGATTGGAAGTGATGCTGAATGCCGATGTATACTTTCAATATTACGCCCGAGCAGCTCGTAATCTTTCACGAGTGCCTCG
>CAWHXY010000003.1:0-63315 GCA_963833575.1 Candidatus Bathyarchaeota archaeon | reverse complement strand
CGTTATGACAGACGAACTCATCGTGTCAGTACCGACTAAAGTTGACCCAAAATAAACGCTAAGTTGTGAACCATTGCCAGTCAAAGTTACAGTATCATTGTGAGTAATGGGGTTAGCAAGGTACAAACCGCCATTGACTACAAGCGTACCAACATTGTTTCTGAATTGAGTCAAATTGCCAGTTTGAGTTATTATGTCGCTGTGGTAAGCATTCACAACGTCAAATTCAACTGTGAAGACATCGGCTGTTCCCTCAAACCAGAGGCGGTAGCATTGATTCCACCCAGAATTCACAGCAGAAGCATTTGGCATATTTTGGAAGTGAACAGCTATCGTAAAGGGGTTTGATGTGTCTATTGACGAAGACAAAGTTTGGTCGAAAATGAAATAGTTGTTTTCATTGAAATCGTCAGATGTAGTAGAGTACGCAGTTGGAGTCGGAGTTGGCGTCGAAGTGGGAGTGGGCGTGGGAGTTGGCGAAGGAGTGGGAGTTGGAGTTGGCGTTGGGGAAGGCGATGCTGAATACGCAACAATCGTTCCTGTTATAGAACCAGAAACGGAACTGCCTGGATTGTCCTGTCCAACAATATCCGTTATCGGGTTTCCAACGGTAATATGTGAAACGCTTAGTCCGCTACTGGTGGACAGAACTGAATTGACGTAAAGATGAGAACCGTCAAAACTGAAAGCAAGACTTGAAGGTATCGAACTTAATGTATGAACAGGAGAACCATCCCAATTATCCGTTATTGTTACTTTGTTGGTAGCACTAGGGTCTATCAGTATGCCCCATCCGTACCAAAGCTGGCTATCTGCCAACAATATTCTTGTTGGATGGCTTGCGTCGAAAGTGGCGCCTGAAAGAACAAAAGTAGCGTTAAAAGTGGAGAGGCTTGGACTTAAACTAGCATCGTAGCCAGCAGTCAGGTTTGTCCAATTAAAAATCGGGGTAGCATGAACCTGAGTGATGAAAGGAGTGGCGACCAGACACGCAAAGATGATTAACACAGCCATTTTCTTCTGCATACCTGCACCTATTAGAAAAATAGGGCTATTGTTTCTTCGATTTACGTGATGACAGGTACATCAAAGACGCAATAGTAGCTACCGAACCGAATACAGCTATGCCCATACCATCGCGCTAAATGTAAAAAAGTTGGATTTAACAATCTAACATATCAGAAAAGCTAAAAATCGCTCATTTCAACCAAGTCTGCAGATAAGTGTTTGTAGACCGATCAACAAACAAGATAATATTAATTATTCAAGCCTATCCGTTTTGGGTGTTTAACACGAAAAACGTTGAAGCGACATTTTTTAAGGACCATACAGCAAACTTGCTGCCATATCGGCCAGGCAGATTTTGCGACTGGTACAATGAATGCATTTTCGAATTCGAAGGAAGAAAATACCTGTTTCTTGTATCAGTGGTTCAGGGACGAAAATCTAAAGTTAACGTACAATTTCTCGAGGGCCCCTTACTATTGGAGGATAAAGTCAATGAAAGAAACATGAAGCTGTGGCACGGCGAACATCCATTAGGTAACTACCAAGAAATCAAAGAATCAAACATAGACCTTTTGTTCAACGATTATCATGAACCAACAGACCTTAAAGAAGAAGACAGAGGCTCGGATGGCTTTATCATTAGTCTTAACGGAGCAAAATTCACATACAACAATGACGGATCGTCACATCATGTATTAAAACATCATAAAATAAAATGTGACTTAACCTGGACACCAGTTGGTCCAATTTTCTGGAAAGGCGAAAAACCCATGGGCTCTCTTCATCTTGGGAAAGATTTTGATTCATCTGGAACTGAAGAATATTGTAATGTAGCAGGCACAATCACTTATGAAGGCAAGGAATACGAAGTTAAAACCATTTATGGTTTGCGTGAACATGCTTGGATGCCAAATATTGCCCTATTAGATTACAAAACTAGTAATTGGACCTGGTGGAAATCAAGTCAAGGTTACGGCTTGTTTTATGAAGCAGCTATGAACGATGAAACCAAACAAGCCCAGAGAGTGATTTTTGGTTGCATGTACTTATTCCAAGATAATAAATCAGTAGTAGCCTACTTGAGGTCTTGTAACTATAAAAACACTAAACTTGCTTGGCACCCTGAGCACATGAGAATGCTGCCAATCGAACAGGAAGTAGTTGCAACAACTGATGATGGCGCTACAATAAACTTGAAGCTCAAGGCAGTAACAAAGCCTCAAATGAGACTTGGCGTCTACGACCCAAATAAGATGCGTGATGATATTCAAGGCTGGTATTTCATTTTTTGGTCACTACCTATGGCGGTAACTGGAACATACACATACAAAGATGGGCGCGTTGTTCAAATAACTGATGGGTTGGGCATTAACGAACCAATGATTAACACCCCAATCACTTAATTTTTTTTTAAAAAAAAGAAAAACCGAAAAATTAAAAAAGAGAAGGGAAAAATATGTTACAAAATATTGAAACACCAAATAAAATCTCTAACCCAAAAAAATTCCACTTCTGATATTGTCAACATTCTTTATAGTGGGTAGCATGTATATTGTTCCACCCTACTTGCCTTTGTATGCAGTACAGATGGGAATCCAATTTCCATTGCAACCTCGCTTGCAACAATTTTGAATCTTGTTCCGCTATTATCAGCAATCGTTATTGGTATCTATTCAGATAGAGAGGTCGAAAAAAGAGCCTAATTCTCATTTGGTGATCTGGTCCTTATTGCCGTTGGCATGGGATATTTGTTCTTAAATTCCTGGCAAGCCGCATTAGCGTGCGCGCTTTGGTCATGCTGTTCCTAACATTTGGCCTTCTGTATTTTAACGCTTGCCAACCGAGCACGCATGCTTCGTTTAAGATGATTTACTATAACTTCACCGAGAATAGTTAAACGAAAAAATTCTAATGAACAGGAAACGAATTGAAATTGATAGGCTATCTTTCTGTTTTAGCTTCTTTCTTTACGAGTTAAAGGACAGCCTTTTCAACCTCTACGGAGATTATTTACCGTGAGTTTTTCCCATATTTTGCAACTATGCATTGCATGAACTTCTTCCAAACCTCTTAGCCAACGTTCTAACATTCAATCGGCGTTCACTCAATTAGATTATGAGGTATTTTAATGCCTGCAATTCGACAGGTTGGAGGTACTGCTTTAATGGCTTCTGTTATCAATAAAATTGAAAAGGCGGATCAGCTCTTTATGGAGTCTGCTATCCTGATATCACCAAGATGAGATAGTAATAAGTTAACCACTTTCTTAAGATTCATGCCAACGCTTCTGTATCACTATCGATGTCAATACAAAACGGCTTTGGATAGCAGCGAAAGTTAACTACAAATGCGTCAGTAATCCCACTATACCCAATCTTTAGCCAGATGCCATTGATTGATCGAAATTATGCCGCTGGATTTTGACTAAACCAAGTATAATATAGTAATCGGTTCACCCTAAATTCTCAGAACAGTGGTTGTTGCGATAATTTGTCGTCCAATATCGTGTACATCCCGTTCTATGGTTCCCGAGATCACTCTGTCCAAGTTTGATGCTTTAGCAGCGTTTTTTACAAGCGCAGGCTTGAGTACATTCATAGCAGCGGTTAAGCACTCGCCGATCATAATAAGATCGGAGAGCATAATCGGATTTTCATCTTCTGTGGTTTTGGTTTTTTCGTCAAAGATTGTTGCGGAATAGTCTCTTTTTGTAATCTCTTTAACCCATTCTAAGAGATTTTTCTAAGATCTCCATCCGATCGGATCAATTCCCGCGTCGAGAGCTCTTTGAGTAATTGCAGCACATTTTTCTTGATTCTGTTCATAGAATGCCCTCTTCAATTCTGTTATTACAGATTCATTAGACATCAATTACACCTGCTTAGAAACCGGTACCCTTCATGCTTGGATCGAAGTCTAATTCTTCCTTAGCTTTGTCTGCCTCTTTTGTGTACCATTCAACGGCAGGTTGACCAAACAGGAGTTTCTTTAAATCTTCTTCTAAATTAGAAGGCTTTATTATGGCTAGCCACCCCTCTCCGTAAGGGTCATTCATAAACCCTTCAGCGCCATATTTTCTAACTTCATCATTGGTTTTAATTATGGTACCGTTAACGGGGCAAACGATAGGACCGGTATATTTTCTTGATTCAATAAGCCCTATCTTACCTTTGTATTTAACTACGGTTCCAACGTCTGAAAGTTTAAGGGCAAAGATATCATGCGAACCCTTCGCAACAACATCATCAAAACCGACACGCACGTTGCCATCCGGCTCGACTTTAGCCCAAATATTTTCATTGTAGTATAGCTCAGGTCTAAATTCAAAGCCTAATATTTTAGTCATGAGTAATTTTTCACCCGTGTATATTTTCCCTGACTATTAAGTTATTCTTGACTAAATTTTTGAAAAAAAAAGGATTTAATATTTGAGTGGCAGTTGAATACACTCTTGGTTCACTTTGATAGACATCTCGAATTGGCTGACTGATGTCAAAGCGTCGTATGATGTCCAGTAGGTTGATCGTTGGCCTCCAGTCATCTTATTGTAGGTTCGCATGACACGTTCGACATCTGCACGGTATTCTGCTTCTGTGCCTTTCAGCACTCTTCGGGTTGAGTTGGCAGTAATGTAGAACATCTTTTCGTATTTTCGAATAATCTCTGATTTCTCCTCAAAACCAGGTTGTTCTAAGATGTTAAGAAGTCCGCCGCCCAACAGGTCATTTAAGTACTTGAAGGTGAATTCAAAGCCTTCTTCAACGCCACCGCCAGCTACGTATGATCGGTAACCCATTCCAGCTAAATGATCAAAGATGGCTTTATAGTGATGATCAAATGTCTCTATGTATTCTTTACCTTTAAGATAGCCTGCTCCGCCGTCGCAGAACCATATAATGTTCCCTTTACCATCTTCAGTTAATTGGGGACCAACAATCGGGGCTATAGCTGTTGCTCTTTTCATGCAGAGTTTTGAAACACCATCTAATGCCAAAGTAGCCATTTCGCGGTCATTACGCATAGCTAGCACGAATTCTTTTATGCCCATAAGGAAGCCAGCGCTTGCAAGAGGACCAGGACAAATGTTTCCCCAAATCACCATCAAATCCGACAGATATTTCATTCGCATCTTTGTAACCCACAAGTTAAGTGGAAATAAGCCTTGCTTCGCCGGGTCAGGACAGTTATCGAAAAAGAATTGAAGTTCCTCTTTATTTTTGGCAAAAGGTTCAACCATCAGTGGCGGTCCGTAGTCGATGAACTTGAATGTTCTGCTCAATATTTCTTCGCCAAAGGTAACTGGAGTTGTTTTAGTGTAGTCTCCTGGGGTCCTTGTATACCACATCATTTCAGCAAGCCAGTTCAAGTTAGGATGGTTTAGAACGTCTTTTTGGCTAATAACAGGTGTTGGTTCAAGAAAGCTATCAAGCACTCTTGGCGAGAAGTTATGCGTATATACATAACATGATGGCAAACGATCCACCATCTCTGCGGTAAACTCATTTTTTGCACATCTCTCTCTTGGTGTATACTTATCCTTCTTTTGTCTATCAGCTATCTTTTTTTTGCAGCTTTCGAAGATTAATTCTTCAGTTTCGGTAAAAGCGCAGCTATATCCTGCGGCATTCCAATTTTTTGGATATTCTCCATTTTTTTCCTGTGAATCCCAAACTAGTCTACCATTCATTATTGTTTTCCTCCTTTTGCTCTTTGTTCTTTGAGAATGCGCATCAGCTCAAAGGCTTTCGTTAGAGCTTCTTCTGATTGCGCCGCAAAACCGTCAATATTGCAGGTTGCTGGATCATCAGGGGTAGCAGCTTGCCCTCCATCAATAACTTTAACGTTGTCTCGTATACCCATTTTTTTTAACTGTTCGACAACTTTAGGGATATTTGAGCGGCACATAGCCATCGAGCAACTAATGCCGAGAATATCAGCTTTTTTCAGCTTCGCTTGTAAAGCAAACCTTTGAGCGGGCACATCTGCTCCTAAATCTGTAACATCATAACCTGCAGCAGTGAACATTGTGCCGATAATTTGTCTACCAATGTCATGGACATCGCCTTCAATTGTGCCTAACAGAACTTGACCAGACATAGTTTCTTTGCCTTTAGCTTCATTTATCAGGTAAGGTTTAAGAATCGCAACTGCAGCAGTTAAACATTCAGCAATAACAATTAAATCAGATAAATACACTGCGTTTTCAGGCATTTTTTCTTGTGCTAACTTAGCATCGTCATGAATGGCAGCGGTATCATCTCTGGAACAAATTTCTTTAGTCCATGCAAGCAGATATTTATCAAGTAGTTCTATAGCACTGCCTCCTGAATTCATTACTTCTTGTGTGAATTTTGTAACAGCTTCGACGTTTTCATCATAAAATGATTTTTTCAGCTCTCCGATAATATTCTCTATGCTTTGCGGCAATTTCGCACATCCTGATATTGTCTTTCTTTATCTATCTTATAGAAAATTGGTAGTCATCGAGTAAACAAACACAATAGAAATTTCATAATGCAAGCGTTCATTGAAGTGCCATGAAAAACCTTTTTGCTCAAGCTAACTCTAGTCTTGGAGCGCTGGAATAAACACCGTCTTTTTTGGCTTTTTAGACCTCGACATAGAAAATGGTTTGCGCTCCTTCTGGCGGATAGATGGATGAGCTTTATCTCGCATACAAAAATGCTGTCAGAGCTTAAAGGAGCATCTTCCAGCATTCCACACTATAGATGTGAAGGAAATGGTTGAAAAGTTTTTCGGTGTAGACGTACACCAAGACCTACTCGTCGCAACCATCCTAATTGACCAAACCAAAGAAACAATACACTTCACAAATGACTCAGACGACATAGACAAGCTCAAAGAATGGCTCAAAATCAATGAGTGTAAAAGAGCAGTGATGGAGTCAACTAGTATCTATTGGGATCCATTATACTTAGCCCTAGAAGAATCAGGTTTTGAAGTAGTGCTGGCCAACGTTAATCACATGAAGGGTATTCCTGGACGCAAAACTGACCAGTTTGATTCTGAATAGCTTGCACATCTCCTAAGAGGAGGACAGAAAAAACCCAGCTATGTCTCAGACAAACACCTAAGAGAACTACGTGACCTAACTCGAATGAGGATAAAATACGTTCAGAACAGAACCCAGTTTAAGAATCGCTGCCAAAAAGTACTCAGCAGAGTAAACATCAGATTGCGTTCTAAGCTAAGCGATGTCTTTGGGAAGGCTGGGATGGAAATTCTAAGCGGTTTAAGCTCGGGTAAAAGTATGGAGGCTATCTTGGAGCACACAGAAAATAAGCAGCTTAAAAGCAGATGCGAAGAGATTAAGGCTTATTCGAAATGTTCACTGAGTGAAAATGACATTTTTGAACTCAAAATTGACTCAGACGATTAAACATTTGGACGAGCAAATTAGAGATGTGGAGGCTAGAATAGAGGTCTTGCCAATGAGCGTGACATTGAAACAGTTTCTTCTGTGCCGGGTGTGGGAAAGCGTTCTGCTGCTGCTATTTTGGCTGAGATTGGCGACGCTAAACGTTTTTCTAACGGAAAGCAAATCGCAGCTTGGACTGGGCTTGCTCCTTCTCTTCATCAGTCAGCTGGTGTATGCGTTTTGGGGTCGATTATTAGGCGGGGTTCTAAGTGGTTGAGATGAACATGGTTGAGGTTGCTCATGCCGCTGTAAGAGTTAGGGATTCAAAGTTTAGGGCTTTGTTTTTGCGTGTGAAGACAAGGAAGGGAAGTAAAACTGCTTATGTTGCTGTTGATAAGAAGATGCTAACGATTATTTGGCATTTGCTGGTTAATGGCGAGAAGTATGTTGAGGTGGGTTTGAGAAATCTTTGAAGTATAGAAAGCGGGTTTATGCTGGTCATGTTCCTTTGGAGGAGATTGCTGAGGTTTTGAGAAGCGCATGGTATATAGTGATTAGCGTTTCAAACTGTTAGAGCAAAAAGGCTTTTCATACAAAAAAAAGGCATTCCAGCAGATAAAAGGAGTTTTCTAAGGTTCTCAAATCAACCTTGGATTTAATTAACCAAACCACGTTTAATCATACTATTTTGAAGTGAGTTTTCTTATGGACATGCTGCCGTTTTTTTAGTAGAATAATTCAAAAGTTGCTAGCGTTATTCGCTATTCAAGAATAAGGGGTCGTAGTACGATTAAATTAGAGGACAGGCGACGATCGTTTCTGAAGGAAAAACAACAATTTAGTAATTGCTAACAATAAAATCAGGTTAAATATTGGATAAAAATAAAAAAAGGGTTTTTTTGGGATATTTTACGAGTTGATTCGTCTAATGATGGCCAACCGCTACCGATCCTTCCAATACTTTAACTCTGCCGAGCATAACAGCAAATACGATAGCACAGATGAGACCAGCAACTGCTAGCACTATCAAGGCCAAAAAAGATGCGCTGAAATTATATGTGGCCCCCAATACAGTTCCTACGACAAGAGGTAGAACTACCTGTCCCAGATTCATGAAGGTGTTATTCGCGTTTTGTGCCACTGAAGTCACTTCTCTTGGCAATCTCTGCAACACTGCGCCTCCCATTGGTATGTTTACTCCAAGTATACACCATGTCAGCAATGCAAATATGAGGTTGAAGACGATGATGGCTGTAGTTGAACTGACGGCAGTTACGAATGTCAACAGAACCATTAATACTAGTATCCCAGCAGCATATGCAACTGTCACTATCTTTGACCCTATTTTACCAATCATTGGGGGAGTTACTAGCCCTCCAATTGCGCCTCCGACTACAGATGATATGAATATTAGTGCAACAGAACCCAGTGGAATATGCAGCAAGATGATCGCAACGAAAGGTGCAACGCCTGCAAAAGCAGTCTGGATACCCATCGCAAAGAATATTGTTGCGCACTGTGCTATCAGAGCAGGATTTTTAAAGACATCTTTAATTACGCCACCAGTCACTTTAAACGTTCCTTTATGAACAGGCATTTTCAATGGTAACAGGACTAAAGCAGCTATAATGGCAGTGGCAATCGTAGCATAGAAAGTATACGTAATTCCGCCTAAGCTGAACAGTATTGGACCAATAGCAAAGATAAGGATGGTCCCTGCGCATTGTCCAACCGTAAAGATTCCTATAGCTGTATGTTGCTTTCCACGTGGCATAGCTAACACCAGTAGAACAATATAGTTGAGTACGAATAACATTCCGACGCCCTGAAGAATTCTGAAAGCTAATAGCATTTGCCAAGTCGTAGAAAATATATATCCAATGCCAACAATTGCGCTTATAATAAGACTAACCAGAACTAAATTTTTCCGGTTACCGGTTCTATCCATGTATATTCCTACAGCTATCGCTAGTATAACTGGGACCAATCCAGTTAGTCCTATGATTGTCGTCGCTAGAGCGGCCGGGCAACCAAGCGAAGTAGCATAATTCGGCAGATAAGAACTTGAAGCATATAGAGAAGCCATGTAAAAGAATAGCGACATAAAAAGCAATATACTGTTTCGACTAAAGGTTTTTGTAGGCTCTGTTTGTGCATTTTCTTGTGTCATTTTAGTTCGCTCCCTCTTCAGGATTTATTTCTGCATCAATCGAATACACAGAAAAGCCCTCTCCTAAACTATCATTAGTTGTCATTTTTTCGCCCCAAATATAAACGCCATTCACAAGAAATCTGTTATTAATTCTAGGCTGTCATCCGATACACAAACACAAAATTACAGGCGAAAAACGCCTTATTTCTGAACCAAAAATAAATAATCGAATTTAAGGCATTTACAAAATTTTTATAATCTAACACTATTCTTCCAATTATTTTCAAACAATTCTCTAATAGCTTTTATCATGTTGTCATTGTTTGTCCACAAACCTTTAGCATCCTTATGAGAAATTCTTTTGCCTTCTTCAGTTGAAATTATACTGAAAATCAAATCTTGATCGTCACTAATAAAAAAGTCAGGTAAGTCGTCCAAATTCCTATTTATAACTCCGAAGAAAATGGAACTAGAATATCCTGATTTAGCATATTTAGTCATTATCTTTTTAACTATTTCAACGTTTTCTGGTTTAAAAGATGCTAAGTGTCTAATAATAGCGCCATTTTTTCTGCAGTTTCTGACCCATCCATCAAGTGTTCTTACGTAATCATGACTTATTATAGATAGATCTCCATAATTAATAAGCAGTTCACGTTTTGTTGCTTTAGAGATTTGTGTGCTTTTCGCCATTAAAACATCTAAACTCATAATAACCGAAAATTTATCGTGCGCTATGTTTGAACCTTCAAGGTTGTTAATTCTTAAACTATCAACCAAGTCCATTTTATGGGTTTCTAAAGCATACGCCTCATTTTTCCGTGATTCAATATACAGTTCAATCAAAACATACGGATCTGTAGCGACAAATTTTGAAGGATAATCTAGGGTAGATTCAATGAAGCCTTTGTTTGCCATTTGTTTCAAAAGTTTATAAAGGCTAATTCGGTTCAGGGGTAATGCGTTTTGTATTTCTCTAACTTTCTTGGGTCCAAAAGTTGCTAGAAGACGATATATCTGAATCTCAAGTTTACTAAACCCCATCAATTCAAAAACTCTTAAAGAGTCGGATATTTGAGCTTGCTTCTCCACCCTTATATTCCCCTAAACTAAAGGAACTTGTATAGAGCACTTACCAATTAATATTTGCTATATTTGCTTGTACGGATAATGGTGCGTTATGGGACACATAGATTTTTCGGCAAAACCTAAATACTCAAAACAAACAACAAAAAGGCTATGTCCTTTCTCAAAAAATTGCGGAACCCAGAGTCAACAGTATGGCTGTTTTTCTGGACTTTTCTCTAGGTACCCTTTCAAGCGGTTCTCCTCAACCCTATACAATTAGCAGCAATGTACAAAGCCATAAATGCACGAACTTTTCCATCCTTCCCCTCTTTAGTTTCTCTTTAAGTGAGATGTAATCTAAAAAATATTTGAATTTGCTTCTTTTTGGTTATAGAATCATCCTTCAGCATTTCACAGACTTGCTTAATTTCTTGGATGGCAGTAATTCTTAGATAATAAACATCCTTCTTTTGGTCTTTTGCGTTTTCCTTGAAGTTGAAACTCCAAAGTTCCAAGCTGCAAACTTAATAGTTACTTCATGGGTCATTGCAAGTTGGATAATCGGTAAAAACTTGGGATACTCCGTGCCAACCCAGCATAATATAAAACAACCTTTCCTATCAAGCAATCCTGTTTGTCCATTGGCTCCATATCTACTCTCAAATTCAACATTGAAGTTAGGACCTTCAAAGCCGCCTTCGCTGCACGAGGATCTATAACGTATTCTCCAGTTGGAGTCTGGTACCCGTTAGTTTTCGCAAGCAAGCAGTCCCTTCTACGTTTTTCTTTCTGGCGAGACCAGTTACTATGCCATTTTCGCCACCGATAATGCCATCATCCAGAAGTTGAGCCCCATTTTACCAGTAAAAGATCTTATCTAAAAAGGAAGGGAAAAAAATCTTTCCGAAATGAAATAATTTCTTTTACTAATAAAAAACAAACCGAAGTAACGAATAAATTAAGAGAGCTATTGCTGCTATTTTCGTTTGAGCATGTTTTCGAGGATAGGCTTAAGCTTGGCGTTTTCAGCCTGAATTTTATCTTTGCCTAGCTCTTTTCTTTGACCATCGATTTCTTTAATGATTTCAGCGTAGTGGATGCCTTCTGCGGCTGAAACATATTCCACTCGGAACCGCTCTGAACTCATACCCAGTTTAATCAACATGCCTTTGAGAGCGTCGGTCCGCGCTTTCATCTTGTAGTTGCCGTTGATGTAGTGGCAGTCGTAGGGTAAGTGGCATGCGCCGACCAAAACCATTCCTGCACCCAGCCGAAGTGCTTCGAGAACGAATTCTCTTGCCACTCTGCCACTGCACATGACGCGAATGGCCCTTACGCTGGCTGGATAGTCGAATCGGCTGATACCTGCCAGGTCTGCGCCTGCATAGCTACACCAGTTGCAAAGGATGGCAAGAATCTTGTCTTCGGGTTTATCTTCAAGAGCTGCCCGGATTTGAGCCAGAATTTGGGCGTCAGTGAAGTGCATCTGAGTAATCGCGTGTTGTGGACATTCGGCAACGCATGTTCCGCAGCCGTGGCAGTTGGCAGTTGTTATGAATGCTGCTTTGCCAGGCTCAGCTTTGATAGCGCCATAGGGGCATTTGTCAACGCAGACACCGCATTTTGCAGTTTTGTTTCGGCACTTGGTTTCATCAACTATTGATATAATTGGTTCAATCTTCCACTTTGACTTGCTGATTACAGTGGCTGCTCTTGCTGCAGCACCGCTTCCTTGCGAAACGCTATAAGGAATATCTTTTAAGCCTTGACAGGCGCCAGCGTAGAAGACGCCGTCAGTTGGTGCATCCAGGGGTTTAAGCTTAGGATGCGACTCCATAAAAAAGCCGTCCGAGCCCCGCGACAGATTAAGAATGCGCGCTATGTCCGCCGAACCCTTCTTAGGTATACCTGCAGTTGCCAGCACCACCATATCTGCATCAACTTCAATAGGCTGACCCAAAAGAGAATCTTCCGAATGAACCGTCAAACTATGAGTTTCAGGATCCTCATCAATGCGGCTTACACGCCCACGAATAAAGTTCACACCACGTTCCCGAGCGCGATCATAAAATTCTTCGTAGCCTTTTCCTGGACTACGAATATCCATATAGAAAACGTAGACTTCAATGTCTTCCTTGTACTTCTCTTTCAGCTGGACAACATGTTTTAGCGTGTACATACAGCAGAAGTTACTGCAGTAGGGGTACTTGCTTTTGTCTCGGCTGCCAACACATTGGATGAATGCTATTGTGTGGGGTTTTTTGCCGTCCGATTGACGAATCACTTTGCCGCCTGTTGGACCAGCAGCTAATATGAGTCTTTCAAACTCCATACTCGTGATCACATTGGGGTATTTGCCATAGCCTAACAGTGGCATGTCATATGGTAAGTAAACGTCAAAGCCTGTTGAAACAATAATTGCACCCACATCAAATTGTACTTCTTCAGGTTTCTGGTTAAAATCAATCGCCTGACGTTCACCGCAAACCTCGGTGCATTTGAAACATTCGATACAATAATCCTTGTTAATAGAATAAATGAGCGGCACTGTCTGGTCAAAAGGCACTGAAATCGCCTTGCGTGTCCCCAGGTTCATGTCCCACTCGTTTGGATACTCGATTGGGCAAGCGTCCTTACATTCACCGCAGCCTGTGCATTTTTCAGGAATCACAAATCGGGGGTTTTTTTTGATTGTTACTTTGAAGTTGCCGATGTATCCGTCAACTTTTACAAGTTCCGAATTAGCAAAAATAGTGATGTTTGGGTGACGCCCACAATCCACCATTTTGGGCCCTTCAATACAGATGCTACAATCCAATGTGGGAAAGGTCTTGTCGAGCGCTGCCATGTGCCCGCCAATGCTCTGCGAGTTCTCAAGCATATAGACTTTGTAGCCCATTTCAGCTAGGTCCAAAGCCGCGTTCATTCCTGCGATACCGCCACCGATGATCAATGCTTTATTGGTGACTGGCACTTCGATGGTTTGAAGTTGCTGCATCAACCGCACCTTAGCTACAGCCATACGCACGGAATCTTTTGCGCGTTCGGTTGCAGCTGCTGGATCATTCTGGTGGCACCATGAAGCGAACTCTCGGATGTTAGCCATTTCATAGAGAAACGGGTTTAAACCAGCTTCGGAAACTGTGCGTCTAAAGGTTGGTTCATGCATTCTGGGTGAACAAGCAGCGATAACCACACGGTTTAATTTTTGTTCACGTATGGCCTTGCGTATCTCTTCTTGCCCTGGATCAGCACATGTATAACGATTTTCTTTAACGAAAACGACGTCTGGAATGGTTTTGGCGTATTCAGCGACTGCTTTAACATCTACAGTGCCTGCAATGTTTAAGCCACAGTGACAAACGAAAACACCAACCCGCAACACATCAGGCTTTATCGCCTCTGGTTGTCGAGGCGCTTGTCGTTCACTCATTTGGATTTTTCCTCCAAAACAAATCTCTTAGAAACTAGACGGTGTGTTTTCTCAGCAGCCTCAGTTCTGAATTCTTTAACGGCGTCTTTTGGCGAAGTTAGTCTTTCTATGGCTTTGTTCCATGTGCCTGAATGGATTGCAGTGTGGTGAATTTTTGTTCGTTTAACCTCTAATGCTTCGTCTACTGGGCAAACGTTTTTACATGCGCCACAATACGTACAGAATAAGTCGTTAACCTGAACTTTGTTGCCTTCGCCAGTAAATATTGCATCTGGAATAGGACAAACGTCAATGCAGTCGTGGCAACCATCAGGACATTTAGCCCGATTAATAGCAACTACTCCTTCGATTGTCTTTTTAACTTTTAAAATTCCTTGGCTGCATTTGAACTCGCATATTCTACAAGTTGGACAATAATATTTTTGAATATCAATGTGGACTTGGACAGGCAATGCCTCATTTCGCACAAACTGCTTACCATCATAATAACTCTTAAAGACGGGCAACTCAGGTACAATTCTAGAAATTTTTATCAGCGACAGCGGGCATGCAGTTTCGCATTCGACACATTCTTTCTGGCACTGGCTAGAGTCAACTCTTATGTCGCGAACCAGCTGTGGGAAACTTTCTTTCGCCAACACAGAAAGATCATGTGATCCATTCAAAGTTACCTTGATTGCGCCATAGGGGCAGATGACGTCACAAATACCGCAAAAATTGCATTTCGCCAAATCAAAGTTCATTTTGGCTTTTTTGGCCCTTTCCCCTTGAATTTTAGGTTGCTTCTGCGTTCTTATGGCTTCTTTTGGGCAAGCTAAACTGCACATTTGGCAGGCGATACAGAGTTTTTTGTCAAGTGTCAACTTGTAGTTCTTAACATGCAAGATCCATTCTAACGTTAAAACATCTGCTGCCTCTTTCTTCACTTTTGTAAATGGCAATTATTTAGCCACCAAGAAATTTTCGAATACACAGTACAAATCAGTCCAACACCTGACAGACTATTTTGGCGTAGTTTGTGTTTCCATTCGGGCATTTGATTGTGCGAAGGATTCTCTCAAGCAAGGGCAGTATTCATCCTCCAAGCGGTCGTAATACCCCACTTCCATTCCAGAGGCACTAAGCTGCCCATATTCAGTACATCCAACCATCCAAGACACGATGTTTGCCAGTTCAACTCGCTCTTTTGAAGCAAAGTAGTCCCTCTCAATTAACTGAAAGACAATTGAGCTCATGTTTTTAAGAAGATCAATAAATTGGTTAAACTTGCTTAGTCCAAAATTCGCAATTCTCTTTTCAGGCTGCCAAGCAGCATATTTTTCAAGACTGTTTTCCGTAGTTGGATCAATGGCGTATTTATCGTTAGATAACAAGGAATCCAGTTTGCAAGATAATTTTGTTTTGACTATTTCTTTGAATTTGGGTTCAACCATTATTCTAAAACTGAAAACAACTTCATCTTCCACTCTATCTCTGATCAAAAAATGTAGACTTCGAACACCTTTTAAGCTATCAACAAACCTATAAAATTCAACAAGCACCATTTTCACAGAGTCAGAACGGCACTTAAAAACTGCTACACACCATTCATTTGAAATTGCCATTAGCATCATTTCCGGGATTTTTGTAAGAGTTTTGTCATCTCTTCAGGATTTATAGACGATATTGATGGGAGACCGAGATCACCCCGAATTTCGTTAATAAATGAATCATCCTTGAATGTACGCCCATTTTCCACTATTACGCCAGCCAACTGTTTGAAAAATGGGTGAATCCATCCTTCTTTTACGGCCATGTTTCTCAGGACAAACATCAGATCTGCTACTTCAACCCCTTGCGGGCAACTCTCTTGACATGTGTAGCAGGATGCACAGAGCCAAATTGAATTGCTTGATAAAACCTCGTCTTTTAGACCCATTAGCGTCATTCGAATTATTTGACGAGGATTGTATGACTTGACATTTTTTGCAACTGGACATCCGGCAGTACACCGTCCGCATTGATAACAGTGATAAAGGTTTTTTCCACCAGGTTGTTGTCTAACAATTTTAGGGAAGTCCATATCTAGTTTGGCAGATCGAATAGGCTCACCGAAACTAGCGTTAAGTCCTGCTTGGGTAGTCATTCAACGCACCTCCGCAAAATGAAGGCATTCCGCATCGTCAGAATAAAGATCTGCAATGAAGTTGGACTTTTTGACGCTTTTATCCGACAATTGGGTCATTTCTGGTTTCTCCGGTTGTGATTCAATAAGCTCTAATATCTTGTCGACAGGTATCCTGTTCTCGTAAAGTCCCAGTTCTTGAGGATCAAACCCTTGAGCTAAGCCTAAAAGTTGAGAATAGTGAAGAATGGGTATACCAAGTTTTTCTTTTAGATATGCATTTGCGATAAGGTCAAAATGGACATGGCATGCTGGGCAAACAGTAACTATTGCATCGGCGCCACATTTCTTAATGCTGTCGATTTTTGCTTTGGTGATTTTTATAGATAACTCTTCATCAACGTTCATTATTGAAGAGCCACAACAGAGACTTTTTTCAGTATAGTTAAGGCAGGTAACTCCTGTAACTTCAATCAGGGAATCCAATAGTTTTGGGTCATCTGGATTGTCTAAGTTTAATTGCTCAGAAGGTTTGAGAATGTGACATCCATAATGTGGTGCAATTTTGATGTTGGATAGAGGTTTTGAAATAGTGTTTTTTATTTTGTCAATTCCCACATCTTGAAGCAACATGCTTACAAAATGTTTTATTTTGGAGGAACCAACAAATGTTTTGTTGTCTTGATTGAGAGTTTGGTTTATACTGTCTCTGAGCTCTTTGTCTTCCAAAAGTGTGGATCTGACTTTATTTAAATGTCCAAAGCATGCTGAACACGGTGTAACTGCATCCAGACCTGTCGCATCCATTAATGAGAGGTTTCTGGCGCCTAACACTAACGATGTTCGGTAATCTGAGGATTTCATGAAAAAGCCGCAGCAGTTTGCGTTCTCCAAGTCAACTAATTCAATGCCTAGTTTTTGTGAGACTTTTCTTACTGATAGTTCATATGCATTTTCCTTCTGCGGGGTAACACATCCTGAAAAATATGTGTACTTTAATGTCACCAACATCCCCTCTTGTAACTTCTAAATTATATTCTCTTGGGTACACTTCGAAAGCGTGCATATAGGCAGTAGTTAGTTACGATTACAACAAACTATTAACGCTCCCTTGCAATGCGTTTTCACGGCGCAGGTGACTTTAGGTCTTACCCTCGAGCCAGCTGGATGAAGAGCGCGCGCTTAAAAAAACATCCAACAGGAGCTTAGTGCTCCTTTATTTTTCAATTCTTTTAGACTTCTTTTTTGAGGGGAGATGCCAAAAATAACTCGTTTGCCCGACTTCCTTGCATCTTTAAAACTCAGACTATTTTAGAAATAGTTTAGGACCTTTCGCTATTAAATAATTCAAGAAAAGTCTACAATTTAATGAATCAATATAATAGATAGTTACAGAAAGAACAACCTAATCTTAAATAATTGGACTGTTAAATTCACCATACATCATACTTGATAAGGAGCGTACGCTAACGTCAGCATTTAACAAAGTTAATGCAAAACCTTTGCTGGTTTTGAAAGAAGGAGCAGGAGACAAGGAAAATTCTCTAATTAACAGCATACAGGCAGCTAGAACAATATCTGAGATTATGAAGAGTTCGTTGGGACCCAAAGGCATGGACAAAATGCTGATTAACAATTTTGGCGACATAATCATAACGAATGATGGGCGAACAATGCTGCAGGAAATGGATCTTCAACACCCGGTGGCCAGAATGATGGTTGATGTGGCGAGAACAATAGACAACGAGGTCGGTGATGGCACCACTTCCAGCGTTGTGGTTGCGGGCGAATTACTTGGTAAAGCTGAACAGCTAATCAAGAATGGAATTCACGCCACCATTATCGCAGACGGTTATGAGAAGGCATCTGAAAAAGCCTTGGAAACTCTTGATAAAATCGCCATCGCAATATCTCTTGAAAATAAGGATGAACTAAAGAAGATAGCAGCAACATCCTTGGCTAGCAAAATCATTTCAAACCTTAAAGAGCCATTATCTGAAATTGTTGTGTCAGCAATTTTCAGCGTAAGAAGAGAGGTTGACGGTAAAAACATAGTTGACTTGGATGACGTTATGGTGGAGAAAAAACTTGGCGAATCCTTAGCTAGCACAAATCTAATCAAGGGCGTAATAATCAACAAAGAAATAATTCACCCCGCCATGCCAAAGCGAGTCGAAAAAGCTAGAATTGCCTTGATTGACAAAGCATTGGACCTTGAAAAGACACAATTTGATTCTAAAATACGGATTGACAACCCGGAGCAAATTGAAGAATTTATCAAGCAAGAAGATGCTTTAGTTGGAAAGTTAGTTGACAAAATCGCCTGCACGGGTGCTAACGTACTCATTTTACAGGAAGACCTGAACAAGCTAGCAAATTATTTGCTAGCTGAAAAAGGGAATACTGACAATTCGCCGCGTTAACCAGTCCATAATGAAAAAAGTCGCAAAAGCCACCGGCGGGCACGTAATGAACAACTTTGATGTCATAACGGAAAAAGATTTGGGCTTTGCTGAAGTTGTAGAAGAACGCACCATCAGCGGTTCAAAGATGCTTTTTGTCGAAAACTGCAGCAACCCTCATTCAGTCGCGATATTGATTCGCGGGGCAAACAAGAGAATTGTCGATGAGGCTGAAAGGTCAATTCATGATGCATTGTGCGTTGTGCGAGACGTAGTTCAGGAACAGAAAATTGTGGCTGGAGGCGGAGCACCAGAAGTTGAAGTAGCTAGATCACTAAGGAAGTATGCAGTTACGCTAGTGGGAAAAGAACAGCTTGCGGTGAATGCGTACGCGGACGCCCTCGAAATAGTGCCAGCTATTCTGTCCGAAAATGCTGGTTTGAACTCGATTGACACTCTGCCAAAACTTAGAAGTTGCCATGAAAAAGGTGAAGTGTGGGCTGGAGTCAACGTTTATGAGGGAAAAATTCAAGATATGAAATCTCTTGAAGTTTATGAGCCATTGTCGGTAAAAAAACAGATTATTAAATCTGCGACTGAAGCAGCTATAATGATACTAAAAGTTGACGAGATAGTTTCCACGAAAAAACAAATAAGACGAGAGGAACAGCCAAAGAAAAGCCCAGAAGAAGACAGACGAGAGCGTATGGAAAAGCTGCAATATATGATGTAACTGAGGGACTACGAAACTATGGTAACTAAGGTCAGAATTGATCCAGGAATATGCAAATTCGTAACCGTTGTAAAGGCTGAAAAGAAACAGAATCAAGAAATTGAAATAAATATCGCAAGCGCGTGCCCGAACTTGAGTCATTTTAGAGATGCTGTGAAGACGGTAAAAATGTATGATGCTGTAAACCTACCTAAAGCAAACTTCATATTGCAAAAAGCGGCTGAATCAATACCGCATTCTGCATGCGCCATCCCCATTGGAATCATAAAAGCATGCGAAGCAGAAATTAAGTTTGCAATTAAGAGAGAAGTAAAAATAGAATTCGTAACTGAAAATATAAAGGAATAGTCGGGCTATCGACTTTCTATTCAAGCAAGGTTTTTAGTATGAATAACTCTTCTCACAGGTTTTTTTCCCAAGGCTGTTTATATCCTTCGGCCGTAGTTTCCAAAACTTTAGGTACCATATCCTGCTCAATCTTTTCGATTTCTTCCTCAGTCTTGGGTTCTTCAGGTTTTGTTTCACCCGACGATTTTGCAGCGAGCGAATAGTCAATTCTTAAAATCACTTCAACAGTTTCAAAAGCTGAATTCAAAGCCTGCAACTTAATACGAACAGGTTCAAGAACACCAAGTTTCTCCATATCATCGAGAATTTTTTTGTAGGGTTCAATTCCGATTGTTTTTTCACCTCTCTCATGTTGCAGTTTCAGTTCAGAAATCATATCGAGTGGATCGAAGCCGGCGTTCTTGCATAGTATTTTGCACAGCTCTTCAAGCGCTTCTGCAAAAGCTGTTATGGCAAGCTGCTCTTTCGTACAAATCTCGTTGGCGAATTTTTTGAGTTGAGAAGCAACCTCAATTTCTAAAGCGCCTCCGCCGTAGACAGCACGGGGATCTTTGTAGATTTCTCTGATAGCTGATAAACCATCCTTTATTCCGCGGGCGGCTTCATCAACAAATAGTTTTGAACCCCCATGCAAAATTACCGTTTTTGCTCGAGAGTCATGTTTGCCGGTGAAAAATACGTATTCTTTTTCATACATCTTTTTTGTGTACACTAGCTCACTTGATCCCAAGAATTCCGAGGTCAATTCATCCAAGTTATCGGTTAAGATACCGCCGGTTACTTTCTGTATTCTCATCAGATCAGGAATAAGGATTCGTTTAAAAGCTAAAACACCTCTTTTTGAGAAGTATTCAAAGGCAACGTCAGCAATATTCCAATTTGAGATTACCACATTGGCTCCAGAAGCAACAATTTTCTGAGCCATTGTTTGCGCTATTTCTTTTTCTTTTTCGGCGAACCCATCTATGTTCTCTTTTTTCGTAACGTCTATCTTGATGAAGTCGCCGTATTTTGAGTATTGACCCATCGAGAAAGCTTCCATAGGGCGCGTAATAAATGCAACTCGAGCGTTTTCTATGCGTTCGGGCATTTCGAAGCGGCTCATTGGAAAGGAAACAACCCAACCGTCAAAAAGGTAACTTTCTGATAATACGCCATTTTCTATTTTTTCAACTTTAATATTCGCTATGTCAAGTTTTCGGACTTTTTCTACTTCTTCGGAGGCTTCTTCAGCCGCCTTGGTAATTATATCAGTCATGTTTTGAATAGAATTGTGAGAAAATTTGTTTCTCATCGCGGTCGAAGCGATTTTTCTAATAGAAGCATTGTCATAAATGTTATACGGAACAGTTTCGTTATTAACTATTTCAACTGCTTTCTGGCATGCTTTCTGGTAGCCATCAATTATTGTTCTTGGATGCAAGCCATTATCCAGTAATTTTTGAGCTTTGTCTAAGAGCTTACCAATTAGGATGATTGTTGTTTTCACTCCGCCTCCGACTTCGTCACTCACGGCTTTGGCTGTTTCGGCGAACATTCGACCAACTGGGTTTGTGAAGTTTGCTCCGTTAATAATTGAGTACCCGTCGCTTGTCAGATCAGTTATGTTTGGAGCCCAACCGAGCTCATCTTGAACAATCGTAATAAGTTTCTTTGAACCTTTAGGTCCAAATCCCGCTTCTAACATTTCACCTATAACAGATGACAAAGCGATATTAGTCACTCGTACTTCTTTTGCCCCAGTCTTATCTGAAGCATTCAGTTGGCCACTTGGAGCAAAACCGCCTTTTTGTTTCGCATTAGGGATATTCTTCAAAGCCTATTCATCTCAAGCTGTGATTGGGTTGTGGAGCTATATCCATCTATATATTATTTGTTCGACAACTTACTTTTTCTTGTTGTACGAGGGCTTCACAGTTAGATTTGCACTTTATTAGTATTAGTCTTGTCATTTTGTAACTAACTGACCTAATCCGTTGAAACTGAAAAAAGCATTTGATTATGGCCGTTGGATCACTTTAAGAGTGTTTAATGTATCCTCAAGGAGTGTTAATACACCGTTGAAGCCGATCAAAGGTCGAAAAGTCAAACTGACTTTATCATAATATGGATATGCGAACGGGATGAAACCGAATTTAGCGTCAGGAATCCCCTTTGACACGCGCTCTTCAACATTGCTTCCATAAATCAAGTCAGGCTTCTTGTTGGACAGCGCTTCGCGTATGTCGTATTGATCTGGACTATAAAGTATGGTTGTATCTAAAGAGTTTTCAGCAATGTATTGGTTTAGCAGTTTCTGGTTCTCGGCTCCAACTTCTCTTAAGCCAATGATATCAGGGTACAACCCCAAGTATTTGTGAAGGAAAGATATCAATGGTACAGCTGTTGAGGAGTCTCCAAAGTAACCAAACGTTATACCTCGCAGACCACCCATCAAAACAGATATCCGATCAAGTGTACGATAACACTTCATCTTCACCTGAGTAGATTCCTCATTAATCATTGTTTTAGGCAAATTGAAAAAATCTGCAATCTTTCCGAACCAGATCTCAGAAGAAACAAAACCGTAAGGTGAAGACTCCTTAATGCCCATGTATGGGGTGCCATAGTCATGTTCAAGTTGCTTCGCTATTGTGTTGCCATATTCCTCGTATAGGACAACGTTAAGCTCAGCTCTATTTGCCATTTTGAGATTCTCAAGGATTTCTCCAGCGCATATTTTGGAGATGACTTTTATTCCCATTAGTTCAAGTGTTCTTTTGATTTCGGCAATGTCGCTTTCCCAGTTGTACTGAAAAATGTTCGCTCCGATCAAGTTCACACTTTTGGGGATTTTTGGGCCATCATTTTCTATTACTGCTTTCAGTATTTCATTCGATGCTCTCTTAAAGCCATCAACAAAGGTTCCCGTGAAACAGGTGCTTTCAATCGGAACGGTCTTGTATTTGGGAGAAGATCTTTCTAGGATAGCAATAAGATCGTCCCCGATTAGAGAAGTTCCAGGGGAGTTGATTATACCTACGAGGTCATAATCGAAACTTGATGTGCAATTAATTGCGGTTGTAAGCTTTTCTTCTGCACTGTTAACATAATCATATTCATCCAGAGAGGTACTTGGCACTCGCTGAAAATAGATGTCAGTTGAATATTTATCCAATCCAAGCGGTGTAGTCTGGGCATCCTGAATATTTGTAAGATAAGAAAGATATGTTCTGCAGCCATTCGGACCATTAACTAAAGCGGCAGAGTTCTTTATGCCCTCAAACGCTGTAACTGCGCCAGCGAGAGAGTCAGGTCTATGCATGGAGATTGAAAAGTTTTCGGTCATATTTCCAGCCTTCACTAAAGGGTACTTTAAGTCTCGTTGTCCATTTGCGGATGTATTCCATTCCACTCAAAAAGCCGTAGGATGGACAGAACGGGAAGACATCGTGAATGATGTTGGTATTTGTCAGGTTTTTGGGCATGAAATTGTACAGAACTATGTCTGGCTGATGTTCCAAGATGTCTTTTTCTCGGTTATCAAAAGGGTAATCGTTGACCACTTGCACTTTATCCGTAAATCGCGAGTAAAAGTTCTCAGTCTCATAATAAAATTTTGATACACACACCTTTTGCACGTTTGCATGCAAATCAAGGAAGGTCGCAATTAACCAGTCTATGTATATGACGAAGGAGAAGATCATTACTTTTTTACCTTCCCAAAATGGTTGGTAATGAGCGATCTGAGCATCATACTTAAGTCTGGCTTGATTGATTAACGTTTCAGCTTCGCTTTCCCGCTGGAACATCTTTCCCAATGCCCTTGTAAACTCTACTGTCTGCTCAAAACCCAAGGGAAGTGGAGCCTTCAAGTATGGAACGTTGAAATCCCTATCAAAGTAATCTAAAAGATTTTGAACGACTATTTCGTTGGTCGCGGGAATATTTACGGTTGCTAATTTAAAGTTCTTGATCGATTGCGCAGTTGTTTTTCTGATAAACCTGCAGTTAATCTTAAGCTCAAGAGCGTTAAGAACGTTTGTTAATTCGTTAAAGTTCTTATCGGCAACCGTGGAAAGCCCTTGTTCACCGATGATGTTTACCATGTCGCCGCTAGGAGTTAAGTTTCTGTTGATAAAATGTTCAGCAATAATTTTGTAAGAATTTTGGACACCTGCATTGAAGTCACCGCTCATAACACCGTCGCTTTTAAGATCAACAACGTCCAAGCCTCCTTCTCGAAGCTGCTCAATTATGCGGGCTGAGTCTTCTCCGATTATGCCTGAGGGACAAGAAGTAATCACAAAGGTGACAGCTGGCGAGACACGTTTGTTCGCTGCCAAGATTACTTGTTTTAGTTTTTTTTCAGCACCAAAAATCACTTCTTTCTCGCGCACATCAGTGCAAACTAAGTTCGGCAGGATCGTTTTTTCAGATGGTTGAGGAGTATTCAACGTAGTGTAAAAAGTATTGAATGCACAAGCCCTAGGAGAATCCATAACGGCTACTGCATCCTCGATTTGGCTGACAACAGCATAAGCTCCAGCTAATGAGCAGCCATAAAGAAGCGCTCTCGGTTTTAGAGGTTTAAACTTTGCGCTGGCTCGGTCAATACTGATTTCTTTAGCGTCTTTCAATGGATCGTATGTTTGGCAATCAGTTGCTTTCAAATTTTTTTTAATGTTATAATTATTATGAAAAATTTTTTTTGCAGGTTTTTTGTTGTAGCAGAATTCATTGATGAAATCTTCAAGCCCTGAATCCTCCATAGGCGTTGGAACAACAGAAGTTTTGTTTTGTTCGATTTTCTGAGCTAGTGACCGATAAACGGCTGCCAGCTCAGAATTAGGCGCGTATTCAATAACGGTTTGCGATTCAAGCTCAGCCTGTTGAACAATTTCGCTTCGAGGGATAAAAGCAACCATTTCTGTCCCAAGTTTCTGAGCAAAAGCCGCAATTAGTTCACGTTCTTTTTTGGTACCCCTTTCATTTCCAATAATGCCAGCTAGTTTGCCTTTGACTGAAGAATGACTTCGTAAACCTTTAGCAATATTATTCGCAGCGTATAAAGAAGCTAATTCGCCTGAAGTTACAATGTATATGGATTGAGCAAAACCTTCCCGCATTGGAACGGCAAAACCGCCACAGACCACATCGCCCAAAACATCAAAAAACACATAATTATAATCAGACATGTTTAAGCCTTGATTATTGAGCAGATTAATCATTTGGATAATGCCTCTTCCGGCACAGCCAACACCAGGTTCTGGACCGCCAGCTTCAATGCATTTGGTGCCTTTGTACCCAGTCAACATAACATCAGCAAGTTTTACTGTATCAGAATGATTTAATTGTTCAAGAACAGTAGCTTGCTGGTAACCGCCTAGCAATAATCGTGTAGAATCGTGTTTGGGGTCGCACCCTATCTGCAGTACTTTGTATCCTTTCTCCGCTAAGGCTGCAGAAACATTTGAGATTGCAGTAGATTTTCCTATACCCCCTTTACCATAGAAGGCAATTTTAACCATATCTCTCATTCCTTTTCTCTGATTTTTCTATGATTCTGATATTTTGAACATGAAGGCATGGGACTTTAGGAATCAAGCAGGGCTGATTATTCTGCTCATCAATTCTGGAAAATCCAAAATATTGTCAACCGTAATCATTCGACACCCTGAATCAGCAAGCAGTTTGTTTCCAGCTTTGTAATAATGTTCGAATGGTTTAAACCTGAGAAAGGTTATTCGAACATCCATATTTTGCATTTCATTGATTTCGTCAAGTGCCAACTCGACATCTTCTGTTTCGAAGCCCATGTCAGAAAAAATAAGACAAAAGTTGGCTTGATTACGGCTCCCTTGACTGAATTCTGTTCTCGCCCATTTGATCGCTTGGTGAAGATTTGTGCCTCCCGAAGACTCCATTGATAGAAGCTGATCAGTTATTTTCATCATATCTTCTTTAGCACTAAATCTTTTGATTATTTCCAGTTTATCTGAAAAAAGAGAAATAGCACTCTGATCGTCTCTTGGCAAACCATGCACAAGAATCGATCCGCAGACTGCGCAGGAAACAAGTACGCGATAATCAAAACTGGCACTCATATCTTGAAGATATAAGACATTTCTCCGTTGACGTCTGACTTCCCTTGTAAGGAAGTCTTCGTATGAGAGCTGACACAGATTTTTTCCGTCGGCTATGGCGTTTTCCAGAGTTAGCTCAAAATCAATCGCTGAAGGGTCATCATTACCTTGTTTGAACTGACGAATTGAGTAGCCCTTTTCTGGACCGGTACCCGAAATATAGAAATTATTGATGAAGTGACGAGCATAATACATGCCTGTTCTAGCCAAAGCTTGTTTTGCTCTAGCTAACAAAGCCTTCTTTTCATCTTCGGCGTACTCATCTCGATTTTTGAACCAATCGTTGAGAACTTTTTCGTCGCTAGCTTTACCAGCTACGGCTTCGACAAGCTCAACCAATATCTCCTTCAACTTTTCTTCTCGCGGACAAGCGAGGTAACTATAAGTCTGAACTGCTAAGGATTCAGCTTCACATCTTATTTCTAAATGTGATGTTACAACTGCAGCCTCAACGTAATCTTGTTGGTTCAAAGTATTCTTTTTTCGCATTTGCTTTGCTATTAATAATTTTGTAATCGCAATTGGTTGTCGTGAACTCGGTTTGAACGCCTCAGGAACAGTCGGTGAACTGCGAATCGCCCCGCAGAATTCATCGGCAAATTTTATTGGATCAACAATTGTGTTTAAGCTCAATTTTTTCTCTCACATATTGGATGTATTATGATTGATCAATTTTCTAATTGTATCTTTGGCAATTTCTTCAGCAATTTTTTGAACTCGGGGGTAAGATGTCACAATTGCAGCATCTACAAAGTCAGCTTCGATTAGTTCACGCTTTTTGAGGTATTTTGCTAAAAGAAGTCGGGCAATAGCAATGGATTGCCTGGTACTTGGAGCAGCGTTTTCCTTGACCTTCTCGAGCTCACGAAAGCTCTCCACAAAATCTGCGGAAAATTGCGTGATTAAAGAATGTATGTCTACTTGCATGTTAAACTCTTCCTTATTAAATCCTTGAGTTTACTTTCATTCCATCTGGTGTTACGTTCAGTTACGGATCCAAGAAGAGACTGATATGCAATATCGACAAGGACCGAATCGGTTAGGAGATCCATCTCGGCATAACGCGAGGCTATTCGAGCAATCGAAATCCCAGCTCTCACAGAAACGAGCTTTGAGAATTCTTCGCTTTGCCTTGACTGATCAATAATGTTGTAAATTTTCTGCATTGTCTCAGGATCAAGCTTGTTTTCTGGAGTGTTTGCAGCAATGATTTTGAGTTCAGTTTCTTTGTTAGGATAGGATAGGCTTATCCAAACATGAAGACGGTCCCTTAAAGCTTCAGAGATTCTGTGAGCACCAGAGAATTCGTAGGGATTGGCTACCGCTATGAAAACGAAGTTGTCGTTTGCCCTAATTTTGCCAAGTCTGGGAATATACAGCGTCTTCTCTTCAAGAGGCTCTAAGAAACTATTTTGGCAAAACTCAGAGGCCCTGTTTAGTTCTTGTGCAACAAAAACTCCGCCGCCAACCATCGCAAGCAATAGTGGCCCGGGCTC
Organism: Candidatus Bathyarchaeota archaeon; assembly: GCA_963833575.1. Lineage (GTDB taxonomy): Archaea > Thermoproteota > Bathyarchaeia > Bathyarchaeales > Bathycorpusculaceae > Bathycorpusculum. Next base: position 36,067 of record CAWHXY010000003.1, on the reverse strand, counting down.
GAACGCCTCCATACAGTAGCCTTTGCTAACTAGAACGGCAGGGTTAAAGGTCCCTATGAGATGACTTGGACTCATGAGTTCATCAAAAAATAATTCATAAAATGGACGCTGAGTATCATATGCAAATTTTCTGGCCAAAAGCGATTTACCCACACCTGGTGGACCGATAATTATTGGGGTTAATCTTGCTGAAACGGCATCATCCAAAAGTTCATATGCTTTCTTGTATTGCCCATCTAAAACAATTTTTACCTCAGAAGGTCTAGAAGCTAGTTGGCGAGCAAATTGTTCTTTGAACTCGCTGGTGTTGTCGCATTGATTTTCTGTCAATCCATCTTTCCCTCATTTCTTTTTCTATGTTTTTGTTTGTTGCAGTGTGCTTAGGGGTAAAGTTTTTTTTTGATAAGGTAGCTTTGCGTTTTTTTGAGTATCTCGGCATTATCGATTACGCATTTTCCTTTATCAGCGCAGCCGTCACATATTGTTGTATCAGTTGTTACCTCAAAAAGTCGCACACCGCTCATTGTTGCGGAATTGTCTGATGGTATTACGCTTGTGGCTATGTTAATGCCATAGCACATGTTGATTTCCTTCCCGTTTAAACCGTAGACTTTTCCAAGTTCTTTCAATCTCTTTTTTCCCTCACTTTAGCAATGAAAGATATCTTTCGTTACTTCATTTACCACGCTTTCTTCCCTGGAGCAAACTCTAAATCGTCAAATCGAAACACTTTTGCAGGGCAGGTTGACTCACATTTTCTGCAAACTTGGCCAGTGCAGTTCTCACTAGATACTCTTATCAAGTGTTGTCCCTCGTTTTCTTCAACCTTGAGTGCCTGTGACATACAATTCTTTTCGCATACGCCACATCCTGTGCATCCTTCAAAAGTGGCATTTAAAATAATGCCGGCATGCTCGGTTATGTGTAAACCCTTTGGTCCAAAGTCAGCTATGTCTCTGATAACTACCTTATGCACCTTAGCCGTGGTTCTTTGCTCAGGATAGTTTGGAACCCTAAATCTTTTTGCGACAAATATTCTTTTTTCAGGCGTTAAACCATGTTCCCAATGGTCCATTTCAATAATGTATGCTTTCTTGAAAGTTTCGTCTTTGATGAAGGCAAAATATGTGGGTTTCATTGTGTCAGCCATTTCCTGCATTTTGTCAAGACATTCTGGATCTGCAGCGCAGTCGTTTGCCATAGCAAGTGATGTGTTTCCAACTTGGTATATGTCGCTGACTGTAGGCAAGGCTAGACCCATTTTTTGTGCTTTCACAGCGTCCACGTATGTTCCGCTTGCCCCACAAAGGTACATAGATTTAATGTCTTCGAATGCTACTCCGCTTTTTTCAACTAATGCTGTATGTCCAGCTTTGAAAGCGGCAAAGCAACGAGTCGAGTTTAAGTAGTCTTTTGGTGTGAAAACAATGTTTTGGTTTTTACTGATGTGAAGACAATGATCTGGCGTCTTTATGTATGGAGGTAATCGTTGTAGCAACCCAGAATCAAAGCCAGTAGCCATTGTTGCAATGGTTCCTGTCCCGGTTATTCCTCTAGGTTCAAAATAATTCGGTAATTTCTCTTGGACTTCGCCCGTCTGAGAATTTGCAGTGAAGCTGTCTTGAGAAATCATGTCGTCGTTGAGGACTTGCATTTTCCAGTTGCCATTTTCCAGCACTGTTACATCGGAAATCGCCCCAGGCGAAGCTAATACGCCTTTGTCTATTTCGCCACCTTCAATGGCAGGTCCCGCTGCACATGAACCGGTATATAGTGTATCTCCGACTTTAAGTCCAATTTCAGCGTTTGTTCCGTAATCAGTAACCATGCACGACTTGTTTTGATCAAGAATTCCTGATTTGATGATCATTGCTAATGCGTCTGCGCCAATTTGCTGTTGAATAGTTGGGGGAACAAATACTTCTGCTTCAGGATTAATGGCTAAACCTAAGGAGCCAGCATCCATAACAGTAACTCTTCTATCGAGCCTTTTAACGCCAAGTCTTCGAAGCATATTGTCTCCGCCAAAAACTAGATCGCGAACTTCCATGCCTTGAAAAATTGACATTTGCGTTGGGTTCCCGCATAGAGCCATGCGTTTTACAGCTTTAAGATCAATTTCCAAAGAGTTTAGCAAAGTATTTATGGTATCTGTAATGATGCCTTGAGCTACCTCTGATCCTGCTTTGACTGCAAAGTGCAGATGGTCAATAACATTACTTCCAGGAAGAGGATTATGCAGAGATATGGCTGTCGATATTATTTTCTTGGTGTCGGCATCCAGAGCTTGCAGCCGAACGCCGCTGGTTCCTATATCTAGGCCAATTACTAACTCCATAATTATTCTCTTCAGTCGGGCTTGATTGTTACTTCTGTTTTCAATTCTATTTTTGTCCCTGCTTGCAAGGCCCGTATCGCGAAACTGTATGACTTGACAAAGTTTCCGCAGCGAATAGCCTTCTCCTTGTTCAATTCGCTATTTGTTGTAACGTAAATTATTGCATTAACATTATCTAAGGAGTATCCACCGACCATAGATGATTTAACTTCCGCCTCAATACTCACTTTTAAGTCGCTTATTTCAAGACGCATACGTTCTTTAGCGTACAAGAACGTCGTTAGAATGCAGCCACCAAAACCATTAAAGAAAATTGAACAAGGACTTGGCAAATCTCCTTTTCCGCCAAATTCCGTGGGCTTATCCAAACTTAGAGTGTACTTTAAGCCTTGAACAGAATCTCCGAAACGACAGTTTCCACCGGTTTGTTTGTCCCAATTCACTTCCGCAAGGTATTTTAAATCGCTCGGAACGGAACTTCTAATTTTAGCATCCATTTTTTGTCCACTTCATATTTGCCTTGTTTTATCGCCGGATGAGATTCACGATTTTATGATCAGAGTCATAAACACGGATTTCAAGAGGCATCTGCCCAACAGCAAAATGCGTCGCACAACCAAAACAAGGGTCGTATGCCCTAAAAGCCATCTCAATCTTATTCAGCACACCCTGGTCGTAGCTACCCTTATGAATGAGCCCTTTTGCTGCATCACGAATAGACATGCAGATGGCAGGGTAGTTGTTGGTTGTCGCCACAATCATGTTCACACCTTTAATCAACGCATCTTTGTCTAAGATGTAGTGATGGAACAAAGTTCCTCTTGCAGCTTCTACCACACCAACGCCCTCTCCGGGTTCACCAGGCTTTGCACGCAAATTAGTGCTTGTTATCTCGGAATCCTTAGATAGCTCCAAAGTCCGCTCAGCAGCATAAAGTAACTCTATCAGTCTAGCCCAGTGGAAAGCAAGCGTACTGTGAACAGGTTTACCGCCCAACGTCTTATACATGACCTCGTATTCTGATTGAGCTAACGGAGTAGCCATGCCGCTAGAAGCATTCAGTCGCGCCAGTGGACCCACTCGGTAAATGCCGCTTCCAAGGCCAGCTGTCAACCCTTTCCAACCAACCTTTTTCAGGTACGGGAATTTAGCGTATGACCACTCCTCAACGTGTTCACCTATTTGATTCGCATAATCGCCCCCAGCAAATTTCAAGAGTTCCTGACCTAAGGGGTCTACAACGCGGATTTTTCCGTCGTAAAAATTAACCTTGTTGTTGCTGTCAACCATACCCATGTAATAGGTTTTCTCGGTGAACGCGTCACTCTTAATCATGTCAACATATTTGCTGTTTCCAAGCACAATGTCATGGAATATCTTCAGTGTAAATTGAGCGAAGCCGATTGAAGATTCTGCCATGCGCTCGATTTCTTTCCTATTTTCCTCGCTTAGTGCCTTAGAAATGCCACCAGGTAATCCGCATACAGGATGAGTTGCCTTTCCACCGATGATTTCAGTTATTTTCTGGCCGTAAGCTCGGTGTTTGATTACTTCCTTTGCCACGTCTAAGCCAGCCTTTTCAATTACACCGAGAATATTGCGTTTCTCTGGCGGAGCATCAGGACCAACTATGAAATCTGGGCCGCCAAGGAAGTAGAAATGTAATGTGTGATCATAAATGTAATATGCAGAGTTCATTAGTTCTCGAAGTTTCTTTGCAGCAGACGGCGGCTCTACGTTAAAAGCCTGATCTAGTGCTTTCACTGAGGCAAAATGATGTGCAACCGGGCAGACTCCGCAGATTCTAGTCGTAAGTTGGGGCATAAGTTCAGCTCTTCTGCCAACACAGAACCGTTCAAAACCGCGAAGTTCTGGGATTTTGAGGTAAGCGTTTTCAACTTCTCCTGAGTCGTCGAGGAATATCGAGATGTTTCCGTGGCCTTCAAGTCGTGTGATTGGGTCTATCACTATTTCCTTCATTTTTTAGTCACCTTTCGTCTTAAGATTGAGCTTGGTAGCGAATACATATAGAACGTTCCAAGTGGATCTTTGATTTGATCCATAAGCTTGTCCACGTCTTCTTGAGTGTAATGTTTCTGCTCATCGTTCAAGTCAAAGATAGATGCCAATGCACTCATCATCGCTGCTCCTTGCTCCAACACGTTTGGACAAGGACCCCCGCATCCTGTACAAGGCATATCAACAGTTAAACATTGAGCGCCACAGCCACTTCTGGTAGCTACACCCATGCAGAGTATTCCCTGCTCAAGCAGACACTTCTCCGGCTCGGGAGCTTTTTCGTAAACCCGATAAATCTTGTCTATGCTCTTGTTCTCTTTCTTCCGCGGACATTCAAAACAAACTGACTCCAAAGGAGCTAAGACTGAACCCTTGGGCGGCAATTGGTTCTTCGCTATCGCATCAACTGCTTTTAGTATCAGTTTAACTGGTGGAGGACAACCAGGCAGATAGTAGTCCACATCAACTGTTTGGCCCAAGGTCTTTACGGTATCATAAAGTTCTGGGAGTTTTAAGTTACCCTCTTTTGCCTTAAAAGAGGTTAAAGGCACCACACCGGTTTGATTTAATGTGGATGGATTCTTTAGGTAAACTGTTTCAAAGATTTCTTCCCGAGTGTGCAAGTTAGCAAGACCTGGTATGTCTCCTTCATGAGCGCAAGAACCGAATGCTATAAGCGTTTTAGACTTCTGTCTCATCAGTTTGGCCATGTGCTCTTGCTCTTCGCTACGGATTGAACCGTTGAAAAAGCAAACATCGATGTATTTGTCAGGCATCGCTTCCACAGCTCTATACTTAATGTCCAATGCAACTGGCCAAAACACAATGTCAGCAATTCCCAAGAAATCAAGAATTTTTTCATTCATATCCAATACTGCTATTTCGCATCCGCCACAACTCGCAGCCCAGTAAAACGCCACTTTGAGCTTTTGTGTACTCATTTTCAATTCACCTTTTTATTTAAGTCGCCGCCATTTTTTAGAGGACTTGGACCTAGTTTCCTAATCTGTTCTGTAATTTCCGTAATAGTCTTCGCAAATCGATCTCCTTCAGAAGCCGAAATCCACTCTATTCTGAGTCGTTCAGGCTCTAAGCCAAACTGAGCCAAAACTTTCTTTAGAAGAGCGATTCTTCTCTGTGCCTTGAAATTTCCAGAAATATAGTGACAGTCAGAGGGTAAATGGCATCCTGCTATCAACACTCCATCTGCACCGCCTTTGAAAGCTTCAAGCACAAAAGCTGGATCGACCCGCCCGCTACACATAACGCGGATTATTCGTACGTTCGTCGGGTACTGCATTCTGCTAATTCCTGCGAGGTCTGCACCGGCGTAACTGCACCAATTGCAGAGAAAACCAACAATCTTAGGCTCGAAAGCCAACTCGGTCTCAGTCATTTCAGGTTGCTCCTATCATTTCTACTATATTATCAGTTGAAACTCTGTTTTCACTCAACCCAAGTTCATTTGGACTCAAACCTTGAGCAAGCCCTAACAGCTGTGTGTAATGGAGCACCGGAATTGCTAAATCCCGAAGCTTAGCACCCGCAACCAAATCAAATTGCATATGGCAAGCCGGACATACGGTAACCATGGCGTCAGCCCCTGCCTTCTTGATGCTCTTCAGTTTCGCCTTTCCGAGATTCAAAGATAATTCTTCGTCGACGCCGCCTGCAGACTGACCACAACAAAGCTTTTTCTCACCATAATCAACGACTTTTGCTCCAGTCACTGCTATTAGTGAGTCAAGTAGTTGTGGATCTTCAGGGTTGTCGGTGTTCACCTCATATGAAGGTTTTAAAATATGGCAGCCATAATGAGGCGCGACTCTCAAATTGTTAAGCGGTTTGACAATGCTAGCCTTAATTTTTTCCATTCCTACTTCATCGATTAAAACGTTCATGAAGTGCTTAATTTCAGATGTACCAGTGAACTTTCTGTTGATTCCCTTCAGGATGCAGTTTACTTGGTCGTACAATTTCTTATCTGCAAGTAGCTCTTTCTTGACCCGATTTAGTTGTCCGTAGCACGCTGGGCATGGAGTAACGGCGTTTAATCCGCTTGCATCAAATAACGCGAGATCTCTTGCAGCCATTATTGTGGCATTAAGGTGATCTACTGGCTCCACAAAGAAACCACAACAGTTTTGCTCTTCTAGAGCAACTAATTCTATATCCAGTTTTGAAGCTACTTTTCTCATTGAAAGCTCGTAAGCATTTTCTTTTTGTGGGGTTGTGCAACCTTGGAAAAACACGTACTTCATAATATCACCTATTTGTTTTGATTTTCCTTGGATTTCATAGCCTTTACTTCGTCTATGATTTTCGCGATCTCCTGCCTATCTAAGGATGTGACAGGAGGAAGACCCAAGTCTCCGCGCATTTCATTAATGAAGTCTGGCGAATCGAAAGTTTTTCCGTATTGAACGATGGCTTCAGCGACTTTCTTGTAATATGGATTAGTTTTCCCATGCTCAACAGCCATGTTCCGAAGAACCCGCATTATGTCGGTAAAATGCACTCCTTGTGGGCAGCGCTCACTGCAGGAATAGCACGTTGCACATAGCCAAATCGTAGGACTATCCAGTGCAAATTCGCGAAGACCTAACATAACGGCTCTGATCACTTGGGCTGGACGATATTGATTCTTGAAGCGTTCTATAGGGCAGGTGGCTTCGCATTTCCCGCATTGAAAACACTGCCGTACCGTTTCCCCGCCTGATCTCGCCGAAACTTCGTACTTGAACGATGGATCGAGTTTAAAACTATTCTCAACTGATTGCATGATTATGTTTTCTCCTGAATCTTTATTGTTTCTGTTCTACCCGTGCAATTGCATGCTTCCGGTGTCAATGCCTTTATCTGAGCCAATATTTGTTGATCCGTGAAATGCCGCAGGGATATCGATTTTGTTGGACACGCTGAAGCACATACACCACAGCCCATGCAGGTTACCTCAGATACCGATGCCACTTGCTTGCCTTTCTTCTCCTCCATTTTTATCGCATCGTACTTGCATAGTGGAACGCAAACTCGACAACCGCTACAAAAATCTTCATTCACTACTGCAATTGAAGACTCAGTTCTAATTTTTCCTTTTGATAGTAATGATGCAACGCCTGAGGCGGCTGCTTTCGCCTGCGCGACACTAGCAGGTATATCCTTCGGTCCTTGACAGGCACCAGCGAGAAATACACCCATTGTGGGCGTGTCAACAGGTCTAAGCTTCGGATGAGTCTCCAACAGGAACCCATCTGCGCCCCGTGGAATTCTTAGAATGCGTGTCAGGTCTGCAATTCCTTTTGGCGGAATCATCCCTATAGACAAAATTACCATGTCAAGGTCTACTTCCACCATTTTTCCCAAAACAAGATCCACCACTCTCACGGTCAAGTTCTTCGTTTCAGGATCTTCGGTTAGTTCAGCCGGGATTCCTTTCACGAAGGTAACCCAAAGGTCACGCGCGCGTTGGTAGAATTCTTCAAATCCTTTTCCGAAAGCTCGAATATCATTATAGAAAATATAAACTTCAAATTCGGGGTGCTTTTCCTTTATCAAAACAGCTTGTTTAATGGCGCTCATGCAACAGATGTTTGAGCAGTAGAGATTTCCTGTTCTTTCATCTCTTGAGCCAACGCATTGAATGAAAGCAATCCGGTGTGGTTCTTTGCCATCGGAAGGACGCACAAGTTTGCCTTCTTGCGGACCAAATGCACTGATCAATCTTTCGAAATCCAAGCTTGTGACAACATTTTTGTATTTTCCGTATTGGAACTCTTTTAGCGTGGATGGGTCGAAGGGTTCAAAACCTGTGGCAACGATGACAGCGCCTACATCTAGTTCGACGATTTGGTCTTTTTGTTCATAGTCAATTGCTTTGGCTTCGCAGAATTTTTCGCAGATTTTGCAGACGCCTTTGGTGAAATATAAACAGTGTTCTTTGTCAATTGTGTAAATTGCAGGTACTCCTTGAGGAAACGGTATGTAGACTGCTTTGCGCATTCCAAGATTCATGTCAAACTCGTTAGGTGTTTTGACTGGACATTTTGATGCACAAACTCCGCAACCGACACATTTCTTCTCGTTAACGAATCTTGCCTTTTTCAGTACCTTTACGTGAAAGTTTCCTGCAACGCCTGAAACCTCTTGAACCTCGCTGTTTGTTAGAAGAGTAACATTTGGATTCTTGGCTACATCCACCATTTTCGGCGCAAAAATACAAATCGAACAATCCATGGTTGGGAAGGTTTTGTCGAGTTGAGCCATATGCCCACCAATTGTAGGCTGTCTTTCGACCAGACATACTTTGTAATCTTGTTCTGCAAGGTCAAGAGCTGACTGAATACCGGCTATACCCCCACCGATGATCAATACTGATTTGAGTGCGGGAATCTCTTTTACTTCCAAGGGCTCTAGAAGCCGACTTCTAGCAACTGCCATGCTTACCAATTCTTTGGCTTTTTGAGTGGCCTTGGCTGGTTCCTTCATGTGAACCCACGAGGATTGCTCTCTTATGTTGACCATTTCGAAAAGGTATGGATTAAGCCCCGCCTGCTCCATTAATTTTCTATATGTTGGTTCATGCATTCGAGGCGAGCATGCAGCAACTATTACTCTGTTGAGCTTTTGTTCTTTTACGTCTTTTTTGATCATTTCTTGACCAGGATCAGAACATGTGTACTTATAGTCCTTAGATACTATAACATCCGGAAGAGTTTTTGCAAACTCGGCTACTGCTTTCGCGTCCACTGTAGCAGCAATGTTCAAACCACAGTGACAAATGTAGACACCTATTCTTGGTTTCTCAGTCATTATATTCACTCTAACCTTTGCCCTCTCGAACGTGGCTCTTTCCAAGATGTGAATTGCTCTTAGTGCTTATAGACTCTGGTTAGTTGCAAAAGCGACAAACACTGAACCCAAAGTCCGCTGGCAGCCAAGTTTTGCTGAAAATTCTTGAAAAGCCGAGAGCAACCTCTGGATTTTTGAGTCCCAAGATTATAAATCAGTTTCGTGTTTTTCTTCAAAAATGAAACAAGTTTCTACAAAACGAGCAAATATGAATGCCGAAGTCAAAATTCCAGCCAAGATTAGGGTCCAGTGACGAAATTAGTTGGAACCGATCTTGAAATGCAGGAGAACAAGCCTAGACTAAAGTCTCCTACTAACTCAAGGATTTCAAGAAAATTTTTACTCTCTTATTACTTCATAGGTAATGTCTTTCTTCAATCCAATCCCCATTTCCATCTCACAAGCTTTTACAACGCCCAGTGGGACAGGACAAATACAGTGAAGAATGGTCTCTTTCATGATATCTGGATAAGTGCGCATACTTATGGTCTTAAATTTCACTTTGAAAACATCCAGATTTTTGCATTCGCTCACAAGGCAAACATCAACTTCCATCCCAGGATTCTGTCTTTCGTTGGACTTTTTTTGAACTGTTACTACTGCTTTCATCATGCAATTACCCGGATTAATCCTGATTTTTGTTACCATTGAAAGGCTCCTGTCACTGCGCTTGCTTTTCGCTCTTTTTAGGACTTGCCGTTAAGTTAAACCCAACTAACAAGGTTCCAAGTTGGATGTCTTCCATGGGGAGGTTAAACGTTTTTTTAAGATACTGATCAACTGACCGGGAGGGCCAACCGCAAATCAAGTCTTTAATCCCATCGGTGTTTTCCAACCCCTTTTTAAATCCATCATGTGGAAGCGAGAAAGGAAGCGTTGTGAACTTCACCGGTACACCTCTCTTACCTCTTAGTTTATATGTGTAGATTACGAATGGGCGTGAGCTCTTACCAGTTAAGAAGTAGCCTGGTTTTCCCCTAATCTCTTCCAGTTTTGCTGGGTCAGATATTTCTTCGCCGACGATTTCGTCGTTGGCCTTAAGGAGTATTGTCGGGTCTCTGTACTCAAAAGTCTCGTCGTTAGTTATTAGAAGAACGACATCTCTTGTTAAGACTTCCTTTACGCCTTGATTTTCGATGCCTGCGCCGAATTGCACAAGTTTACTTTCTTCAGCAGTTTCCAACTCAAGTACTTTCTTTCGTTGGGAATCATCGAGCTCTTGTAAAATTGAACAAACACCCTTGCATTCCTTTACAATAGAACAGACTCTTTCAGTGCATTTGGCAGATGTCAAATCGGCGTGACGACCACTTTTTGTTTTTCTATTGTCAGTCTGATTTGTTTTAGTTGACAATTTTAAGCTACCTTGCCTATTGCTTTGACTATTGCTGTTATGAAATCTTCTGGTGAAGCGCCAGGGGTTGTAACATTTCCCTTAGAGTAGAAGGAGGTTACAGCTTGACGAACTGATGTCTCATCAGCTCTGACTCCTCTGAGCATGGCTTCAAGGGCGACTATTGCTTCTACAGGATGCATTAGATAGTCACCTGTTATCATTATCTCTATTATCCTGTTGTCAGCAATGTAAGCGTTTATTCTGATTACTCCTTTTTTGGCTTTGTGAATGTGTGTTGCGTTGACACGTTTGAACAAACGTGGGTTAATGTTCCATGTATCTTGCTCGAACCTTTCATCAAAGACTGTGGGTTCGAGTTCTCTATCTGTCAAATCCCCTTCGAGAAGTGTGATATTCAACGCTTTTTCAAATCCTGTTCGAATAGCCTTCTTTATCTGGTCCAAACTAAACGGATCCTTGCCCGATTTCAAAGTCTCTTTATTTATCCAAGTAATTCGATCTTCGATCTTTGTTACGCCTTTGTCTTGAAGTTTCTCTTTGGGAGCCTTTATCAACAAAGCCAATGTTGGAAGATCTATTTCGGTGGTGATGAAGCCATGTTGAATTATCGTTCCAAAACTCCTGTGCTGAGAACTGCCAGAGAACTTTTTCCCTCCAATTAAAACGTCGTTGATTGGGACAAAAGTTGCATCTAGCCCCAATTCCTTAAGACCGAGGGTAACACCGTTGCAGATTACTTTGTAGGTTTCCTCAACATTTTTGGGCATTGATTTGCTCCTTTCGTCTGCAATTATTGAATAGGCCAAAACGTTCGGTGTGAGATAGCCTGTTCCACCGCCACCCATTCGCCGTATAATTTGAACCCCAAGTTCCTTGGCGGCTTGAACATCTACTTCTTCATAGACGTTCTGGAAGTATCCTAATGTAAGATACGGCTTGTCTACCCTCCAAAGTAATAGGGTATTCTTGACCTTTTTTTCAGCAATAGCCTCTTCGATGGCATGAAGAAAAGGAAGCTCTATGATGTCTAAATCAACAAATCTCCATTTATCCAATGATTTCACACTCAATCACAACTGTACTCAGTAATCGTTGCGCAGTCTAATTTTTGCGGCATTTAACATTCTTTCATTATTGCTTGACTGAAACTTGAGGTTGCTCCTAAACATCGTATTTTCATTTTCCCATTGCCTTTAGAGTTAATAGAGTATAGTAAGTTGCAAAAGCGACAAACATGTTGAAACATACTCCAGCCATATCGCTCAGACACGTAGTTTATTTTAGTTGTGACTCGTCCACCGAACAACACATTATATCGTTGTATGATTTGATGTTGAGTCCCAGATTTCTCGCTATTCTAAGTGAATTTTCTGTAGGAATTGCCAATTTGCCAATTCCAGCTTTGATAGCCATCTCGTCTATCTTTTCTCGATAGTTTTTTCCAGGTCGCACACATCCCAGAGAGACGTGAGTGTTTGGAAACATCAAATTGGCAATCGAAATAACTTTTGCCACGTCCTCAGGGGAAGAGGGAAGAATATTCGCCATTGCTGTCTCTTTGGTTGGAATAAGAACCACGATGGCGATTGTAGATACTTTGGCATGTGAAACTATTTCAAGAGCTTTGGCTTCTCCTTTTAATTGTCCAAAGTGAAGTCCGACACAAATATGGGGAGAAATATTTGGAATTCCTGCAGCATTCAGTGCTGATAGAGTTTTTGAGTAGTCATCCGGAGTAATTTCAACGCCATAAATATTTCTAGTGGTTTCAGCAGATCCAACAACGTCGAGCAAGGCAATGTCTAAGCCAGCCTCAACGAGTATCTTTGCTTTTTCATAATTTACTGGACCTGTATGAGCAGAGATAATTAAGCCTGTTTCTCGCTTGATTTTGCGTATTGTGTCTGCAAATTGATCCAATGGAATAGTCCCGTCTTTTCTGCTTCCTCCGCTCAGAAGCACGCCTGGAGCATGGTTTGCACTCAATTTTTTGCAGACTCGAAGAAGTTTTTCAGGATCACTCGCAGGAAGCATGTGCCTCAAGTAATGTTGACTGCAGTGTTTACAGTTTAGACTGCAGATTCGACCCGTAATAGATATCGGCTGGAATGCCTTATGATAAACAGTAAGGGTCTTCCCAGTTTTTTTGTCCGAAACATGTCTTGATGCAGATAATAATTCGGGGAGTTGATCGTTGCAAATCGACATTAGAAGTTGGGCTTCATCGCCATTAATTGGCGTGCCTTTATGCGCTTTGTCATGTATTTGGCTTAAGTCTTGTTTTGTCAAAGATCAGTGAACTCCCAGGTCAAAGCATTAAGGGATCATGGTTCGTCATAATCGCCGAATTTCTCTTTTTCCTCGTCAATTATAGCCTTGTAGTATTTAGCCGCCTTCTTAGAGTCCATAAGTTCTTTCAGTTCAAGCTTTGGGTCTTTCACGGCAATCACAAATAACCAGCCTTTGCCATATGGCTCCTCGTTAATCATGTCCGGTTGCTTGTAGAGTGCATTATTTGTCTTAGTAACTTTCCCACTCAAAGGAGCATGAATCCTAAACACTGCCTTTATTGTTTCGAAAGAACCTATTTCTTCTCCCTGTTTCCTTTGATCCCCTTCAAGCGGCAAATCGACATGCACGATTTCTTTGCAGAGAGCCTCTCCAAGACTTGTAAAGCCAACTTTTGCCTCACTTCCCGTTAGGTCTATCCACAAATGATCCTTGCTGTAGTATAGGTTGGAGGGGAAATTGAAGCCTTCAACTTTAACCATATATTTCATCTCTTACCTGTTTTAGATTTTTTTCGTTCATGCTTTTCACTCTTGTTAATACTTATGGTTTGACCAACTTCAAGTTTGATTTGACCGACCTTCAACGGGATGAGCTTGATTTCGCAGACACTGCCCAAACATAGCCTGCTGGAAATTCCCTGATATTCGAAATCGTTAACAGTTGTTTTGAAAGGAGTAATTTCCATCTTAGTTAATCCATTAAAGCTTTCATTTACAATCCCTATTTGTGTATGGTTTAGGTACACTGGGGTGCCAATGTTCATTTTCTCATTAGTTACTAAAGCTCCGTAACCTAGGAAGGGAATTCCCCCGTCAAGAAGCCCAAAAGCCTCGTCGGCTCTTGCTCGTAAACCCGAGAAATTGCCCATGGTTGCCCAATGTTCAGGACTTGGTCGGATAGTCGCGTAACGAGGCCCCACCTTTGTTACGATGCCTGTCAAGGGTTCTTCAACTTGGGTCTTTGGTGCAACAGGGCTCTTGTTGTCTGATTCATTTAGAACAGAAAGGCGATGAGAACCTAGAGCCCTTAAGGAATCATTAGGGTCGCGGAGTTCAACATGAATATGCGGCTCTACCCAGAAAGGATAATACCCACTTCGAATCAGCACAGCAATTTTTTCCCCGACGCTAACGCTTTTGTCTAATCCAACTTTTGGACATGCATGAATAATTTTCACGTATACTGAAGGGTTCTCGGCAGATTCAATGAGGGTCAGATATTCATAGATTGGGGGTTTATCGGAAAATGGACTGGGCGAGGAGTACTTCTTCACGTCTCTGACTATGCCGTTTACTGGGCAAGCAACCTCGTCGTTGAATTTGGCGCCAGCTGGATAAATATCCAATGCTCCAAACGTTCGATGTGCTGGATAAGGACTGCTGCAGAAGGAAACGTAACTCTCTTTCGGAGCATAAATTTTTACACCAAGTGCCCCTGCAACCGGAGTAAATATCGCCTCGCTCATTTTACACCGGCTCCTTTTGAAACGTTAACCTGTTTCTTTATCTCCCTCAACTCTTCCTCTGAAGGAAGGACAGGAAAATTGTAAATCTTCTTTTCAGGAGCCTCGTTCGCGAATGGCCGGTTGCAGTCAGGACATCCTGATGTAAGGAAAGGTTCACCGTGAGCGATTGTCTTCTCCACTTCTTCTTTGGCTATTCCGAAATCTTTGATTTCGCCAGATTCGTTGAATCGCATTTTTTCTGCTCGAGTTAGATTTTGGTAAATTAGGTAGTTAGCTAATTTTATCCGTCGATAACTCTCAATTGACGGAGGCTGACCGCCCGCCAACCGTGTGCCGGCAATAGGGGTGAAAGCGAAAAGCGCACTGTAAACGCCCTCATCGTTAAGTTTCGCCAATAAATCCACTGCTTCATGCTCAGTTTCGCCTAAGCCCAGCATCAAATGTGTGCCGACGTTGCCTTTGCCCATTATTTCGACCGCGTCGTGTATCGCTTTAAGGTGGCTTTCCCATCTGTAAGGACCTGCAGCCTTAGCGCCTTTAATATCATCAAATATTTCTTCGTTCGCTGCATCCAGAGGAATTATTATTTTTTGAACCCCACTGTCCCTTAGACGCTTAATCTGCTCCGCCGGAACTGAAAAAATAGAGACTGATATTGGCGCGGCAACCTCGGTATTCAATCTGTTGACCACCCAGAGCAATTCGTTCATGAGGTTAGGATAATTCAGGGTTTGGATGCATATCCGTTTAATGAATTTACGTTTGGCCGCTTTTTTGAGCCGAGTGATTACCAATTCAGCATCGTACGGCAAGTACAGCCCCCTTGCGATCTTGTCAACCTTAGCTTCAGAAGTTTTCGCTTGAGCACAAAACTTGCAGTTGGCGGCACATCTGCCGGGGTAGTAAGTCTGTAAATACGCCGTAGTTGGAGCATTATCGCGATTCATAAAAGCCATTTCAAGCCCTAAAATAACTGCAGTGCCTATGGAAACACGTATTTTTTTAACAAGTTGATTGAGTGTCACTTCTCAGGGTTCCTCCGTTGATGTTAGTCTAAGATAAGACGCCGGGGGAACTGCACAACACGCAGCATAGGATTCAGTCGTCAACCCAAAAGACTCCGATTGCTTGAGAGCAAAATCAGACGGGGTCGCAATGCTCGTAACACCTGCTTGAATTGCCAGTTTCTCAATAAGTGCCCTGTCAGCTCCTTTGGACCTTGCACACCCCAAAGTTATGGGAACGTTGGGAAACATCAATCGAGAGACTGAAACAACCTTGGCAACATCGTAAGGGTTCACATTTACTTTTTCCATAGGAGTATCTCTTAGCGGCATTAGCGCAGTTATTACAACTGTTGTGGGTTTGATGCGGGAGATTATTTCTAGAGATGTTAATTCATGTTTAAGGTTGCCAAAATGGAGCCCAACGCAAACATGTGGAGATATTATCGGTATTTTGGCTTTTTCGAGAGCTTTTAGAGTTCTTGTGTAGGTTTTGGGTTTTATTTCGATTCCGTAGACAGCTTTTGTCGTTTCGGGTGAACCAACAACATCTACGGCGGCGCCATCTAATCCAGTTGCCGCCAATTTTTCTGCTTCTTGAAAATCTACAATTCCAGTGTGGGCGATTACTATGAGATTAGTTTTCTTCTTAATTGAGGATATGGCGTCTAAAAAGTTGTCAAGAGGAACCTTACCGCTTGGTAGACAACCCCCAGTGACTAGAACACCTTTAGCGCCTTTCTTTGATAGTTTTTCACAAATTTCCACGAGTTTTTCAGGAGATGGAGCAGCGGTCAAGTTTTGCAGGAGTTTGGTCTGGCAGTGTTTACATCTTAAAGCACATTCGCGGCCTGTCACGGATAATGCGGGGAAGTATCGTGATGTATAGTAAAAATTGATTTTTCGACCCATCTGCTTATCGGATAAGGCTCTTGTGATTGCCGATAAAGACGATATTTGTGTTTCATCCTTTAGCTCTAAGAGTTCTGCTGCTTCGGGAAGGGATATTGCATTACCCTCGTATGTTTTTCCTCGTAGCTCCGTGAATTTGTTTGTTAACACTTACGCACCATCTATATTGTCATAGGGCATGAGTTTGCCGGTCTTGATGTCCATGTTATAGGTCCATTCTTTTGATGCGAACTTCGGTTCTAGACTTTCGATTAATTCAGTTTCCTTTCTGGTGAGGTTTTCACATCTTATTTCGGTGTTCAGCACTTTTTCGAAGCCTGACTTTATTGTTTTCTTGACTTCAGGCAGTTCGATTCTTCTCGATAGTTCTCTATTGACGCAGGTCAGACCTTCTTCGATTGAATTTATTCCGGGCTTCAAATTCTTGAATGGATTCCTAAAAACTTTTGACATTGTTTCAAAGTCAAAGTCGACGAGTAAACTGCCACCTACGATTTGAGCTCCGGTTAGACCAGTAGAGGAATTTCCGGATACTTTCTTGCCGTTAATCCAAATTGCGTTATTGTAGTCCGACACTAGAGTAACGTCGTTGAAACCAAGGTCTCGTAGACCCTGCAAGACTCCACGGAGAGCATAAATATACATTCTTTGAATATTTGATGAAATTGGCGCAATAGGGTGGTCAGTGCCGATAACAATGTCGTATAGAAGTTGATTTTTGTCCACGTATCCTGTTCCGCCACCAAGGATTCGGCGAACAATGCCTACGCCCAATTTCTCGCATATGTCTGCGTAAACCTCTTCCTTCACGAGTTGAAAATAGCCCAAACAGACAAATGGAGTCGTCGGTCTCCAGAAAATGATTGTGTTAGGAACCAGATTCTTTGATCGGGCAATGCCAACTGCTTCTACAGTAGCAACTCCAGTCACTGGATCCACTAAATCTGTATCTATGAGCCTCCATTGTTCTACCGTTTATTATTCCTCGTTATTTTTCCTTCTTAAATTACTCCATTGCCCAAATAATAATCGTTGTTAAGTACACCTGGTTAGCGCGCGTAGAGTTTATGGACGCGAACCCAACTAATAAATTCCAGTTAATAACAAAAATAACAAACCGAAACTGAGGAATAATTTGCGTTTTGGAATTTATGAAGGTTAGGCACTGTAAGAACCCTTAATGTTGACTAGAAGTGACATTGAAAATACAAATTCTATTGTGCAAGCATTGAGAATGATAAAAAATTTGGGCGCGATTGTACTCGCGCTTCTTGATATTTTTAGGCTTGAAGTGGGTATTTGAAGACTTCAAGTATTGTCTTGACTGCGAATTCGATTGATGGTAGCGGTATTGTTGGATCTCCTGTCGGAACTGATACGTAGGTTCTGTGTCCTTGAGTTGGATATTTCATAAATAGTTTTGCGTGCCTTGTAAAGTCGTTTCGTATAGCGTTTTGGTAGTCTGGGGAGAACATCGCTACGTTGTCAAATGCATCGTGAGCCCAAACGTTGTCGTATTTTCGGGTGTTGTCATACCATTCGTCGACGTTTGGATGTTCACTGAAGCCCAGCATTCCGCCGCCTCCGTTTTCACTGAGGCACTTTGCGATTGATACGTGCGCGGTCATCGGTCCTTCAGGGATTACTTCAGGTTGCCATCCTTTCTTTGCACAGTATTTTATGGCATCGTTATATGTTATGTTGAAGACTTTTGCAAATTCCTCACCTGACAGGTAGCTTGTTGAATCGCACCAGGTTATCCAGTTGCCTTCTCCAGTGTCATCTATTTGTTGCCCAAGTAATTCGGTTTGTTTGTCAATCTTCTTTTTCAGAAGAGCGGTTGTTCCTTTGAGACATAACTCAGCCATCTCCATGTTGTTTCGAATATCCATAACGAAATCTTTGATACCTCTAAGGAAACCGGCCATAGTTATGGGACCGCCACAACAAGATGCAACCATAGGCATCTCTGGCACCAGTTTCAGGAGTGTTTTAACTTCCCAGAAGTATATTGGCCAAGTTCCAGCTCTCAGTGCAGGCTCAGGAATGTTGTCTAAGAAGAATAGTGCATCTTCTTTGGTTTTGACAAATGGCTCTACTGCTAGTGGTGGACCATTTTCGATGAATCTGAATTTTCTTGTTACCAGCTCTTCTCCGAATCCATAGTTGTACAGCCAATTCATGTCGGTAGTACTTGCAAATTTTGCATACCACAGCATTTGCCCTATTGCGTCCAAGTTAGGGTGATTAATCATATCTTTTGTGGAGAGTATTGATGGTGGATCCGCAAAGCCGTCGAATATTCGTGTCATAGTTTGATGCAGCCCACTGCAGTGACTGGGTAACCGGTCTAGTGGTTCATCAGTGAATAGGGCTTTGGCCCATCTTTGGCGAGGCATCATTTGTTCTTCTTTCTTGGTGTCAAGCCACTTTGCCTTTGCCTTTTCCAGCATAACCTCTTCAGTAGAAGTGAATTGATAACTGAACGGCCCTTTATTCCACCACAATGGATAGTCACGGTTAACTTCTTCAGAATTCCATTCTATATTCATTACTTCACCCCCTTCTTTAGTCTCTCTTCTTTAAGTACTCGCATTAGTTCATCAGTTTTTTTAACTGCATCAACCATGTCTGCGCCCCAACCGTCTAAGCCATATGTAGGTGCGTCAGTTTCGAAGGTTGATTGCCCGCCTGCAACTACTTTCACGTTGTCTCGAATTCCTAATTTCTGCAATTCTTTGACGACTTTAGGCATAGATGTTTTGCACATAGACATAGAACAGCTGATGCCAACTACGTCCGCTTTCGATCTTTTTGCTTCAATTGCAAAGGTTTTGGCTGGAACGTCTAAGCCAATATCGTTGATTACATATCCAGCTGATTCATACATTGTTGAAACTAGGCTTTTTCCGATATCGTGTACATCGCCCTCAATAGTTCCTATAACTATCTTTCCTGGAAGTTCGGTCTTCTTTGCACTTGCTAACAATAGAGGTTTTAAGATGCTTGTGCTTTTTATGAGGCATTCGCCAATCACGATCAAATCTGATAAAAGTAGGGCTTCGCTTTCGGAAACATTACTTACGCCTTCTGTTCCTCCTGCCCACCAGCTCTTCTGCGTGAGTTCCTTAGCATATCCAACGATTCTATTGAGCAAATCATAAGGATCGGCGCCAGCATCCAAAGCTTTTTGGGTTAATTCTCCAAACTTGTCTGGATCTTGTGCCTTAAGAGTTTCTTTTAGCTCTGTATATATTGCTTCCAAATGTTTACCTCCGACGTCTGAACCGAATTAATCAAAAAAACCTTATAGGTTGTAGGTAGTTGCAAAAGTAACCACCTTCTATGTCATATATTATTCAAAAAAATTTAATTCCACAATGTTTGTGGATTACCCAAAAGATCATATATACTTTAATTTGATAAGAGGATGAGGGATCAGATTGAGCCAGAATCTGATATTGACAAAACTAATTGATTTAGGATTTACTGATCAAGAAGCACAAATTTACATATTATTAGCAAAAACAGGAACTCTAAAGGCGAAAGACATTTCTAGAACTCTAAAAATAAACAAAGTCCAAGTTTACCGTAACCTGAGAAACCTTCAGAACAGAGATTATGTCGAATCTTCGCTTGGGTGCCCAGCACTTTTTTCTGCAACGCCCTTTGACAAGCTAATAGATCTTGTGGCGGAATCTAAAAGCTCAGAGGCTATGCTGCTAAGAAGCAATAAAGGAGCATTGCTATCTCTACTGGAAAGAATGGAACAGCTAACTCCAAATGAAATGGATAAGTTTACAGTCATAGAAAATGCTAATACTATTTATTCATTAATCGATCAGTTTTTTAAGAAAGCCCAAAACGAAATCATGGTAATGGTGGATGATGCATATAAAGCAGTACCGAATTTTGACGAGAATCATCGCATAACAAAAGCTAACCTCAAACGAGGAGTCAAATACAGATGCATTGGCAAAGATAACGAGCAAAATCATGAGTCTACCAGAAGAATCATGAAAGATGGATGGATCTTGAGAAATTTTGAGAATAGATACAGCAAAATAATCAATAACAACTTTCCGTGCTTTTTCATGAGAGACGGAAAAGAGCTAATACTATCAATGGAGAAAGACGCTTTCGGATACATTAAAAAAATAATGATCACGAACAACCAAGCACTAATCAGTCTAGTTAGACTGTTCTTTGAAAGAACATGGATTGACTCAGAAATTTCAGAAATTGCAAAACGCCCACTCTAAAAAGAAATCATGAAAAAGTCGAACTACACCTTTAAGATTTTTTTTAGGCGTTAATCTAATAGCTACTCGCAGTCTGTAAACTTTTCTTCAGCATTTAATCAGCAATTGACGCTTGAGCATTTTCTGGATTGAATAAAAAATGGGAAAACAAATCGGATTGAATTCTTTGTACACCGAGCAATTTTATATGAAATAAGCGTTTCCGGCCAAACATCCTTACTAGGGAGTAACAAAAGTAGCTGACCACATTTTAAAACCAAATTAGATCATACAAGAAAAACAAAAAGGAGTAAAAGACAAAATTGTCAACTCAAGAAAAAGCTGATGAATTAATAAAAACTCTGACAGATAGAGTGAGCGCAAAACCCGACGGTTCAAAAGGCTGGGGCGGAAGTATTATCATTAATTTCACAAATGCTGAAGAAGTCTATTTTCTGAAATTCGGCATGGACGGCAAAGTCGAAAGCGTCGAGAAAGGATATCTTAAAGTAATGCAGAAAAAAGGTGCTAAAGCTACAATCAATACTACCACCGATACGGTAGACGCCATATATAGTGGGATGATTGATGGCATGGGAGCAATGATGAGCGGTGCAATAAAAGTCGATGGTCCACTAGATGTCGTGATGAAACTAGCTCCAGCATTCATGTAAAAAGCAAACGTACCAACGATTATAATGGAAGGATGGATGAAAAAGTTTGCTACCGGAACTTGCCCCAATAATGTTAGCTATTAGCGCTATTACTCTCTTGTCAAGCGTTGCTGCAATAAAGGTCGGCGCAAAAAAAATGCAACTTTTCATGAAAATCATGAAAGCAACCTCGCTCCTAAGCATAGTCGTAGGCATAGTCGGCCTAGCAGCACTAATCATATATTTGATTTAGAAGCCATGACAAGGCTCTTGACGCATTCGAGGCAAGCGTCCTCTTTTTTTATTCTGCTTTTTAAGATAAAGCATTTCATTTTAGTTCATAATTCTTCAATATGAAAAAACAATTTAATTAAAGATGCACTGATTTTTTGCAACCATATGCTTCCCCAAAGAAAATAGAAGGTTACAATCCGTAGTGTTTTCGGAAATGGGTCTTTTGTTATAGACCCTTGTATTCTCCACCTGCTATATCGTCTTTTGATTTCTCTGCTTCTTTCTTAAACCAGTCCAAGGCGGCGTCGCCGAAGAGTATGTTCTTTAACTCATCCTCGAGATTAGATGGCTTTATAACACATAGCCACCCTGCTCCATAAGGATCATCTTTAAAGGCGTTTGCTCCGCGTTTTCGTACTTCTTCATTTACGGAAACTATTGACCCAGATACTGGTGCAACAATCGGTCCAGTATACTTTATTGACTCTAGTATCCCAAGCTTCTTTTTCTGAACTAAAACCGTTCCAGTTGGCATCAACTTTACCAAGAAAATTTTTACAGCGCCTCTAGCTACAATGTCATCGAAGCCCACACGGACGTTTCCGTTATCCTCTTTTTTCAGCCAAACATGCTCATTATAGTATAAGTCTTGTCGAAACTTGAAACCGAAAATTTCTTCCACAGGCATCAGTATAACCTCGTTCTACATTGTTCTTAGTGGTTGTGAATTGCATTTTGCTCTTATATGGAGTGGTTATTTTCAAAAGTAACAACCTAAAGCAATTAAGAAATTATTGCATGAAATATGTGTGATATATGTAGGATACAAGTAGCTATGAGAAAGAAGCGTGCGCACTAGCATCATTTGATCCTCCTATTAGCGAGCTTCTGAAAGGCTGATTTATAGCCGGTTTTCTGCTTCTATTGACCTTTGCCAATGCCCTCAGAAGCGGTCCAAACCGGGTAAGACAGCTGCGGTTGCGTTGTAACGGTCAATGTAAGTATGCCGCGCATGTAGTAGAAGTTGTTGATGTAGGTCTTGTTCAAGTTGATGCAGGCCATAAAACTCTAGGAAAAAAAAGCAAAAAGACTGATTGATCTAACGTTTATTATGGCTAAACAAATAATACCTATCACAATTGTTTTTTCTGGTTCATAGAACAGTCAAATTAATGTACAAAGAACCTTTCAGGTCTTGTTTTTTTAGAATAAAAAAGGGAAAGGGGTTAGCGCGCTTATTGTACGAATATTTTTCTGGTTTACTCCATCTTGAACTTTTCAAGCAACAGTTTTCCAGCAAACTCCAGTGCAGGGAGCGGTATTGTAGCGTCTCCGCCTGGCTGACTTACCATTGTTCTCAGGCCCTTTGTAGGATATTTGTCGATGACATTTCTATGGCGTTCAAAGTCTTTGTTGATTGCATTCTGATAGTCTGGGGACAACATTGCAGTACTGTCAAAACCATCGTGTACCCATAAGTTGTCGTATTTGCGTATTTCCCCGTACCATTCTTCAATAGTTGGGTGTTCAGTGAAAGCCAATATGCCTCCACCTAAGTTTTCACTGAGAATTTTGTCAATGCGTGCATGAGCTGTGATTGGACCTTCAGGAAAAACTTCTGGAGCCCAGCCTTTCTTTGCGCACCATGGCACTACGTCACCATAAGTGATGTCAAAGACTCTGGCAAACTCTTCAGATGAAAGATAGCTCGTTGAGTCGCACCAGCAGATAAAGTTGCCCTCTCCAGTATCATCTATCTGTTGCCCCAAGATTTCAGCCATTCTGTTAACTTTCTTCTTAAGCAGCATGGTTGTTCCTTTAAGACAAAGCTGTGCCATTTCCATGTTGTTTCTAATATCCATGACAAAGTCTTTGATGCCTCGCAAAAAGCCAGCCATAGTTACTGGGCCGCCACAACAAGAACCCCAAATCGGCGCTTCAGGCAGTATTTTGTTTAGTTGTTTTGTCTCCCAGAAATAGATTGGCCACGTTCCTGCACGCAATGCAGGGTCAGGTACGTTTTCTATAAAGAATTGAGCGTCTTCTTTGGTTTTAACGAAAGGCTCAACAGCTAATGGCGGACCAGATTCAATAAACCTGAACTTCCGTGTAACCAGTTCCTCACCGAAACCATAATTATAGGGAAAAATAGTGTCTGCAATTGGAGCCCATTTCACTAGCCAAAGCATTTGACCGATAGTGTCTAAGTTAGGATGATTAATCATGTCTCTCATGCTAAGCGTTGAGGGTGCAGTTGCGAAAGAATCGAAAATTCGTGGCATCGATGAGTGAGTGCCTGTGCTGAGCATTGGCATACGATCAGTTTTTTCGCCTCGGAAAAAGTTTTTGGCGAAACGTTCTCTCATAGTAATAGGTTCTTCGCTTTTCTGTTCTAGGTATTTGGCTCTTGCTTTCTCTATCATTAACTCTTCAGTAGGCGAGAATTGATATACGTATGGACCTTTGTTCCAGTTCAAGGGGTATTCTTGATTGACTTCTTCAGAATTCCATTCTATATTCATTACTTCACCCCCTTCTTTAGTCTCTCTTCTTTAAGTACTCGCATTAGTTCATCAGTTTTTTTAACTGCATCAACCATGTCTGCGCCCCAACCGTCTAAGCCATATGTAGGTGCGTCAGTTTCGAAGGTTGATTGCCCGCCTGCAACTACTTTCACGTTGTCTCGAATTCCTAATTTCTGCAATTCTTTGACGACTTTAGGCATAGATGTTTTGCACATAGACATAGAACAGCTGATGCCAACTACGTCCGCTTTCGATCTTTTTGCTTCAATTGCAAAGGTTTTGGCTGGAACGTCTAAGCCAATATCGTTGATTACATATCCAGCTGATTCATACATTGTTGAAACTAGGCTTTTTCCGATATCGTGTACATCGCCCTCAATAGTTCCTATAACTATCTTTCCTGGAAGTTCGGTCTTCTTTGCACTTGCTAACAATAGAGGTTTTAAGATGCTTGTGCTTTTTATGAGGCATTCGCCAATCACGATCAAATCTGATAAAAGTAGGGCTTCGCTTTCGGAAACATTACTTACGCCTTCTGTTCCTCCTGCCCACCAGCTCTTCTGCGTGAGTTCCTTAGCATATCCAACGATTCTATTGAGCAAATCATAAGGATCGGCGCCAGCATCCAAAGCTTTTTGGGTTAATTCTCCAAACTTGTCCGGATTTTGCGCCTTAAGAGTCTCCTTAAGCGCGTTATAAACTGATTCCAAATGTCAACCTCCGACATTTGCACCAGTTAAACAGTAAAACCTTATAGGTTGTAGTATTTTACAGAAGTAAAAACTCTCCTTCAGATAATCCTCTGCCAAACTATGGCAGTTCAATATAGTTATATACGATTTACGTCGTAACATAAATAGCAAGGCTATAAGGGGGAACTAGCTCGAGTCAAAATTTGATTCTAGATAAACTGATTGAAATAGGATTCACAGAACAAGAAGCAAGAATATACATTCTGCTTGCAAAAATAGGTCCCTCCAAGGTAAGAGAAATATCGAGAACTCTAAGAATAAACAAAGTGCAAGTCTATCGTAACCTGAGACAACTACAAAATAAGGATTTTATTGAATCTTCAACTGGTTGGCCAGCTTATTTTTCTGCAACACCTTTTAACAAAGTAGTAGATCTGGTGGCGGAATCCAAGCGGAAGGAAGCCATGCTGCTCGGAAAAAGCAAAGCATCACTACTGGCAATATTTGAAGCCTTACATCAGCAACCACCATCTGATATAGATAAATTCGTTATTGTAGAGAATCGAAATACTGTCTATTCGTTGATTGATCAGCTTATCAAGAAAGCCCAAAAAGAAGTCATCATAATACTCGGCGATGCATCCAGAGTTCTTCCGGATTACGAGAAAAGTGACCGAATCTCCAGAAGTGCCTTCAAACGCGTCCTCACTTTCAGAGCTATTGGTCAAGATAATAAGATAAACAGAGATTATACCAGAAGATTCATGAAAACTGGATTGATGTTGGCCAATTTTGAGAATAGATACACCAAAATAAATGATGACAACTTTCCTTGCTTTTTTATGGCAGATAGAAAGGAGCTGTTAATGCAAGTTGAAAAAGACTCTATGGGGTTTATGAAAAAAGCAATAATCACGACTAATCAAGCGCTGATTGCTCTGGCTAGTCTATTCTTTGAAGAAATATGGAAGAACTCGGAGCCCTCAGAAATAACGCTCAAGCACGAACAGCAGCTGGAGAAGCCCACCTGAGACAAATGTAACTTCTAAAAAACAAAAATAGTTGTCACAAAACTAGAAAACCACATCTTAAAAGCGAACAACAACAAAGAAATAAATCACCAAAAAAAGAGGTAGAGAAAAATGTCGACTCAAGAAAAAGCGGATGAACTGATTAAAACTCTAACAGACAAAGTAAACGCAAAACCTGAAGGATCAAAAGGCTGGGGCGGAGCCATACTAATTAATTTCACCAATGCAGAAGAAGTCTATTTTCTGAAATTCGGCATGGACGGCAAAGTCGAAAAAGTTGATAAAGGATATCTTAAAGTAATGCAGAAAAAAGGTGCTAAAGCTACAATCAATACTACCACCGATACGGTAGACGCCATATATAGTGGGATGATTGATGGCATGGGAGCGCTAATGAGCGGCGCAATAAAAGTCGATGGCCCACTGGACGTCGTGATGAAACTACAATCAGCATTCATGTAGAAGCGGAACGTATCCAACAATCAAAATAGAAAGAAGGATAATAAACAAATGTTACAAGAACTTGTCCCAATAATGCTGGCCATAAGCGCAATAACTCTGTTGTCAAGCGTTGCCGCTATAAAGGTTGGCGCAAAAAAAATGCAGCTCTTCATGAAAATCATGAAAGCAACCTCGCTAATGAGTATAGTTGTAGGCATAGTTGGCGTAGTAGCACTAATCATAAATTTTATTTAAACGCTCCCACATAACGCTTAAAACCACGCGAGGCAAGCATCCTCATTTTTCCTCTGCTTTTCAGAAGCAAGTCATTCATTTTAGTACATAATTAATTCATATCAAAAATAATTAATGAAAAATCAGCCTTTCTTTTTCTCAATTAAACCCATTCCAGTTGGCATCAACTTTACCATGAAAATTTTTGCAGCGCCTCTAGCTACGATTTCATCGAAACCCACACGGACATTTCCGTCAGCCTCTTTTTTAGCCCAAACATGCAATACGCGCAGATACTATATTTTTTGGCTGCAGTTTGCCCGCTAACTCTTCTAATATTAATTCATCTTACTTTTCAGCGTCCATTTTAGACTATTAACGAACTGCATCTCCCCGGAGTAGATTCCAAAGTAGCGCGCAAATATTTTCTTCTACTTTTTGGAGTGTAGTTATAGAAAAAAGCCATCAGAATTTTAGACGAGTCCGCGTTTGTTGATTATGCAGTTTTAACGAATTTGCCTTCGACTTCTGCTTTTTCGGCTTCTTTTGTAAACCAATCTTGAGCTGGGCTACCATAAAGCAGATTCTTAAGTTCTGCTTCAAGGTTTGACGGCTTTATTATAGCTAACCAACCATTTCCATATGGGTCATCCTTAAATGCACTAGGTCCGAGCCGTGACACCTCCTCATTTAAAGCTACTATAGTACCTGAAACTGGTGAAACAATAGGTCCCGTGTATTTCCGTGATTCGAGCATGCCCATTTTCTTCTTCTGTTTTAATTCAGTCCCCTCATACGATATTTTAACAAAGAAAATCTCATGTGAGCCTTTAGCCACGATATCATCGAACCCTACACGGACGTTACCGTCTTCCTCAATTTTAGTCCATACGTGCTCGTTATAGTAAAGTTCAGGTTTGAACTCGAATCCAAATATTTTAGTCATTGTATTCAACTCTCTTTCTAAATGAAAATTTTGCAATTTATCCTAAAAAAAAGGAGTGCGGAATTGATTATGCACCTAGGGGCAGTTTGAATAATTCTTTTTCTAACCGTAACGTTAGATCAATCTTTTCAATTGGAGTTTGCACGTCATAATTGTTGTGGATGCTAACACGTTGTCCTTTTGTCGTAGCTTTAGCGCTGTTGACTATTCTCATAAGTTCTTTTCGTATGTCATCTTCTGAGCCATTAAGTATTGTTCTTGTCGCCGGATAAGTCATTAGCACAACATCTGAAAACTTGTTGAGCACATCAAAGCCTTGTTCAATGGCACCGGCTGCTTCAGCAAACATCACACCACCGCCACCGTTTTCTTGCATGCATGAACCTACTGCTTCAAGAGTTCCTCTTGGACCGCCTAACGCAGTGAATGGTTTCCAGCCTTTGTCAGTAGTGTATCTTATGCTCGCACCATAATGGTCATCGAAGTTCTTCGTAAATTCATCAACAGTCATGTAACCGCCTGCGCCATCACACCACCAAACAATGTTACCATTACCGTTTTCATCCAACTGCTCACCTAGTATGGGTAGCATAACGTCGATTCTCCGGTGAAGAACTGCAGTAGCGCATTGGAATGCTAACTTTGCCAGCTCCTGATCTTGTCGTACCGCAATCAAAAATTCTTTGATGCCCAGCAAGAAACCAGCTGAACTAATTTGGCCAGGACAGCATGAACCCCAAACAGGATATTGATCTCCTAAATGTTTGATCCTCATTTTAGTTACCCACATGTTAACAGGGAATAGTCCTTGTTTTGCTGGGTCAGGTACGTTATCAAGATAGAATTCGAGGTCTTCCTTAGTCTTGGCAAAGGGTTCAACTTGTAATGGCGGACCATGTTCTACGAATCGGAATTTTTTGCTTAAGAGGTCTTCACCAAAAGTTACGGGTGAAGAATATAAGGAGTCTACGTGGAATCTAGCATACCACATTACTTCCGCCAGCCACATTAACTGGGGATAATTCACTACGTCTTTCTGCGAAATTACTGGTGGCGTTGTTCCATAACCATCAAGCATTCTCCCAATGTGATTTTGAGTAACGCTGAGACAAGTTGGAATATGGTCTACAACTTCATTAGTGTAATAGTTTTTAGCAACGAGTTCTCGCGGGTTATATTTTTCTTTCTTGATTCTATCTAAGACTTTTAGCCGAGCTTTTTCTATAATTAGTTCTTCGTGTTCGTTAAATTCAACTGTAAGGTTTTTTGCCCCCCAAGTTTTTGGGTAATCACCATTTACTTCTTTAGCGTCCCATTGAATAACGTCTTTCAATCTTAGTCACCTCCTCGTTGGGCTTTTTGTTCTTTGAGTATTCGCATTAATTCACTTGCTTTTTTGAGAGCATCTTCTGTTTGAGCACCAAACGCATCAATTTTGTATGTCTCAACGTCGCCGTAAGAAGCGGCTTGGCCGCCATCTATTATTTTTACTTTGTTTCTGATTCCGGCTTTCTCACATTCTTCAACTGTTGTTCCTATTCCGACTCTTGCCATGCCCATTGAACAGCTAATACCGATTATGTCGGCTTTCTTCATCTTGGCTTTCAGAGCGAAGACTTTGGGAGGAATATCATAGCCTAGGTCAATAACTTCGTAGCCGGCTGCAGCCCACATAGTTGCAATTATTTGTCTCCCAATATCGTGGACATCGCCTTCAATTGTGCCCACAATAAAGGAAATTATTGAAGCTTTCTTCAATGAGATAAAAACCGTTATAAAAGAATATGTACATGAAGAGGAGGCTGCTCTTAAGAAACGCCTCAAAAAACTTCTCATCACAAGCATAATTATTAGCATACTGGTTTCCCTGGTAATTTCATTCATAGGATCTGCTTCCCTCTTTATTCTCATCGGGTCACTGAAATACCTCATGACTACCATGCCCGCGTGGGAAGCTTGGTACATCACAGGCATCACCTCAGCCGTCATTGGCGGGCTGCTCATTTTGGTGCTCGTCATCATCATAATGAATCAATTCAAATCTTCTAAGAAATCTGCGACGAAGTAAATTGGAATTGTGCACTCTTAAGGTTTAGTTGCTGTCAATTCACAGTCACACAACTTTAAGAACTGTGCGCAGAATCACACTAACGTTGTTATAACGTTTTGGGAGGTGTAATTGAATGTCTGAGAAACATATTGACGTGACTGAGCGGTTGCAGCAAATAGGTAAAACAGTCAACGAATACAGAGAATCCCTCTTGAGCCATTTTAAAGATATGGATGTAGATGTCAAGGAATGGAACTTTACTGTTGGAAAACTTGAAAAAGAATATATCGTTGAGGTCAACGTTAAGCTAGCTATAAAGCCAAAGTAAACATGACATGATTGAATCATAAATGGTAAAGGTTTCAGCGTATTTTGCATATGGGATAACTATGTATGTGGAAAGGTCTGCATAAGGAAAGAAATAGTGTGGACCTTTGGTATGAGCTGAATACGATGAATAATATGGGTAGCTGTTGGGATTAATCGACCAATCCGTAACCTTAGTTATTCCACCTTCACCAAAACTAGCAAGACTATAAGAACAAGAATAGAAGTAGCGACAGCCGATATTCCAAGAACTGAGTCTTTCATTTTTTGCACACTCCTAACAAATTCTGGTATCTTATCTTGCTTCAAAACTTTCCTTAAGATTTTTTTCTGTTTTGCCATGTTTCACTTTTCTGTAGCAATACAGATTTAGAATTTTGCTTGACTCATCTTAGAAGTCAAAAAAACAAAAGGGCTAGTGTTTATGTCTTTTCTAACATAGCCCAGAATATTACATCTTCACCAAATACAATAGTTCCACAATTGATTACTCTCCATCCATCCTTTGCGTATTTGTTAAGTGCGTCATCCCAATTTTTAGCCTCTGCTTCATCGAAGTAACCGCCTTCTTTTTCGCTTTTTGCCGTCCCTGTAAGTTCTCGAAGTTTATACGGTCTAAAAATTGTTAAGTATTCCACGCGCTTTTTCCTCAGTTCTTCTATCAACGCTATGGGGTTTTAAGTTTTTTGCATCGCTTGCACTCAAGGGATTTTTAGTTATCATCTTTAATTTTGTTTGCAACATCTACAAGGTTAACAAGAAAGTTTTCCTAATTCAGTTGTTTGACAAACCCCTCTTTCCACTCTGCAAAGTAACTCATCTTCAGTTAAAACGCCTAAATGAAACTTAAAAGACGCAGGATTAAGTTTCAGGTCTTGAATGATGTCTGTAAATCTCTGAGGTTTACTGCAATAGGATACATTATAAATAAAGTGGTATCCTGACGTTTAAAGGAAACTGAACCTAAAAATAATTCAAAAACCCAAATACATACGCATTAAAAAGACTAAATGGACAAGATAATGAAGCGTAACTGTCTATTTGCAGTCACATATCTTAAAATAAAGGTTCCAACTTAAGGCTAAGTAGGGTTTTAGAAGATGGGTTTACTTGATTTGCTTTTTGTAGTTGCAGTAATTCTTATCGTACTTTGGCTCCTTGGCTTTGTCTTCTTCAATCTTGGCGCAATTATATGGCTACTTTTAGTCGTTGCCATTATCATAATAGTAGTTCGACTAGTTTCTGGACGTAGAATATAACATGTATAAGTTTAATGAAGATTTGAGTGCGAGGTTGAGAAAATGAGAGCTGGAGCATTGGCGGTTGGAGTTTTCCTGTTGGTTATCGGGGTTGTGGTTTTCTGGGTTGGTTATTCCGATTTGCAGCAGTACGGCGGTTTGTTTGGTCAAATATCGCAGGCTCTTTCCCAGGCGGTTCGAAATAAGGTTTCTCAAGACAAGTTTATGGCAGCTGGCGGAGTCATCGTGGCAATCCTCGGTTTGGCCGTGACAATTTACGGTTTAGCAGCTAATCGAAAAAATTAAAAACCAAGCGAGCTCAAAAACTCTTTTCTTATTGTGTTCTTTTCCATAAGGGAGGTGAATTTGAATATGTCGGAAATTTCTCGCGTAGCCTACTACTTAGCTCTAATTGGAGGAATACTGCTGGTAATCTTCGGATTGCTATCACTTATCGGATATGCTGTCAGCTATTTTGGACCGTTTATATCATTTAGCTTTGCTTACTTCGGAATTGTAGCTGTAATCTGTGGCATAATAGCAATCATTGGCTCAAGAAGCGTAACTACTATTGTTTGGGCAATTGTACTCATAATCGTTGGAATCATAGGCGGAGGACTTGGCGGATTGTTAGTTATCCTCGGAGGACTAATTGGACTCATTGCAGTAATACTTAAAAAAACATAGGACACTCTAATACAATCTGAATTTGCTCCACTCTTTTTACTGAATGCTGCAAACATTAAACCAGCAACTATTACTGCTTTGTTTGCGATCCTTTTGGTCATAAGTTCTGCAACTGCTTTTTACCAATTAAAAGAAACCGGTCTGCTTGAGCAGACTATTTTTCTAAGCGTTGGCTTCTTTGTGTGTGTCTCAAAAGTAAGAGCTAGCGACAAAGACTGAAAGGCAAAAAATGAAAGCTAAGTATCTGGGTTGGCAGGAAATTGCACCTGCCCTTACTCTCCTTGTTTTATCGGTAGTCATCTTGGGGATTCTATCCAGATCCTGTTGATTCACATGGTTTACTCGAGTCGCTTGGAATCACTGAAAAACGTGACGCCCAATTCAAACAACTATCCGGAGGTCAAAAGCAGCGACTTTCAATCGCACTAGGGCTTATTGGAAATCCAAAGGATGCCATTTTGGATGAGCTCGTCACTCATCGTTGCTAACTGAATCATCTCCTAATGTTCATTATTCCGTTTCTATTCCGTTTCGATTCTTGGCGCCAGGAAGAAAGTTAGTTTTCCTCCTTTCGTCTGTTGAAAATCGATGAGCACAGGCATGTCGGTTGAGAACTCTAATGTGGCGATGTCGGATGTGGCTGAAGCCGCTTTCATGATTTCAGACAGGTAACTTAGGCTAAAAGTTGCCTTTGAGGCTTCTTTTACCTCCAAATCCAAAAGAGCATCATTTCCCTTCTGCAGAGTTATCGTTGCACCCATGAGGTCGCCCATAGCGTTCAAAACCAGCTTTTCCGGGTCCGCTTCAAATCTAACATGGTCACTGACTAGTCCAGCATCTTCAATTGCTTCGCTCAAACCGTGCGTTGTAATCTTAGCTTTTACGTTGAAGGTTATCTTTGGAGTTGGCACTTCTTCCTCCGAGGCTAACATCGTGGGCATGGTGAAGTCTCGGTTGTACTTTCCTGTTATCTTAACCTGCAAACGTCCAGTCTTATCATCAAGCAACAACTCCACTGCTTCGTCTTTCCCGGCTCTCTTCAGCAATTTCAGCAGTTCGTTTATTTTCATGCCTATTTTAATGGGTTCACTGCAAACGTATTCTTCGAAGATTGTTTTAGGCAATTCAAAATCGATCATGGCAACGCGGGAGGGATCCATAGCCCGAAGTTTCAAGCCGTCGGGTTCAATTTTGAAGGTAGCTTCATCTACGAGTATTGAGATGGCTGTGGCCATTTCTCTTAAGAATTTTGAGTCAGCTACTTTGAGCTTAAACAGTCCAATCTTCCTCTTTGTATGCATACCCTGTTGTGTTATAAAGATTTACGAAATTAAGCGTGATGGCGCGGTTCGGCTTGGGGTTCTTCGCGGATCTACTATCCGCCTGTCGTTGCTCTATTGTTGCGCGTGCTGCATAGTCTTTATAACTATAATACTAAGATCGCAAAGTAAGATAAGTGAGCTTATCGAGGGAAAGAAAAAAAATGCCCTATATTGATAATAAGGCTTGGTTGCTTTCTGGCAGAATTGAAAAAGAGGAATTCATCAGTCAATTCAAGCCTTATGTGATAGATTGGATAAGAAACAATGAAGCAGAGATTTTTCAAATACTAACTGACAAAAAATATTCGTGGAAAGGGGAGAGCTATCTAAATTCAGTCAACAGACGTAATGTGCTTGAATATGCAATTAAAAAATCGAGGGAAGCTAATAATAATGGAGTTGATTTGGGTACTCTGAATAGAATCACTCGGTGGGGATTTGGCCGTGATTTTCCTCTTAGTGATAATGAGGAAGCTTTGGAAATTACCCGTGAAGTCTTTGGATATGTCGATAAGAAAGACTACGTTGAAGCAGCCAAAAGGTTAATGCAGATTTCAGGTGTAGCCATTGCTCGCGCCACAAAGGTGATTGGTTTATCAGACCAAGTGAATCTCTGTATATACGATAGCAGAGTTGGAAATGCATTAAAAGACCTTAAGATAGATAGCAAAAAATTGATAAAATGTCCTCCAGATCAGGGGTTTAAGAGAGATTTTGATTATGCCTCAAAAAATGAGTGGGCGTTAAACTATGAAAGGCTCATCTGGGTAGTTGAGATTATTAGAGAGTATTTTTTTTCAAAGGGGCTTAAATTAAAAGCAGCTGATATTGAAATAGCGTTATTCATGATGGGTGAATGAGTTGCCTACTTGCCAGCAAAAATAACTATTTCTTTGATGAAACTTCAACAATGTATATGGGCTATAGAAAATCTCAAGAAAGCGAATGATGTTTTTGATAAAGCAACCCTTAATCCTAATCTAATAGGCACAAAGGTTAAAGATGCTTGCGAAAGTAATAAGGTTGGAATGCTGAAAATTCCCCTTGTTCAGAGGGGTTTTTTGGCTCTTCAGAGTTCACAAGCAAGCCTTCTATTCTACTAACCAAATAAATGATATATTAACCGAATAGATAAAATTCATAACACCGCAGCGTCCGCTTGAAGTAAAAAAAGTATTATTCTCGGTAAAGCATAGATTTAGTGGGAGACACTTGCTTGTTAACACTCGCCATAGTTGAAAAGAAAAAAAGGCAAGGTGATTGAATCTATGCTAACTTTTTGCTACCTTGTCCTGGCGAAGCAGAGAAGACTTCAGTGACTTTTATTATTCCAACACTTTTTATTTTCATTTTCATGGTTTCCATACTCTTCTTTGCGAAGTTATCGAAAATTGGTCCGTTTGTTTGGAAACCACTGAATGTTCCCTTCAGTTGGTAGCCTGTCATTGGTCCTTTGAACACTGCAAGAGCAACTTGCTTGTTTTTTTCAAGGTTTTCTTTTGTTCTCTTGATGAAAACTTCTGCGAACGCAATAGTTTCGGGGTCTACTACTACAAACCATAATGGAACTACGTTTGGAATGCCTTTAGCGTCTATAGTTGCTATCATTTTCGCTGAATCACTTGCACTTAAAACATCCATTACTTCTTTAGGTATACTAACCAAAAATCACACATCCTACTAATGGAAACAAAACTGCAAAAACTCTAATAAACTTTTAGAGAATTAGAATATACTCAGCAAATGCAAGGGAAGTACAGTTTATTGGCTAACAATGACCGAGGCTCATCATCGGCGCGCGCTAGCGTTTAAGGAAGGGATGAACCGTTACAAATCTCTTCTGCTCAGGGTGGCAAAAGTTCAGCCATTTGATGTGTTGGTTTCGTCTGAAGGAACACAACAGGGCGATCTGAACATAAATGTGGTAGATTTGGACGTGCTAGAACGAGCCCACTTATTGAAAGGAAAAACCAAAGAGACTGGTCGCAACGTGTACCGCGAATACGAGCTCACGAAGGAAGAACCTGAATTAGTGAAAAAGCTCTCAAAAGAAACTTAATATGCTAAGTGCGCGCCACCGAATGATTAAGTAGTCATTCGTTAAGAAAATGTTTACGGATGCTGTTGTAATTCGGCAATGCGGTTTTGAACGGTTTTGGAAAGATCTTTCCGCAAGTTTTCATCTTGCGTTCCCGCTTTAATGTGGTCAATTCTTTTAGCTAGTTCTTCATCGCCAACAGTATTTTTGAGCCATTTTTGAAAATCTTTATGCTGAAAATGAAACGTGACAGATTGAATGGGTACTGTTTGGAGTTTTTCGGCGAATTCAACAGTGCTATTCGCAGTTATTCCCGTGTTTTTTCCGAGTTCTGTGAAAAACTGAAAACCATTTTCGAGGGGGACGTTGTTGAGTAAGTTTAGGTTTTTCCCTTTTTTGGTGCCTTCGCCCGTTGGATTCAGTAGCTTGTATAGACGCACTTTTGCAAAATCGGTTATTAAGAAAAGTGCAAGTGCATATCCCCACACAAGAGCGGCTAGTCCCCAGCCCATGGCGGGAAGCAGAATACCGTAAACTGTAATTATTGTAGCAGTAAGTTGAGTAGCAATGATTGCAAAGAGAAGGGGCTTTGCCGGTTTCACCGACCAAAAGTGACCCTTAGTCCTCGCAACAAACACAGTTAAATGCCCAGCAACTGAAAGCTTTAGGTATATAAGCGATTGGAGCACGAGTGGGTTTAACTTCAGTACAACTAATCCGAAATAGAGCATTCCGAAAGAAGAGAATATCCCGATTACTCCAAGAAACGTCGCTATTCCCAACAAAGACCGCATGTCCCATTTCTCAGGTTTATCCGAATATTTCACGTTGTCATAAGCTATCGTCATGATTGGCAGATCATTTAGAAGCGCCAACAAAACAAGCATCAAGGCAGTGACAGGGAAAAAATTGAAAATGACGATTGACGCGGTCATGAAAAGCAGTACCCGTATGGTTTCAGCGATGCGGTACGTACAGTAATTCGTCATGCGCTGGAAAATCTTGCGGCTTTCCTTAATCGCATCGATAATAACAGAGAGACCCGGCTTAGTCAGAACTATGGCTGCTGCGGACTTTGCAGCGTCAGTGGCGCCCTCAACGGCAATGCCGGCGTTAGCTTTCTTCAAAGCAGGCGCATCGTTAACCCCATCTCCTGTCATTCCAACAATATGG
>CAWHXY010000002.1:0-61183 GCA_963833575.1 Candidatus Bathyarchaeota archaeon | reverse complement strand
TTGAAGACAACGACGTATTGAGCGCCAGATTTGTAGGATTGCTTCATTGCATTGTACATTTGGTTGCCGCTCATCAGGGTTGGTGGTGATAGGTACTGCCAATCAATCATTGTGCCCCAGCTCTTGTTCTGCATGTCCGCGGCTCCCCGAACCAGCGCAATGTTCTGGGTTATGGACTGGTTCCAGCCTAACTCGCCGAGCACCACATCGTAACCGCCTTTGTAATCAAACCAATCAAGGCCATAGTCTGCAGTGAAGAGTGGAACTTCTGATTGATTGCCAATTGTGCCTATGTTATGATGTTCTGTGTTGAGAAATACGTTTGCAACCGCAGTGGAATCTTGCAGTGGCGTCGAATCCCAAACTTGTTGGTAGGATTCAAACTGGGAAATACTGCCTGGATCAATAGTAACTTCTTCTGACTCATCAATCGGCACAAAGTCGGAGTTTGAGTTAGAAATACCCACATCTTCACGGTTCTCGATTGTACGTGTTCCGTCTGGTTGATTGGTTGCGGCTTCTCCCGCCTCGTTTAAAACGGTGCCATTGGGTAAATAGTACAGTGTTTCCTGATTAACTATTTCATAGGTCCCATTGCTGTACTCATAACTACTGGATGGAGTACTCGCAATTGTGCCGTTTGGAAAGTAAATCAGACTTGTGCTTGAACTGACAATGACGTTGCTTACCCCATCAACTGTCGTGTTTTCCACTGGAGAACTTGAGCTCGTGAGGATTTCTCCTGATGGATAGAATTGGTAATCATTGGAAGCATTCTGGGGGTACACCATTATCTCTCCACCATTCGCCTGCTTCACTATCGTATCATTGCTAACATAGAGGTTTGTTGTTGCGTCAAGCATCTTTCCGCCGGGCTCATCGTCAAAGTATAAACCTAGAAAGTTGCTTCCCCAACGTGATTGTGCCATGTTCAAAATTGAGCCTACGACGGTGTCGTTCCCGCCCCTGATCTCGCATAGTATAACGTTTAGCCCAGCGTTGACGGCATAGTTGCCTATCTCTTGGGTGCCGCTGACGTCAAGCATAAACGTTGCTGAATCCAAAACAAACAGGTTAGTGTAACTTTTCACTTTATCGATAAGCTGCTCTGCCTCAGTGATGGAGTTGCCGCAATAGGTAACGCCCACGTAAAATGGCTTCTTGGCAGCCACTGGTGATTGGTGTTGGGTTTCCATCGCGACAAAAACCGAAACAACCAAAACAACAATTATGACAACGGTTATAATTGCAGCTAAACCTTTTCTCATCTTAAACCATCCCTCAAGTTACACCCGTCCAAAGCCTCTTCTTTATGCTCGACAAGACGACGATTAAAGCTTTACTTCAAATTAGCTATTTCACTCGACACACGCAAAAAAGCTAATTGTTTGAACATAAAGCTGCAGAAATGTTAAAGCGCGCGGATTGTAGTTGTGCTTGCAGTGAAGTTACTGTTTTTATTTTTAAGTGGACAAAGTTGGTTGAGCTTCAATCGGGTTTTATGTAGGTGTTATAGTAGGTGGTATTCAAAAAAAACCGCTGCCTTAGCTTTAATCATCCTTGTCCTGGCTGCCTGGGCAGGTTAGCTTTCTACTACTACAACGCCTACCACAAACTGACTTTCCAGCTTGCAGGCACTGCGCGCTATCATCAGGGGCGGAACAGTCAACATCATTGTGCAGGGCTCAGCCAACCTGATACTGTTCAGCTATCCCTTCAACGCCACACTCTACAACACCAAATTCTAGCCAGCGCCAAGTCAAAGAGCATCAAGTACTTTGCAAACCAATTTCGGAACAACCATGCCCGCTTCAATTTCGGGACAAGCCAGCGCTTACCAGATATTAATATTAAAAATATAGCGCAAACCATTGTTCAGAAGCACAAGCCCAACAAAAACTAATACCAAAATAATAACTGCTGATCGTCCTCTCCAACCTCCAAACCTGGAATCAACAAAACGAATAACAAAAAACAACCCAAAACTTGACAAAACGACCCAAGGCATCAAAAACAGAAATCTATCAAAAACAAAATCCTTAGCTGCAAGCAAAATAGATACACAACCAACAAAAACCCAAGCAACCAAGAAATTTGACACTTCAGACCTATACTTCACTAAAGCCAAAAAACCAATAATTGAAAAGAAAATCAAGATCCCACTTGCATAAACACCACCCAAGATAAAATTAACGCTATTTTGCAAGCCACTTAAGATGTAGGTGGGGTTAGGAAGACTCAAACTTGACTGAGCAGTAACTAAAACAGAACCCCCTAAAGAAACAGAAGAGAAAAGATTTCGAACCAAATCACACAATAAACCAACAGCAACGGTCGAACCGACGAAGAGTACTTTAGTTTTGAACCGCCCCCACAAACTCTTTTCACGTATGACTGCTCTCCACTCTATGAGCAAAAACACTAAAAGCGAAAAGGCAAAAACAAACCATGTCCAAGAATGAGAAAACAAAACAAGCACAGAGACAACTAACAGACCAAGAAAGCCTAAACTAGACCAATGATTGAGAACCCGGAAAAACAAAACTACATAAACTAACACTAAAATCAACGCCAACATATTGGCGAAATAACCAGAATAAATCAAACCCAAGGCCTGAAAACTAAACGGTACAAGCAAAACGCCAAGAACCCAAACGATACAGTTAGGGGTAAGCAACCGCAAAACAAGCAATGTTGCAACTGCAAACAAAACAATCAGCGGAGCAGCAACAAACTGAACAACGTTAAATGGTCCAGCTAAATAAGAGAAACCATAAGTCAACACTAAGAATAATGCTCGGTCATTGGAAAAGGCAAACGACAACGCAGAATTAACATCAACACTCCTCATATGAATAATCCATTGATAATAATCTGGAGAATCAGCACTTACCAGCATATGGGTCGGATTAG
This sequence comes from Candidatus Bathyarchaeota archaeon, assembly GCA_963833575.1. Taxonomy (GTDB): domain Archaea; phylum Thermoproteota; class Bathyarchaeia; order Bathyarchaeales; family Bathycorpusculaceae; genus Bathycorpusculum. The sequence continues at coordinate 58,270 of CAWHXY010000002.1, read as the reverse complement.
CCCAAGGCAAAACCGTAAAAATCACAAACAAACAAGAAATAACAGCTGAAACCAAAACTACCAAAACCAAAACAAAGCGACCCTGCAAAAATTCAAACTCACTAATGCTGGTTTTTGATTCAAAAAAGCCACTTAAGGCACCAACAAACTTGCTAAGTCGCTTTTCAACATCACTTAACCATCCAGTTGGCACTAACCGGATGAATAAAGCCGCAATTCCCAACAAAACAAAGACCAGATAAACATAGGGCAAAATGGGATATGCCAAATTTGAAAGACTCAACTCAACATTATACCAATGTAAACCCAAAGCTCCTGAACCCAAGTTCAAGGCCAACGGAATATTGTATAAAATCAAAGCAGCAACCTCAAAAAACACAGCCACTAAAACTGTTCCTGCTAATAAACGCAGAAATACACCAAGCTGAGAAACATCAAAAAACCAAGAGGCAAAAACAACACATAAAACAACAAGTAATAAGCTAGCCAAAGACAGAGAAACTATACTTACTGTCCCGAAGCCAACCAGACAAGCCCAAATAAAAACGCTAAACAAAACCAAATTCACAATTACCTTGGAAAATCGACTCACAAAACTGCGGTTTAACTGATAGATAAGCCAGACTGAAATGATTAAAACTGCAGAAACCCAAAAAGCTGTATCTAAGGGACCAGAAAACAAACTGCCATTAACAATGTGGTTCACCATGCCTCTTTTTGATAAAATAAAGAAATGTAAACCGAAATAACTTGCTAAATAAAATAATGAATAGACTAAACATAAACCAAGCAAAAAATAAATTATCCAAACAAGCCGACTTTGAAAAGAATCGGGCGAAACAGGCGGTTTCTTACTCAAAAACTAAAAGCCCTCCGAACCCGTATACACCGATTCCTCTTTTTCCAACCAATTAATTCAGCCGTGAACCCATTATTGACAAGTAAACCCTAAAAAAGTTATGTAACAAAAGTTCAACCTCATTTACAAATGCCAATGTTTCTGCATTTTTTTTGTTGTCACGATGTTTGGAGGTTAAAATTGAAAAAGCTATAATAGTCGATTGCTACCTTCAACCTTTCATTAAAGGTCTAACAATAGGGTGGTGAAAAAAGGATGAGTAAAGATCAAGCAATAGGTGGAGCGATACTTGCTGTCTGCGTAATTGTTGCTGTAGCTTTTGCAATTCTTGCTATTTTCCCCTCGTCAGTATCTAGCCTTCTTGGGATGGCAGTCAACGCGAATACTGGAACAACTTTTAGACTAAATGCAGTTTTGATTCTGGTTTCTATTGGGTTCATCGCTATTCTTGCTATAGGCGCATGGATCGGCTATACAATGGCTTCAACACCACCGCCAAAACCAATTGAAGAAATCACAGCCGAACATGAAACAGAGAATAAGACGCCATCTGCGTAATCGAAAAAATAAACCCAAATCAATTTTCTTTTTTAGTTTTTCTCATTAGATTTCATAAAATTATTTAGATCTAAAAATTATGATGTGACGTTAGACAAGGTTGGTTTTAGCCAGTATCTGTAACTTGTGTCTTCAATAGCAACTGTCATGTATTAACTCTTACTATGCAAAGATTTAAATTCCGAATCCTTATTACTAATCATAGTTCATCCGCTAACAAAAAACAGGAAGAAGATGAAAGCTTTGATCAAAAATCGTTATTTAAGAATACTTTTACTTCCAATACTAGCAGTTGTTTTTGTGATCGGCTTCGCAGCTTACGTCCACGGTGAACCCAAAAAAAGGAAAAACAACAATCAGCACCTAAATCAACCATCGCACAACCCAAGTCCAATTGAAATAGGAGTGCTCGTCCCCCAACAAGAGCAAATCCAAACGGCATAGATTAAAACAGAAAAAGAACAAGCATTTTTCAAAAAATCGAATTCTACCTGAGCAAGTGCCTATCTAATAGCGCTCTACAACCTCAGGATCTTAAAATAGAGATTAGTCTAAAAAAGTTCCTTGGTTAATCTCCAAATGAGAAATCCAATTGCAGCTATAATAAAAGATATGATGGTGAAGGTGTCGACTCTAATCCACGGTAGCAAATGAGAGAGACCAAGCGGTAGCCAATCAGGATGAACTAGCTGAACGAGAACTCCGTAAAACCACGCTAGCAATCCGAATAGAAATAAGAATTGACCTATGACTTTCACTATAATATTGGCTCGGTTTGACACGGATAATTTCCTAACTTTGCAACAATTTCATATTATTTAAAATTATTCTCTTAAAAACATAAATTTAGTTAAAACTAATGGTTGCAGATACTCGCTAAAAGGGACCAATTTGGATACCGCTAACTAAGAGACGTGGAGAAGGGACTGCCCGGCAATTGCTTCTTTTGAGTATCTTGAGATTTTCTTTTCAGGTACCCAATGAATAAAGGCCCATCCTACAAACCATATTAAACATGCAAAAGGTAAAATCAAGAATAGAACAACCTTACTTCGACGATTATGCGCTAACATGCTTATTTCGCCTCTATTCTCAAAAGATATGTTATGTTACGGTATTTTAATTTTAGCTCTTCATATAATATATAGAGGCTATAGAAGCTCAGATCTTTGACAAGAGTTTACCCGGACGCCAAAACAGTTGAAAAGTTTACTGACCCTACTTAAAGCATATTCCCATATTTGTAATATGTATTGAAAAATAATACGGCTTAAAAGCAAATCTTGAATCTCAATATTTCCTGAGGGAAAGATTTGAAGACCCATGTAAAAGTTGAACGTTTTTTTACTGCCATTGCATTATCTCCACTAGTCTCACTCGAGAAAAAAGAAAGAGAAAGAAGACTCGACGAGAGAATTAAACGTCTTGAAGAAAAACAAAAATACTCTCAAGTGAAATAGCATTCTGGAAAAGAGAACATAACGGCTCAGAGAGAATGCTTAATCGAGTGTGGCTGTATCCTCACAATCACAAATATTATTATTCAATACATAATATATACTAAACAAAGTGAAAGGATGAATTCTAAACACAAAACCAACATTAGCAATTATGTTCAAAACTTACCTTTAGACGAAAAACTAAAACATGCAGTAGAAAACTGGTATTCATAGAAAGCCTAAAAATTTTTCCGGAATGCGTCGCGCTTCCACATTTTGCATAATCGATTATCAATACAAACTTTCGAAAAACTGGCAAAATACTAACTAAATTAAGTCATGCAAGCCTTCTTTAAGCAAAACCTTAGGCTCATAACCTAAGACTTCTCTTGCTTTAGCTATGTCCCCATAACTATGCTTAATTTCGCCAGCTCGAGGCTTCTCATGACAAACCTCTAAATCAACGCCAGTTAACTCCAAAAGGATTTTAGCCAATTCATTAATAGAAGTAGGCTTGCCTGAACCTATATTGAAAACCTGCCCATGAGCATCGACGCTTTGCAATGCAGCAAAAACGGCCTCGACAACATCTTTCACATTAACAAAATCCCTAGATTGCAATCCATCCCCATAAATAATTAAAGGCTTCTTTTCTTTAATTCGGCCAATGAATCGAGTAATTACACCGCTATAATCATTCAAAACTTGCCGTGTGCCATAAACATTAAAGAATCGCAAAACAACCGACCGCAAAAGCTGCTCCCTATCAAATTGAAAACAGAAATTCTCCGCCAGAAGTTTAGATTCAGCATAAGGTGAAATTGGGCTTGTTTTACAAGTCTCATTAATGGGTAAACACTTGGGATCAGGATCTCCATAAACAGCACATGAAGAAGCTAAAACAAATTTTCCAACGGTCTCCTTTGCGCAAGCAATTAGCAGATTTTGTGTTGCAGCAGAATTAACTTGGAAGGTAAAATCTGGATGATCATTCGAAAAGGTTACGCTGATTTGGGCTGCGAAATGAACAACGGCATCAACATTTTCTAAGCACTTGTAAACAAGGGCTAAGTCACGGAGATCTCCTTTAACAAAATCCACTTCCTTAGCCTTCAAATGGCCGGACAAATTTCCAAGTTTACCACCAGATAAATTGTCAAGAACTCTTACATTATAACCTTCAGAAACCAACTTATCAACGAAATGGCTACCGATAAAACCGGCCCCGCCGGTAACCAAAACACGCATTGGCTTACCCACAGACATTGCCTCCCAGACTCTTTAAAGCAATTAATCTGAACATTGAAGTAAAAAACAAGGACCCCAAGTTTGGTACCAGCCAACGGTTCACTATCGACAAATAATACCTAAAAACATTATGGTCTGGAACATTCCACTAATATTACACGCACTTTTCGCCAACCCTTCCTAAATTCAAGTCGACCTGTTCTGACTAAACAAAAAAAATTAAAAGAAATGTTAGGATTAGGCCACAGCAGTGGTCTGATCAACGATTTTGGCAATTGGAGCATTCTTCTTCACTGACGCTATGCCATTTTCAGCTGACTCTTTTGTCTTGTACGATTGGCTTACAGCAATTATCTCCCCGTTAGCAGCTTTCAGATGGAAACGGAACCTGTCAGGTGCATTGCATTGAACTTCAAAAACCGGATCTTGAACAATTCCAGCTCGATGCGCAGACTCTACCATAGTCTCCCCTGTTGTGAAATCAGTGATCTTAGCTATTGGAGCATTCTTTTTTATTGACGCAATGCCTTTTAGAGCAGACTCTTTTGTCCCGTACGCTTGGCTTACAGCAATTATCTGTCCGTTATTAGCTTTCAGATGGAAACGGAACCGTCCAGCAGTATCAAGCAGAATCTCAAAAACTGAAACTGTCGCTTTTGTTGATGCGGCAAGCGGACCCCATATCGCTTCAGCAGTCAGCATTGGTTCTGGCGCTTTCTCAACAACAGGCATCACTTCGGCAGCTGGCATCGGTTCTTCCGTCTTCTCGGCTAAAGGCACCACCTCAGGGGGTGCCATAGGTTCTGGGGCTTTCTCAACAACAGGCACCTCTTCTGGAGCCGGCATCGATTCAGTCGTCTTTTCAACAACAGGAATCACTTCGGCAACTGGCATCGATTCTGCTGCTTTCTCCGCTACCGGCATCACCTCAGCCGCTGGCATAGGTTCGGGAGCCTTCTCAACTATGTGAGCTGTTTGAGTATGCGCAGTCATATCTTCCATGGTCATAAATCCCATTCCGCACACAGGGCAAGTAAGCTCCATGTTTGGCATAAGCACTCTGTCCACAACGTGTATTATGCCGCTTTCTGCCACAATGTCTGTACTTGTAATATGTGCATCATCATTAATTATCGGATTCATATGGAGATGCCACAGTCCGGACCCGTGAATCTTAATTTCTTGCCCTTGAACTGTCTTCGCAGTTTTCATTTGAGCTATTTCATCAATCGTAAACTTTCCTGGAATTACATGGTACATGAGAACCGCCTTAAGTTTTGGAATATTTTTCAACAGGTCATCGACTGTACCTGCTGGAAGCAATTTAAAAGCATCATCATCTGGTACAAAAATCGTGAACGGGCCTTGACCCTTCAGTATTTCAACTAATCCTACAGCTTTTACTGCTGCGACAAATGTTTTGAAACCGCCAGCTTCAACTGCAATATCAACTATATCTTCCATTTATTTTCACCTCCAGCCTCGGCAATTCTTTGAGTTTAAAAGAAAGCAAGCTCGCTGTCAGAAAGGCTCTCATTTTCGAACTTAAACTTATGTGACTGTTGCTTCACAGCAACACTCTCACGTTTGCGCTTTATTTGTCAATCCAACCTCTAAAAGCGTGTCTACCTTGGAAATAAAAGTTAGCCTATTCCAGGGACGACCCTTGTCTTAATTCCGCTTTGATCATCTGCAGGCATCAAAAATAACTGGATTGGGTAATCACCTTCAAGCTTCTTTTATGAGATGCGTACTTGAGCTTGGAAAACTCAAACGCGTCGGAGGCGCTATTTTTTGGAGTTGTCTGTACGCAGTAAGATGCACATGATACAATATTGAAGGATGTATTCAATGATATTTGTTATTTCACCGGGTAATAGGTTTCAAAATTCAAGAAGAGAGAGAAGAGAAAAAAATGAAAGCAGGCAACTTGAAGAATACAATCTATTCCAAAAACCTAAAAAGACTGGGAAAACCAGCAGTTCTAATCATAGTTGGACTCTTCATTTTAGGTATTATATCAGCGTTCCCATTAACTCCAGCTCTAGCTAAGGCATGTACTTGGTCTTATCAGCACCAATCGCCTGAACTTCCAACTCATGTTCTTATGCCAACTAATATTCCAATTTGCACACATGGTCCTGCTCAGTGGTCAACTCATACTCCGACTTATTTTCAACCAATAAAACATACTCCGCATCCAACACCAACCACAACTGATTCAAACGACCCAACTCCTTCACCTACTCCAACTTCATCGCCATCACCAACGCCTAGTTCAACTCCCTCCCCAACCCCCGACCCAACATCTACACCAACAGTACCCCCAACAGCAACGCCAACACCCACTCCAACAGCCTCACCAATACCAATTCCCACGTCGACAATAGCCTCATATTCTTACGTAATGACTACTTCAGGCTCAAACTACCAAATACTAAACTCAGCAAACACAATAATTGAGTCAAGCACAAGTTCAAGCACAGCATTTAACTGGCTTTTAGGATCAGGAGGACACGCAGAATCAGGAAGCAACATTTACGTTGAAAGCGGCGCATATTCAGTAGATTCGACATGGCAAATAAACATCAATAGCATAACGGTAACTTTTCAATCTGGAACAATACTTACAGCCATCCCACATTCTGACCCCACTAACCAGAATGACGTTGTTATGACATTAAATGGCAACAACATTATCGTATCAGGCATGACAATAAATGGAAACGGACTAAACCAGTTGCCTTCCCCAACAACCATGCTAACTGGAGCAAATTTCAATAACGGCATAACCTACAGTGGCAACAACATCACCATCAAAAACTGCACAATCTATAACATCCGATGCTTCGGAATAATAAGTGCTTACCGAGCAGGCGGCAACATCAATACTGTCACAAACTGCTTGGTCTACAACTGTGGCGCAAATGCAATTTCATCCGACCCAACAACAAACACCAACTACTTCGTTAACAACACCATATATGGATGCAGCGATGTTGGGATAAGTAGCGAAGGATTAAGCGACGTTGTCACAGGAAACAATGTCTATAACTGCTGGAGCAGCTATTGCCCCATGTATGGCTACGGCAACTCCTATTGGGGCATAGGCGTCGAAACAGGACACGGCACAAGCAGTTCATATCTCCTTGTGACCTACAACACGCTCAGCAACGACGGCATAGGCATCTGGACAAACAGCGGCAACTACATCCTAATCAGCGGCAACACCCTCACAAACTGCAACTTACAAAACTACGGTGCCGCCATAGACATAAACCCAAACTCATCGTATAACACCATAGAATCTAATACTATAACAGCCACATCAAAAGGAATCGCCATTGAAGGTTCAGGATGCACCTGCAACACTGTTTACGGAAACACTTTCAACGGTTGCTCAATTAACTTTGTCAATGCCGGAACAGGAACCTCTACGTCTACCCCTTCACAGTAACCCACCTACAAGCATAATTTACACTGCAACATATTGATTACAGAAACACCCAACAACAAATGCAAATATCATCATCCACTTTTCAAAAGCGTCTACGTATAATTTTCTAGCGAATTGGACTTAACAAATTTAGTGAATCAAATTTCTCAATAAATTATATCTTGTCAAAGGCTCAACTTAGCTTCAATCGGAAGAGACGAGAAAATGAAACAAGGAACTAGGAAATTAAGAATAATATTTATGCCCCTTTGTGTAGTTCTCTGGGTCTTCGGTTGGCTCTTAAGCTCTGTTGGTTTGAAGATTAAACGCCAAAATAATGTTAAGTTAGTTGTGCGTTGAAGAAGCAATTTAGGTAGAACTATTATTGGCAGTTACTTAGCGAGCGCATTTTAGACTTTCAATTTACTGTTCGGTTAGCTATCAATTTGGTTGAATGAAGTTTGAGACTCTTGCTGGTTTGTTTCGACAATAGAGCGGTATTTTCCACAATACTCGTATGGGCCAGAAATACAGGTATTACATGTAGGTTGGTAAAGGCTACAATCGCTACGTTTAGGGCAACCGCCCGAAGCATGCCACTTTATCTTTTCGAATCTCATCCTGACACACCTGATTTCTGAGTCTCAGTACCTTTTTACGCTCATAAAGCATATTTCTGAAATTGGAATATCGTAAATGTGAACAGCGGCGAAATTTTTTTGAAATATGTCAAAAACTGGAATATTGCTCAATCGAGCCTAAGACAGTTATATAGCTTTTGAGAATGAGAATATTGTATCGCAAATGATGCGATACAATACAGAGGAGAACGAAAGGAGAACGAGAAGGCATCAAATATGAGTTTCATTGAACAATTAATATCCGAAAAAATCAAAAAAATAAGTCCAACCATAGAAGCACAAGGTTCCGATCGAAAAGTGCTTCAACTCGCATACAAGGACTTTGCAAACTACATGAAATTTAGCAGCAAATCAACTTATTCTTCTAATTTTGAAGAAAAACTAGACACTATCTCAAAAAACAATCTACCCGAGCTTGACTCTTTCTTAACCATTTGGACTGGCATGTGGATCAACAAGTGGCAACAACGAGTCAAATTATTCATAGGAAACAGCGCTAAGAAAGAACTTAACGATCTACAACAAACTTATTCCAAGGCAGAACCAGCTTGGAAAAACTTAGAGTGCAAAGAAGAACTAATAGACATGGTTAAATCGATGTTGATAAACAACGGAGAGATCTGCGGCTCAGAAATGCTGGCAGAATACGCTGTAAAAACGGAATTAACCAAAAACAAACTAGACTTAAAAAACAAACAGCAAGCATTAACTTTCGTAAATAATGTAACCCACCGCGTTCATGCTATCGCAAAGACTACTGGTCCATTGATGTTTGTAGAAGTAACCAAGTCATATTACAACTCAGTACCAGCATAAACTCAATAATAGGAAAACCGCTAAAACAATATTTTGAATTTTATTTTCTCAAAACAAAACCCTTCCAAGCACTGCCAAAATAGTTAGAAAGCCGAAGCATTACTTTGGCAACAAGGGAAGGTGACAATTGAATCTATTATTACTACCAAGCTATTGCCAGAGTTGACTTTAATAGGGTCTTTTTGTAATTACGATAGCTAAGAGGTTTTTGGAACGTTTGCAATCGGTCACTTTGCTTTGGGATACCTATTCGGAAAGGGTTCATCAAAGCTCGCCAAGGTCAAAGTGAACCTGCCGCTTCTATTAGCAGCTTCGGTTCTTCCAGATGTAGATCTGATTCTGCGCTTCCTTATGCACCGAGGACCCACCCACTCAATCATCACTATAACGGTTCTCATGATTCCTTTTTTTGCTGTTTACCGAAAACAAGCCATTCCATATTACGTGGCTATCCTTTCCCACATTTTAATAGGAGATTTCTTCACTGGAGGAATCGAGTTATTGTGGCCTGTCTCACAAAACTGGTTCGGAGCTCTGAACTATGCGGTAACAAGCTTGCCCGTCCAAATTACAGAACTCGGGCTTTTCGCTGTGACTTTGCCCATCATGTATAAACTCAAAGACCTACAGTCACTTTTCAAAGCTCACAACAAAAACTGGGCACTAATAATACCGTTAGGCGCTGTTCTTGGGCCTTTGCTAGCATTGGGTCGGGCGGGAGAAACAGCCATACCAACTCTTCTAGCGATTCCAAGCTTGTTCTACGTAGTCTTGTTTGCTTATTCATTGTTCGTTGAACTCAGATCTAAGCTCAATCTGGAGCCAAACAAGAAACGGCCTGACAAAAGTGAACGCAATTTACCAAATTCTCAAATTCCAATCAGTTAACAAAAGAGAAAAAACTTTGTCGATAATTGATTTTCGGTTATTCTTACAAAAGTTTTAAGTGTAAAAAAACATATTGTTTTTCCCAAGAAGGGGAGAAAAATCGATATGAGTAGTCTTAAGAGTACGGTCGAGAAACTCAAAAGTTTGGAAGCTGAAAAGCTGGGCCTTTTGGCTGAAATTGAAGAGTTAAAGAGAATAGCTGAAGCTAAATCTGATACTTTAGCAAATGAAATTGCAGCTTTAAGAGAAGAAATTAATTCATTAAAAGAGGTTATAGAACCACAAGAACTGCCCTCGCCACCAAGCGAGGAGGCTCCTAAAGAAAAGGATCTTGAACATATGAAGGGGCTTGCGGAGAAAACCCTAAATGAGTCAAAACAATTAGGAACCTTGGCTTTTTCAGCTCCACCGTTCAGTCAAAATTTTGATAATTGGCTTGTTAACTTTCAGAAAATTGTGACTGATTTTGAGTCTCAATCTAACATATACGTCGATGACCAGTTTGCAGAAGATCGCTCACGGATTTTTCTTGACGTTGAAGGAGCACTTACAAAAATAAAAGTTGAGGAAGCGAACTGTGGTGCAGTTGAGAAGGCTCTAGCTTACAACAATCATTTTCTGGTTGATACGGACAAGGAATTCGCTGAAAAAGCGAAACAGCTCAGCCTCAAAAAAGATGCCCAACTGCAAATTTTGTCAAATCGCGTGAATGAAGTGGAACGTCAACTGAAAGCCCAGGAGGAGGAAAACAAACATAAATATCTGAAAAAGAAGACTGATGACAAAACTCCTCAATTAATGCAAAATCTGAAGACGGCTAAATGTGATTTAGAAGCAGCACAGAAGAATTTTGCAGATGAACAGAATAAGCTTAATGAAGATTATGAGAAGAAGAAACAAGACATTATGCGGGAAGTAGAAAGTCTACGTAGGAAACTAGTAGAACTGGAGACCGACACATCGATAGAGGCTAGACAAGCAGCATGTCAAGCGTTGTCTAATGCTGTAAACGCTCTACTCGAGAGAACTTCCACAACTGCTTAAACTACAGCCAATTATAGATAGCCGCAAGCAGAAGAGTTTTCTTCCGCTTTCGCCCAAGTTTTACTTTACTTCCAGCGTATCTCGATTTTGTTTTTTTAGTCTATCCAGCAGCAATCAAGTTTTTTAATTTCGGTTTCCTGCAGTTCAACTTTATCTTCTCTGACAACTATGGCGTTAACTTTTCCGAAGAAATCTGTAAAACCAATCACTTTAGTTTTAGCCATACTTTTTGTCACATATCCTTTGTTTGTTTTACACTTGTACTATGTTATAACTTTTTCCCACGCAAAAATCTCTAGACTGAAATTGAACAACATTCTTGACTATTTCTATGCTATACAAATTAGACCGTTTGCGGTTGCGGTCAGGGACCTTATTTAAAACTTTTTTGTCTATTTCGATTAAAACCTTTCAAACCGATAAGAATCATGACACTACCAATAAGTACGAAAGAAATTTCTATTATTGAGAAATAAGGACTTTCCCCATAAAACTTCAGCAGGCTAATTATAAAGAAAAATAATGCCAAAAAGCATAGATTTACACCGATCACCGTAAGGTACAAACGAGTTTCCCTGTTTATTTTACTCATAAAGCATCATTTCTATTTAATGTAGATTTAAGATTTATCATCAATAAAGCCTCTACTGCAGAAATCCCATGTTTGGTGGGACGGCCTCCGCGTACCGAGCCAAAAAATGAGTGGCCGTTAAGCATCGATCCGCGGAAGCCTTTTTGGGTTAGGGCATTCCTATTCAAATAGAGAGTCTGAAGGCTTTAAGAGTTCCACAAATAGTCTAAATAGAAAGTATAGCCGGCTCCAACCGGTTCGCGAGAAAAAAGGTTAATGTATTTTTTAAAAGTTAAGATGGGTGAGGTTAGAGTTTGCGGAATATGCGTGAAGATGGCGAACCATCACCGCATTTCCCTCGAACCTACCCATCAAACGAAGAATTTCAACGCAGTTTCTTAAACTTTATGGACTTAGAATTCAGACTAGTTATATCTTGCTAAGCTGTAAGATAAAAAATCAAAAGCCTTAGACTGGGGAACAGAAATTGTTTTTCTATAACAGCATTTAAGGAAATATTAACAAAAATTTCCCTACAAATAAGGCATCTAAGGAAGAATCTTTTGTAGATGTTGGGCAGCACTCGCCACTCCCACAGGTTCTCCTCACAACCATAAAGTTAGCTAGAAATGTTCATAAACATCATTAAATCAAAATTTCTGTGGAGAAAGCGAGAAGGCGCACATATGCTGAAGACGGAGGTTTTCTTAGGTTCTCTTCTTATGTTAGTGGGATCGATAATTGCTTAACCACCGTAATAGGCGTTTTATACCGTGGAGCTACCGAGTTGAACCCCTTCATGACGGGCATAGTCAGCACAAACATTGGGGATTTTTTAGTCGTCAAAATTGCAGCTACCATTTTCACCGCGTTCACATATATTTTGGCGAATAGGATTTTAATGAAAACCAAGAACAAAAGCACCAAAGCCTTCAAATATTCTCTTAAACTGATAAAAACAACCTACATAGGAATTATCATGTTTCTAGTCATAATAGTCGCAAATAATTTTTTAATCCTCTTAGCATAAATCAAAATTCCTCTCCACCAATAGCATAAACAAAACAAATTAATTCTTGATCTTGCTTTTTAATTATGTATATTAGCGTTTTTTCCTTAGTTCCAAATTTTTGAATAAGTGAAATAAGCAAGCTAAACTAGAAACTGTGACGAGAAAGGAAAATGAAGAAACTATATGTCCTGATGAGTGCATTTCTGATTTCCTTTTTGGTTTTCGCAGTAGTGAGCATGCAAGTTGAAGCTGCTAAGCCAACTCCCACTCCGAAACCAACAGCAACCCCCAAGCCAACTGCTACTCCAAAACCAACAGCAACACCCAAACCAACATCTACCCCAACCTCTACTCCAACACCAACGCCGACACCCACGCCCACGCCAACGCCGACTCCAACAGACACGCCAGCTCCGACTGCAATACCAACACCCACACCCACAGATACTCCTTCCCCAACACCAACAGCAACCTTTACACCTACTCCAACTCCTTCTCCAATGCCAATTTCAACACCAAAATCAACAATTGTGCCCACGGCTACGCCAGTTCCAACAGCAACGCCTTCGCCTGCCCCAACTCCGTTTGCAACTGCCGTGCCAGCGACGACAGATAACGGCAGTACAGTCTACCTTGCTCTCGGTGGAAACGTAACAAGCGCACAGATGTCGAATGTTACGATTTTAACGAGCCTCTCTTCTAAACCAACAACTATTTCTTTCACGGTCACAGGCGAAACAGGCACTTCGGGCTTTAGCAACATAACTATTCCCAAGACCGCTGTACCCGTTGGAACAACTCCAGTTTTGTTAATAGATGATCAGAACGCTTCAACCCAAGGCTACACTCAAGACTCCAATAACTTCTACGTATGGTACACTACACACTTCAGCACACATCAAGTCACAATTCAATTCATAGCGCCTTCAACAGCGTTTACATCTTCATTAGGTTCTGGTCTTGCAATTGGCTTAACTGTTCCCGAAATTATTTTAGTTTACATAGTAGTGGCTGTAAAACGATTAAACCGAAAACCTGACAACGCATAGCCAAAGTAAAACATCAAAACTAAAATTCCTGTATTTTAAGAGGCTTTTCTGCAAAGTATTGTTAACTAGAAAAATAAGTGTTGATCTGTCTGCCAGGCTATCGCTGGGACATAATCAGGCATAACTTTAATTCTTTAGTGGCATATTGTGGTAGCTTCCAAAATAATGTAGAGAGTGGAAGTGAAAAAAAAGTTGCTATCTCGTGATTGCGATGGATGCCCCCAAATGAAATCCTGCAAAATACGTTTTTTCCCAGTGATGAAAGGCGAGCTAGTTCATTGCCCCGACGGAACAAGACACCTAGTTGACAGTTAACATTTAGAGCCGCGATGAGTCAAAAAAAGTCTTAAAAAGACGCAGAAAAACGCAGGGAAACGCAGGGACACGCGCCTCAACGCAGAACAACGGGAAAACACGCAACCTGCAAACACAGCAAGCCCTGATTCAAAAAAGCAAACTGAAACTAGCTCAACAAATTTTGTCCAGACAACACTTTCTCAACAGTGCCTTATGTAAGGAAAAACTCATGGTGCAATTGTGTAGTTTTCTTTTTCGAGCTTGCTTAGTTTTGGAATGGTGATGGTGAATTTTGCTCCTACGTCTGGTTCTCCATTTTCCTGAATGGTCCAGCCATATGCTTCCATCATCTTCCTGATTAGATACAAGCCATAACCTGAGGAGCCGCCGGTGCTAAATCCTTCCCTGAAAAGTTCGGGTTTATTCGTGACAGGTACACCAACGCCATTATCTTCATAGATTAAGTTGAGTTGACCTTGACTCGATATCTCATAGTGTACTCTTATTTTTGTGACCCGTTTACCATGTTTTATCGAGTTGTCAATCAAATTATAATACAGTTGCCTCAAGAATGAATCAGCCAGTACATTTAGTCCATGGCATTCATTTATTATTTCCACATTCGGAGAGCTTGAAAAAAGTGCTACTGCCTCGTCAATGGTTTTCACGACATCTGTTAATGTTAATTCTCCAACCCCAATCTGTTCGTACATTTTTGCGAAATCAAAAATCTTTGCTATGCTTTTGCAGGCTTGCTCCATTTGATCCAATTGGTTGATTATTTCAGGTCTGTCGGAGTTTTTCTTTTTTAGAATATAGATATTTCCAGTTATTACGCTTAGTTTGTTTCGAACATCATGTCGAGTTAAGTTGCCCACTACACCGAGTTTCTCGTTTACTTTAATCAACTCGTTCATAGTACATTCTAATGCGTCTTCGGCTTTTTTGAGTTCAGAAATGTCAGTCATTATTCCCAGTATCGCCTTTTCGCCCTCGTACTCTATCATCTTCGAAGTGACTACTAAATCAAACTTTTTCCCTTGCTTGCTGATAAGCTCATATTCGTAGGGAGCAACAACTTCACCCTTTAGATGTCTATAGTAAGTGGATCTAACTAACTTCGTATATTCAGGTGGAGAAAGCAAATGGAAGTCGAAGGTGGGAGAGTAGAGTTCTTCTCTTGTGTATCCTGTGATTTCTTCGCTTTTCTTGTTGGCATAAACTACTCTGCTCTGTTTGATTATAAAGATAATGTTGGGCGATTCTTCTGCCAGGTGTTTAAATTTTTCCTCGCTTTCTCTTAAGGCGTTTTCAGTATTTTTAAAAGAAGAGAGGTCTCTAACGGTGCTCAATACAATTTGTTGATTGTTTGCTTCAAGTAAAGAAACTGAAAGCACTATAGGAAATAATTCGCCGTTTTTTCTCCTTAAAGAGACTTCAAGATGCTCTATTTTCCCGTGGGATTTGAGACTGCTAACTATCTTTTCTCTATCAAAGGGGTTTGCCCATAATCCAAGCTCAATTGCACTCTTACCGATTACTTCTCGTCTTGCATAACCAAAAATTTCTGCAAAACGCTCGTTAACGTCAATAATTGTGGATTCTTTTAGAGTGGAGATTAAGAAGGCATCATGTCCGATTGCAAATACTTTTCTAAACTTTTCCTCGCTTTCAACCAACGCCTCTTCAGCGTTCTTATTGTCTGTAACGTCTCTGAAGATATTTACAATGCTAACGATTTTTCCTTTCTTATTTCTGACGAACCTGGTTCCAACTTCGACGAAAACGTTGTTACCATTTTTATGCTTTAGTTCCAAGACTACTATTTTTTCTTCTTTTCCTTTTCTCAATGTCCCAAGAAAGAGTCTTAACAGTTTTGGGGCATCTCCAAATTTTATTAAGCTCAGGGCAACAAAATTCTTGCCAATTATCTCCTCTGGTTTGTACCCGAGAAGATCTTCAACCCGACCGTTTACATCCAATATTTTTCCATGAGTGTCTACATAAGTGACTACGTCATGAACGTTTTCAAAAATCGTCCTAAATTCTTCCTCTGCCGCAATCAGGGCTTCTGCAGATTTTTTATGGTCTGTGATGTCTTCACCAGAACTCAACGTTCCAATTAATTGTGCGTTTTCGTCTCTAAGCTCGGTATTGTGCCAGTCCACTACCTTTTTTTCGCCATATTTAGTAATAATTTCATGCTCGTGGTGCTCTGGCGGCGTTGTTTTTCCTTGAACCCAATCCTCAAAAACTCTTCTTAATTCTTTTCTTATTTCCTTTGGAACACAATTGCCAACCCAATCTTTTCCAGTAAGTTCTCCTTCGTTATAACCGAGGATTTCGTACCCTTTCTTATTTAGCAACGTAATTTTTCCTTGAACGTCTAACGCAAGAATTATGCTCCCGACGACGTTTAGGTAGCGTTCAGCTCTAACTTTGTGTTCCAGAACTTCACGTTCAGCTTTTTTGCGTTTCACTGTTTTGTTTATTGCGTCAGCTAATTCGCAGTAGACTGTTTCTGGTGAACCGTTCTTGTTGATGTAGCTGTCAGCGCCCAAATTCAAAGCTTTAACAACGACTTCTTCTCTTCCTTTTCCGGTGAACAAAATGAAGGATATGTCTTTTCGCTGTTGTCTGAGTTCTTTTAGGAAATCTAATCCGTTCTTTTGAGGCATTTCATAATCTGAAATGATTGCATCATAAGTTTGTCTTTCGAGTTTTTGGAAGGCTTCATCAACAGACGAAGCAGGTTCAATCTCAAAATTATTCTCCATTGTAAGTATCTGTTTTGAAACTTCAATAACCAGTTTGGTCATCATCAACATGTAAAATACGCAGGGCATTCTTTTTTTCAAGAGGCTCTACGATAAAGGCAGGTTGAAAAATACTCTGCGCTACTTTGGAAGTTGAATTCTGGAGGGCATCTGCTCCGCTCATGGTCAACATTGACTGAGGCTTAATTAAAAGCAATTATGAATCCTACGTACATACATCAAATCCAGCTCAGCGTGGAGCAACCAGAAACAAACTGAAAAACCTAAAAAAGACTGAAATACACTCAACCTGCAAAGGTTTCAGGTCGCAAATCAAAAAAACAACTTAGTACAAACTGCAAAAATTTTTCCGGAAATCTTTTTTCAAGTTTGACCTGAAAGTATTTTTTGAGCCTCTTTTCACTTTGAATCACCATTGTCTAATAATGTCTAATATTGTCTAATAATGTCCCTACTTGCAATCAATTCAAGCACCAAAACCAAAAAGCAGCCCAAAATAAACCTAGAAAAAATTGCGGCAAATTCACACTAAGAAATATCACGTTTAGTCTCGACAATTCGCGATAATTTAGGACAAACAGGAACAAATGACGACCCTTAGGGACAATTTGGGACAACGCTAGACGCAACCTGCAAACATTTCAAAGCCTAAATCAAAAAAGCAACCTAAAACAGCCATTCAAAAATGGCAACTCAAACTTTTGTTCTTTCAAACAACTATTTTGCCTTAAATTCTTCGCGCGTCTTCATCTGCCGCCTCTTCAAATTATAGCCTAACGAGAAGTCGTGAGCAGCATCACGTATCCGACGCAGTAGAAGCATCATTCGACTGTTCTTATCAAAACTTTTAGGCGCCGTCTCATCGGGCAAATAGATTTCTTCACGTTCCTTCGCCAAGCCTATAAGGGGAATCTGCAATCCTAACTTGTTAAGTGCAACTTTAGCAGCACTCACCTGGCCTGGTCCACCATCAATTAAGACTAGATTTGGTAACGGAGCTTTCTCTTCAACTAAACGTTTGTATCTTCTGGATACCACCTCGTTGACAGCGGCAAAATCGTCCTGCCCCACGAAAGTTTTGATTTTGAATTTACGGTAGTTTTTCTTATCCGGCTTTGCATCGCGGAAAGATACCATGCCGGAAACTACATGTTCCCGCCCTAAATTAGAAACATCAAAACACTCAATCACCCGCGGCAACACAGGCAAATTAAGCGCTGATTGCAAATCATTAAGGGCACTGTCAACTTCTAAGGTCGACTCCAAATTTTTCTCCGCCAACTGCACAAGCGCAAGCTTATCCGCACGCCTAGGAATCGTCAACGAAACGGGTGCATTGCGCTTCGAAGACAAAAACTCTTCCAAAGCCTTCTTCTCATCTGCTCCCTGCCAACAAGGCTTATTGAGCAATATCTCGCGGGGAATCCGATTGGTTGCGTAGAAAGCCTTCAGAAATTCCTCTTCAATCTGAGGCTGCAAATCCACCGTAAACTGGCTTTTGCCACGCAAAACACCTTTACGCACCCCCATCTGAACCGCCAGCATCTTCTCACCCACCTGCTTAAACACCAAAATATCTTGGTCAAAACGCCGTTCCTGATCAACAATCTGATGCTGAGTCAAAAGACGAATAGAAGCAATTTGCTTGCGCAAGTCAAGCGCAGTCTCATACTGCTTTTCTGCTGAGGCAGTTTGCATTTGAAGAGTTAAGTCTTCTATAGTTTGCTGATAATTCCCGTTTAAGAAAGCCCTGGCATGCTTCACTTGAGCGGCATATTGCTCAGTTGTGACTTTACCGATGCAGGGTGCACTACAAATATGGATATGAAAGTTCAGGCAAGCACGTTTATGCATGGTCTTGCAGGTACGCAGCTTAAACACACGAACTACCAACCGCTGAAGATCCTGCCGAATATAACCTTCCGTGTAAGGACCAAATGACTCAAGTTTCCGCGATACTCTACGACTAGTCAAAATCCTCGGGTAAGGTTCTCTTGTCAGCGAGATATAAGCGAAAGTTTTCGCATCTTTAAGATCAATATTATACTTGGGCGTATGCTGCTTAACCAACTTATTCTCCAACAACAACGCTTCTACTTCATTGTTTACAACAATCCAATCGATGCTTCGGATATGCAAGACAAGCTGCCTTGTCTTAGCAGGCAAATCAGTAGTACTTGAAAAATAACTTTTAACGCGGCTACGAAGGCTTTTTGCTTTGCCCACATAGAGAATTTCGCCTGCCTCATCGCGGTATAGGTAGACACCTGGATCAGTTGGAATATCACCACTTTTGAATTCAGATGGTTTATCTATTTTGATCATGCAGACTGTTTCACTGCCAACACTGTTTCTTCTTGCTGGTGATTAAGTATTTTCTTCAAAAACGTACCAGTGTAAGAAGCAACATTTTCGGCGACTTCTTCAGGTGTTCCCAGGGCAAGCAGTTCACCGCCAGCAGCTCCACCTTCAGGACCCAAATCAACCAAATAATCGCAGCTCTTAATGACATCTAAGTTGTGCTCGATGATGAAAACGGTGTTGCCGTTGTCAACTAGGCGATTTAACACTTTAATCAACCGTTTAGTATCATCGAAATGCAAACCAGTCGTTGGCTCATCAAGCATGTAAACAACATGTCCCTTTTTATTTTTGCTAAGCTCACGAGTAATTTTGATACGTTGGCTTTCTCCACCTGACAAAGTAGTTGAGCTTTGACCCAGCTTAATATACCCTAAACCAACATCTAACAGAGTGCTTAGTTTCCGGGAGATTCTTGGAGTGTTCTCAAAAAACTTTGCCGCTTCCTCAACGGTCATATCGAGGACTTCAGCAATGTTTTTGGCCTTAAAGAGAATGCCAAGGGTTTCCTTGTTGTACCGTTTGCCCTTGCAGTCACTACATTGGACATAGACATCTGGAAGAAAATTCATTTCTATACGCAATACACCGTCGCCTTGACAGGTTTCACATCTCCCGCCTCTAACGTTGAAGCTAAACCGCCCCTCCTTGTAACCCCGGGCTTTTGCCTCTTTGGTAGAAGCAAAAATACGTCTAATCTCATCAAAAAGCTTAGTGTAAGTAGCCGGGTTACTTCGTGGAGTACGACCAATTGGGTCTTGATCAATAACTATAACGTTCCTAACGACTTCTGGAACATTAATTGATTCATGTTTACCAATCTTATCACTCTGTTCACCAAACATTTGCCGCAACGCAGGGATAACAGTCAAATTCATAAGCGTACTTTTGCCAGAGCCAGAAACACCAGTTACTCCACACAACACTCCAAGCGGAAGTTGCAGAGAGAGGCATTTTAAGTTGTTTTCTTCAGCGCCCTTAACAGCGATGTAGCCGACGGGTTTGCGCCTTATCGGGGGGACTTCTATTTTTAATTCGCCCGAGAGGTATTTGCCTGTGAGACTTCGCTTATTTAGCATGATTTCGTCTGGCGATCCTTCTGCAACGATGTGCCCTCCGTGAACTCCCGCACCCGGTCCCATGTCAACAATGTAATCAGCGTTCCGAATCGTTTCTTCATCATGCTCAACAACAATCAGTGTGTTGCCTAAATCACGCAGACGATGAAGTGTACTTATCAGTTTAGTGTTATCTCTTTGGTGCAAACCAATGCTGGGTTCATCAAGAATATACAATACACCCATCAAGTTACTGCCAATCTGAGTGGCTAACCGGATTCTTTGAGCTTCACCCCCAGAAAGCGTTTTTGCAGCGCGAGAAAGCGAAAGGTAACCTAAACCAACATTTTTAAGAAACCCAAGTCGCTCGTTAACTTCCTTAAGCACCTGTTTAGCAATTGCTAATTCTTTCTCATTAAGTTGCGCAGGCAAACTGTTGAAGAAGTGAACGGCTTCTTCAATTGAAAGATCCGTAGCATCAATGATGCTTTTATCCAAGATTTTTACTGCAAGCACTACTGGCCGCAACTTCTTGCCATTGCATGCGTTGCAGGGCTTGGAAGTCATGTAGTTTTCGATGTCTTCTTTTCGCCATTGACTTTCCGTTTGACGGTAAAGTCGCATTGTCTGAGGGATTACGCCTTCCCAGCCATCTCGCATCCACATAGTTGCTCCATTTGACCATTGACCATTAACGGGTTCTTTGTCACCATAGAGCAAAACATGGATCTGCTGTTGAGTAAAATCCTTAATTGGAGTGAAAATGTCAAATCCATGTTTTTTGCCAACCATTGCAAGTTGCTGTGCTCGCCAACTAAGATCCATACTGCCATAAACGGCTAAAGCACCATCCATAATTGAGAGGTTCTTATCCGGAATGACTTTGTCTTCTGAGATTTCTGTTATTTCACCCAAACCGTGACAAGTTGGGCAAGCACCAAAAGGAGAGTTAAAAGAGAACATGCGGGGCTCAAGGCTTTCAAACACTATTTCTGGATGGTTAGGGCAAGCTCCAAAAGTGCTAAACATTGTTTCATCTTCGAACCGTTCAAGCTCTTTCTTCTTTTCCGCCTCAGGCTTTTGGGTATCGATAACTATCATGGTTCCCTTACCTACTTGAAGAGCCTGTTCAACAGCTTCAGAAATACGTAAACGTTCCTCATCAATAATTTGCACTGTATCGATGACAGCTTCGATCCAATGCTTCTCATACCGCACAAGTTTTACTTCTTCTTTGATCGAATCTGAATCATAAATTTTTTGGTCAACACGGATTTTTGTGTAGCCCTGTTTTTTGAGATCATCAAAAACTTGTTCATGTGTACCTTTTATTCCTCGAATGATCGGCGCAAGAAAAGTCAGTGTTTTTTCTTTATCAGCCATGATTAAGCTAGTGATGTTTTCAGGACTTCGCGGATGAATTGAACTGCCACATTTTGGGCAATGATGAACGCCAATCCGGGCAAAAAGTAATCGCAGGTAGTCATATATTTCGGTGACTGTTCCGACTGTTGAGCGGGGATTTTTGCTGGTGCTTTTCTGTTCGATAGAGATTGCTGGGGATAACCCGTCAATTGAGTCAACATCGGGCTTATCCATGAGACCAAGAAATTGTCGGGCATAGGCGGAGAGGCTTTCAACATATCTTCTTTGCCCTTCCGCATATATTGTGTCAAAGGCTAGGGTTGATTTTCCTGAGCCTGAGAGCCCTGTAATTACTATGAATTTGTTTCTGGGCAACTCAACATCAATGTTTTTAAGGTTGTGTTCCCGTGCGCCTTTAATTGAAATGTTATCTCTCATAATCTGATCCAGTTTCCTTCTCGCTAACGTAAATTATCCTCTTTGAGCTTGAGGCTTTTCAACCTTTTTGCTTCAAAACCCTCAATTTCTGGGTCTAACTCTCACTTTCAATCTTATTAGCCAATGCCCTAGTCAATTCAGCAATAGCATCACGGAGCTCAATAGCCCGTTCAAAGTTCAATCGCTCAGCCGCTTCCCTCATCTGTGCATCCATCTCAATCAACTGGCGTTTAATGTCTGTTTTCACAAGATGTTTTATGCCCTTTATCTTGCCCTCTTTCAAAGAAACACCTTTTACAATCGTAGAAGGTACGATACGATGAATTTCGTTGAATCGTTTCTGGAATGAGCGCCGATACCGAGTTATTTCCATAGCCCGCTTAATTGAAGAAGTTTCAACGTCAGCATAAAGTATTACTCGACCGTTGACGTTTCTTGCCGCACGACCGATAGTTTGGATGAGGCTTCGCTCATCTCGCAGAAAACCTTCCTTGTCAGCATCCAAAATAAAGATAGTGGCAACTTCAGGAATATCTAAGCCTTCACGCAACAAATTAATTCCCACCAAAATGTCAAATTCACCCACCCGCAACTGCCGCACAAGTTCAATCCGGTCTAAACTTTCAATTTCCGAATGCAAGTATCTGACGCGAAAGCCTGCCTTAACAAGGTAATCCGCCAAGTCTTCAGCCATCCGCTTGGTCAAAGTTGTGATAAGAACACGGTCGCCACGTTCAATAGTTTTCTTCGCCTCAGCCATTAAATGCTGCATCTGCCCAGCTATTGGATGAATTTCAACTTCAGGATCCAAAAGACCAGTGGGTCTCGTGATTAATTCAACAGGTGGACCACTCTTTTGAAGTTCATATTCGGCTGGAGTTGCAGAAGCAAAAAGGACTTTGCCCATTTTCTGCTCAAACTCTTCAAACTTCAATGGCCGGTTGTCAAGCGCGCTGGGAAGCCTAAAGCCGAAATCCACAAGGTTCTTTTTTCTTGAATAGTCACCGTTGTACATAGCTCTTGATTGAGGAATCGTTTGGTGACTCTCATCAATAATTAGGAGATAATCCTTGGGAAAGTAATCTATCAAAGTGAAAGGGGGTTCGCCAGGTCTTCGTCCGTCAAAGTGTCTGCTGTAATTTTCCATTCCAGCGCAGAAGCCGACTTCGCGTATCATTTCTAAATCATAGTTTGTTCGTTGTTTAAGCCGTTGAGCCTCAAGCGGAGGAAGATTAGGCAGTGTTGCATCTAACTCTTGCTTAATGTGCTCGAGTGCAAGTGCATGCTTCTCCTCAGGTACCACGTATTGCCGTGCAGGGTAGAGCGTAATCTTATCAATTGTTCCCTTAACGTCACCCGACAAAACGTGCACTTCTTTGATTTTACTAATTTCGTTACCTGCAAGCTCAATCCGTATAATATCATTCTCATAGGAGGGCACAACATCCAACACATCGCCCCGTACTCTGAACCGGCCTGGTTCAAGAACCATGTCGTTGCGCTCATACTGCATGTCCACCAAAGCATGGATGAGTTGTTGTCTTGTGCTTTGCTTTCCAACCTCTAATTCGAGCGCCATGGCTCTGAAATCGTTGGGGTTTCCAAGACTGTAAATGCAGCTTATGCTAGCAACTATAATGGTGTCGTTTCGGCTTACAACGCTAGATACGGCATGCATGCGCATTTTTTCTATCTGCTCATTTACAGAAGAATCCTTTTCAATGTACATATCCTGTGCTGGCAGATAAGATTCAGGTTGATAATAATCATAAAAAGAAATAAAATACTCGACTCGGTTATGAGGAAAAAGCTCTTTTAATTCACCGTAAAGCTGAGCAGCCAAAATCTTGTTATGCGCAAGAATAAGTGTGGGCTTCTGAAGCTTATTGATCAAATTAGCCATAACAAAGGTCTTGCCACTTCCAGTAATTCCCAGAAGGGTTTGTTTCTGTTTTTTAGGGAAGTTTTTCACTAACTTTTCTACGGCTACTTCCTGCCCCGGCGAAGCTTTGTATGGCGCAATAAGTTCAAACTGCATTGTTCTTTTCCACAAACTGATTAAAAACTACTTCCCACGGGAGGAATTAATAAGTTTACTCCAAAAAGTCTAAAAATTCAGGCTTTACTATTGAGATGATTTGCTAACTTGATTTTTTTAGCCCGCATTTTTATTCTATAAAATTGCCAACGTTTCAAAACAAATGCTGACAATGCAGCAGCAAAGAGTGCGTCAAATATTATTGCGAGATAGATGTTTTGGAAATCAGTGCCCCGCAAATTAGCATGAACTACTCCGATGAAGAGTGCCAAATACATAAGCATATGAAACGGGCGCCAATAAGCAACAATTCTTCTTCTGAGAAGTACCGCTCCAAAAGCCACATAGATTAGAACCAGAGCTATGGTTCCGCCGAAAAAAAAGAAAAAGTAAATTGACTCAAAATTCGGAAGAAACACCGCTAGGTCTGAGGTTTGAATAAAGACAGCGATTGGAAGCAAAGTTATTAGAAGTAAACCTGCCGCGGCAAAGTAATGGTGCACTTTAACGAAGGATTTTTTGAAAAAAAGAGTGATTTCCTTCAAGAAAGGCGTCATTATGGCTGCGATGCTTAAGGCAATATACCCGTTAAGCGCAAACAAACGTATTGTTAAGTTCAACAAATTACTATTTCCCATAGTGAAAGCAAAAAGAGAGACAGATAACCCAAAAATAATGATAGCTGTAAAGAATGCTAATTCTCTCTTTAAAATCATAAAACAAACAAATCAGGTCCAAAATAAAAACGATTTCCTTACTTTTAAGCGATATCAAATCAGTAATGTGCGTCTTTCTTTGTCATAACGGAAAATATGATCACAAATAACAGCTAAATTGTGGAATGTTTTGATTGTGATGGTAGCAGTTAAAGTTATGACAAGAAACACCAAGAAATTGAGAAATCAATAAGAGGACAAAGTATTCGCTTGTCTGAAGATAAAGAGTTTAATATTCACTTTATCCGACAACTAATTTGCCAAATTTTCCTACGTTAAGTTGAAGTTCATTTTTAAAACTAGTGATGTATCCATTGTCGATTTTTACATTGTCGCCTACATTAACTTGGTCAATCTGTTCATTCCATAGAGTCAGTTTTATGCTACCTGTCTCGTCTGCAACAACAGCGTCAACAATTCGATAGGTTTCATCCTTAAAACGTGATTTGACTTCTCGAGGGTCGCCTTTCTCGACAACTTTCGCTTCAACACTAACTCGTTTCATTCCATTCTGTAAATCTTTAATTGCCGTCACATATGTCACCTGAATTGAATTCCCCTCAGGGTTTTCACTTGCAAAAGTGCCCTTCAATCATATAAATCTTGCTAACTTTGGTTCTGGTGCTTCTTCGGGTGGTTATTTGACATGGTGAACGTCGGGTCACAGTTGCTACGCTGATTTTAAGCGTCGTTTTTTATAATAAGAATTACCATGTCCATGGCGTTGAAGATTTCCGAGTTGGTTTCTTTCTCTCTCTTTTTGCTTTCGTTCTTTTTCGTCTCTCTCTTCCCTTTCTTTTGCTCTATAATAACTGTACGTGTCCCAAGCAAAATACGATATTATAGTACCTATAGCCAAAAAGAAAATGCCTAACCCAAATTCCAAAGTTGGGATAGTAAGAGGGCTGCTAGAAGGGTAGAACAAACTATTCATTTTACCTAAATTAGAGGCATTTGTTAAACATGGATACTTGAAAAGAGTTGGAATATGCTCAGATTCTAATTCAGTATCGTTCAGATTGAAGTTCATAACTGCCGTCCCATCGGATTGCGGAGCAATATCAATTACTCCAAGCTTTGACTGAAATATTCCACCAATCTGAATTTTGTTAGAGCCTACCATAGCAACTTGAAGCATTAACGCGGTTTTTTACGCATTTTAACCATAACTATAAGGCTCTATT
Organism: Candidatus Bathyarchaeota archaeon; assembly: GCA_963833575.1. GTDB lineage: Archaea > Thermoproteota > Bathyarchaeia > Bathyarchaeales > Bathycorpusculaceae > Bathycorpusculum. The sequence goes on along the minus strand of CAWHXY010000002.1, from coordinate 32,475 downwards.
GCATCTAAACCATCTTATAATTTGCGGTTTACTCTATTCTTGTGCTTGCATTTTGAATTAGAGTTTTAAGTTTTCCACTTATTTTTTCCTTCTATCGTTATTCCACATGCTTCACTTGGAGTTTTTCCAACTTAGGCTTCATGAGGGCGTATCCAATTCTGATAAATTGGATAACCTTTCAAAACAGTTGTATCATCCTTCTTTAGACACCTCATGACTTTCTCTCTGTTCAGAATAGCTAAGACTCAATCAGCTCAATACAAAAATAATTTATCCACCCGAACAAACCATTCAATCATATGCCCTGAGAAGCACCAGAACCTTGACTTCATTTAATATGACTTAAAAGAAATAAACGCAAGGAAAAAAGGGCTAAGGGCTTGTTTTAGACAACGCCAACTAGCAGAAGTAAGAGCAAAACTGTGGCGGCTATGCTGACAGCGGAAATCACTATTCTCTTTATGAGTGAAAACTCTGGTTTCAATGTGCCTATAACGATAGTGCCTAAGGCGCCTAACCAAACGTACGAAACTACAAACATCCCCGAAGTAACAAACCTGAGTGATGAAGTTATTGCATCGATACTATGGAAAGCAGCTTGAGATTGCATTGTTAAAGTGCCAATTGCTTCTGGAGGATAAAATACTGTGCCATAAGCATCAAAACGTACGCCAAGCGATAGGTCAAAGGGATAATAGGCAACCGGTGAAGCAAGTGCTGCAACCAGATTTACTACTGCGCGAATTACCATTACGAATAGAGCAAACGCTAAAGCAATAAAGAGAGGTTTCCATGTTACGTTTGCTTTTAGCCCTTTGAAGAATAAGTAGAATAGCCCAGTTAGTAGGAACCAAGTGAAGATAAACTGAAGAGAGAACACCTGGAGAAACTGGAGTAAAAGACCTGTGTTGTTGTATTGAACGGGCGTTTGATATTCCCCGCGGAAGAATAGGGCGCCAATGCGGACAGTTATATTTGAGTTAGACGGATAAGTGAAGTCTAACTTTAAAGAGGTCACATTACCCCAAGAAGGTGCACCTCCAATGGTCCAACCTTGAGCAGACGGCCCAACTGGTAAAGTCAAGTTTTGCCACTGGCCAAGAACTGAAGTGTTTGATAAGAGTGAAGTTAAATCATATGTGTAATAGTTTGAATCATTAACGGAATAGAGAGTCAAAGCTGCGCTCTGAGGAGCCGCTTGAGGCTGCACCATTTTTAAAGTAACTGAGAAATTTTCAAATCCGTTTGAACCGCAACTTATATTAAAAGCGTCTCCTAAAGCAGCTGATATAGTATTTGTGTTATTGGCATCAATTTCTAGGCTGCTATTTCCGAATAAACTGTAGTATCCCGTCGTTTCAGTGGGAGCAGTTCCAAGAGCTGCTACATATACACTGTAATTGAAATTGTCAGCGTAATTGTTGGTTAAGTTTACGCCAGTCCCCGCTCTCCACAAAGTTGCATTTGTATAATTTGATAACTGGTCAACTGTTGGTGAGGTGTTTTCTGTGTAAGTTTTTGAGAACTGAGCGTATTCATATCCCACTTGCAAGCCTATGAAAAGGAGCAAAATAATGAGTGCACCAAGATATTTTGGATTCTCAATTATCTGTTTGAATACTTTGACTGGTGCATAAACTACTTTTGCAATATCCTCTAGAATCAATCTTTTGACTTCCGTGGCTATCTGAGAATTCGGGGTTATTTATTAAAGTATTTGTCACATGCCTAGTTTAAGTCGACGATAAGTAGTATAATCCACGTATTCTATGAACGGATTTTCAGTTTGGAATTTAACTGTTATTTTTTGCCGCTTCCGTTTATCAAGGAGTTGGCTTGTGGTTCTAAGTAAATATGCGTCGCTTCCGGCTCCTGAACCGTAACTGGCAACTAAGATGCGTTCTTCAGGTTTTGCAATGTCTAATACTGCGGCTAAGCCTGTAAGCGAGCACCCTGAATAGGTGTTGCCGATTTTGTTAATTTGCATTGATTGCAAGTATTGCTCTTCTTTAAATCCGAGTTCTTTTGCAATTTTCACTGGGAAGGTTGGGTTAGGCTGATGTGCTACAAAATAGTTTAAGTCACTTGGTTTGAGATTTAGGTGTTCCATGATTTTACTAGTTGACTTGCGAACATGTTTGAAATAAGCCGGATCACCGGTGAATCGGCCCCCATGCATAGGGAAAGGTTCACCGTCTCTGCGCCAAAAATCTGTCGTATCAGACGTGCATGAATACCAACTTTCAACTTCAGCGATAACGTCATGTTTGCCAAAGATGTAGGCCGCGCCGCCATAACCAACAAAAGTGTCTAGTTCACCACCGGGGCAACCTCTGGGAGCAGCTTGCGAGTTATCTGCTCCAATAACCATTGCATATTTTATGCCTGATCGAGGATAACTAACAAGAGCTGAAGCATCTTTAAACATGCTTGCAGCTGCTTTACAAGCAAACTCAGTGTCTACTGCATCCACGCCTTGAATGTCGCCGTCTTCTTCTCCAAGCTTCAGAACTTGAGCAACCTTTGACGAGATAGGCTTAACTGCATATGGGTTAGATTCAGAACCAACATAGACCTTCCCAACCAACTTGCTGTCAACGCCTGAATGAATTAAGGATAATTTTCCAGCTTCAACCGCTGCTGTTACTGCATCTTCGTCAATAAATGGAACTGCACGTTCCAATTTGCTGTCTTTTATTCGGAACTTTGAAGTATAAACGCCATAGCCAACCACTCCAGGTATCTCGTATTCTTTGTTTGGCATAACTATATTGTAGTCTTGATGTGGGTAATACTCGTCAGCTAAAGTGAAAGCTAAAGAAATTGTAGGAATCATTTCGCTTTTTCCCACTGAGTAGCGCCTTCTAAAACGAGGAACTACTTCTCTTCCTTCAAGGCTTGAAAGATCAACATCTTTGCCATCACATATCAATTGATCAGTTAATCTTGCAGGAACACGGACTTTCCCATCATGAAAAGAAACAATCCCAAACACGAAACTTGAAAGTTTTGTGAATTTGTTTGTGGGTTCATTTATGAAGGTGCATAATTCAAGTTTACCTTTATCATAAAATAGATCAATGCTATCCATTTTTCCGAAACTTTTTCGGCCGCAGTGTGTGCAGTAATCTCTTACTTCAAAGTATTCTTTGCCGCAGCTTTGACATCGACTTGCTTTTAATCTATCACCTAAATAAGAAACTCGTCTCTCTATAGGTTCACTACTCAAGTTTCTTCTCTCCTAGAACACTAACGTAAGCTTTAGTTCCAAAGCCCTCATACTCTAACACACAACCGCTCTTCGGTGAACCATTATCGAACTTAACTTGACGCTCGCCAGCCTCACCTCTTAACTGACGGTAAATTTCAAAAATCTGTGCCCCACCCGTGGCGCCCAAGGGATTTCCATCGGCTTTTAATCCACCATTGGTATTAACGAAAAGTTTCTTACCATCAACTTCGTAGCAGTTTTGGTTATTCTGGCAACCCTCATTTACGCTCTTCCAAGCCGTTCCAGGTTTGCAAAAGCCTAAATCTTCAAGAGAAATAAGCTCCATCACGGTCGATTGGTCATACACTTCGATAACCTGCATATCAGCTAAAGACGTTTTAGCCATTTTTGAAGCATTCTTCATGGCAAGCTGTGCAGCAACAAAGTGAGACAAGTCCTCTCTTGAAGGATAATTCAGGTAATCAGTAGCTGAGGTGCAACCTAAAACGTAAATTGGATTATTGTTTAGTTTTTTGGCAACTGTCTCGTTTGTAAGAATTAAAGCGGATGCCCCGTCGGAAATTGGAGCGAAGTCATAGAGGCCTAATGGTTTATGCTCAGTTTTTCTTGCGTTTAAGACTTGTTCAATAGTAATTTTTCTATTATATTGGGCATATTTGTTTTTGGTTGCGTTTGCATGATTTTTAACAGAAATCTGAGCTAAGGCTAGGTTAAGTTTATCAAGATTTTCCCCAGCTATATTGTGCTTTTTTATGTAAGCTCTAAGCATAAGCTCATGGTTTGATTCTGGAGTGCCACCTGCATAGTAGCTCCATGGATCATCCAGAAGCATGAGGTCATCTCGTATTTTGTCCCAGCGGTCAGTCATTTTTTCTATGCCGCCGACTAGCACCTTGTTGTAAACTCCAGCTTGAATAGCATGGCAAGCGGTTAATAATGCAGCACTAAAAGATCGGGTTACCTCCATAGGTACGTGAAGTTGAGTGAGTTCTGAGAGGAAGCCTTCCTCTAAGCCCAGTTTATTTGTGATTGGGAGAAAACAATCTGACATGTAACAAGCTTCTAAGTCTTTGCGTTCCATATTACATTCATTAGAAGCGGCAAGCCATGCTTCCTCAATCAGTTTTTCGGGTTCTTTGCCGTAATGTTCTCCAAACTTGGTTCTGCCAACGGCAACTATCGCTGGACAATTCTGCAAGTTCTGCTCTCCATTTATAATAGCATTTATCCTTTTCTGAAAAGACTATTAAGGGTTTGCCATGTTTACCATGAATAATCGGCAAAGAAACCCAAGAATGGTTAATCACGTTTGTTTGGAGGCATGGTTAATCTCGTTTATAGTTAATTGATGTCTCAGAGTCTTAATCAGTTTCTGCAAGTTTTTGCTTAACTCAACTTGATAAACAGGTGCATCAATTAACGCTTTATAGCCGTCAGGAAGTTTAGACAAGTTCTTATTAACGTTTGCTCGAATTGCATCAAGCGACGGCAAATTATAGATTAGTTTGCCCTTTTCCATAACTTTAACAAGCAACGGCTCACCTTGCACTTTTTCATTAGCCAAAGCAATCACATCTTTTTCAAAAAAGCCGATTCTATTTTTGACCCGGTAAACTTGTTTTCTGGCTGGCAAAGTAATTTTATCTTTGCTTAACTTCATTATTGGCAAGAAGCTGCCATCTGCAGCCATAGTTTCGCAGAGTTTGTAAATCACATCTAAATATGGTCTATCTGCTGAAGTCCCCATTTTTGTTCCTACACCGAACGAATCAATTTGCGCGCCACTAGTGAGAAGCTCGTGAATTTTGAATTCATCTAAGTCGCCGCTTGCAAAAATTTTCACATAACTTAAACCTTGCTCGTCTAAGATTTTTCTTACTTTCATGCTATCCTGAGTTAAATCGCCGCTATCCAATCGCACTCCTCCAAGCCTAAACCCCTGGGCCTCAAGTTCTTTAGCTACAACTGCTGCCTTTTCTGCACCTGAAATGTCATCGTAAGTATCTATCAGAAGGGTGGACTTGTTTGGGAAGGTTTTAGAGAAAGCTCTGAACGCTTCGATCTCTTTGGGGTAGGACATGATAAAAGAATGCGCCATAGTTCCAAAAACTGGAATATCATAGGTTTGTCCTGCTAAAACGTTGCTGGTGCCTTGACATCCAGCTATGTAGCTACTTCTAGCCACCTTCATTCCAGCGTCGATACCATGTTCCCTTCGTAAACCGAACTCAATTACTGATTTTCCTTTCGCGGCATGTATTACCCGTGAGGCTTTAGTGGCAATCATCGTTTGTAGGTTAACTGTGTTTAAAAGGAAAGTTTCGACTAGCTGAGCCTCAATTATCGGTGCTGTTACCCGGATTAACGGTTCATTTGGAAAAACAACCGTGCCTTCAGGTATCGCCCAGACTTCACCTGTAAATCTAAAACTTCGTAAATAATCGAGAAAATCTCTTTTGAACCCCTGTTTTTTAAGATAACCAAGTTGCTCCTCAGTAAATTTGACGCTCTCCAAATACTGCAATGATTCTTCTAATCCAGCAAATAGGAAATAGGACCGGTTTTCAGGCAGCCGCCTAATAAACAAGTCAAAAGTTGCAGTCTCAAAATTTTTGTTATCAAAATAGCTCGCACACATAGTTAACTCGTAAAAATCAGTGAATAAACTCATGTTTCCCTCTTTAAGGTAGCTGAGAAAACTTTTCATGCGTTAGTAGTAAAAATCAAAGAAATTTAATACTTTCTATGCACCTGCGATTGCCCATACCAATTATTATACTATATTGCTGGCTGAAAGAATGATGGAGCTTATAATTGCATATTATTAAGCACTTAATGTACATACGAGTTAGCGTTCTAATAATTAGACTTAAAAGGTATTCAGGGCAATCAATAGACCGGTATCCATGGCTGCAAAATATGCAATTAAGCATGTCTTTCGCTCCTGGCACCTGTTTGTAGCTTTGCTTATCGGCATAATTCTTGCAACTACTTTTTTTGCCGCTATTGATATAAAAGCAAACTTAGCTGCTGGACAAGCACTTGATCAACAACTTAAAGGCTTAAATCAGGATATGGAGTTTGAAACATCTCTTAACTCGAGCGATTTTGGTTTAGCAGTAGAGAACATAACTAGCATTTCGAATGTCCAAAGCGTCGATGAAGTTGCTAGATTTAGTTTACCTGTAACTGTACCGAGTGATAACTATTCAAACCCTTTTTACACGACTATTGTTAGTTTTCCCAACAGCTCACAAATCTATAATGAGTTGATAAATAAGCCGGCGGGTGGAATAGGGGAAAATCAAACCTACATTGTATCTGGCACAAATCTTGCGAAGGAAGTGTCGGTAGGCGACAATGTTACAACTATGATTTCTTTTCCCACCCCCAAATATTATAACACAACCACCATTATCATGAACCTTACCGTCGCTGGCTTTGTGGATTTCACTGATAAAGGTTACTCGCTAGTTTCAGGGTCAAGCGTTATTTATACACTAAGTGCACCTGGCGGGATGAATTCTGCCTCAGGCTCTATGCTCATAAACGGTGGTTATAGCAATTACAGAAATGACATGATGGTGATTAGTTGGGAGAACACCTTACAGAAGCTTTGGGACAACAACACATATGGAACTGTAGATGTTACATTCCAAATTAACGTTAATCACAATAAGCTGATAAGCCCTTGGAACGTGGGAGATTCAATCACTAAAGTCCAAACAGTGGCAGATGATATCCAGAATAACATTCTTGGTAACTTCTTGGCTCACGGCTCCGTAAACAACATGTTGGGATCAGAATTGTCCCAATTCCAATACAATTTCTCAAACACTTTGTTAAGTTTCATTTTAGTTTCTATTCCAATTTTCTTTGTAGCCTGGTATCTTGGTTCCACAGTTTCCGACGTGTCCTTTAATCTGAGAAGACGTGAAATCGGGTTATTATCCACGAAAGGGCTTTCAAGCGGCCAAATTCAAAGAATGTTCCTCACTGAAGCCCTAGCAATAGGCATTATTGGTGGATTTCTAGGGGTAATCGGTGGATTGATCTTAAACCAGTACTTTGCTAGCGGAGTAAATCTCAACACGCTTTTTAGCCCTCAATTATATAGCCCCGTCGTCATGATTATCACCGTAATTTTTGGAGTAATATTGGCGCTTACCTCTGTTTTTTGGTCTGCTCGTAAAGCCTCACGACTCCCAGCGGTAGAAGCTCTAAGAGACTATGTTCCTGACGACGCAAAGAAGCAACACCGAAAAATTATACCTGTGGTTGCTCTAATTCTCGGAAGCTACAAAATCGTTGTTTTCCTGTTGGGAATAAACGTTCAGAATTCGCTTGGCCAATTGACATTTAACGGCGGCAATTTTTTCCTCTCATTTTTATATGAACCAATTGTTCTCTTTGATGCAGCATTAACTTACATCGGGCCCTTCCTGTTTTTCTGGGGAATCACCAAGCTGCTTATTCGAGATACTTTCTGGTTTCAAAGATTAACATCTAAGATTTTCTCATTAATGAGTGATTTAGGCGCTTTGGCAGCTAAAAATGTCAGAAGAAATCCAGCCCGTTTAGCAGCAATCGCTTTCTTAGTTGCCTTAATTATTGGGTTCGGAGTTCAAGTAAATGCACAGACTTTGAGCGCAAAAGATTACACCTTCAGACAGGTCAGTTCTCAAGTTGGCGCCGACGTAACAGTAAGTGTTGTCAACGAAACTAAAGCTCCGACAATAATGAACTATATTTTGGCAAACATTTCAGGCGTTCAAAATGCTAGTTTGCAGTATGAGATGAGCCAATCATATCTTAATACAGTTATGAAAGTCATTGATCCAACAACTTGGAGCACCGTTGCTTATCACGAGGATGCCTGGTTTAGCGGCAACAGCATGCAAGAGGCGTTAAAACAAATGACCAACGATGGTAGCACAATAATTCTAGAGCGCAGTGTCGCCCAACAATTAAACCTCAAACTCTATGATAACGTAACAATAGACTTCGCCTCATGTCCACGTAACTTCAAAATTGTGGCTTTCTTTGGACCAGGTCAGAGCAACAGCAACCCAACAAAAGGCTCTTACACATATACGCCGCCAACTTGGTCATATGTTCCAGTGCAAAAATTCAACTTCACCACTGGCAGTCCCCTATTCAAGCTTGAATCTTTTCAGCCAACAACAATCCTAATTAAGTTAAAACCTGGCGCAAACGGAACAGAGGTCGCACAAACCATTCGAGGTCTCGGCTTAGAAATCTATGGAGTAGACTCTTTTAGTGAAGAATGGCAACAATCGCAGTCCCTAAATAACGCGAGTACATTCGGAAGCCTTCAGGTTTTAGACATTGAAAATTTGGGAATTGTCTTTGCAGTGCTTTCAGCTTCTGTTGGAACGGCTTTGATAGCTATTGTAAGTTTGAGAGAACGTAGTCGTGAAGCTACTTTGATGAGTGTTAGAGGTCTCTCTTACAGGCAATTAGTCTGGATGTTTCTGACAGAGAGCATGGCGATCATAACATTCGCTGTTGTACTGGGCATATGTGTCGGGTTGATTATGGTTTATGGCAGCATAAGCACTTCAAACGTCAACTTATCGCAGATTGTAACAATGCGCCTAGTTTTCCCGCCGCAATTCATAGAAACCATAGCGGCATATGTTGCCTTGATTTATGCTTCCACAATTGGAGCAATAATTGTAATGACTTCACAATACGTAACAAAACTGGAAAAGATGGTTAGAGCAAGATGAGTGGACTAGACATAAAAATAAGAGACCTCGTCAAAATTCACAGTACAGGCAAAATTGAAGTGCAAGCGCTCCGCGGATTAAACTTAGATATAGCTTCAGGCGAAATAGTATCAATTATTGGACCAAGCGGAAGTGGAAAAACAACCCTGTTGAACATCATCGGTGGTTTAGACAAAGCAACAGGAGGCACCGTGACTGTGGGCGATAAAATAGTTACCTCATTTTCAGTGAGGCAACTTGTTGATTACCGCAGAAAAACGGTCGGGCACATTTTCCAAAATCTAAATTTAATTCCAACATTGTCCGCTGAGGAAAACATAGAATTCGCTATGGTTGCCTCGGGTGTTGCAAGGGGAAAGCGAAGGCAACGTGTCCAGCAGCTTCTAAGTATTGTTGGCCTTGAGGATCGCTCCGACAATAAACCAGAAGAGTTAAGCGGCGGAGAACAACAAAGAATCGCTATTGCTTCAGCGTTGGCTAATGACGCACCCGTGCTTTTGGCAGATGAGCCCACTGGAGAATTGGATACTACAAACGCCAAAATAATAACAGAATATCTTGTCAAGGTAAATCGTGAATTTGATAAAACTATTATAATGGTTACTCATGACCCAAGTGTTGCAAGAGCTGCTAATCGTATATTGCGCATTGAAGACGGCTTGATAAAGATGGCTTTGTCACCATCTGAAGTGATTGTTAAGGAGGAAGCTGTCTCCTACGTTGACCAACTTAAAGCAAGGATAGTGGAAATTAACGGTGAGCTTGATCGGTTGGATCAGGATTTTAAGATGGACAAGTTGAACGGTGACGATTATGTTCAGAAGAGACAAAGCCTAAAGCAGATTAAAGACAGCCTCAAAGAAGAACTCTCACGAATGGGAGTAATACCCTAAACAAACAATCCCTTTGTTAGATTCATTTTTTTCATAAAATGCTTCAGGGATTATCTTCTTTGAACATCAAGTTACAACACATCCTAAGAGAGCACAGACGAAACTTTAGTCGTTTATTCTCAAAGCTATAACGCTAAACGTGTACAACCCCTTTCGTATGAAGTAAGGTTAAGATATTAAGGAAATTATAGATTGAGGAAAGCCAAAAAAGTTAGTAAAGAAACTTTGACTACGACTCGTCAATAATTCTTGACGAAAATGCTTTTACATCACAAATACAGGACAAGTATTTGCGAATCAGCTGCAGAAAAGAAACCATAGAGAGCCCACGACATAAGAATTTGCATTTGGGTTCTTCTCCTAAGGTGCAACAGTGGTGATACCTCAAAGTCACCCCTTTCCCCTTTCGTCCAGACTGAGAGGTATCACCGCTGAATGCTCTCAAACATTAGTTTTTCATTCACAAACAATTCCACAACAAGCAAACTACACCCAAAAATCCTCCTACTTGATGCGAAGAGTTTTAGTCTATCATAACATCATAAATTGCATAAGGGGAATTTGTGGGGTTAATAACAAGCTTTGATCCATGGCGTTCTGGCCTTTGCACATGCCCACAAAAGCTTACGTTTAACCCTTACACCGGATGCGATCACCAATGCATTTACTGTTATGCCACCAGCTACATTCCAAACTTTAAAGATCTAAGGCCCAAAAAGGATCTGTTGACAGCTTTGAAACGAGAAGCAGCAAAACTTAACGGTGAAACCATTTCAGTGGCCAACTCTTCCGATCCGTATCCACGTGCCGAAGCATCTGAAGGTTTAACGCGTCGTTGCCTTGAAATTCTCTCAGAAAGCAACTGCAAAATCCAAATAATCACTAAAAGCAACATTGTAACTAGAGATGACGACTTGCTTTCTAAGATTCCTTCTACTGTGGCGCTAACAATAACTACAGATGATGAAAACTTGGCAAGACTCATCGAGCCCTGGGCGCCTTCGCCGTCTCAACGTTTGAGAGCAGCTCAGGATTTAATGAAAGCAGGCATACCTGTTTCAGTGCGATTAGACCCCATTATACCCTTGGTCAATGATAAACCGCAAAAACTCATTTCGGACTTAGCTAGCATCGGCGTAAAACACGTTACTTGCTCAACTTACAAGGCGAAAGCTGACAATTGGATGCGGCTCACACAAGTCATGCCAAGAGTAGCCGAGAAACTGAAACCGCTATATTTCCAGCAAGGTGAAAAAATCGGTGGCAGCACTCTTATGCCAAAAGATCTAAGATGTAAGCTTCTAAAGAACATACGGGATTTGGCTGTAGCTAATGGTATGAAGTTTGGTGTGTGTAGAGAAGGCTTGGCTCAATTAAACACTGCAACTTGTGATGGATCTTGGCTTATGCCGAAAACAGATGGAGCAAAAAGCTGATGCAAAACCGCATAGTGATGCTGGCAGACTTTGACTATTTCTTTGCTCAATGCGAAGAGCTACGCAACCCAAGCCTAAAAGAGAAACCTGTTGTTGTCGGAGTTTACTCAGGGCGAACTGAGGAAAGTGGAGCAGTAAGCACAAGCAACTACATTGCAAGAAAATACGGCGTAAAATCAGGTATGCCCCTATTCCTCGCTAAACGCAAATTGGAAGGGACTGAAGCAGTTTTCTTGCCAGTTGACCACGAATACTACGATCAAATCAGCGATCGCATAATGCAGATTTTCCGCGGCTACACAAGTAGCCTTGAGCAAGTCAGCGTAGATGAAGCCTACTTAGATGTGACAAAGCAGGTTGAAGGCAGCTTTGAAAAAGCCGAGTTGTACGCCAAAAAAATCAAGTCAGATGTAACGAATCAAGTTGGCATATCCTTCACCATCGGCATTGGACCAAACAAGCTAATCGCAAAAATTGCGTGTGACAGCCAAAAACCAGATGGCTTAACAATAATTACCCCTGACGAAGTCGGATGCTTCTTGTCGCCATTGCCTGTTGACAGGTTGCTGGGTGTTGGAAAAAAGATAAGCGGCAAAATGGATTCTTTAGGTATTAAGACCATTGGCGACTTAGCAGAATTTGATATACAAAAATTAATCGGAATTTTCGGCAAAACCCTCGGGTTGTACTTTTGTAACGCGGCTAAAGGTGTTGACAATGAGCCAGTGCAGGAATCAGGTGAAGCACAATCCATTGGGAGAATTGGCACTTTAAAGCAGGATTCTCATGATTTATCGTTTATTTTACCGAAAACTGACGAGTTGATCGCTGACATAGCAAAAGAGGTTGCTGAAAAGAACCTGAGTTTTAAATTGGTAGGTATTTATGTCGTTATGACTGATTTAAGCAGCAAAAGCAGGTCAATAACACTTGAACAGCCAGTAAAAGATCAAGAAGCCATTAAGAAAAACGTTAAAACGCTCTTGGAAAAATTCTTATTTGAAAGCCCTCTTGAACTTCGAAGGGTCGGTGTAAAAGTTTCAGGTTTTAGCAGAGAAGAACCTCAGCAAAAACAATTGACGGGTTTTTTCCAAGCGAGCTAATTTTAAGTAAAGTTTTTTTCCATGCATGCACATTTCTATTTTGGGTTAATTTTTTGTCTCTTGAATCGAAGAAAAAGAAGTTGCCGCCTAGCCAGCGAGCGACTGACCGTATTTTACGTTGGGGCATTGATCATCCAGGGATAACGTCTACTAATCCACAGCTTAGCCTCGAAACTTATACGCTTACAATTGATGGCGAAGTTGAAAATCCTGTGAAGCTAAATTGGAATGACTTCATGACGCTACCTAAAGTCGTTTCCGATAGCGATTTTCACTGCGTAGAAGGCTGGAGCGTTCTAGATTGCAAATGGGAAGGAGTTAGTATCCACGAAATCGAAAGGCTGGTTAAACCTAAAGATGTCGCTAAGTCAATTACTTTTGAATGCGCTGACTCGTATACGACTTCGCTCTTCCGAGAAGAACTCTTTGGTGATGATGTTCTTTTAGCATACAAGCTTAACGGAGAAGTGTTGGAGGAAGGCTTAGGTTTTCCAGTGCGTTTGGTGGTTCCAAACAAATATGCGTATAAGAGCGCGTTGTGGGTGGTCCGTTTGCGGTTTACCCGCGGGAAAGAGTTAGGCTTCTGGGAACGACGAGGGTACAGTGACAGCGCAGATGTCTGGCGAAACGACCGCTTCCATCGCTGATTAACATCACTGTTTGAAGACAATCAATCCACATCAATAATATTTATTTACAATAAATAAATCAAACCAAAAAGTTGCTTTTACAAGCGGGATAACATTTATAAGGCAACTCTAATACTTTGTGGACTCTTCAAGAGGTTGAAAAATATGGTTAAGAAAAATGAAGCAAGGCACCTTTCAAACTGTGAGATGGCTACCGAAAGCGCAGTTATCTCAACTGATGAAAGCGCATCAAACGTGCCTGTTCAAAAACGAAAAGAAGACGCAGAACAGACTCTTTACTTATTCAGAGTATAATATAGCTGCATAGAGCATTTTCAATTCTTACATTTTTAGATTGCACTAAGACGACTTTATGAATCTAAGGGCTTGAAGTGGAAAGTTTTATACTTAAAGCTGGTCAGAGATGATAACAAAAGGTGGCAGGAGACAATCAACTCAATTCAATGAGTATTTATGTTTAGCAAGGACTACATGAAACATCTACTGAGCGAAAATTACCCGCTTCTAGCTATCCTAATCGGAATTACGCTTGTTTCTCTATCGATCGGTCCTTTTCATAATGGGGATACTGACTGGGAATTTGAAGCTGCAAAAGGCGTTTTGCGTTGGGGTTTACCATATGTTATCAGTTTCGGTAACATAATTAATCAGCCGCCATTGGGCTTCTACATTGAAGCGTCATTTTTCAAAGGTTTCGGAACATCAATAATCAATGGAACATTTTTAGTAACAACACTTGGGCTTGGAAGCACAGTCGTTATCTATAAAATTGGCAAAGAAGTATATGGCAAAGCAACGGGACTATTTGCCGCTGCGCTTTTTGCATTAAGTCCATGGGAGCTTGTGTTGTCAAGAAGCTTCATGATAGATGTCCAATGTTTATTTTTTAGCCTTCTTTGCTTATACGTCGGAATCTTAGCCATCCGTAAAGGTTCAGTTAAGCTTTCATTTGTTTCTGGGGTTTTTTTCGCTGCTGCATTGCTAACCAAGTATTTTGCCGCCTTTATGCTTATTCCTCTGCTTATTTTCTGGCTTTATTCAAAACCTAAAAAAGCTAAGGTCTTTCTTAGCCAGATGATTGCTTTCGCGTTACCTGCAATATTGTTCTCTTTGCTCTGGTATCAAGTTGTTTTAGGAAAAAACTTGCTCTACATGTTTGGCCACAGCGATTTTAGCGACCTTAACTACATTGGCGTCAACGCGTCCTATTCATTTGTCGGCGTCTTTTTATGGAACTATGGCTTGGGCGTCCTCTTTGTAGTCGCAACAGCTTTCTCGCTGATTTTGCTTTTTGCATTCAGAAAAGATATGCCCAAGGCATTTCGATTTGATATTATCTGTTTGGCAACTATTCTACTAATTTTAATCATTGACACGATATTAGGAGCAGGGTTGAATCTTAAAGCACCATATAATAACGCGATCAAGTATGATTATTTTGCCCTACCTTTCTTTTGCTTGATTGCAGCTTCACTAGCAGGAAAGTGCCTTTTCCTATTGAACTCCACAAAACTCAAACCTAAACTCAAGAAAAAACTGATCTTCACCATAGTTATTACGGGAGTTCTTCTGTTAGCAGCAACCATTTACGGCAACTTTGTTTCGGCTCATCATCTTTCCACGTCTGACTTTTTGCTCTTCAGAGTAAGATTGGATCAGCTCACCGGCTACTTCCTTCTTAATTATACACCAATTAGCCAAGACAGCTTTCTCATGAGTGTGCAGTATCTGGGATTCGCAGTTTTGCTATCTGGACTCCTATGGGCAGTCAGATACAAACTTCGCAGTTTCTTTGCATCGCTAAAACCGGCACAATCTCTGAATGAGACAAGAAACGCTAAAGCTACGTCATAAGAAAAGACAAACTTTAATATTTCACAGTTAAATTCCAATCGCAAACGAAGGCTATAACTTTGGACTTTACAGAGGCAAAACTCGGAAGAATCTTCATCCTGCGACTTCACCAAGATGATCGCCTACATGAAGTTATAGAAAAATTTGCATTACAAAAACAAGTTTCTAGCGCATTATGCTTCTTTCTTGGCGGCGCAGAAGACAAGAGCAAGGTTGTTGTGGGACCAAAAGATGGCAAAGCCCTTCCTCCTGAACCGATGGTAACACTTCTCAGGGGGGTGCATGAAGCCTGCGGTGTAGGAACAATATTTACTGATGAGCAAGGAAAACCCAAACTTCACATGCATGCGAGCTTTGGAAGAAACGACAATGCTGTTACAGGCTGTGTGCGCATAGGTGTTGATGTTTGGCAGATAGGCGAAGTAGTGATTCTTGAATTAACTAACTCGTCTGCTAAAAGAGAGAAAGATAAGGATACGGGTTTTGAGTTTTTAGAAGTACGTTAAGGTCAAGTTGCCGTTTGGTTAAAACGTACTAAAAAGATTCTGTATCCTTTGTTGTTTGAGAAGTCTCCGAAGAAAGGCTGATCTGTTGGGACACCGAATCTGTGTGTGTTGAAAATCATGGTTTCAACTTGCGTATAATCTAATGTACTGTTGAAGAATGTGGTGTGGATCCCGTAGTCAAATAGTATAATGTATTTGACGTTGTGTTGTTGACATAGGTCAACGAATTCTGTGATGTTAAAGTTCACAGTGTACGCGTCAATGGGCAATTCTGGATACTGCCAAATCTGGTCCTTGGACATGTTAGCTGGTAAATAGAACCAAAACATGTCTTGATTTAGAACGTTTGAAGCGCAAACGATTACGGCTGATTGATTTTGATTTAAATTTGCAGTCAAATAACTGGTTGCCTCATCGATTGGAACATGGAATTGGCCTTGGAAGCTTAATTGATAAGCATTGTAGCTACTGTAAACAAGCGTTATCGCGATAATGACAATGAAGAAACCAGCTGCAAATTTCTTCAGTCGGTCACCGCTTATTTCTACGGGTTTTGGTTTCCAAGTGTGGATTCTGCCGTATAAGAACGTGAGAAAGCTTGCTGCTGAAATAGCCAAGATTGGAAAGAGGGTGTCTACATATCGCCATTGTCTGTTTCCAACAAAAAAGGTGAAGAAAACATAAATTACCATGAACCATGTAAGCAGGTAGAGGTCTTGTTTTTTTCTTCGATACGCAAACAGTGCTAGACCGCATAGCCCTAAGATGAAGATGGGTAAAGCAATTGGATGGGTGGGTGCTTGGTTAAGGGGCCAGGTCATTTCGATTAAGTAGTAGACGGGGGTAAAGAAGCGGGTGCTATATACTGATCTTGCTTGGCCGCCATCTTGGACAGCTGAAAGCGAGGCGTCAAATTTTGTTGTACCGGTCAGTTGGTAGAGAACAAGAAACCAAGGTGTAACCACTAAGACTACGATTACCAAAATAACAAGAAACTTTGTTAACGTAATTTTGAGTTTTTGTCTACAAAGAAAAAGAATACTTAGCATCATCGCTATTGCAGCAACTACAAGTTGATACTTCGCCAGAATACCTATGCCTAAGGCTAAGCCGCTTATGATAAGCGCTTTATTGCCGCCTTTGGTTATTAACCAAAAAAAAGAAAACATAAGTAAAGTAAAAAAGAAAATTAACATCGTTTCTAGCATGCTTAGCCTGGCAACCCAAAAAAAACCAGGCATAGTACCTAACAGAACACTTGCGACCAACGCATTCTTAACGCCATAGATTCGTTTGGTAAACTCAAACAAAACAACGATTGCCAACAAAGCAAACGTTAGAGCTACTAGCCGCCCTGCAACCACGCTAACCCCGAAAACTTGGAAATACCCCAACGAAACAATATCGTAAAAAGGAGGGTAGAATCCATAAGTTGAGATATAATTGTATGTTTGCCCACGGCTAAGCATCAAGGCTCCGTTTAGGTGGGGCATTTCATCCCATTGAATAGTGCTATAACCCAATTGATAAAAAGCAAAGAAGAAAAAGACCGCTAAGAAAATTAGAAGCGCTAGTTCAAAACGATATTTCCTTACAAAAAAAACTATTTGGGTTTTAAGTCGCTGACTCGCTTGTGTCGGCTTTTGTTCCTCAGGTGGATGCTGACTGCTACCTTGGACTGTTGATGTAATCTTTCAGCGACCCCTCTTAAGATTGAGAATTAATGGTGCGCTTCTAAAAAGTTTATGCTATCTGCAAGATTATAGACTTGGCATTTCCATTTAATAGAAAGCAAAAAACTAGTGCAAATCAGAAAGCCCGAAAAGATTGACTTCAATATACGTAGAATTACTTTCAAAGCGACAAAGCCATAATTGTTTTTTCAGTTATGGGTTATTTTTTTAATAATCCTTAATATTCTGTGATATTCCATCTGAGCATTTAGAGTAACGGGGACAGCTTTTCCAAAAGGCTGGCAATTGCCTTCGACTATGGCTTTGGCGATGGCATCAACACTTGCATCAGCTGCCTCAATAACTGTGTAAGCATAACCGATTTGTGGTCCATAATGCGAGTCAGTTCCTGCAACTCTTGAAAGCCTCAACTCTTTGGCTGTTTCTTCTGCTTTCCTTACACTGCGCTTGAAGGGAAAAGCTCGCGAATTTATCACTTCTACAGCATCAAACGTTCCACATACATTTCCTTTAAGACAGCCTTTGAAGTACACGTAAGGATGACAAGCAATTGCAACTCCGCCTGCCTTGTGGATTCGCTCTACAGTTTCAGGTGCACTTAATCCTCTGGGAATAAGTTCTTTTACGTTGAGTGCAACGATATGGCCATCTGCGCTGGAAACTTCCATGCCTGGAATAATGAGAAAGTCAGTTTCTTTAGCAATTTTGTAAGCACCTTCAAGCTGATTATGATCAGTTACGGCAACGGCATTCAATCCGCGCTTTTTGGCATAATAGAGTAGGTCTTTTGGCGTTATCAGTGAATCCTTCGAGTAGGTTGTGTGAACATGAAGGTCGGCGCTAATTTTCATTAATTAGCCTTCTAGTTATTTGGGGTGGCTTCCCAATTTAGCTCTGATCTGAGTCAACTCTTCATCAAGCTTTGCCTCGTCAGCGTCGATTTTATGGAAAAGCGGCTTTGGTTTAGCGATTTTATGTCCTGCTTCAAGCGGTTTTAATGCTTCAATCCAGTTACTTGTGTGAACGCTTCCGGACAGATTTAGTGTTTGCCAAAGCTGTTCCGCTGTGTCGGGGATGAATGGTTCTGAAACAACCGCGATAGCCTTGACAACTTGGGCTGCAACATAAAAGATTGCACCGGCTTTTTCCTTGTCAGTTTTCATCAGGTTCCATGGTTCCTTATCGTTGAGGTATTGGTTGCCCACTCGACTTATGCCAACGAGAGTGTTGGCAGCGGATTGTAACCATGAATCTTCAATTTCTTTGGCAACTTGTTCAACCTTCGATTTTAGGGTTTGCAGAATTGCCTTGTCGTCTTTGTCTAGTTTGGTAGGTGCCGGAATTATTGCGTCAAACTTGCTATTAATAAAAGATAAAGTTCGATGGATGAAGTTGCCAAAGGTGTCGTTTAGGTCGGCATTGATTTTGTCTGTAAAGGCAGTCCAAGTAAAGTTGGTATCTTTGCTTTCAGGTCTTGTAGCGATAAGGAAGAAGCGCCAATAGTCCACTGGAAACATTTCTAAGGCTTCATCTATCCATATTCCGACGCGTTGGCTTTTTGAAGCTTTTTGTCCTCGGAACTGAAGAAATTCGGTGGCGGAAACGTTCCAAGGCAGGTTGTAGCCTTGTCCTGAAGCCAGCAATAGGGCTGGGAGGATAATTGTGTGGAATGGGATGTTGTCTTTGCCAACGAAATACAGAGTTTTGGCTTGATTGTTAAACCAGAATTCGCGCCACTTCTCGGGTTGCCCCATTCGTTCAGACTGCTCTATGGTTGCTGAAATATAACCTAAAACGGCATCCACCCAAACATAGATGGTTTTGCCCTCCGCGCCTTTGAAGGGTGCGGGGATTCCCCATTCAACATCTCGGGTAACAGCTCGTGGTTTTAGTCCTTCTTTTATCCAGTTTAGACTAAAGTTTTTAACGTTAACGGGAAGCTGCTTGTTATTCTTCAAGTAATCTGTTAATGGCTCAGAGAGCTTGGAGAGATCGATGTACCAATGACGCGTAGTTTTCACAGTTGGTTTATTTTTGCAGATTACACAATAAGGCTCCACCAACAATGTCGGCTCCAAAAGCCTACCACAAATGTCGCATTGGTCTCCGCGAGCTTTTTCGCAACCGCAATACGGGCATTTACCTTCCACAAACCGGTCAGGCAAGAAGCGCTGGTCATGCTCACAGTAAAGCATTTGAGTATCCTGAGCAAAAATGAACCCATTTTTCTCAATTTCTAGCAAAGTTTTTTGCACAAACTCTTTGTGTACTGGGCTCTCGGTGCTAGTGTAATTGTCAAAGGAAGCGTTCCACCTGCGAAAAAGCTCTGCGACTCGGGTGTGGTTGCGGTCGGTTAACTCTTTAGGTTTAATTCCCTGCTTTATCGCTTCCACTTCAATGGGAGTGCCATGTGTATCTGAACCGCTTACCATCAAAACGTCGTCGCCTCTTAACCTGTAATATCGGGCTGTAACATCGGCTGACAAAACGGAGCCGACAAGGTTACCCAGATGTGGCGTGACATTAATGTATGGCCAAGCGGATGTAACTAAAACTTTTTCAGGCAAACTTAATCTCCAACAAATCGTTCAGCACCAACCTTATTAAAATTACTCAATAAAAACAAAAACTCCCGAAAAACAAGAAATGCAAACAACAACTAAATTTCTTAATAACCCTTAAATCGTCAAAAATCCCAATACTCGTTCCTTGAGGTTCACATATTGCCTTACTGCCGAAAATGCGGAGCTATACTCGAAGAAGAAAGGTTCTGCCGAAACTGCGGAAAAGCAGTGGTTACCCTAGCTTACGCTCCTTCCAATGCGCAGCCCCATAGACCAATTAGACGCGAACCTGTTCTCATAGTAGGCATAATCATAATTGCCATATTAATTTCGGCTGCAGTAATTACGGCACTTATTTTTGCGTCCGTCCAGTCATACAGTTTTGGCCAAACAAATGAAGTTGTCACTCAGCCCAACGTTACCGTAATAAATCTAAACTTCAAAGCCGACAACGCCAAAGTAAACATCCTGACACAAAATTACTCAAACGACGCCGTGGCCATCTATATTTCAGGATCAGGCTCAAAAGGCATTGGCACAAAAAACCCAGTTCAAATAATCTTCACTAACCAAACAGAAGGCTACACGCTAACAGTAAACTCACATGTTACAACCTCTGGCTTTTTCGCCGGAACGCCAAAAGTAACCTGCAACATCTACCTTAACCCTTCAATGAGCCTTAACCTAAATGTGACCACGGAAACTGGACAAGTTATTCTAACCTCTAATGACTCCGCGACTTTCCAATCATTAAATCTTAAATCCACAACCGGTGAGGTCAAAGCATATTTACAAAACGACACAGTAATTGCAGGAGACATTTTCCTAAAAACAACAACTGGAGCAGCTATTTTTACTATGAACCAAGCAAACGTAGAGGGCAACCGAACCTTTAACCTGCAAACAACTACAGGCGCAGTAGACATGCAAATAGATGAAAACCAAACTTTGGATGGAAATCTCCAAGTTAACGCTTCCGCCGTCACGGGTAGCGTTGACTTATCAATGAATATTGATAATGGCGTCGGAGCAAAAATAGAATCTCACACCGAAATAGGATCAATAAATACAAACGTTAACAACTTTTCAGGAAACAAATCCCCGATACAATCAAACAATTATCCATCCCAAAGCAACTTCATAGTAAATCTCAAGGCAAACATTGGCTCAATAAATATAGACGCAACCTACCAATCTGCATCTTCACCCAGCTTAAGGAACTAAGCATAAACATTTTAAATAGAGGCTTGCAACTTTAAAATGCAGAAGGAATCTTTTTGACTGAAACAAAAAAAGTAACTAGAAAAGAACTTGAAGCAAACAATGGAAAAAACGGTAAACCAGCCTACTTGGTCTACAAGGGCAAAGTGTATGATGTGTCCGAAAGCAGTTTCTGGCTTGATGGAGACCACTTAGGAATGCATGAAGCGGGCAAAGATCTAACTGAAGAATTAGAAATGGCACCTCATAGAGAGGAAAATCTTAAGAGAGTTAAATTCGTTGGAGATTTAGTCTAATCAGTTAGCTCTGTTAAAAAATGCATTGCAACACTAAATCAATCCTATGCAAGTCATCCATTAAGTTTTTTACATCTTTTTTGCTTAACATTTTACGATTTTTGTAAAGTTCACTTATTATTTCATTTAAGCAATCGAAAGCACCTTTTATATCTAAATCGTTATTCATGTGATCTTCAAACTCAGCAACAATTTTGTTGGCAAGGGCATTTTCTTCAACGTTGCTTTCTGATTTTGACTCCTGCAACTCTTTTACCATTTTTTTGAAAGAATCAAGTTTTTGAGTAGTTTCTGTCAGTTTTTCAAAAGTGAAGTTTAGTTTTTTCCTGTAAGGTCCATAGATAAGAAAGAACCTCAAATGCTCGCCGTTAATTCCTTTCTCGATAATATCGCTTGGGTAAAGCACATTTCCAGTACTTTTAGACATCTTTTTCCCATTAACAAACAGATGTGCCCCATGGAGCCAATACCGCGAGAAAGGCTTATCTGAAACTGCTTCTGCAATTGCAAGCGTATAGTCATGATGTCTAATCAAATTGTCGATTCCCCCGCAGGCAACGTCAATTGAGAACCCTAAATGCTTAGTTACAATGGCTGCATCTTGAATATTCCAAGCAGGTCTACCTTTGCCAATCGACGTATCATAGCAGACATTTTCTAGTCCGCAACCGTGCCAAATCACAAAATCACCCATATTCCAAGGCGTACCT
This sequence comes from Candidatus Bathyarchaeota archaeon, assembly GCA_963833575.1. GTDB lineage: Archaea > Thermoproteota > Bathyarchaeia > Bathyarchaeales > Bathycorpusculaceae > Bathycorpusculum. Next base: position 10,563 of record CAWHXY010000002.1, on the reverse strand, counting down.
GGATAAGTGTCCAAGTGAAAGCGTCGTTTCTTTTTTGGCCATTTACTCATATCTAAATGTGCAAGTTTGCCAAATCCTTTGAATTTTAAGGGGTCAAAATAAACGTTTTTTGAGCCCTCATGGCTGAACCAGTAGGCAGTGCCTTTGTCTAATAGTTGAGTGATTAGTTTTGCTGCTTGGTCCACTGCTGAGGAAGCTCTTATAGCGTAATCAGGCTTTTTGATTCTCAGGAGTTTAAAGTCTGCGAAGAAGATAGCTTCGTTTTTTGCCGTTAGCTGCTCTACGGTAAGGTTTTCTTTTTTTGCTTGAGTTATAGCTTTGTCTTCCACATCAGTTAAAGTGATGAGCCGTGTCACTTTGTAACCTAAGTACTCCATATAACGCAGTAGTATGTCTTCGAAAAGGAAGGTGCGGTAGTTTCCGATATGCGCTTTCTGGTAAGTTGATGGACCACAAGTGTACATTTTAACCTGCTTATCTTCGGTTGGGTTGAACGGTTCAGTTTTTCGTGTTAGAGTATTGTATAAATTTAGCATCTATCGCTTCCCCGGCTAAACGGTTGCTGATGTCGATGATTCTTTTTCAAGTTCCTTAAGTGTGGTTTTTGCTTCTTCCACGTGGCGTTCTGTTTGGGTTTGAGAATTGAAAATGTGCCTAACAACACCTTTCTTGTCGATTATGTATGTGACACGTCCAGGAATCAGTCCCATGCTTGACGGTACCCCATACAATTCTCTAACCTTATTGCCTACGTCACTGAGAAGAATGAAGGGCAGCCCGTAATGCGTTGCAAAAGATTTATGCGAAGCTATACTTTGCCCGCTAACGCCGAGGACTTCAGCGCCTAAATTTGTTAATTCTTCATAGCTATCTCTAAAAGTGCAAGCTTCTCTTGTGCAGCCGAGTGTTTCATCTTTAGGGTAAAAATACAAAACTATGTTCTTTTTGCCTAGGAACTCTGATAGTGTTACGTTGTCACCCATTTGTGAAGGGAGGGTAAAATCTGGCGCTTTATCGCCAACTTTAACAGTCAAAAAGTCACCAAAATCTATGAAAGTTTTACAGCTATTATTCTTTTCGCATATTTGTCAGGTAGTCAAATGTTATAAGAAACGAAAACTAAGTAGGATTTATGGAAAAAACATTAAACGTTGCTGAGCATAAATGCCCAGTTCTGTACTCCAAAGTGCCAGGTATCCCGATTATTTTTCTGCATGGATTATCGTATACGAAAGATATTTGGGAGCAAATCGGGGTAACAGAGTTATTGCTTGAGAAAAAGATACCTTTTTTGGCTTTAGATATGCCATATGGTTTGAGAAGTAGGTGTCAACCTAAAACTCGAAACCCCGAAGTTAATTTGGCAGTGGCGGCTGAAGCAACCAAGAATATTTTTGGTTCGGCGGTGCCGATTCTTGTCGGCGCAAGCATAGGCGGACACATTGCTTTGCAGTATGCAACCAGGTTTCCTGTTAAGGGTTTATTTTTAGTTGCACCTGGCAGAGCGTTGCATGAGGATTTATTGCAGTTTTATGGTAAGTTTGATTTTCCGGTTAGGATAATTTGGGGTTCACAAGATAACATGATTTCAGGAGAGGAAATGCGAACTCTTGCAGATAATTTGCCAAAAGCTAAACTTTTAGTCTATAGCGGCGCGGCACATTCAGCGCATAAAGATCGACCGGAACAATTCAAACACGATCTGTTAGAATTTTATGCAAATGTAGAACAAACATGATTTAGTTTTTTTAGATCATTTTCAAAACTTACTCCTTCTAAGATCAAGAATCATCAGAAAAATAGAATTAGGAATATTGAAAGAACAACAACAATTGCGCACTGCACCGGGTGTTGTTCTTCTAAGGCTTTGATAGAAGAAGGAGGACAATCGCACACTGCACCGCACCTTCTTCTTCTCTGGAGTTGTTGAGAAAGAAGAAGAAACTTCGCAGGGGCGCACTTCTTCTTCTTCTTCTGCTTGTTCGGAAATGCTTAATGTTACTAGAGTGAAGATGAAGGGCCAAGTTTTTGGTGGTTGCATTTTAAATTCTTTGAACTGCGAGATAAAAGAACTGGTATTTTGAGATTGGACATTACTTCGTGTACTATGATTTAGAACCGGTTGAAGACCAAAAGAAAGATTTTATATCTAATCTAATTACTTTCCTATTAAGGATAATTATGAAGTTCTTAATTATACAAAAAGTTAAACGTGAGGTTCCCATCGAGAAATGGGCAAAACTGCTTCCGTTGCAATTCAAATACTTTGATAATCTAGAAAAGGAAAAAACGCTTGAAGTCACTTACCACCTGATTGGCCACCAAGGTACCATGTTAATAGTCAATGTGGATTCAGACGAAAAGCTCTCAAAAGTAATTGGACAAGACCCTTTATTCTTTGATTGCGACCGCGAAATCTATCCCTTAACAACAAGGCAAACGCATGAGAAACAAATACGAGCACTTCTCCAGCCATAACTTTGGGTTTTAACCCATGTCTTGTCATGGCGGTTTTTCTCTAGACGAGAAAACTAGACGATCCTGGTACAATCCAGAAGCTATATTGAAAAATTTACGCTCTGGGATGGTGTTTTCAGATATAGGTTGCGGCGAAGGTTTCTTCACTATCTTGGCTGCTAAAAGAGTTGGCAATCAAGGAAAAGTCTATGCAGTAGACGTGGATGCGTCAGCAATCCAAAGGCTAAAAAACAAAGCTGAAGCCGAAGGCTTGAAAAATATTACTGCAAAAGTTGGCACGGGTGAAGAAACAGTTTTCTGCAACAAATGCGTTGACTTTATTTTTTACAGTATGGTGCTTCATGACTTCGGCGATCCCAAAAAAGTGTTGAAAAACGCTAAAATAATGCTTAAGCCAGAAGGTCGGTTGATTGATTTGGACTGGAAAAAACAAGAAATGTCTTTCGGTCCGCCGTTCAAAATCAGATTTAGCGAAGAGCATGCTTCAATCTTGATCAGAAATGCGGGCTTTCAAATCGACAGTATTGATGCCATTGGAAACTACCATTATGTCGTAACAGCAAAACCGTTAAGTTAATTTTAAGAAAGCAAAAACGACAGAGGATTATTTCTCAAACAATATTTGATAAACAAACAAATTGTCAATTTAAGATTTAAGATTAAAAGTTATCATCAACATAAAAAAAGGTTTCAAAAAATAAACAAAATCAGGATATTTTTGGAGAAGCTTATTCTTTCTTTTCTCCGCTGTTATGCTTCATCATTTCAGGCAATTTCATAGACATCTTGGACATAGTTTCTTTAGCTAAAGCCATTAACTCCTCGTTTGCTTCAACCTCTATTGTAACCTTCAACTTGCCTTTCTTTTCCACCATCTCAGTCATGGAACCACCTCCTAAATCTGCGTAATTGTTTTGGGAACAAGTTACCGAGAAGATGAATCGCTTGCATACCAGTCACATCTAAAGTAATTACAATCCGATAATGAAACTTGCCTAAACGCTTAGTCTTAGTTTTATAATCTCCAATTGCGCCCCTTTCCTTGAATCCGTGCAATTGCCGATTCATCAACACCGTAATAGCCGTCGGCGCCAAGGGTTCAAACCTGAAAGCAACTCTTAAAAGAACACGAGTAGCGCTTCCAATAAGCGATTCCGATACGGATTCTTCTTCAGTCATGTTTCATCCTTCAAAATACTAAGGTCTCAAGTTTGCTCTAACTGGATCAGGAGCAAGAACTTAATTATAAAGTAACAACGCGATTTTTTTAAGGTTGTGTGACTGTCATGACGCAACAACAGGTGACTGTTTTGACGCTTGAAGAATTAGACGTTCAAATTTACGGTTGCAAAAAATGTAGACTCTGGCAAGGAGCAAAACATGGTGTGCCAGGTGAGGGTCCCAGGAACGCTAAGGTAATGTTTGTAGGTCAGAATCCTGGAGCTGAGGAGGATGAAACAGGAAGACCTTTCGTTGGGAGAGCAGGAAAATTCTTAACTAAAATTCTAGCTGAGAACGGCATAAAACGTGAAGACGTCTTCATAACCAACATAGTTAAACATGTTTCCCCACAAAATCGCAAACCCTATCCCGATGAGGTAGCGGCATGCCTACCCTACTTGAATATGCAAATCAGCATTATAAAACCCAAAATTATCCTTTTATTAGGAGCATCGGCAAAGGACACTCCAAGGCTAGAGGGAATAGAATACGTTCAAGTTATCCATCCTTCAGCAGCCATGCGTTTTACTAAAATGAGGGATAAGTTCGTAGAACAAATCGCAGAATTGGCGAAACTTGTGTCAACAATTAAAGGATAGGTTCAGAGAAAAAAAGCGAAGATGATACTTGCCATTTTTGGGCATAATGCCCTCATACTCATTTAAACCGACGCGCTGGAGTTTTTCAACGGCACTTATCATGTCATCAACTGCCTTTAGGCTTAGAAATAATAAAAAATTAATGTAACTGGATAAAGTTACATTTACTTCAGCTAAATTAGAATAAGGTATAAGATTTGGTTTTTAACAAAAAGTATCTGTCAATAATATTTATTCTTACTAATTTTTGATTTGGATTTTGGCTTCATAACTTGTATATACATAAAAAAAACAACAGTCATTGAAGTCAGGGACACAAAGATGGTTTCGGTTCTAATAGCTGATGATTCAGCATACATACGTGATTTACTAAAAACAATATTGTTCGAGTCTGGACACGAAGTCGTAGGTGAAGCTTCCAACGGGGATGAGGTAATTACACAATTTAAAGAACTCAAACCTGACGTAGTGCTACTAGACATAGTAATGAAAGAAGGAACTATTGCAAAAAATGGGGTTGACGCTCTCAGAGAAATAATGGTTGAAGACCGTGAAGCAAATGTCATTGTTTGCAGTGCATTGAATGAAGAAAGCTTGATAAACGAATATATGAAGATGGGCGCTAAGTCCTTTGTGGCCAAACCCTTTGAACCGGAAAAACTGCTCGAAGCGATTGTCATGAGCACGGATCTCCGCGTTTTTTCTGAAATTGGAAATATCGGAGTCGGTCACGCTGCTACAGTTCTATCCAAGTTATGTAACCAGCCAATAAAAATAAGCTTGCCAAAGCTTGAATCTGGACCGCCGCACCTGGCCGCCAGATTATTGGGAGCGCCCGACAAACAAGTCACCGCTATCCATATGCAATTATATAAGGAACCCAACTGCGATATCTTGGTAGTTTTTGATCCTCAAGACGCAAAAAAGATTGCAGATATTTTGACGCAAAAATCCACCAGCTTCTTGCGTTCTGAAATGTACACATCGGCTCTTGAAGAAATGGGGTCAATTATGATTTGCGCTTTCTTTAGTGCAGTGGCAAACTTCGCTGAAATGAAAATTCTTCCTTCATCCCCTGAGGTTGTGACTGATTATTTTGAAGCTGTAATTGATGTTTTTCTTGCAAAACAATTAATTGCGGCTAAATCGGCTTTTATTTTTGAAATGAGCTTCAAGCTAGACAAAAACTCCATAAGCGGTTATTTCCTTATTATCCCAAGCCCTGACTTTAGAGAACAACTTATAAAAGCTGGAAAAAGATTTGTCGGCAATAGTAATTCTGGTGCGGAATTAGAGCGTTTGACACCTGAGGGTCAAAGTTACTAAATGTAAAATGCGGTGCAGCAATCATCCAGAACCAACAAAGAACCCCTTTTTTGGGATTTGAAACTTTTATATATTCCAGATGCTAATTCAGTGTTGAGTGTCATGGCTGAAGTTTGTTCAACATGCGGGCTTCCTAAGGACTTATGCGTTTGTGGAGAAATAGAAAAAGAACAACAGAGAATACGCGTACGACTTGAAACTCGAAAATTTGGTAGACCAAGTACCGTTATCGACGGCATGGAAGATAAAAATATTAATTTAGCAACCATTGCTCAAAAGCTCAAAACCTATTGCGCATGCGGAGGAACGAGCAAGAACGGTCAAATCATGCTGCAGGGAGATCATCGGGATCGAGTTCGCGAATTCTTAATCAAGTTGGGTTATCCAACAGAAAACATTGAAGTCCAATAAACCGTAAGTCAAAAACAGAGATGCAGTTTAATGAAAAAACTAGATGACATACGTGAAGTATTCAAAGCAACTAAACACCAAAAACCGGCGCAAATTTATTGTCCAAGATGTTGCAGCCCAAAAATTCATCTGACAAATAGTCTAGCTATTTGGTTAACGCCTAAACAATACTATTGTGAAGATTGTCACTACGTTGGAATTGTAGTTTTAGAACTTGAAAAAGAAAAAGAAGAATCCGATGCTTGACTTAAAAAAATTAGTCAGGCAACTCAAGATTTAGCTGTTTTTTGAGTGTCTTGTAACGATTGCGCACGGTTACTTCAGTTACGCCTGCAGCTTCGGCGATGTCTTTCTGCGTTTTCTTCTCGCCATTCTGTAAACAAGCGATGTATAGAGCAGCAGCAGCTAGTCCCATTGGGTCTTTTCCGGCGGCAGCACGTTTACGTCTTGCATCCCTGAGAATTTGGATGGCTGCACCTTGTGTCTTTCCTGAAATTCCAGTTTTCTCTGCGATTTTAGATACGTATGTTAATGGATCTGCGATAGGCATGTGCACTTCAAGTTCGCGCAATAGTAGTCTGTAGCATCTTGCTACATCTTTCTTGTCAACTAGACTTGCCTCAGCGATTTCCCTCAGTGTACGTGGTGTTCCACTTCCACGGCAAGCAGCATAAAGCGCAGCTGCAGCAATTGCGGCAATTGATCTTCCTCTAACTAAACCTTTGTCTAAGGCTTTTCGATAAACTACTGCAGCTTTTTCCTTAATTGGCGGAGGTATGTAGACTTTATCTGAAAGACGATCAAGCTCTGCCATAGCTTGAGCCAAATTTCGATCAATAGATGAGTGTACTCGACTTCGTATTTGCCATTTTCTCAGACGCCACATTTGTAATCTTGTGGATAGCGGCAATTTCCTTCCAAAAGCATCTCTATCCACCTGGCTAATAGCTGTGGATAAACCTTTGTCATGAACCGAATAAGATGTTGGAACACCTACACGGCTTCTTGATGCTTTCTCTTCTTGGGTAAACGCACGCCACTCTGGTCCTTTATCCATCATTTGCTCGTAGAGGACCAAGCCACAGTCACCGCACACGGTTTCTCCAGTGTCATAATCATGAACTAGGTTTTCGCTACCGCACTCTGCGCACTTATCAGATAAGCGCGCCTGTGGTTTGACTTCTTTTTTGCTCAATTTTTTCTCTCCGTTTCAACATGCATAGAGCCGTCACCATATCCATTTTGGGGTAGAAACAGTACATTCGGCCCGCGCAAACTAAGCGTTAGCAGTGTAGTTCTATTTAAGCTTTGTGGTCTTTATAAAGTTATTGCACACAATACTCTCTAATTATTCACAATGCATAAAATTCACAATGGGAAATAACATAAAAAATTGTTAATCAATCACAAAAGCAACTTAACGAAGGACAAATAAATGGTTTCTACCAAACCAATTTTTCATCAATCAAATTGCCCCAACAGAAAAAAGCATAGTTTTGCGTCAAATAAGTCAAATCTTATTTAGCACAAGTAGCCTAAAGGGTGTAATCGATAAAGGGAAAGCAGTTGAATCACGAAAAAGGGCTCTCTGTTCCAGTACATCTGATTCGAACCATAGCTATTGTAGGCGTTATTCTGCTTCATGCCGCAAATGACTTGACCGCTCAACAAATGAATTCGTTTGAAATTTTTCGTTGGGGCACAGTTACTATTTATCAGACTTTGGGGCGAACAGGGGTTCCGTTATTTGTGATGTTAACTGGCGCTCTTTTGCTTCAACCAAGCAAACTAGATGAATCAATAGGAGCTTTTTTCAAGAAAAGATTCGCGCGAATAGCATTACCGTTCCTGTTTTGGGGAGCCGTCTTCTTTGCCTGGGACTTTCTCGTGGACCATCAAATTAACAGTCAAAGCATAACATCAACCTCTATCATCCAAGGCATACTAAACGGTCCATACTTTCACTTCTGGTATCTCTACATGCTAATTGGGCTCTACCTCTTAACCCCAATTTTACGCATAATAATAGCCCATGCAAAGCGTAACCTGATTCAATATCTCCTCGTAATCTGGTTTATAGGCACAGCCATCTTACCTCTTCTCGGCTTATTCGGACCATATCAACTGAATAGTTTTGTTTTCACATTTCCACTTTACGCAGGATACTTCATTTTAGGCACATACCTTCTAACTGTAAAAATCAAGCGGAAAAATCTAGTTATTTTGATGTTTGTTGGATTTACCTTAACCGCAATAGGCACATACGCAATAGCCGCAACCGTTGGAGGAGGCGAAACATACTTCTTCCAAGAATATATTAGCCCAACAATGATCTTAGCCTCAGTTATGCTGTTTTTGCTCTTGAACACCATTCAAGCGCCGACGCTAACGAACGCCCAACCAATGGAAATCAAAACCTCCGAAAACGAAAAAACGCAAAAAGACGTCACTCAAAAAGAACCCACCCAGAAAAAGCTCGGAAACTCAAATGGCAAGAAGCTACTTAGCTTAATCAGCGAAAATACTCTGCCCATATTCCTTTTCCACATAATTATACTTGAATGTCTCTGGCGAGGCTATTTCGGTTTCACACTTAACGGCAACACAGTGAATTCCATCATCGGAATCCCCCTTGCAACTGTGATTACTCTTTTCATCTGTCTTGCAATAATTGTTCCATTAAAAAAGATACCAGTTTTGAAGAAATTACTAGGTTAAACAGGTACGTTCAGGATTTTTTGATGAATATTACCAAGTCAATGTAAGAACGCTTATTAGGAAAAAAATTGTCCTTAGAGTCTAGCACCAAATAAAAAAGCCTTGAAGCCCGGTGGTGTAGTGGTCAAGCATAGAGGGCTTTGGACCCTCCGACGAGAGTTCGAATCTCTCCCGGGCTACTTTGTCCCAGGCGTGAATTCATACTTTTTTGACCTTGACTCTCGCAGATTTCTTTGATCATCTGTTGCTTTAAAATAGCTGTTAGTTGTGTCAGTTGGGTTTGTTCTAGTTGGGCTCGGTCGATAAAGGTTGTGTTGGATTGTGCTAGTGCTTCTCTTGACATGACTTGGTCAGGGTTGAGTCCCCATGCGCGAATCATTTCTTTGAGGGCTTCAAGTTTGTTTAGGCGGGTTTTTGGTTTTATGCTTAGTCCTGAGGAGATGTATACGCCGCGGAGGTATTCTATGCCTTTCATGCGAATGTCGTGGTAGGTGCTGATTGTGTGTCCCATCATGTATTCGATGTAATCGGTTTGAATGCTAAGTGAAGCTAGCTGTGTGCGGAAGTATTTTCGTATGCTGTGGGCTCTTAGGTCATAGCGTCTTCCTCGAGGGTTGCTGGTGATTAGTCCTGCTTTGATGTAGAGGTTGTGGACAACTGAGTGAATTCTGCCCGTTGTAATTGGCTTGGCGAGGTTGCTTTGGCCATCGCGTATTAGAGGTGAGTTGTCGTGGATAATTTCTGGTTGTTTTCGTCCTGTTGGGCTGCCTTGTCTGCGTATGTCCAAGTAGGCTTTGAGGTATTCGGCTGCTTCCTGTCCCAGGAATGTATCGTAGTCGTGATATTTCCCCTTGGTTATATCTGATTCAACATGCACGTGGATTGGGATTATGCCTTTTTCTAGGTCGCGTTTGACATGGCGATACTGTAGCTTGGATAGGGTGCCGATGCGAAATCCGCCTAACGCTAGTAGCGATATGATTACTCGTTCGCGTAGATCGGCTAAGTCGAGCATTTTTTGCAGTTCTTCAGGTGTTGGTGCTCTGTCTTCGTAGACGCTTCTTTTACTTAGATTGTATGGAAGTTCAAGTTTTAGTCCATTGCAGCGGAATAATGCTTTGACGCCTTTAACGTGATTGCTTACGGTTCCTGGTGCCAAGTTTTCGGCTTGTAGGTTGGCGACGAAGTCATCTAGCATGCGGCTTGTTTGCGAAAGAGATTTTGGTTTTGGGTCACCGTCTTGATCTTGGCAGGCTTTGACGAGTTGGTCGGGTTGGGTGTTTGTCCAGAGAGTGAATCGGTGAACGCCGTAGATGTATTGGTAGAGGGTGGCTGGGCTGCCTGTTCTGTGACGTAAGAGGTGTTTTGCTAGTTCTATGGTTGTGGTGTTTTGGAAGGTTAAGGTTACGAGGCTGGGCATTCTGGTTAGTAATGCATCGATTATGTATTGTTGGAGTTTTTTGTCGGCGGCTGTCTCTGCTTCAGGCAAGGTGAGAGTTAGTGGTTTTTGCAGTTTGTTGCCTCGGGAGCTCTCCGTTATGATTACGGTTTTCATTTGTTTGCTCCCTTTCTGTTTTTTGGAGTTTTTCGCTTCTTTGACTGAAGCGCATACTCACCTCTATCTTTGTCTACTGGTGAATTTAAAATCAACTTTGAATTTTTTTGTAATGGTAGTGAGCAGAATTCAAGTATACAGCACTTTAGAATGACTAATCCATTGGTTTGGTCGCTTCCCGGAATGTTCTGGATTGTCCTGTCATGCTCGACTAGTATTATGTCGCTGTTTTCTTTTGCTAACCATCCCAGAGTT
>CAWHXY010000001.1:0-78129 GCA_963833575.1 Candidatus Bathyarchaeota archaeon | reverse complement strand
TACCAGCAGCTCTCGTAGTCAAATCAACGAAAAAATTGTCAAAGCACTCTGGGAGCTGAGAAATCTTAAACCTTCGAGTCAGAAGAGTTATGCAAAGAAAATCAAGCTCTTAAACAAAACATTGACTTAGACAATCCGTTTGAAACTGAGAATGATTTGGCTATTTTGTGGATTCGTGATATATCAGCTTGAAGGAAGCGCCTTTTCTTCTTCTTTGTGTCCTTGGAGAACTGAAAAGCGGCCCTTTATTATTTTTTTTTTGTTGTTCTTAGCTCGTCAAACCGCTGAGCTTGTTCACGACGGGCTTCTCTGGACTTTTTCCAAACAATATTCTTAGAAAGTGAAAACTTCAGAAGTCTCACTTCAGAATATCTTCTGCATTCATCTATAGTGTTTATGTGGTCGAAACTTAAAGCTGAGCTGGCTTCATCTTTTAGCCAGTCGAAGATTTGATTTATTTCTTCTTGTTTAGGGCGTTCACTCTCCAATATGTCCCCAAACTCTTCTATGAAGAGACTCCTTATCTTGCTTTTGCGCTTTCCTGTCATAAATCTACTATTGGAAACGCTTTTCAACCCCATTCGCCCTAGTGTTTTCTTCAATCATAACTGATTCATTTTCTGCCATTTCCGGGATTGCTTGTTGAATTGCTCTAAATTGTTTAAGTAAAGTTAAGCCACGTTCTGTAATCCTGAAAACAACACGTTTCTTTCCAATTGTTTGTTTTTCGACAAGATTTTGAATAATCAAATAATCAAGATATTCCTTGAGAACAATGTTGTTGACATTGGTCTTATGCATGATATGAGTAAACTTAAAAGGGCTAGTTTTTGCGAGCATATTGAGGATTTCAACGATTATTTCCAGTTTGCTTCTACGTATCGACTATACCTTCCTATATTCAAGGTTAGAGCTTACAGGTTAATATATATTTCTAATATACATTATAAATATACTTTTTGTCATGTATGTTGTCAAAAAATCATGTATTAGGGAAGCACACAGCATTCTACTGCTAAAGATTACGATTAGCCTTTAAGGGGTGTTCAAAAGCACACGATTTTCTTTTTTTAGTCTATTGGTTTTTTCCATCCGCCATTGCTGAACCGTGCTATGCAACCGAAAGGTAATGATAATAATAGATCGATTATGGCTATGCCTGGCCAAAATGGTAAGTTGAAGGTTGTTTGCAATAGAAGATTGAGAGTTGTGAATGTAAGTAGTAGGAAAATGCCGTTTAGCCAGAAGCCTACTTGCCAGCCTTTAGTGTTGTACAGGCTATTAATTATTATGATGTTTATTACGCCGATTATTAGTGGTTGAACAAAATAGGTTATGGCTTCTAAGAAGGCGAAGCCCAGTGGCGGAATATAGACCATGAATGATTCCCTCAGATTAGCAAGCAATACCTGAATGATGATTAAGATGATTGCAATTACGAGACCTTGAATAAGCAGTTTCTCAATCAACCGCAAATTTTTAAGATGATTGAAGATTTTGTTGTTATTTAGCATTTTGTGCAATCCAGTCACCTACTGCTTTTTCTGTGGGTGTGCCGCGGATTCCGTAGTTGTCAAATTCGCTGTTCCAGTATACTAGCCAGCAGCCTTTGAGGCCCATGCTTTTGAAGAGGTTAAGTCCTTTGATGATGAAGTTGGTTTGCGCGGAGCTGTCGCTTGTTGACATTCCGAACTCTGTTATTATCACGTCTCTGTGAGTTATTGTTTGGAGGTTTTGTATAATATGCGGAGACAGAACGAGGAATGAATCCATGTAAACGTCCAAGCCTACGAAATCAAGTTTCTTGCTCATGTCAATAGGAAGATTGGTTCGAAGGATGTAGCCTATTCCAAAGTTGGTGTATAACTGTGCTGATAAGTGGTGGGATTCAACGGTTGAATACATAATATTAAAGTTAGACATGACTTCGTCATCAGTAAATAATGCGCCGACGCTCCAGCTGGAAGATGTTTCGGGTTCATTCATGATCTGAATATATTTTACGTTGCTTCCCCAGCGGTCAAGATAATAACTAATCGTCTGAGCATTATCACCATTTTGTATGACCAGCGCAACAGCTAGTCCGTATTGATTAGTTGCTGCAAAAAAACTGTCTGTTTTCTGATTTTGCAAATCGCTATCTAGAAGTGGATTACACTCAAGAGTTATGCGAATAACTTTGAAGCCCAAATCGTGGATTTTGGTAACTTCTCCAAAGATTTGACTGAGGTCATCTTGTTCGTAAACATAGTGAATGCCTACTTGGAAACTTGAATTTGGCTGTCTTGTTGCTGTTGCGTAGTAGTTGTATGGGTAGAAAAGTTGGATAAAGACGAACATTACGCAAAGAGTAATTATGATGAGGTTTTTGACCAAGCTTTTGTTTGTAAATCTAATTAAACCGTGAACTATGCTTGAAACAAGCTTGTTCATGCAGCACTCTATGCGTGGTTAGCCTTTTTATATTTAATCAATCGTAAGGTTGATTGGCTATGCGCGTGTCAGTTGTTCCGCAAGTGGAAATTCTTCAAACTTCTTTTGTAAACTGCAACTTGAGCCTCATGGCCAATCCTAACAACAAGACGCTTTAAACCTTCACTAAAGGTGATTACTTAAAACCAACCGTTACTGCAATGGCGGAAACCTCGAAATAGTCGTGATAAAGGGATGTCTTCAATGTTTTCATTTTAAACTTCTAAACTGTTATTAATCTTGGAAAGTCACTGGTCTATTTATTTCATTTAGAATGTAGGTTATTTTTTAGTATTCTAAATTCGCAAATGACTTATTATCAATTCATTAACTGTTTTGGCTGCGGGGCATAGCTAATACAAACCCTCAATCAAAACAAAATAGTTGAAGAAGTAACTAAATTAGCCCCTTCAAACACAAAGAACGTTATACTAGTTTTGCATGTTGATGACGACCCGTCTATTCGGGAAATCTCAAAAATGCTCCTAATGGATATGGGCAACTTTGAGATTGATAATGCCTGCTGCGTTGATGAAGGTCTTCGCAAATTATCCGCCGGACGCTACGATGTGGTGATTTCTGATTATGATATGCCCCAGAAAAATGGGCTCCAGTTCTTAGAAGAGCTGAATAACCAAAACAATGAAGTTCCCTTCATATTGTTTACTGGAAAAGGCAGAGAAGAAATCGCCATCAAAGCATTGAACTTAGGCGCAGACGCATACATAAACAAACAGGGCAACCCCGAAACTGTCTACGGGGAACTCTCTCATTATATTAGATCCACTGTAGCACGCCAGAGAGCCGAGTCTAAAACTAAGGAAACGCAAGTTTTGCTTAACTCAATTGTCAACAGCACAAGAGACTTTATTTGGTCCATGAGTACCGATGATTTTCGACTTCTCACATTCAACCAAGCAATGAGTGAACACTTTCTGAAGACGCAGAACCTGCGACTTGAGGCAGGCATGAGTGCCTTGCAATTGTTGCCTTCTGAGGCAATTCTCCAAAAATGGCGCGAGCTCTCTAAGAGAGTGCTCGAACAGGGTTCATTTACAATTGAATATACAACTTGGAAGGAGCCAAGAGTTTTAGAGATGACTTTCAATCTCCTAAAACGAGAGGACGAAGCCTTTGCGATCGCCGTGTTTGGCAAAGACATTACTGAACGAAAGAAAGCTGAGGAGATAGTTAAGAAAAGTGAAGCTAGGTACAGGGAACTCGTAGATGCTCTGCCAGCACCCATTTTTGAAGTTGATAGCCGTGGAAAAGTTGTCTTTGTGAATTCGGAAGCCTTCAAAATGTTGGGGTATTCTAAAGAAGATTTCGAAAAAGGTTTCAGCGTTTTTACCTTGGTTCCAGAAAGAGAATGGGAAAACACAAAGAGAAATATTAGCCAATCCTTAGCTGGAATCGGTTCTGGAGGAAATGAGTACACATTTTTGAGAAAAGACGGCACCGAGTTTCCAGTTATTGTGAACGCTGCACCAATTGTCAGAGACGACGGAAGCATTATTTTACGTGGGGTAGTCACAGATATTACTGTGCGCAAAAAAGTTGAAAAGGCTCTAATTGATAGCGAGGCAAATTACAAAAACTTGATTAATGGAATGAACGATTCGGCTTGGGTTATTGATTTTGACGGGAACTTTGTTGAGGTAAATGCTGCTGCTGTTGATGTGCTTGGCTACTCCAAAGAAGAATTGTTGTCTTTAGGGGTCAAAGGCATTGACAAACGCCTGAACCTCGAGCAAATTAGAAATCTCATAAGTAACGTGGCTACTGTTAGAACTAAGGTTTATGAAACAATACACCTCACTAAAGATGGGAAGGAAATTCCACTTGAGATTAGCGCCAGTCTTATAACTCACAATGGAAAGCAGGCGGTTTTAAGCGTTGCCAGAAATATTTCTGAACGCAAAAAAACGAGGCGAAGCTAAGGGAAAACACGCGCTAGGGCGGTTTACTTAAAATAATCGTGTTATCGAAAAGATGAACGTTAACTTGCATCCCTTAGAAAAAATTGTATTCACCCCCTAGCTCTTTAGGATCAGAAAAGCGCCGAAGACCACAAATGGCGCCGTAACCTAAGTTATTTTTCGGTGAAACTGAGTTAAAACCAAAGTACCCCTATAGGGCAGTATACTATTTGGGGATAGTACCCCTTCTAAAGAATTGTATACGTCTAACATTCATCACATTGTAGAAACAGTCTTGTTCTTTGTGCTTTCACGTAATAATTGCGTCGCCAGAGTTCAATTGCACATCTATTTAATGGAAGAATAGTTCAAAACTCCACAGTACCCAAAGCAGCTTCCACCAATCATTAGCGAATCTAATCCTGATTTGAGCCGATTTCCAAGGTAAAAACAAGACTTTTTGAACTCTCAGGTTCAATTCACCTCAGAAAAGTTCTCAAAACCAAGCCTGCCAAATCAGTTGCGAATCTATTTCTTGTTACAAAAGTAATTTATATTTTAAGGACCCATAAGCAACAAGCAGTGTAAACATGAAACGGGTTGCCTGTATAATTCTTGTAATAGCTCTCTGTGTTAGCGGGATGTTTTTTGTTAAAACTGCATATGGAACAACCGTAGGGGGAACAATAAGTACGGATACTCATTGGACACAAGCAGATAGTCCAATCTTCTTTAACGGAACTGTTACAGTAAACAGTAATGTCACTTTAACGATAGATCCTGGTGTAACCGTTAACTTAGGATTTTACTCTTTATACGTTTCTGGAACATTAGTGGCTGTCGGCGACACAAGCAATGAAATCAGCTTTACAGCCAACGGCAACTACAACTATACAATAAATTATGCGACGGCACCGTTAATTTTTAGTCCATCAAGCAGTCCTTGGAATAGCGTAGCCAGTACTGGATCAATTGTCCAATATGCAAATTTTAACTCTGTATATTTGATCATTAACTCATCGCCGAAAATAGATAACTGCCAATTTACTTTTTCATCGCTAATCTATCAAGCACCTATTAGTATTATTGAAGGGTCACCAATAATTTCAAACAACGTCATCGTTTACAATAAGCAAAACTCTAACGGTTATGTAAACAACAATGCAAACAGCGTAAGTATCTCAGATGGATCTGCCCAAATAATTAACAACCAGTTTCAAGGGACTTGCACAGACTCTAACAGTAACGACATTTCTGTAAACTCTGGGTCTCCCGTGATTACTAACAACGTGTTTGAGGGACAGTACAGTAGCAATAAGAACAATGGTATAACCATAAATTCGGGTAATCCGCAGATAAGCAATAACCAGTTTGAAGGCAACGGATACCTTAATGGTATTGTAGCTTCTTCATCCGCCTCTTCTACGGTTTCAAATAACATATTTACCCAATGTGCGGTAGGCATTACAGCTCAAACGGGTGGCCAATTAACTGTTGAAAGCAATTCTTTCTTGAGAGGAACAGACGGAATTGATATACTGATCGGAGCATCGGTAACAATTACCCGTAACCTAATTGACAGTAATTCTGGTTTTGGAATCAACGGCGGAGGAGCAAATATAGAGTCTAACACTATTTCTAACAACCAAATAGCAATACATAATCCAACTGGAGGTACAATAAGCAAGAACAACATTGTCGGCAACACCGAGAATAGCATCACCGCCGCTACTGCAAATATAGATGCAACGAATAATTGGTGGGGAATAGCTGATACTCAAACTATTAACAAAACAATCTATGACTCAAAAATCGACAGCACTCTCGGAACTGTTACATTTGTTCCTTTCTTAACAAATCCAAGCCAGACTGCACCGGCTATTCCTAATTCAACACCTATAGTCACCGCGGTTCCAACACAGGCACCTACGCCAACCCCCATCGATGTACCTGCGACACCAACGCCAACACCATTTCAATACTCGCAATCTTTCATTTACCAAGCAAACGCAATACTAAATCTAAATACGATCGTAACAGCAACTGCAATTGTGCTAATTGTTGCATGGTTAATAGTAATATTGGGGTATTCGGCGAAAAGAGGCTTTTCAAAATACAGATCAAGCAAGGGCAAAAATGAAAAAAGCTAATATGAGAAATGGAATTTATGGTTTTTTTAGCGTTGATTTCAAACCAGTTATTATTACCTGTAATCCCCAGTCAAAAATTTGGGTAGGGGTGAGTTTGTGGTATTCTTCCATTATTGCGCTTAAAAATGCATCATCTTCTGAATTAGTCCCGATGGATTGAACGTCTTGCGGTGGACCAATTCCTTGCGGTGGTTCAATTCCTGCTTGCTCTTCAATTACGAAACCCCAAACATAATCGATTGTTGTTCCGGCAGCTAGACCGGCATTGAGCTTGTCAAATCCAGCTTTTTCTAAAACTCGAGTAACACCTACCATTATCTTCTCTAAAGTGTAAGCGCGTCCATACGTTGCTCCTGCAACAACACGTCCACCGTCTCTATGAGCAATTAACGCGTTACGTAAACTGTGCATTAAATCAGTTAACCATAAAGGCCATTGGTTTATGTCGGCTGGAGCAGTGAAATTGTCGAGTTTTGCATTTGTAAGAATAGCTTGAGCCATGTCGTCTGTGATGTCTGTCTTGTCTTTGAAATGCCAGTATAAAGCTGGCGCTTGAACGTTTAATTTTGCTGCTAAACGTCTTAGCGTTACGTTTTCTAGGCCTTCAGCGTCTAATAATTCCAATGCTGCTTGTATGACAGCTTCAGGTTGTAAGCGAGGAGTCTTAGCTTTTTTTGTTTTCATCATTAATGATTGTGCCATAAGCAGTTTATATGCTTAACCATGTTAAATATTTATCTAACATAGTTAAGTATTTATTTAACGTTGTTAAATACACTTAACATTGTTAAATATGAGATGAACCGAAATTGCAGTCAATCATACATGTAGAAAAATTAACAAAACGCTACCGTAACTCCGAGAAACCAGCCGTAAACAACATCAGCTTTGATGTGCAACCCGGCGAATTCTTTGCATTTCTTGGACCCAACGGAGCAGGCAAAACAACCACAATATCCATCCTAACAACAACACTGGCAAAAACAAGCGGAAAAATAACCATAGCAGGCTACGACGTAAACACCCAAGCAAAAAATGTACGCGAAAATGTCGGTATCATTTTCCAGAATCCAAGCTTAGACCTCAACCTATCAGCAGAAGAAAACATCCGCCTACACGTAAACCTATATGGCACCTATTCTTACAAGCCATTCTTTCGACTCATGCCCAAGGAATATCAAAATCAGGTTTTAGAGATGGCCGGGTTTATGGGCATACGCGAGGACCTGTTCAAACCACTTAAAAACTTCTCAGGCGGAATGAAACGCAAGCTAGAAATCATCCGCGGGTTAATGCAAAAGCCCAAAGTGCTGTTCTTAGATGAACCAAGTCAAGGTTTAGATGCCGTTTCCCGCCGAGACCTATGGACCTATTTACGAAATGTAGCCAAAAACCAAAACACCACAATATTCCTCACCACTCACTACATCGAAGAAGCCGAAAACGCTGACAGAGTATGCATAGTAAATCATGGGCAAATTATTTTTCTGGGAACACCAAGCGAGATGAAAAACCGGTTACTTGACAGGTACCTCGTTTTAGACGCTGAAAACCGAAGCATGCTACATTCCCAGATTGCGAACTTTAAGTCAGAAACTGCAGTAGACGGTAAGATCAAAATCTATTTTGAGGAGCAAACTCCACAGAAAATTCTAGCACAAATCAATATACCGCTAACTCGCATGGAGCTTCATACACCGACCCTCGAAGAAGCTTACATGGATTTAATCCAAAATAAAACTCAGGAGGAAACGACTTAATGAAGCCACTTCAAAAAGACCTAAACGCAGTAGTCGTTATTGCCGCCCGAGAAGTATTGCGGTTCTTTAAGGATTGGAAGAATTCGCTTGCTTTTAGCTTACTCTTTCCGGTTCTGTTTCTGGGAATTCTGGGTGGCGTTATTGCGCAGAACTTAGGTGGCGGTCTAGGGTACAATTACCTTCAGTTTGCGCTTTTAGGAATGGTCGCCGCAACAATTTCTATGAACACTATGATGAGCGTAACATCACTTGTCGAAGACCGCGAAAACGACTTCACACAGGAAATCTTTGTAGCTCCAATATCGCGCTATTCAATCATACTCGGTAAAATCTTAGGAGGCAGCATCACAAGCATTCTACAGCTTTTCGCATTCGTCATCATCGCCCCAATTATGGGCATATCCATCGGGCTGTCAGCAATCGGCTGGATCTTTGTCACAGCGCCAATTATCTGCATATCAGGCGGAACACTAGGCATACTGGTCGCCAGCATATTTAGCAGCAGCCCAAAAACAGCGGATAGAGGCGTAATCCTATTCGCATTTGCCCAGATGTTCCTCTCAGGCGCATTCATACCGATAAACCAATCCAGCGGCGTCTTAAGCGCCCTATCACATGCCATGCCCATGACTTACATAGTTGATTTGCTCAGAGGACTAGTTTACCAAGGCACACCATTCTACAGCCATATAGCCCTATACAACCCACTGTTCGATTTAACGATAGTCGCTGCAATTTCAATAGCATCTTTCGTGATTGGAACATTCCTCTTCGTGCGGAGTGAAAAAAACCGATAAATAATGAATGAATTTCCCCCAGGAAAAGGAAAAGAGAAGTCCGTAAAACTTCATCCATTCTTACTTTTTATTGACCCACTTTGCGTCTGCGAAAAGCAAGTATTTTTTTTCGCCATAACCTGCTCCTGCAGGTTTTTTTCAGAAATCTCTTGTTCAGCTACCAACCACCCAAGTTTTTTATGCAGATTTATAGGTGATTGCTTAGCTGCGCTTTTTTGAGGCCTCTATCACCTTTAGTAGGGCGTAGCTGGAGCGATTTTATATCTCTTGAATCCAAACCATCTTGTACACGGATTGGATAAGCAAGCTCTCAAGCCAAAAATTGGTTAGTAATCACAAGCTTATGCTTATTCTACTGCTTCAACCTTTGATATTTCTGGGACCCGTTGCTTTACTATCGTTTCAACGCCTTGCTTAAGCGTCATCGCTGCCATTGGACAACCTGCACATGCACCTCTCAGTCGAACTTTCAAGGTTTTGTTTTCGACGGCAACAAATTCTATGTCTCCACCGTCAGCTTGAATTTGCGGTCTTATTTCATCGAGAGCTTTCTGAACTCTTTTTTCGATTGATTCGGTCATTCATTTCACCGTTTGTTTGTCCGAAAAAGTACAGCGTGGTATAAAATGATTCCTGTTACTTACTCATCTGCAATCTAATTTACAGCTTGATCAAATACAATTGTCGACACAGAATTTCTTTGTTTCAGACAAATCTACCTGTGTTAACTCAGTGTTTTAAAATTTAAGCGAAGAAAAAGTTAGTCAAGAAAGTTTGACTAAGCATAGGTCAAGAAATCTTGACGAAAATGCTTTTACGAGTTACTAAACAATCAATGCAAAGAGAAATTTAGAAGGAGCAAGTGGGAAACGTGGCGACCGACCTCCATGCAGTAATCCGTAGACAACGAGTTGCCACGCCAAAAAAACCTCGCCTAAGGTAACGTAATGTTAACATACCAAGTTGAATCTTCAGAGACAAAAACAAAAAAGACTTTCGTCTACCCTCAATACGACAGGAAATGCATCTCAAAAATACCAAACTCAATTCTACGGTTTTTTGAAGCAGAGAAGGAAAGAACAAAGTCGCTATTTGAAAACCCAAAAATAGCCAGCCCTGGAAAAATAAATAAAGTCGTTCTTTTAGTCATCGACGGATTCGGATTCAACCAATTCTTAAATTACTATAAAGAAAACCGGTTTTTAGCCAACCTTACAAATAAAGGCGAAGTATATCCTCTAACAAGTGTTTTTCCGTCTCAAACAACAAATGCATTAACAACGCTAAACACTGGTTTAACCCCTCAGGAACATGGACTCTTTGAGTACTTCATCTACTTGAAAGATATTGGTTTAGTTAACGCGTTGCGATTTGAATGCCTAGGTTCAAGAGGGCAAAATAAACTAATAGACGAAGGATATGACCCAAGCATCCTTCTATTAAAAAATAAAACTATTCATAACACATTAAAAGAAAAAGGAATCAACACTTTTACTCATATCCACGCGTCGAATGCTTCCAACGCCTGTTCAAAATTAATTTTCCAAGGAAGCAAAATAATACCATCCGCAAAATCATATGACTCAATTATTAGACTAAGAAAAAACCTGGAAGAAAACAGCGGCAAGAGCGGTTATTTTTTTGTTCATCTAGATACTCTCGACACGGTTTCACATACGTACGGACCAGAGAGCTACGAGTATTATTTAGAATTATCACTGATAACTTATTTATTAAAAAAGGAATTAGTGCAAAAAATAGACCCCAAAACGGCCAAAGAGACACTACTTCTAGTTACTGCTGACCATGGGGGTTTGAACATTGACCCAAAAAAAACAACTTATCTCAATTGTCTACCCAAAGCGATATTGAATTTGCAGGTTGGAAAAAATCGAAAACCAATTTTGCCCTCAGGAGGCCCTCGAGAAGTATTTTTGCATATTAAGGAAGGAAAACTTGCTGAGACTAAGGAATGGCTATTACAAAAGATTGGCGACAGAGCTCAAATAATTGAAACTGTAGAAGCAGCGGAACGCGGCTTGTTTGGCTTGGGCCATGCAAGCAAAGAACTTTTTGAACGAACAGGGAACTTGATGATTCTACCATATGGAAACGAAACAGTATGGTTTGAGAGCCACTGGGGAGAAAAAATTAGTCTTCTCGGACAACATGGAGGATTAAACGAACAGGAAATGCTTGTTCCATTTGCAGTAGCTGGACTCAACAGCCTAAAAGATTAGAATTAAACAGCAAAAATTTTCCCGATTACTTGCAACAGTTAATAAGAAAAGTTACCAGTTTTATTTTTTTACAATCAACTTTCATGTTCTTGAACTTTTTCAACCCTGACAACAAGTCCGTTCAAAGCTTTAACGATGATCTGCTCACCTTTTTCAACGTCTCCTGATATTGAATGGGCTCGCCAGATTTCGCCTTGCACTCTAACCTCTCCGTCAGGTTTGAGGTCAGTAATAGCAACGCCTATTTTTCCCATCATAGCTTCAGGACCTGTAAGCTTTTTGCGTCGCCTAACTGGCCCGATTATCCATCTGATATACAAGCCAATAATCACTCCGAAAACGACTAGTACACCAAGCTCAATTTCCGTCAACGCAGTTATGGGTGAAGGGGAATACTGCAATCCTAAGGAGAGATAGTAAATGCCGAAGGCACCCAAAACCACACCCGCTATAAGGGCGAAGCCATGTCCTAACTTCAACTCAGCGACGATTAATGCGGCAGCTATAACCAGTATAACGATGCCAAGCAGTGAGGCACCAATTATTTCTGCGCCAACTAAGCCCGCAACAATAGCGATTACACCTAGGATTGTGAGCACAATAGTTGGGTGATAAATATCCAGCACAATCGCGATGATTCCGACAAGGAAAAGAATACCATCCAAAGTAGCGTTGCTTAAAGCGCTGATTATTTGTTCATAGAGGTCTTCACTCAAAGTTACCTGAGGGTTTCCTGACAGGCCCAATTGGTTAAGCGCATCAGAAAGTGAATTTGCTGAGCCGTCGGCAACATGGATAGCTACTGCCTGGTTAGCTGAAAATGCTTGATTTGATTGAACCATATCGTAGACTGCCGTGGTGTTGCGTCCCCAATTTTCTGCAAGGCTCGTTAGCAGACTTAGCATGGCAGCTTGAGTGTGATTCTGCTCTAGCTCTGTGCCACCGATTATGTAGGGTGTGCTTGGACCAATTATTGAGCCGGGAGCCATAAGAATCCTGTTTGTTGCCATGGCTATGTAGCTGCCAGCTGAAGCGCCTAAGCCGTTTGACGTGATGAAAGTGTAGGTTGGGATGCCCGATTGATTCGCAGCCGTGATGGAAGATATGATGGAGAGCATGTCGTTTAGGCTACCACCAGGAGTATTCATTTCGATAACTATGGCGGCTGCATTATCACTTTGGGCAGTTGCTACGACACGGGACATAAAGGCTACTGAGCCTGGATCCACTTGAACATCAAAATCTGCTATGACAACCGTGTTTCCGGTTGCAGAGGCTACTGGCTGGACTGATCCAGCAGAGAAAAAACCTAACATACTATTTGTCATAAGCAAAAGCATTGCTACAACAAGCAAACCTAAGATTACCAAAGTGAGAAAACGTTTACTTCCTATTCGTAGCATTTTCTTCTAGTTTGGCTATTTGTTAGGCTACCTATAAGCTTTGGCATAACTGACCACTAACAATAGAATCAGCTGATTTTTCGTTTCTGCCAAATCAAAACTGCAAAAACAAGCACTAAGAATACAATTATTATGATTATAACTTCATAAAATGCGGTTGAATCCAAGCCTAGAATTTGCGGTTGCCAAAGGTTAGTTCCGCTTGTCATTGTGAAAAGAGTAAAGCTTGGAAATGAAGTAGTTGCACCAACAAGGATGCCGGTTTGTCTGTCCCAATAATAGGTGGTCTGGTTTGACGTAGATGAAATAACTGTTCGTGATGCTTCTCCAACTTCCATTTGCCAAATGCTTGTGATGGTCATATTGCCTTGGTACTCACTATAGAATTGGTCTCCCAAGTTGAGGTTTGTAGATACGAAGAATCCGTCACCTATCGCGCCTGTAGCTAGATTAAGGGGAACCTTTTCAGGATACAAAGTTCCATTCGCGTACCCAGTTTGCACATCAATGTTTATTTTAGCGCCTTCAACATCGGCGACATCGATTCTTGCCCAAGTTATATTATAATCAGCAGTTACATTGCCAGTTTCTTTTACCTGATACTTTATCCAATCGCCTTTCTTAACGCCAACAGAGATATCAGCGAAAGCTTCGGAAAATAACGAAGTAGTTACTAAGAGTATTGTTATGGCAACCGCAAGTAATACTAATTTGCGCATGAGAGTCAATCGGTCTATTGTCTTTTGTGCTTTTATAAGTTATCAAGAAGTAAAATAAGCAATACTAAATCATTATGTCCTACTTTTTTCCAAATGTTTCTGGATCAATCTGCTTTCGTGTCCCATCTTTTTCAACTACGTAAAAGTGGAAGTCATATTCGTCACAATAATTCTTGAACTCAATGTAGCGGTTCTTGTTGCCTTCAAACATTTCAGGGGTTGCTACTTCGCAAATTCTGGTTAAACACCCTTTCTTCTCTGCTTGAATATCCGGGACGTAACCCTTCCTTACCTCAGATGGCTTATCGAGACCTTCCAAATCCGCTTTTACAGTCCAGTTATCCCGTTTTAACTCTTCGGCAACAGCCCTAACACAAGCATCATGAGAATCTTCTTTACTTTTTTTCTCCACCATCATAAACACCTTACATTACAAGTTTATTCTGGGAATAGCCCTTTTTGAATTTGCCTATTTTAATAATAGCTAAGGCTGAAACTGACACAACAACTGCGAAAGTTAACGCAATAATGGATGACGGAAACTCCGGAATGACCCAAACTGAAGAAGAGGTCATCTTCATCGTCTCGGTAGTGTTGGTTTGGATGGAGCCGATTGTCTGAATGACCTCTTGGCGCCACTGCACCATCATGCCTGTAGTTTGGTCAAAATAGATATCCTGCGAATTCAAGACACTTATCAGATTATTTTCCTCTGTAGTCACAAAATGATTAGTTAATCGCGAAGCACCGGGATAACTCATCATCAAGGTATCGTTTACGGTTGGGCTAAAAGATGAAGAGGGAAACATTTTTCCCATCATACCTACATTGCGTGCCATGAAATAGAAAGAGCTCGGACCACCGAATCCGGAAACCACGGGTTGACCAGTTCCAACGTTCATGCTGCAGACGCCAAGGTAGTTTGAGCCATTCAAACTAAGCAGTATCGTGTTGAAGTATATTGTTGACCCAGATACCCCTGTCACATTAAGCATAAAATAATTTGTTTGATTTATAAAAATCAAAGCAGCATCGGGAACGGCGTGGGGGTCACTTGAAGCAAAATAGCATGTATAGCTGTAGCGGAAGACATCGCCGGTGCCTACTCCAACCGTTGATGACATCATTTCGCCAAAAGCCCCACTGAAACATCCACAAGACGAAACAAGCAAAATGACTAAAACTAAAGGCAAGATTCTTCGCATAAAAATCCAATTCTAAAAGGTTGAAAGAACCACTTAAACCTTACCGACAGAAATGGTTTCTGTGGTTATACTCAGCAAGATTATGGATTATTTTCTAGATCAGCTTTTTTAGTGAAAAGCAAAGGAATCCCTAAGAGTGGAAGCGAAAGCAGCCAAAGGTCCAAGTTGTGACCGAGAATCCATGCATACCACTGGTTCCAGCCACCAAAGAAAATCCATGTTAAATAGTTCCACAAGTAGTATACACCTAAAGCGGTTAAGATAGCACCGATTGATCTAATCCTTAAGTTCTGTACTTGTTCTGTTCCCATTGATTTCTTGGCAAGGTACGCTGTGAAGATTGCTAGTGCAAGTAATCCGAACAAAGTGGCTGAAAAACTTATCATGTATTGGGGTGTATTAAGGACATATCCAAAGCCTGTTTGCATTACTGTAATTATCCACATGCCGCTGTTGTTAAGCCAGAAAGACAAAACGTAGAATATCCCGGCAATCATCGACCATTTGATTGCCGCCTTTTGAGGCTTGTTTTGCCCCAGATTTCGTACAAGTGCAAACAAGCAAATAGGGATGCTTATCGATGCCACTAAGCATGGTACCCCAGTCGATACTAGAAAGCTTAGGTTAAAACCCGCAGCCGTTGGCAAGGTTCCCCAGATTCCTGATGGCAATAGAGTTAACCAGTAAAGGGCTTCTAAGACTAGAACTATTTTGAGAAGTTTGTAAATGGAGGATTGGGGCAGACCTTTTTTGGTTATAGCAAGAACGACTGCAATTAAAGCAATTAGGCTGCCTGTAAAACGGACTACAAGCCCAGGAAACGCCGCTACGTCGGTTATGAAAACACCAAAGTTGAATGACCCTCCGAAGTTCCATTCGTTCCACCATTGAAGCGTAAACATCGCATGCAAAGTGAATAAGAAATATGAGGCAACAACTAAGAGAAAACCAACTTTCAGCGGAGTAACTGTTTTAGGCTCTGTCATTAGAATCACGGTCGTGTGAAAAACATTCGGCTAGTTGAATATATTATACTTTCGGTTTGTCGGTTAACTTGAATTAAAGTTTTATATAATTAAAATGTTTGTTAGTATTTGATGAGGCTTTGCTTTGGAACATAATAATAAGATGATACGTAACTTGCTGTTTGCTTTTCAGGGTATAGGCGCAGTTTTTGTAGGATTTTTCTTAACAGCTTATCTGGGAGGAATGTTCATGCACCCTTCTACAACGGTTCTTCATGGTGAACCTGTCTTTAGGATTCCGCTTACTGTATTGGGGATTGTGCTCCTTGTCTTTGTGTTGGTTGCGGTTATTTTAGCGGTTTCTCGGAAGTCTTCAAAGAACTAACAAAAGACGATTTAGGCTACATGGTTAATGTAATTTGGGTTTCGTCTTTTTCATGTCCTAAAATGTGTTTTTCTCCCGTTAAGAGCACTTTATAGTCTATGCCTTCGCCGTCGCAGAGTACAAAGGGTTTTGGTAAATAAGATCGGAACGCTAAGAAGTTTCGGTTAGTTTCTGCGCCGAGCTGTTGTAACAAGCCTGCAAAGTGGTTCATGAACATGTCTGAGTACGTCACAAGTATTGTATCGAAGCTCCTAATGGTGGGTTTCCAAGTGAATGTTTCAAGACCGTTGGTCAGATCCCCAATGGTTTCTTCGAATGAGGCTCTTTGGATGCTTCTTTTGATCGAAAGCCAAACTTTCTTAAAGCCCTCACCATTCACTGAAACGTCGGCACGCAGAGTCGAAATTTCTTCAGGGTCAGCTGTCTCGCTTTCAATTTGAGCCATAGCTTGCGCCGAACTATGGGATATGGTAAGAGGCGATTTTTCTATACCTATTTTTATGGGAGATGATGGAGAACGCAGAATAGCTACCCATAGATCATAGGCATGGGGCAGATCAAAGTGGATTGCGGGTGCTTTGATTTCGCCTGTCAGGTCGGGCAGTACGAGTCCTGAGGCTGGAAACACTTGATTGCCTAAGTCAATGGTGATGATTTGGTTTTGGTATTCGTCCGTGGACTCGTTGTATTGCACTTGGGTTGGATTCAGTAGCTTGGGGGCAAAATGCCAACTACTGGTCTTACCTGTATTAGTCCAGTAAGACTCTAGGCTGGCGTCGCCTGCATAAATCACTTTGGGTTTTAGGGGAGAGCCGCTTTTAACAGTAACGGTGACGCTTCCATCCTGAGAAGTAGTATACCATGCAGTGGGTCCAGTTCCCAAATTGTATGTTACGGCCATTGTTGTCATTCTCCATTTGATTTGTTATAATATTGGATTTTGTTTGATTATATAATTTTACTTGGGTTTGACCGTTTGAACTGGATTAGTGTCAACTTTTTGCAATGTTCGCATTTGTCCTTCCTGAAATAAGAAAACATTTCCTATAAATGAGCAAACACCATTACTGTAAATTATCGCTGAACTCTCAGGCAGGGCATAAATTGTCTCTTTCTTTGACAGCGCTTTCAAAGTATCATCTTTTTCTGGTTCATAGTGAACTTTGAGCGTCATGTCTACTATACCTAGGCCATTAATAATTTTGGATTCTAAACTACTGCGACAAGTGATTACGCATTTACGACAAAGTGCCAAAGCTCCTGCACTTCGCCCAACAATAACTCCGCAATAATCATGCAGCAAATGGTCAACACGCATTTTCTTAAGACGCTCAAGCAGGATGGTTGGAAGCCCTCCTGTCAAGTAAACTAAGTTAGAATCAGACATCTTTCTAGCGATTACTTCATTCGAATCAGAGAAATCCACATAGTTAATTGAGTCAGCGCCAAGACTTATGAAATAATCAACCAGTGTTTTTCTTCTCTTGTACGAATTATCAAATGAAGCTCTTGCCCAAGAAAACACAAGAACATTTAGTGGTTTTCCTGCATCTTGGAAGGCTCTCTCGTTTACCTCCTTTGCACTTCGTCTAAAGACGTTTTCTCCACCTAGCAGATACAGGATAGGCATACAGCAAAATTGGAAACGTACCTTAAAAGCGCATGCTTCGCGGAAAAACAAGGCTTATTAAGTTTAAGCGAGGAGTTAGCCACCGATGAAAAATGACAATTGATGGATATGTGGAATATAAGCGCAGAGAATTCTGCAAAGATGTTCAATGCCAAGTACAAATGGAACTAAACAGACTTGAAGAGGGGTCTCCAGTTTATGAGCAAACAAAGCAAAAATGCAGTAACGCTTGCCTATATACAACTTGGCAGTTTCATCATTGGCTCATAGAAAAAGGGTACGTCATCGTCAAACCAAAGACTTGAAAGGAAAACATGAGCGTAAACCTAAGGGTAGCTCATTCTAAATTTGTTCTGACACTGTAATGTGTAGAGTTGGATGTTTTTGCATTTAGGGCATTGATAAAAAATGATACCTCCACCTTCGTCGGACGTTTCTCCTTTTGATTCCATTGTCGTTTTACATTGAGGGCATGCGTGCATCTTTTCAACTCTTTTGTATTTTACTGTTTACATGATTAGCCAAATATAAATTTGGTTGTGATTTATGCTTAATTTTTCATAATAAATGGTCAATTGTTAAAATTACTGAAAACAAGAAATAGTTACCTAAATATTTCACACATTGGCACCTTTATTAATTTAATAAAACCATAAAGTTATTTAATTCTTAAACCAAAAGCTTCCTCGGAGAAATAGTAATGGATTGGGGTATGAAAAACAGATTAAGCCGACTTATACAGAAAGATGGCAAAGCCCTCTTTTTACCCGTTGATCACGGATACTTCCAAGGACCAACACATGGTCTTGAGAAACCTGAACAAACAATCAAACCAATATACCAGTATGCTGATGCAATCATGCTTACTCGCGGCGTTTTGCGCAATTGCATTGATCCAGCAATTGAGAAACCTATCATACTACGAGTTTCCGGAGCAGTAACGGTTGTAGGTGAAGACCTAGCTAACGAAAGCGTAGTCACATCAATTGAAGAGATTCTGCGTTTAAACGTTAGTGCAGTTTCTATGTCTGTTTTTGCAGGAACAAAATATGAAAATAAAAGTCTAAGCAATCTAGCTAAACTCGTTGATGAATGCGAAGAGTATGGCGTTCCAGTTATGGCTGTTTCAGCGGTTGGAAAAGAACTTGAAAAACGAGAAGCCCGCTACTTAGCTTTGGTTGCCAGAGTTTCAGCTGAAATAGGCGCAAGAGTTGTCAAAACATACTATTGCAAAGAAAACTTTGAAAAAGTTGTTGACGGCTGCCCAGTGCCAGTTGTTATGGCAGGCGGACCTAAAGCTGAAACACAAAAAGAAGTATTCGACTTTGTCTATGATGGTATGCAGAAGGGCGCTATAGGTGTTAACTTGGGAAGGAACGTTTGGCAAACCGAAAACCCTGTGGCTGCCATAAGAGGACTCCGAGCTATCATCCATGAAAACTATACACCGCAAGAAGCCTTCGATCTCTTCAATCAAATAAAAGCAGGCAAAGCTTAACCCAAACTTTCTTTTGGTGAAAAAAGTTGCTAGCCGCTGTCTACTACAACAACCATGACGTTCGCATCGAAGAGATACCAATCCCAAACATCGGCGATGACGAAGCGTTGCTTAAAGTTATGGCTAGCGGCATATGCGGCAGCGACGTTATTGAATGGTACCGAGTGCCAAAAGCACCGCGTGTGTTGGGACATGAAGCAACAGGCGTCATCGAGAATGTCGGCAGCAAAGCTAAAGGCGTAAAAGTTGGTGACAGAGTCTTTGTTTCTCACCACGTACCCTGTAACCAATGCCGTTACTGCCAAAGAGGCTCCAACACAGCCTGCCATACACTACATACAACAAATTATTACCCAGGCGGCTTCTCACAATACATTCGAGTCCCAAAAATAAACATCGATTTCGGAATCTACAAGCTGCCCGAAGACATGTCTTTTGAAGAAGGCACCTTTATTGAGCCACTAGCATGCGTGTCGAGAGGGCAACGCCTAGCTGTTCTAAAAAAAGACGATACAGTTCTAATTGTAGGCGGCGGCATATCAGGGATCTTGCATACACAACTTGCTAAATTTAAAGGCTTAGAAAACATTG
The DNA here is from genome assembly GCA_963833575.1 of Candidatus Bathyarchaeota archaeon. GTDB lineage: Archaea > Thermoproteota > Bathyarchaeia > Bathyarchaeales > Bathycorpusculaceae > Bathycorpusculum. The sequence continues at coordinate 58,395 of CAWHXY010000001.1, read as the reverse complement.
TTGTAGCGGACATTAACTCATACAGACTGGAACTTGCAAAAAAATTTGGCGCAAACCAAACATTAAACGCAAAGGAGAACCTTCCTCAGAAACTAAAAGAAATCAACAATGGACGGCTAGCAGACCAAGTGATTGTCTGCACTGGAGCGACGTCAGCTGCTTTGACAGCTTTAGACTGTGTAGAAAATGGGGGAACTATATTGTTTTTTGCTGTGCCCGATCCAACGGTGAAGCTTCCAGTTCCAATTAACCAGTTCTGGAGAAACGAAATAACCATGCGCACCAGCTACGGAGCAGCGCCAAATGATTTGGAAGAATCAATGCGCGTTTTAGCAACTAAACAACTCAATATCAAAGATATGATCACGCACAGACTTAGTTTGAGCGAGGCACAGGAAGGCTTCAAGTTGATGGCTGAAGCTGGCCAATCACTAAAGGTTATTTTGGAGCCAAATAGGGCTTAGGAAACTAACTGATAGGGCACGTTTCTAGTTAAGAAATTTTGAGTAAATGTTAATTCGTTTAGTCAAGAAACTTGATAAGAAATCTTAAAATTAGTAAAACTTTAATCTAATAGGGTAGAGCTGAGGGTCAAGTAATTGAAAAATTCAGGTCTATTCGCTGTTTTAGTTTTGATTATATTTGTACTTTCCCCGTTTGTCAGTATCCAATCAGCCAAAGCTCAGGATTCAAGTTTTTTTTCTGACCATTTCGAAGGTTCGGCAGTTGACGCTTCTAAGTGGCAGGTACAGGAACAAAACGTTGATTTATCTGGTAACCCAGCGTACGGCGGCAATATTACTGTGGCAAACAGCTACTTGTACATGTCAAGCAATGGTTCAGCATTTCCGTTCATTCAAACAATCAATAATCCGTTTCCAACCAGTGGCGACTTCGTTTTGGAGTTTAGCTTACAATATACCTGTATTGCTGACTGGGGAGACGGACTAATGATAGGTAATGGAACACCTACTATTGACCAGTCTGACGGCACTTGGCACAATAAAATATTTGATGTTTGGGCAGCGGATAAAGGAACAGTGGTCGATCCACAAACTGGACAATTAGTCAGTAATAACCAAACAGATATTTACATAGAACTCTTAAACAAGGCAGTTTACGAAGTGGACTATTCGGGTTTTAAGCCATCCTCTCCAGAACAAACTTATGAGTTAAGATACATTAACGGAACCTACTTAGTTTATGTTAACGGAAATCAAGTTGCTCAAGCCCAATCAGATTTGAGGCCTACAACAATCATCGTTGGCGAGCCACCCATATTTGATCTACCCGTATCACCAGAAGATGAAGCCGCCTGGGGCTCCTGGTGGGGCTGGACCAACTTCCAAATAGACAACATAACTGTTCAGCAGACACCTAATCTTTTGAATACACCCAGCCCTATACCAACTTCAAGCGACCAAACCCAGCCAACGTTCTCAATAACATCAAACTCAACCGTTTCCTCACTGGCATTTAACTCAACCTCAGAAGAACTGTCCTTCACCGTAAGCGGACCACCAGGAACAACAGGCTACGTAAACATCACCGTCTCCAAAACCCTGCTGCCCAATCTTGCTGGCCTGAAAATTTACGTCGACAAACAAGACATAAACTTCACCGCCAACACCGTAGGCGATTCCCAGATCCTCTACTTCGTTTATCACCATTCGACGCACGAAGTGATCGTAAGTTTACCTGAAACGGAAGCTGCACCAGAACTTCAACTCTGGGCAAGTTTACCATTACTAACAGGCTCCTCTTCAAGCCCGATAGCCCCGCATAGTGGAACAACGACGCAATCGAGCTTTATTCAGATTGTTTATGGAATAGTTGCTGCAATTGCAATTGTGATAATAGTTGTAGTTGTGCTTAGACTGGTCATAAATGGCAGAAAAACAAAGCCACTTCAAGAATGAAGTAAATAAGAGATAAAAAGAGTGCTAACATACAGCTATTCATGGCATACTTGCTAGATGAAATAAAATTAAGACGAAGCATCAGGAAATTCTTAGACACGCCTGTTTCACAAGATCTAATCAAAGACGTTTTGTTGGCTGCCGGCTGGGCTCCTTCAGCTCATAACGCTCAACCCTGGCGGTTCATCGTTTTAGAAGACATTTCAGTAAAGCAGGAATTAGCAGATTCTATGGCTGAATCGTGGACTGCCGACATGGCTAAGGACGGCTTAAAAATTGAAGAAGAAATACGAAAAAAAAGGATCGATAGGTTCGCTACCGCTCCTGTACTCATACTTGCCTGTTTTACTATGAACGAGATGAAAAAATTTCCGGACAAAAAGCTGAGAGATTGCGAGAGGGATTTGGCTATCCAAGGTTTGGGGGCAGCTATACAAAATATGCTGTTGACAGCACATGCCAAGGGTTTAGGTGCATGCTGGTTCTGTGCACCGGGCTTTTGCAAAGGCACAGTTAGAAAAGTGCTAAAGATTCCAAGCGATGTTGAGCCTCAAGCGTTGATTCTGATGGGTTACCCCGCTGAACAGCCAACTACACCTCCCAGAAAAAAGCTCAAAAACTATGCATTCAAGAACTACTGGGGCAAAGAGTTCACCTAAAGTTAGACTAAGCAATACCCAAAAAATCAGCGAGTCAAAACAAACAAGTCTGCCAGGGTAGTGTCACAATAGGAGTTAGAAGGAATCGAGAAGGGCGCGTAGGGTCGAATAGAGTCGCAACTTGCAAACGAACCAAACCCCAAACCAAGAAAGCCTACTGAAATGAGCTTCTCAAAATTCAGCCACTTTCAAACAAACCAACCAATCTCCAACGACCTTTTCCATACTTTACTAACCTTTTTCATACTTTTCCATACTTTTCTCTACGAAACTGTACGAATCTAGCCGAATCTGTACGCAACCTGCAAACGCAGCAAACGCTAAATCAAAAAAGCAACCCAAAACACAAAGAAAAAAAGTTGCAGCAAATCTCAATTTTCAAAAGATAAACTAGCCACATTGTGCTAGAAAATCCCTAAGGAGATTGAGCCTGAAACGTTGTTTGCTATGGGTTACCAATCCAAATGAGAAATCAATTATGATAATTAGAAGAGCAATTAGAGACTATTGTTTTGATATACCTGGGAAGGAAGTTGGGTTAGGATTTTATCATTGTTAGAAGCATTTTGAACTTTGTTTTTGCAGTTAAGGCATGTTGCTTGTTAGCTGGCATAATGGTCATTTCTCCTTGTTTTAGTCTTAGAGGTTTGCCTGATATTGTGATTTCTACTTCTCCGTCAAGAATGTAAACCAGTGCGTCGTAAGGCGCGGTGTGCTCACTTAAACCTTGACCGTTGTCAAACGCAAACAATGTTACCGTGCCTGTCTTCTTGTCAATTAATGTTCGGCTAACCACTGAGCCATCCTGATAATCAATTAAATCTGCAATGTTTGAGACTTCTGCAACAAGTTCTTTAGACATTCCCTTTTAGCTCCTAAATAATTACGTCATTTTTTTGGCTATTGAATCTTGTTTTTCATTTCTTTAAGCTTAGACTTTGTCTGGGATGAAATCCATTGAAATTGAGTTTACGCAGTGCCGAGTGTTCTTTTCGGTGAAGTGTTCACCTGTGAAGACGTGGCCTAAGTGGGCGCCGCAGTTGACGCATTGTATTTCTGTTCGTACGCCGTCAGGGTCGGGCAACCGTTTTACAGCGCCAGGTATTTCCCCGTCAAAGCTTGGCCACCCGCAATCTGCTTCAAACTTGTTTTCTGAACGGTACAGTTTTGCGCCGCAACGTTTGCAAACATAGGTGCCTTTTTCCCAAAAAGCAAAGTATTTCCCAGTGAAAGGGATCTCCGTGCCCTTTTTGACTATAACACGTTCCTCTTCAGGAGTAAGCTCTTTTGTTTGATTTTGAGAAGTCATAAAAATTACCAAATAAACTATGAGTTTGTGGTGTAAAAAAGGATTTCGCACTTTCCCTTTAAAAAACAGATATAAGGATGCGCTTGTAAGTTTAATAGCGAGGTTTCTAAATGGTTGAAATAAGCAGAATATTTTGGAAAAAAGCATACAGTTCAGACGCCTTTTTGCTTGGCGAAGTTGAAAGCGCAGAACTAGACATGAACACCTGGCAAATAAACAATTTCTACGTTGCCTTAACAGATGAAGCCACAAAGAAGATAGGCTTCAAAAGACCATACCTTGGAAAAGTGGTCGTTTGCTTGCCGGTTTCTTCAATTAAAACTATTCAAGACACATTCATACTCAACAAAACCATGCAAGAACTCAGCGAACTCAAACAATGCAAAGAATAACCTAAATCCTCAAACTTTTTATTTGAAATTAGTTAACCCTTCTACCAAAAAGATTTCATAGACATCAAAGTCAACCTTCACTTTCACTCACCCCTCCACTGAGCAACTAACCCTAATCTTCGGTTGTTTTAAATATCCCAGACATTACTTCATCATCCAAGTGTGGAAGTAATGACTGAAGAAGATGCTGAAGATCAGAGAGAACAAGAACCTGAAACTCAAAAATCAGAAATTGAAGTAAACAAGGAAAAATATCAATTCATAGAAGACTTGCCAGGAGTCGGTCCCGCTACAGCCCAGAAACTTCGCGAACTTGGCTACCACACTGTCGAGTCTTTAGCTATGGCGACCTCACGCGAACTAGAACCGGTCGGAGTGAGTGAGAAAAAGGCTTTTCAAATTATAGAAGCGGCACGTTCAGCCATAGGCATTTCGTTTATCCGTGCAGATGAACTCTTCAAAATGCGCAAAAACGTTCTTCGTTTGAGCACAGGCAGTAAAGCCTTAGACAAAGTCGTTGATGGCGGCTTAGAAACGCAAACGATAACAGAATTTTATGGTGAGTATGGCAGTGGAAAAAGCCAAATGTGTCATCAATTATGCGTGAACGTTCAACTTCCGCCCGAACGCGGAGGATTAAATGGTGCAGCATTATACGTAGATACGGAAAACACTTTCAGGCTTGAACGAATAGTACAAATGTCAAAATTTTTAGGTCTAGACCCTGAAACAGTGGTGAAAAACATCATTTACGCTGAAGCCTACACTTCAGACCATCAAATGTTCCTTCTTGAGAACGCTGATGAAATAATTAAAGCAAACAACATCAAATTAATTATAGTTGACTCATTAACAGCGCATTTCCGAAGTGAATATCTCGGAAGAGAAATGTTGGCTTCAAGACAGCAGAAACTTAACAAGCATATGCATAAACTAATCGCTTTGGCCAGAGCATTCAATGCAGTAGCGGTCGTAACTAACCAAGTGATGGCAAAACCCGACCAATTCTTTGGCGACGCAATCCACCCAATCGGCGGAAACATCGTTGGCCACACAAGCCATACTCGTATCTATCTTCGCAGAGCACCTCACGGACCAATAAGAATTGCAAGACTAGTTTCCAGCCCATATTTGCCCGAAGGAGAGGAAATACTTAAAGTCACGGAGAACGGAATAGAAGATGTCTCGGAAGAGGAAAAAGCCGAGAAAGCAAGTAAAAGTCGTGGACGCTAAGCATGCCAATACCACAAGCCCTGGTTTCACGTTACTTCCAACTCATAGTTAGTAGGCAATTCACTGAAGCAGAGCGAGAGTTGGAACGAGTCAAACAAAAAATGCAGAAAACCGACTGGAACAGAGGGTACTTCCGAGCTTTATACGGAATGTATCTGTCACGAAAAAATGTTAACGACGATTACGCATTCTTTGCAAAATTGGATTTAAGTGACAAAGTGAATTTACATGCGTATCGCAAAGAGTTCCTTGACCACATGCGAAATGGCTTACATGGTGACTTTGACCGAGGATACTTCTCTGCTTGGGCGGACTGCATGCGAATCTTAACACGCTTGGAAATTGAAGCCCCACAAAACACAAATAATAAAGCTGCACCTTCAGAAGAAAAAATAGAAACCGTAAGAAGTGACAAAAGCCAAGCTACAATCGCAAATTTCTTTCAGAAAGACAAATCAGAATAATATTGCTTTTGGTTTAGTGACCAGTCGCTACCCATATTGCCGTGTAGAACAATACGAAGAATGGTAACCAACTGAAAAAGTAAGCGGCTATGGCTGTGCTGAGTATTTTTGACTGTTTTTCTATTTTGTTTTTGAATAGCGCCTTGAAAATGTAATATGAAATTAAATAAATTATCAAGGCTATTGTAAAAGCGTTAACGAAAGTAGTAATGTCACTTGCATTGTTAAGTAAAAAAGCTACTACTGCACTTACTGCTCCCGCAGCTATACCTAACGCGACTCTTATCCAGTAAAGTTGAGCTATAGGGGTCATGCCGAATCTAATCCTTGGCTGAGTATATTTTTCTTCTTACTTAAAAAAGGTGCCTAGATATTAATCGTTTCTCCCGTCAAAAAGCATCAGCCTTCTGATTTTAGTGGTTTTTAAGTGAAAGGGTTATTTTATAGTCTATTACCATATAGATTCGACAGTTGATGTGTAAACTTTGCGTAAGAAAGACTTCTCAAGCTTTGATATCGCCGCGGTAATCCAAGAACTAAAAGGATTAATCGCTGATTCCCGAGTGAACAACATCTACCAACTCGACGAAAAAACAGTAATTTTCAAATTGCACAAAACAGACACGTCTCCGATACGACTCGTAATTGAAGCAGGTAGAAGATTGCACACCACTGGTTACGCTGAAGAAAACCCTACTGAACCGCCCGCATTCTGCATGACCCTCAGAAAATACCTGCGAGATGCGTGGGTAGCAGGTATTGACCAGTATGAGTTTGAAAGAATAGTAACAGTTAGCTTTCGAACCAAAACGGGCTTGTTAAAACTGGTAATAGAGCTTTTCGGCGAAGGCAACATCATAATAACCAACGAGCAAAACGTAATCATTCACGCCTTAGCGTTCAAAAAAATGCGTGACCGAGACATTCTCCATAATGTCGTTCTTGAGTTGCCCCCTTCAAGTAGCAAAAATCCCTTCAAAGTAAACCTACCTGAACTGGAAGATGCCCTCAAAAACGCGGGTAAAACAGAAGTTGTTAGATCCATAGCGCGTTTTTTGGGAGTTGGTGGAGTTTACGCGGAAGAAATCCTTCTTAGAGCTAACGTTGAAAAAACCAAGCATTGCAACACCTTGACAGAAATTGAAGTTAAGGGTATTTTTGAAGCGGTTCAAAGTTTACTTTCACCCATTTCAAACATGCATTTAGAGCCATGCATAGTTTTAGGCGAAGATGACGACTTCTTGGATGTTGTGCCCCTCAGACTTAAGCGTTATGAAGGCTTCAAAACACAGGTTTATGAGACTTTCAATCGGGCTTTAGATGAGTTTTATCTAAGGGTTACTGTGGCAGAGAGAGCCGTTAATGCTGTTGAAGTTGATAAATTAAAGAAGGAAGCCGAACGGCTAAAACGAATAGTCGTTGACCAGGAAAAATCCATACATGAAGATGAAGTAAAATCGCAGCGCGACAAATTGATCGGCGACACCATTTATGCTCACTTCAACGAACTGCAAACATTCCAAAACAAACTTTTAAGCGCAAACCGAAATGGCAAAGACTGGAATATTGTAATCAATGATGCATTAGCAGCTAAAAAAACTGGCAGCATACCTGAAGCGTATATTCAATCGTTTGACGGCAAAAATCTTGCATTGAACCTTTGCATGGATAATTGTCAGTTTAGCTTGAACCTAAGACACTCGCTCTTTGAGAACGCTAACGAATACTATGAAAAAGGGAAGAGGGCTAAGCAAAAATCTGGGGGCGCATTGATAGCACTTGAGGATTCAAAGAAAAAGTTAGCTAAAATTGAGAAAGAGCTTAATGAAGCGGAAGAGTTGAAAAGTCTCAAACCAGCGGAAATTATAGAAGCACTCTCTAAACGAAAGTTAGAGAGAGAAAACAAGGAATGGTATGAAAAGTTTCGATGGTTCATTTCTTCTGATGGTTTTTTAGTGGTCGCGGGAAAAGACACGGTCAGCAACGAAGTACTCGTAAAGAAGTATACTGACCAAGAGGACGTTGTGTTTCACGCGGAAATTTCTGGCGCCCCATTTGTGGTTGTTAAAGCCGAAGGTAAAACCATAAGTGATCAAACGTTGCACGAAGCTGGCGAGTACGCAGCATCTTTTTCACGAGCTTGGCGCGAAAACGCTGGCTCTGCGGACGTTTACTGGGTTAAAGTGGATCAGCTAAGCAAAAGTGGCCCTTCAGGCGAATCGGTTCCACATGGCGCTTTTGCAGTTGTTGGGAAACGGAATTGGACGCGGAACATGCCACTTAGAACTGCGGTCGGAATAATCGTCAGTGACCAAACATCTTTTGTTGGCGGTCCCGTGGATGCTGTAAAAGCTAAAACCAAAGCCTATGTTGTCCTCTTGCCGGGTGATATTCAGAGTAAAGAGCTTCTAAAGCAAATCCTCAAGTCTCTAGTTCTTAAGCTGTCTAAGGATCAGCGGGAAAAAGCTGGAAAAACATCAATTGAGCAGATTAGAGAGTTCGTGCCCTACACCAAAGGTGCAATAATGAGAAATCAACCTTAAAACGGCCTAGGTTTTTAGCGGTTGGAACAGCACCTACCAAAAGGGTCTATGTGGCCCAATTGAGCAAAATATTTTCAACAAATCTCGCATTTGATTAAATGTTTTTCTAAGTTTTGAAAAGAAGGGAACTAAGAAAAATGAAATTCCGTTGCAGATATGGAAAATTTGTGAAGTAGAGCTTTAGTTTTTAAAATTTCAAAAAAAAATAAAAAAGAAAGAGGAAAGTTGTTTTTTGTGTGTGCGTTTTTATGCCCGTTTTTTGATTGCCATCAGCATTAGGACGCCGACTATAGCCACTGCAATGATGATTGCGATTGCTGCTGCTGCAATGTACATTTCAGTGGGCGGTAGAACTGTCACTGGATATGGTGATGGTGTCGGTGTTGCTGCGGCTGAGTTGAAGAATGCTTCATCATATGATGAATAGTATGATTCTGAACCTGCGAATGTTGCGATGACTGTGTATTTGCCTGAAATGTTTGGTGTCCATAGGAAGCTGAATTTGCCGGTTGAGTCGCTTGTAGCACTTCCGATATCTCTAAAGTTGCCGTTTGAGTCAATGACGCTTAGGGTAACTGGAACACCAGTTGCGTTTGATGGACGTGTTTGTTGCATGTATACGTATTCCATCCATGCACTTTGGCTTGCATCTGAAACTGCTGGAAGACCATTGGGGAAGTTCTTTGCAACTGCGTCCTGCTGAGCGCCTGCGGAAACATCGGTTACTGATCCGCTGATCATTATATCCGATCCGTATGGTTGTGCGCTAACAGTGGTATCGGTTGGTCCTTTGCCCCATGCGTATATTTGGTTGTCATACGCGTTAAGTGTCGTCATGATACCGTCAGAGATAGCTGGTGCACTTGTAACGTCGAAAGCATCCATGCTCCATACTACGCTTCCGTCAGTGGTATTGAGTGCTAGTTGCTGTGCATTGTGGAATAGTGGTGGACTGTACATGTGGCCTTCAGGAACAAAGAGTTTGCCGTCAGCGACTGTTCCGACGCTGAAAGTCCATAGTGGTTCAACACCGTAAGGTGATTCGTAGCCACCGGATGGTGTGTGATATTGCCACAATAGAGCGCCAGTAACAATGTTGTAGGCGTAAACGTCTCCTCCGTAGCCCCATATGTAATCTATGCCGTTAGCGACAACTGAGTTTGCACCGAGCGAACTGAATGGACTAACGTTTGGTAGTGCTGTTGGTCCCCATAGTTTTGCGCCTGTGGTTAGACTGTAGCCTGTGACTGATAGTGAGGATTCAGTGAGTTCTATACGAGCACCGCTTCCTGCCCAGTTTCCTCCGGTGTAAATGATGGAATATGGTACTTCAGATACGTTGTACGGTCCCCATAGAAGTGCTCCAGTTGCTTGGTCGAATCCTGCTTCCTCATACCATCCTGGTGTATAAGCGAATCCTGTACTTGATGTTCCTGATGCAAATATTACGCCGCTCTGTATTGCTGAGATGCCTAGTAGGTATGATGGGAACACCATGCCGAACATGCTTGTCATAACAGTTAACGTGGCATTGTTTGTTTTGTCATTAGATGGCATTAATGCTGGCCAGTGAGAGTCATGTTGTACGCCTAAGTTGAAGTTTAACTGTGCTCCTTGTGGTGGCCTCCACATCCATTGATCTGGAACGCTTGCACCACCGCCGTAGTTAGCTACGTTCAAGTTGATGCATGCGGTAGAGTTCCACATGTTCAGGTAGTTATTGCCTGTCGCATAGTCTGTAGTTGTGTAGTAGCCGATTAAGTCGCCATACGTGCCTTGAACAAGTGTCATGGAAGGTGTGCCTGTGATGTTGAGTATCCATTGTCCTGTCATTGCATCATACATGGCCATGTAAGAACCACCAGCCATGAAGCCAGCTGCTGATATTGGTACTGACCATAGGTATGCTTCTGCTCCATATTGGTTAGGTGTGATTTCGTTGAGTATTTGTCCGCATTTTAGAACTTCGTTGTTGGTTTCAGCTTCTGTCTTTGTCCATATGGTTTGTCCAGTGTGCAGGTCTACTGCAACCCATCCTTCTGGATAAGTTGAAGCTCCTGGATATAGAGTATAGTATAGTATGCCGTTCATGATGATTGGCGCAAACTTTGGTTCGTACTGAGAAGTTGAGTAGTAGTTTCCTGTTTCGCTGCCACCGAATTCTCCGCCAATTATGCCACCGAAAGCTTCAGGTTTGGTCCACAAAATGTGAGCAGAGTTTGGTGCTGTAGTATATGGGTTATAGTTTCCAGTTGCATTGTACATTCCAGTTGCGGCAAAGGTTGATGCTGCTAGACCAAGCCAGTTTCCCGCAACGGAGTACCAATTGTTGTTTTCGCCATAAATTGGACGTGTCCAATATTGAGTTGGAAGTGGAGCAACTGCTGCATAGCTTATTGGCTCTTGCTGAACTGTCAGAGTGAATACGTTGCTTACGCTGGGCATGAAATAGTCAAGGTAAGAAGCGCTGTGTTGAGATGGATTAGTTATTGGAGTTGCTGGATTCTCGTCTGTTATGGTATCTCCACCAAAGACAAACTGGAAGGAGTAATTACCAATAACGGATGGTGTATAGGTTGTATGTGATCCTCCGGTAGCGTCAGATGAAAACGGACCAAGTGTTTCTTTTGTTCCGTCAGGGTGTGTGACAACAACTGTCATATTGTGGAATCTGTCACCGTATTGTGCGCTTGCGGTTGGCGGTGGTTCATTGACCCAAAAGTTAACGTTAATTTGTTGACCTACGCCGACTGGATTTGGCGAAACGCTGCAGAAACTGTATGTTGGAATTTGCCATGGAGGATTGTGAGCGCCTGCACTGGGTAATAGTATCATTGAGGCTCCCATAGAGATTGTTAAAAATGCTGCAATCAAAATAGCCATAGTTTTGCTTTTTAGCATTTTCATTTTTCTTTTCTTCTCCTTAAGTTTATAAGAATCACTGTTCGTTCAGTTTGTTTATAAGATTTGCGCATCATTAGAAGTCCGAAGCTCTATTTTGATATAAAACAATTCGAATTCTTACAAATAAAGTCTTATTTTGAAATCAAAATACAATATATTATTTAAAAATATTTGAAAATAACAAAAGAATAGAATCATTACTTTTTTTAAATAACAAAAAAGAAGGGGAAAAGTTGTTTTTGTTTATGTTTAGCTATGGTTGTTTCCTTATCATCAATGCTAGTACCGCGCCTACTATTATGATGACGACGATTATGGCCACGACTGATGGAATTAAGTATGTATCAGCCATTGATGCAGGCTCTGATGTCGCGATTGGAGATGCGGTTGGTGATGCACTTGCGGTGAAGAATGCTTCATCATAGGATGAATAATACGATTCTGAACCATGGAAACTGGCGACTACAGTATAGTGACCTGCAATATCAGGTGTCCAAGTGAAAGAGAACTTGCCGCTTGCATCGCTTGTTGTGCTACCGATGTTTCTATAATTTCCATTGGAGTCGATTACGTCGATTGAAATGGGTACACCAGTTGTGTTTGCTGGGAATGGTTGTTGCATGTAAACATATTCCATCCAATTCGTCATGCTTGTGTCAGAGACTGCTGGAAGTCCGTTGGGGAAATTTGCTGCTACTGCTTGTTGTGTTGCGCCTGCAGAGATATCAGTTACTGAACCGCTGATTGTTACTGGTGTTGAAGTTGTGATTCCGACACCGGGGGCTGTGACAGTAACTTTGGTAGCGCCTTTGCCGTAAGCGTATATTTGGTTGTCATAGGCGTTTAAAGTGGTCATAACTCCGTCGGAAATGGCTGGTGCACTTGTAACATCAAAAGCATCAATACTCCAAACAAGATTCCCGTCAGTGGTGTTGAGTGCTAGTTGTTGTGCATTGTGGAATAGCGGTGGACTGTACATATGTCCTTCCGGAACAAAGAGTTTACCGTCAGCGACTGTGCCTACAGTGAATGTCCATATTGGTTCAACTCCGTAGGGAGACTCATAACCGCCGCTTGGAGTATGATATTGCCAGTTTAATGCTCCGGTAACGATATTGAAAGAGTAAACGTCTCCTCCGTAGCCCCAAATGTAGATTGAGCCATTTGCAACGACAGCGTTTGCACCCAGTGAACTGAATGGACTAACGTTTGGAAGTGCTATTGGTCCCCATAGCTGTTGACCTGTAGTCAAGCTATAGCCTGCGATTGACAGAGTTGATTCGGTTAATTCTACGTATGCTCCGCTTCCAGCCCAAACGCTGCCTGTGTATATGATTGAGAAGGGTGTTTCGGTTCGGTTGATTGGCGCCCATAACTGTGCACCTGTTGCCGCGTTGTAGCCTGTTTCTATTTGCCATCCTGCTTGGTACCCAGCATTTGTAATGCCACTTAATGCTTCTACTAATAGTACTGTGTTGCTGTTGATTGCGGAAACGCTTAGACCTAAGAGTCCACTTGAAGGAGAGACTAGGGGTACGCCTGAAATGTTATTTGGCAACGGGACTGACCATTGTATTCCTTTTGCAAATGGCATTTGTGCACCTGTTCCAGGTCGCCAATACCAATTGTCTGCAAGAGGAACTCCGTTGTTGTTGCTGCTGGGTATATTTAGATTGATGCATAGTGTTGAGTTCCACATAGTCAGCGATTGACTGGTTCCAGTATTGTTAGTGTAGTAGCCTATCAAGTCACCTTGGTTGTCCTCTGTAAGTGTCATTGTTTGAACGCCAGTGATAGTAAGTATGTAGTTCCCGGTCATGGCATCCCACATCTCTAAAGACCCCAATACACCTGGGCGACTGGAGCCAGCTGTAAGGTTTCCAACCGGATTACTCCATAAGTATGCAAGGGCTCCGTACTGGTTAGGGGTGACCATTTGGAGTAGCTGACCGCATCTTAAGATCTCAGTAGTATTTTTTGTCCATAGAGTTTGTCCTGTGTGTAAGTCTACAGCAACCCAGCCTTCGGGGTAACTGGAAGCTCCGGGATACAGAGTGTAATAGAGGACGCCTTGCATTATTATTGGTGCGAATTTTGGCTCATACTGTGACGTTGAATAATAGTTGCTTATTTCAGAACCTCCGAATTCTCCACCGATAATACCTCCCCACGCTGCAGGCTTAGTCCATAGAATGTGAGCCGTGTTTGGTGCATTAGTATAGGCGTTGTAGTTTGCGCTTGCATTGTACATTCCAGTGTTAGCAAACGTTGATATGCCAAGACCAAGCCAGTTTCCAGCAATTGAGTACCAGTTAGTGTTCTCTGCGTATATTGGGCGAGTCCAGTAGTTTGTGGGAAGTGGAGATACACCTGCGTAGGTTATTGCTTGCTGCTGCACAGTAAGCTTGAATACGTTGCTTTGGCTCGGTTGGAAATAGTCACCGACAAATACGCTAGTTGTGCCAGTTAAAGATGGATTGGCACCTGCTAATGTTTGCCCGCCAAAGATCATTTGGAAAGTATAATTACCCAGTGAATTTGGTGTATATGTAGTATGTGATCCTCCAGTATCGTCTGAGGTAAATGGCCCAAGTTTTTCAGTGGTTCCATCAGGGTGTGTAACTACAACGGTCATATTTTGCCATCTGTCACCAAATTGTTGGTTTGCTGTTGGCGGCGGTATGTTAACCCAGAAGTTCACGTTGACTGTTTGCCCGATGCCTATGGGGTTAGGTGAAACACTGCAGAAAGAATAAGTCGGAACTTGCCATGCTGGTGAATGCGCATTTGCACTTGGCAAAAGTATCATTGAGCCTGCCATAGAAAGTGTTATGAATACTGCAATCAAAATAGCTATAGTTTTACTTTCTAATATTTTCAATGTCTTTTTCTCCTAAAGTTTATGGGGGGTGGTTTATCATTTTCAGCTAATATAATTTCTGTAATTTTACCAAAAAGGAAAAAACCAAAAAAAGATACTATTTACCACAAAAAAGAAAAAAAGTGAAGTAAATCAAGTAAAACTGACTAAAATACTACCAATTGCCAAGGATAGAAATTAACCAAGACCAAATACTAAGAGTATTGTTGAAGACATAATTAAAAAGGCTAAAATATTAAGCCTTTAAAGTCTATTTTTGTTTGTTGGTTTCTGCGGTTTGGAATAGGTTCTTGACAGCTTTTTGCCTGTACTTTTGTGCCAATGTTTCTGCGCTGACATATGTTAATGCTTCTTCTGGGCACCATTTGACGCATTGCGGCTCTTTTGTTTCGTTGTCTGTGCAGCTATTGCATGTGAATACGATTTTCTTTTCTGGGTGCATGTTCATAGCGCCAAATTGGCATGCACTAATGCACCATCCGCAGCCGTTGCAGGCGTTCTCATCAACACGGATAATTCCGCTGTTTTCTTCTTGGGTGAGTGCATCTCTTGGGCAAGCTGCTACGCATGCAGGTTCTTCGCAGTGTCGGCATGTTATTGCCAAGTTTACTAGTGGACCCATGCGCATTGCACGTATTCGTGATTTAGTAGGATTGAAGGTTTTTTCGTTAACCATGCTACAAGCGTATTCGCAGACGCAACAGCCGATGCATTTGTCAGGGTCTGCGGTCACGAATTTTCGGTCTTGCGGTCGAACCATACTAGTTACCTCCCACAGTTGCGGCTACCGCTTGAGGCTTTGCTGATTGAGCCGCCTTAATTGCATCTTGGGCTATGTATGCTAAGTCGCCAAGGCCTAGCTGTTGCAAACGTTCAACGGTTGGTATTCCATCCACTGTCCAGCCTCTTGAAGCGTAATAGTCATCTAAACCTACAGCCATTTCTTCGTCGTTTACGCAGACACCTTTGGCTGGTCCTTCATCGGGAACTGGGAAATTCTTTATTTTGTAGGGAACATCGTCGTATTTGCGTGTGCCTTTGCCTTCTCTGATGTTGAAAAGTCTTGCGAGGTTTTCGATTCTGTCGCCGTCTTTAATCATTTCTTCTGGGGTGATTGGGATGCCAGTTGCAAGAGTGTAATAGTTAGTCAAATCTTTCCAGCCGTCATAATATGTGCCTCTACTGAATTTGCATACGATAAGCGAGTCAATAATATTGTACATGTAGCTTTCTTCAGTAATCATTTTGCCTCTGCCCTTCTCAATTTTGAACCGATTAACTTTGCCTTTAACATCAGGTGAATAAGCACCATTGCGTAAGTGGCAAGCGCCTCTGAATGAAACACTAAAGCCAAGAGCAGCAGTCTTTAGTGTGCGTAAGTCGTAGCCTGGAAGTTCCAAGCCTTTAATGTGGCAAGCGTACTTGTAAGCGTCTCCGCCGATTAATTCAGCCGCTTTTGCAACACCTTCCGCAAGGATGTTTCCCAACCAGCCTTCGCGTTTTCCGATTTTGTGAATCATGGCTATAAGTGCTTCGGCATTTCCGAATTTGAGATCTATTCCGTCTGTTTGTTCCTTCGTAATTATACCATGCTCATAAATATCCATTGCGAATGCAACAACAACACCTATGGATATGCCGTCCATGCCGTACTCGTTAACTATTCGCATGGCTTCGATAATTGCATCAAGCCGGTCAACGCCACACAGTGGTCCCATACTCCAAAGGCACTCGAACTCAAGCCTTGAGGTTGAACCTTTGTATGGACCTTCAGGAACAACACCAATGTGGTCACAACGCATACCGCAAGTGGCGCAGCCGACGATCTTCTTTACATAATGCTCGTTGAAGTATTCTCCGCTGACTTTGTCTGCCCCTTCAAAAGTTGCGTTCGTCCAGTTTCTTGTTGCCAAAGCTGAAAGTGAATTAAGGACCAAAACGTTTTCCGGAGTGCCCAAGGTTTTGTATTTTTTGGTTGATGGACCCTTCATGCGTTCATGAATCATTTTGATAAATTCTTTGAATCCTTCCAGGTTAGCTACGTTAACGTCATGTGTTCCACGGACGGCAACTGCTTTTAGGTTTTTGCTGCCCATGACTCCGCCCATGCCGCTCCTTCCGATAGCGCGGAACTCGTCATTTATGATGGCGGCAAACCTACAAAGTTTCTCGCCAGCTTCACCAATTGCTGAAACACGAATGTAGAAATCTCCGAGTTCATCTCGAATTTTGTCATCGGTTTCTTTAACGGTTGCGTTTTTGAGATATGCGGCATCTCGAATTTCGACTTTGTCGTCGTCAAGCCAAAGGTAGGATAGTTTGGGAGCTTTACCTGTGATTATGACTGCGTCGTAGCCTGCACGTTTCAGATCTGGACCAAAGAAGCCGTGGGCTTCAGCATTGCCTATGCCGCCGGTTGCTGGTGATTTGGAAACAACAGCGTAGCTGTTGCCGCCTGTTGGTCCCATGGTGCCGCTGAGTGGACCAGTTAAGTAAATTATCGGGTTTTCAGGGTCGTAGGCGTCTGTCCCTGGTTTTGAGTTGTCAAACAATAGGCGAATGCCTAAACCTATACCGCCGATGTAATCTTTAGCCATTTGTTCTGATAATGGCTCAGTTTTTGTTTCTCCCGTAGTGAGGTTAACATGTAAAATTTTTCCTGCATAAGCAAACATGCTTTTTTCCCCTCAAAGTCTTATTTATGGAAGTCATCTGAACCTTATATTAAGTTAATGGCTATTTCATTTAAGAATTCTTGACTAAAAACGACTTGTCTTGAGCTGCATAACGCAAAATCGGAAGCGAAAACTTAAACCGCCCAAAACATTCTTTTTCCTAAAAGGCGAAAAACCTTGAATAAAATAAGTGACCTCCAGCAAAAAATGCTTAATCAAGACAAAATGGATTTTTTCTTGATTTTTAATAACATAAACTTGACATACTTCACAAGCTTTTCAGGAGCAACTGCTCTGCTGATTCCGAAACAAGGCGAAAGCACCCTATACGTTTCAGGAGTCAATTATGAACAGGCAAAAGCTGAAATCAGCGGCTTAACTGTCAAGCTTCTTAACCGCAGCGAAAATTTAATGGAGAAAATGACTAAACAAATGGCCTCCGATATACCATCCAAACTGGCTGTAGACTCATTGTCAATTGAATCGTGGCGTGCCCTGGCTAAAGCAGTCGGTGGCGAAGAAAAATTAGAGTTAGGTGCCAATCTAATCCGCAAGTTAAGGAGCGTTAAAGATCAAGATGAAGTCAAGCTTATTCGTGAGGCTTGCAATTTGGCAGAGATAGGTATGCAAGTGGCCTTTGAAACCGTCAAGCCAGGTGTGACAGAGCGACGTGTCGCGGCTGAAGTTGAATACGCTATGCGTAAAAAAGGCGCTGACGGAACAAGTTTTGACACTATAATCGCTTCAGGCATTAGCTCAGCTTTTCCGCATGGATCCTGCACTAATAGAACAATTCATCCGGGCGACTTGGTGGTCGTGGATTTGGGGGCGACTTATCGATCTTACCGGTCAGATATGACCCGAACTTTTACGGCTGGCAAGTCAACAGAGAAACAAATGAAAATATATGAAACGGTTAAAGCAGCACAACAAAAAGCTTTCAAAGCCATGAGTCCAAACATTCCAGCGGCTCAAGTTGATGCAGCGGCTAGACGGGTTATTGAGATGGCTGGGTTTGGCGAGTTTTTCGTACATAATCTTGGGCATGGCGTTGGCTTAGAGATTCATGAAGCACCTATCTTGAGTCCAGACAGCAAAGATACCTTAGCCGCTGGCAACGTGGTGACGGATGAGCCTGGAATTTATCTGCCAGGGTGCGGCGGAGTGAGAATCGAAGACACCGTCTTAGTCACTTCTAATGGTGCTGAGAGGTTAACCACAGAGTATTATTCGCTTGATACGGTTCGTTAAAGTAAAACTAAATAGCCACTTCACAGATTTTGTTTAATAGAAGTGAATTCTTTGGATAACCCAGCCGTAATACTCGTTGATATTTTGAATGATTTTGTTACTGGAGCCTTAGAAGCAAAACGAGTCAAGACCGTTATTCTGCCTCTTCAGAGATTAGTCGTGGAGGCACGGAAAAATGATGTACCTGTCATATACAGTAACGACGCTCATTATCCACAAGACCTTGAAGTTACACGTAAATGGGGTAACCATGCCATAAAAGGCACAAAAGGAGCAGATGTTATCCCAGAACTTAAACCTGAAGAAAGCAAAGATTACATTGTGGAGAAGCGAACATACAGCGGCTTTTTCGAGACAGGCTTAGATTCACTCCTGCGAAGCCTCTATAAGGGGCAAGGTGTAAAAACAGTGGTTCTCGGAGGCTTACATACTCACATGTGCGTTCGCCATACCGCTGCTGACGCTTTCTTCCGAGGCTATCACATAATAATCGCCAAAGATGGAGTAGAAGCATTCACGCAAGAAGACCAAGAGCAAGGACTCAAATACTTAGAAAATGTCTACAGCGCAAAAGTAATGATGGTTACCGATATAATCGAAGAAATAGTGAAATAGCCAAAATTCCCACTACTTAAATTTTCTGAAAACGAACTCTGCAAGTTTGTTTAAGAACCATTTTACCATTTTTTTGGAAAATGTTATTTTTCTATCAAGTTCTCAGATTTCATAGTTCTTAGGTGGTAAATCTTGCTGTGTTTATACAGTGACGCAGCTCCGATTACCAATGCAATAAGGCTTCCGATGAAAAGTGGAAAAACGAGCCAGTTTCCGTACCTAGCGATTTCTGCCTGCCATGGCCAAGCATACACTTGATTCCACAGCGGCCATGCCCCAACCACTTGATAGGTAAAGCCAAGAGCGGTAACCAGTATTGCTGCATTTTGTTTATTGTCAGTTACTTGAGGTTGAATGCCCTTTATGCAGTATATACCCATCAGTAAGGTTCCAACTAAAGTCATTAGTAGAAGAGCTGGAACAGTGAATCTCCATTGCGGTATGTAAAAGTAGAAAAACCGCCAATCGACATTCGGCCAATCTCCCACCAACCCAGCATACAGGTTTGGCATAACAAACCATAAATCAGCCACCCCGAAAAAAACCAGCCAAAAACCAATGGACAACAAATGACGTTTGACAGATTCAACCATCATGCAAGCGTAGTTTTTTTGCGAGTAAGCGGCTCCCATTCGCGTTAGCTCTTTAAAGTTGAGTGGTGGGCCCGACCGGATTTGAACTGGTGACCAACAGATTATGAGTCTGGCGCTCTACCTAGCTGAGCTACGGGCCCACTTTGCACTGTTCCTAATATTGCTATTTCATAGCAGATTTAAACATTTTCCGCATATCCACTAAACAAGCCAAAGCATCAACGCTGTGTTCTTTCCCAGTGAAATAGGTATTCTTGAGCATAACCAGCAAAATGTCCAAAGTAGCTCCGACCAAAAGCATTAACTTTTTCATATTCTCCGTTTGTGAGGGAATTATGACTGGACAGTTTTTTCACGAATGGTTCTGGAAGCTGGTTCGCATAATGGTTCAGGACTATTCGTTTTACCCAAACATCAACTGGAAAAGCTTCCATTTTTTCAAGAGAAAAAATCAGTACACAATCGGCTACCTTCAAACCGACTCCTGGAAACTCAATAAGCGCTTTTCTTGCTTCAAGATAAGGTAAGTTTTTCAGGTTTTCGAGATCAATATTTTCTTCGAGGATTTTTTTTGCGGTTGCCTGAACATACTTAGCTCTATAGCCTAAACCGCATTCCTGCAGCTCACTCTCACTTGCACTTGCCAGCTTCTGGGTAGGAGGGAAAGTGTTAAACTCCAAACCATCAAAAACTCGTTTCTCACCAAACTTCGCTGAAAGCTTGTGAAGCATCAACTCTATAGCTGCAATACTCTTGTATGTTGCACAGATAAAGCTGATGAGGCACTCCCAAGGAATCTGGCGAACAATTCGCAAACCCTCGAATCGACACAAAGCTTGTTTAATGTAATCGTCTTTGCTGATGCAGCGTTTGATTTGCTCTAAATCATCATCTAAACCAAAATAATGCCTAACAAAATTTTCGTCGACGCCAACAAACTCTAGCTCAACGCTACATTGACGAATCTTAAACATCTTATCGCCCACAACACCATACCACCAACCGCCGATCTTCTTCCATCTAAAAACTTGTCCACAGCAAAGCGAAAAATCCAAATCAAACGGGACGCCCAGACGCATGCTATTGCTCCATGAACATTTCTGGTTTAGGCACATCTATCGATAGACCTTTGCGCTGACGCAAATCAGTTATTACCTGCAAGTTTAATTTTGGAGGCATCTTTTCCCAGTGATCAAAAAATGATTGCCAAAAAGCTTTGCCGGAAGTTGCAGACCGTAGCTCTTTTGAGAAGCCAAAGGTTTCGGATACAGGCACGTAACCACTGATAACGGATAACTGCCCTTTTTGCTCATACAAAGTCACCTTACCGCGTCTGCTTGTAATTATTCTTGAAGATTCACCTGTTAATTCGGACGCGACAGTGATTATTATTTTATAAATAGGTTCCATCAGGATTGGCTGAGCAGATAAGAATGAACCAAAAACTGCTTTTCCTACACCACGCATGACCTCTGTGGAATCAAATTTCTTGCCTAGCTGAAAATTAACTAAGTCAACCTTCAAATGCCGCACGGGTTCACCGCACAACGGTCCAGCTTTACAAGCAAACTCGAACCCGCCAATAATAGCTTCTAAAACTTCCTCAGAAATCTGCTCTGTCTTGCCGCTGCAATCTAAAAGCACGTTCCGATGTTCATCAACTGAAAGAATATTAGCTAATTCCGCCATTTCTTTTCCGTCAGAAGAAATCTGTACCCAGAAACTATTTTGCTTATTTGGACTCTTTGCCAAAGCCACATTACCTTGATTCTCGACAGTTTCCATGTATACAACTCTTGGTGACGAAACACCTACCTGCAAATTTCCGCACAAAGCTTTTAGCTGGTTAAGAGCGACTTCTAAATGCAATTCGCCCATACCGCTAAGCAGGTACTCGCCCGTTTCCTTATCCAGCTTAACGTTTAGGTTTGGATCTTCACTTGCAAGCTTATCCAATCCTTCAAGCAAAACGGGAATATCTTGGGGTTTTTTTGGTTCAATCGCCAAAGTTACAATAGGCTCGGAAACGTAGCATATGCCTTCAAATGGAACCATTTCAGCTTTATGCGCCATGTCGACGAGAGTTTCGCCAGCTTTAACTTCGCCAGTCAAAGATAAAGAAAAGAGATTACCAGCGGAGGCAGATATCACTTCTTCTTTGAGGGAACCCATGTCAACATCGACTTGGTTAACAACTGTTTCAGCTAAAGCATCTACAAGATGGAATCTATCATCCTTCTGAACTGTTCCCGAAAACAATCTTCCTGTGGCAACGGTGCCTCCGTTTGAATCAGGAAAAACATTGGTTACGCAAAAAACCCCTGGTCCTTCATCGTTGCATTCAGTCAATGCCTTGCCAATCGGCGAGTTAACATGTCCATCCCAAATCGCCTCTATTCTGTATAATTGGGCTTCTCTTGGGTTTGGAACCTTCTTGATTATCATTTCAAAAATTGCTTCGTAAACAGGTAGTGTTTTTGAAAGTTTTGTTCCTTCCCCTTTTTGATAAGCGTAGATTATGTCTGAAAACTTTAAGCTTTTTTCCTTTGCCATATTCATCGTAAAGCCCCAGCCATGGAGAGCCGCTCCAAAAGCAACGTTCCCCGAAGAACTGTCAATTTTCCACTGGTTTTTGAAAGGTTCTTGGCCATAAAGTTCTATGAGGTCGTTGAAGCTGCTGATTATGTGGTCTAATTTCTTTTTGATTTGATCCTCGTTTAGGTGTAATTCAGTGATGAGTCGATCAACTTTGTTTATGAATAGGACAGGTCTTACACGTTCATTAAGGGCTTGGCGCGTAACAATTTCGGTTTGAGCCATAATCTCTTCGACAGCATCCACAACTACAACGGCACCGTCAATAACACGTAAGGCCCGGGTTACTTTGCCCGTGAAATCCACATGTCCTGGAGTGTCGACAAGATTAATTATATATGATTTGTTTGGAGTTTTGTAAAGCAAAGTTATGTTGGCTGTTTTTATGGTGATTTTTCGTTTTTGTTCTTCCTCAAGATAATCAAGCACTCTCGCTTGACCAGCCATTGCTGTAGAAAGCAAACCTACCCCAGCCAATAGGGAATCCGCAAGCGTGGTTTTGCCATGGTCAATATGAGCGATTATGCCGATGTTTCGGATAACCTCCTTTCTAGTCATAAGCTCTTGGATTTGCGCCATTTGTTTGAATCTCGGCATAGTCAGTACACAAACAGAATTCCAATAATACCGTCACCTTATTAAAATTTATAACCGAAAAATCTCAGATGCTGACTCATTTGTTGTTGTATGGAGTAAACCACAAACAAATATTAACAATTTTGAGAGTCTTAGAGTAGAACAATATAGTCTGCGATATTCCAGCATGTTATGTTTTAATAAGCCCCGCAGGCAAATTGTTTTCTTATTTGGGGAATTGACTTTGAGTCAAATAAAAGTTGCAGTAAAACAAGAATTTGATACGATTGATGCAATCATATTTGAAGCAGCTTTAACACTCAACGAAATAGAAACTAAATACAAACAGAAAGAATATATTAGTTGAAGCTACACAAAAAATAGATTATTTTATTATTGTTTGCACTCGACCTACTTTGCCGTCAGTGAGTCGCACCTTGATTCCGTGGGGGTGAGTTGAGCTGTTAGTAAGAATTTCTTTGACAATACCGTCAGTTAAGATGCCGCTTTGCTGGTGCTGCTTCAAGACGATTTTTACTCGGCTGCCCGATTTGATTCGACTTCTCTGTTGATTAGGTTCCATTTCTAAGCGTACATGTTTCGCTGCTTATAGTGCATTCGCACAAAAGAAATAGGAATGATGGGTAAAAGCAGATTCTTTTGATGTTTCCAATATTAGATTAATAGACCGATGAGGATATAGTCAAGAACCCAAGAGCGAGCCGTCAATGAAAGAGCCTTTAATCATCCCAGTTGATCAACTGACGCAAGAACCGTACTCATCTGTCCTGTGCTTTCCAAACCCCACCGAAGGCGAACTGCAAAGCCGTCTCCAGGAACTCCGAAGCCTCGGCGTCACGGCTCTTGAGTTTTCGGGTTCAGCCAGCGTATTTGGCGTTGCAGTTCCCGTTTTGGGCAAGGGTTTCGTTGGCATCGTAATCGTTGGATACCTTAACGGACAAAGATTGGCTGTCAAAATTCGACGTTCAGACGCAGACCGAGCTGACCTGCTTCATGAAGCAGCCATGTTGGCCAGAGCAAACGCTGTTGGTGTGGCTCCGAAACTTGCAACGGCAAGCAAAAACTTTCTCCTAATGCAGCTTATTGATGGGGACTTGCTTCCCAATTGGTTAAAAACAAACAAAGAAAAAGCGGAAGTGAAGCGAGTTTTGTCGGAGGTTTTGGAGCAGTGTTTCAGGCTGGATCATTCAGGTTTGGATCATGGTGAACTTAGCAAAGCGCCTAAACATTTGTTAGTGGACAAATTAAATAGGGTATTTATTGTTGATTTTGAAACCTCCAGCGTAGGGCGAAGAGTTGCTAATGTTACAGCGGTTTGCCAGTATCTTTTTGCAGGCAACAGCTCAGCAGCAAAGATTTTGACAGAAATTTTTGGAGAAAAGAATAGATTGGATTTGATTGACGTGTTAAAGGTTTACAAGAAAAATAGAACCCGAGAAAACTTTGAGGGCTTACTTGAGTTCTGTCTCGCTTAGCACAGTTTAGGCTAAAATGTCATGTAGCCTTTTCTGTTTTGCAGCCTCTTTGATTTCCACAGCTATTCTTCTGCCCATGTACATGTTTTCGCCATACTTCAAGTAAGCATAAGGTGAAGTGCCAATTCCAACGTTGGTTCCAGCAACAATACGCGCGGAAATCTCGAAGGTAAAGATTTTCAAGTCATCAGTTATCACGGTTTCAAGGCAGAAAGGCCCAATGATTCCAGGAGGCGCCAATTCTTTGGCTTTCTTGTGTACGCTGTCACCCATGCGCATCATTTCAGGCAACAAGGATTCACGGAGTACAATTGGAAAATTGCCAACTACCGTATATGTGGGGTTAACCTCTATTTGCAGTTGTTCAGCTGCGGGGATTTTGCCGATGGAGTCCACGGCTGATTCGTAGCGCCTATCCATAGCCAGCAACTCTACATCGTCATTTATTATTGAACTGAAGTAGCTTGGGTAAACATTCACACCCAAAGCGTACTCCTGCAAGTGAATCTGAGGCAGGTCCTCCTCTTTTAATAAGCCACGTTTGACTAATTCGCCAAACTTCTTGTTGAAAGCTTTGGGTGAGTTGGCTAAAAAGTAGCCTCTGCCGCCTTTGGCTCCTGGTAGTTTGGCGATAACTAAGCGGTCTATGTCTTCGGGGGTTTTGAAAGTTGCGGGTAAACGCAGCCCTGCCTGTCTTAGCCAGTCTTCCTGGGATTTGCGATTTGCTTCCCAAAGGAGCAGCTGACGGTTTCCAAACATCGGCACCAAAAGCCTGTCAGTTAACTCTTCAGTACTCAGGTAAGCGGTGAATGAGCCATGCGGAATCAAAACAACATCTAATTTGCGCAATTTTTCCTGCATTGGCTCGTTTAGGAGTTCACTGAAGTCGTTAACTATTATTAACTCGTCAACTAGCGGGTATTTTTTGTACATAATGGCGTCTTTTTCTTTGCAAATGCATACTGTTCGGAAGCCTTCTTCTTTGGCGCCCTTGAAAATATTTAGGGAACTGTGGGAGCCTAATGTTCCAATAGCTATTTTTTTCTGGTCGTATTTCTCAACTATTTTGCCGATGTCTTGGCTGGTTATCATGTTACTACTTCCGCAAGCCTGCCCTCTTTAACTGCACGTTTAATTTCCATAGCTACCCGCCGTCCTGGACCAACTTCCATTCCGTACTTGTACTTCATGTAAGGCGAAGTGGGCTCAACACATGGGCAGCCTGGAACACGAGGACTAACATCGAAAACGTAGAACTCTAAATCTTTTGTTACTGCGCCCTGCAACGCGAACAAACCAAGCATTCCCGGCGGATACTCTTTTTTGCAAGTTTTAACGAATTTTTCCGCTGCGTCAAAAATCTTTTCTATTTGGCTCTCACGCATAGTGGCGCCCATATGACCGATTTCGATGTTTTGAGTGGGAATATTTACATCCAACTGTTCCTGAGCGGGCAAGTCTAAGATGCCATCAAGATCAGTTTGAATACGTCTATCAAACCCTAAGAGGTCGATTTCATCGGTTAAGGGTGACCAAAACAAGTTAGCATTGAATTTGGCGCCAATAACATACTCTTCTATCACTGCATGATCGAGTGCTTCCTGTGTAATTATGCCCTTGGCTATACGGTCGCTGGCCATCTTGTCAAATTCAACGGGATTTGACGGGTAGAAAAAGGCTCTTTCAATAGCACGTTCCTTTTCTGGAACTTTAACTATGGATAAGCGGTCTATTTCACTGGGCACCTTGAAAGTTTTCGGCGTTGCTATACCAGCTTTCTGAAGAAGGTAAAGTTGGTTTCTAGGCGTGTTGCGTTCCTCGGTACGAAGCATTGAGCGGTTGCCCATTAAAGGCACTGCAAAATGGTTTTCTATCGCTTCGTAACCAGCATATACTGAAAATGAGCGGTTAGGAACAAAAATCGTGTTCAAATCAACCAGTTTCTTCACGTTCGCCTCGCTTGTTATGTTCGAGAATTTATCGAGCATAAGAAAGTGGTCAAAAACGTTCTTGTAATATTTGGTGTAAGTTTTATCTCGGCCTTTCTGGCAAACAACTACGGTTTCTAAGCCTTCTTGTTTTGCGCCCGAAGCAATCTCAAGTGCTGAGTGGGAACCTAAAACCCCTATTCGAATTTCTTTGGAGTTGTATTTCTTTATTATTTGCTTAATGTCGTCTATCATAATCATTCCTTCATATAATCCTTGTAATTGGCAATCACATCTGCAAGCAACGGTGCATTAAATAATTTGTGACCGGTCAACTCATTTGCAGCCGCCATATACATTTCACTGATGATTGTCTTAAGCTTCGGGTCTAATTTGGGCGGTTGCGACTTGCAGAGTGATTTCCAGTCTTGAATGCCTTTAGCTTCGCCCTCTTTTTTCGCTTGTTCCAAATCTGCATACCATCTTGTTTTTTTGTAGAATTGTCTTGCAATTTCTTTGCTAACATGTATGCCATTGTAAGTGAACCTGCATTCATCAAGGGTACCGACGACATCAACTATCACAAGTTTCCTGTTGTCATCAAAAGCTAACTCGATTTTTCCATCTTCATTTTTGAGCCCAGCTCTTGAAGCCATTTCGTTTATGGTCTCATCTGCTTTAAGTAGAACTACTTTAATTTCATCGAGCTCCTGGTCGGTTAATCCAGCGATTTTCTGTGCTTCTTGCCACGTAACATATCGGTCGGTTTCCTCAAGTTTTGTACTAACGTCAAATATGGGTTTGGCAAGTTGCTCACCTGGGTGGGGGTAGTGATCAAGGCCTAAATCCATAAAAGTTATTTTCCCCTGTTCGAGACGTTTAAAGACTGATGACCCTTCGGGTAAACCATTTCTATAGATAATTTCCAAAGGAATTAAGCAGTTCTTTAGATCTGGCTTGTAAATGCTGTAATCGTGGACAATCTTACTGTTCACTACGCTTGTTTTGGGCTTGTAAACATTAACCAAACTAACTTCCATGACGCTTGTGGGCTGGCTTAACTCTTTGGTTTTGACCGCTCTACCGTTTGCACCTACTAAACCTTGATAGTGAGTTTTGACGCCTTTTTTCTCTAACTGTTCAAAACAATAAGCGCCCATAAGGCACAGGGCTGCTCCCTTGGCGCCAATATTTTCGGGCATTTCACCCCAATCAAAAACGCTATAGCGGTCTGAAAAGTGAAATCTCCCGATACCCATAACCTCGTGGCTTGGTTGTTTTATCACTTCAAGATCTTTTACGCTGCCCATTTATTATCCCAGGTTATATTTAGTTGTAGCAGAATTATTCTATTTAACTTATATCGCTTTAGTCTGACCTTCTGCTCTTTCTAGAACTGAAAGAATGATTTCATAATTATTGGAAAAATAGAAGTTAATTGTTATTTTAGTTTCTTTATTGATTCGTTTGCGTTTTCAAGCTCTTTTTTCTTTGAAGCTTGATAATTTTTAATGGTTTCCGCTACTGCGAGGTCGTCTAGAGCGAAAATCTTCGCCGTCGCAATTGCTGCGCCTTCAGGCTCAATTGTTACAACGGATCCTATGCCGCTTGGTACTCGGAGCGAAGAGAAAATATCGATTCCATTGAATGTATCGGAGTATGGTGGGCATGCAATAACTGGTTTAGATGAGTTTCCGTCAACAAAAGCGCTGAGTGCATTTGAGCGACCTGCAACAGTTATGAAAACTACTTTTTCTCCTTCGAATTCTTTTATTATTGCAAGAACGTTCTCCGGATTTTTATGGGCAGAAGCAACTCGAAACTCATAATTTACGCCTAAAAGCTTTAGGTATTTTGCTATTTCTCGGGAAAAATCCAAATCCCGCTCAGACCCCATAAGAATGACTGCTTTTCCAGACATACCCCGTTTCACAGATAAAATCTAACTAAAAACAAGCTAATTAACTAAACTGTAAAGATTGTTGCACCATATCAATCACATTTATTTATTACTGAAATGTAAGTTTTTTTATGGTTTAGTTTATTGGGTTGGTTTTATGATACAAGAGACGAAACAGGCTAAAGAGTTAGAGTTACTCAAGCAGTTAATTGGAGAATGGACAGTAGGCATAGCCCTGAAGACTAGTGCGGACAGAATAGTTTCCGGGTGTGGCGAAATGAGCGCTGTTGAAGTAGCAGATATAGGGATAAACTCAGAAATTGACACGCATATTGAAGGTTACGAAGATTATTATGAGAACGATCTTTGGAGTTTCGACCGAGCAACTGGCAAAGTGCATCTTTTCGGAATCAATTCAGAAGGCGAAGCTCATGATCACGTTGGCAACTGGGTCAATGAAAATACCCTTGAAGTATACTGGCGAGGAACCTTCGAGGATCAAGAATTAGAAGAAAAGATAACTGCAAAATGGGTAACAAAAGACCAAATTGAACTCAAAGAAGTCAGCTTGTCACTAGGCAAGGAAGTGCTTACAACTAACTATGTTTTTAAAAGAAAACAAGGCTAGCCAAGCAAATTAGCCAATGTTTTTATTAACCGCTCAGCAGCAGTTTGAACTTCCACGGTTAAGCCTTCACCAAACTCCATGCTTTTGGGTTCGATCAGAAGAGAAGCAATTTTTGCACCTGTTGCCTGTTTAATGTAGTCGCAGAAAATCCGCAATGGTAACAAATGAGTTGTTACGGCAGAATAATCTTCAATATTCACAGGATCAACAAGGTTGGCTTCACCGGGCTTCAAACCCAAGAAAGCAGCATCAATCAAGAGGACATGCGATGGATGAAACATTTCTATATCTAACAGGTAGCTTTCTGGAACCGTCTCAGCTTCCAGCAAGCAAACGTTTTCGGGCAACTTGCCCCTCAATTGTTCAACGATGTGTAATCCAACGTAGTCATCGGTGCGGATTGGGTTGCCAATGCCAGCTAGAACGACCTTCGTTGCACCAACAAACCAGTTTGCTAGATCTTTTTCGATTCTGTCACTCATGGAAGCACCAATAATTAGAAAATAAGCCTCGAGGACAGAAAAAGCTTGTCACAGCAAAGTCTATTCAAAAAAATTGCATTCAACGGAGCTTTGCGGCAGAATTAATTAGTTTGTTTTCTTGGCCAGCTTAGGTGCCTTCCTGTGGCTATCCCAAGCGTGATGCAACGCTAGAGTTGGGTGAGGCAGAAGCATCCGTGGACCCGAATAACGCATAACTTTTTTCACTTTTTCTTTCATGTCTGGTCTGTAGCAGTGTATAACGCATTTCCCGCACGTGCTCTTCTTGTCTTGAAATGGACATTTGTCAAGACGCATGAATGCGTATTCTTTGAATTCTTTGCATTCAGAACAGAGTTCACCCTGAGTGTCGTGGTGTCCTTTGCAATATATGTCAACCATATAGCCTATTGTTTTTTTCTCTCGTTTCATTCTTTTATGTTCTGGATTAGGTGGTTGCGGTTGCATGTCAAATCTCAGCTAACAAAACAATAGGGCGGTGTGTTAAGATAAGAGTTTACCCTAAAACGTTAGGGGTTTTGTAGAATAAATTGAAAAAGAGAAATTTCCTAAAAAATGGGTTAGCTTAGCGAGATACTGAGCTGACTAATTGTTTTTGAGAGTTGTAGACTTCGACGGTGAGTGGCATTTGTCCAACTGCTGCGTGTGTTGCGCATCCGAAGCAGGGGTCGTAGGCTCGGAAACCCATTTCGACT
Organism: Candidatus Bathyarchaeota archaeon; assembly: GCA_963833575.1. Lineage (GTDB taxonomy): Archaea > Thermoproteota > Bathyarchaeia > Bathyarchaeales > Bathycorpusculaceae > Bathycorpusculum. Next base: position 28,639 of record CAWHXY010000001.1, on the reverse strand, counting down.
TTGTTTAATATGCCTTGGTCAACTTTGCCGTCGTGTATTAAGCCTTTGGCTGCGTCGCGTATGCTCATGCAAATAGCTGGGTAATTGTTTGTTGTGGCGACGATTAGGTTTACGTCTTTGATTAGGGCGTCTTTGTCTAATTTGTAGTGGTGGATGAGTGTGCCTCTTGCTGCTTCTGTGATGCCGACGCCTTCGGTTGGTTCGCCTGGTTTATTGCGGATGTTTGTGCTTGTAATTTCTGGGTCTTTGACTAACTCCATTGCTCTTTCTGTTGCATAGAGTAATTCAATTAGGCGTGCCCAGTGATAGGCTAAAGTGCTGTGGACTGGTTTGCCGCCGAGAGTCTTGTACATGACTTCATATTCTGCTTGTGCAAGGGGTGTTGCCATACCGTCCGATGCATTTAACCTTGCAAGTGGACCAACTCGGTAGACACCGCTGTCCGCGCCTGAAACTTGTCCTTTCCAGCCAATTGCTTTAAGGTATGGGAATTTGCTATATGTCCATTCTTCAACATGTTCACCGATATGCTGCAGGTAATCTTTTGATTCGAATTTGAGGAATTCATTGCCAGTTGGATCTACAACACGGATTTTACCGTCATAGAAGTTAACTTTGTTGTTTTGATCAACTGTCCCCATGTAATAAGTTGGCATGGTGTAGGCTTGGCTCTTAATCATGTCAACATATTGGGTGTTGCCTAAGACGATATCATGGAAGAGTTTAAGTGTGAACTGGGCGAAGTTTACGCATGAGGCAGCCATTGTCTCGATTTCTTGCCTGTTAGGTTCAGTTAATGCTTTTGACATTCCGCCCGGTAGTCCGCAGACTGGGTGGGTTGCTTTTCCGCCGATGATTTCGGTTATTCTTTGTCCGTAAGCTCTGTGTTTTATGACTTCCTTTGCAACTGGCATACCGGCTTTTTCTATTACTCCGAGTATGTTTCGTTTTTCTGGTGGAGCATCGGGCCCAACTATGAAGTCTGGTCCGCCAAGATAGTAAAAGTGTAATGTGTGATCGTAAATGTAGTAAGCACTGTACATTAGTTCGCGCAGTTTCTTAGCAGCTGATGGTGGTTCAACGTTGAATGCTGCGTCTAAAGCTTTTGTTGCCGCAAAATGGTGTGCAACTGGGCAGACGCCACAGATTCTGGAAGTGAGTTGAGGCATGAGTTCAGCTTTTCTGCCAATGCAGAATTTCTCGAACCCTCTTAATTCTGGAATTTTAAGATAGGCGTTTTCTACATCACCTTTGTCATTGAGGAATATGGATACGTTTCCATGTCCTTCAAGACGGGTGATAGGATCTATGATTATTTCTTTCATTTTTTAATCACCTTTCTTTTAAGAATCGATGCGGGTAAACTATACATGAAGAATGTGCCAACTGGATCTTTCACTTGGCTCAATAATTCTTCAATCTCTTTCTCTGTATATTTGGTTTTTCCTGGTTCTCCATCGTATCCGAGAATTGAAGCTAAAGCAGACATCATTGCTGCTCCTTGATCTGGAACGTTTGGAGCTGGTCCACCGCAACCTGTGCATGGCATGTCAACATTTAAGCATTGAGCACCGCAGCCGCTTCTGGTTGCGAGACCGAGACAGAGAATGCCTTGTTCTAGAAGACATTTTTCTGGTTCTGGTGTTTTATCATAAACTCGGTAGATTTTGCCGATTTTTTTGTTTTCTCGTTTTCTTGGGCATTCGTCGCATACTGCTTTGAGCGGTGCAAGTACCGATCCTTTTGGTGGAAGTTTGTTGCACTTTATCGCTTCAACTGCAGCGGCGATTAGTTTGACTGGTGGTGGGCAACCTGGAAGATAATAGTCTACATCTACTGTTTGTGCCAGAGTTTTTACTGTGTCGTAGAATTCGGGGATGTTGAGGGTGCCTTCTTTGACTTTGGTTTGAGTTTGAGGGGTGGTTGATTTTGGATTTACGTTGGATAAGTCTTTCATGTATACTTGATCGAAAATTTCTTTTTTGTCGTTTAGGTTTGCTAATCCGGGTACGCTTCCTTGGTGAGCGCATGAACCGAAAGCAACAAGGGTTTTGGATTTTTCTCTGAGCACCTTTGCCATATGTTCCTGTTCTGAGTTGCGGATTGATCCATTGAAGAATGTAATATCTATGGATTTGTCTGGCATTGCTTCGACATCTTTGTATTTGATGTCTATGGCTACTGGCCAGAAAACAATGTCGGCTAATGCCACTACGTCAAGGATTTTTTCGTTTAAGTCTAGGACGGCTATTTCGCAGCCGCCGCAGCTTGCAGCCCAGTAAAAGGCTATTTTTAATTTGTCGCTCATTGCTTGTTTACTTCCTTATTTACTAGTTCCAGTATTTTTGATGCGTTTACACGCAGTTCGTTGAAGGCTAATTCTTCAGGTGTTAAGCCCATTGCTAACCCGAGTAGCTGTGGGTAATGGAGAATTGGAATACCATATGCTTCTTTAAACATTTTCTCTATTCGCAACTCGTTTGTATCATACATTATGTGGCAAAATGGACAAATTGTAATTAATGCTTGCGCTTCAACCATTTTTACGTGATTTAACTTGTCTCTTGCAAGTTGCAGGGCAATTTTGTCGCTTACTCCGACGCTTGGCGCTCCGCAGCATTCTGTTTCATCGATGTAATCTAAGCATGTAGCGCCTGTAGCTTCAATCAGCATTTTTAATGTTTGCGGATCTTCAGGATCATCAAAACCAATAAACTCTTTCGGTCTAAGAATGTGGCAACCATTGTGTTCAGCGACTTTAAGCATATTGAGAGGTTTAACGACAGATGCTTTGATTTTTTCTACCCCAACATCCTCTTTGAGCAGTTGAAGGAGATGTTTTGTTTCTAAGGTTCCTTTGAATTCCAATCCTACTTCTTTTAAGTGCCCATTAATTTGCTCTTTAAGTGCCTTGTCCTCTTTCAGAATTTTGTTGACTTTCTTGATTGTGCCAGCACAGCCCGGACAAAGCGTAAGAATGTTTAGTCCCGTTTGTTCAGCCATTGCCAAGTTTTTTGCTGCTAAAATAAGCATAGTTTCATGGCTTACTGGATCTAACGGTAAACCGCAACAGTTGAATTCTGGCATTTCAACCAGTTCAACACCTAACTTAGCGAGGACTTTGCGAGCAGAAATCTCGTAAGCTGAAACACGATAGGGGATTGCACACCCGAGAAAAATAAGATACTTATTGCCCACTTGGTTGGCCTCCCGCTGGTTTCTGGACAGCTTCGACGAATTTTACACCTTTGAGGACTTTTCGGACATTTTCCGCATTGCCTTTTGGCAGCGGTGGCAAACATTGGGATTCACGTTTTTTAATTCTTAACTCAGGAATTTTGTAAGCGTACCCTGATTCAAGTAAGGATGCAGTTTGTTCTTTAAAGACTTGAGGTACACAGCCATTTTCGATCGCTAAATTGCGAAATACACGAATAACACTTGCTACTTCAACGTCTTGTGGACATCGATCAGTGCATGTAAAACAGGCTGCGCATAACCATAAAGTTTCGCTTTTTAGCACTCGATCTCGAAGGCCAAGTTGAGCCATATGAATCAATGTTCTCGGACGATAACTGTCGCTGTACCTTGCAACTGGGCAGTCTGATGTGCATGTTCCGCACTGAAAACATTTAAGAATTTTTTCGCTTCCGTGCATTTTCTGGAGTTCATACTTGAATTTTGGGTCTAGCTCAGAAGCTTTTATCGGCTCTTTGCCTGATGGAGTTGTTGCTGTCTCAGTCAATAGGTTCACTTTGACAGATAGGTAGCACCATACGTGCTTATTTACTCCAAATTCCAAAGACAAATACATAAAGGTTCAGTCAAGGCTTAAATGATTCTGCCATATCGGATGTGACATTTTCATATGAAAATTATGGAAAGCAAAAATATTTTTTGTAAGAAAACTTGATTTAAAGCACTGGCTGATGAAAGCAGATATAAAAATATTTGAAACAATAAAAAATAGATTTACCTTATTTTGCGGTCAACGAGTTTACCATCTGCATTGATTAATTTTATTTCTAAAGGCATTTTGCCAACGGCATGAGTTGCGCAACTTAAGCATGGGTCGAATGCTCGGATTACTGCTTCTACGCGGTTCAGCATGCCTTCTTGGAGCTGTTGTGCTTTAACATATTTTTTGGCTACTTGTGTTACTGCCATGTTGTAGGCGATGTTGTTGTGTTCTGTGGCGATTATCATGTTGTTCCGTGTGATTATTCCTTGTTGGTCAACTTTGTAGTGGTGGATCAGGGTCCCTCTTGGGGCTTCAGCTACCCCGACGCCTTCATAGTTGTTAACTAACGCTTTTGATGTGACGTGTTCAGAGAGAATTTCTGGGTCTTCAAGCAGGTTTTTGGCGGTTTCAAGGCAGAAAAGCATCTCAATTAAGCGAGCGTAATGGTAGTGGAATGTGCTTTGCACAACGCCATTCTGGCCTAGTTTCTTGAATTCCTTGAGTTCTTGGTCAGCCAGAGGTGTATCACAATGCGAAGCAACATTTAATCTTGCCAAGGGTCCAACTCTGTAGGCTCCATCTGGGTAACCAACGGTTTTGAAGTATGGAAACTTCATGAAAGACCATGGTTCAACGGCTTCGCAAATAAATTCGTTATATTTTTTTGGATCAACGCATTCAGCAGCCGTTTTGCCGTTCTTGTCCATTATGCGAATTTTTCCGTCGTAGTGTTCAAGTCCTCCGTCAGCTGTAACTAAACCCATATAATAAGTTGGGAAGTTACCGAAGTTTCCAACTTCTTCTTCAAACCCGTCCAGCATCTTCTTGTACATCACCAACGTCTCTTGCGTACTCGCTAAAGCTTCAGGTAGATTGGCGCAGAGGTAGTCGGCTCTTTCTTGCGTGAGTGGCCATTTTGCTCCTCCGGGCAGTATCCAGTCGCTTGAATGTATTCGTTTACCAGCTATTTTTTCTATAAGTTCCTGACCGAACTTTCGAAGTTTGATGCCTCGCATGGCTAGTTCTGGCTGTTTTTCAATTAAGCCGAAAATGTTTCTTTGCCCTGGATCTGAATCAAAGCCTAACAATAGATCGGGTGATGAGAGGTGAAAGAAGTTCAAGGCGTGTGATTGGATTAGTTGCCCCATATGCATTAAGCGCCTTAGCATTATAGCCGTTTTTGGCGGGTTAACGCCGACGATAGCGTCGCAGGCTTTGGCTGAAGCAAGCAGGTGACTAACTGGACAGATTCCGCAGGATCTTGAAGTGATACTTGGCATCTCATAGAATGGTCTGCCTTCAGTGAATTTCTCGAAACCTCTAAAGTCAGTAACTTGGAATCGTGCCTCTCTCACCGTATCGTCGTCTTTTAAGAAAATAGTTACTTGTGCATGTCCCTCAATCCTTGTAATTGGGGCAATTACGATTTGTTTACTTTTTTGTTCATTAACCATATTTTGATCTACCTTCCATCTTTGGCGTTCTGCCGGCCAATAACTCAGTTAACACATAGTTAATCAGATCGGCGTGGGGTGGACAACCGGGAATGAAAAAGTCAACGTTAACTGCTTCGTGAAGCGGGTGAGCTTTTAGCAGCAGTTTAGGCATTTGGTCTGGTAGCTGAGGGTTTAAGTCAGATTCGTCTAGGTAAGCTCTATTTAAGATTTCTTTGTCACTATGAGGCCAAGCATTGCGCAGTGCGGTGACGTTTCCTGTTACAGCGCAGTCACCAAGCGAAATCAAGATTTTCGTATTTGTTCTTGCATTTTTAAGCGTAGTTAGCTGTTCCTCGTTGGCTACGGCACCCTCGACTAAGGTTACATCGACGTTTTCTGGGAACTTTTTAATGTCCATGATTGGGCTATAAACCAACTGAATTTTCTGCGATAAATCAACAAGACGTTCATCTTGATCTAGAAATGACATGTGGCAACCTGAGCAGCCGCTAAGCCAAATTGTGGCGACTCTAACTTTTTCTGTCATTTGCGGTTCCTCCTTGTCAAGATAAACTCAGCTATATCTTTACGTTTTGTTTGTGCGATTTGCTCTCCCTCAATATATATTGCGCCTACAGGGCAAACTTTAGCGCATTTGCGGCATGAAGTGCAAGAACAAGAATTAGCCCAGTTCTCATCAAGATCCATTATCACTTGAGTATCTTTTCCCCTTAGTTTGAGGTCCAGTGTATGAACCCCTTCAATTTGGTCGCAGACACGTATGCATCGAGTACACAAAATACATCGGTTGCGGTCAATTACTAAGAAGTCATGAGTGGAATCAATTGGGTCCCTGCTCCAGTTTCGCTCGAACATGACATGGTCCACTCCGAGTTGGTTTGCCATAGCTTGGAGTTCGCAATGGTCGTTGGCTACACAAACTGAGCATATGTGAGTTCGCTCGGCAAGAAGCATCTGGACAACCATTTTACGATAGTCTTTAAGTCTGTCTGAATTGGTTGTAACTTCTATATTTGGACCTACGGGTGTAGTGCAAGCGGGGAAAAGTTTTGGTGAACCGCTAACTTCCACGAGACAAAGGCGACAGCCCCCATAAGCAGTTAAGCCTTCAAGATTACATAATGTAGGTATTATTATGCCGTTGTCCTTGGCAGCTTCCAGAATAGTTGTGCCTTCAGGAACGGTTATTTCAACGCCATCAATGGTAAGCTTAACAGTTGATAAGCTCAACTTCGTTCTTCCTCCCTCTTTTTGTTGAAGCACTTTCCTGCTTCACATTTTTTATCGACGATGTGTTTTATGTATTCATCTTTGAAGTATCGAAGAGTGGTTATTACTGGGTTTGGAGCTGTTTGTCCAAGACCACAAAGGCTTGCGTCTCTTATGAAAACTCCAGATTTCTCCAAAGTAGTAATGTCTTCCATTTTTCCGTTGCCGCTTGTAATTTGATCGTAAATTTCTTTAACTCGGGCTAATCCTGCTCTGCAGGGAGTGCATTTGCCGCATGATTCATCATTACAGAACTCAGTGAAGAATCTCGCTGTGTCAACCATACATGATTCGTCGTCGAGCACTACAATTCCGCCTGACCCCATTATTGCTCCGACTTTTGTTAATGAGTCATAGTCTATTGGAATTTCAAGAAAAGTTTCAGGTAGACAACCGCCTGAGGGTCCCCCGACTAGAACTGACTTGAATTTTCTTCCCTCTGGAACTCCGCCGCCGATTTCAAACACTACTTCTTTGAGTGTAATTCCCATTGGAACTTCAATTAAGCCCGGATTGTTTACTTTGCCTGTTAAAGAGAAACATTTGGTTCCGCTACATTTTGGTGTGCCTATTTTTGAGAACCATAAGCCACCGTTTTGTATGATGAGCGGTATGTTTGCTAAGGTTTCAACGTTTTGTATAAGCGTTGGCTTCTGCCATAATCCAGAGTTTGCTGGGTATGGAGGGCGCGGACGAGGCATGGCTCTACGACCTTCGACAGAGGCAAGAATAGCTGTTTCTTCTCCAGCTACAAATGCGCCTGCCCCGAATCGTAGTTCAAGATCAAACTTGAAGGGGGTCTCTAAAATGTTATCGCCAAGAAATGTCATTGCTTTAGCTTGGGAAATAGCCTTCTGTAACGTTTGAATAGCTAATGGATACTCAGATCTAATGTAAATGTAACCTTTCTCTGAACCGACGGCATAAGCCGCGATAAGCATGCCTTCAATGATGGCGTGTGGATCAGCTTCTGCCAGAGTTCTGTTGGCGAAAACGCCTGGATCTCCTTCATCTAAATTGGCAACTATATATTTTGGAGCGCTGTGCGCTCTTGAGACCAGCGTCCATTTTTGGCCTGTCGGGAAACCTGCGCCTCCGCGACCTCTAAGCCCACTTACCATAACCTCATAAATTACTCCCTGCTGTGTCATGGTTGCAAGGCATTTGGCTAAAGCCGAGTAGCCACCTGCAGAAATATAATCTTGAATTCTTGAAGGATCAATTTTTCCTGCGTTCCGTAGGACAAGCCGATGCTGTTTTTGGAAGTATGCTTGGTTCTTATAGAGCATATCTTTTGCGGGTAATCCTAAAACTATGTGATCGCGGACTATTTCTCGCGCGCTTTCAGGAGTAACACTCTGGTAGAGGTAATCGCCAGGTTCTATTAGCACTACTGGAGCAACCGAACAGGTGCCTACACAGCCTGTACGTGCAACTTTGCATTCATTTTCTAGACCAAATTCTTTAACTGCATCCTCGAATGCTTTAAGAACTTTGAAGGCACCGAAAGGAACGCAGCCGCTTGAGCAACATACGTTAATTCGGTATTTGTAACCTCTTTGGAAATCAAGTTCTTGCTCTGTTATTTTTTGAAGATCACTGAGTTTCAGTTTTGACTCCTCCAAGAACGTTTTCTATTTTTTCTATAACTATTTCTTTTGTGGCTTTGCCTATCACTTCGCCATCAACGACAATATTAGGTGCCATAGCGCAGGCTCCTATGCAGCGTGTAATAAGTAAAGAAAGCTTCCCATCTGCGGTGGATCCGCCACGTTTAAGGTCGAATTTGTCCTCGATTGCTTCTATGATTTGTTCAACATCTTTCACGTAGCAGGCAGTTCCTAAGCAGCCTGTCACTATGTGTTGGCCTGGTTTTTTGAGTTTGAAGAAGCTGTAGAAAGTGGTTACGCCGTATACATGACTAGGAGGAAGATTTAGAGAGCCGGAAATATCCATAAGCAGATCCCTATCTAGATACCCATAGATTTCTTGGGCTTGATGCAATATTTCAAGAAGAGCGCTTTCTTGATAATTATGTTCTTTCATAACTTTTTCAAGCAACAAACGTCTTTTATCTTTCTCAGTCAAACGGTTGATCTTCCTTTGAGTCTTATGAGAATCAATCTCAACTTACTACAGAAAGTTTTAGTATAAAAATATAATAGGGGGCAAAAACTGGAGTTTTACAGGAAAAATCTAAGAAAAAAACCTTAATTATTGACGATCTATGAAGGTTTGTGCTTAAATGACATTGATCGCTGTTTTCTTTCTAATAATCTTAAATAAAAATGAAAAAAAGACTGATCTTTAGTTAGTTACGCCGGTGTTAGCTCTCGCTGTGCTTTAGATTCCTTTTTCTTTTCTTCTCGTACCGCTGTAATTATCTGCTCAGGTTGCTCACGTGGAGGTTCAGGCAACGTTATAACTGGACCAATGACCGGGCTTATAACTGGACATCTTGAATCAACGTCTTCGTTTTTCAGGTTAAGTGATGCTTTGACAGTGCCATCGCTTAAGTATTCAATTGTGAAACCCATTTTCTTTGTCAGGCTCAAAGCTCTGTAGTTGTCAGGTAGCATAATTGCGTAGACGTTTTCAACGCCTTTTTCTTTTGCGAGATCAAGCACGTAATCAACCATTTTAGTGCCTAAACCTAAACCCTGCCAGTAGTCGCTTACAATGAAGGCCATTTCACTGCTTCTTCCATCAGATTCGAGGCTAACGCGAGCTACACCAAGTATTTTCCTTTTACCATTTTCATCCATTTCGGAAACAATGGCGACTTCTCGGTCATAATCGACGTTGCAGTAGCGGACACGGACTTCATGCGGGGTATCTTTGAGCATTTGGAAGAACCGGTATCGTATGGATTCTTCGGAGAAGCTTTGGAACATTTCCAGCCACATAGGTTCATCTTCTGGTTTTATGGGGCGAAGCATGACTTCTTGACCGTTTTTCAGTTGCCACAGAATTTCGTCTTTTTTTGGATAAGGGCTAATGACCATGTGCTCGTGTGGATCAAATTTATGGCAAACCGCATCTTTGTCAATTACAATGCGAGCATCAAGTATGCATGCTTCTTTTTCGCTGATTAACATTGGGTTAATATCAATTTCTTTTATTTGCGGGAAATCAACAAGTAATTGAGAGAAAAGCAGCAGAGTTTCGTCGAGTTTTTTAAGGTCAACTGCAGGTGAACCTCTGTACCCTTTGAGTAAGCGGTAAATTTTAGTTTCTTCCATCATCCGATGAATAAGTGTTGTATTCAATGGCGGAAGACCAATTGAATAATCTTTGAAGAGTTCTACTCCTACGCCGCCCATACCGAACAGTATTACGGGTCCGAAAACTGGGTCGGTTTTTCCACCGATAATTATTTCTTGCCCTTTCTTTTCGATCATGGGTTGAACCGTGACGCCGATTATTTGGGCGGTTGGATTGTACGCTGTGGCCCTTTGTATTAGAACCTCGAAGGCTTCGCGGACTTCGTTTGGTGAGTTAATGTTTAGGATTACTCCGCCTGCGTCAGTTTTATGGACGATTTGGGGTGACAGAATTTTTAGTACGACTGGGAAGCCCATTTCTTGGGCAAATGTAACTGCTTCTTCCACGTTGTTTGCAGCTGCAGTCCTTACTATTGGGAAATTATAATATTTGAGTATTTTTTTAGCTTCATCTTCAGTTAAGACTTCTCGACCCTCGAACGCTGCGTTTCTTAATATTACCATGATTGGGCGTTTGGGTGGTGAAGCGTCAACTGGCAACTCTTCAGGGGTTTCGTATAGAAGATCGATGTTGCGTTGGTATTCATACATGTACATGTATGTCTTGATTGCTTGTTCAGGAGTTGAATAGGTTGGAATGTTATTTGCGTTCAGAATGCTGTTTGCTTCTAACACTGCGCCATATCCCATAAACGAGGTCAGGATTGTTTTGTTTTGGTAAGATTTGTTGCGTACAAGTTCAACAATGTTTTTGGCTATTTCAACCGATTCTGAAACTGCTTGTTGAGTAAAAATAATTAGAATCCCATCGATGTTTTCGTCGTTGAGGCAAACGTCTAACGCAGTTTTGTAGCGTTCAGATTTTGCATCACCTAAGACATCAATTGGGTTTCCGTGACTCCAGAAAGGAGGCAGGACAGCGTTAAGTGCATCAAGTGATTTTTGGCTTAACTTAGCCAATTTACCGTTTTGACCGATCAAAGCGTCAGTTGCCATTACTCCAGGTCCACCTGCATTAGTTATTATGGCAAGCCTAGGACCCTTAGGTAGGGGCTGTGTTCCTAAAACTTCAGCTGAATTAAACAGATCAGCGATTTCGTTGACTCGAACGATTCCGGCGCGTTTGAAGGCTGCGTCGTAAATGTCATCTTCGCCTGAAAGCGAACCTGTGTGAGAAGCTGCTGCTTTTGCGCTTTCTGCGAATTTTCCTGATTTAACTACGATTATTGGTTTGGTTCTTGCAAAATGCCTTGCTGCACTCATAAATTTGCGTGCTTGAGTTATGCCTTCAACATACATCAATATGCTTTTAGTTTTTGGATCAGAACCAAAATAATCAATCAGATCACCAAAGTCTACGTCAATCATAGAGCCGACTGAGACAAAATTGCTAAAGCCGATGTTTTCGTGGATTGCCCAGTCAAGAATTGCAGAGCCTAAAGCGCCGCTTTGAGATAGAAAAGCAACATTGCCTGGTTTAGGCATTTTGTCTAAAAAAGTGGCATTAAGGTTTACTCTGGGTCGGATCATGCCGATGCAGTTTGGACCAATAACTCGGATTCCATATTTTTTGGCGCTTTCAAGGATTTTGTCTTCCAAAGCTTTTCCTGCAGGACCAGTTTCTTTGAAACCTGCAGATACGATGATAACACCTTTAACTTTTGCTCGTCCACATTCCTCCATAACGTCAGGAACGGTTTTTGCAGGCGTGGCGATCATGACTAAATCAACGGGCTCTGGAATTTCGTCAACTGATTTGTAAGTTTTAACTCCCAAAATCTCAGGCTTTCGGATGTTTACAAAGTAAACTTTGCCGGTGTAACCCATTTGGGTAAAATTTTTAACAATTGCGTACCCAACTGATCCTTCCGCGTCGCTGGCTCCGACTATAGCTACGCTTTGAGGGTCGAAAATCTTGTCAAGATTTAATGTTCCCATTTTCGATCTAACCTTTGGTTATTGCTCCAATATAATGGACGTAAATTAAGTTTACCATCCCTTTTAATTGTTTTATGGAGCACAACTTCACAAATGCCGTTAATATATGTATTCTTGAGTCTTGAAAATAGCGATGAAAGTTTGCTTACTGGAAATATTTTTTGATTTCCTCAAGCGAAAGAACTGCAACGCCATTGGCAGTTAACATTTGCTCTGCTTTCTCAACATTACTTGGACGCAATATTAATGCGACTTTGCCGTCAACGTGGATAGCTGATGAATATGCATATTCTATGTTAATGCCTCCGTCACCTAAAATTTTAGTAATTTTTGATAGCGTTTCTTGAGCAGAAATGAAAATTGCCGTGACCTCAGTGTTTTTCTTAGACTTTGCTAGGTTAAAGTCTGCATCTTCTAAGAATTTGGAGGCTATGTGGGGCTCTTCAGTTATTAACCGCACTAAACCAAACTCGCCTGCATCAGCAATTGACAGCGCAAAAACTTTCAATTTATTTTCGTCAAGCTTCGACATAACATCAAAAAGCGAGCCCGGATGATTATCTAGAAATACACTTACTTGAGTTATAGGCAAACGCGATACCCATATTTCAATGGTTTAGAATAATATTTAACTGTAACGTACCTTAAGTTTGTATATTTAAAACAGAAACACCCTGCAAGCCTAACCTTGCGTTTTCAAGTTTCAGTATCAAATATTTATTCAAGTAAAAAATAGGGTTTGCTGAGGCTCTGGAAAACATAAGGAGAAAAACAGTGCAAATGCAAATGCGCTATTTTCCAAATACCATAGCTATCTCGTGAAATCTAACCAGAGCCCACTCAGCCCCATATTTTACTTAATATTTGAACAAAAAAAAGAAAAGGAAATTTGTTTCTTCTTGATTCATTTATGGTCGTTTTCTTTGTAGGAGTATTATTGCAGCGCCAACTATGACGATAGTCAATATTATGCCAACGACGGCAGGAGCAAAGTAAGTATCAACAACAGAGGCGGGTGCGGATGTAGGAACAGCAGTGGTTGTTGTTGGTGCTGAATCAGCGACAAACCCAGATTCCGCATATGATGGATAATATGAATCAGAACCGTGGAAAGTAGCGATCACAGTGTAGTTGCCTGCAATATCAGGTTTCCAGCTAAATCTGAAAGTACCGCTCATGTCAGAGATTGTTGTACCTATGTTTCGGTAGTTGCCGTTAGAATCTATGACATCGATTGATACAGGAACTCCTGTTGCATTAGTCGGCATTGGCTGCTGTTCGTATAAGTAGTTCATCCATGCACTTTGGCTTGCGTCTGAAATCGCTGGAACACCGTTCGGATAGTTAGCTTTCACTGCATCTTGCTGCGTACCTGCCGAGATATCCAAGACCGTACCGCTAATATCTATTGATTTGCCAACTTCTACGCCAGCCTGTGGTGCAGTGACAGTTAGAGCACTGGGGCCTTTGCCATAAGAGTATATTTGATTGTCATAGCCGTTAAACCAAACCATATAGCCATCAGCTATAGCTGGTGAGCCTTCTATGTCAAAACTTAATGAATCCCAGATTTCTTTTCCATCCGTAGCGTTAATGCAGTAAAGCTGTGCCCCTTTGAACACTGGCGGAGTGTAGTCATGACCAGCCCTAACATAAAATTTGTTGTCTGCAAGAATGTAGTGCGTCGCCCATGTTCCCAAAGGCCATGAGCCATATGGAGTATCTACTCCGGAGTTTCCAGTATTCCAAGTCCACTCTAGCGCTCCAGTTGTCGAATTATAGGCATATATTGTTCCACCTAAGCCCCACGTGTAAAAGCTGCCATAGCCAAAAGCACCATCGCCTGAGAAATCATAATAGCCCCAAGAACTGTTTTCAGCGGGAGTTGTCCAAAGTTTCTGCCCAGTTGTAATATCATAACCAGTCCAAGACTCAAGTTGTTGCGTGTAAACAGCATATTTTCCATCACCAGCCTGCAAAGCAACAGTTGTGAATGGCGTTAAAGTCCGATTAACCGGACCCCAAAGCAGCTGACCTGTGGTCGCACTATAGCCTGCATCAATTTCATAACCTAATTGGGATCCACCTGGTGGTCCAGTAAATATACCTCCCGGCACTGCTGTCGTAAGAACTACGCCGCTATCAACTTTGGAAATGGCTAAGCCTGGAATTATGGGTACGCCGCTAATGCTTGTGGCCAGTGGCGCACTCCACTGGTATCCTGCACTCCAATCAATAGTTGCTCCTTGTGGAGGCCGCCAAATTTCCGAAGAGCTATAAACCGTATAAAATAGATTCTTTGTTGATCCAGCTGAGATACATTTAGTTGAATTCCACATAGTTAGCATGCCATTTGCAACAGTGTAGCTTAGTATTTCGCCATTTGGACCTTCTACAAGTGTACCAGCATTTGTATTATTGATGTCGAGTATCCAAGCGCCTGTCATTGCATCATACATTTCCCAATTGCTTCCAGGTGGATAAGGAATGAATCCGATCGCTGCAGGGGCACAGAACAAGTAAGCGTGTCCGCCGTATTGATCTCCTGTTATGAAGTTCAATATCATGCCGCATCTCAGTGGGGTAGTGATGGGTTTTTCCCATACTGTATTTCCGGTTCTTATGTCGACAGCTTTCAAGCCTGTCGGGTTGTTTCCAGCGCCAGGATATTCTGTGTAGTAAAGAATCCCGTTAAGTATAACTGCTCCGAACTTGGTTTCGTATGCTGTCCCGGTTGAGTAAAGACCAGTTTCACTGCTACCGAATTCGCCTCCGATCTGACCCCCGAAAGCCAATGGTTGAGTCCACATTATGTGAGCACTGTTGGGAGCTGTAGTATATGGGTCATAGTTGCCTGTATTTGCCAGGAGCCCAGTTGCGCCAAATGTTGTCACTCCAAGCCCAATCCAGTTGCCGGCAATTACAGACCATTCTCTATTCATTGAATTTATGGGGCGAGTCCAGTATGCTGTTGGAAGCGGAGCTTGTCCATAAGCCGTTATTACTGGCTGTTGCTGCACTGTTAGTGTCGTGGTTGCACTACTTGCCAGAAAAGTGTCATTTACATAGTCAAGTCCTAGTGGAACAAACCCAGGAGTATAGGGATATGGATTTGCATTTTGTGCTACTTGCCCAGGGTATTTGAACAAGAATGTGTAAGTGCCAACTTGGTTAGGTGTATATCTTGTTGAAGCGCCGCCGTTAACATCCGAATTAAAAGGTCCTAGCACCTCAGTGGTTCCGTCAGGCTTAGTAACTGTTACTGTAAACCCGTGCCATCTGTCGCCGTAGAGTCCTTCTGCTCCAATTGGGACTTTGTCAAGCCAGAAAGCAACAGTAGCTTGCTGGCCGACTCCGATAGGTTCGGGCGCAACATTAATGAACGCGTATGTAGGAACCTGGATTGGCGGAGTATGTGCACTAACATTTGGTAGTAATATCATTGAAGCTGTCATTGAAAACATTAAAAATATAGCAATTGCAATAGCTTCTGTTTTTTGTTTTACAGTTTTCATTTTTCTTTTCTCCTAAGTCATTATTTTCAACGATTTCTTTATAAGACTTTTCAACATGACTAAAAATAATGAACAAAATCGTTAAATCAGTAAATTTTAAACGAATATTTCACATATTCGGTTAAAGACTAAATTTAAGAAAAAAGAGGATAACACATTTCGATTCATCCACAATGACAACAGATTCTGCGGAGACAAAAAACAAAGTTCACGCTTATTCCAGCTTCTTAATAGTATGAGCACAGAGAGCAGAAGTAAATTTGACATCTTAGGCAACTATTAAAGCCCAAACTTATCATTTTCCCGCAAGCATCGCAAGATCTATCAAATATAACCGTAATTGGGAAATAAACAAAAAGAAAAATCTTAAACATATCTTAATTATGTAGTAAAACGGGAAAAATCAATAATATGAAAAACCTCGGAGACATAGACGTCAAAATTCTTAGAGCACTTCTCAATGATGGGCGAAGAAACTTTACCTCCATCGCTGCACAGTGCCATGTGTCAAAAGATGTCATCTGGACACATTACAAAGAGTTGAAAAAAGCAGGCATAATTGTAGGCGCAACCATTCAATTTAATTTTCAAAAACTAGGCTACAGCGGACTTGCTTTGATTCTGATAAATACAGAATCGCAAGATGCTGATTATGTTCTAAATCGACTACGCAAGATTACTGATATTGGGACATGTCGCTACTATAATTCAAAACACAATATTGCAGCCATCTATCGATTACATTCCCTAAGTGATCTGGATCGTGTTAAACAAATCATCTGTAAACAAACCAAGATAAATGAGTTTGAAACACAGATTTGGACAGACGTTAGGAACATACCAGAAAATATTTTGTCAAATCCTTCTGAAACTCAAAACGTCGAGAACTACATTAAAGAAAAAGTCAAAAAACCAACCCTAAAAATTGATGAAATGGACATGCAAATAATTGATGCACTTACTGAAAACGGTCGCTTATCTTTCAGAAAAATTGCTCAGCAAATTGGGACAACAACAGCTACTATAGCGAGAAGATATGAAAGGCTCAAAGAGAACAATTTTATCAAAGTTTCAATTCAAGTTAACCCTTTAGAGTTGGGCTTTCAAGGTATTTTGGAAATTAGCATAGGACTCGCAGATCAAAGCGTAGTAAACGAAATTGTCAACAAATTATCGGAAATGCCGGGGGTAACGTATCTGGTAAAAATAAGTGGAACCTTCGATCTGGAAGTTGTTGCTTTAGTTAAAGATTGTAAAAATATGATGGACATTAGTGACCAGATAGCAAAAATATCAAATATTAAAAGGACGGAATCAAGGTTGAGGCAGCTCCCTGCTGCTTGGCCTGGCCAACGTCAGTATATATCCACCTTCTGAGGATAGCATTAGAGAAAAAGATTGGACTATTCTAGCCTTTCTTTGAGCCCCAACGCTCAATAGTTAATGGATTCGAATTCTTTCCTTGCCGACATTTTTCAAGAACCCAGCACGGATTAATTTGAATGAACTAGGTGGATTTGAACTGGAAGCAATGTAGGTCTTAAAGTAATTTGAACCAAGAAGGATTCAAGTCCATCAAATAAAAAACTTTAGAGTTTTGAAACCGCCAGAAAATAGATTGAGATTTAACTTTAACCCAGATAAGTCAGCTTTGAAAGAAATGGAAAGGATTTGAAATGTTTTCAGGATGTTTTTACAAAAGTATTCTAGAATTTTTCTGTTCTAGCCTAAGTGTACCAAATAGAACATGAATAGCATAATTTGTAACATAAAAGTCACAATATTTAATAAGGTTCATCATTTATTGAAAGTGTAATACCAAAAAGTGAAAACAATAATGATTAATCCTGTAAATTCAAATTTTCAAAACAAAGGAAACAAAACCAAATGTCCAGACTGCGATTCAGACCTCAACATTCCCTTTGACATTGAAAAGGGAGAAGTGCTGAGTTGTCCTGGTTGCGGACTTGAACTCGAAGTCAAAAAAATCGCAAATGGAGGCGAATGCATAGATCTTCAAGAATTAACAATTGAAGGCGAAGATTGGGGCGAATAAAAGCATCCGCTAATCGTCACTTCTTTTTTGACAATAATTTGTCTTCTTCTTTTTTTAAAAATCGAGGAACAGTATTTTACCAAACTTTATATTTGCACTTTGAATAATTCCTTGCTAATCGGAGATTTGCTAATTTGCTAAAGTGCACCGAAGTTTCAAAGCAGTTTGGAGGGCTTCAGGCATTAAAAAAAGTGGATTTAACGGTAAACAGCAACGAAATAACGGGGCTTGTAGGACCAAACGGCTCAGGAAAATCGACACTTTTGAACCTTATTAGCGGCGTTTACAATCCAGATTCAGGCCAAATCGTTTTTCTAAATGAAGACATCACCAAATTACCGCCATACAAGATTTGCGCCAAAGGAATATCGAAGACGTCGCAGACGGTTCAGTCTTTTCCTGAAATGACAGCTATCGAAAATGTTTTGACAAGTGTGCTTTTCAACGAGAAAAAATCAAAAGATAAAATTGGTGCCTTGCCAAGGGCTCAGGAACTTTTGGGTTTTGTTGGTTTGGGTAAAGAAAAATTTGATGTTCCTGCAAAAAACTTGAACGTGGTTGAGTTACGACGTATACAGCTTGCTAAGGCTTTAGCAACTAGTCCTAAATTGCTTCTCTTAGACGAGTTGCTTGCGGGTTTAACTCCAGCTGAATCAGATGAAGCCATTGCACTTATCAAACTAATTAACAAGCAGGGGGTAAGCGTGCTAATTGTTGAGCACGTTATGAGGGTTATAATGGGTTTATGTGACCGAGTAATCGTATTGCAACATGGCAAAAAAATCTGCGAAGGAACACCCAAACAAGTTTGTAATGATGAAAACGTTGTGAAGGTTTACTTGGGCAAAAAGTTCACGTTTAATGAGGAGGAGTAAACGTGCTAGAAGTCCAGAATGTTTCGTCGGCGTATGGCATGGTGCAAATACTCCGCGACGTAACTTTTAAAGTGGAAGAGAAAGAAATTCTAAGCATCATTGGCCCTAATGGAGCAGGAAAAACGACCATCGTAAAAACTATCATGGGTTTTCTGCATCCTAAAAATGGAACAATCAAGTTTAAAGGCGAAAACATCGAGAAACTGCCAACTTATGAAATAGTCAAAAAAGGCTTAACAATGATTCCTGAAGGCAGAGAAATTTTTCCCCGCATGACTATTGAGGAAAACTTGATGTTGGGTGCCTATACAATAAAGGATAAGGCGAAGATTAAGGAATCTAAGGAAAATGTTTACGAGATTTTTCCTGTGCTAAGAAAGAAGGAAAAAGCGTTAGCTCAAACGCTTAGCGGCGGCGAGCAGCAAATGCTTGTTATTTGTCGAAGTTTAATGTGCAACCCTCAAATGCTGATTCTCGATGAGCCTTCATTGGGTTTGGCTCCAATTATCGTTGAAAAAGTGTTAGATACTATACGTACAATCAACGATGAAGGCGTAACAGTTGTACTTGTGGAACAGAACATTCACGACTCATTAAATGTGGCAGATAGAGGTTACGTTTTAGAGGAAGGCAAAATCGTTTTAGAAGGAAAAAGTAGGGAACTTTTATCTAATAGTCACATAAAAGAAGTGTATCTAGGCCTTTAGAAAAGAGAGGGAAAAGCAATGACTGGCAATTACTGGAACGAAAAAATCGAAACCATGCCCACTGAAGAAATAAAAAAGCATCAGCTCAAGAAACTAAAAGAACAGGTCAAACATTGCTACGAAAACAGCGGTTTTTACAAGAAAAAATTTGACGGCATCGGGTTAAAGCCTGAAGACATACGCTCCCTTGATGATCTTAAGAAAATTCCTTTTACAGTTAAAGCTGATTTACGAGATAATTACCCGTTCGGCATGGTCGCTGTCAAATCTGATGAGATATGTGAGATTCATGCTTCAAGTGGAACAACTGGAAACCCAATTGTCGGTGCCTACACAAGAAGCGATTTGGATGTCTGGCAAGAATTAATGGCAAGATCCATATACACCACAGGCGGTAGGCAACAAGACGTAATACACATCGCATATGGCTACGGCTTATTTACAGGCGGAATGGGCTTCCATTACGGTGCTCAAAAAGTTGGAACCAAAATTATTCCTGCGAGTGGGGGAATGACTCAACGCCAAATAAAACTTATGAAAGACCTTGAAGCCACGATTTTGGCTTGTACTCCAAGCTTTGCAGTTTACTTAGCAGAAACTATGGAGCAAGATGAGATTGACCCAAGAAAAGACCTCAAACTTAAAATTGGAATGTTTGGGGCAGAACCTTGGTCAGACAAGATTAGAGAAAGAATTGAAAATGACCTTGGAATAAAAGCGTTCGATGTTTACGGATTAACTGAACTTTGCGGTCCAGGCGTTTCAATCGAATGTCCTGAGCAAAATGGGTTGCATATTGCCGAAGATCATTTTATTGTAGAAACAATTGACCCAGACACTGGCGAAGTTTTGCCTACCGGAGAAGAAGGTGAACTTATCTTTACAACATTAAGTAAAACAGGCTTACCCATGCTCAGGTACAGGACAAGAGATATTTCCAAAATAGAAACCGCCCCTTGCAAATGCGGACGGACACATGCCAGAATGGCTCGTGTGCACGGAAGATCAGACGACATGTTGATCATTCGTGGAGTAAACGTTTTCCCATCACAAATAGAGTTTGCAGTAATGTGTTTCTCAGAACTAGCTACTCAATATCTCATAGTAGTTGATAGGCCTGGAGCATTAGACACGTTTGTTGTAAAGGTCGAATTATCTGAAAAAGCTTCCAAAGATCCAAAGATGGATAAGAATGCGTTGAAGAATGACATCCAGAAAAGAATTCACATAGTAACTGGCATATCCGCTGATGTGGAAATTGTTAAGCCAGGCGAGCTCCCTAGAACCGAAGGAAAAGCAAAAAGAGTTTTGGATTTGCGCAAAGGCAAAATGTAAAGGATTCAACATGACTTCCAAGATTGCACAAGATAAGCCAGCCACTTTTGCCTTGTTAAACGGCGATGAAGCTGTTGCAAGAGGGGCTTTGGAAGCCAGCGTGAAAGTTGCTTCATCCTATCCTGGAACTCCGGCCACTGAAATTTTGGAAACCATTGCTGAATTTGCAAGAGAATTCGGTATTTATGCTGAATGGAGCATTAACGAGATTGTGGCTGCGGAGGTTGCTGCCGGCGCTTCAATGGCAGGTGTTCGCTCTATTGTTTCTATGAAGCATGTTGGCTTAAACGTGGCTGCTGATGCCGCTATGACTTTAGCTTACACGGGAATTGAGGGCGGAATGGTAATTGCGGTATGCGATGATCCTGCATTACATAGTAGCCAAAATGAGCAGGATACGAGATACTTTGCGCTGCACTCAAAGTTACCGTTGCTTGATGCTGGTAGCCCTCAGGAGGCCTTGGATATGGCGAAAGAAGGCTTTGAGATAAGCGAAAAACTGCATTTGCCAGTCATACTGCGCTTAACAACAAGAGTAGCTCACGGAAAAGCCAGAGTGAAACTTGGCCGAATGCAAAATCTGACTCGAAAGCCGAAATTTGACAAGCAAAGTTCAAAATGGGTTATGGTCCCTTCAAATGCTATTCGGCAACACAGAGTTTTAGAGGTCAAGATGGCTGAGGCAAAAACACTTGTCAACCATTCAAGATTCAATTTTATTGAAGACAATTCAAGTGAAATTGGAATAGTAGGAAGCGGAGTAGGTTACTATTATGCGCGGTCAGTTCTTGACACGAAAAAGTTTTCGTGGCTAAAGTTAGGGTTTGTTTATCCTTTTCCAACAGAAATGGCCAGAAGATTTGCACTTAAAGTCAAAAAAATGATTGTAATTGAGGAGCTAAGACCTTATCTTGAGGAAAACTTCCAGAGATTAGGCTTGCATGTTTTAGGAAAAAACGAGCTGGGATTGGAGGAAATTGGCGAGCTTACGCCCGATAGAGTACGGCAAGTTCTTGCAAATTTACATTTGACGTCTAAGGGGGAGATTCCTGCGATTTTGAATTTGCCTCCAAGGCCGCCTGCGCTTTGCCCAGGATGCCCTCATCGTGCCTTCTACTATGCATTAAACATGGTTAACCAGCATGTCCATTGCGACAGCGAAAAATGTGTAGGCTGCGACATATGCGAATACGCTTGCTCTTTTGAGAAAGAAAAAGTATTCAATCCCATAAAATCTAGAATCCGTTCAGTTAGAATCGGTCAAACCTTCAATACTGCAGTAACCTGCAATTCATGCAAAGATGCGCCATGCGTAATCGCTTGCGAACCAAAAGCGATAAGGCAATCACCAGAAACTGGCGCCATTTCGGTTGATGAAGAAAAATGCAATGGCTGCAGATGGTGCATGGAAACCTGCAAATACGGCGCAATCACGCTTCATCCGAACACACATAAAGTCATGATTTGCGACACCTGCAATGGAGATCCGAAATGTATTCCCGCTTGCCCTGAAAGCGCATTGAGTTTGACTGGAAAATCAGATGATAAAATTGTCACTGGCGACATTGGTTGTTATACGCTTGGTGTTTTGCCGCCTGTAACTACCGTTCAATCTTGCTTATGTATGGGGGCTGGAATTTCGCAGGCTGCAGGGATGGTTCATGCTGGAGTAAAAGAGAAGGTTTTCGCAGTTATTGGGGATTCAACTTTTTTCCATGCGGGAATGCCCGGATTGCTAAATATAGTGTACAACAAGGCTAACGTCTGCGTTATTATCCTGGATAACAGCACGGTTGCCATGACCGGTCATCAGCCGACACCAAGCTCTGGAAAAACTGCCATGGGTTTTGACGCGAAAATAGTCAGAATTCAAGATGTGGCAAAAGCCATTGGAATAGACAAAGTCGACATCGTGGATCCATATGACATTAAAGCCACAACCGAGGCAATAAGACAAGCACTCGAATATAATGGACCATCAGTCATCATCTCACAAAAACCCTGTCCACTATTAATCGAAAGAGGCAAACCTAGAGAAGTCCTGGAAAAATGCAACGGTTGCGGAGTGTGCGTAAAAGCCTTCGGGTGCCCAGCCATCTCCCAATCGGGCGAACGAGCCGAGATAGATACGACTCTTTGTTACGGATGTGGCGTCTGCGAGACTGTCTGTCCCTTCGAAGCCATAAGGAGAAAAGAAAAATGAAAATTGATACAGTTTTTAGCGGCGTTGGAGGGCAAGGGGTTGTAGTTTTAAGTGACATATATTGTGAAGCTGCAATGATTGACGGTTTTGATGTCGCTAAAGCTGAAATTCATGGTATGGCACAAAGGGGAGGCTCGATTGTGGCGTATGCAAGAATTGGTGATAAGGTTGAGTCTCCGCTGATTGAAACTGGAAAAGCTGATGTGCTGGTTGGTTTCGAAATGCTTGAAACGGCGAGAGCAGTTCCTATGCTAAAAAATAACGGCAACATAGTTGTTAACATGAAATATATTCCTCCAAGTTGCAGTGTATCAGGGGTTAAACCTAAGAAAACTGAAGAATTAATGCAGATTTTAAGGTCCAAAGGTAAGGTTCATGAGGTAGATGGAGCGGGCATGGCTCAAAAATTAGGAAACCTTCTGGTTGTAAATACCATTCTTCTTGGAGCCTTATCTGCTCTGCCCGATGTTCCAGTAAAACAAGAAGCTTTCCAAGAGGCAATAGCGGGCAGGATAAAAGAAAAATACATTAACTTAAACCTCAAAGCGTTTGAACTGGGCAGAAAAAGCGTATTATGAGTTAATTTTATTAGCTATATCCATTGATATAGCAAAGAAAAAGCAGGGGAAATATATTGAATAAGAAAATACTAGCTTTGATAGTAATTGCAATAATAGCGATATCAAGCGTTGCAGCTTACGAATTAACAACAAAACCAGCAGCTTCGGCAGATGCTCGAAATGTCAAAATTGGTTTAGTTGCACCATTGTCTACTTCAATCGGACAAGACATGCAGAAAGCAGCACAAATGGCCGTGGACGAAATTAATAGCGGAGGCGGAATCTCGGTTTCGGGGTGGAACACTAAAGTGAACATAACTTTAGTAACAGTTGACACCGGAACTGACGGAGTACCTGCCGATGCAGTTACAGCAATGACTAAAGCGGTTCAATCTGACCAAGTAGATATGCTCATCGGCGGTTATGGAAGTGCAGCGACTCTTGCTGACGAAGTAGTAGCTATCCAAAACAAAGTTCCTTTCATAATCACCGGAGCGTCAAACCAGCTTGTCACAAGAAGAGGACCACAAGGCAACTATGGCGGATTTGGAGCAACGGGAACTTACAGTCTCAGTGACGCTGAGGGAGTAAGTTACATGTTCCACTATTGCACGACAACCTACGATTACGCAAAAACAGTTGTTGACTTCTTTGCTCAAGAAATGAAACCGATGGTAGCGCCAAACCGAAATTTCAATCTTGCGTTGTATTACCGTGATGACTCTTTTGGGAACGCTGTTGAACAAGCAGCTAAATATTGGATCCAAAACGAAAGCTTACCAATTACGATTGTAGCAGACAGAAAACACCCAACAACCGCCAACAGTTTCCAAACTGACTTAACCGTAATCAAGCAAGCAAATCCAGACGCAGTATTTGTCGCTGACAATCCAGACATAACCCCATTGGTTATCCAGCAAGGATGGAATGACGTAGGATTAAAAACTGTTTACGCTGCTGTAGAGAACAATCAAGACCCAGTATTCTACAATCTGCTAGGAGCAACTGGTAACGACCAACTTTTGGAGTCTAAAATGGACCCATTCCAAGTGCCCTCATATTTGCCAGCAGTACAAGCTTATTCACTGAAGTTCAACCAAACCTACCATGTAATGCCAGGAATGATGGGAGTTGACACATATGATGCAGTCTACATCGCAAAGAGCGCGATTCAAAACGCTGGAACACTCGACAAAGCATCTGTACGCCAAGCAATAGAGAACACAAACATGCCCCAAAGACTCCTCTTAACCAGTACAGGCAAAATACAATTCAGCACAGGCGTTAACTATCACGAAATTGGCCCAGTGACGTTCATGGAGCAACTCAAATGGAACGCGACAACTAGTCAATTGGAGTCTCAAATAGTTTGGCCAGCAACAGTACCAGGCATAAGCAATTTCAAACAAGCAGACTTTACATTGCCAACAGGCTACCAACCTGGAAGCTAAAATAAGCTTCCTACCAAAAATTTTTCTTCTTTTAATTTTCTCAAACTAAAAAACATTTTAAATAGTCAAGTGAGGATAACAAAGCCAAGAGTTTATTGATAATGATTGAGGGAACAACTGCAACATGGACATAACCGCTGGAACAATTGCTCTAACTTTGATTTGGGGTATCGCAATAGGCTGCATTTACATGTTGCTTGCTTCCGGACTAAACATTATTTTTGGCGTTATGAAACTAGTCAATTTTGCCCACGGCCAATTTCTCATGATAGGCGCGTACCTCACTTGGACAATCTCCGTTGCCACCGGCTTAAACGCATACGTGGCAATTCTTGTCTCGATGATTGCTGTTGCTGGGTTAGGTGTAGTAATTGAACGCTTAACTTTTCGTAGAGTTTTAGGAACGGAAAAACTAAATGAAATTTTTGTTAGTCTTGGTTTGATCTATATTTTTGAGAACGCGGCCTTACTTATTTGGGGAGATCAATCTCAGCAGATCAAAAGCCCTTTTTACGGCTCCAGTTTGAACTTAACCTGCATATCGATAACATATGACCGCATTGTTGCGATTTTTGTAGTGGCCGCTGTTTTAGTTAGTTTCGGATTGCTCTTGTACAAAACAAAGATTGGTTTAGCAATGAGAGCAACAAGTCAAATCAACAAAACAGCAACGCTGATGGGCATAAACGTTGAAAAGATATACATGATTACTTTTGCCTTAGGTTCAGCGTTAGCCGCTGCCGCCGGTGGATTGTACGGAATCATCTTTTCCTTCAATTCACAAAGCGGATCCATGCCAACAATCATAGCGTTTGCAATTATCATTCTTGGAGGCTTAGGAAGCATACGAGGAGCCATCGTTGGAGCATTGCTTTATGGAATTACTGAACAGTTAGCTACGCTGTTTTTCGGGGGAATCTGGTCTAGCGCAGTTGCTTTTATTCTACTCATAGTTGTACTCATAATCAAGCCTAATGGATTATTCGGGATTAAGGGAGAATAGCATGCCACTACAACAGCAACTGACCATGTTCTTTCGTTCTAAATCTTTTCAACTTTTAGTGGTCTGCTTTGCAGTTTTAGCCTTGATTCCAATATTCATTACTGATAGTTTCTTCTTGTTCGTTTTTACGTTAATTTTTATTTTTGCAATTTATGCGGCAAGCTGGAATTTTCTAGCTAATTCAGGGCAAGGCTCACTTGGGCATGCTGCTTTCTTGGGGATCGGCGGTTTCTCATCGGCAATAATTGGTGGAAGAATATCAAATGGCTTAATTGGGGTTTTGGGTGTCAATTCGATTCCGATTGGAGCTTTGTCTGTGCTTATTCAAGTTTCTGTGCTTCTCATCGGGGGCTTGATTTCTGCTGGAATCGGCTTGTTGATTGGTTTAGCTTGTGTACGGTTGAAAGCCTGGTATCTAGCTATGGTAACCTTCGGTTTCACAGTAATCGCCTACAGTCTTTCAAGCCAATTTGATTCTTTCACTAACGGGATAAGCGGTTTTGCACCAACAACATTTGTGCCTGGAGGATACTCATTTTACATTTTAGTGATATCTTTCGCGGCAACTTCCATCACGGTTATGTATTTAATTATGAAGTCGCGCATGGGGTTGGCTTTCAGAGCCATTCATGGGAATGAAGCTGAAGCTCGAATGATTGGAATTAACACGGCCAAATACAAGTTAATAGCGTTTGTTATTAGCACTTTTTTTGCTGGCATAGCAGGAGGATTATACGTTTATTTCATCAGGTTTGTTGACAATTCCATTTTCTCTCCTGCAAATTCGTTTTTGCCGCTAATAATGACGGTCATAGGAGGCTTAGGCACATTAAGTGGACCAATTATCGGAGCAATTTTCCTAACATCCATCATACAAATTCTGAGCCTTCAAAGTGTAACTCAATCTTTGAGTTCAACCCTTGGCCCATTATTTCCCAAAGTCAGTTATGCTGGACCACCATTAACCTACCTAATCATTGGCGTTATCCTCCTCATTATCGTTATTTTCTCTCCTAAAGGCTTAACATCACTGCTCCGCAAATTCTATACTTACATAATAACCGAGGACAAACCTAAAGGAACAAAAACAAAATGAAAGGCACAGACCATTTTGCCGAAGCTCTAGGCATGAAGGTTCTCGAAACAAAAGACGGCTACGCAAAAGTTTCAATGAAAGTTGAGAAAAACCATACAAATGCATTGGGCTTCACTCATGGCGGCGCAATCTTTTCAATGGCAGACTATGCTTTTGCTCAAGCATGCAACTTTGGAGATAATGTTGCTGTCGCAGTTCAGGTTAGCATAAATTTTCTTAAGCCCTCTGTTGAAGGAGATACGCTAATGGCTGAAGCAGTTAGGGTTTCTGACGGCAAAACAATGGGCTTATACCAAGTAACCGTGAAAAATCTGGATAAAACAGTTGCATTATTCTCCGGTTTAGCCTTCAAAAAATAATTCAGCAGCCAAGCATTAAATTTGAATAGTAGATAAAGCTATAGAGCCAACAATATTTTTATGTGGGACTCCAAACTAGATTAAAGATGCTGGGGTGGCCGAATGGTTCAGGCGACAGCCTGCAGAGCTGTTATATATGGGTTCAATTCCCATCCCCAGCTCTTTTGGATAAACCCCCAGCTCTCTGGCGATAAAAGTTTTAGTAATTTTATTTGCGCTTCCTGAAGAGTTTTTGGCTATCCATTTCGCAGACATATTCGTAACCTGCTTCGATAAGCTCGGATGCTTCCTTAATGTTTGCTGCAACTTTACAGGTGTAGTCATCGTTTTGGAAAGTTACCAGTTGGGTGTAGATTAGAGTGTTTTTGATGTTTTTGTGGCCGAGCAGAGTCGCATGACGTGGAGGATGTCTTTGGTTTTGTGGTATTCCATGGTTGCTTTCCAGTGGCGGAATGTGTGAAATGTTATTTGGTTTATTCGTGGGTTTTGAAGTTTGCGTGCTGTTCTTTTGCGTTGTCCAACGAATGAGCTCCTGTATCCTCGCAGTTCGTAGGTGCCGAATATTTTAGCTGACTTCCTAGGCATCTTGTTTATCATTGCTAGCAGTTTGCTTGAAATTTTGAACATTCTCGCATGGCTGCCTTTTTCAGGTGTTATGCTAATTGTTGAGTTTACGAAGTCTATGTCGGTCCATTTGAGGTTCCAGGCTTCTCCTATTCGCATTCCTGTTTCTTTGAGTGATTGAAGGAGCGCTGAGGATTTTTCTCCGCATCCGGCGATGAGTTGGTCGATTTCTTGCTCTGTTGGGATGAAGGGTATTTTTTCGATTCGGTGATATCTCGGCGGATCCCATTTGCCTCCAGCCATGATTAGGAAGTTGGTGTAGGCTTCAACGACGATTTCTTTTCTGCCTTCGCTCCAGGGTTGTCTTGCTATGATTTCTTTTATTGACTCTGGATCGTAGATGCAAGCTCCGAGTTTTATGAGGCGTTTCATAATTTTTATTCGGCATTCTATGGTGCTCTTTGCGTATCCTTGTTTTAGCATCCAGAACTCGTACTCAATGATTTTACCGTTAGCTGTGGATGTTTCGTTTCTCCGCAGAACTTCAGTTTTCTGTTGTTCTGCTGCCAAGTTTTTCGTCTCCGTGACGCATATTTGGCTGGTATATAGTGTGTCGTTACAAGCTTTTATTTCATTTGCAGATGAGAACTTTGCAGCTTTTTCGCGCGAACCCCAAGCATTTTTAACGTCGTTTGGGTCTGAGAATCGGAAACCGCACTCTCGACAGAGCCATCGCTGTATTTTGTCTCCAAAATCAGTATAGCGCAGGGCATCGCGCCAGACTTTGGCGGATCTGCATTGTGGGCAGAGGGGACTGGTGCCGGCGAACTGAGAATCCGACTTACAAGTATTTGCAACGGCTTTGTTACCAAATACGCGTTCGGACGGTTTTTGCGTTTTTGTAAGTCCAGCCATTCCACACCACTCATCGTGAGCTATTTCCTCGGTGGAAAAGTATGTGGGAATTTGGACTCAGCCAGCGAGAGCTTTCTGCTAATCCGCCCACGGGTTAACGTTTTTGCATCAGTAGTTTCGGTTGCTCGTTCAAACATTTCCCTCGTTCAAG